>NZ_CP039852.1:1380000-3811475 GCF_006228385.1 Salinimonas iocasae
GGAATCGCTAGTAATCGCAGGTCAGAATACTGCGGTGAATACGTTCCCGGGCCTTGTACACACCGCCCGTCACACCATGGGAGTGGGATGCAAAAGAAGTGGTTAGCCTAACTTTTAGAGGGCGATCACCACTTTGTGTTTCATGACTGGGGTGAAGTCGTAACAAGGTAACCGTAGGGGAACCTGCGGTTGGATCACCTCCTTACCGATAACGTCGTTGACGCTCTTAGCGTAGTGTTCACACAGATAGTCTTGTTATATAAAGAAGAACGACCGTTTTTATGGGGCTATAGCTCAGCTGGGAGAGCGCCTGATTTGCATTCAGGAGGTCAGCAGTTCGATCCTGCTTAGCTCCACCACTTTGCTTCACGGCCGGCGCGAATTAATCATCAGGATTAATTGCGATGAGTGTTGTTTTAAGCAAGCCGGATGAGAAGTGCGGGAAGGAGCATACATCAAGTATGTGACTGACCAAGTGACGAACCCGAGGCGCAGCATAAAGCAACAGGCAGAAGCAAGTAATAGGCTTGTAGCTCAGCTGGTTAGAGCGCACCCCTGATAAGGGTGAGGTCGGCAGTTCAAGTCTGCCCAAGCCTACCATTTCTTCCCTGCTTTTCGTTATCGAATTGCTCATGTGCGACTTGCACACTACGCAATCCGATGCCTCAATCAGGAAAGAAATTGACTGAATAAACCGGTCAGTACGGATTCAAATCCTAATGAATATTTACTCATTTGAGTAAGCATTGATTAGGGTTTTTTTACCCTGACAAGGGGATGAATTTACTTTTAAGGGTAATGTTTGTCCTCCTTGCGCAAAATATGAAAATCTATTTTGCACCCTTGTTCTTTAACAATTTGGAAAGCTGATATTAGTAATCAATCAAAATTGAGTAACTGAGAATATCGAAAGGTGTTCTCTCAAAGCTACTCTACTTGACTTGAATTGCTTGTTATCAATTAAGTTTGATGACAAGGCAAATCACGATTAGCTTGTCATAATACAGCAGGTGTTGATTCACCGGCCAAAGCAGAAGTCAAAAGGCTGTTTTGGGTTGTATGGTTAAGTGACAAAGCGTATACGGTGGATGCCTTGGCAGTTAGAGGCGATGAAGGACGTGTAAGTCTGCGAAAAGCTGTGGTGAGCTGACAAAACGCATTTGAGCCACAGATGTCCGAATGGGGAAACCCACCTGTTTACAGGTATCGTTGCATGAATACATAGTGTAACGAGGCAAACGAGGGGAACTGAAACATCTAAGTACCCTTAGGAAAAGAAATCAACCGAGATTCCCTTAGTAGCGGCGAGCGAACGGGGAGCAGCCCTTAAGCATTGAATGAGTTAGTGGAAGCCTCTGGGAAGTGGCGCGATACCGGGTGACAGCCCCGTACACGACGGCAAAATCAATGTGAAATCGAGTAGGTCGGGACACGTGTTATCTTGACTGAAAATGGGGGGACCATCCTCCAAGGCTAAATACTCCTAACTGACCGATAGTGAACCAGTACCGTGAGGGAAAGGCGAAAAGAACCCCTGTGAGGGGAGTGAAATAGAACCTGAAACCGTATACGTACAAGCAGTGGGAGCACCTTCGTGGTGTGACTGCGTACCTTTTGTATAATGGGTCAGCGACTTATATTTGGTAGCAAGGTTAAGCGTATAGCGGAGCCGTAGCGAAAGCGAGTGTTAACTGCGCGTTTAGTTGCCAGGTATAGACCCGAAACCCGGTGATCTAGCCATGGGCAGGTTGAAGGTTGAGTAACATCAACTGGAGGACCGAACTCACTGACGTTGAAAAGTCAGGAGATGACTTGTGGCTGGGGGTGAAAGGCCAATCAAACCGGGAGATAGCTGGTTCTCCCCGAAATCTATTTAGGTAGAGCCTCGGACGAATTCCATTGGGGGTAGAGCACTGTTAAGGCTAGGGGGTCATCCCGACTTACCAACCCTTTGCAAACTCCGAATACCATTGAGAACTATCCGGGAGACACACGGCGGGTGCTAACGTCCGTCGTGGAGAGGGAAACAACCCAGACCGCCAGCTAAGGTCCCCAAATATTGCTAAGTGGGAAACGATGTGGGAAGGCACAGACAGCTAGGAGGTTGGCTTAGAAGCAGCCATCCTTTAAAGAAAGCGTAATAGCTCACTAGTCGAGTCGGCCTGCGCGGAAGATGTAACGGGGCTAAGCAATATACCGAAGCTGCGGCAATGCGATTTATCGTATTGGGTAGGGGAGCGTTGTGTAAGTGGATGAAGGTGAACTGTAAGGTTTGCTGGACATATCACAAGTGCGAATGCTGACATGAGTAACGATAATGGGGGTGAAAAACCCCCACGCCGGAAGACCAAGGTTTCCTGTCCCATGCTAATCAGGGCAGGGTAAGTCGGCCCCTAAGGCGAGGCAGAAATGCGTAGTCGATGGGAAACGGGTTAATATTCCCGTACTTGTATAATCAGTGATGGAGGGACGGAGAAGGCTAAGCAAGCATGGCGTTGGTTGTCCATGTGAAAGTGCGTAGGCTGAAAACTTAGGTAAATCCGGGTTTTCAAGGCCGAGACACGAGACGAGCTCCCAAGGGAGTGAAGTTGTTGATGCCCTGCTTCCAGGAAAAGCTTCTAAACGTATGATTATGTGAACCGTACCCCAAACCGACACAGGTGGTCAGGTAGAGAATACTAAGGCGCTTGAGAGAACTCGGGTGAAGGAACTCGGCAAAATAGTACCGTAACTTCGGGAGAAGGTACGCCACCGGCGGTGAACGCTTTACGCGGTAAGCTGTTGGTGGTCGCAGTGACCAGGTGGCTGGGACTGTTTATTAAAAACACAGCACTCTGCAAACTCGTAAGAGGACGTATAGGGTGTGACACCTGCCCGGTGCCGGAAGGTTAATTGATGGGATTAGCGTAAGCGAAGTTCTTGATCGAAGCCCCGGTAAACGGCGGCCGTAACTATAACGGTCCTAAGGTAGCGAAATTCCTTGTCGGGTAAGTTCCGACCTGCACGAATGGTGTAACCATGGCCACGCTGTCTCCACCCGAGACTCAGTGAAATTGAAATCGCAGTGAAGATGCTGTGTACCCGCACCTAGACGGAAAGACCCCGTGAACCTTTACTACAGCTTGGCACTGAACATTGAACCTACTTGTGTAGGATAGGTGGGAGGCTTTGAAATGCAGACGCCAGTTTGCATGGAGCCGTCCTTGAAATACCACCCTGGTATGTTTGATGTTCTAACTTAGACCCCTTATCGGGGTCAAGGACAGTGTCTGGTGGGTAGTTTGACTGGGGCGGTCTCCTCCCAAATAGTAACGGAGGAGCACGAAGGTTAGCTAATCACGGTCGGACATCGTGAGGTTAGTGCAATGGCATAAGCTAGCTTAACTGCGAGACAGACACGTCGAGCAGGTACGAAAGTAGGTCATAGTGATCCGGTGGTTCTGTATGGAAGGGCCATCGCTCAACGGATAAAAGGTACTCCGGGGATAACAGGCTGATACCGCCCAAGAGTTCATATCGACGGCGGTGTTTGGCACCTCGATGTCGGCTCATCACATCCTGGGGCTGAAGTCGGTCCCAAGGGTATGGCTGTTCGCCATTTAAAGTGGTACGCGAGCTGGGTTTAGAACGTCGTGAGACAGTTCGGTCCCTATCTGGTGTGGGCGTTGGATGATTGATGGGAGCTGCTCCTAGTACGAGAGGACCGGAGTGGACGAACCGCTGGTGTTCGGGTTGTGATGCCAATCGCATTGCCCGGTAGCTATGTTCGGAACGGATAACCGCTGAAAGCATCTAAGCGGGAAGCCGGCCCAGAGATGAGTCATCCCTGAACTTTAAGTTCTGGAAGGGTTGTTTAAGACTAAGACGTTGATAGGCAGGGTGTGGAAGCGTTGTAAGGCGTTAAGCTAACCTGTACTAATTGCCCGAGAGGCTTAACCATACAACCCAAAGCGGCAAAGTCTGCATGGGTTGTAGACAAGCTAAGTAAAGTAAGAGTAGTTAAGTTACTCAATAGATTGAATATCAGACTTTCCCGAATTGTTACGTTATCGACGATGTCGGTAACACCGTTTTATGTCTGGCGGCCATAGCGACGTGGCACCACCTGATCCCATTCCGAACTCAGAAGTGAAACACGTTAGCGGCGATGGTAGTGTGGGGTTTCCCCATGTGAGAGTAGCACACCGCCAGACTCCTATTCTACGAAGAAGCCCACTCAGTCGAGTGGGCTTTTTTCGTTTCTGGGAGTGCAAAAATAAATGGATAACTGAAATTCTCGGATAGCCCTTTCCCTCAGAAAGCACTGGCGTGCTACTCCCTCTTAGCGAAACCTAACCCATCATGCACATTTAACCGACTGGCTCTGCATAGGCACAGGCGTATCAACCCGTCCATGGTGCATCGTCCAGCTCGGCATCCATGCCTCGCGCTCTTCACTCTCGGCGTGCCACTGGCACCCCTCGTTCGCTACACTCACCGTTCATCGCCCCCATGTGAGAGTTGTACATCCGCCATGTCTCGCTGTGAAGCAGTCCTATTCTACGAAGAAGCCCACTCAATCGAGTGGGCTTTTTTCGTTTGAGCGTAATAAATTTCAGGCGCATTCACACAGACAATTCAAACCCATCTGACGTCGAGTCAATGCATTCGAACACATCCATGTGGCGTAGTGCCAGGGCGTACGTCCTGTACGCCCGTTCGTTCCTTTTGTGGTGACATTAAGTCACCACAAATTTGCTTCACAAACCGGAGTCCCACCCATCTCCCTGGTGCATTGTCCAGTCGCGCCATCCCTGGCGCGCAGCAACCTTAGCCCAGTGTGGGCCCAGCCCCATGTGAGCTAGCATATCCGCCATGTCTCGCTGTGAAGCAGTCCTATTCTACGAAAAAAGCCCACTCAGTCGAGTGGGCTTTTTTCGTTTCTGGATGTCTAAAAAGCCAATGGATAATTGAAGTTAGCGAGTGGCTTATTTCTCAGATAGGTCAGGCGTGCTGCAGCCGCACAACTAAAGCAAAACAGCGCCTAGCTGTAACCAATATTGTTGGTTAAATGATGTTTCTTCATCTATAGTAACCAGGTCTTACGTGCCGAACCGTTCACCTATTAACGTTGTATAACGTCATCGTTTTGTTGTGTGTTATGGCCGACGAGTTTGCGTAACAATCGAATATTGCTCTTTGCCTCCTTTCATTTGTAGTGGCAGACTAAACCCGAACACCGTTTTAAGTGATAGCATTACACTTAATAACGAGGTGTTCAATGAGAAGACAAAGACGGTCATTCAGTCCGGAATTTAAACATGATGCAGCCAGTCTGGTGCTCGATCAGGGATATAGCGTGGTCGAAGCCGGACGTGCAGTAGACGTTCACGAAAATACTCTGCGCAAATGGGTTCAGCAGCTTGAGTCTGAACGCGGCGGTAGCACACCGAAGTCCAAAGCGCTGTCGCAAAGCAGCAGCGTATTCAGGAGCTGGAAGCTCGCGTGAATCGCTTGGAAAGAGAAAAGACCATTCTAAAAAAGGCTACCGCACTCTTAATGTCCGACGACCTGAAGTCCACGCGCTGATAGACCGGTTGAGAGTGCATGAATCAACAGAATTGGTCTGTTCAGCTTTAGGTGTTGGTGTCAGTAGTTTTTATGAACGACGAAAGCGACACCGGCTGATTGGTGCTAAACGGCGTATTCTGCGCGCCAGAGTGAAGCGTCTGTTCGATAAGAGTCGTCAGTCTGCTGGCACACGAACGCTTGTTGATATGCTTCGCGATGAAGGCATCATCATGGGCCGATTCAAAGTAGGTCGGCTGATGAAAGAACAAGGGCTGATGAGCAAGCAGCCGGGTAAGCACGCCTATAAAACCGTACAGGTTGAGCGGCCAGATATCCCTAATTTACTGGACAGGCAGTTCAGTGTGGAGCAGCCCAACCAGGCTTGGTGCGGCGATATTACCTTCATCTGGACAGGTTCAGCATGGTATTACGCAGCCGTCGTGATTGACCTGCACACCCGCAGAGTTATCGGCTGGAGTATATCACACCGACCGGACGCGGAGCTTGCCGCAAGAGCTTTAGATATGGCTTACGAGCTGAGGGGTAAGCCAACAGGCGTGATGTTCCACAGCGATCAGGGCTCTCAGTACGGCGCTCGTAAATTCAGACAAAGGCTGTGGCGTTACAAGATGAGCCAGAGCATGAGTCGCCGGGGGAACTGCTGGGACAATAGCCCAATGGAACGCGTGTTCAGAAGTCTGAAATCCGAATGGATGCCATCAACCGGCTACCGTTCGCCTAATGAAGCAAAACGAGATGTGGGATATTACCTGATGAATTATTACAACTGGGAAAGACCGCATCAATTTAACGATGGGCTACCACCGGCAAAAGCGGAAGAATTAGCTAAAAAGGTGTCCGGGTTTTATTGACCACTACAAGTCATTGAGCTATGAAATTTTATTGAAGACTCTGTGTTGCCTACTATGCTCATAGTTTCGTTATACTTTCGGTTGCCGTATACCTGAATAAAAATTGAAGCGCGGGCGTAAGTTGGTTATTCAAAACCCAAACAGCACTGACAAGAACAGAAAGGCTGTCAATTTTGGACATATTCGATTACCATTTATCCCCATTTTTTGTGAACAAAAATGTGAGGTATTCCACATGTCTGATGATAAAAACTTCAAAGAGCCCTATAGTGGTTGGTGGTTCCTTGCTTCTGTTGCTGTTCTGATTGCCATTTCTTGCATGCACATCATTACCGGTTGGTTCACTTTTTGGTTTTAACCAGCACATTATAAGGCGTTACTGTGACTGCTGAGTACATTAAATCAGTTGTAAAATCTGTGCCTGATTACCCTAAAGCAGGCATCATTTTTAGAGATGTAACCAGTGTCTTAGAAGACCACAAGGCATTCAGTGCCTGTATTGCGTTACTCCTGGAAAAATATAAAGATGTAAAATTCGACAAGGTCGCTGGGACCGAAGCGCGTGGCTTTTTATTCGGCGCGCCCCTTGCGATAGAGATGGGTGTGGGATTTGTCCCTGTACGAAAGCCCAATAAATTACCTCGTGAGGTTGTCAGCGAAAGTTATGAACTAGAATACGGCACTGATACTCTTGAGATTCATAAAGATGCTATAGCGCCAGGCGACAATGTCCTGCTTATTGATGACCTACTGGCGACCGGTGGCACTATTGCCGCATCTGCGGCGCTTATACGTCGGTTAGGTGGGCACGTAGATCATGCTGGTTTTGTTATTGGCTTGCCGGAACTTGGCGGTGATAAAAAACTGTCCGATCTCGATATCCAAACTTATTCAATCTGTGAATATTAATTAGTAATACGGAGACTTTTTAGCAAATGAGCTATCAGGTTCTAGCCCGAAAGTGGCGTCCCGGCCGTTTCTCAGAACTGGTGGGTCAGGAGCATGTAGTCAGTGCCATTGCGAATGCGCTGGATAATGATCGTCTCCATCATGCTTATTTATTTACAGGAACCCGGGGAGTAGGCAAAACGACTATTGCCCGGATCTTTTCAAAAAGTCTTAATTGTGAAAAGGGGATGGGATCTGATCCCTGCGGTGAATGTGATACCTGCCAGGAAATAGAGCAGGGGCGCTATGTCGATTTACTTGAAATTGACGCGGCTTCACGCACCAAAGTGGAAGATACCCGGGAACTACTGGACAATGTTCAGTACAAGCCTACTCGTGGTAAATTCAAAGTCTATCTAATCGATGAAGTTCACATGTTATCTAAGCATAGCTTCAACGCATTACTTAAGACATTGGAAGAACCCCCTCCTCATGTAAAGTTTCTGCTGGCCACAACCGATCCGCAAAAATTACCGGTAACGATATTGTCCCGGTGCCTGCAATTTAATCTTAAAGCGCTTTCTAGAGAGCAGATCAGCCAACAACTGACCTATGTTCTTGAACAGGAATCGGTACCGTTTGAAGCACCAGCACTCGCGTTGCTGGCAAGAGCGGCCCATGGGAGTATGCGCGACGCATTAAGCTTGACCGACCAAGCTATTGCACAAGGTGATAATCAGGTGGTTGCGGCTATTGTTACCGATATGCTCGGCCTGATGGACAAGCATCAGGTGTTAAAGTTATTGCATCAGGTAATTAAGAAATCGCCGCGCGATGTTTTGCAAATTGTCGAGGATATGTCTCAGCAGTCTCCTGATTACAGTCAACTACTTGCTGAGCTGAGCAGTTTATTGCATCAGATAGCGCTGACACAGTGGGTGCCTGATGCCTGCAAGCTTGAAACTACGTCGGCTAAAGCAATATATCAGCTATCCAAACAGATTAGTGCTGAGCAGGTTCAACTCTTCTACCAGATAGCGCTGGAGGGCAGAAAAGATCTTCCTCATGCAGTTGATGGTAAAAGCGCAGTGGAAATGACTTTGCTTCGTATGATGTCATTTGCTCCTGCGCCAGCGGTGGAGAATCCTGAAGATCTAATTGCTTCTGCCCCCGCCAGTGATACTGTGCAACCACACTCACCCGGGCAACCTGATGAGCAACTACCCACATCCTCGGAACATGTAAGTAGTGATGACAATAATGCTGAATTCCGGGACGCACACACAGAAGACTATAAAAGAAAAGATGGTGACTCCCAGCAACAGAATCAGGAACAGAGTGTTTCTTCAACGAGCGATATCTCACCGCCAGTAGATAGTGAATTCGACGCTGGCCTTGTGCAGCAAATGAATGACATCGAAATGCAGGCACAAGAATACCGGTCAGATCATGTTCCATTTGAACAGGAGACCGTATCGCAGAATGCCCCTACCCAGAGGCCAGTCGGGGAGGAGGATGTTCCTGAAGACAATAGTGCAGAGGTGTCTTCATCAGAAGGTCTCAGCGCTACGCAGGAAATGCTTGCCTTACGCCAACGACTAAAGCGACAGCGCGAGGAGGACGCTGCTCAGACAAAAAAGCCTGAGCCAGCACAACCATTCGTGCCACCCCGGCGTGAAACGCAAATCGATCCTGAAGAGGAGATATCTAAAAGCTCAACTGGTGTTGATGAAGCAGCATCAGACTTTTCTTCGACAGAGAACCTACCGGCTTCAAACACAACGCATGATGCCAATAGCGAGCTTCAGCCTCCATGGGATATAGATGCCACTTATCCTCAAACATCGCCTGATAGTGAGCCTGTCAGTAGTGATAGCGAAGCAGTTGGATGTAGTCAGGCATCGCCTGAGCGAACTGAGCAAAATGAAACGTCAACTGCCAGCGAAGTAGATAGTGTATCGCCTGACAACGTTGAGGTTTCTGACAAAAGCGCATCGATTCAGCCTTACCTGAATGACAATACCAAGCTTATAGATGCAAATCAGATTGATAACTGGAGCCATCTGATTTCCCGCATGAACGTAGCAGGATTGGTAAAGCAAATTGTTTTACATTCTTCCTATGATAAAAAAGATAGCACTATTACGCTTGAATTAGATGGTAGTCAGGCGCATCTATTAAACGATAACGCAATAGAACAGGTAAAGCAGGCTTTGGGGACCGCCCTGAATGAACCAATACAATTAGAAATTCGTGTTGGAGAGCCTGCACAGACGCCTTTTTCTTTGCAGCAACAGATTAACGCGATGCGTCAACAATATGCGCATCAAGTGGTTGGCAGCGACAGGTTATTTACTTCACTGACTGATGCATTTAATGCAAGTGTAAAAGGTGACACAGTCAAAGCTCGCTAAGTATAAATTTTACGATAAAGGTGAATCACATGTTTAAAGGTGGAATGGGAAATATCATGAAGCAGGCGCAGGAAATGCAGGAGCGCATGCAAAAGATGCAGGAAGAACTGGCTGAGGTTGAAGTTACCGGCCAGGCCGGTGCAGGTATGGTAAAAGTGACCATGACTTGTAACCATAATGTTCGCCGCGTGGAAGTTGACGATTCATTGATGGACGATGATAAAGAGATGTTGGAAGATCTGACTGCGGCAGCATTTAACGATGCAGTACGACGGGTTCAGGAAACCAGCAAAGAGAAAATGGGTGATGTGACTGGCGGCATGCCATTACCTCCCGGCTTCAAAATGCCGTTTTAATTCCCGAATCACACTTTGCTGATCCTCTCAGAATTACTTTCTGGGAGAACTGATTTGCTTGTATAGGTTTTTTTAAGCTCTGGTATTACCGGAGCTTTTTTATTAGTCATATTCAATTTATGTGATTCTGCTGATTTGAGTAGTATGAGTCGTCGCTATCGATATAGCGAAATTTCTCAGAGTATTTTCATTGTCTTATTTAAAACGGGTAATGGCCTGATACCTCAGCGTTTAATAATTTCGAAGTTTCATACTCTTCAAAGACCGGTGTAACTCCCTTCGTCTGTCCACACATGTTACCTATACCATCAGCGCTTTTCACACACATTATCAAGAATTGATCCACTGCATAGTAATTCCTTTACTGTTACATGTATTCCAGGTTATTTGCCTTTATTCTTACTATTACAAAATAGTCAGTGAGAATTTAAAGCCCCAATCAATTTTATACTGAACATATTTTTAGGCTTGTTTGAATACTGGAAACTAGGTATCGTGAAAGCAATGGCTATATCCTTTTGCGAGCGTTTTTTTGCTTCGATTAGGTTTAAAAAACAGTGCGTTGAATGCTTTCTGGGCAGTGAAAGGTAGTGGGACAAAACAATGCTTATCGTCGCGCGCCGGTTTACTATTCTTTACGATTATAAAACGTTCGCTAGGATAAAATTGCATAAGATTGCGAAATGTACGGAACCTGTAGTGCAAGTGTTAAAGGGGCTTTAGGCCATTAGATGATAAAGCTACAGGTAAGCTAGATAAAGCTCACATACACAAGGACTAATAAGGGTATTAAGTGCGCTCAGACAGTATATACATAAGAGCACAACGAAGTAGCTTAGCTTATAGGCCAATAAACACACCATCAAATAAAAAGACACCGACTTATGAGTCAGCTTAAGAATTTGCGCACAACCCATAGTGTGCCATTGTTCGATAACGATAAATCCAGAAAGCACGTCAGTATTCCTATATGGAAACTCACAATTAAGGGAAAGTTCAAGGCGCTGCAGAGGCGAGAGGCGTTTAGTAGTGTAGATAAGTTCGTACAGTTTTTAAGTTTCCCCCGATCCGGACACTCTCTGATTGGCTCGTTGCTCGATGCGCATCCTAATGCCGTGATCTCTCATGAATTAGATGCCATGGGATTGGTGCACAAAGGTGTATCTATAAAATCTATTTACGGACTCATTGAGGATAATTCCAATACATTTACGAAACATGGGCGCTTCTGGAATGGTTTTTCGTATGAAGTCAAAGGTCAGCCCCACGGTCAACCTGATAATTTGACAGTTATTGGAGATAAGAAAGGTGACTGGGCAGTTCGCTGGTTTGAAAAAGACGCGCAGTTGATTACAAAGTTAAGAAATTCAACAGATGACAAAATTCGCTGGATTTTGGTGACGCGAAACCCCTTAGATAATATAGCTACTTTATCTCTTCGAAAAAACAGAACGTATGATGAAGTGCGTATTCAAAACAAGTCAGGGGATAGCTTTGCTGCCGAATTAAAGAGCAGACAAGACTCAGGAGCTATTGCTGCTGCTGCTCGAGATGACATGATTGCTGACTATCGCCTTTTGTGTAATACCATTTCAAACATGCAGCGTGAACTGGCTGAAGAGGAAGTTTTGCACGTCATCTATGAAGACTTTTGTGGCGATCCAGCTAAAGGACTGAGAGATATCTGTAATTTTCTTGGCCTGGAACCATCTTCTGATTACCTGCAAAACTGTTCGAAAAAAATAACACCCAGCTTGCACAAAAGTCGGCAGCGGGTTACGTGGTCCCATGAACAGGTGAATGAAGTAAAAAGCATCGCCCAATCCCATAATTTTCTGAACTGCTACCTGGACGATATAATAATAAATGACTGAAATTAGACTGATAACTTGTGTAGGCGTAGAGCACGATTTAGCGCTTTTGCCTCACTTTCTGGCATATTACAAAGATCAGGGAGTTCCTGCTAACAACATGCACGTTGTGCTTCAGGCGCCTGAGGATAACTCTCCTGAAATGGATGAGGCTGTAAAACTGCTCGATGAGTATAACATCAGGCCTCATGAGAAGTGGATTGCACCTTATACAAGCAAATCCATGTGGGAAAAAAGAAGAGAAACCCAACGAGCTGTTGCAAGTGCTGATGACTGGATTATCAGTGCAGACGTAGATGAATTTCACGAGTTTCCGGTTGGACTGAAAGCGTTTTTAGATTATTGCGATCAGAAAAATGCGCGCTGCGTACAGGGCGTTTTTATTGACCGTCTTGCTCCGGAAGGAAAGCTAACATCCGTAAACGATAAAAGCGCTATCTGGGACCAGTTCCCTATAGAGGCTGATGTAATGTGCACAATCCGGCAGCATGAAGACGGTAACTGGGCTGCTGGTACTGTCAATGTGATGGCATTAAAGGGTGATGTGCTACCTTCTTTAGGTGGTCACAGCGCGCTGGCTGGAGAGGCGCCCACCAATTATCTTTTTGGCAGACACCTTGGGAAATTGCCTGGCATTGGAAAGCCTGATGTTCGCTTTGCGGTACCGTTGCGCGTACATCATTTTAAATGGACAGACCGACTTGCTAACAGTCTGAAAAAAAGATTGTCTACGCCCGGTGTGAGTGAAAGAGGAAAAATGTACGGCGAGGCGCTATTGAGCCATATCGATGAACAGGGAAAAATCCAGTTGGATAAAATGCCAATAAGAAAACCTGGCGTCATTGACCGTCTACCATGGAAACATCAACTCCGGATATTTGCACTTCGGGTGCTTTCCATCCGAATCTCAAACAAATTGAGACGAGTCGTAAGTAAATAATCGGTTCTGGATTGAGCCCAGACTTATGAGTACGGTATCTGGCAATAATCAGCCGGCAAGTAAGGTGGTACAACCCAGCAAAAGAAGTTCGACACACAACTTCAGGCAATGGGTGAAAGGATTGCGCTAGTCGCTTCCCGTTCGAACATACACACCGGTAAAAGAACGTACTGATTATCGAACAACAAATAAAGCGCCAAGCAAATAGGCAAGATAATGATGGATAACAAAGACAACAAGTGGGAAATAATAAAGCTAACAGAGGGTAGCGAGTCGGGTGATTACCACTCTCACGCATATTACGATATTCCGGTGTTTGATTCGCAAAGCAGGTTGCTTGCCGGACACCGCGTATCTTTCAAAGAAAGAAGCCCCAAGCCTTCGGACAAAATTGATATTGGGTATATCGATTTACAGGGAGATAGATCCTGGAAAAAGGTAGGGGAAAGCACTGCCTGGAGCTGGCAGCAAGGTGCTATGAGCCAATGGTTGCCTCAAACTAAAACGTTGATATGGAACGACCGCCAGGACAACCGCTTTGTGTCGAGACACTACTGTGCAGAATCTGGTGAGACGAAAACGTTTCCGCACCCGGTATACGCTGTTGCACCAGATGGTAAGTTTTTTCTTTCTTTAAATATGGCGAGACTGAACTACGTCAGGCCTGGATATGGTTATGCTGGCGGCGCAGGCCATTTGATGGACTCTTTGAAGCCCAAAGAAGATGGGGTCTGGAAAATTGATGCAGAAACAGGCGAGCAAAAGTTGCTTTTATCTTTACATGATGCAGCTAAATTTCTTTTATCTCGTCTACCTGCTCGGCTGCGAATTAGCAACATAATAAGGCGCTATGTTTTCTGGTTTAATCACGTAAAGATGAGTCCGGATGGAAAACGTTTCACTGTGAAACTACGATTCCGGGCGCGGGATCTGTCCCGAAGTTGGAATGACTCAATGGGATGTAGCTTGACATGCGGTACAGACGGTCAGGACTTGCGTTTATTAGAGCATGCTACCTCACATGTCATCTGGCTTGACAATAAGCGTTTGTATTTTTGGAGACGAGACGCCGTGTATCTTTATGAAGATGCCCCGGGGGGTGGCAAAAAGCTCAATAAAATTGCGCCGGACCTGATTAATCATAATGTGCACATGCGCCATTTCCCGGATAACCCTGAGCATTTCATTTTTGACACGCCGTACAGGGAAACGATAGACCTGTTTACCTATGATGCTGCAGATGCTGAGCAAACGAAAATTGCTACGTTTCATAATCATAATCCAAAACATGGCGAATACCGATGCGATTTACACCCATGCCCCAGCCCCGATGGGAAATATATCGTTGTCACCTCTATGGATGATGGCGGGCGGCAAATATACTTACTTAAGAAGCGCGCTTAATAGCATCTTATAAACCCCAATTCGCCTTGTCGGCTATGTGTAACAAACATATCATTTACTTTGTTACGCCTTGTCGGCAGCGGGCTTGAATGGCTTAACCGTCTGGCTCAAAGATTTCCAAGTTAGTTTGATTGCCGTTTGCTGGTCATTACTATTCTGACTATTAGCGTATGGAAACGGGTTACTGCTTCTTGCCATAAATGGGAAGTATGAAGTTAGTGAAAGTACTCATAGGCGCATCATCGCGGGTTATGGATTTTCTAAAGCAGAATATGGTGTAAATAATACGCCCTGCGGATTGCTGAAAAAGCGCGAGAAGGGTGTATCAGCCTTGTCATATCTCTTTTCTCATGTCATAGGTATTTAGCGTATGAAGCATATATTCAAAAGTGTAGTTGCGAAGGTATTCAACAGGAAAACGCGAGATAACAAAATAAAAGACGACGAGAATCAACTTGTTTTTATTCATATCGGAAAATGTGGGGGCTCGTCATTATGGGACGCGATAAACAATAGTTCGCTGGTTCGTAAACAATTTACCCGCTTGCATAAAGTTCACATGGGCAAGCCTCCGATTCTCGAAAAGTCGAAATATCTGATAGTGATCAGAAATCCCATTAGTCGTACTGTTTCTGCATTCAACTGGCGTTATAAGTTAGTTGTCGAAGACGAAGTACAACGTCACCGGTTTGAAGGTGAATGGGAAATACTGAGTAAATACAAAACGCTGAACACAATGGCTGAAGCGTTATATAAAAACAATGAATTAAATGAGAAGGTGGCAAGGGAGTTTCAATCTATACATCACCTTAAAGAGAACATTGGATTTTACCTGCAAGATCTGCTGGAACACCTTACCCCAGAACAGTTGTTTGGCGTTCTGTCGACAGAGACCCTTAGCGAGGATGTGAGGCATCAGCTGGGGGTAACAAGCCTGAAGCGAACTTACGAAAATGGCAAATATGTTAATAATGATAAGAAGTATTTATCGGAATTGGCGTATGAAAATTTGCGGAAATATTTGCTAACAGACTATCAGTGTCTGGAAAAGCTTATTGGTCTTAAATCATTGACAGTGTGTGATAAAAAGCGTCTGCTACAGTGACAATAGCGTTATCCCAGGCCGTTTACCTGCTCGCTCATAATTGATGTAAACCTTAAAGTACTAAGACTACTTCCTCTACAGAATTAGTGGTTTAAATAATGCGTTAATAAATTTTTACTGCAGTAAGCAGCCCTCTGTTCATCCTCAGGACCTTTTATCTCTATTTTCTAATGCACTGGTAATAATTCACATTCTTCCCACGTTACAGGCGCAAAACTATCTGCCCCGAGTGATAGTCAAAACGTGGAGTGAGTCTATGTGATACACAGACTTTTATAAAATGATACAGATATTCTGATGATTTTTTGGAAAAGACGCGAGGCGTGGAGGTTTGCAGGCAAACTATGTAAAATACGGTTCGCTGTTGTACAGGCAACATGTCGTCACGCACTTTTACCGGTAAGTGCGAAGTGATGAAAATGTCAGCAAACATTGTAAAAGGTAACACTCACTCATGAAACAGGGCATCCCAGGGCAAGAGACGGTCATTCAACCTTCGTTTGCTTTTTTCAACAAAGAAGCTCAGCAAGCTTCCGGCATGCGTAGTTACAATCATGAAATATAGCCCGCTTTTAAGCGAACTAATTTCTGCGCTGACCTGTCTGCCAGGTGTCGGCAATAAGAGTGCGCAGCGCATGGCATTTAGTTTGTTAGAACGTAACCGGGATGGCGCATTAAAGTTAAGTGCAGTGCTCCATAACGCTATGGAGCATATCCGCCATTGTGAGCGATGCAGAACATTCACCGAAGAGCCGGTGTGCGAAATATGTCGCCATCCTCAGCGGAATGAAAGCGGGTTGTTGTGCATTGTTGAAAGTCCTCAGGACGTTCTGGCTATTGAGCAAACTTCCTCTTATCAGGGCATGTACTTTGTCCTGATGGGGCATCTTTCCCCCATTGACGGCGTGGGGCCTGCTGATATTGGACTAGATGAGCTTGAAGCGCGGCTGAAAAAAGAGCCTGTTGAAGAGGTCATTCTTGCCACCAACCCGACGGTTGAAGGCGAAGCCACTGCACACTATATCAGTCAGTTGTGTGACTCGATGAACATCTCTGCTACCCGTATTGCTCACGGCGTGCCTGTAGGCGGCGAGCTGGAATATATCGATGGGAATACACTAACTCACGCATTTTCAGGGCGACGTAAGCTTTAATCTGTCGTCCGACCGATTTTTTTGCAATTCAACGCTTGAATTTCTGCTCACCAGTCCTTACCTCCCTGTTTGAATATCGTTGTACTTAACTAGGAGAGTCTGGTTTATGGCTGAAGCAGCCCAACAAGAAACACATGGTTTTCAGACGGAAGTAAAACAGCTTCTCAGTCTGATGATCCACTCTTTGTATTCAAACAAAGAAATCTTCCTTCGTGAACTGGTATCAAACGCAGCCGATGCTGCGGACAAGTTACGCTTCCGTGCTCTGGAAAATGACAGCTTGTACGAAGATGACGGCGACCTGCGCGTACGAATCAGCGTAGACAAAGAGGCCGGAACGGTTACCGTTTCTGACAACGGTATCGGTATGAACAGAGATGAAGTTATTTCAAACCTTGGCACCATTGCAAAGTCCGGAACAAAAGACTTCTTTAGCAAGCTTTCAGGTGATTCAGCGAAAGATTCACAGCTGATTGGTCAGTTTGGAGTTGGCTTTTACTCTGCATTTATCGTTGCTGATAAAGTTATTGTTCGAACTCGCGCAGCGGGTGCACCCACTGATGAAGCGGTAGAGTGGATCTCCGACGGCGAGGGCGAGTTTACTATCACCTCGATCAATAAGCCTTCACGTGGTACCGAGATTGTGCTGCATCTGCGTGAAGATGAGAAAGAGTTCGCAGATGATTGGCGTCTGCGCTCTATTGTGAACAAATACTCTGATCACATCAGCATTCCAGTAGAAATGTACAAAGAGGAAGTGCCAGAGCGCGATGGTCCGGATGGCGAAAAAATTCCTGCTGAACCGGCTCACTGGGAAGCGGTGAATAAGGCGACTGCGCTGTGGACGCGTGAAAAGTCAGAAATTTCTGATGAAGAATATAAAGAATTCTATAAGCATATCTCTCACGATTTCGCTGATCCTCTGAGCTGGGCGCACAATAAAGTTGAAGGCAAAACGGAATACACCAGTTTGCTTTATATCCCCAGTAAAGCGCCGTTTGATATGTGGAACCGCGACCAGAGCCATGGCCTGAAACTGTATGTACAGCGTGTGTTCATTATGGACGATGCTGAGCAGTTTATGCCAACTTACCTGCGCTTCGTCAAAGGCCTGGTTGATTCAAATGACCTGCCATTGAACGTCTCTCGTGAAATTTTGCAGGATAACAAAATCACTCAGGCGCTTCGTCAGGGCTGTACTAAGCGAGTGCTTGGCATGCTTGAAAAAATGGCGAAGAACGATGCTGAAAAGTATCAATCTTTCTGGAATGAGTTTGGCAACGTGCTTAAAGAAGGACCTGCTGAAGATTTCTCTAACAAAGAGAAAATTGCTGGTTTACTTCGCTTCACGTCGACCCACAGTGAAACAGATGCTCAGACGGTGTCTCTTGCAGACTATATCAGCCGGATGAAGGAAGGGCAGGACAAGATTTACTATGTCACCGCCGATAGTTATCAGGCTGCGAAGAATAGTCCTCACCTTGAAATTTTCCGCAAGAAGGGAATTGAAGTACTTCTGATGGGTGAGCGTATTGATGAATGGTTGATGTCTCATCTGACCGAGTTCGATGAGAAGTCATTCCAGTCAATTGCGAAAAGCGATTTGGATCTTGGTGACATGGACGACGAGGAAACCAAGAAAGCCAAGGAAGATGCCGAAAAAGAAATTGAAGGCGTACTTGAGCGTGTAAAAACGGCGCTAGGTGATAAAGTTGAGGACGTTAAGTTCACACATCGTCTGACCGACTCCCCAGCAGTTATTGTTGCTGATGAAAACGGTATGACTACGCAGATGATGAAACTGATGCAGGCAGCTGGTCAGCCAGTGCCTGATGTAAAATATCATTTTGAGCTGAATCCTGAACATAGCCTGGTAAAAATGCTGGCTGACATGCAGGATGAGTCATTGTTTGCTCAGTGGTCCCATGTGCTGTTTGACCAGGCTGCGTTATCGGAGCAGGGAAGTTTGAAAGATCCTTCCAGCTTTGTACGCAACCTCAACGAACTGTTAATGAAAATGGCGAAATAAATCCATAAACTGGCAAAAAGCGGGCTTTAAGGCCCGCTTTTTTTTTAAGCGTTCAAAAAACAATATTTACAGCATCCTACATTTTGTTAATTATTCGTGACAGTACACGGCGAAAATGTCTTCGATTTTAGTCGTAGTGCCCGATTTAAAAGCGCTGAAGGGCTTGTCTTGCCTGTGTCGAGTGTGTAAAGTGCCGAAAGTTTAAATTAAAAGCGGAGAACGCGAAAATGCGAATCATTCTTCTAGGCGCACCGGGTGCCGGTAAGGGAACTCAAGCCCAGTTTCTGATGGGTAAATATGGCATACCGCAGATTTCAACCGGCGATATGCTGCGTTCTGCTATCAAGGAAGGATCTGATCTGGGAATGGCCGCAAAGCGTGTCATGGATGAAGGTAAGCTGGTTTCTGATGATATTATCATCGGGCTGGTTAAAGAGCGTATAGCAAAAGACGATTGCAAAGACGGTTTTCTGCTTGATGGTTTCCCTCGCACAATCCCTCAGGCGGATGCTATGAAAGATGCCGATATCAAAATCGATCATGTGATCGAATTTGATGTGCCTGATGATGTGATTGTCGAACGCATGGGCGGGCGTCGTGTTCACCCTGCATCTGGCCGGGTTTATCATGTAGTGTATAATCCTCCTAAAAATGAAGGCCGTGATGATCAGACTGATGAAGAGCTGATTATCCGTGATGACGATAAAGAAGAAACGGTTCGTCATCGTTTGGGTGTGTACCATGAGCAGACCAAGCCTCTGGTTGGCTACTATGCGGCAGAAGCTGAAGCCGGTAATTGCGAGTACCACAAAATTGACGGGACCCAGCCCGTGGGTGATGTCAGCGAGCAGCTAAATAAACTACTCGACTAATCCAGAATCAATGAAAAGGCCGCTTAGCGGCCTTTTTAGTTATATAATACATAAAAATATCCGGCAGGCTGGTTGTAAACTGTTATGTATGCTGGCCAGTACTAAATAAGACGTAAGCCCGAGATACATCACCCGGGCTTATTCTAAAATTCATCTTTGCGCTTAAGCGTCCGAGTTGCCACAATAGAGCGTAAACACAGGGAGTTTCCTCATGGGCATGCCAGTCACCGCATTTTACGCTAGTCTGCTAGGGCTTTGTTACCTGTATCTTTCCGCATCTGTTATACATATCCGGCGACAAGAACAGATTAGTCTTGGAACCGGCGATAGCGTCGTACTTGAACGCCTGAACCGCGCTCACGGCAATTTCAACGAATATGTGCCCATCACATTAATATTACTGGCGTGTCTTGAGAGCTTTAGCGCCATACAGTGGATATTGCACGTTGGTGCTAACGCATTATTGTTCGGCAGGATCCTGCATGCATACGGGCTTCAGAAACATAATGGCGCCAGCTGGCAGCGGCAGATAGGCATGGTGTTAACATTCCTTTCTATGTTGTTCCTGTGTTGTGCGAATCTCTACATGATTCACTACACGGTGGTTTAGATGACGCCATTTCGTGAACTTGTTACGCCGGCATGTATTATTGATGAGCAGAAATTAAGTGCAAATGCCAGGCGTATGGCTACCGTTGCAGAAAACGCCGGAGTCGCTTTGCGTCCTCATGTCAAAACATTAAAAAGTCTTGAGGCGGCGCAGATTTATGCACCGCTTTCGTCACCCGTTACTGTGTCTACTCTGGCCGAAGCGAAGGCGTTTGCGCAGGCTGGTTATACGGATATTTTGTATGCGGTGGGTTTAACGCCCAACAAAATCGGTGTAGTTAATGAGCTTCTTGCCGAACAGGTCCGGCTTACCGTACTTATTGATAGCGTCGCTGCGGCTCAAGCCTTAGCGCGTCAGGCAAGGATGCTGTCCGCTACACTTTATGTTGCTATAGAGGTGGATACAGACGGCCACAGGGCTGGTGTCGACGCTGAGTCAAAAGCATTGATTGATATCGCTGTAATAACTAATCGGTCAGACAACCTTACTGTAGCTGGTGTGATGGCACATGCAGGCGCTTCCTATGGTGCATTTGACATAGAGTCCCGCCAGCATCTTGCACAGCAGGAGTGTGATAAATCTTTACTGGCTGCGGCTAGACTTGAAGATGCCGGTCACAGTGTGACTATGATATCCGTTGGTTCTACACCAACGGCCTTATCTGGCATTACCCATGAAGGAATTACTGAACTGCGAGCAGGTGTGTATGCTACATTCGATTGTGTAATGGCCGGGCTGGGTGTTTGTCAATACAGCGAGATAGCGCTGAGTGTGCTGACCAGTGTTATCGGACGCCAGGATGATAAAGGCTGGGTGCTGGTTGATGCCGGCTGGATGGCACTATCCCGTGATACCGGCACAGCGTCGCATTCTGTGGATTGCGGATATGGTTTGGTATGTGACGAACATGGCGAACTGCTTGACGGCTGGATTGTGCAGCAGACCAATCAGGAGCACGGAGTTATTGTTCATAGAGATGGGCTGACACCCGATGACACGCAGTTTGGTTACGGTAAGATGCTGAGGATCCTTCCGATACATGCTTGTGCTACAGCAGGTCAGTTCAGTGAATATCACGTTACAACGGATAATATTCACTCTGAGAAAGTGTGGCAAAGAATTAATGGATGGTAAAAAAAGCCCGCATCAAGCGGGCTTTTTTGATTAGAAGCGCAGGGTTACCTTACTGTAAACAAAACGCCCTCTGGGGTTATGAACACTACCAACATATCCATAAAGGTCGCTGTCGCCATCACCTATCGCAAAAGGCGGCTCTTCATCAAACAGGTTATTTACGCCCAGTACGATGCGTACACTGTCAGAAAAGTTATAGCCGCCCTGCAGATCAACCAGTACCTGAGAATCCACCATGCGTGAAGTGTTTTCCTCAAAATCGAGTACCCCATCAAAATTGATGTCAGGGGTGTCCTCGAACTCACCGATATAACTGATATTCAGGTTGGCATCGAAGTTATCAAGCACCCAGTTGGTACTGAATAACCAGCGATTCTCCGGGTAGCGATATTCACCGGTGTAGTCCAGCGAATCACGTTCAAACTCGTTCAGATATGACCAGTCCAGTCTGAATGAAAGTTGCCCGTACTCGTCGTAGGGGAGCTTATAGTCAGCACTGATATCTACCCCGGACGCTTCCTGAGAAGATACGTTCTGATAAGTATTGAAAATCTTTTGAATGACACCCAGTGACTGACCCTCCTGAGGAGGCAGGCGCACACAGATCTCGCTTTGCTGATCATTACATTCTGCATCATAGACCAGTCCAAACTGCTGTTCGTCAATCTTGTTATCCTGGGTAATACTCCAGATATCAACACTCAGGCCAATTTCCTGCACAGGCGCCCAGATTACCCCGACATTCCACGATTCAGACTCTTCTGCATCCAGGTCCGGGTTGCCTGAGAACTGAATATTGTAATCCAGAGACTCACAATCAAGTCCGGTCGCTTCACAGCGATATTGATCAACGAAGAATACACTTTTCTCTGATGGACCAAGGCCTACCTGCGCCAGTGATGGAGCACGGAATCCTTGCGCCCATGAACCACGAACAGTCACTTCATCAGTTGGTGCCCAACGCAATGCGATCTTCGGGTTTGTTGTACTGCCAAAGTCGCTGTAATGGTCATAGCGACCTGCAAGTTGAAGCTCAAGTGTTTCCAGAAGTGGTATAGACAGTTCAAGATAAGCAGCATACTGGTCACGCTGCGCCTCTGCCTGTACCGATTCTGTACCGAAGATTAAGCCTTGCTGAAACTGAATATCAGGAACATCAGAGACTTCTTCCTCACGATATTCCAGGCCTGCTGCCATCATGACCATGTCGCCGTTGAACTCAAACGCTTCGCCGGTAATGTGAGCATCGGCGCTGGTTAAGCGAGATTCGCCCCGTCGCACCAGACTGGTCGTGATTTGATCAATGACATCCGGAGAATTCGTCACACCACCAAATGGGTTGTAAGCACCAGCATCAATTTGCTCCTGAAGCCAATCTACACGTACCCAGCCCTGACTTTGATCCCCACTTTGCTCTGATTTGCTGCGACCCTTTTGAACCGAGGCTTCCCAGGAATAATCACCCAGCTCTCCACGCAGTCCGGCAACAAATCGCAGTGTGTCCGTGACGATATCCCAACGTCGTGGGCCTGCATCTACCGGGCGGTAGCGACCTATTTCAACATCCTGTCCGAACGGGTTATTCGGATGGCTGCCCGGTGCTGTCAAACCTGCATCTTCATCCAGGGGCGTCGCCGCGCCGCCAGCTTCAGACGTATTATGTTGTACTGCCACTTCCATAAATGCAGTTAAATCGGAATCAAGCTTGTAGTCAAACTGACCAATCAGACCAACTCGTTCTGCCTCAGGGATAGTCAGGCCAAACGGACCATAGTCAAACAAACAGCTGCCTGATGCTGTCGCATTTTCAGGGGGGCAATCAGGGTCAATTGTTTTTACGCCGTCAACATAAAAGTAACCCGGATAGCCCCGTGATGAGCGAAAATCCATACCACCATAAGGTGACTGATTCGCGGTCCCGAACCTGCCTAACTCGTCTGCGCCCAAGCGGCTGTTTTTGAAGTAATCAAGAATCACCGTGCTGCTGGCTTTGGCAGACTGGTTGCCCCACACCATATTAGCGGTTGTTTCATCGTAACTTGGACCGGTTGTTCCACCGTAACCTACGTTAACTTCAAGGCCGTCAAAATCCTTTTTAAGAATAACGTTGACTACGCCGGCCACCGCGTCAGACCCGTAAATCGCTGATGCACCGTCTTTAAGAATATCAATACGCTCGATGGCAGACACGGGGATAGAGTTAATATCGACAAACGAATTTGTGATGCTTTCGGCAAAAGCGCTGATAGCGACCCGTCGGCCATTGATTAATACCAGTGTTGCATCAGGGCCCATGCCACGAAGTGAAACTGCAGCTGCACCATTGGCGGTAGAGTCCTGACTATTGTTACGGGTAGAGAAGGTGCCGGCGCCTGTTGCAGGCATACGTTCGAGTAGCTGCTGAAGGTTTTCATAACCCATGCCTTCAATCATGGTGGCATCAATAGACTGAATCGGTGAGGGACCTTCGATATCGGTACGTTTAATTCTGGAACCTGTTACGGAAATGCGCTCGACATCAGAGGCGGTTTCATCCGCCTGCTGCGCACTAACAGACAATGAAGAAGAAAGACCTGCAAGCGCCAAAGTCACTGCTAGCGCACAGGGTTGGATACGATTTTTCATGAATTTTTCCTTATTCAAGCTTTTTTATAACAGCATGAGACGCTGTTAAATTAATCAATATCACTGACTTACATACATTAGCAATAAGACATGAATCGTATTTCGTAACAAAACATTAAGCCGGGCGTAAAGAATAATGGCCGATAGCAGGTTTTCTGAATGGATGACTGGCTAGAAAGGTAGTACTGGTATCTTAAGGTGCGCTCTACTACCATTGAGAGCGAAAAAATTAAGGCGAAAGAATTGAATGAAGCTGAAATGCAAAGCTGCGCTAATCTTACTGGCAGGGCTGATAAAGGTCAGTACTGCTGCAGCGGTCGGCGCCGGCGACTACTATTATGTGATTTCTGAAAACTGTAAACCGGTGGGGTTAACTGATGAGCAGAAAGATGCGCTTACACCCGACGTACTGTTATTTGAAATTGATCCCGCCAACATCAGCGACTATTCAGTAAAGATTAACAATGACGCGCTTTCAGACTACACCGAAGAGGGGATTGCGTATCTGGATAATCTGCAGAAGAAGCAAATTTATACCGTTGGTGGTCATCCGGATAATAATAAAAAAACGGAACACCGTTTTTTGCTTCAAAAGGAAATAATTAACTACCAGACACTGGCAGGCTTGCTGAATCGGTTCTCACAGGTACAGAATGATAAGGGACGTTTTTACCGGCAATTGCTGTCGATAAAAAATAAGGCTGCTCGTTTTCTTGCAATCACTGAAGTCAGGCTTACAGATGAAAAAATCCCCGACAGGGCATGGCTGACGCATTATCAGTCAGCGTATTATGCGCTGGATGGCAGTGGCCAGCCCGTCGAGCCAGCCGTTATTACCGTCTCACATCTTGCGTCGCTGACCAACTGGCTACATGGAACACCAAGCCAGTGGCAGCGCAAATTGCAGGATGGCGTTTGCGGTGAAAAGCCAGCCTATTCGCACTGGTAAAAAAAAGGGCTGACAAATGTCAGCCCAAAGAAATCCAGGGAAAGATGTAGTGTTAATTGATGGCGATTTGCTGAGGCTTCTCGGACTCAGGAATGACACGCTCAAGGTCTATATGTAAAAGACCATCTTTTAAGTCAGCACCTACAACATTCACATGGTCGCCAAGCTGAAACTTTCGTTCAAAATTGCGCTCAGCGATCCCCTTATGAAGGAATTTGCGCTCTTCGGATTTCTCAGTATCCGATTTCTTTGCTTCAACGGAAAGTGTGTTTTCTTTCACTTCAATATTTAACGCATCGCGGCTGAATCCCGCGACAGCCATAGAGATTCGATACTTATCTTCACCCAAAAGCTCGATGTTATAGGGTGGGGCATCAGTTTGCTGTGCTGAACGGCCTGCTTTATCAACCTGCGAGGCAAGATAATCAGAGCCAATAAAAGAACGATAAAGTGGTGAAAAGTCGATAGTACGCATAATCATATCCTCGATATTAAGCAATATGTAAAGTGTCCCGCATCGCGGCAACATTGAAAGAATGGCGGGAGTGATTCCCGCCATCAGAAGTTATTTGTCGTTTTGGTTTTCCAGCAAGCGACTGCCAATCTCAATCTTACGTGGTTTCTTAGCTTCCGGAATAACCCGTTCAAGATTGATATGCAATAAGCCATCAGCCATTGCAGCACCCGTCACTTTAACATGGTCGCCAAGCTGAAATTTACGTTCAAAATTTCGCTCAGAGATACCCTTGTGTAAGAATTTTCGTGACGCGGTTTCGCTGTCTTCCTGTTCGGGTTTCTTGCCCTGAACAGACAACGTATTTTCCTGAGCCTCAATGGTAATGTCGTCCTGGCTGAATCCGGCCACTGCCATAGAAATCTGATATTTGTCATCACCCAGCAACTCAATATTGTAAGGTGGGTATGTACTTTGACTGTCGGAACGGTTTGCCGCATCAATAAGTGACGCCAGGCGGTCTGAACCAATAAATGAACGGTATAGTGGAGATAGATCGATAGTACGCATAGTCATATCCTCAAAATTAAGCAATATGTAAAAGTTAAATTCGCCCCGACTATTCGGCGGCGGGTTTGCCGACCTGACTCTTCAGCGTCGACAATTAATAAATAGGTACGCCCAAATACTTTTCAAGAGAAAATTTTAAATTTTTTTCAATTCATATAAGTGGCTGCCAGAATCGATCGCTTCGGGGCAAGTAATGGTGTTGTTTATCGAGAGAAACAACTACCCGGGTCGCTTTTCCTTTAATTTCGTGTATAGGAACAAACCCATGTACCCGGGAATCGGCACTGTGGCTGCGGTTGTCTCCTAAGACCAGAACATGGCCATCTGGCACGGTAACGGCGCTGAAATTAGCCAGTGGACCGTATGCCGTATCAATTGCGATAGTATAAGTCTGACCATCAGAATTTTTTTCAATAAGCAGACTGTTTTCATCGTCATAGCTAAGTGGCTGACCGTTTATACGCAATCGGTGGTTTTGCATAACAACATTATCGCCGGCTACACCAACAACCCGTTTTATCAATCTTTCGCCTGCTGCCTTACTTTCGAAAACGACGATATCGCCTCGAGCGGGCGTACCGGTTTTAACCAGCAACGTGTCAGTAAACGGGACTTCTATCCGGTATGCAGTCTTATCGACTAAGACCCGGTCACCGATTTCAACAGAGGGGAGCATGGACCCGGAAGGAATATGATACCAGTCAGCCAGGCTGCTTCTTACGCTAAAAAGCAATAAGAGCATGACAATAAAGCCGAGGTTGTTTTTAATTGAGGTGAGTAATCTTGTTAACATCATCGTTCCTGCAGGTTGTTTATAGATGAGTAGTCTGCGAGTCATGAGATATATTACAGCAAATACAAAAAAAGGAGCGTGCGCTCCTTTTTAATTCCCTTTGTTATTGTTGCCGTTCCCGCAGAACAGCAATGGCATCTGACATCGACATGTCGCTGGCCTGCAGCAATACGGTTAAATGATACAGCAGATCCGCCGCTTCATTTTTCAGCTCTTCTTTATCATGCACCGTGGCCGCCAGAGCAGTCTCAACACCTTCCTCGCCGACTTTTTGTGCAATACGTTTGATGCCTTTGGCATATAAACGCGCCGTGTAGCTGGATTCAGGATCAGCAGTTTTACGCGCCGCCAGAATTCGCTCCAAATCGCCCAGGAAAGTAAAGTCACTGGCATTGCTGGTAAACCAGCAACTCTCTGCGCCAGTGTGACAGGTCGGGCCGTTCGGATTGGCCAGAATCAGCAGTGAGTCGTGATCGCAATCACAGCCTGCCTCAACCAGATCCAGTGTGTTTCCCGAGGTTTCCCCTTTTTGCCATAAGCGCTGCTTGGAGCGGCTGAAAAAAGTGACTTTCCTTGATTCAAGCGTGGCACTTAATGCTTCGGTGTTCATATAACCCTGCATCAGCACCTTGCCGGTCACCGCGTCCTGAACGATGGCCGGCAGCAGACCGTCCATTTTGTCCCAGGCCAGTTCGGTCATGTTTGATAAATCAATGATCATGGCTTTATTCGCCTTTTTGCTTGTGTTCTTTGCGCATCACAATGCCATTGTCTGACAAATAGGATTTAAGCGCCTGAATATTGATAATGTCTTTGTGAAATACCGACGCGGCCAGCGCACCATCAACATCGGCCTGCTCAAAGACATCCTTGAAATGCACCATTTCACCGGCACCGCCTGAAGCAATCAGGGGAACCTGACAGGCCTCACGAATCGCACGCAGTTGTTTTACATCATAGCCCTGACGCACCCCGTCCTGGTTCATACAGTTCAGTACAATCTCACCGGCACCGCGGCTTTGTACTTCTTTGATCCAGTCCGCTGTCTGCCAGCGACTTTTTTGCGTGCGGGCTTCATCACCAGTGAATTTAAACACCTCGTAGCGATCATTTTCTTCGTTGTAAAAACTATCGATACCAATGACAACACATTGCTGGCCGTATACATCGTGCAATTCGTTGATAAGATCCGGGTTCGTCAGGGCAGGGGAGTTAATGGAAATTTTATCCGCACCCATTTCAAGAATCCTGCCGGCATCTTCCACAGAGCGGATTCCGCCTGCCACGCAAAACGGGATATCAATGACCTGGGCAATGCGACTGACCCAGCTTTTATCCACTACACGCTGATCAGAGCTGGCCGTAATATCGTAAAATACCAGTTCGTCAGCCCCGGCCTGCGCATAGCGCTCAGCCAGCGGCACAATATCACCGATAATTTCATGGTTTCTGAACTGTACGCCTTTGACCACTTTGCCATCGCGCACATCTAAGCAGGGGATTATCCGTTTTGCCAGCATGCGATTGCCTCCTTCACGGTAAATTTACCTTCCAGCAGGGCCCGACCCAGAATCACGCCGCCCACACTGGCCGGACGCAATGCTTCAATATCACTTAAACCGCCAATGCCGCCTGAAGCCTGCCAGGCAATATCAGGAAACGCCTGCTGCATTTCTTTATACAGCTCGACATTGGCACCTTGCAGCGTACCGTCACGACTGATATCAGTACACAGCACATGTTTTACGCCAACCTCGGCAAAGACATTTAAAATGGCTTCCAGTGATACGCCGGAGCTTTGCTGCCAGCCGTGGGTGGCCACGAATTTGTTGCCGTCTTCGTCAATATTGACATCCAGCGCCAGGACAATGGCATCCGGGCCGTATTTGGTGACCCACTGTTTCACAAGTTGCGGCTCTTTCACCGCCAGTGACCCGATCACCACACGGCTGACGCCGGCTTCCAGCAACTGAGCAACATCCTGCTCGCTGCGAATGCCGCCACCGGCCTGAAATTGCATGCGCTGGGTATCCACCATACGGCGGATCAGCTCAAGCTGTCGTTTAGAGGTGTCCTTGGCGCCGGTCAGATCAACGATATGCAGCCAGGTGGCGCCATCGTTAGCATAGGTATGCACCACGTCTACCGGGTCCAGTTTGTATTCGGTTTTTTTGTCGTAGTCGCCCTGATACAGACGCACCACAGCACCGTCAATTAAATCTATTGCAGGAATAATCATTTACAGATTCACAAAATTAGTCAGAAGCTGGGCTCCGGCGTCACCGGAACGTTCAGGGTGAAATTGCACACCAAAATAATTGTTGTGGGCAATGGCAGCGGAAAAACGCTGCCCGTACTCACAGCTGGCCAGCGTATTTTCGTACTCAGGCACAGCAAAGCTGTGTACAAAGTAAAAATAAGTACCATCATCGATGCCGGCAAACAGCGGGTTTTCCCGCGCTGAGGTCACTGTATTCCAGCCCATGTGCGGCAGACGCTGTCCCTGTGACTCCAGCCGGCCGACATGACCAGGCATCAGGCCCAGGCAGTCAATTTTGCCGGTGCGGCTTTCATCTGATGACTCAACCATCAGTTGCATACCCAGACACACCCCGAGTACAGGCTGGGTCAGGCTTTGCAGGGTAGGGCCCAGCTGTTTTGCCGTAATGCTCTGCATGGCGGCGCTGGCACTGCCCACGCCGGGGAAAAAGACCTTGTCAGCGGCTTTGATGACACCGACATCGTCTGACACTTCCACACTGACACCAAGCCGCTCAAGAGCAAAGCGAACCGAGGAAATATTCGCACAGCCGGTATTTACAATGACGATTCGCTGACTCATTACAGCGCTCCTTTACTGCTGGGCAAAGCATCGCCCGAGCGGGCAATAGCCTGACGCAGGGCCCGGCCAAATACTTTGTACAGGCTTTCTACCTGGTGGTGCGCATTCCCCTCGCTGGTGGACAGGTGCAGCGACAGCCCCATCGCCTGGGCCAGTGAATAGAAAAAGTGCTCTACCATCTGGGTCGACATTTCGCCTACCAGATCCTGAGTGAAACTGGCGTCAAACTTCAAATACGGCCGGTTGGAAATATCCATGATGCACTCGGCGCGGCACTCGTCCATTGGCAGGGCAAACCCGAAGCGGCCAATGCCCCGTTTGTTACCCAGCGCTTTTTTCAGCGCCTCACCCAGCGCCAGTGCCGTATCTTCCACACTGTGGTGATCATCAATGTGAAGATCTCCGCTCACCGACACCTGCATTTCAAAGCCGCCATGAGTGGCAATCTGGTCCAGCATGTGATCAAAAAAACCGATACCGGTAGCAATACTGGATTTGGCCGCGGAGTCCAGGTCTACCCGGACCTTAATATCGGTTTCAGAAGTCGTACGCACCACTTCGGCAATGCGTGAAGACGCCAGCAGGGCTTTTTCAATGGCCGGCCAGTCAAGGGACTCGCGGTTATACTGTAACCCGCGGATGCCCATGTTTTGTGCCAGCTGCATATCGGTGTCCCGATCGCCAATCACATAGCTGCGTGTAAAGTCCACTTTACCCTGTTGCAGGTAATCGCTGACCAGACCAAGCTTAGGCTTGCGGCAACTGCAATTGTCTTCATCAAAGTGCGGACAAATCAGCACATCGTCGAATTTTACGCCCTGGCTGCTAAAGATACGCATCATCAGATTATGCGGGGCGTCAAAGTCAGCCTGTGGGAAGCTGTCGGTACCCAAGCCGTCCTGGTTACTGACCATGACCAGTTTAAATCCGGCTGCCTGCAGTTTCAGCAAGACCGGAATAACCGCCGGTTCAAATACCAGTTTGTCCAGACGATCCAGCTGTTTGTCGATAGCCGGCTCTTCGACCAGGGTGCCATCGCGGTCTATAAATAAAATGGCTTGTTGGCTCATGCCGACGCTCCTGATTGATTAAAAAATTCAGTAATAAGCTTACGCAAACGCAGGTTCTGTTCTTCGTTACCCACGGTGGCGCGTAAGCAGTGTTGCAGGTTCATTTGTTTGGACTGATCGCGAATCAGCATGCCCTGACTGACCAGATACTCCATCAGCTGTTCACTCTGGGCTGTTTTAAACAACACAAAGTTCGCCCGGGTGTCCCCAACCAGCTCGATATCGCCCAGTTCTGACAGCGCGTCTGCCAGAACCTGTTTTTCCCGGTTGATAAAATCTACCTGTAATTCGACCTGTGTTTTGCCTTCATGACTTAGTGCCTGCTCGGCAATCTGGGCTACCGGCTCAGGAATAGGATAGGGCGCAATGACTTTCATCAGCGCGTCAATCACATTGCGGTTGGCCAGCGTAAAGCCGCAGCGTAAGCCTGCCAGAGCAAAGGCTTTTGACAGAGTGCGCAGGATTACCAGGTTAGGGTACTGTGCCAGCTTATCGGCCCAGCTGTTCTGCTTATCAAATTCAATGTACGCTTCATCTACCACAACCAGCGCAGAGTCAGCAAAGTGCTCCAACACCCGGGTCAGATCTGCCGCATCGACCGTAGTGCCGGTGGGATTATTCGGCGCACAGATAAACACCAGGTTAACATCATCAGTGGCACAGATAGCATCCACATCCAGCGAAAAGTCTGTTTTTAGCGGGGCTTTTTTAATGCCGATATTGCAGGTTTCTGCACTGATGGCATACATGCCATAAGTCGGCGGACAAATTAGTATATTGTCTTCGCCCGGTGTACAGAAGGTACGAATCAACAGCTCAATGCCTTCATCAGCGCCGCGTGTAACAATAAGCTCGCTGGTCTTCACTCCGGCGTATTGTGCATAGGCCGATACCACCGCTTCCGGCTGACAGGACGGATAGCGGTTAAAACGATCGCTGTCGACCTGATAGCTATTGGCGTAGGGCGACTCATTGGCGTTCAGCCAGTCCTGGCCGCCAGAGAAAAGGCGGCGGGCCGACTCATAAGGTTTCAGGTCAACAAGGTTCTGGTTAATAAGAGAAGACAGTAAATCAGCCATCTTGATTATCCTTTAACGCCTGCATGCGCAGGGCAACTGCTTTTTCGTGAGCATCCAGACCTTCAGCCGCAGCCAGTGTCATAATGGCCGGGCCCAGGTTCTGCAGCCCCTGCGGGCTCAGCTCCTGCACGGTGTAGCGGCGCATAAAGTCCAGCAAACCCAGTGAAGAATAGTTCTTTGCATAGCCGTAAGTTGGCAACACATGATTAGTACCCGATGCATAATCGCCGGCAGACTCCGGAGACCAGGCACCTAAAAATACCGAACCGGCATTTTTAAGCACAGGCAGCAGACCTCTGGCATCCTCGGTTTGTACAATAAGGTGCTCTGGGGCATAGGCATTACTGACCGCCACTGCTTCATTCAGCGACGTGGTCAGAATGTAACGGGCGTTGTCCATGGCTGCCACCGCAATCGCATTACGCGATAGTTGTGCCAGCTGAGTATCAACTTCGGCTTTTACCGCATCAATCAGGCTCTCGCTGTTACTGACCAGAATAGCCTGTGAATCAGCGCCGTGCTCTGCCTGGGATAATAAATCGGAGGCGACAAAAGCAGGATTGGCTTCACCATCAGCCAGCACCAGGACTTCCGAAGGCCCGGCCGGCATATCAATGGCGGCACCATCGGCGCGCTGACTAACCTGCTGCTTGGCTTCGGTCACGAAACTGTTGCCCGGCCCGAATATTTTATCGACCTGAGCAATGCTATCGGTGCCTAGTGCCATAGCGGCAATTGCCTGAGCGCCACCGCACAGATAAATTTCCTCAATACCACAGCGCTTGGCCACAAAGGCAATCTCTGGTGCAATCAGGCCATCTTTACCCGGCGGTGTGCACAGTACCTTTCGCGGTACATTAGCAACCACAGCCGGTACACCCAGCATCAGCGCGGTAGAGGGCAGTGGCGCGCTGCCACCGGGGATATACAGACCCACCGCCTCAAGAGCGACAAACCGCTGCTCGCAAACTACTCCCGGGGTGGTGGTCAGCTGAATATCCTGCGGCATCTGCGCTTCGTGAAAGGCTTTGATATTAGCAAATGCGGTATTGATGGCCTCTTCTACGTCCTGGCTGACCTGAGCGGCCAGCGCGTCGCGCTGTTCCACGCTTAAACGTAAGGCTGGCAGGGTCGGGCAGTCGAAGCGCCGGGTATAATCCAGTACCGCCTCATCGCCGCGGTGCTCAACATCTGCCAGTATTTCACTGACAGTTTGCTTCAGGGTAACGCTGTTTTTCATCACCGGACGCGCAAGCGCATCGCGGCGCTCGGCATCAGATAAGGTATTCCAGTTTAACATGGCTTAACCCATCATCTTTTCAATTGGCATAACCAGAATAGAGCTGCAGCCCAGAGCTTTTAATTTTTCCATGGTTTCCCAGAACAGGTTTTCCGGACTGACCACGTGAATTGCTACGGTATCTTCAGCACCGGCCAGTGGCAGCACGGTGGGGTTTTCTGCACCAGGCAGCAGATCTTTGACTTCTTCCAGGCGCGCTTTAGGGGCATGCAGCATAATATATTTGCTTTCTTTGGCCTGCATCACACCGTCAATGCGTGGTACCAAACGGTCAATCAGGGCCTCCTTTTCTTCACTGAACTGGCCGGTACGTTTAATAAGAACCGCTTTTGAGCGGAAGATGACATCTTTTTCTATCAGACCATTGGCTTCCAGCGTTGCCCCGGTAGATACCAGGTCGCAAATACCTTCGGCGACACCAGCACGTGGTGCTACTTCAACAGATCCGGTCAGCATTACTGCCTGTGCATTAACGTTTTGCTCTTTAAAGTAGCGTTCAAGCAGAAATGGATACGTTGTCGCCACGCGCTTGCCTTCCAAAGATTGCACGCCTGTATAGCTGGCCTCATTAGGAACAGCAATAGACAGACGGCAGCCACCATAATCGAGTCGTCGCATAACCTCGTACTCAGCAACTTTACCGGCCGCCTTTCTCTCAAGCATTTTTTCTCCAAGCTCGTTTTCGCCGATAAAGCCCATATCGACAACACCGTCCATAACCAGACCGGGTATGTCATCGTCTCGCACCCGAAGCAGGTCAATGTCTTCATTCGTAGAATGAGCAATTAACAGGCGGTCACGAATATTTAATTTGATACCGATTGCTTTTAATAGCTCAATACTGTCTTTACTTAATCTTCCGGATTTTTGTACAGCAATTCGCAATCTTCTGTTGTCGCTCATAGTAGTCCCCTTTAGGTAAACCATTACGCCTGAAATGAAAAAACCCCCGGAAGTTTCCTTCCGGGGGCTATACAATTCATCTGCGCCACTGGAAGGAAACACAAACCTTCCAGCACGAACCTGAAAGGTTATGCTTTATGATGATGGTGGTGATTTGCAGCGCAATTATACATAGTCAAAAATTGTGTTTGTTGAAGTCACAAAGACAGTACTGAATTGAAGCTGTCTTTGCAACCCTTTCGACGCCTAATTATTTATTCGCTATAAATGATTCGTTATAAGTTATTCAGTTTTTTAAATGACTAATTCAACTGAGAATCTTTCCAGAACTTGGTTCCTTTCACTGTCGCCTGTAATGCAAGGCCACTTTCCGTCATAGTATAAACTGTGACATTACCCAGGTAACCCTCACCTTCAACAGACAAACCCTTACTGCCAGCTTTGGCGGCGGCATCGGCATTGCCCCCGGCAGTCCAGCCATTTTCTACAAAATAGTTCAGGCTACGCTGAGTATGAAAAACCATGACCAAACGGTAATCTTTTGCACCCAGGCCCAGGCCAACGCCACCCTCTGCCATATTCATATAAATCTTCTCACCGGTAGCGTTGTTATTTACCACACCGTAGCCGGTACCCGCGGCCAGAAAAATGACGTTGACGTTGGCATTACTGAATACTGCATAGCCTGCAGAATCCTGCAGCTGAGCACGAGTATCCGGCTTTTCGCGATAAAGCCGCGCCAGCGCATTGTCCTGCATTTCAAGAATTGCTTGACGTTTTTCTGCAACGGTACCATCGCCCATAGAGGCGCAACCGGTTACCGCCATCAGACTTATCAGCATCGCCATCCAGTGTAACTTTGCTATTTTCATTGAGGTATCTCCATAGCGTACAGGCATCAGTCATAATGGCTGTACGTGAATCAATCGTATTTACTAATACTTAATTAGTGTCAAAACGGCTTACTAATCAGTAATCTTAGTGTTTCGATGTAAAAAAGGTACGTACTAATCAAGCTGGGTAATGGTGTATCCCTGCGCCTCAAGAAGACTTAATACACCTTTGTCACCAGGCATATGCAGTGTTCCCACCAGAATGAACTCTGTTTCGGGAGTTTTTATTAGCGCTTTGATTTTAGGCAACCAATTTGCATTGCGGTTAACCAGTAAATCTTCGTACACATCAGGATAGGTTTCCTTGAAATCCTTTAGCGTAATAGTGTGTAGCTCATCCATGTCGCCACTGCGCCAGTGTTTCTTCATGGGGCCAATCAGCTTATCCAGTTCCTGAATATCTTCCAGAGTGTATCGAATAAACGCATCTTCCTGACCGTCAGCCATTTTGGAAATAAAAGCGAGTTGCTCATCAGGACTTTCAAACCAGTCGATCTGTTTTTCCTGTTCTGCGCCTTTTGCAAAAAAGTGAGCATCGACGCCCTGACTGGTTAAACCTGCACGCTGATATTCCATCATAGTCAGTGTTAAACCCAGCATAGCAGGTTTGAGAGTCACCACCTGCTCAACCGGCAGTTGGCGGGCTTTAAGAAACTCGGTCAACTTTTGATAAGTGTCATCCGACAAATCATCGGCAATGGTTTTGCCATTTTGATATGTGTTTTGTTGCATCACCTTGGCAGCAAAAGCCGGAGAGGTAACTGATTGCATATCTGTTTCAAAGACTAGCACATCCGACTTTTGATAAGCCTTATCATAGGCCTCCGGAAGCGGGTAGTCAGAAGGGCTGAGAATATGCAGTGTTCCACCAATATACAGGGTGTTATCACCATTACTGACCTGCCAGACCGATGCGGCGTGGCTCGCTGAGGTGACCAGGGAGGCGGTCATGAATAATCCGGTTAATAGTCGTTTCACGTGAATACTCCGTTTCAGTTAGATTCATGACTCTACTGCTATTTCACGTTAGGGGCAATTGCAAGATTGTAAGCAAATCTCTCGTACTGCCTGAAGTCTAATCCTGCCACCAACGATTACGGCATATCTTAAGACCGTAATCATGTAAAATTTGCTTTAAATCCCGGCGCTCACTCAGGTTTAAAAAATGACCGAGGGCCACTTCGTCGCTGTGGTGATGAAGATAAACCAGGGGGAGTTGCCAGTGACGCTGGGTTTCAGTCACACTGATATAGCAATTCGCCCGAGTGAAGATATAGCGTTCAAGGGTGTGATAACCTTCCTCTATAACCAATGTATCTGCGCTGATAGTGATGACCTGTTGCTGGTAAAGCTGCCAGTTCACCCGGTACATCAATACGCTGAGCAACAGCAGTTCAAAGCCAGCAAACGGCAGTATTATCCAAATTCCCGCCATCCACCATCCGGCAGCGATAATCGTTACCGGAATGGCCAGAAGTAACAGGATAAGCTTAACCTGGCGCCAGTTTATGGACCGGTTAGGGCGCAATACGATGGTTGCGATATTGTCCTGCTCACTGATTAAAATCACAAGTGTTATAAAATTGTTAATATACTGCCATCCTAGCACAGGATTTATTTTTTTCGCGTAATCTGGCAAAGTGCCGGGTCACATTTTTTGAGTATTTACATCTTGCCTGAATTTCTGTTGCGCTATCCTCGACGGTATCTGTTGATGGCTGGCTGGTTGCTTCTCTTATTTTTACAGGAGAACACGCTGCGCCTGATAACCGACTTTGGTCTGTTTTCAGTGTTAGGGGTTGTAGGTGCTGTTTTTGCCAACGCAACCGGCGCTGGTGGTGGTGTGGTCTTTGTCCCTTTTTTTCATCACATGGGCTTTTCGTCAGAGCAAATAGTGGCGACCAGCTTCGCCATTCAGTGCTGCGGTATGACTGCCGGAGCCCTTACCTGGGCCCGTCACTTCCGGATTTACCATCGCGATGATAGTCAGTGGCAACCGTTGTCAGGGGCGCTGCTACTCACAATACCCGGTTCAGTAACAGGAGTTTTGTTGGCGCAGTGGGCAAGTGAGTCTACCGCTTTACCGTTCGCTCTCGTACCGATGGAACAGTTGCATGTCGGCTTCGGTATTTTTTCTATCTTTCTGGCTGTTGCGATATTTGCCTCGATTCCACTACTAAGACGCACCCGGTTTGCCTCAACCCTGGCCAGACCCGATGTGATTGCACTGCCACTGATTGCCTTTGTAGGCGGTATTATTACTGCCTGGCTTTCAGTTGGAGTCGGAGAACTGGTGGCTGTCTATCTCATCATGCGGGGGCGTAATGTGACGATGGCCATCGCTGTCGCCGTAATACTGACAGCGTGCAGTGTTTGGCCTGCTGTGGTTTATCACCTGTTGCAAACAAAAGCCATAGTGTGGCAGGTTTGGTTGTTTGCAGGAGCCGGTGCAATTGTTGGTGGCATAGTGGCGCGTCACGTTGTACTGGCATTTAAGCCGTTGCAGCTTAAAGTGTTTTTTGGCTTGTGGGTGCTAGTAATGGGCGTAAGCGGGCTTCCTGTTTTTTAGAAGCGAACCAGATGTGTTCGATAAGCAAGTGCTTGCTCTGCCACTCAATTCAGTAACGGGTGACAGAGCTCACACCAATTTACAGCCTGCCTGACTTACTGGCGCTTCAGGATACCTGTATTTTGTATGGTTAGTCTGACAGCAAATGCCACAACGGTAGTGACAACGCCGGACAACAACAAAAAGACGATACCCACTGCCCAGAGTTTGCCGGGATCAGGCATCAACAGGAAAAACACAACCTGGCCTGCGGCCACTCCCAGTCCCGCAAAATAGGGGCGTGCAAATAGAATTATCCCGGTGACGGTTAGCGCCACACCATAATAACCCAGTGAATCAAAAGCTTCTTTATGCCCGGATATTTGCGGGCTCAGTTGCCAGGTAACGTAACCGGCAACCAGTGCAGCTATAAATATAATCAGAGATTTCATCATGAGGCTAACTCCTTTAGCTTTTTTATCAACCAATAAACTGGGGCGGTACTCGCCCGAAAGTGCTTAGATTACAGCGCTTTACTTGTATTACCAGCAAGACTGCTTTTGAATTGTTCGTGAAGGACGGTGCCCGGCTGTAAGAATGTGTAGTCTAGCAAATGCCCCATTTTAGGGTAGCGATAATGTATGCACGATACGGATGCTATGTCTTTTACCCTTGCACATATTGATTCAGACATAGCTGATGATGGCCATACTTCATCCTGACCGCCTGAGAAAAGAAACAGCTGACCCTTTATAGCTTCCACTGGAATAGTTGCAGCATCTTTATCATCGCGATTGTTCAGAGACTGGGAATACAAATCACGTAACCCTGAAACCTGTCCGGTGGGATTAAACCGAATACAAGGCAGCGATTCATCTTTTGCAGACCAGCTTGAGTCCGGTACTTTTTGCCAGTCATTTAAAATACCGGCCCAAATTACAGAGCTGGGGGCAATCGCGACAACCCGATTATAGGTGGTGTTTCTGGAAGCGAGCAGCAGTGATAGTTCAGCGCCTTTGGACCAGCCCGCCAGCGTAATATGGTCTGACCGTGAGGGTAGTTTGTCAGACAACCAGTCTTTGGCCTTATCAAAATATTCTAGTGGTATTTGTTCAAGCTCATCAGGCAGCGCATCGTGCTTGAAGTATGCAACAGCCAAAGTCGGGTAGCCCAGCGCAGCCACTTGCTCTGCAAGTCGGGTTGGAATGCCGCCTTCTGCGCCACCTAAGACGATTACAGGCGATAAAGTGTTATTCCGGGCGGGTGGATAATACTGACCTGCAAACCCCTGCTTCTGTACTGAAAGGTTTTCAGCCAGCGACTGCGCGCTGACGATGGTAAGTAATAGTATGACGAGCCATGCTTTCCATTTCATTCTCTTGGCATCCCTGTGTGGATATTCGGTCTTTTGCACATACTCTGTTGATTACTATACGCATGCAACCAGGCAAAATTCAACTGGTCCGTACGCGGCAAGCACCACAAAATGATATGCGTTACCGGATGACAGCAACCATTTGTGGTTAATCTAATTACAGGTGCTTCCGTAAACAGCCATTGAGACTTATTCAACGAAAGGCAACCTGATGTCGAGCTCGTCCTTCACACCGCAAAGTAAATATACACTTCAACAACCTGCCTGGTCGCGTGATGCGGTTATCTATCAGATAAACACCCGCCAATATAGTTTGACAGGCAACTTTGAGGCTGTAACAGCAGACCTGCCGCGAATAAAAGCGTTGGGTGCCGACATTATCTGGTTGATGCCGATTCACCCCATTGGCGAAAAAAACAGAAAAGGCTCACTGGGCTCACCATACGCTGTGAAAGATTATTATGGAATCAATCCGGAGTTTGGCAGTGAGGCTGATTTTCATGCCCTGGTAAAAGCAGCGCATTCACTCAACATGAAGGTTATTCTGGACTGGGTGCCAAACCACAGTGCATGGGATTGTAATCTGGTATCGGAGCACCCGGACTGGTATGCGAGGGATTTTAAAGGTGATTTCAGACCTTCTCCCTGGTGGGACTGGGACGATATTATTGAATTTGATTATGATAATTCAGCGCTGCGAGAGTATATGGTCGAGGCCATGAGCTACTGGGTTAAGCGTTTTGATATTGACGGTTTTCGATGTGATGTAGCCGGGTATGTGCCCAACGATTTCTGGTCACAACTTCGCGCCGCGCTGGATAACATTAAACCTGTGTTTATGCTGGCAGAATGGGAAAACCGGGACTTGCATGAAGATGCGTTTAATATGACCTATGCATGGAGCTGGCATGAAACATTAACCGGCATCGCAAAAGGCACACTGCCGCTCGACAAATTACGAAAATACTATTCCTGGAACGAACGGGCATGGCCGGCCTCTGCCTATCGCATGACGTTTGCCACTAACCACGATATGAATGCATGGGACGGTACGCAGGAGGAGCTGTTTGGCAATCTACTTAAAGCCATCATTGTTCTGTCTGTAATCGGTGAAGGTATGCCGCTGGTGCATAATGGTCAGGAAGCGGGGGATACAAAACAGCTGGCGTTTTTCGAGCGGGATCCAATTGACTGGGCACCACACGAAATCGGAGAGCTTTATTCAAATCTTATTGCTATTAAAAAACGCATTTCTGCATTACACAATGGCCCGTTTGGCGCCACTATGATTCAGCTGCCCAATAGTAAAATGGATCAGATTTTCAGCTTTACCCGAGTTCAGGGCAGTGACAAGGTTGTTGTTATCCTCAATCTTTCCCATCAGTCGGCAGTGTTCTCGATAAACTCGCCTCTGTGGCCGGGGCATTATACTGATCTGATGACCGGTAAGCTTTTTACCGCTGACGCAGCATCTGAACTTACACTCGACACCGGTGAGTTCAGACTTCTAGAGTACAAGGCTGCCGACCACCAGTAACATTAATGCGATAAACACCCATGCCATCCGCCGGGTCAGAATTGTCACTGTTCCGGTGGGCATCGGCGTGCTGCGTCGCGCGAACTGGTCAGCGATGATCCGGGCATTTCTTCTGAACGAAGAGCGGGCGCTGACCAGCGAATTAACCATGCGACGGCCCGATGATGGCAACAACCGACGATATAACCATTCCACATCAAGGTTCACAGAGCGCAACTCTGGCGGATACAGGCCTTGTTTGTTTAACCAGACAAAGGCAAGCGCTGAGAAGAACAGGATCTGTAGCTGAGTCAGCGTATGCGTCATATCATACGGAGAGTAGTCGTTTTCCCACGGCAGTAAACTATATAACCATTCAGGGTGCACACCTATCAGGATACACAGCGTGGCACCGATAGCCATCGCCAGTTGCATATTTAAAGGCGCTTCTTTAGGGCGGAGCCCCGAATCGTGGGCGAAAAAGGCAAAGAAAGGAATTTTTATGCCTGCATGGTGAAATACGCCGGCAGACGCAAATAATAACATCAGCCAGACAATAATCTGCTCCTGTTCAAGCAGCGCCGCCATTACCATACTTTTACTGACAAACCCGCTGAACAGGGGAAAGGCTGAAATAGAAGCAGCCCCAATCAGACAGAATACGGTTGTACGCGGCATGGTTTTATACAGCCCGCCAAGGTCGGAGCCATTAACATGTCCAACCCGGGTTAGTACTGCGCCCATGGTCATGAATAGCAAGCCTTTAAAAATAACATCGTTAAAAGCGTGGGCTACCGCACCGTTTAACGCCAGCGCGGTTCCCACGCCTATACCACAGACCATGAATCCGAGCTGGTTAATCAGCGAGTATGCCAGTACCTTGCGCAAATCATTTTCAATCACCGCGTAAAATATCGGGAAGCATGTCATAGCGGCACCGATATAGATAAGCAAAGGCTCACCCGGGAAGGTTCGGGCCAGAAGATAAATCGCCACTTTGGTGGTAAAGGCTGATAAATACAATGTGCCGGTCGGGGTTGCCAGCGGATAGGCGTCAGTAAGCCAGGTATGAAAGAACGGGAATGCACACTTGATACCCAGCGCGATAAATATTAACCAGGCCGCCGTGCCCTCAAGACCGATATAAGCGAGGCGAAGGGTACCGGTCTGCTGATAAAGCATAATAACACCGGTGAGCATTAACACCCCGGACAACACCTGAATCACCACGTAACGATTGGCCGCTCTGATGGCTTCGGGCGTTCGACGGGCCCATATTAAAAATGCAGAGGTGACTGCCAATAGCTCCCAGAAAATAAAAACAGTCAGCATATCACCGGCAAACACTGCACCCAGTGCGCTTCCTGCATACAGCAAGCCACTAACCTGTTGTACCGAATCTTTCACGTGCAAAGAGTAGATAAGCGCGATAAACGCGGCAATATGAAACAGGTATCCAAACAGCAGGCTTAGCCGGTCGATATAATACAAGTCCAGGATCAGGTCGGTGAACTGCCAGGTAACCCCTCCCGAGTCGGCTGCAGTCATCGCAAGGTTGAGGCCGCCCCATACCGGCGCAAGCAACAGCAGTACCCTCAGACGGCCTTTCAATACCGGCGCAAAAAGCGCAAAAACAAAGAAAACAACAAAGGGAGGAAGGTTAGTGATCCACATTACTGGTCATCCTCCTTCGTCTTCAGGTTTTGTCCGACCTCGGGATCGTAATAATCTTCTTTACGCATAAGAATATTGCGCAGCCCCTTTGCTGCGAAAACAAGCAGGACGCAGGCGACAAACCCGTAAATAGCGTAAAAAGCCGGAATCTTTTCTAACGATGTGTAGATATGCCGGTGAACGATAAAATCTGCCAGTACCAGCGCTGCGCAGATAACGTAAAATACCCGCAGAATCCAGGTGACTACTCTGGGATCGTCAAAGAGCCCTTTGTCTTCATGCTGATGACTCATTGGCCGTCTCCTGTGACAATTTCATTTGCCAAATCGTAGATAAGGTGCGGGTCGAAGAAAAAATAGATACATAACGCTGCCGGCACAGCCATCGCGATAAGGCAGGAAACCGGTGCCTCTTTGTATTGTGACTTGTCAGGGGCAGGCTTGAAGAAAGCATGCATCGGAACGGTCAGCAGGTACCAGATATTCAAAAGTGTGCTGACCATCAGCGTAACGGACAAAGACCACTGTAAGGCAGGCTGACCACTGAACCCGACAGCGCCGCTGACTAAATACCACTTACTCCACATACCGCCGAAGAAGGGCAGGCCGATAATACTCATTGCGCCAATAGTAAAAAACGCAAAGGTAAAAGGCATTTGTTTGCCCAGACCATTAAGCTCGCTGACTTTTGTCTTATGGGTCGCAACGAGAATCGCGCCGGCGGCAAAAAACAGCGTAATCTTGGCAAAGGCGTGCATTGCCAGGTGCATGGTACCGCCAATAAGGCCGCTTTGATTAAGCATAAAAGCGCCTAGTACAATGTAGCTAAGCTGACTGACAGTACTGTACGCGAGACGCTCTTTCAGATTATCCCTCGTCATAGCTACCAGCGATGCCAGCAAGATCGTAACCATTGGAATGATTAACAGATACTGCGATGTATCACTTTGTTGCAGAAATTCAGGGCCGGCGACGAAAAGTACCACCTTAAGTATGGTAAACACACCGGCCTTGACCACAGCCACAGCATGTAAGAGTGCGCTAACGGGGGTGGGCGCAACCATGGCAGATGGCAGCCAGCGATGAAATGGCATGAGGCCGGCTTTGCTCACGCCAAACATGAACAATAGCATTAATAGCCATAACCAGGACGTATCAAAATGCCCTTCCAGGATACCGCCGTTTGCGAATGTCAGCGTTCCTGCTGAAAGCCACGTTATAATCATCGCCGGCAGGAAAAAGCCAATAGATGATCCCATCAATATCATCAGGTATCGTCTGCCACCCCGACGAGCGGCGGGCGTACCGGAATGAGTGACAAGTGGATAGGTGGACACTGTCAGTACTTCGTAAAAAATAAATAAGGTGAACAGATTGTCAGAAAATGCAATGGCCATGACCGAGGCGATGGCTAGGGCAAACAGTGCAAAAAAACGTGTCTGGTTTTTTTCATGGTGGGCTCGCATATAACCCGCCGCATAAAGCGTTGTGACCAACCATAATCCGCTGGCGATAAGCGCAAATAAAATACCCAGGCGTGATACTGAAAACGCGATTTGTAAGCTTTCTATCGGTGCCGCGACGACCAGTGTCAGCGGTTCAGGTGGCGCCTGATAAAGCCACCAGATAACAGTGAACAGAATTGCCGCGGTGACCGCTGATACAGATTCACGAATATTCGGCCACCGACCAAGAAGGCTGATCAGTGCAGTGGCTATCAACGGCAGAGTAAGTGCGGCTAGCAGCATCCATGTATAACTCATCGCGCCGGTCCTCCGGTAAACAATGACTGTGCCGCTGTTTTCGCCGCCTCCAGGGGCAGGTCAGTATACAGGCCAAAGTAAATACAGGTGGCTACCAGCAGATAGCAACAAAAGGTAGCCAGTGGCATTGATGCGACAATATCCTGGCCTGACGGAACCTGGTGCACATGTAACTTTTCTTCACCGTCAAAGTAGAGTGCTTCAATGATTTTCCATACATACATAATGGCCATGATTGAAGCAATCAGCAGTGATGCAACCACCAGATAATTATTATTTTCCAGTGCTGCCTGCAGCAGATACCACTTACTGATAAAGCCGGCAGTACCCGGAACACCAATAAGACTAAGCCCGCCAATGACAAATGCGCCGGTCGTCCAGGGCATCGTTTTGCCCGCGCCGCGCAACTGATTCAGGCTGGTGGTATGCATTCGGTAAAAGACCATACCGGCAGCCATAAACAGCGCACCTTTGGTAATGGCGTGATTAAATAAATGAACAACTGTTGCGGTCAGGCCTGTCTCGTTGTTCAGACCAATACCTACAACCATGTATCCGAGCTGGGCAACAGAAGAGTAAGCCAGCAGTCGCTTGATGGAATCTTGCTGAATGGCTTTATAAGAGCCGTATAACATACCCAGGCAACCGCTTAGCAGTAAAAATGAGGGTAGTAGCAATTGTGACCAGTACTCCTGGGGGAATACATGATACAGACACCTGATCAGCACATACACTGCCACTTTGGTCGACGTTGAGGCCAGAAATACCGTGACCATCGAGGGGGCCTGAGTATATGCGTCCGGCAACCAGGAATGTAAGGGAAATGCCGCCGCTTTAAGAGCAAGCCCGATAAGGATGAATAACAGCGCGGTGATGACCAGCGCCATGGCATCAAATTGCCCGAAACGGCTGGCAATATCGGCCATATTAAGTGTGCCTGAGGCAGCATATAAAAAGCCAATGCCCAGTAAAAAGAATGTCGCGCCGAGCGTGCCGGCAATCAGATAATTAAACGACGCCACCAGCGCCTGACGTTTATGCCCCATAGCAATAAGGGCGTATGAGGATAATGAAGATATTTCCAGAAACACGAACAGGTTAAAGATATCTCCGGTCAGCGCCATCCCGAGTAAACCCAGCAATACTAGCTGAAATGCCGTGTAAAACAGATGAATCTGACTGTCGTGAACTTCTCGCTCCACGGACAGCCGTCCGAATAGGACACTGAGCAGCGCAAACGCGGTGACAATAACAGCCACCAGTGCATTTAATGAATCGATGACATACTCAATGCCCCACGGTGGCTTCCAGCCTCCTAATTCGTAGTGAATTACGCGACCGGTAATAACATCCTGTAACAGCATGAGTGCAATAATGAAGGTCGATGCGCCGACAAGTAACGACAATCCCCATGCAACATGCCGGTTTGCAATTAGCGCGGTAAGCGGCGCACTAATTAACGGTATAACAACCAGCAGTACCGTGAATGCTTCCATCAATCCAGCTCCTCCTTCTGAATCTGCTGGTGGATCTCATCTTCCTCAATACTTTCATAAGCGCGCTTTATACGAATGACCAGCGCGAACCCCAGGGCCATGGTTGCCACGCCGACCACTATCGCTGTGAGCATTAATACTTGTGGCAATGGGTTGGCATAGCGTGTGGCAACATCAGTGATAATAGGCGCAGTACCTCCATCTACCTTACCCACACTGACATAAAACAGAATAACTGCGGTCTGAAACACGCTTAGCCCCGCCAGCTTTTTCATCAGATTCGGACTGCTCATCATTGTGAACATTCCAATCATCATTACTGCGATAATCAGCCAATAGTTAAGGTGACCAAGTATATAAGCCGTCATTGTGGTGGGATATTCCTTGCGAACGTGTAAAACAGCAATAACATCACGCAGGCCACGGTAATGCCTACGCCAAGCTCAATTAAAATGATGCCCAGATGTTGCCCGGCGACAGGGGTTTCTGCCAGTACGCTATAGTTTAAAAAGGTACCGCCGCGAATGAGCGATACCACACCTACGCCACCATAGAGCAACACGCCGAGACAAGCGCCAATACGCAAAATCACTTCAGGTAAAACACGGGTGGTTGCGTCAACACCGTACACCAGTGCATATAGCAGAAAGCCACTGCTGAAAATAACACCGGCCTGAAATCCACCGCCCGGGCTATAGTCACCGTGAAACTGCACGTAGAGTGCAAATAACAGAATCACCGGTACCAGCCATTTTGTGACTACCCGTAATATCAGACTTTCACTCATTAGATTTCCTTGCGACCAGATGGACCTTTTCCCTGCGCCCCAGCAATAACAGTACGCCTATGCCCGCGGTGAGCACCACCGTAACCTCACCTAGTGTGTCAAAACCGCGATAACTGGCAAGCACCGCCGTCACCAGGTTTGGCACACCAGTCTCCTCCTGGCCCTTATCAATATAATGTTGTGCAACTTCCTGATAAGCGGGGGAGTTAGCCTCTCCAAAGTTAGGCAGATCCTGAATGCCAAAAATCAGCAATGCGCCCATGGCCAGACTAAGTGCAAGGGGCAGGGCGCGTTTGCCAGGCTTGATAGGGGCACTGTGCCCATGACGGATGGCCGCCAGTGTGGCAAGCATCAATACCGTTGATATACCGGTACCAACGGCCGCTTCGGTAAATGCCACATCCGGGGCATCAAGCACCACAAAAAGGCTGGAAACCAGCAGGCTGTACAACCCGAAGAGCATCACCATTGCCAGTAATACCTTGACCCGCATTACAGCAAAGGCAGTGACCAGTAAGAAAACCAGAAGCACGGTGTTCAACAATAAACTCATTTCAAATCCGCCTCATCATGGTTGTCCGTGGCATGGCCTTTAAGTCCCCACCGCCATGCGCTATGCGCCAGGGCGTAAGATGAGACCGGACTGGTAAACAGTAAAAACGCGAAAACAATAAGTAATTTGGCAGAGGTGAGTGACCAGCCAGACTGACATGCCAGCCCGGCGAGAAGCAAAAATGAACACAGTGTGTCGGTGATCCCTACCGCATGCAAACGCGAGTAAAAGTCAGGCAGACGGAACAATCCCAACGCACCGGTGAGACTTAGAATACAGGCAATAATTATCAGTAAATACGACAGTATCTCCATCAGTCTTCTCCGTTTTCTTCACGCTCAGTCGCAGCGAAAAAATGACCGCGTTCTACCAGTCGCAAGGCGGCGACCACGCCGATAAAGTTAAGCAGGGAATAGAGTAATGCGATATCCAGCAAGTCTTCCCGGCCTGAGAAAAAAGCGATGAGCGCGACCAGTAAAACGGCCTTCGTTCCAAACATATTTACAGCGAGGATCCGGTCAAAAACGGTTGGCCCGAGGAACGCTCTGGCCAGCGCCATAGCCATGGTTACAAGAAAAGCAATGCCAGCCCCCAGGTAAAGCGGCGTCATAAACTTACATCCTTTTCTTTAATTTTTTTTGGCGGGTAGTCAGAGGTGGCAGGTACAGGCACTGTTTTAACATGCTTATCTTTAATCCTTGGGATGATGTCGACCATCGCCCCGTTTTTCAGATCCTCAGCACCTTCTTTACTGACACTATGGATCAGTAACGTATCATCTTTGATTGCCATACTTACCGTGCCGGGGGTTAGGGTGATCGCATTGGCGAAAATGACCTTGGACAAAGGATTTGTAAATGGCAGGGGAATTTCCATGAACGTCGGTGATGCTTTGCGAATGCCGTAAATTCGTAAACAAACATCAATGTTAGACAGGATAACCAGCCAACTAAGCTTCACGACGTGGGTAAGCAGGTCACGGGTGACCGGCAGATAAAATTGTTCATGGTCAATTTCATCCATACGCCAGTCCATCCATAGCACTAACGCTACAGAGGCTAACCCTAAAAACAACAATAATGGCGTAAAATGCCCTGAGAGCAATACCCACAGCACGCAGAGTATTACCGCCAGCCTGAGTGTAGATTTCACGTTCTTGTCTCTTTTGTTATTGCTTTTTATAAAAGAAATATTTCTTTTTGTGTTAAGACTTTGTACTTACCGTAGCTGATAACACGATCAAAAATCAAAAATAGCCCGGTAAAAAATCAGCGGGTGTCGCCATGTCTTTTAATTATCTGGCATAATACGGTTTTTGCTGTTGTTCGGGTGACTATGCCTTCAATTTCTTCTGTATTTTCTGCTGACGGCCTGCTGGCCCGCACTATCGATGGGTTTGTTCCCCGTGATGCCCAGACTGAAATGGCTAAGGCGGTAAAAACAGCACTGGATAAAAAGCAAAGTTTAATTGTGGAAGCCGGGACAGGGACTGGCAAAACCTTCGCCTATCTGGCTCCGGCCTTGATGGGCAAAGGCAAAGCCATCGTGTCTACCGGCACCAAAAATCTGCAGGAGCAGCTTTACCATCGTGATTTACCGCTGGTTAAAAAGGCGCTGGGAAGTCTGCGTAAAACCGCGCTTTTGAAAGGGCGCGCTAATTATCTTTGTTTGCACCGGTTATCGCAGCATGGCGGAAATTCCACCTTGCTTGAAAAGGAAACGCTGGATCAGCTTTCAGCCGTAAAAACCTGGTCTACTACCACCAAAACCGGTGATATGGGTGAACTGAAAACCCTGCCCGAAGATGCCAGAGTGTTGCCTCTGGTAACATCGACGGTGGATAATTGTCTGGGACGGGACTGTCCGGACTACGAAGATTGTTATTTAGTGAAGGCCCGCCGTAACGCACTGGACGCAGATGTGATTGTGGTGAACCACCATCTTTTCTTTGCTGATATGGCGCTGAAGGACACCGGCTTTGGCGAGCTTGTGCCTGAAGCCGATGCGGTAATTTTTGATGAAGCGCATCAGATCCCGGATATTGCCAGTGATTATTTTGGTGAGGCACTGTCCACCCGACAGCTCAGCGAAATGGCCAAGGATATTACGCTGCTGTTCAGAACCGTACTTAAAGACGCCGGTCAGCTTGATAAAGCGGCGGACAAGTGTCGTATCGTGGCTGCTGACCTGCGCCTGCTTTTTCCTGAAACGCCTCAGCGAGGCAACTGGGTGGAAGCAATGGAGCGCGAGGATGTGCAGACTCAGATAAGTCGCCTGGCCGATGCGCTGGGGGTTTTACATGAAGTGTGTAAGCTGAATATTGGCCGTGATAAGGATCTTGATAATCTGTACGAGCGAATTGTTCAGGCTCGCGAACAGCTTGATGCCTTCAGGAATACCACACAGACCGGGGTGAGCTTATGGTATGAAACCAGTCCGCGACATCTGGTTTTGCATTTAACGCCGCTTTCCATTGCAGTAAAGTTCCGGCGTTTTATCAGCGATCCTCCACGTGGTTGGGTCTTTACCTCGGCAACGCTGATGGTTGACGATGGCTTTGAGCATTTTCAGCGCCGCATGGGGTTGGAAGATGCCACAACGCTGGGTCTGGACAGTCCGTTTGATTATCAAAAGCAGGCGGTATTGTGCGTGCCCCGCTATTTACCGGAACCCAACAGTTTTCAGTTAAAACAAACACTTTTGGAAACGGCGAAGTCCTTAATAAAAGCCAGCCGTGGTCGCTGCTTTTTGTTATTTACCAGCCATGCCATGCTAAAAGAGATTGCCGGCAAACTGGCTGATGAAGTCGACAACCCGCTACTTGTACAAGGAACAACAACCAAACAGGCGCTGCTGGCTGAGTACCTGGCTGATGAAAAAGCTGTATTACTGGGCACCGGCGCGTTCTGGGAAGGTGTTGATGTACGTGGAAGCGACCTGGTCTGTGTTATGATTGACAAACTGCCTTTTGCCTCGCCCGATGATCCGTTACTACAGGCGCGTATGGAAGATGTTAAAAAGCGGGGGGCCAATCCCTTTGCAGCCATACAAATCCCCCAGGCGGTTATTACCCTGAAACAGGGAGCCGGACGCCTGATCCGTGACCCGGGCGACAAGGGCGTGCTGGTGATTTGCGACAACCGCCTGGTCACCAAACCCTATGCAAAAACATTTCTCGCCAGCTTGCCTGATATGCGTCGTACCCGAAGTATCGGCGAGGTAGAAGCGTTCCTGTCTGAAATAGAGTAGAAGTGATAGATAAATGAGAATACTTGCCATTGATACTGCCACTGAGGCGCTGTCTGTTGCGGTGCAATACAACGATGAGATAATTGACCGGTTTGAGGTGTGTCCGCAGCAACACAGTCAAAAGCTATTGCCTATGGTAGACGAGGTGCTCGGTGAAGCCGGCTTATCACTAAAACAACTGGACGGGCTGGTATTTGGCCGGGGACCCGGCAGCTTTACCGGGGTAAGAATTGCGACAGGAATGGTCCAAGGTCTCGCGTTTGGTGCACAATTGCCGGTAGTGGGGGTAAGTACACTAGCAGCAATGGCGCAGCAAGCTATTACCGATGAAAACGCACAGACGGTGGTCAGTGCGATTGATGCGCGAATGAGCGAAGTTTATTTCGGCCAGTTCTCGGCACAAGATGGCCTGGCTGTGAGTTCAGGCGGCGAACAGGTATGCGCGCCGGATATTGCCGCATCAATGCTGCCTGAAACCTCTTTCCACGCAGTTGGCACCGGCTGGCAAGCTTACGAAGCGCTTAATCGTGCTGATGACAATATTGTCAAAACGCAGATCCTTTATCCTCATGCGCGTCATATGCTGTCGTTGGCTGCTCCTGAGTTTGCGGCCGGTAATACGCAGGATGCGATGTCGGTGATGCCTATTTATCTTCGCGATAAAGTGACCTGGAAAAAATTGCCGGGACGTGAGTGATAAGGCACATTTTTTGCAATTTTTTGATCGTTTGAAATGAATTGTGGCGTTTCGCAAGTGTATCTTACGTGAAGGCATGCCACACATATTACAGATAACGGGCTGGCTTATTTAATTTATTTTCTATGGAAATTCATTCTTCGCTTTCTATTGTTCAACCTCAGGATCGCTCGCGAACGGTCAGGCCTGAGCCGGTTGAATCTCAGTCAGGAAAAAAGCCCCATACAATTGAGCCGGCTGCCGTGCCTGCGTTTGTGCGCATGGCTGCTTCAGAAGATACGCTCAATAAGGCACATCGCTTCCACTCTGAAGCAATTTATGATCAGCCTCTGGGCAAAGCGCAGCACGCTGTCACAGAGTACATGAGCTTCGAGCGGGAACAAAAACGCGAAGCCATTCGCGACATGATGGGCGTGGATCTTTACGCCTGAAATACCTCTCTTCTTTTTATTCAGCTTTCATTCATCCACCAGTAAGATAATATCGTAAGGGATATTATGCTTTTGTTTGGGGGGGTTTATGTTTCTGCGAGCATTCACAGTTCTTTCGCTTATATTTATTTCTGCGGGTTGCGCCATCGTGCCGGATGACATTGATGTGGCAAATGAAAAGGCGTTAGTCGGCTATAAACAGGCAGCGACCAATAGTGCTGCTTCAGTTGGGCAACCAGCACGCTGGGGAGGGGTAATTGTTGAGGTTGAAAACAAACCTCAGCAGACATTTGTAGAAATTGTTCATTTTCCGCTAAACCATTATGGTCGGCCTAATACGTCTGATGACACTATCGGGCGTTTTAAAGTACAGATTGATGGTTTCGTCGACCCGATCATGTTTGAAAAAGGGCGGTCTGTAACGTTTGTCGGTGAGGTGGCTGAACCGGTTGCCGGGATGGTGGGTGAACAGCCTTATACGTATCCGCTAATCAAAGCCAAAAACTACCATTTGTGGCGAGAAGTCACTACCTACGATATATCCCCACTTTATTTTCATTACGGTACTGGCTGGTACTCGCCGTTCTATTATCGCTACTCACCGTTTGCGGGTTGGGGATACGGCGCCGGTTGGGGTTATGGTCCCGGATGGGGGTTACCCAGCTCTCGGGTACGGGTTATCGAGTCACGGGGTTTTAAACCTTCACTTACACAGCCTTCCAGACAGCAGCCACGGGTAAGCCGAGGCGGTAGTCAGCTTCAGCGTGTAAAAAATGATGCACTACCCACAAGACGCCCCGTCAAAGGCGGTGCGCAACCCGAAAAAAGATAGGCAGTATGATGCCGGCAGCTGCGGCTCGCTATTGCCGCCTGCCGGCAAAAAATTGCCTGTAATTATCGATCAAAACAGGACAGGTTATGCTTCAAACCGAGTTTCAGGCCGGCCCCATTACTATGACAGCGCTGGACAATCAGGGAAGCGGGGAGATCATCATCGGTCTTCACGGGTTTCTTGATAATGCAGCCAGCATGGAAGGATTGGCACCTTTTCTCCACAATTACCACTACATCGCCCTCGACTTCGCCGGCCATGGCAATTCATCACATCGACCTCACGGCACCCATTATAACCTACTGGATTATGTGCAGGATTTGCACGCCATGGTCCAGGAGCAGGGTATAGAAAAGTTCAGTTTGATAGGTCACTCTCTGGGCGGAATTGTCGCGACGATTTATGCAGCAGTATTTCCCGAAAAAGTACGGGGTGTTGTAAGTATTGATGCCTGCGGCCCGTTAACAGAGCCAGAAGAAACCACTGCTAAGCAAATAAGAGACTCGGTGGAAAGCCGCTGGCGTAAAACGCGCAACAGGTTACGTGTGGTTGAGCTTGAGCAGGCTGTTAAAGCCCGTTGCGAAATCACCGATATCAGTGAAGAACACGCCCGCACCATTTTATTGCGCAATTTAACGCAGGATGCTGGCGGACATTATTTCTGGGCCAGTGATCCTAAGCTTCGTACACGCTCTTCTATTCGCCTGACCGACGGCCAGGCTAAAGCTTTGATGGAAAATATTCGTTGCCCGGTGCTTTTTATCGCAGCGTCAGACAGTTTCAAAAAAGTTTCAGATGCGTTCGAGACCCGTCAGAGCTGGTTCAGTCGTGCTAATTGTGAACAATTTGTAGGCGGTCATCACATTCACATGGAAAAGCCAGAAGAAGTAGGCGCTGCAATCCGCGACTTTGTTGAACAATTGTAAACGTGGTCATTTATCTTTACGCTCGGTTCCGATAGTATATGCGCAAGTAATCTGACCAGTTGGGTATATCTTGTACGACCCAGTCTGCTTGGAAGGTAAAAGAATAATAAGTAGGAGGTTTTGTGGAGAAAACCTGGCTTGAGCATTATGACCCACGGGTCTCTGCAGACATCGATCCGGACCGCTATTCATCTGTTGTCGACATTTTCGAACAATCTGTAAAGCAATTCGGTGATCAGACGGCCTATATCAATATGGGCCATTCAATGAGTTTTAACGAACTCGATGAGCAAACCAAAAATTTTGCTGCCTATTTACAAAATAGTGGCTTAAAGCGTGGTGACGCTGTTGCGATTATGATGCCTAACTTGCTGCAATACCCTGTCGCAATGTTTGGTATATTACGCGCCGGCATGGTTGTTGTTAACGTAAACCCACTGTATACCGCCCGCGAACTGAAGCACCAGCTGACTGATTCCAACGCCAAAGCGATTGTTATTGTTGAGAACTTTGCCTGTACGCTTGAAAATGTCCTTAAAGATACCCCGGTAGAGCAAATCCTGCTGACATCCCTGGGCGATATGTTACCGGCACCAAAGCGATGGATAGTGAACTTTGCTGTTAAGCACGTTAAAAAGATGGTGCCTTCCTTCAGTTTACCTGAAGCCACATCATTTAAAGATGCGCTGAAGCGTGGCGAGAAAGAGAGCTTCTCGCGCCCTGACATATCCGGCGAAGACTTAGCCTTTTTACAATATACCGGTGGTACGACTGGCGTATCCAAAGGCGCAATGCTTACGCATCGAAATATGATTGCTAACCTTGAACAGGTTTCCGGCATATTGGAAACCGTGATCGAGAAAGGTAAAGACCTGGTAGTTACGGCACTTCCGCTGTATCACATCTTCGCGCTGCTCGCGAACGGCCTGTTGTTCCTTAAATATGGCTGTCCGAATCTTTTGATCACGAACCCAAGAGATATGAACGGTTTTGTTAAGGAACTGAGCAAATATCCATTTGCTATTTTACCGGGCGTAAATACCTTATTTAACGGGCTTCTGAACACTCCCGGATTTGACGAACTGGACTTTTCTAATTTTAAGTTTGGTCTGGGGGGCGGTATGGCCGTGCAGCGTCCTGTTGCTGAAAAATGGCAGAAGGTTACTAACACAGTATTGTTGGAAGGTTATGGCTTAACCGAGTGCTCACCCGTTGTGGCGGTAACGCCACCTCAAATCAGTGAGTACAAGGGAAGTATCGGTCTGCCCGTGCCATCCACTGACATTAAGCTGTTGGACGAAGAGGGCAATGAAGTTAAAGCGGGTGAACCAGGCGAAATGTGGGTGAAAGGCCCTCAGGTTATGCGTGGTTATCTTAACCGGCAGGAAGCAACCGACGAAATCCTTAAAGATGGCTGGCTGGCCACCGGTGATATTGCAGAAGTTGATGAAGAAGGTTACTTCTATATTGTTGACCGTAAAAAAGATATGATTCTGGTATCGGGCTTCAACGTCTTCCCGAATGAAATTGAAGAAGTGGCAGCGATGCATGATAAAATTGTTGAAGCTGCAGCAATTGGCGAGGACCATGAAGTCAGTGGTGAAGTGGTAAAACTTTTTGTGGTCAGGAACGACGAGTCTCTTACCGAAGAAGAAGTTATCAGCCATTGCCGGGATCATCTGACCGGTTATAAGGTGCCAAAGCGTGTAGTCTTTAAAGAGGAATTGCCGAAAACAAACGTCGGTAAAATCCTGCGTCGCGAGTTACGTGATTAAACTCAGGCATTACGCCACTACACCTGGCGCGTAAACAATTAAGGGACAGCCGGCATTTGCCGGCTGTTTTTTTGGATTATGGAATATCAGTTAATTACCACCAGCGAACAGCTGAAGAATGTTTGTAAAAATGCGCAGTTACATGATGCTGTCGCGCTGGATACCGAGTTTGTCCGAACCCGGACGCTTACTCCACAACTAGGCTTGTTGCAGCTTTATGATGGCGAGCAATTGGTGCTTATCGATCCGCTTCAAATCAAGAATATGACGCCGTTTGTTGAGCTTATGCTCAATGAAAATGTGGTAAAGGTATTGCACTCGTGCTCAGAAGATCTTGAGGCATTTCTAACCGCATTTGACTGTGTCCCATCGCCCATTTTCGATACACAGTTTGCCGCTTCGGTATTGAATATAGGTCCGACACTTGGCTATGCCAGACTGGTGGAAATGCTCAGTAATGTTCAGCTTGATAAGGGCGAGTCCAGAACAGACTGGCTGGCGCGTCCCTTAAGTGAAAAACAATTACATTATGCGGCCAATGATGTGTTGTATTTGTTGCCAGTATACGAAATGCTCAATAAGCAAATTGTTGAAAAAGGCGTACTGAGTTGGGTTTTCGATGAAATGAAAACGCTGGCAGCAAAAAAAGCAGCGAACCTGCCGCCTGAATTTGCCTATTTGCCGGTAAAAAATAACTGGCGATTGAGCATTGAGCAGCTGACCGTATTGCAGCAACTTGCAGCCTGGCGTATTGGCATGGCCCGAAAGAAGGATTTGGCGCTTAACTTTGTGCTTAAAGAGTCGCTGATGTTTGAAATTGCTCATCGTTTACCCGACAACCGGTATGAGCTGACGAATGTATCTGGCATGATCGCACCCACCATGCGTCGATACGGTGATACGCTGCTGGAAATCGTGCAGCGGGCCAGGGAGGAATATAATGACCTGCCAGAAGACAAACACCTGCCACGGGCGCAGCGTCTGGTCGACTTTCCTGCTTACAAAAAAATTCTGGGACAGCTAAAAAGTGCTGCAGATGAAATCGCAAAGCATCACGAGGTGCCGGTTGAAGTCGTAGCATCTAAAAAACAGCTCAACCAGGTACTGAAATGGTATTGGTTCGACCTGGATGAGATGCAGGTTCAGGGTTTAATGCCTGATCTGTTGACTGGCTGGCGTGCTCCCTTGTTTAATGCCGCAATCGAAAGTGTTATTGGCCCTGACAAAGAGACCTGATGTATGTTGTGTGCTGTTTATAAAACAAAGAAAAAAGAGGGTATGTATCTGTACGTCCAAAACCGCGATAATTTTGAGGCGGTACCCGATGTATTGATGGCGCAGTTTGGTAAGCCGGAGCTGGCGATGATGCTGGCGTTGGACAAGCATGAGCAAATTGGCACTATTTCTAAAGATGCACTGGCAGAAGCGCTTGAAGAAAAGGGCTATTATCTGCAGATGCCGCCGAAACAGGAAGACTGGCTGGCAGAGTTTCGGGTTGCAAAAGGGCTGTCTCCCCGTGAAGAGGCGAAGAAGTTTTGATTAAAGCAATCTCCCTGTTCGTTCTTTTTTGTTCATTGCTTACTAGTCTCTCAGCGTACAGCAATGACGCAGCCTCTGGTGAAGCGGCCTTTTTAAAGTATGTTGACGGGCTGAAGAAGGAGGCTGAGGCGAAAGGGTTCGAACGCCGTTGGCTTGATGAAATGTTTGAAGACATTACGTTTCGTCCCACAGTGGTCAAAGCTGATAAGAATCAGCCCGAGAAAAAAATCACGCTGGATACTTATCTGGCCACCCGTGTACCTGATTGGAAAGTGGCCCAGGCAGTAACACTTCTTAACGACAATAAAACCCTGCTGGATGAAATTAGCCGGGAATACGGTGTTCAGCCGCGGTTTATTGTTGCGCTGTGGGGAAATGAGTCTAATTTTGGCAAAATTCAGGGCAATCATGATGTGCTGTCCGCGCTGAGTTCTCTTGCCTTTGAGGGGCGGCGTGAAACGCTGTTTAAAAAGCAATTTTTTGCCGCACTTAAGATTTTATCTGAAGGTCATATTTCACGCAGCGAATTTGCAGGCTCCTGGGCCGGAGCGATGGGGCAAAGTCAGTTCATGCCGACATCATTTCTTACCTACGCAGTTGATTACGACAAGGATGGCAGAAAAGATATCTGGCAGTCAAAGGCTGATGTGTTTGCCTCCATTGCGAATTACCTGAAACAGGAAGGGTGGAACAATAATGTTACGTGGGGCAGACAGGTGACATTACATCAGGGCTACCAGGGGCAGGATGCAGGTCTTGATGTATTTCGTGATTTGTCATGGTGGCAGGGCAAGGGCGTGCGTAAGTACGATGGCTCCGCACTGCCGCAGGTCCCGGTCAAGGCTTCGCTTATCAAACCTGACGGTCTCGATGGGCGCATTTATCTTGTCTATACTAACTTTCATACACTCATGAAATGGAACCGGTCACAATATTTTGGCGTGTCGGTTGGTTACCTTTCAGATCGCATAAAAAAAGGACAGTGATATGTATCGCCACCTGGACAATCTCGAATTACCCATAGACCTGCCCGTAGGCAAAGTGGTCTGTGTTGGGCGTAATTATCTTGACCATGTTAAAGAAATGAATGCCCAGGTTAGCGAACAGGCAATGTTCTTTATGAAGCCGGTGACCGCTTTAACGCCCATGTATAATCCGGTGAAAATCCCGGCGGATAAAGGCGAGTGTCATAACGAGATAGAAATTGCCGTACTGATCAAGGATCGTTTGTGTAATGCAGATGAAGACGCTGCCGAGGCGGCCATATGGGGTGTTGGACTAGGGCTTGATCTTACGCTTCGCGATGTTCAGGCGAATTTAAAAAAGCAGGGACACCCCTGGGAACGCGCGAAAGCATTTGATGCAAGCTGCCCGGTTTCAGGTTTTATCCCCGCATCGCAAATACCTGACTTTCAGGATATTCGTTTTTCATTACGTGTAAACGATGAGAATCGACAACTGGGGCATACTAAGGATATGATGCGCGGGATTTGCTCGCTGGTGGCTGAAATCTCTGAATCCTTTACCCTTGAAAGCGGTGATATTGTTCTTACCGGTACACCTAGCGGTGTAGCAGCTCTGGCGCATGGCGATAATATTGAGGCTGCACTTGACGGCCATTTTTTAATTCAGACAAATGTTGTAGCAGTATGAGTGAGAAGTTCTGGGAAACCAAAACACTGGATGAAATGAGCGATAAGGAATGGGAATCGCTGTGTGATGGTTGTGCAAAGTGTTGCCTGCATAAATTTATCGAAGACGACGATGCTGAAGCACAAATAAGTACTGACGAAGCGCACCCGGAAGAAGAAATTCACTATACCAATATCGTCTGCACCTTACTCAATACTAAAACTTGCAGCTGTAGCCAGTATGAGCGTCGCACAGAGCTTGTGCCTGACTGTGTTAAGCTGACCAAAGAAAATCTGAAAGATATCTTCTTCATGCCGCCGAGTTGCAGCTACCGAAGACTTCATGAAGGGCGAGGGCTGCCTTCATGGCACCCTTTGCTAAATAAAGGCAAAAAGTCTGTCATGCATCAAAAAGGCATGTCGGTCAGAGGAAAGACCGTATTTGAAAATGATGTCGACTTAGAGGCATTTGAAGACTATATCGCCATCTGGCCGGTTGAAGACCTGGATTAACCCTGGACATTGTTTCAGGGCTTACGCGCTTATTCACTCAGCAGCGCATAGAGATAGGCGTCTCGCCCGAATACCCGCTTTCTGCATAATCCTTCACGCTGTGCGCCAAGTTTATCTGCCACGCGTATACTGGCTTTGTTGCCAGGCTCAACAAATAACTCAAGTCGCTGCAAATTGATCTGTGAAAACGCCAGCTTGGCTAAACTTTGGCAAAGATTAACGGCGAGTCCGTTTCCACAGGCTTCAGGCCTTATCCAGTAACCAAGATTTGCATTGGCATGTAATGGGTGAATGTAATTGATGATGCCCATTCCCAGACAGGTCGCGCCACTCATTAACAGGTAAGTGATGCCATAGCCGGAAGTGCGCTTTTTTTCCATTTCTTCAATACATTGCCGGGTGGCCGTCGGCGTAATCGGGCATAAGGAGTTGCCCAGCCATGGGCGTACATGGCTGGCGGAGGCTCTGCATGCTTCACAGAGGCTATCAAGATGTTTCAGGCCCAGCCGGGAAACGCTTATATCACCGTAATCGGAAGGCGCTACCGGCAAACGGGAGGGCAGAGTAATCAGGTCGCTCAAATGCGTTTTTTATCCACTATCCGACATACAAAGACTATAACGAATACGACAAAATAAGCGGCAAAGATTACTGACATCCAATCTGCCATGCCCATTGACATAAATTGCCAGCTATCTTCTGTGCAGCTACCTTTGGCAGCGAATATAGCCGGAAGCCACTCATGTAAAGGCATAAACGAGGGGAAGTTGGGCACAATCTCACAACTGGCAAAGAACGGGTTCTTGGCGTTCAGTATTTCTACATGTTCACGCGCAATTATAAAGCCCCAGCCGGCAGAAACAGCCCAGCCTGCAAAACCAATTACACGCGTAAGCACGTTATTTTTGATAAGTACTATCAGGCCCGCCAGCAAGATGCCGTACATTGCCGTGCGCTGATAAATGCACATGATGCAAGGCTGAAGGTTCATTCCATACTGAAAGTAAAGCGCCACAACTTGTAATGCCAGCGCAGAAAAAAACAGGAAAAACCAGGCCGACTTTTTGTCGGCCAGTTGACTGAATAATCGAATCATTAGTATCTACCGTCTATACGCAATTAGTGGCCTGAGTCACCTGGCACGGCACCCGTGTGATGTTCAATCAGATGTGCATCATAAAGAAACTGTGTTGCATCGAGCAGGCCATAATAGGTTGCCAGTAAGCCGACAATTGTCAGTACAATCGTGTAAGGCAGTGCCATCAGTACCATTTTGCCATAAGAAAGTCTCAGCAGTGGTGCAATAGCCGAAGTCAGCAGGAACAAGAATGCTGCCTGGCCATTCGGCGTTGCCACGCTAGGCAGGTTTGTACCGGTATTGATTGCTACTGCCAGTAAATCAAACTGGTCACGGGTAATCTGGCCTTCCTTAAGAGCGGCTGTTACTTCTGTAATGTAGACAGAGCCGACAAATACGTTATCTGACACCATCGACAGCACGCCGTTAGCCAGATAAAACATGACTAGCTGGGTTTTGCCCTCGAAGCTAAGTACCCACTGAATAACAGGCTGAAACAGGCCCTGGTCGATAATAACTGCTACCACACCAAAAAATACACACAGCAGCGCTGTGAAGGGCAACGCCTCTTCAAACGCTTTACCTAATGCGTGCTCTTCAATAATTCCGCTCATAGACGTAGCAAGGATAATAACCGACAGACCAATCAGACCTACTGAGGCAAAGTGACCGGCAAGACCGACGATTAGCCAAACACCGATAAGCGCTTGCACAGCAAGGCGTGCGGTATCACGCTTAGTACGCTCCTGGTCTGTGTGCTTATCGTATTCCACCAGGATATCGCGTACAGCAACAGGAAGCTGGGCGCCATAGGTGAACAGTTTGGTTTTTTCCAGAATAATTGTGGTCAACAGACCAAAGAAAAATACAGGCAGGGTAATAGGTGACATACGGATAAAGAATTCCAGGAAGCTCCAGCCTGCTTTATCGGCAATGATCAGGTTTTGCGGTTCGCCCACCATTGTCATTACGCCGCCTAATGCCGTCCCTACAGCAGAGTGCATCATTAGGTTGCGCAGGAATGCGCGGAAGTCTTCCAGATCATTTTTACCCAAATCGTGCACACCATCATCGGATGTGTGGTCATGGTCATGATGAAACTCTTTGCCCGACGCAACTTTATGATAAATGGTATAAAAACCCAGCCCTACGCTGATGATAACCGCCACAACGGTAAGCGCATCAAGGAATGCAGAAAGAAACGCAGAAGCAGTAATAAACGCCAGGGAGAGTATTAGTTTATTACGTACTTTAATAACCAGTTTAGTAAACAGGTATAAAAGTAAATCTTTCATAAAGAAGATACCGGCTACCATAAATACCAGTAGCAGAATAACTTCCAGGTTCACCTCTATCTCGTGCAACATATGCTCGGGGGAGGTCATGCCGATAAACATAGCTTCAATAAGCAGCAGGCCGCCGGGCTGCAGCGGGTAACACTTTAATGCCATAGCCAGCGTAAAGATAAACTGAATGACCAGTACCCAGCCTGCCAGGTAGCTGTCAAACATAAAGATGAAGGGGTTGGCAATAAGACAGGCGATAATGGCCTTTTTATACCAGTCGGGCGCATGGCCCAAGAAGTTTCGATACAGGGCCATTGGCATCGAAGTTTGCATGACAGTTATCCTTTTACCACTTGAAGACACGTTGTTGTATGCACTGCGTGCGAAGATGCAAAACAGTGTCATTGTTATCGGCACAGCGAATAAATTCGCTACCTTTATTTTATGCCCGCTAAGACTAGCGCAAAATTCCTGAGTGCGGAAGGAAGGGGCATAGAATTCTTATATAAATAGGCCGTTAGTCGTAAATTTAATCGCTGACGCTTTTTTAGACCTATCTCTAAATCACCAAGATATAACGACCAGTTTACAGTGGTCTGTAATCTTATGGGTAAGGCCTGTTGCACGCGCTGTCGCAAGGCTGTCGTCTATACTTAAGTAATGGGTTATGTAAGTAGCGCCCTGCTAATTTTGCCTTGAATACCGGTAACCACAGCCAGGTGCGTAGACGCGCCACGCTACTGATTTTGCTCTGCCACCTGAACTAAATTTTAAATTGGAGAAAGCTTATGAATATTAAAAAGCATGGGATTACCGTAGGGATTGATCGGGTGGGTGACGAATTTTTCCTGTCATTAAAAGCGCAGGGCACGTTGACTCACCAGGATTATGAAGTGATTACCCCGATCATAAATTCTGCATTAAGAGGGGTTGAGTCGCCAAAAGTGAAAGCGCTTATAGATGGTACCGAGCTTGATGGTTGGGAATTACGAGCAGCCTGGGACGACTTCCGGCTTGGTTTACGACATGGCAGTGAATTTAAAAAAATAGCCATCTACGGTAACAAGCCCTGGCAGGAAACGCTGTCGAAAGTTGGCAGGTGGTTTATTTCGGGTGAAGTTAAATACTTTGAGTGTGAGTCTGATGCTATCGATTGGTTAAATGTATAGCGATACAGATTTTATGCCTTCCAATAGAGAACTAAACCATATTAAGTAAACAATTGTTTAAGTTTCATTCAAATGATATTGATAGCTTTTATTTTATATAATTATACACACAGATGATGTGAATTTGTGCGGCGTTCAACGTGTTGTTGGATAAGTAAGCGATTTTTTATATTTAACTTTGTTTATAATTAGCTTTAAGACAAGCTTTATTGTTGCCTGGTAAACGATATGCTGTTTTGATAAGGCTATTTACAAATAGTTATTTACTCCGCTAGTTTTCAGTTAGTACTTTTCTATTAGATTAATTTAAATTCTTTATTTTTTATGTGATGCACGTATTTAAATGTCAGGGCGTTTGACGTTTGGAGCGTTCCAGACTCTTTTAATACACTGATGGCAAATCGTATAGCTGAGCTGCGACAGGCTTTGTGTCTTTTGATATCACAAAAAAACTGGGGAGTCTGTCTAAGTTGCATGTTTACATATCAAACAACGGGTACCACGTTTCCAATGAAGTTTGTTTTTTGAACAGAGCCAAAAAATTGATGTTTAAAAGTGCAGATAAATAAATTTCTATATAACTTTTTTTATTCAATCTTGAGTTAAAAGATTAAGGTGACTTGTTAGTTTTTGTCGATGAGTTGAGGAAAGTGTAAAAAATAGACGTGATTTTCTGGTATATAAGTAGTTTTAAATAAACTTAGTAAATTTATAAACATTGACCTAATTTAATTTGTTTGATTAGTATGTGGGCGAAAAGTTCATATCAAATAACATTTTTTAAATAATAAAAATATTATTTGTGTGAGGTTGTTTGTATTTAGCTTTGCTGACAATAAGCAACCAAAAATAATTAGATAAATATAAATAATAACTAATAATCCAGGAAAGGTTATGGTCAATTTCAAAAACAATATATTCAAGCGCACAATTGCAGCAGTAGCTGTTACTGCTGCGTTTGGAACAATGTCGCCAGCCATGGCGCAAAGTACAACAGGGGCTGTGTCAGGCCAGGTTGTTAGTTCCTCTAAACAGGCAGTCGATGCGGCAAGCGTTACTATTCGCAATGTTGAAACGGGTTATACAAGAACCGTAGAGGTGGATGAAGAAGGCCGCTACAGATTTCCAGCATTGCCGATCGGCCGCTATACGATTTCAGCTAATGCTCCAGGTTATTCGCAGAACCAGTCTGAAGAGTTTTCTATCAGCGCTGGCGGTTCACGTCAGCTAACCGTTGGCTTAGCGTCAGATGTCGAGCGAATCGAAGTCTCAGGTTCTTCAATCTCAATGATTGATATGCGTTCTTCAGGTACATCACTGAACATCGGTGAAGTTGAAATTGACCGTATTCCCGTTCCCAGAAACGCAACTTCAGTAGCATTGCTTGCGCCCAGTACTACGGCTGGTGACAACCGTTTTGGTAACAATGGAAACCTTGCATCTTTTGGCGGTTCTTCTGTTGCTGAAAACGCTGTTTATATCAATGGTCTGAATGTAACAAACTTCAGAACAGGTACAGGCTTCTCTAATGTGCCTTTTGAGTTCTATAAACAGTTTGAAGTAAAAACGGGTGGTTATTCTGCTGAATTTGGTCGTTCAACCGGTGGTGTCATTAATGCTGTTACCAAAAGCGGTACCAACGAATTTAAAATGGGCGCCAACGTTTATTACCAGCCTGAAAGCTTAAGAGAACAGAGCCCTGATACTTACCTGTCTGACGGTAGTGCTTATATCGTAAACCGTCTTGATGAAAGAAGTGAGATGGAAGGCAATATCTGGGTTTCAGGTGCATTCATTGAAGATACTCTGTTCTTTTATGGTATTTATAATCCACGTGACATCAGTAACGAAGGAACAACCGGTGAAGGTAGTAACTTCTTTGATTCAAGTTCAGACGATGCCTTCTATGGTGGTAAAATTGATTGGATCATCAACGAAGACCATAAGCTGGAATTACTGGCGTTCTCTGACTCCAACACCGTTGTCACTGACAACTTCACCAACGACCTGGAAACCGGTGAGAAGACTTATCAGTCAACAGGCTACGAAGAAAATGGTGGTGACAACTGGTCACTAACGTATACCGGATACCTGACAGACAGCCTTACCGTCAAAGCCCTTTACGGTAAAAATAAATATGACATTACCTCAAGAAGTAATGTGCAAAGCGAGTGTAACTTTCACTACGACCTGCGAGAAGATGCTCCAATCGGGCGCTTCGCTGGTTGTATCGGTAGCCCGGCCTATCTCGTAGAAGAAGGTCAGGATGAGCGTGAAGCGATGCGTATCGATTTCGAATGGTACGTGGGCGATCACCTGCTGCGTTTTGGTTATGACACGGAAACCAACACATCAAATGCACTGGAAGGCTATTCGGGCCCGGATGGTAAGTTTGTTTATCTTCGCGACGGCACACCAGGCGCTGAACTGGATAATGGTTCATCCATCCCTGCAGGCGTAAATCAGTATGTAGAAGAGCGCGTGCGCACTGTATCGGGCAGCTTCGAAACAGAAAACAGCGCGTTTTATGTTGAAGACATCTGGAGTATTACTTACAACCTGACAGCGACTATTGGCTTGCGCTACGACACTTTCGACAACATGAACAGTGCCGGCGATACATTTGTTGAGATTGACAACATGTGGGCGCCACGCTTAGGTCTGTCTTACGATATTAACGGTGATGGCGAGTCCAAAGTCTTTGCTAACGTCGGTCGTTACTTCCTCCCGGTGGCCAGTAATACTAACGTTCGTATGTCAGGTAATGAGTACGATGTGACAACGTATTATCCGTTGGTAGGCACTTCTATTGAGCAGTTCAATGGCAGTGAATATCTTGATTATGAAAAAGGCGAGCAAATTGGCGATCCTCGCGTGAATGCGAACGGCTCAGTGCCTGATACACGCAGTATCGTTGATCAGGACCTGGATCCTATGTATCAAGATGAATTCATCCTTGGTTATGAAGCGGTATTTGCTGAAAACTGGAGCTGGGGTATCCGTGGTATTCGTCGTGAGCTGAACGGCGCAATCGATGATATGTCAATTGAGTCTTACCTGGATGATACGTTCGGATGTCATGCGTCATCATATGTTCTGGGTAACCCAGGCAAAACAGCTACTATCTTCGCTGATACTGACTGTGCCGATGATGGTGCTGTAGATGAAGCTATTGATATTGATTTAGCGTCAATTGGCTTCCCTGAGGGTGAGCGTAAGTACAATGCGGTTGAATTAACCCTGGCGCGTGTTTGGGACGGACAATGGTCATTTAACGCCTCTTATACCTGGGCGCAAAGCTACGGTAATACGGAAGGTCTGGTGAAATCTGATAACGCACAGGATGATGCGGGTATTACACAGGATTTCGACTTTGCCGATCTGATGGATGGCGCGTATGGCTACCTGCCGAACGACCGTCGTCATACCTTTAAAGCGTATGGTGCGTATGCCATGACGGACAACCTGACACTGGGTGCAAACTTCATCCTGTCATCAGGCCGTCCTCTGAATGCGTTTGGTGTTGGTCACCCTAATGGCGTACCTTCATATGGTGATACATTCTATGTGTGTAACGCGAACTGTACCGACGAAGAAATGGCAAACGAGTACACCAGGTTCCCTCGCGGTAACTTCGGACGCACAGACTGGACACCACGTCTTGATTTGAACGCCACGTACAACATGGATTTCTACGAGACAGTGGTTACGTTGAGAGCTGATGTATTTAATGTGCTGAACGCATCTTCTGTACAAAGACGAAACGAGACTGCTGAGCTAAGTTTCCCGGGTGATACTAACCCGCGTTTCATGGCTGCAACGTCGTATCAAACACCTCGCTATGTTCAGCTAAGCGCAGGCATTGAGTTTTAATTAACTCACTTTTAGTCGTTCAGTAGACTGAGCGACGTTACAAATCGCCGTTCGGTTAGGTGTCTCCCTATGAACGGTCGATTTTTCTAAACGAATCCGATGTCACAACATGGCATCGGATTTTTTTATGTCTGACAAGAGTCGATTCATAAAGAGGAAAAATGACTTACCATCGATTTTTATTCATTTTTGTTTAATTTGCAGACTTGCTATAACCATCGGGTAATTATCGTTTCCTTTTTCGCCGTAGACGTTACCACTTTCGAACTTACTGTACCGATGTTTTTCACTAAGGCTTCCCTGGTGAGGTGAACGTAGAGATGTGAGCGAGCCGGCAATTCTGTAGTCTCTTACGTGAAGTTATTATGGGGCTTATTTTTATTACAATGACTTGGGTGAGAGAGTGGTGAGGCTGTAAGCGATGTTATCTATTAAAATTTACTGGGCCGGGAATTTATGCAAAAAGTTCTTCATCTCATATTCTTGCTTTTAGTTAGCAAGCTTGCACGTGGCATTACTCTTTTACCTGATCCGCTGGAGCTGGTGGTTGAACACACCGATGCGATTGCGCATGTGCGTGTAACAGAGGGCTGGGCAATGTTCTTTAGTGAGGACAAGCTCAAACGTGTACTACCCTGTATGGGACTTTATAAGGTAAAAGTACTCAAAACATTAAAAGGAAAGGTAACACAGACAGAATTTGGAATTAATTACAATCTTATGCTTATCCCTGGCAAGGAGTACCTGCTGTTTTTCGATAATAACGGTGGGCTCGGAGTGGAGTTTATGATGCATAAACCATCTGATTTTCAAGAGTGTTTAGAAGGGCAGCCTTCAATAATGGCCCGGTGGCGCGCATCATCGCAGATTGAATGGTCGCACTCAGACGATGCTGGCTGGATACAAACAGCGACGCTACCACTCGGTGTGATAGTCAACGGTGTAAAAATAAGTGATCAAGGTAAGGTGAGGCTAGACGAGTATATTGAAACGATTGAAAAGATTATTTCAGAACAAGCCCAAAAAGGTCCCGGCACAAACTCAGATCGAAATGAATAACTTTTTAGTTTAGCTCCTGTAGTCCGTATGACTTCACCGGTATAGCGCAAGGAATGGTGGTTGTTACCCCGGTATGAGAGCGACTACGCGATAAATCTTATGATGGCAGAAATTAACTGTTATCTTTTAGGGATATCTTGCATATTTCTACGCGGTAATTTTAATGAAAACAGAAATCGTTAAAGTACTTGTCCTGGCGTCGGCAATAAGCTGTACAGTATCTGAGGCGAAAACCAATAAAGACAAGTCTTTGCCTCCCGGACTGGAAAAGAAAGTGAACCGCATGGGTCAGCTTCCACCTGGCTGGCAGAAGAAGCTTGCTGTGGGTAAGCACTTAGATACGCAGGTGTACAAAAACGCATCGGTCATGGCTCCTGTCCAAAACGATGGTATTGTCACCGTAGAGGTTGACGGACGAGTCATCAGGCTTATTGAAGCAACCAGGGAAATCGTCGAAATCCTGAGATAAAACCGTATATGTCTGCCTGAAAGATATCCTTACGGGCGTTTGTTATCTGACAAGCGCCATGCTGTTTAATAACCTGTCTTCTTTTGAAGCACTTGAGCATTTGTATCTTAGCGTGGGCTGAGTGCAAACCAAAATCAGCACGGTAACGAAATCATGTGTTTTGACGGCTAATTGGTGGCATGGGTCTTCCTTCACAATTTTTTGTTGGAAAATCAAAGGGGGTGCGAACCAATACGTGTTACAAAGCGTGTGCTGCACACACTGCGCTAATGTAGTTCTCTGCGGTCACAGAGAAATAAAACGCGAGGGCGCTTTGCGATTATCACTTACTTATCGATGCCGTAAAGCTTGATGTAGTGCGGGCATAATGAAGACAGTAGGAGAACGCTTGATGGCTGATTACTATGGTTTTTGCCTGTGTGGTAATGCTAAATTTGAGGTGCAGGGGAAGGTTGACGGTTCTTACCTGTGCCATTGTCGGCATTGCCAAAAGGATACCGGGTCAGCCCATGCGGCCAATCTATTTTCGAAATCGGCCAGATTGAAATGGTTATCAGGTGCAGATTCTGTGACTACCTTCACGCTTTCAGGTACTTGCCACAAGATAAGTTTTTGTAAATTTTGCGGCTCCTCAATGCCAGGTATTCATCAGGATGGTTTGCTTGTCATTCCCGCCGGATGTCTGGATACACCAGTCACTATACGACCAAACGCTCACATCTTTACTTCCAGTAAAGCTGGCTGGGATAAAGATTTATATGATGTGCCAGAATTCTGCAGGTTGCCTGAATAAGCGGCTAGTACATACCAACCCGTGTCAGTCGCTTAACCTCGCAGGACTAGTTCAAACACTGAGTGCATGCCTTCTATTTACGACAGTGACTTGCTGAAACTTAGATATAGTTATCTCCTTGGCGCCTCTCTTTCCAAGCAAGGTGTGGTTTGCAATTCTTCAGCCACTTACTGAGCAGCTTCACACACAAACGTGACATAGGTGTGGACGTTTGCTGGCACATCGAACAGATTTAAACAACAGGTCAATTGCTTATGACATTCATCCGTCGTGTGCTTAATCGCTTTTGTTGCGATGTATATCGTAATGCGGAGTCAGTAACAACGGTACCAGTCTAGCAATTTAATATCGGCGATAAGACGTATCGGGAAATTTCGGGCTTACCATTGATCACTTGCCTGGTTAATTCTTTTGCACATATATTGTGTTGTTGGCAGCGTCAATAATACTATTAATAGAGGCCAGCTCTTTGTTACCGACAATTCCTACAAACATGCCATTTTTCGACCCAATAGCCTGTTTTAAAGCACCGAAGTCAGCAACGAGAAAATCGCCATTAATTGCCGCACTTCCGATTTTTATTGTTTTGTTAAGTACGACCTTCATAGGTGTCTCTGTTCCATCATGGCCAACTAATTTTGCTTTTGGATGATTTTCCAAATCGAAACCAAAATCATCGTCTACTACAGACATATCTAAAACAACTTGTTGTGCACCTGAATCCACTAGCATGACTACATCCTGTTGCTCAAGTCTTGCTTTAACAAGGTTAAATCCCATTTCAGTTTGTAGCAGAGGAATGGCGGTATATTTTGAACCAGAACCTGTAAACCTCGCTTCTACATCATTGTCTTTTTTTGGTACTAAAAGTCTGCTGTTCCTAATATCAACCAAAGCGTGAAGTTCAACAATTGCATCATGGCCAATGATTCCGTCAATCTGAGGCTCTAGATGAAGTGTTGAATTTGAATGTATATTCTTGAGTGTTAGCTCGTGAGTTCCTATGACCAGTGACTCGATGCTAATTGGGAAGGTTTCTATTTTGCCTTTTTCTTCGTCACCTATAATGATTCCATCTATAGCGCTTTTTGCATTTCTGATGCCGAAATACTTAAGCTTACTCAGGCCAACAATAGACCCCGTTGAGCCTGTATCAAGAATAAATGTCCCCTCTCTTCCATTAATCACTGCTTCAAGGCTAAAGTGCCCGTCATCTGTAACTTGCAATGGAATCTCATCCATAGCTCCTTGCGCGAAGGGCGCGTAGATGAAAAGAAAGGCAAATAGAGTACTAAATTTCATTCAACATCCTTGTTGTGGCTAAATTTCAATGACTGCTATCGCATATTAGTCACTGTTATAAAAGCATTGCAATTACTAATGATAATCTCTACTAGTAAATTGGTTAAACAAAATCGCTTGCTACTTATACCGCCAGTATCCCTTAGTAATCACATCATCCTGCCTGATTGTGGACTGGACGCAAATGCAGATTTCACTTTTCGATTAACTTTTATCAGCAGCGCTGTGATTAATTGTTGTCGGTTCCCATTCTATGCCCGGTTCCAGCATCTCACGACATATTGAGGTAAAGCTAGGTCGAATCTACATGAAAATGTAGTGCTGATGCGCAACAATGAGTAAATTGACGGAAGGAGAAAAAGATTGCTTAAAAATATAATAACCGTTTCATTAATATCTGCCACGCTAATGGCGGGATGCTCAGGGCCTGGCAAGACAACGTCCGGCGCAGATACTGTCACTTCGGGCAGCATGACTGAGAAACAGGCCGTGTCATTGCTTGAGCAGCGCCAGGCCAAGTGGACAAATACCTTTATTAGCGCACAGCCAACTCTGGCTTCAATGCTCGGACTGACAGAGGAGCAGGCAAATGGAGCGTATGCCCATCGTCTACCCGACTATAGTCCCGCCGGAATGGCCTCCTTTCAGCAGGATATGCGACGCGCCGTTGCATCTTTAAAAGACATTGACGCCAGGGCATTGCCTGATAATAAACAACAACACCTGAAAATTCTGATTAATCTTTTTCAGTACTATGCGGGAGATAACAATTTTCCCGGTGGGTATATCGATACCTGGGCAGGTCATTTACCTTATATTATCAATCAGATATCAGGCCCTTTGATTGATGTGCCAAAGGTAATGCAAGTACAACAGTCTGTAAAAAGTAACGCCGATGCTGAAGCGTATTTATCCAGGCTCAAAAAAATGGATGATTTTGTTAATGGTGTAGTGGCCAAATTCAGGCAGGATATGGCTCAGGGCATCATTCTTCCCAAAAAACTGCATCCCAAAACGTTGCAATTTTTGAATAACTTTCTTGCCTCGGCGCCTGCGGATCATGAATTGGTTACGACGTTCGAAAGTAAGTTGGCGCAAATTGATACGATGAGTGACGAGGATCGAGCCGATTATACTGAGAAAGCGGCTGCGTTGGTCGAAAGCGTCGTTTATCCAGCTTATAAGCGCGCTCTGAGCGCCGTAAATGAAAGCGAGCAGCAAGCCAGTAACGACGACGGCATTTGGTCGCAACCAAACGGAGAAGCATTTTATCAGCATGCAATCCGTTTTCTGGGGGACAGCACGCTTAGCGCAGATGCCATTCATCAACTTGGATTAAGTGAAGTTGACCGGATCTCAGCCCAAATGGATTCGATTTTACGCGAACAGGGCTATGCCGAAGGGACGGTTGGCGAGCGCATGATGCAGCTTGCGAAGCTGCCGGGTCAGGTTTATCCGGCTACCGATGCGGGACGGGCAGATCTTCTGGGTTATTTAAATGAAGAGATTGAGGGAGTGATGGCCAAAGCGCCGGAATTTTATGGCACTCTACCAGAACAAGCCGTAGAAGTGCGCCGTATCCCTCCTGTATCGGAAGCCGGAGAAGCCGGTGGTTTTTACTCACCGCCTTCGCTGGATGGTTCGCGTCCGGGTATCTACTGGATTAATTTACGTGACATGAAAGCGGTACCTAAATTTGGTCTGAAAACCCTCACGTACCACGAGGCTGTTCCAGGCCATCATTTTCAGATCGCGCTTAATATGGCACAGCAGGATATTGGCTTATTACGCCAAAATGCCCCTTACAATGCTTACGTTGAAGGATGGGCATTATATTCTGAGTTTGTTGCCAGCGAACGTATGGGAATGTATGAAGACGATCCATTAGGCAATCTTGGGCGTCTTCAGGCTGAGCTTTATCGCGCTGTCAGACTGGTGGTGGATACCGGGTTACATCTTAAGCACTGGACACGAGAGCAAGCTATCGACTATTTCCATAAAACCACAGGCACCTCTTTGTCTGATGTGGTTCCGGAAGTCGAGCGTTACATGGCCTGGCCAGGTCAGGCACTAGGTTACAAGCTGGGGATGCTCGAGTTTGTGTCTCTTGAAAAAGAGACCCGGGAGGCGCTCAAAGAAAAGTTTGATATCCGTGAGTTCCACGACGTGATTTTACTGCCCGGTGCCAGACCAATATCGATGGTAAAAGCTGATGTGAAAAACTGGATAGCGGAAAAACAACGATAATTTACCTATCGTTAGTCTTCTATTAAGGCCGCGGCGATGACCACGTCGCGGTTTCTTAACGAGCATGCCGCTGACAGAAACTTTGCTATCCAGAGGGTCAACCCGACAAGTCTGGCTGCGTGGTCGTGATTTCTATTTCGATAGGTATCTTTCGGTTTCACGCCAATCAGATGCTGCTTCATGGCCATGGTACTTTGTTCTTCGCTGCGGCGTTTCTTAATTTAAAATCGTCCTCGTTCTCAATGTATCGGAAAATACATAAGGCGTTGTCCTTCTAGATTCAGTACGAAGATCTCAAAAAATGGGATATCGCTGGACTAGGGAAGGTTTACTAATGGCGAATCGCACTGCATTTGTTTCGATAATTGACACTCGCATCCCTTGTTGAGTTTATTCGATTCACTCAACAGCCCGTTTGACCCCGCGTCGTAACAAACCACATAGGCATCGTCAGTCGGACGCGTGTTTATCTTTAGGAAAACGGGTCAGAAAAATGACGGTACTTACCATCAAAATCAATGCTTGTACTTAGTCGTACGCCGAGCATAAGATACCGCGCTTTGAATGTTAACTGGGCAAAAGTCCGGTAATTCAACCGTTGTTGAAATGATAGTCGGTTGGGATGGAGTTAGAGATAGCCATGATTGGAAGTGCTGTAATTTGTTTACCTAATTTTCTTGGCAATTTGTTTGGCACAGCCCACATACGCCTTGAAGGCAGTGAACTTGTCCTTCAGATCAATGGGCAAGACAGACGTATTTCTTTGGCTGATGTCAAAACCTTCCCGCAGATTCGCAAAGGGTGGTTTGGCGGAACTTATCGCTTCGATGTGGGCAATCAATCCTTCGTGTTACGTTTTCTTTCTCGCAAAACACTGCCTGCCCTGGAAAGCGCTGTTCGCAGCACAATCACCGAGCTTGCCGACACTCGCATTCAAAATATCTATCAACAATTTGAGACCGCCGCGGTCAGGCAGTACTTACGTGACTCGCGAGTTTCTGCTCTGGATGAAGATATTTCTTCGCTTTTATCTCTATATAAGCCTCTACTCGCAGCATCAGGCTCTCTCTCTGCCAAACGCTTACAGCAACTCAACATCCTGAATGCGGTTCATCCTCTATCGTCGACAGCTAATGAAATTCGACGACGCTTTGCACAAAAGCAGATGTCCTCCAGAAAACGCTTTTTTGACCGGGTTGAATCCAATCCGCTCACGGAGCAGCAGCGTTTAGCGGTGATTCGTAACAATGACCGTAATCTCGTGCTTGCTGCGGCAGGGACCGGAAAGACCTCAGTGATTGTGGCTAAAGCGCTTGACCTGATAGACACGGCAAAGGCTGAGCCGAAAAGCATTCTGATATTGGCTTACAACAACGCCGCTGCCAAAGAGTTGCGGGAAAGATTGGAATATCGTGCTAAACAGATGCACATTCAACACGACCGGCTACCTATAATTCAAACCTTCCACGCTCTGGGCAGGCGAATCCTTATTGATGCAGGGATCACACCGTCCCTATCGCGCTTTGCCGAAGACCGGCTTGCACTAGAGTCGTGGGCGACGTCGTGGTTTGTACAGGCAATACAAAACAGCGAACATTCTCTTAAGATGTTTATCCGGCTGCTATACCCAGCAATTAACCCCTTCGACTTTAAAACCGTGCAGGAGTACGAAGAATACGTTAGGGACAATGAATATCGCACATTAAAAGGCGAGCTGGTCAGAGGTTATCAGGAGCTGCTGATTGCCAACTGGCTCTACCTTCACTGTGTAGACTATGAGTATGAGCCATCCTATGTGAGTAAGCGCCGAATAAGTGCTGGATTCGATTACCGCCCTGACTTTCATATTACAGGGACGGACATTTACCTTGAGCACTTTGGCATTGACAGAGCAGGCAATACTCGTCCAGGCATCAACAGCGTGAAGTTTCAGAATGAGATGGTGTCCAAACGTAATCTACACACTGAGGTTGGTACAACGCTCCTTGAGACCTTTCACTATAACTGGGTGGAGGGCACGCTCGAAGACGCACTTGAGCAGCAACTGACTGATGCCGGAATTAAACTTCACAAGAGGCCTTTGAATGAAATTCTGGATACGCTGAAGGAATTCGGCGGCATTGCAGATGGCGTCGCCCGCTACATGAAATGTTTGCAAGCTATTCGCGTCGAGCAGTTATCTGGTGACGAAATTTTCAGCCGCTTGAACGCACATAATATTGCTAATGCTGACGAGTACACGGATTTGCTGAGCGCTTTTCATCATGCGTACAAAGACAAGTTGCTGGAGGATGAGCGCATCGATTTTGACGATATGATAATTCGCGCTACTACCAGCGTATTGACTGGCAAGTACCGCTCGCATTACAGCCATATCCTGGTGGACGAGTTTCAGGATATCTCTAAAGCGAGGATGGACTTTTTAAATGCCATGATTGAAAAGGGGCCTGATCCAATTTTAACCGCGGTGGGTGATGACTGGCAGTCAATATATCGCTTTTCCGGCGGTAAGCTGGAGCTAACAACACGCTTTGAAGAGCACGTTGGTAGTCATTCGCTTACCAAGCTGGAAAAAACATTCAGGTACAACAACAGTATCGCCCATACAGCCGGGATGTTTGTGATGGCCAATCCTGAGCAATATAAAAAAGAAATTAGCACCCATCAGACCGTCACTTCACCGCAAGTGTATCTACTGGACGATTTGATTGATGGTAAACCCGATTTACAGGAAACGACCCGGCAACTCGCGACGAAAATCTTGCAGCAGGCACCCGATGCATCTATCGCTGTTATGGCACGCTACAATTACCTGCTTCAGAATGCGAAGGATTATCTGGACGAAATGTGTCGCAACAGTAATCTTAAGTTCTGGACCTTTCACGGCTCTAAAGGGCTTGAGGCGGATCACTGCATCATCATTGGGCTGTCTCAGGGAAAGCTAGGGTTCCCTAATAGCCGAAAAGATGAACTTGTTGTCGAAGCGCTGCTTCCTTCCCTTGATCCCTATTTATATTCAGAAGAGCGACGACTTTTTTATGTCGCTATTACCCGTGCGAAACAAAAATGTTATCTGGTTGCTGACGCGGCAGCACCCTCCGTCTTCGTGGAAGAGTTACTCTCACCTTCGTTTGAAGTGAATATTGTTTCCGAGTCGTTTTCAGAAAAGCACCGACGTCTTTACAAATGCCCAAGCTGTATGGGCGGGTATTTCAAAAAGCATCGTGGTCAATTTGGAGAGTTTTACACATGCTCTTCAGGCAGTGCTTGCCTGACCAAAGTGAGAATTTGTGAGGACTGCGACTCACCCTCAGTGGATACGCAAACACACTCCGTTTGCAACAATGAAGACTGTGATAGCAAATTGCCGATTTGTCCTCTCTGCGGACGTCCACTTCACGAAAGAGCCGGCAAATACGGCAAGTTCTATGGTTGTTCCGGCTATGGCATACCCGATGACCGATGTTCTTACACCCAAACAATGAATGAGTAGTAGGCAAGGAAATTATTGTGTACAGCCTCAAAGCGATACGCTTTCTCCCTCATTCATTATCACCAAAGGCAGCGAGGTATTGACCTTCTGATGCATTTTCAATAATCGCTTGAGCGGTGAATGGGAAGAATGATCGCCCATCTGCCAACTGGCATTTCCATAGCCCCATGGGATCATTACTTTACAGCCAAGGTCATCGGCGGCTGTCAGCGCATCTTCCGGGGTGGTGTGAACGTACCGGTACCATGTTGCATATTTGGGGTGGTAGTACGACGCAATGGGCAACAAACAGACATCGATACTGCCATAATGTTCTCTTATCTTTTTGAAGTGCGCTGAGTAGCCAGTGTCCCCGGCAAAAAACAGCGTGTGTCCGTCATTTTCTATTAACCAGCCACCCCATAGCGCCTTTTCATCGTCATTATATAAAAACGGGACCCAGTATCGACTGTTAAAATGATGCGCTGGCACCGCGCTAATAGTGGCAGATCCTAACTGGTAATCGCTGAACCAGCTTACTTCTTTAATATCGAGCCCATCTTGCGGCAAATAGCCGGCGGTGTCCTGATGCACGAAATACAGCGGTTCATTGCCTAGTTTCGCAATATCGGCTTTATTGAAATGGTCATAGTGCAAATGTGAATATAGTACCGCAGAGATACCTGAAGTCGCAGAATCAGGCCAGCTCGGGACCCGGCGTGTCATTCCGCCGTTCAGTGCATGAAGCCAGTCAATGGGCCAGTCAAACTGGTCACTTACCGGATCAAATAATAGCTTAGTATCGTCTGGCAAAGTGACCAAAAAGCTTGCATGCCCCAGCCACAGAATAGTGAAGCCAGATTCAATTTCGGGTATTTCGTTGTTGGCACTAAACCGACACCCATCACTGTGCTGGCTGCATTCCAGGTGCTCAAAGGCCGGATAGCAGTTTTCATCACAGGTGACGGGGTAGGTCTTCTCGCCAGGAAACATATTTTGATACCTGCCATCGCTTGCCCTGGCAACGGGGCCGGATTCTGAAGATATGCGTTCTACAGAATTTGAGTGCGAAAATATGCTGCATCCGTTCACCAGAACTATGAGCAGAGAAACAAAAGATAACCGGAATGCGGACATCATCCTGATAGCACAACCCTTTGAAATTATTTGAATATCAAGGAAGTATAAAAGCCCGCTTTTTGGTGGCAAGCACATTGTCGTAACAAGACGTAACACATACGCCACCATCAGGTTAATTCACATGGCTCCCAGCCCAATTTGATTCCATAGTCCCCAAAAGGCCGGGCGGCCCAGATCGCTGACGCTTACCAAGTTACGTTCCCGATCCATTACGTGCTTTGACCGTAGATAATTTGTCACAAAAAAACATCGTTTTTATGATGCCTGTTCTAGGCTGTTTTTCGACCTAGGGGCTTACAAACATCAATTGCTACAGATATCAGGAAGATGTATGGAAGTTGATCAGCGAGCTACACCAAGTCTATCGGTGGCGTTAACGCCAGTCGTACTGACGCTTATTGTCTTAGGCGTACAAATCTTTTATTTCGGGGTGTTTGAACCCCACATTCCACTTGCTATCGGGGTAGCACTGGCCAGTTGTGTCGGGATCTATCTGGGTCTGACTTGGGAAGACATCCGGGAAGGTATTTTCAAGGTTATCCATGTGGCGTTGCCCGCGGTGAGCGTGCTTATTGTTGTGGGGATGATAATCGGGATTTGGATTGCCAGTGGGACGGTACCGACCATCATTTACTACGGGTTAAAAACATTATCCCCGGAACTCTTCCTGCCAGCAGCCATGGTGATTTGTGCGGTGGTAGCTGTGTCGCTGGGAACGAGCTGGGGCAGTGTGGGAACGGTCGGTCTTGCCTTAATGGGCATAGGCGATGGGTTCGATATTCCCATGTACTGGACAGCGGGTGCCGTAGTCTCTGGTGCCTTTTTCGGCGATAAGGTCTCACCACTTTCCGATACCACTAACCTGGCACCAGCTGTAACTGGCACCGATGTGTTCTCACACATCAAAAATATGATGGCCACCACAATTCCTGCCATGGTCATTGCTTTTCTTATCTATCTGGCGGTGGGCTTTTTGGTCATTGATGCTGAAAGCGTATCGTTTGAAAAAATAGAAGGCATCACTACTGCGCTGCAAGATAATTTCTATATTTCCGGTTGGGCGTTGCTACCTGCATTAATTGTCATGGGACTGGCGCTGAAAAAACTGCCGCCGCTGCCCTCACTGTTCATTGGTGTATTGGCAGGGGGCGCATTTGCCATGATTGCGCAGGGGCAGAGTCTGCAGGCGGTGTTTGATTACGCCAATAACGGATACTCCATCCAGACCAATATTAGCGAGATAGATGATTTGCTAAATCGCGGCGGGGTGCAGTCTATGATGTGGACCATTTCATTAGTACTCATTGCGCTGGCCTTTGGTGGCGCGCTGGAAGCGACAGGCTGCTTAAGAAGTATCATCAACGCTATCAAGACCACTGCAACTACATTTGCCCGAACCCAGGTGGCTGCAGTAGGCACTGCATTTTCAACCAATCTGGTGGCAGGCGACCCCTATTTATCTGTGGCACTGCCAGGCAGAATGTTTTCTCCGGTATACCGTGGAATGGGCTATTCAACACTCAATTTATCCCGAGGTGTCGAAGAAGGGGGGACGCTAATGTCACCGCTTATTCCCTGGAACGCCGGTGGCGCATTTGTCATATCAGCGCTTGGGTTGGGCGTATCTGGTGGCAATCTGGAAAATTTACTGTATATCCCTTTGGCGTTTGCCTGCTGGACCGCGCCGATTATAGGGATAATTTACGCTTACCTTGACTGGTTCTCGCCAAAAGCGTCCGACGAAGAGCGTGAGCGGTGGGAAGCTGAAGATGCTGCGATTGCCAGGTTTAACGATGATGGTAAGCCTGTCAAAGAGCAGGTCGAGAAAATGGAGACGTAATACCAGCAATATCTGCCGACAATGGCTGGCCATTCGGCCGGTTATTGTTGGTGGATATAACTTGCGGCGTTGGATGTTAAAGGTTTTGTCCATTCTTGCTATCGAGGAAGGGAAGAGGTATTGCCATCACAGCGCTCATTCTGCGGCAGGGTATTTATTCCTCAATGAATTAGGTAGCTCAACACACCCTTTGCCCAGACTTAAGTCATAGTCGTGCAAAGACTTCCTCCATTGTAATTGCTGAGACAATGGCCTGATAAGCTTCTCAGGGAATAGCGTGACACGGTCTTTCTTACCTTTAGCGGACTTAACATGAATAGTTCTCAGGGATAAATCCACGTCTTTCACTCTCAATTGAACGCATTCACTTATCCGAAGGCCCGAGCCGTAGAGAATGGATGCCATTAGACGATGTGTACCGTACATCGCATGGAGTATTTTCATTGCTTCTTGGTGGGTGAATACAACAGGAAGATTTGTTGGTGCCTTAGGGCGATGAATCGGGGCAAGATGCCCCATATCCCATTCCAGAACATGTTTAAAAAAGAAATTAATCGCGTTGATGGCTGCGTTGACCGTTGTGGCTGATTTATTACGGTTAGATTTATGTTGGAGAAAGCGGTTGATATGCTCTGTACAGAGGTCTTGGGCAGGCGTAGCGCGATTGTAGTTCAGGAAATACTTTATCCAGTAGCGATAGCTTTGCTCTGTCCTTTTACTGTACCCCAGCCTGTTAATGGCAAAGGAAATGCGGTTAATCAGGTTTTGACCTGACTCAGCGATTCGATTTTTTTTTGTGTTCCACGTTTTGCGAACTCCTAAGTATATGACTTGGCTGTGTAAAGCTGTACTATGCCAATAGTGATGTATTTATATGCGAATCGTGGTTCGCATATAAATAGGTTCGCAAAATATTAAAAGTGCTGCCAGCGCAGTCACAGCAAAGGGTAGAGGGAGGTGGCCCGGTGTGATAAAAATAAATATGCGGTTCTTAGGGTCCGCTTCATTTAAATGTTATGTGTAAAGGGAAGTATGAAGCTTAATGATAATTTCGGGGTATATGTTTGCCCTCATGTGTTTAAGAATGAGTCTCCAGTATTAGTAGGTATTCGAGATCACGATGGTGATTGGCAGTTTTTCTGTGATGACGAGAATTGTCACGAGAAATCAGAACCACACCTTATTGGTGTTGGACACTTGACCCAAGCAGACCCAACAATTAATGAGTTAACCTGCTTAAAGCACGGTTCTTTTGCACAAAAAATACATGCAAATTCAGAATGGGAATATGGTGAATTAGAGTAATTTACACATAACAAACCGCTATAGTCGGTCGCTTCCGCTCCCTGGGACAAAAACATGGGGCCGCTTCGCGATTATGGCCCCATATTTTTGCCCCTAAGCGGGCCGTTGGTATGACTCCCTTTGTCAACACATAACGAGTGCTTCCCTGACACTCTTGCAGTCCATAATCAGTTGTATTTCTCACTCATATTAAATGAGCTAACGCACCGGATGAGGCAGTAAATTCGTCGGTTGGTATGCTGGTATTCGTAGGTTACTTATTCGATGAATAAGCAGAGCTGACCTTACTCAATCCGCCGTGACACCTTCTCATCAGTCTATGCTCGTGGGCCAACAACCGTTAGGTAGTTGCCATCATAACGCCCTCGTAGGTTGTGCCACATTCCGCGGCCTGATCCGAATACGTTAGCTCAAACTCGTTTATCATGCAGGTACTCGACTTAACCGTAATTTTGGGTTCACGGAAGTGAGTACCATTTTGTAGTGGCAGACTAAACCCGAACACCATTTTAAGTGGTAGCATTACACTTAATAACGAGGTGTTCAATGAGAAGACAAAGACGGTCATTCAGTCCGGAATTTAAACATGATGCAGCCAGTCTGGTGCTCGATCAGGGATATAGCGTGGTCGAAGCCGGACGTGCAGTAGACGTTCACGAAAATACTCTGCGCAAATGGGTTCAGCAGCTTGAGTCTGAACGCGGCGGTAGCACACCGAAGTCCAAACGCTGTCGCAAGAGCAGCAGCGTATTCAGGAGCTGGAAGCTCGCGTGAATCGCTTGGAAAGAGAAAAGACCATTCTAAAAAAGGCTACCGCACTCTTAATGTCCGACGACCTGAAGTCCACGCGCTGATTGGTGCTAAACGGCGTATTCTGCGCGCCAGAGTGAAGCGTCTGTTCGATAAGAGTCGTCAGTCTGCTGGCACACGAACGCTTGTTGATATGCTTCGCGATGAAGGCATCGTCATGGGCCGATTCAAAGTAGGTCGGCTGATGAAAGAACAAGGGCTGATGAGCAAGCAGCCGGGTAAGCACGCCTATAAAACCGTACAGGTTGAGCGGCCAGATATCCCTAATTTACTGGACAGGCAGTTCAGTGTGGAGCAGCCCAACCAGGCTTGGTGCGGCGATATTACCTTCATCTGGACAGGTTCAGCATGGTATTACGCAGCCGTCGTGATTGACCTGCACACCCGCAGAGTTATCGGCTGGAGTATATCACACCGACCGGACGCGGAGCTTGCCGCAAGAGCTTTAGATATGGCTTACGAGCTGAGGGGTAAGCCAACAGGCGTGATGTTCCACAGCGATCAGGGCTCTCAGTACGGCGCTCGTAAATTCAGACAAAGGCTGTGGCGTTACAAGATGAGCCAGAGCATGAGTCGCCGGGGGAACTGCTGGGACAATAGCCCAATGGAACGCGTGTTCAGAAGTCTGAAATCCGAATGGATGCCATCAACCGGCTACCGTTCGCCTAATGAAGCAAAACGAGATGTGGGATATTACCTGATGAATTATTACAACTGGGAAAGACCGCATCAATTTAACGATGGGCTACCACCGGCAAAAGCGGAAGAATTAGCTAAAAAGGTGTCCGGACTTTATTGACCACTACATAGTGAACCAAGTAGTTAACAATTCTCGAATGTACCAGCTCACCTAAAACACTAGTGATAGCCCCTAAATGAAATGAAAACCTCAATTTTTCCCAAGGCTTGTGCATGTTCGAGCTTTTGTTGTGGCTGTTCATTCTCACTTAGTGAAGGAGCGAAGTTACCTGAGAAGACAACAGAAAAAGTTATAAAAAGTACAGCAACAACCACTACTATGATCTTTTGGTAAACCTCAGCTTCAATTACGGCTGCACTCAAGAGAAGACCAGAAAATATAAAAAGGAATAGGTAATATTGGTCGATAGACCAACAATCTTGAAGTATTGATGTAAAAATATAGTTTATTATAGGAGTAATTCCCAAGATAGAAAAAAAGGTTTTTGGTTGTTGATAAAATGTTTTTTTAAATCGACCCTTCCATCTACCGACTCCATCTCTGGGAATGATAGTGCAACTAGGAGGTATATAAGTATTGGGTTTGCAATCAGCAGCAATACATTGAGGTTACTCCAATTATCATGACCTCTGAAACCCCATACATGTTCAGCCATTTGTGTTTGTAGAATAGAAATGAGAATGGCCCAAAGGGTATGAACCCAATATGTATCGACTTTCTTCCTTAATCTGATCGCACAACCAATATTCGAAATATGTTGGACCATTGCTAATCCAAGAATAACTACATACAGAATAAGAACTATATGGTCAAAATAATCGGTTGTTTTAAGCATAGGGTGGCCTGCTTAATCAATTAGGTTATCACTTAATGAAGTCCTACAACTTTAGCTTTGGATATACAGTTTTTCTAGGTGACTGTAATAGCAAACTAAACCCGAATACTGTTTTAGGGGAGGTTTACAGAAGATAAGGTTTAAAAATCTATAACAAAAAGGTGGGGTCTGCGACTGACTGAAGGCGTAAACAATGGATAATAAAGAAACAGTGGTTCTAGTGCGTTGATACTACTATAAAGATCCCCATACTACGATTTTGAGGATCTTCAGAATATTTGTATTTAGCTACGGCGACGAAGCAGCAAAATACCAGAAGTAAGTAGCAGTAGAGCTGACGCAGGGGCTGGAACAGCTACTTGGTCAGGTGCGTTGGCAACCGTAATGCCGTCTAACCATACACTCCAAAATGTTCCTTCATTACAATCATTCGATGGTTGGCACCATTCGCTTAACGGGATTGACTCCTGGGTGTCGAAGATAAAACCGTCACTCAGCATATCGCCAACTGCGAAGTTGTTAAATGTAGCAACAGTGAAAATATAATCTCCCGCTGCAAGAAATGGCAGAATAAAACCTGAATCATAGAAGGATTGAGTATCAGGGTTAATTGTGTCGTCATCATCATTTTGATCTAAGAGGTTACCAGCACCATCCCAAAGGGCGGTAATAGGATCAAAGTTTTCACCAGCTAAATGAGAATCTGTCCACACTCTTACGTTTTCAGTGTCTTCAGCAACCGAAAAGTTAATTTCAATCACATCATTGTGAAAGGCAATATCGCCGGTGAAATTAATTAAACTGGCATGGGCAGATGAAGCACAACAAAGCAGCGTAATCGCTAAAATTTTTTTCAACATGACTATTCCTTGTAAAAATTAACATTATCTTTTTTTTCTAATGCTTTCAAAAAGCAACGTTTGATAGCAAAAATCAAGCCTTTCTGTATGTGTTTGATTTAAATGAGGTTGTGGTGGGAGCCAATAAATCATATTTCAGTTTGTAAAATAAATTGACAATTTTATTAGTGCGCTACTCTTCTTTATAGACAATTAAATACCAAAGAAAAATTGCGGTCTGGAAAAGCAAGTCTAGATCGCATTCTTAGTCTATAAAGCGATTTATTCAAACAAAAAGCCTGTGCTAGCTTCATCTATTGCTTAATACGCAAGGCATTGACGTGCACATTTCGACTCCTCGGGGGACCGCGTGAAAGACAGTATCATCTGTATAAGGCTAACAGCATTGGTACTACTGATAAAATTCTTCTACTTCACAACCATTGATTATCTTCAGTGTAGATTAAGACTGCGAGCTGAGTGTAGCCGTAGATAATTTCACCTAGACTGTACAGACCTATGTCAACTACATGTATTTGGATTTTTTAGTCGAATCAAATCTAACAGCCCCAAGCGGCTAATGGGGAAAAGAGCGAATAGCCGACTATTTGCTTAAAGAATTGATGATAAGAAACAAGAATTAAGCTAATTGAATCGCCACTACTAACCTAGACACTTCCTAGTCGTTCTTCATAACGATTTTCATACTCTACTGGTGACAGTAAATTATTGGAACCATGTTTTCGTTTGTTGTTATAGAACATCTCGATGTAATCGAAGATATCGCTTCTTGCATCTTCGCGGGTTGAGTAGACCTTTTTCTTAATCCGCTCCCGCTTTAGCAACTGGAAGAAGCTTTCAGCTACAGCGTTATCATGGCAGTTCCCGCGTCTGCTCATGCTGCCTTCCAGCCCATTTGATTCTAAGAAGGCCTGCCAGTCGTGACTGGTATACTGACTTCCCTGATCAGAATGCACCGTGACTCGCTGTTCGGGATTGCGTCGCCAAACAGCCATGAGTAAAGCGTTGAGCACGATGTCCTTGGTAATGCGCTGATGCATCGACCAGCCCACCACTGTGCGTGAGAACAGATCGACGACTACTGCAAGGTACAGCCATCCTTCGTGTGTTCTGACATGCGTTATATCCGTTACCCATACTTCATCTGGCGCTGCGGGGTTAAATTCGCGATTGAGGCGGTTGGGAACAACGACGTGGCTTTCACCACTGCGGTGCCGCGGCTTCCGGTAGCCAACCTGAGCACGTAAACCTTCTCCACGCATTAAACGGTGAACGCGATTGATACCGCAGCGCTCGCCAATATCTCTTAAGTCAGAGTGGATTTTACGGTAGCCATACACACCACCAGACTCGAGCCAGAATTGTTTAATCTGCGCTGTTAGACGCTGATTGGCTTTGTCTCGCTTCGAGCGAGGTTGCTTGCGCCAGGCATAATAACCGCTTGGGTGAACGTTGAGCATCTGGCACAACCATCTGACAGGCCAACGGTTGCTTTCGTCCCTGATAAAGGCGTACCTCAGTCGGACTCTTTTGCGAAGTACGCCGCGGCTTTTTTTAATATATCCCGCTCTTCAGTGGCCCGCTTCAGCTCTTTTTGTAGTCGCTTAATTTCCGCCTGAGCGTCTGTTAGTTCATTATTTTTCGTAGAATCAGGGCCATATTTCTTAACCCAGGCATAAAGGCTATGCGACGTGACATCGAGACGTTTGGCAACATCTGCGACAGAATGATCACGATCAACAACCTGCTTAACTGCTTCTTGCTTAAATTCTTCGGGGTAGCGTTTTCCGCTCATGAGCACCTCTCTAGTTGTAGTTAGTTTATCTAACTAAGAGGTGTCTAGGAATTCAGTGGCGATTCATCCTCTCTAACGTGATATCCCCTTGCCAAGAAAGGGGGCAGTGTGAATAGCCATCAGTACCTGCAATCACTCTGCTAATTGTAGTTTTGCCTGAACCATTGGCTCCGAATATATAATTGATAGTCCGAAGGTCAGTAAGTGATGCTTGATTAGTATATATCGCTAATGGTGGTGTAATTTGAATTTCCCTAATCATTTATCTTTCCTTAAAGCTATTGAGAAAAGCCCTTAGTTCAGCTTTGAAATTGCTCAAAATAGATGGTTTGTAAATCAGGCGCAGCAGACTCATTATATGCATTGAGTGCTTTGGAACCAGCATATCCCGCCGCCGCAGTTTCTACAAATCCTAATGCTTTTCCTAAAGCCGCAATTTCTGACGGCACAAGAGGCGCAAGAACCACGAACTTCCCGTCTGGGTCGGTGGTGTACTTATACGGGTTGTTGTTGGCATAGGCATAGCGGTTAAAACCATGTGCAATGCTGTTACCTAGCTGTATGTGCCCTAACGCATCCAGCGGATCATTCGAATAGAAACGACCTAAAACTGGATCATAGTATCGTGCATGCATATAGATAAATTGAAGCACAAAGAATAAAGTTGACGCCACACTAATAATTTCCTTCTAGGACGGCTCAGCCAGTCCAAAGTACTTCGAAATTTGGTCAACAGGCTGTTGGCCAAATGCTTCGTTAAGCTAGCAGGAGACAGTTTTTAGTCGCCGTGAATGAATGAGAGCTTTGAACTAAATCACCCACTATAGTAGGTAGCTTTCTTTAGTATTCACTTTACTAATGAACGATTTATGAGCACATCAACGAAACAGAAAAATCTGCTTTGCAAAGCGAGAAAAGCCGTCGCTGAAACAGTCGCTGATTTCGTTTTATCCAGACGAATATCTTCGCCGTCGCGCTTCCTCTACGTCTTTAGTCTTGCACCACAGCGGAGGTAACATCACCAATTATCGAATTTTTATTCGAAATCATAGGTATACCTTTGTCCTTTTATGAGAGAGGGGAAGTAGTGGGTCGATATCGCTGTCTTTTCTGATGTTTGTGTATCTCCGCCTTGCCTTTCATCTGTGTGCGCTTTTTAGCCTAAGAGCACTAGTAAAGCGTGGTACGCATTCTCATCTTGCCGTAAAATCTCAAGTTAAGTGGCAATGGCCACATATTAAACGTTAATAAATTGTGTAAATGAAAAATCATCTGGTACAATCAGTTGAATAATTATAGTAAGAGTAGTTCAGGCAACATATATGATTTACAAAGCCCAGAGTCCTGCCGGATTTGCTGAAGAGTACATCGTTGAGTCTATTTGGAGCGGACGTTTCCCCCCGGGCACAATTTTGCCTGCAGAGCGCGAATTGTCAGAACTCATAGGTGTTACACGCACCACATTGCGCGAAGTTCTACAGCGCCTGGCGCGGGATGGCTGGCTGACGATCCAGCATGGTAAGCCTACTAAAGTGAATAATTTCTGGGAAACCTGCGGACTGAATATTCTTGAAACGCTGGCGCGGCTGGACCAGGAAGGAATACCTGAACTCGTAGACAACCTGCTTGCTGCCAGAACCAACTTAAGCGCAGTGTTTATTCGTGGTGCTATCAGAAATAATCCTGAAGAAGCTATCAACATTATCGCTCGCTATAAAGATCTTGAAGCTGACGGAATGGCGTTTGCTGAATACGATTATCAGATGAACCATGACTTGGCCCTGGCTTCCGGAAACAATGTTTTTGTGCTTATGATGAATGGTTTCCGTGGTTTATATTCTCGCATCGGTGGGTTCTTCTTCTCACACGAAAGCGCTCAGGAAGTCGCCCGCAACTTTTACAAAGAGTTATTAGAGGTTGCGCAGCAGCACGATTACGATGCAGTTCCTGTGGTGGTTAGAAAGTACGGTATCGAGTCAGGTAAAGTCTGGCAGACCGTTCGTGAAGAAATGCCGAAAGATCTGGTAGACTAAAGCTCTCAGGCTTCAACTATAAAAAAAGGTGCCAACAGGCACCTTTTTTTATGTTTTGCTCCACATGTTCTGGTTCTTCTTATTGGTAAAGTAATCTGACGGCTCCCAGAAAGCCGGTATCAGTTCATCAACAGTATTAGGATCTGCGTTAGGATTTAGCTGCCGGATAATCTGCTGCAGCCGCTCCCGACCAATCTTCATCAACTTTTTACGGTTTGCAGGAAAGTAAAGGTTTCGGCTGCGACTTATCACCTCATTATTTCCTGAGCAGATATAGGTCAGGTTGCGTGAGGCAATGCGGCACACAGGCTCTGCGGGATTTTCCGGATTCAACCTTGAAACAATAGCGAACTCAAACTGGTCTTTTTCAAAGCCCTGTTCATTAACCGGAATAAAAGTGATACCAAAGCCCTGAGGGAAATAGCCAACAATTTGTGTAAATGCTTCAGCAACTTTCTGATTAAGAGAGTTTTTCTTGCCCAACTGTTCAATAAGCAGGTAGCCTTTGGGCAATTCCTGACGGGTATAATCGGCTTTTGTAGACAACACAACAGAGCAGTAAATCTGCGGAACTTTTAGTATTTCACCTAAACCGGTTTTAGATAAAAACGCATCCTGTACCAGTTTTTCCCTGAACTGATTGGCCGCTTCATGGGTTTGATTGAAGCGATGGCGCTCCTCACGATCGTTACCGACATAGGGAGGTAATCCCAGTCCCTTTTTCAAATAATTTAGTGTGTGCGTGTAGTTCAGGCGCAGTAATTGTTTTCGATCCTGTTCTTCCAGAAGGCGAAACTCGTCCTTATCCTTATCTTCACCAAGCAATATATGCTGTGCATCGTGATGTTGCAGGCCGATATCCTGCAGCAATGCAGCACTGATTAAAGGAATTGCCAGTTCTTCTTCCCATTTATTACGCCAGTAACTATTACCACGGAAGCGATTCGAAGACGCTCGGTAAGCAGACAGGTAGGGATGGGAAATAGCTTCTTTCTGTAAGACTTTGTCAACCAAACGCAACGTCAAAACAGCCTTATATAAAGGCTTCAGGCGTTGATGAAAACGAGCGAAATTTGGTACTGCACCGCGCGTAAGCAACATCACTGTACCCAGGAATTTGGCACTGAGGAGTTGTGTATCTTCATACGTTTCGCCTTCGCATAGCTCTAGTAGATCTTTGGCGATAGCCGTTATCCGCGCGATACGTTCCTGGCGCTCGCTGTCTCTTTTGGCGCGGGCGTGTTTGAGCTTTTTCTGCAAATCAGCCGGGACAGGTTTATCCGGCGATTTAGTTTTCACCCGTGCTATCTGGTTTTCGACATCTTTTATGTACTTAGCAGACTCTTCAGCCAGACTGAAAAAATGTCTGGCGTCTTCAAGCACGGATCCATAACCAGGCTCCTGAGGATGCACCTTATCGATAAGTGCTTTTACACTTTGGGTGTAAAGGTTATCCGGATTATCAACTTTTCTATTCACAAATATCCTCACGCAGATAGACACCACAGGGAGCTTGCGCGAAACTGGTGGAGTTTAAGTCAAAGTTAAGTAAGTATATGTTTAACAGGGTGGAAATAATCTTGGTAGTTTATATTTGGTACCACCCAGGCTATGAAGTATAGCAAGGTCATTATTTTAAACGATATCTACGTATTTTTACGTATCATTGTCTATTCCTTTTGGGTGAAAGCAGGCATTTTGCATACGTATTAAAATCGCGTTTGCATCAATTGGTATGCGTAAAAGTGAATGTTTTAGTGGGCCGGGGAAGGGATTACGGAGATGGCACTATCAAGGCAGCAGTTCGATTACATTATTGTAGGTAGCGGATCAGCCGGCGCAGTATTAGCCGCGCGGCTTTCACAAAGGCAATCTTGTAATGTTTGTCTTATTGAAGCGGGTAAACCTGACAAGAACCCTTTTATACATATTCCTTTCGGGCTGTCTGTGCTATCCAGAATTACCTCGTTAAACTGGGGATACTCGACACAGCCACAATCGGCGTTGAACAACCGTTGCCTGTTCTGGCCTCGTGGGAAAACACTGGGCGGCAGCAGTGCTATCAATGCCATGTGTTATATTCGCGGGCAGGATAGTGATTACGATGATTGGGTTGAGCAGGGCGCTGAGGGCTGGTCATTCGATGAAGTATTGCCCTGGTTTAAAAAAGCAGAAAAATTCGAGCATGGCGCCTCTCAGCGTCACGGCAGTGACGGGCCGCTTAGCGTCGAGTCGTTACGCCATGTAGACCCACTGTCTGAAGCATTTGTGAAAAGTGGTGCGGAAGAGGGATTAGCGAGGCTAGACGATTTCAACCTTGCATCGCGCAGTGGTCTGGGTTTGTATCATGTTACTCAATCTGGTGGACAACGCTGCTCCACTGCCAAAGCCTATCTAAAACCCGTCTTACAGCGACCTAACCTGACCATCGTCACTGGTGCGCACGTCGAGAAAATTAATATTGAAAGCGGCAGAACGACAGGCGTCGTTATTAAATTTGAAGGAAATGTGCATACGCTGCAATCCCGCGAAGAGGTTATTGTCAGCGCCGGAGCAATTAACTCGCCGCATCTGTTGATGTTATCTGGTATCGGACCTGAAGATGCGCTTAAGCGCCATAGAATTCCGGTAATCAGGGCACTGCCGGGGGTAGGAAAAAACCTGCAGGATCATCTTGATGTTATCGTTCAGTGCCGGGGAAAAACGCGTCACGGCTATGCGCTTGCGCCGGGCAAATTGTTAAGCTACGTTAAATCTGCCTGGCAATACGCGGTAGGGCGTAATGGAATGCTTTCATCCAACATTGCCGAAGCTGGCGGCTTTGCCTGTTCTTCCACTGCCAGCAGCGACAAGCCGGACCTTCAGTTTCATTTTTTACCAGCTATCTTGAAGGATCATGGTCGCCAGAATGCGCTGGGATACGGCTATGGTTTGCATGTATGCAACCTTTATCCGCAAAGCCGTGGAAGCATTACCCTACAAAGCGCCGATCCCGCAGCACCACCATTGATTGATCCAGCTTATCTGTCATCACCAAAAGACATGCAAACCCTGTTGGAGGGCCTGAAGATGGCCAGACGTTTGTTGCATAGTGAGACTATGTCACCGTTTTTAAAGCACGAACTGCTGCCAGGTGAAGATGTCCATAATGATGAAGCTTTAATCCAGTTTATCCGTCAGTACGCCGAAACCATTTATCATCCGGCGGGAACGTGCAAAATGGGCGCGCAAGACGATGAATTGGCTGTACTTGACTCACAGTTTCGTGTGTATGGAATTAAGGGGCTTCGCGTCGTGGATGCCTCAGCGATGCCGACCCTGGTAGGGGGAAATACCAACGCGCCAGTTGTTATGATGGCCGAGCGAGCGGCAGCATTCATTCATGAGATGCCGACGCCTGCATAAAAAGCTGCGCAGCGGTATCGCACATTTGCTCAACATGACTGCGGTCTGCATAAATACCATCAATCAGAAGGCGGGCGATGCCGTGCAGGGTGCCCCAGGTTACCTGAGCCAGCCTCAGTGGCTCTGGACCGGCAGGTAACAACCCCGATTCCTGCCAGTAACGGGTCATTTCGACCTGAAACTGAAAACAGGGGTATGCTACCGCTTTTAAATCTTCGGTGGCTGACTGCGCCTGCCACAAAGTACGGCCAAACATTAGCTCATACATCTGCGGGTGGTCGGCTGCGTAGCCGACATATTCATGAATAAACTGGCGAAAGCGGGCTGATGGGGGTAATGAATCCTGTTCGAAAATGGTCCGGGCGGTTTTATGCCACTGCCGGAACCCCTCTGCTGCAATAGCACTTAGCAGCCCGCTTTTATCCGCGAAATGATGATAGGGTGCCGAACGTGATACGCCTACATCTTCAGCCAGTTTTCTCAGTGAAATACTGTCCACACCCTGTTCATCAATACGTTTTGTCGCCGCATGTAGGAGTGCACTGCGTAAATCGCCATGATGATACCGCTGCTGAGATTGATTCATACTACACACCTGAATGAGGGACTAAGATATAAGCGTCCCTTTAAATCTTGACAGTGTCAACATAGCCTTTTATCTTGACACTGTCTAGTTTGCAAAAATGTTAATGGAGTTACGATGCGTCAATCTGAAGATGAACAGTTACGGCAGTTCGAAACGCTGCGTGTCAGCTATAACGAACATATTGCGATTCTCACTCTAGACCGACCGGAGGCGCTGAACTCGATGAATCCTGCGTTCTGGCAGGAGTTTCCCCGGGCCGTGCGCGAAATAGATGATAGCGGGCAGGCGAGGGCGCTGATAATTAATGCCTCGGGTAAACATTTTTGCGCCGGAATGGATCTCGCTGTTTTTCAGGCGATGGGCAAATCATTTACCGGTGATCCGGCGCGTCGCGCAGAGCAGATGCGAAGAAAAGTATTATTTCTGCAAGATGCGTTTAATGCCCTCGAGGCAGTCAGGATACCGGTTCTTGCAGCTGTGCAGGGCGCCGCTATCGGTGGCGCAGTAGACTTATTGTGTGCCTGCGATATGCGCTATTGTACAACTGATGCGTACTTCAGCGTAAAGGAAACCGAACTGGGAATGACTGCAGATCTGGGTACGCTACAGCGGTTGCCGCGACTAATCCCAATGGGGTTGGCCAAAGAGCTGGCTTATACCGGGCGGAACTTTACCTCAGAACAGGCGTTACAGGCAGGTTTTGTGAATAACGTCTACGCTGATATGGATACGCTGATGGACGGCGTAACGCAAATAGCGAAAAGTATCTCCAGACATTCTCCGATGGCTGTGGCTGGCACCAAGACAATGATCAATTACGCTGCTGATCACAGTGTGGCAGACAGTCTGAATTTTATGGCTACGTGGCAGGCAGGCATGTTTCAGATGGAAGATGTCAATACTGCGATGCAGGCAAAGAAACAAGACCAGGCACCACACTATGCACCACTTGAACCTGGCATCACCAGCATAGACGACTAAATCAGGATAATTCAGGAATAATCATGACCAAGACCGATTCGGCTCATACCCAGTACCCGCATTTGTTTCGCCCCCTTGACTTGGGCTTCACTGAACTTAAAAACCGTATCATTATGGGCTCAATGCACACCGGCCTCGAGGAAATGCCTGCCGGTCATAAGCATATGGCGGCATTTTATGCTGAGCGCGCCCGCGGTGGCGTTGGCCTTATTGTTACCGGGGGAATCGGGCCAAATGAAGAAGGTTCAACCCATCCAATTACTAAGCGGCTCAATTCTGATAAGGCGGTAGCCAATCACAAAGAAGTCACCGATGCAGTGCATGAGGCGGGCGGAAAAATATGTATGCAGATTCTGCACACCGGTCGCTATGCGTATACCGAAAAGCTCGTCGCACCTTCTGCCATTCAGGCTCCTATAAATCCTTACAAGCCTAAAGCATTGACCGACGAGGAAATTGAACAGCAAATCCAGGATTTTATCTATACCGCCAAACAGGCTCAGCGCGCAGGGTATGACGGCGTGGAAATCATGGGATCTGAAGGCTATTTCCTGAACCAGTTTATTGTTACGCGCACCAACCAGCGTGATGACAAGTGGGGCGGAGAATACGAAAACCGTATTCGGTTGCCTATTGAAGTCGTGCGGCGGGTACGTGAAGCCGTTGGAAAAGAGTTTATTATTATATACCGTCTGTCGATGTTGGATCTGGTAGAAGATGGCTCTGATTATGAGGAAGTCGTTCAGCTTGGTAAGGAAATAGAGAAAGCCGGCGCAACCATAATAAACACTGGCATAGGCTGGCACGAGGCGCGTATCCCGACAATCTCTACCCGGGTACCGCGTGCCGCGTTTACGTGGGTTACCGCTAAATTTCGCGAAGCGTTGTCTATTCCGCTTATCACATCAAACAGAATTAACATGCCTGATGTGGCTGAAGAAGTGTTAGCCCGCGGCGATGCCGATATGGTCTCAATGGCGCGCCCGTTTTTAGCTGACGCTGAATTCGTGATAAAAGCAGAGCAAAACAGAGCCGATGAGATTAATACCTGCATCGGCTGTAATCAGGCATGTCTTGATCATGTTTTTAACGGTAAGTTGACCAGCTGTCTGGTTAACCCGCGGGCGTGTCATGAACTTGAACTGACTATTCAACCGGCCGAGCAAACTAAGCGCATAGCCGTCATCGGTGCGGGCCCGGCCGGATTGGCTGCAGCCGTAACTGCTGCCTCACGAGGCCATGCTGTTACATTGTACGATAAAGATGATAAGACCGGCGGTCAGTTTAATATCGCCAGACAGATTCCGGGTAAAGAAGAGTTTAACGAAACCCTGCGTTACTTTGACCGTCAGCTGGAGCTGCACAATGTGACCGTTAAACTCAATACTGAAGCAACAGCAGCTTTACTCAATGATGAATGTTTTGATGAGGTCATCATTGCTACAGGAATCTTCCCACGCATACCTGATATAGAAGGCATTGATAATGACAAAGTGCTTTCTTATGTCGATGTTATCAAGGGCAAAAAGCCCGTTGGGCAAAAGGTGGCTATTGTTGGCGCCGGTGGCATTGGCTTTGATACTGCTGAATATTTGTCACATGGTGAATCTCAGCCCAGCCTGAACATCGAGGCATTTATGAAGGAATGGGGAATTGACATGTCTTTCTCTGCCCGCGGCGGCGTGAATGGGATGCAGCCTCAGCCAGAGCCTTCATCCCGTGAGATTGTGCTGCTACAGCGTAAAACCTCCAGGATGGGTAAGGGATTGGGTAAAACCACTGGCTGGGCACACCGTGCCAGCCTGAAGATGAAAGGCGTCACCATGATCCCCGGCGTGGAATATAAAAAGATTGATGACAATGGATTTTTGCTCACTATTGAGGGGCAGGAGAAATTGCTTGAGGTTGATAACGTTATTATCTGCGCCGGTCAGGAACCGTTGCGTGAAGTTATAGAAGGTTTGAATGCACCACATCATCTGATTGGTGGGGCGGACGAGGCACTGGAGCTTGATGCTAAGCGTGCCATTGACCAGGGTACGAGACTGGCTGCAACACTGTAAACGTTGATCATGCTGCGCTGAGCTGAACACAGCTGCCGCGCAGCATGATAATATTAAACGTCGTTACATATCGTTTTCATTCATAAACGGGTAATCGATATACCCCTTCTCATCCCCGCCGTAGAACGTATCCTGGTCCTGTTCATTAAGCTCAGCGCCGGCTTCAAATCGCTCAACCAAATCCGGGTTGGCAATATAAGGTCGTCCAAATGTCACAGCATCAGCGTAGCCCGACTTCACCGCCACCTGGGCGGACAGATAATCGTAATCACCATTAGCAATATAAAAACCTTTCCAAGTATTACGCAGGCTTTCCTGAATCTTCAAATCTTTGTTGCTTGTCGGCATGCCAGGAAAACGCTCGACCATATGTAAATAAGCCAGCCGGTAATCGTTCAAACGCTGAATGTAATACGTAAATGCAGTAAGCGGATCGCTGTCGGCAATATCATTTTGGTTTCCGATAGGAGAGAGGCGAATGCCAACTTTTTCTGCTGGCCATACGCTAAGTACGGCATCGGTTACCCGACTTAAAAAGCGCATGCGGTTTTCCACAGAACCGCCATATTCATCATCACGCTTGTTGGTTTTGTCTCTTAAAAACTGATCTATCAGATAACCATTAGCTGCGTGAATTTCTACCCCGTCAAAGCCAGCGCGTTCAGCATTCTTCGCGGCCAGGCGATAATCTTCAACCGTTTGCTCTATCTGCTCAATAGTCATTGCCTGAGGTTCTGAGGCAGGCTGTTTTTTGCCGTCAAAAAAAACATCGATGTCGGGGGTAATTGCCGATGGCGCCAGGGGCTTATTACCCTCGGGCTGAAAGTGTGTATGACTGATGCGGCCAACGTGCCACAACTGAAGATAAATTTTGCCACCTTTTGCATGGACAGCCTCGTTGATTTCACGCCATTTCTGAACCTGCTCCACCGTATAGATGCCGGGGGTACATATATATCCTTTTCCCTGAGGATTAATCTGCGTGGCTTCACTGACTATCAGTCCTGAAGAGGCGCGCTGTTCATAGTACGTAATCGACATGTCTGTCGGCTCATCGGTGGCATCATCGGCGCGGCTTCGGGTCAGTGGCGCCATGAAAATACGGTTTTTCACATCAGTGTCACCCACGATGCCGGTGCTGAATAAATCTGTCATAACAATTTCCTGAGAATCTGGAAGAGTGCCGGACAATGTGCCCGGCATAAATTACCTGGTTGGAGTGGAATACTTAGGGAGTCTGGCGATCGTGTTTGCCTTCGCGTAATTCCTCGACAACCTTTTTACAGAATGCTTCCATATCATCCGGCGTGCGGCTTGTGGTCAATCCCTGGTCGACTACAACTTCTTCGTCTACCCAGTTGCCGCCGGCGTTGAGAATATCGGTTTTTATCGAAGGAAATGAGGTTACTGTACGGCCTTCAAGCACATCTGCCTCAACCAGCATCCACGGACCGTGACAGATAGCTGACACAGGCTTGTGTTGTACAAAGAAATCACGGACAAACTGTACAGCTTTATCGTTAGTGCGCAGTGTATCGGGGTTAAGCACGCCACCCGGCAGAATCAGGCCGTTGTAATCTTCAGCCGATACGTCATTTATCGTTTTGTCTACCGTAAACATATCGCCTTTTTCGTCATGGTTCATACCCTGAATTTCACCTGACTCCAGTGAAACGATGTCTACGTCTGCACCCGCAGCTTTGACTTTTTCCATTGGCTCGGTAAGTTCGACCTGTTCAAATCCGTCGGTAGCCAGAATGGCCACTTTTTTGCCTGTTAAAGCACCCATAAATACATTCTCCTTTTATTGTGAATGTGCCGGTATCTACGGGCAAAACGTGGGGACTGGTTCTAATATGAACATTAAAAATTGTCTGAAATTTTAATGATCTTTTTGCAGGTGGAGGGCGTTCGACCGCTGGTCGATAAAAAATGTAAACTGGCCGAGAATATTCATGCCTAACAAGCCATCGGCGTTGGGTTTAGCAGCATCGGGAAGCACGAACATTTTAACGTTTTTTAAATGAAATATATCAAGCGACACTGACTCTACCTCAATAAGCGCAGCCTGACTCAAACCCGACGCCGTTGAAATGGTGAAATTCCCTAAAAACTGATAGGACATATTGTTTCTGATTCGATTAAATACATCAGCTGACAATGCGCTTTGCGATGCACCCGTATCCAGTAGCAACGATAATGCGTTGCCGTTTACGCTTAGGGGAACCAGATAATGGTTCCCCCGGGGAAGTAACGCAATGCGCGGGGCAGACTCATCGAAGGGTAACGAACCAGGTTCGGTCAGCGCTTGCTCGGGTTCAGGCTCGGAATAATATTTAGACGCGAATTCATTATGCGCCGGATCATCAGGAGGCAAAGCTGCGAGGGTTGCTTCCATTAACCCTAATTTTTGTTGTTCGGCATAGGCTGTGGCTAACGCTACAGTGAATTGCCGATTACCAGGCGCATACTGAAAGAGCGGCTCGGTAAACACTGCCAGAGCCGTCCAGCTTTCTGTTTGTGAAAGGTGGTCGATAGCATCATTAACCAGCTCATGCAAAAGCACGCTGACTTTTTGTTGAACAGCGTGCGCTAATGACATATCAAGCATATCGAAATAATGCAGCGCCACATCACTCAGGGGCGCGGTTCTTTTCAAAAGTTCAGCTTCCAGAAGCAGTAGTTCAGCATCACGGGGCTGCTGCTTGAGTGCGTTTTGCAGGTGATACCGGGCCTGCTCATAATCAGCCTGCGCTAAAAGTTGCGAAATAAACACTTTCATGGTGGCAGGACGGTTTGCTGTCGTCTCTGCTTTAGCGCCGATTGAGGTGCTGTCGCCTTTTGCTGGTTGCGCAGCGGGTAAAGAGGAGAGTGGCGTTTGCAGGTTTTCTGAGTCAGCTTTTTTTAAGTCAGCAAGCGTGTAAAGCAGAAAAACATTGCCGCTTACCGAGACAATCAACAAGCTGATGATAACCCAACGCCATTTACTCATTGGGGTATCACAGCGCCGCAATAGGTGTTTTTGAATGCCTGGGGCATACGTCTGGGCGCGCCAGAAGACAATCGGGCACAAACAAATTCAGTCTTTGCTTTAAACACCGTTTTAAAACGCCGTAAACAGATAAACTGAAATTGGCGGGTCAGGTGAAGACGACCATCGCATGCGGTTATCCAGGTGCTGCATGCCAGTTCATCGCCCTGATGACAGGGCAGTATGTAATCAAGTTCGTGACGGTGAATAACCATAGCACTATCCAGCGCCTGATAGTCTTCAAAGCGTAAACCCAGCGCGTTAGTATGCGCCCACGCCAGCGATTCCAGTTGCGAAAGGTACGCAACATTATTAACGTGATTGTAGTGATCAATATGCGCATTCTGTATCGCCCACGTTTGCGTATAAGGCGCATCAAATTGCCAGTCCAGATTATTCATGCGTTTTTTTAACAATAAATGATTCACTGATGCTAACGAATTTAGCATTATTCGTCTGCTGTTTCTGCGCAGCAACATAGTCTATTTTTGATTGATTTGTTAAACTCCTGCCAGTTTTTACTATGCCAAAAGGTCTGCCTTGAACAATAGCGCCAGTGACTACGAAGATGATGAAGCACTTCCTACGTTAATCGCCATCTTCGACGCTGAATTCCATGATGAATTTAATACCCGGCTTATACGGGGGGAGGACGAGCCGGTGTATCTGCCTGCAGATGAAAAGACCCGGTATCATCAAATTGTTTTTGCGCACGGTTTTTTCTCCAGCGCATTACATGAAATTGCGCACTGGTGTGTAGCAGGCCCAAAACGGCGTTTGCTGGAGGATTATGGCTATTGGTACTGTCCGGATGGTCGTAACGAAGCCCAGCAAAAGCAGTTTGAGCAGGTGGAAGTCAAACCGCAGGCTATCGAGTGGGCTTTTACTCTGGCTGCGGGCAGACAATTTTCCGTCAGCACTGATAACCTTGATGGCGCTGAGCCTGACAGGGAAGGGTTTACCCGGGCGGTTAAAGCGCAGTTGACGACCTACCTGAATCAGGGTTTTCCTCCTCGTGCACAGCGCTTCATCGCTGCCTTAAATAAAGCATTTGATACACCTGCCTTATCGCATTCGAGTATCTCAGGAGAAGCCGCATGAAAACCAAAACAAGCTTCAGGCTGGGCGTCGTGGTTAACCCTTATGCCGGTATTGGTGGTGCGGTAGCACTTAAAGGCAGTGACGGTGCCGCTATTCGTGAAAAGGCGCTGGCGCAGGGAGCAGAGCAACAGGCGGCAGATAAGATGAGCCGTGCATTAGCCCAGCTTCAGGGCGCTGACAACCTTATAATTTACACAGCCTCCGGCGCGATGGGCATGGACAGCTGTGAGCAAGCCGGCCTGTCTGCTGACGTGGTCTACACACCACAAACAGCGCAGACCGAGGCGGAGCACACGCAGCAGGCTGTGAGGGCGATAGTGGAAAAAGGCATCGATTTATTACTGTTTGCCGGTGGCGATGGCACCGCGCGTAACGTATTTGATGAGTTAGGTGCAACGCAAGTCGTTTTAGGAGTGCCTGCCGGGGTGAAAATACATTCTGGTGTATACGCTGTAACGCCGTCAGCGGCCGGAAAGGTCGCTCTGAAAATGGCGCAGGGCCAGCTGGTCAGTGAGTTTGATGCAGAGGTGCGCGATATTGACGAGGATGCATTCAGACAGGGCAACGTTACTGCAAAGTACTATGGCGAGATGCGAGTCCCTAGAGAGCTGGAGTATATTCAGGCGGTCAAAATGGGCGGCAAGGAACATGAAGAACTGGTTCTGGATGATATTGCCGACTACGTAAGTGAAATGATTGAGCAGGATGATGAGACGCTTTATGTCATGGGGTCGGGCTCAACGGTTGCGGCGATTATGGACGCGCTCAATTTAGATAACACCCTGCTGGGCGTAGATGTGATCCGCGATAGGCGTATTATCGCCAGTGATGTCAGCGCCAAAACATTGCTGGAGATTACCGACGGGCAGCCTGTAAAACTGGTTATCACACTTATTGGCGGACAGGGGCATATTCTGGGGCGCGGCAATCAACAGCTCAGCCCTGCATTTATAAAACGCCTGGGAAAACAAAATATGCTGATCGTGGCTACGAAGCAGAAACTTCAGGCCCTTGAAGGCAGGCCATTGCGACTCGATTCAGGCGACGATGCATTGGATGAGACGCTAAGTGGCAGTGTCCAGATTATTACAGGTTATCAGGATAAAGTATTATATCCGGCAGTATAGGAGAACGTTATGCAGCCCAGTCCTTTGGCTGACCAGTCATTTATCGATGCTGTCATGCACATTGAAAATCAACTGGACAATGTGGTCGATCACGGTAGTGATGATGAGTTATTCATTGCCAGTTATCTGCAGGGGCATTTCGCTGTTATTTCCCGTCCCCTTGAGATGGAGCAAAACGCGACAATTGATTTGTTGGATGCCACCGTAAAAGAGAGTCTTCAGCAGGCTTTTGACAATAATGAATTGGAGGCTGACGACCAGAAAAAAGTCACGGCTCTCTGGCAGCAGCTAGTCAACGGTGCCCGCCGGTAACGGCATGTTTCTTCCTTTTCTGGCATAGTATTGCCGCCTTACAGCGCTGATTTGGATGGCGGCCTGCGCAAATCAGGTGAATTATCAAGGTGTCGTGAGTGGTACGATTTTTGCCAATTTCACTTTGTTTATTGATAAATTGCAGGATTTTTGACGCAGGCCTATGAAACTACTTATTACACGCAGCGTTTTTTGGGTGCTTGTTGTGGCAGGAATGACTGCCTGTGCAGCGGGCCCGGCCGAGCCAGACAAAGAGTCACACGTCACCGCTCAAACACCCTCAGCGCAGCCGGTTGGCCAGTCGCTGGGCAATATTGAATATCAGACCTACCTGCTGGCCAATGAACTGTTCGCCAGCCTTAAACCTGCTCAACACCTGCGCTACGCGGTAGCCGGTTTTGTACCCGTGACTTCTTTGCAATATGACAGCCAGAGCCAGTCACCTTTAATGTTACTGGGGCACCAGTTAGAGCAGGGCCTGATGACCGAGGCCACGAAGCGCGGATTTACAACTCAAGAGTTTAAGCTTTCGAACGATATAGTAATAGGGCAGCATAGTGATCGTGTGTTATCTCGCAATATCGAGAATCTGTCTGCACCTGAAAGAATCGATTTTTATATTACCGGAACACTGGTTCATCAACAGGGTGGCGCAGTCGTGAATGCGCGCGTCATTGAAGCCAGAACCAAAGATGTGGTTGCCGCAGCGACCCGTTTTTTTCCTTCGGGGTTGTTCTGGGACGAAGAGCAGGTTACTACCCGTCAGGGGCGTTTGTACCGCATGCAGGATAAGGGGTAAAGAGGATGAAGTTGCAACATTACGCGCTCGGTGCATTGTCACTGGTGCTCACGGCCTGTACTACCACGGAAGAGCCGGACGAGACAGCCAGCCAAACGCCTGATGAAAGTGGTTCGATGCAAATCATTGATGTACAGGATGCCGATCGCCGCAGCGCGCCTTTGCCGGCCGATTATAACGGCGATGAAACTGACAGTTTTGGTGCTGTTGGTCAGCCCCGGATATATTCCAGTGTGCAGGGGGCTTATAAAGGCCGGCCTCTTACCCGCCATGTCGGAGACTATGTCAAAAACCTGACGCAGGATTTGATTTCCAATATGGAGTACGTTACCGCCAAAACCCCTGTAGCCGTCACCAATTTTGCTTTGCTTGACTCTGATCTTCAGAAAACCAACTTATTAGGGCAGCAAATGGCAGAATCGTTTGTACATGAGCTGCACAAGTTCAGGATTCCTGTTCTTGATTACAAAGCTACCGACTATATCCGGGTAACCAAACAGGGCGATTTTTTGTTATCCCGCGATTATCTGGACCTTAACTCCAGTCTGCCGATTGAGTATGTGTTAACTGGCACCATGGCTAAACATCAGGGCGGTGTGATGGTTAATGCGCGGATACTGGGAATTGAGTCGCGGGCAGTTGTCGCCAGCGCGCAAATGCTGATCCCCTTCTATGTGGTTGATGCACTTATTCCCAGTGATGGTGCAGAAAAGCCAGGAACGCGGGACGGCGTTAAGCTGACACAAGGGTAAGCAACAATGGATAGAGCTTCTCGTCTTGCCGGTTTGGTGCTGATAGCAATGTTAGCCGGTTGTAGTGCAATCGATGAACAGTATCATGCTATGCGAGCCGCTACCTGGGATACCTCAAAAAGTGAGCCGGTAATAATTCCTCATGAAGATACCGGTCTTGTCTATAGACCGGACTCGCGTGATTTGAAAGCTCGCCCGCAATCACAGGAGCAAACCCGCTACCAGGACCCGCTGTATGTGGGCTTTTATGCTGATTTAACGCACAAATCACTGAATGATTACGCCGGGCAACTTGCGATGGAACTGATGGATTCTGCCAGTACAATTCGTCCTCGCGAAAAAGTGGGCGTGGCAAGTTTCGTCAGGCTCAATCATACCTTGCACGACACCACGGTACTGGGCAATCAACTGGCTGAATATATGCTCGGGCAGCTGCAAAGTTATGGTCTGGCGGTTGTTGATTTTAAGTTATCTGATGACTTATATGTAACAGAGCGCGGCGACCTGGTGATGCATCGTGGATTTCAGAAAATTGCTGCCCAGTCAAAAATGGACCACGTGCTTACCGGCACCATGATAGAAACCAAACGGGGCGTACGTATAAACGCACGCATCGTGAGTGTGGAAGAGCAGTCACTGGTGGCCAGTGCCAGCGTGGATGTGCCGGCATTTATGGTGACCAGTCTTAACTCAGTTGAAGCGGGTAACTAATCCTGCGAGCGATTCCGGATAGTATTTCTGATAATAAATCGCTGCGGACTGGTGGCCTGTAGTAAAGATTCCGCCAGTGGAAGAGGCTGGTGGCAAAGCTGGCTGGCCAGCACATCTGCCATCAGTGGGGCAGTGGTCAACCCGCGTGAGCCTAAACCTGTTAACAGATGAATATGGCTTGTTTTTGGCGCCGGCATCGCACTTAGCTGCTTTCCTTTTGCAAGTTCCTGCCAAACAGGTTGCTGGTCAAGCGTAGTCGGCAGACTGCCGCAGGCAACCTGATGATCCGGTAATCCAAGGCGGGTAGCTGCGCGCGCAACACCGTCTGTCTGAATCTCTTCCACCCAGCTTTGATTGCTTAGCGCTTTCTTATGCGTATCAATATTCTGCTGCGTCTCACTGGCCCTCACCTCAGTGGTCATATCTTCTTTAACATACGTCGACCCCATTGCCTGACGTCCCAGCATCTGTGGCGTCAAATACCCTTTATGACACAGAACGGTTTGCAGATTACTCAGCGTTGCCGATGAAGCAGGCATTGCTTCAACCTGGCCACGGACTGGCCTTAAGGGCAGTAAATCGTTTAACAGTGTGTTGATACTGTCGGCGCCTGTCGCCAGCACAACATGGTCGTAAGTCAGGGTTTTTTGCTGCTTGTCGATATGTAGCGTTGCCGCATCGTTCGAGTCAATATGAGAGACTACATGGTCGGTAAGCACTTCCAAAAGCCCGGTTTCCTTTGCTTGTTCAACCATTGAGGCAACCAACTCAGGCGGGCTTATCCAACCGCCTTCGCTGATAAACAGCCCACCACACTGCAGGGGTATCCCTGCGATTTCACTGGCTTGCTCAGCGTCAACATTACGCACCAGAGCGCCAGGCCAGTATTGGTTGTCTGTCAGTTTCTGATGCCGCACGGCTACCTCATCGGTAAAGTCCATTTGAAGCACACCACACCACTGGCAGGGGTAGGGGGCCTGATGCGACAACCGTTGATACGCCCGCTTTGCATACAAAAAGCTATGTGCCTGAATCTGGCTGGCAGGACTGGGCTGCGAGTGAAGCTGTGGGTAAAAGCCGCCCTGGGGATTACCTGAGGCACCATCAGCCAGCGTCGCGTTCTGTGTTAACAAGGTTACTTTGATGCCTCGATTAACCAGTGCCAATGCGCAGGCTGCGCCGGCTAGCCCGCCTCCCACGACTGCGACGTGATGTTGTGGTGTAAGCGGCTCGCACAGATAGCGTAAGTAGGGCCAGTCCCGGGGAAAGCGTGACTTGTCCTGCTGCTTACAGCCGGCATAGTGCCCGGCAAGCATATCGCGCTTGCGGCCAAAGCCCTTAACCTTCTGAATTTCAAATCCGGCTTCCTGCAGGCCCCGCTTCACAAACCCTGCAGCAGTAAATGTGGCGAGTGTAGTTGAAACTTTCGACAACCTTGCCATTTGGCTGAATAGCGCATCTGTCCACATATCCGGGTTTTTGCTTGGCGCAAAACCATCCAGAAACCAGGCGTCAACCAGTCCTGATTCTGGCGCATGCCATTGTGGTAAAGAGGCATGGATATCGCCCATCCAAATATCCAGTGTCGTTGAAAAGCTGTCCAGCTGTAGTCGGTGGCAACCTGCCAGCGCGCAAGGGTATTGAGAAAGTAACGCTTCTGCAGGTTGAGAGACCTGTTTGAAATGGGAAAGCGCGACCTGCAAATCTGCCTTTTGCAGCGGGAACTTTTCTGTGCTGATTAAATAAAGACGCTTTAACGGATGATGCGGATTATTCTGGCGAAATGTTGCAAAAGCCTGCATGGCCACAAGGCAGTTAAGGCCTGTGCCAAATCCGGTTTCTGCAATAACAAAATGAGACAGTTTGTGCGTTTCCCAGCGCGCCGGCAACTGGTTCGCTGCCATAAAAACATGCATCGTTTCGTCAATGCCGCTGTCGTTGGAAAAATAAACGTCGTCGAAGTCATCGGCTACAGGTGTGCCCTGTTCATTAAAGTGTACTTTTGCGTGATCAGTTTTCACCGGGATTTCCTGCTTTTGATGTGTTTCGACTGCATGATCATAGCGCGCATGATACAGTGAATATAGTGCTTAGCGCACTTACTGACGATTTGATGGTCAATGATCGATAATTCGTCGTTCATCAGGGCTGGAAAGAGCAGACCACTTAGTGTCACAAAATCGTTACCATATGCCCCATCAAAAGAAAGGGTAAATTATGAAAAGAGCAGTTATTACCGGGCTTGGTATTGTTTCAAGTATCGGTACCAACAAAGATGACGTGCTGGCTTCTTTGAAAGCGGGCAAGTCAGGAATTTCGTTTTCTGAACAATTCGCCGAAATGGGCCTGAGAAGTCAGGTGTGGGGCGCAATTGATATTGATTTAAAAGAGCATATTGACCGTAAGGCAATGCGCTTTATGGGGGATGCCGCCGCGTATGCATACGTCGCTATGCAACAGGCAATTGCCGATTCGGGCCTGGAAGAAAAAGATATTTCTAATGAGCGTACGGGTATTATAGCCGGCTCCGGCGGTGCCTCATCAGAAAATCAGGTTTTATCGGCCGACATTTTGCGCGAAAAGGGCGTAAAGCGGGTAGGTCCCTACATGGTGCCACGTTGCATGGCATCAACGGTTTCTGCCTGTCTGGCAACGCCGTTCAAAATTAAAGGCGTAAACTATTCGATTGCCTCTGCCTGTGCGACCAGTGCGCACTGTATTGGTAACGCGCTTGAGCTTATCCAGTTAGGTAAACAGGATGTGGTTTTCGCCGGTGGTGGTGAGGAACTGCACTGGTCACTGTCCAGTCAGTTTGATGCGATGGGCGCATTATCTACTAAATACAATGATAACCCTGCTGTGGCATCACGTACCTATGATGCCGGGCGTGATGGCTTCGTCAGCTCTGGCGGTGGCGGTATGGTGGTCGTAGAAGAGCTGGAACATGCTCTGGCCCGCGGTGCTACTATTTATGGTGAGGTCGTTGGCTATGGTGCAACGTCAGATGGCTTCGACATGGTAGCTCCGTCCGGCGAAGGTGCTATTCGCTGTATGCAGATGGCGATGCAGAATGTCAGTGGCAAAATCGATTACCTGAATACCCACGGTACCTCAACGCCCGTTGGTGATGTTAAGGAACTGGCTGCAATTAAAGAAGTCTTTGCAAATCAGCAGGTGCCGATCAGTGCGACTAAATCACTGACCGGACATGCGCTGGGTGCAGCAGGTGTTAACGAGGCGATATACAGCCTGCTAATGATGCAGAATGATTTTATCGCACCATCGATTAATATTGATGAGCTGGATGAACAGGCAGAAGGACTGGATATTGTTACCCAGGCCCGTGAAGCAGAACTGAATACGATTATGTCAAACAGTTTTGGTTTCGGTGGTACCAATGCCACGCTGGTAATGCAGCGCTACAAGTAGCTGCCTGAAAGCTTTTAAGATTCAAAAACAGCGCTTTATGCGCTGTTTTTTTGTTTTTGTTTCTCCTATCATTTGCTGGTAATCAAACAGGCAAAACGCTATGAAAATTCTTTACGAAGACACTATCCCGCGCGGCTATGATTATTTCTCTTCGCTGGGAGAGGCCGTTTCTTACAATGCTGCTACCGTTACCTCTGATGATGTTGCTTCGTGCGACTATCTGGCAGTGCGTTCCACCACCCCGGTGAATGAAGAATTGCTGAGCAATGCAGAAAATCTACATTGTGTGGCAACCGCAACGGCAGGCTCCAATCATATTGATAAGCACTATCTGGAAGAGCGAGACATAGCGTGGCGTGATGCGGGTGGGTGCAATGCAGTTGCAGTGGCAGAGTATGTGTTAAGTGTGCTGCTGATTGCCCATCGTGACAAAAAGCTGGACTTGAGCCGAATTCGGGTGGGTATTGTGGGCGCTGGTCACGTCGGCACAAGCCTGGCCAACCTGCTGGGGGCGCTTGATATTGCCTACGTACTGAATGATCCGCCCCGGCAGGAAGCCGGAGATCGCAGGCACTTTGTTGATTTTAGCGAGATATTGTCTTGTGATGTTATCTCTTTGCATGTTCCGTTTGTCAAAGAGGGTGTCCATAAGACCCATCATCTGATTGATGCGGCTGTGCTTAAGTCGCTGGGCGCTGGTAACTTACTAATCAACGCCTGTCGCGGTGAGGTGATTAACGAAGAGGCGCTTTTACAACGGTTTGACAATGAGTCCGCACCTACCGTAGTGCTGGATGTATTTGATAATGAACCCAATATAAATACCGGTTTGCTCCGACATCTTTGGTTGGCAACCGGTCATATAGCCGGTCATTCAATCGAAGGCAAGTTGCGGGGTACGCAACTGGTGTACGAGCACTTTTGTGAGCTGGCGAAAAAGCCTGTAAAATTAGACATGGATGACTTTTTGGCAGCCCCGCAGCCCATTTCGTTTATGCCTCGTGATCCGTCAATGGAAGCACTGAACTGGGATGAAATCTCATCGCTGCTCTTGTCGATTTACGATGTAACAATTGATGATAAGGACTTTCGTAATGCTATGCAGGCTGGTGAGTCCTTTTCCGCGTACCGAAAGCAGTACCGGGTCCGGCGAGAGTTTAACGCTTTTACGATTGCGCTGAGCGGTGTTGTGTCTGAAGGCATTCTGCGTCAGCTTACTGGTTTAGGCTTTACCATAGAAACGTTATAATAATCTGTTTCGCAGCTCTATAATCTTTTCAATTAGCAGGGGTATTAATTTTTATGTCACAAGCCTTTGATGTTGCAGTTCTGGGCGCCACAGGTCTGGTCGGTCAGATGATGATCGAGATGCTTGAAGCGCGTAAATTTCCGGTCAACAAACTTTATCCGCTGGCCAGTGAACGTTCTGCTGGTGGTACGGTTAACTTCAAAGGCGAGGATATTGAAGTTATTAACGCAGATGGTTTTGATTTCAGCCAGGTACAGCTTGGCTTTTTCTCTGCCGGTGGTGCCGTGTCCGCTACTTATGCGCCTATCGCTGCAGAAGCAGGATGTATTGTCATCGATAATACTTCGCAATTTCGCTACGAACCTGACATTCCGCTGGTGGTGCCAGAAGTCAACCCCCACGCGTTAGCAGACTTCAGAACGCGTAATATCATCGCTAACCCGAATTGCTCTACCATACAAATGCTGGTGGCGCTCAAACCTATTCACGACGAGGCGGGCATTGAGCGTATTAATGTGGCGACGTATCAATCGGTTTCCGGAGCCGGTAAAAATGCGATGGAAGAGCTGGCCCGGCAAACCGCGGGTTTGCTCAATGCCAAAGAGATAACACCCGAGGCTTTCAGCCGCCAGATTGCTTTTAACGCCATCCCGCAAATTGATGAGTTTATGGATAACGACTACACCAAAGAAGAGATGAAGATGGTGTGGGAAACCCAGAAAATAATGGGTGACGCGAGTATCATGGTGAACGCAACGGCGGTGCGCGTACCAGTTTTCTACGGTCATGGTGAGGCGATCCATCTGGAAACCAGAATGCCGCTTGAGGCTGATTATGTGAAGCAGTTACTGGAAAATGCAGCAGGGGTTAAAGTGTATGATTCACCTGCAAGCTTCCCAACCCAGGTTTCCAGTGCAAGCGGTAATGATTTAGTGCATGTCGGCAGGATCAGAAATGATATCAGCCATCCCAATGGCCTTAATATGTGGGTGGTATCAGATAATGTGCGCAAAGGTGCGGCAACTAATAGCGTGCAGATTGCTGAAGTTCTGATTCGCGATTACCTGTAAAGTACCTGTAAACTTTATAAAATATTTGCCGATAAGGGTGAAAGCTGCTCTGTTATTCAGATGAAAGTAACGAGCGGCTAGATTGACGTTTCGCAGTGGTTTATAGTTTGTAGAAACAACAACACGATATATATTAATCTATCGATGTTGGGCAGCCATTGCTCAGGAGGGATACCAGCGGAGTCTGGTATCCGGATAATAAAAACAGAACTGAATAGCCAGCTTTCGTTGCTGGTATCACAATGCCGTCGCTCGCTGTAAGATAGTACCTGCCGCGAGCACCGCTTTTCGTGTTGTGAGCATGACATTTGAAGGCTTATAGGAACGCTATGAAATTGCATTTTATGGGTTTGGTTGTATTGCTGTTACTTAGCACATTCCCAGCAGCAAATGTGGATGCTCAGCAAAGACAAACTCAACTGCGTGGACCGAAGGATGCAACAGATCAATATTCTGGCGCAACATACGGCCCTATTGATGAGCAAGATACATTATGGCGGATAGCCAGCCGGTACCGTCAGAACGAACAGCTTTCTGTGTATCAGGTCATGCAGGCCATTTACGAGCTTAACCCCAACGATTTCGAACAAAACAATTTTAACCTGTTAGTTGATGGTGCAACGCTTAGACTGCCCTCCGAGCGCTTTATAGCACGAATAGACAAAGCACAGGCAAAGCAGTTTGCAGATCAAAACGATAAAGCATTCGCGCAAATTCAAAGTAATCCTGCCACCGGTAATAATATTAAGCCTGCGGTGCCCCTGGTTAATAAAGACGAACTGTCAGATACCCGTTCTCAGATAGAAGAAAAAATTAGTGCTCTGGATGCCCAGCAGGTTGAAAAGTTCGAGGCACTCAGAGACCAGTTTGCGCTTTCTCTGGATAGTGTGCAGTCTTTGCTGAACGAGAACAAAAAACTCTATGACCGGGTAGAACAAGTCAATACCGACCTGATGAATCTGAGAGAACAGGTAGAGGGTGACGTTCAGGCTCAGATGGATGAGCAGTTAGCTCTGCAAAAAGAGCTTCTTGACATAGTGAGACAGGAGCGCGCTCAGCGTGAGGCCGAGCAGAGCAGCGGCATTGCTTCTACGCTCACACAACCTGCCAGCCTGATTATCGGATCCGGAATAATCACGTTGCTACTTGCCGGCGCACTGGCCGCATGGCTGTTAAAACGACGTTCTGATGAACCTGCAACAGCGGCATCGAATACTGAAAGCAGCCCTGTACAGGCTGCCCCGGAGCCTGATACCGAAATTGACGATTTGTCGACCAGCCTGACCAGCGAGCTGGCGCAGGATGATGCTGAGCTCTCTGACGATGAACTGTTCAACGATGAGGAGTTGCTCGACGACGTTTTATCCTCCGAGCTGGAAGATGCCCTGGATGATGAGCTGGAGAACTTCTCAGATCTTGATGATGATATGCTGGTACCCGACAGTGAGGACGATGCATTTGAGTCTGGTGACACAGAGCTGGATCAGGATGAACTCGACAATCTTTTTGATGAAGAAGATTTGTCTGCAGAAATGCTTGAGGAAAATTTCGACGGCATTGATCTTGCCGACGATGAAACCAGCGATGTGATAGATACCGCTGACGAACAGGACGAAGATATTCCCGCAGAGCCTGTTTCTCAGGACGCGTTTGCTGAGCCGGTAACCGAGGACGATTTCACCGCTACGGTTGAAGATTCCGCCACCGATCCGGAACCTGTTACTGATGAGCCGGCACTGGCAGAAGAAGCGCCTCTCGCACCATTACCCGGGGCCGTCGATGATACTGATGATAAACCTGAAATAAGTATTGATGACCTGCTTGAAGAAGAGCAGGAGAGTGTCGAAGACAAGTTGGATGTCAACAATGGCAATGTCGACGAATCGATGCTCAATAAGCTCGACAAAGAAATCAATGAGCAAAACGAAGAGCTGGATCGCCTTGCCGACGATATCCTCAATGAAATTGACCAGCTTGAGCAAATGGGTGGGTTGCCTGATGTTGAGGATGACGACGACGATGAATTTGCTGACACTGGCTCTACGCCATCGCCACAAGGAATTCAGAGCCTCGATGACCTCGCTGAAGGTCTTGATGACGTCAGTCTGGACGAGATAGAAACAGATGAAATTAGTACTGAGGTTTTTGATGACGACATCATCGAAAAGCTGCAGAACGAAGAAGAGACAAGTGCGACCAGTTTTGATGATCCGCTGAGCGACGAACTTCTTGCAGAATTGTCTGCTGAGCAGGGTGAAGAAGAGCAGCAACTTAACGATCTTTCCGATGAGCTGCTGGCTGAGCTTGAAAGTGGCATGGAGACGGAGGCTGAAACCAGCCCGGTACCAGCAGGTGAAGAAGAGCCTGTTGATGAAGACAGCGCTGTTCCGGAAGATGCGCTAACTGAAGAGCTACTTGCGGAACTTGAGTCTGAAATCGAAGATGAAAACGACGCTGAAGCCAGTCTAGCTGAATCAAAAGAGCAGGAGCCTTCGGCGCTATCAGACAGTGAATCAGAAAGCGATTTAGAAACTGACGAAGATGCGCCGCATGGGCTGGTCGAAGATGAGCCTGTAGATGATACCGAATCCACGCTAATCGATGCTGAAACAGAAGAGCAGGAGCCTTCGGCGCTATCAGACAGTGAATCAGAAAGCGATTTAGAAACTGACGAAGATGCGCCGCATGGGCTGGTCGAAGATGAGCCTGTAGATGATACCGAATCCACGCTAATCGATGCTGAACCAGAAGAGCAGACGCAGCCGGCACTATCAGACAGTGATTCAGAAAGCGATTTAGAAACTGACGAAGAATCGCCGCAAGCGCAGTTCGATAATGAGCCTGAAGATGATACCGAAGCCACGCTAACCGACGCCAAATCAGAAGAGCAGGCGCAGTCGGCGTTATCAGATAGTGATTCAAAAAGCGATTTAGAAGCTGATGAAGCAAAGCCGCACGGGCTGGTCGAAGATGAGCCTGAAGATGATACCGAAGCCACGCTAACCAACGCCGAATCAGAAGAGCAGGCGCATCCGGCGGTATCAGATAATGATTCAGAAAGCGATCTAGAAGCTGATGAAGCAAAGCCGCACGGGCTGGTCGAAGATGAGCCTGAAGATGATGCCGAAGCCACGCTAACCGACGTCGAATCAGACGAGCAGGCGCAGTCGGCGCTATCTGACAGTGATTCAGAAAGCGATGTTGATACAGCATCAGATCTTCAGTCTGATGACGTATTGGATAGCGATATTCAGCCTGAGTCAGACGAGCTGAATGAGTCGCACGCTACGGTTGCCAATAGTGATGACGCGGATCCACTGGACGATGCGCTCGCCGAATTTGATAAAACCTTTATTGATGATATCCCCAGCTTTTCCGATAGTGCATCTTCACTGGATTCGACGAATAATGAATCCAAAGATGATTTCGATGACAGTGTTCTGAGCGTCGATTATGAAGATGATGTTGAAGAATTTGCGCTGGAACAGGAAGTTGATGGCATCGTTCCTGAGTCTGGTGCAAAGGAGATCAATGAACTTGAAGATGTACCAGGGCTGGATGAATGGCTCACAGAAACGGATAAAAGTGACAAAACGATTTTTGATGATCTGGAGTCTTCAGAGTTTGACGATCTGCTCGAGGAAATGGATGAGGCTGCGCCAACTAAAGCAGCACCGGCAGATGACGAATTAAAACTTGATAACCCGGATCTGGATTTAGCAGCACTGCTGAATGAGCCAGGTAACGACTCGCAAACAACGGAGCGTAGTCGTGAAGATGAGTTCCTCGACGTAGATACACTACTTGATGAGTCTATGCAGGATGATAGTCAGTTTGAGGAAATGCCACTTGAGCTTGATGTAAGCCTCTCTGACTACAGTGGTGTGAGTGAAGATGTAGATGTGATCGATATTGATAAAGATGCCGGCCAAAGCGCTAATCTCGACCTGGCCAGGGTGTATATGGAAATGGACGATCTGGTAGCAGCGAAAGAGCTGTTGAGTGAAGTGGTAGAAAAGGGCAGCGATGAACAACAGGAAGAAGCGCAGGCGCTGCTGAGCAGTCTTTCTTGAATCCGTAATTACAATCGACAAATCTTTTTGTTCATTTTTTTATCAGTGAAGGTTATTATATGCGTCATTAAGCATTGATGTTGTTCAAAAGGATTTGTCATGATGCGCTGTATCAGCCGTGCGTTAATATTTTCAACGTGTCTCTTTCTTACTGCCTGTGGCGGTGGCTCCGATAGTGCTGAGCCTACACCACAAGAGCCGCCCAAAACTATACCAGATACGCCAGAAGAACCTGAAAAAATTGAAATTTCAGGTAGTGTTGTTAAGGGGCCGGTTGCCAATGCAACCGTAAACCTCTACATCATCGAACGGGACAAGCCAGAGTTAAAAGGTGCATTACTGGTATCTACGGAAACGTCTGCAGACGGCAGCTTTTCTGGTCTTTCGGTTGACGGTGAAGATGATGCTTATTTGTTAGAAATGGTTGTTAAGGAAAACAGTGTTGACCTTAACACCGGATCTGCACCTATTTTCCCTTCTATGTTATCGCTCGTAACAAAAGACGATTTGAACGATCTCGATAACGTTAATATATCCCCATTAACACATATCGTTTCACTGGCTGTTATTGAAAGAAATCCAGCCCCCGTAAACGTTCAGAGCGCCAGAAACAACTTCATGAGCGTGTTACACAATAAGCTGGGATTAGGTGCTCCTGATACCTTCGATATCTTTTCCTCGCCGCTGGTTGGCGATGAGCGAATAGCAGACCCGGAAGTGCTGCTAGCGCATCGCACCTATAACGAAGCTATTGCTGCTCTTTTCCACTACGCTGCCGAAGGTTTAGATACAGATGTTGCAACTATAGCTTCAATGATAGCCAAAGACATCCTTGATGGTGAGCTTGACGGAAAGCTCAACGATACCGAACTCTCATCGCAGCTAATCGAAGTACTCGACAATGCCCCTGTCGCCTTTTTACCTATTCCGGGTACTGATCAGGATGGCAATCCGGAAACAGACGATCCCTTTACGGTTGAGCTTACACTAGAGCTTATGCTCAACGAGCAGGAAAAGCTTGGAATTGAAGTGGATAGTGGATTTTCTCGTTCAAATTTAAACGTTTACGTACCTCGTCCTTTTGGTAGTGACTTTGACGGAGATGGTATCCCTGATGACACTGACCTCGATTGGAATGGTGACGGTATAGAGGATATCGATGACGATGGTCCTTTTGATACAGATGGCGACGGGATAGAAGATAGCGAGGATGCTTTCCCATCAGATGCCGGATGCTTTCTGGAACAGGATGGTAAAGGGTCTGATTGCTGGGTTTCAATCCTTGGGCGCATGGATAGCGTTGAAACTGTTACGCTTGAAGACCAGCGTGTTGCGCATTTTGCGCGATCAGAATCGGGAAGCATCGTTCACGTTGTCGTGCAGCACGCAGAAAATGGCAATATCGAAAAAGTACTAACAGGTGTCAGTCTGGAAAAGGCAGTTGTTACCACGCAGACGTATGATATTTACGGGATTAATGCAGACAATCTACTAATTCATTTCGACCCGGATGGCGCACAGGTACTCAAGTCTTTCGAGCACGTACCTTTCACTTTACTGGCATTGCCAGAAAGTATCTTTGTTACTACGTATGAGTCGGGCCAGCTGATAAATAAAGACGGTGTTGGTGAGGCAAACAGTGATTTGAGTTATCTGCAAGTTAGCAGTCATGCTATTGATAGAGAACATCGTTTAGCCTACCTGGTCAACGAAGGTGGCACCATTTTCAAAGTCAGTTACAACGAAGATGCTTTAACGGCGGAAATCCTGACATATAGCGATATTGTCAGTGGAGTATCGACAATTCTGCTCAGTCCCGATGGTACGCAGTTCATGTTAGATGATGGGACTATTTATTCGACCGAAACATTTGCGCACGTCACGTCTCTACATCTTTCTGCAAAGGATGGCGTATGGTTAGAGGACGGTACAATCATCCTGATAACAAGTACAGAAGACGGTGACAGGCTGCTTCGGTTTAATAATGAGTTGTCCCTGATACAGGAAAGTACTGTTCCTGATTATCAGAGCATCTTTGCTATAGAAAATGATGTTTATATAACAAACCTGGCTAATAGCCAGTTGCTCACTCAATCACTGACTCTCACACTCGATTCAGACGGCGATGGCGTCAATGATGCGCAAGACGCTTTCCCTACTAATGCCAGGGCGTCTGTAGATTCGGATGGTGATGGTTTTCCCGATACTATAAATACTGAACTTAATGGTAATGATACGCTCATCGTTGATGCGTTTCCCATGGACAGTGCATGCTGGGAGTCATCCCATGGTGTGAACGGAAAGTGTGATATAGCGGGCAGAATTCAGTCTTTCTTTCCTGCAAAAACCTTTACCGATAATGCATCGCGACTGTATCTGCTGGATAACGACAATGCATTGCTTCATCGCTGGGATATAGAACAAGAAGCGTTCTTAAATCCTGTCATTTTAGATAAGCGTTCTTATGTACAAACTGCCTTCTTTGTTGAAAGCAAAAATGCTATTTACATTGGATATGGGAACGGTCTCATACAGCAAGTTGATGTTGGGCAACCCATACCAATACCCTCAGCGTTTGGTTCGCTAAGCGGTTATTTAAATAACCTGCATTTAGTTGGCGATTTTTTGATGGCAATGGGTGATGATCATGGTGGATCTTATTATACCACCCTTGACCTTGACGCAAATGTGCGCGACCGCATATCTGCAAGCTATTATTACACTGATGGAATTTTTAACCCGGCAGATACAAATTTCTATTTTTACAGCGATTATGGTTCGATAAGCGCTATTGAGGTAGATCAGTTCAATGGACTGCTATTGAATGAACGTCTTATCGATGATAGTGCGACGAATAATCTTCAACAGCTCGTATTACTATCGCAAAATCAATTGTTAGCCAGCAACGGCTACCTTTTCTACACCGACTCTTACGCAGTCGACGAAACCGGCTTACCCTCATTTTCACACATGGTATTCAGTGAGAACGCGCTTATTGCGGTAGCCAACAATACACCGACGCTGGTGAACCTTTACGATGGTGAGACGCTAAAACAAGTCGGGTCGGTTACTACTCCTGGTACTATCGTTGGGTTAGAACAGTCTGGTGACAATATTGTTGCAGTTAGCTATGACTACCAACAATTCTTCTTTGAAGTCATCTCACTGGCTGATGGGGATGGTGATGGCATCCCCCAGTGGTGGGAGTCTCAAAATGGTTACAGCGATACAATCGCTGAAGATGCTGGGGAAGATGCGGATAATGATGGCCTGTCTACCTATCTGGAGTTTGTAAACGCCACTAATCCTGCACAAAGTGACACCGATTCTGATGGTGTGTCAGACGGGCAGGAAGTGGAAATCGGTTCATCTCCAATTCTCAGCGATACAGACGGCGACGGATTAAACGATGGCGCCGAAGTCGAAAATGGCACATCGTTACTTGAGGTAGATACTGATTCTGACGGCCTGAATGATTACGAAGAGGTCGTGACTTTTTCATCTAACCCGTTATTGAGTGATTCAGACAACGATGGTATGCCCGATGCCTATGAAGCGTTGAACGGCTTGGCCATCAATGCTGACGATAGCATGAGTGATACTGATGCGGATGGATTGGCAAATATTGCTGAGTATGAGCAGGGTACTGATGTGAATCTGCCTGATACTGACTTTGATAATCTGTCTGATGGAGATGAGATTAATAGCTATAGTACAAACCCTCTTTTGCAGGATACTGATGGTGACAGAATTCTGGATGGGGATGAGGTTGGTTTAGGCTTGTCTCCAACGCTTGCTGGTGATGCTAAAACAGATGATGATAATGATAGCTTTAGCAATGTGCAGGAGTACTTCGCAGGCACCGATATTTTTGATATTGCCGACGTGCCTGTGGCAACCGAATTATCTGATGGTTCGGATGAATCATCTAAACGCTTCAACCCTATAGCTGTCAGCAATGATGTAACAAACCTGGCAAATGGTCGCTGGTCTGTCGTGGATGTGATTGGTGAAAAAATAGTAGCTGACACAACAAGGCTATTCACACTGACAAACAATCTTCAGGTTGTCGCTATCGATTTAGTCACCGGGACCACGCTATGGACTGCTGCGGTTGATGCAGAAGAGTACACGACCAAAAATCTTTACTTACTGGGTGATACACTTGTTGTTCATTCAGAAACTAAACTTCACTTCTATTCTGCCGGTAGCGGTGAACTATTAAATGAGAAGTTACTAGGCGGTTACAATGTAAGGGCTACACAGTCAGACGATAATCAGCTGATAACAGTCACTGATGAATCAGTGAGAGCATACAGCGCGCAAAACGCTATCCAGTGGGAGCGAAATTTTGACTCTCAGGTATACGATTTTGTTGTCAGTGGTAGTCGTCTAGTCGTGCAACTTTACGACGATAAACTAGTCACCGTGGACTTATCGGATGGCAGCATCCTAAAAGAGCGTGATACATCAGGTACGGACTTGCGCTTTGCCGGAATCCTGCAGTCAGGTTCATATCCTTCTCATATCTTAAAATATGTTGATGAGCAGCTCTACCGAATTAATATCGAGACCCTGGAAATCACTGCTCAAAAAGTAGTGGGTTACTGGGATTGGTTCGTTTCTGTCGAAGGGCTCATCTATGTCTTTAGCTCCTATGGCGATATAGATGTTATCCGCGAGACAGATAGTAATTTGGCTGCAGAAACACTGCTGGAAAATGTTTTTGTCAGTTCAATAGATAATTTTGTGCTGGCTAAAGATAAGTTACTTTTATCCGACAACGGTTTTACCAAAGTTTTTGATCGCACCACGGGGTCGCTGGAGGGGGAAATCGACGTTAGCGGTAGCCTGGCGCTGTTACCTACGGATCTACTGTTGATTACAAAAGATGGGTTTACCCGAGCAATTGAAATTGGTCGGGACAGCGATGGTGACTCGGCCAATGACTGGTGGGAAAACTATTACGGTTTAGACCCTGAGGACACTGCGGATGGTGAACTCGATTCTGACAACGATGGCTTGGTAAATGCCGAAGAGTTTATCAATCGCACAAATCCTACGTTAAGTGATACGGATAGCGACGGTCTTAGCGATTTTAATGAGATAAAGGTCACAGGAACATCCCCGCTGGAATCTGACACAGATAGCGATGGGTTGAACGATGGTGCTGAATTAAATACTTATTCTACAGATCCGCTGATGGTAGACACTGATGGGGACGCGTTTACCGATTTTGTTGAAGTCGGGAACAGCTCTGACCCACTAGATTCTGGCTCTACGCCAGCTGGTATTGCCCCTACCTATTTCTCTTTCGAGTCAGAAAGTTTATCTGGTTTTATCGAAACAGGCGACTTGATAGAGCAATGGGAAGTGTCAGGTAGTGATGCGATAGATGGCAATTTCAGCCTGAAATCAGCAGAGTCTTTGAGCGATAGTGAAACTGCCACTATTGATAAAGTAGTTAATTTAAGTGCCGGTTCGGTGCAGTTCGAATTTAAAATCGACAGCGAATCAGGTTTCGACTATTTCGAGTTCCTGATAAATGGCTCATCACGGTATGTTGCTTCCGGCAATCAGTCCGGAACAGTCAAATTTTCAATCGAGGCAGGAACAACGTTGCTTACCTGGCGATATGTAAAAGACAACTCGGTGAGTGATGGTGCCGATGCCGTCTGGATAGACAATATTCATTTTATTGAACAGTAAGTCTAAAAAAGCTTCGCTTGCGAAGCTTTTTTTTCGTCTATCTTTAGCCCGAGGCTATTTATCGAGCGTAACTGAATTGCATCCCAAAGCGCCTGTGATTACACTTACGCGTTTTAGACACAACAGGGTATGAGGGTGTGATGAACCGGTACGCATTGGGTATCGAATACGATGGTGCAGCGCACTATGGTTGGCAGCGACAATTGAATGTTCCTAGCGTTCAGGCGTACCTGGAAACAGCCTTGAGTAAAGTTGCTGATGAAAAGATTCAGGTCCAGTGTGCGGGCCGAACCGATGCGGGTGTGCATGCAACGGGGCAGGTGGTACATTTTACCAGTAGTGTAACCCGCCCGGAGCGAGCATGGACGATGGGCGTTAATGCTAATTTGCCTGACTCGGTAGCGGTCAACTGGTCAACAGAAGTTGATGAAGAGTTTCATGCCCGCTTTTCAGCCACACATCGTCGCTATCGTTATATTATCTATAATGCGGTAAATAGGCCGGCGATTTTGGGTAAAGGCGTTACTCACGTTTACAAGCCTCTTGATGAAAGCCGGATGCATGAAGGGGCGCAGGCATTAGTTGGTGAACATGACTTTAGTGCCTTCCGCGCAGCCCATTGCCAGTCGAACAGTCCATTCAGAAATGTAACGCACGTATCGGTCAGTCGTACGGGGCGCTACGTCATTATTGATATCCGGGCAAACGCGTTTGTTCATCATATGGTTAGAAATATTGCTGGCTCGCTGATTGAAATCGGTGCCAGTGAACAGCCTGTGAACTGGATGGCGTCCTTACTTGACGGCAAAGACCGTACGCTGGCCGCTGCGACCGCCAAACCACATGGTTTATATCTTGTAGATGTAACCTATCCGGAACGCTTTGCACTACCAGAGCGTTCTTTAGGCCCATTATTCCTTACCTGATGATGAGTAGTTTTTGCATACATGGTATAACTTCTTAGACCAGTTTTATTTTTTCGATTTTTCTGTATTGTGATGTAATAGCGGGCTAATCATAACAGTACGCAGCAAACTCAATAGAACAAAGAACAATTGCTGTGTTCACTAAGCGTAAAAGGATTCTCCACGATGAGCTGGATTCAAAAAATTCTTCCCAGAACACAAACGTCGACAAAGGGGAATGTTCCCGAAGGTATCTGGACAAAATGTAGCTCTTGTCAGGCTGTATTGTATAAAAACGAGCTTGAGAAGCTGCTGGAAGTTTGTCCCAAGTGCGATAACCATATGCGTATCAGCGCCCGACGTCGCCTGGACAGTTTTCTGGACAAAAACGACCGTAAAGAACTCGGCGCGAACTTCGAGCCTCAGGATATTCTTAAGTTTAAAGATTCTAAGCGCTACAAAGATCGCATCTCTGCAGCACAGAAAAGTACCAGCGAGAAAGATGCACTGATTGCGATGCAGGGCAAACTGAAAGGTATGCCTGTTGCGGCAGTAAGCTTCGAATTCGCTTTCATGGGTGGGTCGATGGCTTCTGTCGTCGGTGCACGATTTGTGGCGGCAGTGAATGCCTGCATTGAGCACAATATGCCACTGGTGTGCTTTTCAGCAAGTGGCGGTGCGCGTATGCAGGAAGCACTGATGTCACTCATGCAAATGGCTAAGACTTCTGCAGCGCTGGCTAAAATGCGCGAGAAAGGGTTGCCGTATATTTCTGTACTGACCGATCCGACAATGGGTGGTGTGTCAGCCAGCCTTGCAATGCTCGGGGATATTAACGTTGCTGAGCCACGCGCGTTAATCGGTTTTGCTGGGCCTCGGGTTATCGAGCAAACGGTTCGTGAAACGCTGCCTGAAGGTTTCCAGCGTAGCGAATTTCTGCTGGATAAAGGCGCCATTGATATGATCGTTGATCGACGCGAAATGCGGGATAAAATTCATGGCTTGCTGTTAAAACTGCACCGCCCTGACTAAGCGATGAAGACATCAACTTCGGCTGCGCCAAAAAACAGAACCCTGGCGGAATGGTTGTCTTATCTTGAGTCCGTACATCCCAGTGTTATTGAGCTGGGATTAAACCGCATAAAACTGGTGGCTGAAAGGCTGGACTTAAACTTTAGAGATAAAACGGTAATTACTGTTGCCGGCACTAACGGAAAAGGCACAACGTGTCGTTTTTTGGAGCAGGCTTGTTTACGCCAGGGCAAAACAACCGGGGTTTACAGTTCACCCCATTTACTTGATTACCGTGAACGTGTACGCATCAACAATGAAAATGCACCAGGCCAGCAATTTTGTGATGCGTTTGCCACTATTGAAGCAGCCAGAGAGGATATTTCTTTAACTTACTTTGAGTTTGGTACCCTCGCTGCGCTGATGCTGATGAAGCAAGCTGATGTTGATGTGCTTATTCTTGAAGTGGGTTTAGGGGGGCGTCTTGACGCCACCAATATTATTGATGCCGATCTTGCCGTAATAACTACTATTGATCTTGACCATCAGGACTGGTTAGGCGACACCCGCGATGCTATCGGCAGAGAAAAAGCGGGTATAATGCGTCCTTGCGGTAAAGCAGTAATCGGTGAGCCTGCACCTCCTGAAAGCTTGAATGACGTTGTTGAAAGCCTTGATGTAAAGGCGCTTTGGGCAGGACAGAATTTTCTCATCGAACAGAATAGTGAGACCTGGAGCTGGGTGTGTGGTGAATATCGTATTGATGAGTTACCAATACCTCGTATTCCGACACAAAATGTAGCCACAGCACTGGCTGCGTTACAAGTGCTTGATATGCTGCCTGCACCCTCTATGATCAGGGAGTTGTCCTCTCAGGTAAGCCTGCCGGGACGACTTGAAACCATTGCGCTATTACCACGGGTGGTGGTGGACGTCGGGCACAATCCACAGGCAATGGCCGCACTACGAAGCTGGATTGAATCACAACAATATAAAAATCTGCATTTTGTGACCGGCATGCTTAAAGACAAGTCAATTAAAGCCACTCTGGCTGAATTGTCCGGCCTATCTGCACGGTGGTTTTTAGGTACCACTAACGGACCGCGGGGTGCCGTATCGCGTCTGTTGCAGGAAAATCTTGCTAAATCGGAACAAAATCAGTCAAACTGTTACAATAGCGTTGGTGAGGCATACGCCCAGGCAATCAATGACGCAGATGATAAAGATTTAATCGTTGTTTTCGGTTCTTTCCTTACCGTTGCAGATGTCATGCAAGCGACCTTGCCCCCAGCATAGATACGATAGGTAGTAACAGGAGTATTCAGTGAGTTCGGCCCTTCAAAACCGACTGGTAGGTACTGTCATCGTGGTGGCTTTGGCGGTCATTTTTTTACCTGATTTTCTCAATGGTAAGCAGGAAACGGTCAAAGCTGATTTTGCCAGCGCGCCGGCAACACCGGCTAAAAAACCTATTGTCGAGCCTGACAACTTTCCTTCCGAACGTGTCGCCCGCGCGGCGCAGCGCCCCATCGAAATTGTAGATGAGCAAGCGATCGATGAACCTGTTGCAGAGGGGGAGCAAAATGATCTTGAGGCTGCCGACAGTGTCGCTGCAAGTAATGACCTTGCCAGTCAAACAGTGGTTAATGCGCCGGCAGATACCGCTGAAGATGCTGGTTGGGTCATTCAGTTGGGAAGTTTTCGGCACAAGAAGAATGTTCAGCAGTTACTTAAGAAGTTGGAGAAAGCCGGCTATCGCGCGTTCAGCCGAAGCATAAAAACAAACTCAGGTGCGCTGACCAAAGTGTTTGTCGGTCCGGATTTGAATAAGAAAAAGCTTGATAATGCCTTACCTCACCTTAAAGAACTGACCGGGCTTAAAGGTAAAGTGACTGAGTTCAGGGTAAATTCATAGCCCCGGCCTGTTGTGCATATTTTATAAACAATTTTCTTGGCAGTGACCGCTTTTCAGATTGGTAATACCCCTTGCTTCTGGTAGAATGCGCGCCATCTTGACGCTGAGACGACTGCCGTGCTCGTTTTCATAAGGTATGGGCTAATTTAACGTGTTGAACTGGGTCGATTTTTCTATAATTGGTATCATTGCGATATCAACCCTGATTAGCCTCGTCCGGGGTTTTGTCAAAGAAGCCATCTCTTTAGTTGTCTGGTTTGGTGCATTGTTTATAGCCAGCCAGTTTTTCGCTGATTTAGCCGTTTATTTCACCAGTATAAACGATCCTGTGCTTAGAAATGGCGCAGCAATTGCGGTGTTATTTATCATGGCCCTGATTGTAGGCGGTCTCATAAATCATACCGTCGGGCAGGCAGTTCATGCATCCGGCCTGTCGGGTGCTGATCGTATCCTCGGCGCTGTTTTTGGTGCATTGCGCGGCGTTTTGATTGTCAGTGCGCTATTATTTTTCATGGATACCTTCACGGCTGCGGCAACCGCAACGTGGTGGCAGCAATCTGTGCTGATCCCGGAATTCGGGGTCATCATCGAGTGGTTTTTTGCATTTGTAAAAGGCAGCTCCAGTTTTTTAACTCCCGCTTAAGATAGGTAAAACAGATGTGTGGTATTGTCGGAATAGTAGGTAAAACGCAGGTAGCGCAGTCACTTTACGACGGATTAACCGTACTGCAGCACCGGGGCCAGGACGCCGCAGGTATCATCACCATTGATCACAACCGGTTTAACTTACGCAAAGCCAACGGGTTGGTCAGAGATGTGTTTCATACACGTCATATGAAGCGTTTGTCAGGTACAATGGGAATCGGGCATGTTCGCTATCCGACTGCGGGCACCTCAAGTTCAGCAGAAGCACAGCCTTTTTATGTGAACTCTCCTTTCGGTATTGCTTTTGCACACAATGGCAATCTGACAAATTCCCATGATTTACAGGAAGAAGTGTTTCGTATCGCTCGTCGGCATATCAATACGTCTTCAGACTCAGAACTGCTGCTCAATATCTTTGCGCATGAGTTGCAACAGTGTACTGAGCTGACAGTCAGCGCTGAGGAAATTTTCAAAGTAGTCACCCGTGTTCACAAAAAGATTCGCGGTGCATATGCGGTTGTAGCTGCAATCATTGGTCAGGGTGTTGTCGCGTTTCGTGACCCGCATGGTATTCGTCCGTTAGCATTGGGTAAGCGTATCACCGAAATGGGCGAGGAATACATGGTTGCATCTGAAAGTGTTGCCCTTGATGCGGTTGGCTTTACGTTTATTCGTGATGTTGCGCCAGGCGAGGCGGTATTTATCAGTGAACATGGCGAGCTACATACTCAGCAATGCGCTGAGCATCCGTCAACGTCGCCGTGTGTTTTTGAATATGTTTATTTTGCACGTCCTGATTCATTTATTGATGGGGTTTCGGTTTACGCATCCAGAGTAAACATGGGCCGTAAGCTGGGCGAGAAAATTGCCCGCGAATGGGCTGATAAAGATATTGATGTGGTTATTCCAATTCCCGAAACATCAATGGATGTTGCACTGCAGATTGCCAACACTCTGCAACTGCCTTATCGCCAGGGGTTCGTTAAGAACCGTTATATTGGTCGCACCTTCATCATGCCGGGCCAGACGATGCGTAAGCAATCGGTTCGCAGAAAGCTCAATGCGATATCTTCTGAGTTTCGTGGAAAAAACGTATTGCTGGTAGATGATTCTATCGTACGGGGCACAACGTCCGGCCAAATTATTGAAATGGCACGGGAGTCAGGAGCGAACAAAGTTTACTTTGCCTCAGCCGCGCCGGAGATACGCTTCCCGAATGTTTATGGCATTGATATGCCGTCAGCTAACGAGTTGATTGCCTATGGCAGAGAAATCGAGCAAATTGCCGATTTAATTCAGGCAGACGGACTGATTTTTCAGGACATAAAAGATTTGGTAGAAGCTGTGCGTGAAGAGAACCCTGAAATTCAGCGGTTTGAAACCTCGGTATTTGACGGTAGCTATATTACCGCTGACATTGACCAGGAATATCTTGAGCGCATAGACCTGGCCCGAGGCGAATCGAGCCAGGCGCCGGTGGTACAAGCCGAACTATCTAATCTTGAAATGCATAATATGGATAACGACTGATAGTTCGTTAACATAATAAATTGTAAGCCGCGCCCAGCGCGGCTTTTTTAATCGCTCACTTTCGTTCAGTGACAAGGGCAACGCTGTTGAAAACTTCCCGTAATGCCGTAATGGCTCTTCGCGACAGCGAATTATCCAGGTCAACAAAACCGTTCGTTACAAGGGGGAGCAGGGTAGTCAGATGTAACTCCTGCCTCCTGCCGAAACCCCACTGTATGTGTGATAACAAGCCTGAAGCGATAGCTACATGTGCTGTAGTACTGTTAATGGCACAGGGCGAATACTACAAACCTTCCAATACGGGGCGGCTGATTGCTGATGTCGTGCCGGAAAACTATGCCTTCAAATGGCACCGCACGCAGGCGCAACCTGAATTACTGGCTTTACTGTCTGATCCTACGTACGACCCGTACCTGATATTCCCTCACGAGTATGCGCAAGTCGAAAGGTGTGTGGGCCGGGTGTCCATGACAAGCCGCAAACCATTGTTCATTTTTCTGGATGGAACCTGGCGTGAAGCTAAACGTATGTTCAGAAAAAGTGATTATTTGCAGCGGCTGCCGGTTCTAAGCATCGACACTACAGAACAAAATGATTACGTGCTGCGGGAGGCTGCTCATGACTATCAGCTATGTACCGCCCAGGTAGCAGTAAAGATTTTTCAACTGGCGGGCGAGCAAGAAAGCGCTGTCGCACTGGATAATTATTTTAAGGTATTTACAACACAATATCTTAAAGGAAAGCCCGACCGTAAAAATCGGGCTGACGATGCGATTTAATGTAAGAATTGGGGGCCAAAACCTGAGCCCCACGCAATAATGGTAGCGGCCATCAATACACTGAGCAGCACCAAACCACAGGTCACGACAGAACTTGCGTATATAAACCCTTTTTCTTCAGGTATGTGCATAATGATTGGTACACCGGCGTAGAGCAAATACACCGAGTATGATAACCCTACCAGACCGACGCTCATTACAAACCACAATTGCGGATAAAGCCCGGCAAACCCTACCATGAAAAGCGGCGTAGCTGTGTATGCGGCAAGTTCCAGCGACTGCGTATAGGTAGGTTTGGCGTCAAAGATGCCCGCCAGCTCTCGAATCATGAACGCCAGAGCAAGCACGCCAAGAAACAGCCCGACGTATAGTCCGATACTAACAATGAACGCACTTTGCTCAGTTAGTCGGATGGTATCTCCGGCACCAATTTTCCAGCCCAGCTGTGTGGCTGAGTAATAGGTAACCAGTGAGGGAATGAGTGCAATAACCAAAATATGGCTTAATGCATACACGCAGTTTTCGTGTTTTTTGTCTATGGTTGCCCATTCTTCTCTGGGATGAGTATAAATGCCCAGCAAATGATTAAGGATCATAGCGTGCCCCTATGGCCAAAGTTAACAATTGGTTAACAAGTAACCTATCGCTTAATCATAGGGGGAGTCAATAAAAAGTATAAAAAGTAAACAGAAGGCTATCTTTTATATCAGAAAGAGGGCTGTAAGCAGGCCTCTTTCTGCTAATACACCTACACGATAGCCTTTTCCCATTTTCCATATTTGCAGGAAATTGAACCCTTTCGCAGGCTAAGTGCAATAAGTAGCGGCCCGCATATCAAACTGGAGACCATCGATAACGTGCTTGCCTCATACATAAACGGCGCGGCCATCAATCCTATTCCCAGAGGGATGAGACCATATCGCGCGGCCCGGCCTGACTCCGCGGTGGCGGTAACGACAACGGTCAATGCTAGTGCTCCGACGATATGATCAGCATTCGCCATGCCGCCAGATGCGTCCAGTGTGATACGGGTAAACATCAGCCATAAGCCGATAGGAATACATAATGCCAGGTTCCAGGGTAAGGTAACACCACCGGCTACCATGTCTTTAAGGACCACCAGTGGGCCTCGCTCAAACTCACGTTCATCGCCCTGCCATTTGCCATCATCCGTGTCGCCGGTAAAGAAAATGCGTAGCAGAGGACGACCCTGTTTTTTCCTGCGCCACAGAAACTCTGTTGTTGCAACAAGCTCATCCAGCGAGTAGGGGATTTGAATCAGCATTGCGGCTGCACCAATCAGACAAAGTGTACACCAGGTCCCGATAACAATTGGCTGAATAATGATAAAGAAAATAGAGACAGCACCCAGCGGTACAATCATTATACCGAATAACATAACCAGCCAGGGCATTGTGCGCCAGCGTCTGGTTGAACCCATCAAACCGGTAAGGATTTCCAGCGCATATGTCAGTGCGCCTAAACCTGCATCGGGTACCGGCCATGCCTCTGAAACCTTGGAGGTAATTATCTCTTCCGTTCCATTTTTACCATCGCCACCGGCGCCCGCGAAGAAGGGGTCCCAAACAGCATCAATATGTCCTAGCTGATAGGCGCACAGATATCTGGATATAAAAAAACCAACAAATGCCAGCAAAATAATCGGCATCCTTTGTACCCAGCTTGACGGGTTGAAGTCCCAGCCAGGCGGCACATTTGGTCCCGTTTCAGCAGCAATCAATGAAACGCCAGGTGTAGGTCTTGAACACACGGCAAAGCCAATAATGAGCATTCCCACTATGGTGCCATTGAGATAAGCTGCCGCGGTAGGCGCCCAGAAGACGAGCGGGGCAGTCAATACCCACAGCCCCACACCCGCGGCGGCCCAGCGTGCCAGGCTCATACGCCAGGATAAACTCAGGCAACCGAAAACAAAAAGTGCGCCCCCGGATGCCATGTCACTGATAATCATTCCCTGACTTTCATAACCCAGTAAAAATGGTGCGGTTATAAGCCAGAACGCTAGACCGATATTTAGAAAGTGGGCCCAGATAAAATTGTTGTGGCTGGTCCGGTAGTGCTCTTCATGTTTCTCACGAATAGTATTCGCGTTGACCTTTTTCTCAGTCGATGTCTGCATCCAGTCCGGCATGGTGATGCCATTAGCTTTGTACCAGGCGGGCGGATCTTTTTTAAGATTGCCGACCAGCTTGGCTAGTTCATCATAAATGGAATGCTGGGGTTCCCAGTCAATCTGCGTTTTGACACGGGAGATATCTAAGTCGTAATGGTCGCTGGATAAATCGATCATAAAAGGTTTAATGAACGGCTTCTCACCGTGATCGAACGCATCAGGCACTACCGGCTCAGTTTTTTCTTCAAGCCAGGCTCCCGGCTTTGCGATAAACTCTGGCACAGTAATGGTTTCCCACTCTTTTTCACCGTAGATGAGATTACCGATACGATTTTGCAATGCCTGATAGCCCATGACATTGTCTTCACCGGCCAGCAATACATTCTGCTCGGGCAGCGATTTACGCTGGGCGACCAAACTCTTGAATAGACTGACCATGTCGTCTTTGTGCAAGAACGCCTGGCCTGCCATTTTATCACCGGAATAAACCCAGCTTTTCAGTTGCCGCTCGTAAATTCTGGCAATCTGATAGCTCAGAGTAGGAACGGCTGTGTTTTCATCATACAGGCCTGCCAGGCGAAGAAGAGAGTAGGGAATATGGCCGTGATGTTCTCGTACGGCCTTTTCTGCATTCGCTTTTGACTGTGGGTATGCCCATCCGGGGGCCAGCGGCGTGTCTTCATTTATTTTCTGGCCTGGTACGCCCGCTTCGTGGACGAGCATGGTAGAGGCGTAAAAAAAGTGTTCGACAGTAAAGTCCTGAAGCGTATCAAGGAAGTCAGCAGTGCCCTGAACATTAAGCTGGTCGTAGAGGGGATTTTCCTCGCCGGTGAAGTCAAAATAAGCGGCCAGATGAATAACTGAAACAATATGCTTGCCGTGCTTATCGGCAATCTTGTTCATGGCCAGCGCAATAGAATCCCTTGATGTGAAGTCGCATTCGTAACTTTCATCGGCGCTGTCAGTAGAAACAATGTCCAGTCCTATCAAATGATAATCAGTATTCAGTGCTTCGCATATCGCACTGCCTACTGAACCGGAGGCGCCGGTTACCAGAATAATCTTTTTACCTGCCGTGCTGGTTGTTGTAGCCAAATCCTTACCCCACACAAAACTCATAACAGTATGAGTAATCAAAACGTTGCAACTAGCGGTTCGGGTCATCGCGCTGTATAAAGTGTGCAAGCAGGCTTGCCGATAGCACAAGAATGGGGGCCTGTGGTATTATCGCGGCCTCGTTTTTAGTCGAACAGGCGTTGTTATTGTGTTTGATTCTTCCTTACTTGCTCCTATTCATGCTTTCCTGCAGGCAGAAACGCCGAATGAATGGGTTCATGAGGCACAGCGGCCGGAGAATTTACGCGTTGTGCTGACCGACCATCTAATTTGTGAGTTAAAAGCAGCGCAGTCAGCCATGTTTCTGATTCGACGCTACGCGGTTGATGAGGATAGCGCACAGGCATTGTTACAATGGCTTAAACCTTATGAAGACTTCATCTACCGACAAAAAGGCGACTGGCAGTCGTTATCACAAACAAATCGTTTGAAAAAAACGATGCTGCCCCGATCGGATTCTCCTTACTCGCAGGAGCTGATTGATAAGATGGTGCTGTTGATTAAAGAAGAATTGCATCACTTTTCACAGGTTCTGCAGATTATGCAGGAGTACGGCATTGCGTACGAAAATGTTAATTCGAGCCGTTACGCGAAGGGTCTGCTCAGGCATGTTCGTACCTACGAACCGCAGGCGCTGGTAGATAAATTGATTTGTGGTGCCTACATAGAAGCACGCTCATGTGAGCGATTTGCTGTACTGGCTCCTCACGTTGATGAACATCTGGGACAGTTCTATGTCTCATTACTACGGTCTGAAGCGCGACATTTTGAAGATTACCTGAAATTGGCGCGACAGATAGCAAATGAAGATATTAGCGAGCGTATTGCGTTTTTCGGGCAGGCTGAGGCTCGACTAATCACTGATCCGGATGACGACTTTAAGTTTCACAGCGGGTTGCCAGTTAGTGCCGTGCATGCATGACTATACACCAGCTATTTTTGTATCTGACTGAACTAGTTAGTGGTTTTTTAACTATTTACCCATTAACCAGTTTTAATAAAAAGTGATTTAACCAAGCAATCAGTTTCTATTTAGGGGGATCGGCAAAGTATGGCAAACACGCAACATGAAGCGAGTGCACCCTATGTTACTGCCCCCGTCAGATTCAGTTTGCTGGAAGGTTTGCTGGTTTTTTGTACCGCCGGGTTGTACCTGCCTGTGTGGTTCTTTCTGGCCACCCGGGATATGCGCAGAATCAGTGACGATGATGAGATAACCCCCTTCCTGTGGTCCCTGGTCCCACTTGTTTTCATTGTTCAGCCTATAGCTCTGAAGCGTTTTTTCGTTTACCTGAGACGCGCTGAGAAACGTTTAAATGTAAGAGGTTGGCCCGCCTTTTTCGACTATCTCTGGATGATTCTGTTTTTTTCCTGCGGATTGTTCTTTGCTATCGTCAGCGTGGTGGAAGTCGAAACAGTTTATCGGGTAATGGTGTCCGTAGGCTCTGTTATCATCTTTATGTTCTTACATGCCCGGCTCAATACACTTCGTAAGCGATGTAAGACAGAATCAGTAGCAGTGCGTCGCTGGGGCTATAATTCCCTGGAGTGGATCATGGTACTGGTTTTTACCCCTATTATTTTGTTGTTGTTTCTCTACACATACATCAACTCAGATCTGCATAAAAATCTTCGCGCTAAAAAGTTAATTCAGCAGGAGCAGGCGTTACAGGAACGCCTTGAAGCACATCAGGAACAGTTGGAAGCGCAACAGGAAGAGGCAGAGGAAAGCCGGGAAGATAATTAAATACGCTGCACCAGCCAGTGCCCGCGCTTTATGCGAACCAGCGTGACCACTTCCCCGGTTTTGAGCACATCATTCTCATCCAGTGGCTCCACCAAAAGATATGAAGGCTCATCAGGTTGTGTCAGCAGCCTGGCCTCGGTTGGGTGGGCAAGATAACCTGCGTCCATGGTTATAACAGCGCGTGCGCCGGTGAGCTTTTGAACAGCATCCTGGTCAGCCCGGTTATACAAAACCGAAGCAAGCCACAATGTACTGAAGTGACTGAGAAAACTCGTCAGCGCGACGCTGATTATACTCAGAATAAATAAAGAGGCAGGTGGCAGACCCAGCCACAGACTTACTGCGGTAACAGACAGCACAACAATAGCGAAAAGACTCAAGAACATCGCCAGCCAAAGCATAATCGGCAAATGGTGTAAGCCGAACCAACGCATGGTGATGGTGCCTGAAGGCTGAAAGCGCTTTTTAGGTGTAAGCGGGTAGTGGTCGGGCGTTTTATACAGACCTAGTACACTGGTCTTGTAGAAAGCAGCGATAATCTCAGCAGCAAAAATAACTACAACGAGCATAATCGCAAGTGCAAAAAGAGGGCTGGCGGCGTAGAGTAATTCAGCCATGGGAAAAGCCAGATAAACAACCAGACTTAACATATAGCATAAAATGCATGTTGAGCCACTCGTACCAGCAAAAGCAGACAGATGTCGCTGTCCCGATTTGTTTACTGGTTAGTCGGGAAATCCCGCTGCTGTAAATCTGTGTTTTCAGGTGATACTTTCAATACCGAACCCTGATCATACCAGTCTCCCAGTACAATCCGCTTGGCCGGCTGATCGTTAACAGTCAAAGAATGGATTGCGGGGCGGTGGGTATGACCATGAATAAGCTGCTGAACACCATGCTGTGCCATAACCTTAATCACTTCGTCCGGTGTTACGTCCATAATTTCCTGACGCAGGTGTTTCTGATTCTCGCGACTTTCTTTTCTGCCGTTTTCAGCAACGCGCCGCCTGAACCATAGTGGCATGGCGAGCATCAGTCTGGGCCACCACCAACTGCGTGATTTCTTACGAAACTTCTGGTACGCCACATCACGGGTACACAGCTCATCGCCGTGAGTGACAAGCGTTGGCGTGCCATACAAGTCAATAACCGTTTGTTCTGACAGAATAGTCATGCCAGCTTTATCGGCCCAGGTTTTTCGAATAGCGAAGTCACGATTGCCATGAATAAAATACAGCGGAACGGTTTTACTCACCGCGTTAAAAGCGCTGGCAACTGATTCATTAAACGGTGTGACATTATCGTCGCCGATCCAGACCTCGAACAAATCGCCCAAAACATATAAGGCATCGGCCTCAGGCGCTTCATCAGCCAGAAACCGGAACAAACATTCAGTAATATCGGGGCGTTCAGCGGTAAGGTGCAGATCTGCTATAAAATAGGTGATAGACATCAGGCAGGAAACATATCGTTAATGAGCGGGTAGCGATACTACCCGCATTTAATAAAAGCGAAAACTTAGTTCAGTTCTGCTTTTTCGATGATCACAGGCTCAACCGGTACATCCTGATGGAAACCGTGACTGCCCGTTCTTACATCCTTAATTTTTTCCACTACGTCCATGCCTTCAACAACTTTAGCAAATGCACAGTATCCCCAGCCGTTAACTGATTCACTGGTAAAGTTAAGAAAATCGTTGTCTTTCACGTTAATGAAAAACTGTGAAGTTGCTGAGTGCGGATCGTTGGTACGCGCCATTGCAACAGTACCTTTTTCGTTCGGTACGCCATTGTTCGCTTCGTTTTCGATTGGCGAGTTAGTCTTTTTCTGGTCCATATCTTCAGTGAAGCCACCGCCCTGAACCATAAAACCGTCGATAACACGGTGAAAAATTGTATTGTCGTAAAATCCTTCTTTAACGTAGCTGATAAAATTCTCAACTGTTTTAGGGGCTTTGTCTTCAAACAGTTCAAGCTTTATATCACCGAAATTAGTCTTTAACGTTACCATGTGTGTGCCTTTGTAAAAAAAATCAGAATCAGGTTATGGTAGCCCAATTCCCCGCAAAGTTAAATCGACTCTGCGCCGCTGAAACTAAGACTGTGACTTAGTCGCAGACAGTGCTAAACTTTGCGCCCATTTTTATGAACAGGAATTGAGACAAATGCTACACCTTTACAACACCCGTACCCGAGAAAAAGCGCGCTTTGTTCCGCTCGAAGAAGGTAAGGTGGGCTTGTATGTGTGTGGAATTACTGTCTATGACCTGAGCCATATGGGCCATGCCAGAACGTATCTTTCCTTTGATATTCTGGTGCGCTACCTACGCCACCTTGGCTATGATGTTAACTATGTCAGAAACATCACCGACGTGGATGACAAAATTATTGCGCGCGCCAATGAAAATAACGAGTCTGTGGATGCGTTGACTGAGCGCACCATCGCTATGATGCATGAAGATTTTGCGGCTATAAATTTGTTGCTGCCTGACATTGAGCCCCGGGTGACCACCCACATGCCTGAGATCATCACTATTATCGAAACGCTGGTTGAAAAGGGGTATGCCTACCAGGCTAAAAGTGGCGATGTGTTGTTTGATGTAAGTAAGTTTGACGATTACGGCAAGCTGAGCAAGCAGAATCTCGAACAGCTCAACGCCGGTGCACGGGTTGATGTGGCTGAAGGTAAAGATGACCCTCTGGATTTTGTTTTGTGGAAAAGCGCAAAGCCTGGCGAACCGTTCTGGCAGTCTCCGTGGGGTGACGGACGTCCTGGCTGGCATATTGAGTGTTCTGCCATGAATCACAAGCATCTGGGCGAACATTTCGATATTCACGGCGGCGGTTCCGATCTGATGTTTCCGCACCACGAAAACGAAGTGGCGCAGTCCTGCTGTGCTTATAACACGCCCTATGTGAATACCTGGATGCATACCGGCATGGTGCAGGTCGATAACGAGAAGATGTCTAAATCGTTGGGTAACTTCTTCACATTGCGCGATGTGCTGCAGCAATATGACGCTGAAACCCTGCGGTTTTTCCTGATGTCTGCGCATTATCGCAGTCAGCTTAGTTATACTCAGGACAATATTATTCAGTCCAGAGCCGCGCTGGAAAGGCTTTATACAGCACTTCGTGGTGTTAAAGCCTCAGAACAGGTTAGTGGTGATGAAGGCGGATACCTTGCCCGTTTTGAGCAGGCAATGAATGACGACCTGAATGTACCTGAAGCAATGTCGGTGCTTTTCGATGTAGCACGCGAACTGAATAAACAGGAAGCAGATTCAGACCAGGCGGCAATGCTGGCGGGTGTATTAAAGCATCTTGGTGGTATTCTCGGATTGTTAGAATCTGATCCTAACACCTTCTTACAGGGTGGCGATGAAGACGATGTCGCTGAAATAGAGGCGCTTATTAAGCAGCGTAATGACGCCAGAGCGCAGAAAGACTGGGCGGCAGCCGACGAGGCACGTGACGCGCTGACTGCTAAAGGTATTGTGCTGGAAGATGGACCCGAAGGGACTATCTGGCGTCGTCAGTAGTGGTTATACCCAGCCAGCGTCGTGTGCGCTGGCTGTATCGGATAAATGCATCACCGAATGTCTGCCTGAGGGCACGCTCTTCAGGCAGAATCTGAAAATATTGTATATACACGCAGAATAAAAGCGCCAGAATTAATCCTCCCCAGTCCTCCAGTGCCACACCGTTAGCCAAGATAAGAAGTGCCATTGCCAGATATATCGGGTTTCTGCTGTAACGAAATATACCCGATGTAATCAGTGAGGATGTCTGAGCAGGATCTCTGGGGTCAACTGTGGTCTGGTGTGCCTTGAACTGCAAAATTGCCAGAGTACCCACAACTATGCCACTTAATGCAAAGCAAGCTGCAAACGCAATATTAAGTGTATTCAGGTTGGCCGGAACAGAACCATAAAGATAGGGCAGTTCAATAGCAATTGCACAAACAACAGCCGGCGGGATACGCAACGCTAAGCCCGAGCTGGCCATTATCGTTTTTCCGGATCAGCCGGATGCTCATTCACCTCTGGCATTGGCATAGTGCGGGTTTTGCCGCTCAGATGATCTTTCCATCGCTGTTGAGACACATGGGCTTTGACCAAATCAAAACACTCATCAACAACCTGCAGTACTTCTTTATCCAGCGCGTCAGTTTTGGGTGAGTAGCCCTGTACGCCTGACTGAATAAACTCGTTAATACGCTTGTCGCTGACATCGCTCAGTAAATTAATTAAGGATGCCGTGACGATATCAGTGATGGTTTGCTCGAGTGTTTTTTCAATGCTTTTGCCTACTACCGGTAAGTAAGACAGGTTATTGAACTGCTGGTTGTTCTTTACGGCTTTACCAACACTTTGCTTTACATGGTCACGAATCACTGACCCCTGCTCGTTATCTGACAACGTACTGCCCATATGCTGCATAACCCCGGCAACCCATTGCGTAAGCACAGGGCGTCGGGGAGCAAGCACTTCACTGGTTATCTTGTCGATAAGTGGTGAACCCTTTTTCACATCCTGCTGAATGTCAGCCAGTATCTTGACTACAATCCGGTCACTAAGTTCTTCGACGAAGACATCGTAATAGAATGCAAAAAAACGATAGGTGCGCGTGCGATTCAGGTCGATGATTTCGAATTTATGCAGCCGGTGAAGAATAGAAAATATCCGCAGGAACCGAAACAGGCGGGTAAAGCCAAGAGGGATAAGTCCAACGATGTCATACCAATGCAAAACGGGGAAAAAATACCAGCGCAGATGCTCTTTACTGACGACCGACACAATCCAGCGTATACAGAATTCAGTAAGAAAAATGGCGATAAAAACCAGATCGATAAGCAGAAAGTTTTCGTGTACCGGCTTATAGCCATGGTAAACCGCCGGCAGGTATTCTGATAGCAGGTTCTGCATTGACGCAGTCGAATACAATGTGTCAAACACCAGCCATGCCAGGTTTATCAGCAACAAAACCAGCATGAAGATATCAACGATTAACCAGGGGGCTTGATGACTTTTTCTCAGATTTTCCCGGTTAATCCTTAACATACTTTTATTTTACCCTATATTTTTGAGCCTGGTGATATCAACAAACAGCTTGAGCTTCTGACCCGGCTGCAAATAACGCTGTTTTGCCAAATCGTTCCACTTTTTGATGTCACTGACCCGAACATTAAATTTGCTGGCAATGACAGATAATGAGTCGCCGCGCCTTACCGTGTAGGTCAATGTTTTTATAACCGCATCGTTACGCTGGCTGTCACTTACCCGGTTGACCCAGATAACCAGCTCCTTGCCCGGATGAAGCGGGTCGCTGGGCGCCATACCATTCCACTTCGCAAGGTCGCGGGTGGTCACTTTGTACTTACGGCTTAGATCCCAGAAGGTGTCACCCGATTTTACGGTGTGCGTCAGCTTATGATCAGCCCGCTGAATATTTTGCAATGAGGCCAGACGCTGATCCTGAGACAGCGCGTAGGCATTTAACTCTTTAAGTGCTACCGGCACCATGATTGAGTCGCCAATGCGAATCATATTACTGTCGAGGTTATTTACCTGTTGAATAATTTTGGCGGTAGTATGGTATTTATTAGCAAGCGCAAGCAGACTGTCGCCACGTTTGACCGTATGACGAACCCAGTTCAAACGCTCCTGTCGATCGATTTTTGCCAGCTGCTGCGTAAAACCATCCGCTTTATCAGCAGGCAATACCAAGTGGTGGGGACCGTCAGGGTCAGTCGCCCAGCGATTAAACCCGGGGTTAAGCGCCTGCAGGGCCTCCAGCTCCATGCCCGCCAACTCTGCAGCAAATGCCAGATCGACCTGTGAACCAATATCGACAATTTTGATTACCGCGGCATTATCAACCGACGGCCAGCTGAATGCGTAGGCGTCCTTGTTTTTAAGAATGTCCGCGAGTGCGAGCAATTTGGGGACATAGGCGCGGGTTTCGCGCGGCAAATCTAATGACCAGAAATCCGTTGGTTTGCCCGCTTTTTGATTGCGGCGTATGGCGCGTCTTACACGTCCTTCACCACTATTGTATGCAGCCAGAGCATGTAACCAGTTACCATCAAAATAGTCATTCAGGTACGTCAGATAGTCCAGCGCGCCCTGGGTGGAGGCAATAACATCGCGGCGACCGTCGTACCACCATGACTGACGGATACCAAATCGCTTCGCGGTACCGGGTATAAACTGCCACATACCTGCCGCCCGGCCGTGCGAGTATGCGAACGGATCGAAAGCACTCTCCACAATGGGTAACAGCGCAAGTTCAAGCGGCATCTCACGAGATTCTATCTGTTCGGTAATATAGAAAAGAAATGGTTGAGCCCGCTTGGTGACCCGCGCCATATACTCAGGATGTTTGAGATACCAGTTACGCTGAACATCGACACGTCTGTCGTCAGGTACGGTGAAAGATAACTGATTACCAATTCTTGCCCAGACATCATCAATGACGACAGGCGAGGGGGTAACTTTTTTTGGTTTGTCCGTTGGCTCGACATCAACCGTCAGATCGTCATTGGGGTGAACAACATCAATGACTCCGTCTTTTGCAATTTCACAGTCTTGCTTGCCATCGATAGGCGTATTGCCTACCTCGCAGCTGTCTTCATCTGCAGGACGGGGTTGATTGTGCTCAGCAACTTCACCTCGACTTTCGGTTTTTGTTGACTGGCAACCACTTAACATTACTGCCAGCGCAATAGAAGAATAAATAAACCACTGTCGACGCATAAAACTGAGCACCTTTTATCATTCTGTATAAACCGCAAAAACGGTTAAAGCGAACGATACATTGTAATAGCAATGTTTTATAAATGCATCAAAAGTTATCTTTCCATTGACGGATTGCAGCAAAAACACTGACTTCGTCAGTTAGTGGTTCATCACTTTTGCGGCTCGCGCTTTGTGCTACAGCGTCGTGTTGTGTACGCATGAAAGGGTTTATATCCAGCTGTGATGATAACAAACAGGGCACGGTCGCCTCATTCTGTTCACGCAGAGATTTAACCACAGACTGATATTCACGAATGGCGTCATTATCTGGCTCCACCGCAGCTGCAAACTTCAGATTTGCACTGGTGTACTCATGAGCACAGTAAACGATGGTATCGCCTGGCAGGTGTTTAAATTTATCCAGAGAAGACAGCATCTGCTGCGCAGTGCCCTCAAACAAACGGCCGCAACCGCCATTGAAAAGTGTATCGCCGCAGAATAAAACATTATGGCCGTAGAACGCGATATGGTCGAGTGTGTGGCCAGGCACTTCAATGACCTTAAAAGTCAGCCCGAAAGTGTCAAGCGTGACATCATCGCCTTCTCTGACCGCTTTAGAAATCCCGCGGATATGGCCTCCCTGAGGACCAATTACCGGGATATCCGGTCGGGTAGAAATAAGTTTTGCAATGCCTCCGGTATGATCATGATGATGGTGGGTAATCAGAATGGCGGATAACTTAAGCTCCCGGTCTTTTAAAAAGTCGAGCACCGGATCAGCATCGCCCGGGTCCACAACCACGACATTTTCATCATCGTGAATGCACCATATGTAATTGTCAGAAAATGCCTCGACAGGCGATACCTGCAGGCCTGATGGTAAAGCGTCATTCATAGTAGACATGGTGTACCTGCTTGAGAATTGTAAAGATTCGGATACTATAGAAAGTTAAATAAGTGACTGCAACCATATGGATCAACGGTAAATATGAAATCGGCACACATTAAGCAGGTGCCCAGGTATCCTGCCGGTTGGTCAGAGCTACCGGCTGGCGAGTCACTTCGTGAGTCAGTCGAGTCAGTATGCGACTCGTTCAGTCAGCGCATTTTCGGCTATCACTTTGTTAAGCTTGGCGCACTGAGCAACCAGATAAACCTTTCACAATGCGCAATTCATCACCAAATTCATCAGTCCCCGCGTCCTGTAGCACAGGCAGGTGTTATCGCTGAATCTACTGCGTTGCCTTACATCGAAAACAGTATTGATGGTTTCTTACTGGCAAACGAGCTGGATTTTGCGCAGGACCCCCATCAGATATTGCGAGAGGTGGACCGTTGTCTGACACAAAGTGGGTTCGTTATTATCAGCGGCTTCAACCCATACAGCCTGGCGGGTATGGCAAGGTTTCTGCCGGTGAAAAAGGGCAATGTATTGCACGATGCACGCTTTTTCTCTGCGCATCGGGTGAAGGATTGGCTACATCTATTGGGCTTTGAAGTGATAGAGCAGCGACGTTTGCTGTTTTCATCGTTTTTTATGAATCCGCGCTGGCGGCTCTCTGAGCGTTGGCAGCAAAAGCTGTCAAAATATATGCCCTGGTGTACCTCTGTGTATGTACTTATAGCCAGAAAGCGGGTGTGGCCTATGACAACGATTCGCCCTAAGTGGAAACTCAGCCCTCAGTTCAGGCCGGTCGGCGCCAGTATGTATCAGCGAAAAAGCGCAGGGGAAGGCGGTATTTTGCAGCCTGACGTTACGGTCAGAAAAGGTAAGTCAGCAACCTGACCATTTATTTAATCCGCGTTTGATACTAAAAAAGGCAGCCGGAGCTGCCTTTTCAATTCAATAGACGTTTATTTAACACGCATGCCAGGTTCAGCGCCTTCGTGCGGTTCCATAATGTACAAGTTTTTGCCGCCGGGGCCTGCTGCAAGCACCATACCTTCAGAAAGTCCGAAGCGCATTTTACGCGGTGCAAGGTTAGCCACCATAACGGTGTGCTTACCAATCAGTGAAGCAGGATCATACGCAGACTTAATACCGGCAAACACCTGACGTTTTTCACCGCCCAAATCCAGTTCAAGACGTAGTAATTTATCAGCGCCTTCTACATGCTCCGCATTGGCAATGCGCGCAACGCGTAAATCAACTTTGGCAAATTCCTCAAAGCTGATAGTGTCGCTGACCGGGTCCTTTGACAATGGTGTATCTTTAGCCGGTGTGACAGGAGCAGCTGCTTCCAGGCTTTCCTTTGATGCTTCAATCATTTTATCAATTTTTTCCATCTCAACACGCTGCATCATCGGTTTGAATTTGTTGATTGCGTGGTCTTTCAGTACTTCCTGACTGCTCTGCCAATTCAGCTCATCATTCAAAAAGCTTTCTGCTTTTTGTGCCAGAACAGGCAGAATAGGTTTCAGATAGGTCACCAGAATCCGGAACATATTGATACCCAGCGAGCACACATCGTGCGTAAACTGCTCTTTTCCTTCTTCCTTAATAGTGACCCACGGTGCATTTGCATCTATAAACTGATTGGCTTTATCGGCCAGGGTCATAATCTCGCGTACGGCCTGATGATACTTTCTGCTTTCATAAAGCTGAGCAATACGTTCTGCAGCATCGTGAAACTGTTGAAGCAACGCTTCATCAAGAACAGTTTCAGACAGTCTTCCATCAAATCGCTTAGTAATGAAACCTGCACAGCGACTGGCGATATTCACGACCTTACCTACCAAATCAGAATTCACTTTCTGGGCAAAATCAGTAAAGTTGAGGTCGATATCAGATACGCCATCGCCCAGTTTGGCGGCAAAGTAATAACGTAAGTATTCCGGGTTGAGGTGTTCAAGGAACGTGCGCCCTTTAATGAACGTACCACGGGATTTTGACATCTTGGCACCATTCACTGTAACAAACCCGTGAATGTTTACCCCTGTCGGCTTTCTGTAACCTGCGCCTTCAAGCATTGCAGGCCAGAACAAACAATGGAAATAGGTAATATCTTTGCCGATGAAATGGTAAAGTTCTGTGTCAGAACCCGCTTTCCAGAACGCATCAAAGTCGAGGTTATGGCTATCGCAATAATTCTTAAAGCTGGCCATATAGCCTACCGGGGCATCCACCCATACGTAGAAGTATTTGTTGGTGGTGCCAGGAATCTCAAAGCCAAAGTAAGGCGCATCGCGACTGATATCCCATTGCTGAAGACCTTCTTCGAACCACTCCTGCAGCTTATTGGCCATTTCATCCTGCAACGCACCTGAGCGGATCCAGCCTTTAAGCATCTCCTCAAATTTAGGCAGGTCAAAAAAGAAATGCTCTGATTCTTTGAGTACGGGCGTTGCACCTGACACGACACTTCTTGGATTTTTAACTTCCGTGGGGCTGTAGGTTGCGCCGCAGACATCGCAGCTATCGCCATTTTGATCTTCTGCACCACAGCTTGGGCACGTGCCCTTTACAAAACGATCCGGCAGAAACATTTCTTTCTGCGGGTCGTATAACTGGTTAATCACGCGCTTGCTGATATAGCCGGCATCATCCAGACGCGTATAAATCTCTTCGCAGATTGCCTTGTTTTCAGGCGAATGAGTCACATAATAGTTATCGTACTCAACAAAAAAGTCCTGCAGATCCTGATGGTGCTCAGCACGGGTCTTCTCTACCATCTCTTCTGGCGTAATACCCAGTTCCTGGGCTTTAAGCATAACCGGCGTACCGTGAGCATCATCAGCGCACACGCTGTAAATCTCATGGCCACGCAGCCGTTGAAAGCGGGTCCAGATATCGGTTTGAATATGCTCAAGTAAGTGGCCCAGATGGATAGAGCCGTTAGCATAAGGCAGAGCACTGGTCACCAGAATACGACGTTGCTCGGCCGATGCTGATGCTGAAGACGAAGGGGTCTGTGACATAATGACTTTTACTGTTGTTAACCGTTACTCAAAATGGCTGCAAATACTAGCTGAAAATCGTTGTTTTTGCATTACGTAATTGCTGTTCAGTCTACTTTAGAGGTACTTCATGTTTTTCAGGCGCAAAACTCACCCGGTTCAGGATTTTATATCCAGGGTGCTGGCAGATTATTTTTCTCTGGAAAAGGAAGATGTCGCAAGTTGGGTGTCGGTGGATGGCGCATCGGTATCCATCGTTTTACCATTTGCATGTAAAACACAACATGAGCAGATTAACGCGTACCTTTTGCAGCAGTTAGCGCAGAGCTCGCTCTCTGTTGATGAGATTACTGTGACTGGCCAGATCCATACCGGACAAACCAAACAGCCCCCGGTGAAGAATATCAAAAATGTTATTGCTATTGCCTCCGGCAAAGGCGGGGTAGGTAAATCTACCACGGCAGTGAATCTGGCCTATGCGCTACAACAGGAAGGCGCGCGCGTAGGGATTCTTGATGCAGATATATACGGGCCGTCAATTCCCATTATGTTAGGTAATGAAGATGCCAGCCCGCGTAGTGCAGATAATAAGCACATGGAGCCACCTGAAGCCTGGGGACTGGTAGCTAACTCAATTGGTTATCTTGTACCGGCAGAGGATGCGGCGGTCTGGCGAGGGCCCATGGCCAGCCGGGCGCTGAAGCAGATTCTGGATGAGACACTGTGGCCGATGCTTGATTATCTGATTATAGACTTGCCACCGGGGACCGGAGACATACAGCTGACAATGGCGCAGCAAATACCGGTAACCGCATCGATTATTGTTACCACACCGCAGGATCTGGCGCTGGCCGATGCGCAAAAAGGTATAGCGATGTTTAATAAAGTCAATGTGCCCGTACTCGGGCTGGTGGAAAACATGAGTTTCTACCAGTGCGTAAAATGCGGTCACAAAGACCCAATTTTTTCGGAATTTGGTGCAGAATCGCTGGCGGATAAATACGGACTGCCTTTGTTAGGGGCGCTACCCCTGAATACGCAAATTCGTGAGCATGCTGATGCAGGCACACCGCTTGTGGTCACCCAACCCGACAGTGAACTGGCCGTCACATATCGGGAGATTGCTCGCGCAGCTTCTATGAGTCTGGCGCTAACGGTACCCCCCGCTCAGGATGATTCGCATATTAAAGGCGACCCTATCTCGTTTAAACCTGGTTGATAGAAAAACTCAATTTTTGTGAAACTGGCTGTTACGGCGCTTGTGAGACACCATCACTACCCGCATAATAGCGGGCCAATGTAGGGCGCAGAGAGTACGCTATGAGATTGTGCGATCGGGATATTTATCAATATCTGCAGGATGGAAAAATCACTATTACGCCGACACCGGATTACGACAAAATCAGTGGTGTAACGGTTGATATTCGCTTAGGGAATAAGTTCAGGGTATTTGAGGATCATCAGGCGCCGTACATCGATTTGAGCGGGCCGAAAGCACAGGTACAGGAAGCGCTTAACTCCGTAATGAGTGATGAGATTGAACTGGCCGATGGAAAAGCCTTTTTTCTTCACCCCGGAGAGCTGGCTTTGGCCGTCACTCATGAGTCTGTCACTTTGCCGGATAATATTGTCGGCTGGCTGGACGGGCGCTCTTCGTTAGCCCGATTAGGCTTAATGGTGCATGTTACTGCGCATCGCATTGACCCGGGCTGGTCTGGCAACATTGTTCTTGAGTTTTTCAACAGTGGAAAACTGCCTTTGGCACTGCGGCCAATGATGAAAATTGGGGCGCTGAGTTTTGAAGTATTATCTCAGCCGGCAGAGAAGCCCTACAACGCGCGCCATGATGCCAAGTACAAAGGGCAGGCCGGCGCGGATGCCAGCAGAATTGACTCTGATGAAGAGCCGGGCAGCGATAACTCTGCCTAAAACGCGCAAATAAACAGCGTTTAGTGTAATTTCCGCTAAAAAACGCTATCAGGCAATTGCATTCGAAGAAAATTTAAGTACACTTGTCCGCTCTTTCGGTCGGTGTGTAGCGCAGCCTGGTAGCGCACTGTCATGGGGTGTCAGGGGTCGGAGGTTCAAATCCTCTCACACCGACCAATCTCTTCCTCGCTTTCAGCGATGCCCCAATTTTAAATATCAGAATACTCGCTAGATTTATCTTTCGATTGAACGTATAAAAATCCAGGTTCTGTTCAAATATTCTGATTCTATTTTTAATTTTTTTGTACAAGATATGAAAAACTTGAACCTCAAAACACTCGCTCACTTCGCAATTATTTCTTCATAACTCCAAATCAGTCAGTTATATATTTTTTACATTTCAACATGTCTCCTGGCTATTGTTCATCAGCGTTGTAGAGCGTCTGCAATGAGAATTAGCACAATCAATATAGCTAAAATTTAAAATATTAAAGAATCAAATCAATCAGATTTTTGTGTTTTTGTGTACAAGGATGTTTTACCTCACAAGAATAAAAATAGGGAAACTGATGGAGGAAGCGCTAAGTAATTTTTGGAGTAAGATAACTTCACGGATGGAGCCAGCGGTGTTTTTTGGCTCTGCATTTGTCGTTATTCTGTTTTGCATCTTCGGTGGTTTTTTTACCGATACTTCAGCGAGCGTTTTTGAAGCAGCGCAAAAATGGGTGAGTACGAACCTGGGAGGGTATTACATGGTGATAACCTCAGGTTTTTTACTTTTCACTTTGTGGCTGGGCTTAGGGCCCTTCAGAAAAGTAAAACTCGGACCTCCTGACTCGAAGCCTGATTATTCTACTTTATCCTGGTTATGTATGCTGTTTAGTGCCGGCATGGGAGTGGGTATTGTTTTCTGGGGTGTGGCTGAACCTATCTCTCATTTTACTGATCCACCTTTTGCTCAAGCAGAGTCTCAAGCAGCCGTGGGGGAAGCAATGCGCTATAGCTTTTTCCACTGGGGACTTCACCCCTGGGCGATTTACATTATTCTGGGCGTCTCACTGGCTTACTTTCACTTTCGCCACAAATTGCCGCTTGCTCCACGGGCTATACTCTATCCAATTTTTGGCCGTAAGGTAATGGAAGGGCCGGTGGGCCATGCAGTCGATATTTTATGCGTGGTAGGTACGCTTCTGGGGGTTTCTACATCGCTGGGATTAGGCGCTATGCAGGTGAATTCCGGGGTAAGCAGCTTTTCAGATATTCCTACTGACAAAATCACCCAAATTAGCCTGATAGGTATCATCACTGCGATAGCCACAGTCTCAGTTGTAGTAGGGCTAAAGCAAGGCATAAGACGCCTAAGTCAGTTCAACCTTATTATGACAGTTGTCTTATTGCTATTCGTATTCGTGATGGGGCCTACGTGGTTCATTCTCGAGCTAATGTCCACCAGTATAGTAGAGTATTTTCAGTTTCTTCCTCAAATGAGTTTGTTTGACTCATTTGAGGAAGAGAGCGACTGGCAGGCTACATGGACTTATTATTATTGGGGATGGTGGATCTCCTGGTCGCCGTTTGTAGGTATCTTTATTGCCCGAATATCTAAAGGCCGGACAATCGGTGAATTTGTATTTTATGTGCTTTTGTTGCCAAGTCTCTTTACCTTTTTCTGGTTTGCAACATTTGGTGGAACAGCCCTTCATGCGCAAATGAATGGTTCTGAGATAGCACAGGTTGTCGATGAAAATGTTGGGTTTTCATTGCATGCTTTACTTCAGGATCTGCCGTTAGCAAGTATAACTTTGGTCTGGGCAACGCTGGCAATAATGGTGTTCTTTATTACCTCTTCTGATTCCGGGTCTTTCGTGGATGACATGGTAACCTCTGGTGGTCATCCCAATCCGGCAAAGCCACAACGCGTATTTTGGGCGGTATCTGAAGGCGCTGTCGCGGCAACCTTATTGCTGGTAGGCGGACTCAGCGCAATACAAAACGCGTCTATATCAATGGGGGCGGTGATGTCCCTGGTATTAGTTCTTGCTTGTTTTGCGCTTGTTAAGTCCCTGCGTAGGGACCAAAAATAGTATCAACCCGGGCATGCTGGTTTTAGCTGGTATGCCCGCAAATATTCTTTTCAGCATGACACCGTGATTACTTTAGAAAAGCAGACATTACTTGTCTATGACGGTTTGTGAAGTGTTAACTAAACAGGGCCGCAGCCTCCAACCCTGTTTAAATTAGATAGATTATCTTTTCCGGCGTCTTGCAGTAAGACCAAACAATACCCCGCCGACTAAAAGTAAAGAGGCAGGTGCCGGTACAGACGCTGAAGGAGGGGGAGGGGTGATATCCTCGTTGTTTATCTCGATGTTATCGAACAACAGCGCTGAATCATATAGACTATCACTCCAGTTTGTTACGCCAAGAGAAAGCATGTAACTACCTGCCTCATCGATAGTGAATAGCGATTCAATCCATCCTGTGTTACCGCACCCTGTGTCGTAACAGGTGCCACTGTCTTCTCCCAGCTCAGAAAAGCTGGTGGCCCCGTCAATAGTGGTCACCTCTGATGGGATGAGAGTCGCCGTCGGATCTGGCATGTCAAAGCCGGGAACAGTATTGCCATCAGGAGTAGAGCGCGCAGTGAATAAGGTCGCGACTAATTCTCCCGTATCATCCATCAATTGTGCCCACGCATAGTCAGCAAATCCGGCACCATCAGAAGTAATGTAATTAAAGAAAAAGCTTAGCTCGTCACCCGCTTCAACAGTAAAGGCCGAAGAGATTATAGTAGAGCCGTCTGTTTCTTCACCCAGGTCCAATCCAGTCTGCTCAACGCCCAGATTAGTAGAAACATAACCAAACTCCCCGCCTTCCGGTGAGGCGCCAATGTCTCCGTTAGGCATGGCGGTACCAAAATTACCGGTGCCACTCCACACGATATCCGCCTGAGCTGTACCTGAAAGTAAAAGTGCTAACGCGGCACCTACAACTTTTTTATTAAATAAATTCATAGCGTTGTCCATTATTTGTATGAAAGGTACTTCTTTGTGCGCAAAACAACCTGCAATCGGTAATAGCATGAAACAGGCCATTACAAATATTTAATGTAGTGATGCGGCCGGGCGGGTTATTGTTCAATTAAGATACTGTCCTAATGTAAGGTATTCAGACAGTAAAAAAGTAGTATGGAACTGCCTGTGCGGTGAATCGGCACAGGCAGTAAGCGTTTATCGGAACGCTGGCAGCAATGCCGGTACACCGGGAAACATACCGATGACAGCCATTACCGCGCATAAAACGATGAATGCGATGCCCGGAATAATCCATCGGCCACCTTTGCCCAGCTCGTGAGCGCGATCCTTACAACCCACCAGACCGGCGTTATCCAGCAGCATGGCAAATGACCAGCCAAATACCGGATTGACTATCACAGAAGAGATAACAACAAGTGCAGCAGACTGTGTGGTTTTACCTTCCCGTGTCATCTGCATGCCCGCTTCCATCAGGGGCAGAAATACGCCTACAATCAGCGCAACACTGAGCACCGGCGGCCAGACTGCAAGATCCATCGGATAGCCCCAAATAGCAGCAACAATGCACAGGATGCCGGTAACCACGGCGCCAGCAGGGATAGGACGTCTGGCGATAGATGCAGGGATGATGTATGTGCCCCATGATGACGAGATATTACCACCGCCCAGCAGGCTACCTACAGCCTGACGTGTCGAGGCTGCCATCATGGTATCGTCTATATTCATTTGTACGCGTTCGGTTTTTTGCGGATAACTGATTTTCTGAAATACCTGATGGCCCAGGAAGTCAGGTGACCACATTGCCACGGCTAAAACGGCGAAAGGCAGTACAGCGACAAAGTGCGACCAGTCGGGCCAGCCCAACTGCCAGCCGGTAGATTCTCCCCACCAGTAAGCCGGATTCATATTAGGCACCCCCGGCTGTGTGGAAAACTCAAAAGGGGCACCCATCGCCAGCGCGATAACGGCGGCCACGCCAGCGCCAAGCGGAATTGCTAGCCAGCGCTTTTGAATATGTTCCAGCCAGGCATACATAACTACAGTAGCAATAAGCACCACGAATGCCATGTAGCCTTTATCAAAGCCCTGCGCCCAGGTGAAGAGCTTCTCAACCTGTCCTGAGATTCCGATAAAACCGAGATAAAGCAATAGCCCGCCGCAGACCCCATTGCTGGTCAGCCGGGCCAGTAAGCTACCGCCTTTGGTTACTCCCAGCAGAAATCCAAAGAGTCCAACCAATAGCCCCAGTGCCATCGGGTGACCGCCTGATGCAACAATAAGTGGCACCAGTGGTATAAGAGGGCCATGTGTACCTGCCAGATTAGCAGATGGGTTTAAAAAGCCGGATATGAGAATCACGAACAGCACGGCCGCGATAATCAACTCAAAGCGAACATTCTCGATAACAAACTCTGAACTAAGTCCCAGTGGTGCTGCAAAGGCTCCCACAATAGCGGCGACCATCACAATTTTGCCAATGGTAGCTGCCATGCCGGGCACCAGGTCTTCCCATTCGAAACGGTAGTCGCGGCCAGGCAGGTTAGGACGCCAGCGTTTGGGAGACATTACCTGTAATTCATGCTCCAGGTAATCTGCGCGGGAAGCAAACTCAGCGCGGGGCCGGCTTAAATCAGTGTATGTTGTAGCGCGTTTGTCGGACATATCGACCTCTTGTTATTAATGCGCCGGTCAGTCTAGAAGCCTGGGAAGGGGGCAACAATGCGACCCTGGTCTTAGACGTACCAGATGAAAACCACATAAAGTGAGCCTGCCCAGCCGGTACGCAAGCCTTTCGTTTTACGGTAAAATCATTTCCTGATTTGTATTTGCTGATCTGCAAGGTGCGCCCTGTCGGCCAGATTCAAGGAGTGGTTGTTTGAGAATTTTGCATACGTCTGACTGGCATCTGGGGCAGACCTTTTTCACTAAAACCCGAAAGTCTGAACACGACGCGTTTTTAAAGTGGTTATTAGCATTAAGCGAAAAAGAGTGTGTTGATGCCATTATTGTGGCGGGGGACATCTTCGATACCGGCACGCCGCCAAGCTATGCCCGGCAACTTTACAACCAGTTCGTGGTAGATCTGCAGAAGCAGCGTTGTCAGCTGGTGGTGCTGGGGGGTAACCATGATTCAGTATCGGTGCTTAATGAATCGCGCCAGTTGCTGTCTTGCCTGAATACGCACGTAATTGCCAGTACGGGGATTCCTACCGAAGAACAGGTAATAAGTCTTTACAGCAAAGATAAAGAGGTTGGTGCCATTCTTTGTGCCATTCCCTTTATTCGCCCCAGAGATGTCCTTCTCAGTCAGGCCGGTGACTCTGGCATGGATAAACGTCGGGCTCTTGGCGAAGCAATCACTGAGCATTATAAGGCCGTATATGAGGCAGCGCTGACACAGCGCGAAGCGGTTGGTAAGTCAGTCCCCATCATCGCCACCGGCCATTTAACAGCACTGGGCGTCAGTCAGTCTGACAGTGTCAGGGATATCTACATCGGAACACTTGAAGGGTTCGCGGCAGACGGCTTTCCGCCGGCTGATTATATTGCGCTTGGTCACATTCACCGGCCTCAGACGGTGGCTAAATCTGATCATATTCGCTACAGCGGGTCGCCCATCCCCCTGAGCTTTGATGAGCTGAAACATGCCAAGCACGTGAACATTGTCGACTTTAGCGGTGATAAGCACACAGTACAGGTAAACCCGGTCGAGGTGCCGGTTTTTCAGGCAATGGCCAGTCACAGCGGTACGCTTAAGTCACTGGAGCAGCAGTTGTCGGTCTATGAAAATAGCGAGCAGACAGTATGGCTGAGTCTTGAAGTGCAGTCGCAGGGGTATCTGAGCGATCTTCAGCAGCGTATTGCTGCTATAACAGAACCTTTAAATGCGGAAGTGCTGCAACTTCGTCGTGCCCGGCAAAACACGGCGCACAATGGCGTGCCTGAGCAAAAGGAAACCTTGAGCGAGCTGACGCCTGCGCAGGTGTTTGAGCGACGTCTGGCACTGGAAAACTTTGAGGAAGACGAAGCGGCTCAGTCGCGGAAAACGCGCATCTCACAACAGTTTAATGCGATTTATCAGGAACTGAGAAGCGAGGACAGTGCACAATGAAGATACTGTCGCTGCGACTTAAAAATCTGAACTCATTAAAAGGTGAGTGGAAAATTGACTTTACCGATGCTGATTTTACGCAGAACGGGCTGTTTGCTATTACCGGGCCTACGGGTGCAGGCAAAACAACACTGCTAGATGCGATTTGTCTGGCGCTTTACCACCAGACACCGCGTCTGGGGGCCATCTCCGTCTCGTCTAATGAAATCATGACGCGTGGCTGTGCAGAGTGTCTGGCGGAAGTTGAGTTTGAGGTAAAAGGCATCGCGTACCGGGCATTCTGGAGTATGCGGCGAGCCCGTAATAAGCCGGATGGCAATCTTCAGCAGGCAGATGTAGAGCTGGCAGAGGTGCAAACCGGCAAGCTGTTGGCATCTCAGGTGCGCCAGAAAGTTGAGGAAGTGGAGGCGTTGACCGGCCTGAATTTCGGGCGTTTTACAAAATCAATGATGCTTTCTCAGGGTGACTTCGCAGCTTTTTTAAATGCCTCAGAAGCTGAGCGGGCGGAACTGCTTGAAGAGTTGACCGGAACGGAAATTTACGGTCAGATTTCCCGTGCCGTGCATGAACAACATAGTGAGGCAAAAAACGAATTAAGAGCGTTAAAAGCTCACGCTGAAGGTGTTGAGCTGCTGACAGACGAAGAAAAAGCAGCTTTAACAAAGCAACATACAGGCATAGCGGCACAACTGGCACAATTAACAGAAACGCTGGAGAAGAAATCGCAGCACTTACAGTGGTGGCAGAATCGGGAAAATGCGACAGCGCAATGCCAGCGAGCGCAGCAGGATGTAGACGATGCACAGCAGGAGATAGTCCGGCATCACGCTGAGCGCGAACAACTGGCACGCAGTGAACCTGCTGAAAAGCTAAGAGTGCGCTGGCAACAGCACAAGCAGGCAAAATCCGAACAGGCTTCCAATGCCGCGGAATTAGCACAGCGTGAACAGGCGCTTGACCAGGCTATGGCTGATCGTAACCACAAAGCCAAGGCGTCTGAGGCGAGCCAACATAGCTTATCGGATGTACTGAAGCGTATCGCAGACGAAGAGCAACTCATTACCGACCACATTATCCCGCTTGACGAAAAGGTATCATCGCTTGCGCAGCAGATTGAAGAAAAACGTGAATCGCAGACGCAGTTGAGCACCAGGCGAGATGCAAATCGAGACAAGATAGTGACGCTGGAAAAAAGCGTGGCGGCGCTGACAGAGCAACATGCTGCGGGTCGCGAATTTCTGGAAAAAAATGCACAACTCGGCCATTTATCAAAATCACTTTCAGCTTGGCAGCTTCAGGTACAGCAGCTTGAAAGTGCTGGTCGGGACATTGCGCAATTACAGGAACGCCAGAAAAGCACGCAACAAAGTGTAGATGCGGCTCAGACTGAACTTAGTCGTTCCGTACACCAGGTCCGTATGCTCGACGATGACCGGCAGCAGGCGCTCAGGCACAGCGAAGCTGCCAGTAAAAATCTTGCTGTCCATGAAGCCGAACACGGTACGCAAGCTGAATTGCGCCATAGACTGGTAAGTCTTAACAATCGCTGGCCACACCTGCATGAAGCACAGCATGCACAGGGGCAAGTCAACGTGTTGAATGCACAGCGACAAGCGCAGGATAGTGCGCTGAAAGACGCTGAGTCTGAACGAGCCACCCTGACACAGCAAAGAGAAACATTAAGTGAACAGTATCGCCAATTAAGGCAGCAGCTTGATGATTTAAATCAGTTGTTGTCTCAGGAGGAAATTCTGGCGGAATTCCGGCAAAAATTGCAACACAATGAGCCCTGTCCGTTGTGTGGTTCGGTTGAACATGACAGCGTGCCGTCTCTGGATGTTTCTCAGACAACCGATCGCCGCGAAGAAGCACGGAAGGCCTTAAAAGCGACTGAGGATGAGGGGCGGCAAGTGCGCCAGCAACTTGATTCTCTTGAGCACAATGTGAAGCAGTATCAACAGCAGCAAAGCCACCTGACTTCGCAAATAGAAAGCTACAGTGAGCGTCAGAAGCTGGCTTTACAGGCGTTGCAGGTAACGTCGTCATCAGATGACAGTAATGATCTTAAGCCTCTCGAACAGCAGCTAAAAATTGATATCGAGCACTGCAATGCGTTGTTAGCGCAGCGTGAAAAGCTGGAAAAAGCCGTGAGCGAAGCAGCCACTGCGGCTGAGTCTGCCAGAGACCGGTGGCAGCAGGCTGAAGATCAACGAAGCCGTAATGAACATGCTGCTAATAATGTCAGTCATCAACATAAGCAATTAACAGAGACTATAGCGCAATTGCAGGAACAGCTAAGCGACAATGAAGCCAGTCTCATGCAAAACATTAGTAATGCAGGGTATGAGCTCGAAACTGACGATATCAGTGCATGGCTGAGTAAGCAGGCTGAGAGGTTGCAGACATTTGAAACGACGAGCGAGAAAGTGTCCCGGCTTTCTGCGGACCTGACCGCTGCTAACAGCGAGCTTCGCTCAGTACAGGAGCGCGTTGAAGAAATGTCAGGGCAATGTGAAACCTTAGAAGGTCAGATAGCCGAATTGGAAAGTAGCCGTGTTGCTGCCATAACCAGACGCCATGAATTATTTGGCAATAAGCTTGTTAAAGAGCAGCGCGAATACTGGTCACAGCAACGTCAGCACGCTGAAGACGCCCGCCAGCACGCCCTAACACAGTGGCAGCAAGCAGATAATCACGTGACAGAGCTCACAACTACCGTTTCGCTATTGTCATCCCGCGCTCAGCAACTTGAACAATCTGAACAGCAGGCTAGCCATTCATGGCAAGAGGGCCTCAAAGCCAGCCCGTTTGATGATGAGACGCAGTTTTTAAATGCGTTACTAGAGCAGGAAACCCAGCAGCGGCTGGCGCAAATGAAATCACAGCAGGATGAAAGACTTAGTCGCGCCAAAACCGTATTGGAGACGGCAACGCAAAACTTGTCCCAGATTAACGAGCATGACCATGCCAGCGAGTGGTTGCAATCTGACAAGGCCCAGGTAGAAGACTACATAGCCAGACACAAGGTGATCAGAGATGAGCTGTCGGAGCAAAAGGGTCAGGTATCCCATGCATTATCCAGCGACGAGGTAAAGCGTGAAAAACAACATACGTTGTTGCACAAAATTGCCGCGCAACAATATTATTATGATGACCTGAGTTATTTGCACGGGCTGATAGGCTCTGCCAGTGGCGATAAATTCAGAAAGTTTGCGCAGGGACTGACACTGGACAATCTGGTTTATCTTGCCAACCAACAGCTTAGCAGGCTTCATGGCCGCTATCAGTTATCACGGTCAACAGGCGAGGGATTAGGCCTGTCGGTGCTGGATACCTGGCAGGGTGATGAACAGCGTGATACCAGAACACTTTCCGGTGGCGAAAGCTTTCTGGTTAGTTTAAGCCTTGCTCTGGCGCTATCCGATCTTGTCAGTCATAAAACCAGTATCGACTCCCTGTTTCTCGACGAGGGGTTTGGCACACTGGACGCGCAAACGCTGGATATCGCGTTAGATGCGCTGGATAACCTGAATGCTTCAGGCAAAATGATAGGCGTAATCAGTCATATTGAAGCGATGAAAGAACGTATTCCGACGCAGATTAAAGTAATGCGACAAAGCGGGATCGGGACCAGTGAACTGGCAGCCCGATATCGGGTGGAGTACTAAACGTATAAAAACTTTAAAATTAAAAAGGGCGGCTGCCTTTACAACGCGGCTGCCCCTGCTTCAACATCCCGCTTGAGCTCACGCTTTGCGACGCCTGAGTTACACAAACCGATTGCGCTCACACCATCCACTTATATTCGATAGCATATTAAAACCTCGCAGCGCCTTTCGCTGGTGCCTGCAAATAAACAAATGATGATAAGTAAAAGTCGCAAGTTACGCGAAAATGCTACTAAAATGTTAAAAATGTTGCTGAAGTGTATGTTAACTGCCCTTAAATAAAAATTTATTAAATTGTTCGTTCAAATAACCGTCAATTGCGACCAAAGGATATTGCAGCACGTATCAGTTGTCCGTAAGCTTCGGCTCATATCAGTTATTTGCGACGTTTGCTGAGGTATAAAACGTCGTATGCCTATCATTTATTGTGAAATAAAAAGAGATTTACATGCATAAACACTCTAAACTTTTTCTTTGTGTTGGTATGGCAGTTTCCTGCTTTTCTTCTTCAGCGCTGGCGGCCGGTTTTCAGGTTAATGAGCACAGTGCAAACGGTTTGGGACGCGCATTCGCAGGTCAGGCGGCCACACCTGAAAACGCGACTATTCTGACGACTAACGCGGCTGCGATCACACAGTTTGAAACACAGCAGTTTAGTGCTGTAGTTAGCTATATCGATCCGAACGTCGATATCTCTGGTGAGCTTAATACGCAGGTTGCCACACCGGATGGCGCAGTTGTTGATTTACCGCCGATGAGCGCAAGTGAGCAAAATATTGCGGATACCGCGATTGTTCCTGCCGCTTATTACATCAGACCTATCACCGATAAGCTGTCTTTTGGTATTGGTGCGTTCACTACCTATGGTCTGCGTACTGATTACAGCGACGATTACAATGCGCTGCACTTTGCAAACGATGCAGAAGTTAAATCGGTAACGCTTAACCCGACCCTTGCCTATAAAGTATCAGACCAGCTGAGCCTGGGTCTGGGCATCAGCACTACCTATGCTGAAGCTGAAATTTCAACTGCCACACCTAAAGCGATTGAAGCTATCAGTGGTGGCGCGGTACCAGGCAACGCAACCATCGTAGGTCTGGAAGGCGACGACTGGGGCTTCGGCTGGAACGTTGGACTTTTCTGGCAACCCACGCAGACTACTGATATCGGCGTGTCATATCGTGCAGAGACTGAACTTGAACTTGACGGTGAAGTAAGTTCTGATTTGCGCCCTGAACTGAATCTGGGCGGTCAACTTGACCTGAACCTTGCAGCCATTACAGAGGTTGCAGTAAATCAGGAAATTACCAACCAGTGGTCTGTGCAGGCCAGCTTTGTATTCACTGACTGGAGTACATTCGAAAAGCTTGAAGCGAATCTTGAAAACGGCAGCGACCTGTTGCTGAAAGAAGAAAACTTCGACGATACATGGCGCGGTGCTTTGGGTGTGACGTACAAACTTGATGATGTATGGACGCTGCGTGCCGGTTATGCCTACGATGACGGCGCAGTAACCACTAAGAACCGGTCTCTTAGCATCCCTGATACCGACCGTCACTGGATAACAGCCGGTGCCAGCTATGCATTTAACGATACCAGTACAATTGATTTCGGCTATGCGTACCTCAATGGTCGCGAAGCGAATGTAAACAAAACAAATGATCGTTTACAGGCACTGGGAATCACCTCAACAATCACTGGTCGTCAGTCTGCCAATGCTCACATCCTGAGTGTGCAATACAACGCCAGCTTCTGATTATTAAGCAGTATTTAAAATACCGGGGCATGCCCCGGTATTTTTTTGCCACTTCCCCTCTCGTTCCACTGCTTTTTGTCTATTAATCCACCAAAGCTCTGAACTGGTCTGCAGAGTTAAAGTATCGACGAAAGTTGGATTTTTAAGCTCACCAAAAGAGGCTAGTATTTTAATTAGGAAGACTTAAGGGTCAGCCTATTTTGTCATTGCTGCTGGAGAAGTGCGTGAAAAGCGAAGCCAACCCCGATAAGCGCGGACGTAAGTCAGCATTGAATGATATTTATCAGCCATGCCCGGTAGAACGTGGAATGCGGCTGATTGGCGGAAAATGGACAAGTTCAGTCATTTATCATTTAAAGGATGGTCCGGTACGGTTTAATGAGCTGTGTCGGCAATTAAGTGGCGCCAGTCGTAAGATGATAGACCAGCGCTTAAAGGAACTTGAACAGACTAATATTGTTAAACGTACCGTGCTGGCAGAACGGCCCATCGCAGTGTCCTATGAACTTACAGAGTTCGGCTATACTGCACTGGAAGTACTGGAGCCAATACGCGAGTGGACTGAAAGACACGAGCTCTAACAAAACCCGTTTAGTTACAGCGGATCCTGGCTACGGCGTCTTGCCAGCGTTTATAGGCGCTGTCGCGTTCCGACTTTGACAGTCTGGGCTCGAAAACATGTTCGCATCGCCAGCACTCTGATAGCGTGTGCAGGCTTTTATAAATTCCTGACTGCAAACCCGCCAGGAAGGCAGCGCCCACAGCCGTAGTTTCGGTAATTTCCGGGCGCTGTACTTCCGCGCCCAGAATGTCTGCTAAAAATGCCATCACCCAATCATTTTCGGCCATACCGCCATCAACTCTCAGGGCAACAGGGCGGGCACCGTCATTTTCCATTGCCTTTTGTAAATCTTTAGTCTGAAAGCAAACCGACTGTAATCCGGCAGCGACGATTTCACTGATACCCGTATCCCGGGTTAGCCCCAAAATAGCGCCACGGGCATCCGGGTCCCAATAGGGCGCACCCAGCCCGGTAAATGCGGGCACCAGAAAAACGCCGTTGTCTTTACGTGCTTTCTCCGCCAGTTTTTCAGATTCAGCCGCGTCGGTGATTAGTTTCAGTCCGTCTCTTAACCACTGCACGGTGGCACCGGCCATAAAAATGCTGCCTTCCAGCGCATAGGTCACCTTGCCATTTAGTCGGTATCCCACTGTTGTTAATAACCGGTTAGTCGATATCATCGGCTCATCACCGGTGTTCAAAATCATAAAGCAGCCAGTTCCGTAGGTGCTTTTCGCCATACCTTTTTCAAAACAGGCCTGGCCAATCAGCGCTGCCTGCTGATCACCTGCCACGCCCTGAATAGGCACAGCTTTGCCCAATAACGACGATTCAGTTTTACCAAACTCAGAAGCACAATCCTGCACGGTAGGGAGCATCGAGGCGGGAATGTCGAATGTCTCTAACAAACGTTTATCCCATTGCTGGTTATTAATATCAAACAGCATGGTGCGAGACGCATTGGTGGCATCAGTAACATGAGATTTACCGCCGGTTAAACGCCAGATAAGATACGTATCAACAGTGCCAAACAGCAGCTCACCATTGTCCGCGCGTGTACGTGCGTTTTCAACATTATCCAGGATCCACGCGATTTTGGTGGCGGAAAAATAAGGGTCGAGCAACAGTCCGGTGGTTTGCGTAATGTAATTAGTCAGCGCACGATCATCATGATGAGCCTGACAGTATGCGGCGGTCCGACGATCCTGCCAGACAATGGCAGGGTAGACGGGCTCGCCGGTTTGCTTGTCCCATACTATTGTGGTTTCACGCTGATTCGTGATGCCAATAGTGGCAATATCCTCAACGCTAATATTGGCTTCATCGACTGCGTCCCGCATGGTATCTACAACGCTCTGCCAAAGCTGCTCGGGATCATGTTCCACCCAACCATCCTGCGGATACGACTGCGCAAATTCCTGTTGGGCCATTGCTTTGACATGCCCATCCGGAGCAAAGACAAGCGCCCGTGAACTTGTGGTTCCCTGATCAATAGCGAGAATATAGTCCTTCAAACGTTTACTCCTGACAATATGGCTTTTTTATAATTAATGTGTAACTGGTCGTTGAAACGCGCAAAGCCACGGAAACGATTAGTTTTGTTCTGTAGCATCATCGGGTCTTGCTGGAGACAGATTGATATAGTCCATAGCAAATTTGAATAAACAATAGCGTAGCACTCGGTTTTTTTTATTAATAGACTCAGGTGGAAAGCTAATGATGTGAATAGAAAAAAAGGGGGAAAAGTATTATGGGCAAGGCGAAAGTAGGGCTGGTCGGTTGGCGCGGTATGGTAGGTTCTGTGTTAATGGAAAGAATGGCGCAGGAAAATGATTTTAAGCAAATTGAGCCTACTTTTTTCTCCACCTCTCAGGCGGGAGAGGAAGGCCCGAAATTTGCGGATTATGCTTCGTCATCGCTTAAGGATGCTCATGATATTGAAGCGCTTGCCGCGCAGGATATTATAATCACCTGTCAGGGAGGGGATTATACCAAATCTGTTTACGATGCATTACGCGATACTGGCTGGCAAGGGTATTGGATAGATGCTGCTTCAGCGCTGCGGATGGATGAGAGCGCAGTGATAGTGCTGGATCCGGTAAATAAAAGCGAAATAGAGCGTGGCCTGTCGAAGGGGCTCAAAACATTTGTCGGTGGAAACTGCACGGTTTCACTCATGTTGTTAGCTATGGGGGGGCTGTTTGAAAACGACCTGATAGAGTGGGTGTCTCCTATGACCTATCAGGCGGCATCGGGCTCTGGTGCACAGCACATGCGTGAACTTTTAACTCAAATGGGCGCCGTTCATGAGCATGTTAAGGATAAACTTGCCGACCCTTCTTCTGCCATTTTAGATATCGATCGCGATGTGACGTCTTTTATAAACAGCGACGACTATCCAAAGCAATCGTTTGGTGTACCGCTGGCAGGAAGCCTGATTCCTTATATAGATGCTCAGCTTGAAAGTGGCCAGAGTCGCGAGGAGTATAAGGCGCAGTCCGAGGCAAATAAGATATTAGGCAGACAGGCTCATCCTGTCCCGATTGACGGAATATGTGTAAGAGTAGGGGCGATGCGTTCGCATAGTCAGGCACTGACAATAAAACTGAAGAAAGACCTGCCACTTAAAGATATTGAAAAGATAATTTCTGAGCATAACGATTGGGTGACCGTGGTACCTGATACCAAGGAAGCCTCTATGCAATATCTGACACCGGCTAACGTTACCGGTACGTTATCAATCCCTGTGGGACGTCTGCGTAAGCTGAATATGGGAGAGCAATATCTCTCTGCGTTCACTGTGGGTGATCAGTTGTTATGGGGTGCTGCTGAGCCACTGCGCAGAATGCTCAGAATTCTTCTGGAGCAACAATTTTCCTGAATTAGTGAGTAATTAATATTGCCGCATAAAACTCAGGTAGTCACCAAATGGTAACTACCTGAGTTTTATAAATAATTTGAAAAACTTATAAGAAAAAATCACATTCCTTTTTAAATGTGGTGCCGTATAAAGGCGCTTCATTTATCAGGAGTTTTATCATGCGTGCTTTTTCTTGTTTCTCTTTTTTCATTTTTCTTTGTCTGACAGGTGATGCGCAGGCCGCCGAAACTCGCCACTGGGGGGAAGTAAAATTCGGCGGCGCTATCTGGAATGTCATGGATGATGCCGACAGAAATGCGCTTCACGGCGCCTATATAATGCCGCCGGTATCATCAGTTTATGACATCCAGCCGAGCGTGTTGGTGATATGGGCCGATGAAGGCCAACATTACTTTGCTGCAGGCGTTCACAAAACATTTTATCAGCAGGGCGCATTTACAGCCGCGCTGGCGTTTCATGCCGGACTGGTGGATTCACCGGAAGCACTGGGCGACAATGTAGAGTTTTATTCAGCGATTAGCGCGCAATATCAATTAACAGAACGATGGGCCACAGAAGTAGAAATCGGCCATATTTCAAACGGTGGGTTAGGAGAACAGAATCCTGGTTCAGAGGGCGTCACGCTCAGTGTGCGATATGCCCTGTAAGCTAAAGCAAACAAAACCGGCGCGTTAATAGTGCCAGCTTAAAAGTACCAAAAATAGCCACAACGACTACGCTTTTAGAATAGGGTCGGCTATTGGTGGTACAGCATGTTATGACGCACTCCCCAGAAATTGATCAAAAAAGACTACGCAGGGCAGTCATTCTGGGGCCAGTTATTATTGGTATTTTCATGCTGGCGGACATGTCACTGTTGCCGCCATCGCTTTACGGAATTTACCTTGAAAACCGATTGCTTTATCAAATGCCAGTGGTGGCCCTCGTAGTCGTCGGTGTTTTTCAAAAGCAGTTTGAGCCCTATCTGAAATTTTTGTTCTCAGTACTTTTGTTATGGCTCTGTTTTACCAACTTTGCGTTGATTCACCGCTGCTGGACATACTTTCAATTTGCGTTTCCCTATGAGGGTACAATTCTGTATGCCTTTTTCTGTGTATTTGCTTTACGTATCCCTTACAAATATACCTTTTTCTGCTGTGTATTGATTCTCAGTGGCTTTTTGTATTTGCTGTATGCAAACGCTATTTACCAGGAGCGCGGGCCTATATCGGCAGCCTTTGTTGCTGGCGGCCTGTTTATCTGCGTGTATGCCCGCTACCGAATTGACAGATCTTTGCAGAGAATGCGAAGCATTAATAACGAGCTCAAAAAATTAAGTACGCTGGATCCGTTAACTAATCTGAATAACCGTCGGGCACTCATGCAGTCTAGTGAAGCATTACTCGCTCTGTCAGCAAGGCAGCAGCTTTCATTCTCCGTATTGCTACTTGATTTAGATGATTTTAAGAAATTTAATGACCATTTCGGTCATCAAAAAGGTGACCAGGCTATCTGTTTGCAGGCTGACATTTTGCAACAGGTATTCAGACGGCAATCGGATGTTATTAGCCGCTATGGGGGCGAAGAATTTATGGTCGCGTTAAGTGGTATGAGTGAGTCAGATATTAAACAAAAATGTGAGGAGTTTGAGGCGCAGTGGCAATATCACGCAATGACCCACGCTCCCGATGCGTCACATAAAATTATGACCTGTTCGGTGGGCGTCGCATTAAGCGAAAATTGTGTGGGTGAAGACCTTACATCGCTGATTCATCATGCTGACCAGGCGTTGTACAAAGTGAAAGTGCAGACAAAGGGCACATACCACATCACCACTTTGCCTGCACACAGGGGCACTGAATGTTAAAGTTTAACCATCAGTTTGCCTTTATTTTTACCTTCAAACAGCAGGTTCAAACCTTCCATCGCACTGGTTAAACCTTCGATTATGTGAGAACGGTATTTGATTTTGCCCTGTTGCACGTACGGGGTTAACTGGGCAATAAGCTGCGCACTATTATCCAGATGGTCCGGCATTGCAAACCCCTGGATCCGGATACGCTTCTTAATCAGTGGTAACCAGTTGGGGCCCGGAGCAGGCGTTTCGGCCTGGTAGTCTGAGATCATACCGCAGACCACCACGCGCGCGTGAGCATTCATATAATTGACTATATGCGACTGAATAGGGCCGCCGGTATTTTCAAAAAACACGTCGATTCTGTCAGGCGCTAACGCTTCAAGTTTTGCCTGTAAATCATCCGTTTTGTAATTAATGGCGCCATCAAACCCAAGTTCATTTGTGATCCAGTCAGCTTTTTCATCACTGCCTACTACGCCAATGACCCGTAAGCCATCTGCTTTGGCCATTTGACCGACGATGGAGCCCACAGAGCCCGCCGCACCGGTTACAATTAAGGTCTCACCTTCTTGAGGCTGGCCGATATTCAATAAGCCCTGCGTGGCGGTCAGACCGGGTAAGCCGAACACACATAGCGCGGTTTCCTCATCAACTCCTTCCTGAAGCTTATTGAGACCCTTACCATCGCTGATGACATACTCCTGCCATCCCATCATGCCCATTACTTTATCACCCTCACTGTAATCAGGGTGGCGTGAGCTTACTATCGTGCCAACTCCGCTTGAGCGCATTACCTCTCCCAGCTCGACAGGTGCAATATAACTTTCCTCATCCGCGGTCATCCAGCCAAGCATGGCAGGGTCTAGCGACATGTAGGTCTGCCTGACTAATACCTGATTATTTTCAGGTTCAGGAACCGTTTTCTCCTTTACCTCAAAAAGATGTTCGCCTATTTTGCCGTCATCAGGACGGTTTTTCAGGTGTATAGCGGTATAGGTTGTCATGTATAACTCCTGTGCCTTTCAGGCGTTGCTGAACGTTTGGCTCTTACGCGGTATCAACAGACTCAGACCAGTGCGTTGATGTCACACACTTTCTTTTATCGCAATGTCAGAAAGTGCTTTTTCGAGTGCATCCGCTTCCTGTGCACCACTTATAAGATATTTCTGGTTAATAACAAACGCAGGTACAGATGTAATACCGGCTTGTTGCCAGAGTTTTTCCTCATCGCGCACAGCCTTGGCGTAATCATCAGATTTGAGCACGGCCATCGCCTGATCCCGGTCAAGACCAGCCGAATCGACACAATTCAAAAGTACTTCCTGCTGATCTACAGATTGAGCGTGGCCGAAGTAAGCGTCGAACAGAGCAAGTTTAAGGGGCGTCTGCTTGTCAAACTGAGCCGACCATTTTAATAATCTGTGAGCATCGAACGTGTTACATGTGTAGCGGCTCTCCATCTTATCGAAATTGATTCCCAGCGATGTTGCAGCATCTTTCATTTGCTGTTGGGTCTCATCAACCTGCTGCTCGTTCATATTGTACTTTTTTGCCAGCGCCGGGCCGATAGGCTCGCTGACCGCATCAGGATCAGGATTTAACTCAAATGCACGCCAGCTGATTTCGGCTTGTATATCCGGCGATGCTTCGAGTGCTTTTTGCAATCTACCAAACCCGATGGCGCACCAGGGACAGGCGATATCTGAAACGATGTCTATGGATAATGTGGTCATAATTACCTCTGTAATGCGATTGTCTGATATGAATGAGGGTGTCCTAACTAATTACAACCACTGTGGTATAGTCAGCTTGTCTCAGAGTGACGGGTTGCATGGTTGTCACTCTCTGGCTACACAAATTAACCAGGCCTGATCTTCTGACATGCAGTGCTGGTATAAGTAGCCAAATAACAATAAGATATCCATTACTGACCCGCAGGCGAATAAAATGCGACTAATGGTTAGTTGTAGATACCGCGCATGGCGTATATATGTTAGTCATATTCGCAAAAAGGAATTGTAGTATTGGCCTCATCACCTGAAGTGACTCTCGTCACGTTAACTAAAAATGATATCAGACAAGCCCGTATCTTCTCGGGTATCAGCCCTAAAGCGATGCGCCGGGTTTTCTTTGCATGGATTGCCTTTGTTGTTATCGTTAGTTTACTGGTTATTTTTGCACCAAAACTGAGCACCTCTTTTACGCTAATTACACTGGGAACGCTTACGGCGTTTACTGTGGCAATGTTTGCGCAAAGCAGAATATCGGAAGGGTGGCCGGCTATTCTTGCAAAAGATGAACAGCTTCTAATTGTCAGGGACCCCTATAAGCGGGAATTTTTCTGCATCAGCCCAACCCTGGTCAGTGACATTGAACCTACGGTTATCAAGCCTAATAAAAAAGCGATTGCACTTAAGCTTAATAACGAAAAGCTTTCTGAAGAAGATATTGAGACGCTCAATTCGGCGGTGTGGCCCAGGGACAATAAGTTACTGGCGCTGGCGCATTTTATTCCCCGGGACAAAGCCTGTAACGCGCTAAGAAACTATATTGATTCTATCTCTGCAAGCCGGAAAACTGCTTCTCACGTCTGATAGCGTTTTGTCACGAGATAATACCGACAAAGCCGGACAGCAAACTGCTGTCGGTAACTTTTATAATCAGCTCGCCTAAAGTTTCTTTATTCTGCACAGTATGCGTAACAGATAACTTGTTCACGCTTAGCTTTTTTGGGAGCTTATCAGCACAGAAACCCGATAAAGCCATGAACTGACGTGTTTTTTGATCTGAAAAGATTAATTATGGCCTAAGTTCTGCTTATTAATCGTTTACCTTACTGCCCGGTATATGCCGGTGCGAAATTTAAGCGCGCTTGATGCGTTGAGACAACCATCAAAAGGTTGCAATATGTGGCTAGCAGGAGGCGCCATGATACAAAAATCCGTTCTTAATGTACTTTTAGCCGAGGATGATCCGGTAACGGCAAGTACCATAACCAGTGTATTAACCGGACTGGGCTGGACAGTCGATTTTGCTGCCAGCGGTAAAGCCGCTGTAAGGCTTCAGCAGCAAGGCAATTATGATGTGATACTGCTTGATGATACGCTGCCAGATATGAGCGGGGAGCAGGTTTATCGCGCTATCAAAATGGCAGATAATCGTGTACCACCGGTTTTATTTTTGCGAAACAGTGAAGCGCAGAATGGGAAAATTGTGCTCGAAGACGGTGACCAGATGTTACCTGACGTTTCTGATATTAAAGATATGATTTCCCGCTGCCACGCACTGGCAGCCACGGCGCCAGCCATGGCTATCAGCGCTTAATATCAGGTAGTTTGTTTACTCTGACTCCGGATTCGCTTTATTGTTTGCATCCGGGGCAGAGGAAGACGAACAGGCATCACCTTCCCGGGTAAGGTGTAACTTTGTCAGTAACGGAAAGTGATCGGACCCGTATCCTTTTAACCGCTTTATGTCCACCAGGTCGAAATGATCGGTATGGAAAACATGGTCCAGAGGCCATCTTATCAACTTGTGCTTGGCATGGAAGGTATTGAAGAACCCGCGCCCCCGACGAGGATCCCGGGCCTTACTCAGGCTCCTGAACCTTCTGGTCGTGGGAGACCATGCAACATCATTGAGATCGCCAGCTACAATCACCGGTAATTTCTGATCCAATACTTCCTGCCCGACCAGCGTTAACTCCTGATCTCTCGGGCCTGCTGTCTCGTTTTCGGTTGGACTTGGTGGTTTGGGATGTAGCAGGTACACAATGACATCATGACCATCTACTTCGATAGTAACCTGCATAGAGGGCACATCGTCCTCAATAATATAACGTAATTCTTTCTCTTTGAACGGCAGCTTACTGTAAAGATGCATACCATAGAGGTTTTCTAATGCGCAGGGTATACGGTGGGGATAATCTTTGTGAATGGTTTCAAGAGCATCTTCCCAGTCTTTGTTACTTTCCAGAGTAACGAGCATATCAGGCTGATACTTCTCGACCAGCTTAATCAGTCCGTCAAAGTTCTTATTGTGCATATAGACGTTGCTGGTCAGAATGGAAAAGGTTTTCTCTTTCGCCGGCGACTTTATACGTGTGACCTCTTTTGGCCCGAATATCGTGTAGGGAAATACCCATACTGATTGATAGATAAAGCACAGAGCAAGGATGATAGCTAATCCTGCTGCCGTCATATCAGCTGTGTAATAAAAATATACACCCCATGCCACAATGGTTATTGCAATTATCACCATTTGCTGGACTCTGGGAAATTCCCACACTCTAATCAACCAGTGTTTGCCAGGTAAGTGGGGAGCTACTGTGGTGAAAATCATTAAGCCACTAATTATGCACAGGACTTCGAACATGGATGTTCCTTATTAATATTTTTAGTAAGAGGTGCACGCAGTGATGCAAACGTTTCATTCAAATCTTTACGAATTCATACGATTACGGTTCATACCGCAGCCTAATCAATCCTAAAAAGGTGTTATAAAAATGGGGCTGAGAGTAAAAAAGTTTATCTATACGGTAAGCCTTGCAAATTAAGGCAGGCGAACTCTCGACCGTGCAACTCTAAAAGGTCTGAAAAATTAGGTGGTTAAACGTTTGGCACGGCTTTGGCATTCAGGTATCTGAAATATAAAAGGAGATTTGAAAATGAAACGTACAATACTATCTCTGCTGGTTGCCTGCACCGTAAGTTCAGGTGCTATAGCAGCCGACATGAAGGCTGAAAACGATTGGGAAAAAGGTGCCAAGGATGCCTGGATCGATGGCAAAGCTGAAGCAACACTGTTGTTTAACGGCAACCTTAACTCATTTGATATCAATACAGATGTTAAAAATGGAAAGGTTATTCTGACGGGTAACGTTAAAACGTCTGTAGATAAAAAACTCGCTGAAGAGTTGGTAGAAAACATCGAAGGTGTTACCGCCGTTGATAATCGCCTGACAATAATGAAAGGTATGAAAGGCAGTGAGGGAATGACTGCTTCAAAGGACAAGGATGCTGAAGATGATATGGAAGAAGCAGAAAATAACGCTGAAAAAGCAACAGAAGACGCTTCAAGTGAATTGTTAGATGCAAAAATTGCAACGGTGATTAAAACGCGCTTGCTTATGGATTCTGATATCTCAGGCTTCGACATTGATGTTGATGTAGAGCAGGGTACCGTGACCCTTACCGGTGAAGTTGAATCTGATGCAGAGCGTAACCTGGCGATTGAAATCGCGCAAAACGCGTCTGATGTCAGTAATGTAAATGATAATCTTAAGGTGATGCAAGACACAGCAACGGCTGACAAAAATTAGTCTTAGCAATCCTAAAAAAGCGTCTTAAGGCGCTTTTTTTATGTCTTCATCAAACTGTCATTTCATAGTGTAAATATTTCCCTCGGTAAGGAAGAGTTATAGAGAGGCAATTAAGCACCACCACTTTATAGCTCTACAACTTTTTCTGTAGCCCACACTTTTACTGGTCTGTATGCTTTTTTACTACTTTTGTATAAGTTGGTGCAATCTTTGTATATATACCTGTAACAAAGACAAATTACGTCGTCTTGTCTATCAGGACCGAAACCCGAAAGGATAGGTATCATGAAATTTTTAAAGCCAAAGCGCCAGCCTCAACCTGCAAATCGTTTTCAAAAATACCTGCAAAGCCAGCCCGTATTTAATTGGTTTGAGCGTTATGAGCAGCCGGTGGTAAATACCGAATACCCGGAAACGCAGAATGCTAATTGGATAGCCAAGCGAGTAGTCGAATAAACGCTAAGGTAATTACTCAGTGGCAGAGGTCATGCTCTGCCTACTCTTTTTATTGAGCAGCTAACATGTATCACTACTTACTTAACAAACATATTATCCAATCTGTATTCTGCGCTCTTGTGCTTATAGCCATATAGGCTCAGCAACTCTCTTTCTTCAGCTTTCGCAAGAACATTTTTCTGCCCTAAAGCGTGAGCAAAACGATCATAAAATGTTATGCGCCGTATAAATCAACAGGTTACTGACAGTACTCAGGCAACTTACTTGTTGGGATGTAATATATTGATAAGGAACACTGTGTGAAGAATTTGTTTTTAAAACATACATTGCTGCTGCTTTTCTTCCTCTCTACTACCGCTTGCACTACCACCGACGAACCGTCATTCGCACCTGAGGATGCACCTGTTGCCCAAGAGCAACAGCAAAACGAGAATGTCGAAAAACTTCGTTCGGGTAAAGACGTTACGGTTCAGACAAGTCAGGGGGATATCAGTGTTTCTCCTAATGTTGTAGCAATCACCGATGCGCAAAATAAACAGGGTAATGGTGAAGGCCCGTATTATTACGATCCTTGGGAAGACTTCAACCGCGCAATGTTTACTTTCAATAACTATAGCTACGAGTATGTCCTTTACCCGGCAGCACGCGGGTATCGGTATGTAGTGCCTGCTGCCGCCCGCGATAAGATTGGTAACGCGTTTGATAATATTCGTGAACCTCTGAACCTGTTAAATAATCTTGCAGCGGGCCAGTTCAGTGAAGCCGGCGCTAACCTGGGCCGCTTTGCCATCAACTCGACATTAGGACTGTTTGGCCTTTTTGACCCGGCCAAGCATTGGTTTGATATTGACGCGCAACGTCAGACACTGGGCGATACGCTACAGCATTATGATGTAGGTGCAGGACCTTATCTGGTACTACCAATTCTGGGCCCCGGGGATTCCCGCAGTGCCTTTTCACTAGTCACAGAAAGCTTTATTCACCCCATTGACCAGTTAGTGGATGCGCCCGATTCCTACTATATTCGCTCATTTGACGGGTTCGATGATTATTCTGACCAGGCGGAAACTTACGACGCCTTGTATAAAAAAGCGGAAGACCCTTATATCTATTTCAGAAACCAGTACATTCAGGGCAAGCGCAGAGACGAATATTTCCAGTACAAGCAGGTCGATGAAGATGAATAAACTGGCACAGGGAATTGTTAGCGCGCGATGGTTTATCATCCTGGTATTCGCCGCGCTGGTAAGCTTTTTTGGTTATCAGATAGCTAATTTTAAAATTGATGCATCTGCTGACACTTTACTGGTTAAAAATAACAAGCTCTATATTCAGAACCAGGTAGTCAATGAAACATTTTCTCCCGATGAATTTATTCTGCTTGCCTATCAGCCAAAAAATCACGCGCTATTCAGTAACCAGACCTTTGAAGATATCAAAAAGCTCTCTGAGGAAATAAAAAGCATAGAGCGAGTCGAAAACGTAACATCAATTCTTTCAGTGCCATTGATTAACGATGCTTCTGCACTAACGGGTAATAGTGACGTTAATGCGCTGACCTGGCTTGAGCAGCGATACAGTCCATCCCGTATGAAAAGTATGGTGGAAGGGCATCCGATTTTCACGGATTTACTGGTTAATCGGCAGGGGACAGCCACGGCTATCCAGGTGGTATTTAAGCCCGATCCTGAGCTTACAAAGCTGGATAACCAGATTACTAATATACAGAAACAGGCGCTGGACGGACCGTTATCTGAAGAGCAACAAGCGCAGATAAATGCTTTACAGGCGCAGGCCGACCCAATTCGACAACAACTGACAAAAACGCGTAAAAAAGAAATAGCGCAGTTGAATGAGATTACCGAGCAGGTAGAGACTCGGGCGAATACCTACATGGGTGGTTCGTACGTAGTAGGTCAGCACCTTATTGATATTATCCAGTCTGATCTGAAAATATTCGGTAGCGCAATAGCCGGTGTAGTCGCACTATTACTTCTGCTTTTGTTCAGAACCCTTCGCTGGGTTATCTTTCCCCTGGGCGCTTGCGCGGTGAGCGTTACGCTGACTATGGGTCTGTTTGGTTGGCTGGATATGCGTACCACTGTTCTGTCAGCGAACTTTATCGCTTTGCAGCTCATTCTGACCCTTGCCGTTATGATTCACCTTATTGGCGCCTACCGGGAAATCAGCCGCGATAATGCCGGCTTGAGTCAGTCCGAACGCATTATCGAAACCCTGAAGGAAAAACTGGCACCGTGTTTCTACGCCACACTGACTACCTCAGTGGGTTTTGGGTCATTGATTTTCAGCGGGCTTCAGCCAGTAGTAGATTTTGGCTATATGATGCTTAGCGCTATGGTAATTACCATGGTAGTCAGCTTACTCTTATTTCCGGCAATTCTGACGTTTTTGCCGGCAAAAAAGGAACAACAAGAATACCGATTTATTACCGGCATACTGAATGGAATGAGAAAGCTGAATCTTGCTGCGCCTAAGTCGGTCATCGCTGTCATGCTCATAATCTTTCTGGGTATGGCTGCCGGGATTTCCCGCCTGAACGTCGAAAACTCATTTATCGATTATTTTGCTAAAGATACTACCGTCTATCAGGAGCTGGCTTTTATTGATCAGGAGTTCGGCGGCTCAACCCCATTGGATATTATCCTTGATATCGGCGAAGCAAACGAGAAAGAACAATTGATACTGACCGCTAACACAGTTGGGCAGCTTCAGTTAGTGCAGGCTGCGGTAGATGCGTTTGAAGCAACAGGTAGTGTTACGTCGGTGGTTAACTTTACCGAATTAGCTAAACAGCTTAACGACGGTAAACCACTAACCGAATATGAATTGACGACTATTTATCGCTTGCTTGATGAAAAGGTCGTTAACCAATTAATAGGCTCTTACTTTTCAGCAGAAGATGAGCAGTTAAGGATCTCAGTTCGCATTCAGGATACCACTGAAGGCCTGCAGCGCGACCAGTTGATGGAAAATCTGAGAAATGACATTCAAGCAGTAGGGGTAGATAAGGAAGATGTAACGCTCACCAACCTGTTTGTTTTGTACCAGGATATTCTTAGCCGATTGTTTGATTCTCAGATTACTACGCTCGGCATTGTCTATGTTGTTCTTGGTTTAGTATTACTGGCTATCTTCCGGTCTATCAAAATTGCCCTCATTGCATTGGTGCCCAATGTACTGACCACGCTGGGTATACTGGGTTTGATAGGGTGGTTAGGAATGCCACTGGACATAATGACCATCACTATCGCCGCTATTGCAATGGGTATTGCAGTGGATGATACCATTCACTTCCTGCACGCCTGGTTACAGGGAAGAGAAGAGGGTAGTGATAATACTCAGGCTGAACGGGCGAGTCGTGCGGCTTTCGGGCATACCGGACTCGCGTTGATGTTCACAACAACTATTATTGCAGTTGGCTTTTCATTGTTTGGCTTCTCTAACTTTATACCAAGCGTAAACTTTGGTTTTCTGACAGCAACGGCAATGGTTATGGCACTGGTGACAGATGTCACATTGTTACCGGCACTGCTTAATAAATTTGTTGCTAAAGAAAACCCTTCACAAGCACAACAGTCTTACTCTCAGGCCTGAATGCGCAAACAGTTGGAGGGCAGGTGGATGATTCCATATGCCCTCCAACTGTTTGCAAAGCAGGCTATACCACATGTTGGTCTTATAGCGTTGTGATAATTTCCTTTCCCTTTCTCATTGCGCCTTACAGTACATCATCGCATTATCGAGATGATGGGGCTCGTATCGGCCGCTCTTTCGAATTGAAAGTATGCGCACGTAAAACAATTAGAATGATGAGATAGTAGCGTGTAGTACTTCAGTACTGATATGGCGCGATGGCACGAATTGCAGTAAGCATATAAATTCATCGTACACAATTCCCCGGCACCGATTTGGACGGTTGCGACACAGGCAAATCAGCTGCGCCTTCAGATACGCATTGTTGAAGAATTAAATAGCCAGAGCTGGTAGCTCAATTGAATGCGTTAAATTTAGGCACAAAAAAACCCGGCATAGCCGGGTTTTTACTATAGATGCAGATTAACAATCGTCGTCTTCTGCATCCATACCTTCTTTCACGTCTTCACAGGTATCTTCAACAGCGTTACCTGCGTCTTCCATTGAGTCTTCCATTGAATCACTGGCTTCTGACATGGTTTCGTCAAGCTCTTCACCCGCGTTTTCTGCACCGCCGTCATCGCACGCAGCTACTGACAGAGCGAACATACCCACGAAAAGAGTTTTTAATAGATTTTTGTACGACATCATAGTCCTTGCTCCTTAAACTTAATTATACTTTCGGCGATTTGCCGCGTAATGCATTAGCAATTAGTGAAATCACCAAAAGCGCTACAAAAACAAAAAACAAAAATTGGGCAATGCCTGTTGCTGCACCAGCAATGCCACCGAAGCCAAAAACTGCTGCAATAATGGCAATGATAAAGAATGTAATAGCCCAACCTAGCATGAGATTATCCTCGTTTTGCTTCCATTGAATGTCCCTTAAGCTAATGCGGGTTTCATGCCAATGATTAAGTGATTGAATAAAATGATTTTTTTATGTTATTTCAAATAAAAAGTACAAATTATTCATCACTCTTACAGGTGATTTGCAGTTTTTACACAAGAGGCGGTGATTTTGTTCATTTCAGCAAGCAAAAAATTTGCTGACTGGTACACTAACCGTCTTATTTTCCAAATGAATTTGATATGACCAAACAAAATTCAGCGTTTATCGGATTGATGCAGCGTGCCAGGAATGTCAAACGCTGGCCCCTTATGGCCCAGTTTCAGGAAGAGATGCTTTCCACACATATATATGAAGCGTCGATGATTGCTCATATGCTCGGAGCTATTGCAGCAGATGTGTTCGGTGAAGACGTTACTCCTGACAGGGTTGCTGCTATGGCAATATTCCACGAAGGTAGCGAGATTGCCGGGATGAGCGATATTCCAAGTCCGGTAAAATATCACGATCCGGAAACAACTGCAGCAATCAAAAAGCTGGAACGACGATTTGAAAGTATGTTAATTCAAACGTTGCCAGATGCACTGAAAGCCCGGTACGAACCGTTGATCCAGCAAGATAAAGAAGACATGCATGTGCGATTGGCGAAAGCCGCAGATGTTCTCTGTGCCTATCTTAAATGTGAGTATGAGATGTCAAAGTCGAACAGCGAGTTTTCAAATGCGATGGAAGAAATGGAAATGCAGCTGAAGAAATATCGTGAAATGCACCAGTGTGTAGACTATTTTTGTAAAGTATTTCTGGAAGGGGCTAAGGGCACCCTTGACGAACAGACTCGGGATTTAGACTGGGTGGAAAACGCGAATAATGTTCACCTGTAAGTAAAAAAGCCGATAATTTATATCGGCTCTAACATCCGTTAGTATTTAGCACGCAGTAGCGTGTTGAAGAGAGTGCATCTCGTCATGACATTGCTGCATTCTTGTTCTTATGCGCCTGAGCTCACACGCATAATGCTGTGGCGGATTTGTTTCTAACGCGCTGTCAATCACACGTAGTACTTGTGCTTCAACATCTTCAAGTTGCTCGAGTTGAATATGATCATCGTGCGAGTCCAGCGTTTTTTCCAGTCGCTTATACGTGCTTCGGAATTTGATAATCCAGTCGGGATCATTTGTATCCCGCTGACTTGCCTCTGCCATATAAGGCCTGAGTGCTGTAACGGCTTGTTGTTTTTCGTCAATCATACGCTGAAACATCGCCTGGATATGCTGGCCCGAGACTTTGCTAATACCATACTTATAGAACTCGATGCCACCAATTAATACCTTAACAATGTCAGATACTTTTTCGACATTCGCCGGTAACTGATTCATTTCTTCTCCTGTAAGAAAATAGGGCGACGGTTGATACTTTAAATGCATAACTAGTCCTGTTATGCATGAGATGTTCCACACCTATCATTTTGAATCGTACTGGGAATATAAATTTTAGCTTAATAATCAGTAGTCTATGAATTTTACACTGTATTTATCAACGCTGAGGAGCTTCTCGTCCTTTCACACTAAGAAGTTTTTTCTAACTGCTTGTAAAAGAGAAACGTCAAATTCGACTTTTATGGTGCCAACAAGTCAGGGGAAATCCGTCGTAAATACTGGAGCGCAGGAAAAACAACCGAAACAAAGAGCGTATAGCGATAGACATTAAAAAAGCCGCGATTGCGGCTTTTACGGGTTGACGATTTCAGTCAGCCTGGATATTACTTTCTGCACCTCGAACGCATTGTCCCCGGTGCTCACCTGGCTATTACCCATTCGCGCTACGATAGAGTAATACACATCCTGAGTCTTAGCTTCTTCCATTCTTAAGTCACTGTCACTGACTTCAAAAGGCTGAGCGACATCGTTACAACCAGACATTGTGCATTGCTCTTCCTTAAGTACCGGGGGCAACGTATTCTTTTTGTCTTTCACTACTCTTTGAGTAATGTTCGCCTTTCGCTCAATATCCGTTTTAACTACCGCTACCCAGGAATACCCCTGCTCACTGGCAATTTGTGCGGCGCGATAAAGCGTATACTCCTGCACAAGATCTGCCGGTGTATCTTCACCTGCTTTAAACATAACGCGGTAACGGGAATCATCAAGCTGAACGCTTGAATAACCGTAAGCGTCAGCACTTTTAGCCGCTTTATAGGGAGTAGGGCCAGATGCAGAAAAACTGCTACAAGCACTCATTACAGTCGCTAATACAGACGCTGCAACAAATGCTTTAGCAGTTTTTTTTACGTCAGAATGTACTGCCATGTGTCACCTTATCAGGCTATAAAATTAAAAAACGCCGTTCTGGCAAATGTTATTAATGCATGCTTTCGTTTCGACTCAGGATTACTGGTTGTAACACCTTTAAATGCACCGTAACCAAACATACCTAATAAAACAGACGGTTTCGCCATAATAAGTCTGGATTTGTGCTTTACATCATCCATTGCCTGGTGCGCGTCATTACGAACCCTGGTGTAATCAAGGTGCGACTGCTCGACTGAGCGTAATTCCTTACTCAGAAACATGTTAGCGGTCCTTATCTGATTGTGGCGCTTCAACGCCCGCGTGGCCGGTTAATGCTTTCCAGACAGGTCGGATTGATATGTACCTGTAGGTATCTAACACCATCTTTGCAAAGAAAGCTATCATTATACCGTTCATCGCTAGCAAAATAAGTGTTGTGAGAGCAAGATGTAGACCTGAACGATCCAAAGCGACACCAATAGCTGCGTTGATAATAATCCAGCAAATACATGAAAGCACGAATGCCCCACCAAGCCCGATAGCAGTTACTATAGCAGACTTTTTAACAAGGGCGGTTTCGCTCGAAACTACATCAGATAACGCCGCAAGCTGCGCTTTTTTCGCACTAAACAGGTGCTTGTAAGCCTCGAAAGCTTCATGAAATGTAGTATCTTCTGCGGTGGAGTGTTCAGGTACACACGCTAGCGCCCAACCAGTGTCTCTGGTGGGGCGAAGCGAGACAGGCCCATGCGGCCTGAACGATGCTTGTGTAAAATCGGCCATACCTGGCTGCATCGTCTGTTACTTTTTACGAAGTAGTGAAGTAACCAGCATACCTGCTGCGAATGCCACACCGGCAGCAGCAACCGGATTTTCGATAGCGTATTTACGAACGCCTGATGTTAACCATTTTTTTTCTGCCAGACGCTTACGCGCTGCCATGTTTTCAGCTGAATCTGAGGCCGTAGAGCGAATATTCTCTTCAGCGCGAGCTGCTGATGATGCTAGTTTGTCTACTGAGGAATGTAATGAATCTTGAAGTTTATCTGTCATAGGATGTGTCGACTCCGTTACGCCATTTGAATGTGTTGTGTCCGTAGTACCTGCACCTTTAACTCCGGTGGTGGCTTTAGCTTGCGTTACCATACGAATCTCCTTGATTTATAAATGTATGCGATAAGACTGTTGCAAGGCGCATACCACGAGAAGAATAGAAGAATTACCTTACGTCACAAGGTGTTATAGAGTTTTGTTAGCTTGTATTTAGTCTTGCCTTGGTAAAAACTGCAAAGCATTGTAATTCTTTCGTAAAACCCGCTGGTAATCGACTATCAGCTCAGCAATGTCGACAAATCGTCTTTACTAACTGGTTTGAGAAGGGAATGGGAAATATTGTGGCGTGAAAGATCGCTTACATCGGGCTCACGACCACTAACAACAACAATGGTTGTTGACTCACTGATATGCTGTTGTAGCGCATCAGCAAGTTCGAAGCCGTGATAATCAGGTAATGTAAGATCCAGTAAGATAAAATCGTATTGTTCTTGCTGAACCAGGGATATTGCCTGTTGACCCGTATTAGCAATAGCAACCTGATGGCCTTGATGGCTAATGAGCAACTGCATAAGGTCGGCCGCATCGTGGTCATCCTCGATAACCAACACGCGCTTCACATCGTCGTTATCATCTAAGGCTGCCGTCTGCGTATTTTCGACTTTAGTCAACGCCTCATCGTTATGACTGGTAGAGGCTTCGGGATTCGCATTTACGCCAGCGGGAAGGCTACCATCGACCAGATCCGGGTCAATGGTGCGAATAAGATATTTGTCCAGAACATGCATCAGCGCGTTCTTTTCAATAGGCTTACCCAGAATATCGTCAAAACCCTCGTCCATCAGGGACTGTTTAAGACCTTTACGACTTGCTGCTGTAATCGCGACAACAGCCGTTTTGCAGTTATGTTTTCGCATCGCTTTAAGCGAATCGATGCCATTCATTACCGGCATGTGTATGTCCATCAACACCAAGTGGAACGGCTTACCTTCCTGTTCTGCCATCAGCACAGCTTCCAGTGCCTTAACCCCATTTTCAGCATAGGCCACCTGCGCGTGACACTGACTCACCATATGGCCCGTCAGGCGACGAAGCTCACGCAGATCATCAACAATAAGTACACGTCCTGAGACATGAAGATTCATCGCGCCAGGGGTTCTGGAGCTGGGAGCCGCAAGATTCAGCTCATCTCTGGGCTGCTCGGAGATATCGCCCGGATCAATATAAAATGAAAATATGCTGCCTTTGCCGAAGGTTGACTCTACAGAGATATCACCGCCCATTTTATGTACCAACTCGCGGCATATTGCAAGGCCCAGGCCGGCACCGCCATGGTTTGCCCGCATGACATCTTCGATTTGTTCAAATGGATGGAATATATCGTCTAGTTTATCAGGTGGCATCCCGATACCTGAATCTTTAACACTAAACTTCAAACGTTCCTCACCACTACTATGACTGGCAAATACTTCTAAAGACACCTCGATATTACCCGAGTCAGTGAACTTGACCGCATTACTGATAAGGTTAATCAAAACCTGCCGCAGTCGGGTAGGGTCGGCTTTAATAGACTCTGGTAAAAGGGTCTGACAGTTGATAGACAGTCTGAGTCCTTTATCTTTAGCCGCCAGATTCATCAGAGAGTGAACGTCTGTCATAAACCCGGACAAATTAATATCCTTGGGCGACAATTCAAGTTTATTTGCCATGATACGGGACATATCAAGCAAGTCGTTGAGCAGACTTAAAAGGTGCTTACCATTGGTGTGGATAATAGAAAGCTCCTGCTGCATGCGCTCATTGCCTGCATCATCTAAAAGCAATTCTGTGTACCCGAGAATCGAGGTGAGGGGTGTTCGTAATTCGTGGCCCAGGTGAGCCAAAAACTTATCTTTAGCCTTGTTTTGCTGCTCGACCTTGTGACGTTCAATTCGCTCATTTTCAATTTCACGGCGCACCATGGCATATCGCATGGTACGCATGAAGCGCGGCGTCTCAATTTCACTTTTCGTCAGATAGTCTGCAGCACCCGCTCGCATCACCATCTCATCGACTTTAGCGTCCGACTGCCCGGTCAGTATTACAACCGGAATGCTAATACCTTTAGATTTGATGATATTGAGAACATCGATGGCGTTCTCGGCACCCAGAATGTAATCAAGCAGACAAATATCAAAGAGTTTACAGCGAAATGCAGCAACAGCCTCAGCGCTGTTAGTTACCCAGGTAATATCAAATCTGGGCTCCTGACATTGCGACAGGTAATCCGCGGTAAGAAAGTAGTCATCTTCATCATCTTCTATAAGAAGTACGCGGATTACATCAGTCACAGCTTATCCTAATTATTTATTACTTAGTCGTGCGGTAGTTCGACGAACTCAATCCAGTACCGACCCAGCGCTCGCATCAAATCTACTAAACCATCAAAGTTAACAGGTTTTGTAATGTAGGATGCGCATCCAAGATCATATCCGCGAAGCATATCTTCTTCTTCTTTAGACGTCGTCAGGATCACTACTGGAATACTGCGAAGCGCCGGATCAGATTTAATCTCCTGTAATGCTTCACGGCCATCCATCCGCGGCATGTTCAAATCGAGCAAAATCAGGCTGGGGCGGGGCGAATCACTCGGGTCTGAGTACTTACCTTCACGGCGTAAAAACTCGAGTAATTCTACGCCATCTTCAACAAAGTACAGATTATTAAGCACGCGACTTTCTTTAAGTGCGTCCAGCGTTAACAACCGATCATCTTCATCATCATCGGCCATCAAAATATTGATAGGTAACGCTTCTTTAGCTGTCATTATTTATTACTCCCACACTTGAAGTATTCGCGAATGGCTCACCATTCAGCGGGATTATCATATAAAACTTCGCTCCCTTGTCGGGCTCACTGACAGCTTTAATCTGTCCATTGTGACGCTCTACAATTCGGCGGCATACTGCAAGACCAATTCCTGTACCTTTATAAGAACTGCGCCCGTGAAGTCGTTGAAAAGGCGCAAAAATTTTCTCTGCAAAAGATTGGTCGAAGCCGATCCCGTTATCTTCTATGGTTATTGTCGCCCAGTCAAACTGATTTACTAAATGAAGGCCTTTGAGTTCACTTTCTTCTGGCTCTCGTGAAGCGATACTGATAACCGGTTTAGTATCAGGTTTTCGGAATTTGATAGCATTGGATATAAGATTCAACAGAAGTTGCTCTATCTGAGACTTATCTGCCTGAATAACCGGTAACTTACCTACGTCTACCTGCGCGTCGGCTTCCTCAATCGCAATTTCCAAATCTTCAATCACTGCAGCAACAACATTATTTATATCGACTTCAGTGAAATCTTTTCCGCGGGTAGAAACCCGTGAAAAAGCAAGCAAGTCACTGATAAGCATCGACATCCGTTCCGCAGCATTAAGCATACGTTTCAAAAAGTCTCTGCCTCGCTCATCAATAACATCACTGTACCCATCATCAATTCGATTACCGAACGCGCGAATTTTTCTTAAGGGTTCCTGCAAATCATGTGAAGCAACAAAGGCGAAATCTTCCAATTCCCGGTTACTACGAGCTAGCTCGTCAGAATAAACCTGCAACTCCTGCGTGCGTTGCAATATCTTATACTCAAGCTCTTCGTTAATGTTTTCTAAGTCACGTTGGTGGCGTAAGGTTTCACGCATATTCATCTTGAGTAGCACAAAAATGGCGATAATTAAAAAAGCGGTAGTTACACCAGAAATAATAAGAGTATTGACAGAGTCGTTGCGTAATCTCATCAGGTTGGCAAGGTGCTCTCCCTGGACTGTTCTTTCTGACTCATCGATTTCTGAAAATATCGTCTCAAACTGGTCATACAACCGCAAACCCCGGTCAGAACTAACCTGATTGATAGCGGCCTGAAAGTCACCTTTTTTAGCAAGACTGACTGTAGCCACCATTTCGCCGATTTTTTTGCGACTTAGTGAAATTAGTTTCTCAATCTTCTCGTCCTGATTGGGCAAATCTGAGACCTGTGCACTTACTTCTACCTCATCAAAGAGGCTTTCAATGCGTAAAAGCGTCGTATTGTAATCTTCAAGGTAACTTTCATCTTTGGTAAGCAGATAACCACGCTGGCCCGATTCGGCTCTGAGCACTGCCATGTGAAGGGTATTTACTGAGTTAATAACCCGGTTAGTTGTAAATAGCCGGGCCTCAAGGGAGGCAAGTTCATCCAGGGTACTTACCACATAGAATGAATTACCAGTAATGATAAAAACAATAACGCCCAAAAGGACGATCCAACTATAAATGGATTGTACTGCTCTGTTTAGCATGGGATTAAGATTCCGACTGAGAATCGCCCAGCGCATCCATCATCTGGGTAAGCGCCTCACTGCAATCCTTGGTGCTGACGATGATTTTATCCAGTGCCTGTTTAGCGCGTTCTGGCGGAACGTTGCCATCCAGCGCCATTTTCACCAACTCAGCCTGCATTGAAATCCGGTTAAGGGGTTTTCTGGCATCATGTACGTGCGCCGCAAGCGCGGCAAACTCTTGATCATTCATAACGTCTCAACAATTAATCGTCTTTGCTAAGGTCACCGTATGCGTGCAGACGGTTATAAAGCGTTTTTGTACTGATGCCGAGCATCTCTGCGGCGAGCGTCTTATTCCCGTTTACTTTCTCAAGGGTTGCATAGATAAGCTCTTTTTCAACATCTTCAATCGTCCGGCCGGCCTGAAGGGCAGGGGCTGTCGATTGTTTTTTAGCGAAAGGCGACTCGATAGTTTTCGGTAGCTCAAGTTCTGATTTGTCCGGATCGCTCATTATCGCCGCGCGATGAACAAAGTGACGTAGCTCCCGAACGTTGCCCGGCCAATCGTATTCTTTGAGCGTTTCCAGCTGGCCTTCTTTCCAACTGAACTGAGTTTCATTCTCACGGTTTAGCTCATCAATGAACGCGGTCGCCAGTAAAGGAATATCTTCCTTACGTTCACGCAGGGGAGGAATGGTGATAGGAAATACGGCAAGGCGAAAATAGATATCTTCCCGAAGCACTTTACTCTCAGCAATGGCCTCCATCGTTCTGTTAGTCGCGGATACCACCCGGCAGTTAACCGGAATAGTTTTCGTCCCGCCTACGCGGATTACCACTTTGTTTTCAAGAACGCGAAGTAGATTCGGCTGCATATCAATAGGCATTTCAGTTATTTCATCGAGAAATAACGTGCCATTCTCGGCTTGTTCGAATACGCCGGATTTGCGGCCCACAGCACCGGTAAATGCGCCTTTTTCGTGACCGAAAAGCTCGCTGCCGATCAATTCTTTTGAAAACGCACCGCAGTTAGTCGCGATATATGGACCCTCGACATCAGATGCAGCGTGGATAGCCTCCGCTACAACTTCTTTCCCGACGCCGCTTTCACCCAGAAGCATCACGTTAGCGCTTGTACGACTTACCCGTTCAATAAGCTTGTAAAGCTCCTTCATGGGTTTTGATTCGCCAATCAGGTGACCAAAATATTTTTTAATATTTGAGCCCGAGCTCTGTGACTGTACTTCTGTTTTGCCGGAAAGTACTGCCTCAATTTCCTCGCGCTGAATCGGCTTTACCAGATAATCGATATTCGGACCACAAAGACCCTTAATGATACCGCGCACCGACGGATGACCTGTTATCAAAGTTACCCGAGGCCTTTTGCCCAGGGCATCGAGTTCATCAAAAAGGTGAACACCACTACCATCAGGTAACATGAAATCGAGAAGGATATGGTCGAAACTTTCTTTTTTGAGCCAGTCCCGGGCTTCTTCAAGGTTCGCAGCAGTGAGGACTTCGTGGCCTAAAAATTCAATTATCGTACAGGCGACATCAGTAAATTCAGGATCATCGTCAACGAGTAAAACAGTCAGCACAAATATTTACCTTGCTTCATTTGCTTTGCCAATAAGTAAATTACTTATTTTTAACGCATTAAGATCAGTTTAATTGGCGAAGGAGTTTACCTTTAAAAGCCTGAAATTGGTAGAATCTTTATATTCTGTTTACTTTTGGCACAATACTCGCTTAGACAATTACAATCTATTCATTTTTTTACAGGTAACCATCAATGATTAGCATGGCTGTGGAACGGTCCATGAGCTTGCACGAGTTGCTCGGGAAAATGCAATGCAGAGGGGATGAGGAAAAAGTCACGTTTGGTGAGTTACTTAACGTGATGGAGAAGCGAGGATTTGGCCCTATGCTGGCGGCACCTGCTTTTATTTGCTCAACACCTATTGGCGCCATACCCGGCATTCCGACAGTTACCGGTATAACAATATTTCTTATTTCACTGCAAGTTTTACTGGCGCGAAATCATCCCTGGCTTCCCTCTGCTATTCGGGATATCGGTATAAACCGGGACTCGCTGAATAGAGGTATTGGTAAAGCAAAGCCTGCGGTAACCCATGTCGACAAACTGTTGATGCCCCGCTGGTTTTTTATGCGGCAGTTTATTTTTCGAAGTCTCATTGCACTGAGCTGCGCCATTTGTGGTCTGATGATGGTACCTTTAGAACTAGTGCCTTTTTTGGGGTTAGTACCGGCAGTGGCTATTTTCATCATGGCGGTCGGTATGGCTACCGATGACGGTGCTGTTGCGCTGTTAGGGCTTTCTATTGCTATATTAGGAATTGTGATGGGCGGACAGCAACTTATTTCGTTAATGAGTTAACCATTACCGACTCTCTGGCAGACAACAGTGCATCAATACCGCCGGCCGGTGTAGGTTTACCGAAAAAGTAACCCTGGCCGGTATCGCAGTTAAGGCTTCGCAGCAATGTTACCTGATTTTGCTGTTCTATGCCTTCAGCGACTACCCGAATATCAAGGTTATGACAAAGCGATATCATTGCTTCGACAATGCGTGCATCTTTGGTGTTTTCAGCGATATTCATAATAAACGCGCGGTCCAGCTTAATGGTATGGACATTCAGTTCTCTTAAGTAAGCAAACGAACTCATACCGGTCCCAAAGTCGTCAATAGAGGTTTTCAGGCCCAGACGATTGAATGCATTGATCATACGCTTGCTAACCGCGACATCCACCATAGTGGCGCTCTCCGTCAGCTCAAATTCTAACAAAGAGGGTGTAATGCCGCTGCTTGCCAGTAATCGTTCGACGAAGGGAACAAACGCGTTGTCCATCAGGTTATAGGCAGAAAGATTCACGGCCACGGGCATGGGTGTGCCCTGAACTTCCCAGGTTTTTATCTGATTAACGGCCCATTCTACCGTATACCGGGTAAAAGCATGGACAATTCCACTTTGTTCTATCAGGTCGATGAAGTGTCCTGGGGGTAACAGACCCTCATCAGGATGGTTCCAGCGTACAATGGCCTCAACGCCGGACAGCTCGCCATTTATCAGGTTAACTTTGGGCTGGTAATAAAGCTCAAACTGTTTTTGCTGGAGGGCCGAGCGAAGTTGGCTGCGCAACGTCACCTCAACCGTACTGTTATACGCCAGGCGCTCGTTATACACCTGAATACCCAAACGCATGCGCTTTGCTCTTAGCATGGCATTCTCTGCGTTCTGAACCAGTGTTTCGACGAGGTGGCCGTGCTCCGGCGCACATGCTACGCCTATGCTACAGCCAATTTCAAATGCACTCTTACCGATATTCAGCGGTTCGCGACATTCATAGAGCAAGGTGAAGGCGCGATTCATGACTTCATCGCTGGGAATATTAGGGATCCAGATGACAAACTCATCACTTCTGTAACGATAGAGCTGCATAGTATTGTCAGACATCAACCGTAATCGCTGGGAAAAGGCTTTGAGCAGTTTGTCGCCCATATCGTGGCCTAATGCATCATTGATATCTCTGAACCGGTCGAGGTCGAGAAACATGAATGCACCTTGCTTCTCCTGTATGTCAAGGCTGGTAAGCAATGCATTGCGATTGTAAAGCTTGGTAAGATTATCGATAAGCGCCATTTTTTCGAGATTGCGATTCGCGGATTCAAATCGCCGTGCGATGAAAGCGGACATAATTAACGCAGACCAAACTGATAGCCAGAAGGTCAGAAATGCTGCAACAGATAACCGGCTAATCACACGCTCAGAAATCTTCTGCATATCGACAGAACGCCAGATAACAGTCAGTGGTTTGCCTGACGGAAGGACGTTACTGTGAACATAATATTCGTCGCCACTTTCCTCAAAAAATCCCGACTGTTTAAGTGGCTGTAAGTAGGTTTGTGGGGCAAGACGGGGGTCGCGGTATAATTCCTGATTATCTAATTCAATGATAAGAATATCTTCGGCCAGGATAGACAGGTCGCGTGGTACCAGTGAAGGGGATGAAACCGAATCATCATTCTCTATAACCGGTGCCAGTAGTGTCTGAACGTCCGCGTACTGTTCCTCAAATGCCTGGCGTTCCAAATCTTTTTCCATTTCCAGCAGGAGACTATAGCCCACATAGCAAAAAATGGTTATAACCAGTAAAGACAGAAGAATTGAGCCGAGCAATAGCCGCCTTCTTAAACTGCTGTCACTTTTTACCAGTTCTAAATTATCCGGCATGACTCACTCATTGCGGTTGAACGTAACAGATTTACGCCAAAAGAATACTGACGAAGAACAGATTCATTAGTGTACATCACATTAAGCTCAGTTACCTGATGAAAGTTCTGCAGCCATGTAAAGACAGGTTCAGCGCTCATTGTACGCCCATTGCTTATTATTTTCGTTATATGCTAGTGCTTATTGTTTATAACGTGAATAGCAACGATGTTCAATCGCTGTGAGATAAAACGGTCGCTGTGCCGGGTAATTGCATAGACTGAAACCGTAGCTCGCCGATAAATGCTCTGGCGGCTGGTCCCAGTCTGTCACCGTCCTCAAAGCTCAAATTCAGTAGCGCTTTACGCTGACTACCAGTTGCCAGGGGCAGGGGAGCCAGTATATTCATTTTAAGACTGTTCTGGATCATGGCTACCGGAAGCCAGGCAAAACCCAGGCCTCGCTCTATCATGTCGATGGAAGTGCGCGTGTGAGAGACCGTCCAACGCTGCTCTGCGCCAAGCCAACCGGCATCAGCGCGTTTTTCACTCGAACTATCGCGTACGACAATCTGACGGTGAGATTTAAGATCCTCAGCACTTAGTGTTCTGTCCAGCTGATGCAATGGATGCTCTGGGTGCGCCACAAGAATAAAATCGATTTCGCATAATTCTTCGCTAAAACCATTGGATAACGGAAACGGCGAAATAGCGATATCCACCTTTCCTTGTTGCATCAAATCATTGGCACCGGACAGTACCGTTTCCATAATTTCTATTCTCAGGAGGGGATACTGAAGTGAAACTTCAGATAATGCACGATAAAGCATTTCGGCTGGCAAAATAATATCCACAGCCACCCGAAGCTGTGTCTCGACACCATGCTGAAGGCTGGCGGCAACAGCCTCCATTTTATGCGCTTCTTCGAGCAAAAATGTGGCGCGACGTAGCATTAACGCGCCGGCATCGGTCAATTTCACTTTGCGACCGTCATTTTCAAATAGTGCTACGCCTAATGCATCTTCAAGCTTATGGACGGCATGGTGTACGGTCGACTGACTCTTGTGGACATGCTGGGCAGCCTGGTTAAAACCGCCAGCATCGACCACTGCTTTAAACATACGCCATTGTTCAAGTGTCGCCTTCAGCATTCTTGTTAACTTATAAACTTTTCGATCAATAAGCTCATAATGCCCTGTTTATATGGATATTTCCATATACCGCTGAGGAAGTACTAGGTATTAAAAGTATTCTGAATGTCTTTTATATCACTGACGATAGCTGATACGTTTGTGTAACCCATCTTTAAAAGCTGTTCAGCAGAGAGCTGTGCCCTTACACCGCTGGCACAGTGCAGGTAAAGCGGCTTGTCCGGGTCTTTAAACTGATCAAGCGCTTTCATTTCTAATACTCCCCGGGGAATAGTAAACGAGCTGTTTACAGGTGAGTCGGCCAGTTCAGAAGGTTCTCTGACATCAATTAACGCACCTTTATTTTCGTCAAGCTCTTGTTTTGCTTCTGTTGCAGTTACAGTACGAATTGATTTTGGTAACTGCGACAGTCTTTCCTGAACGCTTTTTAACATACTTTCTCCTTCGCTAGATAACTACCCAATAAATCATTAGCAAATGCTAATATGATCAATGTCTAAGCATCATTCTTGCAGATATCTTTAGACTGCTGCTTTTGTGCGATAAATGCACTTGTGACCTTTAGTGCTTCGCGTTTCAATATGGCTTTAAACAAATTAGCGTTGCTTGCATGTCTGCTATTTCCGAAACACAAAACAATGAATTCATTTTAGAGTATGTCAGTGAGGCAGAGCAATTTTTCAAATTGCTTGCAAATAAAACACGACTGACCGTCTTGTATTCGCTTATTGATAAGGAACTTTCGGTTTCTGATCTTCTTACCCGTATTAATGTGACCCAGCCTGTTTTATCTCAGCATCTGGCACTGTTACGAGAAGCCGGCGTTGTCGCCACCCGCCGCGACGGGCAGGTTATATACTATCGTCTCACTGACAAGCGTGTACTTCAGACGATAGGGTTGATGAGCGAATTTTTCGACGACTCCTCTGTGTAATAACTACACCAGTTTGGCGGGATCTAACAGCGACTTCAATTCATCCTCTTCCAGCGACGTCATTTCTTTCGCTACGTCAAGAATATCCCGCTTTTCATCATAGGCACGTTTAGCAATCTCAGTGCCTTTTTCATAGCCTATCTTCTGATTAAGCGCTGTAACCAGAATAGGGTTTTTAGATAACACTTTCTCAAGCTGCGCTTCATTTACGGTAAAAGTCTCTATTGCTTTTTCGCCAAGGTGTTCACAGCTGTTACTCATCAGGTTGATCGCAAGCAGCAAATTCTGGCCAATAAGGGGCAACATTACGTTAAGCTGAAAATTGCCCGACTGACCGGCTACCGATATCGCTGTGTGATAGCCCATTACCTGTGCACTGGCCATCGCTACCGCCTCTGGTATTACCGGGTTAACCTTACCCGGCATAATCGAACTGCCAGCCTGAAGCTTGGGCATTTCAATCTCAGCCAGACCAGCCAACGGGCCACTGTTCATCCAGCGCAAGTCATTACTAATTTTCATTAATGAAGCTGCCAGTGTGTTAAGTTGGCCAGCCAGCTCTACCGCTGTGTCCTGAGCAGAAATTGCTGCAAAATGATTATCAGTGACAGAAAATGAGATATCCAGTTGGCGGCTTAATGCGGCACTGACGCGACCACCAAATTCCTTGTGGGTATTTATTCCAGTACCCACTGCAGTGCCGCCAATGGCCAGCCGAGTGAGACGCTGCAGTGTGTCTTCAAGACGCTGTTGATTCTGAAGAATCTGAGCCCGCCATCCGGATAGTTCCTGACTTATCTTTACCGGCATGGCATCCATCAAATGTGTCCGGCCCGTTTTAATTACGTGGTCCAGCGCTTTCATACGCGCTTCGATATGCTCTGACAAGCTCCGCATCGCCGGTAACAGGCGTTCCTGTATTTGTATTGCTGCGCTGATATGAATAGTGGTGGGAATGACATCATTGGAGCTTTGCCCCATGTTTACATCATCATTCGGATGAATTTCACGATTTGCATATCGGCTGGCTAACGAGGCGATAACCTCATTAGCGTTCATATTTGTACTGGTGCCTGAGCCGGTCTGAAAGACATCAACCGGAAATTGCTCATCGTGCTTACCCTCTGCCACCTCTATTGCCGCTTTATAGATAGCACCAGCGATGTCGTCGTCCATGTTGCCCAGTTCCTGGTTCGCAGTGGCACAGGCGGCTTTCAGGTAACCTAATGCATGAATAAAGGGGGCGGGCATACCTTGTTGACTGATAGCAAAGTTGTCACAGGCCAGCGAGGTCTGTTTCTGATATAGCGTCTCAGTCATACTATTGCTCCGCTTTCGACAAAATTGATTCTAAGTAGCTGGCATCTGCCAGTTTATCCATATCGATCTCTGGCTTATCCATAAGCTGCTCCTGGGTCAGGTTGACGTGGACTTTATGGCTTGACCAATCAATCGTATCAATGTCTTTTGGTAATACAGCAAGCTTTTTACCTCCTGGAAGCCAGTTATTAGTATCAATAACCAGTAAGCGCAGTGACCACCCGGTATGATCAAAGATAAAATCAGTGATGTGCCCGACATCTTCATCCAGCGTGGCTACATCATAACCATGTACCTCGCTGCATGAACGCAAATGGTTTGCTGGCTCAGCAGCGTCTTCGGCAAGGGTTTGCTCCATTTCTTTATCAGCCAGTTCAGTGGGATGAGCAAAATCGCCCCATGCACCCGGACCAATCCAGTAGTAACCATAGCCGAAATATTTAAACAGTGTCTCTTCGTATTCCCGGGACAGCGGTTTATGTTCATCAATCGACGGGCTGTCTTTAAGCTCTTGCGAAGACATATTTATTGCCAGCCATTGTTCATCAGTATTAACTTTTGAAACTGAAATAGGGGAAATAACAACTTTGCGGCTCATTGGTAGCCAGCTATTGGTATCCGCGACCAGGTAGCGGGCAACAAAATCCTGATCATCAAAAAGGATATCTTTACAGCCGCCTATATCACCGTCTGTAGCATGTATAGAATAGTGAGTAATCTGTTTATGCGAAATCATGGCTTCAATCCTCCAGGTGTCTGAGCGCCTTAATAGAATAAAAGGTGGCGCTGAAGCGACTTATGATTGAATTCGTGACGGCATCCTACAAAGATCACACATAGCAGGTATTTACACCGGTGGGAGCGCGAAGATGGGAGACAAAAACTAAGCTTATGAGAGGAACTCATAACAATGTGGCCCGAAGGGGCCACATGTTAAACAAAGACGGGGCGAATTAACCTGCTACGTCATATTCCTCACTAACGTAATCGTCGTCATAGTCAGCCTGATTACTGGCACTGCTGTGTAGCGTATAAAAGTGGCGCTTGCCGCGTGCCAGCTGAACGTATTTCTGCCACGCTTTTTCAAGGCTGTTGTGAGCAGGTACCTGACCTTTAATAAAAGCCACGAAGTGAGACTCATCATCTCCCTCGGGCGCAAGTGTTTCACTCTCCAGGGCCATAAGCGTATTGCCATAGCGGGTCAGCAAATCAGCTTCAGAAATACTAAAATCACCAGATTTCCTGAAGCCGTAAGGAAATTTGGCTCTGTCCATAAAAGGTTTGGGTGCAATACGGATATCAGGTGTGTTCATGTTCATCTCGCATAAAATAAGTTTGCAAGCGAACTTTTAGGACAAATTTCAAAAAAAATGAAACAAAAATTTTTGTTCTTTGCGGGAAAAATTTTTGTTTGTCAGTTTTCAGGACTAAAAGGCAGTATACCCGCCTGCGCAGCGCATCCGGATACCACTCAGATCAACTGATAAAAAACGTCTCAGGATTGCGAAAAGATTATGATTCTGAGAACAAATGTTTTTGTCGTAACGATAATTAATATTTGTTTTAAATTTGTACAGCGGCGCAGATAATAACCTTGTCGTTCACTAGTTTGAGATTGTAATGAGCAAAGACTATCGTTACCAGCGAGAAGAATGGGACTCGGTAGAAGACGATGACCATTTTGGAAAGAAAAAATCGGATCGCCGTAACCAGATGAAAGGGCGTCAGAAGCGTGATGAGCTTAGACGCGAAAAGCAGAAAAGATTGCATCAGGAGAGTTATTAGACAATATCCTGACTTTCTGAACGCTTTATAAGTTTTCAGGTTTACAAACCTGTGCATATGTGACAGCTTTACGGGCAGGTTTACTATTGCCCGTAAAGCATGGACATTCGCTTTTTATCGACCTTCATTGAAGTCGCAAATACCCGTCATTTTGGTAAGGCCGCAGAGAATCTGTTTTTAACACAGTCTGCTGTCAGTGCCCGCATTAAATTACTTGAAGAGTACTTCCAGACCACGCTTTTTATCCGTCACCGGAACAGTATTCAGCTAACGCCTGCAGGCGAAAAGTTACTGCCTTATGCTCATCAGTTAAGCGATACCCTGAAAGATGCAAAGCGTGAACTTCAGCTGCAATCCGGTGAGTATATTGTCTGCGGCGCGACCCAGTTGGCCAGTGAATTACAGCTGAGCAGCACACTATCGGGCATACATGAGCATTTTCCGGACTGGTCGGTAAAGGCGGAGATTCTGACCCTTGATAACCTTTCACGACAGCTACATGAGCGGGTCATCGACCTGGCCTTTTCCTCTGAACCGCTAAAATCAGAAGAGGTGATTTCTCAACAAATCAGTGCCGAACCCCTGGGTTTATATATCGTTGGCCGATCGTCTGATGATATTGATGCCAATGATTATGTTGCAATTGAATGGGGGGGAAAAACGAGGGACCTGATTTGTCAGCATTGGCCTCAGTTGCGGGATGCTAAGCTGCGGACGAATTCATTAAGGCTCGGACTCAATGCTATTGAAGAAGACGGTGGGTGCGCGGTATTCCCTGTACGGTTTGCGCAAAAACTTACGCATTTGTCTCTTCGCCAGGTTAGTACGCTTGATGATGTTCAGGCATGTGTTTATCTGAATCGACTGAAATCGGTAAAAAGACATGCACTGACGACTGTCGTCGATACTTTGTTTCCTTCCCATAAGACAATCGCGGTATAATAACGCAGAACACAAAAACCCGGTCTGGCCCTGCATATAACGTAAAATCGCAGCGCTTCAGTGCGTAGCGTGATCTGACGATGTTATTCTTAGTAGAAAGAAAATAACGCATTACATAGCGCTAAGGCTGAACAGCGCGTTTGCACTGTCAGCAATCAATATCATAGGAATTATTTATGGCTCTAGATGAACATCCCCTGTTGGGCGTGAGTGCAGCATTGCGTTTACAAGAGACAATTTCTGGAATTAAAGATAACCAGAAAGTCTGGATTCTCAAGGACGCAGATGGCTGCGTCATGTTAAGTACTGAAGATGAAGACGGTGTACCCGTGTGGCCAGATGCCGGCTTAGCCTTACTGTGGGCTACAGAGGACTGGGCTGATTGTGAACCTATGGCGGTGACGCTGGAAGACTGGCTGAAGAAATGGACGCCGGGCCTTATGCAGGATGAACTGTGCATTATGGTTTGCCCGGTACCGGGCGAAGACGGTGAGGTAATGGAACCGGACGAGCTTGCTGAAAAGCTGATGTAACCATTGCTCACACTGTACTTAAAAACCACTGAAGTCCTCAGTGGTTTTTTTGTTTATGGTGCAAGGTCTTTGACTTTTTGCATCACTGCCAAGGCTGATCTTTTGCTTCCGAGAACCCGTTTACTACTTTTAATACAACAGGATAATGGAGCAATTATGTATACAGAACAGCCAACAATGGCAGACTTATTCACCCAGTTGGGACTTGATTCCAGCGAAGAGGGGATGGATGCATTTATTGAAGAGCATAAAGGCATGAATCAAAGCCGGCATATCGAAGAAGCGCCATTCTGGAACGATTCTCAGGCTGCGTTTCTTAAACAGGCCATTGATGAAGACGCGCAGTGGGTGGTGGTAATCGACGAGTTGAACGCCCAGCTGCATCATGATCACGCCTGATAAAAGCCACGCCTTTACGCGATTGATAACGGTAGATTCACGATGAATTTACCGTTGCAACAAATTTACACATTTTAACGATTGGTTTTTTACCGTTTAGACTGGGCGCTTAACACATTACAGGGTAGTATCTTTGGGACGACACTCGAATAAGGAACTGTAATGTCTAAAAAAATAAGCTATCTGGCTGGTGCAATACTTCTTGCCAGCACAGGCAGCACATTCGCCAAAGAAGGCATGTTTACGCCTGAACAGCTTCCCCAGATAAGCGCAGATCTGAAAAAGACCGGCTTAGAAATTTCCCCCGAATCATTAAGCGACCTGACTGACTTCCCTATGGGCGCTATTGTCTCTCTGGGCGGCTGCTCAGCATCATTTGTATCGGATAAAGGACTGGCGGTAACCAATCACCACTGTGCCCGGGGCTCTGTTCAGTACAATTCTACTGCTGAAAATAATTATCTGAAGAATGGCTTTCTGGCGAAAAAGATAGGTGACGAATTACCTGCCGCACCAGGAACCCGGATGTATGTAACCGTTGAGTTTTCGGATGTGACGGACAAAATCCTCGGCAAACTTGATGAGAGCGTGACCGGGCGGGAGCGTTTTGATGCTATCGTTGATATGCAAAAGCAACTGATTCAGGAGTGCGAGGCCGAGCCGGGCTATCGTTGTTCAGTACCGTCTTTCTATAATGGAAAAGAGTACAAGCTGATTAAACAGCTGGAGATACAGGATGTTCGTATTGCCTATGCGCCTGCAGACTCAGTAGGTAAATATGGCGGTGATATTGATAACTGGATGTGGCCGCGCCACACTGGCGATTTCTCCTTTTACCGGGCTTATGTGGGTAAAGATGGCAAACCTGCAGAGTATGCCGAGGACAATGTGCCGTATCAGCCTGAGCATGTGCTCAAAGTATCTGCTGCCGGCCTGAAGGACGGCGACTTTGTGATGGCGGCGGGTTATCCTGGCTCCACAGACCGGTATGCCAGACTGGTAGCGGTAAAACACACCTTTAACTGGTTATATCCCACTTATATCGATTTAATCGAAACCTGGATTGATACCATTGAGAAAGCCGCGCCCGAAGGCAGCGATGCGCGTATCAAGTATGAGTCTACACTTGCCGGACTGAATAACTTCCTGAAAAACACCAAAGGGCAAATCGCCGGGGCGAAGCGGGTTGGTCTGGTTGAGCGACGCGAGCAGCGTGAAAAAGCATTAAATGAGTGGTTATCATCTGCGGGTATGCGCGAAGCTCAGCTTGAAACCATTGCAAAGCTGGATGATGTCGAGAAGCAACAGTCTGCACTGAGCAAGCAAACATTCTGGTATCGCAATATTACCCGACCACAACTACTTAGCGCTGCCCAGCGTCTTTACCGTAATGCTATTGAACAGCAGAAACCGGATGCGAAGCGTGAGCCTGGTTATCAGGACCGTGACCAAAGTCGCCTTAAAGAAAGCATGCAGCGTATTGAAAGGCGCTTTGATGCAACTGTTGATAAGGCCGTCTGGGCTACATTTATCAAGCAATACCTTCAGCAGCCAGCGGCAGCCAGAATCGCAGCGTTTGATGAAGCTCTGGGGTTATCCGCAGATACATCACCTGAAAAGGTCGATCAAATTCTGGCTGACTATTACCAGCAAACTGGGATGAATCAGGTCGATAATCGTCTTGCGCTTATTGATGCTAAGCCTCAGGCGTTTAAGTCCAGCGATGACCCGTTCGTAAAACTGGCGGTCGCATTGTATGACACGGAGATGGAGAATGAAGATCGTGCCAAGAGTTTATCGGGTGAGTCAAAAGCACTGACACCTGGTTACATGCAGGCAATCATTGACTGGCAGAAGTCCCAGGGTAGTCTGGCATACCCGGATGCGAACAGCACCTTACGCGTGACTTATGGTAATGTCCTGGGAGGCTCACCAAAAGACGGCCTGATTTACGAACCTTTCACCCGTCTTCAGGGCATTGTTGAAAAAGACACTGGCGAAACACCGTTCGATGCGCCTGCGAAACAGTTGGAATTGATCAAAGCTGAAAAGTTCGGCCCCTATGAAATGGCCTCTATCGATAGTGTTCCGGTTAACTTTTTAAGTGACCTAGATTCTACTGGCGGTAATTCAGGCTCAGCCACCATGAACGGCCGGGCTGAACTGGTCGGCCTGTTATTTGACGGCACCTTTGAAAGTGTTAACTCTGACTGGGATTTTGACCCTAAAACCACTCGCACTATTCATGTGGATACACGTTACATGCTTTGGGTAATGGAGTATGTTGACGGGGCAACTAACCTTATTGAGGAAATGGACGTAGTTAAGTAATGCGTTGGTATTTCTGATGAAAGGCAGAGCGTTGGCTCTGCCTTTTTTGTATCAGGCCGTGAGGGATTGAAAATCGCTTGTTGTGTTACACTTTTCCATTCAACGGCTACCTGAATATACCGGGTTTCAAGGAGGCATTTATTTCTACACTTACACCAGGTCCCGACGATTTGTGGTTTGTTCCGCTTGGCGGAACCGGAGAAATCGGCATGAATATGAATCTGTACGGTCATGACGGGCAATGGTTGATGGTAGATTGTGGCGTTAGCTTTGATGAGCCGTTAGTCGCCCCCTATCTTGATGCTTCTGCATCGGCTCGATTTGATATCGTTGCCCCCGATCCTGCATTCATCGCGCAGCAAAAAGAGAGTCTTTGCGGGATGGTAATAACGCATGCTCATGAAGATCACGTTGGCGCCGTACCATACCTGTGGCCGCGCTTGCGATGCCCGGTTTATACCACCGCTTTTACCGCAGAGGTACTCAGACGCAAGCTAGCCCAAACCGGCCTTGAGGATAAAGTACCGATAATTGTTGTTGATGAACGTAATGAGAAGCAGGTCGGTCCGTTTTCGCTCAACTGGCTGGCAGTAACGCATTCCATTCCTGATCCTTTCGCATTAAAGATTACCACACCGGCGGGCAGTGTTCTGCATACAGCAGATTGGAAAATTGATGCTCAGCCAGTAACCGGTAAGCCATTTGATGCTGCGCTTTACAGGCAACTTGGCAGTGAAAATATACTGGCTATGATAGGTGATTCTACCAATGCCACCAAACCAGGTTTTTCTGTTTCAGAGCGAAATTGTTTCGATGGCTTACTTGCCACCATAAGGCCATTGACAGGGCGTGTTGTTGTTAGTTGTTTTGGCAGTAATGTGGCGCGTCTGATCACCCTGGCGAAGGTAGCACAGAAAACCGGCCGTTATATGGCGCTTTATGGGCGTTCGCTACTCAATATGTATAGTATTGCACGAAAACTGGACGTCTGGCCTGAGGATCTGACTTTGATTGATCCCAGTCATGCTGGCTATCTGCCACCCAGCGAGGTATTGGCGGTAGTAACCGGCAGTCAGGGGGAACAACGCGCCGCTTTGGCCCGCCTGGCCCGTGACGATCACCATCAGCTATCTCTGGATAAAGGTGATACAGTTATTTTCTCAAGTATTGTTATTCCCGGTAATGAACAACCCGTAAACAATCTTATCAGTCAGCTCAAAGGGCTGGGTATTTCGACTATTACCAGCGAAGAAAGTGTATTACCCATCCACGCCAGCGGGCACCCGTGTGCAGAAGAGCTTAAACTAATGTACAGCTGGGTTAAGCCGCAGGTTGCTATTCCTGTACATGGCGAGCCTGAACATCTGGAAGCGCACGGTCAGATAGCCAGAGAGGCTGGCGTGAGAAAGCGATATGTAGGGCGTAATGGCGATCTTTACCGGCTGGCTCCTGTTACTGGTATCCGGCGTCAGGTTATACGTACCGGCAGAGTACCTGTTAAAGCGTAACCAATAAAAATTTCTGCACATCCGATAATTCTCGACAATAATAAAGCGTCAGCATTTGCTGATGCTTTGTTATAAAGGACTGTGTATGAAGAAGTTAATTAGAATTGCGGCGGTAATTGGTACTGGGTTATTATCATTTTGTGCTTCGGCCCAGGGGCTCGCTGACACGTCAACTTCATTTTCGATGAAAACGGTTTGCGAGGCATTTCCACATACATGCGGTGCATCCCCCAGTGGTGACGGTTTTGGTAGCGAACTGCCAAAAGACCCACCTAAGGATGACCCTGATTCTTAACGGTAGTTTGCAGGAATTTGGACTTTATATTTCTTGATGTGACCTCAATATTCTGGCCGTTGTTTTACACAGCGGCGCTTTTGGCATATTCACTGTCTGTAAGAAAAATCACACTTTTTTCCTTTATTTTTCTCGGCACGCTTCTCGTAGAAGCACTGCATTTTGGTATAGAGAACTATGTAAAGAGCCTCAATTCCATGGAAGTGTTTTCTACACTGGGCTTTTATACCTGGTACCTTGGGTTCGGTGCTTCAAATTTGCTTTTTGCATTGAGTATTCTGTTGTTGCGCCGCTATATGCCGGTTATTCCGGTTGCAGTTACCCGTTACTTTATCGCAATCTATACCCTGTTAGGTTTTCTGCACTTGTTTACACTGCTTGAGCGCTTATCATTGCAATCAGCTTGGGTGGCAAATGCATATTCTGTGGCTATATTTTCGCTTACCTTACTGAAGATGGCAGGGCTTATCGGTTACGCTCTTTATGAAGTCGGCGCTTCGCTTTACCGAAAAAAGCAGCAGGCAGATGTACGCTATTAACACCCTGTATATGAATTGTGATATAAATCACCTTTTTGTATTAGCATAAAGTTGCAGTGACACCCACTGCATTCTCATATAGGTTTAACTTAGAAACCATTGTATTTCTCATCTGTAAGGTAACTTGTGATAAGTCCTGATACCGCTAAGCCTCTACAGCATTGCAATTATTACCGGTCTGTCGCGGCGGTAATATGCTTTACTCTGTGTCTGGTTGGAATGGTATTTTCTTCTCCGGGGGCAACCGCACCCGTTATCAAGTCATCTTCTATTCCCAGTTTGTCGACACGCCAGGGACTCAGTCAGGATTCCATCAATGACATACTTATCGATGATACTGGTTTTGTATGGCTAGCAACGCAGGGCGGGTTGGATAGGTGGGACGGTCATCACCTTGTAAACATAGCTGGTCCGGACAATATTCTTGTTAACGCCAGCATAGAAAAACTGTTTTTGGATGGGCAGGACCGGCTTTGGATAAGTTCACTGGAATCGGGGGTGTTCACCCTGGATTTGACAACCAGTGAGGTCAGTCTGGCAATTGACAGACCAGGCCTCGCTACTTACCAGTGGATTCAGTCGGCGGTTGACTTTAAAGAAAATACGCACGGCGAATTGTTTGTGGCCCTTGAACATGAGGTTGTGAAAGTCACAGCTGACGGTGGTCTCGAAGTTGTCTATACGCTGCCAGAAGCACTACGCAATAATGAAGATATTATCAGAGCCATTTATCCTGCTTCGCGATATTTGTTTGTCGCCACTTCCGCTGGAGTCTATGCCCTGAATCTCACCTATGAGGGCGCTGAAGTCGGATCTGACGAAGGTACGTTGGATAAAAGAACCCAGGAAGTAAACTACCTTGGCGACATACCAGCGGATGTGAACAATCAGAATGCGAAGTTTCTTATGTCCGACTCGCAGAACAGGTTGTGGCTTGGCACGGTTAAAGGTTTATTTAAAGCTGACCTGACTAGCTTGCAAAATGACCTCGACGATGGGGTGCAGACTACTTTCAGCGCGGTCAATACACAGCAAAACATCTGGCAGATTGTACCTGACGGCTCAAATTCATTTTGGCTGGCAACCAATGAGGGGCTGTTTTCCCTGAGAAAAGAAACATCAGGAAGCTGGCGCAGCGTTCATATGTTGGAAGCGCAAATTGGGGAGCAGCAGCTGGCTAAATCGAAAATCAGGACAATCGCAAAGGATAAGCTCAATACGTTATGGCTGGGTACTGAGATGGGGGGCGCCATGCTGTGGACGCCAGACAATCAAAACATAACGCATATTCAGAATCTAGTCGGCGACCCACAGCCACCACTAACGAATAATATCGTCTGGTCTTTGTATGAAGACAGTGATGAAATACTGTGGGCGGGAACCGGTAACGGTTTAACAAGGCTAGATCTGACAAACCTTGAATCGACAATGTTTCTCCAACAACCGCCAGCGCTGGCCGATCAGGCTGAAATCGAGCAGATTTTACCAACTGCGGATAAGAACACGCTGTATATCAGATCGTATGGGAAGGTACAGCTATTTAACAAACTGACAGGACAAACGATGTCGTTGCCTGTTGCTGGTCAGCAGGGTGCAGAGATTCTTGCAGGTTGGGTTTATGGTCTGGCAGTCGATACACGGGGCAGGCTGTACTTCTTATCTCATGACTACTACCGCTACGATCCTGAGACGCAGACTGTGGAAAAACTTGAATTCGCTGATGAGCGGCTTCAGGCTGCAGACAGCGGGTATTTTCTGGGAACGGCTGAAGCGCTTGATAATAATATGCTCTTATCTACCGCTGACGGCATATGGGCGGTAGATACGCAAACGCTTAGCAGCAGGTTACTTTACGAATATCTGCCTGCTGAAAAAGCCAGCGGTGCGTCAGCCACCTCGTGGGAAATTCAGGATGATGTCTTGTGGCTGGGCTTCCCGAGATTTGGGCTGTTGGGTATCGATATAGAGTCAGGTCGTGTGATCAGACGCTTTAATAGCGACAATCTTTTAAAAACCGACATTGTCTATGGCATTAAAGCTGATGAACAGGGCAGCCTTTGGTTTAGTTCTCATCAGGGGGTCTTCCGCTTTTCCCCGGAAAACCGGCTGATCAAAGAGTTCGTATATGGGCGTGAGCTCAATGTTTCTGAGTTTAATGACGGCGCGGCGCTTATTCTTCACGATGGCAGAATTGCCTATGGCTCTACAGGTGGCATTGCGATTTTCGACCCCTCTGCCTTAAGCGATGGTAATGCCATTCAGCGACCAGAGCAGCCTATGGTCATCAGTGGTATATCGCTGGACTCGCGTAACTTGCCATTGCCAATGAAAAATCTCAGTGATAGTCATCTTGATTTACATCACGACGACTTTGGAATTGAGATCCATTTTTCCTCTATCCTGGCAAGTTTTAATGCGGCTGATAATTATGTTTATGAGCTAAATCGAAATGGTCGGCTACTGAGCCAGTCGGTAACATCAGAGGGCAAAGCTGCTTTTGCATTTTTAGGGCCGGGCGATTATCAATTCAAGGTAGCACCAACCACCGAGCGCTATGACTACAATGTTACGCCCGGTGTTTTAACCTTTACTATTCCCTATCCACCTTTTCGCTCACCATTTGCTTACGCTGTATATCTGATCTTGTTTATTGTTGCAGTGTGGGCGTACATACGTTTTCGGCAGCAATCTATTGAGAAACTGGCTCGCACTGAGCGCCAGCTTAAAGTGATGGGTGAGGCGTTTACGCAAACCCGAGACTGGGTCATTGTTTTTGATGAAAAAATGTTGCCGATGGCTGTAAACCCTGCTTTCTGCCGCGCACTGGGGTTATCTGAAAACGATACGGCTGATGAGGCATTATCACAGCTGTACCGTCGTAAACCTGCAATTCGTCAACAGATGTATGAGCCGCTTCTGTCACTCGAGCCCGGTGGGTTTATAAGACGTGAAACGACCGTGCACGCAGCTGACGGTCATCATCATGATGTAATTATTGACATATCAGCAGTCGCTGATGAAAACAAACCTGAGTGTATAGACTATTATCTGATGGTTTTCAGTGATATATCAGAGCAAAAGGAAGCCGAGCGAAAACTGGTCAAGATGGCCAGTTATGACAGTCTGACCGGCCTTTTAAATCGCAACTTGTTGCTGGATCGTTTATCTCACGCTATAGAAAACGCCCAGGATGATGCCACGAAGGTGGCAGTGTTGTTTATCGACCTGGATCGATTCAAAGGTATCAACGACAGCCTGGGTCACGGCGTGGGCGATAAGCTGCTTAAAGTTATCGCTGAGAGAATGACCAGCCTCTCCAGCCATCAGGATACTGTAGCAAGGCTGGGTGGCGATGAATTTGTCATCGTAAGAGAGCGGGTTGAATGTACAGACACGCTTAGCTCTTTTGTCGCGCATTTGATTGAAACCGTGGAGACGCCCATTGCCATAGACGGCGAGATACTGTGTATTTCCTGTAGTATCGGAATATCTTTTTATCCTGACGATGCAATTACTCCAGCAGAGCTCATCAAGCAGGCAGATGTCGCGATGTATACCGCCAAAAAAGATACGGTAGATGGCTTTACGTATTTTACTGCAGAAATGAATGACAAAGCACGACAGCAAATGTCGCTGGAAAATCGCGTTAAACTTGCCTACCAGGAAGACCGTTTCTATAACCAGTATCAGCCAATTGTCGATGCGAATAACGAAACCATCGAGGGTGTGGAACTGTTGCTTCGTTGTGATATGTCCGACACACCCATGTCACCGGGAGAATTTATTCCGGTGCTGGAGCAGCTCAGATACATTGTTGATGTTACACGTATGGCTATCGTTCGTGCACTTGATGACCTGGCCTGCTGGCAGCATCAGGGGTTTCATGGTTATGTATCGGTAAATATCTCAGCGCTTCAGTTTAAAGCCGAGCTGCATCTGGATACGCTTAGAAAAATGCTCTATGAGCGTAATCTGACAGAACGTTCGATGCGCTTTGAGATAACTGAAGGTCTGTTGATGGAAGACAGTGAGTTTGCACAGGCTCGAATCAGAGAATTTCAGGACGCCGGGTTTCTGTTTTCTCTGGATGATTTCGGCACGGGCTATTCGTCGCTTAGCTACCTGAAAAAGTTTCCGCTGGACGTACTTAAGATTGATAAAAGCTTTATTGAAGAGGTTGATGTCGATCCTCAGGCGGCTGCATTGGTGAAAACCACCATCGAACTGGCTAAAACATTCAATATGGAATGTGTGGCAGAGGGCGTCGAAACACTTTCACAGGCAGAAACGTTGCAGCTTTTTGGCTGCTATAATCATCAGGGCTTTTTTTATTCCAGGCCGTTGCCAGCAGACCAGATAACTACTTTGATCGAGCAGCACTGGCCTGATGTTTCGTCGGTTTAAGCTTTTAGCGTAAGCGGAATAGGCAGTTCTTGAATACGCTTTCCGGTTGCGGCAAACAGCGCGTTAGCCAATGCCGGTGCAAAGGGTGGTGTAGGGGGTTCCCCGACACCGCCGGGCGCAGCGTCACTATCAACAATATGAACCTCAATATTCTCAGGAGCATGCTGCATGCGCGCAACCTGATAATTATGAAAGTTAGTTTGGTTTATCGCGCCATCAGTGGCGCTGATTTCACCAATTGCACAGCTTAACCCGAATATCGCCCCCCCTTCACATTGCGCTTTGACGTGCTCAGAATTAACAATAGTGCCTGCATCGATGCAAATGTAGGCGTTAGGAATTCGCCAGCTTCCATTATCATCAACAACGACTTCAACTACCGTAGCGACATAGCTTAAAAAAGATCGGTGTGCCGCTACGCCAAGATGGCGCTTCTCTTTTTCCCGATCGTCCCATCGAGCCATCTCTGTGGCTTTGTCAAGGACTGCACGCAAGCGGCCCGTATCGATAGGATAGGTCTCGAGCGGATCGCCGTAATTGTCATATTCAGCACCTTCTTTGGCAAGATCGATGTGGCGGGGTTTTCCGATAAGCTGTTGCAAATAGGCTTTGCTGTCTTTACCTGCCGCATAGGCCAGTTCATCAGCAAATGTATGAATAGCATACGCATGGTAAACATTCGCAACAGAACGCAACCAGCCGATACGAACATGGTTCTTTGCTTGCCCTTTTTCCAGTTGAATATTAGGGATATCAAACGGATTATCAATAAAGCCAAGCCTGAGTTCGCCGCTGCTGGGGCTATTGGCTTCTGTTGAAAATGTACTGCTTATTGTTGGAAAGACCGTATTGTGATGCCAGGCGATGGCGTTGCCATTTTCGTCCAGGGCAGCGCGGATATGCTGGGCACTGACGGTGTGATAAAAACCATGCTGGATATCGTCTTCCCGGCGCCAGACAACTTTAACCGGGCGTCCAGCCTTTTGGGCAAGCCACGCGGCTTCGGCGGCAAAATCCGGTTTTGATTTTCTGCCGAAACCACCGCCCAGTAATGTGACATGAATAGTGACATTCTCAACGGGAATCTTAAGTATCTCTGCAACAAGCGCCTGGGCAGCCTGGGGATTCTGCGTGCTGGTCCAAACTTCTGCGCTATCCCCATCTACGCGCGCTGCGGCAGCAGGTGGCTCCATAGGCGCCTGGGCCAGTAACGGGGCGTAGTAGGTTGCCTCAACGGTTTTGTGCGCCGAGTTCAGTGCTTGCTTTATATCACCGCGCTGGCGCACGACTTCACCTGCTTTGCGTGCGGTTTCTTTCAGTATTTGCTTTTCTGACTGCGAATCGTATTTGCTGTGGTCATTTTCAGTCCATGTAATGTTTAACGCTTTCACACCCTGCATCGCTGTCCAGGTATTATCTGCCAGAACCGCCACACCGCCCAGAGGAAAAAAGTTAGCGGGGGCGCTTGCTGTAGGAAGGGTAATAACGTCTTTCACTCCCTTCATACTGCGGGCTTTTTTATCATCGACAGAGTCAGGTTGTGTAAACATAACTGGCGGACGCTGAATAACCGCGTAAAGCATGTCGTCAATAGTGATATCCTGACCAAATATTGTGGTACCGGCCTGTACCGCTTCCATATCAATACTTCTGATGCCCTTACCAACATAACGCCAGTCTTTACGGGCTTTGGGCTTAACCAGGCCTTCTTCGGGCATTGGTAGGGTCGCAGCAACACTCACCAGCTGTGAGAAGTCTGCAGAGCGGCCGGACGCCGTATGTATAACCTGATGGTTTTTGCACTGACAGCTATCAGGCTCGACATTCCAGCCCTTTGCTGCAGCCTGCTTCAAAAGTAATGCGGCGGTGGCACCGGCCATCTGCAGGCGCGCCAGATTGCGTCGTATACTGCGCGAGCCGTCAGTATTCTGATCCCCATACTTTTTATCACCATCCGCCTGTAGGGTTTTCACGCGCTGCCAGTCCGCGTCGAGTTCATCGGCGATAATTTGTGTAATGGCAGTGCGGATCTGCTGGCCCATCTCTGAGCGGTGACACGTAACCTCAAGTGTGCCATCTTCAGTGATTGCAACAAAGACGTTGGGAGCCAGGTGCGCCGTTTGCGTTTGATTGGTTGCAGCGAATGTTGCTTTAGGTAACAGGGAAACACCCAGTGTTAATCCTGTACCCACACCCATTTGCTTTAAAAAGTGTCGGCGCTGCGCTGAATACTTGCTCATGACTGACTCTCCTTTGATGCCGCTTTTATTGCTTTGCGAATTCTGGGGTAAGTACCGCAACGACATATATTGCCTGACATACTTTGTTCAATGTCAGTATCAGAAGGGGCAGTGTTTTTTGCCAGCAGCGCTGCTGCCTGCATCATCTGACCACTCTGGCAATACCCACACTGTGGCACATCATGTTCAGCCCAGGCCACCTGTACAGGGTGGGCATTATCTTTGTCCAGCCCCTCAATGGTGGTTACACGCTTTCCCTCGACGGCTGACATGGGCAGACTGCATGACCGCGTCGCATCACCATCTACATGAATCGTACAGGCTCCGCATAACGCCATACCACACCCATACTTTGTACCGGTGAGGCCTATATCATCGCGTATATACCATAACAGCGGCATGGAGGGGTCGCCGTCATACTTTTGGGGTTCATCGTTCAGCGTAAATGTGATCATAGTGGGTTACCATTAATTACCGTTGATCTATCGGTACACGGTTTAATGCGTAAATTCAACATAAAACCGGTCAGTCCTGGCAGATTACAAATTTGCCAATAGGTCAGACTTATCCATTTATATCTAAAGGAATTATGCGAATCTGCTTGAGAGATAAAACATGCTTATTATATATTTGTAAAATTCGAGTAAATAAAATTGCTTCAAAAAGGAATACTTATGCCTCTGGATCTCGCAAATGAATCTGTATCCGACGTGACTGAAACACCGGTTACAATGCTGTATAAATGGGAGCGGGAACGGCCAGATTCAGTATTTCTTAACCAGCCCCGGGACGGCCAGACTGATACCTATACATGGCGGCGCGTAGCTGATGAGGCACGCCGTGTGGCAGCGCGTCTGCAAAGTATGTCATTACCCCCGAGCAGTCGTATAGCCATCTTTGCTAAAAACAGCGCAGAATGGTTTATCAGTGATCTTGGGATCATGATGGCGGGCCATGTTTCTGTCCCAATTTTTGGCTCTGCCGGAAAAAACACCATTGAATATGTACTTAAACACGCCGATGTGAAACTGGTTTTTGTCGGCAAACTGGATAATGCGCCAGAGCAGCTACCTGCTATCCCGGAACATTATCATACGGTCAGCTTTCCCTATGAGGGTATAAGTGGGTCTCAGACCTGGCAGGACTTTATCGACTGCGAGCCGATGTCAGCTTCGCCGGAACCTAACCTTGGTTCGATGATGACGATTATCTATACCTCTGGCAGTACCGGCCAACCCAAAGGCGTCGTTCACACTTACCGTTCTATTTGCTGGGCTGCGAAAAATTGCCTCGGGGCGTTGTCGGTCGACCACAGCGATCGTTATCTCAGTTATTTGCCGCTGGCGCATATAACTGAGCGGGTACTTATTGAGCTGGCTGCTTTTTATGCCGCACCTCAGGTTTATTTCGTCGAGTCACTGGATACATTCCAACGTGATGTGAAGCGTTGTGAACCTACATTGTTTGTATCTGTTCCGCGCCTATGGACAAAATTCCAGATGGGGATTCTGGCCAAGATTCCCCAGAAACGCTTAAACTTTTTATTATCTGTGCCTGTGCTCAATAAAATGATTGCCCGTAAGATTCGCCAGGGGCTTGGGCTCGATAAAGCACGATTCTGGGCCAGTGGCTCAGCGCCACTGGCTCCGGCTGTCATTCGCTGGTTCAGTAAGATTGGAATTAATATCTCCGAAGGGTGGGGGATGACAGAAAACAGTGCCTATGGCACTGCCAGTGTGCCATTTCGCGAAGACAAAATTGGTACGATTGGTAAAGCGTATGATGGTGTGGATATTCGCTTGTCCGACGAAGGCGAAATTCAGGTCAAATCACCGTGCAACATGATTGAATATTACCTGGAACCTGAAAAAACGCTGGACGCCATGACCACCGACGGGTATCTGAAAACCGGCGATAAAGGCGAGATGGATAGCGAAGGGTATATTCGGATTACCGGTCGCCTGAAAGATATTTTTAAAACTGAGAAGGGTAAATATGTAACACCGGCCCCTATAGAAGCCGCGTTTATGGAAAATCCGTTGATAGAGCAGGTTTGTGTTACCGGAACAAATTTGCCTCAGCCTATTGCCATGTTAGTGCTCAGCGAGTCAGCGGTCGATCAGGATAGGGGCGATGTCGAGCAATCGTTATCGCAAACTCTGGAAACCATAAACGCTGAGCTTGAGAGCCATCAGCGTATTGCTCATGTCGTGGTACTGGACGAGCCCTGGACGATTGAGAACGGGCTATTAACGCCCACGCTAAAAGTGAAGCGACATGTCCTGGAATCCCGCTATGAGGATCTTATACATGCAAAATTTGACAGCCGGATAGAGTTTGTCGACATGTAGTTAATGAATACGGCTGGCGTCTGGCCAGCCGTATTTGATTTGGCTAAACACAATAAACTGTATTACTCTGATTAAAAAGCCACCAGAGATACATCATGAAATCCATCAGGGCAGCATTTACTCTTCTCTTCGTCTTTTCTTTTCAAGCTAAGGCGGCAACAGACTTTGAGGAAGCCTCAACCCGCTTGTGTGACAAAATTCAGCAATGCGCGTATGACGAGCTTGAATCACAGCAACAACTCAACGACCAGATGCGGCAGATGATTAATGGTGTTGTGGATTCAATGTGTGAGCAATATCTGCAAAAGACCGATCAGCTAGAGGACGGAGAAACCGAGCAAGCGGCGGTTGCTTGTCTTGATTCGTTATCAGGCCTTAGCTGTGACGCATTGCAGGGCGGGGATCCTACTACCCCTGCCTGCAAGAAGTTTGAACAGGTGGCGGATCAGTCACAGCCATAAATAATGATAGGTGTGACTGATATTTCGGTTGTGTGTTACCTATGAGCGGGGACTAGGCCGGATAGCGTAGTCTTAATCCCTCATAAACATCGTCAGAATAACTTTCGCTGTTCATATCAAGCTGATTAAGCACTTCTACAAGGTGCTCATTGTCTTCACGCTCCTGCCAAAGCTTTTTATAGGTTCCCTCTTTGTAACCGTGATCCTGTCGGAAAAAGTTAAGGACATTCTTACCCACATACTGACGGTATAATTCCTCAGCCGACAGCTCGCATTGCGTGGCAATATGCATGAACAGCGGTACGCTGAAGCGTTTAGCAGCGCAAAGTCCTGCCATCAGTTCAAGGTTTTCCAGTAAGGATTGTTGTTGCCAGTGATAGGTTTGTCCATCGAACTGTAAATTGTCAGATGGCTGTGAAAGATCGTTCGCCAGGGCTGTAGCTGATGCGCTGATATCACCGTTGTACTTGATAATGCAATCTGATAGCGCGAAATGCCAGATATCTACAAGCTCCATTTGTAGTTGAGCAATATCTTTGGTTTGGGCTTTCCACCATTTCCAACCATGATGTTCGATAGCCTCTACTGACTCAACCATAGCTGCCCTTAAGTAAGCATAGCCAGCCTGAAGCCACTGAGGGTTGACTTTAGCATTCATCTTTTCCTGTAGCGCAAGCATGGTGGCAATTTGTTGTTCGGACAGCATAAACCTTAATTCCTGATAAATAATGTTGTCTGAATTGTACCTATTCCCCTCAATAGAGGAAAGCATCCGGACAGCCTCACCATCGCAATCAGCATTTTCGAACTAAACATGCGCCAATTCGGTGCGACTGCACTGAAATAGTTTGCGCTATTGGCTGCCGCCACGTTGTTGGAGGTGCAAGCGGTTGAATTTATGGGGTAAATTAAAATATTAAAATGGCACGCAATCTGAATTACTGATTATGTTATTTGTGCTACGTATCGGCGCTAACCCGGTAAACATGCCAGGCAACGTGTTTTTCAGGTTGTCGGTACGCGGCCCATAACTCTGCCTGCACAGATTTTTCGTGTCCTGAGGTCTGTGCGGGCTTTTTTATCGCCGTTAAGATATCCCGTATCTGGATGTCCCTGAGTAAATGTCTTACCATGAATAAAAAAGACAAAAGAAGCCAGATTTGCTCGCTTTATATCCCTCCAATAAACTTGAACATCTCAGTTATCTGTTAGGTGCCTTGCTTAAACAGCAGCCCGGTAGCGTATTACAACCTGAAACAATTCTTGTCGAAAGTCCGGGCATGCAGCACTGGCTTAATATGCAGCTGGCCAGTGAGCAGGGCATCGCGATGAATTTCGCATTCCCTCTACCTACCCGGTTTATGTGGAATACTGCCCGTACAGTATTGGGTGAGGACAAAGTTCCCCAACAATCTGCATACCGCCGAGAAGTGCTGGTGTGGCGTATCGACAGGCTTATTCAAAGCGATGCATTTTGCCATCAGAGTGTTACTGCGCCTGTATGCCAATACTGGCAGACAGCAGGTACACAAGAGGAGCAGAGCGTCCGGCGGTTACAATTTGCTGTAGCGCTGGCAGATGTTTTGGAACAGTATCAATTGTATCGTCCCCAGTGGCTGTTTAACTGGGAAGCGGGGGCAGTCAATCTTGAGGGTAGTGAGGATGAGGCGTGGCAGGCACTTATCTGGCGGATGCTGGTTGAAGAAATCCCTTTGCATCCGGCCCGATTACATCAGCAGGCGGTCAATAAACTCAGTGAAGAGGGCTGCAGCGATCTTCCCTCAAGAATTATTGTATTCGCCATTAATACCATGGCGCCTCAACTGGTGGAGTTTTTTGATGCGCTTGCCCGGCACACTGACATTCATATATTTCATCTGAATCCCTCTGTCAGTTACTGGGGAGATGTGAAAAGTGACCGTGAGCGGGCACTGACTCTGCGGCAACAGGGAATTGCCGCCTGGCGGGAAAACACACTGGATAATCCGCTGTTGGGGAATCTGGGGCAGCAAGGGCGAGATCTGTTTAACTTGCTTACCGAATTGGATACCTTCGAAGTAGCTGCATTTGATACCAGCGCACCCGAGGAGCACAGCAAATCTTCTTCCTTACTGAATCAGGTGCAGCAGGATATTTTGCATGGCTGTCACCCGAGCCGAGAATTTAGCACAGATCCTGATGACCATAGTGTAATGGTTGTAAATACGCATAGTGCGCTGCGCGAAGTGCAGGGGCTGCACGACAACTTGCTGTATCTGATGCAAAGTAACCCTGAAATCAAGCCATCGGATATTGTGGTGATGTGCCCGGCGATTGAGGATTATGCTCCGCTCATTGATGCCGTTTTTCATCGCGTCGGCACAGCCGCTCCCCAGCGTCAGGAACCGCCGCGTATTGTTTGTTCCATTGCTGACAGAACACCGCTGGATGCTGATCCACTGGTCGCAGCATTTATCAGTTTGCTTAGTCTGCCGGACAGTCGCTTCGAAGTGACAAAAATCATGGACTACCTGCGACTGGATGCGATTAGAGCGAAATTCAGTATTGAAGCGGATGATTTAACTGTTATGCAGTTTTGGCTGGAACAGGCGCACGTTCACTGGGGCGTGGATGCATCGCATAAACAGTCAGTTTCTGACAATGCAGATGCGCAACCCATGTTCAGCTGGTATTGGGGCCTGGAACGGTTGCTGGTTGGAATGGCATTGAATGATACACCTACTCTGACCGGTGAACTGCTCAGTGTTCCTGACGTTGAAGGGCAACAAAGCGTTATATTGGGTAAGCTGATCGCACTGGTGGAGCGGCTGCGCTATTTTGCCGGTGCATTAACCCAACATCGCACCGCTGATGAATGGCACCTGTTTTTAACCGAGTTAAGGCAAGCGTGTTTCATGCCTGCTGCTGAACAGGCTGATAGTTGGGAAACAATAGGAAAAGCTACCTCTGACGTTGCTGCACACTGTCGCGAGGCAAAATATGAAGAAACGCTTTCTCTCAGGCAAATACGGGACATGCTGGTACGGCGCTTCTCCTCTCCCGATGCGGGCAACCACTTCCTGACCGGACAGGTTACATTCTGCTCTATGCTGCCAATGCGTAGTATCCCCTTTAAAGTGGTGTGCGTTCTGGGGCTCAATGACGGTGAGTTTCCCCGTCAGTCTACGCCAGTCAGTATAGATTTAATGGCAGAGGCACCACGTAAGCGAGGGGACCGCTCGCGGCGCTTAGAGGATCGTTACCTGTTTTTGGAGGCTGTTATTTCAGCCAGGGAGCATCTGTACCTCAGTTATCAGGCGAACAGTGCACAGGATAATAGTGAACGGCAGCCAAGCCTGGTGCTGCAGGAGCTGCTACGCATATTGCAGGCGGAGTATGGCTTTACCGACAACCATTTGCACAAACTGTCCCTTCATCCGTTTAGCGTATCACGCTTTGGCGAACCCAGACCGGGATTTGAAAAAGGCTGGTTCCGACTGGCAAATGCAATCGCAATGCGACATGAACAGGTTAGGGAGCCTGTTGCCCCCTTACAGGAGGCCGAGATTCCCGAACAGGTGGATGTTGCAACACTGGCCAGAAGCCTGTGTCAGCCGCTTCGTCACTTCGCCCGCCATCAACTCGGGCTCAACCTTGATAGTGGAGACCCCGCGCTAGATGATTCAGAGCCTTTTACCGACAATCCGCTCACGCGTTACAAAGTATTAAGCGAACTGACTGAGAAACAGATTACCCACGCTTCAACTGCCCAAATTAAACAGATGGCCAGACTCAGCGGGGAATTACCTTCAACGCCTCTCACCACCGATTTATTGGATAACTGGGAGCAGGGTGCACAAGCACTATCTGATGCTATTGATTTGTCTGCTGCAACTGAACAAAAACTGCAGTTGTCGTGCAACGGTATTACGGTCACCGCACAGGTATTGGTAATGTCCGACAAGCTGGTGTTGTGGCACAGTGGGTCACAAAATACTAAACGTAAACTTGAACAGCTTCTGAGTCTGCTAGTGTGCTGCGCACATGGTAGCGAACTGCCGCTGGAAGTCTATTTTATTAACTGGGTGAAGGGAGCACCGGTACCAAGAAAAGCGATAATCGCCCCGGTTGAACCTCAGGCGGCGTCACAAATGCTAACCCGGTTTACCGAGCTTTATGTGCAGATTCACCGCGAGCCGGTTCCCTGCTATGCCGATGTAGCGCTTACGTTGCTTAAAAAGGCAAAAGAGCAATCACTGGTTCAGTGGCAGCATAGCGATGACGCGACCTATGAATGGCAGAAATTATGGCAGGGCAGTATGGCCGCACCCGGAATAAAAGATGACTACTACGCACGCTGGTTTTTTCCCGATGGTATATCACTTGATGCGCTGCCTTTAGAAACCATGGATACGTTGTTCCGGCCATTATCCGAAAACTATAAAGAGAAAAAAGTATGAGTAAGGGCGAGGTGCAAACCAGTGCTGCGCTGGATGTCGTAGCTTTACCCTTACATGGGCGGCATCTTATCGAAGCCAGTGCGGGAACCGGCAAAACATTTAATATCACACGCCTTTATTTGCGCTTGCTACTCGAAAAAAAGCTGGGTGTACAACAAATTCTGGTGATGACATTTACCAATGCCGCCACCGAAGAGATTCGCGGCAGAATAGCGCAGACACTGGACGCTGCGTTGACGTACTGGCAAGAACGTCGTCTTAACGGGCCGGTAGAGGAAGATCCGGTTTTTGCCCAGCTGTACGACCGGTTTGCCGGTGAAGAGGCTGAACAATTGCTTCAGGCCGCTTTGCTTGAGCTGGATGAAGCGTCGGTGTACACCATTCACGGGTTTTGTAACCGGATCTTAAGTGAATTGGCGTTCTCAGGCGGTGCAGCAATGCAGCTTTCGCTGCAAACTGACACGCGGGAGCTTTATCTGCAGGCGGCCCGGGACTGGATCCGCCATATGTCCGGCAAGGAGGAGGAATACAGCCTACTGGTGCTAGCTGGTTGGCATATTCCAGAGCAATTTCTGGCGACCTTTGAAAGTGCTATTCGCAGTGGTCTTAGTCCTCGTGTTGTTACCGCGCAGGAGATTACCGAGCAGGCTGAGGCTGCGCTGGCAGACCGGCAAAAGGCTCTGCAACCGCAATTTAAGCAGGTCAGGGATACCATTACCAGTCAGTATGATGTGATTGCCGATGCACTGATTATTAATGATAAAAACCGTGCGTTAAGAGAATCCCAATTTGAGGAGATCACCGCCTGGCTGCACGCTGCATCTGTCAGTCCGGCACCAGATGCACTGGGTAAGTTTGTTCACGGCAATCGTTTGCGAGGCAAAGACGATCTCAAAGCGTTACTGGCGCCGCTGAAGTCCCTGGCTACTGAGGTAAAATCTGCCATCGATAGCATCGAAAAGCAGCGTGATGCACAGCTTGACGCTGCGCCGGCGATGCAGGTGGCAGCACAGGCATTCGCCTTCATTCGTGCACATGTTACCCGACAGAAGGCACAGCAGGGGATTGTCGATTTTGACGATCTTATTACCATGCTGGCAGAAAAAACCGACCATGCAGATACGGAACTGGCACGAGCATTACGCCGCAAATTCCCCGCCGCGTTAATTGATGAGTTTCAGGATACCGATGCTAACCAGTATCAGATTTTATCCAGTGTTTACCCACCCGATAGTATCAATGAAATTTTGTTGATGATTGGCGATCCTAAACAAGCTATTTACGGGTTTCGCGGCGGCGATATATTTACCTATCTCAAAGCCGGCAGAAGTGCAGACTTTCGTTGGGTGATGGACACCAATTATCGTTCGGTGCCAGCGATGGTGCAAAGTTATAACCGCTTATTCTACGGTGCACCTTTAGATGGGGCGCCGGCAGATGTTTTCGGCTTTGACATAAGCTATGACCCGGTTAACGCCGCCCCTACGGCCAGTGCTAACAAAACACCCTTACATGATCCGGAGACTGACCGGCAGGCGCTTAACTATATCGCTTTAGCGTCAGATAGCACCGAGGACACGCCAGCGAAATTTGTGATGCAACAGCAGCTTGCCCGGTGGATTGCAAATGAGATTGTGCGCCTGCTGCAGCAGGCCAGACTGGGCGAGACGCCACTTAAGCCACAGGATATAGCCATTCTTGTGCGCAGTGCCGGTGAGGCAAAGATTATTCAGCAGGCATTGCAAACAGCCGGACTGGCGTCTGTTTTTCTCAGCAACAGAGAAAACCTTTTTGCAGCCGGAGAGGCCAGGGATCTCTATCGCGTTCTGGACGGTATCTGGCATTACAGTGATCATGGTCGATTATGTGCAGCCCTGAGTAGTCCTATGTTCGGATTGTCTCATCAGACCCTTATTGACCTGCTCTATCACGAAAATGACCAGCTTTGGGAGTCGGTCATGGAGACCATCAGCCTGCTGCGCCGGATTTGGCAGCAACGAGGTTGTATGGCCCTGATACTCCATCTTATGGAAGAGTCTTTTGCAGCGGGTGGCGATGAGATTGAGCGCCAGCTCACCAACTATCTGCATTTGGCAGAAGTACTTGAACGTGAAGCTGCTACACGTGCTCAGCCTGAGCAATTACTAATCTGGCTGCATCGTCAAATCAGTGAGCCAGCGCTGGCACAGGAGCATGTGCAACGCCTTGAAAGTGATGCGCATTTGATTCAGCTGATAACGCAACACGGCGCTAAAGGGTTGGAATATCCTATTGTGTTTGTGCCATTCGCCAGCGACTATCGCAATCCGGTCAAAGTCGGTAATCAGGAAGTCGCGCTTTTTCGCTACTTTGATGACACAACTAACACGTTATGCCTGCAACTGGGTGCAACTCCCGATATTAAGGAGCGTGTCACCCAGGAAGCTGATGCAGAAGCTATGCGCCTGCTTTATGTGGCTGTTACCCGTGCGGCCCACCGTTGCTATCTGGGGGTTGCGCCGTTTGATAATCACCTGCAATCGTCTCTTGCCAAAGCCGCTGATGTTGGTGCGTATGATAGCTGGGAGCAGGCGATTACCCGTATCAGTCAGGAATCTGGCACATCGACAGCGTTAGTCCATGCTACCGACGAGTCCCATGCTCAGCTATCAGACATCTCATCAGAAGCCACTCCAGATCTCAACGTAGATACGTTTACCGGTGACGTAAAAGAGGCATGGCGACTGTACTCGTTTTCTGCACTGGCCAGAAAAGAGAGGGTGGTAAACCAGACCCGACGGGAGGCCGAGCTACAGGAGATACTTCCGCAGACAATGGGAGAGCCAGAGTCATTACCAATGCGCTTTTCATTTCAAAAAGGCGCTGCAGCCGGTAACTTACTGCATGATATTCTTGAGATCACAGACTTCAGTCGTCCAGACTGGTTCAGTGAGTCGCAGATGACAACACTGGCGCCTATGACACAGTTGTTTGGTCTGGATGATGCTGAAACTGAGGCGCTGTTTGACTGGCTGCAACAAGTTCTGGACACGCCGTTAAACAGAAATGGCCTTACACTCTCGGGGCTGAGTAAAGCGTCCACCCTGCGCGAGGCGGAGTTTTATTTTCCCATGGCAAATCTCAGCCAGCAGCAGCTTAACCAGTTTCTGGCCGATTACCGGCAGGGACAGGATCATGGCGCCCGATTTTTCCCTGCATTCGATACGCATCAGTTAGAAGGCATGATGCATGGTTTTATTGATTTGATTTTTGAGTATGAGGGTAAATACTTTGTCGCTGATTATAAGTCCACCTATCTGGGCGATACATTCGGTGACTATTTGCCAGAAAAGCTACGCCACAATAATCAGCACCATCTCTACGATCTGCAGTATCTTATTTACAGCGTGGCACTACATCGTTATCTGCAAAATAGCTTACCTGATTATTCAGCACAAAAGCATTTTGGCGGTGTTTATTATCTTTATGTACGCGGTATGCACCCGGAAAACGAGAACAAAGAAGGCGTGTACTTTACGCCTCTTTCTGTTTCACGATTACATGCCCTGGACCGCCTTTTCGCCAGTCAGGACAGTCAGAATAAAGCGGGAGAAAGCGTATGCAGTTAATTGCTTTTCCTGACACTTTCACCGAACTGGCAGATGTCGAGCTAATTGATGGCTATTTTGCCTCACAGTTTTACTGCGATTCCGATGCCGAACACCAACGCCTGTGGTTTATGATTCTGGTGGCGCTGTCGTATCATCAGCGTCAGGGGCATACCTGTCTCGTGGTTGACGTATTAGCGAACACTCGTCTTTTTGAAGATGCCCAGAGCGAATCTAAAGGATGGCTTTTCCCCGCTCAACCTGTGCTGAACGAAGCGGTAGAGCGCGCTATGAGTCAGTGTAATTATAACGACGCGCTGTGCTATGAACAGGGACGTTTATATACGCTCAGGTACTGGCAGTTTGAAAATGATATTGCCAGCGCACTGAGTGCGCGTATCGCGCGAATCGCTCCCGAACCAGCCCATTACGAGAGGCTGCGCCCGATTTGGCCGATTCTGTTCCCGGCTACGGGCGCTATGCTGCAAGACTGGCAACAGATTGCAACCGCTGCCGCGCTGCAGCAGCGTTTCACCATTATCAATGGTGGTCCCGGTACCGGAAAAACCTACACGGTGACACGGTTATTGCTTGCCTTACAATGCATGAATAGTCTCTCGCTGAATATTCAGCTTGCTGCACCGACAGGTAAGGCCGCACAGCGCATGAATGAGTCAGTATCTCATGCATTGGGTCAGTTACAGGCAGATCTTCCTCCAGATTTAATCAGCAGCGTTTCCACCGACGCCGTGACCGTGCACAGGTTGTTGGGGATTTCGCGCTATGGCGTACAGACTCGTCATCATGCACAGTCACCACTGAACTGTGATGTGCTCATTATTGACGAAGCCTCCATGGTAGATACTGCATTGATGGCCCGTATTGTAAGGGCATTACCCGAGCATGCCGCACTTATACTGGTTGGCGATGCAGACCAGCTGCCAGCGGTCGAGTCGGGTAATGTGCTCGAAGCACTGATTAACGATCAGCGCAACGACGAGGTGTCTGAGCCACTTTCTGCACACCTTAAGAAACTGAACCCGAGGTTACCGGCGCTAGCGATCAGTAATCAGGCACGTGATTATGTCCAGACCCTAAAAGTCAGCCAGCGTTTCAGCGGCGATCTGTCAGTAGTTGCACGGGGGATCAGGCAGGGAGAGGCTGACGAAGCTATGGCGGGTATATCTTGTCTTGCAGCATTACCCGACGACATTATGGCTGCTTCAGACGGCGTGAGCATGGTCTCACCGGATAAATTTGAAAGCGGACTGAGCGTCATGGCTAAACAATGTTTTTCTGCTATTGCCCAAAGTAAGAGCGTCACAGAAGCATTAGCTGCAATGCAGACATGTCGCTGGCTGACATCAACCCGCCGCGGTCCGTTAGGGGTTGAACAACTTAATCTGAATATTGAACAGGCACTGGGTGTCATTGCTGCCGGTGCTGTTAGTCGCCATTATAAGGGACGCCCGGTGATGGTTACACAGAATAACTATGCACAGCGACTGTTCAATGGCGATGTTGGCATTATCTGGCCAGATGAGAATCACCAGCTGAAAGCCTGGTTTGAAACCGAAACAGGTTTGAGAGCGGTCAGCCTGAGTCGGTTGCCAACAGTAGAAACGGTTTACGCCATGACGGTGCACAAGTCTCAGGGCTCAGAGTTTGCCCGGGTGCTGATGATTCTGGCGCCGCCGCTCAGTAGCCAGATGGCGGCGCTGAATACCCGCGAGCTGCTGTATACGGGGCTGACAAGGGCCAAACGGGCCTGCATGCTTATTGCTACCACCTCGCAATTTACCCAGGTAGTGAATACCCGGGTACAACGACACTCAGGGCTTGCTTCGCTGATGTCGCAAGCCGGTACAAAATAAGCACTGCGAAGCGGATGTCAGCGAAAAACAAAACAGATGCGCCGTGTATGCTAAGTGGCGACACCGAAACACTGTCAGCGGGCGGGTAGGCGCTAAAATTAACTGTCCGGTATAAAACAGTTCAGACACAGGCGCCTTGATCCCCTGCAGAAAAAGGCCGGCACAGGCATCATGACTCAGCCATGCCAGTGGTTGACCGACCTCGGCGACGGTTACAGGTTGCTCCGCCCAGTATTCGCAAAGCGTTATATCTGCACCAAATACCGGCTTGTCAGCAACCAACACCGTGCTAGCGTCACTACAATGCACTGAAGGCAACGCATATAGCTCACCCGTTCCCGCTTTGCCGGCAAGCTGATTTACCGGTGGCGGTAAAGCGGGGAAAGTACGCGCGCTACACATAGTGATTACCTGTTTAACAATGACAGGGTCAGCGTAATCTTTTTACCAAAATCGTGTGTTGATGCAGATCAACCGCGTCTACCTGCGTGTCGTTATTGGCTTGCATGGCACGCATAGCGACTTATTCGTGGACAGCCTGATAACAAATCCGCTAGGGTAGGTGTAATGCCTGTTATTACAGTCACATCAGACAATACTAAATAAAAAAGGATGCTTATGTCGCGACAACAATCAGCAATTCGTTCTGTATTGCAGTGCGTGCTTCTCGTAACCACGTTAACGATGAGTGCAGGGGCGTTTGCTGAGCGTGAGGATTTGCAGTCATTTACTGAATCAATGACTGCGCAGCAGGGCTTCGTACCTATTTACTATGATGAAGAAAACGGAAAGCTTTATCTGTCGGTGAGTCAATGGAACACGCCAATGCTGTTCCATTCGGCTCTGCCACACGGCATTGGCTCAAACGATATTGGTTTGGACCGGGGGCAATTAGGTGATACACGCCTGGTGCAGTTTGAGCGGCACGGAAAGCAGGTCTTTTTGCGTCAGTTGAATACCACATTTCGGGCAAGTGCTGACAATCCGGCAGAGAAGCAAAGTGTTACCGAAGCCTTTGCTGACTCAGTGATTGCCGGCTTTGAAATTGTCGCGCAGGACGATGACACGGTACTTATCGATTACACCCCTTATCTGTTAAGTGATATTCATAAGATTGCCAAACGTTTGAGTGACACCGATCAGGGTAGCTATTCCATCGATAAGGCACGCAGCAGCGTATTTTTACCCCGTACCAAAGCATTTGATACCAACACAGAGCTGGAATCCATTGTCACCTTTACCGGCAGTGACGCGGGTAAATATGTACGTCAGGTTACACCGTCGCCTGATAGCATAACAGTGCACCTGCATCACTCGTTTCTTGCGGCGCCGGATGACAATTATCAGCCCCGGCTATTTCATCCTTACTCCGGCTTCTGGAAAACACGGTTTTTTGATTACTCCGCTGCTATCAATGAGCCTATGGAGAAAAAATTCATCACCCGGCATCGTCTTTACAAAAAGGACCCGGGCGCCAAGTCCAGTGAGCCGGTAACACCGATTGTTTATTATCTTGATCCCGGCATACCTGAGCCCGTTAAAGGAGCATTGATGCGTGGTGCCAGGTGGTGGGATCAGGCGTTTGAATCAATAGGCTATAAAAATGCATTTCAGGTAAAAACACTGCCAGAGGATGCCGACCCGATGGATGCACGTTATAACGTCATTCAGTGGGTACACAGGGCGACCCGGGGATGGTCATACGGCAGCTCCATCGTTGACCCTCGCACTGGTGAGATTATCAAAGGTCACGTTACGCTCGGCTCGTTACGTGTCAGACAGGATTACCTGATTGCTCTAGCCCTTAGCAGCCCGTTTTCTGATGAGCAGGCTGATACATCAGCGCAGCAGAAAATGGCACTGGACCGTATTGCGCAGTTGTCCGCTCACGAGGTGGGGCACACTCTGGGCTTAGCACATAACTTTGCGGCCAGTGAAAATGACAGAGCCTCTGTGATGGATTACCCGCATCCGATGTTGAAAGAGAAAAACGGCAGCATCGATTTTTCCTCAGCATACGATACTGGTATGGGGAAATGGGATAAACACGCTATCGAGTACGGCTATCAGGACTTTGGGGACAATGGGGATAACGAAGACGCGCTGGCGCAGATTATTCAACGCGCGAAAGATGAGGCGCTGTCGTTTAAAACCGATTTTGATACCCGTTCGGCGTCTTCGGCATCTGCCAGCGGCCATATGTGGGATAATGGTTCAGATGTCCTGAAATCTTACGGACAGATAGTTGCACTACGAAAAAATGCGTTGCAGCGAATGGGCGAGGCGACACTGGAGAATGGCCAAACCTACTCTTCTTTGGAAGATAAGCTGGTACCGGTTTACCTGCTACATCGCTACCAGCTTGCAGCCGTGGCTAAGCAGGTGGGCGGACTGAATTATGACTATGAATTAAAACAACCGGACAGTAAGCCGGCAGGGCAGTCCATGGTCCCTGCACAACAGCAGAAAATGGCAATAAAAGCGCTCATTACTGCGTCGTCTCCTGACTTTTTGCAAATGCCTGAAAAGTTGCTTTCACTTATCACGCCTACCGCTTTTGGTGATGATATCACTCGCGAGCATTTCAACGGGCGTATGGGGACCCCTCTTGACCCTGTGTCTGCAGCTGAATCAGCCGCTGACTATAGCCTGAGCCTGTTACTGGATGCACAACGGTTGAACCGGTTGTCCTGGCAGGCCAGCCAGCAACGTGCGCTACCCGGTGTAACTGCTGTGATTAACCGGGTATTGCAGCAACACTGGTATGAGCCTGAAGCGGATTACGGGCTAAATCAGCGACTGGCAATGGTGTCACTAAATGCAATCTTTAACGCACTGGCATCTGATGAACTGGCACCTGAAGTCCGTGCTGATATTGATGTCGCGTTGATGAAATTTACCCGTTGGCTGGACAAGGACAGCAAGCTTGCACAAGCTGATGTATTGCATTCCCATATGCAGCAATACTGGCGCACCGGGAAATGGCCACTGGCTTTCCAGGTAAAACCGCTGCCGCCGGGTTCACCCATCTAGCAAAAAAGGGGCGATAAGCGCCCCTTTTCTATTCACTGGTAATGTCGAAGTACCGGGTAAAGGCTTTGTAAAGCTGCGTACCACTAAGAACCGAAGCGGATGGAAAGTGAAGAATCGGGATCACGTCACATGGTGCAGTAACCGTGAACGTTGCATCGGCATTGTCCAGCTCATCAATATTCAATACCCTGGCAAGAGGCTCTCCTGCGCTTATTTTATCGCCGGGCCTGGCTACATACTCCACCATGCCTCCCCACTGTGTATACAGCGTGCGATAATCCTTCAGGTATACGCCAACCCTATGCATCGCTAATGGCTCATACGGACAGTCATTGATGATCCCGCGCTTGCTCAGGTAGGACAGGATGCTCTGTGCATCCTGCTTACCCTCTTCAAAGGCAATAACTTCCTGGCTGCCCATTTCCAGCGTCATAGCTTCTACGTTGCAGCTCACTGCTTCCTGACGCTGGGCTGAAATAAGTGATTGCAGTGTCCACCAGGGGCAGAATGTGGCTTCATCAAGTGCGCCGGCAAATTGGTTAGGGATCAAAATGGTATGAGGAATATTAAGCAATTTCGCGGCGTCTGCTGCATATTCTGGCAGATAAACATGGCGGGTTGAGACCGGGCCATTATGCAGGTCCAATACAATATCGGCATCCACAGCCAACAACTGCAGTTTCAAATTGAGTTGCTGGGCAAGGCCAAGGCCCCATCCCGAGCTGAGCTTTTCATTTATTGCCTGTCGCCAAAATGCTCTGAACCGCTGTTTCACAGAAGACAGGCTCTCCTGCGCTGACACTGTTTCAGCAAACTCGTGGACTTTTTGCTCATCGTAATAGTAACCGCGGTTCCAGTTGGTTCCATTCACCGGATCGAATCGACCCAGGGTGTATTCGCCAGCCTTGATGTTTGTGCCAACCGGGTTGCAGTTAGGCACCAGGATAATTTCTCCGCATACATCGAGTTGCTTTAGATACTGAATAAGCTGATAAATAACAACATTGCCCTGAACTTCAGCGCCATGAATGGAGCTTTGTATGTAAACAGTCGGGCCGGGTTTGCTTCCGGTAATGCGATAGATGGGCACATTCATGTTGCGGCCCGACGCATTTTGCGCCACAACCATGTGAGATTTACTGATAGTACTTTGTGTCATGGAAATCACTTATTCTGACAAACAGGGCAATCTGACCTGCGCGGGACCTGGAATTTTTGCCACTGACCGGAAAGTCCGTCAAACAACTGTAAACTGCCGGTCAGAGGCTGGCCAATGCCAGCAATAACCTGCATGGCCAGAAGCGCCTGCTGAGCGCCGATAATTGCTACAACGGGTGCAAAGATACCGGACTCGGTGCAGCTAAGAGTCCGGTTTCCGGTTAGTGCGCCAACACACGCATAGCAGGGTGAATCCGGCGCGTAGCAGGTCACAAACAGCTGGCCCTCAAAACGAATCGCTGCCCCACTGACTAATGGGGTTTTTGTCGCAGCACAGGCTTTGTTAATTTCAAGGCGACTGGCAAGATTATCAGTGCAGTCAATAACAATATCGTGTGCGCTGACTTCGCGGGCAAGGTTGTCTGACGCCAGTCTGCTTTTTATCGTATCAATATAACACTCTGAATTTAACCGGATAAGGCGTTCTTTTGCCGCACTGACTTTGAAGCGCCCTACATCTGCCTCACCAAACAAAATCTGGCGGGGCAGGTTGGTAACTTCCACACTATCGTTATCTACCAGTGTCAGCGCGCCAACACCCGAGCTGGCCAGAAGCTGGGCTGCACTGCATCCCAGGCCACCGATACCAATAATCAGCACACGCGCGTTAAGCAGGTGCTCCTGTCCGTCTATATCAATTTGAGGCAACACTATATGGCGATTGTACCGCATTGCCTGTTCGTGACTGATGGGATTTGTCATAAGAATAATAAATAGTGAAATAATTCAGAAAAACAAACGTATATGCGTTTGATTGGCATTCATTTACGATACCATAATCCCATTAGTTCACAGAATCACTTTGCAAGGGGCAGTATGTCGGAAACCATTACCTCACTCAATATTGCTGTACTGACAGTGTCGGATACCCGCACGGTTGATAGCGATAAGTCAGGACAGTATCTGGTCGAAGCGCTGGAGTCTGCTGGACACCGCTTAATAGACCGTGCGCTGGTAAAAGACGATATCTATAAACAACGAGCGGTGGTCTCAGACTGGATCGCCAGGGACGATGTGCATGCCGTCATTACCACCGGTGGGACAGGGTTTACGTCGCGCGACGATACCCCCGAAGCCCTGCGGGTTTTATTTGATAAGGATGTGGACGGATTTGGTGAATTGTTCCGTCAGATCTCCTATGAAGAGATAGGCACATCGACTATTCAGTCACGGGCGCTGGCCGGGTTTGCCAATCGAACGGTCATTTTTTGTCTGCCCGGTTCAACGGGCGCCTGTAAAACGGGCTGGACGAAGCTTATAAAAAGCCAACTGGATGCGAATTATAAACCCTGCAACTTTGTGGGGCACCTTACAGGGGCGAGGTCATGACAGGCTTTAGCCATCTTAATGCGAAGGGTGAGGCAAATATGGTTGATGTCTCGCAAAAAGATGTCACTGTTCGCGAAGCTATTGCCGCAGGCTATCTCTATGCCAGTGAGGCAGTACTGTCGGCCATTGCTGATGACCGTATTGCCAAGGGAGATGTGTTTGCGGTGGCGCGTATTGCCGGCATCCAGGGCGCCAAACGCTGCGCCGACCTGATTCCCTTGTGCCATCCTTTGGCACTATCTAAAGTCGATATTCAATTTGATGTTCAGCCTGAATCAGGGCGTGTTGAAGTGCGCTGCTTTTGCAAGCTTGCTGGTAAAACCGGTGTCGAGATGGAAGCTCTGACCGGGGTTAATGTTGCCCTTCTTACGTTGTTTGATATGTGCAAAGCACTGGATCCGGGCATGCAGTTGGATAACATTCGTGTGCTAGAGAAGCAGGGCGGAAAGACAGGTAAGTGGGAGAATCCATCGCTATGATTACGGTAAAAGCATTTGCGCAGGTGCGCGAAGTCGTAGGTCACGATGAGTGGCAGGTCGAGGGAGCGCAACAGCAAACGGTTGCAGATGTCCTGAGCAATCTGTGTGAGCAGGATGTACGCTGGAGAGCGGCGATGGATGACCAGCTTTTGGTGGCCGTTAATCATACTATGCGGGATAGCGAATTTATCGTACATGATGGCGACGAAGTCGCTTTTTTCCCCCCGGTGACCGGAGGCTAAATGTTCGCAAGGGTCAGTGATACCAATTTCAATCAGCAATGTCTTTACGATGAATTGATGGACGGATGCCCTGATTCGCCCGGGGCTATCGTGACGTTCACCGGATTGGTCAGAGACTTCAACCAAACCGGAAAAATCGATGGGCTGAGTCTTGAGCACTACCCGCAAATGACCGCGCAGGCGATGAAATTGTTGGCTGAGGAGGCCGTTTCGCGTTTTTCACTCATCAACGCAGGTATGGTGCATCGCGTTGGGTATCTGAGCAACTATTCGCAGATTGTCTGGGTAGGGTGTGCAGCGTCTCACCGTTCAGCCGCGTTTGATGCAGCCTGTTATATAATGGATACGCTTAAAACAGCGGTACCGCTATGGAAAAAGGAGTTTCAGAACAGGCAGGGTCATTGGGTTAAAGCCAAAGCGTCTGATGCCAGTGCATCGCTTGCCTGGATGAAAAATAAAGACTGATGAAGCTATTTTTGTCGTTTGTTTTAATGAGTGTTTTTTTAGCTTTCCCGTCCTCCACCCGGGCGAAGGAAACGCCATTGCGACTGGCTGTGGCTGCGAATTTTGCGCCGGTACTGGATAAGATTGCCGGAGATTTTTCAGCGCGTACAGGTATTAAAACATCGGTCACTGTGGCATCGAGCGGTACATTGTTTGCGCAAATCAGAAACGGCGCCCCCTTCGACATATTCTTGAGTGCCGATGCACGACGACCGCAACAGCTTGTCAGCGAAAATCTGGCAGATAGCGACTCACTGATAGCATATGCCACAGGTAAACTGGCTTATGTGTCTGATAATCCTGCAATCAGTGATGTCGATACCCTAATTGCATCACTTAACCACAACCCGGGACGGTTGGCGATAGCGCATCCCGAGCTGGCCCCCTATGGCAGGGCTGCGCTGCAGTTTTTGCAAAAAAGCGGGCTAGAGGATGAATTTGCCGGGCGCCTGGTACGGGGGAAAAACGTACTGCAGGCCTGGCAGTACTTTGAGACAGGTAATGTCAGCCAGGCCCTCGTCGCGGCGTCGCTGGTAGCGAATAAACATGAAGGCAAAGTCGTCATTCCCTCTTTTTTGCACGATGAAATTACCCAAAAGCTGGTTATTCCCGGCTCATCTGAACGTCATCACGATGCGATGCGCTTCATCTGCTATTTGGTATCAGAATCTGTTCAGCGCTCGCTTAAAAGTGCGGGCTACGAACCTGTTCAAACACCGGGCGTATGCCGGTGAGCGGTGATGTAACAGCCATCTGGCTAACCCTAAAACTGGCTGCGCTAACCAGTTCTATCCTGCTGATAATAGCGACGCCGGTGGCGTGGTGGTTATCCTGCTGGCAGCACCGGCTTAAAAGTGTTGTGCTGTCGGTCATTGCACTTCCGCTTATACTGCCACCGACGGTACTTGGCTTTTATTTGCTACTGGCATTTGCACCCGATAGCTGGCCGGGGCAATGGTGGCAATCTGTGTTTGGTACATCACTGGCATTTTCTTTCAGCGGGCTGGTTATCGGCTCCGTTATTTACTCATTGCCCTTTGCAGTCCAGCCTTTGTATACAGGCTTCACGCAACTCGATCGCCGTTATCTGGAAGTCGGCAAAACATTTAATATGGGCAAGTTCGCCCGGTTTTCCCGGATAGTTGTGCCCTTGTGTCAGTCATACTTTTTCGTCGCGCTAGGCCTGACGTTTGCCCATACCATTGGTGAATTTGGCGTGGTGCTGATGATAGGCGGGAATATTCCCGGTGAAACTCAGGTGATCGCTATCGCGTTGTACGATCATGTCGAGATGGGGCAGTATCAGCAGGCTCACTGGCTGGCCGCGGGCCTGATGCTTTTCTCTTTCTTATTGCTGTGTATCTTATACGGGGCGAATCGCGGGGGAGGGCGCCAATGGAATTTTCGGTAACGTTACCTCGTACAGCCGAATTTACTGTTGAGGCAAGCGCCTCATTGCTGAATTTCTCTATGGTAGGGCTTACCGGTCACTCCGGCGCAGGTAAAACCTCACTGTTCAGAGCCCTTGCCGGACTGGAGAAAAATGCGCAGGTACACAGTCGCTTTAAAAACGGCGCGCTTAATCGCGCCAGGGTGGGGCTGGTATTTCAGGAACCTTTGTTGCTGCCTCATCTGACTGTTGAGGGTAACTTGCAACTGGCAACACGGTACAAGGCATCTCACCGAACTATCAGTCAGGACGATGATGCAATTATTGCGGGGTGTCACTGCCAGCATTTGCTTCAGCGTTCGCCAAACGGGTTATCCGGAGGCGAGGCGCAACGTGTGGCATTGGCGCGGGCATTGCTCAACCAGCCTGAGCTGTTGCTACTGGATGAACCGTTAAGCGCTGTAGACCAGTCAACGCGCACCAGTATCATGCAATGGTTAAGAACGGTTGCAGATCAAGGCTTGCCTATGATGCTAATCAGTCATGATATCAGCGATCTGTGGTTGCATTGTCAGTCACTACTGCTGATGCAGGATGGTCAGATCGTGTGCCATGATGTGCCAGCAGAAGTAATTCATACGATGTATAAACAAAGCGCGGGGGGCAGAGTTCAACAGGTAGCTGTACTGGCCGGTCCGGTGGTACGTGCGGAGAATAGTAATGCGTTTACCGGGTTCAAATGTGAGGGGCAACTGGTTTATACGACCCGCTGCCAGGACAGTGAAAACAATAGAGCAACGCTGAGCGTCGCCGCGCACAGCGTTGTCATTGACAAAAACGGTCAGGTACCGACCAGCCTGGATAACCAGTTTATGTGTGAAGTTCAGGAGATCGGGCCACCTATTGATGAAGAGGTGACCGTATCTTTACAACGCGGTAGTGCGAGACTCTACGCGACAATCTCTGTTGCCGCCGTTAAAAGACTGAATTTGCAAAACGGCGATACTGTCCGGGCCAGTTTTCCTGCATAACTTTTCTATATTACCCGTGAATAGCGGTGGGTAATATCAGGCTGACTGAGATAAGCATCAAATGTGCTGCAGATTGTGCGGATCAGCAATCGGGCATTCTCGCTGACTTCAATTCCCTCATCTGTAAGGGTAACAAGCTTGTCCTCTACAAATGGCGCCAGTCCGGCGAGTTCCCGTGCAAAGTATGTCTGAGGACAAACACCAAACTTTGCTGTCACCTGGGTATAGGATAATTGCAGGTTGCACATTAATGACTGGATAACAAAGCGCCTTATTCTGTCGTCATCGTTAAGGCGGCAGCCTGCTGCAGACAACGACTTACCTGCGTCCAGTTTTGCGTAATACTCATTAAGCTGTTTAGGGTTCTGGCTGTACGCGCGTTGCGTTTCACTGATAGATGAGACGCCCAGCCCCAGCATGTCCAGATCATCATGGGTGGTATATCCCTGAAAGTTCCGGTGCAATTTTCCGTTTTGCTTTGCACTACACAACTCATCACCCGGTAAAGCAAAGTGGTCCATACCTATCATAACGTAGCCTGCGTCAGTAAGCTGGCGGATGGCCAGCTCCATCAGTGTCAGCTTCTGGTCTGGTGACGGTAGCCAGCTATCTTTTATTTTTCGCTGCGCAGCAAAACGAGAAGGTAAATGTGCGTAACTGAACAGTGAAATTCGCTCAGGCGCCATGGATTGTACATGGGCAAGGGTGGTGGCGAAGGTTTCCGTATTCTGGTGAGGCAGGCCATAAATTAAATCCAGATTGACCGATGAAAAACCAATGGTTTTCGCATGGCTGACCAGAGCCGCGATATGACCTGTATCCTGAACACGGTTAATGGTTTGCTGAACCTGATGATCGGTATCCTGTAGTCCGAATGACACCCGGTTGAAGCCTAACTGCACCAACCAGCCCAGATATGAGCGGTCGGTATGTCGGGGGTCCAGTTCTATACTGATTTGGGCGTCCGCTGTTATCAAAAAATGCCGCCTTAATAGCGCCATTAACCGGGTATGCTGCGCAATAGTAAGGAAACTGGGCGAGCCGCCTCCCAGATGTATTTGCTTCACTTGTCTGTGTGCTGTGAAGGCACTGCGCTGAATTATCTCTTTCTCCAGATAGTTCAGGTAGCGCTCTGCGCGATCCTGGTGTCGCGTTACGATCTTGTTGCACCCGCAATAAAAGCACAGACTGTGACAAAACGGAATATGAATATAAATAGATGAATCACGGGCCTCAGACGCGCTATCATCAATTAACAACTCAGTATCTTCAAACGGTGTGAACTGAAGCGCCGTGGGATAAGACGTGTAGCGCGGGCCGTTAATATTGTACTTCGCGGCAATTGTCCGGTCGATGATGGCGGGTATAGACATGTAAAAAGCTCTGTGAGGTGTTTAGTGCAAGTCTAACCGGGTACAGCAAGAGGCGCTTTGCGCCAGATCAAACCAACACAAAGATACAGCACGGCGCTACAGACAGGCTTGAAACGGATACCACAGAAACTCAAAAAGCCGGTTGCAGGACTTATACGTATGTAACTGTCGTAACGCTATGTATTACTCACTGTCTTTGAGAGGGCGCTGTTTGCCTCATAATACGCAACGGGGCGTATCAGAACGATGAATAAGCGCATATTCACAAGAGTAATTACACTTGTTCTTCGGGTTTTTCTACTATGGAGTCAGTCACCCATACAGCACGGAATTTTATGACAGAAATTTATCTGGTAAGGCATGGTCAGGCCTCTATGGGGCAAGAGAACTACGATGTTCTCAGTGCGTTAGGTGAGCAACAGGCGCAGTGGCTTGCCAGTTATTTTGACGAACATAACGTGCAGTTCGATCAGATGTACTGCGGTACCCTGCAACGGCAAATAGATACGTTAGCGCCTGTCTACCGGGTCCTGGCCAGTAAATCTGAATCGCTTGATGAGCCGCAGCAGCTCCCCGCGTTTAACGAATTTGATTTTATGCAGGTTATCCGATTATTTCTGCAACAGAATCCCGGGCATCATAGCGATACACCTACGGCAAAGTACTGGTTCCGCCTGTTGAAGCTCAGCATGAATGCGTGGAGCACCGATTCGCTTCCTCATTCACCTGACACTGAGCGCTGGGCTGATTTTGTCAGCCGCGTAAGCAGCGGGCTTTCACAATGCTGTGAAAACAATAGCAAACGGGTATTGGTAGCCACATCTGGTGGAGTGATTGCCTGCGTTGTTGGCACCGCGCTGGGCTTAGATGCCCGGCAAGTCGTTCGGTTGAATTTACAAATACAGAACGCCAGTATTACACGTCTGTTCAAGGGGCGTGACGGCTGGTCACTTCACTCTTTTAATGCGCTGCCGCACATGAGCTGTGCATCGCGCGCTGACAAAATAACCTATGCCTGAAAAAGGAACGAGCATGCATTTCGAGTATAACGACAAAACAACCACTCTTGCTAAAAAGCTCAGTGCTTTTATGGAAAAGCACGTCTATCCGATAGAGCAGTCCTACACCCAAAGTTTTTTGAACAGCCCCACGCCGTGGAAAACGCCAGCCATTATCGATGAGCTAAAAGAAGAAGCGAGAGCTCAGGGGCTTTGGAACCTCTTCCTGCCAGAGGAGTATCTTCCTTATGGTGCCGGATTGAGTAATCTGGAGTATGCGCCGCTTTGCGAGATTATGGGGCGGGTACCGTTTTCGTCTGAGATTTTTAACTGTAGCGCGCCTGATACCGGCAATATGGAAGTGTTGGCGAAGTACGGTTCTGATACGCAAAAAGCAACATGGCTTGAGCCGCTTCTGGAAGGCAGAATTCGATCAGGTTTTGCAATGACTGAGCCTGATGTTGCGTCAAGCGATGCGACAAATATCGAAACGTCAATTGAGAAAAAACAGGATAGTTACGTCATCAACGGCCATAAATGGTACACCAGTGGCGCGATGAACGAAGACTGTAAAATAATGATAGTCATGGGCAAAACCGACCCGACGGCACCCAGACATAAGCAACAATCACAAATACTTGTTCCTATGGACACCCCCGGAGTGACTGTTCGTCGGCCAATGGCGGCGATGGGGTATCTGGATGAGCCGGTAGGCCATGCAGAGATCCTTTTTGATAACGTTACGGTGCCTGCCGAGAATATTATTCTGGGTGAGGGGCGCGGTTTTGAAATAGCACAGGGGCGCCTCGGCCCGGGGCGTATTCATCATTGCATGCGGCTGATAGGGTGCGCGCAGCGTGCACTGGATATGGCCTGCCAGCGCGTTAATCAGCGCGAGGCGTTTGGAAAGCCGTTAGCAAAGCAGCAGTCTGTTCGCGAGTCTGTCGCCCAGATGCACTGCGATGTAGAACAGGCTCGTTTGCTGACATTAAAAGCGGCAGACCAGATGGACCGCCATGGTAATAAAGTTGCCAAAGACCTTATCGCCGCAATTAAAATCGTGGCACCGGCCATGGCGTGCAAAGTGATTGATGAAGCCATTCAGATGCATGGTGCACTGGGCACCAGTCAGGACACACCACTGGCCGGGATGTACGCATACGCACGTACCATCAGACTGGCAGACGGGCCCGATCAGGTGCATATGATGCAGTTGGGTAAAAGCCTTATTGAAAAGCAGCAGGAGGCTAAGTAATGAGCGTTAGTCAGCTAGATCTTGTGGCTTTAAATACCTATCTAAGCCACAGTGCGAACAGTATTGGCCAAATAACGGATTATAAAAAGTTTACCGGTGGTCAGTCTAACCCTACATTTTTATTGTCTACCGCTTCAGGCAGTTTTGTACTAAGAAGACAGCCTCCCGGTAAGCTTCTTAAATCCGCCCATGCGGTAGACCGGGAATACCGGGTCATCGAGGCTTTGCAAGGCTCCAGTGTGCCGGTCCCTGCGGTACATCACCTATGTCGCGACACCGAGGTGCTGGGTAGTATGTTTTACATTATGGAGTATGTGTCAGGCGACATATTCTGGGACGCAGCGCTTAAGGATATCCCGGATAACCAAACCCGTGCAGACATGTATGACAATATGAACCAGGTGCTGGCCAATCTTCATGATGTTGATATTGCTGCAGCAGGCCTTGAAGATTTTGGTAAACCGGGAAATTATTTCGAACGTCAGGTCGAGCGTTGGACGCAACAGTACCGTGCCTCAGAAACAAGCAATCAGCCTTCGATGGAAGATTTAATGGATTACCTGAAACAGAATTTGCCTGCAGACGACGGGCAGGTGTCGCTGGTTCACGGTGATTTCCGGCTTGATAATATGATGTTCTCAGCACAGCGCACTATCAATGCCGTGTTGGACTGGGAGTTGTCTACTCTGGGCCATCCCTACGCCGACCTTGCTTATCAGTGCATGCAACTAAGGCTACCGGCAAATCTTCCCCAGGCCCCTGGGCTCGGAGGATTGGATCGGTCTGCACTGGGTATTCCTACAGAACAGGAATATATTGCCAAATATTGTCAGCGACGTAACCTGGCAGATATAGAGCGCTGGCCGTTTTATCTGGCCTTTAGTTTTTTCAGATTGGCTGCCATTATTCAGGGGGTCGTCAAGCGGGCTCAGGATGGTAATGCATCCAGCGACAAAGCAAAAGAATTAGGCACGATGGTGGGGCCGCTTGCTGATATGGCACTGCAAATTATTAGGAAGGAATAAGACATGTCTGAACAAAAAATGAAAGCAGTGGTCTGTCATGACTTCGGTCCGCTATCAGATTTAACTGTTGAAGGTATACCGGTGCCTGACATCAGGCCGGATGAAGTGCTGATCGATGTTGACGCTGCCGGTGTGAACTTTCCGGATGCACTGTTGGTTCAGGGGCTTTATCAGATTCAGCCAGAAACACCATTCACCCCGGGATGCGAGGTAGCCGGTACAGTTATTCAGGCAGGAGCCCGCGTATCGCATTTATCCGTAGGACAGCGAGTTGTCGGTGTCTGTCAAATCGGTGGCTATGCGCAGAAGGTCGCAATAAACGCCGCGCAAGTGATGCCTTTACCGGATTTTATTCCATCGGAAGAAGCCGCCGCGTTGGTGACTGCACATGCTACGGCGCACCATGCACTTAAACAAAGAGCACAGCTACAGGCGGGTGAAACACTGGTTGTTACTGGAGCGGCGGGTGGTACAGGTTTAGCTGCTGTACAAATAGGTAAAGCGATGGGCGCCCGGGTAATAGCAGTGTGCTCCAGCGCGGAAAAACTTGAATTGGCGAAAAAGCATGGCGCTGACGAAGGGATTAATTACACAGAAGAAGACCTTAAGGAAACAGTAAAATCTTTGACTAATGGTAATGGTGCCGACGTTGTGTATGAATGCGTCGGTGGTGATAGCTTCGATGCGATGAGCCGGGCTATGGCATGGGGAGGGCGTCTATTGGTTGTTGGATTCGCCAGTGGCCAGATTCCACGATTACCAGTCAACCTGACACTGGTAAAAGGATATTCAGTAGTGGGTGTTTTTTGGGGCGTCTTCACTCAAAAGCAGCCTCGCGTTTTTAACGAAAATATGAAAGAGCTGATGGGGTGGTATCAGCAGGGAAAAGTAAAAGTTGTTATTGATGCTCGATTTACTCTTGAGCAGGCCACTCAGGCACTGGAGTTTATGACAGACAGAAAAGTAAAAGGAAAGGTTGTCCTGACAATGTAGCTGGCACAATATCAAAAAAACAGCCCCGAATGGGGCTGTTCTTTGATGCAGAGTAAATTCTGCAAACATACTGGCACGGCATCCTGCCATTTTAATATGTAAGTCGAAGCATCAGTAGCAGCGACCCGAAAAATTACCTGCAATATAACGATAATTGTGACGAAATCGTTTTATTGATGGGGCACTGCGAGATGCCCTTCTATTAAAGCTAATTTTTTCGCCTTATAAAAGCGAAAAACTCATACAAACGTATTACTTGTTATACTGCCTATCTTGGTATATCTGTTACCAGGCGCTCATCGCCCCATCAATTGCAACAGACTGTCCACTCATAAATGAGTTAGCGGGTGACAGCATCAATATCATTGCACTTACGACCTCCTGAGGGTCAGCCATACGCTTCATCGGGCTTCCCATGACAAGTTGCGCCCGGCTCTCTTCTGTGGTGAAACCGCCTTTATCCAGAAGACTTGTAGGACTGAAGAACGGGCAAATAGCGTTGACCTGGATGTTTTTACGGCCGTACTCTACCGCTGCTGTCTTGGTCAGTCCGACAACGCCGTGCTTAACCGCAGAGTAAGGGGCAGCTTTCGGTGCGCCACCTAATCCTGCCATTGAGCTGACATTAAGTACATGTCCCTTACCGTTACTCAACATGGCAGGAATCTGATACTTCATCCCCAGAAACACCCCTTTAAGATTAACATTGAATTGTGCATCAATAGTTTCTGCGTCAAGGGTATGAAGTGCACCGGGAATATGAGCAATGCCAGCATTATTAACGGCAATATCCAGTTTGCCATAGCTTTCCAGCGCCAGTTCAACCAATGATTTATGCGCCGACTCATCTGAAACGTCGGCAGCCATACTTACCACATCACCGCCAGCCTCACGCAAATCCTTTACCGCTGCGGCCAGCAACTCTTCGTTAATATCGGCTAACACCAGTTTGCAACCCCGATAAGCAAGCGCATCTGCCAGCAGTCGGCCGAAGCCGTCCGCTGCGCCGGTAATGATTGCAACCTGACCCTGAAAGTTGAGGAGTGGATCCATGCTGATTCCTTCTTGTGTTAGTTGTCATTGAATAGTTGTTACTGCTTACAAAAGGGAAAGTTTATTTAACGATGTAGCAGTGATGCCCCAGCATAACGCCGATAACGCCTCTTAGTATTCAAATTAGTGATAGTTGGTTATTAGCTCAATCAACTTGGCTGATTAGTTCTGCTTACTTACTATCACTGTATACGGTGTGTCATCACCATGGTCTGTAAGCACTAACAGGACTTGATATGGAAAACTATCGTTCACCGCAACGCGATGCGGCCTTTGTAGCCTACGAGCTATTCGACTTTCAGTCACACTACGAAGCACTGGATCTGGAAGATGTCAGTCCGGATTTGGTCAAAGCCATTCATGCTGAAGCAGCAAAATTTGCTGATAACGTCCTTGCGCCGATTAATCAGAGTGGCGATCAGGAAGGGTGTCACTGGAATGATGGAGAAGTCACCACGCCTGAAGGATTTAAGGAAGCATACAAGCAATACGTAGAAGGCGGCTGGCCAAGTATGTCACACCCGCCGGAATGGGGCGGGCAGGGCTTGCCCTACTCACTGGCCACATCTATTGCAGAGTTTTTTTCCGGCGCAAATCATTCATGGGCCATGTACCCGGGTCTTTCACAAGGATGTATTTCGACAATTCTGGCCCATGGCACCGATGCATTAAAGCAAAAATTTTTGCCTAAGCTCATTGAAGGCCAGTGGACAGGAACGATGTGTCTTACCGAAGCGCATTGCGGTTCTGATTTGGGGATGTTGCGTTGTAAGGCAGAACCTAATGATGATGGCTCATATACCCTTACCGGCACCAAAATTTTCATCTCCGCCGGCGAGCATGATTTTGCGGACAATATTGTGCATATTGTGCTGGCCCGCCTGCCAGATGCGCCAGCAGGAACCAAAGGAATTTCATTATTCATCGTGCCTAAATTCAATGTCAGCGATGATGGTGAGCTGGCAGATCGCAATCAGGTTGAGTGCGGTAGTATCGAACACAAAATGGGTATTAAGGCCTCTGCTACCTGTGTAATTAACTTTGACGGCGCAAAAGGCTTTTTGATAGGCGAGCCCAACAGAGGGTTGAACGGTATGTTCACATTCATGAACATAGCGCGGATCGGGACAGGCCTGGAAGGTATGGCCGCGTCAGAAGCGGCATTACAGGGCTCACTGCGGTATGCAAAAGATCGCACCCAGTTTCGTTCGCCTACCCAGAGACAAGGGGAGCGCAGCGCTGACCCCATTATCGTGCATCCTGATGTCAGGCGTATGCTGCTGACCCAGAAAGCCTTTGCCGAAGGTAGCCGGGCGCTGGCTTATTATTGCATGCAACAGGTTGATATTTCGCAGCGTAGTAAAGATTCTGAATCGGTGCAACTGGCTGAGGCAAGACTGGCACTATTAACGCCAATTGTTAAAGCATTCTTTACCGAAACCGCTCAGGAGGCCACTAGCTACGGTATTCAGGTCTACGGTGGTCATGGCTATATCAGCGAGTGGGGTATGGAGCAACTGGCACGTGATACACGGATCAGCAGTCTGTACGAGGGTACTACAGGTATTCAGTCACTTGATTTACTGGGTCGTAAAGTGCTCGGTTCAAAAGGCGAATTACTGGCGGTCTTTTTGAAAGAAATCAGCGCATTTTGTGACACTGTGGACGCTGACGAACAAACTGGTTTATGGTGTAAGCAGCTTGGTCAGGCAATGCAGCAGTGGCAGAAACTAACTGCGACTGTCGGCAAAGCGGCCGGCGCTAATCCCGATGAACTTGGTGCGGCATCAGTCGACTATCTGATGTTTTCCGGTTACGTAACGCTGGCCTATTACTGGTTAAAAATGGCAACTGTGGCTAAGCAAAAACTGGCAGAAGGCACATCAGAAACCGATTTTTATCAGGGTAAAGTCGCAACCGCACAATTCTATTTTGCCCGCTTGTTACCCAGAGCACAATCGCACGCTGCTGCAATAGAAGCTGGCGCAGCGAGCCTGATGGATATTGGCGAGGATATGTTCAAAGCTGACTAAGCCCAATAAGGCGAAAAGGTCCCTAAGCAGTGACCTTTTTTTTGCGCTTTCACAATAACTTTATTTTATCGAAACCAAAAAACCACCCGAAGGTGGTTTTAGAATGAAGTCGCGGCCCCAGGGAGGGGGCCGCAGTGCGGGAGTTACCCCGCAACCATGTTGAATTGGTACATGGCTAATGTAACTGGTTTAGATACGCTCAGAGAGTTCGCTGGCGATAGGGCTGCTTTGGAAGCCATTTTCAGCGATCCATACCTGAAGGGTTTTACCGTCAGCTTCAGGGTTCTGCAATTCGCGAGATGGCATCTTCTTAACTAGTAGGGTGCCTACATCAACGGCATTGCTTTCAATGGCAGTGCGAATAAGGCTTTTGCCATTACAGCTCACACCTGCATAGTAATCGTGTAGTTTCAGGCGGTAATCCGACTGAACGGCGCGCATTTTCTTACGTAGTTCGCCTTTATCGTTTGCTTGTACAATGGTACAAATGTTTGCCAGTGCGTCCTCAACACCTGCCTGAGCAGTACCTGAGAAGATGAAAGAAGCAGCAGCAACAGCTAAAGAGGTTTTAACGATTTTCAACATGGTTTTTTCCTAATTGCTTTGTTTTACCGAGCGGGTTGTTTGTTCGGGAGCAATTAAACAAAAATCTGTTGAGCGAAAAAACAGCAAGGCCAATACTTTGGTATTAAAAACTATACCCCAAAGGCTGTTTTATAATAAAAATTTAGGCTAAGTATTTGAATTAATTTATTTAATTTTTAATACGTAAAATAGTGCTACTTTTAGTAATTTTGCCAACTCATGTCGTATTTTATGTATTACTTGTACCCATTCACACTTAACTGCACGGTAAAGCCGCGAATTGCTCACATCGCGCTTTAGCGGCTCGCTCAGAGTCAGCCATACAGAAATTAATCCGAAACTCTTTCACCTCTTGTGCCGGTTCAGAACCAGGCGGAAGCTGCCATTTTAGCAATTCTGCAGATTGTAATAGCGCAGCCTTTTCCAGGTTATCAGGTACTGAGCGAATCACGCTAAGCGATTCGACATCCCCTTTATCACTAATAGTTGTCTGATAAACGGCGCAGCCCTCTATACCATTTAGCGCCATCGATTTAGGGTAAAGCGGTGGATGAAAGTTTGCACGTTGCCACGGAGATGGCGGAGCAGTATCTTCAGACGAATCTGCTGATTGAGCATTATCAAGGCTAGAAGATAACTCCTGAAAGTGCGTTGTACCCGCACCTTGCTGAGCGTTTGTAAGCGGCGCGTACAGCATAAACGAGGCTGATAATATTAATGCGCTGGACTGCAGCTTTAAGGCAACCATCATCTGACTCCGGTTTGTTATGTCAGTGATGACTATAACGTTGTATAGATACAAGCCGCAACATTCCTGCATTATTAAAAGGGACATAGAGTGCTGGTAAGCCCCAATCAGTTCGGCTGATAGGCCTTTGCAACTTCCTGAATCTGTTCACGCATCCACAGGTGTGCCTGATCATGATCTGCACTGACATGCCAGTAAAGAAAATACTCAACCGGCGGAAGGTCCAGTGGTAGAGGATAAATCGCTAAATCATAGTGTTTTGCAAGGTGGTAGGGCATACAGGCGATCAGGTCGGTTTTTACAATGGCACTGGGGACCGTTAAAAAATGCTGCCCTCGCATGACGATTCGCCGTTTTTTTCCGAGTTTATCTAATGCAATATCTATTGGACCAGGTCCACTTTTTCTGTGTGAGACATGAATATGACCAAGTTTTAAAAATGTCTCAAGATCCAAGCCGTCGGTTAGTTGCGGATGATCGGGCCTTGCAAGTACTACGAACTGGTCTTCAGCGATTTTTTGTTTGCACAGGTGAGGATCGGTAAATGTAGACGCATCGGCAAAAAAGTCTAGACTCCCACTGGCCATAGCGGCGACAACCTGACTGCGACTAATCTCATAATTGGTAACACTGATACCCGGCGACACATCCTGTAGTCTGCCAATAAGACGAGGCATAATACTGACTTCGAGCAGGTCGCGGCTGGCAAAATTAAACGACTTTTCAGAGGTGAGAGGATTAAATGTGTGACTCTCCTGAACGCTGGTACGTAAGAGCCTGAGCGCTTCCCTGGCCGGAACGATAATATTCTGCGCAACCGGGGTGGGTGTCATACTGTGACCGGTTCTGACAAACAGCGGATCATTCAGCATATCTCTTAACCGGGCCAGCGAATTACTTACCGCTGGCTGAGTGATACATAGTACATCGGCAGCTTTAGTCAGACTACCTGCCGTATAAATGGCATCAAACACGGCGAAAAGGTTTAAATCAATTCGATTCAGATTTATGGGCAGAGGTTGTTTTTCGCTGGACAAAAGCGGCTCCGTTATTATTGATATAAGTCTATCTTATAAATAAATCCGTGTTACATTCAATATATTTATAAGTCGAAATTATGGTTTTGTTTCAACAGATTGCCAGACAATAAAAAAGGCCGCAGTGGCGGCCTTTTACATGATGTGAAGCGCTATTAGTTAGATGCGTCTTCAGCTGTATCTTCAACAGCTTCACCGGCTGACTGAATATCTTCACCCGCACCTTCAACAGTGGCGCAGCCTGTCACCAGTGAGCCAAGAAAAGCCATTAGGATTACCAGGTAACGTGCATTTGTTGCTACTTTCATACTATTTCCTTACTTTGCGTTTGTGTTTAAGCATGGTCGGCCCCGTCGCCCTCTCCGGGTGCATCAGCGCGTCCTGCTGACTGAGTACTACCGGGCTTTTGGCCAGTTTCATTTTCGCCATCACCAGATGACGACTTATTTTCTGCAGATTCAACTGCATTTAACATGCCATCAAGTTGTTTACCCCCTTTGGCATCAAAATCGAGTGTACGAATTGGGAACGGGATAAGTATGTCATTGTCAGCCAGCGTTTTTCTTACTGTAACAACGGCATCATGGCGTACATCCATGTAGCCGTGTTCGCCGGGATACTTTATCCAGAACCAGACCAGAAGGTTTACGCTGCTGTCACCAAAAGATTCTGCATAAACCTCGGTTTCCTCTTTCTGTATGACATAGTCGCGCTGGTTGATCGCCTCTACGATAACTTCTCTGGCTTTTACAGGATCATCGGCATATGAGATACCCACAGGGACCTCAATGCGTCGATACCCAAGCGTGCTATAGTTAGTCAGGATATTGCGAAACAGAATTTTATTCGGAATGATTTCAAGCTGACCATGAAAAGTCTCAACCAATGTATTGCGTAAGTTGATTGATTTCACGTTGCCGAATACGCCGCTGGCTTCAATAACATCGCCTATCTCAAAAGGTTTACGGATACCCATTGCAATACCGGCTATGAAGTTTTCGGTAAGATCCTGAAAGGCAAAACCGATTGCCAGGCCCACGATGCCGGCACCAGCAAGCAGTGATGTTACCGTGCCTTGCAGTCCTACAAAATCCAGCGCAATGAAAATTCCGGCAATGGTGATAAGTGCTTTGGCAATCGCTGTAATAAGATCAGCAATCTGACGTGATTCAAATGCACGTCGAAGAATACGTTGAAGTGCACTTCCTGCTGCTTTGGCGATAAGGCCGAACGCAATTGCTATAACAATTGCCACTACCATATTGGGCAAATGCTTGATGCCTTCTTCCAGCCACGTCTGTAACTTTCCGTTTATAAGTTTGTAGAACTCGTCAAGTTTAGGCAAATCCATAGTAATGTCAGCTGCGCTCCTGTTTTAGATGAATGAAAGTTAAGCCGCTAATTTCAATACAAATATTTCTTACGGTAAGTTCAGTTGTCACTAGGACTTCTGTAGTGTCGCGATATTGCCGTTCGTGGGAAAAAAATACTTAGTCATTGAAAAACAGACACAAAATGATGGTGTAAATGTAGCTGTGCGCTTATAAGAAATTAAAACGGCATCGAAGAGTCAACTCGGAAAGGCTAACGTGCTAATGTTCTGATTCATGTTTTTGGAAAAGATGAGAGGAATGTCATGGCTGAGAAATTATCCGACGAACAGATAAAGTCAGCACTTGCTGAATTAAACGCACTAGCAGGTGACTCAGGGGAATGGATACTTAACGATGATAAGATTTCTAAGACCTTCAAGTTTAAGAGCTTTATCCGCGCTTTTGGCTGGATGTCACAGATGGCTATCTGGGCAGAAAAACTGGTGCACCATCCTGAATGGTTCAACGTATATAATAAGGTAGAGGTGACGCTCACCACACATGATGCTGGCGGTCTGACAGAGCTTGATTTCAAGCTGGCAGAAAAAATGGAGAAGTTTCGCTAAGTACTAAAGTAGCGAATAAGGCACTAATTGCGTTAAAAATGGTCAGATAGTTTGATTATTCATCGCTTAGTCAAATAAATGCAATATTGTCTGTTGCGGACCTTGTCATTGTGTCGGCGCTATGTATAATACGCACCACTCGAGCAGGCCGACAAGCCTGTCTGAGCAGAACAGTCGCGGGATGGAGCAGTCTGGTAGCTCGTCGGGCTCATAACCCGAAGGTCGTTGGTTCAAATCCAGCTCCCGCAACCACTATTCAGTGACAGGCTTTTTAGCGTGTTACGTTTGCTACAATATGTAGTGTGTGAAGTAAAAGCGATAACTATCGCAGTAATAAACAGTCGCGGGATGGAGCAGTCTGGTAGCTCGTCGGGCTCATAACCCGAAGGTCGTTGGTTCAAATCCAGCTCCCGCAACCACTTTTCTTCACAAATTTCCGAACAGACGCGGGATGGAGCAGTCTGGTAGCTCGTCGGGCTCATAACCCGAAGGTCGTTGGTTCAAATCCAGCTCCCGCAACCACTTTTAAGCCGCTTGCAAAAGCGGCTTTTTTGTTCCTTTCTTATACATTTTTTTCTTTCAATTTAGCCCAAACACCAATAACCCACAGTAATTTCTTACGAGAACGCTCAAACATCATATTAAGTGCTTCATGGCCTTTATCTTATGTATCTTTATATTTGAGTATTGGGATTAATACCTGTGTATAAGAACTTCTGCAGTCTGCTTCCCGGATAATGATAATCTTGATACTACAAAAGTATTAACTACACGCCTTCTCAATCAAGAAAACCGGTGACCAGTCGATGAGTTAAAGAGCATTAAGATTGCGTGTTGCTTTTTCCTCTTCAGGTAGCTGGTGCGTCGACGTTTAAAAAGTCTTTTCGATTCGGGTACATTCATGATGCAGTGGTTATCATCACAATTTCTTATTCCGGCAGATAGCGCTATCGTCCAGGGAAGTTACGATACGGGCCTGGTCATGCTGTCACTCGCCATTGCGGTTTTTGCCTCCTTCATGGCGTTTTCGGTGGCGGGGCAGGTAGGCACTGCTATCAAACTTTCACAAAAGCAAATACTTCTAGGCGTGGGAAGTATGGCACTGGGTGCCGGTATTTGGGGTATGCACTTTGTTGGCATGCTGGCATTTAACCTTAACACCACAGTCAGTTACGACTGGGGGCTGACTGCCCTGTCATTTATCCCCGGTTGGATAGCTGCCTGGGTCGCACTTCACATACTATGTCACTCTCAACTTCGGCGCGCGCATATAATGCTTGGTGGCGTACTGGTAGGGGCAGGGATAGGTAGCATGCATTATGCTGGAATGGCCGCGATGCAAATGGGACCGATGCTGCGCTATGACCCTACGATGTTTGGCCTGTCTATTTTAGTTGCGGTAGTGCTGGCAATGCTGGCACTGTGGATTCGGTATGGACTGAACAGAATTAAGGGGCTGCGCGGAACAGGACGTCGTGTCAACGCTATCGCCAGTCTGGTCATGGGCCTGGCAATCTGTGGTATGCATTATACAGGTATGGCAGCTGCGCGGTTTGTAAGGCCTGAGAATATGGCAGCCTCGGGTCAAAGCAGTGAAATGTCGCTGTTGCTGGCAGCACTTATCAGTGTGATCGTAATCGTCATTATTACGCTGGTATTGGGTGTAACCCTGCTTATTAAGTACAGAAATACATCCACCAGAGCACTGGAAAGTGAAAAAACGCTTCGGGCCATTATGGATACCGCTGTTGATGGCGTAATGACGATCGACGGTAACGGCGTGGTACTGGAGGCAAATCCTGCACTGGGACAGATTCTGGGCTTTACACCTGCAGAACTTAAAAATACATCCGTCTATCAGGTAATTCCTCATGCTCGCCGTACCGAATACATGCAACTGTTTAGTGAGCAGCCTCAGAAAAGTCGTATCTGGGATAAAGTTATTGGTGGGAACCGTGATGTGACTGCTTTACACAAATCGGGACAGGAAGTACCGGTAAGAGTCGGTGTCGGCCATACTCGGGTGAACCATAAACATTACTTTATCGCATTCATCAGCGACATCAGCGAACGGATGAAAATGGAGCAGGCTTTACGGGAGAGTGAAGCCAAATTTCGCTCGTTCTTCTCTAATGTGCCGGGTATCGCGTTTCGTTGTCTCAATGAACCTTCCTGGCCGATGCTTTTTATCACCGATGCTGTTGAGGGAATAACCGGTTATCCGGCGAGTGCGTTTACTCACCCCAATCCGTCAATCAGCTTTATGGATATTTGCCACCCAGACGACCTGCATATTATTTCTGATTCGGTAAAGTCACAGGATGCATTTTCCATTGAATACAGAATCATCCATAAAGATGGTAGTGTCCGGTGGATGCGCGAGCAAGGCATGATGGTGCGCAATGAAAAGGGCAATACCAGTTGGCTGGACGGTTTTATCTTCGATATTACTGAGCGCCGCCAGATGGAAGAAGAACTGGTTGTCGCGAAGGATGTTGCAGAGCAGGCCGCTGCTACCCGGGCAGCGTTCATGGCTAACATGAGCCACGAGATCCGTACTCCGATGAATGCAATTATCGGATTTAGTGATTTATTGCTGGATGAAAATCTGAACGATACTCAACATAAACACTGCGCCACAATTAACCGTTCAGCTCGATCTTTACTGCATTTACTGAATGATATTCTAAACAGTGCGAAACTGGAGAAAGGCAAACTTGAGCTTGAGTACAGAGATTTTATTCTTACCGATGAGGTAGACACCGTAATCAGTACATTCTGGCTCGAGGCGCAGCGAAAATCATTATTACTCAATGTCGACCTTGATAAGCATTTGGCTGCCGCGTACAACGGCGTTCCCGAGCGGATTCGTCAGGTCCTAAGTAACCTGATTGGTAATGCTGTTAAGTTTACTGAAAAAGGCAGTATTTCTCTTTCAATTAGTTCACAGGATAGCAGCGTAAAGTTTGTAATAACGGATACCGGCATTGGTATGACGCAGGAACAGCTCGCGCGCGTATTTGATGCATTTGCGCAGGCTGACGCATCAATGAGCCGTCGGTTTGGCGGGACCGGGCTCGGTACTACTATAAGCAAACAACTGGTTGAGCTTATGGGAGGCAAAATTACAGCTAGCAGTGAAATTGCGAAAGGTTCGACATTTACCTTCGAGTTGCCACTTGAGCCAGTAAAACGTCCGGTTCTCAAGCAGGCATCACATACCATATCGCTAACACCACGCCGTGTCCTGGTTGTGGATGATATTGAGCAAAACAGCGATCTGATCGCACTGCTTCTGCAACGTGACAACCACCACGTAGACGTGGCCGGAAATGGGCTGGAGGCACTGGAAAAAATGAAAGCTTCCAACTATGACGTTGTACTGATGGATCTTCAAATGCCTGTAATGGATGGCCTGACTGCTGCCAGAAAACGCCGCGAATTTGAAGCCAACACCGGTGCGGCTCACATCCCTATAATCGCGCTCACTGCCAGTGTGCTGGTTCAGGATAAGCACGACGCCCGCAACGCAGGCATGGAAGGCTTTGCTAATAAGCCGGTTGATTATGACCAGTTGTATACTGAAATCGCCCGTGTGTTAGGTGAGCTGGATGATACTCATCAGCGTCAGGTCAGGCACAGTACAACCACCCGGCAAGCTGTTAACTGGAAAAAGGGTGAGGCTTTGTGGGCAGACAAAGAACGTCACATTGAGGAAGTCAGGCGTTTTGCCGATAAACTTGTCACTGAGCTGGAGATGCTGGCAACAGAAATAAGACAAAACGCGCCGGATGAAGCTACCAGACTGGCCCATTCGCTTAAGGGCGTGGCCGGTAATCTCGCACTGGAAAAATTGCATGGTATGTTCGCCAGTGTCGAACAGGATCCCTGTAATGAGGAACAGGTAACACGCATTCGGCAGCACGTGAAAACGCTTCTCGCGCTGCCAGAGTTTGCTGAACAGCCAGCGCAGGCTGAAAGCAGTAGTGCCATTGACTGGCAACAGCTGACAGGCTTATTGCAGTCCTTGCGTGCCAGTATCAGTGAACATCAGCTCGACGACAATAATTTAGAAAAAATACGTAATATCAATGCAGGACGCTATCATGAGCAATTGGAACGCATCATTAATCTGATTGATGATTTCGAGTTTGATCAGGCCACGGTACTGGCAGATGAGCTGATTTCATCCCTTGAAGTAGTACAAGAGGTCGATAATGCAGCAAACAGCGCCTAAACCAACGCTTCTGTTGGTGGATGATGAGCCGGTCAATCTACGGGTTCTGAATACCATTCTGGCTAAGGATTATCAGCTGATTTTTGCCAAAAGTGGTGAAGAAGCACTTCGTCTTGCGGGACAAAAGCAACCAGATCTTATTTTATCTGACGTTATGATGCCTCAGATGACAGGATTTGAGTTGTGTATCGCACTTAAATCAAACCCTGATACTGCCGCAGTACCGGTTATTTTCGTCACCGCTCTGGAAGAGGAACACGATGAGGCCAGAGGGTTTGAGGTCGGAGGCGTAGATTATATTACCAAGCCGGTATCTGCGCCGGTTGTCAAAGCACGGGTTGCCACACATTTATCGCTTGTAAAAGCGGAAGAACTTAAACTCACACGGCTGGAGGTCGTTCAGCGCTTAGGGCGGGCCGCTGAATATAAAGATAACGAAACCGGCATGCATGTTCTTCGTATGAGCCATTACTCAAAGGTGCTTGCCCGCGCTTACGGGTTCTCGGCAGAGCAGGCTGAGACGCTACTTCACGCCGCGCCAATGCACGATATTGGTAAAATCGGTATCCCGGATAATATTTTGCTTAAGCCCGGCAAGTTGACCGATGAAGAATTTGCGGTGATGAAGACGCATCCACAGATTGGTGCAGAAATACTGGCTGATGGTGATAGTGAACTGCTGCGTATTGCAAAGTCTGTTGCGCTGACGCATCACGAAAAGTGGGATGGCACAGGGTATCCGCAAGGATTGTCCAAAGAAGCTATTCCTGTCGAGGGGCGTATTGTGGCCGTAGCGGACGTATTTGACGCACTGACCAGCAAGCGTCCTTATAAAGAAGCCTGGAGCGTGGATAAAACGCTGGCATTTATGCAGGAACAAAAAGGCATCCACTTCGAGCCTCGTCTTATCGACCTGCTGATAGACAATCTGGACGAGATTCTGACCATTAAAGCTTACTGGAAAGATGACTAGCGCAGGTTGCTAAAGGGGCGCTGAATCAGTATACTATGCGCCATCGACTCGCTGGGTCTGTCTCTATGATGATCGTGACAGGTCACTCAGCCGTTTAATTTGTTTTAGTACGGATTAAACGCGTGCAACTGCCAGTCTGGTAGTTAGGGTTCAGTTTTTTATGAAAAGCCCCGCTGGTCCGGGGCTTTTTGTTGTATTTATATTGAGCCGGTGCTGCTCAGACAGGGTAACGTAAAAGGTTGGGCTAATAGGCCCTTTTTTTGTTTTTGGAGGTTAGGATTGGCAAAACTTGAAGATAAACTGACCGAGATGCTTGAACCCGCTGTGGAAGCCCTTGGCTTCGAATTGGTTGGGGTTGAGTTTGTTCGTGCCGGTAAACACTCAATTTTGCGTGTATTTATTGATCACGAAAATGGCATAACCGTGGATGATTGTGCGGACGTCAGTTATCAGGTGAGCGCCATTCTTGATGTCGAAGACCCGATTAGCACCGAATATAATCTGGAAGTTTCCTCACCTGGTATGGACCGGCCGCTGTTTAAAGAAAAGCACTTTCAACAGGCTGTCGGTGAAGTGGTACAGATTCGTCTGGCGATGCCAATGGAAAACAGACGTAATTTTAAAGGACAACTCATTAGTTGCGAAAATGGCACGGTGAGTATTGAAGTGGATGGCCAGCAGTTCCAGTTAGCTGTGGCGAATATCGATAAAGCTACCGTTGTTCCCACATTCGACTAACAGGAACAGCACGCGCTTTCATTAGGAAGCATTAGTGAGGCGAAAATGAATAAAGAAATTTTGTTAGTGGCGGAAGCCGTTTCAAATGAAAAACAAGTGCCGCGGGAAAAGATCTTTGAAGCGCTGGAGTTTGCAATTGCCAGTGCCACAAAAAAGAAGAACGACGGCGACATAGAAGTACGGGTTTGTATCGATCAGACAACAGGTGACTTTGATACATTCCGCCGCTGGCTGGTTATCCCTGACGATCAGGAACAACAAAATCCGTATGCAGAACTGACGCTGTCAGCAGCGCAGATCGACGAGCCTGAAATTCAGCCCGGCGAGTATGTGGAAGAACAAATTGAATCTATCAAGTTCGACCGTATTACTACACAAACGGCCAAGCAGGTTATCGTACAAAAAGTACGTGAAGCAGAACGTGCTCAGATGATTGCTGAGTATGAAGACAAAGTTGGTGAACTTGTCACCGGAACCGTCAAGAAAGTTAACCGCGACAATATCATTGTCGATTTGGGTAACAACGCAGAAGGCGTAATTTATCGTGACGATATGCTACCGCGCGAGACATTCCGTCCCGGCGATCGTGTTCGCGGTTTGTTATACGTCATTCGTCCTGAGGCTCGTGGTGCGCAATTATTTGTAAGCCGTACGCATCCGGATATGTTGGTAGAGCTTTTCCGGTTAGAAGTCCCAGAGATTGCAGAAGAGACGCTGGAAATTAAATCAGCGGCCCGTGATCCGGGTTCGCGCGCAAAAATTGCGGTTAAAACCAACGACAAGCGTCTGGACCCGGTAGGTGCATGCGTAGGTATGCGTGGTTCACGTGTTCAGGCAGTGTCGGGTGAACTTGGCGGTGAGCGTGTCGATATCGTCCTTTGGGATGAGAACCCCGCCCAGTTTGTTATCAATGCGATGGCGCCGGCCGAAGTGGCATCTATCGTTGTTGATGAAGACAGCAATACTATGGATGTAGCGGTAGAGGCAGATAACCTGGCTCAGGCAATCGGGCGTAACGGTCAGAATGTACGTCTTGCCAGTCAGTTAACTGGCTGGGAACTGAACGTGATGACCATTGAAGATTTGAATGCGAAGCACGAAGAAGAAAACTCCAAGGTATTGACGCTGTTCACCGAATACCTGGATATCGATGAAGACTTCGCATTGGTTCTGATCGATGAAGGTTTCAGTACGCTGGAAGAAGTCGCATATGTTCCTGCCAGCGAGCTGCTTGCCATCGAAGGTATGGAAGAAGAAATGGTGGAAGAGCTGAGAAATCGTGCTCGCGCTATTTTAACAACCCGTGCACTGGCATCTGAAGAAACTGCTGAGGGTAAAGCACCTACTGAGGCACTGCTTAATCTTGACGGTATGTCGCAGGAGATTGCTAATCAACTGGCTGCCCGCGGTATTTCAGATTTAGAAGAGCTGGCAGAGCAGGGTACTGATGACATCAATGATATTGAAGAGCTGGACGATGAAAAAGCCGGTGCGCTTATCATGGCGGCTCGTAATATCGTCTGGTTTAACGAAGAATAAGGTCAACAAGGGGATAAACACGTAATGGCAGAAGTATCTGTAGAAAAACTCGCCAGTGACATCGGAACAACCGTTGACCGTCTGGTAAGTCAATTTAAAGATGCCGGCATGAGCAAAAATGCCGGTGACCAGGTGACTGAAGACGAAAAACGACAACTGCTTGATCATCTGAGCAAGCAGCATGGAAATGCCGCAGGCACCGGCGAGCCACAACGAATGACACTGAAACGTAAGACGACCAGCACATTAAATGTGGGCAAGTCTAAGTCAGTGAAGGTTGAAGTGCGCAAGAAGCGTACTTACGTAAAGCGTAGTGACGTTGAAGAGCAAAAGCGCAAGGAAGAGGAAGAAGCGCGTCTGAAGCAGGAGGCGGAAGAAAGAGCCGCTGCTGAAGCAGAAGCGAAGCGTATCGCTGAAGAAAAAGCGAAGAAAGCCGCGAATGCGAAGAAAGCCGCTGAAGAAGCGCGCAAAGCTGAAGAAGCGAAAGCTAAAGAAGCTGCTGCCAAGCGCGCTGAGGAAGGTTCAGATGATGATGAATCTGAAATGACCGAAGAGGAAAAAGCAGCAGCAGAAGCAGCACGTCAGGAAGAAGAGCGCTTGCGTAAGGCTCAGGAAGCTGAAGCTCAGAAGAAATATGAAGAAGAGGCCAAACGTGCTGCTGATGAAGCACGCAAACTGGCTGAAGAAAACGAAAGACGTTGGAAAGAAGAAGAAGAGCGTCGTAAGCGTGAAGAGGCCGAAGAGGTTCACCTCCACTCTAACCGCTATGCGCAGGAAGCTGAAGACGAAGAAGATTTGCAGGTAGAGCGCTCTTCTCGACGTCGTAAAAAGTCGAAGAAAAACGCAGGAGAACATTTGAAGCAAAGCTTTAATAAACCTGCCCAACCAGTAGAGCGTGTTGTTAAACTTGGCGCGACAATTACTGTGGGCGAGCTGGCCAGTAAGCTAGCTATCAAATCGAATGCCGTTATCAAAGCCATGATGAAAATGGGCGAGATGGCAACAATCAATCAGGTGCTCGACCAGGATACAGCTGTTCTGGTGGTTGAAGAGTTAGGCCACAAATATGAGTTGGTCAACGATAACGCGCTTGAGGAAGAACTGTTAGCAGAAGGTACCGAGGACGGCGAAAAAGTATCCCGCGCGCCAGTTGTTACCATTATGGGTCACGTTGACCATGGTAAGACGTCACTGCTTGATTATATCCGTCGCGCTAAGGTTGCTGATGGTGAAGCCGGCGGTATCACCCAGCATATAGGTGCTTATAAAGTACAGGGCGAAACCGGCGATGTTACGTTCCTGGATACTCCCGGACACGCGGCGTTTACTGCAATGCGTGCGCGTGGTGCTAATGCAACAGACATTGTTGTATTGGTAGTTGCTGCCGATGACGGCGTTATGCCGCAAACCAAAGAAGCGATTCAGCATAGTCGCGCAGCTGGTGTTCCGTTAATCGTTGCGGTTAACAAGATGGACAAAGAAACTGCCGATCCGGATCGTGTTAAAACTGAACTGTCTCAGCTTGAGGTTATCTCAGAAGAATGGGGTGGTGATCATCAGTTTGTAAACGTATCTGCTAAAACAGGTATGGGTGTTGACGACTTACTTGAAGCCATCAATCTACAGGCAGAAGTTCTTGATCTGCTGGCCGTAGAGAAAGGCCCTGGTCGCGGTATTGTTATTGAATCACGTCTGGATAAAGGTCGTGGTCCGGTTGCATCGGTATTGATTCAGGAAGGTGAGCTTAAATCCGGCGATATTCTGTTATGTGGTGAAGAATACGGCCGCGTTCGTGCTATGCGTGATGAGCATGGTCAGGAAATCAAAGTGGCAGGTCCATCTACACCTGTAGAAGTATTAGGTTTGTCTGGTGTACCTGTTGCTGGTGAAGATGCAGCAGTGGTACGAGACGAGCGTAAGGCGCGTGAAGTTGCTTCTAAGCGTCATCAGAAGAAACGTGAGCTTAAACTGGCTCGTCAACAGAAAGCCAAGCTGGAAAACATGTTTGCTAACATGGAAACCGGTGAAGTCAGCGAACTTAACATCGTACTTAAAGCTGATGTACAGGGTTCTGTTGAGGCGATTGCTGAATCTCTGGCTAAGCTATCTACAGCAGAAGTTAAAGTTAACATCGTTGGTAGCGGTGTTGGCGGTATCACGGAAACAGATGCCTCTCTGGCAGCAGCTTCTGGCGCTATCGTACTTGGCTTTAACGTTCGTGCTGATGCGTCTGCACGTCGTATGCTGGAAGCCGAAGAAATCGATCTGCGCTATTACAGTGTTATCTATAACCTGATTGATGAAGTTAAAGCAGCAATGAGCGGTATGCTGGCGCCTGAATTCAGACAGGAAATCATCGGTCTGGCAGAAGTTCGCGATGTCTTCAAGTCGCCTAAGCTGGGTGCAATTGCCGGTTGTATGGTTACAGAAGGCATTATCAAGCGTAGCGCACCGATCCGTGTACTGCGTGAGAACGTTGTAATCTACGAGGGCGAACTTGAGTCGCTGCGTCGTTATAAAGATGATGTCCAGGAAGTACGTAATGGTATGGAATGTGGTATCGGCGTTAAGAACTATAACGATGTTAAAGTGGGCGACCAAATCGAAGTTTTCGAGACGGTTGAGGTTGCTCGCGAGATCTAATCAGCGTCAGGCATAAATAAAGCGGGGGCGATACGCCCCCGTTTTTGTCTGTATAGCATATGCAGGGGGAAGTTATGGCACGGGAATTTTCTCGCACAGACCGAGTAGGTCAGCAAGTTCATAAAGAAGTTGCCAGTATCATACAAAATGAATACAAACACCGGGTGGGTGACTTACCGCTCATCACTGTATCAGATGTCGAAGTCTCCAGAGATCTTGCGCACGCGAAGGTGTTCGTGACGATTTATGGTGAGGATGTTGATGATAAAGCGCAAATAAAGCAGCTCAATGAATACATGGGATTCATTCGGGGTTTGCTGGCTAAGCGCTTACGAATGCGCTCAGTGCCTCATCTTCACTTTTTCCAGGATACTTCGATTACAGAAGGTATGCGTATCTCGAGTTTGGTTTCTGAAGTGGTCGCCAATGATAAGGCGAGACAACAGGACGACGAGGAAGAGCAAAACTAAATGGCAAGAAGACGCAAGGGCCGCGCGGTCAACGGTATCCTGTTGTTGAACAAACCTGTTGGCGGCTCCTCTAATCAACTGCTTCAGAAAGTTCGCTGGCTGTTTCAGGCGCAAAAGGCCGGTCATACAGGCGCACTGGATCCTTTAGCATCGGGCATGTTACCGATTTGTCTGGGGGAAGCCACCAAGTTTTCACAGTTTCTACTGGATGCGGAAAAGACCTATGAGGTAACTGCACAGCTGGGTGTGCGCACGACGACGTCAGATGCTGATGGCGAGGTAGTAGAAGAACGCCCTGTGTCGGTAAGTGAATCTGAGGTTGAAAAAGCCTGTCTGAGCTTTAAGGGTAAGAGTCAGCAGGTGCCATCCATGTTTTCGGCACTAAAGCATCAGGGGAAGCCTTTGTATTTTTATGCCCGGCAGGGAATAGAAATAGACAGACCGCCCAGAGATATAGAAATCTACGAGCTTGAAGTCACAGCCATGTCGTTACCTTATGTTTCTATGCGTATAAAGTGCAGCAAGGGCACTTATATTCGCTCTTTGGTCGATGATTTGGGTCAGAAGCTGGGGTGCGGGGCGTACGTAACTGCTTTACATCGTACCGAAGTTGCTGATTATCCAACTGAAAAAATGGTTACCATTGAACAGCTTGAAGCTATGAGGGAGGTCGTTGATAACGACGATTTCTCGCAAATGGATAGTTTACTGTTACCCATGGACACCGCCGTTGACCGTATTAGTGCTGTAACACTTACAGATAGCGACAAAAGACGTTTTGAGAATGGTCAAAGTGTCAGGGTAAGCGAAGATGCGTTATACAGTGAAGGGCAATATTACCGAGTTTATCATAACGGTGATGCAGGACCTGTTTTTCTGGGTGTCGGCGAAGGTGTTCTACAGCCTAAAGATCAGCCTTCAGCATCTGCGGATACGGTTTTTGTTAACCCTAAACGGCGAGTTGTTTACGAATTATAGAGAATTAAGAAATCCGGGCTTGCGCCACAGCGCGAGCCCTTTATAATACGCGCTCTTATTAAGCTGGCTGAATTAGTGATCGGCCAGCTTTCACTCTCAATCAGGAGAATATTATGTCACTAACTAAAGAAGAAACCGCGAACATCATCGCTGAATATGGCGTTAAAGAAGGTGATACTGGTTCACCGGAAGTGCAAATCGCACTGTTAACGCACAATATCGGCAAGCTTCAGTCGCATTTTGCCAGCCATAAGCAAGATCACCACTCTCGTCGTGGTCTGCTGCGCATGGTTAGCCAGCGTCGTAAGCTTCTTGATTACCTTAAAGGTAAAAACGCACAGCGTTACCTTGATCTTATCAAGCGTCTTGGTATCCGTCGTTAAGATTGGTTTTTCTGAGAAAAGCGCCTTCAAGGCGCTTTTTTTTCGTCTGTTAAACTTGCGGAGCACCTGTTGACTTTGCGTTGTGTTAATCGCATGTTAGTAACAAATAATAATGGAGGTGTTATGAAAAGGACTTTATCAATGGCCTGTTTAGCTATGGCCGGTTCGCTCTCCTGTGCTATTGCACATGCTCACTCTTCGAACACTACAGCAGATGCGCAGTTCCTAAGCCAGTATCCGGCATGTGATTATGAAGTTATCGATGTGGTCACCTTATCGGGGCATCTGCCAGATCGGGCGGTAACAAATGAGATAGACCAGGAAAACCAAAAAATTCTGCAGCGACTTCAACAAGCAGCTACCGAAAGTGGTGCCGATGCTATCGCATTGGTAGACAGGAAGGTTCAGCTTTCCGGTCATCGGAATAATCGACTTTGGTTAACGGCTGAATTTATTCGTTCATGTGACGATAAACCAGGTGTTGTACGCGAAATGACGCCGGTAGCACCAGATGGCGCTTTTCAGGTAGATTTTGGCGTAACAGTAAAAACGAAGATCGGCCGTGAGATGACTATCGAACTCAACACCAACGACGCTCAGCCCGATATTAGCAGTCGAAAGGTGGATTTGCAGCAGGGAGTATACGGTATCAATCCTGGCGATAGCGTGGAGAAAGTGCTTGAGACTTTCGGTACACCGTCATTTATCTTTTCACCATTGCGTGATTGGAAGGTTATGAGTTATGGGCGTAATCACTGGCTCACTTTTCATGATAGCGAACTTAAAAAAATTAGTACTGAATCTGACTTTTTCCGCTATCGCCTGCTTAACGAAATTCCTTTTGACGATCGTTTTGATGAAAGAAAGTGGGAGTTGTTAGGAAAGTATGAAAAAGGGCAAAAGCTTGAGCAGGCCGAATATAAAAAATTAGCACAAGGAAAGCAGCAGGAAGGGCAACGTTTAACAGCGCTGACGGACGAGTATCTGGCTAATAATCAAGAATATCGCACTGTTAATCTGAATGGCTTTGAATTGAGCAATCAGGCGTTTTCGTTTCCGGATGGTATGCTTACGTCTGTTTACGATGCTAATAACCAGTTTTTAACTTTCCTTGCATCACTGCTGGACGCTGAGAATACGCAAAACAGTGTCACAATATCAGCAATTCCATCAGCACCGTTCGGTGAGTCAAAAATCGACCGCGGCACCAGGCTTTATTTATACGATGGGCATACAGCTGTCAGTGCGATAGGCGATACCATTAGCAAAGTGCTTGTTGAGCCAGAATTAATACAGTTTGGCGACACACCGGCTCAGCCTTGGAAGTTCATGTCTTTTTACTACGGCCAACCCCTGAATGAAGCGCTGGATATTGCCGGATCAGATGCCTTTCACTATCGCGATTATATCGAAATCGACAGAGGGGATTACATGATTAAGCTTTTCCTTACCGGGGAAAAAGATGCTGAAACTGTTTATGCCATGGAACTGGACATTTACTTTTAACGATTGCGTTAAATCAATAAACGGACTTAAACATGGTGCGATGATGTGCATAGCCCAATAGTCAATCCGCAGTTTTACTCTGTTGGGCTATGCTTATAAAAATCATAGAGGAACGGGCCATGAAAATTCTTCCCCTGATAGGCTTATCATGCGTGTTACTTGCAGGCTGCAGCGATGGTGCAAATTCACCACGGGGCTTTAGTTTACCTCAGGGTGATGCTGCCAACGGTAAACAAGTCTTACTTAAATATCAGTGTATTGACTGCCATCAAATCGAGGGTGTTGAAGTTGATGATGATCATCGCTATTTATTGTCACAGCCAGTGAAGCTTGGTGGAACCAGTACCAAAGTAAAAACTTATGGCGAACTGGTGACCAGTATCATTAATCCATCTCATAAACTGAATCCGCGTTTACCTGTCAGCCTTACAAGTGAAAACGGCAAATCTAAAATGCCGACAATTAACAACCAACTCACTGTGTCTGAACTGATTGACCTGACAGCATACCTGCAAACCAAATATAAGGTGGAACCTTACAGAATGTCGGAATATCGCCTTTACCGGCTACGGACTGTGGCAGAAAGTGATAATGCAGGTAGTGAGTAAATCGTTAATGCTTGTTAATGAGGGTCTATAAACCCGGACGCGGGCAGGGTGTGTAAAACGGATTCTGAGATTTAAGCGTTGCTTCTTTAATCAGCATATCGGTTGCAGCTTCTTCTCCCTGGTATTCCAGTGTATCAAGCCACACTGTTATCAAAGTATCGTCATATGCCATCAGGTTGGCCGAGCGTGCGAAATCTAAACGCCGGGCAGGGGGCCAGTTGCTGAGCGCATCGGTCTGATGCTGGATTTGCGATATCCTTTTTAATTGCTCCGGTTCCTGAAGGGTTGAGCGTAATATTTGCTGTCCGGCTATTTTCAGCGACGTTTCCTTTGCACGTGAGAATAGTGTCTGGCCCACACGGGCGCAAAGGTCACTATGATAGCTATGTTGGCGTCGGTCTTTACACCAACGCTTTAATGCAGAAAGTGGTACAGCAGTAGCCGCCCATGTACCAGTACCATACATTACTACTTGATACTCACTTATGCTTTTCCCAGACGATAAGAGGTATAACGCACGCCTGATGTAATCAGCATAAGCACTGTTAAATTGGGGCGCATCAAGTAATTCGTTTAACGCATAAACGACCTTCTGATCGTTGTCAGTTGCAGCATAAAACTGTGCCACAGATAGCCAGTTTGCTGCGTCATCTGTATTCGCAAGCGCCGATGCCTCGGTCAGCATGCTGCAATTTGGTTGAGCTGGAGATAACGCGCATAGTCTGACTGCCTCCCTGAGCAGTGCCGGATGTTCACCTTTACGTTCGAGATAAGTGGACATTCTTTTTATTCTTTCACCAGCAGATATATGGAGCGCTAAAATAAGGGCATCTGCCTGTTGCGCACTCTCGTGAGTATCAGCTATTCGCTGGATGTCGTCTTCTATTTGCGTTATCTCGACCTCAGATGGATTAGAAGGTGTAGGGCAGTTTACTATAGCAGATGTAGTCGCTGAGCCTGGCTTGTCACGGTGTTTTTCAGGGAGCAGAGTCCTTTCTTCAACTGCTCCAGACGATACCCTGACAGACAGAGTAGCAGAAGCAGGTTTTTCAGTGTATGTGGTTTGATAAAAGAGAAAATAGCCGGAGAGAACGGACAAAGTCGCAGCGCTTAAAATTATATAACGCAATTTCATAGCATTCCCTGCCCAATGAAATTAAAACTATATCTAACAACACAGATACAAAAAACCGGGCAATCGCCCGGTTCTGGTGATTATTGACCGCCAGCGCCGCTTCCGGAACCGGAGGGCGAACTAACAACCTTAGTCGCAATATCGCGAATTTCGTTTTCCAGCGAACTGATTCGACTTGCCAGTGTGTTATTACGCTTTTCTAAAACGCTAAGCTTATCGTTAACATTCTTAACACTTCGAGCCTGTTGGGTTTTATCGCTATTAACCTGTTCAATTGCCACGTTCAGCGCCAGCAATTCATCAGCCAGTGATGCCAGCTGGTTGTTGATAGAAGTCAGACGGCTCTGGTGTGTATCAACATCATCAGCAACCGTTTTAACAGACGCTGTCAGGGATTTCTCCATCCCGTTCACTTTGTCATTAAGTTCAGTTATCTCTTTCTGGTTACGACGCCACGCTGACGCCCAAAGCTTATCCATTTGCTCCCACAATTCCTGAGATTTTTCGGATAGCTCATTAACCTTGACCTGAAGTGCAACGGTGGACTCACCCATTTCCTCATCAGTTGCGCTGAGTTTTCTCTCAAGCTCAGCCAGTCGAGACTCTGCATCATCAGCTACAGCCTGCTGTTGCTGCAACAGTGTATATAAATAATAACAGCCGCCTAAACCACCAAGTGCTATCAACAGAGCAATGACAACAAAAAATGTACTGGCTCCAGAGCGTGCCGGCTTTTCATTGTCTTTAGGGGGAGGGGCGTCAGCAGTCCCTTCACTTTTTATTGTATGCGCTGCTGCATGTCGTTGCTTTTGATAGTCGCGACGATCTTCGTCATCCAATCGAATTGTTGGGAAATCATCATCTCTGGAATCGTTTGCCATATTACCTTTATATCCACATTTTCCGGCGAAATCTGCAGCGCAGCATAGTATCGCTTATTCAGCATGAAAGCTAATGTCAGCCTGTATCTAACGGAACCGCGCTATCGCCAGGAACAAATTGATTATTGTGAGCCGATTAAAAACCCGTCAGTAATTGCATTATCCGTAAAATAACGCTCAGGTTCAAATGTCAGATGCAATTAGTACACCAGTGAATGTGAACTGGCCTTCCGTGGCCGGGTTTCGCTATCGGTTTCCTATCCAGTCTACCCGATACAAATCACGGCGTCGGTCAAGGTAGTTACGTACCGAGCCTTCGTTTTGCAAACGATTCAGTTTGTCCAAATCCAAATCTACAATTAACGTCATTTCTGTATTCGGCGTTGTTTCTGAAACGATAGCATCATGTGGAAATGCAAAATCAGAAGGTGAGAACACAGCTGTCTGACCATACTGGATGTCAACATTATCTACTTTTGGCAGATTACCAACACTACCTGCAATAGCTACATAACATTCGTTTTCAATTGCACGCGCCTGCGCACAGCGACGTACCCGCAGGTAGCCATTTTTTGTATCGGTCCAAAACGGCACGAACAAAATCTGCATTTCCTGTTCAGACAGTACACGTCCCAACTCAGGAAATTCGACGTCATAACAGATAAGTACGCCGATTTTGCCAAAGTCGGTATCAAATACTTTCAGGCTGTCACCGCCTTTCATGATCCAGTCTTTTTTCTCATGCGGAGTGGGATGCAGTTTGTACTGGCTTTCTATGGTGCCATCGCGCTTGCAAACATAGGCAACATTGTACAGCTCGTCGTCTTCGACCACCGGCATTGAGCCAGCAATGACGTTGATGTTGTACGACACTGCCAGGTGCGACATCGCGGTAAGGATTTCATCTGTGTAAGTGGCCAGATGCCAGATAGCATCAATCGACGACTCACCCGGGCTAAGTCCCATTAGCGGCGCGTTGAAAAACTCAGGGAACAGTGCCACATCGCAGCCATAATCAGACAGGGCATCAACAAAATACTCTGCTTGTTGTAAAAGTTCTTCGACATTATTGAAGTAACGCATCTGCCACTGAATGCAGCCGATCCGGGCACTGGACTTTTTGCCTTCAATCAGACTTGGGCTATCAGGCTCAAAATAAATATTGTGCCATTGCAACAATGTTGCGTAGCCTTTAGATGCTTCGTCTTCAGGCAGATAAGCGGTCAGAACCTGTTTAACCTCAAAGCCGTTAGACAGCTGGAACGTTAAAATAGGATCGTAAATGTCTTTTGACTTTACCTGTTCAATATATTCATACGGGCTCATTTCATTTGCATAGTTAGCGTAGTTAGGAATACGCCCGCCAGCCATAATCGACTTTAAATTCAGATTACGGCACAGCTCTTTACGCGCCTCGTATAATCGGCGTCCCAGTCGCAATCCGCGGTATTCGGGGCAGACGATGACCTCAACGCCGTAAAGAACGTCACCGTTTGGATCGTGGGTGGACAAATAAGCGTCGCCGGTAATTTCATCATAGCTATGCTTATCACCAAATTGCTCATAGTCAACAATGACAGAGATAGCGAAAGCCACCACTTTGCCTTTATCTTCTATACAAATCTGCCCGTCAGGAAAAGTATTGACCTGTGCCTTAAAGTTTTTATACGGCCAGGCCCCACCGACATTGACATACACTTTGTCCATCAATGTCTTTACATCATTATAGTCATCAAGCCGAAGGTTGCGGAGTTCCAGATGGTGTTCTGTATCCTCAACGCTGGTCTGGTCCTGACTCATACATTACCGCCTTTCATATACAAAAATTATGGGTAGGAAGTAGTATTTTGTGACGAATCACAAGGGATTACTACAGGATTATTTGTACAGGTTAATACCCGGTTTGGATTAGGTTCGTTAAATCTACGCAGATGATTGAAATACCAGATAAGATTATCTTGCCGAACTGGCAGGAGCGTAGTATAAAGCGCCACCTTTATATTGCATCAGCACAGCAATGCAGTTCGAACAAATCCCACCTTGTACCACCGTCGCGGATGTCGACTTTTCGCCATTATTTGACCAGATTGCCGATGCGCTGGAAAAACACGGTGTTGCCGTTATACCGCAGGCGCTACCTGATACGATGGCGCATGAGCTTTACCACTATTACCGTCAGTTGAACGGTGAGCTGTTTGACGAGGCTGGCATAGGCCGTAAACAGAACTTTCACCATGACGAAAAGATCCGAAGTGATAAGGTCTGCTGGATAGACGGAACGTCCCCGACTGGAAAGGAATGGCTGGATTGGCTGGAAATGCTCAAAACACACCTTAACCGCCGTCTGTTCCTGGGTCTGTTTTCAGTAGAAAGTCACTTTGCTTATTATCAAAAAGGTGATTTTTATAAGCGGCACGTTGATGCGTTTCGCGGTGAATCTAATCGGGTGCTGTCGCTGGTTACTTATCTCAACCCGCAATGGTCAGCAGATGATGGTGGTCAGCTTGTGATGTACGCAGACAATAATGACCACACTGGCACCAAAATACTGCCCCAATTGGGTACTATGGTCTTGTTCCTGAGTGAAGTTTTTGAACATGAGGTGTTACCAGCTAAAAAGGATCGTTATTCTATTGCGTCCTGGTTTCGTTTGAATACAACGCGGGCAGGGCGTGCAGATCCACCGAGATAATCTACCCAGATAAGCCACCCAAAACAGCTGCTTAGATTCTCTGGCCCCGGCTATTATTTATTAATAAGCTTCTTAAGCTGGTTCAGTGCCTGACTATAATCCAGATTATGCATAGACCTGACTATCGGCGCCGCTGCTTCCTCGCCAAATTGCCGCGTTAACAGCGCATGATAAGCGCTGGTTTCACTGGTGCTGATATAAGTGCCGTCCTCCAGCGTCTGCTGCAACCGTGTAATATCGGCTGGGTCTGGCTGATCATTATTAGGCTTGGCTGGCAAATTGGTTTCTGAGAGCCATTGCCTTATGCAGCTGATAACACGAATTAATTCCTGTTCAATCTGTTCGGTAAGCGCGCTCTGTTCACTTTCCCTCATTGCTTCGGCACACAGGGCAGACAGATTCGTGGCGCCTATCGCTTCTGACAGGCCCTTCAGGGTGTGCAGCGTTACTTCGTCGGGCATGCCGTCGACTATATGAATGCCGCCTTTTTGAGCCACATCTTTATACTGATGATAAAAATCGTTGAGCAATTGCCTTAACACTGCAGTGTCATTCGCTATCCTGGCGAGCGCTCTTTTTATGTCAAAGCTATCCAGATGCTGGCTGGCGGGCAAACATTCTTCAACCGCTTTTGCAGCCTGGATATGAGCGAGGTTGTCTTGCGGAATCAGCCATTTCTTCAACGTGGATTCGAGTATGTTTATATCTATGGGTTTAGCGATGTGCGCATCCATGCCCGCCTCAATGGACTTTTGCCGGTCATGGTCGGCAGCCGCAGCCGATAAGGCTATTACCGGGACGTCGCCGCCATCCGGCAACCGCCGAATGGCGGTGGCAGTTTCAAATCCATCTAACCCCGGCATCTGTATATCCATAAGAACAATGTCATACTTTTGTTCTTTAAACATTGCCAATGCGCACGCACCGCTGTTTGCAACATCCACGGTGATGTTCAGGGTCTGGAGTAATTCACGCGCTACATATTGATTGGCTGCGTTATCCTCAACGACCAATACGCGACTACCAGTGAAGTCTGTCGGGCTAAACGCTTGCGAGCGCGGGCGCACGCTATTCGTCTCAGGTAGCAGGTCGAGCATGGCTCGCTCGAGATCAGAGGGGAGCAAAGGATGACAGACCCAGCGTGAGGGCAGATTCAGCATAACGTCACAAACGTTATCGCTGTATGCAGTTAGTGTGCTAAGCACTACGATACCTGCCTCGACATGGGTATTGTGAGAATGAGTAAAAATGGCTGACAGTATCGCTTTGCACTGGCTATGGGTAAGCGAGCTGATATCTATAATGAGAAAGTCTGTCGCTGACTGGTACGCGCTTAGCGCTGAGAGCGTCAGGCTGTCCTGTAGGTGGTACGCCCCGCGCGCGCAGTACTGTTTCAATAGCTTCACATTATCGTCGATATCTGAAAACAGTGTTACGCGTTTATTTTTCAGCGATGACTCAGGTGACGCGTTTGCCTGCGCCTTTAATGGCACTGAGAGCGTAAATTCGCTGCCCTCATCCGGTTTACTGCTGACAGAAATATCACCGTTTAGCAGCTGCGCTAATCGCTTACATATTGTTAAGCCCAAACCGCTGCCGCCATATTGTCGGCTTATCGAGCTGTCAGCCTGAGAAAAAGGTGCAAACAGTGGGGCAATATTGTTAGGGGCAATACCAATGCCCGTATCGCGCACGTTGAATGAGACTACATAGTCTTTTTCTGATGTGCGCTTCACCGTTGTTACTGTCAGGCAAATGAAACCCTGTTCGGTAAATTTCAGGGCATTACCCAGTAAATTAGTCAGTATCTGTCGAAGCCTCACATGATCGCCCTCAACATAGCGAAGACAGGTTGGACTGACTTCACAGCGAAGGTCTAGCCCTTTCTGTAACGCGGTTGCAGTAAAAAGTTGCATGACTTCAGAAAGTAACGCAAACAAATCAAAGGGGTCACTATTAATTTCCAGCTTATTCGCTTCAAGTTTCGAGTAGTCCAGAATGTCGTTGAGGATCTGAAGTAACCAACGCGAAGAAGCGTGAACCTGATTGAGATATTCGCGCTGCCGTCCGCCCAGCTCCATCTTCAAAACCATATCCGTCAGTGCCAGCACTGCATTCATGGGCGTGCGAATTTCATGGCTCATATTCGCCATAAATGCGGATTTGGCCAGGCTGGCTTTATGCGCTTCATCCCGTGTGCTTTGCAGTTTTTCCTGCATATTTCTGATAGGCGTTATATCTAAAAAGCTACCCATTATCTGAGTCACAGCGTGCTCGGTTCTTTCAAATACCACATCCTGAGCAAGTAACCATACCCAGTAGCCGTTTGCGTGGCGAAAGCGATATTGTATATGGTCTGTCAGCGCACCTGCCTGGTCATTCGACTGAAGCAATTTTGTAAAATGGCTGGCGACCCTGTGTCGGTCATCCTCGTGGACTAAAGACAATAGATCTGATGTAGACAGCCGGGCGATATAGTCCGGCGCATAGCCCGTGATTTCGGTATATCGCTCATTAACAAATACGTGCTTACTTCGCTCTGCAGCGTAAATATACACCCCTGCAATAGAGCCGTTTATTGCCCGTGAAACCATCGTCTGACTGTATTGGGGGAGGGGCTGCGCTTCTGAATCGGATGTTATGTCGGATGGTGATTGCCAGAACAACAAAAGCAACTGGCCTTGTTCAGTCTGGCTTGCACTAAAGCAAAAGGGGCCGGCTGACAATGCTTCATTTTCCTGGTCGTCGCCAGGTGGTATGTCATACCCGTTAGCGATATCTATAAGGCGGCTGAGCAGTGCTTCTGTCAGATTGCAGGGAATTGCATCTTCAATTGTGTCCTGATCAATCGTTGCCTGATAATCCGTCAACGCAATGGCTGCAGCATTCTGATAGGCAAGAATAAGCTTATCGCCACGGCAATAGTATACGTGCGCGCCCACCGGACATTTCTCAAAGCTCTGCCAGTGTGGACCGGGCCATGTCTGCATTGCTCGCATTGTGGTAGTGATACAAATATCCTGAGCCGTATTTGCTTTTTGCCTATTATTTTCTAAAGTTCTATTACGAGTGGGCTTTACTGTCGCATAGCGCGCCCAGACGGTACTAACCAGAACGAACAACAAAATAGCCGTGGTTAACAGCGCTGTCATAGTCGTCAAATTGTTTAAGGCATACTGCGGATTAGTGACAGTGAATAGCTGGTGAATGCCGCATAAAACAAGCAGTGCACCAGCCATACTGATAATTTTCTGCGTATCGGCGATGAACGTACGGCAGACAGTTAGCAATACCAGCGGTACGATGACAAGCGCAGCTGCGAAAGCGCACTGCGCGATAAATGGCAGGGTTATGTACTCTGGCATTGCTGAGGTCGCGGCCGCCAGGGCAACGGATGACTGAACAAAAATAATGTGGTTTAGCATAGCGCGTCTTCCTGATTGCACAGCGCTAAGCATAGCTGTGGTTTTCACTTTTTGCCTGATACTAAGCATGAAGAAAGCCAGAAGTATTTAGAAAGGAAGTTTATGGCAGTACTACACTCCAGAGCGAAAGTGCTTATTGTGGACGACGATGTAGCAACGATAAGGCTAATCGCTGATGCGCTATCAAAGGAATATGACGTACTGGTAGCAAAGACAGCGCGCGAAGGGCTGCAGCAGGCATTAAACACACAACCGGATCTGATTTTACTGGATGTTGTCATGCCCGGTATCGACGGATTTGCACTATGTCGACAGCTAAAATCTTATGATCAAATCCAGAAAATCCCGGTGATTTTTGTTAGTGCACTGGATGCAGTTGACCAACAGGCTAAAGGGTTTGAGTTAGGTGCAGTGGATTATATCACCAAGCCTGTAGAGACACCGATACTGCGTGCCAGAGTACAAACACATACCCGGCTGTACAGACAAACCCTGCAGCTTGAATCGCTGGCTGCAACTGACCCGCTTACCAACCTTGCCAATCGTCGCAAGTTCGAAGAGGCAATGGCTCGCGAGATTGAACGAAACCATCGCGAGCAGCACGCACTTTCCCTGCTAATTACCGATATTGACAACTTTAAAGGCTATAACGATCGCTACGGTCACGGCCGCGGCGATGACTGTCTGGTTGCGGTAGCCAGACTATTGTGTGAATGCGCACGGCGTGGAACAGATTTGGTCAGTCGGCTGGGCGGTGAGGAATTCGGGATTATTTTAAGTGATACTGATATCCATGGTGCAGAGGCTATCGCCAATAAAATCAGACAGCGGATTGCGGCGGCCAACATCGCTCACGCCGATAGTCAGTCGGGGCATCTGTCGGTAAGTACCGGCGTTGTTTGTGTTGATTTTGCCGCCCTTGCGGCGGGAGTTCCGGATAGCAGAATGTTGGTCGATAGCGCTGATGGCGCTTTATATGATGCCAAAGCACAGGGACGTGACGGTGTGGTGGTAAAACACTGGCCATAGCGCTTTTAAAGCGCTTGTTTCGATTCCTTTTGCACGTGCAAAATGCTATTTTTACGACATTGTTTAATCATCTTCTCTATTCACAGGGAAAACAGTGCCACTGCAATGCTGCTGGCATGATTACCCGGTAAATAAGCGTAAAAGAGATACAGTGAAGTAAATCGGGCTATGGATAAATTTCCCCCACCGGTTGATAACGCCGATCTTCGGGTGTTAATTATTGACAATCAAAGTTTAGTACACGACCAGATTATTCACGCCCTCAGGGAAGTGGGGATCACCAAAGTCAGTTGTGCGTTAAATGCTTATCATGCTCTTAGAGAGTGCGACAATCAGCAGTTCGACTTTGTATTGATTGCCTTTAATATCAGCCACGATAAGGATGGGTTTCACTTATTCGAAGAGCTGAAACATCACCAACATATTACTGATAAAACCACGGTTATTTTTCTAAGTGCTGAAACCAGTCATGAACTGGTTAACTGTATTGTTGAACTGCAACCTGACGATTTCTGGGTCAAGCCGCTTGACCGAAAACGTATTGAAAGCCGCCTGCATTATTTGATCTCCATTCGCCGCAAGTTACACAAGTTGCTTCATTGTCTGCATCAGCGAGATTATGCGGCAGCAATTTATTATGCAGAGCGACACCTGAACGATCTGCAGATGCAGGAATTCCACCCGCGGCTTAAAAGAACTATTGGCGAATGCCTGATGGCATTGCGTGAATTTGATCAGGCCGAGCAGCACTATCTTAATGTGTCAGAGCAATGTGATCATGCGTGGGTGCATGTTGGTCTGGCTAAGAGCCTGTTCAGGCAGAAAAAAGCAGAAGCGGGTGAAGCATTGGTTGAGGATTTACTGGAACGCGACGATACCCGCTTTCAGGTACTGGATTTAATGGCCCAGTTTTATCTGGAACAGGAAGCGTATGACAAGGCCTATGAAAAAATAAAACAGGCAAGCAGTCTGGCCCCCAGAAATATCGAACGCAATCGGCGTCTATGGGATTTAGCCCGGCTAAACAGAGATCGCCATGGACAGCTGAAAGCAGTGCAGAACATGGCGCGTTTTGCTAAAAACTCAATCCACGATTCGCCGGAACTAACTTTGAATGTTATTCGTTCAACGTTAGATTTGGCTACCAGTCTCAGTCAGGATGAAGCCGATCAGCTAATTAAGCGAGCTGACTATGATATGACTCAGCTTCGCAGTAAAAAAGGGGTAGGGCGGGAGCTTTCAGACCAGCTTGATGTAATCAGGGCGAGAATGTTGTGTATCAGTAATCAAAAGCGCGATGCAGAAGCGATTATGCAGGCCAAAAGGCCCGACCTGAACGGATTGTCGATGGAAGACAATCTGGACAAAATGAAAGCGTTTCATGAGCTCGGTATGAAAGAGCATTGCCTTTCGCTACTGGATAAAATTCGCCAGCAAATTGAGGGAGATACGTTTTCCTCACATGTGGTTGACGAATATCTCAAACAGGAAGAAATTGAGCGACGAGATATTAGCTTTACTACCAAAGAGTTAAAGGAAATGGCGGCGGTGAATTACAAGGAAAACCGCATGATGCCAGCTTATAATAATCTGCGTCAGGCGTTGCAGTTATCACCCGACAACCGACAGATTGCGTTAAGTCTGCTTAAAGTGCTTACTCAGCTAAATAAAAAAGACCTGTTAAATGAAGAACAGGTCGAAACCATGTACCGCGCCGCGCGTGCGTTAAGTGGCGACACGCTGCCCGCCAGTCAGGTGCAAAAGCGAGACCAGTACTTTACCGTGCTCAACATTGATCAGGAGAGCCTCAGGGTGCCAGCGGACATGTGATGGCTGAAACCCTTGCATATTGTCAGACAAATACGGCGTTAATTTTCTGAAAGAGCGCCAACAAACCACGCGTAGTCTGACATTACCTGATTAGCGTACAGGGAAGCACTGTCAACAAGTGCATGACTATTTGCAGCTATCACCCGTGAAGCCTGCTCTTCATATCGTGTGGAGCGGCGGTCGCTTCTGGCATGAGCCAGTGCCAGCGTTTTGCCGCACAATGCAGCAAAATCATCAAATCCACCTGCAATATTCTTTTTTCCCAGTCCAATATCTTCCGGCTTTATACTTACCCTGGCATGATGGCGGGAACGTACTAAGTAATGCTTGTTCTGCCAGATTGCTTCATCCAGTAATAAGTCAGGCCTGCGCTGCATCCGGCGCTGGCAGCGGGCAGTAAGATGTGCCGGGTTGAGGCGGTTAATTGGTGAAAGGTTTCTGAAGTAATAAAGTGGTGCTGCTTCACGCTGCTGTTTGACTTCAACGATGTGACAGCGGGCAAAGCTTTGTTCGTCATGTGGCCTTGCCGGGCCGATCAAAAAGTAAAACCGCTCAAGATTGACCGAACCGGTACCTGCATTGTTACGCACGACGATATCGATAATTTCATCATCCATGTACGGTGCGAATGCCGCGGCAATCTCGTTATAGTGATGAGATGCCAGTGGCGAAAATTTGTCAGTGTTTTGAATAAACTGAAGCCCGTCATCAGCCATGTATATAGCTTTAGCCAATGCGCTTTTAGTGACAAATTCTTCGCCCAGTGCGCTGCGGCGCTGAGCTTTACAGAATGCCTTGTGCAGTTTCGCGCCTTCCGGGACCGACTCTACCGCCGCGTCGCGAGGCAACAATCCAGTATGTAGTGCCTGACAGGTAGCAATATACTGCTCTAAAAATAAAGACATCGCTTTAGTCACATCAGTTTGTGAAACGGCGGGTTTGTCTGCCTTATTTTTTGGGTGCAGATATTGACCGGATTCAATACCCTGACAGTAATCTGCCGCCAGTATTAGTGAGCACAGGTATCGGATTATATCCCAGTGGGCATGGCCAACACATGCATCATCAAAGTCATTGGGAGCAAAAATTACGTTATCGCCGTGTGAACCTTCCTCCGTAATAAAGCCGAAGTTTGAAAGATGGCAGTCGCCGGTGACGCAGGTCAGCGGTAATCTGTGTAGCGGCGTCGGCACCTTAATATTGCCGGCATGCAAATCCGCGTAGAAAAGCTGTGCACTTCCCCGGTAAAACGAAAATGGATTATCTGCCATCTTATTGTGTTTATTAATCATCGCATCAGGCGTACTAGCGTCTGTGCGCACTATCTGCTCAGTAATAAATGCTGCTCGTTCTGGACTACAGGATTCAGGTGTTGTCATGGGCTCTCTCACTTGCAACCGGCAAATTCTCTGTTATTATTCGTTGTTCAATAAATCCGCACAAAATATTTGGTATCAATCGTAAAACCTAATTAGGGTGTTCAAAATTACCAATTATCATTCTTAAAGCAGCTTCGCTATTCTAACAATCAGTTGACGGGGCGCGGTTCCAATCAAACGAAACCGACCCCACAAATAATTCGTACTCACTGTGATTTTTGCCTTGGGCAAAAGCACATAATTATTTTAACCAGATGGAGATTAACAATGGCATTGATTAACACTGCTATCAAACCTTTCAAAGCAAATGCATTTAAAAAAGGCGAGTTTGTAGAAGTAAGCAGCGAAGATATTAAAGGCAAGTGGGCTGTATTTGTTTTCTATCCAGCTGACTTTACTTTCGTATGTCCTACTGAGCTTGGCGACATTGCAGACAAATATGAAGAGCTGCAGTCTCGTGGCGTAGAAGTTTTCTCAGTATCAACTGATACACACTTCACACACGCAGCATGGCATCAGTCGTCAGAAACCATCGGTAAAATTGATTTTGCGATGATTGGTGACCCAACGGGTGAAATTACACGCAACTTCGATTGTATGCGTGAAAACATGGGTCTTGCTGACCGTGCAACATTCGTTGTAGACCCTGATGGTATCGTTCAGGCGATGGAAATTACAGCTGAAGGCATTGGTCGTGACGCTGATGACCTGGTACGCAAAGTTAAAGCAGCGCAATATGTTGCAGAACATCCAGGTGAAGTATGTCCCGCAAAATGGAAAGAAGGTGAAGAAACACTGGCACCTTCACTGGACCTTGTAGGAAAAATCTAAGTCTATAACTGGTCGCTGATACGGGCCCGCTGGCCCGTATCATTTATCACTCATCAATAAGAGGCAGATTCGACGTGTTAACTAAAGAAATTTTACAAGCGCTGAAAGGCTATGCTGAGTCTATGAAGAAAGAGGTAACGTTCGTTCTGCAGACTGGCGAACACAGCAAGCGTGACGAACTCGTGACGTTTCTGTCAGATATTGCCGGCGTAAGCGATAATATCAAGTTTGAAGAGCGAGATACCGATGGCGTTTTGCGTAGCTCGCTAAGCTTTCTTTTAGAAGCAGACGGTAACGATACCGGTATTCGTTTTTCGGGTATTCCGGCAGGACATGAGTTCAATTCACTGGTATTGGCAATGTTGCATGCTTCTGGTGGCTCAGAGCTTAAAATTGACGACAGCCTGAAAAGCATCGTTAAGGGCGTATCTGATGATCTCCACTTTGAAGTATTCATTAGCCTTAGCTGCCATAACTGTCCGGAAGTGGTTCAGGCATTGAACCAATTTGCGCTGCTAAATCCAAATATAACCACTGAAATGATCGACGGCGGACTGTACCAGAATGTTGTTGAAGAGCGTGACATTCAGGGGGTACCTTCTGTGTACCTCAACGGTGAATTATTCGCCAATGGTAAGGTTGATGCCGCGGTATTGATAGATAAGTTGCTTGAACGGGATCCTTCGCTTAAAGATGCAAACAAAGGTGAGAGTTTGCCGCTTCAGGATGTCACTGTCATCGGCGGCGGTCCGGCTGGTGTGAGTTCAGCAATTTACAGTGCTCGTAAAGGCCTGAAAGTTGCGATGGTTGCAGACCGTTTTGGCGGGCAGGTGAAAGACACCATGGGCATCGAAAACCTGATTTCTGTACCTAAGACTACCGGCCCGGAGCTTGTTGGTAATCTGGCTGAGCACATGAAGGACTATGACATCACGTTTAAAGAGCATGTGCGGGTTGAAAAGATTGAAAAAGGTAATGTAAAGACTATTACGTTGTCTTCAGGCGAAACAATTAAAACGCGCTCAATCATAATTGCAACCGGTGCGCGCTGGAAGCAATTGGGCATACCCGGTGAGCAGGAAAACGTAGGTAATGGCGTTGCATACTGTCCTCACTGCGATGGTCCGTTCTTTAAAGGCAAAGATGTCGCTGTAATCGGTGGTGGTAACTCAGGCATCGAGGCTGCACTTGATTTGGCCGGAATCGTAAAATCAGTGACAGTATTTGAGTTTATGCCTGAGCTGAAAGCTGACAAAGTACTGATAGATCAGGCAGAAAAGCGTGACAACGTAACTATTATACGTAACGCTGCAACCAAAGAAATCATCGCTGACAATGGCAAAGTTGCGGCGATTGACTATCAGGACAGGGAGACAGAAGAGACGCATCGTAAGCACCTGTCTGGCGTATTCGTTCAGATTGGTCTGGTGCCAAACAGTCAGTTTTTGACTGAAACGCTTGATTTGACCCAGTATGGCGAAATCATTGTCGATGAAAAATGCAATACATCTGAGCCTGGTATCTTTGCCGCCGGTGATGTTACAACAGTGCCGTACAAGCAAATTGTTGTGTCATTGGGTGAGGGTGCAAAAGCGTCACTGGCAGCATTTGAATATCTGCTGACTCATCAGACAGAAGAAGAGATCTCTGAAGTAGCCTGATAAATAGTATCAGCGTAAAAAGCCGGCCCACGAGGCCGGTTTTTTTGTGCCTGGAAAAAAGAAACCGTGATTGACTCAGCGCGGAAATAGAGCGCCTGGCGCGCATAATCATTGACATCATCCATTAAATGATTTAAAAACCGACCGGTTGGTTTGTTTTTTTGTGGAGCGCACATGAGTGCTGATAAAGTGTCCGGTGATACAGCTGCCGGAGAAAAAATGCCCAGAGATAAAAAGCCGTCCAGGCAGCGCATTGTGGATGCTGCTATCGATATCGCAATAAACCAGGGGCCGAAAGTGCTCACACTGGATAAAGTGGCAGATAAGTGCGGTATGAGTAAGGGCGGTATCATGCACCACTTCAAGAACAAAGAAGCATTACTTGAAGCATTACTTGCCAACATGATGAATACATTTCGCTGTTATGAAGACGATATTGTCAGCGAGCAGGATGCGCTGTTGCCTATTACCCGGGTGTTAAAGAGTCGGGAACAAATTCATGATCATGTCAACCTGGACTACGCCCGCATATTACTGGTGGCCGCTACCGAAGGTGAATCTTTAATGGCCCCCATCCAGTCACGCTTCGAAGAATTTGTTGAAGAACTTAAAGCCGATGAATCCCGCTATTTCGACAGCCTGTTACTTTGGTTAGCTGCCGATGGACTAAGCTTTCAGGAGCTTATTTCAGTCAGTCCTTTCAGTGAGGACGAGCGTAAGTCAATCCGCCATAAACTGATTAAAATGGCTGAATCGTTAGGAGAAAATACCCGTGAGAAATAATTGTCTACGACTGACCATGTGGCTAATCGCCTCGGTAATGGTTATCTCGGGCTGTTCCAAAGACGAGCCAAAACAAACAAAGCAGCCCGCGCCATTGGTGCAGCTCTATGAGGTCGGCGCCGATACACAAACCACCGCCCGCCGCTTCGTTGCCAGGGTGGATGCGCTAAGCACCGTCGATCTGTCATTTCAGGTATCCGGTCGCATTAATCAGTTGGTTGAAAAGCAGGGAATTGTTGTACCTGAAGGCGAATTACTGGCAGCGCTTGAGCCACAGGATTACGAACTGGCGTTACGCCAGGCTAAATCGTCTTTACGAAAAGCGGAATCTGACTTTCAGCGCGGTGAAGAACTGAAGAAAGAGTCGTATATCAGTGATTCAGACTATGACGGGCTTAAAACTAATTACGAAAATGCGCAAATTGCGGTTGAAAATGCGCAGCTTAATATCGAGTACGCAGAGCTACATGCCCCGTTCAATGCGCTGATCACCAATCGTCTGGTAGAAAAGCATTCTTTTGTACAGCCTAATCAGCCAGTACTGCGGGTACAGAACATCAATTACCTGAGGGTACATGTGAATGTGCCAGAGAGAATGATGCGTATGGCCGTTGAAGAAGGGCCACACTATCAGGTTTATCTCGAAAACAAAGCGGGCGAGAAGGTGACCGGGAATGATGGTCAGCCGGTCACCCTGAGCTATCTTGAGCACCGCACCGAAGTAAATGAAGCCACACAGACGTACCGCGTTACGTTTAAGCTGCCCAGAATTAAAGGGGTAGAGCTTTTACCGGGAATGGTATTGACCGCCCGTATTGAGATAGAGCGTCCTGACGCGCAAAGCTGGTGGGTGCCATTAAAAGCGGTTGATACCTCCGGGCAGGAGGAGTTTGCCGTATGGTTGTATGACGAGAAGACAAAAACAGTGAGCTATCATCCTGTAGAAGTCGGTGTTATTCGCGACAATCAGGCTCAGGTGAAAGGCGGTATTAGCGCAGGCCAAAAAATTGTATCGGCCGGTATCCGGCAGCTTCAGGAAAATATGACTGTTCGCCCGTTTGACAGTGCGAAGCCGGTGCTATGAAGATCGCTACCTATTCTATTAAAAACCCACTGACAATCTGGTTGTTAATGGTCACATTTCTTATCGGCGGTATATTCGCTGTGATAGAAATTGGCAAGCTGGAGGATCCGGCTTTTGCCATAAAGCAGGCCATCATTACCACAAATTATCCAGGGGCTACGGCTGAAGAGGTAGAAGAAGAAGTTACCGAGCAGCTGGAATCAAGAATACAGCAGCTAAGTCAGTTGGGTGATATCACTTCGCGGTCTCTGCCAGGCCAGTCCCAGATTACCATAGAATTACGTGACGATTTCAGCGGTGAGCAACTGCCCCAGGCATGGGATGAACTGCGACGTAAAGTAGAGGCCGCCACAATGACGCTGCCACAGGGTGCCGCTAAGCCTGTGGTAAACGACGACTTTGGGGATGTTTACGGTATGTTCTATGCCGTAACGGCAGAGGGCTTTTCCAACCGTCAGAAGCGTGAGCTGTCATCAAAGCTGCGCCGAGAGGTACTTACCGTACCGGGTGTGACCCGTGCACAATTAGCCGGGGTGCCCGAGGAAACTATTTACGTTGAGGTCACGCAGGAAAAACTGGCCAGTCTGGGGATTTCTCTAAACCAAATTGCCGGGGTATTCCAGACAGAAAGTGCGATTGCCGATTCAGGCAGTGTGCGCGTTGAAGATCGCCGTATTCGCCTGGTGATTCCGCCCAGTGATGACTCAGCACAGACAATCCGAAACCTTAAGTTCGGTATTCCCGGCACGACCGAGCAATTACACATTGGCGATATCGCCAACGTGTATCGCGATGAGACCGAACAGCCACGCCAGTTGGTCAGACACAATGGCGAAACCGCGTTCACGCTGGCAATCGCGGGTCGCAGTGACAAAAATATCGTTGATATCGGTCAGCGCGTTGACGCCCACCTGGACACCCTGCGTGAAAAGCTGCCACTGGGTGTAGAGATTTTGCCCATCTATGAGCAACATATTGTTGTGGATGAGGCGATAAACGACTTTCTAATCAACCTTGCGGCATCCGTCAGTATAGTCGTCGCAGTACTGTTGTTAGTCATGGGATGGCGTGTCGGTGTGGTGGTCGGCGGTACTCTGCTGCTTACCGTGCTGGGTACTGTGCTTTTCATGTGGGTGTTTTCCATTCAGATGGAAAGGATTTCTCTTGGTGCTTTGATTATCGCAATGGGGATGCTGGTGGATAACGCCATCGTTATCGGCGAGTCCATGTTGCTTAACCGGCAGCAGGGTAAAAGCTCAATCGAGGCTGCTGAAGAAGCCGCTCAACAAACGCAGTTCCCGTTGCTTGCCGCTACTGTTATCGGGATTCTGGCATTTGCAGGTATCGGGTTGTCACAGGATACCACCGGGGACTTTATGTTCTCGCTGTTCGCGGTGATTCTTATTTCTTTATTACTTAGCTGGATACTGGCTGTTACAGTCACACCACTGCTTGGTCATTATCTGTTTAAACAGGAAAGTGGTAACAGCGATGAAGATATTTATAACAGTCGTGGATTTAACGCTTATAAGAAGCTGTTACATACCGCGCTGCACCATCGCCGCCTCACGTTATTACTGCTGTTTATTACTACCAGCGCTGCAGTAGTGGGTTTTGGCTGGGTAAAACAGTCATTCTTTCCACCCTCTAATACGCCGATTTTTTATGTTGACTATTATCTTCCGCAGGGCAGTGATATTCGGGCGACCGAAGAGGATATGACGGAAATTGAGGCTGTGATAATGGCGCAGGACGGGGTAGTGAACGTGACCAGCCTGATCGGAATGGGGGCCAGTCGCTTTATGCTGACGTATGCGCCTGAATTGCCCAATCCGGCATATGGGCAGTTTATTATAAGGACACAGCAGCGAGAGCAGATCCCGTCAATTATGAAAACCTTGCGCGAAAAGGTAGGACGTTCGCATCCTCAGGCACAAGTGTATACGCGGCGTTTATTCTTCGGCCCGGCAACCGGCGCTAAAATTGAGGCACGCTTTATGGGAAGTGATCCTGAAGTGTTGCGGGCGTTAGGAGAAAAGGCGCAAAAAATCATGTATGGATCAGACAGCCTGACTGATATTCGTCAAAACTGGCGTCAGCGTGAAGTGATTGTCAGACCGGTCATCGATGAGCAACAGGCCAGAATTGCAGGACTTTCACGCACCGATATCGCCGACTCTCTGGAGTTTGCCAGTGTTGGCAAACGGGTGGGGGTTTATCGAGAGGAAGATCGGCAGATCCCCGTGGTGATTCGACCACCTGCTGAGGAAAGAAGAAGCATGTCGTGGCTTGAGGATCGACTTATCTACAGCGAAACAGAGCAAAACTTCATTCCGGTTACCCAGGTGGTGAAAGACTTTGAGGCGCACTCGGAAAACGGCATCATCCATCGCAGAAACAGGGTACGCACACTCACTGTACAGGCAGAGCCTGTAGGCAACCTCACAGCTGCTACCGCGCGGGCGACTGTCGTTGAAGAGATTGAGGCGATGAAGCTTCCGCCGGGTTATACCCTTGAGTGGGGAGGCGAATATGAGAGCTCCCGTGAAGCGCAAGCCGGGCTGGGCTCGAAACTACCATTGAGCTTCCTGGCAATGATCCTGATCACCATATTGTTGTTCAATGCACTGAGGCAGGCGGCGCTTATCTGGATAATTGTGCCTATGTCGATTTGCGGTGTTACAGCCGGACTGATTCTGACCGGCTTGCCATTTAGTTTTACTGCCTTGCTGGGCTTGTTAAGCCTGTCTGGGATGCTTATCAAAAATGCGATAGTACTGGTTGATGAGGCTGATATCAGACGAGGCACGGCAAGTAACCTGCAAGAAGCAATTACCGGTGCCAGCATCAGTCGTGTACGACCGGTTATGTTGGCTGTGCTTACCACCGTTCTCGGAATGTTACCGCTGCTATGGGATGCGTTTTTTGCCAGTATGGCTGTAACGATTATGGCCGGACTTACCTTCGCATCATTACTGACGTTAGTTGCGGTTCCGGTCCTCTATTCCTTGTTCTTCAGTGAAAAGGACATGAAACAGAACGGCTAAGCATCTACTTTTCGCAAGCCGGCAGCCGATGAATGTCAGGTTAGCCATTAACAATGCGCTGACAGTAGCAACGTCCGTTGTAGTACGTTGTCTCTGTCAGCGCTTTTTTGTGTCTGTAAATCAGGCTGCGATCTCTGTTGGAATCTGATCGAAGTTTTCTGGCTATAAATTGTGCTGTTAAGCAAACGAATCTGCAGATGGGAAGCTACCAATTTGATCTGAATAAGGGTACTTTAACTACATGATTAAAATCAGTATCAGCTAAGGGAATTAAAATGAAAAAGGTGTTAACGGTATTACTCATTATTATTTTGGTGATTGTTGGTGCGCTCTGGTACATCATGAGTGGCGCTGGTGACTTTATCCGCTCGCAGATCGAAGAGCAGGGTAGCCGTTACATGCAAACCGACGTCGCAGTGGAAGGCGTGGATATTGGCTACAGTGACGCGAAGATGGATATCACAGGGCTTAGGGTGAGTAACCCGGACGGTTTTTCAGACGATACAGCGTTAGGAATGGGGACTATGACATTCGATCTGGGTGGGGTAACCTCAGAGCCTTATGTTGTTCAGAATGTGACTATAGATGCGCCTGAAATTCTCTATGAAATGAACGCACAGACGCAAAGCAACCTGCTGACACTGAAGAACAACCTGCAGGCTAACTTACCAAAAGGCGAGCAGAAAGAGCAGAGCAGTGATAAGGAGATGCCACGGGTTATTGTCGAAAACGTAACAATCAGTAATGCCCGGTTGCGTCTGGATCTTGAAGCGGTTGAAACCGGAGATCTTCAGGTTGATCAGAAATCTTATGAAGTGAAACTTCCAACCTTTAACGCTGGTCCTGTGGGTCAGCCTGATGGTTTACCTGCTGATCAGGTTGGCGCTGCTATTATGAATGCCATGTTGGATAACGCTATCAAACAGGCAAAAGAACAGGCACGTGAACAGCTTAAAGACCGTGCCCGGGAAGAGCTGAAAAAAGAAACGGATAAACTTAAAGAAAAAGCTGAAGAGAAGCTAAAAGGCTTGTTCGATAAAGACAGTGAATAATAGCCATTAATTTTGAAGCAAAAAAGCGGCAAAAGTGCCGCTTTTTTTGTATCTGAATATGGTTCGGGGATAATGTGAAATAATAAAAAAGCGCCCGAAGGCGCTTTTGACTGAGGATACAACGATGAACTCATTGTGGAGATACGAAACTCACCTGAATATGCTCAGGTGGTAGACGGCTTACCTGTATATCTCTGATTTCGATTCGGGTATCTATGCTATAGCGTTTCAGAATCTGATAGGTGTCAGTGGCACCATAATAATCGGCGAATGCCGCCAGATTCATGCCATTGCAGCGTAAGCCTTCACCCAACATTCTGTAAGTTGGGCCTGTATGCTTTCTGCCAAGCGTTATCTGTTGTACAGCCTGATGCATATTCATGCGGTCATTCTCTGCAGCATTCTTGCAAACTGAAATCAAATCCTGCTCAAAGTGTTTGGGATAGTCTTCGGCCATTGCAGTACCCGCTATTGCACCTAGTGATAGCACACACAGGCCGACAGAAACGACATTGCTTCTTCTGCTCATGGTTCTTTCCTTTCGTTTATTTATTGGTGATTGTTAACGTTTTCTGGCGATACTGCCGCGCAGACTCTCTAACTGTAACTGGCGCTATTAACATTCACCCTGACAATTGGCTGAAGATTTATTGTCATATTTATCTCATGACTATTCATTGAGTTAATCATTGCGGCATCATCACTGGCGGCAAATTTCATCTGAAAAATGGATATTGTGCTAAAATTTAATAGGTATCTGACAGGGGACTCACCATGAGTATGCACCCCACATCCCTGAAGTATGATCATACGACACGGACTGTCAGTAACGGACAAGGCGCCAGCCGTGTTCTGTCCCCTCAGTGCGCTCATTTACTTGAGCTCTTTCTGACCCAGGAAAATCACATTGTTACCCGAAAGCAGATGCGGGAAGTTATCTGGCGGCACAACATTGTCAGCGAAGACATGATAAATCACCTGATATGTCGTCTGCGCAAAGAGCTGAAAACGCTGCCGGGAGAAACGTGCTGGCAGATAGAGGCCATCCCGAAAGTGGGTTATCGCATGCTTCTCACCGAACAGGAAAAGCACGATATTAAATACTGGTTACACCGGTGTGGTAGCTGGTTCAGCGGTAGCGAATAGCGATAAGACACGCACCGAAAGAGAAAGACAGTTTCGGCGCGCTATAGCCATGCCTATTGTTCGATATCAATGATGGCCTCATCGAGCATAGTGATGAAACCTTCCTGCTCGTTCAGCCTCAACGCTAACGACAGGGTGATGGTATTCAGTGGTTTTTCCTGTGGCTTGATACCGGCAGAAATTTCAAATGTATACTTGCCTTTATCCTTTGAAGAAAAGGAACCTTGTAGCGTTTTGAAGTTTTCGACAGCACGCGTCGTCATTTTGTAGGTAAATGCACTTTTAGCCGGTCGGCTTGAGAAAAAACCATTTTCTGCTGCATGTTGTGTCTGGGATTCAAGAGTCAGGGGAAAGTCGAGGACCTGAACGTGTTGACCGTCATCTACCTCCATCTTCAACGCAATACTCTCATGATCGGGTTCCAGTGGTTGATCCAAAGTAACCCTTGCTCTGATGGCTTCTGCTTCGAGTGAGATTAAGTCTGATTCATCTGCAGTAGCAAACTTTGCCATTGTGCTAAGTGGGACAGAGGTGCAGCCAAACAGACAGGTCATCAGTAAGGCAAGTATTAACAGTTTCATTATGATTATCCTTAATCGCAGTATCCTAAAAAGCAATCATAAACCCAAACAGGGTTCGATCAATGCTTTATTAACAGTGCTTGCTTAAAACAAAAAAGGCGCCACACGGGCGCCCTTACACAATCATAGACTTGCTAACGTTTACTTTTGTCGCTGAGCCGGTTTGGATCTACTGCGCTTTTTATCGCGAAATCCTTTTGGCGGTAAGCCAGTGTGCTTTGACAACGCACGCTCGCCACGACGCGCTTTAGGAGCCTTGGCGCGCTTTTCATCCCTCGATTCCGGCGGAACCAGATGTTGTGGTCCGCGACCAATCAAATCTTCGCGTCCCATTTTTTTGAGTGCTTCGCGAATTTGCGCAAAATTCTTCGGGTCGTGATAACGAAGCATTGCTTTGTGCAAGCGGCGGTGTATCTCGCCTTTGGCCGAAGGCACATGCTCACTGTCCTTCTTAACTTTGCGCAGACTGTTTACTTCGGTGTGATACATGGTGGTTGCTGTCGCCATAGGCGACGGGTAAAAGTTCTGCACCTGATCCAGCTTAAATTTGTTCTCTTTAAGCCAGATAGCCAGCGCAAGCATATCATCATCTGTGGTGCCCGGATGCGATGCAATAAAATAGGGAATAAGGTACTGCTTTTTACCAGCTTCCTCAGAATACTTATCGAACAGCTCTTTAAACCGGTAATAACTGCCCATGCCCGGTTTCATCATCTTGTCCAGGGGGCCATCTTCCGTATGCTCAGGTGCAATTTTCAGATAGCCACCTGTGTGATGCAAAGCCAGCTCTTTAACATAGCGCGGATCTTCCACCGCCAGGTCATACCGAACACCAGAGGCGATTAATACTTTTTTAATGCCGGGAAGCTCGCGGGCACGCTTATACAGATTAATAGTAGGCGTATGGTCGGTGTCCATATGTGCACAAATACTGGGGTACACACAAGAGGGGCGTTTACAGGTTGCCTCAGCTTTAGCGCTTTTGCAGCGTAACCGGTACATATTGGCAGTAGGCCCGCCAAGATCAGAAATTACACCGGTAAAGCCTGGTACCGTATCCCGGATGGTTTCAATCTCTCGGATAATGGAGTCTTCCGAGCGACTTTGAATAATCCGGCCTTCGTGTTCAGTAATTGAGCAGAATGTACAGCCACCATAGCAGCCGCGCATTATGTTGATGCTGAAACGAATCATATCGTAGGCAGGGATTTTGGCATCACCATATACAGGGTGGGGAACACGCTGATACGGTAAATCGAACACCGCATCCATTTCATCGGTTTCCAGTGGCATTGCAGGCGGATTTATCCAGATATGCCTGTCACCATGACGTTGCATCAACGCTCTGGCGCAACCTGGATTCACTTCCTGATGTAAAATACGCGAGGCATGGGCATATAGAACCTTGTTATCGCGCACTGTCTCAAAGGCGGGTAGTTTTACATAAACATTTTCCCACGGCTTTCTGCGCGTGGCCGGCTGCACAACAATGGGTTGCGCAGCGCTTGCATCTTTATTACTGTCCGCACTTTCGGCCTTATCGCATTCCGGTTCCATCTGATATGGGCTGGAAATAGGATCAATCTTTCCGGGCTTATCCAGCGACGTCGAATCGACACCCTGCCACTCAGGCAACGCCTCTTTGACAATGATTGCAGTGCCGCGAATATCTTTCAGATCAGCAATGTCTTCCCCGGCTGCTAAACGATGTGTTACCTCTACCAGCGGGCGCTCGGCGTTACCAAAGAACAGCATATCAGCCTTACTGTCGAACAGTACTGAGCGGCGTACCTTCTCAGACCAGTAATCATAATGCGCGATGCGGCGCAGGCTTGCCTCGATTCCACCAACAATTACCGGTACGCCTTTAAATGCTTCGCGGCAGCGCTGCGAGTATACGGTAACAGCGCGATCCGGTCGCTTACCACCCACGTTACCCGGCGTATACGCATCGTCATGGCGCAATTTCTTATCGGCTGTATAGCGGTTAATCATTGAATCCATATTGCCGGCGGTTACACCAAAATACAGATTAGGTTTGCCCAGCTTCATAAAGTCGTCTTTGCTAGTCCAGTCAGGCTGAGCAATAATGCCTACCCGAAAGCCGTGCGCTTCCAGCACACGTCCAATGACCGCCATACCAAAACTGGGATGGTCAACATACGCATCTCCGGTAACCAGAATGACATCACAACTGTCCCAGCCCAGTTCATCCATTTCAGCCCTGGACATGGGGAGAAACGGAGCGGTGCCAAGACAATGTGGCCAGTACTTCGGATAGGAAAAAAGACCGCGGTCAGCTTTGATGGTGGCTTGCATAAAAAACACAACTGAATAAAAAACGGCCGGCATTGTACCACCAGCCTTACGGACATTCACGAATCTTGACTTAATATTCCGGTTTATCGGGAAAGTTTAATGCGGCGATGCCAGAGCTGATTGTGCTATTGTCTGATTTTTATCAGCATTACTGGATTTATGGCTTACTGGTTATTTAAAACTGAACCCGATACGTTTTCTATTGATGATCTCAAAGCACGTCCTGCTCGGACAGAGCCGTGGGATGGTGTTAGAAATTATCAGGCGCGTAATTTTTTACGCGACAACGTTGCAAAGGGCGACAGCGTCTTTATTTATCACTCCAGTTGCAAGGCGGTTGGCATTGCAGGTATAGCGACAGTTTCCCGCAGCGGGTATCCCGATGATACACAATTTGATCCTGAGTCGGCTTATTTTGACCCAAAATCCAGCCCTGAAAAACCCAGATGGTTTTGTGTAAATGTGACGTTTGAAGAGAAGTTCGTACAGATACTGCCCCTGAAGCTAATCAAATCGATACCGCAAATCAGTGAGATACCATTAGTTAATAAGGGAAACCGGCTATCGGTAATGCCGGTGACAAAGCGCGAATGGGAAATCTTGTGTCATGCTGCACGTGCAGGCAAAGCATGATGCTAACTTTGAGTGAATCAGAGGCACGGGACGCTTCAGAACTCACGCTAAAACAGGATGCCTTCAGAATGCACTGTCTACAGGTGGTCTCAGCATATCGCCTGCCTGGTGCTATGATTGGCGCAGGCTTTATCAGAAACATGATATGGGATGCGCTGCATCATTATACCGTCGCAAGCCCGCTAAACGATGTTGATGTTGTGTATTTCGACAAGACTGATACCAGTCGGGACACTGAGCAAGAATATGAGCACCGCCTTGCTAAGCATTGTCCTGATGTAAACTGGGAGGTAAGGAATCAGGCAAGAATGCATCACTATCACAACGACGCTGAATATAGTGATACAGGCGATGGCATCAAGCGCTGGGTAGAACTGCAAACCTGCGTAGGTGTTCACTTATCCGGTAAGCAAATAAGCTGGTTCGCTCCCTATGGACTGGCTGAAAACTGGAAAGGGGAAATCCGGATTAATCCACAGTTCCCTCGGCCGACCGTTTATGAAGAACGAATTAAACAAAAACAATGGACAGAACGGTGGCCTGAATTAACCGTCATTTGGCCGTAAAGGAAACATCTGAATGGATAAAAATGCTTATATTGCTCACTGCCAGCAAGAACTGTTAGCCGTGTATACAGACAACAAAGCCGGCAATAAGGATAACGTCAGAATGGCACGGCTGGAAGGCGTCATTCACGCCGGCCAGATGCTGGGGGTTCTGGATAAAGCGTCGGCTGCGGCATTAATTGATAATGCTCACAGGCGTGTATTTGGTTACACCCGTGAAGCTCGAGACGATAAAAAAGCCAGACTGGATGCGCTTAAAGCCGGTGATGCAGACGCCTTTTATGAGACGCCCGCGTATGTAAGGCTGCGTTAGTTCTGCATCATACTGATGGCTTTGTATAGCAAAAAGCCTGTACCTGACTGAAGAATCAGGCCAATCGTCACCACCAGTCCATCACGGTTTGTGATACCGATAGCGGTTACGCATAACGCAAAAGCGGGTAACGCTGCTGCTAATGGCATTGCTTCAAGGGGAATCATACACAGCGCCACCACACCGCTATAAAAGGCGATGAAATTTTTCGCCGGTGACTGCGCCAGCCGGGTGAAGCGAGGTGTAAACCAGGATTCGATTTGTTCAACGTAAGGGCGGGCTTTATCTATTGCTTTAACAAGTTTATCGTGCGAAATAGAGCGGTTTCGCAAACCTGAGGGCAACCAGGGGTGATCTCTGCCGCTGGCAATCTGAACGCAAATCAGAAAAAGTGTAATACCGCAAATTGAGGGAACGCCAGGGATTGCACCAGTAGGCAGCAGGGCGATTAGCGCGGGAATCAGAATGAGCGGGCCAAATCCGCGTTCCTGAAAAGTGGCCACTACATCATCGACAGTCACTTCTTTCTCTGTGTCTTCGACCAGCGTATCCAGCAAATCCATGATTCTTTCCTGACTCATTACAGCCTTATTATTAGTGTGTTATGCATATTAACTACTTGTAATGTGTTTGATTGGTTCGTTTTTAGTAGCCTGGCATCATTGCACACGCATGGTAAATAACAACGATTGTGGTTAGGAAGGAGATGCAAATCTCACTGAAGAGAAGGCTTGCAAAATTCTGATGTGGTTGAAGTAAAGGGCGGAAATAATGAAAAAATTGCGAATAACCGCGCGGCAGGTAGCAAAGAAGGGGCCTTAAACCTTGCAAGGCCCCCGGCTATTATTCCATCAGGTCACGGCGCAATGCCCATACATTATAACTGACCTCTTCAAAATGACTGCTCCAGCTTTTCAATAATTCCATGGCGTCTTCCTCATTACCCATGTGCTCTGATAACAACTCAGCAAATTCTTGCTCAGGGGGAGCCATTGCACTCCAGTCTTTATAGGGAACGGCCAATGTTAATTCGCCACTTCCTGCCACTGAATGTGAAAATCCCCAGTTATAAGGCCACTTTTCAGCTTTAGCCGCATCGGCCATTTTTTTCATATCTTCCTTAATAGCGTATCGGTGACCGGCTTTGGGTGTGTAAGTCGTTACGCCCACATAGTTAAAATCAACGTCAGGCCCCCAGTTGCTGTTTTCATGGTCTTCAACAGAAAGATAGTGGTGATAATGGTCAACATACTGATCCGCCGTTTTCTGCCAGTGCTCGGTAATTCCCTGATTGTCTGCCCACTCACGATAGCTATCCATGTCCTTCCAGGTGAAACCACCGGCCCGCACACCGATTCGATCTAGCTTATGACCAAAAACGGGGGTATAGAAGTACCACTCACGAGGATCGTTCTTTGTGCGTCTGAACTTAACATGCTCTCGCATGGCTTGTTCAAGCTCCTGCATTTTTCCCTCTTTAGGCACCATAATCCACATCTCTGCCAGCATTTCGCGCTTGCTATCCTTACCCCCGTGCTGGTCAGCGGCAATGTTCGTTGACCACAGGCAAAAAAGCAGCAGTGCTGATATTGAACCTATACTTATTTTCATTTTGTTCATGGTTGTCTCCAATTTAATTGTTTCACAATCAAACGAGTCCAAAACCACAGTAACTAAGCCTAATGCAGCTTGTTATTAAAGAACCCAAAAACATTTAGTGAATTAATAGCTTAGACGTGAGCGCCTGCATCTGCACAGATTTATATAAAATTTATCTAAAAAACGAAAATGGTTTGATGAAGAGATATAAAAGTGCCATCAATACAGCAGATGAAGCCAAAGTGTTGGTGCATTAATTAAAATAGCGAAGTCGCAGCCACAAAGCATTATCAACTTTGCGACAAAATGTTATAGGCTACTGATAAAGTTGTAGTTTAGCGCAGTAGATCCCTGACGGCGTGCACGCAACGCATACGATGAGAGGGGATAGACTGTAGGTATTTTCTCGCCAGTGTTACACAAAGATTATGAAGGTTACCTTTTAGTTCAGGTCACCATGTAATGTAAAGAGACCAGCATGGAAACACACGAGACACAGTTGAAAAGCTACGGTCAGCTAATGACCGACAAACAAATTCGCGATGTAGTAACGCCATACGAGTTTGGCGTTTCTGACGACATTATCGGCACACGCCTGGCCCGACCGTTCCGTCGAGGGTTTGCCCTGCTCATTGACCTTTTTCTCGTCGCTATGCTTACACACCTGCCTTCAATAATACTGGCGGCGCTAGGTGTTATCTTTTTCTGGCGTGCAGGGAAAACGAACAATACGCCGGCACGGTTTAGCTGGCTTCGCAAAATTTTAAAAGGTATCTCAGCAATATTGCTGTTCGGGATCCTGGTCGCCGTTATTGACAGTGTGAATGAAGATGATGACTTGCAGAATAACGATGGAAGTATACTCAAAGGTGTACAGTTTATTGAAATTGCATCAGTCGTAATGGGTATGCCTGCAGAAACAGAGCAACTGGCAGGTGACATAGAACAACAGCGGTGTCAGGCCATTTATTGCTGGCAGGAATATCTGACAGAGATTTCAGATGATATTGGACATATCCCTATGCCACCGGACGTGGTGGATGAGCTTACCACCAAACTTGAGCCAATTATGTCAGAAACGCTTGGTGACACCGAACGCGAAACATTGTTGCAGTCATTCAGGCAGTCCCTGAATATCACTACGGAGGAGTTTAATGAGGAAGGTGCTACCAATAAACCAGAATTGGATGATGATACGGCATCCATTGCCGATGATGCACCGTTAACTGAGGTTACTTCAGCCATCCCGGTTCATGAAAGTGGCACACCAAGCCTATTGGCGTGGGTGCAGGGCATTCTGGAAGATCTGGGGATTGGCTTCGGTTGGGCTGCACTGTATTTTACGGCTGTCACATTCTGGATGAAAGGCCAGACGCCGGGTAAGTGGCTGCTTCGACTAAAAGTTATCAAGCTGGACGGGACCACAATGACGCTATGGCAAAGCTTCGGACGCTATGGCGGCTATGGTGCCGGCTTCGCTACCGGGCTGTTAGGATTTGCGCAAATTTTCTGGGAGCCTAACCGTCAGGCTATCCAGGATAAAATCTCTGAAACCCTGGTCATTCAGCTCGGGTTATCGAAACTGGATGTACAGGCAATAAAAAATTTCCGTGACAAAAACGCTAAAGCCAGTGACGAGCATCGTTCGTAAAGGCGAAACACTGCATGAAGGGCAGGGAAACGCCGAGCGTACAGTGCTCATCCTGATTGAACACGTTGTAATCTATTCGTCAGACTGCTCTGCCAGCGGCGAACGGTAGTTTTGCAATTGTTTCGGTAGCAACGGGTTTTGCAGGCGAAACAGTTTCCGGTCCGGCAAACCCAAACGCTCAATAAGATCGCCTGTGGCCTGTTCAAACAAGCGTTGTGCGACCCCGTTCTCATCGATTGCCTTAAGGCCGTCACGCAGTCTGTTGGCTAGCTCGGGCTTGTCGGGATGCACATAAAACACCAATGCAAACGGGTAATACAACAAGGTTGTCGGCTCTATACTGAACATCTCATATTTCGCCGCGCGACTTTCAAAAGCCTGTTCTATTTCATTGGCACCCAGGGCGACGTAGTCAAACTCTTTTGCCGCAAGCAAATCGAAGATGTCGTCAAAGGTTCCCCCTTCAACGACGTTGTAACCATTGTGGCGAAAAAGCGAGGCGTCGGCCCAGCCTTCCGGGATACCAATGCTAAGTTCTTTAAATGCTTTCTCAGTTTGAATATCAGCAAAAAGAGGTAGATCCTGTTTTCGTACAATCAACAGCCTATGGCCAAGCAGTCCCTGCATAAGGGGGCGCGCAACGAGGATTTTATCCTTACTTTTGAGTTTTGGATTGCCGGCCACGGTAACAAACACATCTGCACGCTGGTCGCTGAATACGGCCGACTCCTCACTGTTTGTCAGGTTTTGTGTATCCTCGTTCACCGTAAAGTTGCCGTGCTTCTTTACCGATGCTTCAAGTACTGCCTGCAGAAGCTGACGTTCGTATTGCTGCCTGACCTGTGTCTTATTGCCGTTCCAAAACTCAATGACCTCGCTGGATTTAGCAGAAGCGCTGCCAATAAAAAGGGTCGCAGTCAGCGCAAAAATGCCAAACGTTGTTATAATTTTTTTCATCGTTATGCCTGTTCTTTTTTTAATCTGAACAAAACGTTACAGCCTACCACATCTGGAAACTTTAATGTGTGCTTGATAGCCGACAATTTGTAAGACGATGACAAAACAAACGGCTGCGCGATAGAAGAACTGTGTCTTACTTATCGGATATTGCCTGGCTATTGGTAGTTAACTGACATGTTGGTGCACACATGTGTATCACGATTCCGATAGCGCGAGCGCACTGATACCTTCTAAAATTCATAATTTAACGATACCCCATAATCCACATCTGTTTTTTCAACGCCTTCAAACGGCATCGCGTTATGACTGACTTCTACAGCAAATCCAACGTTGAGAGAGGGGCGGATGGGAAAGTTGAGACTGGCAACAGCCAGCACGCGTAAATCGCTGATATCGTCCACTGCGGGCTGAATATAGCTGGACGCTGAGGCAACAAAAGGGTACTCGCCAGTGTGTTTATGAACAATATTAGTGTATAAATTTGCCCGGACTGTATTGTCAGTCAGTGATGTCGCCTCCGACGTTTCTGACTCATAAAAAGCACCGACGCCCACTATCAACTGTTGTTCACTTGTTTCTTCCTTAGAATCAAATCGCCATCTGACATTGCCGCCTACCAGCTCGCGGTCAGAGATCCCGGCAAAATCATCATATTGATACTGTACGAACACCTCAGAATCTACCGATGGGGCAAACTGGTTTTCATGAATCCATCGGCCGTGCAGGAACAATTCATCTTCGTCCCGCACCTGATTGGTTTCTGAATAGCTGTAGTCACTGATAAGCACAAACAGATCATCGTTTTGTTTATAACGAAGTAATCCATTTACGGTATATTCCTGCTCATCTTTGTTCCCTGACTGCCCATTGATACTAAGACCTGCCTGACCGCTATAGCCTTCAGGCGGAGTGATTTGCACATTGATAGGAACAATGGCAGCGGCTGGCCAAGCAATCCCGCTTAGTAAGAATGCTGCTAACGCTGAAATTCCGGTGCGACCGCGTCTGGCGGCCAAGTGAGGTGTTTTATGAAGCATTTTATTATTTTCCTGGCAGAGCTTGCGCGCCCGCAGACGTGCTTTGCCTGTACCTGTAATTCGTTTTTCAGGCGACGTAATCTAGCATTGACTGCGCGACCTATCCAGGCAAGAACAGGTTTTGATGTAAGAATGCAGCATCAGGAAAGTAGGAGAGGGCTGTAACAGCAACACAAAAAAGGCCCTGACCTGGCGGGGGACCGCCAGCGGGCCAAGGACAGCACGCGCTCGCGCTCTAGTAACTGTCGTTTAAATGGTCGCAGCGACCAAACTGCGCACCATGATTGGTGACTGCCTGAACAACCTGCTTGGGAAAGCTCAGCATCTGGTCAGTTCCGTTCTGGCAAACGTAGGCTTTGTCCATATCCACATCAAAAGTGATTTGTGCACCGGCATAGCCCCCAAACAGTTCTGAACCATTGGCACTGAGGCCAAAGGGGTTGTCCATGACAAACTGAGATGCTTCCACCACACCCTGCTTGCCAAAAAATTCACCCATCGTCATCCAACCCAGACCTTCAATATAAATAGCGCCTTTGAAACCGCCGGATAGCAGGCTTCCCGCTCGGGCAGTAATAATACTCAGGTCTTCGTTGGCATCCAGTAATGTCACACGTGGTACGCCTGCTCCGGCGGCCACCAGACTTTCATGGTCATAACCCATATCGCAGAAGTTGGTCCAGCGTGATATGTAATCGACATCCTCGCACCAGCGCAGGCTGCCCAAATCGCTGATGGTATCGGCCTGTGTATCCCACAGTTTAATACCCGTGGCCTCACGGTACCGACTTTCAAGGTTTAGTGCGCCAAAGGCGACATACTGACCATCCTGTGAAATAACGGTAGAGTCAGAGGCGCCGAACTCAGTATAGATATCCCGTAACTGTCCGTTTACCCAGGCGACTTGTCCAAAGCCGTTGGTCATGCCAGTTACGGTGTCACCGTTTCCTGACACGCGGTCGGCACGGATCCATGCGGTAGTTCGGATGGTATCCCCTGTATCATTTTTGATTGCGACATTAAGTGTGTTGCCGTAAGTTGCCGGAACAAACTCAATATTGTCTTTAAGCGGTGTGACCTTTCCATTATTCCAGATAGCAGGGACTGCCATAGAGCTGTTTGCTGCCTGACATTCAGCCTCGCCACTGGTTGCCTCTCGAAAAGTACCGACTACTACATCACCTTTATCATTCATATCCCACACAGAGGCCGAAGAAACGCCACCAGAGCTGCCTAATGTGCAGGTGCCGTTACTGGGGTCATCCATAGGAGTGAGTTTGTTTGCCTGAATATCCCACAGCGCTGGTGTTTTTACACCGTCACCGTTGAAATCACTGACGCCAGCAGCCCTGGTGGCAGTTTTGTTCATGGCGACATTGGAAGCATGAAGTGCTGGCTTGCCGTTATCTTTAAGCGGCACAGTGAACAGGTTTTTATCGGTTGAATCGTAAATAAATATCATACCGCTTTGGGTCGTACCCAGGGCGCGCTTGCCGTTTTTAGCGTGGTCCATGACAAAGGCTTCAACCAGCGGCGTATACTGGATACCGTCGGTATAACCATTGAAGTAAATATCTGCCTGTGTTGTCTGACCGGCCTGGGCCACAATAGGTGTGATCTCACAAACATCATCGCTGGCCGGATTTGCACTTTCTCCGTCATTCCAGTATTCAGCGACTGACACCAGTGAAGTCGGGCGAGTGGGATAACCACCGGCCTTGATGGTTTCAAGATAGACAGCATAACGGTCGCCGGGTGTCAGACCATTTATTGTAAACGTTCCGTCAGGCCCGGATAGTCCCTGCGACATGTTGCCAGCCTGCTGCGTAATGACATCCTCATAAGGGTTATCTATATTGCGCGCAACAATATTGACGCCTGAATATTCTACGCCTTCTTTGGTGCGCAGTGTGCCGGATATTGATCCATATTGTGTTTTGTATGCTTCGGTAGGGTACAGATCTGAAAGGTTTACTTTATCGTCGCTGATATTGACTGATGACTGGGCAGCACCGGCGGCGCTGCGTACATCAATAAACGGAAACATGGTTTCAATATGACTGGCCATGGTCAGGCTTGGACCGGTATAGGTATTTGTGCCCTGGCAACCGGGAACACCGTCATATTGTGGCGAGTAGCCTCTGGCCATGTACACCAGATGGCCATTGGCCTGAGAGTGAGACATGTTAATAGCATGGCCGAACTCATGGGTGAATACACCTGAATGGTTAGCAAGATTCGGATCTTTGCTGTCAACAAAGTAACCGTTCATGAGTGCTGTGCCCTCAATAATTTCACCGGTTTCTTCATTTGCCCATTCGGGAAAAGCAATACCCAGCACCTGGTCGCGGGAGACGCCAAAGTAGTTCTGCAATATTTCGCCATCAGTATCGTAAGTTACCCAGAAACCGTAGCCATTTTCCTTATCGTAAATCTTCTGGTAATTACTGCCGTTAACATCACTAATGCCAAGCTGCTCTTCGATGGTGCCCTGAACCGTCATGGCGAAGGTAGAAGTTTCGACATTTGTCCATTGCGCAATGGCGCTAACGGTAGCTTCGTTTGCTTTATCGACAGTAACATAAGTGACGTCGCGCTCGACGGGAGTATATGCTGGGATAACAGTACCATCCGGTAGCGTCAAATCATGATTCAACGTCGTTCCCGCTTCCAGCACACTGTATGTTTGTACCAGATTACCGTTTTTATCCTCAATTAGGCGCCCGCCATCCGTATATACCGGGATGGGACCGTTAGAGGTGTCCCATTTGTAAGGCTGCATTGTAGGTTCATGGATATACAAGGGGCCGCCGGCTATTGCACTGGCAGCCATGGTAGCCATAAAAGCGGTTGCGATACGTGATAGTTTCATTATTTCACCTCTGCCAGTTTGCCAACCAGATTCATGAATACACCTGCGTCTACGGCGCCCGGTGTGGTAATCAGGTTTTGTTCTTCTGCGCTAAGCGCTGTGGTTGTCATATCCTCGAAAAGTCCGTAGTTGCCGACGTCGTTTATAACTTTTCCATTTTTTATGCTGAATTTGCCTTGCTCCAGACCTACGGTTGAGCGCAAGCCACCGCCGAAGTCCGGATTCATAAAAGCGATAACGTGTTCTCCTTCCGTCCAGTTGGCAAAGCCTTCCGGTGAGACCCCGAGATACACTTTGCCGTTACCCATAGTGCGAGGCTTCAACAGACCAAACTGACGAAAACTGAACTGACTGCCCTGGTCGTGTTTGCCTTTGGCATCCTGGCCAACCTCAATGGTTATTTCTGTGAAAGGGCGGCCTTTGTTATCAAAGCCATCGGTAACCGACAGCACTTTGCCGGAAATAATACTGGCTGATGCGGTGACCAGTTGATTCAGGTTTTGCTTAACATGTTTTTGAGCCAGTGCAGAAGGCGCCAGCATTATGCCGGAGCTTAAAACTGCAACAGCAGAAAGCTTGGATAACCAGTTTTTCACTTTCATATTCGGTCCTCTCGGAGTGAGTTACTTGTGAGTTTTCGATTTTTTCTATCCCTGTGTCGCACTTTTTAATGCGAGGGAAGTGATTACCAAAGAACCACAGGCAAGCGCTGAAAATCACGCTTTTTCATGTAGCCATTTGTAGCGGTATGTAGCGTTTTGTAGGATTTGCAGCCAGACTATAGAAGTACTGGTCGACCTGCTGCTAATGTGTGGGTTTACAAGATTTTCACATGTGAGATTGAGTAACGAGATTGCATCGCTTCGTTTTTGTTATATGTCTGAGCCTGCTGATAGGCGGGGTAAGCTACTGTGTGTCCGCTAAAGAGGCTAAGCACGATCATGTGCCGGTTCATGACTGGGGCGTGGATATTGCACTGGGCTACGGTGCGATTGAGAACCCATTAAATAAGCGTGAGTCCCTTGAGACGCTGGTGGTACCGCAGTGGTATTACTACGGCGAGCGTTTCTATATTGAAAATTTGGAGCTGGGTTACACCCTGTTTGAAAACGATCATTTCCTGTTGGATCTGGTCGGCTACCTGAACGATGACGGTGTACTTTACAATGTCGATAACAAATCAGTATCGATTCTGGATATTAGCAATCTGATTCCGAATGTGGGCAGACCTTTCAACGGCAATAGGGTTGAATTTGAAAATATAAAACGAAAGTTCACCTACATGGCGGGCGGCCAGGTGTTCTGGCTGACAGAATATGTGGATGTAAAGCTCTTGTATGGCAAAGATGTCACCGTTGGTCATGAAGGGGAAGAGACACTCTTATCACTTCAGAAAAGTTATAAGATCGATAAGATACGTCTTTTCTGGGAGGCCGGTGTGCAGAGAAAAACAGCGGCACTGAATAATTACTATTATGGTTTGCGGGCCAGTGAGCGGGGGCTGCGCAACGATACCGACGTAACCGGTAAAAGCCTCATAAACTATTATGTAAAGATTGCTGCTACTTATCGGATCTCAGACAGGGTCTCGGGTGTGATATCACTGCGACGTACACAGATGAACGACGATTTACTGATGAGTCCATTGTTGCTTGAAGATAATTATTTAAGTGGGTTTGCAGGGATCAATGTACATTTCTAATAAGACATTTACTGGCACGCTGGCGATACTGTTTTGCCTGAATATAAAGACGTCATGGGCAGAACCACAGCTTAACCTTCAGCCTGAAACCTGTGTTCGTGATGAAAGCGGGGAGTGCCAGACGACGCTCAATATTCAGTATACTGGTGAGGAGCGTCGGGCGGTGTGTATCGCCATAGATCATTTGGTCTGGGAGCAATGTCAGGAAGAAGCGCGTCGACATGAGGTCAGTGTTGCGGTGCGTACTCACCAGAATTTAGATGTTACTGCGTTGGATGCAAAGGACCGCCGGATTCTTAGCGAAGCAACGCTTATTCTTGCTACATTCAAGCCTGATGCGACACGTAAGCGCCGTCGTTTCTCCTGGAGTTACTGATGACTGCGCCGGGTAAAAAAATCTTGCTTATTGAAGATGACATTGCTTTATCGGAACTCATTGCAGATTACCTGCAGGAAAAGGGTTTCGACGTCACCTGCGCCATGAGCGGTACTCAGGCAGTGCAATACAGTCATGAACAGGAGTTCGACTTAATTGTATGTGATTTGATGTTACCGGACACACATGGTTTTAAACTCGCAGAGCGAATATGTGGTGATCAGCATTGCCCGCTTATCTTTCTTACTGCCGTCAGCGATGACGATACACATATCTATGGCCTTGAGCTGGGCGCGGTTGATTTCATCGCAAAGCCGGTCAGACCGCCGGTACTGCTGGCCAGAATAAACGCGCAGTTACGCAAGCAACCGGTGGTAGAAGATGCCGCTATCGTCGAATTAGGAGATTACAAACTCGATTATCGGTCAAAAGGGTTATACCAGGCCGGACGCTCAATCGCGCTGACAAATCAGGAATTTGATATTTTGTGGCTGTTTATAAAGTTTTCCGACAGCCCCATAAGTCGAGAGTTTATGTTCCAGCAAATCGTTGGCAGGCCGTACGATGGCAGTGACAGAGCGGCCGATCTCAAAATCAGTCGGTTGCGCAGAAAACTTGTGCAAGCCGGCTGTAGCGATTTGCATATCAGGACTATCCGCGGGCGGGGATACATTCTGAGTCTGGATAACCATGCGTAAGCAATTTGTCAGAGTGTACGCGGTACTCATTCTGACGGTAGTCGGGCTGCTTACCGGTGCCGGTGCGCTGTTTGAAGTGCTGATGACTAATCAGAATAGCTACCAGTTATCGTTGCCACGGGTTTTTGAGCAACACACGCTGTTCCCGGATGCTGCCCGCGTTCGCGAAGTCTCACCAGCAAGTGTCCAGTTTCCGCCCTCCGTCAGTGAAAAGCTTCACAGCGGCCAAATAGTGCCGGTTGTACGTGGTAGTAATCAAATCATCTACTACAGAATGCAAAACGAAAAGCTGCTGGCATTCGGACCCATCAGGGACGACAGTGTGCGCTGGGAGCAGGCAGACCAGACATTTTCGCTGATTTTTTATATGACGCTGGCCCTGGTACTTTTGATCTTGCTGTTCCCGGTTGGCAGGGATATTTTGCGCGTTCAGCGCGCTGCTATTCGCTTTTCCCGTGTGCCGCAGACTTTAAGGCTTGACGTGAAGCCTTCTTCAAGTGTGTATCCGCTTGCACAGACGCTGGAAAATATGTCTGCACGAATAGTGGAGCTGCTCCAGCTGCAAAGGGATCTATCTAACACGGTCGCACATGAAATACGCACACCATTATCTCGTATGGAATTTGTCCTTCAGCAAATAACGCCGGATATTGCGGTTCGTTACCGCCAGCGACTGCAAAAAGATATTGAGGAAATAAACTTGCTGGTCACCGACTATCTGCAATATGCACGCAGTCAGCATCAACAACCCCCGCTGAATATTCAGGCGCAGTCTGGCGACGTATTGATGCGCATGCTTAATGACAAGTTTGCATTTTATCAGACCCGGATCATGATTCATTATGACTGGGATGATACGGTTTGCCGGTACGATCTAGGTTTAATGCAGGTGGCAGCGCAAAACCTGATAATGAACGCACTGCGTTATGCACATAAGGATATCCGGGTTACCTGGCGGGTTACTTCACATCACTGTGAACTATGTGTAGCGGATGATGGCGCAGGTCTGAAGGGTAAGCACGCGGCCCTGAAAGACGCATTTAAACAGGGAGAGAATGGGACCGGCGACATGGGGTTCGGACTCGGATTGTATATCACCCATCAGATCGCACAGCAGCACGGCGGTGAGTTGCATATCAGTAACGATGACGAGCTGGGAGGGGCACGGTTCACGCTAACCTGGCCATCTGGTGCCGTGGGTTGAGCTGGCGCATGCGGAAAATTACGCTTTTTAGCTCATGACGTAGTATGAAGCAGTAGAGGCAAAACAGGAGTACGTCCATGCAGGTACAGGTTCTGGGAAGCAGTTCAGGAACACCGACAAAACAGCGAAATGTATCGGGGTATGCGGTGTTTCGCGAGGATCTGAAACCCTGGTATCTGGTAGATTGTGGCGAGGCGACGCAGCATCAGATCCTAAAAACCCGATTGTCGCTTTTTCATCTTGAAGCGATACTGATCACCCACAAGCATGGTGACCATTGTTATGGTTTGCCGGGGCTGATTGCCTCAGCAGGACTTAGCGGGCGTACCCATCCATTAACGGTTGTGGCACCTGCTGAGGTACTTGAATTTATTCGCGCCGCCATGGCGATGAGCGAATGGAATTTGCCCTTTCAACTGCAGCTAAGTACACCGGAAGCACTCTGTGAGCATTCATTTAGCTGGGTTGCGATCCAGAGCTGCCCGTTGCAACACCGGGTGCCCAGTTTCGGCTATAAATTTAATGAAACGCACATTTCACGAAAATTAGATATCGAAAAACTGAAGGCCCAACAAATCGCCAGCGGACCTCACTATAACCGACTCCAGCGGGGCGAAGATGTTGTATATAACGGGCAGCAACTGCTTGCCAAGAACTACAGCTATCTGGCCTGGCAGCCCAGAATAATGGTTATTTGCGGCGACAACGAGACACCGTCATGCCTTGATCCCATTATTGATGGCGTGCATCTGCTGGTTCATGAGGCCACGTTTCTTGCTGATGACCTGCACAAGGTGGGTAGTCATACCGGACACAGTGATGTCAGACGCATCAGTGCTTATGCACAGAAAAAAGCGATTCCGGCGCTGCTGCTCACTCACTTTAGCGCGCGTTACGCCCCAGGGGAAGGGATGCAGCGCCTGATTGATGAAGCGACAGAACACTACGCCAGGCGTTTATTTTTAGCCGCCGATGGAATGCGTGTCAAAATCAACAAAACTCTGGAGGCGGAATGCGTACAGAGAGGCTTTATTTCCTCATGAGTTGTAACAGTGCTTTTCTGTTATCAGGATTGTTCAATTAGTGTCTTTGATTTAGTAAAGTTTTTTCGCGCGCGATGTGCGTAGCATTAGAGAGTAATTCGTGATTGTGCAACGCGTTAAATCGCTGTCCACTTCAATTTATTCAGTGTAAACCTTATTGGAGAGATAAATTTCCGGATCATCTCACAACTTCACCGGAGTATTGAATGACCTCAACTTATTCCTAAGTACACTTGAAATTGGAGATTAATCAGGCCGCAAAGAAGTTAATATTCGCAAATAACCGTGGTGATACCTCTAGCAGATATTGCATTGAAAGAGGTATCAGCTGTCAAAACGTTATCTTGATTTGCGTTTGTCTATTGCATATTGGACAGCCATTCGGGCGAGACCGGCACCAATGCCTGATACTACTGCCCAGGTTACTGCCTCTTTAAGGTCAGTATTTTCACTAACCTTGTCTTTAGGGGCCGGTTCATTGGTAACCTTTTCCCATGACTTTTGTAACGATTTCCTCGCTAACATGCCTGCAGAGGCAGCGGCAAGTCCTACACCTACGGTCGTAATAAGCTGTTTGTTACTCATTTTGTTCTCCATTGGTTACTAATGGGCGAGTTGTCCTTTTGTTACGCTCAGGACTCGCAGAAGGTAAACAGTAATTACTCAGCAATTTGTGTACCGATAGTAAGTATGGCGACTGGTAATTGTGGTGGTCAACGAAAAACCGGGAATCCTTTTGAGCTAAATCCTTCTTGTGGATGTGACAAGTCACTCGTATTGGTGGGTTTCTCCTTTAGGCTATCCATGGCCTTGCCTCTTTGGGCGCATGCGGAGGTACAAAACGCTCCAGACGTTTTGTGAATCCATTACGCGTATACAAAGTCAGCAAATTCAAGACATAAAAAAACCACGCTAATGCGTGGCTTTCTTGTGTGGTGGAGCTGGCGGGATTTGAACTATCAATCATAGTATTACTTTCAACAGGTTACAGGTTGCTGAGGTATTGGTGTCGACATTGACACTATCAAAACTGTAAGCAATATTAACGAAATTATCATCGAAAAGTGAAAAATCATAGTTCTTAAGCGACTATCCACATGAAATCCAAACAACTTAACTTCGTTACTTCTTTTTTTGATGTCAGACGAATGTGTAAAGCAACCATCGAAAATAGCATTCAATTTTTTTTCTAAATTAATACCTGTGTCTACAGAACCTAAAAGAAACGGTGAATACCACTTAGCATCCAAAAAATAAATACCCAACCAAACTACTGCGCCGAAAAGCATAATGAACGCACCAACAGGCACATTGTAACCATTTACTGGTAAAGATATTCCAGAACGGAGACTCAACCCAGCAGCACCGATAACTGCGGCGAGAATTACAAAACCAAAATGGCGTATTTTCATAGCGACGTCATTAAAGTGTCTTTGGGTGTCAACGGTTGTTTTCCAAGCATCTACCATCAACTCTGCGCGCTTATCTTCTGTCATGCTCATTTTTTATTCTTCTAGCTCTTTTTTTCAAATGTAATTATATCTAGTAGCTGGGAGAAGCTGTCAATTTCGAAATCAGCTTTATGTTTGATGCCTTTATCCTTGAGTTCCTTTTCTTCATCTACCTCAGCTTGGCTCCAATGCGTTACTTCTCTCAATAGATCATAACCTTTCTGGGTATCTGAAAAGTGCGCTCCACCATATTTAGCAAAGACAGAAGTGACGTTGGCATCGAATGCCATGTTGATATCTCTTAATTCACTGTCGCCAACATAAACACAATCTTCAACTTCTGCACCAATATCTTCTATGATATCTAAGAGCAGCTGGGGATTTGGCTTTTTTTCACCTTCAGGGGTGTGATGGCAGCTAAGATTTTCGAATTCTATAGTGGTTCTATCTTCTTCATCTATCGGCACATTATGATCTTGAGGGCTGTAGAGCCTTTCGATAAAGTAATCTAAACCCAGCCGTTTCAACCTGTTCTTAGTATACCACTCCTTTGACTCTGTATACGCTATAACCCTTATTCGCTTGGATCTTAGCTCAGACAGCGTGTCATAAACGCCTTTGTAAAGCTTTAGGTGTGTTTTACGTGCACTTCTTGCAGCATGTATTGCTTCGTCCATCTCTCTTAATAAAGATTCTCTTTCGCCATATAGCTTTTTTAAAGAGGGGAGCTTCTCAAGAATAAAGGCATATTCAGCCGTTCCATATTTCTGATGAACCGGTTTTGCCTCTTTAATGAGTGTATCGAATGGGACACCTGATATTTCTGATGCCTTATTCATCATAGAACTGAACGTTTCGTACCATATGGTGAACCAGTCAAAAAGCGTGTTATCAAGATCTGTGATTAATACTGACTTTTTCATTTTTTTACATTCCATTATGTTTTCGAGTAATCTTGAGATGGAATCCAGCGACCATAGGTTTTTCTAATCATTCCCCAATCTGCATGCCCCATTTGCTTTGCAACCCACATGGGATTTGAACCACAACTTAACATCATAGACGCGTAAGTGTGCCGTGTTTGATATGGATACCTGTACAGTACTTTAGCTTTTTCTAGAGCTGGTTTCCATACATATTTCCGTAGGCCATCGGCATATCTATAAGTTGAAGACGTTCGAGGGTCAATAAAAACTCTATAAGAATCTTTATATTTTGAATTGAGCACATCACGCAATGCTTTAGCGGCATAGTCGTGAAGTTCTATGGTGCGAATGCTACCTTTAGTTTTTGGCTCTTTCTCAACTCCTGAAGTAATGTTAACTCTTATATGAGCGAGTTTATTCTCCAGTTCTACATCTTGCCATCGGAGTGCTAATAGTTCACCTGTCCTCAAGCCGGTAAAAAAAGCTAACCTGTACAAGTGCTTGTAAGGCTCTTCCAAGTTTTGGAGTATTTTCCTTATCTCGTCTTGAGTGAATGGGTTCGGCTCATGAAATCTCTGCTTGTATCTTTCGATTCTTTCTGTTGGATCATGATCAATGACTGAGTCAAAGTAAGCTCGTTTGAAAATCTGCTTCAAAACGTTTCGAGCTTCATTGATAGATTTACCCGATAGAGAGCTTTCCGAAGCCCACTCATCAAACATACTACCCTTAAACTCTGAAAGTCTAAGGTGACCCCAATTCGGCTCGATATAGGAGTAATATTTTTGGCCGTAACCCCTTTTTGTTGAATACGCCCAATTGAGCTGCTTTTGTTTAAACCAAATTTTATAGTACTCGTGAACGGTGTGCTCGAGGCCTTTATCAAATGCCTTTTGAATAATTTTGCTGGTTGAAAACTTCTCAGCGATAGTCTTGTCGTTCATGCTAATGGCAAATTTGTAAATTGCTTCCTGTTCCTCGACTCGCTTCAACGCAGATTTGTTTTGGGGAGCGGGTATTGTTTCCCTATATCGCTGATGGCCTAGGGTAAAGTCGATGACATATCCACCTTTCACTGCTTTTACACTCATTTTGCATTCTCCTTAAACCACTGATAAACCATTTCAACGACAAAAATGAGTTTGCCGTCAGGCGCTTTGTAATAATGTTCATTCTTTATCCACACACCTTTCTTGACCTTCATGTGAATCGCCCCCTTTGTGTAGCCGGTTAATTCGGCAAGTTTTTCTGTTGTGACCATCGCGTTCATATTTGCGTACCTCTGTATTGATTGAAGGGCTAGCTTGGTCTTAAAAGGTTTGTTAAAACAGGCATATGACGGGTTATATACGGGTAGTGCATACATGGAAGTTGAGGAAAAACAAGATGTTGAAGAATTGGGGCAATCACTTGAGTTTGCGAAGAAGTTTTTCCAAATTCACTCGCCTCAATTAGTTGGAGACCAAATCGGTGAATTATTAGTCCTTAAAACGCTAGAACTTGTTCAGTCCGAAGCCGTTGATGAATCGCATTATTACTTCACGGCAGTGGAAATTTTTGAGCAAATAAACGGTGAAGGAAATTCAGAAAAGGCTAGACGCTGGATGAAGTCGCACGATGAAAATTTGGCGGCACTGTTTGTTCAAACATCATCTCTTAATGTTGAACTTGCAAATAAGGGACTAAGTACACTATCAATCCAGAGAGTTGAGCATAAGGGCGGCAAAGCGAATCAATGGCGAGTTCGCACAGGTAAAGAGCGAGTAACATCTTCCAGCAGAAATGAGGCTGCCGATATAAGATACGTAGTGACGGCATTGCACGACCCCATGCCATGGGCGAAACCGTTCATGAATGCAATTCTGTCACCACGAATTCTTATTACTGTAGGTGTCACGTTGTTATTACTGGTGATTATTCCAATATATACGCTACTTGGCATAATTGACTGGTCGAGTAAGCCGGTTGCGACTTCCGTGGTTATACTCGGTATTTTTGCGGGTTTAATGTTTCACCGGTTACACGAATTAATGAACAAAGGTGTTACTGCATTTCCCGTACTTTGGTCTAGAAAGCTGGGGCGAAACAAATTGTTCCTGTCTACATCATCAGGTATCGAAGATAACCCACTTGGAATGAAAGCTGTGACCATTGAAGCGAAGTGCTCTATCTGCGGCGAGGATCTAATAATCGATAAGAGCAGAGAATTTCATGGCCGCTATATTGGGAAATGCAGAATTGCCCCTTCTGAGCATGTTTTCTCATTTGACCATATTACAAAGCGGGGCAAGCTTTTGCGGTAACGTAGTTCGTTAAAGGTCAGGTTGTTAAAGAGCTATTTGGATTTCAAATTTGGCAAACTAAGACTTAATATCACTTAAGCGCGGCTGTGCTGTTTGCCATGAACTTTCGTTACTATCTAATGATGAAGCTGGAACCGCCACGAGCTGTTTGAACTCGATAATCTCCATTTTGTATTTTTTATTCCCAGACCATGTATGGAAATGTTTTCGGGCTTCACTAATGTTATTAAATACAGCGGCTTTACTCATTTTGCAGACATGTTGTTTTTCAGAAAGATAAAGCCCATCCTCGTAATGGAAGCGCCAGGGCCAGCTATCTGCTTGTGAAGGATCGTAGATACCTACATTAAAGAAAGATTTCTGTACGTACCTGTCTCTGAGTTCTTCATAGGCGTCGGCAATATTTCGGTATCCCCTTTGCCATTTGTCAGGATGTTTGCTTTTGAGCGCCTTAATAAGACGCCTAGTTTTTGCTTTGTGTAGCAGTACATTAAAGAGTTCTTCGTCTGTCACTATTCATACCACCATTAGACTTAAACAAACTGTGGTTGAGTCTGAAAACGTACTGCACCATGATTTTTCATTGAAAACTCAAAAGCAGCTTCTAAGGAACTGAAGGGGCCGGCTAACTTAATATCTGAACAGTTACCAGTTGTCACAATCACATGATCAGTTTCGAACTTATTCGTGTTGTGCATTTCGTTTAGCGATTTAGCTGCACCAGTTGAGAGTAAGGATACAAGACAGCAAATGGCCTCTTGGTCGAGATCAAACGGTGACATATCTGGCGCACGATCACGGTTAAAGCCAATATATTGCTCTTTTGGCAGGCTGGCATTATCAGATTCATCTTGTGCAAAATGCTCTTCTGACTTATCAATGCAGCAATGCTTAAACTTCTTACCACTGCCACAGGGGCATTTTTCATTTCTTCCGGTTTTCATTTTTTCTTTCTCGTTTTGGGTTAGTACAGTTATTTACACAAGTCCAAGATACCTTCGATTTTGGCAGGCACGCGGTCACCGCGTGTCTGCCTGCAACCTTCGGTGACCCGCCGAGCCCGGCTCGACTGCTCGTCCGTCCCGTGGGGCGGGCGGGCAGTCGCCCAGCTCAGCGGGTGACGATATGAGCTTCCAGCCTTTATCAGCTATCAGGTATTTGGAAGTAACAGAAAGGATTGTTCTAGGCTTGTTGTTGTAAGCGTAGTTAGATAGCAGCTTGGGATCGATATCCACGAACATGGCCTTAATTTGCTTTTCATACTCAAGAATGAAAGGACGTTCAGCTTTACGTTTGTTATTGCCGCCCATCATTATTATGTAAGCAAGCCAGTCAGAGGAATCTGCTGTCAGTCGAAGTTGGTCTAGCCCTGCATCTTCAATTTTTCCATCAATTCGGCGCAGTTGACGCCACAACGAAACGGAGGGAAGGCCAAAGAATTGAAATTGTCTGATTTTGAATAGTGAGGCCCAAGCTGTAATTCTTGATGCTGCAACTTTGGCATCATTGCCGTATTTGTCAGTATCTAGGTATTCACCATCGATATTCTTACAGATATATTTAGCTATATAGTCCTGTGCAGAGCCTTTCTCATCTTTGATTTGCTCAGCTTTAAAACGACTATTCTTTGCCCCGTTTTCATTACCCTCATGCTCCATCGCATAGTGGCGAAGAATTTCTGTGACTCGCAGTGCCTTTTCGGGTGGCATGAATAACATCAAATGCCAGTGAGGGGTACCATCATGATGCGGTTCAACAACGCGTAATCCGTATACATTGATTTCTTCTCTATCGAACTGTGCTCGCGCTTTTCGCCACTGCGAGTTTAAGTACTCGCTGGCATCTTTGACTGATAATTTTTGATGTTTAGGATTCGGCTTACCTGATTTATAGTGTGAATGATACTTTGATGGTGTGGTTAGTGTGTAAAACCAGCCACAGTCACCTTGTAACTTTGAAAACTCCTCTGTGCCTTTAACGCGGACCATGAGTTCAGCACGTCTTATTTTCGGGTTTGAAACGTTGGAATTGTATGCATCCAACATTGATATAAGCTCCCCATTAGCACTGCAAAACCATTTGTTCTCCATGAAAGCGTGAGCTTGTTCTTTTTCCCATTGATGCTGTTTGAGTCTATCGACGCTGCAATACGCACTTTTCGCTTGATTGATAAGGTCAAGTTGTCGGCGTACCTCTTCCATCTTTTGCGTAGCCAGTGTCTTTATCTTTTTAAACCAGAACTTTTCAGAGCGCAGTAGGTGAAGGGCTTCGGTCTGTGACATATCATCAGGTATAGAAAACCCGTAACGACTGAACTTAGACCTGCAAAAGTGAAATGCCGCCTCGGTACTCATGTGCGCTGTATCTCTCAGGCACTGGAGCGCTTTCTGTTTAGCAAACATTTTTAATTCGGAAATATCATTCGACAGATTGAGATCAGCCACTTCAAGTTGCCTGTCTAATCTGGCAAGGAAACGATTCGCTTCGATATAGCTCTTTTGCCTACTAATTCTGAGGTATTTATGTGCCACGTCATAAGCGATAGGCGATAACTTATCGAAAACGCGTTTGCGGAATAAATGACATTCTCGTGTACCGATGCCGCTGGTAAGCGAATCAGGTGAGGTGACAGATTCACGACATGAAGATACAGATTCACGACACTTTGAAGCCCTTTCAGGAACAAAGGAGAACGATTGGTGGTTAGATTGAAATTCGCTGGAAGCAGCGTCTTTAGAGGGATAGAGCGGTCTAGAAGGTTCTAGACCGCATCTGGAATTGGTGGAGCTGGCGGGATTTGAACCCGCGTCCAGAAAATGTCTACTTTTGGTACTACATGCTTAGTTTGTCTTTTGTTTAACTACTTCAGACCCCGACAAACAGGGTTCTTGGTAGCGGTCCTGATACTATTTCGCGGTTCAACCTCAGGAGAGTTTCCCTCGCTAGTTTGCTTATATGACCTTCCGAATCCACGCTAGCAAACAAAGCTGTGGTGGAAGGGCCTATACCGGTTATTAAGCGGCTAGTGCGTAGTTTTCGTCGTTTGCGACTATTTAAAGCGGATTTTTTAAGAGGCAATCCGCACCTCTGCATGCACCTCCAGCGTCCTAGATCCTGTCGAATCCTAATCAGCCCCTGAAGCGTGTTGCCGTTAATCCGTTTACTTCTACTGAATTAACAACGAACAATCATTCTATCGCGAACGGGTACACCAGACAAGCGCTATAACCCGTGGTTCGCCTAAAATTCAGGCATTTAAACCTATTGTATTAACGATGAATGACTGTCTGTAAACAGATATGGTTATGTTTGTAAAAAAAAACAACCGGCAAAACAAAATATCTTCTTCAAAGATGCAATTTATTGTATTTACAGATAAAGTAAGCGGGCATTTTGACCTGACAGTTTTTATTTATGAGTGCCCATCAGATTTTATTCACGCCACTTACCCTGCCATGTGGAAAAGTCCTTCCCAATCGGATCGTTAAAGCAGCGATGGAAGAGAATATGTCTGGTGCGAATCTTTTACCGGACCATAATCTTTTTTCGCTTTACCGATACTGGGCACACGGTGGCCTTGGCGCAATAATTACCGGTAACGTTATGGTAGATAAACATGCCATGACAGGGCCGGGTGGCGTTGTGCTTGATGAAAACAGCCCATTGGCACCGTTTGTCGAGTGGTCCAGAGTGATGAGTTCGGGCGGCAGTCTGGCGATTATGCAGATTAATCATCCCGGTCGTCAGGTATTTAAGTCGGTCAATGACTACGCGCTCGCGCCCTCAGCAGTCAATCTTCAGCTTGGCAGATATTCTAAGCAGTTCGCGCAGGCCCGGGAGGCCAGTTGCGATCAGATTTACACTATTATCAGGCAGTTCGTCACCACAGCCGCGCGAGCCAAAGAGGCCGGGTTCGATGGTGTGCAGATCCACGCCGCACACGGCTACTTGCTGTCGCAGTTTTTGTCCCCACGGGTTAACCAGCGCAACGACCAGTGGGGTGGGTGCCTTGCCAATCGCGCCAGACTGTTGATTAATATTGTCAGTGAAGTAAAAGCCAAATGCGGAAATGATTTTGCGCTGTGGGTGAAACTAAATGCCTCAGATTTTCAGCGCGATGGCATGCCGCCTGAAGAAGCCAGGGAAGTTGTCGCGCACCTTAATAAGTTGGGCGTTGATGCAGTAGAGGTGTCAGGCGGAAGTTATGAGTCTCCGGCTATGCAGGGACGAACGGGCGACGACGCGCCATTATCAAAAGAAGCGTACTTTGCTGATTTTGCCGCTCAAATAGCCGCTATCGCTGAAATGCCGGTAATGACCACAGGAGGAATCAGTCGGTTGCCGGTGGCTACATCGATCATTGAGTCTGGCTGTTCGATGGTTGGTATGGCCAGCGCACTGGCTACAACGCCGGATTTAGCAAAAAAATGGCAGGAAAACCCGGAATACCGCGGCGTTATTTTGCGCTGTAATCGTAAAGATAGGACGCTCGCAAGCCTAATTACGATGTCGATGGTGCGACGACAGTTGCGCAGACTTGGCAATGACTTATCGACACTTCGTAACCCGTCTGAGCTCTGGAGTCTTTTACTGGACACTGCCCATCGGGCCAAAATGACCCGGCGGTACAAATCTATCGTTGGAAGCCGAAACAGTTAAACGCTGTGTTTCATGACGCGTTCTTTCTGGCGCTGCCAGTCACGCTCTTTCACGGTGTCGCGCTTATCTTTCGTCTGCTTACCTTTCGCCAGATGTATTTCTAACTTCACCCAGCATTTTTTCCAGTACATTGCCGTGGCTACGATTGAGTAACCCTGCCGATCCCGTGCACCAATTAGTCGATCAAGCTCGCGCTTATTCAACAACAACTTGCGTGCACGTTCAGGGGCACAAATAACATGTGTAGAAGCCTGTTGTAGCGGTGTAATGCGACTGCCCACAAGGTAAGCTTCACCATTTTGAATGATGACATAGTTATCGGTAATGTTTACCTTACCCTCACGGATGCTTTTGATTTCCCATCCCTGCAGCGACATACCAGCCTCAAACTTATCTTCAAGGTGATAATCATGTCGTGCTTTTTTATTCAGCGCGATAGTCCCGCTGGTATTTGTTTTATTCTTTTTCATGCCCGCCATTATACTGATTGCGTTCCTGTTGTCTTTAGTTTCAACCGCGTTGAGACATCGTTATTACGCTAAGAAGAATGATATTGGGGCATTCTGACTAAATTTCAAAGGATGAAAACGGCTTTTTTAAGGTGTCGCTAAACGGTAGGTAAGCCAAATATCTCGTGATAAACTAATGCCATACGATCAATGTTGTTAGTGAACTTTTAATGCCGATTATTCAACGAAGCGCACTGGTAAATTACAGTGCTGAAGCGATGTATGACTTAGTCAATGATGTGGATGCCTATCCGCAGTTTTTACCTGGCTGCAAGGACAGTAAAGTTCTGGCGCGTGAATCAGATATGATGAAAGCATCATTGCTTGTGGCGAAGGCGGGTGTCAGACAGTGGTTTACGACTAAAAATACACTGGAGCCGGCCCGACACATTCATATGCAATTGATAGACGGGCCGTTCAAGCGCCTGACTGGTGGGTGGACATTTTCTGCGCTGTCAGACGAAGCCTGCAAAATCGAATTAAATCTTGAATTTGAATTCACCAGCAAGCTAACTGAATTGGCGTTTGGTAAAATTTTTAACGCGCTGGCTGCCAGTATGGTTAAGGCATTTACTGAGCGCGCCAAGCAGGTTTACTGATGGCCAGAATACTCAATACCGAGGTCGCGTTTGCGCTGCCTGATCGTCAGTCCATTATCGAGGTGGCTATTGGTGAGGGCGCAACGGTACGCGAGGTGATTGAAGCATCTAAAATTGTACAGATTTACCCTGAAATCGACCTGGATAAATATAAGGTTGGAATATGGAGCAGGGTGGTGAAGCTGGATGTTTCTGTATCAGACGGTGACAGAATTGAAATTTACCGGCCGTTAATTGCTGATCCGAAAGAAGTTCGTAAGCGGCGTGCTGAAAAGGCCAAGGAAGAAGGTAGGGCTGACAAGGTCACCGGTGGGCGACCCAATCAGCTGAAGTCAAAAGATAAATAATCTATAAATGCTTATCTGAAATACTGCCCACCTCAAGAAATGGTGAGGCATCAATCTTTTCTGCATCCATCATGGTAGCGATACGTTGCATTGTTGCTACCATCTGACTCTGTTCCCACTCCTTTAACTGATTAAAACGCTCAATGAAGTGTTCCTGCAACGGACGGGGTGCATGCTCCAGTGAGTCATACCCTTTGTCGGTCAGGTGAACACTCACCTTGCGCTTATCCTTAGTGCTGCGTATACGCTTAGCTAATCCCCGGGTCTCAAGCCTGTCCAGAATATTAGTAATAGTGGCGGGACTCAGATTAATACTATCTGCAATTTCCCGCACCATTACACCAGGATTGGCTTCAATATTCTGCATGACCATAAGCTGTGGGCCGGTCAGGCCCACATCTTTGCTAAGTTGTTTGCTTCGCAAATCAACCGCCCGGATAACGCGCCGAAGTGCTACCAATAATTCTTCTTCTTTACGCATGCACTTTTCCTAATCGCTCCTTATTGAGTGTTACATCAAGTGAAGGAAATGCTGATGTTTATGATAATGGTCAACAATATCGTTGATTATTGCCAGTTTAGACCAGCCCATTATATCATAATTTTGACCACCTTCTCCCAAGTGCACTTCTGCACGGCAATAGGTTTGCTCTTTAGGCTTGGCTGCTGCTTCCTCTGAAGGCAGAAACTCAGGCTGATCTTCATGAGTCAGGTAAACAGCATAAATAAAATCAGTTTTGCCGGTCATATGCACAGTCATGCGTAATGCATCATCTTTATCCAGCAATTCCACATCAAATCCCTGCGCGGTAAACTCTTCTTTCACTTCGCGGAGGGCTGGTTCGATAACTTTTTGCATAAAACGGCGCACTGTTTTTTCATCAGGGAAGCTGATGATATTTTCAAGCCGCTCCTGCCAGTTACGATCGGCACCAACCGTAGGTGGTTGCATTGCGGTAATTTGCAAACTTTCCCGCTTGTAGCCATCAAGGCGTAATGCTTTTAATAAGCCATACATTGCAACGAGCAAGATGATGGAAAAGGGTAGTGCTGAAATGATAGTCATCGTTTGCAACGCACTAAGCCCGCCGGCATAAAGCAATATAGATGCAACTACGCCAACGCCAATTGCCCAGTAAATACGCTGCCATAGCGGCGTATCGTTTCGGCCATGTGAGCACAACATATCTACGACCATAGCGCCGGAGTCACAACTGGTCACAAAAAAGATAATAATCATCAATACCGCTAAAACACTAAGCACGGACGACATCGGGAAGTTTTCGAGGAACACGAATAAGGCCACCGATTCATCCTGATCAACCATGGTAGCAAGATTGGTTAACCCCTCACTGAAGACCAGGTCAATGGCTGTATTACCGAAGATGGTCATCCATAGCAATGTAAACAGCGTGGGGATGAGTAACACACCAAAGATAAATTCACGGATGGTGCGGCCGTACGAAACCCGCGCAATAAATAAGCCTACAAATGGCGCCCATGCAAGCCACCAACCCCAGTAGAAGATTGTCCAACCACCGATCCAGTCGGTTTTCTCATAAGCAAAAAGATTCAGCGTATTTCGCACAATATCTGAAAGGTATGCGCCTGTGTTCTGCAGATAGGCTTGTAACAGAAATACTGTAGGACCGAGAACAAAAATAAACACCAGGAGTAGCAATGCCAGAACCATATTCGTCTCAGACAAGCGGCGGATGCCTTTTTCAAGGCCGGTTGCTACTGAGACAATAGCCATAAGTACCACGAACGCCATGATACCAATTTGCACTTCGTTGTTATTTGGCAGGCCGAATACATAATTCAGACCAGCATTAATTTGCGCGGCGCCCAGACCCAACGATGTTGATACACCGAAAATTGTAGAGGTTACCGCAAAGATATCGACTAAATCGCCTGGCCATCCATAAATTTTATCGCCAATTAACGGATGTAAAGCAGAACGTAGTGTCAAAGGCAGGTTATGTCGAAACGCGAAGTATCCTAGAACAAGTGCGACAATGGCGTAAATACCCCATGCATGTACGCCCCAGTGGAAGAAGGTCGTCTTCATCGCCTCGCGGACGGCTGCAGTCGTTCCAGGTTCTGCAGAAGGCGGGTTCTGAAAATGCATGATTGGCTCTGCAACGCCGAAAAACATAAGTCCAATACCCATGCCGGCCGCAAACAACATTGAAATCCATGTAGGCATGGAAAATTCAGGCTTCGCATGGTCGGGCCCTAAGCGCAACTCCCCAAATCGTGATACACCCAGGAAGACAACAAAAATTAGTATCAATGCGACCGTCATTATGTAAAACCAACTGCCGTTGGTGACGATACTATCCTGTGCATCCTGGAATATCTTGCCTGCTCGATCTGGGCCTGAGGCGGCGAAGACCATTAGCACGAATATCACTAGAGAGGATGAGATAAAGACTCTTTTATTTAGTGGGCTGTCATTAGTGTCGTCACTGCTCACTTCTATATCCTTCTTTTGGTTAGCTTTTCAGCAAAAAAGCTTTGGGTGAACGTAAATACGACGCAATATACGTTATGGTGCATTCAAATTAAACTTTTGTCTTAATCGTTAGAGTTCTATTTGATTTTTTACGTTAAATAAGGCCAAATGGTAGGAATTACAGTAAAAGATCAGCCAATGGTGGTTAAAACTACCAGAAAAACAATAATAAATTTTGCTGGCAACAAGGACGCTGTATTCACTCTAACGATTTTTTTCGTTAGAGCAATATCTAAAAATCAACGCTAAAACAGGAAACACACTAGCCATGAAAAAATCACAGCTAAGCTGCGCCATCCTGGCCGCGTTAGCCTCTACGCCAGTACTGGCACAGGAAGAGAGCGCTAATGCAAAAATTGAAACTATCGAAGTCACCGCGACTAAGCGGACAGAATCAATCCAGGATGTTCCCGTTGCCGTTACCGCATTAAATGGTGAGGCACTGGAAAACCGTGGTATCGATAGCTTCCAGGATTATGTCGAGTTCCTGCCAAATGTGACTTTCCAGGGTACGGGCCCGGGTCAGAACGAAATATATATCCGTGGTGCGGCAACCACGCAATCAAATATCATGCTGTCGTCTGTTCAGGCGCTGCAGCCTTCCGTAGCTTTTTACCTGGATGAACAACCGGTATCAATGGCCGGCCGAAATTTGGATATTTACGCTACTGATATCAGCCGAATCGAAGTATTGCCAGGGCCACAGGGTACATTGTTTGGTGCCAGCTCACAGGCTGGTACTGTACGAATGATTACCAACAAGCCTGATCATAGCGGCTTCTCAGCGGGTGTGGATACGAACATCGGCTTTACCAAAGGTGGCGAGATGAGTAATGCCGTTGAGGCATTCTTCAACATGACACTGACTGACAAGCTGGCGGTCCGCGTTGCGGCTTATAATGATCGCCAGGGCGGTTGGATTGATAACGTACTAAATGATCCTGGCAACGGGGGCTATATTGGTAGCGCGCAGGTCATCAGCCGTATTTCTGGCGGCGTATTATCTGATCCTGCAGCGATGGATGCTAACCGGGTAAATAGTGATGGTGTTAGCTCTACTGACGCGTCTGTCGTTTCGCCGAAGAATGACTCACTGGTTGAGGAAGATTTCAATGATGCAATTTATTCGGGTGCCCGTGTAGGCCTTTCTTATATCTTTAATGACCGCTGGGATTTGCTGATTCAGCACACACAGCAGACATTGGATACAGAAGGTGTTTTTTCTTACGACCCGAATCTTGAAGGTGAAAGCTCGACAAATCGTTTTCAACCTGAAGAAAATAAAGACGAATTTGGTTTGACAACCTGGACGCTTGAAGGCCGTTTAGACAAACTGGATATGGTATACACCGGTGGCTATTTGGATCGCGAAATCGACACGCTGGCTGACTATACAGGCTACACCAACGGTGGTTTGTTCTCGGCATATTATGTGTGTAACTACGATGGTGGCGACACGATTGCAGCAGAAGACGAGCGTTGTCTTGATCCTACTAAGTTCTATCGTGAAGACACCACTACTACACGCTCTACGCACGAGCTGCGTTTCAACACCACGATGAATACGCCATGGCAAGTAACGGCTGGTCTGTTTTATGATGACCAGGAAGTGGCGACAATCGGTCAGTTCAAGATACCGAACACAGAGCTATATCCAGATATGGAGCGTACACTTGTAGGTAACGAGGGTATCAACTCTGATGGCGGTCCTTTCCCTTCAGAAGTCGGCTTCGTTAATGACATCACACACACTATTGAGCAAATCGCGGTATTTGGTCAGTTTGAGTATGAATTGACTGAATCACTTACTGCCAGTGTTGGTGCCCGTTGGTATCAAATTGATGATGAATATAAAGGCTCGACAACTACCGTAGATGTATCTCGTCGGGTTAAAGCGTTCGGAAGTCAAAACCCTGACGAACTGGCTGCGGTTGGTGAAGATCCTGAAGCTGTACTAGCTGCAATTGAAAGCGGCCAGTTGATTGTAGATGATTTAGACAGTGATGGCGTCCTTACTGTAGATGACACTATCTTTAAGTTCGCCCTGGACTGGAAAGTAAATGATGACGTACTGCTGTTTGCCAACTATTCAGAAGGTTTCCGTCCTCCGGTGACTAACCGTGTTGGTGGTGGATTGGCGTCTAGTCAAACGGGCCGCTTTGAGAACTTCCGAATCCCAGTTTATTCAACTACAGATACGTTGGATAACTATGAGCTGGGCATGAAGGGTGACTTTCTTGACGGTATTTTACGTGTGAACGCAACCGCTTATTACTCTGAAATAACTGACTTGCAGACGTCACGTTTCGACCCTACTAACATCTCGTTCCTGGTATTTACAGACAACGTGGGTGATGCGGAAATCAAAGGTATTGATGCAGATATCACGTGGCTGGCAACTGATGATTTGGTTATCAACGCTGCATTTAGTGTGCTCGATACAGAACTGGTTCGCATTAATGAGGAACTTCAGGGCATCTCGGCAGGCGTAGGTGCTGAACTGCCATACTCGGCAGATTTCTCAGGTAACATTAATGCGCGCTACTTCTTTGAAATGGAAGAAGGCCGTCGCGGTTATGTTAATGGTTCTGTAAGCTATACCGGTGATCGTATCGCAGGTATGACAATGGATGCTTATGTGGTTGAAGATGCCACACAGCTTATCTATGGCACAGGCTCTGGTCTTGAAATTCAAGACGAAGCTGCGGTTTATGAAGGTGTGACCTATTCAGACCGTAACGGTGAAACATTCCGTGGTGGCCGTTATGTGCAGGAATCATACTTCCTGGCCAACGTTGCTGTTGGTGTAACCAATGATGAATGGAAAGCTGAACTTTATGTTGATAACGTATTCGACGAAAGCGCCATTTTGAATATAGATACACAACAGTTTACACCAAAGGTTGTCACTAACCGCCCACGCACGGTCGGTGTGCGAGTATCTTACGATTTCTACTAAAACTGGTAGAGTAATGAAACGTAAAACGGCAGCCTGAAGGTTGCCGTTTTTTTCTGTGTTACAAAAAAGACCCGATATGCACCAAAACGATATATCACTGCAAATTAAGCAGGCTATCCAGGCATCAGATTTTGATCGCGCTATCGACCTTGCCGAAGAGCAGGTTAATAGCGTACCTACAGAGAAAAAAGCTGAGTATCTTTATTTGAAAGCCGTTGCCCAGCGACTGTCGAAGAATGCCCAAATGGCCACAAAAACCCTCGACCAGCTGTTAGAGTTAAAGCCAGATCATGGTAGAGGCTACCAGGAGCAGGGTTATTGTTTTATAGCGATGTCTTTGCCGGATAAGGCGGCCGCTTCATTTTACCAGGCTACACGGTTTAACCCTGCTTTGCTGACAAGCTGGCAACAGCTACAGCAGTATTACGCGCAAAGTAATAATACTGCCGCGCTGAAGATTGCCAGTGAACAGTGTCGTTTTCTACAGCAATTGGACAGACCATTGTCAGGGGCGATGGATCTTATGTACGAAGGACAATTGCACAAAGCAGAGCAGGTTTGTCGGCAATATCTGCAAAAAAATAAGCATCACTGTGAAGCGATGATGCTGTTAGCAGAGATTGGCATCAGGCTGAAAGCGTATCACGACGCAGAATTTCTTCTTGAGAGTTGCGCTGAGCTCTATCCTGATGAACCCAGAGCGGTACAGGCTTATCAGAGTCTTCTACTTAAACTGGGAAAATTTCCGAAAGCGTTGGAGGTGATACAGAAACAAAAACGTGCTGGTGCCTCTGACCGCAAATTAGATCTTGCACTTGCCAGTGCGCTCGCTGGTGTCGGCGAATCAGAACAGGCGATTTCAACTTATCAGCAAATCTTGTCAGATAAACAGGATCAACCCGGCGTATGGCTTGCCCTTGGTCATGTTTATAAGTCTGCCGGTCAGCTAGAAAAAGCCATTGATGCTTATCACCAGGCAGCCAGATTCAGACCTGAATTTGGTGATGCTTACTGGAGCCTGGCCAATACGAAGACCTACACGTTCAGCGAATCAACCATCGCGACTATGTATGACAATGTCCAGCGGGAAAATACCCATCTGGAAGATCGAATTCACCTGTATTTTGCATTAGGTAAAGCGTATGAGGATAGCGGGAATACTGCATCAGCATTTGCCTGTTATAGCAAAGGTAATCAGCTAAAGTCCCGCACACTTGATTTGGATATCCGGCGGGTAGAACGAGCTATGGTAAGTCAGCAGGAAGCTTGCACGGCATCTTTGTTCAGCGAAACTGTGGGGCATATGGCACCGGACCCGATATTTATTGTCGGATTACCCCGGGCAGGGTCGACGCTGCTGGAACAAATTCTGGCCTCGCACTCCCAGGTTGATGGCACGATGGAGCTACATGATATTCTGGGTATTGCATCACGGATCAGCGGCCAGAAAACGAGCTATCCCTATAACCTTGAAACGCTTACCGATGAACAATGCCGGCAACTGGGCGAGCTTTATATTCGTCAGACCAAGGCTTACCGAAAGGGGGCCCCTTATTTCATTGATAAGATGCCCAATAACTTCATCCATATCGGACTGATAAAGCGAATCTTACCCAATGCAAAAATCATAGATGCACGCCGAGATGCTTTTGCATGTTGCTTCAGCGGCTTTAAACAATTATTCGCCGACGGACAGGAATTTACTTATTCGCTGGAAACGATAGGTCGCTATTATAAGCGTTATGTTTCACTCATGGAGCACTGGCACCAGGTACTGCCCGGGCAAATCCTGACCGTGCAACACGAAGATGTTCTGGATGATTTGGAAGGGCAGGTCAGGCGCATGCTGGATTATCTTGAGTTGCCATTCGAATCAGGCTGTATGAACTATCATAAAACTAAAAGGGCCATAAAAACCCCAAGTTCAGAGCAAGTTCGCCAGCCGATATTTCAGACTGGCAGACATCAGTATAAGCCTTTTATACCTTACCTTGAGCCACTTTTTGAGGCGCTGGGCAAAAAGCCTGAAGACAGTTAATACTTGCGCCGTTGAAGTCCCGTTTCAGCCAGAATCTTCGCCGAGATTTCTTCCACAGAATATTTTGTGCTATTGAGGAACGGGATTTTTTCACGTCTGTACAGGTTTTCAACCTCCCGTAACTCCATGCGACACTGCTGCATAGAGGCGTATTTGCTGTTGGCTCTGCGTTCAGAGCGGATCTGATGTAATCGCTCTGGATGTATGGTCAGACCGAACAGCTTGTCTTTAAAGCGCCTTAATGCAGGGGGCAGCTTTAACATGTCACCCATGTCTTCTTCGGTGAACGGATAATTTGCCGCTTTGATACCGTACTGAAGTGCAAGATAGAGGCTGGTGGGTGTCTTTCCTGAGCGCGACACACCGACCAGAATGATATCCGCATTATGATACTCTTTTAAATTAGAGCCGTCGTCATTTGCCAGGGCGTAATTAACAGCCTCAATACGAATATCGTAAGTTGTTTCGTGAATACTGTGGGTTCGGTGCTTTTCCGGTTTGGAAGGCACGCCCAGAACCTTTTCCAGAGGCGCCACAAACTGGTCCAGAAAATTATAGTTAATTCCTACAGAACGGGAGATAACTTTGCGAACATCTACGTTCACAATTGTATAAAAAACGAGCGGCCTTTCTCCGCTGTCTTGAAAACTTTCAGAAATTTTCTCTAAAACCTTGTAAGCATGTTCCTCAGTTTCAACGAATGGAATGGTCTTATGATTTAATTGCATGGGGAATAAAGACAGTAATGCATGGCCAAACACCTCTGAAGTGATAGCAGTACCGTCGGAAATATAGAATGCTGTGCGCACAACCTGTCCTTTCTTAATGTTGTAATTTATTTACAAGGTCAATAAATATTTTACTTTCAAATTTTGGCCATTCTATGATGGTTCTGTCGAAAAGCCAGTACAAACAATAAATTGAACTGTTGTGCTGGTGCAAGCAATAAGGTCCGACAATGCGGACACCTACATAGACAAAGCTGGAGGCTCAGGCTGTGCAAGAACATGTACTTTGGTATCAAGAATTGGGGATGCAGGATGTGGGTCGCGTGGGCGGCAAAAATGCATCGTTAGGTGAAATGATTTCAAACCTGGCCAATGCCGGCGTTCAGGTACCCGGAGGGTTTGCTACCACAGCTGAGGCATTTAATGAATTCTTACTGCAAAGCGGTCTGGATGAAAGAATTCATAAAGTGCTTGATAGCCTTGATGTAGACGATGTTGATGCGCTTGCAGCAGCCGGTAAAGATATTCGTCAGTGGATCGTGGACACGCCATTCCAGCCAGAATTTGAAAAAGCCATTCAGTCTTCTTTTGAGACGTTGCAGGGTGATGCAGGTAATGAAGCTTCATTTGCGGTTCGTTCCTCAGCGACTGCGGAAGATATGCCAGATGCATCATTTGCTGGTCAGCAGGAAACCTTTTTGAATGTTAAGGGTTACGAGTCAGTACTGGTTGCAATTAAACATGTTTTTGCCTCGTTGTTTAATGACCGGGCCATTTCATACCGGGTCCACCAGGGCTACGACCATAAAGGTGTAGCGCTATCAGCCGGTGTGCAACGGATGGTGCGCAGTGATATTGCCTCATCCGGTGTTATGTTTACTATCGATACAGAGTCAGGCTTTGATGATGTTGTGTTTGTGACCAGTTCAGTTGGTCTGGGCGAGATGGTTGTGCAGGGCGCGGTTAACCCCGATGAATTTTATGTTCATAAGCCAACACTAGAAAGCGGCAAGCCTGCGATTGTTCGCCGCAACCTGGGTAGCAAGCTTACCAAGATGATTTACTCTGATGATGCTGCGCACGGTAAACAGGTTTCCATCGTTGATGTTGAACGTCAGGACAGCATGAAGTTCTCTTTAACTGACGACGAAGTACAGGAACTGGCAAAACAAGCGGTAATCATTGAGCAGCACTATAAACGTCCGATGGATATTGAATGGGCTAAAGATGGTATCGATGGCAAGCTTTATATCGTTCAGGCGCGTCCTGAAACGGTAAAAAGCCGCGAAGACAGCCAGACTATTGAGCGCTATCAGCTTAAGGGACAAAGTAATATTATTGTCGAAGGACGTGCTATCGGTCACAAAATTGGTGCCGGCACTGCCAAGGTACTGGGCTCAATTGAAGAGATGAACAAGATCCAATCAGGGGATGTACTGGTGACAGACATGACCGACCCTGACTGGGAACCTATCATGAAGAAAGCGTCGGCGATCGTGACTAACCGCGGCGGCAGAACCTGTCACGCAGCTATTATCGCGCGTGAACTGGGCATTCCGGCTGTTGTTGGCTGTGGGAATGCCACTGAAATTCTTAAAACCGGTGATGCCGTAACGGTTTCATGTGCCGAAGGTGACACAGGCTATATTTACGGCGCCGAGCTGGAGTTTGATGTCAGCACTTCACGTATCGATTCGATGCCGGATCTTCCGTTAAAAGTCATGATGAATGTGGGTAACCCAGACCGTGCTTTTGATTTTGCTCGTCTACCTAACGAAGGTGTCGGTCTGGCTCGACTGGAATTTATCATTAACCGTATGATTGGCGTGCATCCTAAAGCATTGCTGAACTTTGATTCCCAGCCTGAGGAACTCAAAGAGGAAATTTCTGACATCATTGCCGGATATGATTCTCCTACAGAGTTCTATATTGAGAAACTGGTTGAAGGTATCTCCACTATCGGCGCCGCCTTTTCGCCGAAGAAAGTCATCGTTCGTATGTCTGACTTCAAATCTAATGAGTACTTTAATCTGGTTGGCGGTTACCAGTACGAACCTGATGAAGAAAACCCGATGCTGGGTTTCCGCGGTGCCAGCCGTTATGTGTCTGAAGAGTTCCGTGATTGCTTTGCGCTGGAGTGTGAGGCCATCAAACGTGTACGTAATAAGATGGGTCTGACAAATGTCGAAATCATGATCCCATTCATTCGTACTGTGGAAGAAGGGCAGCAGGTTATTGATTTGCTGGCTGAAGAGGGGCTTAAGCAGGGCGAAAACGGACTACGCGTCATTATGATGTGTGAACTGCCGTCAAACGCACTTCTTGCTGATAAGTTCCTGGATATCTTTGATGGTTTCTCTATTGGTTCCAACGATTTGACTCAGCTTACACTGGGCCTTGATCGGGATTCAGGTCTTATTGCACATCTGTTCGAAGAGCGCAATGAAGCGGTGAAGGCATTACTGTCCATGGCAATACAGACTGCCAAAAAGCGTGGCAAGTACGTGGGTATCTGTGGTCAGGGACCTTCTGACCATGAAGATTTCGCTGCCTGGCTGGTTAAGGAGGGCATCGATTCAGTGTCTCTTAACCCTGATACAGTGGTTGAAACCTGGCTTTACCTTGCTGAAAATCACAAGTAATACGAGCAACAAAAAAGCCGCGAAAGCGGCTTTTTTTACATTTGCATACTGAATAGGCTGTTAGCTAGTTATAAACGTCGCCTGAATAATTAACGAAGCTTTCTGGCGAGCAGCATTGCATCAACTTTACGCGCACTACGACTCATCCCGGTTTGAAAGTATTTGAGCAAAGTCCGTGCTCTGGGCCAGTCGTAGCTGAGCATCAGCAGCCCCCCGAGCACCAGTAAGATAGAACCGGGAAGAAGCGTTAGGATAATGCCAGCGGCAAAGAGTGTAGCGCCAACCGTTAGTCTGAGCGTTTTCATATTATTTTATCCTGCAGTTTTCTGATTTTAATGATAATTAACTGGGTGAATAAATCCATAGCAGGTATGTAAGAAGTTGTAACAGGCGTATTTATTTTTGGTCACGCATGATACGAGATCACGCTAGAGCCGAACGAGCACAACGCGTATACTATTCATCTGTTTGTTGTAAGGAGTCACGCCATTGAAACTGCCACGCATCGCCCCGGAGTCGAGCCCTTCAGAACATTATCAGGCTTATCTGAAGGCACTGTCGGCTTCACGGTTTAACGGTGATATTGAATATAGTTATGCCAGCCGTATGGCAGTTGCTACTGATAATTCCGTTTACCAGAAAATCCCCCAGGCTGTTATTTTTCCTACCAGCGTGGATGACTTAAAATGTGCTGGCGAACTGGCTAATCAGCATAAAGGTGTCACATTTTCTGCCCGTGGCGGTGGCACAGGAACTAATGGCCAAAGCCTCACAGATGGCATAGTGGTGGATTTGTCGCGTCACATGAACCGGATCCTGGAAGTAAATATTGAGCAGGGCTGGGTGCGGGTGCAAACCGGAGTAGTGAAAGATGCGCTCAATGATGCTCTCAGGCCGCACGGCTATTTCTTTTCTCCGGACCTGTCCACCAGTAACAGGGCAACCATCGGCGGCATGATAAATACAGATGCATCAGGGCAGGGGTCGCTCAAGTACGGTAAAACCAGCGACCACGTTCTGGGTTTGACCACGGTTCTGGCAAATGGTGAAACGCTAAATACCACGCCACTTTCCGTAGACGAAGCGCGTAAGCTGGCTAGCGGAAGTGATACTCACGCCAGAGTATTAAGACAGGTACTGGCGACCTGTATCGACATGCGTGAAGCTATTTTAGAAAAATTTCCGCGCATGAATCGCTTCCTGACAGGTTATGATCTTGAGCACGCCTACGATGCGGATAATCAGAATATTGATGTAAGCCGGCTGATTGCCGGTTCTGAAGGTTCGCTGGGCTTTGTGGCTGAAGCGAAGTTGTCTATTACGCCCATCGCCAGCCACACGGCGCTGGTTAATATAAAATACGACAGCTTTGACTCGGCGTTGCGTCATGCCCCCAAAATGATTGAGGCAGATGCGACATCGGTAGAAACGGTCGACAGCAAAGTGCTGAACCTGGCAAAAACTGACATCATCTGGCATTCCATTTCTGACCTTATTACCGATGTTCCTGACAAAACGATGCTGGGTCTCAATATAGTTGAGTACAACAGCACCAGCGTTGACGAAATAAAATCCCGTATCGCTTCTCTTGAGTCTGCGTTAAATGAAGATATTGAGAAGGGGCATAACGGGGTGATTGGCTATCAGTTAACCTACGAGCGCGCAGATATTCAGAAAATTTATGCAATGCGTAAAAAAGCGGTAGGCTTGCTGGGGAAAACAGATGGACCGCAAAAGCCTATTGCCTTTGCTGAAGATACCGCGGTGCCGCCTCAAAATCTTGCGGACTTTATCCGTGAATTTCGTGCACTGCTTGATGAACACGGGCTTCAGTACGGCATGTTCGGACATGTTGATGCAGGCGTTTTACATGTGCGACCTGCACTGGATCTTTGTGATCCCGAGCAGGAAGCGCTGATGCATCAGATTTCCGATGAAGTGGTCGCGCTGGTTTCCAAGCACGGTGGACTGATGTGGGGCGAGCACGGAAAAGGTTTTCGCAGCGAGTACGGGCCGGAATTCTTTGGTGAGAAATTGTTTGCTGAGTTACGTAAAATCAAGCGCGCTTTCGATCCGTTCAACAAAATGAACCCCGGCAAGATTTGTACTCCTCTTGGCAGTAACGATGAGCTTGTCAAAGTCTCCGATACTAAAAGGGCGACATACGACAGAACAATACCTGTCGCGTTCAAGGCCCCGTTCGAGCCTGCCATGAACTGCAACGGTAACGGGTTGTGTTTTAATTACGATACAACCTCACCTATGTGTCCCTCAAGTAAAATCACCCGGGATCGTCGCCATAGTCCCAAAGGCCGAGCCGGCCTGATACGTGAGTGGTTACGACTGCTGGCTGAAAATGGTGTGGATACCAATAAGCTCAGCGCGTCCACGTTCTCCTCGTCCTGGCTGGATAAATGGCGAAACGCTTACCGTCGGGATGACGATTTCTCCCACGAGGTATTTACCGCAATGGAAGGATGTCTGGCCTGTAAATCCTGTACCAGCCAGTGCCCTGTAAATGTGGATGTGCCCGACTTCCGGTCCCGGTTTTTATCTATTTATTATCAGCGTTACGCACGCCCTATGAAGGACCATTTGGTCGCCAATATTGAACGTATGGCGCCACTGATGGCCAAAGCCCCTTCAGTAGTCAACTTTTTCCTGAAGCGCCGCTGGATGAACGGATTGATGCGAAAGACGGTTGGCTATGTTGATACGCCTTTACTTTCAGTGCCGGCACTTTCAGAGCGTCTGCCGGCCTCAGTTCAGACATTCGACATGATGGCACTCCGTGCTATGTCAGCGACTGAAAAATCGAAAAAGGTGTTGATTGTTCAGGATCCTTTCACCAGTTTTTATGATGCTCAGGTGGTTGCTGATTTTGCTGCGCTGGTTACTAAACTTGGCTTTGAGCCGGTACTTTTGCCTTTCAAACCAAATGGTAAACCAGCACATGTGAAAGGCTTTTTAAAAGCGTTTGCAGACACCGCGTGCGACACTGCGCAGTTTTTAAATCAACTTCACGAAATTGATATTCCAATGGTGGGTGTCGATGCCTCACTGGTGCTCTGCTATCGGGATGAATACACTAAAGCCCTGGGCGATAAGCGAGGTGACTTTACCGTTCAGACTGTTCATGAATGGCTCGAAACCCTTCCTGAGGGAACAATTCGTCCGGGCAGGCAGACCAGCACAACACCTCTGGCGTTGTTCAGCCACTGCACAGAGAAAACTGCCATGCCTACCAGCGAGAAAAAATGGCAGGCTATATTTAAGCAGGCCGGCAAAGACGTGGATATTGTTGCAGTGGGGTGTTGCGGAATGGCAGGTACCTATGGTCATGAAGCAAGTCAGAAGGAAAAGTCGTTGGGCATTTACGCAATGTCATGGGAAACCGCTGTAGCCAGATATCCTGAAGAGGCTGTCATGGCGACAGGATATTCCTGCCGCAGTCAGGTTGATCGAATAGACGGATTTAAGCCGGCGCATCCACTGCAAAAGTTACTTGCTGCCGTGGAGGCTCACTAATTCAGTGGAGGTGGTCTGCGTCGGGTAGCCTGAAAGAGGACAGCGGGCAACTCATCGGTTGCCTGGCTATGCCTGCCTCCATAAATGCAGGCCCGCTACATGTAAAGCCAAGGCTTTCATGATGGCTCACACTGGTTAAATCACAGTTCATGGTCAGTGTGGTGATATTAAGTGAATACGCCAGCGTAACCAGCGCACCAAATAGCTGCTTGTAAACGGAAAGATTTCGATAACCAATTCGAATGGCAACCCGGCCAATTTCACCGGTAGGCTTAAGTCGGGCAGTAGCAATAGCTTTTTTATCGCCGTCACTGATAATGATATGTAAAGCGCTTTTATCGTCTTCATCAAACTCAGCTTCACGGGGAAGCTGCCACTCAAGCACGAACACCTGCTCGCGTAACTCAATAAGGCGCTGGCTTGCGCTTTGCCAGTCGACCTGTTCAATCTGAAATGCCATTTTTTGATCCGTATTCTGCAAAATTTATGAAAATGTAGAATCCGGCTCACATCTGGGTTAGTTACTCCATTGCCCAATAGCCCTTATTAATGAGTGTAGCCAAAAGGTCGAAAATTGTACAGTCAGCTCTACTTGTCAGCGACGGTGGAAGCGGCCGTCCGGTGAAGTTAGCCAACATCATCGCTTTATATTTTTCATCACAGGTAAATGCTTCACCATTTACGTAAAAAGTAAAGTTATCGCTCTCGCTGGTGTAAACGGGCCGGCATCCCGGAGAGGGAACGATATCGATTCCATTTTCCAGCGCATTTTTTACATCACTGCGGCTGATGAGTGTTTCAGGAACCTGTTCGGGCAAATACTGATTACTCAAAAAGCGCAATAGTGCCGTATCACAAGCGTCCGTATCAAGAGCATTTTTTATCAATAGCTTGAGCTGCCTAAGGTCCTCCGGACTTACGCTGGAGGGATCTGCAGCGCGTGTTCGCGTGGGATCAGAAAATCGAATATTCCCGGTACCGCTTTCCTCAAACATGTCTGGCAGTATATCGAAGAGCTGTGACTGGTCCGGCGCACGAAAGCCTATGGAATAGGTAAGGCAATCATTAACAGCGACACCATCGTGGGGCCAGCCGGGTGGAATATAAAGCACATCGCCAGGCTGCAGCACCGTATCTATAACAGGTTCAAACCCATCTATTTGAGACAGGAGGGGGTGAGGGTAGTGAGTTTCATGTTCTCCAGGCTCACCCACTTTCCAATGCCTTTGCCCTTTTCCCTGGAGCAAGAATACATCGTACTGGTCCAGATGGGGGCCCACTCCGGCACCAGCGTTAGCAAAACTGACCATCAAATCATCCATCCGCCAGTGGGGGATAAACGAAAATGTGCGCATAAGTTCACTGGCCTCATCAAGATACTTATCGACACCCTGTACCAGCAACGTCCACTTGCCCTTACACAAGGGGGCAAAGTCTTCAAACGGCCCCTGGGTTACGTGCCAGTTTCCATCAGTATTCTGGATAATTCTGCTATCAACCTCATCGTCTTCACTTAAACCTGCAAGGTCGTGCTCATCCAGAAAGTCTGAAAAGTCGCTCAGCGCCTGTCTGAGGACAACCGGCCGCTTTTGCCAGTAATTGGATAGAAAATCATCGATGTCGAAATTAACTGACTGCAAGGTAAATATCCGCACAAATTAAAAGTGCAAGTGTAACAAAACCTCAGACAGTCAGGGAGAAAATCGAATGGCAGGAGGGTTGTTATTATTGTGCCGGAGCCGGTGTCAGCTTACTTCCGTCAACAACCTTCGGGTTACCGGACAGATGCGGATGGTACCAGGTAAGGTCGATTGCTCCAGGGATGCGGCGCAGTTTACTGTGTTACCCCAAATATCCGGTTGCTGTTTAAATCGTCCCAGACAATCAATAATTACCGGCCCGGTAGCAATACCAATGCGCATTTGTAACATGACACCATAACGTGCAGACAGTAATTGCGTCACAGTAAGTATCGAGTGGGCAAAGCTTATACTGTTGCGCACCCTGTGTTGGGCTGGATCAGGGCAATAAAGCGTACATCCATCAGCAACTACCGCTCCGCTGATGGCAAGAAGGCCATCTCCTGTCGTTTTGATTTTATGGATATTGTAATGCTGGCACTGCGTGTCCAACTGCCAGAATAAATCATCGAGTAAGTTTACAGTAAACATGTCCCCGTACTGACGACACAACTGTGTAAAGCCAGCCAGATCAGCAAAAATCACCGTGACATTTTCCAGAAAACGTCGCTGACTTAGCGATCCAGGTGCAACTGTGTAGCGGTGGGTAAAAACGGTCGTTGGCATTGTTTGTAAACCTGGGAGCATACATTTATCTGAAAAATTGCATTTAAAACAGACCGCATGTACGAAGCGCAATACGCTATAGCTGATGAGAACCAATATCAGCCATGGCGCTATAACGATAAAAAGAGGGCACAGGAATGCTGCAGTAATCAGGCGCGAGGGGGAGTCAGGAAATAAATAGCGCTGAAATTTATGCAGCTTTGTTTTAAAACGGCGGGTAAACCCAGAAAAATATGATTCTGTATCCATGGCGACTCTTCTTACCGGAAAAATTTGTTTCCGCCGGTAAGAAAGTCGCCTGAACAATTATTACGCTTTAAGTAACTTGTCTACCAATCGGATTGCATCACCAATATACGAGGCAGGCGTCAGTGCTTTCAACTCGTCTTTAGCACTGTCTGGCATATCCAGATTATCGATAAACGCACTGATAGCCTGGGCGTTTACCTTTTTGCCGCGCGTCAATTCTTTAAGCTTTTCATACGGCTTTTCGATACCGTAACGGCGCATGACTGTCTGAATAGGTTCCGCCAGCAACTCCCAGTTGTTATCCAGCTCATTAAGCAGGCTTTGCTCGTTCACTTCCAGTTTACTGATGCCTTTCAGGGAAGCCTGATAAGCGATAACCGAGTAACCCACACCCACGCCTAAGTTGCGCAATACCGTTGAGTCCGTTAAATCACGCTGCCAGCGGGAAACAGGAAGCTTGGTGGCAAGGTGATCAAAAATAGCGTTCGCCAGGCCCAGGTTGCCTTCAGAGTTTTCAAAGTCGATAGGGTTTACTTTGTGCGGCATGGTTGATGAGCCAATTTCGCCCTCTACCGTTTTCTGTTTAAAGTGACCTAATGCGATATATCCCCAGACATCACGGTCGAAGTCGATAAGAATGGTATTAAAGCGACCCACCGCATCAAAGAGTTCTGCTATATAGTCGTGAGGCTCAATTTGAGTGGTGAAAGCGTTCCAGCTCAGTCCAAGGCTTGTCACGAAAGCTTCTGAGGTTTTGTGCCAGTCAATTTCGGGGTAGGCCGACAGGTGCGCGTTATAATTCCCCACTGCGCCGTTAATTTTACCCAGAAGTGAAACCGCAGCAATCTGGTCTCGCTGACGTTGAAGGCGTACCGCAACATTCGCCATTTCCTTACCCATGGTGGTGGGGGAGGCTGGCTGGCCGTGTGTACGCGCCATCATTGCAACGTCACGGTTTTCTTTAGCAAGCCGCTTAAGCTCATTAATAAGCTTATCGCAGTAGGGCAGAATGACCTCATCTCTGGCTTCTTTTAACATCAGCGCGTGAGAAAGGTTGTTGATATCTTCTGACGTGCATGCGAAGTGGATAAATTCGCTAACGGCGTGCAGTTCGCTGTTATTGGCAACCTGCTCTTTTAAGAAGTATTCGACCGCTTTCACATCGTGATTTGTAGTGCGCTCAATGTCTTTGATTCGCATGGCATCATCAACAGAGAAGTTAGCAACGATATTATTCAGTAGTTCGTCTGACTCAGCACTGAACGCAGGTACTTCTTTAATATGCTTCTCTTTCGCCAGCATTTGCAGCCAGCGTACTTCAACCTGAACACGGTATTTCAGCAATCCATACTCGCTGAACATACCACGCAGAGATTCACTTTTACTGGCATAACGTCCATCCACCGGGGAAATAGCGGTTAACTGGGTTAGCTCCACCTTACTTGCTCCTCAACTATTGATTAATTTAAGTGCCTGCGAAGCACTTTCTACAATGCGTTTACGATTAAACAGAATCTGACGGCGTCGACCACCCATTTGCCGCCACATTACAGCGGCTCTTACACCGGCCAGAAGTAAAGCGCGGACACGTTGCTGATTAACGGGCTGGCGTAAATGGTCGGGGTTTCCGGCTACCTGAATTCGTGGCGCCAGAGGACTGATAATATCTGAATATATACTGGCAAGAGAACCAGCAATCTGGCTGTCTTCAAAGCTGACGTGGGCGAGCTGCCGCTGAACATGAGATATTCGGTTGCCCAATTCAGCCAGCGCATCAGGTTTTGCAGCCAGCTTTCGTTCCAGGCCGAGCAGGCTCGCAATATAGCGGGTCAGCTCTGTATCCTTAGAGGCAGACTTATCTGATAACTGCGCCAACAGCGTTTGATAACCCGTTTTAAGATTTTCAAGACTGCCAAAAACATGTTGCGGGCTTTCCGGATCAGTGACCAGTATGCTCGAAAGACTCGCCTCAAAGGCGGTATTGTCAACACTTCCGTTGCGGGCAACTTGCTTAACCAGCGCCGCAGCCTGGCACACACCGGCAAGTGCCAGATGCTGTTCTATATGAGGCTCTAACATCAGCGAATATAACTCTCGATAATGGCGCCACCCAGACACACTTCGTCCTGATAAAACACGGCTGATTGGCCCGGAGTAACGGCTTTTTGCGGCTCATCAAATTTAACGTGAACCGTATCGTCACCAGTAGGGGTGACTGTACAGGCGATATCATGCTGACGATAGCGGGTTTTAACCGCGGCGCGGATAGGGCCGGTCAGAGGCTGCCGGCTTACCCAGTGAATCTGATTGGCAACCAGGCCCTCTGAATAAAGACGGGGATGATCAGCACCCTGACCGACAATCAGTACATTTCGTTTTACATCTTTGTCGACCACATACCAGGGATCATCACCATAGTCTGCCAGCCCTCCGATATGTAAACCTTTACGCTGACCTAATGTGTGATACATCAGCCCTTCGTGCGTGCCAATTTCCTCACCTTCAGCTGTTTCTATTTTGCCGGGTTGAGCAGGCAGGTAGCGGGCCAGAAAATCTTTAAACTTGCGTTCACCGATGAAACAAATACCGGTAGAGTCTTTTTTGTCCGCAGTAACCAGACCCTGTTCTTCAGCGATCCGTCTAACCTCGGGCTTTTCGAGTTCGCCCACAGGAAACAGCGTTTTGGCGATATGGTCTTCGCCCAGCGTATAGAGAAAGTAGCTCTGGTCTTTATTATTATCCAAACCGCGCAGCATCTGCCATTTACCGTCGATGAGGCGACGGCGGACATAGTGGCCGGTGGCAATAAAGTCAGCACCGAGATCTTCGGCAGCAAATTCCAGAAACGCCTTAAATTTGATTTCTTTATTACACATGATATCCGGGTTCGGTGTACGGCCCGCTTTATACTCGGCAAGAAAATACTCAAAGACATTGTCCCAGTATTCTGCAGCAAAATTAATCGTGTGCAGATAAATACCCAGTTTGTCGGCAACAGCCTGCGCGTCAGCTAAATCTTCCGCAGCAGCGCAATACTCATCGTTGTCGTCTTCTTCCCAGTTTTTCATGAACAGGCCTTCAACCTGATAACCCTGTTGCTGTAACAGGTAGGCTGAAACCGACGAATCGACACCGCCGGACATGCCGACGATCACTTTTTGCTGTTCAGTAGGACGCGGGGAAGTTACTGGATTGGTCACCGTATTCTCTTTACTCATCATCATGTCTTTTGAAGGTGGCGGATTCTAACAAAAAATACCGTCTAAAGCACGGCTTTCGGCCTATGTCAGTGGGGATGGCCACAGCCAGATTCAACCGTTTACATATCCAGTTTCAGGAAACCGCCATTCTCTATCCCATCAATCGTCCAACTACCTACGCGATAACGAATTAATCGAAGTGTGGGATAACCGACGTGGGCAGTCATGCGCCTTACCTGGCGATTTCGTCCTTCAGTGATGGTGATGCTTAGCCACGATGTAGGGATATGCTTCCTGAAACGAACGGGTGGATGGCGTTCCCACAACACTGGTTCATCGATTCGCTTCACTTTTGCCGGGCGCGTGGGGCCGTCTTTCAGTGTAATGCCCTCACATAATTGCCTGATGGCGAGTTCGCTAATATCACCTTCAACCTGCGCATAGTACGTTTTGCTGGTTTTTTCAGCGGGGTTTGCCAGCTTATGCTGCAATTTGCCGTCATTGGTGAGCACCAGTAACCCTTCTGAGTCGCGGTCCAGCCGGCCGGCGGGATAAACATCGGGTACGCTGATAAAATCTTTCAGGGTGGCGCGGTCGTTGCCATCTGTGAACTGGGAAAGAACATTGTACGGTTTATTAAATAGCACCACGCAGGATGGCTTTTTTGGCATCAGGGGCTCCGGGTTGAACTGTAATATCGGCAATGATGCTAAACAGCATATAAAAACTGCCGCACCTGCCTTCGGGCAAATGGTCAAACCATCAGCGATCGGCAACATTTGAATGATCCTTGACCGTAAGACAATGGTATGACTTGTAACTAAAATATTCGTCCATATACTAATGAGCGCGGCATGAATTGCTCGGGTATCTGACTGTCATTTTCGCTTGCTGGTCTTGGGTCGAGTCGGGCACGCAACAGCGATTAGCCCTGCAACAATATTACCATGCCTGTCGAGGCGGGGGACGAATTTTTGTCAATTTCATCTTTCGTATTCAACGGATTAATACGGTACAGACGTACCGAAAACATTGAGGTATATAATGACCAAAGCCAAGTCGACTATCGTCTATACCAAAACTGACGAAGCGCCAATGCTGGCGACTTATTCGTTGCTTCCTATCATTGAAAAATTTGCTGGCGCAGCAGATATCGATATCGAATTGAGCGATATCTCTCTGGCTGCTCGTATCCTTGCGAATTTCTCTGATTATCTGAATGACGACCAGAAAGTGCCAGACGCATTAGCGGAGCTTGGTGAGTTAACCCAAAATCCGAATGCCAATATCATAAAGCTGCCAAATATCAGCGCTTCAATTCCTCAGCTACGCGCTACGATCAAAGAATTGAAGGCGCAGGGCTTTGATGTTCCTGAGTTCCCGGATGACCCGAAAACTGACGAAGAAAAAGATATTCGCGAACGATATGGTAAGGTTCTGGGCAGTGCGGTAAACCCGGTATTGCGTGAAGGTAACTCTGACCGTCGTGCACCTACTGCAGTTAAAAACTTTGCGCGTAAATATCCTCATTCAATGGGCGAGTGGAGCCAGGCTTCACAATCGCATGTTGCGCATATGCGTGGCGGTGACTTCTTCTCAAGCGAAAAATCGACCACCATCGAAAAAGATGGATATGTGTCGATTGAATTCACCGATAAACAAGCCAACAAGAAAACATTAAAGCCTAAAGTTAATCTGCTTGCCGGTGAAGTGATTGACGGCATGTATATGAGCAAAAAAGCACTGTGTGACTTTTTTGAAGAACAGATTGAAGATGCCAAGAAGAACAATATCCTGTTCTCTTTGCACGTAAAAGCAACCATGATGAAGGTGTCTCACCCCATCGTGTTTGGTCACTGTGTTAAAGTTTTCTACAAAGAGTTGTTCGATAAATACGGCGAGCTTTTTGACGAGCTAGGCGTAAATCCAAACAATGGTTTAGGCAGTGTTTACGACAAAATTGAAAGCCTGCCAGAGTCTCAGCGCTCAGAAATCCAGCGTGACATCAATGCCTGCTATGGCAACCGTCCACCGATTGCGATGGTTAACTCTGACAAAGGCATTTCGAATCTGCACGTACCCAGCGATGTTATCGTTGATGCCTCCATGCCGGCGATGATCCGTAATTCAGGACAAATGTGGGGACCGGATGGAAAGCCTCACGACACCAAAGCGGTTATTCCTGAAAGTACCTATGCCACCATCTATCAGGAAGTTATCAACTTCTGTAAGACACACGGTGCCTTTGACCCGACGACGATGGGCACAGTGCCAAATGTAGGTCTAATGGCGCAAAAAGCCGAAGAGTATGGCTCGCACGATAAGACGTTCGAAATGGAGAGTGACGGTACAGTTCAGATTGTTGATCAGGATGGCAATGTACTGATTGAGCATCAGGTTGAAGAGGGCGATATCTGGCGCATGTGTCAGGTAAAAGATCTGCCTATCCAGGACTGGGTCAAGCTTGCTGTAACCCGTGCCCGTCAGTCTGGCATGCCTGCCGTATTCTGGCTGGACGATGAACGCGCGCACGATGCGCAGCTGATTAAGAAGGTTAATAAGTATCTTCAGGAGCATGATACCAGTGACCTTGATATTCAGATTATGTCTCCGGTACGCGCTATTCGTTATAGCATGGAGCGTGCGATGCGTGGCCTGGATACTATCTCTGTTACCGGAAACGTATTGCGTGACTATCTAACCGATTTATTCCCGATTCTGGAGTTAGGTACAAGTGCGAAGATGCTGTCAATCGTACCGTTGATGGCTGGTGGCGGTTTATATGAAACCGGTGCAGGTGGTTCAGCGCCTAAGCATGTACAGCAGTTTGTTGAAGAAGGGCACCTGCGTTGGGATTCACTGGGTGAGTTCCTGGCACTTGCTGTGTCTTTGGAAGATGTTGCTATCAAAAATGACAACAACAGAGCGAAGATAATTGGTAAGGCACTGGATAAAGCCACTGAAACATTACTAAACAATGGTAAATCGCCTAAGCGTAAAGCGGGCGAACTGGATAATCGTGGTAGTCATGTTTGGCTTGCCCTATATTGGGCGCAGGAAGTCGCTAATCAGTCTGAAGATGAAGCCCTGGCTGCTGAGTTTAAAGACATTGCCGAGAAGCTCGAAAAGAACATCGATAAGGTGCTTGAAGAGATCGACGCGACCCAGGGTAAAGAACAGGATATCGGTGGTTATTATTACCCCGATCCGAAGAAAGTCTACAACGCGATGTCACCCAGTAAAACATTGCATGACATTCTGGGCTAATCCCCAAAATTGATATAAAAAAGCCCGGCTATGCCGGGCTTTTTAGTATGTTGGTCTATCAGTATTTATTTGTGTTGCGGAAACTTCATGAATGTGAATATTAACAGTCACTCAACGCTAACTACGCTTCCTGAACTCGACGATTAATACAGTAAAAGCGATTAGCGCAAATGTCACCCAAACGATGGGCGGCAGCATAGATGAGCTGATTTTTGCAATATCACCATCCAGCGAAGCAGGTATGAGTGACGCGATTCCCGCAGACAGATTCAATCCCATTAGCAGTTTTAATAGCTTAGCGTGCTTTTCTGTACGCGAATCAATATGTAATTTCGCCAGATTGATGTGTTCCTTCACCGCATCAAGGTGTTTATATGTCTGAGCAATATGCCCGTCCAGCTTTAACGCGTCATTAATAGACGCTGATAAGAACGTATAGTCATCGTTTTTAAACGGAATGCTGAGATTATCAAAGTTGATCATTTCACGGTTACAGGTGAAATAGAATGTTTCTATATCTTTAGCTTCCTGGTTTAGCAGCGTATAACTTTGGGTTTCGCTGTCGATGTTCCGGTTAATCTGATCAAGTCGGTGCTCGCATTGAAAAATCCAGGTCTGACACTGAAAAAAGCGCGATAAAGACTCTATATAAAGGTTCATGAACGTGGCCCGTTTCTCTTGACTGACCATTAAGATTGTTTTCCAGGTACCTAACAGAATACGGCCATCATCTAGTCGCTTTACGGTACTTTCAAAGCCTTCATCAAGGAGTTCTTTACAGACAAAATCACTGCCTGAATCACACGCATACAGCAAGCGGCCATGTTGATAGGGGTAGCAGTAAGAGTCTGGCTTAAACTCATCTGACTGCCTGACAAGCCCTTTTATCTCTTCGAGTAATTTGCAGTGATTTAGAATTGGGGGGATTGTGTCATCGACAACGGGTGTAGCGATTCGGGTCATTGCATTTTTATATGCATTATTTCGCTTAAGATAACGAGAGTAAGAAAGGTTAATATAACACTGAAGGGCCTCAGTAATCGCAGTGATACTGTCATTAGCAAGCCCGGGAATATGATAATCGTATTCAAAACATATATTGCCGCAAACCCGGATAGAAAGCTGGAGCGAAACCTCGACGTCAGTGTTTAAAATCGTGAGGCGTTGGGTATCTATGACATAGCAGAGCTTGGGAATGTGCAGTGCAAGATAGCTGAAGTTATACGCCATATATTCATATTCGTGTTTGCAACTTTCCCACGAATAGTGCTTCACAAGCAGGCTATCTACACGATTGAGTGCTTCAACAGATGGCGTAAAAACGCCACCCAAATCATAGAATATCGGGTTTAAAATGGTTACAGATGGGCCAGACATCAGACGTCCATGTTTACTCAGAAAAGCTAAATGTAAATAATGGCTGCGCTATCTGTCTAGCACTTAATTAGTAAAATGCCGGGAATGGGTACCGGTGGGGGATATGTAAGCAAAGAAATCGAAGTGCCTGATGTGTCGGATACTTTAGAACAGGCATAAAAAAGCTTTTACTGTTAAATGCAGTAAAAGCTTTTTGGCGTTTATTTACCGGATTTTAACGCTCAGGTTCGTCCATTACGCCGATGTTTTCAGCATGCAGGCCTTTAGGGCCTTGCTGAACATCAAAGGTCACTTCCTGACCAGCTTTTAGAGAACGATAACCTTCCATTTGGATGGTTGAATAGTGAGCGAAAATGTCTTCACCGCCATTTTCTGGCACGATGAATCCAAACCCTTTTGCGTTGTTAAACCACTTAACTTTACCAACCGCCATACTTCGACTTCCTCTTAATCCTTGAACTCACACAGTTATGCCCCCACAATAGGTTTGAAGGGCAAATTGTACAGTCATGCGTCACTTCATAACGGTACATCAGAAACTGTAGATATTTTAACCACTCAATGTCAAGCGTATTTTGAAGAATTAATCTTATAGAAAAAATTCTGCGTAATATACGCTTAAGCACTATCCTATTACTATGAGCAAAGACAACGCGATCAGTATTGAAAGAGAAAAACTTAGAGAAGCGCAGCGTAAGAAGACGCAACCGCCTCCCATGTACAAAGTGTTGTTGAACAACGACGATTACACGCCGATGGACTTTGTGGTCGAAGTACTCACACGTTTTTTTAATTTGGATTCGGAGAAAGCCAATCAAATTATGTTGACAGTGCATTATCAGGGAAAAGCTGTCTGCGGCATTTTTACTGCAGAAATTGCTGAAACCAAAGTAATGCAGGTCAATCAGTACGCACGAAAGAATCAACATCCGCTTATGTGCACCATGGAACCGGCGTAGTAAGTGAACTAACTAGGGGCGAGCAATATGTTGAACAAAGAATTAGAGCAGACGTTAAACGAAGCATTCGTGTTTGCCAGAGAGCATCGACACGAGTTTATGACGGTTGAACATTTGCTATTAGCATTAATGGACAATTCATCAGCGCAGGAAGCCCTCAAAGCCTGTGGCGCGGATATCGATACAATTAAAAACGAGCTGATAGAGTTTGTTAAAGACACCACGCCACTTATTCTTGAAGACCAGGTAGGTGAGAGAGAAACTCAGCCCACACTTGGCTTCCAGCGCGTGCTGCAACGCGCTGTTTTTCATGTTCAGTCTTCCGGCCGCGATGAAGTAACCGGCGCAAATGTGCTTGTCGCTATTTTTAGTGAGCAGGAGTCTCAGGCTGTTTATATTCTTAAAAAGTCCGATGTTACCCGATTAGATGTTGTGAATTTTATCAGTCATGGCGTAAGTAAAGCCGACGATGAAGCGCCGGGGGCGTCAGGTGAAACCAGTGAAGAAGGTGCTGAAGGCGAAGAGGGCGGTTCGGCGTTAAGCAAATATGCAACTGACCTGAACCGGCAGGCAAAGGACGGCAAAATTGACCCTCTAATAGGCCGTGATTCAGAGCTTGAAAGAACTATTCAGATTCTATGTCGCCGCCGTAAAAATAACCCCCTGCTTGTTGGTGAGGCCGGTGTAGGTAAAACGGCTATTGCAGAAGGACTGGCATACCGCATAGTGCAGGAAGACGTGCCGGAAGTTATTGCAAAAAGTACCGTGTACTCCCTGGACCTGGGCGGTCTGCTGGCGGGAACGAAATACCGTGGTGACTTTGAAAAACGCCTCAAAGCTATTCTAAAAGAACTTAGCGCAGACGAGCACGCTATTCTGTTTATCGATGAGATACATACCATCATCGGTGCGGGTGCTGCTTCAGGGGGCGTAATGGATGCCTCTAATTTACTTAAACCCAAATTAAGCAGTGGTGAATTACGTTGTATTGGTTCAACCACGTTCCAGGAATATCAGGGCATTTTTGAAAAGGACAGAGCGTTAGCTCGTCGCTTCCAGAAAGTCGATATTACTGAGCCGAGTGTGAGCGATACGACGAAAATCTTGCTTGGTCTGAAAAACAGATATGAAGAGCATCACAGCGTTCGTTTTACACAAAAAGCGCTTCAGGCTGCTGCGGAGTTGTCAGCTAAGTACATTAATGAGCGGCACTTGCCTGATAAGGCTATCGATGTAATGGATGAAGCTGGGGCCAGTCAGCGTCTGTTGCCGCAGTCCAAGCGTAAGAAAACTATCAATGTATCAGACATTGAACAGATCATTGCCAAAATGGCGCGTATACCTGAGAAATCGGTTTCAGCGTCAGATAAAGAGGTACTTAAAAATCTTAATCGAGACCTTAAGATGGTTGTGTTCGGACAGGATAAAGCGATTGAGTCGCTGACAGATGCAATTCACCTGTCCCGCTCAGGACTGGGCAATGAAGAGAAGCCGATTGGTAGCTTCCTGTTTGCCGGGCCTACCGGTGTCGGTAAAACAGAAGTTACTCAGCAGCTGGCAAAAATCATGGGTGTGGAACTGGTACGGTTCGACATGTCTGAATACATGGAGCGCCATGCGGTAAGCCGGCTAATAGGTGCGCCTCCAGGCTATGTCGGCTTTGATCAGGGCGGTCTGTTGACTGATGCTGTGATAAAAAACCCTTACTCAGTTGTGTTGCTGGATGAGATAGAGAAAGCACACAGCGATATTTACAATATCCTGTTGCAGGTGATGGACCACGGGACCCTGACCGATAACAACGGACGAAAAGTTGATTTCAGAAATGTTGTGTTAGTCATGACGACAAATGCGGGTGTACAGGAAACTGTGCGTAAGTCTATCGGCTTCAAACAACAGGACCATAGTCACGACGCGCTAAGCGAAATAAACAAAGTGTTCTCGCCAGAATTCCGAAACCGTCTGGATGCGATCATTTGGTTTAATCACCTTGAGACAGACATCATTCTTCAGGTGGTTGATAAGTTTATCATCGAGCTTCAGGCGCAACTTGATGTTAAAGGCGTGTCCCTTGACGTTACCAGCGATGCCAGGGCATATCTGGCAGAGAAGGGCTACGATCGCTCGATGGGTGCACGGCCTATGTCGCGCTTAATCAAGGAAGAAATCAAGAAAGAGCTGGCCAATGAGCTTCTCTTTGGCGAGTTAAGCAAAGGCGGCAGCGTGAAAGTAGATCTCGGAGACGACAAGCTGGTGTTTACCTATACCGGTGTAGAATCTAAGAATACGCAGGCTGAGTCGAATTAATCCTAAAGACAGAAACTAAAAACCCGGCATTAGCCGGGTTTTTTCTTATCGGTGAGATTCTTACTTACTGATATTATCTTGCACGATACACAATACGACCTTTAGTCAGATCATAAGGTGTCATCTCAACAGTGACTTTGTCACCTGTCAGAATTCGAATATAGTTTTTACGCATTTTTCCGGAGATATGCGCAGTGACCACGTGGCCATTTTCCAGTTCAACGCGGAACATTGTGTTGGGTAGGGTATCTAGAATTACCCCTTCCATTTCAATAGAATCTTCTTTTGCCATGTATAGCAGTTACCTCAGTAAGTCAAAATTTTGCCGCGCAGACCTTAACTAATCTTGCCAGATATGTAAAGGTAAAACGCTATTTTTTATCAAAGCGATGCCAGTCGTTATTATAAAAACGCTCATTAGGATAAAAACGACGCTTATAATTCATTTTAGCACAATCATCTATCTGGTAGCCCAGATAAAGATACTGTTTGTGATTTGCTTTTGCGTGCAACACTTGTTGCATGATCATCCAGGTACCTGGTGAATGCTTCAGTCTGTCAGGCGCATAAAAAGTGTAGAGGGCTGAGTAGGCCTGATGCTCATTATCATTGTCTATGTTGTCAGTTACCGCCACTGCCACTAACTCATCACCCTCGTAGGCTTCTACAAATATCGGCGACTTCCATTCACAAAGAATAAAGCTTTCGAACTGTTGACGATTAGGTGGGTACATAGACCCATCAGCGTGACGCTGGGTGATATAGCGCTCATAAAGCTCGTAGTACGCGTCACGGGGCGCGAATGCCAGGGTGGAAGACAAATGAGCATTACGCGATAGAACACGCTTCTGACTTTTCGACGGCGTAAATTCATCTACCAGAATACGAATTGACTGACACGCTGAGCAGGAAGGACAATGCGGCCGGTAAATCTGTGCACCGCTGCGTCTGAAGCCTGCCTGGATTAGCTGACCATATCGCCATGCAAAGTTTTGGTCTTTCTCTGCGAAAACTAACAATTGCTCATGCTCATCAGGCAAATAGCTACAGCTGAATGTTTGGGTAATTCCGAATTTCATAGGGCAATCACCTGCTTCTGCCAGCACTTACGATAAGCGGGCATAAGATCACCGTTTTCATCCAAAGTCTGAGAGTGCTCTTTCAGTCGCAAGATAAATTCATTCCGACTGACAGTTTTCGCGCCCAGGCTCGCCAGGTGTTCAGTAGGCATCTGACAATCAATAAATGCTAACCCATGCGTCTGCATGTGTTTTACTAATGCATACATAGCAAGTTTAGACGTGTTTGGCTGTTTGTGGAACATAGATTCGCCACAAAAAACGTTGCCTACTGCCACCCCGTAAAGGCCGCCTACCAAACTGCTGGTCTCATCACGAACCTCAATTGAATGGGCAAACCCTGCTTTATGCAGTTGCAGGTAAGCTGTTTGCATTTCATCGGTAATCCAGGTCGCCGATGTTTCTTCGTCACTGTGAAGATCACGCCGTGGAATAGAGGCGCAAAGGCCTATCACATCTTCAAACTGATGGTTGAGCGTAACCGTGTAGCACTGTTTTCGAATGAGTTTGCGCAGGCTTCTTGAACAATGAAACCCATCCAGCTCAATAATGGCCCGAGGATCAGGTGACCACCACAACAACGGTTCATTATCGCTAAACCACGGAAATACCCCCTGACTGTACGCATTCAGCAGACGTCGCACTGACAGATCGCCACCGAAAGCCAATAAGCCGTTAGGTTCGCTTAGTGCTTTGCTAACAGGCGGGAAAGGTGTGTGTTCGGTCAGGTAAGGAAGCTCAATCATAGTAATAAGCGATAGTACTTTTCAAAATAGTTATAGCAAAAACCGGCGCGCTTTAATGCCAAATTCAGTCGTCACATTAAAAAAGGGCCCGATGGGCCCCTTTGCTAAAGCATACAGAACACTACCACTGTGCTGCTGCTCTGACACCGTCCAGGTATTTCTCAGCATCCAGTGCAGCCATACATCCGGTTCCGGCAGAGGTAATTGCCTGACGGTAAATATGATCGCTTACATCACCTGCGGCGAAAACACCTTCAACCGAGGTTTGTGTAGCGTTACCCTCGGTACCGCTATTAACTTTGATATAGCCATCTTTCATCTCAAGCTGGCCTTCGAAGATATCGGTATTGGGTTTATGGCCGATAGCAATGAACAAGCCCATAACATCAAGCTCTTCTTTTGCATCACTGTTGGTGTCGGCAATACGGATCTTCGTTACACCCATTTCATCGCCCATCACTTCATCAAGTGTACGATCCAGATGAAGAATGACATTGCCGTTCTCCGCCTTTTCGCGCAAACGCTGCTCAAGAATTTTTTCTGAACGGAATGTGTCGCGGCGATGCACAACATGAACTTCTGAAGCTATGTTTGATAAGTAAAGCGCCTCTTCGACAGCGGTATTACCACCACCTACTACAGCAACTTTTTGGTTACGATAGAAAAATCCGTCACAAGTTGCACATGCAGATACGCCTTTACCTTTGAACGCTTCTTCTGATTCCAGCCCCAGATATTTAGCCGATGCACCTGTGGCAATAATTAACGCATCACAGGTATAGGTGCCGGAGTCGCCATGCAATGTATAAGGTTTTTTCGAAAGATCTGTTTTATTAATATGGTCAAAAACAATCTCTGTATTAAACTTTTCTGCGTGTTTTTGCATCCGCACCATCAGATCAGGGCCGGTCAGACCTTCCGGGTCGCCGGGCCAGTTCTCGACATCCGTCGTGGTGGTTAACTGACCGCCTTGCTGTATTCCGGTAACCAATACCGGATTGAGGTTCGCCCGCGCTGCGTATACTGCCGCTGAATATCCCGCGGGGCCAGAACCCAGAATAAGAAGAGGCACATGCCTGGTCTCTGCCATTTTAATCTCCAATCAAAACCTGCCATATGCAGATTTGTACAAACGATGAGTGTCTTTATTAGGGCAAAATTTTTACATTCAATAGTGAACGATGCAATCACCAACGACAATGAATAATATTTCAATATGGTAACCCGCATTGATGAGCTATACTCGGGGTGATTAAGTATTAAATGAAAAGAGCGCCAGTTAAACAGTAATTACAGTGGGAAAGGGTGGTTACTGGCAAGCTTTAGTCGAGGTGATTTATGTCACAATCCGTATTATCTTTATTCCGGGACGGTCATGCGTACATGAGCACGTGGCCGGTAAAAAAAGAGTTATACCCTCACTTCCCTGAATGCAAAGTCATTAGCGCTACGCGGTTTTCTATCGCTGTAATGCCGCCTGTTGCGGTGGTTTGCAGTGCAATGTTGTTTAATACGCTGGGCGGTGACTACCTGCCTCAGACACTGGCTATTGGTGCATTTTTTCTCAGCTTACCGTTGCAGGGTATCCTCTGGCTGGGACACAGGTCTAATCAAACTCTGCCACCGGCATTAAAGAGCTGGTATCATGAAATTCACGGTAAATTGCAACAGGAAGGTTGCGAGGTTCATTCGCGTCAGTCAGAACCGAAATACAGGGAACTTGCAGCATTGTTAAAGTCAGCTTTCGATCAGCTCGATAAGGTATTTACACGTCGATGGTTTGAATAAGTTGACTAAAGGTGCTTTCCCGTAAACGTCAGAATTCCTCTGCACCCTCTGCATAGGTACTGTTGTTTGTTACGCATTACCTTATTGTGACGACGTACCGATAAGTTAATCTCACCGCACTCACAGCGATACACGTATTCCTTCAGACCCAATGGGGCGAGATCAAAACGGTGCGTAGTTCTCGCTGGTGCCTCAAACAGGTTGCGCATAACCCATTGCCATTGTTTACCGTGTGGCGCAACGCGACCGTAAATCTGATAGACAATAATATGACAGACCTCGTGAGGTATCACCTCGTCGAAATAGGCCTGCCGATTGTGAGTAAAAAAGACTGGATTAAAATTAATTTTATTCGTTGTCAGGTTAGCGGTACCCGCATTTTTTCCTGACTTTCGCCAGCCAATTGCCGGTGTTTTAAGAGGTTGTGAAAAATGCGACTCTGCTAAAGAGAACAGCGCGTTAACGCGCTGTTCGACTTCGTTTTTTTCATGTTGCGATATCACGTGGTCAGTGCACCTGACATTGCAGACATAACACATATACACCCATAGGATCATTAAGCTGGTTTACGCTGTTATAGTGTGTAAGCAGCTGCTTAACCATCCCCATCATCGGGGTATCGTTACCCACAAACTGACTCTTTGCGGCCCATACCATTGCCTGACCGAAAAACTCACGCCAGAACATTTCCTGAGGACTAAGCTGACGCTTTACATAAGATGTCTCATACTCTTCGATGCCCGCGAGTTCTGCTGCAGCTATCACAGCATCCTCAAGCTCGCCCAGTTCATCTACCAGCCCGAGTTCCTTGGCTTTAGTGCCGATCCATACGCGACCCTGAGCAACATTATCTACGGCTTCTGGCGTCATCTGACGGTTCTCAGCGACCATAGTGATAAAGCGGTTGTAGCTGCTTTCAACATTGCGCTGCAAAATATCAGCAAAACGTGGATCAAGCTCGCGGGCAGGGGAGAGACCGGCCACCTCTGTTGATGCAACACCGTCGCTGGATACACCAATATAATCCAAGGTGTTTTCGTAAGTCATAAACATACCAAATACACCGATTGAACCCGTAATCGTGCTGGGAGAGGCGTAAATTTTATCTGCCGGAGCAGATATCCAGTAGCCGCCTGATGCTGCGTAGGTGCTCATTGACGCCACCACCGGCTTGCCTGCTTTTTGTAGCTCCAACACTTCCTGACGAATCACTTCTGAGGCGAAAGAAGAGCCCCCCGGAGAGTCAACCTGCAATACCACTGCCTTCACATTGTCATCAATTCGGGCCTGACGCAAAAGACGTGCAGTGCTGTCGCCACCAATCGTACCCGCCCGTTGTTCCCCATCCAGAATCTGACCTTTCGCTACCACAATGGCAACCTGATCGCCGTCTTTCTCAATAGAGGGCATTGGCGGATTAATGACTTTCAGGTAAGCGCTAAATGTTGTGACGTTAACGCCCAGCTCAGTATCATCACGACCAACCAGCTCAGCAAGTTCCTGGCGAATATCGGTGCGCGTTTTAAGGGCGTCTACCCAACCATTTTCTAAAGCATATTGCGCAAAGTCCCCACCTGCCGCATCAAACTTTTCTACCAGCACATCCAGTTTTTCATCAAACTGGCTTTCAGGAATATTCCGGGCCGCTGCGACATCTTCTTTATATTGTTCCCAATACGTATCCAGCCACTCTCGATTTGCTTCTTTGGCTGCATCTGACATGTCGTTGCGCAAGAATGGCTCGACAGCAGACTTATAGGTTCCTACACGGAAAATGTGGGTGGTAACCTGAAGCTTTTCCAGCAGGTCTTTAAAGTACAATCCGTAGCGACCATAGCCTTCAAGTAAAAGCGCTCCCATTGGGTTAAGGTAAATTTTATCGGCATGCGCTGCCAGGTAATACTGACTTTGAGCAAAATAATCACCGATAGCGTAAACCGGTTTACCGGATACTTTAAAATCATCGATGGCCTGCGCGACCCGGCGAAGCTTATCGAGACCGCCACCTTCAAACTCTGCCAAATCAAGTACCAGTGCTTTAATGCGGTTATCTTCTTTTGCATTTCGCAGTGCTTTTTCTAAATCGCGCACCAGTAATTCCGGATTTTCCGGTTCTTCACCAAACGCTTCCTGCATGAACTGTTCAAAGGGATCCACCGATTCTTTCTCAATAACCAGTCGTCCCTGCAAGTTCATATACAAGGCACTGTCTGGGCGGACCGCTACCGGATCTTTATCGGCAGACACTGCTAATATGATTGCTACCAGAATGAAAATGAAAATTACGTTGAAGAAAAGCTTTCTGCAGAAGTTTAAAACTGTCCACAGTCCGACAAAAAGTGATTTCGTCCAGCTTCCATTTGCTGCCATAAACTATTACTACCTATAAGACCTGTTATCGTTATGGTATCGAATCATAACTGAATCGCTACTTTAAATTGTAATCAATTGTTACTTTTCAGCTACTGTACGCAATAACAATAAAAGCGGATAAGATTTCGGGGGAGTGTACCGTATTTTCAGGATTAACAGCATTAAGAGATAAGTGTTACTGCAGTAACCCTAAGGGTATGCTGACGCGCACCATTTAATGGCGTTATTACATTGGTCTTTTTATATCGGTGCTCGTAGGATACAGGCTACAGATTATTAAAAAAACGGGAGTTGTCTATGGATGCTTTGTCACTTCTGCTGACACGTCGCTCACAGCCACGATTAAGTGAACCTGCACCATCAGGAGAAGAGCTTGAGAATATCAAGCAAGCCGCGTTAAGAGCTCCGGACCATGCCGCACTAACACCCTGGGAGTTCATCGTTTGTGAAGGCGAGGGGCGCGATAAGCTGGGAAGTATTTTCGAGCAGTCCGCTATTCAGAATGATAAATCACAAAAAGAAATTGACCGCGCGCCACAGCTTCCACTCAGAGCACCGATGATTATTATTGCGATTGCAAAGTATACCGAACATGCGAAAGTCCCACGGGTAGAACAAATTGCATCAGCATCCTGTGCAGTCATGGCGATGCAAATGGCTGCAATTGCACAGGGATTCAATGGTATCTGGCGCACCGGCGCTTATGCACAGTGTGAATATGTGAAATCACAACTCGGACTGTCTGAAGAAGACGAAGTGGTAGGGTTTCTCTATTTGGGGACGCCGAGTATGGACACACCGCAGGCCCCCGGGCGTGAAAGTAGCGAATACTTCTCTCACTGGAACTAAAAAAAAGCCGGCACTCTTGATGCCGGCTTTCCCATACGGGTACGTGTTGGTTTTTAATCGACTTTAACTATCTTCATAGCGTTCGTGGCGCCGATTTTTTCCATTTCATCGCCGTAGGTCATTACTACTGTATCGCCCGGAGCAATCTGGCCAATAGCTTTCAGTGCTTCCATGACATCATTTTTAAGTTTACCTGGCTCACTGTCCCGCGAGTCAAAATAAACCGGCTTAACACCGCGATAAAGTGCCATCATGTTCAGGGTGTCCTGATGACGGGACAACGCTACGATAGGTAATGTAGTCGTCATGCGCGACATTAGTTTAGGTGTATTGCCGCTTTCTGTCAGTGCAATAATCGCGCGGATGCTTGGCAAATGATTTGCCGCGTAAACTGCCGACAATGCAATGGTCTCGCTTACAGTAGAAAATACATCGTCCATGCGATGTTTGGACAATTTTACACTGGGGTGGGTTTCAGCACCTTCACAAACCCGCGCCATCGCCTGAACGGTTTCGACCGGAAAATTACCCGCCGCGGTTTCTGCTGACAGCATCACTGCATCGGTGCCATCAAGCACTGCGTTAGCCACATCCATTACCTCTGCACGTGTAGGCATAGGGCTGTTGATCATCGACTCCATCATCTGGGTAGCGGTAATAACAACTTTGTTTAGCTGGCGTGAGCGGGCAATCAGTTTTTTCTGCTTTCCGACAAGTTCTGCATCGCCAATTTCTACGCCCAGGTCACCCCTTGCAACCATTACGGCGTCAGATGCTGTAATTATGTCGTCAATGGCTTCATCGCTTGCAACGGCTTCAGCGCGCTCAACCTTGGCGCATATTTGAGCATGGCAGCCAGCTTGCTGAGCCAACTCTCTGGCGTAATTTAAATCAGCGCCACTTCGTGGAAACGATACTGCAAGGTAGTCGACACCAATTTTAGCAGCGGTTTTAATATCCTCTTTATCTTTGTCTGTAAGCGCTTCTGCAGACAAACCACCGCCCTGACGGTTAATGCCCTTATTGTTCGACAGCTTGCCACCTACCGTCACTTCGGTGTGAACTTTACGGCCTTCTACCTTTGTCACTTTAAGTTGAATGCGGCCGTCGTCAAGCAACAGGATATCACCGTCGGTAACGTCGTCCGGTAATGCTTTGTAGTCTATGCCAACAGACTGCTTATCACCGGAATCACGGTCCAGCTCGGCATCAAGCGTGAATGCATCACCCACAGTAAGCTCTACCGCGCCGTCCTTAAAGCGGGCCACCCGAATTTTCGGCCCCTGAAGGTCGCCCAGGATAGCGACATACTTCTTCAGGTTAGAGGCAGCTTCTCTGACGCGCTTCGCTCGCTCAATGTGGTCTTCTGCCTGACCGTGAGAGAAATTCATGCGGACGACATTTGCCCCTGCCTTGATGATGGCTTCAATTTTTTCAATTGAGTCAGTTGCAGGGCCCAAAGTGGCAAGGATTTTTGTTCTTCTGCTCATAATATTCGGTCGCTTCGTTGCTTAAAATGAAAAAGACAGGGTGATCGTAACGCAACACCATAGAAATGTCGCTACATTGTAATCACTTTTCGTAATTTTATTACAGAATAATATGTGAATTTGACGTTATTGTGAATGCTGCAAAGTGTAAATAGCTACTGAACATACCAGTGAAGCTCATTATTCATTCAGTCAGTGTTTAATAATAGATCACATTCGTGAGCGGGGCAGGGGTGAAGCAGAAGACAGATAAAATACATAGCGGATGCGCCCGACCAGGCGGGCGCTAAGGATAAGACTATTAGTCGCGTTTCTCGTAACGGGAGTTGCGCAATGTATCTTTAACACGTTTCAGGTTTTCACGGAATTTATTCCCCCTGCGCAGTGTAAAGCCAGTGGCCAGTACGTCAACCAGTGTCAACTGAGCAATGCGTGAGGCCATGGGCATATACATATCCGTATCCTCAGGTACCTCGAGTGACAGCACATAGCTACACTCATTTGCCAGCGGGCTATCTGCAGATGTGATTCCCACAACGGTAGCATCGTTATTCCTTGCAATTTGCGCGATCTCTACAAGGTTCTTTGTTCTGCCTGTATGAGAGAACAAGACAACCACATCACCGTCATTACAATTCATACAACTCATTCGCTGCATCAGGATGTCTTCAAAGTAAACGACCGGCACATTAAACCGGAAGAATTTGTTCAGCGCATCATGGGCTACGGAGGCAGAAGCGCCTAAACCAAAGAAAGATATCTTTTGTGCCTGGGTTAGCAAATCCACAACACGATTAACTACGTTTACGTCTATAGACTGACGCGCAACTTCAAGTGAAGCCATCGTAGATTCAAAAATTTTATTGGTGTATTCCTGCGGACCGTCGCTTTCATCAACATGACGGTTTACATACGGCGTGCCATTTGCAAGGCTTTGCGCCAGATGTAATTTGAAATCAGGAAAGCCTTTGGTATCGAGGCGACGACAAAAACGATTCACGGTCGGCTCGCTGACATCGGACATCTTTGCCAGTGTTGCAATACTTGAATGTATCGCAGTTTGCGGATTGGCAAGGATAACATCTGCCACTTTTTTTTCTGATTTACTGAAAGCAGATTTGCTTTGCGTGATTTTCTCGAGAATATTCATACGGCGTAAGCACTTAAAATAAGAGTCAGTCCCTTTTGTATGGGCCTATACTACTTGATGTGCAGGCTGTGACAAGAGGAATGTAATTTTTTAACAACCGGGTAACGCGGCTGTTTATCAGGTAAAATGAATAACTACACAACTCCGAAATGGGTAGAAGTTGTAATTTTACTACATTTGATGTTAACTATGCGCAATACCATCGGTGGAACGTCTGAAATATTTGCCTGGAAGTAGGATGTTCCCGCTATCATAAAAAGGTCGACAATATGGTAATGGATAATTCTTTTGAACCCTGTGATTTTGTGCTTTTTGGCACAATGGGGGACTTGTCGCGGCGTAAACTGCTGCCTTCGCTTTATCAGCTGGAAAAAGCTGAGCTTATTCATCCGGATACCACCATTATAGGTGTTGCCCGTCAGGATATGTCTAAAGAAGACTATATTGCTGAAGTAAAATCTAATATCGAAAAATTCAGCGATAAGGCAATGTGCGAAGAAACCTGGGCGCGCTTGTGCGAACGTCTGGATTATATCTGTGTTGATATGAAAGATATCAACAGCTATAAGGCATTCGACAATGTGGTCGATCCAGACCGGGTTATGGTCTGTTATCTGGCCACGCCTCCGGCTATTTACGGTGATATCTGCCGCGGCCTGCACGGCTGTAACATTATTGATAGTAGTGTCAGGGTCGTTCTTGAAAAGCCTATCGGCCACGACCTGGACTCCTCCAAAGTCATCAATGATCAGGTTTCAGAATACTTCAACGAATCGCAAATCTACCGAATCGACCATTATCTGGGCAAAGAGACGGTTCTGAATCTGATTGCACTGCGCTTTGCTAACAGTATTTTCGCGACTAACTGGGACCATAATTGTATCGATCACGTTCAAATCAGCGTAGCTGAATCGGTAGGCATCGAAGGGCGCTGGGGCTATTTTGATGATGCCGGCCAGATGCGTGACATGGTACAGAATCACTTATTACAGATTCTTAGCCTGGTTGCCATGGAGCCACCTGCGACACTAGACGCTGACAGCATTCGTGATGAAAAGCTTAAAGTCTTAAAAGCGTTGCGTCCTATAGATGTATCGAACATCAACGATGTTACTGTGCGTGGCCAGTACACCGCCGGCTTTGTAAAAGGCGAAGAAGTACCAGGGTATCTTGAAGAAGAAGATGCAAATACGCGCAGCAAAACAGAAACATTTGTTGCGATCAAAGCTGAGATAGATAACTGGCGCTGGGCAGGTGTTCCTTTTTATCTGCGCACCGGTAAGCGGATGCCAACCAAGGTATCCGAGGTTGTAATCTATTTCAAACGTCAGCCGCATAACTTATTCGGCGACAGCTTTAATAGCCTGCCACCTAACAAGCTTGTTATCCGTCTGCAACCTGACGAAGGTGTTGAAATCACCGTTATGAACAAGGTACCGGGGCTGACCAGTTCCGGCTCGATGGACTTGCAAAAGTCAAAGCTGGATTTAAGTTTCTCTGAGGCGTTTTCTGAGGAGCGTATTCCTGATGCCTACGAAAAGCTTCTGTTAGAAGTCATGCTGGGTAACCAGGCGTTGTTTGTTCGTCGTGATGAAGTTGAACAGGCATGGAACTGGGTTGATTCTATTCTCGATGCCTGGAATCACACTGCCGAGCCGCCAGAGCCTTATCAGGCAGGTACCTGGGGACCTGTTGCATCCATTGGTCTGTTGGCCCGTGAAAATCGCAGCTGGTATGAAAGTAAACTAACGAAGAAGAGATAACATGGCACTGACACAACAACATTTCGAATCACCCGATGCACTGACATCGTCATTTGCCGCTACGTTAGTATCGATCCTGGAAGAGGGTATCAACACGCGTGGTCGCGCTAGTCTGGTAGTCAGCGGTGGCAGAACACCTGTGGGATTATTTCAGACCCTGAGCCAGGCGGATATCGACTGGTCTAAGGTAGATATCACTTTAGCTGACGAGCGTTGGGTAAGTGAAGATGATGACGCCAGCAATACCAGGTTGGTGAAAGAGCACCTGTTGCGAAACAAAGCCAGCCAGGCGCATTTTGTTTCTCCCCTGACTGATGATGAAGATGCCAACAGCGCGATTGCAGAAGTCGAGTCGCGCATCTCCAGCATGGCACAGCCTTTTGACGCCTTGATTCTTGGTATGGGTGAAGATGGGCATACAGCCTCGCTCTTCCCCTGTTCAGAGCAAGTTGAAGACGGACTCAATATGTCCAGCGGCAAAATTTGTATTGCCGTTAAACCGACCACTGCACCACATCAGCGTATTTCACTGACATTACCTGCACTGCTTCACAGCCGGAATATCTTTATCCACCTCACCGGGGATAAGAAAAAGGCCGTATTGCTGGACGCACTGGAAAACGACACCGAAATTCAAAAGCCGGTTACAGCCGTTGTAAACCGGGCGCCTGTTACACTGATGTGGGCACCGTAGGAGAACGTTATGAATAACCAAATCGCAGATATCACCCAACGCATTATCGAGCGTAGTAAGCCCACGCGTAAGGCGTATCTGGAAAAAATTGAAAAAGCGCGTCGCCAGGGTCCACACCGCGGTGAGCTTTCTTGCGGTAATTTGGCGCATGGGTTTGCTGCTTGCGGAGCAACAGAAAAATCAGATCTTCGTAGCATGACTAAAGCTAACGTTGCTATTGTGTCAGCCTATAATGATATGTTGTCGGCACACCAGCCCTACGAAACTTACCCTACAATTATCAAAGATGCGGTTAAGGAAGTTGGCAGTGTTGCGCAGTTTGCCGGCGGTGTACCCGCGATGTGTGATGGTGTCACTCAGGGCAATCCCGGCATGGATTTAAGCCTGATGAGCCGCGATGTTATTGCTAAATCAACGGCGGTAGCACTGTCTCACAACATGTTTGATTCAGCAATGATGCTGGGTATTTGCGACAAAATCGTACCCGGATTGTTGTTGGGCTCACTGGCATTTGGTCATCTTCCGACCATTTTCGTGCCTGCCGGCCCTATGCCATCCGGGTTGCCGAATAAAGACAAAGCCCGCGTTCGTCAGCAGTTTGCAGAAGGCAAGGTTGGCCGTGAGGAGCTGCTTGAAGCTGAGTCACAGTCTTATCATTCTGCGGGTACCTGTACCTTCTACGGTACTGCCAACTCTAATCAGCTTGTTGTTGAAACAATGGGTCTGCACCTGCCAGGTTCATCGTTTGTCAATCCGGGCACGCCATTACGTGATGCGCTGACGAAAGCTGCAGCCGTCCAGGCAACACGACTGACTGACCTGGGCGACGATTACATGCCAATAGGTCACATCGTAGATGAAAAAGCCATTGTAAACGGTCTGGTTGCTTTACTTGCTACTGGTGGCTCTACCAACCATACGATGCACCTGGTAGCGGTTGCGCGTGCAGCGGGTGTCATTATCACCTGGGATGATTTTTCTGAAATCTCAAACGCAGTGCCGTTACTTACCCGTATTTATCCGAACGGTTCAGCAGACATCAATCACTTCGTTGCTGCCGGGGGTATGGCTGTATTGTTCAAGGAACTGTTAGACAACGGTCTGCTTCATAATGATGTAAATACCATTTGTGGTCGTGGTCTTGAGCGCTACACGCAGGAGCCGCGTCTTGAAGACGGTGAGCTGGTATGGCGCGATGGCGCCGGCACGTCAGCAGACAAAGAGGTGCTTTCTTCTGTTAAAGAACCATTTAAGCCTGACGGTGGCCTTAGCGTACTTGAAGGAAATCTGGGGCGCGCAGTGATTAAAACCTCGGCGCTGCGTAATCCGCACTGCCACATCAAAGCACCTGCTGTGGTATTTGAAGATCAGTTTGAACTGGATGAGGCCTTCCGCGATGGTGATCTGAATAAAGACTGTATTGTTGTTGTTCGTTTCCAGGGACCTTCAGCTATCGGTATGCCGGAACTGCATCGTCTTACACCACCACTGGGTGTATTACAGGACCGTGGCTACAAAGTCGCGTTAGTGACTGACGGACGTATGTCTGGCGCTTCAGGTAAAGTGCCGGCAGCTATCCACGTCACACCAGAAGCCTTTAACGGTGGTCTGCTGGCGAAAGTGCAGAATGGCGATATGGTAGAGCTGAACACCCAGACTGGTGAGTTAACACTGTGCGTTGAACAGGGCGAGCTGGATGCACGTGAACCTGCCAAAGCAGACCTGGCCAATCACCATGAAGGGATGGGGCGCGAGCTGTTCGCCGGTATGCGTTCTGTAATGACGGGCGCCGAAGAAGGAGCATGTTCGCTGTTCTATACGCAGGAGCAGGCGCTATGAGTGAAAAATTCGTTGCCGATGTCGGGGGGACTAATATCCGCCTCGCCAGGGTGACAGAAGCGGGCGTCACAGATATCGAAAAATACATGTGTCAGGATTTTGCCAGCATTGACCTGGCCATTCAGGCATATTTCAACGATTACAGCGACTATCAGTTCAGTGATGGGTGCATTGCCATTGCATGTCCTGTGCTGGGTGATCAGGTAGAGATGACCAACCATAGTTGGGCGTTCTCCCAAAAGGCACTTCGGCAACAGCTCAGACTGACCAGTCTTTACGTGATTAACGATTTTACTGCCGTGGCGCATTCGCTTCCCGGTCTATCTGATGAACAGGTTATTCAGATAGGCGAGGGCACTGCGGTAGAAAACGGTAATATTGCCGTTTTTGGCCCAGGCACAGGGCTGGGTGTTGAACACATCACAATGACTGCTGCTGGCTGGCAGACACTTGATGGTGAGGGTGGTCATGTGGATTTTGCACCAGTTGATGAAACAGATATCGTCATCTGGCGACATTTGCAGCAAATGCATGGTCGCGCCTCAGCTGAAGAGGTGATGTCAGGTCGCGGTATCCTGAACATTTACAATGCCCTGGCCGCGCAGAAGGGGGTTCAGGCAAGCATTACTGACCCGGCACAGGTAACCGAAAAAGCATTGGCGGGTACCTGTGATATCTGTGAATCTGCATTGACGCAATTTTGCCGGATCATGGGAAGCTTTGCCGGGAATCTGGCATTAAATATGGCGACATCGGGCGGTGTTTTTATTGGTGGCGGTATTGCCAGCCGCTTCGCTGATTTCATTCAGGACAGCGATTTTCGTGCCCGCTTTGAAGCAAAAGGTCAGATGAAACATTACGTCAAAAATATCCCCACCTATCTGATAGCAGAGCCAGACCACGGTCTGTTAGGGGCGGCGGCATATCTACAACAACATATTGCGAGTGAATTATGACAACAAATTGGACTCTTACCCCGGCGGACATTTTTGCATCCGGTCCGGTGGTTCCTGTACTGGTAATCAAGGACGCAGAGAAAGCCGTACCACTGGCAAAAGCATTGATGGCCGGTGGAATAAAAGTACTGGAAGTGACATTGCGTACACCTGCTGCTCTTGATGTCATAAAGCGCATCGCACAGGAAGTCCCTGATGCGCTTATTGGTGCTGGTACAGTAACCAATGCGCAGCAACTTAAAGAAGTGATAGACGCTGGTGCCAAATTCGCTATCAGCCCGGGTATGACCGCAGACTTACTGAAAGCTGGTCAGGCATGCAGCATTCCTCTGATTCCTGGAATTTCTTCTACATCTGATTTGATGAAAGGTAAAGATGCTGGCTATACGCATATGAAATTTTTCCCGGCAGAGGCGTCGGGTGGTGTTAAAGCCATCAAATCTATCAGCGGCCCTTTCCCGGACGTTACATTCTGTCCAACTGGTGGCATAAGCCTCGATAACTATAAAGATTATCTTGCGCTTAAGAATGTTGCCTGCGTAGGTGGTTCCTGGGTGGCACCTGATGACGCCATTGAGGCAGGGGACTGGGATCGTATTACTGAACTGGCTAAAGCTGCTGTTGAAGGGGCAAATAGTCACGCGTAGGGATGTGTAAACAGAACTGATGATAAAAGCCGCCTGGATAATACCCAGGCGGTTTTTTTATATTATTCAAAAGTAACAGAGCCTTGGAAAGGAATAATTTCTAAAACATTTTTACCAAAATCCGATTCTCCCGGGCAGTTGTTGATTACGCCATTTAGCATAATGGTGCCCTCGCTCAGATTCGAATACTGGCCAGTACCCTTAACAAGATTTATCTGCTCCTGAATGACTAACGGGGTTCCGGTAGAGCAGTATAGGTCGCCTGACTGGGGAATAAAAAAGTCGTTTTCTGAACGCAATGTATAGCGGTGATCATCGTCCAATAGTTTGTGTGATACGAGCAGGGTAGCCAGGTCGATTTTTCCTGCTACCAGTCCTTCGACTTTGATAAGATATCTGGTTGATTTTCGTTCTTCTGCGCTCATACTTCTCCATGCACTGTTTACCAGATAAATTTTGTATCTGCCCAGCTGCTCGGGAGCTTCACCCAGAGTGGGATCCGAAACTTCGAATGTTTCAACGGTACCTTTAACCGGAACATACGTTCCATGGACTGCCTTTTCAGATGCATGGGAGGTAAAAGAGGCAGTAAAGAGAGCGGCGAGTGCGAGTAATTTTATTTTAGTGTTCACAGAGAGTTTCCCTACATAATTATAAATATGTTTGTAATGCCTGAAGCAAAACTTATACGCAGGAAAATCAGAAAAAAGGCTAAGTTTTTTTAAAAAAATGAACAAATTTAATAATTATATCCTGCAGCAGAGAAACATTGCTGCAGGATAGCCTGAATGTTTAAACAGGATGTATAATCTGCGTCAGAGTGTGGCGTTCTTCAGGAGATAAGGAATACCCTTGCGTGCACGCTGTTTCTACACAGATCATCTGTTTGTAGCCGAACGCATCCATGTCAGATATCGATGCTGCCCCCTGCCACGGATTCCAGACTACTATTGAGTCATGTCCTGAAGAATTAACCCGGGTCAAAGCGTCACCATTTTCATTAATAATAACAGATTTGGCGGCATCAAGATGAATCCGGTCAGTTTCCTGCTCGATTTTATAATCTGCCGGTGTAGATTTGATGGCCCAGTTATTAGTTTTATCCTTGTAGTCGCCAATTAAGCCTTCCAGCTGTACATTGGCAATATTTTCAACTTCAAAGTAGGTGTGGAGCGCGGTATTAAATGTAAAGGGTACCAGTCCTTTATTCACGGTCTGCAATGTCACCGTTAACGTTTCTCCGACGAACACTGTCAGGCTGACATCACAATCATATTCAAAGCCGTCGGCGCGGGTAAATGAAGGCGTAATAACAATTTCAGTGCCTTCAGATGTGTCTTGACTACTGGTGAGTTTCCAGACCTGAGAACGTAAGAAACCATGTGACGGTAATTCGCCTTTCTCTCTGCCGTGGTCGTCGCTAAACCAGGGCCAGCAAACCGGAATGCCGCCCCGGATGGGCTTTTCACCGGTTTTAACGGCGTGAGGGCTTAACCAAAGGCGTTCTTTGTTATCTTTTTTAGGAACGTACGAGAGCACATGTCCACCGTATAAACTCACCTGGGCGCAGGCGAAATCATTTTCTATATTCAGGTAAGTAATACCTGAAGATTCGTCTACTTTGATACTGCTGGCGATGCTCATAGTTAAATCCTGTTTAAAACACTATTTTACATTTACGGACAATACTATACGGATTCCAATAAAAAAGGTGCGATTAAATCGCACCTTTTTCGCATTTAGCTCATGCAACCTAATGCATCTGATTTTTAAACAGTTATTTGCTGATATGCTGTACCAGATCCAGTACCTTGTTTGAATAACCCCATTCGTTGTCATACCATGCTACAACTTTTACGAATGTATCGGTCAGTGCAATACCAGCATCAGCATCAAATACTGAAGTACGCGCATCGCCCAGGAAGTCATTTGAAACGACGGCATCTTCGGTGTAACCAAGAATGCCTTTAAGTTCACCTTCCGAGGCCTCTTTCATCGCCTGACAAATTGCGTCATAGCTGGTTGCTTTTTCAAGATTCACCGTTAAATCGACCACAGAAACGTTAGGCGTAGGAATTCTGAAAGCCATACCGGTCAATTTGCCGTTTAGTGCCGGAATAACCTTACCAACCGCCTTCGCTGCACCCGTTGATGAAGGTATGATGTTCTGACCGGCACCGCGGCCGCCGCGCCAATCCTTCATTGATGGACCATCAACGGTCTTTTGCGTTGCTGTTGTTGCGTGAACAGTGGTCATCAGACCATCTACAATACCAAACTTATCGTTTAGTACTTTAGCCAGCGGCGCCAGGCAGTTTGTCGTGCATGATGCATTCGAAACAATGGTCTGACCTTCATAGCTGGCATGATTAACGCCCATTACGAACATCGGGGTGTCATCTTTAGACGGTGCTGACATAACCACTTTTTTAGCGCCGGCATCAATGTGCTTTTGCGCTGTTTCTTTAGTCAGGAAAAGACCTGTGGACTCAACAACTACATCAACATCTACCTCGCCCCAGGCCAGGTCAGCCGGATCTTTTTCAGAAGTAACTCGAATGGTTTTACCATTTACCACTAGCTGATTATTATCAACACTGATACTGCCATCGAATATACCGTGGGTTGAATCATACTTAAGCAGATATGCAATGTAATCTGTATCAAGCAGGTCGTTGATTGCTACAACTTCAATATCATCGCGCATTGCGGCTGCGCGCATAACCAGGCGGCCGATTCGGCCGAAACCGTTGATACCGATGCGTACTGTCATGACGTACCTCTACTTTTAATGGTTTGAAATAAAATTACGTAAAGTATGGATCAAAATGGCATACTAAGCAAAAGAAAAAGGTAAAATGTTGCAAAATTACGAAATGTAATCTATGCAATCGTATTCACTTTCGCTACACCACCGGTTTAAACAATAATGTTAATAGTTTGTAGGAAAGCGTCGTATATACTTTTTTCATCACTTACGCGCTAGAACCGCCAGATACAGGAATACGAAACAATGTCGAATCAAGTTTTGCAGAAACTGGTAGAGATGCGGGGCATCGAATCCAATTATGTAGATGCATGGGGAAAACCCGCAACAATTGCCGATAGCAGCAAAGCTAAGCTGTTACATGCACTGGGATATGAAACAGAAAATGAAGCGGCGGTATTAGAGCAGGTAAAACACGACACCGCTGCATACTGGCAGTCCGTCTTAGATCCCGTTCAGGTACTTCGTCAGTCTCAACGTATTCATTTTACTGTGCGATTACCAATAGAACTGGTTAATGACTCCTATACGTTGCTTTTGACCACTGAGTCGGGCAAACAGTTCAGCCAGGATTTGGTGCCGGTAGACACGCAGTTAATTAACGTGGCTGAAATCGATGAAGTGGAATATCAGGAATATGCCGTTGCCTTTGACCATGCTCTGGAGGATGGATATCACGCGTTGCAATTGTTGGTAGAAGGAGACGATGAGCCGGTAGGGCAGATGCGTATAATTATGGCGCCTGATGCCTGTTACATGCCTGAACAGGTCGCTAAGGGCAAAAAGGCCTGGGGCCTTAGTGTGCAGCTTTATTGTGTGAGAAGTGAGAATAACTGGGGAATTGGTGATTTTTCAGATTTGTCACGCCTGGTAAAAGATGCAGCCGATACCGGGGCTGATTTTATCGGCCTGAATCCGATTCACGCGCTTTATCCTGCTAATCCGGGCGCATGCAGTCCGTATGGACCGTCTTCGCGTCGCTGGCTCAATTATCTGTATCTCGATGTAACCAGGCTGGAAGGATATGACCATCCCGATGTTCAGGCTTTGGTGAATGCACCTGATTTTTGCGAGAAACTTGATCTGGTAAGACGTAAGGAATATGTCGATTATGCCGGTGTAGCTGAGCTTAAACTGAAAGTACTGACCGCGTTGTTTGAGGTTTACCAGAAAACGTATCTGGCCTCAAAAACGCCACAACGTGAGGCGTTCGCTGAATTTGTGTCACAAGGTGGCGAAAGTCTGGATATGCTGGCGGTCTATGATGTTATGCAAGAGCATCTCAAAGATCTGGGCGAACCCTCCTGGGGCTGGCCTGTGTTCCCCGATAAGTTTAAAGAATACCACAAACCGGAAGTGGCAAAGTTCGCGAGGAAAAACAAACAGCGTGTACAATTTTATCAGTTTCTTCAATGGCAGGCTGCGTTGCAACTGGAAGAAGCTAACCAGGTTGCAGTGAATGCGGGTATGACTATCGGGTTGTATCGCGACCTTGCAGTGGGCGTAAGTGAAGGCAGCGCAGAGATTTGGGGCAATAAAGATTTGTATTGTGTTGATGCCAGTGTCGGGGCTCCGCCTGACGTACTGGGGCCGCTGGGTCAGAACTGGGGACTGCCGCCAATGGATCCCAAACGCCTTTATGAGCAGGCCTATCAGCCTATTGTCGATTTATTCTCTTCAAATATGGCATCGGCAGGCGCCTTGCGCATCGATCATGTCATGGCTTTATTGAGGTTATGGTGGGTACCTAAAGGTGATCATGCCCGTGACGGTGGCTATGTTTATTATCCGGTAGATGATTTACTGGGCATTCTGGCACTGGAAAGCCACCGCAACAAAAGCCTGGTAATTGGTGAGGATTTAGGCACTGTGCCTGAAGAAATCCGTGGCAAACTTGCCGACAACGGCATTTATTCTTACCGGGTATTCTTCTTTGAACAGGCCGAAGATGGCGGATTCTTCTCACCTTCTCATTACCCCGTGCAATCTATGTCTACACTGACCACGCACGATATGCCAACGTTAATTGGTTACTGGCATTGTCTTGATTTGGAGCTGGGTAAGTCTCTTGGGCTTTATCCTACAGACGAAATTCTGGAAACGTTGTATACCAGTCGTCACGAGGATAAGCAGGAAATTCTTAACTCACTGCACGGCCATCATTCCGTTGGCGAAGATGTCGGCCATGATGTGAATTATACCGGCATGAATCAGGCGCTGAACTTCGGCCTTCAAACACATATGGCAACGGGTTCCAGTGCATTATTGAGCCTGCAGCTTGAAGATTGGCTACAAATGGATAAACCCGTTAACATCCCCGGTACATTTGATGAGTATCCAAACTGGCGTCGTAAACTAAGCCGCAATCTTGAGGATATCTTCAGTGATGACGATATTCTTCATTTAGCCAACCGACTGACCCAGGCACGGCGCTCGGCCAGTACAGATTAAAGTTAAATAAAAATCAAAAGGGTGCCTGAGCAATTCAGGCACCATAAAAAGGAGTTGTTTATGCACGTTGAGCAGCAGTTGGCGCGAGCCGGTTGTACCCATCCTTTCGCAGTCCTGGGTCCGGTTGAAAGGCCCGATGGCATGCAGGTAACGGTATGGCGGCCTGATGCTGAGTCGGTCACCGTGCATAAAGTCAGTGATGATAACAATAAGGTAACCCTTAAGGGCACGGCAGAGCCGGGCGTCTTTAGTGGTATTGTTAAGGGCCTCACACCAGCAGATATCTATCAGGTAACTGCAAAATACGCACAGCATGAAACCACCAGCATTGATCCATACCAATTTCAGGATCTGGCTTACCACGCTGTGCATTATATTGATCACTCGCCCCAGAACCTGTATCAGCAAGCCGGTGCGCACATTGTTAAAGCTGGTAACGAGAGTGCCATTCGTTTTTGCGTATATGCTCCCAATGCTTCTGCGGTTTCTGTAATAGGTGATTTCAATGGCTGGGATGCCAGAGTGCATCCTATGCAGAAAACAGATATGGGTTACTGGGTATTGGTAATACCACAACTGGCGGTAGGTGAGCGGTATAAATTCCAGCTTAAAGATAGTCAGGGCAACGATTTACCGCACAAAGCAGATCCCATGGGGTATTTTGCTGAGCAGTACCCCTCACATGCTTCCGTCATTCATGATCACAGTATCTACCAGTGGCAGGATGATAACTGGATGCAGCAACGCGGCGAAGATCGTTACCACAAACCTATGAGCATTTATGAAGTGCACCTGGGCTCGTGGCGTAAACCCGACGATGATCGACGTTATCTGACCTATCACGAGTTGGCCGAGACGTTAATTCCTTACGCCGTCGATATGGGATATACGCACCTTGAATTACTGCCGGTATCAGAGTTTCCCTTTGATGGCTCGTGGGGCTATCAGCCGGTGGGGCTGTTTGCACCCACTAGTCGTTTCGGTAATCCTGACGATTTCAAATATTTCGTGGACAAATGCCACCAGGCGGGGTTGGGTGTTATCATCGACTGGGTACCGGCACATTTTCCGGAAGATGGCCATGGTCTGGCGCGATTTGACGGTAGTCATGTATATGAATATGACGATCCCCGCAAAGGATGGCACCCGGACTGGAATTCCTGCATCTACGACTTTGGCAAAGACACGGTCAGGCAATTTCTGGTCGCTAATGCGTTATTCTGGCTGGATAAATTCCATATAGATGGTCTTCGGGTCGATGCCGTTGCCTCTATGCTTTATCTGGATTATTCGCGCAATGATGGCGAATGGATCCCAAATGTTGACGGTGGTAATCAGAATTACGAAGCGATAAGTTTACTGCGCTGGATGAATGAAGAAGTCTATCGTCAGTACCCCGGGGCGATGACGATTGCCGAGGAATCTACCTCCTTTCCGGGGGTTTCCCGTCCCACAGATGCGGGCGGCCTTGGTTTCGGTTTTAAGTGGAATATGGGCTGGATGCATGACTCATTGCACTTTATGGCCAAAGATCCGGCTTACCGGCGCTATCACCATGATGAAATGACATTTTCCATGGTATATGCGTTTGATGAAAACTTTGTGCTACCGCTTTCTCATGACGAAGTTGTACATGGCAAAGGGAGTATCCTGGGCAAAATGCCGGGCGATGAATGGCAGGCTGCGGCTAACCAGCGTGCGTATGCTGCTTTTATGTTTGCCCATCCCGGTAAAAAGCTGAACTTCATGGGTATCGAGATTGCCCAGTATCGTGAGTGGAATCACGATAGCTCCTTAGACTGGCACCTGCTCGAATATCCCAAGCACCATGGTATGCAATGTTTATACAAAGCACTAAACGGTGCTTATACGAATACGCCGGCATTGCACCAGCTTGATCACGATCCATCGGGCTTTAACTGGATTGATCACCACAACGCGCAGCAAAGTGTGATGTCATTTTGCCGTAAAGGCAACACTGACACGGACCTGGTGGTCGTGGTATGCAATATGACACCTATGCCCAGAGAACACTACAGAGTGGGGGTGCCGGCGCCGGGTACGTATTCGGTACTGATTAATACTGATGCAGAAACATATTGGGGAAGCGGGTTTTCTGTGCCTCAGTCGGTAGTGGCTGACAAACATGAATGGAACGGACAGCCCTTTAGTATAGAAGTCACACTGCCTCCCCTGGCAACTGTATACTGGCAGCTAGAATCAGAATAAACCATGCAAAAAGAAATCATGCGACAAACTGCCGGGGCCCCGGGGCCGCTTGGCGCGACTATCACAGAGGCTGGGGTTAACTTCGCTGTCTTTTCACCAGAAGCAACTGAAGTGATTCTATGCTTATTCAGTGCCGACACTGAAGAGCCTGTGAACGAGTTTATTCTTGAAAATAAAACCGGCGATATATGGCATGGGCATATCAGTGGTATAGGTCATCATCAGCACTACGCTTATCGGGTCAACCGCTCAGAGAATGCGTTATTGGTAGCGCCGACAGATAAACTGCTGATAGATCCATATGCAAAAATGCTCAGTCGGCCAATCCACTGGAATGCGCGCCAGTATCAGAATGACTCACATTTTATGATACCCAAGGCGTTGGTCATTGATGAGCGTGCTTATCAGGTACCAAGACCTCCCAAGCCGACAATTGTTGACCATCAGCGCATTATTTATGAAACACATGTGAAAGGGTTAAGCAAAACACACCCTGATGTGCCTGAAGAACAACGCGGAAAATATACCGGTGCCTGCCACCCGGCTATTATTGCGCACCTAAAAGAGCTGGGAATTACATCGGTACAGTTCATGCCGATGGCAGCTTTTATGCCAGAGCCATACATTACCGAGAAAGGCTTAACTAATTATTGGGGCTATAACCCTGTCAGCTTTTTCGCGCCAGAGCCTCGTTACGCTATTTCTGATGCGTTAGGCGAGTTGCAGTATATGATAGACCGATACCACGAAGCGGGCCTCGAGGTGATCGCTGATGTGGTATTCAATCATACAGCTGAAGGAGGCAAGGGCGGGCCGGTAATCAGCTTTAAGGGATTCAGCCCATACCACAGCTATCTGTTTGAGCAGTCACCTAATGGTGACCTGGTATACAGCAACCATTCGGGGTGTGGGAATACAGTCAATTCAGCATCGCCCTGTATGATGCAGCTGATCATGGATGCAATGCGGTATTGGACAGAAACCATTGGTGTGGATGGGTTTCGTTTTGATCTGGCTGTTTCGCTGGGCCGCAGTCCGCAGGTATTCTCTGCGCACTCGGCATTACTTCAGGCAATGCGTCAGGATCCGGTGCTAAAAACGGCGGTCTTGATTGCTGAGCCGTGGGATATCGGACCTGACGGTTATCAGCTTGGCCAGTTTGGCAGTGAATGGCTGGAGGTTAATGATAAGTTCAGAGATACCGTACGCGCTTTCTGGCGCGGCGATGAGGGCACGGCGCCGGACTTTGCTACACGACTTATGGGGTCTGATGATGTGTTTACCCGAGGGATTCGCCCAATCTATACCTCAGTGAACAACATCACCTACCATGATGGCTTTTGTCTTCAGGATTTAGTCGGTTATGCAAAACGGCATAACGAAGCAAACGGTGAGGGGAATCGCGACGGTCACGGGCACAATCTGTCTGCCAATTATGGTGTGGAAGGCGAGACAAATGATGTACACATTATCGCTATACGTGAACAGCAGAAGCGTAATTTATTTGCCACGCTGATATTCAGTCAGGGAACGCCGCACGTACTTGGCGGTGACGAGTTAAGCCGCACCCAACAGGGTAACAACAATGCATATTGCCAGGACAACGAGATAAACTGGTATGACTGGAGTCTGAATAAACGAAAGCAGGATTTTCTTGAGTTCTGTCAGTATGTGATAGCGCTTCGGCAAAACAGTGACCTGCTATCTCACCTGCTCATGGCCGGTGATGACTGGCAGAAACAGGTTAATGTAAAGCGTATCACCTGGTTTGTTCCGGATGGATCAGAAAAAGAGATTGCGCATTGGCATGCATCTGACAATCGTTCTTTCGCATTGGAAATTGTCGGCAAGGCGCCCACCAGTGGACATGCTGAACATTGGTATATGTGCTTTAATGCCGATAAAGATACTGTGCGCTTCACATTGCCAAATAGCTCGCAGCACCGCGGATGGCGATTGAAACTTGATACGCACTATTCGTCAGTGCGTGAGCAGCCCGAGCTATGCGTACAAAAAATTTATAGTGCAGCGGGTCACTCTGTCGCGTTGTTCCATCCTGAAGGCAGGGGCTCAGTCAGCTGATACCTTGACCACTGTACAATGAATAGTCGCGTCGCTGATAACAGCGGTTGTACATATTCGGATACGATCCAATAATCACTTTTTTTCGTTGAAAATCTTCCTTTAATAGTGTTGTGGCGCGTATCGGGTGATATCATGCGCAGCCATCTGCAACATAGGGTGGAAACCATGCAAAACGAAGATGGAAAGCAAGACGCACAACATAAGTGTGATATCGGATTTATCGGTCTGGGCGTTATGGGTGCGAATCTGACGCTCAATCTGGCGGATAATGGTTATCGGGTCGCGTGCTTCGACCTGGATCAGACAAAAGTTGACGCTATTCTGGCTAAAGATAGCGCCGAGCGTGGTGATAAACCTGCACGTCTGGAAGGCTGTAATTCCTATACCGAGCTACTCAGTAAGCTCAAAGCTCCTCATCTAATTATTCTCTCAGTTCCTGCCGGTGATCCGGTAGACCATGTTTGTAACCACCTCATTGATGCGGGCATCAAGGCTGATGATATCGTTATCGATACCGGTAACAGCCTGTGGACCGACTCTGTCGAGCGCGAAGAGCATTACAAAAGCAAATTTATCTTTTTCACTACAGCCATATCCGGCGGTGAAGTCGGTGCACGCTTTGGACCTTCACTTATGCCATCGGGCAATCCTTATGCGTGGACCCGGATTGAGCCGGTATTAAAAGCCATCGCCGCGAAGGTTGACCCCGAGACCGGCAAACCTCTGGAAACCTATACACCCGGCCAACCGGTAACTGAAGGTGAAGCCTGTGCGACTTACATCGGTACGATGGGCGCCGGACACTATGTGAAGATGGTTCACAACGGTATCGAATATGCAGACATGCAGCTTATTTGCGAAACCTACCAGATTATGCGTACAGCACTTCATATGTCAGCAGCCGAAATCGCCGAAGTATTCCGTCGCTGGAACGATGGTAAGCTCAACAGCTATCTGATGGAAATCAGTGCAGAGGTGCTTGAGCAGCTTGACCCTGAAACCAAACAGCCACTGGTCGATGTGATCCTGGATAAAGCCGGGCAGAAAGGAACCGGTCTGTGGACGGCGGTCAGTGCATTGCAAGTGGGAAGTCCTGCGCAGACGATTACATCAGCGGTATTTGCCCGCAGTATTTCCGGGCTTAAAGAAGAGCGGGTTGCGGCCAGCGAAATTTTGAAAGGTCCGCATGCCCCATCCCTGTCTGACGATGAAAAGATGGAAGCTGTGCATAAACTGGAGCAGGCGCTGTATTGCTCGAAAATTTGCGCGTACGCGCAGGGTTTTCAGCTTATGGCGACCGCGGCAAATGAGCATGGGTGGGATCTGGACTTCGGTGAAATTGCAAAAATATGGCGCGCGGGTTGTATTATTCGTGCGGTATTCCTGCAATCCATCGCTCAGGCTTATGAAAAAGATGAAGGTCTTAAAAATCTGCTGCTCGATCCGTTTTTTGCTGATCAGATAACAGAGATGCAGTCAGACTGGCGCACATCTATTGCTGATGCCACCATGGCAGGCATTCCCTGTCCGGCAATGATGTCAGCGTTGAGCTATTATGATTCATACCGTTCTGCGGTGTTACCGGCTAACCTGTTACAGGGCCAGCGAGATTATTTTGGGGCGCATACCTTCCAGCGCGTCGATAAGCCAGCCGGTAAGAAGTTTCATCTGAACTGGAGCGATCCGGATCGTCCCCAGGTTGCTATCAAAAAATAAGCAAAAGTGAGGAGGCGGTATGCAAAAATCTAATCAGACTGAGCTAACAGACGAAGAACATCGGGTTATCCGTGAATCAGGTACAGAGCGGCCGTTTTCTGGTGTACTACTCGATGAATCCCGCGAGGGCATGTATGTGTGTAAGTCGTGCGGTGCGCCGTTGTTTCCCTCAGATACTAAATTTGATGCTGGTTGTGGCTGGCCGTCATTTTACCAACAGGCCGAGCAGGATAATGTTGGCTATCGTGATGACAGCTCGCATGGCATGATGCGTACCGAAATTTTCTGTAAGCAATGTGATGCCCATCTGGGTCATGTCTTTCCTGATGGACCGCAGCCTACCGGTCAGCGTTATTGTGTAAATTCTGTTTCAATGAACTTCAAAGCTGAGGGCGATGAGGATAATCCGGTAAGAGGCTAAGGCTTCACATCTGGTCATTATTTAATCTGGTCAGACCGATTAAAAAAGAGAGCACAGCCTGTGCTCTCTTTTTTTGTAGGTAATTTGCTGATTCTTGGTAATTAAAACTGAAAATTTGTTACGGGTTCATAGCTTATGAATACCTGCACGGTAAGCATTAAATTTACCGTCCTGCAGATCATCTATTACCTCTTCGGCCTTTGATTCAATCTCATCGGTGTTCACATTCGAAGCAATAGCCATCTGTCGATAAGCAGGTATATCCACCGGGGCGTTAAAATGACTTGCAACAATTGCCCATAAATAAGCGGTTGCGACATTTTCCTGATCTATTGCGAGGGTGCTGAGACTTAAAAACACGGCGTTCTCGACCATATTATCGTTATTGACTCGCTCAAGCGCTTCGTAAAGTGTGTTTCGGGCGGCTTCTTCGTCAGTTTTTATCTGAATACTTGCCAGAGCCACCAGTAAAGCAGGATCGTTATATAAGCTGCCGTCTTTCGCAAATCGCATAAATCGCGCTCTGGCGTCAGCGTCACTGAATCTTGACCAGTGATAGTATGCCAGATAAGGGTTTTCCGCGTTTTTAGTCTTCCAGGCCAACCGCTTTAATTCCCGCTCTGCAGTCAGCAATCCTTTCATTCGGCCTGCTTCCTTTTCCCTATGCTTAACGTGACGGATACCGGCAGCTTTGGCAATGCACACTTTATAATCTTCCCACTTCAGCAGCATGTCATAATTCTGCTTCTCTGTGGCTTCAATCTGATGATTGAATCGGTGACGAATGATTTCAGCTTTCTCTGAACGGCACCAGGCATCCGGATTAAGGTCATTACACAGGGAAGGGGAATCCTGACAAATCTGCGCAATACTCTTTTCACCCCAGCTATCGCATCCGCTGAGACACAAAACGGCGCTGCAGAGCAGAATTGACGAAAATTTACCAAAAGAATAGGGAGAGTAGTGGCTAAAAGACTGTTTATTGTAATTTATCAACAATTTGGCGTTCCTTACTACCTTATCTAGAATACCAGCGTTCATAACCGAGCGACTTACTCACCTAGTGTACCCTAAATAACAGCTCGGTATGTTCACTTCCTAAACTATTTTAGTCGATGAAGGCAAAGGCATGAATCAACAGTTCGAACAGGAATTACAAAGTAGCTGGCAGGAACGTCAGGAGTATGCAGAAAAAATGTTACCGATTATCGGTAGCCTGTACCGCAAATTCGCCGTAGAGATTTCTGTATATGGTCGTCCACTGCTAAATGCCAGTGCTATTGATGTGATTAAAGCGCATCGGATGGTGCGTTTGCATGAAGGTATTAAGCTGCGTCTCAGAGAAAGCTGGCCTATTCTGGAAGCACTCAATGAAATGACGCTGGCACCTGCGCAAATTGATATTGGCAAACTTGCCTTTGACTTCCATTATGGTTCGGCTGTTGATGAAACTGACCTGAACGCGTATTTGCGTCAGCAGTTACAAAGTGTTGTTGATAAAGAGGACGATCAGAAGCCTCGCGATGTTGTGCTGTATGGATTCGGTCGTATTGGTCGACTGATGGCACGGTTGTTAATTGAACGTCAGGGCATGAACAACAAACTGCGTTTGCGCGCTATTGTTGTACGTGGTGGTCGTGAAGGTGATCTGGAAAAACGCGCCAGTCTGTTGCGCCGTGATTCAGTACACGGCCCGTTTAATGGCAGTATTACGGTGGATGAAGAACGTCAGGCAATTAAAGCCAACGGCGCATTTATTCAGGTCATCTACGCTAACAGCCCGGACGAAGTAGACTATACCCAGTACGGAATTGATGATGCAATCGTCGTTGATAATACGGGTATCTGGCGTGATCGCGATGGTTTGGGTCTTCACCTGAAAGCGAAAGGTACGGAAAAAGTCATTCTGACTGCGCCGGGCAAAGGCGATATCAAGAACATCGTGCATGGGGTTAACAGCGACAATATCACTGCCGATGACACCATTCTCTCCGCTGCCAGCTGTACAACAAACGCAATCACGCCGGTATTGAAGGCGCTGGATGAAGAATATGGGATCTCAGGTGGTCACGTAGAGACGGTCCACTCTTATACGAACGACCAAAACCTGATTGACAATTATCATAAAGCAGAGCGTCGCGGTCGTAGTGCGCCACTTAATATGGTTATCACCGAAACCGGCGCTGCGAAGGCTGTAGCTAAAGCTTATCCTAAGCTAGAGGGTAAACTGACCGGAAATGCTATTCGGGTACCAACGCCGAACGTTTCATTAGCGATTCTGAACCTGAACCTGGACAAGCAGACCGACAAATTACAGTTGAATGAGTTCTTGCGCGATACCGCGTTATTCTCACCGCTGCAGCATCAGATTGATTTCACTGCCAGCAAAGAGATTGTATCCAGTGACCTGGTAGGCTCTCGTGCCGCGTCGGTAGTGGATTCACAGGCGACTATCGTTGCGGATAATCGCGTGACACTTTATGTGTGGTACGACAACGAGTTTGGTTACAGTTGTCAGGTAATGCGAGTGGTGCGTGATATGGCCAATCTTGCATTCCCAACATTGCCAGCGTAATCGCACATTGAATAAAAAAGCCGACATTGTGGATTCAATGTCGGTTTTTTTGTACCTTGATGGAAATAATACGTAGTAACAACGTGTTAAAAAATTCCAAGGGAATAAATAATGAACAGAAATAACTCCCTGCCATGGTACAGACGATCGCTGGTGCGCTGGATCCGCGATATAGCGATTATTATTGCGGTTATCTATGGTATCAGTCAGTGGCAAATGCGCGGAATGCTATCTACAGATGGTGATGTAGCACCGTCTGTGACCTTTGTAAAAACCCTGAATGGCGAGCCTTATACCATCACCGCCCGAGCCGGAAAACGTACACTTATTTACTTTTTTGCCCCCTGGTGTGAGATTTGTAAAATGAGCATCAGCAATACCGATGTCGTGGATAAATCCCGCTATCAGGTATTCAGAATTGCTCTGGACTATGACAGTGTTGCCGATGTTAAACGTTTTATCAGCGAGGCTGATGTCAAAGGACCTGTCTATTTAGGCAATGCGCAATTAAAATCCAATTTTCAGGTTCAGGGATACCCATCCTACTATCTGCTGGATGAACAATTTAAAGTTGTCGATCGAGCGCTGGGTTATTCTTCGGCTGCCGGCTTGCGTGTTCGTACCTGGTTATCATCACCGGGACCGGATGTGCCGGGCGCAAAAAAATCTAAACCCGCTAAAAACGGCGCTCAGAGCGAGGCGGGCGAGTAAACTGATGATTCGTTATACAGGTGTCACTTTCAGTGAACACTTTTGCCTTCAATCCAGCTGTTGTCAGTCAAGTAATACGGTTTAAACATGGTATTAACCAAACACTGTATGCTAAATTACCGCGCAAACTCATCTGAGGAACATCGACGATATGCATATTTCCAGTCAGTTTGACAGCGGTAACATTCGCGTTATTAACGCAGACTCTCCAGAAAATATTACGCTGGCAATAAATAACGATAATCAATCTGATTTTTATCAATGGTTTCACTTCAGACTTTTCAGTGAGACCTTTGTAGCACATAAAATAACAATCACTGAACTTGCCAAATCAGCATATCCGGATGGCTGGAAGGATTATAACGTCCTTGCTTCTTACGACCGTCAGACGTGGTTTCGTGTCGATAGTGAATTTGACGGCGATAACCTGTCTTTTGAGGTAACCCTTGAGCAACCTTCCATTTATTTTGCTTACTTCGTACCTTACAGCTATGAGCGCCACCTTGATTTAGTGGGTGATGCGCAAATGTTTTTAGATTGTGAGCATCGTTTGTTAGGTCAGACACTGGATGGTCGCGATCTTTCGATGCTGGTTATTGGAGATGAGGCCGAACACAAAAAGAAAGTGTGGATCACTGCTCGTCAGCACCCAGGCGAATCGATGGCTCAGTGGTGTGCAGAAGGGCTGATTTATCGTTTGCTGGATGAAGAGGACGGTTTGTCCAGACAGCTTCTTGAGCAAGCGACTTTCTATATCATTCCTAATATGAATCCGGATGGTTCAGCACGTGGCCATTTGCGTACCAATGCTGTAGGGACAAATCTGAATCGCGAATGGGCAGAACCCACTGAGGATAAAAGCCCGGAAGTGCTATATACCCTTCAGGCAATGGATACCATAGGCGTAGACATGTATCTGGATCTACACGGCGATGAAGCGCTCCCGTATAACTTTGTCGCTGGCAGTGAAGGCATCCCATCATATGATGATCGTTTAAAAATGCTCGAGGATAATTTCAAGCAGGCGCTTTTGACTGTGACCCCTGAGTTTCAGGATGAACATGGTTATCCCAAAGATAAGCCCGGAGAAGCGAACCTGACAGTAGCGTCAAATGCCGTTGGCGAGCGTTTCCACTGCCTGGCCTATACATTCGAAATGCCATTTAAAGATAATGATAACTTACCTGATCCTGTATTTGGTTGGTCAGCACAGCGGTGCCAGCAACTTGGTGAGGATATTCTGGTGGCCATCAGAGCAGTTGTACCAGATTTGCGATAGCGCAAAATAATAAAAAAACACAGAACAATAAAATAACAATACATAGGGGAACCTGTTTTGGAAGGGTTGTATAATTTTTTAACGTCGTTAGACGGTGTGCTGGGAGGCTCACCATGGTTTCCGTTCGTCTTACTTGGCGTCGGTTTGTTTTTTACTATTTACCTGAAATTTCCTCAGGTCCGGTATTTCAAACATGCCTGGAAAGTCGTTTTCGGTAAATTCGATAAAGGCAATGAGCCGGGCGATACAACGCACTTTCGTGCATTGACCACAGCGCTTTCCGGTACCGTTGGTACGGGTAATATCAGTGGTGTAGCTTTCGCACTTTATCTGGGTGGTCCTGCCGCACTTTTCTGGATGTGGGCAACAGCATTTTTTGGTATGACAACAAAATTTGTTGAGGTCACCCTGTCACACAAATATCGGGTACAAACGGAAGACGGCACAATGGCTGGTGGCCCCATGTATTACATGGACAGACGCCTGAATATGAAATGGCTCGCGATCGCGTTTGCGGTAGCAACGGTTATTTCATCGTTTGGTACCGGTAACCTGCCACAAAGTAACGGTATTGCACAAAGTATCGAAGCAACGTTTGGCTTTGAGCCCGCCATTGTTGGCAGTGTGCTGGGTATTTTGCTGGCCTTGGTTATCCTTGGTGGCATTCAGCGCATCGCTGCATTTACTGCGCGTGTCGTTCCGCTGATGGCCGTTATTTATCTGATAGGTGCACTGGCGGTTATTTTTGCCAACCTGGAAAATATCGGGCCTTCATTCGTCGCTATTGTCAGTGATGCGTTTAGTGGTTCAGCCGCAGCGGGTGGCTTTTTGGGAGCTTCGTTAGCGTATGCCTTTAACAAAGGCGTGAATCGTGGATTGTTCTCCAACGAAGCCGGTCAGGGTTCAGCGCCCATAGCGCACGCTGCAGCTAAGACCAAAGAGCCTGCGTCAGAAGGCATGGTGTCACTGCTTGAGCCTTTCATTGATACCATCATGATCTGTACGATAACCGGGTTGGTCATACTGTCTTCCGGTGTCTGGAAAGAAAAGCACGAGAATAACTTCGACCGTTCGGACATGTATTTTGTGCAGGGAACGTATGATGATCAGTCAGCTGAAGATGTTGGCAAGCTCTATAACTTCCTTAACGAAATTAAAGACCACGATATCCAGGCTTATAGCGGAGATATCCGGATCGTAAATGGCACCGCAGTTTCTGATGGCTTTACACTGATTAATGCCCGTTCAGTTGCTGAAGACGTGAAGTACTCTGTTAGCGGTGAGGACCCATTTACCGGGACCCTTAAAATTGTTGATGGCAAGCCGGTCAAGGATAATCTGGAAGTCTCCGGAAAGTCTCTTGTGCATTCAGCTGCACTGACAACTATTGCATTTACCCGGGGATACTTTGGTCACTGGGGGCAGTACATTGTTTCTATTGGCTTGATGTTGTTCGCGTTCTCGACTGCAATAGCGTGGTCCTATTATGGTGACAGAGCGATGACCTACCTGGCTGGCCCTCGTTCGGTAATGCCTTATCGGGTTATCTATGTTGCAGGTTTCATTTGGGCAGCATTCTCAGATACAACGCTGGTATGGGCACTTTCAGCTGTCGCAATTGTAATTATGACTCTGCCTAACCTGTTTGGTATATTAATGCTAAGTAAGGAAATGAAGCAGACGGTGAATGATTACTGGACAAAATTTCACAGTAAATAACTAGCCTGCTAAAATGCGTGTCTGCGTAAATAGGGATATCGATTCCGGTTTGCGCTGACACGTTTTTTTTATCTGGTGTTTATACATCAGTGCACGCCTGCTTTCCCATTATTTGTAACCGTGGAGTATTCATGGCACTAATCGATTGCCCATCCTGTAGTAAAAAAATCTCGGATAAAGCTGACAGTTGTCCACATTGTGGATTTGGTCTGGCTGATGCATCGTCCGAAGATATTTTGCGTAAGCAACAGCTGAAGAAGTTTCAAAAGCTCCAAAGTATTCAAAATCAGTCAATGTTTGCAATGCTGTTGTTTGTCGCCGGTTTTGGCTTTATGTACTGGGGCGGCTCAGCGAAGGGCGATTTGCAATACAATCTCGCCGTACTTTCGGTGGTTGTTGGTTTTATCTGGTACATCGTTAACCGGGTTCGTATTTTAATTATCAAACGTTTTTCATCATGAATATAGAAGCACTTCTGGATGCAATGACACCTGAGGTTTATGACCGTTTGCGCCAGGCCGTCGAGACGGGAAAATGGCCCGATGGTACACCTCTGACAGCCGAGCAGTGCGAGAGCACCATGCAGGCTGTCATGCTGTATCAGTCAAAGGTCGCTCACTCAAATGAGCATATGACGGTTAATGAACAGGGTGAGATTGTTCATAAAAGTAAACGGGACTTTCAACAGTCCCTGAAAGCGTCCAATCAGGAAATAGCGCGGTTTAAACAAGATGATCTTTAAACGTTTATTTAAGCCTGCCCATCAAAGTGCAGATGCCAGTATACGCAAAGCTGCTGTTGACAAGTTATCGCCCCAAAAGCCTCAGGAAAAGTCAGCGCTGCATGAGCTCGCTTTTAATGATTCGGACCCGGGCGTGACGCTGGCTGCACTGCACAGATTGGACAAATTTGCATTGTGGCAAAAGACAGCGCAGTTATCCCGCTTTGATGTGGTAAAGCGCACAGCGCGTCAAGAGGTTGAAAAAGCCGTACTGGCAGAGCAGGGCAGGGAGCTCGATAATCAGCAACGTATTGATTATCTGAAGGAGTCGGCAGACAGCGACCTGGTACGCCGCGCGTTAATGAAACCGGTCGAAGGGCTTGACGATAGCACTACGTTGCAGCTGTTAAGTAAAGTCGGTCAGGATGATTTTACCCTTCAATATTACCAGAACCAGGCTTCTGAAAAAATTCGTGAAGCGTTGATTCAGAATGCTTCTGACGCGCAACTAGATAAATTTCTGCGTAAGGAATCCAGCGATACGCTGATTCGCATTATTGACGAGCACAAGCAGGCGCGTGATGAACAGAAGCGTAAACCAGAAGCGGTTCAGCAGGCTTTGACATTACTATTGTCAAAACTGAAGGCGTTACTGAATAAAGCAGATTATGCAGAAATTAAGCGTCGTCAGTTGTTGCTTGTTGATGAGTACCATCAGCTAAGTAATGAGTTCACCTGGCTGGATAACGAGGCGCAAGCGCGCGCCGCAGATAAATTCAAAACGCTGCACGCAAGAGTCGATGCGCACCTGGAAATGTTACGCCCGGCGTGGGAAGAAGCACAGCAGTCTGAACAGAGACAAGCATTACTTGCTGATGCGCATAGTGCAGCTAATACTGCTTTTCAGGCAGTAAACGCGTTATATGGCGAAGATCGTACTGCTGTTGCAATGGCATCCGTTGAGCATGCTAATACTTGCCTGGAGGCGCTCGAGCACGCAATCAGTCAATTGCCAGATAAGCGCTTATTGTCAGCTGATTCGCGTGAACAAGCCAGGCTGACTCATACCCTTGAGCGGTTGGGACACCTTGTCGCCATTTTTCCTACACAGCAGCACCTTGCTAAACAATTTGAGACATTTCTTGAGACTGCGGACGAACAGCAGGCTGTGACGCAGGAAGCGCTCGATGCGCTTGAACAAGAATACGATGCTTATGTGCAAAAAATCGAACAGATGCCTGAAGCCTGGTTATCGCAATGGCGGGATATTCGAAAACGTCACAGGAAAGCGCTCAAATCTGCAAAAGAAGCGAGCGATGAAAAAACAAAATCGGTCAGACGATTGCTAAGTATAGTAGGTAGCCTGATTAGCGAGGGCCGTTACAAAGCGGCGCTTTCACGCTATTCAAATTTAAAAGCGGAGTTTGATTCACTCAGTAATGCAGATCAGAGTCGCTTACAGCGACGGTTTGAAGATGTTCGATCGCAAGTCGAGCGCCTTGAAGGATGGCAATCCTATCTGGCGGCACCACGCAAACCAGAATTATTGACCCAGGCAGAAATGCTGGCAAGTCAGCGCCCCGACAGTATCAAAGCCCGGGCAAAGCAGATAAAGGTGTTGCGAGAGCAATGGCAAAGCCTGACGAAGCCTGGTGATAACAGCGAAGAATCTGTTCAATTTGACGCGGCCCTGGAAAAGGCGTTCGCCCCCTGCAGAGAGCACTATGCGAAGCAGGAGGAAATCCGTGAACAGGCCAAACAGGAGCGGCTGAAACTCATTGAAGCGGTCAATCAGCTTTCAGCTTCTCAGGAAGACATCACAGCGATTGCGAAACGCTATGAACAGCTTAAACAGGAATGGCGTAATGCCGGTCAGGTTGAAAAGGCAACTTATGAAGCACTTAAAAAGCAGTGGGGTGAAGCCTCTTCTTCTGTAAACCAGCGCGTTACTCAATGGCATCTTGAAAACCGTGAACAGAAGCAAAGCTTAATCGATGCGGTAAATGCGTTGCAGGAGATAGAGGATCGTCAGGCCGCTGCGACTCAGGCTCAACATCTGCAAAAAGAATGGAAGCAGGTTGGTCATGCTGGTCCGAAGCACGAAAACAAGCTGTGGCGTGCATTTAAGCAGGCGAATGATACATTATTCGATGCTTTAAAATCTCAGCAGGCAGATATAAAAGAAAAACAGAAAGTTGAAGCACAGCAGTGGATTAACATGATTGACGCTTTACTGGCGGAACTTTCTGAGACCGATGCTTCTGCAGCGCAGGGTCAGCTTGATAAAATTAAAGCTGATGCCGGAGCATTAAGCAAAGCGGTTCCAAAGTTGGATAAGAAGCTGAAATTTGCAGAAACTATGCTGCGTGATGCCCGCAACCATAAGCGTAAGGATGCCAGAAAGGCAGAGTATCGTGCGCTGTTAAGTGGCTTAAGCGCCTGGACTGATGCAGACAGTCCTGCTACAGACCAGATTCCTGATGAAGTCTGGCGCGCCATGAATAAACAGCACCAGTCGGTAATGCTTAAGCCTCTTGTCGTTAACGCAGACCGCGGCTGGTTTACCACGCAGTTAGAGCTACTCGCTGATTGTCCAAGTCCTGAAGCTTTCTTAGCTCAGCGGCAGGATATTCAACTGGCAATGATGATGGATAAACTGGAAAGCGGTGAGTCGTACTCATTAAATGATACTTTACTCAGGTGGATTTCCTGCGGACCGGTTACGCAAGATGACTCTGCTGCGTATACACGACTTCGCGAAGTGATTGAGCAGCGCCTGATTAATCACGATAAAAAGAGCATTGAACAATGAAAGTTCAGATTGAATATGAGTTTCAGACTGAGCAGCACGCTTATCGTTTTTTAAATACGGCTATGCATATGGAGGCCGAAGCCCTCAAGGTAAAACTCGGGCGGTCGGACCATCATGTATCGGTTGCTTATCAATATGCTGATCATGCCTTTGATTCAACCGCAGCCGATTTAGACGACCTGGCCAGAGAGCTTGGTGGCGAAGAGGTTCGTTAATAGTCGTACAGGTACCGGGTCAAATTTTCGCGGTACCTGGCTCGGTTAAAACACAATGCAAAAGTAATGAATAAAACATTTCAAAAAAGGGAAAAGGCCTTAGTCGCCGCGCTAACCCGTGCCTGTGAAACTGCGAAGTCCTGGGATAGCGGGTTTCTATGGTTAACTCACACTGTCCGACATAACGACTTTCCCGACAGTCTTGTAATCACTTGTGTTTTTAGCTTGGACGCTGAACTTGTAGCGGTGAAAGAGCAGGGTATAGACAAAAAATTGTGTGTGCTTATACAGAAACAAATGAATGATTCAGGTCTGGTAGTTAAAAATGTTCAGCGCCACATGCGCATGGATAGCGAAGAAAGTTGTCTGCGAGAAGATGCCGGCAACTGGGAAAAACGGCTTAATAAGCAGTGCTTTTAGTTAAAAGCGGTCATGATGTAGCTGCTTACGTTTTCACCCCGCTTTTTTGTCTTACCATGATCCGTGTGCATGTGAATCTGCATATCATACTGACGGAATAATTAGTTCAATGCTGGCTGGTCGCATTTCTCAAGCTACATATCATTAGCCAGATAAATCAAATCTTTTTTAAAAATACAGCTCGCCGTATATCTGAGGCATCGTTTTCAAATTTCCTCTCCAAAGACTCGCTCACTCAAATGTTGTCCTTCCATATCACGCTTTCAACTTTCAATAAGATGTAATTAAAAATCATGAGTCTTCATGATGAAAATATTGTTCATAAAGCTCATGGACAATAAGAGCAAAACGTCATTAATGAATTAAATAATAATTATTTCAATTACATATCTTTAACTGGTGATTAACATTACGCTTGCGGCCGTCTTAAGTGAATGTGCCAATAATAATGAATAAATTATCTTTTGCCCTGTTCTGCCTGGCAGTGGCGTCACAATCAAATGCGAAGAGTAATCAAGACTTCGACAACGACACAGCAAACAAATACGAAGAAAGGCTAAGCGGGCTTGAACAGCAGTTTGAAAGTAGCTCCCGTCAGGTATCCCTTGGAGGTCGTCTTCAGATAGATTTCAATGGCTTTAACGGCGCGTATAACGCTGATAATGGCGGAGACTTTGGCGCAGAACTTTTTCCCCGCCGCGCCCGTCTTTCAGTGGATGGGGAGCGCACCGACCTTGAGTATAAAATGATTCTCGAGTTTGCTGAAGACACCATAGAAATTTTACTACTAAGGTTTGAATACGTCGGCTTTGATGATGGCCCTGTCATTAAGTTTGGGAAAATCAGAGAAGATATTTCACTCGATGCGCTAACAAGCTCTAAGCACATGGCACTTATAGAGAGGGCTAGTGTCGCAAATACAATGTCTCCCTATTTCCGTTGGGGAGTGTCAGCAAATCAATACTTTCCAACCACAGGCCTGCGTTACGCATTTGGTATCTATAAAAATGACGCATTTGGTGCAAATGGGAAGGACACAGATGGTGCATTAGCGCTAGCTGCTTCGGGTCGATTAACCTGGAATCTTGCACTTGACCATGAACAACTCTTTCACGCTGGAGGATGGAGTTCATACCGTGAATTCGGTGACGAACAACTCAACGGTGCTTTCGCCCGTGCAGAAATTCGTGAGCCGAATGTTCGACTCGTGGACTACAGTGCCGGCGGTCAATTAGTTCGCCTTGATTATCTTTCTCAGCATGGGTTTGAAGCAGCTTGGCAAAATGGACCGCTGCTTATACAGGGTGAGTACGCAGAGCGACGAATATCGACCAGCGATACAAGCTCCGAATTGAATCGGGCCACCTACGCTGGCTATTACATTCAAGCAAGTTACATGCTGACCGGTGAGCACAAATTCTATTCTACATCCAGTGCACGTTTCAATCAGCCTAAAGGTGTAGCGAACGCATGGGAGATTGCGGTAAGAGCTTCATCTATGGATGCGACGAGCGATTTGCAAGGCACCAGGGCGCAAAGTTACACCTTGGGCGTGTCTTACTACATCGATGAAGACACCAAAATAATGGTAAATGGCATTCGCAGTAGTGTTTCAGGTCCGGGCACGCTTGCACTGGTGAACACCAATACTGAAGGAAACGCGATTACGGCGCGTTTTCATTATGATTTTTAGGAGACATGTGTGCAATTAAGACTATTAAGTTTTTTATTATTTTTGGGAGTTAGCATCGGCGCAGTAGCGAAGGACCACTTTCTTATACCCGGTGGGCCAGGTGGGGGATGGGATACTACTGCCCGGGGTATCGGTGAGGCGCTGATGAAATCAGGTATATCTGATAACGCATCTTTTCAAAATATGTCCGGAGGTGGCGGCGGGCGGGCGATTGCTTACCTGATTGAACTAGGCAACCGGCAGGGTGACATGTTGATGGTTAACTCTACTCCTATTGTTATCCGAGCGCTGACCGGCCAAGTCCCATATAGCTACCACGACCTGAAGCCAGTCGCCAGTATCATTGCTGATTATGGTGCTTTCGTTGTTCGCGACGACTCGCCTTTTAAAACGTGGGATGACGCCATTGATGAGTTGCGTGATGATATTCGCGCGATAACCATCGCCGGAGGTTCAGCCAGAGGAAGCATGGACCATCTGGTTGCTGCGCTAGCCGTAAATGCTGCCGATCTAAATGGCGCACGGATACGCTATATCCCATACGATGCGGGCGGTCAGGCTAAAGCAGGTTTGCTTTCCGGGGAAATACAGATGCTATCCACCGGGCTTAGTGAGGCGCTGGAAATTGCCCAAAGTGGCCAGGCCCGAATCCTTGCTGTAACGGCACCTGAACCAATACCTGCGTATCCTGAATTACCAACACTAAAGTCTATGGGCTATGAGACAAGTTTCGCAAACTGGCGTGGATTGTTTGCTTCGCCTGACACGCCTGATTCGAAGGTTGAAGAGTACGTGAGGCGTTATCGCAAACTGATGCAAACCGAAGCATGGGCAAAAGTCAGAGATCGCAATGGGTGGATGGATTTGTTTAGACCTACCGATAAGTTTCAGGCAGACCTTCGAGAGCAAGAAGCACAACTTGAAGTTCTGATGACCAAATTAGGTTTTATTCGTTAGGAGTTAATCATGCTTATCAGACAAGTATTGGGCCCGGGATTATTTCTGACCTTTTTCACTATCTACGGCATTTACGCCTGGCAAATTCCGTTATTGCCATTTGAAAAATATGAAGTGGTTGACTCATCAACGCTACCAAAACTATATGCAGGATTAGGTTTGCTCTTCAGCTTTTTAGGGGTGGTTACACAAATTATAAAATACAGCGAAGGTACCGGTTCGCAAAAACCTCTTGGTCTTAAATTCGTCAATATAAAGCAAATAGGACTGGTAGTTTTACTAATGGTGATCTACAGCTTCCTACTAGAACCACTAGGTTTCATTGTCGCTACACTGCTATTCCTTTTAACAGGTTTTTGGGTCATGGGTGAACGCCGGAGTAGGGTGCTCCTGCTCTCCTCAGTCCCGGTAGTCGTCGTATTCTGGCTACTCATGACCCAACTTCTCGATATCTATCTTGCCACTGGCACTTTCTGGAGTTAACTATGTTTGATGCAATAATGGTCGGCGTAGACGCGGCCTTTCAATGGCAAAATGTGATGTATGTTGTGGTCGGCTGTCTTGTTGGCACCTTTATTGGCATGTTGCCCGGTCTGGGACCAATTACAGCTATCGCCCTGATGATTCCAATTACTTACAGTATTGGACCAAGTTCAGGGATGATCCTGATGGCAGGGGTCTACTACGGTGCTATTTTTGGTGGTTCCACCAGTTCAATTCTCATCAATGCACCGGGTATCGCCGGTACCGTAGCGTCTTCTTTTGATGGCTATCCGCTGGCTCAGAAAGGAATGGCAGGTAAGGCGCTGGCAATCGCTGCGTGGTCGTCGTTTACCGGTGGAACCATCGGTGCAATCATGCTTATGATAGCAGCGCCCACGCTTGCTGAAGTGTCGCTTAGTTTCCATTCCGGCGATTACGTTATGCTTATGCTTTTAGGGCTGACAGCTATAGCTGCATTTTCAAGTAACGGTGAGTTCCTCAAAGCCATGATGATGACCGTTTTCGGTTTGGCACTGTCAACCGTTGGAATTGACCCATCATCAGGCACCGAGCGGTTTACCTTTGGACAACCGGATTTATTGGACGGCCTGAGCTTTTTACTGATTGCGATGGCGACTTTCGCGCTTTCTGAAGCGCTGATGAATGTTATCAATCCGGATAAGGACAAAGATGATGGGATGGGAGGTAAGGCTCTGGGTAGCTTTAAACTTAGTCGTGACGAAATCAGAGAAATCTATCCTTCGGTAGGACGGTCTTCCTTTATTGGCTTTCTGATAGGCGTGCTACCCGGTGCAGGGGCTACTATTGCCAGTTTTATGGCATATGCGGCAGAAAGAAATCTTGCCCCGGCAAAATACAAAAAATCATTTGGACGAGGTGCTAAACGTGGTCTGGCGGCGCCCGAAGCAGCTAACAATGCTGCCTGTACCGGCTCATTCGTGCCGCTACTAACATTGGGAATTCCTGGATCGGGAACTACAGCCATAATGCTGGGAGCGCTAATAGCGTATGGTCTGCAGCCAGGGCCATTGCTGATGCAGGATAATCCGGATGTGTTCTGGTCGGTTATCGTTTCAATGTACTTCGGTAATGTCGTTCTGTTAATTTTAAATTTGCCTCTTATTCCCTATCTGGCGAAAATTCTTGTCATGCCCAAATCTTTACTGACAATATTTATATTATTTTTCAGTTTGATAGGTGTTTATCTGGTTTCTTTCAATACCTTTGATCTGTTTATGATGATTGGCTTTGCCAGTGTTGCGTTATTACTTCGACTGCTTGCTTTTCCGATGGCCCCACTGTTATTGGGCTTTATACTCGTATTGGGCTTTATACTCGGTGATATGATCGAAAGGAACTTTCGTCGTGCTATGCTAATTTCAGACGGATCGTTAAACTTTATTTGGGAGCGCCCGCTAACCTTATCGATTCTGGCTATCGCTATTGTGGTGTTATTGGTACCTCTTCTGGGATTTATTAAGAATAGACGCAACCGTAGTACTGCTACTCCAGATTAAGCTTATACAGAGAACGCGTATTGAAACTCACTGGAAAATTAGAATCCTGGCTAGTTGCCAGTATAGCACTGCTAAGTCTGCTGGAACTGGCAGTTTTGTTTATTGCCAGCCAGTATACGCTGGCTTCTGTTATAGAAGATAAGACCGGGCAGCAGGCACTTGCCATAGCGCGGTCTTTAGCAAGCCGGCCCGATATAACTGAGGCGGTTGAGAATGAGTACTTTCCCCCTGAGCTGAAAAAGGAACTATCGTTATTACAGCACGGTTACGGTGCCAGTTTTGTGGTAGTGGGGAACAATGATAAGAAGCGCCTTTTTCACCCGATAGCTGAGAAAGTGGGAATGCAAATGCAGGGAGGAGACAGTGATGCGGCGCTGTCAGGGCGCTATTATGTTTCACGCGCTGAAGGTTCAATGGGCCCCTCTATTAGAGGAAAGGCCCCTGTGCTGAACGAAAAAGATGAAGTCATAGGCCTGGTCTCAGTAGGTTATCTGGACGAATCAGTCAGCCTGGCCATAGACAAACGATCTATCTTGATATTGGCAATTGCAATAGGCATTTTAATACTTGCGGTGTTAGCTGCCTTGTGGATTGGAAGGCGAGTCCGAAGCAAGCTGTTTGGGCTTCAACCTGATGAAATAGGGCGCCTTTATGCTGAGCAAAAAGCTATTTTCAACACAGTTCGTACCGGGATTATTGCACTTAAAACTGACGGTACCGTGCAAAGAATGAATCAGCGGGCCAGAAATTTATTATGCCCTGCTGATGCGCCGCCCCCGAAAAATCTTACAGATCTTTTCAGTCAACATACGCCTTTTCTGCTGAGCAGCCCGCATGAGCATATTACTGGGTTCGAATTGTTCGCCAATAACCAGTCACTAGTACTTTCTCGGTTACCATTGCAGGTAGAAAAGCAAACCGCGGGCCTGCTTATCTCACTACGGCCAGCTGATGAGGTGGAACAGCTTTCGCGACAATTAGCGCGTGTAGAGGCATTTGCTGAATTGTTGAGAGTTCAGACACACGATTATTCGAATAAACTTAATACACTCGCAGCAATGTTACAGATGGGTAATACCTCTAAGGCACTTGAGCTAATAAGCAACGAAAGCCAGGGTGTGCAAACACAGGTTCAGCAGCTTCTTGAGCGGGTTCACACGCCAACCTTGGCTGCGCTATTATTTGGTAAGTATCATAAAGCCAGAGAATGTAATATTTCTTTTAGGATCAGCCCGGACACACACCTTGATGGCTATGAGGACAGACATTTTCTGGAATGTTTGGTATCGATTTTCGGCAATCTTATTGATAATGCCATCGAAGCGGTTCAACGTGCGAAGAACACTCGGGAACCGCTTGTTTTTGTCAGTCTTGAGGAACTTGGCAATAATATAGTTTTTGATGTAGAGGACAGTGGAGAAGGTATTGAAGCTGTAAACAACGAACACATTTTTGCACCTACTTTCAGTTCTAAAAAAGATGCCCGACACGGCGTAGGAATGTATTCGGTCAAAACTTATCTTGAAGCGTGTGGCGGAAGTATTGAGATAGGCGAGTCTGAACTGGGCGGGGCACGGTTTTCCGTCTATATTCCTAAACCAGAAATTAAGAGTTAGTTATGTCGTATTCCTGTGTGATTGTTGAAGATCAGCCTGAAGTGGCTCAATTCCTTGCCCAGCAACTTATCGGATCAGCACGCTATTCGATCATGGGTATGGCGAATGATGTTAAAACGGCGCGGACTCTGCTTGAGGCCGTAACTCCGGATCTGCTGCTGATGGACGTCTACCTGCCCGACGGGAATGGCCTTGAGCTATTAAAACTACTTCGTGACAATACCTATCAAAGCGAGACGTTCCTGTTGACAGCTGCAAAAGAGGTCCAGGTACTTGAACAGGCTATGAAGCTGGGAGTTACAGACTTTCTGGTAAAACCTATCTTACTGCCTCGCCTTCATCAGGCGCTCAGAAATTTTGAAAACCGGCAGCAGCAGCTTTCTGGTGCTTCTGAACTGACGCAGTCGGTGGTTGATCAGTTTTTCAGTGTACAGCATGTTCAGACTTCAACCAGATTACCTAAGGGTGTAGATAGTTTGACACTGCAAAAGATACGAAAAGTGTTTACTGTTCGCCAGGATGAAGCTCTGAGCGCGCAGCAGGTTGGCGATAGAATAGGCGTTAGCCGTTCTACCGCGCGCCGCTACCTTGAATACATGTTGGAAACCGATGATCTTATGGCAGAACAAATATATGGCACGGTTGGTCGGCCGGAAAGGTGTTACCGTCTTAAATAATGATGGCGAATAAGCGTAAGAGAATATGAGGTAAAAGTGTTTGTCAGCTATCAGACCCAACTTTTACACGCCTGGCCCGGACTTTGGTATTCATGTTCTACCAATTGCCAACTAGTTAAAAGAAGGCATTCGGATATGCTTTAATACCTGGTTGAAAAAAGTGAGATAGCTCTTAGCTATGAAGATGCTACCTCACTGATGTTATTTTGATATTACAGCGCTTCCCAGGCAGGCATGTAATCATAAAGATCGGTCATAGCCGCATTCCCGACATAGGGGACAGCTTCCAACTGATCCATATCCGCTATCGGTCTTGCGCTGATAATATTTTCAGCAGTACGTTTATTCATTGCTGCATCGATATCCAGTTGCTGCATGGTAGCATTATTAACAATATCCAGCACACTGGCTACCTCCTCACCAGAGAAGGTTACACCCTCCCATGTGCCACCCTGGAAGGTGGTTTCTGTACAGTTTTGCTCACTGCCTGAGAGACAAAATGCGAGGTCAAAGTGACCTTTAAACTTTGCTGCAGTCTGCGCATCGTGAATAATCAAAATGGTTTCATCGTTAGTAAACGAGCCTGCACCGGAAGCATTATGCGAACCGGTAAGTACTTTGTCATCAACACGTATATATTTGTGGTGCCATTTATCACCTCCCTGTAAGTGGGAAGCAACGCGCATATCTGCAGGAATCTCCCACGGATTGTTTGTTGCGCCGGTGAAGCTATCTACTTCCTCTGTACCATCATCCTTGAGAACAGTATTGCCCAGCATATCCTGGAACTCGCTATAGTACCGGTAGAAAAAGCTACTATCACCAATCCCTCTGACTACAGCACCACTGTTGTTGGGCACTTCAGCAGCGTCCGCAATATCCTGTGCAGAGATGACAAACTGCGCAATATCAATTTCTGAGAGTCCCGCACTCACAAAGCCAACTGTTGTATCTATGCCAGAGCCCTGATAATTACTTGCTGACTGGGGAGTAAATTGCACGTCAATGCGAATGTTATCGTTTGTGGTATAAACTGTAGTTAACGCATGGTCAGGTTTACTTAAACCGAACAGCGAATCACTCAGACCGCCTGGTCCATCGCCCCACATTAAATCCATTTGTGTTGTCACTTCGCGTGCCAGTTCTATGCTATCTATAACCAGAATATGATTGTCATTACCGTCTGAAATCAAATTTCCTTCAGCATCCAGGTCGCCATGAATGCCTGACTGGGTGAAGTTGGTACTGCCGGCAAGTACGTATCGTCCATCTACAACAATCAGCTTATTATGTTGCAATCCTGAGCCAGCAGAATTGTCGGCAGTGTCGTCGATAAAAGGTACATTCCCGTTAGAAAGAATACTGTAAGCTTCCTGATTTTCTGCACCGGTATTATCGTTATCGGTAATAACTCTGACAGACACGCCACGATCCTTAGCATCAACAATAGCAGTTGCAACGCCTGGCAGGTCCATATCATAGACAGCAATATCCAGGGTCTGCTGTGACTGATTGATTAAAGCTACAATCTTCGATTCCAGGTTTGCCTGAATGGCTGGTGGATTTACCTGGGCGTTGAAATAAACCTGAATATCATCCGCGTGAACCGCTGGGGCGAATAACAGGCCAAAAGTACAGGTGAAGAGTGTTTTTTTTAAAGGTATATTGCGCATGTAAAGCCTTTCTTGTTTTTAAAATTGCCGCAAACGCAGCCAGCAACGCTGGCGTGGTCCGCGTATACCGCGTAATTCGCGTCGTCGGAATATGCAAGATACATACACTAAATCTTATTTATTACATCTTTAAGTCAACTTGTTACACAGATGTATATCTTTGGCTACGTAGACGCTCGTTATCTATAGATAAGGCTTACAGGTCAAATGTTTGCCTTCCTTCAATATCACACGCAATCGCGGTCAAAGACGCCATTTCTGTGCACTTTAAAGCGATGAATGGTGACAGTCAGGCTGGTCGTCCATGGCTATTGGCTAGAATCGTTTCTTTGAGTGCGGGTGATTACAACCTGTGAAATGGAGAACACGGTTTAGGAATACGTTCGTGTGAGGTGTCTGGAGCATAGGCGTGTCAGTAAGACAGAGGTATAACTGTTAAGGGCGGAATTTGCATTCTGACAATAAAATGTCGCACAGGCTGATATGCCTGTGCGACTAAATTAAATGTGTGATTACTTAACGCTGGAAAGGTGGTCGGCCGGTACGAACCTTTTGCTGAACTTCCTCCAGTTTTGCAACATCATAGACAGCAAGGGTTTCTACCTGACGTCGATATGGCGGCTTGCCACGCATATCGACGGTACGAACTTCAACATACTCGGTAGGTTGCCCATCCTGAGATATCTCTTCCAGTTTGGCAACATCCTTCACAGAAACCTCTACGATATTTCTTTTAAAAGGCGGTTTGCCGGAGAAGTCTGCAACCTGAATTTTTACTGTTTCATCAGCCTGTGCTGTTGACCAGCAGCTAATTAGAGCAATCGGTAATAATGCAATTTTAGTCAGTTTTTTCATCGCTTTAGCCTCGTATTGTTGATAACTCAATTATAAGGGGCATTAGTATCTGATTGAATAATCTCTGGTGATTTGTAAAAGCTATCAGCATTTATCGAACCTGGCTACTGATAGTCAGCGCTACATGCCCCAATACAGTGCCAGTGAACTAATGCTGCGCTAAAAATGTGCAATAGTGTTAGTCTCAATTTTCAAAAACTCCATCTATTCAAACAGATAAATAGTGGTGCTTTTCTTGCCATCTTATTGACACGTGCTTCTACTCACTTACTGAACATGTTTATACGTCCGCTTATAAAGTTGGTTTGCTTCTTTCTGATATCGCTATTCATTTCTGCGTTTACAGTAAATGCTGAACCGCAGGGGATAGCACTATCCAGACAGGGCACGGGGACATTGTATGTTGAGGCGACGATTAATAATGCGTTAAGCACGTCATTTTTGGTAGATACGGGGTCAGGGCTGGTCACGCTGAATAAGAAGACCTTTTCTGCACTGACCCGAAACGCAAAGGTAACCTCGATGGGCTACATCGCAGCACGCATGGCTAATGGTCAGATCCAGAAACTACAGCGGTTCAGCGTAAGCTCGATCAATATCGGGGGGAATTGCGACCTTGGGGCCGTTGAAGTGGCTGTCATTCCTTCTGGCGCGAATATCCTGGGTATCAACGCATTACTAAAGGCTGGGCCCTTTACCATCAGTGCTAATGAGTTAACGCTTACCGGCTGCAAATCAAAAAGCTCAACGTAATAAACTGGCAACGTAAAACGAGGCATCGTCGAGCTTGCTGTCTAGCTCCTTCATCTTTGTTTTCTGTATAGCCCTTCGACATCACTGAATATACAGAAAGTAACGCACGCTTTACAAAAAGCGCTGTTCACCGACAAACGTATGAAAGTTCAGACGTTCTTAAAAATTTGATCAAAAACTTAGCGTCGAAGTGCATGTACACTCAGGTATGTCACTGGAGCGACCTGGTTTTATTTATGTCTGTAAATGTCCGGCTATCGATGCCTGCTGTTTTATTCGGTTTATTATATGTACTGGCCCCTTCGCGTGTCTGGGCGATGGCCGCGCAGGTACAAGCCATGCCCGCTACATTGTTTGCCATCGGCTTCTGGTCTCTGGTAAGCATCGCTGTACTTTTTATCATCTTATTTGTTGCCAAGGTCTTTGCGAATAAGCGCTTATTGCGCGCGCAGCAGAGCGGCCAGGCAGAAATTGACAAGCTGGTATCACGTCAGGACAACCTGCCTACCGGTATCATCTATCTTGATGACGCTCACGAAATTTTGACACTGAACAGAACTGCGGCAGCGGTATTAGGACAAAAGCCGGATTTGTTAATGGGTCAGCCGGTGACCGATGTATTGCCTGAGAGTGTCCGGGACGCATTGAGTAAAGCGTTGCAAGCCGACTGGGAACAAATACTGGTGTGTAAGCTTCCTGCCCGTGACCGTTATTTTCGTATTCGTGTGATTCCCAATATGCCGGATACGACACGGTGCAATGGTCAACTGGTAATCGAAGACGTCGACCAGTATGAGCATAAACTCAGTAATGCTGAAGTGATGGAGGCACACCAGTACGCATTGTGGAATCAGAAGGCGCTGGGGATAATTCAGTTACGCCCCGCCACGGGCGATGTCAGTATTAACGAGAGCATGGCTGCATGGCTGGGTCAGTCCGCACAAGATGTTCAAAGTATTGAATCGTTATTTTCCGATAAAAGTAAAAATGCGGTTGTACAGTTGTTATCCCGGGCTGCAGAAGGTCATAGCGATAGCATTGAGGTCGATTTGGTCTGTGCCGACAGACCGGTTCCCGTTACACTCTACGCCAGTGCGGTAGCGTATACGTTGGAGGACGAACCGCTTATTCACCTCACTTGCATCAATCGTCAGGCTGAACGTGATTTTGCCAGTCAGGCTGCGACACATAAACGCCACTTCCAGTCCCTTTGTGCAATGCTGCCTCACAGCACTTATCTGCTTAATAACACACTAACTATTGAACATTACAATCGTGAGTTCGCCAAAACATTTGATCTCGAATCAGGTGTGGTCAAGGGCCAGAAGATTACTGAGCTGGCTGGATTGAGTGAAAAAATTAAAAAGCTTCACAGTACGCTGCAGGGCACAATGCTCAAACAGGAGGTGATTACTCTTGAAAACGAGCAAGGTCAGACCCGGACACTTAAGTTACTTCTACAGCCGATAAGTGAAAATAATCAGAGAACGGCAGTACTGGTGGTAGTCCAGGATTTGACCGATAACATTGCACTTGAAGATGAACGTAATCATGCCCGACAACGTCTATTGAGCTTTATGGATCAGGCTCCGATGGGTGTGGTGATGTTCGATGAAAACGATATTATCAAAGAGAGCAACCATACAACATCCAGACAGCTCGGTTTATCTGGTGATGAACTTCGCGGCAAGTCTTTTTATAACCTGTTCACTAATGCTGATGACGCCCGCAGAGCGGCTAAAAAGCTACAGCGACACGACAGATTTGCAGAGCTGCCTGCTCGTTTAAACGGTGCGCTCAAGCCGCTGTCAGCGACGTTACATGCGAGTAAAATCAGTGAAATTCCACAGGAATTTGTTTGTTGGATAGGCGGCAGAGAAGAGCAGGAGTTCCTGAATACCCGCTTTGAAAAACTGGTTAAATACGCCAGTGTACCGGTGGGGATCCTCTCTGAGGATGGCTTCTCACATTTGAATTCTGCTGCCTGTGTCTTCTTCGGGTTGGATGATGAAGACGAACTGCTGGGTAAAAGCCCGGATTTCCGCCCGCTGAATGTCAGCGATGCAGATAGTCAGATGATGGCAGATAAACTCGAACTGGCAAAGACGCAGGGGCAGGTACTAACGTTTAACTGGCAGCATGCACACAGTAACGAGGAACTGCCGTGCGAGGTCACACTTATTCCTATTCACCGTGATGGTGCATTGCAGTCGGTTATCTGCATATGGGTTGACCTTCGCGCCATTGAGCAGTCAAACGCAGCTCGGATGGAGGCCGTGCGTTTAAGGGAGGCTGCACAACGTGAAGTGGAAGAAAAGCAGCAAATGCTGGCAACCAGCGAAGACAAATTGCAGCGACAGTCTGCAACGTTGGCAGAAACTGAGCAGTCTCTGGCATCCACAGAGAAGCGACTCAATCAGGCCGAAGAAGATTTATCTGAAAAACTCGAAACTATTTCAGACCTTCAACAGGCGCATAAAGATATCAGTGAGCATCTGGCCAGTTTGCAGGATGACTATGCCAGCAACCGCGCTTTACTGGCTGAGAGCCAGCAAATTAACACAGAGCTGGAAGAGCAGTTAAGCCGTTCAAGCGCAAAAGTCGGCAGTCTTGAGCAACAGCGTAGCCAGATAGCGGATGCCCTTCAGTACAGCGAGAAAAAGTATCGCCAGGCACAGACGCAGCTTGATGAAAGCAGGAAAGAAACCGGACGCCTGAAGGACGAGCAGCAAGCGCAACAGCATGAAGTGCAGCAGTATGTTGAACAAATTGATACGCTTAAAGCATCAATAGAGGAAAAAGACCACGAACTAACAGCAGTAAGCAGCAAGATTCAGACATTGCAGTCACAGTTAGTCAGCTCGGGTCAGACATCAGAAAAGCTGCGTGAGCAGTTACTGAATCAGCGCAAGGCCAGCGAAGAGGCAGAGAAACAGCGTCGCCAAATAGAGCTGGCATGTCAGGCAGCAGAAGCTGAATTAGCGGCGAAAGCCAGAAATATTGACCATCTGCAGCACGAAATGGAAATGCTGGAAAAAATGTCTCAGCAGGAAAAAGGGGACATGGAGGCCTATGCAAGACAGTTGCAACAAGAGTTGGAGCAAAAGCAATCTCAGCTGAGTCAGACTGAATCGGCGCTGGTGGATATTCGCGCTCAGGCAGAGGCAGATCGTGAAGAAAAAGCGAAGCAGCAGGATACGCTGACGCGTTTGCAACTTGAAATGCAGGAAGCAGAGGCGCAGGCTAAAGCCCGTCAGGAGGAAATGGCTGAACTGAACCAGGCGCGCGAAAAGGAGCAGGCACGTCTGCAGGAAGCATTGGATGCGAAACACGCCTTATTAACCGATACCGCTCAGAATCTTGAAGAGGCAAAAAGACAAAATGAAGCCGCCGCACAGGAAAAAGCGCGTCAGCAGGCGATTGTCAGCAAACTTCAGGAAGAAATGCAGCAAACCCGGGCAGAAGCAGAAAGTAATCAGCAGAAACTGGCTGAATTGAATGCCGAGCGCATGGAAGAGCATGCGCGACTTCAGGAAGATCTGAAAGCGAAGCAATTACAGCTACAGGAAGCAAAGGCCACATTGCAGGATAATCAGCAGCGCACTGAATCCGATAAAGAAGAGCGGGTTAAACAACAGGCAGTGTTTGAGAAACTGAAGGCAGAGCTGTCATCGATGGAGTCACGCTCGGCAGAGCAACAGGCAGCTATAGAGCAGACCGAAAAAGACCGCCAGAATGAACAGGAGGCAATGGAAAAAGCGCTGGCTGCCCGTCAGGCGCAGTTAGATGAAACCAAAGCAGAATTGCAGACTCGCCAGCAACAAATGGATGAAGAGAAACGCGCTAGGGAAGCACAGCAATCGCTGTTAGATCAGCTGCAGCAGGAAATGTCAGAGATGCAGGCCCGGGCGCAGCAACAAAAAGACGAGATGGCGTCCAGTGAAAAGGCCCGTGAGGAGGAACAGCAGCGTCTGACTCAGGAATTACAAGATAAACAGGAACAGCTGAGCGCAGCGCAGAGCGAACTGGAAGCCAGACAGCAGCAAATGGAAGAGGAAAAGCTCGCCCGCGAAGAGCAACAGGCTATGCTGGAACAGCTTAAATCTGAGCTTGAAGATGTTGCTCAACGCGCTTCAAAGCAGCAGGAAATGATGAGTGGCAGCGATGAGCAGTGGCGTAAGCATCATGAAGAAATTGAAGCCCAGAAGAAGCAACTGCAGCAGGCACTGAATCAGGCTGAGAACCAAAATAACGCCATGCAGACACAGTTGGAGCAAAGTCGCGAGGCATTGACCCAGGCAAACTCGAAAGTCTCGAAAACGCAGAGCGAAGAACAAAAGCTTCAGGCTGAACTTGACGAGGCCAGAGATAAAGCGGAGGCGTTAAATGAAAAGCTACGTCAGCAGGAAGCGCAGGAAGCAGAGCTGAAAACGCAGGTACAAAAACAACAATCTGCCCTGGGTGAACGTGAGCAGAGCATTAGCGAGCTAAAATCCAGTCAACAGGCGCTTACTGAAAAACTGGCTGCCGTAGAAAAGGAATACGCACAAACAAAGGCATCGCTAAAACAGCAGGATTCCAGTCAGAACGAGTTGAGTGATTCATTGCGACAGCTGGAAGAAGAATTGAATCAAAGCAAGGCCCAGCTTACCGGTAAGGAAGAGGCACTCGAGAAAGCCCAGGCAAGATTAAAAGAGAGCGAGAGTAAGCTGGCAGAGCAGGAAAAAGCACTCATTGATGCGCAAAAAGCCGAGCTACAGTCTGCACAGGATAACAGCCATGAGGATGCACCTGCGGCGCGGGAAATACCGGAGTTCGCAAACGATCCGGTTCCTGATGATCCTCACGTATGGTTCGACCTGCTGCCATATTTGCAACAAAACGAACAGGTAGGCTCGTTAGCGCAGTCACTGACCTCGCTAATGGATACAATGAGTGAGGCAGTTAAGGATATTGACGATGCAGTGGCAGAAGACCGCCACGGTAAGATCCTTCTGACCAGCAGAAACCTGGTGAAGCTACTGCGTACCATTCATTCCGAGCCACTAAACGACATGGCTGAAAGATTTGAAACAGATCTTGAGTACAACAATGTCGATAATATTTCGATATTCTGGCCAATCGCCCGACAAAACCTAATGAAAACCCAACGGGTTATCTATTCACATCTTTATCAGTAATTATCCATCCCTTGGTGTGCATGCCTGACGCGGTATGCACACCAACCTCAAAGCAAACCTCTGCTTGAACCTGCCTGTATAGTTTTTCAATTCCGATCATTTATCGAAGTAATTACGCTGTGTACACAAATATAATATTGTATTAACATTGCCTCACTTTGTTATTTACATGCAGGTAGTAGCTATGATGGAACGATCGCGGATGGGGCTTTTGGCCTTGTGGGGCGTAAGCGTATTCACGCTGTCAGGGTGTAATTCAGATACCACTGGCAGTGTGCAGCACCAGTCAACTGAGCAAATAACTTCGCCGGAATGGGATAATCCAGAGATCTACAATGTAAACACACTGCCGGACAGGGCATATTTCATGCCTTATAAATCAAGGGATAAGGCTCTGGCGGGAAATGATAAGCAGTCTGCTTACTATAAAACGCTAAGTGGCAAGTGGGACTTCCACTTTGCCGAAAATCCGCAAAAGCGACCCACATCCTTTTTCAGAGAGGATTTTGACACCTCAGACTGGGATTCAATCCCTGTTCCTGCAAATTGGCAGCTGCATGGATACGACTATCCGATTTACGTCAACCACGGCTACGGCTTTCCTAAAAACAAACCTCATCCACCTGAATATAATCCGGTTGGTTCATATAAGCGGACCTTCACTGTGCCCGCAAGCTGGTCTGACAAACGGGTAATTTTACATTTTGGTGCTGTCCGCTCCGCGTTTTATGTCTGGGTGAACGGAAAAAAAGTGGGTTACAGTGAAGATGGCAAATTACCTGCAGAGTTTGATGTGAGCCCGTATCTGAAAACCGGTGAAAACAGCATAGCGCTGGAAGTCTACCGCTGGAGTGATGGGAGCTACTTAGAAGATCAGGATATGTGGCGTGTTAGTGGTATCCAGCGGGATATATTTTTACAGGCTGTCCCGAAAACCCAGCTTTGGGATTTTCACGCTGATACACGGCTGACCAACGAACTTAAAGATGGATTGCTTCAACTGGGTGTGGATCTGTCTAATGTAAAACAGCAATCGGTATCGGCAACAGTTAAGGCTGAGCTTTACGATGGAAAGTCGCTGGTCTGGCAACAGGAAAAAAATGTGGATATTGAGGCTGGCGCAGGCAGCAGCGTATCCATGTCGCATACCATTAGCAATGTACAGCCCTGGTCAGCCGAAGTGCCTAAGCTGTATAACCTGGTACTGACGATGTCTCAATCCGGCGAAGAAGACCAAATCATCAGTCAGGGTATTGGTTTTAAAAATGTTGAAATCAAAGGTGGTCAGCTATTGGTAAATGGTGAGCCTGTCATTATCAAGGGCGTGAATCGTCATGAGCATGAACCTGAAAACGGACAGGCCATCGGTCGTGCAAGCATGCTCGAAGATATTAAATTGATGAAGCGCTTTAATATAAACACAGTACGGGCATCTCACTATCCGAATGACCCTTACTGGTACAAGCTTTGTGACCGATATGGTTTGTATGTCATTGATGAGGCAAACGTTGAATCCCATGGTTATGGTTTTGAGGAAGAAGGCCTGGGCAATGACCCTCAGTTTAAAGATGCCATCCTTGACCGAATCAGCGGTATGGTTGAGCGGGACAAAAACCATCCGTCTATAATTTCATGGTCTCTGGGCAACGAGATAGGGCCGGGGCCGACGATTTCAGAAGCCTATGAAATGGTTAAAGCGATGGATGATAACCGGATTGTGCAGTACGAAACCCGCGCTGACTGGCACAAAGAAAAAATGACTGATGTCGTGGGGTGGATGTATGCCGATAGGAACGAGATTTCCTCTAAGTACGTTGGCAATTACCCTGATACTCCGTTTATCTGGGTTGAATACGCCCATACCATGGGCAATAGTGGTGGTAACCTGAAAGAGTTATGGGATTATGTCTATGCTCATCCGCAGGTTCAGGGTGGCAGTATATGGGACTGGGTTGATCAGGGACTGTCACAGACCACCGAAGACGGTAGAGAATACTTTGCTTATGGTGGTGACTTTGAACCTGAGGGAACACGTAATGCCAATAACTATCTGGCCAATGGCCTGATTGGTGCGGATCGTCAGCCGCACCCCGTTTTGTATGAGGTGAAAAAGCTTTATCAGAATATCGCTGTTGAGCAACAGGATGCTGTTCACTACACAATTTTCAACCGTAATTTCTTCAAAGACCTGAGCTATGTCACTATCGACTGGTCTTTGCTTGAAGATGGTCAGGTTTTAAAAAAAGGCAATTTGCCTTCACTTAATACTGCGCCTCAGAAATCCGAGGCGATCAGTATTGATGCATTAGCCGCATTCGACATGAAAGCCGGCAGGGAATACGCCCTTGATATCAAATTTCGTCTGAAGGAAGAACAGGGTGTGCTCCCAAAACAGCATACTGTCGCCTCTGAACAATTCCTGCTTCAACAAAATGCGCCTGATATAACGCTAAAAACCGCAGACAAACTGGTCGTTGATGAATCTGCCGATGCAGTAAACATTACGGTAGATGATGTAACCCTGCAGTTTGATAAAGAAACCGGGGTACTTAGTAGTTATAAAAAAGCAGATACGGAATTCGTGAAGCAAGGGTTGATACCAAATTTTTGGCGCGCGATGACAGATAAGGATTTCGGTAACAAACTGCACGAAACCAGTGGTCAATTCCGCCATGCCGGCGACAAAGCTTTGCTAGTTGATAGTGAGATTGAAAAGCAACAGGGGAAAGTCAGGCTGGTGTACCGTTATCAGTTCCCACCCCTGGCAAGCACCGGTAGTATTGCGTACGAGATTGGCAATGAAGGGCAGGTAGCGGTGACGTACAACGCCACCATGGCGGAAGGTCTGCCGGAAATGCCCCGTTTTGGACTACAAATGCACATGCCGGAAGGGTTTGATGAAGTCAGGTGGTATGGTCGTGGGCCGTGGGAAAATTATCAGGATCGCAATTTCGCCGCTGATCTTGGCATTTATAAGGCGGCGGTCAGCGAGCTATATACGCCTTATATCAGGCCTCAGGAAAACGGTAACCGTAGTGACGTACGCTGGTTAGAGATCCGTAATAATGAAGGTGAAGGGCTGAAAATAACAGGCGCTCCACACTTTGATTTTACGGCTCATCATAATACCGTGGAAGATTTTGACTATCCAAAAGACGGTCCGAATCGGCATACTTCAGATATACAACCGCGTCCGCTTACTGAAATTAATATTGATACCCGCCAACGTGGTGTGGGCGGCGATAACAGTTGGGGCGCTAAGCCATACGATGATTATCGCTTGTTGCCGGAAAAAACACAGGCTTATTCGCTTAAGTTACTGTTATCACCCATTGCCGCGAAACACTAAGGTACTGGCGGCACAAAGAAAAAGCCCCGAAAACCGGGGCTTTTTTACCTATGCGCATAAGGAAATACCGGACTAGTATGACACAGTCAGTCCGTAGCCTGCATACTTACGCATATTAATGACCCTGTTCTCATCCAGCATCCAGTACTGGCCTTTAATTCCTTGCAGGGTGCCTGAAAAAGAGGATGTTTTATCCAGGTTTATCGATTTTATTTTATCCGGATAGGCAGTGACCGGATAGTCAATTTCCACCGCGGCCATATCTGTTTCTGAAATGGCCTGTAATCCTTTTTCGTCCCGCAACTTATCAAGCTCTGGCTGAAGTTCTGCCAGCAGGCGCTGCTTTTCTGCTTCAAGATCCTGTTTGTCAGGTGCGCCCTTTAGCATCGTGCGCCAATTTGTTTTATCGGCAATATGCGACTTAAACATTGTTTCAACCTGACCGCTGGTTAATCGGTCGGGCACGCGCAGCATCACCAGTGCCTGACTGGCGCCCTGGTCCATCCAGCGGCTAGAGATACTGTCTTTTACATGCCGGGTAATACCTACCTTAAGGTTGCCGGTATTTGCCAGATAGACAAAATGATCACTCATACAGTGCGCTTCACCCCATTCAGGCTCACGGCAGGTTCCTTCGTGATAATGACACTTCTCTGGTTTGATAATACAGCTGTCACATTGCGCCAGTGTAATCAGGCAGCGGTAACAGTAGCCCTGATTAAAGCTTTTTTTAGTTTTGCTGCCACAGTGGACACAATGAATCAGCCCCGAATGACTGACCTCCACCTCGCTACCAATCAGGTCATTCATTTCTATAAACTGCTCGCCAACAGGCAGTGAATACCTGACGGTGTTGTCATCTGGTGTGGCGCTAACGCGCATCTTTGCGATATTTCCGGTTAACGAAGGCATATTACTGGCTTAACTCTCCACGAAGGTTTTCAGATAGCATCTTTGTGACTTTTTCAAAAGGTAATGACTTAGATAATAAGTAATGAAGCTTAGCAAGCGCTGCTTCCGGTGTCATATCACTGCCTGGCAGAACGCCCGCCTCAGCCAGACCATGACCGGTGGCATAGCCGCCCATATTTACCCTGCCGCGCATACACTGAGTACAGTTGAGAACCGGGATTTGCTTGTCACGGGCGTGTCGAAGTTGCTCAAGCAGCGCCGGGTGCTGGGGCGCGTTGCCCACACCGTAGCTCAATAAAATTAGTGCATTGACAGGCTGCTGTAAGGTGTTTTTGATGACTTCATGAGAGATCCCCGGGTATAAGCTTACCAGGCCTATCGGTTGGGCCACGACCTGACTGACAACAAGTTTAGAGGGTGGGGCGGTGGCCAGGGTGCCGGCATTCAGCCGGATATTGATCCCCGCTTCAAGAAGAGGAGGGAAGTTAGGCGAATCAAAGGCATTAAAGCCATCGGCGTCGACTTTTCTGCTGCGATTACCCCGCAACAGCCGGTTGTTGAAAAACAATCCGACTTCAGCAATCGGGTAATTTGCTGCAATGAACAGCGCATTAAGTAAATTAACCTGACCGTCGGAGCGCAGTTCTGCCAATGGAATCTGAGAACCGGTGACAATGACCGGCTTGCCCAAATCTTCAAGCATAAAACTTAACGCGGATGCGGTGTATGCCATGGTGTCGGTACCGTGCAAAATGATAAAGCCATCATAATCGTCGTAATTGTGTGCGATATCATCGGCGATACGTTGCCAGTCGGAAGGATTCATATCTGACGAATCTATCAGATTGTCGTATTCGTGCAGGGTAAAATGGGGCATCTCTTCGCGATGAAACTCCGGCATTTTCTTCAGTGTTTCGCCAAGAAAGCCTGCCGCCGGGACGTAACCCTGCGATGATGGTTTCATACCTATCGTGCCGCCCGTATAGGCAATATAAATGTGTTTTTTCATGTTCACCCTGATTTAAATAACAACAGCGCATGCGACGCATCTAAGCGGTTGCGGTCACGGCACTCAACGGCACTAGTTGATGATATTTAATGAAATTTTTGTTTGCGCCTGTGCTTATGGGAGGCATAATAACACTCATTGGATAAAGAGGTAAAAGGATGCACCTTTAATGGGCAGTTTGGTTTGTGTAGGCCCGGGTATGATTGTTGGTGCGCATTTATCAGCACGGTGCCGCAGCCATATCGTCAATGCCGATATCATTTTTAGCAGTTGCCATCCACTGATGGAGGACTGGCTTAAAGCACTCAATAATAACTTTCATTCATTGCAGCCGCTTTACGGCGAAAATAAAAACCGCCGGATTACCTATCAGCAAATGATTACGCGAATGATGTCAGCGGTGCGTGAGGGCAAGCGCGTCGTTGGCGTTTTCTACGGCCACCCCGGCGTGTTTGCCCAAGTGCCTCATCAGGCGATTGCACAGGCTCGTGAAGAAGGTTTTACCGCTTCGATGGAGCCCGGAATATCTGCCGAGGATTGCCTTTACGCAGATCTGGGTATCGATCCCGGAGCCTATGGTTGCCAGCATATGGAAACCACGCAGTTTATGATTTATCAGCGGGTGCTGGACACCTGCGGGTATGTCATATTGTGGCAAGTGGCACTGGCGGGCGATATCAGCCTGTCCAAACGTATGAGCAGCAGCGCTGAAAGAAAAGTATTAGTTAAACTGCTGATGCATTTTTACCCACCCGACCATTCTGTTACATTGTATGAATGCCCGACGCTGATTACTGACACCTTTCGGGCTGAAACAATACCACTGGAAAAATTGACAGAGGCTAAACTGTCACAGGTGACGACGCTGGTGATCCCTCCGGCTAACCGCCTAATAAAGAATGACGTTGTAAGCGCTGAATTAGCCGCTATTTCTAAGCACACCGGAGACAAAATATGAACGCAGCAGCACTTTTTGCAATGTTGGGTGAAAACCCTGACATGTCCATCTCAAGCTTAAGCGAATCGCAACATGCGGCCATTGAGCAATGGAAAGCACAGGCAGGGATATTAAATGCTAATCTGGCTATTGCAGAACCTACCGACCCGTCAGATCCTGTGCCGGACCCAGTCCCTGAACCTGATGATTACCCGAAGGATCCCGAGTCTTTCTGACATTCATGCGTATCTTCCTGCTCCTCATTTTCTTAAGCATAGCGATATCCGCTTATGCTGATACCAGTGCGATGTTAGAAGAGGCTGACTCACTAAGGCTGGCTGACCCGAAAAAAGCAAAACAGATATTAGATGATCTTGACCGAGAGTCATTGAGTGCAGAAGAACAATACACCTATGATTATATCACTATCTATCTCAGCACAATATTGGAGCAGAACCTAGGAAAGACGGTTAAACGCTATGAAGCGTTTATTAAGCGAATACCGGATAGCCCAACAAAGGTGCGGGCGATGACATCATTGTTGGCATTGTCAGCATATAAAGGTCACTGGCGCAGGAGCTTTACGCTGGTATCCGAGCTGACATCGCTGATGAATCGTATTGACGCGTATGAGGTGGAGCCGGATGCCTATAATGGCCTGTTGCTATTTTACAATGAAGTCGAGCAGCCAGACATGGCTATATCTTACGCGCAAAAAATATTCAGTCATCCTGCAGCGACGTCTTATCATCAATGTATAGCGCTAACCGAGCAGGCGTCCAACCTCGCTATCTCAGAGCCAGCTGAAGTATCGGAAGATGATTTTTATGATGCTATTGAGCTTTGTAGCGCGGTTCCTCTGACTTACTACGTCGCGCTTAATTATAACAATTTGCTTAATTTTCTGATTGATAAACAGGCTTACACAGAAGCGTCACTGATTATAAGCGAAGCGACAGAGCGTATTGAAATCATTGACTTTAAATACCTGACAGCCAGCTTGCTACTTATTAAAGCGAAATTAAAAGTCGCCGCTGATGAACCCGAGCTAGCAAAACAGTATGCCCTACAAGTTCTTGAGGCTGATGTAGATAAAGAATACAGGGAGTCATTGATTACCGCTTATTCGATTTTGGCTAACATTGCTGCTGAGCAACAGCAATATCAGCAGGCTTATGAATATGAAAAGAAGCATCGCGAGCTATCAGTTTCTTTATACAACCAGAAAGTGAGCAAATCCCTGGCAATTCAGGAGGCGCGATTTGATTTACAGGCGAAAGAAAGTCAGATCGATCTGTTGGACAAGAAAAATCAGTTGCTTACAACAGAGTCAAAGCTAGTTAAAGAGCAAATCAGCAGTATGCTTCTAGTGATCGGCCTGGCGTTACTGTTGGTTATCATGTTGCTGTTCTGGTCTTATCGCAACAGAAAAATCCAAAAGCGGCTTCATTATCTGGCCAGTACCGACCACCTTACCGGTATCAGTAATCGAGGAAACTTTAGTGAGAAAAGTAAAACAATTCTTCAGTCAGCCGGGAAATCGGAGTCTTCTGTTGCGCTGATATTTATCGATCTTGACCACTTCAAAAGCATCAACGATGCATATGGTCATCAGGTTGGTGACTGGGTATTGATCCAGGTGGTTAATTCACTTAATACCATAATATCGGGCAGAGGAATGCAGATAGGCAGAATTGGCGGTGAAGAGTTTGGCATTATTCTGCCGGACACTGGCAGTATTGCAGCAAAAGATTTTGCTGAACATTGCAGAGAAATAATTCAGAAAATAGATACATTCGATACGGGATCCCATTTTCAGGTAACTGCCAGCTTCGGTATTGCAGACACCGATAGCGCCGGATATAACCTGGATAACCTATTCTCGGCCGCCGACCTGGCTCTTTATCAATCGAAAAAGTACGGGCGAAATCGCGTAAGTTGTTACGAAGGTGACAATATCGATCTATAGGCGAATATGTGTGACCGGTTCGGTCAGCATAGCGACCTGCAATAATATACCGTCTTAACGTAGATAAACTTACTGGCACTTCGCTTACGTCCGTTCTGATGAGCGTAACGCCGCTATTCATCGTTTTATTATTGGCTCTTTAGACCAATGAGGCATGCTTATCGTAGAAGACGGGTGGGCTTAACACTATTAGGCAAGGTAGTATAAATCGTCAGACTTTGGGCAATGGCATTAAAAAAGCCACCCGAAGGTGGCTTTCACAAAACAAATCAGGCTGCTGATTTGTCTTTCTGCTCTTTCGCAGTCGCTGCGATAAGTTCTTCATGGTCGAAATCATCGACATTAATTGTGCGCAGACGACCGGCTTCTGTTTCGCGCATTAATGCTGCCTCTTCGTCATTGATGATGCCATCACTGAGTGCTTCATCAGCAAGCTTATCAAGACGAGTGAACGGAAGCTTCTGGCCCTTTTCCTTACAAATACGCTCAAAAACCGGCTCACATTTCAGTACATTTTCCAGCGTCTGCTCAAGATCGCCAAACAGACTGCCTTCTTCGCGAGACAGGTATTGACCATCGCCAAGTCGCGAGCGCGCTGCAGAAGGTTGCTGAAGGATGTTCGCAATCTTATGCTCCATGCGGTCTGAAGGTCTTTCACAGCGACGACCAAATGGGATAATGACTGCTTTGAGACCAAGTGCGACAGGCCGCGACGGGAAGTTATCAAGAAATTCGATAATCGCCGTTTCTATATCAAACAATGTTGTCTGAAGTGCCCAGTGCATCAGCGGAGCGTCTTCCTGTAAGCGGCCTTCTTCGTCGTAGCGCTTAAGTGTTGCGCTCGCCAAATAGATGCCGGAAAGGATATCCCCCAGTCGTGCTGATAAACGTTCTTTACGTTTAAGATCGCCACCAAGCACGCCCATTGATACATCGGTCATAAATGCCAGGTTCGCACTGTAACCTTTCAACAGCTTGTAATAGCGGGCAGTGTCATCTGAGAACGGTGCTGAGCTAAAGTAGTTGCTGGTAAAGGCAAACCACAGACTACGTACTTTGTTCGACAGGGCAAAGCCGATATGGCCAAATACCGCCTTATCAAAATCATCAAGCTGCTCCTGACGATCTTCTTTAGCAGCTGCCTCGATTTCTTTTAACACATATGGGTGGCAACGCATGGCACCCTGACCGAAGATCATCATGTTGCGGGTAAGAATATTGGCACCTTCCACCGTAATGGAAATAGGGGCACCTTCATATGCACGGCCCAAATAATTATTTGGCCCAAGCATAATGCCTTTTCCACCATGCACATCCATCGCATCGTTAATGACCTGGCGCATTTTTTCAGTCAGGTGATATTTACAGATGGCGGATACCACTGAAGGTTTCTCACCCAAATCCACCCCAACAGTAGAGAAGCGAGTAACAGCATCCATCAGGTAAGCGTTACCGCCGATTCTGGCCAGCATTTCCTCAACACCTTCCATCTTACCCACAGGCAGACGGAACTGACGGCGAATGCGGGCATAGGCACCGGTAGCCAGTGCACAGGTTTTTGCGCCACCCGCTGCTGTTGACGGCAGTGTGATACAGCGACCGACTGACAAGCATTCAACCAGCATACGCCAGCCCTGACCAGCCATTTTCTGGCCGCCAATGATGTAATCCAGCGGAACGAATATATCTTCACCACGAATAGGGCCATTCTGAAATGGTGTATTAAGCGGGAAGTGGCGACGGCCAATATCCAGGCCTTTTGTATCTCGGGGAATCAACGCGCAGGTAATACCCAGATCATCTTTGTCACCCAGAAGTCCATCAGGATCCTGTAACTTAAAGGCAAGACCAATTACTGTAGCAACAGGCGCAAGCGTAATGTACCGCTTGTCGAATGTAAGACGCATGCCGAGAATTTCTTCACCTTCCCACTGACCTTTACAAACCACACCGACATCAGGGATAGCGCCAGCATCTGACCCAGCCTCAGGACCAGTAAGGGCAAAACACGGAATCTCTTCACCACTGGCTAAGCGAGGGAGGTAATAGTCCTGCTGTTCTTTTGTGCCGTAATGACCCAGTAGTTCGCCCGGGCCCAGAGAATTTGGAACGCCAACAGTGCTCGACAAAACAGCGCTTGTGCCGGCCAGCTTTTGCAACACACGTGATTGCGCGTATGCTGAAAATTCAAGACCACCGTATTTTTTCTTGATGATCATGGCAAAAAACTTGTGCTTTTTCAGGAAGTCCCAAATTTCGGGAGGCATGTCAGCAAGTTTGTGGTTGATTTCCCACTCATCTACCATGCTGCACACTTCATTAACCGGACCATCCAGAAAAGCCTGCTCTTCCGGTGTTAAGCGACCTTTTGGAATACCGTGCAGCTTATCCCAGTCAGGCTTACCACTGAAAATATCACCATCCCACCACACCGTTCCGGCGTCGATAGCTTCCTGTTCGGTACGCGACATTTCTGGCATTACCTTCTTATAGAAAGCCAGCAATTTTTTAGTGATATGGGTTTTTCTGATATCAGAGACGCCAAGCGGTATCGCCAGCGCTAAAAATACCAGCCAGCCTAACCAGCCAATATCACCAAACAGGGTACCTATGATCATCACACCGGCAGTAAGCGCGATGGTATTGACCAACCCCATACGTTTATAGCTGGCCACACAAAGGGTCAGCAATACAATTAAAAACCAGACGAACTCAGCCATTTTTACACTCCTGATAAATGCGGCGTTACTCTAGTCAGATTAGTACGGGAAAAGTATTACCCAGAGATTTGAGGTCTGACCAGCTTTCGTAAACCTATAATCTCAGTGATAAAAGATCAAGAAAAAAGCGCCTGAAAGGCGCTCGATATAGGGTAAACAACAGATTACAGAAAGGTACTCACAGGCGCTCATAAGCATTCAGCTTAATGTCTCCCTGCTCATCACCATCTTTAAATTGCTGTAATCTCACCAGCTGATAATCCAGCTTAGGCGCATACCAGGCAAATGTTTCACGCGTTTTAGAGTCGCGTACCAGTTTCACCTTGATGGTTTGCAGTTTCCCGTAAGGCAGGGACAGGGTTTCTTCCCCCAAAATTTTAATACCGTAATTTCTCTTCTGACCCCGGTAATTAATAAAGTCGTAAGCAAGATTTTCATTACCCGCTGCCAGCTGCCGACCCAGGTCGATTCGATATAGCTGGTTGTCCAGCTCATTATTCCAGGCAAGGTTTTCCTCTCCCTGTACAACAACGGTAGGCTCCGGTTCTTCCTTGAAAGTGATTTTTATAGAAGAGTCAGGCCCGGTACCAGTGCGAGTGTAGTTGTATTGTGAAGGAATCAGTGCATTGTCATCAACAAAGAAGATTGAGTGCTCAAACCTTTCATCTGAAAGAAAAAACTTCGATACTTTTGAAGAATACGTTAAAGAAAACTGTTTGTCCGCTAACGGCTCGAGTTTCATCTTAACGGTACCAACGTCGTCCCCCCATTTGAACGCGGTATAGGTTGCTTCAAAAGGGACTAGCCGGGGCAGGGAAGCGGTCTGGTTCTCTTCCTCCTGGGCAGACAGTGACAGTGGCGATACAGCAAACAGTATCGCCACAGAGATCTTAATCGCTTGCGTAACCGGTTTCCGGAAGAATTTCATTATCAAATACCGCCTTATTTTCCTTCATTGCCAAACGTCCTTCGCAAAACCATTTAACCACAAGGGGATAAATTCGCAATTCCTGTTCGCTTACACGTTCGGCTAAATCCTCAACAGTGTCATCATCAAATACCGGTACACGGCTTTGTACGATCACTGGCCCGCCGTCAAGTTCAGGTGTAACGTAGTGAACGCTGACGCCATGCTCTGTGTCTTTGTTTTCAATAGCACGCTGATGGGTATGTAAACCGCGGTATTTAGGCAAAAGTGAAGGATGAATATTTAGCAGCTTGCCGGAGAATCGCGCCACAAATTCAGGGGTGAGAATACGCATAAAGCCAGCCAGTACAATGCAGTCGGCATCATATTGTGCCAGCAGGTCGCCCAGCGCGAGGTCATAGTCGTCACGCGATGCAAAATCTTTGTGGCTAAGACAATGCGTTTTAATCCCGGCATTGCGTGCGCGCTCTAGTCCGAATGCATCAGCATTATTTGAAATAACGGCTGAAATCGAGCCATCAATTCTACCTGCATCGCAGGCGTCCATTAACGCCTGCAGGTTTGTTCCTGTGCCAGAGATCAGCACACAGATATTTTTCTTATCAGCCATCACTCAGACAATCTCAACCTGATTTTCATCATCCTTACGATCTTCAATATGGCCAAGTAACCAGGCATTCTCGCCAGCTTCTTTAAGTAGAGCCAGAGAGGCGTCCACATCCTTTTCATCTACCACTAAAACCATACCTACACCGCAGTTGAATGTGCGATACATTTCATGATCAGTAATGTTGCCGTTTGTTTGTAACCAGTTGAAAATTGCTGGCCATTGCCAGCTATTTTCTTCAACAACGACTTTCGCTGTATCAGGCAGAACACGGGGGATATTCTCCCAAAAGCCACCGCCGGTAATATGTGAGATAGCCCGAACCTGCACTTTTTCCAACAGTGCTAAGACAGATTTAACATAAATACGTGTTGGTTCAAGCAGGTGCGATTTGAGCGTGCCATCGCCCAATGCATCGTCGAGGTCTGCGCCACTAACCTCAAGCACTTTTCGGATAAGTGAGTAGCCATTTGAGTGGGGGCCAGATGAACCCAGTGCTATCAGCTTTTGTCCGGCTGCAACCTGACTACCATCAATAACATTATCAGCCTCAACAACACCAACACAGAATCCGGCAATGTCATAATCGCCATCCTGATACATACCAGGCATCTCAGCTGTTTCACCGCCAATCAGCGCACAGCCTGACAATTCACATCCTTCGCCGATACCGGTCACCACCGATGCTGCAGTATCAACGTCAAGCTTTCCGGTAGCATAATAATCAAGGAAAAACAGGGGTTCAGCACCCTGAACGATTAAGTCATTGACGCACATTGCTACCAGATCTATACCAACGCCCTGGTGCGCATTAGCATCCATTGCCAGACGCAGTTTCGTGCCAACACCATCTGTGCCTGAAACTAATAAAGGTCTTTTGTACTTTGAAGGGATTTCACACAGAGCTCCGAAGCCGCCTAAACCGCCTTTTACTTCCGGACGGTGTGTCCGTTTCGTAACGGATTTAATTCGATCGACTAACTGGTTTCCGGCATCAATATCCACGCCGGCGTCTTTGTAGCTAAGAGAGGTATTTTTGTCGCTCACGGTTATAGCCCTGATGCAAAAGGATGGAAAAACGCGGATTCTACCAGCAAGTGACTTTAAGTCCAATCAAGTCCTGCCAAACCTGCAATATCTGTTGAAAATAGTGGTGAAAAAAATACGTAGATAGACCACAATGTGCCTCAGTTTACTAAAAGCCATGCCAACAACGGCGATAACGGAGTTCCGGAATCTGTTGATGTTTACTCGTATAAAAAATGATCTGAAGCCTGCACGTTCGGTAGCGAGCCTCTGTGCTTTTATCTTTCCGTTAGTACTGGTAGCTGCCAGTACAGGAAGCGCCACAGCCAGTACCGTTGTAAAAACAAACGCTGCGAAAGTACCCGTGGACGATCAGTCCGCCCAGTCCCGTCGCGCGGCGCTGCGTCAGGCGATGGAACAGGTGCTGGTGAAAATGAGCGGTACTGAATCGGTGCTCTCTCATCCGGCAGTACGCAGTGCACTTCAGTCACCTGCACGTTACCTTAGTGCTTACCAGTTTGATTACGAAGATGGTCAGCAGTACTACGCGGGCGAGTTTTCCCGCAAAGTGTTGGTCGAACTTTTGCGAGAGGCATCATTACCTGTTTGGGGCCAGCGTCGGCCCGATACACTCATCTGGCTTGCTAACCAGGAAAACAGGGACAAGTGGATATTACGGGAAGGCCAGCCAGGAGAGCTGACCGCAGTTATCCAAAAAGCGTCACAAAAATACGGGGTGCCCGTGACACTTCCATTGATGGACCTTACCGACAATAGCGCTATTTCGGTCTATGACGTATGGGGGCAGTTTGGCAGCGTTCTTAATCAGGCGTCCGAACGTTATCGCCCGGAGTTCATTATTGGGGCGCGACTACATCACAAGCCAGAGGATGCTGCACCTGAATTTCTCAGCACAGAAGAGAAGCTGGAAAAAGCATTGTCAGACAGTAACCTTGCCTTTGCGTATAGCGATGAGAAAAGCACAACATCGACAGGCGGTGATAACGAGGCGCCGCACAACGACAATGGGCAGCAGTTGGGTCAGTCTAGAGCGCTGGAAGACACACGGTTTACTAGCGACACGAATCTGGCTGAAACGCTACAGTCTGAGAGCGGCGTCAGTGAGAGCGACACTCCGACAAGTGAAACCGCTCCTGAACCGACCATACCTGCACGGTCCGGCTCTGGTGAATATGCGCTGGAATGGACGTTGCTCGAGGGGGCGGATTCCCAGTTCGGCGTAGTGCGGGCTGAAAGTGCTGAACTGGCGCTCACCCAATTTATGCAACTGTACAGTCAATACCTTGGCGAACGGTTCGCTGTATCAGTGGATGCCGATGCAGATACTACCGGCGAGGTGGTGTCTATTTCAGTGGCCAATCTTGATGGGCTGGAAAAGTATGTTCATGCCCAGCGTTTTTTAAACGATATGAGCATTGTTAAACAGGCGATGCTTTCTGAGCAGCGCGGCTCGGTGGCGACATTTGAAGTCAGGTTGGTTGGCACAGTGTCCGATTTTGTTAGTGCACTGTCGCTGGATTCACAGCTACAACCCGTACGAGATACATTCGGCAGGCCGCTTGAAGGACATAATTTCTATTGGAACGAATAGCGAAACAGCTTTCGCTGCCGGTCTCATTACCCGCTGATGAGACTTTTGACAGTTTTGTCAGTGCACAAAATCAGCAGCTTGTTGCTCTGCTCAAAACAATATACCAGCAAACGCCGGACTGGTCAGCCGTTCCGTCGTTACAGTTTCTTGCCTCCGGCTCGCTGCCTATGATAAACATCGTGGGTGGCGAAGGTCAGGGTAAAAGTCATCTGCTTTACGCACTCGCTCACCGTCTTAGTGCGCGAGGTGTCAGTCACATCTATCTCAATTGCAACCAACTGGCTTCGCTTGAACAGCAGATTCTGGAGGGATTAGAGAATCTCAGTGTCATTGCGTTAGATAATATAGATTGCGTTCGTCAGAACGCTCACTGGGAAGAGGCTGTATTTGACTTGTTCAACCGGATTATGGAGAAAAGAAATACGGTTGTGATATGCAGCAGCAGGCAGATGCCTGCTAATACAGGCTTCGCACTACCCGATCTGGAATCCAGGCTTCAATGGGGAACAACATTTTTTCTGAAGCGGCTGGGTGATGATGCGCGAAAACAAGCGGTCAGGTATCGGGCTGAACAAAAAGGCCTGATGTTCTCTGATGCGGCACTGACCTTTGTGTTAAACCATTACGACCGGAACCTAAAAAGTCTTATGTGTTTGCTTGAGCGCCTGGATGCACGCTCGCTGCAGGAACAGCGCAAGATCTCTATATCGATGATTAAGCGTGAACTAAATCTGGATTAGTCCTTCTCTACAGGTAAAGGAAGCCAGCGCTCAAATACAGGCTCTTTAGTTACGCGTAACTCCTTGAGGGCTTGTTTTTTATGATATTCCTTACTGGTAGAGAGCACTACCGTATCACGCCAGCTTTCTGACTCAGGAAGCATTAGCGGAGGAGGCATATCTGACTGAGCCTGTCCCGTATCTATTGCCGGCAGTACACTTTCGACAACAAAAGCTGCACGAGGCTGGACAGACTGTTCACTGATGCGGTTTCGCTGTGCCCACGTAATAAGCAATTCACCGTTCTCCACCGTTTCTTCAGTAAAAATACCTATGTCAGCATCTGCACCCAGTCGGTAAAGCATCATAAAGCGTTCAAAGAGCGTAGCGAAATCTTCTCTGTAGGTGTAGTAACCATACATTGAGACGGCGTTATCCTGTTCGAACCAGGTGGCGATATCCTGAGCAGTATAATTACGTTGCGACTGGGTACTTTGCGCCCCCCCGTAACTGACCTGGGCAAGGGCTAGCAGCTGTTCTGAGATAAGGGGGTAGTCACGGGCAAGTGTATCTGATGTCATCGCATGATTATTAGCGTAACGCAGCGGTGAATCAGAGCCCCGCAAGGTCGACCAGCTAGCCATAGGAAAGACATCGTTGGCATGCGCCAGTTCATGATAGAGTAACCAGGTGAGTGAAGCTTCAAGTTGCTCTTCACTTCGGGTTGCCCGTTTGGCGCGCGACAGACCTGGTTGTGGGTAATAATATTCACCCTCTTTTATGTATCGCCAACTGGTGCGATAGGCCAGTTCATCATCAAACCCACTTCTGTAATCAGGTTCCGTATTTAATGTGTCCCGCTGTGCCGGTAATAACCATACATTGCCCGCATCAAGATAAATAGCACCGGTAGCACTCCAGTAAAATGAAGGGCGGATATCGTAACTTATGACCACAGCAGTGGTCGCGCGCAGCAAGTTGATGATATCTGGCCCGGCCTGTGAAGAATTCAGGAATTGCTCGAACGCCTCACCCATCCAGTCATGAGAAACTAGCACTCTGTCCATGATATCTGAAGTGGTAGGCGCGTCAGTTTGCTGACCCAGCAGCGGCAGTCGGTTAAATTCACAGGAGCGGGCCACCGTGGCGGTATAGATACAATCTTCGAGCGCCTGCTTCCAGGGGCTTTGGGGGTTATAGGCGTGGATAAGTGACGTGGGGTAGAGATCACTACCGGGAAAAAATGCATCAGCGTCGACGGGGGTATCATTAACAACTACCCACACGGTATCGGTTCCACTGGTACCATCTTCGTAGCTGACCTGAGCATCAAACGATAACAGTGTGTCTTTTAAAACAGAAGGAGCCTGAAAAAACACATCGTTATAAATCGAGTGCCCCTGACTGTATTTAAGCGCTACAAAAGGCCCGCTGGTTTGCTCCCAAGCTATATTTTCAACCGTTTTGTCGGCGAGTGTATCGACCCGTAACGATACTTTACCAAACTCCACAACTTCATGCGTTAATCGTGTTATAGCAGCAGGCGCCGGTGCCTGAGCAACTTCTATCTGGCCGTCAGCGGTTAGCGATTTTCCATCCCCACTACGGGCATTAACCTGCCAGGTTATAACGCCATTCTCAGACGCTGTGAAGCCAATTGCCTGGCTGTGTGGTGCAAGTGGCTGAGCGTTGCCCGACACCGTCCAGCTCACCTGAGTAAGGGGACTACCATCGCTGGCAATAACAGTAAGTCCCACGCTATCGCCGACAACGACATTACTATCGCCGGTAACATTCAAAGTAACGGGCGCTGAATCAGGTGTTCCGGGTTCCTTGTTTTCACCGTTCGGAGACGAGCCACCGCCACCGCAGGCACTAAGAATAAATACTGTTGTAAGGATTGACCATCTCATCTGACTACTCTTTTTACTGCTCTTCAAAACGGGACTTTTCTTTTTTCATTTCCTGCTTGAGCTTGGGTAATGACAGGCCCAGTTCTCTACCACGAAGTCGGGCGAACATACTGCAACCAACAAACATAACACTGCTCAGGATTATTTCGATACCGGCAAACCAGCGCTCTGCAGGAATCGCATACGCAATCGTGATACCGTGAATAATATAGAACAGTGTGATGAAGTTTACCCACGCGTGGGTGTATGGTTTTGCCTTGAAAATGCCACGCATCGGTAACAACAGCGGTACAACGTAAAGTAAAAAAATAAATATCGGTGAGTAAGGTTGCGCGTCACGAAGCCCTGTATGCCAAATTATCACCCACATCAGAAGCAGCAGATAACTAATCAACGCAATATTACGATACGTTCTTGTCCGGGAATGCATTACTTGGATTTTTCCAGTTGAAGGGTCAGGGTTGCCAGGCGCTGACCCAGCGCCATCGCCAATTGTTTTTCGTGCTCGCTCAGTCCATTGTTATCCAGACCACTGACGTGGCTTGCACCATAAGGCGTGCCACCAGTCTGGGTATCGTGCAGTGCTGATTCGCTGTAGGGAATACCGCAAAATATCATCCCGTGATGAATAAGGGGAATAGCCATGGTGAGCAGCGTTGTTTCCTGACCACCATGCATACTGGCGCTTGAGGTAAATACTGAGCAAGGCTTGTCTATCAGCGCGCCCTTCAGCCATTCCTCACTGGTGCTATCCAGAAAGTGCTTTAACGGGGCAGCCATATTGCCAAATCGGGTAGGACTTCCCATGGCCAGCCCGGCACACTCATTCAGGTCAGCTTTTGAAACGAAGGGTGGACCGTTCTCCGGTACATGCTGTATCTCGCTGGACTGATAGTCCCTCAGTGGGGGTACAGTACGAATTCTTGCCTGACAGGGTGTTTTTTCTATCCCCTTTGCTATTTGCCGGGCCAGCGCCTCGGTGGTGCCATGGCGACTGTAATAAAGCACCAGAATGTCAGTCATTACAAAATTTCCAGCACAGATTCAGGCGGACGACCTATTCGGGCTTTATGTTGCGTAAAAACGATAGGACGTTCGATCAATTTTGGATATTGCACCATAGCCGCTAATCCCTGTTCCTTACTTACCTGACCTTTCTGAAGACCCGCTTCCTTAAACTCAGCTTCCTTCACACGCATCATCAGCTCAATATCGTCAATGGGGAGTTTATCGAACAAATCTGACAGTGACTGCTTATCCAGAGGGGCTTTAAGATACTCAATAACATTGGGGGCAACCCCTTTATCCTGGAGTAATTGCAGTGTCTGGCGACTTTTCGAGCAGCGCGGGTTATGCAGGATGTTTATCTGAGACATAGATGTTCCGTATTGTTTTTGTCCAGTGATAAAGGCAAGCTAGATAAATAAACTTCAGGTCACTGTCTTTGAAAAAGTAAGTATATGACTATGCAAGGCAAAAAGAAAAACTTCAAGCATACGGGGGTAGGGAAAAAATTACTTTTTTTTACTGTCGGACTACTGGCACTAACAGGCGGGATTCTGGTGAACAGCGAGTCCGAACCAGACTTTACCACGGTATCGGGCCAGCACTATAACTGGGAAGCATTAGAAGGGCAGTGGGTTGTACTAAACTATTTTGCGCCCTGGTGTGCACCGTGCCTCAACGAGATGCCGGAGCTTAATAATTTTGCTCGCGCGGTACCTGCTGATACCCGCATGTTTATTATTAATTACGATCCCGCAGACAAAATTAAAGCGAGTGCGCTAAAAGAAAAATACAGCATCGATGCTGAGATGATTATATCGCTGCCAGCCCCGCGCATGCCCATGCCACCGCCAGCAGCCTTGCCGGCTACCTATATTGTTAACCCACAGGGGGAAATAGCACGACAAATACGTGGGGAAGTCAGCGAAACGAAATTACGTGAGGTGCTAGAGCGGCTAAAATCACAAGCGCTTTAGCCGCTCCTCATCATCGCGGAGTTGTTTGATTCGGGCACGGATTTTTTGCTTTTCCAGGTGACTTTCGCCGGTAAAGTTATAAGCAAACTGAAGCTCATCAATGGCTCGCTGATATGCACCGTTAAGCGCGTAAACTTCGGCTTTACTCTGATGCATATCTTTACGGTCCCGTGAGCGCTTATAGGCTTCAGTGAGCAGCTGGTAGGCTACTTCATACTCTTCGTTAACCATCAGAAAGTCTTTTAAGATAAGAATCGCCTGCTGATACTGGCCGCCTTCTATCAGTGCATTGGCCTGGTTTAGAGCCAGTACCTGATTACGGGGTGTGCGACTAAGATGAGGTGCCAGTCGCTGGGTAGCTTCCTCATATTTTTCTTCGGCCAGTGATATATCTGTCGCCGCATCCAGATAGAATAGATTTTCTTCATGTTCATCCAGAAGTGACTCAATAATGGGGCGTGCCAGTTGCGGTTTATTGTTGCGCAGGTAGGCCAGCGCTAAGCCATATCGGGCGGCTTCAGCCATTGGGAAATCATTTTTCTCAACAGCCGCCTGAAAATATTCAAGGCTGAACTTTTCATCAAAAGTATAGCGAGCCATTATTCTTGCCCGAGCAAGATGAAATGCCAGATTTTTGGGCAGATTGACCCGCTCATAATTTGCGGCCCGTGCGCGGGCATCGGCAATTCTTGATTCTGTCAGCGGATGCGATAAAAGCCGCGCCGGAGGCCGGGAAACTAAACGGTATTGCTCATTCAGGGTTGAGAAAAATCCCGCTGCAGCATTCGGGTCAAACCCGGCGCGGGCTAGCATAGTGATACCAATACGGTCTGCTTCTTCTTCATTAGAGCGGGTGTAATCGATAGCCATTTGCGCCGATGCAGCCTGTGAGCTGGCCAGGGCAGCCATACCTGCTTCAGGACTGGCCAGAGCAAGTAGAAGTCCGCCTACCATGGATGCTAAAGCCAATGGCGCAGAGCGCTGCTGAGCCTGCATCTTTCTGGCAAGGTGACGTTGCGTGACGTGGGCAACTTCGTGAGCCAGAACGGATGCCAGCTCACTTTCATTTTTCGCATTGTGAATCAGGCCCGAGTGAACACCGATATGACCGCCGAAAAACGCAAAGGCGTTGATAGCACCATTGTTTACCCAGAAAAACCGAAACGGAAACTTGGCATTGTCTGCATGGATGACCAGGCGGTTACCTAAGTCCTGCAGGTATTCGTCCAAAACCGGGTCCATGATAAGCGGTGCCTGACCACGGATTTGGCGCATCATGACATCGCCAAGTATCTCTTCTTTATCTAATGACAGCGCATTAGATGCGACCACGCCAATTTCCGGCAAAGCATTTTTATTTTTATAGCTTGCATCCTGCGCCACCACAGACAGACTGCATGCTAACAATAGCAGACCTGCCGTAATGCTTTTTTTCACTAATGATCTCATTACGCCCTTTACAGTGAGTACCGCCTAAGTGATTACCAGCTTAGAGCAGTGATATATCCATAGAGTTTCATTTTTATTGCGATTTATCATTTTGCCGCAGCATTATCCGATTTGCCACCGCAAACCTGCCTTACATCAAATTAAATGGTACTAAACAGTTGTCGGTCCTGAATTTTCTGCCACCGCCATATTGTCAGTTGCTCTGATTTACGGCATAACCTATGATGCGTGCTTTAATCGTTCACACCTGAGTTTTCTACATGAGTTTGATAAGCGTCTTCGGACGTTGGTACCGTCGCAAGTTCTCTGATCCTGATGCAGCAATGTTGCTGATTCTGATTATTCTGACCACTGCTGCCTTACTGTTGTGGGGCGGACTTATCATGCCGGTGCTGGTAGCCGCTGTTATTGCCTATCTTCTTGACTGGCCGGTCAGTCGAATGGTCAGACTCGGGCTGGGCCGGACCATTTCCTGCGTGCTGGTACTCATGGGATTTGTCATTATCAGTATTCTGCTATTGGTCGGCCTGATGCCGGTTATTTCACGCCAGAGCATTAACCTCATTCAGGAAACACCACTAATCTGGCAAAAAGCGCAGGACTGGATTTTAACCTTACCGGAAAAATACCCTGATTATGTTCAGGTTTATCAGATTCATCAGATGATGGAAGGGTTGAACGATAAACTTGTGGAGGTGGGTGAGCAACTTATCTCCGCATCTGTCAGTTCACTGGGAGATGTCGCAGCGTTGCTGGTTTATCTGATTCTGGTGCCGTTGATGGTGTTTTTCATGCTGAAAGACAAAATGTTTTTTGTCCATAGCATATCTTCTGTGCTGCCTCGTGAAAGACGACTTATTACGCAGGTCGGGCAGGAGATGAATATTCAGATAGCCAATTATATTCGCGGTAAAGTTATCGAGATAGTAATTGTCGGCGCTGTGTCCTGCATTACCTTTGTGCTGATGGATTTACGGTATGCAATGCTATTGGGGGTACTGGTAGGACTTTCAGTGTTGATTCCGTATATCGGCGCTGCAGTGGTCACCATTCCGGTAGCGGTTGTGGCGATGTTCCAGTGGGGAATTACTCCCGAGTTCTGGTACCTGATGATCGCCTACAGCATTATACAGGCGCTTGATGGCAACCTGCTGGTTCCGGTGCTTTTTTCTGAAGCAGTCAGCCTTCATCCGCTTTACATCATCATCGCCGTGCTGTTCTTTGGTGGTTTATGGGGCTTCTGGGGGGTATTTTTCGCCATCCCGCTGGCCACTTTGGTCAAAGCCTTAATTACCGCCTGGAGCAGCAATCCTCCGGCTCAGCAACACCCAGCCTGAAAGACCTTAGGTGGCCCGTGCTAAAACGGGTCACCGTCTGTTATGCATTCTTCATTTTTTGGTAAATCTATCTTTGGGGTATATCAGTATAAACCTTGATTTAATCAAGGTTATTCCCTTTTTCTGATGTATTGGGCATATCCGATAAGGAGAACTCCGTGATCGCATTTACGCTCAATGATCAGACCATACAGTATGATGGCGACCCGAATACACCACTGCTTTGGGTAATCAGAGACCGTGCCGGGCTCACCGGTACAAAATATGGCTGCGGTATTTCGCAATGTGGTGCCTGTACCGTTCATGTAAACGGTATGACGAAACGAAGCTGTGTTACCCCTGTGTCCGGCATTGCTGACCAGCATGTAACGACAGTCGAAGGCGTAGAGGGTAAGGAAGCAGAGGCCATTCAGATAGCCTGGATTGAGAAAGATGTTCCCCAGTGTGGTTATTGCCAGTCTGGTCAGGTAATGTCAGCAGTTGCTCTGCTTAAGCAAAAGCCCAATCCCTCTGATGAAGATATTGATAATGCAATGGCCGGTAATATTTGTCGCTGTGCCACCTATCAGCGTATCCGGCAGGCTATTCATTCTGCCGCCAGGCAGATGGAGGATAGCGAATGAGTACCGTCGAAAATCAGTCACGTCGTCATTTTCTGGCAGGTAGCAGTCTGGTTATTGGTTTCGCCCTGGCGCCCAAGGCTATGGCCTTGAGCAGTAAAACTAAGCTGGCTCAGGGGGCTAAGACAGAGCAGCAGCAACTTAACGCTTTCGTGATAGTTTCCCCGGATAATACAGTTACCGTGTTGTCAAAGCATCTCGAAATGGGTCAGGGGCCTTATACAGGACTCACGCAATTGGTCGCTGAAGAACTGGATGCCGACTGGTCGCAGATGCGGGCAACGGCTTCTCCGGCGGATGACAAAATTTACGCCAATACTGTATTTGGTATGCAGGGAACCGGTGGGTCGACAGCCATCGCTAATTCCTACGAGCAATTTCGCCGTGCCGGCGCCACCGCAAAAGCCATGCTGGTGGCTGCAGCTGCTGCTCGCTGGCAGGTACCCACCAATAGTTTAAATGTTAAAGGAGGTGTGGTCAGCGACCCGTCTTCGGATCGTCAGGCAACCTTTGGCGAGCTGGCAAAAGATGCGGCAATGCTAAACCCGCCCTCAGACGTCTCACTTAAAAAGCCCGCCGATTTTACAGTGATAGGGGCGAAAAAAACGCGCCTGGATACACCAGACAAAACCGACGGTTCGGCCGTTTTTACCCTCGATCATTATCCGGAAAATCTAATGGTAGCGGTGGTTGCCAGGGCACCATATTTTAATGCAAAAGTGAAAAAGGTTAATGATACAAAGGCCCGTGAGATTAAGGGCGTTTTAGATATTCAGACTGTGCCGCAGGGAGTAGCCGTTTACGCAGAGGATACCTGGAGTGCGCTTCAGGCTAAAGCTGCCCTTGATATCGAATGGGACACCCGCGATGCAGAACAACGTTCCTCGGAACAAATTATTGCGGACTATCGTGAGCAGATGAAGCAAACGGGTTTTGAGGCGACCAAACGTGGTGATGTTCAGGGACTGGCTTCCCGGGATGACCTGGATGTCATTGAAGCTGAGTTCATATTCCCTTACCTGGCTCACGCACCAATGGAGACGCTGGATGCTGTGCTTCAGCAAAATGAAGATGGCAGTATTACTTGTTTTAACGGTGCGCAATTCCCCGGGCAGGACAAGCAGGCAATTTCTGAAATTACCGGAGTCTCTGCAGAAAATATCCATATGGAAATACAGCTGGCCGGCGGGAGTTTTGGCCGCAGAGCGCAATTCGGATCACCGTATATGCGCGAGGCAGCAGAGGTATTTAAAGCGTCTGGAATGAAGCGACCCATAAAGCATTTGCATACCCGCGAAGACGATATTCAGGGCGGCTTCTACCGACCGTTATTCATACACAAGATTAAAGGGTATCTGGACAAAGAGGGTGAAATCGTAGGCTGGGATCAGGTGATCGCCGGGCAACCACTAATGAAGAAAGACGAACTTGATGAGACCAGCGTCGAAGGTGCCTCTGATTTACCTTACAAAATCAAAAACCTGAATGTTTTCTCCCATAACACGACGGCAAAGGTACCTGTTTTGTGGTGGCGATCAGTAGGCCATACCCATACAGGCTTTGTAGTCGAGGCGTTTTTGGACGAGTTGTTACAAAAAGCCGGTAAAGATCCTATTGAGGGACGTCTGGCGCTGTTACCCGGCGATAGTCGCGAAGCCGGGGTTCTCAAAGCTGTTGCTAAACTCATTCAGGGTAAGCCCGTTGCAGAAGGCAGGCAGCGCGGTGTGGCCGTTCACAAAAGCTTTAGTACTTACGTTGCTGAAGTGGCAGATGTCTCTGTTACAGAAGAGGGTACCCCGCGGGTGCATGATGTTTACGTCGCCGTAGATTGTGGTGTTGCTGTTAATCCGGACACAATACGTGCACAAATGGAAGGTGGCGTCGGCTTCGGCTTAGGCGCGATACTGTTTGATGAAATCGAGCTAGGTGAGGGGGGTAAAGTAAAGCAGTCGAACTTTCATGATTATCGTAGTTTGCGCATCAATGAGATGCCCAATGTAGAAGTTGAAATTGTTACATCGTCTGCATCTCCAACCGGCGTGGGTGAACCGGGTGTTCCGCCAATCGGGCCTGCTGTAGCCAACGCCTGGCGCAGGCTGACAGGTAAGCCTGTCAGACGTCTTCCTATTAACCGATACGAAAAAGCCTGAGGGGAAATAGCATGAAATTACTACGCTGGCTAACCGTTGGAGGCATTTTTTCGCTGCCGCTTATCGCTTATTCTGCCCAAAACGAACCGAAAGAATCAGCCAATGTTTCATCTGCTCAATCTTTAAAATCAGCTGATGATTTTTCTGATATTAGCAATGATAGAAACCGTTCGGCTGCAATGTTTGAAGAGCTCGGAAAGGTTATACAACATCCGCGTTGTATGAATTGTCACCCCGCAGGTAATCAACCGCTTCAGGGCATGGATATGACAGTTCATGAGCCTCCTGTAAAGCGAGGCCCTGCCAACTTTGGAGCGCCGGGTATGGAATGCAACACCTGCCATCAGAGTGAAAACGTTACGCTGGCAGCGCAGGCTAAGGATATTAAATCTGTCCCCGGAAATCCAAAATGGCATCTGGCTCCCATAGAAATGGCATGGGTGGGCAAATCTCTGACTGAGATTTGTGAGCAGATAAAAGATAAGGAAAGAAACGGTAATAAAACGATGGAAGAAATGATTCATCACATGGCAAAAGATGACTTGGTGGGATGGGGCTGGAAGCCCGGAGAAGGTCGTGAACCTGCGCCGGGTACCCAGAAGTCATTTGGCGAGTTATTTGAAGCCTGGGTTCATAGCGGGGCGCATTGTCCTTCAGCATAAATTCGCTGTAGAACACAAGGATGTACCAACGAAAGAAAACGCCCTGAAATATCAGGGCGTTTTTGTATTTACTGATTAAGGTAGCGTAAAACGACGTCGTGATGTTCTTTGGTTTTGAACTTATCAAAAACGTGTTCAATATTGCCTTGTTCATCAATCATAAAACTGGTGCGGTGAATGCCATCATATTCTTTGCCCATGAACTTCTTAGGCCCCCACACGCCAAACTCTTCAGCAACGGCATGGTCTTCATCAGATAACAGTGTAAAATTCAGATTCTCTTTTTCGATGAATTTTGGCAGACGTTTTACCGGGTCAGGACTGATGCCCAAAACAACCACATTGTGTTCGTCCAGGGCTTCTTTTGAGTCACGCAAACACTGCGCCTGCGTAGTACACCCGGGCGTCATCGCTTTAGGGTAAAAATATACTAAGACCTTTTTGCCCTCAAATGACGACAGTGATACTGATTCGTCGTTTTGATCCTGAAGGGTAAATTGTGGCGCTTTATCACCAGCCTGTAGCATTTTCATAAGACTCCTTATTTGATTTGTCGACCACTTTTCCAGATAACGATAAAGAGTCAAATAAGGCCATTACATCAGATTGCAACTGTGCAAAGTCAATTTCTGTTGACGCGTTGACGACAAACTTGCAGCGCATCGTTTGCTGGCCGCTGTCGGAATCTGTACTCACACGTTGCCTGAACGCACTGATGGAAAGCTGCCGCTCTGCGAAAAAACCTGTCACTGCTTTGATTTGGCCTTCAGCATCGGCACCGGTGAACTCGACGTCGAAAAGATGTTCGAGATTCTGCTTTTCGTGATGACTGGTGCGCTTCATCATTGAAAGCAAGTCCAGTCGCTGACACAGCGGCGGTAGAAGACATTCTGTCTTCGTAATGGCAGTGTGATCACCCTCCAGTATCATAGTGAGTGAAAACTCTTTTCCATAGATAGCCTGGCGACTATCAAGAATATTACATCGGGTTTCACTTACCAGAGAGGAAATCTCGCTGAGAATGCCGCTTCGATCAGTGCCTAAAATGGTAACGATAAGTTGCTGCTTCATAGACAGTTATATCTGAATTTTTTATGTGGTGATGGTAGCACAGAGGTTTTTTATCTTACCAGCACAAGCCGGTAGGTAAATAGTCTAAATAAACCGGGCTATATGCTTGTTTTTAGCAGGGTGAATAATTAACATGTGCGCTCACCAAACGCGGAGACACTATGTTTAAAGGCAGTTATGTTGCACTAATTACGCCGATGCATGATAACGGCGACGTTGACTACCCGGCGCTTGAACGCCTGATCAATTTTCACATTGAACAGGGGACGCATGGCATTGTTGCTGTAGGCACTACCGGTGAGTCACCTACACTGCCTTTTGATGAGCACGTTGAGGTTGTACGCCAGACGGTGAAGATGGTCGATAAAAAGATTCCGGTTATGGCCGGTGCAGGCGCAAACTCTACGACGGAGGCGATCTTTTTAAGTGAGCAGATGGCCAGCGTCGGGGTTGATGGTTTTCTAAGCGTTGTTCCTTACTACAACAAACCGCAACAGGCGGGTATGGTGGCACACTTTAAAGCGATAGCCGATGCCACTGATATTCCGGTGGTACTGTATAATGTGCCGGGCCGGACAGTCGCTGACATGCAGCCTGAAACAGTAGCAGAGCTTTCCAAGCACAAGAATATCGTTGGTATTAAAGATGCTACCGGTGATTTGGAACGACTGAAAGAAATGCAGGCACTGGTAGACAGTGATTTTGTATTTTTAAGCGGTGATGATGCTACCAGCTGTGAATTTTTATGTCAGGGCGGGCACGGTGTCATATCGGTAACGGCTAATGTCGTACCTAACGCAATCGCGAAAATGTGTGAAGCGGCATTAAACGATGACCAGTTATTGTGCCGAGAAATCGACAAACCTATAAATTCACTTCATACGGCGTTGTTTATAGAGCCCAATCCGGTGCTGCCAAAGTGGGCATTGTATAAAATGGGTATGATTAATAGCCCTAATTTACGATTACCGATGGTTTTACCGGAACTTGCCAGTCAAAAACATATCGAAGAACTATTAAAACAACACGCTCTGTTAAAAGGTTAAGAAGGAATATCAATGAGTAAATCCCTGGCTTTGGTAAGTGGTCTTGTTGTGCTGTCCCTTGCCGGATGTTCAAGCCAACTGGAAAAGAGTACTGCAACGGGTAGCTATAAATATCTTAAAGCGGAACAGCAGCCTAAAATTCAGGTTCCTGATGAACTTAATCAGCCTGAGTTTTCTGACGAATATGCGCTTCCCACGCTGGGGCAGGGTGCTGATAAAGGTTTGGTCGGTCGCGATTTACGGATTGTCTCACCGGCGCTGGTTCACCCCTTAGTAACGGGTTCTCATGTTCAGGAAGGCAGCGAAGGTGCCGTGGTAACCTTTGACCAGGTGGATGATCGTCAGCCTTTAAGTCAGGCGATATGGAATGCAGTGAAAAGCTTTCTGGACAAGCAAAATGTGGGTATCAGTCAGTTTGATGAAGCGCAAAATGTGCTTGTTACTGACTGGTTCGTGCTGTCAGAAGAAGTCGAAGACGAGGACAGCCCATGGTATGCCTGGTCATCAGACATTGATGCAGAGAAAAAGCGTCGGTTCAAATTTATGCTCGATGTTAAGCCGCACGGGCGTACTGCTTCACTTCGCACAGAGCTTGTAGAATTTGAGCAACAGCTTGGCGACAACACAGTGACAGAGATAAATGACTTTGCCCGTCACCGTGAAGAGGTCGATATTCTGAACGAGGTAATCTCGCACTACGAGTATCAGATTCAGTTAGATAACAATCGTCGTATCGCGGAAATCCGTCAGGGCTTGCAAACTGAGATGAGCTTCAACAAGGACGGCGATCCAGCCATTCTGGTAAAAGGGCAGTATGATGTTGTCTGGCCTCGTATGCTGTTAGTGCTGCGTAAGTTGGGCTTTGATGTAAAAGATCTGGACAAATCAACCGGACTGCTTTTTGTCACTTTTAACGGTGATGATGATGGTTGGTGGAACAATCTCTTCTCTGGTGACAGCGAATTGCTTGATGAGGGCGATTACCGATTACAGATTGCACGCAGCGGCGATAACACGACGGTAACGTTTATGGATGATGAAAGTCAGCCATTTACTGCCAAAGAAGTGACCGATTTATATGACCCGTTTTCTGAGGTTATGACACAAGATAACCTGGATATTTAAGACTGAGACTAAGATGGAAAAGCGCGAAGAACTTTATCGTGGTAAAGCGAAAACCGTATATGTAACCGACGATGCTGATAAGTTAATTCTGCATTTCAGAAACGATACATCGGCTTTCGATGGTCAGAAGATTGAACAGCTTGAGCGTAAGGGTGAGGTAAACAACAAGTTTAATCATTTTATTATGAGTAAGCTTGAAGATGCCGGCATTGCTACGCAGGTTGAAGAATTGTTGTCTGACAATGATTCACTGGTTAAGAAACTGGAAATGATACCTGTTGAGTGTGTTGTCCGAAATGTTGCAGCAGGTTCATTGGTAAAACGCCTCGGCGTGGAAGAGGGCACTTTACTGGATCCGCCGGTATTCGAGTTCTTCTTAAAGAATGACGCGCTTCATGATCCGATGGTCAATGATTATCACATCTTGTCTTTCGGTTGGGCGACTGAAAATCAGATTTCCGAAATGAAAAACCTGACATTCCGGGTCAATGAAGTTCTTAAAGCGTTGTTCGACGAGGCTGGAATGATGCTGGTTGATTACAAACTTGAGTTCGGTATCGATTCAGTGGGTAATATTGTGCTGGGTGACGAGTTTACACCGGATGGTTGTCGCCTTTGGGACAAAGAAACCCGTAATAAAATGGATAAAGATCGCTTTCGTCAGGGACTGGGTTCTGTTGTTGAAACCTACATTGAGGTGGCTGACAGATTGGGTCTTAAGCTGTAGACCTTATAAAATTGCATAAAGAAAGGGGAACGATGGTTCCCCTTTTTTAATAAGGGATTAACCGTGCAGATTTCTACCGGTATTCGCGTTAGCTTCCTGACCGCAGTGGCAATGCTGGCTTTTGCTGCAAACTCACTATTGTGCCGAATGGCGCTGGTGTCTACTTCTGTTTCACCTGCTACCTTTAGCGCAGTAAGACTGGTCAGCGGTGCTGTATTTCTGGCATTATTAATAAGCCTTACCCGGCAAAAGCAAGGTATGCAGGGGAGCTGGAAGGGAGCGTTGTATCTGTTTATCTATGCCGCTGCTTTTTCATTTGCTTATGTTGCCATGAACACCGGCACCGGTGCGCTCTTGCTGTTCGGTGCTGTCCAAATCACCATGCTTATTCAAGCCCTGAGAAAAGGCGAAACCTTTTCACTGCCGCAATGGACTGGCTTTTCAATGGCGGTGGCCGGATTATTGATACTTTTTCTGCCTGGTGCGACGGTTCCTCCCCTGATCCCTGCACTATTGATGCTTTGTGCAGGTGTTGCCTGGGGCGCATACTCGCTCATCGGAAAGTCAGCATCTCGCCCGTTGCTAATGACCACCGGTAATTTTGTCAGGTGCGTTCCCCTGAGTCTGTTACTTCTTCCGTTCGGTATAACTGATTCGTTTTCTGCCAATGGTATTATTCTGGCTGTTCTGTCCGGTGCGCTGGCTTCGGGTGCCGGATATGCGATCTGGTATTCTGCATTACCTGCGCTGAGCGCTTCTTTAGCAGCAACCGTTCAATTAAGTGTACCTGTGCTTGCTATGATAATGGGCTGGTTAATACTGGATGAGCGACTTACTGCGCAAATGCTTATCGCGGCAGCCGTCACGCTTAGTGGAGTGGGGCTGGTGATATATTTTCGTGCAAAGGTAAAATAACGTCTGAAAGATTTTACCTGGGGATGTCTATTTTCAGCGCTGATGTGGGTATACAGCAACAGGGAAGTATTTCATCATCGTCAATGTATGCTAATGGGTCAGTAGTGTAACTAACCTTTCCGCACAACAACTTAGTTCTGCACGCACCGCAAAATCCTTCCCGACAATGATAATGCACATCAATGTCGTGTGCTTCAATTGCCTCTAACAAGGTTTTGTCTGATGACGCTGAAACGGCGCCCACATCGACGATATCGATGTGGAACCGTTCATCAGATTTGGACATGAAGCTTTTTAAAGCTCAAAGTCGGCAAAATCGTCTTCGCTGACACTGGAGTCAATCTGACCAACCAGATAAGAGCTGATTTCGGCTTCCTGAGGTGCTACCTGAACATTATCGGAGTTCAGGTAGTTGTTCATCCAGGGGAGTGGGTTACTTTTTACTTCAAACGGCGTATCTAATCCGATCGCTGCCATACGCTGATTGGCAATGTACTCCACGTACTCACACAGAATCTGCTTATTCAGGCCAATCATTGAACCATCTTTAAATAAATAGTCTGCCCACTCTTTTTCCTGAGCAACGGCACACATAAAGATCTCACGAGCCTGATCTTTACATTCTTCTGCAATTTCAGCCATTTCAGGATCATCTTTCCCTTTGGCCCAGATATTCAAAATATGCTGAGTAGAAGTAAGATGAAGGTTTTCATCACGGGCTATGAGTCGAATGATTTTTGAATTACCTTCCATCAGCTTACGCTCGGCAAATGCGAACGTGCAGGCAAAAGAGACATAGAATCGGATCGCTTCCAGAGCATTGACCGAGTTCATACAAAGAAACAGCTTCTTTTTCAGCTCGCGCTGATTAATGGTATGTGTTTCACCATTTACTGTATGCGTACCTTCGCCCAGTGTTTGCCATAGCTGCGTTGCAAATATCAGATCATCGTAATAACGGGAAATATCTGACGCACGCCGCTTAATCTCATCGTTCACCACGATATCATCAAAAATATCGCTGGGATCGGAGAAAAGATTTCGCAAAATATGCGTATAAGAGCGGGAGTGAATTGTCTCAAAAAATGACCAGGTTTCTACCCATGTCTCAAGCTCTGGCAAAGAGATAATAGGAAGAAAGGCAATATTCGGGCTGCGGCCCTGAACAGAGTCCAGCAATGTCTGATATTTCAGATTAGAGATAAAAATATGTTTCTCAGGATCCGTCAACTTCTGAAAGTCGACACGATCACGACTGACATCCACTTCTTCCGGACGCCAGAAAAAACTTATTTGCTTCTCTATCAGCTTTTCAAATATTGAATGTTTCTGCTGATCATAACGTGCCACATTAACCGGGTTGCCGAAGAACATTGGCTCGGAAAGCGGATTAATGCTTTGCTGATTGAAAGTGGTGTATTTCATAAATCCCGTTTTACCTAAATCTGTTGTGAAACATCAGTGCAGCTCAAAGGCGCGTGCTATATTTTGCACGCACCGCCTGCACAATCATCATCTTCAACCATTACAGCTTCCTGCGCCTGAGGTTTCTGTTGCTGCGCTTTGGCTTCTACAGAACTGGCGTCAGAGGCACCATCACGAGTGTTATGATAGTAAAGAGTTTTAACGCCCAGCTTATAAGCAGTCAGCAAATCTTTTAACAGCAACTTCATCGGAACTTTGCCGCTATCATATTTGCCCGGGTCATAATTGGTATTGGCAGAAATCGTTTGGTCAATAAACTTCTGCATAATGCCGACCAATTGCAAATAGCCGTCATTAGAGGGAATGTCCCAAAGCAGCTCATACTTATCTTTAAGCGATTCATACTCTGGAACCACCTGCTTCAAAATACCATCTTTACTCGATTTAATGCTGATATGACCGCGCGGTGGCTCAATACCATTGGTCGCATTGGAAATTTGCGACGATGTTTCAGAAGGCATCAACGCAGATAGTGTGGAGTTACGCAGACCGTGCGCTTTAATATCTTCACGCAGGCCGTCCCAATCCATATGCAAAGGTTCGTTACACACCGAGTCCAGATCCTTTTTGTAAGAATCGATAGGCATAATACCCTGCGCATAAGTGGTCTCATTGAATTTAGGACACGCACCTTTTTCCCTGGCCAGATTGTTCGATGCTTTAAGCAGGTGATACTGCATAGCTTCAAATGTACGGTGTACCAGACCATTTGCGCTATGATCAGAGTACTTAACACCGTTTTTTGCCAGGAAGTAGGCAAAATTGATAACACCAACGCCCAGCGTGCGACGATTCATAGTGGCATTGTAAGCAGCAGGTACCGGGTAATCCTGGTAGTCCAACAAGCTGTCTAATGCGCGTACTGCCAGGTCTGACAGCTCTTCAAATTCATCAACAGACTTAATCGCACCCAGGTTAAATGCAGAAAGCGTACACAGTGCAATTTCACCTTCTTCATCATTAACGTGCTGCAACGGCTTGGTAGGCAGTGCGATTTCAAGGCACAGATTACTTTGGCGCACAGGGGCCACTTTCGGATCAAACGGGCTGTGCGTGTTGCAATGGTCAACATTCTGCAGATAGATACGACCGGTAGAGGCACGTTCCTGCATAAACAAGCTGAACAGCTCCATTGCTTTAATCTGCTTTTTACGGATTGAAGGATCGTTTTCGTACTGTACGTACAACGCCTCAAATTTTTCCTGATCCGCAAAAAAGGCATCATATAGGCCCGGCACGTCAGAAGGGCTGAACAGTGTGATGTATCCATCTTTCATCATGCGCTGATACATCAGTTTATTAAACTGCACGCCGTAATCCAGGTGTCTGACGCGGTTTTCCTCAACACCCCGGTTATTTTTGAGTACCAGTAAAGACTCAACTTCCATATGCCACAGAGGATAGAATAATGTAGCAGCACCACCGCGTACACCACCCTGAGAGCAACTTTTAACAGCGGTCTGGAAGTACTTATAAAAAGGTATGCAGCCAGTGTGAAATGCTTCACCACCACGAATGGGGCTGCCTAACGCACGAATACGGCCGGCATTAACACCAATTCCAGCGCGTTGACTAACGTACTTAACAATGGCAGAGGCGGTCGCATTAATAGAATCCAGGCTGTCGCCGGTTTCAATCAGTACACAAGAACTGAACTGACGGGTCGGGGTACGTACGCCTGACATAATTGGTGTTGGCAGAGACAGTTTGAATGTTGATGCCGCATTATAAAAACGACGAACATAATCCAGGCGCGTGTCCTTAGGATAATTAGCAAACAGACAGGCAGCCACAAGGATGTAAAGGAACTGAGCACTTTCGTAAATATCACCGGTAACACGATTTTGTACCAGGTATTTGCCTTCAAGTTGTTTTACCGCTGCATAGCTGAAGTTCATATCACGCCAGTGATCAATGAAGTCGTCCATCTGCGCAAATTCTTCAGGCGTATAGTCTTCAAGCAGGTGTGTATCGTATTTGCCTGCATCTACCATTTTGGCGACGTGATCATATAACGCCGGGGGCTCAAACTGACCATACGCTTTTTTACGCAAATGGAAGATTGCCAGACGCGCAGCAAGATACTGGTAATCCGGCGCATCGGTGGAAATAAGGTCAGCGGCTGACTTAATCAGCGTTTCATGGATTTCACTGGTTTTAATGCCATCGTAAAACTGAATTTGCGCTTTTATTTCTACCTGCGAGACCGATACGTTATCAAGTCCTTCTGCCGCCCAGGTGATGACTTTATGAATTTTTTCTAAATCAATGGGCTCTTGTTCACCGTTGCGTTTGGTGACGAGTAAATCGTTATTCATTTGTACTGGCCGTTGTGTCTGTTAGCGCTTTGTGCGTGGGCAAAGCCCGTGAGTTTGAGATTTTTATTATTCACGCATGTGAATATACAAATGGTGAAATCTGCTATTCACTGGGATCCATTTAGTCTTGCCACCACGTTTCTTGTAGGCTGTGGGTAGAACCCAGTAGCGTGTGCAGCAAGAGAATGAGATTAAGCACAAGATAGTGAGGTTTAAGCCTTAATGCAACCCAATATCTGGTGCTTAAAACAGCGATCAAACCGATAACATTTTTAGGTTAGTAATGACTAACCTAAAAGGATTTTACAAGCTTAATTTATCCAGAATGCAAGCAATTTTGATCGAAAGATCCGTAACATAAATTTATTATTCTATTTTCGCTTTATATTATAATTTTACGACATATAGTGCTAAAAATTACACAGCATACTACATGTAGTGTTTTATGCATGTTGAGTGTGCAACATATAGTTGACATCAACGTTCTTGTCAGAGAGGTAAAACTGCTGCGTAAGCGGGTTCATATGCAATCCTGTCGCATGACATGTAGTCAGGCTGGCTCGATCTGTCATAGCCATTAGTTCAGAGGGGCGGATAAACCGGTTGTATTGATGTGTACCTTTGGGCACCAACCCCAGAATGTATTCGGCACCCAGTATTCCCATCAGGTAGGATTTGGGATTACGGTTAAGCGTAGAGAAAAATACATGTCCGCCAGGTTTTACTAGCTTAGCGCAGGCCTGTACCACCGATGCGGGCTCAGGAACGTGTTCAAGCATTTCCATGCAGGTCACCACATCGTATTCGCCTTGCGCCTGATTGGCGAGAGCTTCCGCAGTAATGCACTGATAATCCACCGATACACCTGACTCAAGACCATGCAGGCGTGCAACCTCGAGCGATGCCTCGGCCATATCAATACCGGTAACACTGGCACCCATTTTCGCCATGGACTCAGCAAGAATGCCGCCACCACAGCCTATGTCTACGACCTTTTTATCGAAAAGGCCATCAGAATGCTGGGCTATGAAATCTAAACGTAAAGGATTGATCATATGCAGGGGTTTAAATTCGCCCTCTGCATCCCACCAACGGGAAGCCAGTTCGCCAAATTTTGAAATTTCCTGTTCATCAACATTAGACATGGTGCAGTCCTTCAGGGAAATAAGTTGCTATAACATAGCGTAAATCAATGCTAATTGGCATTGTTAAGTACCGCTGTACAACCTGTGTGGATGAAAAATAGCCGCTTAACATCGGGCTTGTCTTTTGAGATGATTAACCGCTACATTATTTGTCCCGGCGGTGGTACACTCGAGGATTGTTCTATCGCCCCAATAATAAGAATGTGCGCGTTCAGCTTGCTTGCTGTTTCTGGGGCTTATTGAAAACAGCGCACACTAAACCTAAGTTAAGGGAAAAAGCAGTTTATGTCTGATAACGCTAAAGAAATTCTCCCCGTCAATATAGAGGAGGAATTAAAAACCTCCTATCTCGACTATGCGATGAGCGTTATTGTTGGCCGTGCACTTCCGGATGTGCGTGACGGTCTGAAGCCGGTTCATCGTCGCGTACTGTTTGCGATGAACGAGCTCAAAAACGATTTCAACAAACCATATAAAAAGTCAGCCCGTGTGGTTGGTGATGTTATTGGTAAATACCATCCCCATGGCGACTCGGCGGTATACGACACGATCGTTCGTATGGCGCAATCATTTTCGCTACGTTACATGTTGGTAGACGGGCAGGGTAACTTCGGCTCAGTCGATGGTGACTCCGCCGCTGCAATGCGTTACACCGAAGTACGTATGGCGAAAATCGCCCACGAGCTGCTGGCCGATTTAGATAAAGAAACCGTCGATTTTGTGCCGAACTATGACGGTACCGAACATATTCCTGAAGTGTTACCAACTAAAGTACCTAACCTGCTGGTTAACGGTTCTTCCGGTATCGCTGTTGGGATGGCTACGAATATTCCGCCGCATAATCTGACAGAGGTTATTAACGGCTGTATTGCATTGATTGAAGATCCGAACATTTCCATCGACGATTTGATGCAGCATATACCAGGACCTGATTTCCCTACTGCCGCGCAAATCAGTGGTCGCAAAGGTATCGAAGATGCGTACCGTACCGGTCGCGGTAAGATTTATCTGCGCGCCAAAGCTGAAATCGAAACAGAAGACAACGGTAAAGAAACTATCGTTGTTAACGAAATTCCGTATCAGGTAAACAAGGCCCGGTTGATTGAAAAAATCGCTGAACTGGTAAAAGAAAAGCGCATTGAAGGTATTTCGGCCCTGCGGGATGAGTCTGATAAAGACGGCATGCGCATCGTTATTGAAGTTAAGCGTAACGAGTCTGCCGAAGTTCTGCTAAACCACTTATATGCCAATACCCAGTTACAAACGGTATTTGGTATTAATATGGTGGCGCTGGATAACAACCAGCCCAAAGTATTCAACTTAAAAGATGTTCTTGAATGCTTTGTATTACACCGCCGTGAAGTTGTTACCCGCCGTACCGTTTTCGAACTGCGTAAAGCCCGTGACCGTGCACATATACTTGAAGGACTGGCTATTGCTCTGGCCAACATCGATCCGGTTATTGAGCTGATTAAAGCCTCACCAAGTCCTGCAGAAGCCAAACAGTCGTTGGTTGCGCAAGGCTGGAAGCTGGGTGATGTTGCCGAAATGCTTGATCGTGCTGGCGATGATGCTGCGCGCCCTGACTGGTTGGCGCCGGAATTTGGTATACGTGACGGCAAGTACTTCCTGACCGAGCAGCAGGCACAAGCCATCCTTGACCTGCGCTTACATAAGCTGACCGGTCTTGAGCACGAAAAAATTCTGGGCGAATACAAAGAGCTGTTAGAGCAAATTGCAGAGCTGCTTTACATCCTTCGTTCTCCTGAACGTCTGATGGAAGTTATTCGCGAAGAGCTGGAGAAAGTACGTGACGAGTTCGGCGACGAGCGTCGTACTGAAATTACCGCTGCCAGTCACGATATTGATATTGAAGATCTGATCGAGCAAGAAGATGTTGTAGTGACATTGTCTCGCGAAGGCTATGTCAAATATCAGAAACTGTCTGACTATGAAGCTCAGCGCCGTGGCGGTAAGGGTAAGTCGGCTACGAAGATGAAAGATGAAGATTTCATCGAACGCTTACTGGTAGCAAATACCCATGACCATATTCTGTGTTTCTCAACACGGGGTCGTTTATATTGGCTGAAGGTGTATCAGCTGCCGTTCGCCAGCCGTAATGCGCGCGGCCGTCCTATTGTAAATATTCTGCCTCTTGAGGCCGATGAGCGTATTACCGCCATCTTGCCTATTAAAGAGTTTGAAGAAGGCAAATATGTACTGATGGCAACTGCCAACGGTACTGTGAAAAAGACTGACCTGAGCCTTTATTCACGTCCTCGTTCAAGCGGCATTATCGCCGTTAATCTGAACGAAGGTGATGAGTTGATTGGTGTTGCTATCACACATGGCGACGACGATATCATGCTGTTCAGTGATGAAGGTAAAGTGGTTCGCTTTAATGAGAAACTTCGCGACTCCGAAACGGGTGAAGTTAAGCGCGATCCTGAAACCGGTGATGAATTACTGGCGCTGCGTCCAATGGGAAGAACAGCAACCGGCGTTCGGGGAATCCGACTTCAGGAAGGTCAGCGTGTGGTCTCACTGATCGTCCCCCGCGGCGACGGCGCGGTACTGACTGCCACTGAAAATGGTTTCGGTAAGCGTACACCATTGGCAGATTACCCGGCTAAGAGCCGTGCGACGCAGGGTGTGGTATCAATTAAAGTTTCCGAGCGAAACGGTAAAGTTGTTGGTGCTGTTCAGGTTGATGACTCTGATGAGATTATGCTTATCAGTAACCAGGGAACGCTGGTTCGAACCCGTGTTGGCGAAGTATCAGTAGTGGGTCGTAACACCCAGGGTGTAAGACTGATACGTACTGCGCAAGACGAGTTTGTTGTTGGTCTGCAACGTATTGAAGAAGTTGAAGATAAAGTCGTGCTGGATGAAAATGGCGAGGTCGTTGCGGTAGAAACGGCTGAAGATGCGCCGTTGACAGGGAACGATGAGAAGCCAGCAGAGGAATAGGTGTGTTGTTCTGCTAGCCAGAACAATGTGCTAATTTTTAATTAACAAGCGGCTTCGTGCCGCTTGTTTTGTTTATAGGTGTGGATAATCAATGAATCGGGTTTTTAATTTCAGTGCCGGTCCGGCCATGCTACCGCCAGCGGTAATGTTGCGTGCGCAAAATGAACTGATCAACTGGCGTGACGGCGGAACGTCCGTGATGGAAATCAGTCATCGCGGTAAAGACTTTGTTGAGATGGCTGAAAAGTCGGAACAAGACTTACGTGACCTGATGGCTGTTCCCGATGATTATAAAGTTTTATTCATGCAGGGGGGCGGACGTGGTCAGTTTGCAGCAGTGCCGCTTAATATATCTTCGTCAAATGAAACATCACTGCATATGGTCACAGGGTCGTGGTCGAAAGGCGCGGTGAGCGAAGCTAACAAGTTTAATAACGCTGTTGTGATCGGTGAAACCACGCAAAGAGAAGGTAAAGCATTCGTGCCTCAACCAGAGCCTTCAGATATTGATCAGCGTGCAGCGTATCTGCACTTTTGCCCCAACGAAACCGTTGATGGCATTGCATTTGACTGGTTGCCTGAGTCAGGTGATGTGCCGCTTGTCGCTGACATGTCTTCAACTATCTTATCCCAGCCTATCGACGTCAGCCGCTATGGAATTATTTATGCCGGCGCGCAGAAAAATATCGGACCTTCAGGCCTGGCAGTGGTAATTGTCCATGAGTCATTGTTAGGAAAGGCGCAATCTGTCACGCCCTCTTTTATGGACTACACCCAGACAGCCGACAACAACTCTATGTACAACACCCCCCCGACGTTTTCGTGGTATCTGGCAGGCCTGGTTTTCGAGTGGCTTAAAGAAGAAGGTGGTGTTGAGGAAATAGCCAGACGCAACAACCATAAGGCACAGTTGTTATACAATGCCATTGACCAGTCTGACTTTTATCGTTCACAGGTGCATAGCGCCTGTCGTTCCAAAATGAACGTGCCGTTTCAACTTGCTGAACCTTCTCTGGACGACAAGTTTTTATCAATGGCAGATGAAGCAGGTCTCAAAGCGCTGAAGGGCCACCGCTTTGTGGGAGGTATGCGAGCTAGTATATACAATGCAATGCCGGTTGAGGGTGTGCAGGCACTGGTCGATTTCATGTCTGAATTTGAACGTACACACGGGTAACAATAATGGAACAAATTACGTTAGAGCCCATTGCCAGGGTCAGTGGCGAGGTGAATGTTCCCGGCTCAAAAAGTCTGTCTAACCGCGCGTTATTACTTGCAGCACTGAGCGAAGGCACCACCACAGTAACGAATCTTTTAGACAGTGACGATATTCGCTATATGCTCACTGCGCTGGAAGAACTGGGGGTTACCTACACACTAAACGAAGATAAAACAGTATGTGAAGTACAGGGCCTTGCCGGCGGGTTTTCAAAGACGGGCCGCTTGTCATTGTTCTTGGGCAATGCAGGTACAGCTATGCGTCCATTGTGTGCAGCACTGGCGGCCAGTGATGTTCAGGTTGAATTAACTGGCGAGCCCAGAATGGAAGAGCGTCCGATCAGAGACCTGGTTGACAGCCTTCGTCAGGCTGGCGCGAATATCACATATGTTAAGGAAGAAGGTTATCCGCCATTGTCGATTGAAGGCAAAATGTTACATGGCGGAACGATAGACGTGGACGGCAGTGTTTCCAGTCAGTTTCTTACCGCATTGTTAATGGCTGCCCCTCTATTTGGTGATGCCACCAGGATACGGATCAAAGGTAACCTGGTTTCCAAGCCATATATTGATATTACTCTGGATACTATGGCTAAGTTTGGCGTCATGGTAGAAAACCATGACTACGCTGAGTTCTATATCTCAGCGGGTCAGCGATATCGGTCACCGGGTCACTTTATGGTCGAAGGGGATGCCTCATCTGCATCTTACTTTCTAGCAGCCGGTGCTATAAAAGGCGGTACAGTCAGAGTAACAGGGGTAGGTAAAGACAGCGTTCAGGGAGATATTCGTTTTGCCGAAGTACTTGAAAAGATGGGCGCGAAAGTAACCTGGCACGAAGAATATATCGAAGTAAGCGGGGCGCACTTGAAAAGCGTCGATATGGATATGAACCACATACCCGATGCGGCCATGACTATTGCCACCACAGCGCTTTTTGCCGAGGGCACAACCTGCATTCGTAACATTTTTAACTGGCGCGTGAAAGAAACTGACCGGCTACACGCAATGGCAACGGAACTGAAGAAAGTCGGGGCCGAGGTTGAAGAGGGCGATGATTATATCTGTATCACACCACCGACTTCGCTCAATCATGCACAAATTGATACATATAATGACCATCGCATTGCAATGTGTTTCTCTCTTGTCGCCCTGAGCGATACACCGGTCACAATCAACGATCCCGGGTGTACCGCTAAAACATTTCCTGACTACTTTGAAAGGTTTAAGCGTTTATACAGCGATAATAACTAGCAGACACTGGGCTTCTTGCCACCCCTACAGTGGCAGATGAGTTTTCATCTGCCATTGCCAAAGGCAGTTAAGCGCGTATAATTGCCGCCGATTTTTAACCTTTTATTAATATAACTGGAGCAGGTATGCATCCGATTCCCGTAGTCACGGTTGACGGCCCGGGCGGGGCAGGTAAAGGGACGCTTAGTAGTTTGCTTGCTGAGAAGCTTGGTTGGCACTTTCTTGATAGTGGTGCAATTTACCGCGTTTTAGCGGTAGCCACATTACATCATGATTTGCCTGACGATGATGAGGAATCTATCGTTCCCTTAGCCACAGGTCTTGATGTCAGTTTTGAAACTGATAAAGAGTCTACCCGCATTATACTGGAAGGTGAGGATGTAACTGATGACATTCGCACTGAGCAAATTGGTGCTGTAGCATCAAAAGTTGCCGCCTTACCACGCGTTCGGGAAGCTTTGCTTCGTCGTCAGCGTGCTTTTCAGGATGACCCCGGACTGGTCGCAGACGGACGCGACATGGGGACAGTGGTTTTTCCTGACGCACCGGTTAAAATTTTTCTGACTGCCAGTGCACAGGCCAGAGCGCAGCGACGTTACGATCAGTTGAAAGAAAAGGGCGCAGATGTTAATATTGCGCGCCTTTTGAGCGATATAGAGGCTCGTGATAAGCGTGACACGCAACGTTCTGTTGCGCCATTAGTGCCCGCTCAGGATGCAATTGTAATAGATTCGACGGACCTGGACATTGACCAGGTCTTTGAAAAAGCGATGGAAGTTATATCCTCCCGCCTTAAAACCGTGTGAGCAGATAGCCCCCAGAGCAGCTAGTCGCAATAGGGAAGTAGCGACAAATTTTAATAACCCCACATTAGCCGGAATGTAGTGTGGATTTAACTATTTAATTATTATTGACCTTATGACTGAAAATTTTGCACAACTTTTTGAAGAAAGCCTACAGGAACTAGAGACTCGTCCAGGTTCTATCGTAAAAGGTACTGTTGTTTCTATCGATAAAGACATCGTACTGGTAGATGCAGGCTTAAAATCAGAAAGTGCTATCCCAGCAGACCAATTTAAGAACGCTGAAGGCGAGTTAGAAATCGAAATCGGCGATTCTGTTGATGTTGCACTTGATGCAGTAGAAGACGGTTTCGGTGAAACTGTACTTTCTCGTGAAAAAGCGAAGCGCCACGAAGCGTGGGTTGAGCTTGAAAAAGCGTACGAAGAGAAAGAAACCATCAAGGGTGTTATCAACGGTAAAGTTAAAGGCGGTTTCACTGTTGAAGTTAACAGTGTACGCGCGTTCCTGCCAGGCTCTCTGGTAGACGTACGTCCTGTTCGCGATACTACTCACCTTGAAGGCAAAGAGCTTGAATTTAAAGTAATCAAGCTGGATGCTAAGCGTAACAACGTTGTTGTTTCTCGTCGTGCTGTTATCGAAGCTGAAAACAGTGCTGAGCGCGAGTCTCTGCTGGCTAACCTTGAAGAAGGTCATGAAATCAAAGGTATCGTTAAGAACCTGACAGACTACGGTGCGTTCGTAGATCTGGGCGGTGTTGACGGCCTGCTTCACATCACTGACATGGCTTGGAAGCGCGTTAAGCACCCAAGTGAAATCGTAAATGTTGGTGATGAAATCAACGTTAAAGTTCTGAAGTTCGACAAAGAGAAGCAACGTGTTTCTCTTGGTATGAAGCAAATGGGCAACGATCCATGGCAGGATATTTCACAGCGTTACCCAGAAGGCACTAAGATCTCTGGTCAGGTAACTAACCTGACAGACTACGGTTGCTTCGTAGAGATCGAAGACGGTGTTGAAGGTCTGGTACACGTTTCAGAAATGGACTGGACTAACAAGAATATCCACCCATCGAAGGTTGTTAACCTGGGTGACACTGTTGAAGTTATGGTTCTGGAAATCGACGAAGAGCGTCGTCGTATTTCTCTGGGTCTTAAACAGTGCATCGCTAATCCTTGGGAAGAATTCGCTAAGTCTCACGAGAAAGGTGATAAGGTTACTGGTAAGATCAAGTCAATCACTGACTTCGGTATCTTCATCGGTCTTGAAGGCGGTATTGACGGCCTGGTACACCTTTCTGACATCAGCTGGAACAAGTCTGGCGAAGATGCAGTTCGTGACTATAAGAAAGGCGATGAGATCTCTGCTGTTGTTCTGCAGGTTGATCCAGAGCGTGAGCGTATCTCTCTTGGCGTTAAGCAAATCGAAGAAGACCCGTTCAACCAATACCTGGCAACTAACAAGAAAGGCACTATCGTAAACGGTACTGTTACTGCTGTTGACGCTAAAGGCGTTACAGTTAACCTTGCTGAAGAAGTAGACGGTTATATCCGTGTTGCTGACTTGGCACGTGACCGTGTAGAAGATGCATCAGAAGTTGTTAATGTTGGTGAGTCAATCGAAGCTAAATTCATGGGCGTTGATCGCAAGAACCGTACAGTTAACCTGTCTGTTAAAGCGAAAGACCAGGCTGATGAGAAAGAAGCTATCGATAAAGTTAACCAACAGGACGATGGTGGATTCGGAAGCGCAATGGCAGAAGCATTTAAAGCTGCTAAAGGCGAATAATGCAAAAAAGGTGCGCCAGATTGTGAAATCTGGCGTATATTGATTGAAAGTAGCTGTTTAAACACCTAAAGACAAAGAGGTTTTTATGACCAAGTCGGAACTGATTGAGCGGCTCGCGGATCAATATCGTCACCTTCCTGCCAAAGATTTAGAGCTGGCGATCAAAGAAATCCTCGAGCAGATGGCGCAGACGCTACAAAAAGGCGAGCGTATTGAGATTCGTGGATTCGGGAGCTTCTCTTTACATTATCGGGCGCCCAGAACAGGCCGCAATCCCAAAACGGGAGAGACCGTTGAACTAGACGGTAAATACGTGCCTCACTTTAAGCCCGGTAAGGAACTGCGGGAGCGTGTCGACGCCTCTATTGCATAATCAACCGAACTCAAAAAGCCGCAATATTTATTGCGGTTTTTTTGTGTCCGCTGTTTTTCTAAATTTAGACTAATTGCCAGTCGTATATCTATTGACCATTCTAGTAAAAGGGTTATATATTTAACAGGCTACGACCAAGATATCAGTATTGCGTCATGCCTGGTGAAGAAGAAAAAATTATAAAGCAATATCAGGCTCTTATTCGGGCTTTGATACCATACGAACAAGACAATCGATTGCTGGAAGGACTTAACCGTTTCTCTAAGCGGATTCCCAGCAGCGTCAGAAAAATTGTGCGTGATGAAGTTGTTCGTTTGTCCTCTCTCACCGATGCTCCTGCAGATAATTCAGCTTTTGCCCAGTTCCCCGTCATAAAGTTCAAGCACTTTGGTGTAGACATGCGTCTGGACAAAGTGGGAGCACACATATTACAAACAGAATCTACACTGTATCAGAATCGGTATACAGTTGGCGTTTTCGAGTCGATTACGAATTCTGATTTTTATCAGGCTCATATTAAAAAAGAACAATACAAAAAAATTGTAGATGCTTTTACGGTTGAAACTCAGTCGCTTAAAGATATTCAGTTTGGCGATGACATTGCAATTGCACCGAATTTTCAGGTGGCCTGTATTGAATTCGAAAAAGGGCGACACTTTACTGTTGGGGCGCTTGCAAGTGACTCGATGGTGCTCGAGAGTAAACGACCGCCCAAAGTGGAGAAGGGTAAAGACTATCAGTTTCAATTACCTGAAGTGTTTGGTTCAACCGGTAAAGAAGCATCAGTAAACTACACGTTGGGTAAGGTTTGCTTCAACAAAGAAACTGAAAAGTACGAAACCCATTTTGCCTTGTCTGCTGACAACGATGAAAAATTACAAGGGCAAATAACACACTATATCAAAAGCGCTGCTTATCAGCAGCCTCTCAAAAGAGATCTTGAAGTAGAGCGCGCCTTGCAGGATTTGGAACGAGATCGGGTGTTACTCAACAGTCCATGGGTCGCTATAGCACTAAAGCCAGGTCAGGGCACCCTGGAGCCAGCTTTAGGCTTATTTACAACCGTAAATAGTAAGCAAAACAGGGGCTATAGTTCACTTCAGGCTTTTGAAGGCAAAGCTAACTTTGAAGCACTGCTGGACGAGCTGACAATATTTTCTGAAGCATTTTTCTTCCGGGGCACCATAAAGACCAAAAAAGGTGAGCTGCATATTGAAGCTACACACCGGCAGCTTATGGAATACAATTTATTTACTCCTGTTATGTATCTGTTGTGCCGTGATAAAAATATGCAGTGTTTTCACTGCAGGCTGACAGAGATTGATGAGTCAAATAAAAAAGTAGCATTCGCCACGCACGATATTTCCAGAACAGAACATCCCGACCTGGATAACCTTAGCCATTTGTTGTTTTATAGTGATATCAGCGACAGATTAGGCCCGCAGGTTTTGCTGGACCCCTGTCAGCTTGGACCGGTTCACCGGACGTTATTGGCAGATACAAACCGCAGAAAGATAGACTTCGTCGTTGAAGATGGCCTCGAAAGGCGTCAGGAGCCCCGTTATGATATCGATAAGCCCGCGTCAGTGAAGCTGGGCTTATTAAGCTCCGCCGAGGCAAGGTTGACGGATATATCTGCACACGGGATGCGGCTTTATCTTAAAGAGCCTCCGGGTAAAGAGAAACTGGCATTGCAGGTAAAAGTCAGTGTGGCTGAGTTTCGCATAAAAAACGAGCGGTATGATGTTATTTACTATTGCGAGAAGAGTGGGCTACTGCGGTTAAAACTACCCGAAGGGGCAAAGGTTGAACAAACCATTGTTCAGTTTTTAGAATCTAATGCGAGCTATTTTCGAAGCAAGGATTCAGCCAGACGTCAGCGTATGATGCAACGGTTTGTCTGGGAACTGGCAATGCGGCATCATCCTTCGGCAAGTGTGATTTGTGTGGCTAATCGCTTTTTGCTCGACAGAATTAAAACGCTGTATATTGACGAAGCTTCACAGGATTTATATCCATTTACACAAGAACAGAATATCGCACCACTTCACGGGTTTTTCGCAGACCAGGGCCAGTCTAAACCGAAATCTGCGTTGCTGCAGGGCTTATTGAAATCAAAGTCGGCGCAGCGAGGTGTTATTCATTGCCAACGCAAATCTGACAGAAAGCTGGTTTATATCAACGAAAAAGATTTTTTATACAAACCGCTTCGCCAGAATATCGCCGGACACCTTCGAGAAGAGAAAACAGAGTTATGCGTAACCCGGATTCAGGCAACTAAATGTGATAATACGGTATCACCGATGACGAAAAAGCGCCTCGCGCAATTGTCTAAAGTTGATAAGGTCATATATGAAAAAATGTTGAATATGCAGGCATCTTACACGCATGTGATATATCTGACCAATGAATCAGCCTTGCAGACAGCGCTGGCATGCGCCAGGTTGAAGCCTGTACCTCCCAAAAAAGCGACACCTGAGACGCCAGTGCAAAAAGTCGCGCAATAGTGGCTGTTTAGTTCTGGTTTTTACGGCAAATACACCAACAAGTGATATCAACGCGCCCCTCAATTTGCTATGCTCATGAGTACCTTAGGTAGACAAGGCTTGCGTGTTGAAAGGAATTATCTCACTTCTCATTATTGTTTTTTTGTTGGCACTGGCGTTTGCTATAGGCTCGCAGAATGAAGCCGTCGTTACGGTAAATTATCTTATTGCGAAGGCGCAGCTCAGAATCTCCACATTGATTGCAATATCTCTGGCAGTGGGTGTCATCATCGGCTTGCTGATAATGTTGACCAGCTGGTTGTCGTTAAGAGTAAAGCTGACCAGTACCCGAAGCCGGCTTAAAAAGGCGCTAAAAGAAAACTAGTATGCTTGAGCTGCTGTTCCTCCTTTTACCCGTAGCTGCCGGTTATGGCTGGATTATGGGCCGTAATAGTGTTCGACAGGCGCAACGGGAACAGTCGAGTATTCTGTCGCGCCATTATTTTCGCGGCCTGAACTTTCTGCTTTCAGATCAGCCTGATAAAGCCGTTGATACGCTTATCAAAATGATTAACCTGAATAGCGATACGGTGGAAACGCACATTGCCATGGGCAATTTTTTTCGCCACAGGGGCGAAATTGATCGCGCTATTCGTGTTCATCAAAACCTGGTTTCCCGAGAGGAAATACAGCCCACTCAACGAGAGAACGCGCTGAAGGAGCTTGGCCTTGATTACGTGCAGGCCGGTTTTCTCGAGCGTGCTGAAAACGCCTTTTTGCAATTGCTTAACAGTGACAAGCATTATGTTATTGCTCAGCAGCAACTATTTAATATTTATCAGACCACCAAAGAATGGAGCCGTGCAATAGAGCTCGCTGCCAGAATGGTGGATTGTCATGGCGATAATGATGATGTGAGTGAACGTCTTGCCCACTTTTATTGTGAACAGGCGCTAATCGAGCGTAAGAATGACAATGACGGTGCAGCGCTGGCTTTATTGGAAAAGGCTGTTAATGCTGATGAGCGTGCGGTGCGGCCCTGGCTACTTCTTGGCCAGATGGCAATGGAACAGGAACGGTATAAAGACGCCACAGCATATTTCCTTCAGGTTGCAGAACGGGATATAAGCTGGTTCAGTGAAGCGGTTCCTAAACTTGAAGCGATAGCAGAGCAAACCGGTGACTGGGATACATTTGCACGCCAGCTCGAATCACACTGGCAGGAGTGTGCTACATCATACCTGGCCATGGTTGATGTCCTGATGAGAAAGGGCGAAACCGGGCAGGCCGCAGAATACCTGCTTGAACAGTTACATAAACGGCCTACCATGAAAGGCTTTAAAACACTCATGGGACTTTATATCGACCAGATTGAGGATAAAGCATCAACCCAGAGTCTGCAGCTACTGAAAGACCTGGTAGAGAACCAGATTGCTCAAAGACCTCAATATCGTTGTGTAAGTTGTGGTTTCTCGGGAAGAAAGCTCTACTGGCTTTGTCCTTCCTGTAAGAAGTGGAATGTAGTAAAACCAATTAAAGGGTTAGATGGTGAATAAGGGGAAAGTTACTGATCCCAAAGTTATCGTAGCGCTTGATTACGATAATCAGGAAAGCGCTTTGTCGTTTGTTGATGAGCTGAATCCGGATATTTGCCGGCTGAAGGTCGGCAAAGAGATGTTTACGTTATTTGGCCCTGCTTTTGTGACTGAACTGGTAAACAGAAAATTTGATGTATTTCTTGATTTAAAATTTCACGACATTCCAAATACTGTTGCTAAAGCCTGTAAAGCTGCAGCAGAACTGGGTGTGTGGATGATAAATGTGCATGCCAGTGGCGGGAAGCCTATGATGGAAGCAGCGCGAGACGCAGTGGCCAGTAGTGCACATCCCCAGACGAAGCTGATTGCAGTTACGGTATTAACCAGTATGGATGATGCACAACTTCAACAGGTTGCCGGTGACGTTACTGCAGCAGAACAGGTAGAGCGGCTGGCAAGTCTGACGGTAGAGTCTGGTCTGGACGGCATTGTGTGTTCAGCCAGAGAAGCAGGCACACTACGTAAAATAGTACCCGATAACTTTTTACTGGTAACCCCTGGTATCAGACCTGCCGGCAGCGATGCAGGTGATCAGAAACGGGTAATGACGCCGGAAGAGGCTATGAATGCAGGCGTAAGCTACCTGGTAATGGGGCGGCCAATCACTCAGGCATCGTCACCCATAGCTGTGTTACAAGAGGTCAATAAGTCTATTGCTTAGTGATCAGCTAAATAACCATGCATAAAAAAACCATCCCGGAGGATGGTTTTTTTATAGCTTCAGGCTTAGCCTTTAAGCGCTTCAGCAGCAGGTACGTAAGTCAGGTTTAACTGTTCACCCAGCGCGTCAACTACAGCTTTATATGTCACCTTGCCTTCATGTACATTCAGGCCGGCCAGCAGGTGCGGGTCGTCCAACATTGCTTTAGCAGGTCCCTTGTTAGCCAATGCCAGGCCGAAGGGCAGCGTGGCATTATTGAGCGCCATTGTTGACGTGCGTGCTACACCGCCTGGCATGTTCGCCACACAATAATGCACAACGTCATCAACATTATAAACCGGGTCCTGGTGAGTGGTGGCTTTTGACGTTTCAAAACAGCCACCCTGATCAATAGCGACGTCTACCAGTACCGAACCTGGTTTCATTGCTTTGATATGCTCACGGTTAAGCAACTTGGGCGCAGCGGCTCCCGGAATAAGTACAGCACCTACAACCAAATCCGCTTTAGACGAGTAATGCTCAATGGCATCTACAGTAGAAAATACGGTTTTGAGGCGGCCATTGAAAATATCATCTAACTGGCGTAAACGTGGAAGAGAGCGATCAAGAATCGTTACGTCTGCACCCAGACCAAGCGCCATTTTTGCAGCATTGGTACCAACTACACCACCACCGATAACCAGAACTTTACCAGGCGCTACGCCCGGAACCCCGCCCAAAAGGGTGCCTGAACCACCGTGAGCAATCTCGAGATAATGTGCACCAGCCTGGACAGACATACGACCGGCCACTTCACTCATAGGGGCAAGTAAAGGCAGGCCACCACGGTCATCAGTTACGGTTTCATAGGCAATACAGGTCGCCCCTGATTCAACCAGCAATTCAGTCTGTGTTGGGTCGGGCGCAAGGTGCAGATAGGTGTACAGTGTCTGACCCTTGCTCAGCATTTTGCACTCATTAGGCTGAGGCTCTTTTACTTTTACAATCATTTCGGCTTCAGCAAAGATAGCCTCAGGTGTAGATGCTATCGACGCACCTGCTGCCACATACATCTCATCTGTAAAACCGATAGCCTGGCCAGCATTGGTCTGGACCATAACCTGGTGGCCGTGGGTAACGAATTCTTTAACTGCTGCCGGAGTCAGGCCAATCCGATACTCGTGGTTTTTAATTTCTTTTGGTACACCAATAAGCATAAACGCCCTCTGTGTTAACGACTGATTAAGATCGCGCAGTATACTGGCAAATAAAGCAAAGTGTGTGCTGAAAACACAGCCAGAGCAGTGTAATATAATGTAAAAATATTGATTGGCAGAATTTTATATGCTGGTGAAAACGCCGAAAGATCTCGACAGAATAGACAGAAATATCCTGAACGAACTGCAAAAAGACGGGCGCATTGCCAACGTAGACCTCGCCCGAAAGGTTGGCCTAAGCCCCAGCCCTTGTCTGGAGCGTGTAAGAAGGCTGGAATCACAAGGTTATATTACAGGCTACCGGGCGATGGTCGACCCGACGAAACTTGGTGCTGCAATGCTGGTTTTTGTCGAAATCACACTAACGAAAACGTCCGTTGATATCTTTGCTGAGTTTTCCAGCGCCGTTCAGGAACATGAAGATATTCAGGAATGCCATCTTGTGTCTGGTGATTTTGATTTTTTGCTTAAAGCCAGAGTGGCGGATATGTCCAGTTACCGGCGACTGCTGGGTGATACGCTATTGCGCTTGCCAGGAGTGAGCGAATCAAGGACATACGTGGTTATGGAAGAAGTGAAAAGCACGACCAGAGTAAGAATTAACCTGAAATAGCAAAATCTGTGTTTTTGTACAGCTTAAGATAGGTGAAGGCGAAATCTTTGTGGTAGTCTTAGTTTATAATAAAAACCGAAGCCAGTTTCATCACAGGCCCGTGAGTCAGGTGATGGATACATGGATGCTGATTACAACAGTGCGTAGCTGCACAGAACGGTTAAAAGAATTTTAGGGTTATGGCGCGACTTTCCGGGATTCAGCGGTTGCTGGAAGCAGGTATGATCATTGCCTGCGTATTTGCTTTTTATTTATTACTGGCGCTGGCCTCGTTCCATCCGGGCGACCCCGGCTGGAGTCAGGCTGGCTTGCAACTCAATGTTCATAACTGGGTGGGCGCAACCGGTGCCTGGATTGCCGACTTACTGCTATTCAGTTTTGGGTATCTGGCTTATCTGTTACCTTTTTGCTCTGCGTTTCTGGGATGGTTTTTATTCCAGCATATTAAAGAGCTCGAGCAATTTGATTATCTGACTATTGGATTGCGGATTATTGGTGCGTTGCTTATCAGTCTGGGCGCAAGTGGGATTGCCAGCATCAATTTCAATGATTTGTTCAATTTTTCAGCCGGCGGCTTTGTTGGTGATGTTATCAGTTCTGCACTGATACCTTATTTCAACACGCCCGGCACAATTCTGCTGTTATTATGCTTCTTTTGTACCGGCTTCACATTGATGACCGGAATAAGCTGGCTGACAATCATAGATGCAATGGGTCATCTTGTGCTTTGGTCGGGCAAAAAAGCCTGGGAGGCGCCCCAACAACTACTTGATTTTGAAGCACCGCGCTTGAGCCTGCCAACATTCAGCAAGCGCTCGGCATCTGCAGCTTCCGATGAGCTAGATATTACCAGCATGCGCGCCGAACCGCCGCCGGAGTCCTCATCTTTTGCCGCCAGAACGAACGATAAAAGTAATGATCATCACCCATCGTCACATCAGGCTCACCCGTCTTCAGGGGGATTTCATGAGCGTGAAGAACCGACTTTCGGTATTCCTGATGAAGTTTTTGATGTAGATGACGAGCCTCCCTTTGAGATTAATGACGACGTCACCGCGCGCTCGCAAACGTCTTCTGATGCAACTTCTCAAAGCCCGCAACAAGAAAAGCCCAAGTCCCGGTTCTCGATGTCAGCAATTAAAGAGAAAGTATCGCCGTCTAAAAGCGATGGGGGAGGGCAGAGCGACGCACCAAAACCGACTCCAGCGCCAGCCGCTAAACCAGCGTCTGGCCTGGCAGATCCTTTAGAAGAAGAAAGTAAGGATCCCATGCCGTCTTTCGATTTACTGGAGCGTCCGGACAGGCACGAAAATCCTATCACCCAGGAAGAGCTGGATGCAGTATCCCGCCTGGTAGAAGAAAAGCTGGCTGACTTTAATATTGAAGCAAGCGTTGTGGGTGTTTTCCCGGGGCCGGTTATTACCCGGTTTGAGCTTGATCTGGCACCGGGGGTTAAGGTGAGTAAAATTACCGGCCTGTCGAAAGATTTAGCCCGAGCTATGTCTGCTATTTCTGTGCGCGTAGTGGAAGTCATTCCCGGCAAGTCTGTAATTGGTCTTGAACTACCTAACAAATCGCGTGAGATGGTACGCCTGAGTGAAGTTATCAGCTGTGAGACGTTCCAAAGTAATCCATCACCGCTGACCATGGTATTGGGCTCTGATATCAGCGGTAAGCCGGTGGTAGTTGATTTAGCCAAAATGCCGCACCTTTTGGTTGCGGGTACAACAGGCTCAGGTAAGTCAGTGGGGGTCAACGTAATGATTCTCAGCCTGCTGTACAAATCAACGCCCGAAGATGTTCGGATGATCATGATTGACCCGAAAATGCTGGAGCTGTCGGTATACGAGGGTATCCCGCACCTTTTGGCTGAAGTCGTGACGGATATGAAAGAGGCTGCCAATGCGCTGCGCTGGTGTGTTGGAGAGATGGAGCGTCGTTATAAACTTATGTCCGCATTGGGCGTCAGAAACCTCAAAGGCTATAACACAAAAGTTTTGAAGGCGATTGAAGCTGGCGAGCCAATTAAGGACCCGTTATGGCGTTCAGAGGATAGCATGGAGCCGGAGGCGCCGGACTTAGGTAAGTTACCGAGTATCGTGGTGGTGGTCGACGAATTCGCCGACATGATGATGATCGTGGGTAAAAAAGTAGAAGAACTGATAGCGCGAATTGCCCAAAAGGCACGTGCTGCGGGAATTCACCTTGTTCTTGCTACACAGCGTCCGTCTGTTGATGTAATCACAGGGCTTATCAAAGCGAATATTCCTACCAGAATCGCATTCCAGGTATCCAGTAAAATCGATTCCAGAACCATTTTGGATCAGCAGGGTGCAGAAGCGCTGCTGGGAATGGGTGATATGTTATACCTGCCACCGGGAAGTCCGGTACCTACGCGGGTCCACGGTGCGTTTGTGGATGACCACGAAGTGCATGCTGTCGTTGCAGACTGGCAAAAGCGTGGGGAGCCAGAATACATTGACGAAATTCTTAACGGTGAAGCAACAGCCGAAGTATTATTGCCGGGCGAGCAACCAGAAGGTGGCGACCAGGAATTTGATGAGTTTTACGATGAGGCCGTGGCGTTCGTCACCGAAAGTCGTCGTGCCAGCGTCTCAGGTGTGCAAAGAAAATTCAGAATTGGTTACAATCGAGCAGCCCGATTAGTTGAACAAATGGAGCAAAGTGGCGTCGTAAGTTCACCAGGGCATAATGGTAACCGAGAAGTTATTGCGCCCCCACCACCGAAGGATTAAAGATTTGAGTATGACTTTACGTACAAAACATATCCTGGCCGGCATGACCCTTTCTTTGCTGAGCTTTTCATTCAGTGCGCCGGCAGAAACGCAAAATTCTGCTAAGACTGAGCTTCAGCACACGCTAGCCAACATGCAGCAATTTAAGGCTGATTTTAGCCAGACCGTTAAAGATATGGACGGTGAAGTTGTTCATGAAGCCAGCGGTAAGCTAACCATGGCACGTCCTGACAAGCTGCGCTGGGAGACGATGCAACCAGACGAAACGTTGCTGATTGCAGATGGCCGCGCGGTATGGAATGTGGACCCGTTTGTAGAGCAGGTCACTATCATCGATCAATCCAGGGCGATACAGGATAATCCTATGGTGTTGCTGACAACGGAAAGTGATGAACAATGGGAAAAGTTTGATATCGCCCGCGAATCAGATGGCTCTTACAGGGTTACGCCGGTCAACGGCACCGGACAAATTCAGGCTTTGCAACTGTTTTTCGAAAATGAACGCTTGTCTCGGTTGATCATGCAGGATGCCCAGGCGCAGCAAAGTGAACTGAAATTTGAGAATATTCAGACAGATTTTTCTCCGGCGCTGAATCAGTTTGAAGTGACCCTTCCAGATACATATACAATTGACGATCAGCGTTAATGCTATTTGAAGATACTGAACCCTTTGCGCCACTCGCCGCGCGGATGCGGCCTCGCACGCTCGATGAATACACCGGACAGGCGCACCTTGTTGGTGAAGGTAAGCCATTGCGAAAGATGCTTGAGGCCGGCCATTGTCATTCGATGATATTGTGGGGACCTCCAGGCACTGGCAAGACCACGCTGGCTGAACTCATCGCAACCTATACGAATGCAAATGTTATCCGCCTATCGGCAGTTAATGCCGGTGTGAAAGATGTGCGCGCGGCGATGGAAAAGGCCGAGGCAGACGCTCGTTATCAGCAGCGGACCTTGTTGTTTGTGGATGAAGTCCATCGATTTAACAAAAGCCAGCAAGATGCTTTTTTGCCTTATGTAGAATCCGGCACAGTTACCTTCGTCGGTGCTACCACCGAAAACCCTTCCTTTGAACTAAATAAAGCTCTGTTATCCCGGGCCAGGGTCTATGTACTCAAGGCGCTGGAAGAGTCTGCGCTTAGCGGGTTGCTTGATCGGGCACTGCAGGAAAACGAGAAAGGTCTCGGCCAGCGTGAACTGACGCTGGAAGATGATGCGCGTCGCGCTTTAATAGGTTTAAGCGGGGGCGACGCCCGGCGTCTGCTCACCTATCTTGAGCTGGCCGCTGACTTTACCAGCGCAACGCAAATTAGCCTATCGGATATTGAGCAGGCTGTCGGTGAAAAGGTGGCCAGTTATGATAAGCAGGGTGATGCTTTTTATGACCTGATTTCCGCATTTCATAAGTCAGTAAGAGGGTCTGACCCGGACGCCGCATTATACTGGTACGCCAGAATTCTCAATGGCGGCGGAGATGCTCTGTATGTGGCAAGACGTCTGCTCGCGATTGCATCAGAAGATATCGGCAACGCGGATACCCGGGCTATGCAGCTTTGTGTCAGCGCCTGGGATACATTTCATCGGGTTGGTCCGGCCGAAGGTGAGCGAGCGATTGCACAAGCCGCTGTTTACTGTGCGCTGGCCCCTAAAAGCAATGCTGTTTATACGGCATTTAAATCAGCTATGCGACTTGCTAAAGAGGCACCAGATTACCCGGTGCCCAATCATCTGCGAAATGCGCCTACCAAATTGATGAAAGAGCTTGGGCATGGCGAAGGCTATCGCTACGCGCATGATGAACCGAATGCATTTGCAGCCGGCGAAGTCTATCTGCCAGACGCGTTGAATGGCACACGCTTCTACCATCCCAATGAAAGAGGCATGGAGAAAACGCTTAAGGCAAAGCGTGACTATCTGGACAACCTCAATCAACAGAGTAACAGGAAGCGGTAGGATGGCGCAGGGCTGGCTTGTTTATCTGTATATAGCAACCGGAGGAGCAATAGGGGCTTGTCTGCGTTACTTTCTGACCAATCAGTTTGATTCCTGGTTTGGAAAACCCATCCCCTTTGGTACACTTGCGGTAAATATCGTCGGATCGTTTTGTCTGGCGTTGCTTTACGCGGTGATTGAACATCACGATTTAGCGGAGAACCCATACCGCGCGCTGATTGGCGTAGGTTTACTGGGTGCACTTACCACATTTTCAACATTTTCAATTGAAACACTGGCCTTGCTGGAAAATGGCTTGTGGATGAAAGCACTTATCAATGTCTTTTTGAACGTGTCACTTTGTCTGCTGGCCGGCTGGTTTGCCATAACAATGACGAAAGGATAAATAGAAGCACATGTTAGATCCAAAGTGTTTGCGAAGCGACATAGAAACCACTGCCGAAAAGCTGCAGCGTCGTGGCTTTACTCTTGATGTGGAAGCGTTTAATGCACTTGAAGAACAACGTAAGTCGTTGCAAATAAAGATGCAGGATTTGCAAAACGAACGAAATGTGCGAAGTAAATCAATTGGTAAGGCAAAAGCGCAGGGCGAGGATATTGCCCCTTTACTTGCTGAAGTAGGCGAGCTGGGTGATGCGCTGGACAAGACTAAAGCGGAATTTGCTGATGTGCAGGAGCAGGTCACTGCGCTTACCCAGGGTATTCCCAACCTTCCGGACGATTCAGTACCGGTGGGTGAAAGCGAAGATGACAATGTGGAAGTTTCCCGGTGGGGCACACCCCGCACCTTTGACTTTGAAGTTAAAGATCATGTTGATGTAGCAGAGAATCTGGCCAAAGGTGCAGATTTTGAGTTGGCATCTAAATTAACAGGTAGCCGCTTTGTCGTCATGCGTGGGAAGATTGCCCGGCTGCATCGCGCACTTGCTCAGTTTATGCTGGATATTCATACCGCTGAACATGGCTATGAAGAAACCTACGTACCTTACCTGGTAAACCATGACAGCCTTTACGGGACTGGTCAGTTGCCCAAGTTCGGCGAAGATCTTTTCCATACCCAGCCAGCGACTGAAGAAGGCCAGGGGTTATCTTTGATCCCTACCGCAGAAGTCCCTCTGACCAATATCGGGCGGGATGAAATATTTGAGGCAAAGCATTTGCCGCTGAAGATGACTGCACACACCCCTTGTTTCAGAAGCGAGGCAGGCTCCTATGGCCGTGACACCCGTGGATTGATTCGCCAGCACCAGTTTGAAAAGGTGGAGCTGGTACAGCTAGTGAAGCCTGAGGAAAGTTTCGACGCACTTGAAGCGTTGACTGGGCATGCTGAGATTATTTTGCAGCGGCTTGAACTACCTTATCGTAAGATGTTGCTGTGTACCGGCGACATGGGTTTTGGCGCGTGTAAAACCTATGATCTCGAGGTATGGCTACCAGCTCAGGATACTTATCGTGAGATTTCATCGTGCTCTAATATGCTGGATTTCCAGGCACGTCGGATGCAGGCACGTTTCAGAAACCCAGACACTAATAAACCTGAGCTTCTACACACTCTGAACGGCTCGGGCCTTGCGGTTGGTCGTACGCTTGTGGCAGTACTTGAAAACTACCAGCAGGCTGATGGCAGTGTTACCGTCCCAGAGGCTCTTGTGCCTTATATGGGTGGTGTAACGCAGATCACTGCTGACTAAGCAATAGCTTACCGTACACGAAAAAGCCCGACGCGTTGTGCATCGGGCTTTTTAGTTTTAAATGTTTATCTTAACAGCGGCCGGCCTGAGTATATTCAAGCCAGAAGTATAAATTGCGCGTTACAGGCACTTTGCAGGCTTGGGCAGACCCGCAAGTTTTGTTGCTTGCTTCGCAGGCCCTCTGGGAAACAAACGCTGTAGATACCGGCTATTTCCCTTTTCCGGGCCATAAGTTTGCTTCATCGCATTCACCAATGCGCGTATAGCAGGACTGGTATCGTATTCTAAATAAAAATTGCGCACGAACCTGACCACCTCCCAGTGTGCCTCAGACAAACTAATACCTTCCTCCCGGGCAAGGTAAGGCACCATCGATTCATCCCAATCCTTGGTATTAAGCAGGTAGCCGTTTTTATCTACAGGGATCTGCTGTCCCTGCCATTCAAATGAAAAGTTGTCGGTCATAATTTACCAGGAAACCCATGTTTTGTGGTTATCAGACAGATTCACCAATGAGGCTGCATTCAGCGTTCTGTACTTTGAGGTATCGACGCCCCGGGTTTGCGCGTCAGGCTGATAAACCATGACATCGACACCCATATCATTCAGGCGCTCACACAAATAAACACCATCGCCCATCAGTACTACCGAAGCATTTTGCATACTGCGAAGCATGCAGAGCCTGTCATCGCTTAAAGTTGTATTACTAATTGAAATCAGCATCAGAAAGTGACCGCGTGTTCAGCTTCAACAATGACAGCAGCGATGTCTGATGCACAAAGCGGTTTATACTGGGTAGTGTCTGCGTTTATGCCACGTTGCTGAAGCGACATTTCGCACACATACAACTGTTCAATATCAAACAATGGGAGTGCTTTCAGTCGCTTAGAGACTGTTTTAACGCCATCTGGTGTATGTTGGTCAGACCGCCACATCTGTACCGCGTCATCAGAAAACAAAGCGATCACTTCGTGGCCATAATTGGTTGCTGACATAGCAAAGTCGAGCCCTTCGCCTGCGGCACCTGAACCGTAAGGTGATGAAGTAAAATGTACCAGGATTGTCGCCATCAGAACTGCACCAATTTTTCGCATTTGTGTAACTGAGTGAAAAACTCACCCAGACCAGCCTGTACAAACGGCGCGTGTATATTCGCCATTTCAACGCCTGTTTCCCGGGCCTCTGAGTCACCGACTAACCCTCGCTTAACTGCAGCCGTTATGCACACCAGTAACGCGCACTCAGAACTAGCCTGAATACGTTTCCACTGGTGATGCCATTGATATTCATCGGTAGGCAGTTGCACCAGCGCATTAGCATGGTGGGTGCCTTCGCCATAAAAAAAGATATTGTTAAGTGTATGCCCCTGAGCTGTTAGCTCGCTGGCAAAAGACTGCGCAGCAAGTGTTTTGGATAAATCGAAAGGGGAATGGGTAATAAGTAGCGAATAAGCTGCCATATAAATAAAAACACCCCGGCGAAGCGGGGTGTCTTCCTTAACTGTTACTATTAATCGTCACCACCAAAGGCACCGAGTAAGTGTAGCAATGAAGTGAACAGGTTATATATGTTCAGATACAAAGCTACTGTCGCGCGAATGTAGTTGGTTTCGCCACCGTGGATGATTCTGCTTGTATCAAACAAAATCAGACCAGACATGATAAACACAATCGCAGCGTTCAAAGCCAGGCTTACAGCAGGAACAGCAAAGAAGATATTTGCTATACCGGCGATAATGACAACAACCAGGCCAACCATTAAAAAGCCACCCATAAACGAGAAGTCTTTCTTAGTGGTCAGTGCATATCCTGACAGAGCAAAGAATACTAAAGCTGTTGCACCAAGAGCCTGCATAATCAGGCCCGGACCACCAAACTGGAGGTAGTATTGCAACGTGTATCCTAAAGAAGCACCCATCAGTCCGGTAAAGGCAAATACCCAGTAAATACCAGACGCTGACTCAGCTTTCTTCTGAACCACGAAAAGTGTAATAAACGCACCAATCATCATGCCCAGCGATGCCATTGGGCCAACGCCCACTGCCATAGCCACCCCGGCACAGACCGCACTGAATGCCAGTGTCATAGCCAGTAGCATGTAGGTATTACGAAGTACCTTGTTTGTTTCCAGCACCGACGGCTGAGATGTATTAGCATACATCGAACGGTTGTCCATCTTTTCCTCCAACAGGATTAACTATCAACTAAATCAGTCAATTGATTCTTTGAGTCCTTTTTATGGGTTTTGGTTCCCGAATTCAAGTGTTTGTCACAGATAATTATACGAAAAAGGGCGCCAGCCGGATGTAAATTAAAAAATTGTTTACTCAGTCAACACATTGCCTAAATCACCAGCAGTTAACCCTTTTTTTTTAATTAACGCTTTACAGCCCTAAAAATTTCATTAAGATACGCATCACTTCTCGGAGAGATGGCAGAGTCCGGTTGAATGCACCTGACTTGAAATCAGGCGAAGGGTCAAACCTTCCGGGGGTTCGAATCCCTCTCTCTCCGCCACATTTTGTATGTGGTAGTCGTTAGCTTAGTATAGCAATACTACGACATACACGATACATCAGGATGTATCACTCACTGACAGTGAGACACAATCAGTTTTGGAGAGTTGGCAGAGTCCGGTTGAATGCACCTGACTTGAAATCAGGCGAAGGGTCAAACCTTCCGGGGGTTCGAATCCCTCACTCTCCGCCACTTTACTAAAGCCCACCATTTGGTGGGCTTTTTTGTTTTCGCTTCCCCAAGCCTTGCTAGTCTGCCCATCATGAACGATTCTTCATACTAATTGCGTCACCGTCTATTAAACTGATTCGTAAGACAAAACGTAGTCTAATCAATCACACCTATAAATAATTCTGACCCCATCACACCAGCATATGACACCGTGTTTTACGACGCGCGCTGCGATTGTGGTGATTAGAGGATGATTGTCGAGAGGAAGTTACATGAGACTGTTGCACACCCCACACCTGCGCGCGGGCTCTGTCGAGGAAAAGCGTGAAGAGATACTGGCTTACTTTGAAAATACCAGTGATACCTACGAAAGCCTGTTTAGCAATCTGAAAAGCGATGCTGCTTTTTACGAGCGCCCGGAGCCACTTCGTCACCCCCTTATTTTTTATTATGGTCACACAGCTACCTTCTTTATTAATAAGCTGGTGCTGGCGAAGCAGATAAACGATCGGGTGAACCCTGATTTTGAATCACTGTTTGCTGTTGGCGTCGATGAGATGAGCTGGGATGATCTTAATGATGAGAACTATGACTGGCCAACTGTCGATGAAGTCAGGGCTTACCGGCAAACGGTCGGACAACTTGTCAGTGATTTGATTAAAACGCAGTCTTTCACTATGCCCATCGAATGGGATAGCCCGATGTGGCCAATCATTATGGGTATTGAACATGAACGTATTCATCTGGAAACATCATCAGTTCTGATTCGACAGCTAGGCATTGAGCATATATGTCCTCAGCCACAATGGCGTGCTTCGCAGCGACACAATGAGCCAGTCGAAAACACATTATTACCTGTTGAGGGGGGCTTGGTAAAAAACAATAAGGATACTCAGGCAGACTATTATGGCTGGGATAATGAATATGGTGAACAACAGGAAGAGGTGACTGCATTTAAAGCGTCCCAATACCTGGTCAGCAATGCCGAATTTCTCAAATTTGTAGAAGAGGGCGGCTACACCAGCGATAAGTACTGGGAGTCAGAGGGGCTGGCATGGCGTAACTACCGGCAAGCCGCTCACCCCGTTTTCTGGAACAAATCCGAAGACGGTTACCACTACCGGTCAATGACTGAAGAAATGCCGCTCCCGCTGTCCTGGCCGGTAGATGTTAACTATCATGAAGCGAAAGCGTATTGTCACTGGTTATCAGAAAAGCAGGGCAAACCCATAAGACTACCCACCGAGAATGAGTGGCAGCGATTACGAGATACAGCCGGACTTGATGAAGTACTTTTCGATGAAGGTATGAATATCAACCTGAATAAGTGTCCATCAAGCGAACCGGTAGATATTAACCGACACGGAGAGTTTTACGATGTTGCCGGTAATGTGTGGCAGTGGACCGAGACACCTATTTATCCGTTTGCAGGCTTTCAGGTGCACCCCCTGTATGACGATTTCACCACACCGACATTTGATAATAAGCATAACCTGATTAAGGGTGGTTCGTGGGCATCAACCGGTAACGAGGCCACCCGCGACAGTCGGTATGCATTTCGCCGTCATTTCTTCCAGCATGCAGGCTTTCGTTATGTAGAGTCTCCTGAAACCATTACGGTAAATGATTTTGATTATGAAAGCGATACGCAGGTCTCGCAATACAGTGAATTTCATTATGGCGATAGCTATTTCGGTGTAGCGAATTTTGCTAAAACCTCTGCAGAACGTTGTTTGACTTTCGCAACCGGCAAGGCAACCGGTAAGGCGTTGGATCTTGGTTGTGCGGTCGGCCGCAGTGCCTTTGAGCTGGCCCGGGTTTTTGACCATGTCGATGCCATTGATTTTTCAGCCCGTTTTATCAAGACAGCATTTACCATGCAGGAACGTGGTGAAATACGCTACCACCTGATTGACGAAGGGGAACTGACAACGTTTAAGTCGCGTAAACTTGCAGACATGGGACTGGACAAATATACACAAAAAGTACATTTTGCCCAGGGTGATGCATGTAACCTGAAGCCTCAGTACGCCGGATACGATTTAATATTCATGGGGAATCTGCTCGACAGAGTTTATTCGCCACGTAAGCTTTTAAAGGATATTCAGGGCAGGCTGAATACTGGCGGTATACTCGTTATTGCATCACCATTCACGTGGCTGACTGAATATACAGAACGTGAAGAATGGTTGGGTGGATACAAGGAAAGCACCGGTGAGTCGCTTAGCTCTACGGACGCATTAGATAGGGTGCTGGATAAATGTAAGCGTGTTGGCGGCCCGGAAGAAGTAGAGTTTGTAATTCGGGAAACGAAGCGAAAGTATCAGCACAGTATTTCGGAATTCAATATCTTTGAAAAACTGCCATGAGCGTTTTCATTGAGCGGCAGGGTACCGGCTCGCTCAAGTACGATGGGGTCGAATGCAAGTTTGGTGTGACCTATCCGGACATGGTTTCGATGTGGATTGCTGACATGGATGTTGCGCTACCGCCGGCAATACAAAACACGGTAAACCACTATATCAGTTCGTCCGCGGTAGGTTACCAGTCAGTACCTGTAGCACCAGCGGTGGTGCGTTGGCTGGCAAAGGGCGGCACATATATCGAGCCTGAGTGGGTAGTACCCTGCAATGGTGTGCTTAGCACAATCTTTTTAAGTGTTACGTTATATAGCGAGCCCGATAGCAAGGTTGCTGTAATAGCCCCTACATACAGCCCATTATATGATGCAGTGCGTGATAGCGGGCGCAATCTTCAGGTAGTTTCAACATTGCAGAATGAGGATGGCGAATGGTCGCTGGATATTACAGCCATCGATCCTCAGAGTAGTATGCTCCTCATGTGCAATCCGCAAAATCCCACCGGCCATGTATGGCGGCCGGACCAGCTTGCTGAAATAGCAGACTACTGTCGGCAGCACAGTATTATGATCATTTGTGATGAAATTCATGCTGATTTCATGTTTGAGCAGCCATTCACCTCTTTTGTTAATGCCAGCATAGATAGCACCGAAAACATTATTGTTTTACGCTCAGCGTCAAAATCTTTTAATCTGGCAGGTATTGATAATGCGGCTTATGCGGTGTGTGCAAATAATCATGTCAGGGATGTCTTAAACAACGCCTTGGATCGTCGTCACCTGGTGCCATCGCCACTTGCATGTCGTGTATTGAACACCGCTTACAGTCGTTGTGATGACTGGTTTTTTGCAGTACTGAGCGCCATCAGCGCAAACCGTATGCTGTTAGTCAATGCGCGGGGTAAACTCCCTGACACACTGCGCTTACACGTCCCCCGTGGGACCTACTTTGCGCTTCTTGATGCCCGAACGCACAGCGAAAACCCTGCTGATACATTGTTGCATGATTATCATCTGGCACTTGGCAGCGGCGATCCTGAGTTTGCGCCCGGATTCTTCAGGCTGAATTTGTCAACGTCTACCGAAAATATTGAAGCATTGATAGCTCGATTGACTATTTGTTCTGAATAATAGAATGAATTGTGCAATATATCGCAATTTTTATTCTACTAAATAGCCTCTACACTTTTCCTATCACATAAAGTTATGCAAATATTAAGTAAGGGGACAGTATGGAATACGTCAGACGATCAGAATCACGAGGTAATGTTGAAATAGACTGGCTGAAAAGTCGCCATAGCTTTTCATTCGGACACTACTACGATCCGGCGCATACCGGGTTCTCGGTACTCAGAGTTATAAATGATGACATTGTTAAACCCGGTTATGGATTCGATACACACGGCCACCGTGATATGGAAATCATCACCTATATCATTGAGGGTGAGCTTGAGCACAAAGACAGCCAGGGCAATCAGGCCATTATTCCAGTAGGTGATATACAACGTATGAGCGCCGGTAAGGGCATCCTGCACTCTGAATTTAATCCATCTGATACAGTGCCAACACACTTACTACAAATATGGATCATGCCGAAAGAGCAGGGTATACGCCCTTCGTATGCACAAAAGACTATTGCGCAGACAGACAAGTTGTCACCGATAGTGACACCTGAAGGAAGCGACACGGCAATTTCCATTAACCAGGACGTCACCCTTTATAAAATGGTGTTGGAAGCCGGCGACGAAATTACCATTCCGGTAGAAGGGCGAAGCGGTTATTTGCACCTTATCAAAGGGCAACTATCAGCCAATGAACATGTGTTCTCTGACGGTGACGGTTATGGTGTCTATCAGGCCGATGAGGTAACGTTCAGGGCCACTGACAGAATTGAGGCATTGTGGTTTGACCTGCCGCCAATTGGGCAATAATGCTATCAGCAGTTTATTTAGTCCTGTGATGATAATTTATCAGTGCTTTTTATCTTCCGCGCTTTCACGCGTTTACTGTAAACCTCATTTACCATAAAGCGCCGGGGCAACTGCCCCGGATGTCGCTATTTTCTTTCATCCCTGTAGTACTATTGACTATACTGGATGCCCACGCCAGTTCAATGGTAGATACATGCTCTATATCTTATGTAGTTAATTAAAGAAACTACCTGAGGACTTCACAGCAATACGAACCGTGGTATGATGCTTTCGCTGTGAAGCAATCCGTTTCACATCAAAGAGTAGATAGACTGTCGGTGAGTAAGAACTTGATTAAAATAATTCTGGTAGATGATCATGAGCTAGTCAGAACAGGCATCAGGCGTATCCTAGATGATGTTAAGGACTTCTCTGTGGTGTCAGAGGCTAGCAGTGGCGAAGACGCGGTAGCGCTTTGTCGTCGCAATGCGCCAGATGTTGTCCTCATGGACGTCAATATGCCAGGCATGGGTGGTCTTGAGGCTACGCGTAAAATTATACGCATGGCTGAAAATACCCGCGTTATTTGCTTGTCTATGCATAAAGAGCATCCCATCCCAGCCCAGGTTATGCAAATTGGGGCATTTGGTTTTCTGACCAAAGATGCTGAGCACGAAGAAATGATTCGCGCTATCTATAAAGTGGCTTCCGGCCAGAAATATCTCGCGCCAGACATTGCGCAAACCATTGCGATCAGTAAACTATCCGCAGATTCAAATAATCCGTTTGATGCGTTATCAACCAGAGAGCTGAATATTGCTATGCGCCTGACACGCGGACAGCGTGTACCGGATATAGCAGAAGAGCTTTGCATCAACGCTAAAACGGTAAATACATACCGGTATCGTATGTTTGAAAAGCTGGGTGTGGCCACTGACGTAGAGCTGACTCATCTGGCCTACCGGCACAAACTTATCGATCCTAACGCGCTTTAAGGCTGTAATGGCGACCTTTGACTCCGCTGAATTTTTAAAACACCTGACTAATCAGCCGGGTGTCTATCGCATGTATAATGACCAGGCAGAGGTCATTTATGTCGGCAAGGCGAAAAACCTGAAAAAGCGCGTATCCAGCTATTTCAGGATGCAGGTCGATAATGCCAAAACCCGCTCACTGGTAAGCCAGATCGCCGATATGGACGTGACGGTGGTTAACAGCGAAACCGAAGCATTTTTGCTTGAAAATAATTTCATAAAAAAATATAAGCCCCGGTACAACGTTGTTCTGCGCGATGACAAATCATACCCCTTCATTTTTTTATCTGATCACGAGCATCCCCGGTTGTCTTTTCATCGCGGACCGCAAAAACGTAAAGGTGAATACTTCGGGCCGTATCCCAGTGCCTGGTCTGTGCGTGAGGCTTTACGTTCGATGCAGCGAATCTTTCCGGTCAGACAGTGTGAAGACAGCTACTACCGGGCCAGAAGCAGACCTTGTCTTCAGTACCAGATGAAACGCTGTAGCGCCCCGTGCGTAGAAGGCTATGTCAGTGATGAAGAGTATAGCGAGCAGGTTAATCTTGCCCGACTGTTCCTTAAGGGAAAGAACCAGCAGGTTATTGGAACGCTGGTGGAGCGGATGGAGCAGGCATCAGTTGATTTAAACTTTGAGACCGCTGCACGTTACCGCGACCAGATTAGTGCATTACGTAAAGTACAGGAACGCCAGTGGGTGGCAGGCACCCAGGATGAAATGGATGTATTTGGCTTTGCTGTTCGAGGAAACATGGCGTGTATACAATCCATGTTTATCCGTGACAGACAGCTATTGGGCAGTAAGGCTTTCTATCCAAAGGTGCCGCCTACTGCAACGGAAGATGAGGTTTTTGAAGCTTTTTTTCTGCAATTTTATCTGGCAGGTAACAAAGTCATCCCCCGACAAATTGTTATTCCGGTTACTTTGAGTGACGAAGAAGCGATAACTGATCTGCTCAGCAGTGAGGCGGGACATCGCGTGAAGCTATTCAGAGGCGCGCGAGAAGAAAAACGCCGATATCTTGAACTTGCACAGAGTAATGCACAAAGCGCATTGGATGCACGATATGTCGAGCAAAAATCCGTGCATGCCAGATATCTTGATTTAGAAGAAACACTTGAACGAGAATTGCCGGTTCAGCGTATGGAGTGTTTTGATATTAGTCACACATCGGGCCAGCAAACTGTGGCATCATGTGTGGTGTTCAATCGGGAAGGGCCGTTAAAGGCAGACTATCGCCGTTATAATATTGAAGGGATCACGCCGGGTGACGATTACGCGGCAATGGCACAGGCATTGAAGCGCCGATACAAGACGGTCAGTGAGGTTGCCAAAATTCCTGATATTTTATTTATTGATGGTGGTAAAGGGCAGCTTGCACAGGCCGAAACCTTTTTTGAAGACTGGCCAGATGACAAGCGGCCGATGCTGATCGGTGTGGCGAAAGGCACAACGCGAAAGCCAGGTCTGGAAACGCTTATTCTGGCTGACAGCCATGAGACTATTCCAATGGAAAGTCATGCGCCAGCGCTGCACCTGATACAACATATTCGCGACGAGTCACACAGGTTTGCCATTACCGGGCACAGAAACCGTCGACAAAAGGTTAAGAATACCTCTACATTAGAAGGTATTCCGGGAATAGGGGCCAAACGCAGACAAGCACTCCTGAAATTTATGGGGGGCTTACAAGGCCTTAAAAAGGCAAGTAAAGAAGAAATTGCGAGTGTTCCGGGGATTAGTCGGGATCTGGCTGAGACAATATACGACCATTTGCACAGCTAGCGCTGTGTATTGAATGGCTTTGCCGCTGCCAAAAGTGGTGTTAACAGAGAAGTTATTATGTGGACAGTACCCAATATTATCACTCTATTCAGAGTTGTTCTTATTCCCGTTTTTGTCATCGTGTATTTCCTGGACTGGCGCTGGGCACATGAAGCCGGTGCGTTTATATTCTGGCTGGCAGCTATTACTGACTGGTTTGATGGTTATCTTGCCCGCAAGTTAAAGCAATCTACTCCCTTTGGCGCGTTTTTAGATCCGGTAGCTGACAAACTCATCGTGGCTGCAGCGCTGCTCATGATTACCCACACGTATGCCACACTCTGGATTACCATACCGGCAATCATACTATTGATCCGCGAAGTGTATGTCAGTGCGCTGCGTGAATGGATGAGTAGCCAGGGAGTACGCGAGCTGGTTCAGGTGTCATTCATCGGCAAAGCCAAGACAATGGCACAGATGCTGGCACTTATCGGACTGCTTTCAGGGCTGGAAACCTTTATGGGCTTTCCAATCTTCTGGGTAAGTCTGGGTTACATTCTGCTGTATGCCGCTGCTATATTGTCGTTGTGGTCTATGTGCAGCTATACCATTGCTGCTTCCAAACATCTGACTGGAAAGGTTTGATTTAAAACATTGTTTGTTCGATGTTCAATATGCATAAAAAACTAGCAAACAAACATAAATCTAGGAATTTACTGCTATTTAATATTGACAGTTGATGAGGGGGCGGTAGAATGCATCCCACTGTTTCGGGGCAGCTAGCACGCTAACTCAAACAGTGTTAAATAGTAAAAAGCGCGGGAATAGCTCAGCTGGTAGAGCACAACCTTGCCAAGGTTGGGGTCGCGAGTTCGAATCTCGTTTCCCGCTCCAAACTTTAAATGTTTGATTGGATTCAGATGTTAGGTATACACTCCATCGCGACAAGTTGCGACAACGTGGTTGCCAGTTACGCATCTAGTTACTCGTTCCAAACTTTAAAAGTTTGGTAAAGTCAGGATTACATCGAAGCTAATCCTAACAATATGGCGGAATGGCAGAATGGCTATGCAGCGGATTGCAAATCCGTCTATCTCGGTTCGACTCCGGGTTCCGCCTCCATATCGCTGTTAAAGCACACAGGTACCATACCTGCACCAGGCGAAAGCCGACCCAATGCCCGGGTGGTGAAATTGGTAGACACAAGGGATTTAAAATCCCTCGAACGCAAGTTCGTGCCGGTTCAAGTCCGGCCCCGGGCACCATTTATTGCTTAAACCAATCTCTCTCTTTATTTCTGTTTTTGTCCAGTATCAATTTCTGCTCTCAGTTTTTTTATCTGATTTGCTTTTCCGGTATGTGTACGTCGAGGCCGTTGCATGCCTGCTACTATATTTGCAATCTCTTACTAGCTGTGAAATCTTACAATTACTTTGTCTGTGGATGGGCACCTTTGCTCAATGGAGAGAGCGGTGATGCGTATAACAACAGTATTTTTCCTATCGACAATCTCACTATCGTTTCCTGTAGCACCACAAGAAGTAGAAGATGACGTCGAAAACATTGAGGTTATCGGGCAAAAACCACTAAGCCTTTACTTCGAGATAAGAAACGAGAAGCGCAAGGCTTTCATGCAGACATTCAATCAGCTTATTGATGATGAAGATCTTGCCTTTACCTGTAAGCGACGGACTCGCCGAAATTCGCACATCAAACACGAAGTGTGTAAAAACAATTATGAGTGGCGTATCTATCAGGAAATCATGCAGGATGAGATTAATCGCGGAAATGTCATGGGCGCCAGTGCGGTCGCTGAAATGGGTAATGCTGAGCAGCGGCAGCTCAGGGAAACGTTGATTATCAAAATTCAGGAAACGTTAAAGACAAACAAAAATTTAAGGGATACTTATCGTCAGTTTAAAGCAGCAGATAGCGCATACAAACGTGCCCATATTGAAAAGTTTGGTATATTAAGCCCGGCTATGTCAGAGCAACAAGATAAGTAAAATTTCACGACTTAGAATCAATTCTGTCAACTAATCTACTAACGCCTGTGCTTTAAGGTGTGCCCAGAGTCGTGCACCGAATACCTTCTCACCATATTCACTTAAATGCCGTCTGTCGGAGTATGTAAGGGTATTATCAATGATGAGATCGTCCGGATAGGTTAGCTGCATACCTTCAAATTTAGAAATGTAGCTGATGTCATGACGCGCCAGTTTATCTTTAAGTAGTGTATCTAATTGTCTGGCCCGTTGCTCGGCAACTGGCGACTGGTATTTCGCGGCTTGTTGCACCAATGATTGACGGTAATCCCATTGTACAGGGTTTTTAGTTATTGGTGGCAACATGCCAATCACCGCCACCTGAAGTTTATGCTCGGTTTTGAGGGATGTCAGGTAATCCACCAGGTCGCTGACGTACTGGGCATTAATTTCGTTACCATTTTTGTCGTGGATGTCGTTATTCACAAAAAGCCGGTCAGGGGTTTGTGTATACAGCACAAGTTTAATGGCGTCACCGTAGCTGTCAGCAAAACGACGAAAATCCTCGTATTGGCAGTGGGGAAGATCGTTTGGATTTCCGTTATAACCATGAGCTCTGCAAAAGCCACGTGAAACGCTTACCACAAACTCATGCGGGCTGTTCATGGCAATAGCATTATACAAATCCATACCGTGGCTGCCGCCTATGATAAAAATGGCCTCACCATGTTGTTTGCGACATTGCTCAAACTTGTTTGTAAAAGCATTGTTGAGTATGGGCGACCAGAATTTGCAGGGCTCATCGACCATCGGCTGACTGGTATGAGAAGCATGGGCGGCAGCAAGGGTTTCGAACCGTGCCATATTCTCTGGCTCAATATATTTTCGTAGCTGAACATTATTGATAAACAATAAGCCGGTGACTCCAGCCAGAATTAGTCCAGCTGCCGATGCGTTAAATACCTGGGGCCGGATAAAACGCTGACGATTCCGAAAGGGCGTTTCTACGAACCGATAAGAAAGCAGGCTAAGTACTACAGTAAGAACGATGCCAGCCAGGGCCATTGCGACACCGAGATGGCCGTCATTGTATATCCGCATTAGTGCAAATACAGGCTGGTGCCACAGGTAGAGGCTATAACTGATAATACCTGTCTGAATCATAAGCGACATGCTAAGCATCTTGCCTGTCGTGTTGTTATTTCGGGCAAAAAGCAACACTAACACCGTGCCGGTTACCGGTACCGCGGTGAAAAAAGAAGGATGCGCGGTCTGAGGTGTAAAGCTAATATAACTGGCGATAATCAGTGCCACACCGAGCACTGCCAGGGCGCTGGCAGCTCTATTGCTAACCTTATTAATAGTGTCACCGGCGAACATCATGCTGGCCAGAGCGCCTGCCATCAATTCCCACGCCCGGCTGGGTAATAAATAAAAATTACCACTTGCATCTACTTGCTGCCAAAAATGCGCCACAATGAGTGAAAGTAACAGAATGCCAGCTATCGACCCGGCAAAGGCTCGTTTTCCAAAGGGCGCCAGCCACAAGGCTAACAACGGAAAAACAATATAGAACTGCTCTTCTACTGCCAGACTCCATGTATGCAACATGGGACTTAGCTCTGAGGTCGTTCCAAAATACCCTGACGTTTGCCAGAAATAAAAATTAGATACAAACGTGGCGACACTTACCAGGCTGGCACCATAATTCTTAAGGGTATCAGGAGACTGTGTTACCGCTATCAGGAGGGGCGTAGTGACAGCGGCAACAATAAATAACGCTGGCAGGATACGACGGGCACGCCGCTCGTAAAACGAAGCAATTGAAAATGTGCCGGAGGCAATTTCTTTTAACAAAATAGATGTGATGAGAAAACCGCTTATGACGAAGAAGACATCAACGCCCAAAAAGCCACCTGATAAACCGGTGAAGCCAGCATGCAGCCAAATTACGGGTATGATGGCAAGCGCACGAAGCCCGTCAATCTCATGCCGGTATTTCATAAAAAATTATTCGCCGATAAAGTTAAGTACGGCAGGCGAACCAAGCAGTTGCTGCGCTTCCTGACACAAAGATTCTATAGATTCAGAGCCGGTTATTTGCAAACCACTTTCGTCATTTTCTTCGTCTAATGCATGAGCAAAAATTTTGGCATTCACGGTAGAGGTAAGTATTAACAGCCCTTTACAACCATGATCTTTAAGAATGGCTAGATCCTGTTTCATTTGACGGGCGGCGCTCTGGGTGATGGTGTGACTAATATCAGGGATACTCAGAATGACCCAGTCATCTAGCTTTTCTGCGGTTTTCAGAATCGATTTCGACCAATTATCGACTTGTCGCTGGCTGTAAACATCACTGGGGATATCGAAAACAACATTGTCTTTAACAAAAAAACGATACTTCTCTGGTGTACTTTTATTTTTACCTGCCATCTACGGCAACTCCATAGGCAAATATTAAAGTGTGTGCATATATATTAAAGGATTAGGTTATTATCGGATCAACGGCCCACACCAACCATGCGGGCCATTATACACGTTACGCTGTCATGCGTGACGAATTTGCAGGAGTGTCGTGAACAATATCTTCACTAAGTGTTTCAACTATTTCTTCACTGGAGGGCAACCGTAAGACGGACAGCCCCTTCGTTTCATAGTCGTTATTGACGAAGCCACTTTTAACAAAGGCGGCTAGCCAGTGCGTCGCGGGATAATATCCCCACTTGCTGTGAAATACATTGGCGTTTGTGACGATGTCTAACAAGTGATTAATAGGGTAGTCGTAGTTAGCGCGATACTGAGTATAAACGTCATAGTTAAGGGTAGTAAGCACCATACCTGCTGTATGTGCGCGGGTCGCAAAATCAATATCTCCGATACCAAAGCCGTGATATTCCTCATCAAAACCACCTATACGGCTAAAGTCGGCTTTGCTGATCCCGAAAACCGAAGACCTGAATGCTGTGTTTGCAGGAATAGGCTGGCTGTTTCCATGAACGTGTTGCTTTTTATCCTGGCTTACCCGATTAAAGTCGGCATTTTCAGGCATCTGCTTAATCTGTACGACCGTTGCTGTGTACAAAGTATTGTCTTGCCATTGTTCAATAGCATGAGAGAAGAAAGCCGGATGGCACAAACAATCGACATCCAGATGAAAAATCTTTTCATAAGAACAAGATGAGAAGCCTTTGTTTCTTGCCTGAGCAATAGGCAAATCTTCAGAGGTAGCAAAACGATGATGAATCTGAAAGTGCGGGCTTTGAATCAGAGAGCTATCAGAGGGCGGCGCCATCCAGACAACAATCAGCTCTGCCGGCTTAAGTTCAGCCTGCTCAAGATTGTTAATTAAGTTGGCAAGTTGCTGCGTCCGGTTTTTTACAATGGTCACAACACTGAAACGGTTTGACATCCGATTATCCTCTTTTGTCTGGTTTGAATGGAAACAACTGGTGTCCAATCGATCTCAACTGCTTAGTAGCAAAATACAAACCAAAAGGCATATTACCTAACCTTTTGTTTTAACAGGCAATGTGAAGGATAATATTGTTATTATATGCAGTGGTTTCTGAAAGAATTACATTGATTCTGTTCAAACACTGCGTTTTTTTCCGGTATTACTGAATAAGTATTATTCAGTAATGAATATATATTACATGATGAGATATGGATCACCAGTCTTTTATCTCACACTTAAAAACCGGCATCGCACAGTGATTTATTTTTACCGCTGTGCCACGTATTATTCATGCAAAAGCAATACTTCTACCACGCTGCCAGAGGAACACTTTCTATGACAGATCTTTCAGATAAAGTGCTTATTCAGCCTTCAGATCTGCACAGCCTGATCTCTGAACAACGCCTGTCCTTAGTGCGGGTAAAGATGCAGAATCCGGCAGATGGCTCTGCCGATGATTCTGCGGACTATTTACCGGGATCAGTGAGCCTTGATTTGGATGAGCAAGGTAGCGATCGCCATTCGTCATTACCTCATACGTTACCCAGTGCTCAAACTCTGGCAATTTTATTCGGAAAATTGGGCATAAGTATGCAAACTCCTGTCGTGATATATGACAACAGAGGGCAGTTTTGTGCTGCGCGGGTTTATTGGATGCTACAGGCATCAGGTCACAACAACGTCCGGCTTCTCGATGGCGGCTTACCAGCCTGGCGTGATTCCGGCTATTTTACGAATTGTGAACCAGTGATACCGCCACGCAGACAATTTGAGGCCGTCTCAGAGGCTGGCTGGTTCGTTGATGCTGATACGGTTTCTCAGGCTATGGCAAGGGGCGGTCAGATTGTTGATGCAAGGGGTCCCGCGCGTTTTTCTGGTCGTGAGCCTGATCCCCGAGAAGGCGTAAGAGCCGGTCATATTCCTGGTTCAGTCAATATACATTATCGCGACGTGCTGGATAACAATGGAAAATTTCAGCCTGTCGAAGTGCTTAGCAAAATATTTGAAAACAAGAAAATCGATCTTAGCGAGCCTGTTATCTGCACCTGCGGTTCAGGGATTACCGCGTGTATCATCGCTGTAGCAATGACATTGGGCGGCGCCAGGAACGTTAGCGTATATGATGGTAGCTGGGCAGAGTGGGGGGCTGATCTCAGCCGCCCGGTGGAGACAGGGCAATGAAGCCTTCTGTTGTGATATTAACCGGTGCCGGTATTTCTGCCGAATCGGGCCTTAAAACCTTCAGGGATACCGATGGACTGTGGGAAGAGCACCGCGTAGAAGAAGTGGCGACCCCCGAAGCGTTTCATGCCAATCCTGAACTTGTATACCGCTTCTATAACCTGCGTCGGGCGCAGTTACGACAGGCGTCTGTTCGCCCGAACGCCGCGCACAAGGCGTTAGCCAGCCTGGAATCTGCATTAGGTGACCGTTGTCTGATTATTACTCAAAATGTAGATAACCTGCATGAACAGGCTGGTAGCGAGCGGATTTTACATATGCATGGTGAACTCTTGTCTGCACGCTGTTCAGTTACAGGCCGCTCATATTCTTATACTGAGGCCTTTGATGCATCGACCCCGTGCGCATGCTGTTCGCTTCCAGGCACACTTCGTCCGGATATTGTATGGTTTGGCGAGGTGCCTTTATATATGGATGAGATTGAAAATGCTCTGTCTGGCGCCGATGTATTTATTGCAATAGGCACGTCAGGACAGGTCTACCCGGCCGCAGGCTTCGTACAGGTGGCAAAACAATACGGGGCCAGAACGGTAGAGCTGAATACTGAAGCACCAACCCGACCGGATGCATTTGATGATTACCGTCAGGGGCCGGCGTCTGAAGTCGTACCTGCGTATATACAGACTTTATTGGATGAGCATAAATAAATGCAGGAATTTTTGACTATCGCCCTGATTCACTTTGTGGCCGTTGCCAGTCCCGGGCCGGATTTTGCTATTGTTGTTCGCAACAGTGTCAGTTTTGGTCGCCGGGCAGCGATGTATACCAGTATCGGTATTGGGTTGGGCATATTGATCCACGTGACTTATTCTATCGTCGGTCTGAGCGTACTGATAAAAACTACTCCCTGGTTATATACCGCTATCAGCTATCTGGCTGCGGTCTACCTGGTTTATCTGGCTGTCGGTGCGCTAAAGAGTGGTCCGCCCAAAGCCGTCGCTGAGGGAACCCAGTCACCCGTGGCCCCCTCGACCATGACTGCGAAAAAGGCACTCTGGATAGGGTTTTTAACCAACGGCCTGAACCCGAAAGCAACGCTGTTTTTTCTTTCGCTGTTTACTGCGTTTATCGATGTGAATACGCCGATGAGTGTAAAACTTGGTTACGGTATTTATCTGGCCGTGGCAACTGGCGCGTGGTTTTGCTTTCTGTCTTACCTGTTGAGTACCAGCAAGGTCGCACAACTGATAGGCAGTAAAGGATACTGGCTTGATCGGACAATGGGTGTTTTGCTAATAGGGCTTGCCCTTAAGCTCGTTTGGTCGGCCTGACACATATCCTGTGTTTTAGCGTATACTAGCGCCGTAAATAATAAATACCGAGGTTCGCTTGTCTGATTCTTCACCAACTGAAAACGAAAACAAAATACAACGGGCGTTGGATGGTAAGTATGCCTTTTCAGTAAAGGATGTACTGTCACGGTCTAATAATCTTGTAAAAAAACACTATTCGCTCTTACTTAGCGGTTGTGGCATCGTTTTTCTGATTTGCGCAATACTCATTTTCATCCTGGTTTCTCAGTACCCGTTAGATGCTCTGGCTGAGATTAGTCAGGGGCAGCAGTTCATGATTAATCTGGCGGTGATTTTTTTACTAACGCCCATTACCACTGCTATGACTGTATTAATGGCAGAAGCTGAAGAAGGGCGCTCTGCCACTTTTTCAGAATTGCTGCGCTACGTCCCTGCAGTGTTGCCGCTGGCTTTGGCTCAGTTGCTGATGAGTATACTGACCCAGCTCGGGATGTGGTTACTGGTGCTACCCGGACTTTATCTTCTGGTTGCAACATCGTTTACGTTACCTTTAATTGCGGATAAAAAGTTGCCAATAACCCGTGCGCTGGTTCTTTCCTGCAAAGTGGTAAATTGTTATCTGCCTTCATTTGCACTGTTATTTGTTATATTTGTTGCACTGGGCTTTATTGCCTTATTTACACTTGGTCTGGCGTTATTCTGGATTATGCCATTTTACTATGCGACGCTGGGATTGTTGTACAGTGATTTATTCGGAACGCAGCCAGCACCGGCAACCGTAAGCAATACTAAGGATGAGTCTACTTTCGATGCATAAACGTGAAACGACTAAAATTGTTCTGATAACGATAGGGGTTCTGGCGGTTATCGTGATTAATGCATGGATCCTGGCGACCCGTGAACCCGATATTCTGGACGTACCTGAAACAGAACAGGCATCAGAGCCAGTACCTGATTTTGCCTCTTATGATGATGTGAAAAGTCGCAAGGAAGCATTCTATAACTATCTGCGCCCGGAAGTAGAAAAACAAAATGATTATCTGCTATCCCTTCGTCATTATTTGCAAACCTTGCAGCGCAAGCGTAGCAGTGGTGAGTCGCTGGATGAGGATGATGTTGAACGCATAGACTGGCTGGTGGACGAATATAAAGTCAAACCTGAAAAAGACACTGCCGAGCGTCTGAGTACACTACTCAATCGCATTGATATTCTGCCTGCTGAACTCGTGCTGGCGCAGGCTGCTAATGAGTCTGCCTGGGGAACAAGCCGTTTTGCACAGGAAGGCTATAACTTCTTTGGCTTATGGTGTTTCAGAAAAGGCTGTGGCTTTGTACCATCTAAGCGAACCCGTGGCGCCTCACATGAGGTGGCTAAGTTTGATAATCTTTCCCGCGCTACCTATACCTATATGCGTAATATTAACCGACATAATGCCTATAGCGATTTACGAGATATTCGCGCTCGCTTACGCCGTAATCAGAAAGAAATTTCGGGTATGGCGCTGGCTGAAGGGCTGATGAATTACTCTCAGCGTGGTGCGGCATATGTTGAAGAGCTTCAGGCTATGATTCGATTTAACCGGGAATACCTGATAGACGAGCAGGAATCAGAATGAAAAAATGGGTAGTCGGTACATTGCTGTTGCTGTCTGCACAACCTGTTCTGGCAGAAGCGCTTGAGATTGAATACAGTCGCTTTTACAGCCATTTGCGCAAACTCAACAGCGATGATGTACAAGCGCTGGAATTTGCATTTGGTTTTAGTCGGGTGGGGCAAGGGCGTTTGTGCGATATCCAAAAGGCTGAAATTGTTACTGACAAAAAGACTATGCCTGTTGCTGTAACCCCCGAACAGCGTTTTACACTGCCACAAGAAAAAGCCCTGAAGCTTGCTAGCGCTATGATACATATAGAGCTTGAAGAAGCAGCGAATGTTTGCGACATGTCAGTGCAGTTACAAACGAAACCTGAATACCTTAAACAACACTACAGCGCTGAAGATTTGGCGATGCTGGTGGAGCAGTACGAGGCTTTTTTTAATGAAATGGGAAGTTTCCTTTCATTCATGATGCCCTCTGTTAAAGGACTGACATTCCAGTTTGAGAACGAAAACCTGAGTCGCCCGGTAAAAGATGCCCCGAATATTAACGCGGGATATTTGCAGCTTCCTAAAAGCTGGCTAAAAGACGGTAAATCACTGACATTACCCGAGAAGCCGTTACGCGTAACTGCAATTGCCTCTCGGCAGTAAAGATTCAGCCTAGTACCAGCTGATATCGGATCTGCTCGGCCAGTCTGTTAACGGTCTCTTCCCCTTTCTGGCAAAGTTCTTCAGCACGATGAAACTCAAGCAGACCAACATCTGCAAGATTTGGTTCAATAAGCACATCAGGCGGATCGCCGGCTAATCGTGAACGGGTAACTCTGGCCTGCAAAATCTCCAGGGAACTACTCATAACACTTAAAATGCCCGGTGGGGTCGCCTCATTAGGGCCTTTGTCAGGCGATAGCCATTGTCTGATAGCACTGGAACTTTTTTGCAGAAAGTGGTCGGTTTTGCGCTCATTATCTTCATGCACTTCCTCCTGCTTTTCCAGACGCTGCGGCTTAAAATCAGCGTTAAGATTAATAGCAATGACAAAGTCAGCACCCATCTGTCGACACAGATTGACCGGCACCGGATTGACCACCGCGCCATCAACCAGCCAGCGACCTTCATACGCGACGGGGCTGAACAACGCCGGAATAGCGCAGGATGCCTGAATAGCCTGATTAGCGGGACCTTCGGTAAACATCACTTCACGACCTGAGTGTAAGTCAGTGGCAACAACAGCGAACTGCTTCTCCATCTCTTCAAAAGTTGGCGCGCACAAGTCATCGCGCAGTTTATTAAAAACCTTCTGACCGCTAGCCAGCCCGCCCCGGCGGATGCCGATCCCCATTAGTGACAAAACCTGCCATTCCGTGAGAGAGCATGACCAGGTTCTCAAATCGTCCAGCTTACCGCTGGCGTAGGCCGCACCGACATAAGCGCCAATTGAGCATCCTGCCACGATATCTATTTTGACACCCAGCTTTTCAAGTGCCTGTATGATCCCTATATGGGTCCATCCTCTGGCGGCACCAGCTCCCAGTGCGATTCCTATCTTCATAAAACCTATTCCGCTAAATTAACAACCTGAACCACTGGTGCGCGTTGCTCACTTTCATCTGCAAATGAAGGGCTGTCAAACGCTGTATCGCCATCTTCTACAGCAGAATCCGAACGCTCAATACTATCGAAATCGTGTAGCGAACGGTCAAGGAGGTGCGTAGGAGCAATATTTTGCATTGCCTTAAACATCGATTCAATTCTGCCCGGATAGCGGCGATTCCAGTCCTGCAACATGTGTTTGATATTCTGACGCTGAAGGTTTTCCTGTGAACCACACAGGTTGCAAGGGATGATCGGAAACTCAACAGCCGTAGCGTATTTTTCAATATCCGATTCGTTGCAGTATGCCAATGGGCGAATCACAATGTGCTTACCGTCGTCACTTACCAGTTTGGGAGGCATAGATTTTAGCTTACCACCATGAAACATATTGAGGAAAAGTGTTTCAAGCATGTCATCGCGGTGATGACCCAGTGCAATTTTGGTTGCCCCCAGTTCGGTAGCAGTGCGATATAAAATGCCGCGACGAAGACGCGAGCACAGTGAGCAGGTAGTTTTACCTTCAGGTATTTTATCTTTTACAATTGAGTAGGTGTCTTCCTCAACTATCTGATAGTCCACGCCTAATTCTTTGAGGTATTCAGGCAGCACATATTCAGGAAAACCTGGTTGTTTTTGATCGAGGTTAACCGCCACAAGATCGAAACGTATTGGCGCAATTTTTTGCAAAAACAATAAGATATCCAGCAGCGTATAACTGTCTTTACCACCGGACAGGCAAACCATAACCTTATCACCGTCTTCTATCATCGAAAAATCGCCGATGGCTTTTCCGACGTTTCTGCGCAGACGCTTTTGTAGTTTATTGAAACTGTATTTCTGCTTGCTCTGCGCGCTGTGGCTAGAGATATTTTCGCTGGCTGACTGACTCATAGTTTACAACTTGGAATACAAAAACCGGATTATACAAAAGCCTGGGGCCCGGCGTCATCCCGTACGCCAGGTTTTTATTAAACCAGGCGAATCGGCGACTCAAAACCATCCGGCTTAACTGCCAGAACGTCACAGTGCAGCGTGTCTATAACATGTTCTGCGGTATTTCCGATAAAGGCGGCGGACAAGCCAACTCTGCCTACGGTACCAATGACTACAAGCTCGGCATCCAGCTCATGGGCTTTTCTGGCTACCACCTGTTCGGGAAGACCTTCCTCCACGTGGCAACACTGCGGATCGATACTGAACTTTTTACGATGTGCAGTCATCTCCTGCATATGGTGATTGTGCACTGACTGGTGATAGGCCTCGGTGTCAAACTCGGGAATTTCAATAGCGATACTGATGGGCGCTCGCGGATAGGCGTTAACCAGATGGACCGTACCGGTCAGTAGCGTGGCATAGTCCCGGGCAATTTCGGTCAGTTTATCGTTCAGCCTGGCGTGCTCCTGATCCTCCGTGCCTACATTTACCGCTGCCAGGATATTTCCCTGGGGAGGCCAGGCATGATCTTTAACCATAAGTACTGGCATGGGGGCTTTTCTCATCAGGTGCCAGTCTGTGGGCGTAAAAATAACAGAAACCAGGTCATCTGCTTTTTGGCTTGCTTTGATGATGACATCGGCATGGTGGGCCATCGCCGTACGGATAATCGCTTCGAAATCACGGCTTTCCCATTTCACTACCACCTCTACATCAATATCACTTTCCTGCGAATCAACAATATCCTGTACCCATTGGGTACGATCCTTTATGACAGCATTACGCATTGCCTCGCGTTCATTGGAGGACAGCATCGTTGTCATTTCATAGGAAAAGTCATAAGCCACATATAGCGCGGTGATCTGAGCACCGGTTTTCGCAGCAAGCTCAAGCGCTCGGGACAGGGCAGGCTGCGTGGAAAGGTCGTTGTCGATTACCACTAAAATGGTGTTGTAGTTAATCACAGTCGCCTCCGACAATTGCTTTATACCTCTATTGAGTGTAGTTGGCAAAAGTCGGAAGAACCTTGTTTTAAATCAAAAAAAGTTATCGACAGGCGGTACTGAGCGAAATGCCTTTAAGTTTTTCGTTCACCTTATCAAAATCAAGAATGGTGATGAGCTTACCAGACACTTCGATAATGCCTTCTTTCTGAAAGCGGGTGAGTAGTCGGCTGATTGTTTCTACTGTCAGCCCCAGGTAATTACCAATTTCATTACGAGTCATGGACAGATTGAACTGACGGTGCGAATAGCCTCGTTCTTCGAAACGATTAGACAGGCGGGCGATGAAATACATCAGTCGCTCTTCCGCCGTACGGCGGTTCAACAACATCATCATTTCATGATCGTGCTTTATCTCGGCGCTCATAAAACTCATGATTTGCTGGCGAAGCTTAGGAAAAGTAACAGACATTTCATCTAGCGTATTATAAGGCAGCTCGCAAACCATTGCTGTTTCAAGTGCCCGGGTATAAATCTGATGTTGTTGCTCACGCAGCCCGTCAAAACCGATGATATCGCCGGGCAGGTGAAACGCTACGATTTGCTCTTCACCTTCAGGATCACTGATAAATGATTTAAAGGACCCGGACCTGACGGCATACAGCGCGTGAAATTTATCACCAGACTGGATCAGCGTATCATTTTTGTGCAACGGCTTTTTGCGCTCCACAATATCATCCAGCGATTCAACTTCGGTTTTATTTAATGCAACAGGCAGGCACAGGTGACTGAAGCTGCAATTTTGACAATGGATAGAAAATTCAGATGGCGCAGCCATGTCTGCTTCCTTTTTCAGGGCTAAATGGTTAACCACATACGTAACGCGTTAAATAACAAAATGAGTGCAAACACTGCCAGTAATCCGGCAATAATTTGTCTGACCACTGGCTTTTGCAGGGCATTAACGACCCAGTGTGCTCCGATACTTGTCGCGATAAGCGCCGGCAACGTCCCCAGACCAAAACACAGCATAATCTGAGCGCCGCTGAAAGCACTACCACTGGCCAGTGACCATGTTAATACTGAATAAACCAGCCCACAAGGTAACCAGCCCCATATAATACCATAAGGTAATGCCGCCCATGGGGATGAGAAGGGTACCAGTTTGCGTGAAAGGGGCTGCAATTTTTTCCACAGGTGCTGTCCGGCGCGTTCAAGTCGCGTCAGTCCCATCCACCAGCGGCCCAGATAAGCAGCCATTGCCAATAGCATTATGCCACTAATTGTTGCTAGTACCGGGCCTGCGACAGGTATAAATGATGAAGACATCTGGCCCAGCCCCCCGGCAATAGCACCTGCAAGGGTGTAGCTGCTTACACGTCCCAGATTATAACTTACGGTATACGGCCAATGACTGTCATGAGAAGGGGTGGCAAGCCGTAATGCCGATGCGATACCGCCGCACATGCCCAAGCAATGGAGTCCACCGGCCAGCCCGATAAAAAATGCAGATAGCCCGGTAAATTCACTCATTCATTTTCTTTCGTTCATCTGCCAGCTTTTTTTCTTCCGGCGACAGGTCATCATCAAATAAAATGCTGTAGCCCTGTCGGTCAAGATCTTCAAACTGATTGCTGCGAACCGCCCAGAAAAATATGCCTATAGCGATAGCGACAATCAGTATCGCCAGCGGGATGAGTACATAGATAATAGACATAATCTTTCACCTGAGTAATCGCGTTGAATTGAATACAACAATCATACTACTAATTGACATTCCTATCACGGCCATCCAGGGAGCAAGCAGTCCGCTGACCGCAAGAGGCAGTACAAGCAGGTTGTATCCCAGCGCCCAGGCCATATTTTGTCGGATTACCGATTTCGTTCTTCTTGCCAGACAGAAAACCTTATTCAGTGAGTCAAGCTGTGGTGAAAGCAATATAATATCGGCAGATGTTTTCGCGATATCGGTAGCATTTCCTACGGCTACTGAAATATCAGATTGTGCCAGTACAGGTGCATCATTGATTCCATCGCCCAGCATCATGATCCGCATTGAAGAAGACTGTATCTCACTGACTTTTTCCAGCTTTTGGCGGGGCGTCAGGGCGAAGTGAAATTCATCTATTTGCAGGTCTCTGGCAACGCGCTCAACGTTGGCTTGCGTGTCTCCGCTTAATATTATTTTTTTAACCTCAGTAAATTGCCTGAGCGTATCTTTCACACCAGGTTTGATAGAATCGCTAATCTGCCATGCAGCAATAATGGTTTGATTACAGGCCAAATATACATTGGCGGAAAATGGCGTAACCGGTACATCATTATTGAAAAATGCAGAGGATCCGACTTTGTACTGCTTGCTCTCGATTGTCCCGCGAATTCCCTGTCCCGGTATAATCTCAAAATCTGTCAGCGACAGTAAATTATCTGCATTAAACAGGCTGGAAATTGGATGTTCCGAGCGCGCCTCCAGCGTTGCCATGATCCGGTCAATCTGATTTTGCGTCCAAGCTGTTTCATGCCAGTGATTTACAATAGAAAACTTACCATCGGTCAGTGTGCCGGTCTTATCAAGCGCCAGTACATCGCAATCGGCTACCGCTTCAAGCACATCGGCACGTTTAACTAAGACGCCTTGTTTATTAAGGCTGGCCACCGCACAGGTTAACGCTGTAGGTGTTGCAAGCCCCAATGCACACGGGCAGGTTGCGACAAGCACTGCTACCATAATCCACAACGCATCTTCGGGTTGTTGCTGATACCAGTACCAATAGGTCAGGGCCGCAACAGTCAGCACTGCGGTGACGAAGTACTGTGATAATTTGTCGGCAGCCAGGGCAAGACGGGGGCGGGTAGCCATCGCCTCACTTTGCATACGTAAAATTTGATTGACCAAAGAATATTTAAGCGGGTTGGTCACCCTGATGTATATGGTCTGGCGCTGAGAGATGGTGCCGCCGAAAACCTGATCACCCACTTGTTTGAAAACAGGCGTAAACTCTCCGGTCAGCATCGACTCATCAATTGTCGCCCGACCATCAACAATGGTGCCATCAACAGGGATAACCTCACCGGCTTTAACCATTACAGTCTGCCCGGGCTGAAGCCGTTTGGCCAGACAGCTGTTCAATGTATCACCATCCACTACGGTTGCGGTCATTGGAATATACTGCAGCATGTTGGCGGAAATTTGCATGGCTTTGTGTCGGCTACGGTGTTCGGCAAAGCGACTGAGCAGTAGCAGAAAAATGAACATGCAGATGGACTCGAAATATACATCGCTGCCGGCGGTTACAGTGGTGTAAACGCCGGCGGTATAAGTGACACCGATGGCCAGAGTGACCGGAACATCCATATTTACGGTTCTTGCCTGAAGCGCGTTTATGGCGCCTAAATAGAATGTCGAGCCGGAGTAAAATACGACAGGGGTAGTCAGAACCAGAGCTATCCAGTGAAAATACTGCTGCATTTGTGCTGACATATTGTCCAGCAGGTCGAAGTACATCGCTGCCATCAGCATCATAACCTGCATGGTCATCAGCCCGGCCAGGCCAAGCTTTTGGATAAAGCGCTTTTGCTCAGCGGCATAGGATGCTTCATGATCATCAGCCTGGAAAGGAAACCCTTTATAACCGATTTTGCGAAGCCGCTGGATGATGGCACTGAGCGAAACGTGCTGATTATCCCATTTTACCCACGCCCGACGCTGCGCGATATTCACGGATACCTGTCGTATTCCATTCAGTCGCGATAGTTGCTTCTCAATCAGCCATCCACACGCTGCACACGTGATCCCTTCTACCGTTAGCTGAATTTCATGGGCATCGTTATTATGAACCACAAAATCTTCCTGCAGTTGCGGATCGTCATACATTTGCAGCCGCGACAACATCGCTGCATCCGGTAACGATGCCTGCTCTGCACTTTCGGTTCTGAACTGGTAATAGTCTTCCAGCCCGTTATCAACAATGGCTGTAGCCACTGCCTGACAGCCGGGGCAGCAAAAGTTGCGGTCATGGCCAAGAACCTCGGCAGTATAAGCATGATCTGGCTGATTAGGCTGGCCGCAGTGATAGCATTGTTCAGGCGAATATTGCATCAGGGTTTAAGAGAAATAGTTTTTTCAGCAGGCAGCCATATTTGTTGTTGTATCTTCCATGACTCATCAACTGGCTCAAGTGTCATTCGCCATTTACCGGGGACCATCGCTTCACTGTAACCACGATATAACCCTTTTGCATCACGGCTTAGCAAAATTGAGAAGTCTTTGGTCTGCTGAGTCGTGTGATAGAACGATAACCTGACGGCATTGCCGTCCTGTGGGATCCCTGAGTGAAACTCAAGTACCACTGAGCCTTCTGTAATTGAGACATCGGCAGTAATATTACGACGTTTTGCCTCATGTTCCCGGGCGAGGCTTGCATTTATCGCCTTACCTTCTTTGTAGTAATCATCAACCACAAGACTGTCCTGGGTTGATATTGCCAGCTTCAGCAGTACACCACCCATAACCATCGTGATCACCGGTACGGCAATCAAGAACCAGGGCCAAAATTGCTTATACCAGGGCTGCTCCATAAGAATACTCTAAAACAACGTACGAAAAGGGTTTATACAGGAATGACGTGTGTAGTAAAAGGGTAGCCCTGCCGTATGGCAGGGCTCGCAGCTATTATTCAGGTTGGTGAGACAGGCTATAAACGTAAGCAGCGACAACGTGAATTTTATCCTCTCCCAACGTTTGTTTAAATGAGGGCATCACGCCATTTCTGCCGTAGGTCAGGGTTTCAGTAACAGCGCGCTTGCTGCCCCCATACAACCAAATATTATCTGTCAGATTTGGTGCGCCCAGGGCCTGATTACCTTTACCATCCTGACCATGGCAAGCGGCGCAGACAGCAAAGCGGGCTTCACCTTTATCTGCTAGTTGCTGGTCGACTTTTCGTCCACTTAAGCTTAGTACATAGGCGACAACTTCTTCGATACCCTGTTCACCCATAGCATCAAGCCATGCGGGCATCGCTGCCTGTCGGCCGTTAATAAGCGTTTCTTTAATCTTTGCACCGCTGCCGCCATACAACCAGTCCTCATCTGTCAGGTTGGGAAACCCGCCGTTTTGACCGCGAGCATCAGAGCCGTGACACTGCGCACAGTTTTGAAGAAACAGTCGGCGGCCGATTTTCACTGCATCGTCATCAAATGCAAGCTCTTCGACAGGTACTTTGGCAAAGGCTTCAAAAATAGGGTCGAAGCGCTCAGCAGCTTTTGCCAGCTCAACGTCATACTGCACGTAATCGCCGCTGTCGATAGCATCCTGGCGCGCCTGTCTGGATTCTTCTAATGACTGAATATTCTGATTTGAGCTTTTCCAGTCCCACAACCCTTTGTAGCTGCCTAAACCCGGGTAAAGTACTAAGTAAATCAGACCAAATACAATGGTCACGTAAAACAGAATTGTCCACCATTTAGGCAGTGGATTGTTGACCTCTTCAATGCCATCAAACTGATGGCCCATGCTTTTGCCTTCTTCCACGCCGGCAAAGTTTGTCAGACACCAGCGTAGCAAAAAGAAGCAACCTATTATGCTGCCTAGTGTTATGACTGAAATCCAGATTGTCCAAAACATGCTCATGAGCTCAAGACTCCCGCTTATCTTTTTTTATGCGCTCTTTGTCTTCATCTGCAAAGGGCAGGTTGGCAGCATCATCAAACTTCTTTTTATTGCGGCCGCTAAATGCCCACCAGACTACGCCGGCAAAACAAACAAAAACAACAATTGTAAAAATAGTGCCTATTAAACCCTGATCCATATTATTTCAAATGTGTTCCCAGAGATTGTAAATAAGCGACCAGGGCTTCCATTTCTGTTTTGCCCCGCACAGCAGCCTGAGCACCTGCGATATCCTCATCGGAGTAAGGCACGCCGAAACCCCGGAAAACTTCCATTTTTTGCGCGGTATCTTCACCGGTAAGTTTGTTTTCCAGTAACCACGGAAAACCAGGCATATTAGATTCGGGCACAACATCACGAGGATTACGAAGGTGAGCAATATGCCAGGCATCGCTATATCGCCCGCCAACTCTGGCTAAATCAGGGCCGGTGCGTTTAGAGCCCCATAAAAAAGGGTGTTCCCAGACCGATTCGCCAGCCACACTATAGTGTCCGTAGCGTTCGGTTTCTGCACGAAACGGGCGAATCATCTGCGAATGACAGCCTACACATCCTTCGCGAATATAAATATCGCGCCCCTCAAGCTCCAGCGCAGTGTAAGGACGCAAGCCTTCTACCGGCTCCATCGTTTGTTGCTGAAACATTAATGGCGTAATCTGCACCATTGCACCAAAACTGATAGCAACCAGAATCAGCACCGTTAGCAAACCAACATTTTTCTCAATGATCTCGTGGACATTTCTTTTCACGTGACGACTCCCTGTTATGCTGGCTGCGTGGCCGGGTCAGCAGCAATGCTGCCCTTGGGCGCTTTAATGGTGCGATAAGCGTTGTAAGCCATTACCAGCATACCTGCCACCACAAAACAGCCACCGATAAAGCGAACCACGTAATAAGGTTTTGACGCTTCCAGTGACTCGACAAAGCTATAGGTCAATGTGCCATCAGCATTTACTGCACGCCACATCAGCCCCTGAAGTACGCCAGAGAACCACATAGCAACGATGTATAACACAACACCGATAGTTGCCAGCCAGAAGTGCACATTCACCAGACGAGTGCTGTACATCGCTCGCTGACCGAAAAGGTGAGGGATCAGGTGATACACCGAACCAATGGAAATCATCGCTACCCAGCCAAGCGCACCCGAGTGAACATGACCTATTGTCCAGTCGGTGTAGTGGGACAGGGCGTTAACGGTTTTAATCGCCATCATTGGCCCTTCGAACGTGGACATGCCGTAGAAGGTTAAAGAAACCACCAAAAAGCGAAGTACCGGGTCAGTACGTAACTTATGCCACGCGCCCGATAGCGTCATTATCCCGTTTATCATACCGCCCCAGGAGGGCACAAACAGAATAACCGACATCACCATACCCAGTGACTGCGTCCAGTCAGGCAGCGCGGTATAATGTAAGTGGTGGGGGCCTGCCCAGATATATAAAGAAATTAATGCCCAGAAGTGAACAATGGATAAACGATAAGAATAAACCGGTCGGCCAGCTTGTTTAGGAACAAAATAGTACATCATGCCCAGGAACCCGGCAGTAAGGAAAAAGCCTACCGCATTATGGCCGTACCACCATTGCATCATGGCATCGACGGCACCGGCATATAATGAATATGATTTGGTAAATGAGACTGGAATGGCCATGCTGTTACCGATATGCAGAATCATCACGGTAAGAATAAAGGCCCCGTAGAACCAGTTTGCAACATAAATATGCGAAACTTTACGAATAACGATGGTGCCAAAAAAATTAATACAGTACGCAATCCAGACCAAAGCAATGAGGATATCAATAGGCCATTCCAGCTCTGCATACTCCTTTGACGAGGTCATACCCAGTGGAAGAGTGATAATCGCTGCGACAATAACGGCCTGCCATCCCCAGAATGTAAAGGCGGCCAGCTTGTCGCTGAAGAGCCTGACCTGCGAAGTACGCTGCACAACATAATAGGATGTCGCAAACAGGGCGCTTCCGCCAAAGGCGAAAATTACCGCGTTCGTATGCAGGGGACGTAAACGGGAAAACGTCAGCCAGGGTAGGTCGAAATTAAGCGCCGGGGCAAATAACTGGGCAGCAATAAATACGCCCAATCCCATCCCTATGATTCCCCAAACGATCGTCATAACGGTAAACTGACGTACAACCTTATAATTGTACGTCGGTTGTGCTTGGCTTATGTCACTCATTTTATTGAATCTTCCACATCAATGAACACAGGCACAGTTTTTCGTGCAAAAAGCGCCCAAATTGGTCAATTGGTACGCGATGATAATGTTTTTATATACAAAAAGATAGCACAAGAAACATCAGTTTGATTCAAGTCAATAGATCAGCATACTAAATTAATAGTAAAGTAGTAGTTACACAAAATTCATGGATAAACCAAGCCGTTCCGTCATTTTAATTAGCAGTGCCGCTGTCGTATTTTCGCTATTAACAGCAGGTGCCATATGGTTCTTTTCTACTGATACTGCGCAACATAGCTGCGTGATAAACAGCAACTCGTGCGAAATTCAAACTGCTGACACGACTTTACAGGTAATACTGGATACAAAGCCTGCACCTGAAGAACAAATAAACTTCACGCTGAATACGCCTGGCGCATTTCACGTTCAGGATATCCAGCTAGAAGGTGATGATATGTATATGGGCAGAGTGCCCGTCTTTATTAAAAGTAATGAAGGTAACAGCATTAAAGGATGGTTCATGCTGGGGAGTTGTAGCCAGAGCCACATGCGATGGCGGATGGTGATAAAAGTAAAGGGCCATAAAGACCCTTTCATTGTTTATCTGGATGTATAGCGTATTTCGCGATTACATTTGGGACTGCAGATAATTAGCCAGGCCCACCATTTTGATCAGCTTAAGCTGTTGTTCCAGCCAGTGTGCGTGGTCCATTTCTGTATCGTCTAGCAACTCAATTAGCATATCACGGGTGACAAAGTCGCTTTCTTTTTCGCACATCGCGATAACTTCACGAAGCTTGGCGTCCACTTCATATTCAACACGCAAGTCACTTTCCAGCATTTCAGGCACTTCTTTACCCACTTTAAAGCCAGTGCGGGTTTGCATATCCGGGGTGCCTTCCAAAAAGAGCATGCGCTCGATCAGTTTTGTGGCATGGCCACGTTCATCATCAAACTCATGATCGATACGCTCATACAGCTTATTCAATCCCCAGTCTAAATACATCTGCGAGTGAATAAAGTATTGATCCATCGCTGCCAGTTCATAGGCAAGCAGCTCATTAAGCGCCGATACTATTTTTGCATTGCCTTTCATTCGTCATCTCCGATTACCTGGGTTTGTAGATAATTTTCAAGACCCAGCGCACCAATCTGATATTCCTGGGTTTCAAGCCAGTCAAGGTGCTCTTCTTCGTATTCTAAAATTGACTCCAGCAGGTCACGGCTCACGTAATCCTGCTTCTGTTCGCACAGCGCAATACTCGTTTTCAGTTGGGGTATCTGTTCTAACTGAAACTTTGTATCACAGGCGAGCATTTCTTCAGGGGTTTCGCCGATATAAAGCTTACCCAGCGCCTGAAGATTAGGCAGACCTTCCAGAAACAAAATTCGCTCGATAAGGTCGTCTGCCTGCTTCATGTCCTTAATCGACTTTTTATAGTTACGTTCGTTAAGATTATGAATGCCCCAGTTTTTAAACATTCGGGCATGCAGAAAATATTGATTAATGGATGTCAGCTCACTGGTGAGAATGTCGTTCAGTGAGGCGATTACCTGCCTATCACCTTGCATGGGGAATCCTTTAAAAAAATGTGATGTAAAGTATAAACCAGTATCGCCAAGCCGTCAAAAAAACCTTTTAAAACAAAGATATACAAATGTAAATGATTATCAACGCTAACTTTGTTTTTATTTGGCCGGGACCACAACATCCTGATTTGCATGGACATATGCCAGACTTTCCTCAGCAAAGCCCAAACCAGCTTCGGTAAAGAAGTTAAAAACTTTATCTACGCCATTTTCCAACAGGGCGTTTACTTCATCTTCATAGCGGGCAATCGCGGCCACCTTTCCATCAAAACCAGCATGCTTTAGCTGACCGGTAATATTAATCGCATCTTCAATAGAAGGTAATGCAAGTAAGATAAGCTGTGCGTTTGAGATGTCCAGATTATCCCAAAGGTCAATGTCTTCGCCGTCGCCACAAATAACGTTCAGGCCTTTTGCTTTCAGGCGTCGGATTTTAACGCGATCAGCATCCATTCCGACTACACGACTGTTAACCAGTTTGCTGAGTGACTGAAACGCGCCCATTCCCACACGACCCATACCGATGACCATGAAGTGCGCTTCATCGATGCTTGGATAGATATCTTCGGGTAATCGCTTTTTGCGCTCGAAACGTGTGATTTTGTCTTTTATACGGATATACCGGCTATGAGAGTTCCGATATAGCAGACTGGTGATCACGAACGACAACGAGACACTGAGTGCCAATACTACCAGCCACTTGTCGCTAAGTAATCCCAAAGATACAGCCAGCGAGCCCACGATAAGACCAAATTCGCTGAAATTGCTGAGTACAAGACTGGTGAGGTAACTTGTCCGGGCACGAAGCTGCAGGCCTGTCATCAGTGCAAAGAATAGAAATGCTTTAAAAGGCAGCAATAAGCAGACAATGAGGGCCATTGTGAGCATCGGAACATCAGGCAGCGCAGTCAGGCCGATAGACAGGAAAAAACCTATCAGGAACAAGTCTTTGAATGCCAGGAGCGATTTAGACAGCTCAGTAGCTTTTGAATGCTTGGCCAACAACATGCCGATAAGCAGTGCACCCAGGTCGCCTTTGATACTGACCAGCTCGAAAAGCTGATAAGCGCCCAGTGCCAGAATGAACCCTGTAAGTGGCAGTAATTCGCCGTGCCCTGATTTATTCAGCATTTTATTAAGAAGGGGCAGGGCCGGGAATACCAACAGCAGTGCCAGGGCCCAGACGGAGGGCAGTTTGCCGGTTGCTGCAACCATGAATACGACAGCAAAGACATCCTGCATAACCAGCACGCCTATCGCGAGCCTGCCGTGACGGGTTTTTCCCTCTCCGGCTTCTTCTAAGATTTTTACCACACAAACGGTACTGGAAAAACTCAGCGCAAAGGCAATAAGGGCTGCGCTTTGAAAGTCTATCGCGCCGGTGACGCTACCCATGAACGCCGCCACGCCATACAGCACGCCGGTCACCACGCCGACCCAAATCAGTGTATGAGAGACACTACCAGCCCAGACTTCTCGCCGGCTCAAATCCTTCACGTTAAGCTTAAGGCCAATAGTAAACAGCATAATCGTAATACCAAGACTGGCAATTTGCTGTAGTTGGTCCGACGCGGTGAATCCCAGCGCATTTAAAATAAACCCTGCTGCCAGATAACCTACCATCGGAGGAATGCCTGTCATTTTTACAGTGAGGCCACACAAAAAGGCAAACAGAAGAAAAATATATTCCATAAAAACAATAATCCCTACAACACAAGTGGTGATCTAATGACGTTATCAGGCTGCCTGACGTATTTTATTGCTATGTACGAAGTTCTGGATGCGCTGATAAGTCCTGGCAGGTGCTTCTGCCATTGGCATATGCCCGACATCATGAAAAATTTCCCAGTCGCAGTGAAGACACGCCAGCCAGTTATCGAGTGCTGATACATCCAGCAAGCCGTCTTTGCCTCCCCAGATAATCAAAACGGGTGTTGATGTGGTTGCCAGCTCTTTTTCATTAATGTATCCGGAGGCGACGAAATCGTCGAACACCTGCTGGTATTCATTGACCCTGGCAATATGCTGATCTGCCAGCACATCTTTAACAATGCGCGGGATATAGGGGCCACTGGCCATTGCCATTGACAGCAGGCGGTAATAACCCCGCCTGCGAGTGATGAAAAACGGGTTCTGCCCCTTATCCAGCATGGCATCAAGTCGGCTTTTCTTATTAGCAGGCATGCCCGCAGGGCACAGTAAGACCGAAGAGGAAACCGCACTGGACTGATGTTTGGCCATCCATGCGGTGATATAACCGCCCATTGAGTTACCTACCAAAGTCGCTTTTTGGTATCCCAGACGCCAGATTAACGCAGTCAGTAGTTTTCCGTGGTCGCTGACCTTGTAATGCCACTCAGTAGAAAAGCCGGTCTGGCCATGCCCGGGCAAATCAGGAATAACGATGTGATATTCATCTTTAAATAAATTGGCCAGCGAAAGCCAGATGTTGTTGTCACCGGCAAACCCGTGGACCATCATCATCAGCGGCTTATGCCTGTTGCGGCTGCCTTCAGTTTCAAGCACGCTCAGGCTGATGCCGTTTATCGAGTAACGGCGACGAACCAGGCGTGCCTGTTGCATCGCGCGCTTTACATAGGCTGCCAGCAAAATCTCACCTAAGCGCGGGTAGGTGTACCAGTAAAGAAAACCAAGAAGCGCCAGAAAAGCGAGCAAAATCCACATTTGAAATGATGACCCCGATGAATCTGTATAGATAAGCGTAGTTGTGCATAAAAATATGATTTGCCAGAAAAATCTGGCTCAGAACTCTGCACATCTGTTTACTGTCTTTTTACCATATGCCCGAAAGTGATGAAAGCTGATGACAGGGAAATAATAATTAGTCATGAGCCTTCATGCGGTTTGTATGGTGACTGGTTTATGATCTCTCAATACAGTTATATCATATAGCTGTTAAAGGATCTGAAGCAGCGATTATGAGAAATACTATACTGATTACCATTGTTCTAACCGTGATTATTAACATCGGTATAGGATTTATATGGCCGCCCGCATGGCTGTTCCTGCTACTTACGCTGACATTACTGCTATTTACACTACGGGATACATTTCAGCGTCGTCATTCAATTTTGCGTAATTTTCCTTTACTTGGCCGCATCCGCTGGTCAGTAGAAAGTTTACGACCCTATATTCAACAGTACCTGCTGGAAAGCGAGACAGAAGGTCGGCCCATTCACCGGATGTTTCGTTCGATTGTGTATAAACGCGCCAAAGATTCGTTAGACAGCATGCCGTTTGGGACGCAGATGGATACCTATGCAAACGGTTACGAGTGGATTGGTCATTCGCTCTCTGCAATGGAAGTAAAGGAGATGGATGAGGACCCGAGAATTTGGGTGGGCGGCCCTGATTGTCAGCAACCTTATCTGGCCAGTGTACTTAATATTTCAGCAATGAGTTTTGGCAGTCTCAGTGCTAACGCTATTACTGCTTTGAACAAAGGCGCGGCGCAGGGGCGTTTTTACCACAATACGGGCGAGGGTGGATTGACGCCGTACCATCTGGAAAACGGTGGCGATATCGTTTGGCAGATTGGTACAGGCTATTTCGGTTGCAGAAATAAAGATGGCTCGTTTAACGAGCTTGAATTTGAGGAAAAGGCCAGCCATTCCAGTGTCAAAATGATTGAAATCAAGCTCAGTCAGGGAGCCAAGCCAGGGCATGGTGGCATTTTGCCGGCAGATAAAAACAGCGAGGAAATTGCCAGTATTCGTGGCGTCGAACCCCATACCCAGGTTGATTCACCGCCTCGACATACAGCTTTTAATACACCGTTGGAGATGATGAACTTTATTAAAAAGCTGCGCACACTAAGCAACGGCAAGCCAATAGGACTGAAGCTGGCGCTGGGTCGTAAAAGTGAGTTTATCGCCATCTGCAAAGCAATGAAAAAAACCGGTATAAAACCTGATTTTATCACCGTTGACGGGGGCGAGGGCGGTACCGGGGCAGCGCCGTTGGAGTATACTAATTCTGTCGGTTTCCCACTGCGCGAAGCGCTGGCTTTTGTCGATGACGTACTGACAGGCCTTGATCTGCGTTCAGATATACGTGTGATTGCTTCAGGCAAAGTGTTTACCGCATTTCACCTGGTACAGAATTTAAGCCTTGGCGCAGATATGTGTAACAGTGCCCGGGGCATGATGCTGGCACTTGGCTGTGTGCAGTCTTTATCCTGTAATACCAACCGGTGTCCGACCGGGGTGGCGACACAGGATCCTAAACTGGCAAAGGGCTTAGATCCGAAGGACAAATCGGTGCGGGTTTATCAGTATCATAAAAAGACCGTTCATGCGTTAATGGATATCTTGTCTTCTACTGGTCATCAGTCTACCAGCGCCCTGAACCGTACCCATGTTTTCAGACGGGTCGATCAGCAGCAAGTGAAGCGTTATGACGAGATTTTCCCACTGGTCAAATGTGGCAGCCTGCTTACCGATAATGAAGATGACTTGCCAAAGGCCTTCAGGTTGCACGTTATGGAAGCCAGCTACCAAAGCTTTATGCCTGCCAGTCAGCTGGCAGATATCGAAGAGGAAACCAAAGCAGTCTGAATTCGTCAGGCGGAGGTGAAGGTTAATGTCTCAGTACAACATTATTATGGTGGCGGTGGATATTTTCGTGTCTTATGAACGTCTTATCACAAGGCTTGACCGAATGGCCGCAGACGATAGTGAAATACACCTTGTTCATGTAGTGCAGCCCCAGCAATCTATGATGGCCTACAGTTATGGTGCACAGGATGACTCTGAAAATATTAAAGCACAGGCAGAGCAGCGATTAAGGGCGCTTGCTGACTCGTTGCACTTCAACAACATTACCATTCACTGCGCGGTTGGCAAAGTGGCAGATGAGCTGGAATATGTGGCAAAGCAGCGCAATGCAGAGCTGATTATCATCGGCGCTCAGGGTGGCAGCGGCGTTTTTACAGTATTGGGTTCGGTAGCCAGTGCTATAGTGCATCGGGCTGACGCCGACGTGTTAACGGTTAAAATGCGCTGAAAATTCTGTTAGTTGCGCCATCTTAATATCGGTGTCATATTGCGCAGGCAATCTTTAATAAATTGTCAGGCAATGCCTTTATAATGAAAACGAAGAATACCGGCTTTATCAGACTTTATTTTGCCACACTCTATTCCTGTAAAGGTCTCAAAGCCGCATTTTTAAGCGAGCCAGCTGTTCGTCAGGAGCTGGCTGTACTCTGTTTGCTTGTACCGCTGGCGTTTTGGCTGGATATCACCGTGGTTGAACGCGCGCTGCTTATCATGTCTTTGTTTATCGTTCTTATTGCTGAGCTGCTTAATTCTGCTGTAGAAGCATTAGCAGACAGGGTAAGCACCGAGGTGCATGTACTCATTGGCAAAGCCAAGGATATTGGCTCAGCAGCGGTTTTTGTCAGCCTTATTATGGCGATGCTGGTCTGGGGCATGATATTGCTTACCTGACCAGCATCTTGTCATCAGAAAGACGAAACCTTGGTTCCTTCTGGAAGGCGCTCGTTAAGCATATCGGTAACTGTACTTGAAATAAGTTTCAGATGTGAGGAGTGAACTTTTTTTTCGATTGGCTCTTCAAAGCTGACATTAGAAAAGACCATATCCTCACCACTTGACGTTACTTTTACAGTCAGATGGTCATCTGCACCGGCAATAGGCACACGGATACATAACGGTTCATTGTGGCTTTCCACATATTTCTGGGCTTCCTCGGTACTGGCAAATGCACGTTTTTTCTCTGGGTGCAGTTTCCAGTTTGAAGATTGATCGATGACCTGAATAAGCGTTTTAGCATGCTGTTCGCTAATCTGGTTACTCATTAATAACTCCTTTTGCATGATGATAGGGTTGCTTACGAAATCACAGTTCAAACAGTTTTAATAAGCTGATAAACAGCGGACTAAAAATAATAAAGCCCGGTTTACGCCGGGCTTTATTATTTTTAGCTTTCTGTTCAGGTAACGATAAAGCAACTACATCTGATAGACAGGAATTTCGTTTGCCAAAACATTGCCGTTATCTAAGGTGATTTTTACTTTATAAAGGTCACTTTCTTCGCTTAACAACCCCTGATCGAGATACTGCTGAATGACCGGTTTAGATGCAGGAAAGGCGTCGGTAATAGCTTTACCAATAGTGATATCAATGGCTCCGGCAAGTTTTTCAGTAACAAACCCGGCTTTAATATCAGCCTCTTCAAAAGTAGCCATGGTTAGCGAACCGGCGCTTTTAAGGGGCACATCGGATAATTTGAAGTCAAATGCCTCAATGTCGATAGAATGTTCGGACTTACCGAATTCATTCAGCATCAGAGAAATCTGTTCTGAATCATTACTCTGTTCATCACCATTAAGATATGCCATGGTTTTACGACTGATGTTATCCAGACTAATGTCTATGATGAAGTCGGAGATAACCATCTGCTGCGATTTCGCGTCAATATCATCAATAGTAACCTTGTATTCAAGTTCGAAAGTGTCGCTGGTTTCTTCCTCAAATTCCGTGGTAAAGCGCGCATTGCTGATAGTGACATCGGTGCCATAAGTTGCAGAGGAAACATCAATGTCGGATAGCGTCATTGTCGCTTCACTGGCATAAACGTTGTCGAAGACACGAGATGATTCGGCGGTAAAATTTAAATTCCCCAACGTGATATCAGTACCGCTGGAAGAACCTTTAAGCGTTGTTCCCTGCCAGTTAAGAGACACGTTTATTTCATCTAGTGCCAGGTCGGTATCATAAGCAACAGTAAGCGGATAGATCGTTAGTGTGCCGTCATTTTCTTCAATAACGGCCTCTTCCAGTGACAGATTTCCATGCATTGAATCAAACAGAACATTGATAGAGTAATCCATTTTAGGAGAAAACTTACTCAGGCTGGATAAATCACCGTTTGGCGAGCGCAAAGCAGAGTCGCACAACACATAGAAAGGAAAAAAGGTACAGTCGTTGTTGAATTCCACTTTGAGCGGGGACGATTCGGACAAACCGTATTGGGAAAGATAGTCCTCAGTGAGTGTCACAAAGACAGTGTCCTTTGCACCAAGAAAGCTCTCTTCCGTTATCTGTCTGGATAACTCAATTCCCTGCAGTTGATACGCTTTTTTCAGCGAGTCAAACTGGTGCTCTATAACGGTTGAGTAGCGGGACTTTGTTAACACTTGCCCGCCTATCGCTAAGATGGCAAGACCGCCCACTATCAAAACTGATTTTTTCCCCATGTAGCCGTACTCCCTTGTTAACTGGCCCAATCATTTACAACGTAAATATTCGGATAATTACTTAATAAGGTGACCAGTTTAACGCAGGGATTCAGGATTAACAGGCTCAAACGACTCAAACCCAGGTTTAGCGAAAAAATATCCTTGCTGGCGGGTTACGCCTAACCCGTACAGATAGTCTCTTTCTTCTTTTGTTTCAACACCTTCAGCCATCACAAGGATATCCAACTGTTCGGCAATTGTTTTAATAGCGGATACGATAAGTTGCTTTTTAGGAAGGTGATCGATGCCACGGATAAGTGCCATATCAATTTTTATTTTGTCAGGTGATAGCTCTGCCAGCCAGTCCAGATTGGCATAGCCGGAGCCGAAATCATCAATTGCAGTTGAAAAACCAATTTCCTGATAATGATTAACCACATTTTTCAGGTGATTGAGGTCGCTGATATGGTCGGTTTCAACAAGTTCGAATGTAATATTTTGCAGCGGGAATCCATAATTTTCCGCTGCAACGAGCGTTGTGCGAATACAGATATCCGGACGATATACAGCGCCGGGTAAAAAGTTGATATTTAAACCAGCAGTAAGGCCTTTTTCTGCTGCCAATGCAATTGCCTTCACCCGACAGGTCTGGTCAAATTTATAAATGTTCTGCGCGTTGACCTGGCTAATGACGGAACCTGCCGATTCATTGTTCTTGCCTCGTACAAGCGCTTCGTAACTAAATACTTCACCGGTATCTAAGTCAACTAATGGCTGAAATGCCATAGTAAAATCAAAATCCAGTGCTTTACCGTTACGACAGCCTTCGCAAGACAGGGTGCGGGCATTTTCTTCGATAACATAAACGGGTAAAGATTTTGCGGAAACATTTTCGAACTTCACTTAACTGATACCTGACTGCTTAATAGGTAAATCAATTGTGGTCAAAATTATTCTTTACGCAAGTAAAATAGAGCAGGGCGGGTGACTTTTTCATTGTACGCCGGGAAACTTCAAAGTAAGCAGAAAGTTTAGTAAAAAGAAACTGAAGACCAAGCAAAATAAACAGCCCCAGCAGCACCTCAGCCAGTACGACCTTCTTTAACAGTACGGAGGAGCCGAGTATAGCTCCCATCGCGACAGTCACAATCCAGTCGAAATTGTTCATCTTTGAACTGGCACGTTTGCCAAATAAAGACATTAGTGCCACACAGAATGTATATGTAAGTATCGCAGTTATAGCTACCCGGGATAGCTCATCCCAGCTTTGGAAGAAAATCATGACTAGCCCAGTAAAAACAGTGTTTGTTCAGACCGTTACGCGAAATAAAAATAGTTGGATTAACGCCCCCGGTGTGTTGAAAGCTTGGCCATCCCGCCTTTAGTAACAGCAGCCTGCTGACCATAGTGCCCGGGCATTTGCGCTGAACGCCAGCCTCCTGCAAGTTGCATTTCAGGCAGTGTGGCGCCGTTTTCAGCAAGAGAAACTGCAGCGCCAACGCGACCACTGTGCGGTGTGATATTTTCTTTTACACCAGCAAGGGCGGCAATACGTTTCCATATCCGATAAATACTTGAATACTCAAGGCGTACCGCGTGGTTACCTGAAATGCCCTCATCATAGGGCAGTAATGCGTGACCCTTATTAGAAAGACGACGAAATAAAATCCCTTTATTCAGCCGTCTTTGATCGCTGGCGTCACGTTCGACACCACGAGAAGGATGCATGTTTGCCATAGCAATGTACTCATCAACCATTGCAATGGTACTGGGAGAAATATAACGATACTGACCTTTACCACTTTGGTCATTTTTAGAGGTGAGCACGAGTAGGGCGCTGTTACGCTTATCTATATCCTCCACACAAACACGCACAACTTCATCTGCTCTCAATAAGGCATCAAACATTAGGTTTATCAGCGTTAGATCCCGCATTTCTAAAAGTGTGTCAGGAATAACCGTGTCATTTATTTTTTCAAGTAAATCGATGGTTAAGGGAACGGCCTGGTGACGGCTGAACTGGAACTTTTCGTTTTCCTTTAATGCCAGCTTCACGAAATCTTTGAGGTATACAGAGTGAATAATAGGGTTCGGGAGCCTCGCGATTCGCAAAAACTTACTCAATGCACTGAGCCTGCGTTTAATAGTGCGGTAAGCAAGCGGAGACTGACACAACACTTCTACGTATTGCTTAATACATTGCTCATTATTTTCAAACGAAGTGTTAAAACCAGGTAGCGAAGCCTGCTCACAGAAGATAACAAATTCGTTGAAATCGCTCATATAGGCCCGCTGAGTATTTTTGGGCAAGCGGGCAAAGATTTCCTCAAAGTATTGATTTACGGCATCACGGTATTGATGCGCAAATTCGACAGTTGCCGAAACAGGTAATTTCATTTAACTCACTGTATTTAAATAATAAATTCAGCCATCACGCATGATAACTGGAATTATCATGCGTGATAGATCGCATGGGTTCTGTTTATAATAAATTAATCTCATAGATATGTATATACGTACAGTTTTACAAATGGTTTTCCATTTATGTTTATGAAAGTGCAACGCTAAGCTACTGATAGAGTGAAGGTTATGGTGTAATCAAATACTATGAAATTGATTTATGCTCGATTTATATTATCGATGTTCGTAATAAGTCGTAATCTGGGCGGCAAGAAGCCCTTTAATTAAAAGGTTTAATAAACCAGCTTTGTGCAAGCGCTTTAGTCACAGATGCGGATAAAGAAAACATAGCTAACTAAGAACCTGTGAGTTTGTGACATGTCGTTAATCAATGAATAAATAAACATCACGCTGTGTGAAATCTGGTGCTAAACCAGAGGCTAAGTACTCGGGATTTCACGTAGAGACACATCAAAAATCCAGGCTTGTGTGTTCATTTACTGTAGTAGATATTTCATAGGCTTCGCATTTAGGCGTCAGAGAATGGACCATCTGAAATGCTTATTAGATGTTTTCATTTAATATGCTTCGAGCTGACGAAATGTTTGCTTATTAAAGTTAGTGTGGCCATCAAAGCCATTTGGGATTGCTTTGACACAGACAAGATAATTAGTTCATCATGTGAATAATGGTTGAGAGTTCAGTTGTGAGATGCGTGCATTGTAAGTCTGTAGCGGTAATCACTTTCCGGGGCAGGCATCACCACACTTATAGAATAATACTCTATTTAACATAATATACATTATGCGCAATTAACTATTGTGGTGGTATGGGGTGTCTGGCTGTTTGCATGACGCTGTTGGCTGCGCTGCGCGCCCGTCGGTGCTCGCTTGCCTCACGCGTTTGCTACAGTCCGCCGCGGCGAGCCTTCACGGCATGCCGCGCCGTCCTTTGCAATGCGCGTGTTGTCATTTGTTGATGAGATTTAAAACGCGGTCGACCTGGTGTTGATAGAAATCGGTGTCGAAGGTCTTATCATAGTCCGGCATCATGTCCGGCAATAAGTCGTGGTCAATAACAGGAATCACTTCGGCATCTGTTGTACGTTCGTACACCTGGAAGTTAAGCCGCTCTGGCGTAATGACATTGAACAAGTCGTCCGTCAGTTCTTCCAGATTTGAGCCACAGTAATGGTCACCTTCAACGCAATACGGATCGTTGAGTTTGCCACCGATATATTCCACTGAGTACCTGGGCCGGTCATTTTTCGTTTCTACGTCATCGATGCCATCGAACGCCATTATTAATGAGCAATACAGATTTATAATTCTAGTCAGAACAACTGGTACGTACCCGTAAACTACCATTTTGGCTACCGCTGACGAAAAATATCGAAATCGTTTTTAATAATGTAACAGCGGTATTCAGACTATAAGAAACGTTTTGAACTACAGATATTAAAGTACGTAACAGACGCGATATCAGTCACATCAGAACGTCTCTATATGTAGGACCCACATGACGTGTACTTCTAAGATAAAATTGTCTTGTACATGCAATACACAGATAACAACTCGCCTTTTTGAATCTGCTGCAGGAGTTCAAAGCCCCCTACTTCCTCTATCTGCTGACATCAGCCTAAATGAAATATTATTAACATATGCATTTTTAACTAAGTATTTTGCGTCATTTTGTTGACATACTTGTTGGATTATTGAACGATGGATTCAGCCTCTCCCACCACTAAAGATAAAGAGGCACTCTAATATAATAATTAAGGAACCCATGTTATGAAGAAGACCATGTTATGTCTTGGCTTGTCCCTTGCGTTCTCGCAAGCTCAGGCGGTCGATTTTATTCTGGATACAAATGGTAAATTTAATCAAAGCAAAGTAGAGAAACAGGTAACGAAAGCTGGCGGTACCCTGAAAAGCTGTATCCCGCAAATTGGCGTGTGTCAGGTGAGTTTCGACAGTGTTGATACCGCACTAAATTCAGGCCTGACTATGGTGCCGGATGCAACTGCATACGTACCAAAAACAGATGTTGCTAAAGATGCATCTATGTCGGTAAATGAAGATGAGTATTCAAACCCGCCCTCAAGTGGTGATGATGACTTTTTCTTCGACTTACAGTGGGGTCACGAGTCTGTAGGCGCAGTAGAGGCATGGAATGCCGGGCATCGTGGTTACGGTGTTCGTGTTGGTGTAATTGATAGTGGTGCCGATGCTGATCACCCAGACCTGCAACCAAACATCAACGTAGAACTAAGCCGTTCTTTTATTGATGAACCCTGGGATTACGCTGGTCCGGATAGTTTTAACCATGGAAGTCACACTGCAGGTACTATTGCTGCGGCAGATAATGGTTTAGGTACTATCGGTGTTGCGCCAGAAGCAGAGCTCGTAATTCTGAAGTCGCTATCTGCTGATACTGGTTCAGGCAGCTCATATGCAACGATGCAGGCCATGGTATATGCTGCTGACAACGATGTTGATGTTATCAACATGAGTCTGGGTTTGTCTGTTCGTCGTAATGGCTTGTTCGATGTTAACGATACGCCTTATGACACATCTGATGATATTCGTTTTGCGCCAGGTGGCAAAGATGGTATTGCACAATTTATTGCAAGCTACGGCAAAGCGGCTTCATATGCTAAGAAAAATGGCGTAACGCTTATTGCATCTGCCGGTAATGATGCAACAGATTACGACAAAACAGACAGCCTTGTTCACTTACCTTCGGGCCTGCCTTCTGTAATGTCTATCTCGGCAACGGGGCCGGTACTGTGGGGTAAGAATCCGGATACTGACCTGAAAAACCTGGCTATTTATTCTAACTATGGCCAGTCAGAAATCGAATTTTCTGCACCAGGTGGTGATTACACATCACAATATGTACCTGGCGGAATGGACGCGTGCACCGTTGGTGGCCTGACCCGCGTTTGTTACGTCTTTGACTTTGTATTCAGCACTGGTAACGGTGGTTGGTACTGGTCCGTCGGTACATCAATGGCGGCGCCTCATGCAGCGGGTGTCGCTGCGTTGATCATTGGTGCTAATGGCGGATACATGGATCCGGTACAGGTTGAAGCAGAGATGCGTAAATTGTCTCAGGACCTGGCTAAGCCAGGACGTGATGATGTTCATGGTCACGGTGCGGCTTATAGCCCGACTGAGTAATACCGATACATAAAAAAACCGGCTCAGGCCGGTTTTTTTATGTATATCAAACTGTTAAAAATGTACTGGCAGGTTTTAAAGCGGGTTACTTATCAGGGCTGATACAGATCAATAAGTTATCAAAAAAGTACGAGAAAATTGAATTTTTATTGGCTTTTGGAGGCGCCGCAAACTACACTGAATTTTGTTGAGCCGTGTCGTACAACTTCTTACAACAAGGAGCAGTATATGCACGTTCAGACTTCGCATCCAGAAAGCTTTTGTATTCATTGTGCAGACAATGCCAGTACAACAACTGATGCTATCAGTTTGTTTTGTAAGCTATTTAACTATCTTATCCGCGATATCTGGTTTCCCAGCGAGTCAGAGCAAATAGCTACCCGTCTATCTAATGGTGCCACCCTGCACTGTCAGCGCATTAATGCTGATATTGTTAAGCTGGAATTGTGTCCGCAAGCTCCCCGCCCCGTACAGCTGTTTGAAATGCGTTTCCGTCATGGGCACTGGTATCTTTGCGAGCAGGCAAATCTGGTACATTAATGACTGCTCTTTAAACTGTGTCGCTTACCGGCACAGCGCTTAGAGCAGTACTTTACCTCCTGCCAGTTTTTTTCCCACTTTTTACGCCAGGTAAATGGTCGGTGACAAACCGGACAAATTTTTTCAGGTAATTCAGACTTTTTCATTGCTACTGATTTTTCTTAAAAACAGCGACGCATCTTTGCGCATCTGCTGTACTTTTTCATCATCCATGCGCTCATAGCTTTTATAAACCAAACCCATTCGAGGATTATCCTTGAGCTTATCTCTGTTGTTATCCACAAACCGCCAGTACAAATAGTTAAATGGACAGGCTTTTTCTCCGGTTTTCTTCGTTACACTGTACCCACAATTTTTACAATAGTCCGACATTTTGTTGATATAACTGCCGCTGGCCGCATAGGGTTTGCTGGCCAGATTACCGCCATCGGCATAAAGAATCATGGCTGAAACATTGGGCAATTCAACCCATTCGTAGGCATCGGCATAGACCAGTAAATACCATTGCTGAACCTGTTCTGGTTCCAGTTCCGATAACAGTGAAAAATTACCAATTACCATCAATCGCTGGATATGATGCGCATAGGCATTGTTTTTAGTGTCTGAAATGCACTGGCGCATACAGTTCATGTTGGTATATCCGCCCCAGAAAAAGGATGGCAGGTCCCGCTTTGCATTAAAATAGTTATCAGTCGCCATATCTGGCATATAGTGCCAATAAAAACCTCTGACGAATTCACGCCACCCCAGGATCTGGCGGATGAAGCCCTCCACTGAATTAAGTGGAGCGGTTCCCGCGTGATAAGCTGCCTCAGCATGCTCAACAACCTCGCCGGGAGACAGCAATCCGCAGTTGATATAAAATGACAGATGCGAATGAAACAGCCACGGCGCGTTGTGTCGCATCGCATCCTGATACTTGCCGAATTCAGGCAGGCGTTGTTCGACAAATTCGTCTAATACCGTAAGCGCCTGTTCGCGTGTGACTGCAAAATGAAAGGGCTCAAGGTCGCCAAAATGATCGTTAAATTCTTCCTTTACTAAATCAAGAACTGCACGGGTAATTTCGTCGGGCGAAAAGGTGGTAGGCTCAGGAACAGACTTGGATGCCGGCAGTGATTCGCGGTTTTTCTCATCATAATTCCATTTACCGCCAACAGGACTGCCCTCCTCCATCAAAATACCTGTCTTTTTACGCATCTCACGATAAAAAAACTCCATGCGCAGTGTTTTTCGATCCTGCGCCCACTCATCAAAGTCTTGTTTGGTAGAATAGAAACGGGTGTCATCCAGAATATGCACGGGCACGCCTAATTGGTTTTCCCATTGCTCCATACTCTTCAGTAAACGATATTCCCCCGGGGAAGTGACAACTACCTCTTCGCAACCTGTGTCCTTGAGGGCTAATTTTACTTCTTTTAACAGGCTGCCCTGGTTGTTCTGGTCGTCGTAATAGCGATAGCGTACCTGATAATTTTCCTTTTTAAGCGCGTCAGCGAAATGCCGCATGGCAGAAAATAGAAAAGCAATTTTCTTTTTGTGATGCTTTACATACGTTGCTTCTTCTTTAACCTCAGCCATCAAAATGATGTCTTTGCTAATTGTGGCATCCTGTAAAACCGGCAGTGTTGCAGTTAGCTGATCACCGAGTATCAGACGCAGGGCTTTACCCATAGCTAGCTCCCTTTGATCTCATCAAACGCTTCAAGGGCACGTTTGCGACTCGCCTTAAGGTCGACCAGAGGCTCGGGGTAATCTTCACCAAGCGTAATACCTGCTTCACTAAGGACATCGTCCGGGGCTTTCCAGGGTTTGTGAATATATTTTTGGGGCAAATCTTTCAGTTCGGGGCAGTAGTGACTGACATATTCCCCCTCTTTATCAAATTTTTCACCCTGCAATACAGGATTAAAAACGCGGAAATACGGGGCAGCGTCAGCGCCTGAGCCCGCTACCCATTGCCACCCGGCAGTATTATTTGCAAGATCTGCATCGACCAGGCAATCCCAAAACCATTGCTCTCCCTGATGCCAGTGCATAAGCAGGTTTTTCACCAGAAAAGAACCTACAATCATACGAACCCGGTTATGCATCCATCCGCATTGCCAAAGTTGGCGCATTCCGGCATCGACGATAGGGATTCCGGTTTTTCCTTTCTGCCAGGCCTTTAAATCATTTTCGCTGTATCGCCAGTTGAATTTATCAAATTTGTCATTGAAGTTTTTGTCTACCATATCGGGGAAGTGATAAAGGAGATAATAGCTGAATTCCCGCCAGCCCAATTCGCTAAGAAAGGTATCAATGTCTTTGTTTTCACTTTCACCAAACTTGTCTTTTATGGCATACCACACCTGATTGGGAGAAATTTCTCCCCAATGCAGATGCGGGGATAAACAGGACGTTCCTTCTACCGCAGGCAGATCCCGCTGCTCATTATATTGCTGAGCCGAATCATTTATAAAGGTACTGAGACGATCAGCGGCCCCTTCCTCGCCAGGCTTCCACGCTGACTGAATATCGCTGTACCAGTTTATATCCGGTAACAGGCCTAGAGCATCAAGGCCATCACCTTTATCCGGAACGTCGGCATAGGTAATACGGGCTGGTGGCGCCTTGGGGTAGCGAGGCTCTGCCGCCTGCAGACAACCTTTTTTGTAAAACGGGGTGTAGACCTTATACGGCGTCCCGCTTTTTGTTTCAATTTTCATCGGCTCCCATAACAAACTGCCGTTGAAACTGTGCACCTTGTAATCATTGTCTTCGAGTTGCTTCTTAAGAGCCTTATCGCGGCGGATAGCCCAAGGTTCGTAAAGACGGTTCCAGAAGATATGTCTGGTGCCAAAAGCATCCATCAGCTCAGGGATAATTTTCTTTGCATCCCCTTTAAATATCTGTAGGTGACCGTTAAGGCGCTCATCAAGCTGCCTCAGTGACTCATGCAACCACCATTGGCTGGCTCCCCCGGGAAGTCGACCTTCAGGCGCATCCGTATCGAAAATATAAACAGGTATTATTTTACCCGCATCACATGCTGCATTAAGCGCCGGGTTATCTTTTACGCGGAGGTCCTTTTTGAACCACATTATACTTACGGGTACGGTCACTGTAGCCTCTTCATTTTTATGGTCTTTGTTCTGCTGGTATACGTAGTTAGCCATCAATTGATCTAAAATTTCCGACACCTTGTGATGAGTAAACTACGTATTGGATTATACTGGTTCACGCGGGACCTGCGTTTAGATGATATGCCCTCTCTGATTAAATTAAATTCAGTTGTCGACAGACTGATTTTAGTTTATTGCGATACTATGTATTCTTTATCACCCAACGCATTTGGCTGGCCAGCAGTGGGTATCCACAGGCAAAAGTTTATCCGTCAGGGACTTGATGATCTGGAGGCGCAGCTCGTCGGTCTGGGTCAGCATTTGGTTGTGATGCAAGGTGAACCTGAATCGGCGCTTCCACAAATCGTTGCACAATATGGCGTTACTGATGTCGCTATGACCCGTCTCAATGGTGTTTATGAGCTAAGACAGCGCGAGCAACTGATTCAGAAACTTGGGCATGTTACCTGGCATATAATCACAACTGAGACGATGTTTGATGTCCGGTCTTTACCCATGCCGCTGCGTGATGTGGATAATACCTTTACGCCCTGGCGCAAGAAGATAGAAGGTAATGTTGATGTTGTCGCCCCTGTCGATGCGCCTTCTTCGCTTAAGCCCCCGCCAGAGTCAATCTGCGCCACCACTCCGCCCGCCGCGTCTGAAATTTCGTTTACAAAATGCTGGCACGGTGGTGAACGTTATGGTCAGGCTCAACTAAATTATTATTTTGAACAGTCACAAAACCTTTCCCGTTATAAAGAAACCCGCAATGGCCTGATGGGCTGGGATTTTTCCAGTAAGTTTTCGGCATGGCTGGCGGCCGGTATGTTGTCGCCCCGGCGCGTAGCACATCGAATCAGGAATTATGAGCAAAACATAGTCAAAAATGATTCAACATACTGGCTATATTTTGAATTGCTGTGGCGGGAGTTTTTTCACTTACAACTGCAAAAACATGGTCGACTATTGTTTGCTGCGGGCGGCTACAAACACCATACACCAAATACTAACTTTGAAAAGGATCTGTACGAAGCGTGGTGCGAAGGAAAAACTGGCTGTGATATCGTTGATGCGGGGATGCGACAGCTAAACGCGACAGGTTTTTTATCAAACCGCGTTCGTCAGCTTTGTGCAAGCTTTCTTATTCATGAGCTTAATCAACACTGGCGTTATGGTGCGGCCTATTTTGAATATATGCTTATCGATTACGATGTTGCCAGTAACTGGGGAAACTGGCTGTACCTGGCCGGTGGTGGCAGTGACCCAAGAGGACAGCGCAAGTTTGATATAAAGGCACAGACTGAGCGGTACGATCCTAACCGCAGATTTATCAGTCACTGGCTGCAATGACCGATAAAGAAATCAATGTTGTCTGGCTGAAACGGGATTTACGGCTGCGCGATCACGCCCCCTTGTATGAAGCTGCAAAAGACGGAAGTCCGGTTCTGTTGGTGTACATGTTTGAACCCGAATTAGCTGAGGACCCGCACTTTACCGCTCAACACTGGCAGTTTGTTACCGACAGTATCACGAACCTCAATACACAGCTCAGACCCTTTAATACTCAGGTCTGGCTTGGCTTCGACTCAGCCATTAATATATTTGCCTGCATACACAAACGCTACAAAATACGAAGTTTGTTTTCTCACCTTGAAACGGGTCTGTTGAATACATTTGCACGGGATAAAGCGGTGTCTGACTGGTGCGAACGCAATGCGGTGAAATGGCATGAATATGCACAGTCTGCGGTCACGAGAAAACTCAAAAATCGCCGCGACTGGCGACAACGATGGTCCGCATTTTATCAACAACCTTGCCGTGACATTCATCCAGATAGCATTAACTGGGTTGCCGTAACGCAGCCGGAGCCGATGACTCATCCGTTACCACCATGTCAGCTTCGCCGACAGCCAGGCGGAGAGCAGCGTGCATGGTCAGTATTAAAGAATTTTTTCACCGATCGCTTCGCCCGCTATCACACCGACATTTCTTATCCGGAGGCGGCCAGACGAAGCTGTAGTCGGTTAAGTCCATACATCGCTTTTGGCAACATCAGTACGCGCCAGATCTATCAGTATGTGAAAACGGTTAGTGAGCGTGAGGCAAAGCATAAACTGGCCATTAAAGCATTTTCTGACCGAATTGCCTGGCACGATCATTTTGTTCAGAAATTTGAAAGTGAACACCAGATGCAATGGCGCAGTGTGAACAAAGGTTATCGAGACTTTATCTACGAGGATGGCCCCACCGCGCAATGGTTATTTGAAAAGTGGCGCCAGGGTCAAACCGGCATTCCTATCATTGATGCCTGTATGATAGCGCTACGCGCGACGGGCTATCTTAACTTCAGAATGCGGGGAATGATCGTAAGCTTTGCCTGCCACTGGTTAAATCTCGACTGGCGACGACCGGCAGAATATCTGGCAGGACAGTTTCTTGATTTTGAACCGGGTATTCATTACCCGCAAATTCAAATGCAGGCAGGCGTTTCGGGCACTAATACAATCCGGCTGTACAACCCGCTAAAACAATCCAGAACATTGGATAGTGACGGACAGTTTATTAAAAAATGGGTCCCTGACCTTCAAGCGGTGCCTGCTGCTTACATTCACACCCCCTGGGATATCCCTCAAATGATAGCGTCACTGGAAAATTTTCAGATACCGGCTTTATACCGACAACCAATTATTGATTTAGCGGTAAAGGGGCCATTAATACGAGAGAGATTATGGGCATTCAGGGAACGACCTGAGGTCATTAAGGAAGCAGCACGCATCTTATATAAACATAGTATGCCGGGGAGCCGCCGCTGAATGATTAACGTTTATGATCTTTTAGCCACTCGTTGAGCAGCTTTATCTGACCACATTTGTAAGCAGCGTACATAACCCGCATTGAGTTAGACAGCATCTCGTTATCACTCCACCCTGTCTTTTCTCTCATTTCGTCATAGCAACGCATCGCTTCCGGGGATACGTAGCCACGCACCATCTTTCTTCCGGCTTCGCGCTGCTTTTCGCGAAAGCGGCGCTGCTTGTCGGCATTTGCTTTTTGATTTGGTTTTTTCTTTTCTACCATGGGTCAACGTTAAACACTCATCAGGCTCATGTCTATACTACAGGGAAATTTACTCTCGCCCACAGTTAATTTTCATCCCGCATTATGAACCTTTTTTGAAACGATACAGCGTTCGCAGAAATGTACGATTAACCAGCGTAAAGTAAAAAAACAAACAAAATCACTGTTCAGAGTTGTTTAGCGTACAAGTGTTCGCTAAATTATGCCGCTGAATCCATAATTAGAAAGAGAGAATATGTCTCAACAACAAGATAGCTTTAGTCGTGAAGACCTTTTAGCCTGCAGTCGTGGAGAAATGTTTGGCCCTGGGAACAGCCAATTGCCTGCACCTAATATGCTAATGATGGACCGTATCGTTTCAATCAAAGATGAGGGCGGTGAATTTGGCAAAGGGGAAATTGTTGCTGAACTGGATATCACACCCGACTTGTGGTTTTTCGATTGTCACTTCCCCGGTGATCCGGTGATGCCTGGCTGTTTAGGGTTAGACGCAATGTGGCAGCTAGTCGGCTTTTTTCTTGGCTGGAGCGGCGGTCCGGGTAAAGGCCGGGCACTGGGTGTAGGTGAAGTTAAATTCACTGGTCAGATTCTGCCGACAGCAAAAAAAGTAACCTACCGGATAAATCTGAAGCGTGTCATTAAACGCAAGCTGTTTATGGGAATGGCAGACGGCATCGTAGAAGTCGATGGGCGTGAAATTTATTCTGCTAAAGATTTAAAAGTTGGCTTGTTCCAAGACACGTCTAATTTCTAAAAAAAAAAGCCCCGAGCCCGGGGCTTACTTAAACGTCAAAGAGATTTTTAACGTACGGCCAGACCGACGCTTCGGTCTTCTACGGCTTCACGCCATCCTCCCAGCCAATGTGAACGTGTATCAAACGATTGAAATGGACAGTTTTCTTTTGAGCGACCGCTGATACCAGCCTGATACCCTTTCGCATGGGCGCGAGTCAATTTGTCTCTTTTTTGTCGTTTCATTGATTAGCCTCTTTTGTCAGATTATGCACACAATCAATGCAGTCACTCCTAAGCTTATTGGTCGACGAGTACTGTTTTTGAATGCGTACCTTATTGTGATAGTCACTGTAGCGCGAAGGTTCAAGTAAAATTCACAAAAAATTCTCTTGACAGATAATAACCAAATGAAAGCAGGTTAAATTTTTTTTAACGGTTAGTTATCAATTGCATAAATAACGTACAAACAAAAAAGCCCCGCAGATGTTATATCATCCTGCGGGGCTGTTGTTTATTGTTCGATTTAAATCAATTTATCGACGTAAGTAGCGTCTGAATCCAGCGAATCCGAATAACGCCAAGAGTGCAGATACAGAAAACGCTGCACCGCTTCTTTCAAACTTCTCACCTTCGATATCCCCGGCATCACCCTCTTCACAGGTTTCTATTTCGCCATTAGGATTCGGAGTTAGCTTGACTGCAACAACGCGATCTTCAAGATCCTGCTCGCCGTTTTCATCGAGTATAATCTCGCCATCAATATATTGTGCAGGACGACGAATCAGCGCATTTGCAATGATTTCATTGTTATCGTTAATATCAATCGCATCAACCAACAAATACTCGCTGTCGCAACTTGTCAGCGTATTCAAATCAACAATATTCTCGTCGCCAACGGTATACATAAAAGCGTGGTTTTCTGGATCGCGTCCTGAAATCTGCGGCTCAAACTGCGACGCACCCACAACAATATTGTTATTGTTGATAGCTGCCGGTTCAGTCTGACCGTTTTCGAAAAAGCCCTGAGGGTAGAAAGATTCCTCGGTATCCAGATTGTAAGCAAACAAAAAGTTACGTGCCACACTACTAGGTTCCCGGGTTACATATCCTGTTACCCAGTTTTCATCATTGATCGATAATGCCCGGCTTTGTGCATTGTCATCACGATTCAGTAATTCTGTGGTTTCTCCGTTAGCAAAAACCGCAGCCACTTCACCGCGTTCGCGAGCATTATTGCCGCCTAAACGCGCCAGCGTCAGGGTTTCATCCGTTGCAGAAACCCCTACCGCGATCCCATTGTTATTGATGTCGTAAGCGCGACCATAGTTATAGGCATTAGCCTGATCACCTTCCGGCTCATAAACAAGCGGGTAGCTGGTGGTATCCACAATTTCGCCAGAGGCGTTCAACGTCCAGATAACCGGTCTGATTTGCGAAGAGACTTTCAGCGGGTAAATTAAGCTAATTGTGCCGCCTCGTGAACGGCGTTGATAAACAGCGTTCTTCAAACAAAGCTCAAGGGCCGTATCACCACGGATTTCATCATCATAACAGCCCTCGATATCTTCTCTGATAGCATCAGTAAAGTCCGTTGTACCAAATCCGGCTACCTGAAACGATTCGTTAACAGCGTAAGCTGTTGCGTAGCCATTAAGTAAATCATCAGGAGGCGGTAAGCGAATAGCCTGTCCATTTACCTGCGCATAAGCCTGTTCAAGGCCTTCGCTAATGATAATGTAATCATCTTCGCCATCTTCATTAACAATAGACACGCGATTAAACGGTAGCTCAGACGAGCCAACAATGAAATCTCTGCTGATACTATCTCTTGCGATTGACTCAGCAGATTGTGTATAGATATCTTGGCCTTCAACCAGAGTATCAAGCCCAGGCACCAATTCTGCGTCTACTGTATCAGTTACATAAGAACGAAAATCTGCCAGTGCTGGGTAAGCCGTGCTACCCAAATTGTTATTACTTTGCAGGAAGTTGACGATAATCTGATAATCAACAGAGGTAAATATGCCTTGTTGCGCATCTTCTGGATTTTCAAGCGTGCTCACGGCATCGAAAAAACCGCTTTCACTCAGAAGCGCAACATCAATACGTGGGTTGAATTCCTGTGATACGGCGGTAAGCATCGTACCCGTGTTATCAATAGATTTACCAAAATTGCTTTTTGCAATATCCGTTACCGGTAAGGGGGTGACATCATAAGTGGCAGCCAGTGTCGAAACACTGCCTGTGGCCATTATCATGGCGGCGGCAAGCTGTTTTAATTTCATGTACTATCCTATTTACTGCTGAGTCTCTTCCAGCATGCTTTCTAATTCGTCCCAGCGCGCGTATTTTTCTGTTAACGCAGCTTCGGTTTCTTCCAGCGTTTTGAGCGTACTGGCAGTGTTATCACTGTCCTGTTTAAAAAATTCGGGAGAGTTCACTTCTTCCTGAAGCGTACCGAGCTTTTCTTCCAGCTCTTCTATTTGCTGCGGAAGTGTTTCAAGTTCTCTCTGGTCTTTATATGATAACTTTTTCGGTTTACTGACAGAAGACTTTGCCTTAGAACTTCCTGATGTAGATTTAGTTTCATCAGCACGTTGTTTTTGTACTGTTTTTTTCTGTGCGCTTCGTTGCTGTTCCTGCGCTTTGTACCATTGCTCTACATCAGAGAAGCCGCCGACAAACTCTTTGACCTTCCCACTACCCTCAAAAACCAGACAGCTGCTGGCTACGTTATCAACAAACTCCCTGTCGTGACTGACCAGTAACACCGTGCCCTGATAAGCAGACAGCAGGGTTTCAAGCATTTCGAGGGTTTCGACATCAAGATCGTTTGTCGGCTCATCCAGAACCAGAACGTTACTGGGTTTGAGCATAAGCTTTGCGAGCATCAGGCGGTTTTTTTCACCGCCTGAAAGTGATTTGACAGGTGAGTTCACCCGTTCAGGTGAAAACAGATAATCCTGAAGATAACTGATAACGTGTCGGGGGTGTCCGTTCACCATGAGGTCGCGTTTGCCGTCACCGACGGCATCAATTACGGACTTTTCCAAATCAAGACCAAACCGGTGCTGATCGAAGTAAGCGACTTCCAGGTTTGTGCCCTGCCTGACTTCCCCACTTTGAGGGGCAAGCTGGCCAAGCAACAGTTTGATAAGTGTTGTTTTGCCACTTCCGTTAGGACCGACAAGCGCTATTTTATCACCTCGTAACACATTTAAATCGAGACCCGAAACAATGTTTTTGTCTTCAATCTGATAAGACAGATTGCTCACCTCAAACACCATTTTTCCGGAGCGTACCCCCTGATGCTGAGCAGCGACTACGTTACCCTGCAATTCACGCCGGGATTTACGCTCTTCGCGTAGCTTTTTCAGCGCTCTGACACGACCTTCATTGCGCGTGCGTCTGGCTTTGATTCCCTGCCGTATCCAGGTTTCTTCCTGCGCCAGCTTTTTATCAAACTCGGCATTGTGGGTAGCCTCTACCTCTAAATCTTCTTGTTTCTTCTGAAGATAACTGTCGTATTCGCCCGGGTAGCTGGTCAGTGCCCCACGGTCTAAGTCGACAATACGGGTAGCCATGTTACGAATGAAAGCCCTGTCGTGGCTTACAAATACGATGGCACCCTGGAAGTTGACGAGACTTTGTTCAAGCCAGCGAATCATTTCTATATCAAGGTGGTTGGTGGGCTCGTCTAGCAATAACAAGTCCGGAGAGCGCACTAACGCTCTTGCCAGTGCCGCTTTTCTTCGCCAACCGCCTGACAGTGTGGTCAATGAAATGTCAGGATCCAGTTTGAGCATGGTCAGCGTCTGAGAAATCTGCTGTTCGATTTGCCATGCTTCCCGCGCATCAATTTCTGCCTGCAGCTTTTCCAGACGCAGCAGGTTTTTGTCACTGGGATCTTCAGTAATAAGCCGTGTCTGATGATAATAGTCTTTTAACACCTGGCCGATATCCGCCAGGCCCTCTGCGACATAATCATATAATGTGACATCAGTTGTTTGCGGCGGGTCCTGCTCTAACCGTGCAACCACCGTTTTGTTGTCAATAATTCGTTGACCATCATCTGCTGTAATATCGCCTGCTATAACCTTCATCAGGGTAGATTTACCGCTACCATTTCGGCCAACAAGGCATACCCGCTCACCGGGCTGAACGACTAACTCCACACCATTAAGCAGCGGCGGGTTACCGTAAATGACGGTGATGTTTTTTAACTGCAAAATGCTCATTCAAGAAACCTTTTCAATGCATTTGAATCAAACGGCCAGGCCAGTTCCTCTTGGGTGTCCATGCGTTTTAAAACCGGGATCCGTGCCCCGTATTCGTGATACAGCCTGGTATCGTCACGAACATTGACTAGTGTAACCTGAGGTGGCGTATCCAGGCTTCGGATCATTGTTAACGCCTTATGGCACAAGGAACATGCAGGTGCTGTATATAATTCAGTTAGCATTTTTTCATTATCCAGCATTTATGTATATTAGGATGACGTGAGAAATCGCCGGGAATAGTTTGCGCAGTGATATCTTCACAACTAAGCCCCATCTCTTTAATTGCTTGTGCATCCAGTTTAAAGCCACGCTTGTTATTAGAAAATACAATGGTGCCGCCATCATTGAGGCATTTAAAAGCATCCTGCAACATCGCGAGGTAATCGCGTTGCACATCCCAGGTCGCCTGCATTCGTTTTGAATTGGAAAAAGACGGTGGGTCGATGAATATCAAGTCGTACTTACCAGTGTGTGATGCAAGCCATTGTGTGCAATCAGCCTGTATAAAGGCATAGGGGCCACCGAGCTTATTTAAGCGAAAGTTCTCCCGCGCCCAGTCCAGATAGGTTTTAGACATATCGACAGTACATACAGAACGCGCCTTACCCAGCGCGGCAGCGACAGACACGCTGCCGGTGTAAGAAAACAAATTCAGCACATCTTTGTTCTGTGACAATTGCCTGACCAGCTTTCGCGTTTCGCGATGATCCAGAAACAGGCCTGTATCCAGATAATCAGTCAAATTCACAAGCAGGCGGGCGCCATTTTCATAGATGACCTTTTTGACCCCTTTCTGGTCCAGCTTTTCGTATTGCGCAGTGCCTTTCTGGCGGGTTCTTACTTTCAACGAAATATTCGAAGATGGTACGCCTGTGACCGCAGGTAAATGCAACAGGACTTCCTGTAACCGACGGCGTGCTTTGTTCTCGTCGATATCCTTAGGCGGTGCGTACTCCTGTACGACCAGCCAGTCATCATAACGGTCAATAGCCACATTATAGTCAGGCAAATCAGCATCATAAATGCGATAGCAATTAGTGTCCTGTTGCTTTACCCAGCTCTTCATCTTTTTCAGATTTTTGCGAAGCCGGTTAGCAAATTCATGATTTTCGGCGTCGTCTGAAAACTGCTGGCAGTTTTGTTCATCCAGCCGGTAATTGACCAGTCGGCATTCCAGTTTACCGTTATTCATCGCGTAGTCTTTTGCAGCACGCAATTTGAGCACTCTTAGCAGGTCCCGGTTGCTCGACAGTAACGTAACATGCCACCCTTTCCAGGCGGTTTTTAAATGCTTGCCCCATTGAGAAAACAGGGGCAGCAGGTCTGTCAACTCACCAAGCCGTTCACCGTAAGGCGGATTAGCAACCAGATACCCTTTTTCCTTTTCCGGAGGCGCAGCTTTAGTCGCATCCTGGCAGGCAAACTGAATATCATGAAAGACGCCGGCTTCATCGGCATTTTTACGCGCTATACTGATTAGCTTTTTACTGACATCGCTGGCAAAAATTGTTGATGACACAGGTTGTTGACTGGCCAGCGCATTGTCTAGCAGCTTATCCCAAAGCGTTGCATCGTGACCCAGCCAACCATTGAAACCCCAGTAGGAGCGCTTAATACTCGGTGCGATATTCCTTGCTATATAGGCTGCTTCAATAGCAATAGTACCGGAGCCGCACATCATATCAGCCAGCGGTTTATCTGTGTTATTTGTCCAGCCGGAACGCATTAGCATCGCACAGGCAATATGTTCTTTGAGAGGCGCATCACCGGTTTGTTGTCGGTAAGCACGCTGGTGCAGGCTGTTGCCACTTAAATCGATACCAACTGTCACTTGATCGCGCTGGCACTTGGCATACACGGGCAAATCCGGTTGTTTACGCTCGACAGAAGGACGCTGTGTACCTTCCTGCATAAACTGATCGACAATCGCATCCTTAATTTTAACCGCACCAAACTGCGTATTGTTAATGGCCCGGTTGGTACCTGAAAACTGTACACTCAGGCTGTCTGTCGGACGCAGATGCTGAGGCCAGTCGATGCCATCAGCAATTGCATACAAATCTTCTGCAGAATCACATTTACCGGAATTTAAAACCCATATAACGCGGTTTGCCAGCCTGGACCATAAGCATAATGTATACGCCTGTTCAAGCGAGCCTTCAAAGCTAAGGGCGCCGGGTGACATTTTTACTTCTGCATCCGGGCACAGGCTGATAATTTCTTCTCGAAGTAATTCATCCAGTCCGCGACTGGTTGTTACTAAAATGGTGTTCATATTGATGCCTCGCCGACTCGGGCCGGCTGTAAACTAGATTGCGCGGGCGATAGACTTTATCAGCGCGGGGCCCTGATAAATAAACGCAGAATAAACCTGTACAAGGGACGCGCCGGCATTTAATCGGTCCTGTGCTGCTTTTGCACTATCAATACCGCCTACGCCGATAATCGGAATTTCCCTGCCTAACGCTTCAGATAAGCGTTGTGTAACCCATTCAGCTTGCTGAGTTAATACCGCGCCGCTTAAGCCTCCGGACTCCTCGGCGTGATCAAGTCCTTCTACCGCATCCCTGCTCAGTGTGGTGTTGGTTGCAATTACCCCATCCATCTTCGCTTTTAGCAGTGATGCAGCGATACTTGATATTTCCTGTTCAGAAAGATCCGGCGCAATCTTGATAAACAACGGCACGTAACGACCGTGAGTTTCAGTGAGCTTTTCCTGCGCCGCTTTTAAGCCTTTCAGCAAAGCGTCCAGCGCATCACCATATTGAAGGTTGCGCAAACCCGGGGTATTGGGTGAGGAAATGTTAACGGTGACATAACTGGCATAAGGGTAAACTTTGTTAAGGCAAATGAGGTAATCATCCAAAGCATGCGCTTCTTCGGTATCTTTGTTCTTACCGATATTAATACCGATAACGCCTTTGAAATTTGCCTTCTTAACGTTTTCGACCAGATAGTCGACACCTTTATTATTAAAACCCATCCGGTTAATAATCGCTTGTTTTTCTTCAATGCGAAATAAACGGGGCTTTGGATTGCCCGGCTGTGGGCGGGGTGTGACGGTGCCTATCTCGATAAAACCAAATCCCATTGCCGCAAAAGCATCTATGCAATCGCCATTTTTATCCAGTCCCGCTGCAAGTCCTATCGGATTTGGAAACGTTACACCCGCCACAGTTACCGGCTTATCCACAACGGGTTGGCTGTACAACCATTTAGCCGGGGTATGTTGGGTTCGCTTTAGCCATTTCAGGGCGAAATCATGACTTTTTTCGGGATCGCATTTAAGAAGCAGGTTTTGGGCAATGGTCAGCATATCACTATAAGCTATAAAAAAGCCCTGTCAGACAGGGCTTTGTTTCGTCGAATAGCGCTATTCTAATGGTTAGACTTCACGCTTAAAAGCATCAATTCACGTAATGCGACTGAAAACTTCGCAAAGTCATGTGCAGAGCTGGTCTTAAACTCTGACATCATGTGATACCAACGCTTCAGTAATGCTTGATTATTATCCATCCAGCTCGACAGAATGTTATCAGCATCGGTTGCATCAGGTCTGCTTTGCAGCAAGTTAGCGGTGATAGAGCGCTGTTGCCAGTCCAGCTCTTCTCGATATGACGCACGTGCCAGAGCCTGCCAGTGGTTGCTTACCGCCTGATTATTAATCTGGTCGAGGAACCAGTGCAGTTCCAGCTGATTGCCTAACTGGAAGTACAGTTTCGCAATAACTGAGGTGTCATGGTCGTCAGACTCATCAATCTGCGCAATGTCCAGGCTAGAGAACAGGTTAGAGAAGCTTGCTACCTGATAGGCAATGTCGTCCGGTACCCCTTTCTTGGTCAGTGACTCGGTATGTTTGGTAAGCATAGCGAATTCATCTTCAACCAGATACTGCTCAAGGTTCTTACGCAGATCTTCGCATGTACCACGGTACGCATCGATAGCTTCCTGAATACCAAGCGACTGGTTACCATGGCGAATATACCAGCGAGCTGTACGGCGCATGATACGGCGCGCTTCTTCAAGCATTTTCAGCTGTAGGTCAGCGTCTATGGCTGTGTCCAGCTGCTCGATACGACGCCACAATGGACCAATATCAAAAATGCCTTTTACGATACTGTATGCGTTCGCAATTTCGTCGACCGTTGCGCCTGTTTCTTCCTGCATACGGAACACGAAATTCAGTCCCATATCATTAAGCATATTGTTAGTTAGCTTAGTGGCAATGATTTCACCGCGTAGCGGGTGTTGTTCCATCTGCGACTGAAACTTATCGCGAAGTACAGAAGGAAACGCCTCTACCAAAAGTTTCTCATGATAAGGGTTTTCTGTGATCGCTGGAATGTTCAGTTCATCTTTTAACACCATCTTGCCATAGGCAATCAGAACGCTTAGTTCAGGGCGCGTCAGACCTTTATCTTCGGCGACGCGATCAGAGATCTCATCGTCAGATGGAATAAACTCCAGCTCACGGTTCAGGCGTCCTTCACGTTCCAGGCCATGGATAAATCGTAACTGTTCTTTGAGGGCTGAGTTTCCTGCACGCTCGGTAATAGAAATAGACTGCGTCTGGCGGTAGCAATCCTCAAGCACCAGTTGTGCGACATCATCAGTCATTTCATAAAGAAGATTATTGCGCTGCTTAGTAGTCAGATCGCCATTATTAACCAGGCTGTTCAGCAGGATCTTGATATTGACCTCATTATCGGAACAGTCCACACCGCCCACATTATCAATAAAGTCAGTATTGACTCTGCCGCCATTGGCAGCGTACTCAATACGGCCAAGTTGGGTAAGGCCCAGGTTACCGCCCTCGCCCACAATTTTAGCCTGTACGTCGCGTCCGTTTACCCGAAGGTCATCGTTCGCCCGGTCACCCACTTCGGCATGGGATTCCTTCTTACTTTTCACATACGTACCGATACCGCCGTTCCAGATAAGGTCAACTGGCATCTTCAAAATGTTGTGAATAAGCTCGTTTGGCGTCATCGTCATCTGACGGGTACCCAGACACTTTTTCATCTCTGGCGTCAGCTTGATAGATTTATCTGCACGACTGAAAACGCCACCACCTTTGGAGATTAGGTCTTTATTGTAATCATCCCAGGATAAACGCGGATTTTCGAACAGGCGCTGACGCTCCTCGTAGCTTTTCGCTACATCCGGCTCAGGGTCGAAGAAAATGTGCAGGTGATTAAATGCAGAAATCAGCTTGGTGTGTTTTGACAAGAGCATGCCGTTACCAAATACGTCACCAGCCATATCGCCGATACCAACACAGCTGAATTCCGTTGTCTGACAGTCAATACCAATCTCACGGAAATGGCGTTTAACAGATTCCCACGCGCCACGAGCGGTTATACCCATTTTCTTGTGGTCATAACCTATACTGCCACCGGACGCGAACGCATCTCCTAGCCAGAAGTTATATTCATCAGAAATACCATTGGCAATATCGGAGAACGTAGCAGTCCCTTTATCTGCCGCAACAACCAAGTAAGGGTCATCATCGTCGAGGCGGACCACTTGTTCTGGCGGAACTATTTCACCATTAACAATGTTATCTGTGATATCCAGCAAGCTTCTGATAAAGGTGCGATAACACGCCTGCCCTTCCGCCTGAATCACCTCGCGGCTTGCGCCGGCGGGTAAATCCTTACAGACAAAGCCACCTTTCGCACCCACGGGAACGATTACGGTATTTTTAACCTGCTGCGCTTTAACCAGACCTAAAATCTCAGTTCTGAAATCCTCCTGACGATCTGACCAGCGCAAACCACCGCGAGCTACTTTACCGCCACGAAGGTGTACACCTTCAACTTTTGGCGAGTAAACAAATATCTCAAATTTAGGAAGCGGCAATGGCATTTCAGGAATTTTTTCAGGTGCCATTTTAAATGATACATAAGGCTTCTCGTTACCCTCTTCATCATTCTGGTAGAAGTTGGTACGAAGTGTGGCCTGCATCATATCCAGATAACGACGGATAATGCGGTCGTCATCCAGGTTGCCTACATTATCGAGCTGCGACTTAATTTCGTTAAGTACGGTTTCTTCGCGCTTTTTAGTGCGCTTTTTATTAGGGTTGTAGCGAAGTTCGAAATAGGTAACAAGGTGCTTGGCAATCTGCGGATAGTTAGACAGCGTATTAGCGATATAGTCGCGGCTGAAAGAGCTGCCTGTCTGACGCATATACTTCGCATACGCCCGTAAGATGGTAACCTTACGGCCTGTTAACCCTGCGCCTAATACAAGGCGATTGAACGCATCGTCTTCCAGCAGCTTAGCCCATACTTTTGCAAACGCATTCTGGAACAGGCTTTGTGCTTTTTCCATGTCCAGCTTATCACCCGCTTTATGTAGCATGGTGAAATCCATGACATAGTTCAACTCGCCTTCTGAGCAGGTAATTTTAAATGGGCTCTCATCAATGACGCGAAGCCCGAAATTCTCAAGCATCGGCAGAACATCTGATAAGTGAATTGGCTCAGCTTTGTGAAACAGCTTTAGCTTAACAATGTCACTGTCTTTGCCTTCTTCCTGCGGACGATAAAACAGCATATCGAGCTTATGTTCGTCGTCCAGCGACTCAAGTTTGCCAATATCGACCAGTGCCGCGCTGGGCAGATTTTGCTCCATGTAGCTGCGACTAAACGCATTGTTGTACTTTCGTTCAAGTGCCTTGCCGGTCGCCTCGCCGTGGGCCTGACTGATTGCTGATGCCAGCCTGTCGTTCCAGGTTTTGGTCAGCTCAATAATATTCTGTTCAATTTCTTTCACATCATATTCCGCATTGTTGTCTTCTACCCGGGCTATGTAATGGGTTCTGGCATAAACAGACTCTGAGAAGAATGTAGTAAATTCGACCTCTTCGGTAGCGCCCAGTGACTCTTTAAGCAGCGCCTGCGTTTCTTTTCGAAGTTGCGTGTTGTACCGCTCTCTGGGGACAAACACCATACAGGAGAAAAAGCGGCCGAAAATGTCTTTTCGGATAAACAACCGGGTAATGCCGCGCTCTTGCATCTGAAAGATGCCCATGACGATTTGTTTTAGCTCTTCCGCAGGAGTTTGCAGTAATTCATCTCTTGGGTACGTTTCGACGATATTCACAAACGCTTTATAAGCATGAGTGCCTGGCTCGAAACCACTCAGGTCGCAAATCTCCTGGATCTTTTCGCGTAAAATCGGAAGCTGCGTTACGCTGGCGTTATAAAATGATGCAGAGTAAAGTCCTAAGAAACGGTGTTCACCTACAACCTGACCGCTCTTGTTGTAAACTTTTATACCCACATAGTCCATGTAAGCAGGACGATGTACGCGAGAGCGTGTATTGGTTTTCGTCAGCATCAATGGAGAGTCGCTGAGCGCTTCTTCGCGAGCAGATGCCGGTAGTTTGGACAATAGTCTTTCGCGTTCGCTAATTGAGTTTTTCATCAAACCCAGACTACTGTCGTTATCCGGGATCCAGCGATGGTCACCTTCGATAGCTTTCACATTATAATAGCGGTAGCCCATCATGGTGAAATTATGGTCAGCCAGCCAGTCGAGAAACTGCTTAATTTTTTTCTCGCCGGTTTTATTGGTTGGCCAGTTAAGCTTACCAGTATCGTCTTTTACGGCCTGTAACTGATTGGCCATTTCCTGCCAGTCATTCACGGCCAGAGAGACTTCATCCACAACCGAGTGTAATTCTTTAGTTAGCGCCTCAACTTCCTTACGTGAAGTCTGGCGATCAATTTCGATAAATAATACCGTTTCTTTCTGGGTATCTTTGCCGTTAGCCCCCGGCTCCATGAACTCAACTATCTGGTTATCTTTGTCGCGCTTCAGGCCTATCGGGCTATGCAACAACAGATGAGCCGTGATACCCATGCGATTCAGAGACATACGCACAGAATCAACAAGAAATGGCATGTCTTTTACCACTATCTCAACGATAGTGTGGCTGGAGTGCCAGCCGTGTTTGGCTATTTCTGGGTTAAAAACTTTTATGTAGGGTTTATTCTCATCAAAATCATAGAGAATATTCCAAAGACTGAGTGTGGCGCCATAGAGGTCGCTGTCGTTACGGTGCTCCAGATCTTCGTTGGATATATTTTTATAAAGAAGCTGACCGAACTGTTTCACCAGCGCCTGTTGGTTCGCATCCACCTTTTTATCTATCAGCGAAAAAACGTTATCAAGAAGTACAGAGTGTCGCTTGGTGGTGACTGTCATGTATAAACCTTAAGTTTGTCGTAAGTGCGGAAAAACCTTGACCATTTTCGCTAAAACAAGCGCGCATTGAAAGACCTGTTTTAACGTTAAATTAACAGCATAGATAAGTATGCACGAAACACCTATAAAAAAGGCCCTAACGGGCCTTAAAAGTGCTTACCTATGCAAAAATAATTTTGCTTTACGGTGTCTAGTCTTCGTTACGCTTAAACCAAAGCACCCTGGCCAGTGCCGGTAATACGATGATTGCGCCCAACATGTTCACCAGGAACATAAAGGTTAGCAAAATTCCCATGTCCATCTGGAACTTAAGTGACGAGAACACCCAGGTACTGACACCAACTGCTAACGTAATACCGGTGAAAAGAACTGCACTACCACGCTCACGCAATGCAGCCAGATACGCCTGCTGCACACTGTCGCCCTGCTTAAGCCGGTAGTTCATGGTAGACAGGATATAAATACCATAATCCACACCGATGCCTACGCCCAGTGCAATAACGGGTAGCGTAGAAACCGTCAGGCCGATTTCTAAAAACGTCATCAGCGCCTGAGCCAGTACAGATACAACGTAGAGCGGAATAACAACAGAGAGCGTTGAGCGCAATGAGCGGAACGACAGCAAACACAACAGAATTACCGCGCCGAATACATAACCCATCATTGGTAGCTGAGCCGATTTCACCGCTTCGTTTGTTGCAGCCATTACACCCACAGGGCCAGAAGCGAGGCTAAATTTCAAATCGTCAGTCTCGTATTGTTCACGATAGTCTTTCACCGCTTCCACAACGCGTGTAATTGTTTCTGCCTTATGGTCCTGCATAAATAAAATAACAGGCATTACAGAACAGTCGCCGTTAAGCAGACCGGAAGATGTAGGCACTCTGGCAATTGCCTGAACCAGTGTTTGCTGGTTTCGTGGCAGCACCTGCCACTTCACGTTACCTTCGTTGTAGCCCGCATTAACAACTTTGGCAATGGAAGCAAGGGATGCCGCAGACTGAACGCCCGGCACATTTTCCATCTTCCACTGAAAATCATCTATTGAGCGCATGACATCGTAACTGGTACAGGCATCGCCACTGGTTTCTACTAATACAGACAAGTAGTCTACGGTGACCTCGTATCTATCGGTAATCAGGAAGGTATCCTGGTTGTATCTTGAAGATTCATGCAACGCGGGTGCGCCGGCATGGAGATCGCCAATTTTCATCTGTTGCGACTGATAAAAGCCAAAGACCAGCAATAGCGCAGTTATTACCAGGATACTGTAAGCCGCTTTTTTATGTGAACACTTAGAAACGAACTGCCAGAAGCGTAGTGAATGCGCTTCTTTGCCCTCAAACTTGGCCACATACTTGTGATCAAGCTTCAAAAAGCTCATCAGCACTGGCAACAGAATAAGGTTTGTCAGAATAATTACAGCCACACCGATACTGGCGGTGATGGCAAGTTCTCTGATAATACCGATATCGATAACCAGCAGGGTCATGAAACCGACAGTATCAGACAACAATGCAATACCACCTGGAATCAGCAAACTTCTGAATGCAAACATCGCGGCATGTTTTGCGCCGGCCCCGCCTATCGCCTTTTTCTCTACGGCGTTAATCATCTGAACACCGTGGGAAACTCCAATAGCGAACACCAGGAAAGGCACTAAGATAGACATCGGGTCGATGCCAAAGCCGAGTACTGATAGCAGGCCCATTTGCCATACGACAGCGATAAAAGAACAGGTAAGAGGTAAAACAGTTAGCATGATACTTCTGGAGAAGAAGTACACCATGATAGCGGTAATCGCTAACGCAATAGCAAAAAACAGTACAACATCTTTAGCGCCATCTGCTACATCGCCAATCATTTTGGCAAAGCCGATAACGTGTATGGAAATTCGGTCGTTTTCAAACTGACCGCGCAGCTTTTCTTCTAACTGGCCTGCCAGGGCAAGTGTATCAAGTGGCTCACCAGTTTCAGGATCAAGTTCCAGCAATTGGGCCGTCACCATCGCACAGCTGTAATCATTTGATACCTGACGGCCTACAATATTGGCTTTCTCAATGTTCGCTGCGACTTTATCTAAAGCTGCCGGGTTTTTAGCATCAAAATCGGCTGGTATAACCGGGCCGCCTGCGAAACCACCCTCTACAATTTCAGTAAATCGGGTTGAGGGTGAAAACAGCGAAACTACCAACGAACGGTCTACACCATTGATGAAAAACAGTTGGTCATGCACATTTTTAAGTGTATCGAAGAACTCCGGGTTAAAAATGTTCCCCGTTTCATCACACACCGAAACATACACGCTGTTGGCACCACCAAAATCTTTACGGTGCTGCATATAAGTTTGCATATATTCGTGATTGAGGGGGATGTTCTTCTCAAACCCAGCATCAAGACGAATTTGAGTGGATTGATACCCCAAAAATAGTGTAGCGATGGCGAACAAGGCGATGACAACGATTCGATTTGAGAAAATCAGCCTTTCAAAAAAGTTGGTAATACCCGACATAACAGCTTCTTATTGTAAATTTAGTTGTTCGATACCATTAGCTGTAACAGCAATGACTTTATCATTAAACGCTTCGGCATTGACGATAGCAGCCTTGTTAGCTACTTGTCTGACCGACACGCCTTTGGCAGGTTTGCAGTCTGCAGGGTTTGCGTACGGATCATGTTCACTGACGGGTAACGGCCTCGACAATGAAACGACCATGCCATTATTACCCAATGCATATACCGTCTTAGCGTTCTTAAGATAAATAGAATTCAGCGTACTGGTTGAGCAGGTTTTTACGTACTCCCAGTTTTCATTCCCACGCATTACAAAGATGTTACCGCGCAACCCTACGGTCAATAATGTGGAATCATCCAGTGGCTTTATGTCAAAAAATGAACCGGTATAATCGACTTCAAACCGTTGCCAGTTTTGACCAAAGTCCGAGCTGTGGGCAAGCGTGCCAGCCTCGCCGGCCAGATACAGTTTGTTTCCAACCTGGGTTACACGATTAATATGAGGAAGTATGGAGTTTAGCTCCTGCTCATAGAAATCAGGATCTTCTTCCTTTACATCTTCAAGATACTCTCTGTCATAAGGGTCGAGTAACGAAGCGTGAAGTTCTGATGACCAGTTGGCGCCACCGTCCCGGGTTCTGTAAAACATTCCGTAAGCGCCAACAGCTATCCCGTGCTGCTTATCAAAAAAAACGATATCTAGAAATGGTCGCTGTTTGTCCGGAGCTTCAAACTGAATTTCCCAGGTGCTGCCATTATCTGCCGAATGAATAATGGTGGCGTCGTGACCGGCAGCCCATATGTGGTCGTCTATCGTTGCCACTGCTGTGAGGGTTGCAGTCGTAGGTACGTCAGCCTGTGTGTAGGTTTCGCCATCAGAGGAGAGCAAGATATGTCCGCGCTCACCCACCATGACAACCTGCTCATCTGCCGTTATATCTAATAATAACGACTGCTCAACTAATGGCGCCTGATACGCATCCTGAGCGGAAATAGCAGTACTGAATGCCAGCGCAGCAAATGCTGCCAGTGGTTTTTTCATAGGAGAAACTTCCTGAAATAGAAGTGAAAAAGCAACCGCAGGCGCGGTTGCTTAACAGGTTTTAACGCATGCCTTCGCGACGAAGGGCTTGTGGTGTGAACTCAACATCACGCGGACGGATTGAAAAATCGTAAATCTGTTCTTCGTTATCAAGGCCGATGGCAAGATAACGACGAGAGTTCAGATCATGATAAACGTCCAGGGTTGACCATTGGGTAGGTACATCGTAGTAGTTTACGCCATAAGCGAATGCTACACGGTACAACTCACCACGGTTGTCATACATATCTGCAACCTGAATTTGCCAACTATCTTCATCAATGAAGAAAACGCGTTTTTGATACACGTGACGGAATCCATCTTTCAGCGTCGCTTCAACAACCCAAACACGGTGTTTTTCCCAACGTGTCAGGTCAGGGTTGATATGGTTAGGCGTCAGAATATCTGAATAAGAAACATCGTCGCTATGCAACTTATAGTTGTTATAAGCAACATACATTTCTTTCTTACCTTTCAGCTCCCAGTTATAGCGGTTAGGTGAGCCGTTGAACATATCGAAATCGTCTGTTGTTCTCAGGCCATCCGCCGCTGTTCCAGGCGTGTCATAGGCAATGTTAGGTGCAGCTCTCACACGACGCTGACCGGTGTTGTATGTCCATGCACGACGGGGTTCTTTAATCTGATCTACTGTTTCATGTACCAGTAGTGCTGTACCTGCTAGTCGTGCTGGCTTTGTGACCTTCTGTTTAAACATAAACAGAATATTGTCTTCCAGTAGTTCTTCAGGCGTCATCTCAGGCTGGGCATATTTAATCAGCAGTTGCTCATCAAAACCGATAACGTTGTAGTCACCCGATGATGTCACAGCCGCCTGGCCGCCGTAGCGCTGAACTGCCTCACCACGATAACGTAAGATGTGGTTCCAGATAGCTTCAAGACCGTTCTGTGGAACCGGGAATGGTATCCCCATTACCGCGCCTTTCAGACCGTTACCGCCTTCAATCAATTCTGCACGTGTTGCATTTTCTTTCGTTGCTTCGTACACAGACTGTGGGTTTGACGCTGAGCGGCGTGTTTCATATACAGGCATTTCAAAGGTTTCTGGATAGGCTTCAAAAAGCTTTATCTGACCTTCAGACAGAAACTCTGCATACTCTTTATAGTTGTCAGCAGTAATAGTGAATTTAACTTCGTCACCTTCAAACGGATCAGGGTGATGATCACCCACTTCGAAGCCTGACGGCGCTTCTGTAATACCGCCCGACCAGGCAGGAATACTGCCGTCAGCGTTAGCGGCTTTTTCACCACCAAGCGGCGTTAAAGCGTTGCCCAGCTTGTCAGCTTCTTCCTGTGACACCTTTGCCATGACATTGGCACTGGCAAGTGACAGGGAAACTGCTGCTGCAATAAAACCTAATTTTCTAATCATAGTAAGCGCCCCTTAAATTGCGTACTTGATATTGAATGAAACAAAGTCACGATCAGACAGCTGATTAGTGGTTCCTACCCCTCCGAAGAAGGTGTTATAGGACGCAGTTGCTGACCATCTGTTCAGGTAGTCAAAGGTCAGTGAAAGATTGGCTGACTTTCTGTCTTCGATAAATAAGAACAATGGGTCTGGCGTAGTACCGTCAACATCGTGCGAAAAGGTTGCGCGAGCACGCAGGTTTACACCTGCCATGATGTTGTTGTAATCCGCCACTGCCAGCAGGCGATAACCCCAGGCAGAGTCTGTGGCAAACGGGTTTTCTTCTGGCCCGTCAGACAAGCCTTCGTGCAAGCCGGTACGTGGATTTCCACTTTCAGTTGGCTCCAGTGAAGGTGTTCTGGCAGTACCAGGTGCATTTAAGCGAATGATATTCGGATCCGGGAAGTCCATTACATCAACATAACCCGCTTCACCAAGTAAAACAAAGTTATCACTGCCCAGCATCGGGCCAAATACATGTGATACGGTAAACTGCGCCTGCCAGGTGTCGGAAAAGACAAAGCCTTGCGCTGTTTCACCCGGACCCACATCGCGACCAATATTATTTAGCTGTGAAATACCTGCTAAATCAGGACGTAGTCCCGCATTTGCAAGTTGCTCCGGCATACCCATGTAAAGCAGTTCGACATCATCAATCTGAAGCGGCTCATCCTGGCGATAAGCAAATTCACCGGCAAGGGCGGTAGTTCCAATATTGGTATTGAAGCTTAAGCCATACAGTTTGATGTCTTCAGGATAGAAGAAACGTGATTCGGTAAATGCACCTAGCTCGGTAATATTGTCACGTGTAATGGTGTTCTGCTGTATGAACGCAATATCCTGTGCAATACCTTCCTGAGTGAAGTCAGAAGTTACACCTGAAATAAGCGGACGCTGACTGTGATAATTAATATGGTAGAAGCTGAACTCCGTTTCATTCAAAGCTTCAGCAAACCACGTAAAGCGCAAACCATATTGCCCCTGGTCATCGGCATCATAATGAGCCTGATCAGAATAACCACGAACAGCAACTTTGGTCGGGTAAGCCAAATAAGCCTGGGAAATCTGAGCCGGGTCTGCGTCATTATTAAGCGCTGTTCCAAGCTGATTCAGCTGCGTCAGCAGGGTCTCAAGATTGATATCCGGATTGCCACTGAAGCCAAGCTGGATATTGTTAAACTGACCACCCTCGCCGGCAAAATCATTAGTTGCAAAGTAACTACCCGCAACAGGTAGCCAACTACGCTCCCACTCATACTGATAATAACCAGAAACGCTTACGTTCGGAGTCAGACCCAAAGACGCGTAAACCATGCCTACAGGAATGAAAACTTCTTTAAGTTCCGCACCTGGCGCACGAGCCCGCGTGACGTCTACCGGGTTTGTCGTATTGATGCCGTGTTGAATAAAGGTGCTTTCACCCCAGCTGATTACCTGCTGACCAACACGAACAGTTAATGGTTTGTCGCCGACCCACCAGTCGCCATAGAAGAATGCATCGAGTAAACGAATGTCTGAACAAAGCAGGTCTTCCGCTTCAGGGTCCTTACATAAATCCTGAGGTTTGCCGGTGATAAGGTTTTCGTTAGCTGTACGGCCACTAGTTTGCTCAAAGTCATAAAACCAGAAACCACGGGCGAAAAAGCCGTAATCACCAAAATTTACGTCCAGCTCATGGCTACCGGCGATTTGCGTAGAAAACGCTTCGCCCGGATCATGGGCAAGATTTCCCAAATCACCATTTGTAGAATAGGAACCGTCGCCGGACAGTGCCCACACGTCGGCACTTGGGTATATTACATTGCTTGCAGCGTTATATCCTGACCAGTCAAACTGTGGATGGTTGCTGTTACCAATCAGACTGTAATCCCTGTCTTCTACTCGTATACTCGTGGCCAACGTAAACGTTGAATCGAGTGTGACACTCGCATCGCCAATCTGCCAGCTCGCAGCCTGTGCAGGCACAGCTGCAATCCCTAACAGAGCAATTACGCCAGCTGCGACAGGTGACTTTTTAAATGCGCGTAACCTTGTTGTCATAGTTTTTATTCTCCCAAGTTGACGTTGTGGTGGCGCTGAAAGGTTAACCTACCATAACGATTAACAAAATCATTACATCATTTTCAACGAATCGCAAGAACTAATCGTACCAGTTAACAATTTGATTACGAGAGAGGTTTGACTAAAAGAGACAGGCAAGCTTCTGAAAAGTATCAGAAAGAAAGATTAGCGGATTTTTTCGAAGCGGATAAGTTTATTTGCCTGGTTAACCGTTAAGCGAAAACGGCCATGTAAGCCCGCAGAGGTGACGAAAGGACGCAGAGAGTAGCAAGGCACCTGAACCCGGTGCCCGCTTTCGGCAGTGAGAACGATATTTACTCCCGGGCCGCGGTACAGTTTTTCACATTCGTGATAATCCGCAGCCAGGGAGAAAAAATAATAATTATGCGTGCTCACCGCTTGTCTCAAAGGCAAGACTTTTAGAGACTTTCTCAAACATATCGCGACTCAGTCCCTTATGACCAAGTAAACGATTCAGCTGAGCTTTCATTAGTGACTGATGAGCAGGTGCATAGTTCTGCCACTGAGTTAGTGGTGTCACCACGCGGGCTGCTACCTGCGGGTTTACTGCATCCAGTTCCAGTAAATAATCAGTGACATATTTATAACCAGCGCCATCGGCGCGGTGAAAGCCAGCAGTATTGAAAAAGGCAAAGCTGCCCATGACTGCACGTACCCGGTTTGGATTATTGATGGTGAATTGAGGGTGTTGTTTTAGTAGCGACAACTGACTGAGAATATCATCTCTTTCCGTAGTGGCATGCAACCCGAACCACTTATCCAGTACCAGGGGATCAACATTCCATTCAGACTCAAAGTTCTGCATTAGCGCTTCGAACGCATCAGGCAAATTGCCCTGCGCTGCTTTCAGTGCGCCAAGTGTATCGGTCATATTATCAGCAGCTGCATATTGCTGTCTGACGAGGCTGTCACCGTGCTCGGTGCGCGCCAGGTGATTTAGCAGCACATTTTTGCATCGTCTGGCGTTCACAGAACGCTGGTCGTATTGGTAGCTATCGGTACTGATACTATCAAAAACGCGTTTGAGCACTGACGCCAGTTTTATGGAAAATGCATCACAAAACGCAGAGCGTGCCGAATTCAGGCTATTCGGGTCCACACGCTGACGAGTCTGGCACAATGTTTCAAAAGTCGGAATCACCAGACACTCACCGAGTAGCTCATGATTATCTGCTTCATTATTAATGACATCAGACAGCGCATTCCAGACTGAATCGTCAATCTGTTCGCCCTGCCCCTTTTCAAATTCGGCGATACACCAGTTGTAAACAGACTGCATCGCGTCCCAGCGATTGAAAGCGTCTTTGGCGTACCTAAAGACAAGCAGCATCTGCTCTACACTCAGGTTGTTATTAACTTTCGCTGGCGCAGAGAAATTGCCGAGAACGACGGGAATTAGTGGCGATTCAACCCCGGTGAAATGCAGCGTTGTTGACGGTGCATCCAGAAGCAACACGCCATCTTTTATCTTTCCATCCACATCAGTGTAGTGTTTGCCATTCTCATCGATGCAATCAAAAGCAACAGGAATGAATAGCGGTACTTTGTGTGACTGATCCGCCGTGGGCGGTGTGTGCTGGGCAACAGTGATGTCCATAACCTGTTTGCGTTCGTCAAACATTGTTGTCAGCGATATGACAGGCGTGCCAGATTGTGAATACCACTGCGCAAAATGAGAAAGATCAATATCTGTAGCGGTTTGCATGGCAGCTACAAAATCGTCACAGGTTACGGCCTGTCCGTCATGACGTCGGAAATACTCATCCATCCCTTTTCTGAAGCCGTCCTCCCCCAGTAAGGTATGGAACATACGAATGACCTCAGCGCCTTTGTCATACACTGTCACCGTATAGAAGTTATTCATCTCGATAACTTCTTCAGGACGGATAGGATGGCTCATAGCGCTGGCATCTTCAGCAAACTGATGTTCACGCATCACCCGGACGTGTTTGATTCGGTTGCTCAATTCACTGGTCATATCTGCACTGAACTGTTGATCCCTGAATACAGTTAAGCCTTCTTTAAGGCTTAACTGAAACCAGTCCCGGCATGTTACGCGGTTACCTGTCCAGTTATGAAAATACTCGTGGGCGATCACAGATTCGACATTGAAAAAATCTTCATCAGTGGCACTACGCTGGTCAGCCAGAACAAATTTGCTGTTAAATATGTTCAGGCCTTTATTTTCCATCGCACCCATATTGAAAAAGTCCACTGCAACGATCATATAAATATCCAGATCGTACTCCAGACCGAAGGTATCCTCGTCCCATTTCATAGCACGTTTAAGTGACTCAAGCGCAAATATACCGCGAGATTTTTTACCCTTATCCACGTATAACTCAAGCTTTACCGATTTTCCGCTTGTGGTGGTATAGCTATCTTCTAACAGATCGAAGTCTCCTGCCACCAGAGCAAACAGGTAGCTGGGCTTGGGAAACGGATCCTGCCACGTGACCCAGTGAGTTCCATCGTCGTTATCACCACGGGCAACAGGGTTACCGTTTGCAAGAAGCGTTGGATATTGCGCCTTGTCACCATGTAATGTGACTTCGAATGTCGCCAGTACGTCCGGGCGATCCAGATAATAGGTGATACGGCGGAATCCTTCAGCTTCACACTGCGTGCAATAGGTGTTCTGAGAAAGATAAAGACCTTCTAATGCCTTATTATTCTGGGGATCGATGTCATTGACGATGGTCAGCGTAAATGTATCGGGTACATTCCTGACAATCAGTGTGTCTTCGCGTTGTTCTATGTCTTCAAATATCTCACCATCCAGCTTAATACTCACAAGTGACAAGTTGTCACCATCAAGTTCAAGATGCTGGCTATGGTCAGAGACTCTGGTTATTTGAAGCTCGCTGGTGATGCGAGTAGCGGTAGGATGCAAGCGCACATCCATTTTTACATCAGAAATAGTAAACGCGGGCGGTAGATAATCCGCCCGTCTTTTTGCCTGCATACTCATTATTCCTCCCGGATTATGCGTTTGACTCCTTTGCGTCTGTGTCAAAAGGAGGTTTAATTCGAAGAATTTTGATACCCACGTAGGCGTAGATCACGGCCAGCACAGGGCTTACTACGTTGAAAACTGCATAGAAGATGTACTCAAACGGGTGCACACCCAGAACGCCCTGCATATATGCTCCACAGGTATTCCATGGGATTAATGGAGACGTCAGCGTCCCGCCATCCTCAAGACTACGGGACAAATTAAGCTGGTGCAGACCGCGCTTTTCAAATTCCTGCTTGTACATACGGCCCGGCATAACAATAGCCATATACTGATCTGCCGTTACCAGGTTAGTACCGATGCAGGTAAGGATTGTGCGGCTGATCATATCACCGGCTGACTTGGCTCCGCGCAGAATGGTAGTAACGCCGCGTTTCAACAGGCCAACTTTCTCCAGCACTGCACCAAAAGACATCGCACAAATAATAAGCCAGATAGTATTCAGCATCGAAGACATTCCTCCCCGGCTCAATAGGCTGTTGAGGTTATCATCACCGGTGGAAAATGTTACGCCATCGTATAGCGCCTGCCAGACAACCTTCAACATGCCGACTGCCGAGCCGTCACCTTCAGCCGCCATTTGTAACACGACATCGCTTTGGAACAGTACAGCCCAAAGTGCACCTAGCAGCGCCCCGATAGATACGGCAGGAAACGCTGGCATTTTCTTTACTGCCAGAGCCAGTAACACAACCAGCGGGACAAGCAAATGCCAGCCCAGGGTAAAGGAGTCGGCTAACAGCGTTTGCATCTGTTCAATACGCTGTGCAGTTACATCGCCAGATTCATTAAAGCCAAGAAAGACAAAAACGACCAGGGCGATTATAAAACTGGGGATCGTCGTCCAAAGCATATAGCGGATATGTTCGAACAAGTCGGTCCCTGCAACAGCTGGCGCCAGGTTCGTGGTTTCTGATAAGGGGGAAATTTTATCACCAAAATATGACCCGGATATAACCGCGCCCGCAGCAATAGCTGCAGACATACCCATGCCGGATGCAACGCCCATGAGCGCGACACCAACGGTCGCAGCTGTTGTCCATGAACTACCAATGCTCATCGCAACAACTGCGCATATCAGGCAGGTTGCGGCATAGAAGAAAGAAGGATTAAGAAGCTCAAGACCGTAATAAATAAGTGTTGGAACAGTACCTGCCAGCATCCAGGTACCAATTAAAGAGCCCACAGCCAGAAGAATAAGACATGCGCCAAGCGCCATCGAAATTCCGTTTACAATTCCCTGCTCAATGTCTTTCCATTTATGGCCGTTTTTCATACCAATGATGGCAGCCAGCCCGGTTCCAATCAGCAGCGCTATCTGATTGGGGCCAAAGGAAGAGCTATCGCCAAACAGGTAAACGGCAGAGCCCATCATGATTATCAATGCGATTACGGGTAATAAGGCATCCGTTAAAGATGGGGCTTTTACTTCTTTATTATTCATCAAACTTTATCCCGGGTTACAGCACCGAACGTGCGAACATGACAGCAATGACTACCGGGCAGACAAAACGTACATACCAGGGCCATATTTTCCAGAAAAGCGTGTGCTGAACATCAGGGCTGCCAGACTTCAGTTCCTGAAGGATAGAATCACGACGCCATACCCAGCCGGCAAAAATACACAGCACCAGGCCTAGCAATGGTTGGCTCCACTGAGTTGTTGCCGCGATAACCAGACCAAACAGACTGTCGAAATTTAAAATAATTATTGTGCTGCAACCAAATATAATCGCCGTCATTAACCAGACCGCTTTATTTCTGGCGATGCCACGGCTTTCTACCATGTAAGCGACAGGTACTTCCAGCATGGAAATAGAAGACGTTACAGCGGCGATAACCATGAGTGCAAAAAAGGCAAAAGAGATAAACAACCCAACACTGCCAATGGAATCAAACAGCGCTGGCAGCACCGTAAATATAAGCTTATCACCTTCAATCAGAGCCCCGTCTGGTGAGAAAATTTCTACACCATTGTGCAATGCTACATACATGGAAGGAATGATAAGCATACCAGCGATTATCGCGACGCCTATATCCACTAATGCAACGGAGGCGCCTATTGATGGCAGGTTTTCTTCTTTACTTACGTAAGAACCATAAACCAGCATCGTGCCAACGCCCAGTGACATTGAGAAAAAGGCCTGGCCCATTGCGCTTATCAGCAAATCAGGCTCCATTACTCTGGAGAAGTCAGGTACCAGATAGGCACTCCATCCTTCCACGGCACCCGGCTGAAAGCTGACATATATAATAAGTAGCAAAATGATTATAACAAGGGTGGGCATTAAGCGAACTGACCACTTCTCAATGCCAGACTTTACGCCGCCCAGTACAATCATTGAAGTGAGTGTGAGGAAGATTGCGCAGAAAATCATGTTGCGGGGGACCGAGAAGCCCATCAGCCAGTCAGACACTGACTGCGCACCGACCATTGATACGCCAGCATCAGCAAAGTATGCCAGCATCCAGCCACCGACGATGGCATAAAATGCCAGTATGAGTGAAACCGTCACACAACCCCAGATTCCTGTGGCCCGTCCCAGTGAGCTATTAGAGATTTTACCTAACGCGTCTACCATATTAGAACGGTTAGCGCGCCCGATAATGAGCTCTGCCATTAAGACCGGATAGGCTAAAACGAATGCCAATAGCAAGTAGACCAATACAAATGCCGCGCCGCCATTACTGGCAACCTGTGTTGGAAAGCCCCAAATATTCCCTAACCCGACGGCAGAACCCGCAGCGGCTAATATGAAGCCGATACGCGACGAGAATTCACCTCGCATAGCCATGATAATGTTCCTGTTTATTATTGTTTTGAGTGTGCGTAGCCCACAAAAAAGGCTGGCTCAACACCAGCCTTTTCTGACTTTTATTTTCTAATTATGATTGATGGCATATTTTCCCGTATTAAGCATATCAAACGTGATGTTTGCCGCCTCATCCAGGAAAGGATCCAGTTCCTCAACATCGTCTGGAATATCTTCAAGTGACTCAACTGGCTCTTTGCCCAGTCTGGTCAAACGCTCGTTAGCCCGGGCCAATTCTTGCTCTTCTTCATCTTTCTTATCAGCAAGGCGCTCTGACTTCACCAAAGATATAAAATCACGATTCTTTTTCTCTTTGTAGTCCTCAATATCTTCATAGATATATTTGAACTCAGGGTTTTCCATAATACGTTTATTATGCTTCGCAGTCAGTACATCAACGGCGCTTTGGTCAGCACCGAATGTCGCGTAATTTGCGCGATCGATACTATCCCATGGCAACGCTGTTTCTTCCTGACTCTCGCCCCATTCAGCCGGGTCAATGGGCGAAGGATATTTAATATCCGGCACCACACCCTTATGTTGGGTACTACCGCCATCTATGCGGTAGAATTTAGCGATAGTGAACTGTACGCTACCCAGTGGATTCTCGTAAAGGTCATAGATACGACCCAGGCCACGGTGTTGCTGTACAGTTCCCTTTCCAAAGGTCTGCTCTCCGATAATCAGAGCACGGTTATAATCTTGCATTGCGGCTGCAAAGATCTCTGATGCAGAAGCGCTGTAACGGTCAACCAAAACAGTAAGAGGACCTTCATATGCAACCTCTCCGTCGGTATCCCGGTTCACACTGACTTTGCCTTCACCGTAACGGATTTGAACCACAGGACCTTTTTCAATGAAAAGACCACTCAGCAGTGTTGCTTCTGTTAACGAGCCACCACCATTGCCGCGCAAATCAACGATTATGCCTTTAACATCCTGAGCATTAAGCTTGTCAATTTCCTTGCTGACATCGGCGTGAAGGTTGTTGTAAAAGCTCGGGATTGTAATAACGCCCAGCTTTTCACCTTCGTGCGGACCACTATCCGGAACGTAAACGTCTGATTTGGCAGCACGGTCTTCAAGCTTGATTTTATCGCGGGTAAGATTTACCACCGACATGGCTTTACTTTCGCTGGCGCCTTTTTGGATTTGTAATCTAACAGTTGAGCCTTTGGGTCCTTTGATAAGGTCAACAACCTCATCAAGTCGCCAACCGACCACATCTACAAATTCTTCATCATCCTGCGCCACACCGATTATTTTATCTTCTGGCTTTAACGCCTTAGACTTATCAGCTGGGCCACCCGGTACAATGCTTTTAATAACAGTAAAATCTTCTTCACTTTGCAGAACAGCGCCTATCCCCTCAAAGGACAGATTCATTTCCATTTGGAAGCGATCGGCATTGCGCGGAGAAAGATAACTGGTGTGAGCTTCAATACTTCTGGCAAAGCTGTTCATTACTGTCTGAAATACATCTTCGCTTTGCGTTTGCTTAATCCGCTTAATTGCACGGTTATAACGCTTAGTCAAAAGCTCTTTCGCTTCATCCCACGTTTTACCCGCAAGAATCAGATTCAGAGCGTCGTATTTAACACGCTGACGCCACAGCTCATTCAGCTCTTTTTCTGATGTCGCCCACTTAGCGTCTTCCCTGTCGTAATAAAATTTGTCATCCGCTTTTTCAAAATCAAATTTTTCGTCTAATAGCGACAGCGCGTATTCATAACGCTGCATACGCCGTTCAGACGCCTGATTGAAAATATCGTACGCAACTTTAAGATTACCGCGAGTCAATGCCTCATCAAAATCGTCCTGGTAACGTTTGAAGTTTTCAACATCAGACTTCAACAATACTTGTTTGTTATTGTCGAGTGCTTTGAGAAAGCGGGAGAAGATTTTTTCAGACAGTGCGTTATCCAACGCTATTTCCTTGTAGTGCGCCCTGGTAAACAGTGCACTCACCCTTTTCGCGGCAACGCTGTGCTGAGTTTCCTGCTGAAGAATGGGTAACTCATCAACGTCAGGCGTCGTGGTGACAGCTCCTGCGCCGACCCCCATAGTCAGAAACGCAGTGGCAATGGAAATACGAAGGATATCTTTCATGTTTTACGACCTCTTGGAGCCAGCCAAACGTAAAGCGTCCGAATTCACTTTTACTACCATCCCGGTATCTAGCTGAACATGGATGCCATCTTTGGCAACTTCAGTAATGACGGCAGGCATCGGTGCCTTGCCCAACTTAACCGTAACTCTGGTCCCGGCTTGAAGATCGGACTCGGACAATTTTGCCGGGGGAGTCTTCATTGGTCTTCCAGATTTCGGTTTAGTTCCCTTTTTTGTCTCATTGGTGCGCTTCACCGGTGTAGCACCTGGCTTAACGTTATTACGTCGAGGTGGACGTTTTTCACCGTCCTGCTGCTGTTTGGCTTTACGCTTTTCAGCGGCTTTAGCCTTGCTTTCATCCAGCTGTTGCTTGGCATGATCGGCATGCTCTTTTTCAATCTGCGCATCCTGATTACCATCAAGATCTACACGGTAAGCACCTTCTTTGATGCTATGCAGATAACGCCAGCTGTTGGTGTAATGTCTTAACGTAGAGCGTAGCAAGGTTTTGCTGATACGCTCGTCATCTTCTAATCGTGTTGCCAGTTCCTGAAAAATACCAATTTTCAGTGGACGTGCTTCGCCCTCGATAGAAAAACAGTGTGGAAAACGCTCCGCCAAAAAGGCGATAACTTCTTTACTGTTAGAAAACTTCTCTGCTGATTCCATTAAATTTAACGCTAGTTAGTAAAAATCCGAATTATCCGCATCATCCCAAGTTGCCAGCGTGTGGTCAACCCAATCCAGCAATTCATCATCTTCAATGTCTAATAAACTGGCATTTTGATGCCACTCTTCCCAAGTGTAGTGCAATATTCGTTCAAGCCTGCCAGTATCGATGTCTTCATCGGCTTTGTCATACATAGCGTGCAAAATAAAATTTAAACGCTCCGCGGCCTCATGGGGATCGGAATGATGATCATCCATATCCTCAGGTGTCGCTAAAACCACATGAATGTCTACATTATCTTTCATACTTGCGTTGCTTCCAGCATTCTGGCTATTTTCTCGAGTCCGGCTTTATCCACGTCTGTAAAGCGGCCGAATTCAGGGCTGTCTATGTCCAGTACGCCAATTAACTGATCATTTACTACTAAAGGTATAACAATTTCAGAATTGGATGCAGCATCACAGGCGATATGGCCATCAAAAGCGTGAACATCCTCGACTACTAAGGTACTTTTATCTGCAGCAGCGGTGCCACAAACGCCCTGGTTCATCGGGATACGAATACAGGCAGGCTGCCCCTGAAACGGCCCAAGCACCAGTTGGTCTTCCTTATACAAATAAAAGCCTGCCCAGTTTACCTTTTCAAGATGGTTAAACAGTAACGCACTGATATTTGCCATATTGGCGATTAAATCTTTCTCGCCGCTTACCAGTGCTTCAGCCTGCGCGGCTAACCGTTCATACTCACTTTGTGACACTATTGCTCTCCGTTTTTAACTGCATCTAATGCAAAAATAACATTTACATTTGCTTCTATCTGTTGCTGTCCCGGCATGGCCGCAGACTCATCAGCCATCGCCATTCTTGCTCTGCCTGTGGAAAATACCATACCGCCGTGCTGCTGGGTAACACTGATTACGCTTCCTACACTTACGTCCAGTTCTGAAGCAATGACCCCTGCACGTGATTTGGCATCACTGATAGCGTTTATCAAGGCCTTTTGGTAAGCATCCTGCTGATTTTGTGAGACAAGCTCAAACTGGCTGATTCGGGTTACACCCCGCTTGAGGGCCCCATCGATAATCCGGTCATATTGATCAATTTGGTTATGCGTAACCGACACTTCGCGGGCAAGAACAAATCCCTGCTGTTTACGGCCCTGCGACGTGTTTTCGTACCAGGGTGACAATCTTACCTGCATGGATTGGATTTGCTCGGCGGGTACACCTTGCTCTGTTAGAAAGTCAGTTAACTGATTCAGGTGGTTTTGCAGTTGTGTATTCAGTTTACTGACCGTTTCCCCTTTTTGTTCGAGGATAAAGGTTACGCTAAATGCATCCGGGGTTACTGCAACACTACCAGTACCCTGTACCTGAATCTGTGATACCGGAGGTGTTGTCGTCTGTTGTTGCGCGACGCCTGCACTTGAAAAACTTAGTGTCATAATAACCAGCGCAGTGCGCGCGATATTTTTGATAGCCGGGGTTCGCATAGGTTTTGCTCCTGTAATAGTTAAATATGCTTCATTACTACGTTGTGACTGTCACTATGCAATCACGAGTGTGAACGACAGATGAATGAACCGTTAACCAAAAAACCAGTAACTTACTGTTATCGCAGTAAGTATACCTGCTGCATCAGCAGCCAGACAGCAAGCTACCGCATGGCGGGCGTGTTTAATCCCAACAGCCCCCAGATACACAGCGAGCACATAAAAGGTTGTTTCTGTAGAACCCTGCAGTACAGAAGCAAGACGGCCTGCGAATGAGTCTGCCCCCTGATACTGCATCGTTTCTATCATTAATGCGCGTGCTCCGCTCCCTGACAGGGGCTTCATTAATGCGGTAGGAATAGCTTCTACAAAACGTGTATCGCCGCCCATTAACGCTACGCCAGTTGCCAGCATATCAGATATGTAGTCAAGTACGCCGCTGGCGCGCAGCATCCCGATAGCGATTAGCATAGCCAGTAAATAAGGGATCAGATAAACAGCGACCTCAAACCCTTTTTTCGCACCGTCAATAAATAACTCATAGGTGTTAAGTTTTTTTCGGTAACCTGCTAATAGCACCGCAACAACAAAGCTTAATAATAAAAAATTTGCCACAACAGAGGACTGGCTTGCCAGCTGGTCTGCAGCAAGTGTTGAAAAATAAAGAACCACAGCGGTCAGGGCAGCAAACAAAGCTGTAGCATACAATACAATTACTTTTTCAAAGAGATTGATTCTCTGAACCATGGCGGTCACCAGCACGCCCACGAAGGTTGATGCACTGGTAGCAAGCAAAATAGGAATAAACACATCGGTTGGTTGTGCGGCACCCTGCTCTGCCCTGTACAAAAACACTGCAATTGGAAATAAAGTGACAGAAGAAGTATTGAGTACCAGAAATAAAATCTGGCTGTTTGTCAGTGTATCAGGTGTGTTATTCAGCTTTTGCATGTCTTGCATGGCACGAATGCCGAAAGGCGTCGCGGCATTATCAAGTCCCATTACATTTGCTGACAGGTTCATGGTAATACTACCCAGTGCGGGGTGGTCTCGTGGTATCTGAGGCATAATCCGGCAAAGCAGCGGTGACAAAACGCGTGCAAATTTTTGTATCATCCCGGATTTCTCGGCAACCTCGAAAATGCCTAGCCAGAACGCCAGTACTCCGATTAACCCGATGGCGATATCGACACTTAGTCCTGCCATGCTGCTTACCGCCGTCATCACTTGCTCAAAGCCGGCACTTCCGGCTCCGGTCACCGCCTGTGCACAGGTTGCGATGAATGCTGCAAGAATAAAAGAAAGCCAAATTTTATGAATCATTACTGCTTGTTGTTTTTCGTTCTTTTGGGCAGTGTATCAGAAAGCGCACGAAACCATACGATCAAACCAATCAAAGGCAACCTTTCAGGATTGCAATTAATAATGCAAGCATATAACCTTGCCCGGTGAGTGGTAATAAAAGGAAACGGCTTATGATTGCTGTGATGAATGTCGACCTTGTGGGGTCAAGTCAGCTGACTGCTGCAAAGTACAAAAGCACGCTGGCTGCGCTTGAGCACTACCTGGAAGAAATGAAACAGCAGTATAATTTTATCTACTCTGTTTACAGGGGCGATGAGTTCCAGATAGCCACAAGACACCCGGACACAGCAGGAAAGCTACTACTTGAAATTAAACTATGGCTTGCCAGCGAGCAAGCCGGTTTGCCGTTACAATGTACTATCAGCCTTGCACTGGGCCCGGGTACTGTTACCGGCACCGACCCGGGAAAAGCCAATGGCGATACGTATATTCTGGCTGGCAGAACCCTTGATTCGCTGCGCAGCGGCCAACTGATGATAAATGTCACCGATAAAAAGATAATTGCCCTGCCAGTCATATGTCACCAGCTAAGCTATATATTAAATCGGTTGAATACCAGCCAGATAAGTCTGCTGTACGATTATGTCAAAAACGACTTCCCCACCCACCAATATCTGGCAGAAAAGTTATCTACCTCCCGTCAGAACATCAGTGAAAGACTGCGCGCTGCCGGTGCCGAGCTTTTGCCGGAATTCATAGCCTACACACAACAATTAATCAGCGAGGATGGACCCGTATAAATGACAGTTTTATTGTTATTGCTTACTGCACATTTTATTGGTGATTTTTATCTACAGCCGCGCGCCTGGATTGAAAATCGCCATGCGAGGGGCTTAAAAGCCAGCGCATTATACAAACACAGCCTGATCCACTTCGTGCTAGCCACGGTGGCGCTTTATATCGCGGGTATCGGAATGGTATCTGCCATAATGTGGGGATTACTTATAGCACTGACACACTGGCTCATCGACTGGGCTAAATCAGGGCACCATAGCCTCAGCGCGTTTATTTTTGATCAGGTGGCGCATATTGTTGTAATAGTGACTGTATCGGCGTTTATAACGGGCGTCACCGTAGCGCAGGTTAGTGAGATGGCAGCGATGCTGATACAGCCCGACACATTGTTGTATATACTAGGCTATATCGTTGTACTTAATCCGGCCAGCATTCTTATTGCGCAGGTGTTGGCAAGGCACACCAAAGTACTGGCTAGTGCAGAGAATCAGAGTCTGGGTGATGCAGGCCGCTGGATTGGATACGTTGAGCGCGTACTGGCACTGTCATTTATTCTGGTTGGTCAGTACACCGGCCTGGGTTTTCTGGTCGCCACCAAAACGGTTTTCCGGGTAGGCGATTTGTCTAAGGCCAAAGATATGCGTCTTACCGAGTATATGATGCTTGGAACACTGTTTAGTTTTGCGCTGGCGCTTATTGTTGGCTGGTGCATCATCGCTATCGTACCCGCGTAAACTTTATGCGGGTACGCTCCTCGACACGGATACGCTAAACGCAGGGTTGCCGAATAGCCTTTGCGATACTGGCCACGCAGTGGTCAATATTGCGATCTTTACAGGCGAATCCCATCAAGCCTATTCGCCAGACTTTTCCGGCAAGATTGCCCAGCCCCGCACCAATTTCAAGATTAAACTCATCAAGAAGGTGTTTTCTGACTGCCGCGTCGTCTACCCCATCAGGAATAGAAACAACATTGAGTTGTGGCAACCGGTATGACTCGTCAACGGCAAAACTGATGCCTAAATCGGTTAATCCCTTATACAGCTTCTGGTGACCCTGCTGATGCCGTTGCCAGGCCTGAGTTAGTCCTTCTTCTTTGAGCATTAACAGAGACTCATGGAGCGCATACAGGCTATTAACCGGTGCAGTGTGATGATAAGCCCGCTTGCCCCCTTTACCCCAGTATCCCATGATAAGATTCATATCCAGAAACCAGCTTTGTACCGGTACCTTGCGATTCTGAATGCGCTCTACAGCACGAGGGCCGAAAGACACCGGCGAGATACCTGGCACGCAGCTAAGACATTTTTGGGAACCGGAATAAACAGCATCAATGCCCCAGCCATCAACATCAAGCTCGATTCCTCCCAGAGAGGTTACTGCATCAACAATGTTCAGACAGTCATACTGACGGGCCAGTTTGCACAGTTGCTGTGCATCGTTACGGACGCCCGTAGAGGTTTCAGCATGCACAAATGCCAGAATCTTAATATCAGGATGCGCACTTAATTTATCTTCAACCTTTTGTAAATCTGTTTGTTTGCCCCAGTCGTCTTCTACAACCAGTGCCTGACCGCCACAGCGAGTCACATTTTCCACCATTCGCTGACCAAATACGCCATTAACGCACACCAGCACCTTATCACCCGGTTCCACGAGGTTTGCAAAGCAGGCTTCCATACCCGCGGAACCGGGAGCAGAGACCGGCATAGTAAGCGGGTTGTCTGTTTTAAATGCATATTGCAACAAACCTTTAATATCGTCCATCAGGTCGATAAAAAGCGGATCCAGGTGACCAACCGTTGGTCGCGCCATAGCGTTAAGTACCCGCTGGCTGACATCCGAAGGACCGGGGCCCATCAGCGTGCGTTCAGGTGGGATAAAGGTGGCGTGATCCATAACTGTTCCTTAATACATTCAGACAAAAATTGATTGTGACAACATATGGGTAAAAGCTCAATGCAGCTATCTTCACTATCAATGCAGTGAATACCACTAAAAAACAACATGTTGATCCATAACGGCAGACTTGCGTAATGGAATTTGTGAATAAATTTTGTGCTTATTGAAGCGTGATTTTCGAAGTGATCGGACCGGCCCAGAAAACGCTTGTGGCCATGATGGTTTTGAAATACATTTGACTTATCAGGGTGTCAAAAAAAATTCATAAAAAATTGTTTATAAATTGAGCAATTGTGGTCTACTATTAATAGGCTGTAAACAATTGCATGTACTTCTCCCTTTGCAAAAGTTAGCGCACGGCTCAGCAATGAGCCATTCCCCTAGGCCCAGAACGCAAGTTCTGGGCATTTTTTATGGGCGACTAAAATTGTTATAAATAAGCAGCAGGATCGCGGGCCAGTTGCAGGTGCTCTACAAAGTGCTGACCATTTTCCACATAATGCGCTGCTGACTGTTCCAACATTTTTTCAACGTCTTTATCCAGGGTTTTAATAACTTTTCCAGGGGAACCGACGACCAGTGAATAATCAGGTATTTCCATATTTTCGGTGATTAACGTGTTCGCGCCAATCACGCAATACTTGCCGATACGCGCGCCGTTCAAAACCACCGCATTGATACCTATCAGGCTATAGTCGCCGATAGTGCAGCCATGCAACATAACTTTATGGCCAATGGTCACCCCGTTACCGACCTGTAGTTTTACACCGTGGTCGGTATGCAACACACTGCCATCCTGTATATTGGTTTTTTCACCAATAACGATGCTATCGCAGTCACCACGAATGACCGCGTTAAACCAGACACTGACATTAGCCTGAAGCGTAACATCACCAATGACATGTGCGCCGGGCGCTATGTAAACCTGCTCACCTACCTGCGGTTTTTTATCTTTCAGCTGATATATCATTCTCGTTATTTATCCTTTTTACGGATCATTCCTTCTTGCATGGTACTGGCGACCAGCTCCCCTGCCCGGTTAAATATCTGGCCCTTTACAATGCCCCGGCTGTTACCGGAAAACGGGCTTTCCATGGCATATAAAAGCCAGTCATTTAAATTTACCGGGCGGTGAAACCACATCGCATGATCGATGGTGGCCATACGAAGGCCTTTATCGGAAACTGCAATACCATGGGGCCGCAATGCGGTACTTAAAAAGTGGTAATCTGAGGCATAAGCCAGCGTGGCCTGATGCAACCCCAGGTTATCATCCATTTCGTCTCTGGCCTTGAGCCAGACATGGCGAACCGGCTCTCTGGCCTGAGCCTTAAAGGAGTTTGCTGCATCTACAGTCCGAATATCGATAGGCTTATGGTAGCTCAGTGCTTCCTGCATGCTGGTTGACAATTTTTCGTAGTTTTTCTCATAAAAAGTAATGTCCGAATCCAGCGATTCCGGGTCAGGCACGTCTGGCATTTCGGCGTACTGGTGCGTCATACCTTCTTCGACCGTCTGAAATGATGCAGTCATATAAAAAATATTTCGACCATCCTGAATCGCTTTAACCCGTCTGGCGGAAAAACTACGCCCGTCACGCACAACTTCCACATCGTATACAACGGGTTTCTTTGCGTCGCCTGGCAAAAGAAAATAGGTGTGAAACGAGTGAACGACACGATCATCATCAACCGTGTTATGTGCTGCGGCGAGCGCCTGACCCAACACCTGACCACCAAACAGGGCCCGAAACCCAAGATCCCAGCTTTGTCCCCGAAATAAACCTTTCTCGATGGACTCCAGTTCAAACAACGAGGACATTTTAACCTCAGACATGGTTTCTCTACTCCGTTTCACTAATAACTTTGGGATTGCGGGGATAATAACGTTCAGGTTGCTGTGCCCGGTGCTCAAAAAAGCGAGTATCTTTGTACGGTAGCTTCATAAAGCCGGAAATCCCCAGTCCCCGAATTTTCGGTACCGCTTCTACAATATCAGCCAGTAGCTGCTCAAACAGCGCCTTCTGACTATGGTCGAGTAGCATGTAATAACTATGAATTTTAAGATGGGCTGGTAACGCCTCAAAAATGATACATCCGGTGTGATGAATTGTATTTAGTTGCTCAAGGCGATGCATGATTGCATCGGGTAACTTAAGAAGCTCATCAGGATCTTCACCATCTTCAAAGTATGAATGCGTTCGACTGGTATCCTTTACTGCCGGTACGCGGGAAAGTTCAAAAGGAATCTCACAGGTAGCGTCAGGTATAAAGTTATCATCCTGCGATTCCCTTTCAATGTGTATCGTATCTTTTGCATTGAACATACAACATTTAAAAATTCCTGAGCGATGAACGGCCCGGGCCAGGTTGATGACATTATTCACCGACTGTTCAAATGCTGCCTGTCTGTTTTCATCGTACAGATTCAGGCTTGAATCGACATAAACCCCATCGGGTTCCCAGCGAATTGCCATCCCCCCCACGACCGGAAACTTGCCCAGTCTGCTTACTGCAGCGATAAAACCTTTTTCTGTTTCGCCCATGCCCATGAGGTAGTTTTTATAGTACCGCTCAAATTGCGCATCGTTAATGTATTTAAGCTGGGCATCCGCTTCAGGCGCGTGCTGGCGAAGATATGACTTACGCGAACTGTAAACAACCGTCTCAATATCCTTAGGCTCACTGCCTACCCAGACAGGTATCAAGGGGGCCAGTCTGACTGGCTTGTCATCGCCGAAAACCATTTGGTTTAACACGTGAAGATGAGCAAACAGGTAATCGGCCCCTGAGCGCTGCTCCTGTGGGTTATCGCTGAGCATATACGATAAAATATTAGCCAGCATTTTAGGTAAGCCAAGGGATTGTGGCGTTATCACTTTTCGGCCGAAGCGGCTTGATTGACCGGACGCCAGCGCGTAGACAGTACTGGCCAGACCCTGCTCATCGAACCTTGGTGAAGACAGCGCACCATTTAACTGCTCATCACCAATAAAGTAGACATCACCCAGGCGCGCGTTGGTTTGCTGCATATCTGAAGACATCAGGTCCATTACATTTGAAACCACAAACTGCCCGTCATTGTCCAGTTGAGCAAACACCGATGACCCCCAGTCTATCAACTGCACACGCTCACTGATTGGATCCCAGACAAGATTGGAAGGTTTGATGTCGCCATGAACAATCGGCTTAGGTTCTTTTTGCTGTGTATTAGTGCGCAAAGCGATAAGGATGCGCGCCAGCTGTACTGTAATTTTAACGATAATCCGTGCTGGTAGCGGACCAGCCTGAAGGCTCAGTTGCTCAAGATCGTCGCCTTCTGCGCGCTGCATAACTAATATTGCCTGTTTTCTTACCTGTTGAAATGCAATAAGCGGCGGAACATTCGGATGACTGACCTGAGACAACATAAATGCCTCATCTTCAAGCCGGTCTCTGACATGCTGCGGCAGGGTGATTCTGGAAAACTTGAAAACATGTCGGGCACCGGACTCGGCATTTCCGGCAAACACAAAGCCGAACGCTCCCTTTCCTATTAAGCCAATGTCGGTATAACCAAGCTGCGAAAGCTGCTCAATACACAGGTTGACCCAGTCTTTAAGCTTTTTTGCATCAGCGTGACTGAGCAGGTAAATCGACTGCTCTTCAGGAATATAAAAGTGTTTGAGTGCGCCGGCGTGGTCAGTCATGCTTCCTCTTGTTTTAACCATTCAAGAGAAAAGCCGGCTTCGGGGCCCATCGCCTTGCACACTTCTTTCATTGACTGAGTAAGGTGCTCATCAAGCTGCCAGGCTGGATTAATAATGCATACGCCTGATCCATACATGCCGGCATCATGTGTATTTTCAGTTATTGTGAATTCTGCTTTGAAGCAGTTTTTACCTAAAGCTGAAATTTCGTGCACCATGTTCAGACACAACTCAGCTTTTTCCTTTGCGCGCTCAGACAGAAGCGGATACCACACGACAACCTGCGCATTCTGCCAGCGTTGAAACACGGCTTTTAAGGTATCTGCTACCTGTTTATATTCATTTTTTACTTCGTACGGGGGGTCGATAAGTATTGCGCCACGATTTGGCGTCGGCGGTGTCATGGCGACCAGTCCTTCTAACCCGTCACGATGGTGTAGATGAATACTACCGCTTTGACCTTGTGCAGTGGTAAACGGGGCAAGATTGGTCTGTAATGCAGGAAACTCAGAAGGATGCAATTCCATCATATGTGCTGCGTCCTGGCCCCGCATTGTCCGGACAGTCAATCCTGGTGAACCGGGATAAATACCAGCTTCTATCATCGGTGTCACCACCGACATATAATCTGAAAGCAGCGCACTGGCTGGCTGAACATTCTCTAACCTGGTAATACCGCTGTCATACTCGCGATTAAGCTGTGCCTGGTCGCTATTAAGCGCGTACTGGCCTGCACCGGCGTGTGTATCAAATACAACAAAAGGTTTGGTTTTGCGTTTCAGATGAGAAATAACACCCAACCATGCCAGGTGTTTAAGAATATCGGCATGATTGCCTGCATGAAAAGCGTGACGGTAACTAAGCACAAAAATCCCTGCGAGTAAGCATATTTCGCTATATTACCTTTGCCGGGGGGTAAATACCAAGAGCACATATTGAAATGCACTCCTGGTATTTTACAGACTACCTTAAATGCATAAGCATACTGGTAGGATTCGACAGATAGCTACACCAAAGGTTATTAAACTTAACCATGGTAGCACCGTCGATGATACGGTGATCGCCCGACCAGTTTACCTGCATAAGATGCTGAGCGTTGACATTGCCGTTTTCGTCAAAGCGCGGTAGCTTTTGTGTTTTACCCAGCGCCACAATGGCTGCCTCAGGCTTATTAATGACAGGCGTTGCCGTCATTCCGCCAATTGCACCAATATTTGAGATGCTGATAGTGCCGCCTTTGAGCATATCGCCGCCGAGCTTTCCTTCTCTGGCTTTGTCGATAATATCCTGCATTTGCTGAGCAATCTCAAACAAACTCAGATCCTGAACCCGCTTAATATTAGGCACAAGCAAACCAATTTTTGAATCAACCGCAAAGCCAATATTATGATCATCGAAGTAGGATAACTCCGTAGCATCATCGTTTAGCTGGCTGTTTATAATTGGGAATTCAGTTAGCGCAAGCGACAGGGCTTTGACGAAAAATGGCATAAAGCTAAGCTTTACATTCTTTTCAGCAAAGACCGGTTTTAAGTCACTGCGCAAGGCCATCAGCGCATCCATCTGCAATTCATCACTGACCGTAAAGTGAGGAATGGTTTGCACTGAAGCAGTCATTTGTTTGGCCATCGCTGCGCGGATACCTTTTACAGGCTCTGTCGTGACGCCACCTGACTGCTTTGCAGGCGCTTGTTCAGGTTTCTCTGAAGACCCACTATCCTGCTTGCCAGTAACTTTTGCTGAACCGCCGTTATCAAGCACATCCTGCTTGAGGATTCGGCCTTTTTTACCCGAACCCTCGACCTTTGTAAGGTCGATGTCTTTTTCTCTGGCTACGCGGCGAACTGCCGGACTTGCTAATACTCGCCCGGGGATTTCAACAGGTGGTTCAAAGTCGCCATCCGGCCATTTTTGATTCTGCTCTGATGGAGCCTTCCCGGTTTCGCGTGCTGCCGCTGACTTATCCGCGCCGGTATTTTTTGCCGCCCCGGAATCTGAGTCAGAGGAGTTACCCGATGCACTGTCGCTATCACCTTCAACTACCAGGGCAAACAAAGGTGCGTGAACTTTCGCGATGTCGCCCTGTTTATAATAAAGCTCATGAACTTCGCCGGCGTGTTTGGCCGGTATTTCAACCATCGCTTTGTCAGTCATAACTTCAACAACAGGCTGATCTTCGGCGATGGTATCGCCTTTAGCAACGTGCCACTTAACAATCTCGCACTCGACGATGCCCTCGCCTATATCAGGCAGGATAAAGTCTTCGATCTGGCTGCTCGCACCTGATGATTCCTTCGCCTTGTCCTGAGCAGCGTTATTCTCGCGGCCAGGTACTTCTTCTTCTGCTGCAGGGGCTTGCGAACTATCCTCTGATGAAGGTGCCGGCGCGCTGTCTGCGCTTGCATCACCTTCAATTTCCATAGCAAAAAGTGGCTCGTGCACCTTGGCAATATCGCCGACCTTATAATGCAGCTTTTTCACTACACCTGCATGCATTGCCGGGATCTGTACGGTTGCCTTATCAGTCATAACCTCGGCAACCGGCTGATCTTCTTCAATGGTGTCACCTTCGGCAACCAACCATTCGAGCAATTCACACTCTACAATTCCTTCACCGATATCCGGTAAAATAAATTCTGTTGTCATTCCGGGCCCCTAGTACTTCATTGTACGTTTGATGGCTTCGTATGTTTTAAGCTCATCTGGCATATATTCTTTTTCGTGCGCCAATGGGTACGGTGTATCCAAACCACATACGCGCGCAATAGGTGCTTCTAAATATAAGAAACAACGGTCCTGAATAGTTGCTGCCACCTCGCTGGCAAACCCACCTGTCAGTGGCGCTTCGTGGTTGATAAGCAACCGACCGGTCTTCATCACTGATTCTGCAACAGCATCAGCATCCCACGGCAGTATTGAGCGAAGATCGATAATTTCACAGGAAACACCGTCTTCCAGTGCCATATCTGCAGCCTTTTGCAGAATTTCAATCTGTGCACCCCAGCCAAGTAGTGTGATATCACTCCCTTCCTGTACGGTATCAGCCTTACCTAAAGGCAGTTCATAATCTTCTTCAGGTACATCGCTAACCGATGCACGGTATAAGCGCTTGGGCTCTAAAAACAGTACCGGGTTGTCGTCCCGTATGGAGGCCAATAACAAGCCTTTTGCCTGATAAGGATTACGAGGAATAACTATCTTCAGACCCGGGCAGTGGGCAAAAAATGCTTCTGGCGACTGGCTGTGATAATGACCACCAGCGATGCCACCACCGTACGGTGTGCGGATAGTCAGCGTACCACAAGAAAACTGGCCACCTGAGCGATAGCGGAATTTCGCCGTTTCGTTCACAATCTGGTCGAATGCCGGGAAGATATAGTCACCGAACTGAATTTCGGCAACCGGCACAGAGCCCTGAGACGCCAGACCGTTTGCAAAACCAATGATGCCCTGCTCGGTCAAAGGTGTATTAAAGCAACGATCGCGACCGTATTTTTCCTGAAGGTTACTGGTGGCACGGAATACGCCGCCAAAATGGCCCACGTCTTCACCAAAAACCATAACTCGCTCGTCCTGATCCATAACGGTAATCAAGGCGCTGTTTATTGCTTGTAAAAGATTCATTTTCGCCATTACTTCACTCTCCCTGATGTTTTCGGATAGGCGTCAGGATACTGGCGGATATGGTCTTTAAGATTATCCAGCTGATCTTTCAAATGCCAGGGCACTTCGTCATAGACGTCGTTAACGATGTCTTCGATAGGATTAACTGAGACTTTCTCTGCTTCTTTAAGCGCTTTAAGCACTTCCTGGCGTGTCTCATCAATCAGTTGCTTATTAGCGGCTTCGTCATACCAGCCTTTTTGCTGCAACCATTTAGCCATACGCTGAATCGGATCCTTAGCGCGCCATTTATCTTCTTCTTCACGCGAACGGTAACCTGTAGGATCATCAGAGGTAGAGTGCGCAGCAAGACGGTAAGTCATTGCCTCTATCAATATCGGGCAGCGCTCTTCCAAGGCCAGCTCACGGGCACGTTTGGTAGCCGCAAATACCGCCAGAGGGTCGTTACCATCTACCCGAATCGTTTTAACACCATAACCCAGCCCGCGTGATGCGATGCCGTCACCGGCAAACTGTTCATCAGCAGGTGTTGAAATGGCATAACCATTATTCCGACAGAAGAAAATGACCGGGCATTTCAGCACGGCAGCCATATTCAGGCCTGCATGAAAGTCGCCTTCAGAAGCAGCACCTTCACCAAAATAGCAAATGGTAACGGCGTCATTTCCGGCCATTTTCTGACCGTATGCATAACCTGCAGCCTGTGGAATTTGTGTGCCCAGCGGAGAAGAAATGGTCATAAAGTTAAGCGCTTTATCACCATAGTGAATAGGCATCTGGCGACCCTTGTTAGGATCTTTTTCGTTGCTGAACATCTGGTTCATAAACTGAGAGGTTGTGTAACCTCTATATGCCAGTGCGCCCTGCTCTCTGTATTGTGACATGATCATATCGTCAGGCGATAACGCAGCGGCACTGCCTACTGCAGCGGCTTCTTCACCGGTAGAGGCCAGATAAAAACTGATACGACCCTGTCGTTGTGCACCGATCATACGTTCGTCAAGCACCCGGATATATTCCATGGTGTCATACATTTTACGGGCAACATCTTCGCTCAGCGCGGGTTCCTGTGCCTCATCGTGCAGCGTGCCATCAGGCTTTAGAATTTGCAGCATGGGTATATCAATCAGGCCATTTTCAATAATATGTACCTGATGGGTGGTTTCTACCCGTGCCAGATGATTTCTGTCTTGCACTATGAATCCCTCTTGTTGAGTTGAGGTAAAAAACGAATAGGTAATGGTGGTCTATGCTAGAGCATGTTCGATTCACAGACCTTGCTATTTACGAATCGAATCGCGGCAAAAGAAAATACTTTATCCTTTTATAATGGGCTTAATTAGGATTAACGTCCTAAAAAATTAACTACCCATTAAACTATCTCCATATTATTTAACATTTTCATCCTTTTTTGCATGAATACGGTAATGTAATCAATCCCGGTTAATTTGATGTTGGATTATTCATCAACTATTAATGTTTGAACTGGTATAGTGAAATGATAATCGATTCATCAGTTTATGGAGTTGCATTTTGACGTCGATGATGACCACCTTAGCGAGCCTGTTACTTACTGTCGGTACCGCAGGAAGCGTTGCCGCACAGCCTGGCGAATTCAAACCTTTGCAGCCTGTCTCAGAAGGTAAACCGACCAGTTTCAACCAGGTACGGTCAACCAGCACCGTAGAAAACGCCGGTTCCCGAGTTTATATTGTCCGATTTGACGGTCCCTCGGCTGTGCAATATCACCAGAACATTGTGGGTGCGCAAAAAAATCAGCTGAGCGCATTAGTCCCTTACACCTCGTCTGAGTCTGTTCATCAAAACCGTAATGTGGTCGAGTACGTTAACACGCTTAAACAGGAACAAAAGCAGATAATTGATATTATGTACCGCAAGGTGGGTAACTTCAAAGTGCTTAGTCATTATCACTATGCAATAAACGGTATCGCTATAGAAGCCAGTGATGAACAAGCCCGTATGCTGCGCAATATCGCAGGTATTTCAGAAGTAGAGGCTGATAAAGTTCGCTCGCTTAACACTGATACCGGGCCGCTGCTAATCGGGGCAGATAACATATGGGCCGGATCTGCAGGTAATACCTCAGCCACACTGGGTGAAGGTATCACAATAGCGATATTGGATACCGGCATTAACACTGACCACCCTTCCTTTGCAGATATTGGCGACGATGATTATAACCATTCCAACCCGTTAGGCTCCGGCAACTATCTGGGCGATTGTGCCAATGGATTTGCGCAGTTATGTAACGATAAACTTATCGGCGTGTACAGTTATTCTGCAATAACAGAGGTCTATACTGACACCGAGGTCTTTGAAACAGCCCTTCCGGCCAATGGTGAAGACTACAATGGGCATGGTACACACGTAGCAGCCATTGCTGCAGGTAATATTTTAAGAGATGTTGCTGAAGTATTGCCAGATGCCGGGGAAACACAAAGCGACGGTATTGAATCGGGCTTTGTCTATGAGCAAATTTCTGGCGTGGCGCCCCATGCCAATGTTGTGTCTTTCCAGGTATGTCTGCCTGGCGAGGATGATGATACCTACAATGGCTGTTACGACTCAGTCATTGCAAAAGCTATAGAAGATGCTATCGCCTCTGGCGTGGTGGATGTTATTAACTTTTCAATATCCGGTGATGGTGATCCCTGGACCGGTGCAGTCAATGAAGCCTGGCTTGCCGCTCACAGTGCCGGTATTTTCACCTCACATTCGGCCAGTAACTCGGGGCCCGATGATTTTACAACAGAAAAGCAATCTCCGTGGATGACCGTTGTCGGTGCTACTACGCACGGGCGTTTGGTCGATTATGAAAAGCAAATTCAGAACTTTTCAGGTGGAACCATCACCCCGGCGCCGATGACCGGTTCCAGCAATACCGGGCAAATACGCGCACCGGTTATTTACGCCGGCGACGTGCCAAACCCCAATGACCCGGGTAATGATCCTGCACAATGTCTTCAGCCCTATCCTGATGGTACATTTGATGGCGAGATAGTCGTTTGTGACAGAGGGGATATCGCGCGCATTGATAAAGCAAAGCATGTCGCGGCCGGTGGTGCAGGCGGATATGTACTGGCGAATGTAGAGGGCGGCGCCACTAATCTTGCGAACGATACTTACGTGATTCCCGGAATCCATATTGATGCACAGGATGCTGAAAGACTAAAGAGCTGGCTGGCGTCAGGCAGTGGCCATGTTGCAACGATAACGGCTGCTGATGGCGGTATTTCAGTCGATCCCGATGCTGCTGATATCGTTGCTGACTTTTCATCTCGCGGTCCAAACTCACTCATCAGCACACTTACGCCTCATTTGACTGCACCGGGTGTTGATATCTTTGCTGCGTTTTCTGACGAGCATTATGGGCATGATGTCACAGGCCCTGCTCCGGCTGACTTTGCGTATTTATCGGGTACCTCAATGGCTAGCCCGCATGTTGCCGGTTCAGCTGCGCTGATTAAATCCGCACACCCTGAGTGGACACCCGATGAAATTCGCTCCGCCATGATGCTAACCGCGCAGACCGAAGTGCAGACTGGTAACAGCGGCCGTGCCGCCAGTTGGTTTGATATGGGTGCCGGCCGTGTTCAGGTAGATGCCGCGATTCAAAGCTCACTCGTTATGAACGAAACCACTGCCCGCTACCGCAACGCTGATCCGTCACTGGGTGGTGAACCACGTAGCCTGAACATGCCATCAGTAATAGACAGTGAGTGCTTTAATCGTTGTAGCTGGCAGCGCACCGTAACAGCAACCCGTGATGGTACCTGGACTGTCCAGGCAAGTAGTGAGGATAGCAGTTTTGATGTATCAGTTTCGCCATCTTCCTTCTCACTGGCATCGGGAGAGTCACAAACGCTTACCGTTGAAATGAATACCGAGTCGCTGAGTAATAATCAACGCGGCATTGGTCAGATCTTGCTAACCGGAAACGACAATTCCGTCCTTCATATCCCTGTGGTGGCCTTTGCCAGTAACGGCACCATTCCGGATGCAATTGATATCGAAGCACATCGTAACTTTGACAGTTTGCTGGTTGAAGATGTTTATACAACGGAAATCAGTCAGTTCACGGTTTCTTCCTACGGTTTTACCCCAGCAACAAAAACGGTCGAAACACTTGCCCCGGATTCAGATAACAGTGAGTTACTTGACGACACCAGTGATGGTGTGTACTTGTTGCCACTCACACTGACCAGCTCAGATATACGCCTTGTAGCAGAGATTACTGACTCCAGTGCCGATGACATGGACCTGTTTGTGATACACGATAAAAATCAGAATGGCATACCAGAAGCATCTGAAATTATTGCTGAAAGTACGTCTTTTAATGTGACAGAGTATATCAGCCTGGAGCGCCCTGAACCGGGCGATTACTGGGTAGCGGTTCAAAACTGGGCTGGCTCGGGTGCCTCACAGGATGACTTTACACTGTTTACCGGCGTACTGGACAGCACGCTTAAAACCAACCTGGTAGTTGAAGGCCCCGATTCTGTAGCAGCTGAAGAAGAATTTGATTTACGACTAACCTGGGCACTTCCTGATGCTGTCATTGGTGATCGGTTCTACGGTGCCTTTGCTCTTAGTAGTGATGCCAATGCGATTGGTGATGTAAGTTTTAGTACTGTTGACCTGGTCAGAGATCGGGATGATGTTTATCTGACATCTGAATCGCCGGCCAGAGTCACTGAAGGCGATATCATTCCCTTTACGGTAAATGTCATTACCAACGATACAAACCAGGATCGTAATTATCTGATTGAAGTAACGATGCCTGATTCGCTGGCGCTGGATACCAGCAGTGTTACCGGCGCATCGTCGGTCACTGAAAACCAGATTGTCTGGGAGGTTTTGCAGACAGCGGTAGAAACACCAGAGCGGCAGGTTGCAGTTACAACCGCCGCCACCGACTTACAATGCCAGGAAAGTGCCGATCAAATAACGCCATTCTTTTCCTGGGCCCCTGAGGTGCCGGATGACCAGCAATATAAAACGTTCCGGACGCCTGTATCGTATCTCGGCCAGTCACTGACACATTTGACTGTCACTCAAAACGGTAAAGTAAGTTTTGACCCTACACTTTCCCTGCAGGATATCGAACAGAGCGAAACGGAGACTCTCACTGCTACACGCCAGATCAGCCCGTTTTATTTACCTTCTGAAGCAGCCAGAAGTATCGCCACTCGCGTGCTTAACAACGAGCAGCGAGCGTCAGTTATCCAATGGCATGATACGCAATCTGAGCATAAAGTAGCTTTGTTATTGCGACCCGGTGACGATGCGTCGGTACCATCAATGGTTATGGCCTATGACGGCGCGCATTCCCAGGGGCCCGCTTTTGCGGTGAACAATGGAAAATCGTTGTGGCAGACTTCTGCAGCGTCGGGTATGCAGCGTGAGGCAGTTTGTGTTTATCCACTCGATGCATCAGTTCAGGTTGTTGCCCAGCTGCAGTTTGAGGCACGGGTAACAGATGCGGCGTCACCCGGTCTATTTGATATTCAGGTGGTATCAGACATTACCAATGTACAGGGTACACGCGAAGAACAGGCTGCTCTGTTTACCGGTGTACAGATTGAAGCAATTCCACAGGTGACGATTTCAGGTGGTGATGTTATAGCCATGACTGCAGGTCAGTCTCGTCAAATCTCCGCTACAGCTAGTGACGCTAATGGAGATAACCTGCAGTTTCAGTGGGCACTGACAGGATCAGCAAATGCAACACTATCAAATGCTACAACAGATACAGTGACAGTAACCGCTCCGCAGGTTAGCGAACCGACAGATTTGTCACTTCAGGTTACCGTTACAGACAGCTTTGGAAATCAGGCCTCTGATACAGCAACGATATCGGTTTCTCCGGCTGCCACACAAAATCGCAGCCAGAGTGGTAGTGGCGGTGGCGGTGCCATTCAGAGCTATATTCTTCTGGTACTGACCGGCGTTGCAATGATACGTCGCAGGCGTGGAGATACTACCCGTCTGCGCTAATGAGTGTACTTTCACCTATTGGCTGGTAGGTGGAAGGTTTATCGACAGGTAAAGCACTCATCGACTGACGTATTTTTGGTGTCAGCAAATAATCGAGCGACTCGGGAAATCGGGTCGGATCAAGCCAGTCCTGCACGCTACCGTCTTTAAGACTAAGCATAAGCGGACTGGCTTTTTTATGAATATGTTGCAATTTATCGTGAGGCGGCAGTGTGACCACTGAGCAGGAAAATTCTGTCTGCGTCTGACCTGACGCGGTGGTGTATTGCCAGGTACGGTACAAGCCTCCCATCACCAGGGCATCATCATCTTCAACCATCATATCATGGTAATATTTTTTACCGTCTATAGAGATTGTTTCGCCAAACCCACTCGCTGGTATGACACAACGCTGACTTCTGTAAGACTGGTAACCGGCGCTACCACGTTTATTCAGCTTATCGTACCGGGTGTTAAAAGAGGTGTAACGGGAAGGTTTGAATTGGCCATCAGGGGCCGCTTTTTCCAGCAATAACCACCATATAGCATTAATCATTTTTTGTTTGTCACCGTCAGCCCTAAACACAATCGACACTCTGTCTGTGGCGCGTATGAAACGAGAAAACCGCATGCCGTCTTCCGGCCATAACTGAATATCCAGCTGCTCGCATAATGCGCGCACGCCGGCTGAGTCTGTCACATTAAGTCTTCCGCACATACACCAGTGTCTCCTATAGGTCAGGGTAACGAGTTTGAGCGGGGTGTCACTTCTTGCTGCGTATCGCTATCTTCAGTATCAAACGCATCACGGAGCATCTCATCGGGCAATCGTTTACTGGGTTGCACACCCAGCACCCGGAACTGCTCTACCTGCCTGACAAGATTACCGCGTCCAGTGGATAATTTGCCCAAAGCACCGTCAAAATGCTTCTGTGTAGCCTCCAGAGATTTACCTATTTTATCCATATCGGCGACAAACCCTGTGAACTTGTCATACAGTCTGCCAGCCTGAGCCGCGATTTTCTGCGCATTCTGGTTCTGATATTCATACTGCCAAATGTTATTAATCGTTCGAAGTGCTACGAGCAGGTTGGTCGGGCTAACCAGCATGATATTGTGATTAAGTGCCAGCGTAACCAAATCGGGTTCTTCCTCAATGGCCAGCAGAAATGCCGGCTCCACGGGAATAAACATCAACACGTAGTCCAGCGTTTTTAATCCGGCCAACTCCTGATAGTCTTTCGCACCCAGACCTTTAATATGCCCTCTGATTGAGCTGACGTGCTCTTTGATGAGCTGATTGCGCTGGCCTTCATCTTCTGCATTGAAATAGCGCTCATAAGCCGCCAGACTGACTTTCGAATCTATAATGACATCTTTGTCATTGGGCAAGTGCACAACAACATCCGGTTGTTGCAGTCTGCCGTTATCACTTCGCAGAGACACCTGTGTTTCAAACTCATGACCTTCTCGCAGCCCTGACTCCTTCAAAATACGCTCGAGTACCACCTCACCCCAGTTGCCCTGCTTTTTGTTGTCGCCCTTAAGTGCCATAGTCAGCGCCGACGCTTCCTCGGTAATGCGCTGATTGAGCTCCTTAAGTGACAATATTTCGGTTTTTAATGACGCACGTTCCTGGCCCTCACGGGTATACTGGTCATTGATTTGTCGCTTAAAGTTTTCCAGCTGCTCTTTGAGCGGATTAATCAGCGCATCCATGCCAGACTTATTTGTTTGCGTGAACGACTCGCTTTTCTCAGTAAAGATTTTATTAGCCAGATTCTCAAACTGCGTTTGCAATCGCTGTTCGGCAGATTCCAGCATCGCAATCTTCTCATCACTGGACTGCGCACTTTGCTTATAACTGGCAGTCTGTGCTTCATGGCGGGCATTAAGATCTGAATAGGTTTTTTGCAGTTCCCGGAACTCTTCTCGCAGGGCGTTATGATCTGACTCAAGACGCGCTAGTTGCGCTGCTTTTTGTCCGAGCTCTCCAATCTGACTTTGTGCATCAAACACCCTTTCCTGCGAAAGGCTCAGCTCTTCCTGCTTGGCACTAAGCTGTCGGTTGAAATACAGCTCGGCCTGTTCTGTTTGTTGCTGTAACAGGTGATTTTGTTCGCTCAGCGTATTGCGCTCGTGAGTAAAACGACGCTGACACAGCCAGTAAGTAAGCAGTGCACCAGCCGCTAATCCTGCCAAAGCGCCACTGCCAATAAGCGTCAATGCTTCTGTATTCATTCATTTATGTCCGATAAAACGAAAAACGGGCACTTATCTCAAGTGCCCGTCTTATCCTACACCAGCAAAAGCTTATTTAGCCAGTTCGCTGTCCAGTTCTTCAATTTTTGCTTTCCAGATTGCCGGGCCCGTTTCATGGGCGTTGGCACCGGTACTGTCTACAGCGACTGTTACCGGCATATCTTCTACTTCAAACTCGTAGATTGCTTCCATCCCGAGATCTTCAAACGCTACGACCCGTGACTTTTTAATCGCCTTAGATACCAGGTATGCAGCGCCGCCCACCGCCATCAGATAGACTGCTTTATGTTTAGCAATTGAATCCACTGTTGCAGGACCACGTTCCGCTTTACCAATCATGCCGATAAGACCAGTTTGCTCCAGCATCATATCCGTGAATTTATCCATACGGGTTGCCGTTGTCGGACCGGCCGGACCAACTACCTCTTCGCCCACAGCGTCTACAGGACCAACGTAATAAATAAAGCGATTCGTCAGATCAACGCCCTCTGGCAGCCCTTCACCATTTTCAATCATGGTCTGGATACGTTTATGCGCGGCATCACGGCCGGTAAGCATTTTGCCTGACAACAGCACCGTTTCGCCCACTTTCCAGTCAAGAATATCTTCTTTGGTAACCTCATCCAGATTCACGCGGCGTGTATTTTCACCCACCTCCCAGGTAACCTCAGGCCACTCTTCAAGCTTTGGAGCCTTCAGTTCAGCAGGTCCGCTGCCGTCAAGATGAAAGTGTGCATGTCGCGTCGCCGCGCAGTTGGGGATCATCGCCACGGGCTTTGAGGCGGCGTGGGTGGGCACTGACATAATTTTTACATCCACTACCGTAGTCAGACCGCCAAGCCCCTGCGCGCCGATACCCAGGCCATTTACACGCTTAAAAATGTCCAGACGTAATTTTTCTTCTGTGGTTTCCGGACCTCGTTCCATCAGTTCGTGGATATCAACCGGATCCATCAGACTTTCTTTGGCAAGTACTGCCGCTTTTTCAGCAGTACCGCCAATACCTATACCCAGCATTCCCGGTGGGCACCAGCCTGCACCCATCGTTGGCAGCGTTTTAACTACCCATTCAGCAATATCATCGCTGGGATTCAGCATCACCATTTTAGATTTGTTTTCAGAGCCGCCGCCCTTGGCAGCAATCATCACTTCAACCTGATCGCCCGGCACCATGTCAATGTGCACGACCGCTGGCGTATTGTCTTTGGTGTTTTTTCTGGCGCCGGCAGGATCAGCAACGATGGAGGCACGCAGAGGGTTGTCCGAATTTGTGTACGCGCGACGTGTTCCTTCGTTAACCATCTCCTGAACAGTAAGATCGGTTTTGTCCCAGCTAACGCCCATGCCGATTTTAACAAAACACGTAACGATGCCGGTATCCTGACAGAGTGGACGATGGCCTTCTGCTGACATTCTGGAGTTAATCAGAATCTGGGCCATGGCATCTTTAGCAGCCTGACTTTCTTCTTTCAGGTATGCTTTTTCAACCGCTTTTACGTAATCCAGAGGGTGGTAGTAGGAAATAAACTGCAATGCATCTTCAATGCTATCGATAAAATCTTGCTGACGGATAACGGTCATGTCGTCCTCTTTAACTCGTCGGTTCGTGGTGTGTGCTTTTCAAAAATGCGTATACTAGCGTATCTCGTACTGCGGCACCAACAAAACGCAGTACGGTCGTCAATTTTACCACTGGCCGACAAGGCGTAACGAAAGAGAATCTGATAGCTGTTATGAACGACAAGGTACTGCGAACGCTGCTTATTGAACCGCTTGAATATAGAAAGAACACGCTTTACACATTGTTTGCTCAGGTTGAGCAACAACCATATTCAATGTTACTTGATAGCGCAGCTGATACAGACGGTCGCTACCACATTATGGTCTGGTCCCCTCGCTGGATAGTCGCGGCAAAAAACAACGAAGTAACCGTTCGCGACTGTAACGCCGGAACCACAACTGTTCACTCCGAAGCGCCACTGGCCTGTGTGGACGCGCTGATGAATAAGACCATGAGTGAAAATATCGCGTTACCGGGTAATCAGGAATTATACAATACCCTGCCCTTTGTCGTGGGTGCGGCGGGTTTATGCGGTTACGATCTCGGGCGCTATTATGAATCCTTACCGGAAGAGAACAAAAAACCTTATGTGTGCCCGGATATGGCAGTTGGTATTTTCGAGCAATCTGTTATTGCCGATACGCAAACCGGGCAGCTATATCACTGCAGATTCAGCGATATACCGCCCCTGTCTGAGCAACTGTCTTTAGATACCAGCTCGCCTGGCACGACCCGATCTTTCAGGCTGACCAGTGACTGGGCATCAAACCTTACGCAAGCACAGTACAATGATGCACTGGAAAAAGTTCATGCGTATATCGTGGCCGGAGATTGCTATCAGATAAACATGGCCCAGCGGTTTTGTGCGCAGTATACGGGAAGCGAATGGCAGGCGTATGAAGCATTACGGGAAAAGAACAACACACCTTTCTCAGCGTTTATACGTTTACCCGAAAGCTGTGTGATGAGTATTTCGCCCGAGCGATTTTTAAGCGTCAGGGACAATCAGGTACAGACAAAACCTATCAAAGGTACTCGCCCACGCTTTGACGACCCAACCGAAGATGCTAACAGCGCAAAGGCTTTACTGAACGCAGAAAAAGATCGTGCTGAAAATCTGATGATTGTGGATCTGCTCAGAAACGATCTCAGTAAACACTGTAAAGCGCACAGTGTAAAAGTACCGCACTTATTTGCGCTGGAGTCCTATGCGGCTGTGCACCACCTGGTCAGCACAGTTGAAGGTACATTAGAAGATGGTGCAACGGCTCTGGACTTACTAGCCGGTGCCTTTCCCGGAGGCTCGATTACCGGAGCACCCAAAATCCGGGCGATGGAAATCATTGAAGAACTGGAACCAGACCGCAGGAATATCTACTGTGGCAGTATTATGTACTATGGAATCAAGCGGGATATGGACTCGAGTATCACCATTCGCACATTGTTAGCTGAAAACAACCATCTGTATTGCTGGGCAGGCGGTGGCATTGTGCTTGATTCAAATGCGCGGGATGAATATCAGGAAACACTGGATAAAGTGTCCCGTATACTGCCCGCACTGGAAGCATTTCGTGAATAAAGCAGAGTTTATTAATCGGTTTCAGCACGCGCGGCAGGTCAGTCTTGAGGCTGATTATCCCCTTACACGAAAAGGTCGCGATGCTGCGGTGCTGATACCTATGCTGGATTATGACGACGGGCTGCATGTCATTCTGACAGAACGGGCACATCATTTACGGCATCATGCCGGACAAATAAGCTTTCCCGGCGGTGGCTATGAGCCGCAGGACGCATCGCTTACCGATACTGCATTACGCGAAGCGTTTGAGGAAGTGGGTTTGCCGCCCTCCCATGTTCAGGTTATTGGCGCACTGCCTGATTATCGCACTATCAGCGGTTATCACATTAAGCCGGTGGTCGGGTTCGTACAGCCAGGTTTTGAATACCGTATTGACCCTAACGAGGTGGCCAGTGTTTTTGACGTACCATTATCCCACCTAATGGATAAGAAAAATCATCTTATCCATCATATGACACGAAACCAGAAACAATTTCCTATCTATTTCATTCCCTGGCAGGAGCGTATGATATGGGGCGCAACTGCTGCCATACTGCGAAATCTGGCCCATCATCTGGGATAAAGTGAACGTAAGTCGTGTTTGTTCACTACAAGATTATCAAGATTTGTTTACATTGAATTAGCTTTTCTCATCTGTTGATTAGCTTTTCTGTATTGTAGTTGCTGCTACATACAGGCAAGATCGACTCAGATTCTTATTGGGGATAGAACCACATTTATGATTAGTGTATTTGATATGTTCAGTATCGGAATTGGCCCATCCAGTTCACATACCGTAGGGCCGATGCGAGCCGGTGCAGAGTTTGTATCAGAATTAGCGCAGGATGGCGTGCTGGAAAATATTGATGGCATCAAAGTCGAGCTATTCGGCTCATTAGGACAAACCGGCAAAGGGCACGGTACGGGTAAAGCCGTAATTCTCGGCTTGTTAGGGGAGTCACCGGAAACCATTGATGTCGACAGTATCGATGTCACGCTGGAGGGCATTCATGATAGTCAGAAGATTATGCTCAATGGTACCCATCAGGTTAAGTTTCCGAACAAAAATGCAATTGTATTTCATCGTCGCAAAACCTTGCCGCGCCATGCTAATGCGCTGACATTTTACGTCTATAAAAATAAAGAATTGTTGCGCGAACAAACCTATTACAGCATTGGTGGTGGCTTTGTTGTTCGTCACGAAGATTTTGATGATACCAAAGAACACGCGATGTCGGTGCAGGCCAAAGTACCCTACCCGTTCAAAACCGCTGAAGCTTTGATCGAATTGTGCAAAAACAATGGCATGTGCATCAGCTCTTTAATGCTGAAAAATGAGGCCGTACACCGCCCGGTACATGAAGTAAAAGATAAGCTGTTTGAAATCTGGCAGACCATGAAGTATTGCGTTCAGCGCGGTATTGAAAGCGAAGGTATCCTTCCGGGTGGCCTGAAAGTGGTGCGTCGTGCGCCAGCACTGTATCGCCGTTTACAAACAGAACACACCTCTGATCCTATGCAGACTATGGATTGGGTAAACTTATTTGCACTTGCTGTGAATGAAGAAAACGCAGCGGGCGGTCGCGTGGTAACAGCGCCAACCAATGGCGCAGCGGGTATCATCCCGGCTGTATTGCACTATTTTGATAAGTTTATCAGACCCGTTGATACCGAAACTGCCGCGCGTTTCTTACTAACCGCCGGTGCTATCGGCATTCTGTATAAAGAAAATGCTTCGATTTCAGGTGCTGAAGTTGGCTGCCAGGGCGAAGTTGGCGTGGCCTGTTCAATGGCGGCAGGTGCATTAACTGAAATAATGGGTGGCTCAACACTGGCGGTAGAAAATGCTGCTGAAATTGGTATGGAACACAACCTTGGTCTGACCTGCGACCCGGTAGGCGGACTGGTTCAGGTCCCCTGTATTGAGCGAAACGCGATGGGCGCGATTAAAGCAATCAACGCCTCACGGCTGGCAATGCGCGGCAGCGGAGAGCACAAAGTATCGCTGGATAAGGTTATCAAAACCATGCGCGATACCGGTAATGATATGAAAACCAAATACAAAGAGACCGCCCGTGGCGGCCTTGCGGTAAATATTATCGAGTGCTGATAAACAGGTGGCGCTACTTTACCGGTAGCGTCACACCTTTAAACATTTTTTCTACTTCATCATTGTTTTTAAGCATCATTGCTTTTTCCACCTTATCTTTCGTCAGGTGTGGCGCAAATCGCTCTATAAAGTCATACATGTAGCTGCGCAGAAAAGAGCCCTTTCTGAAGCCAATCTTTGTGGTACTGTAATCAAACAAATGACTGGCATCAATTTTCACTAAATCACTGTCCAGCTCTTCGCTTACCGCCATCGATGCGATAACCCCGATCCCTACACCAAGTCTGACATAGGTTTTAATGACATCAGCATCGGTCGCCGTAAATACAATTTTCGGGTTTAACCCGGCACGCTCAAAGGCCTGATCAAGTTCTGAGCGCCCCGTAAAGCCAAACACATACGTGACCAATGGATACTCGGCTATATCACTGATATCAATACTGGTTTTTTTCGATAAGGGGTGGTCTTTATTAACGATAACACTACGGTTCCAGTGGTAACACGGCAACATCACCAAGTCGTTGTAAAGATGCAGGGCTTCAGTAGCAATAGCAAAATCAGCTTCGCCTTTAGCAGCCAAGTCTGAAATCTGAGACGGCGTACCCTGATGCATGTGCAGCGACACGCGCGGATATTTATTCATAAAACCCTGAATAACATCCGGTAAGGCATAACGCGCCTGCGTGTGGGTAGTTGCAATATTCAGTTTGCCCTGGTCTGGCAGCGTGTGCTCTCTGGCTACCGACTTAATACTTTCTACTTTCGATAAAATCTGGCGGGCGATATCTATCACGTCACGGCCGGCGTCGGTAACATGGGTGAGGTGCTTACCACTGCGACCGAATATTTGCACGCCAAGCTCATCCTCAAGCATTCTTACCTGCTTACTGATGCCGGGCTGTGAGGTATACAGGCTTTCAGCGGTTGCTGATACATTCAGGTTATTATTGACGACTTCTACAATGTATCTGAGTTGCTGTAATTTCATGCGTGATAACCCTTCGCTACTGGCGCTTCCCGTTAAGTGTGTTAGTGTTATAACCAAAACCGGCGTGCATTGCTATTGCCATTTTCGGTTATACACCTATTCTTATATCAAAAATATAGGCATTTATTCAATTTTAAGTTGATACCAGTATATGCGCCAACAGAAGTATAATGACGCCGTGATGCACGACTTTGAAGCCGCCCCACCCCAGAAAATAGAGTTTTCCTCTGTGCTTGCCGCTGCCGTGCACGATATGAAGAATTCACTTTGCTTGCTCATCCAGTCTATTGAACAGTTATCTGATAGTATTGATGCTGCAAACATAGCCGCCAGTAAACATGTCGCCGATGTGCATTATGAGGCCAGCCGGCTGAATACCAGCCTGGTACAAATTCTGTCATTGTACCGGGCGCAACTGGAAACCTTACCTATTACGATTGATGAGCACTTCGTGGCTGATGTTCTTGAGGATGTGCTTAACACCGTAAAGCTTTCGGTAAATCAGCGTAATTTCAGTGTCACCATCGACTGTGACCCAGACCTTGCGTGGTATATGGACGGCGAACTGATATACCTTTTGGTCAATGATGCGGTTATCAATGCACTGCGTTACGGTAACAATGCGATTCATGTAAGCGCTAAGGTGGCCGATAATAAGCTGTTTGTTAAAGTTGAAGATGATGGTCAGGGTTATCCGGATACTATGCTGGCGCAAAGTAATAAGGCGCTGAGCTCGGCGGCCGTCAGTCAGGGGCGTACCGGATTAGGGCTGTATTTTGCCCGACTTATAGCAAACGCGCATAATCGCCATGGTCAACGCGGCGAAATTACCCTGCAAAATGGTGGGAAATTTGGCGGGAGTGTTTTTATGGTAAAAATACCGTAAACTCTGCCGTTATAATAAAAAAGACTGTCCTGAGCCTGCGTGCCTGAGACACAGTAAAAGCGAGCGGAACCAATATCCATGTTCACCATAATCATCATCATGATCGTTGTGCTCATCATAGCGGCCATCTTTATCAATGCTTTTCAGCAGCATCGCGCTAAAGTGGATGCAGAGCGTCGCGCCGAAGTATCCAAGCAACGTAATATCATTGATGAAACTGAAAATATCATTATGGCGTGCTCCAATATGCCGGTATCCGCGCGGCTGATGCAAATTCTTCACCGCCGTGTTTATAACGCATTAAAAGCGTTAAACGATGCCGGTGCGGGCAATAATGATATCAAACAACGCCTTGAAGACGCCGAGGGGCGCACTCAGGGCGAAGCGGATGCCGGGGAAAAAATGAGCGAGTTTTCGCTACCGGACAACGACCGTATGATTATTCAGTATATTCAGGCGGTTAAGAAGTTACGCGTACTCCTTCGCTCAGAGCATTCTAAAGGCAAAGTAGATACCCGTACCTTTATCGAAGAAGACAAGGCGCTGGAGCGATTACAGCTTAAGACCAATGTAGAAACATTGGTCAAACGCGGTCGCGCCGCCATGCAGTCGGGCATGTTAGGCTCAGCGCGCCAGTATTTTGAAAAAGCGATCAGCGCGCTGGAGAATCAAACCCAGCGTGATGAATATATAGATACGCGTCTTAGTCAGCTTACCCAGTGGCTGGAGAGTATTCAGGATAACCTGAAGTCGGCGAATGCTGAAGACCGCGCCAAGCGCAAAGAAGAAGAGCGCGATGAATTAGATGAGCTATTCGCGCCTAAGAAGAAGTGGTAGTTATAACGCAAGCGCATGGCATTGTTCCCACAATGCCTGAGCGGCTACTGAAAACCCCTGCCGGTCAGCACGAATCATCCCCACCCGTTTAACTAATGGTGAGTTGCGTAAAGCTACGCATACCAGACCATTGCGTTCCATCTGCGCCTGACAAAGTTGGGGGACCACTGAGATACCCAACCCCTGTGCTATTAACTGGCCCACTGAACCTAACTGCCCGGTTTCTGCAACAATATTAAGCGCGCCATATCTGTGGGATATTTGTTCGGTCCACTTTCTGACTGCGGAGCCACGATTCATCGCAATAACCGGGCTTTGCAACAACGCTTCAAACGAGACTGAAGACTGAGTTGCCAACGGGTGCTCAGGGTAAAGTACCGCCACAAACGCATCATCAAACAAAGGGGTAAATGTCAGTCCTTCTGTATTTTCAGGCTCAAAGGTAAACCCGACTTCTGCGCGCCCTGCCAGTACCGCCGCAATGGTATCCTCCATAACTACATCAAGTACCCGCAGCCTGATGTTCGGATAGGCCGCGTGATAGTGCTTAAGCAATGCTGGCAAGCGTGACTCAGCGAACGAAGGCATAGCGGCAATAGTCAGTCTGCCCTGGCGCACAGCAAACAGGTTTTGCATTTCCTCAAACGTATCGTCCCATTCATTAACCAGACGCCGGGCGCTGGGTAACAGTGTTTCGCCCTCAGGCGTTAATTGCACCCGACGGGTGCTTCTGCTGAATAACTTTCCACCCAGTTGCTCTTCCATCTTCTTAATTGCGCTGGATAAGGCTGGCTGTGTGAGATGCAGCTTCTCTGCAGCCTCAGCAAACGTAGATGATTCAGCAACGCTTAGAAACGCGACCATGTTGCGGTATGAAACAGCCATATTGATAAAAATAACTTATTAATATTGATATAAAATTAATTTTACAAAATTTTTGCAAGCACAGATACTCTTATTGTCTTTAATACACATAAAGGAGCGTCAGATGTCAGGTTTCGATAAGGTCGTGACCAGTTACGAAGAAGCAATGGAAGGACTCACCGATGGTATGACGGTGATTGCCGGCGGCTTCGGGCTTTGCGGAATCCCTGAGGGATTGATTGGTCAGATCAAAACGATGGGGGTCAAAGACCTTACCGTGGTATCTAATAACTGCGGCGTAGACGGTTTCGGGCTGGGTATTCTGTTAGAAGATCGTCAGATCCGGAAAATGGTGTCTTCCTATGTTGGCGAAAACGCCCTGTTTGAAAAGCAGCTGCTGGCTAACGAACTAGAAGTAGAGCTGACGCCACAAGGTACGCTGGCTGAAAAAATGCGCGCAGGCGGTGCCGGCATCCCGGCCTTTTACACCGCTACCGGATACGGCACCCCCGTAGGTGAAGGCAAGGAAGTCAAAGAGTTTGACGGTCGCCCCTATATACTTGAAGAGTCTATTACCGGTGATTTTGCTATCGTGAAAGCCTGGAAAGCCGACCGTTATGGCAACTGCATCTACCGTCACACCGCCAGAAACTTTAACCCGATGGCCGCAACGGCTGGCAAGATTACCGTGGTCGAGGTTGAAGAGATTGTTGAAGCGGGTGAGCTTGATCCGGCGCAAACGCATACCCCGGGCATTTACGTAGACAGAGTAATCAAAGGTAGCTTTGAAAAACGCATCGAGCGCAAAGTACTGGCAAAGGAGGAACGTTAAGATGGCTTTAACCCGTGACCAAATCGCAATGCGCGTCGCTCAGGAGTTTAAAGACGGCAGCTACGTAAATCTGGGAATCGGCATCCCTACCCTTGCGGCTAACTATGTTCCCGATGGCATCGATGTAATGCTGCAATCAGAAAACGGCTTATTAGGAATGGGCCGCTATCCGAGTGAAGCAGAAGTTGACGCCGATATGATTAATGCCGGTAAGGAAACAGTGACTGCTATTAAAGGCGCATCTATTTTTGATTCCGCCGAAAGCTTTGCCATGATCCGTGGCGGCCATGTCGATTTTACCGTATTGGGGGCCTTTGAGGTTGATGTTAACGGCAATATCGCAAGCTGGATGATCCCCGGTAAACTTGTAAAAGGAATGGGTGGCGCTATGGACCTGGTGGCCGGTGCGAAGAATATTATCGTTACAATGACCCATGCCGATAAACACGGAAATTCAAAACTACTGTCTGAATGCAAGCTACCACTCACGGGCGTTAATTGTATCACCCGCATTATAACTGATTTAGCGGTGCTGGAAGTTAAAGATGGTGCGTTCCATCTACAGGAACGTGCACCGGGCGTTACTGTAGACGAAATACGTGAAAAAACAGCCGGCAAGCTTGTTGCTGAGGGCGACATTCCTGAAATGCGCGTGTAAACACTATTCGGGGCAGACGCAATACGCTAGCTCTGCCCCAATTTTCTTTCTATCGCCTTTTATTTAATAGCAGCTTGATGGATAATGCGCCGGGTTTCATATTAAGGGCACGGCTTTGCAAATCAGCGATCTTCCGGTACATCATAAAATCATCTCCCGTCTTCAGGACAAGAGCTTCGACACCCTGACCGAAATTCAGGAGAAGACTATATTACCTGCCATGAGCGGCAAAGATATCATCGCTTCTTCGCAAACCGGCTCAGGCAAGACGCTGGCGTTTTTAATTCCTTTGGTAAATCGCCTGCTTAGCCAAAAGGCGCTGAGCAAAAAAGATCCCCGCGCTATGATACTGGCCCCTACCCGCGAGCTGGCCAAACAGGTTTTTACCGAAGCCAAAAGCCTCACTTCACAACTTAATTTACCTTGCGCGTTAATTGTTGGTGGTGAAAACTACAACACACAGACAAAAGTACTGCGTAAAAGTCCGGCCATTGTGGTTGGCACTGCTGGCCGTATTGCCGATCATCTGGAAGATAAAACCTTCTTTCTGAACGGACTTGAAATGCTGGTATTTGATGAAGCTGACCGCATGCTGGATTTGGGCTTTGCCCCGCAGCTTAATCTGATTAATCAATATGCCGACCACCGGAAGCGCCAGACTATGCTGTTTTCGGCTACGCTCGATAACCTGGCCCTACAGCATATCAGTAAAGCATTGCTTAAAGCGCCGGTGCGCATCAATGTGGGACTGGCCACGGCCATTCATCAGGACATCAGCCAGCACATGTATTTTGCTGATAACGTTGAGCATAAAAATATGCTGCTGACACAATGTCTGGGCGACACTGATTACAACCAGGCGATTGTATTCACAGCGACACGAGAAGACACAAACCGTATTTGCGATATGCTGAATGAAGATAACCTTCACGCTGTAGCGCTTCGTGGTGATCTGCCACAAAATCAGCGCGCGCAAATTATGAGTGAATTCAGCCGGGGCCAGCACAGTATTTTGGTCACCACCGATGTGGCATCACGCGGCCTTGATTTGCTTAAAGTCGGCCTGGTTATTAACTTTGATTTGCCTAAGCAGTCAGATGAATATATTCACCGCATTGGTCGCACCGGCCGCGCCGGACAAAAAGGCACAGCGATTTCCTTTGTTGGACCACGGGACTGGCAAAGTTTTGAAAGTATTAAAGCCCATGTCGATTATCCGGTAGCTTGTGAGGCTCATCCTGAATCACCCGCTGAGTTTTCCGGTAAAAAGCCAAAGAAACCTGCTAAACAGAAAACGCATGATAAGCCGTCCGAAAAAACAGCTGAGAGCAAAAAGCCAGCTGCGCCGGCTAAAAAGCGTGTTAACACCACCGCGGGTAAAGATGTTGGCGATATGCCAATTGTGCGTAAGAAACGTCAGGCTGACTTTGACGACGATGAGTAAAATATCGTCGCGTTAGCACTAATGCTTCGACTTACCGTGCGAATACGTATTAATAATTCTTTTGTTCCCGGACGCTAATTTGGGTTTGGGAACGCCTCCCTTAAAAGCCTCTTCGTTGCTTTGGCACTAGCCTATACTTGAAACTCCTTACACCTGGCTGCCTACCCTCCTCTTTTAAACGATAGCTACGCGCTATTTACAAGCAAAAATAATTCGCGTGTGAGGTGGCCGGCCTGACCAGTAAAAGTTCATCCCACTTTGGTGTATTTCACGCCAGAAATACACAGTGAAAAAAATTTTGTTTGGCGATACGATAGGTTATGGATAGACACGCTCTGAAAATGGTGTAAATGATTACCCCGTTTCGGGTGATATTAAATTGTTAGGTGTAAAATGATAAGCCCAAAGTCGCAATTACTTTTTGAAGAATTAATAGCAGCTCTTAAGGATGCTGAACTTTACGATAATGTTCGAGACTTTAATATGTGGGCTTCCACCTTTTCAACTAATGACCAGACAGCCAAGATAGCGGCTGTAAGAAAAATGAAAGATCGATGCCATCCAAAATTGCTCGGTGATTATAGGCTTAGTGTTAAAGGTAATGGTAGTTATCCAGTAGTAGAATTTTTAGAGCGGTTAATCAATTCCTTTTCAGAGGACCTAAATAAGCAATGACACCTAACAAAACGCTGTTGTCACTCCCGTTGGTCGCTGGGACGCAAACACGCAGGGCCGCTTCGCTATTATGCCCTACGCGCCTGCGCCCCAAAGCTTAGCGTTAGCTGCCAAAGGAAATTGGATGCTTTGTGATATGAATTTTGTCGATTGGGTTCAAGTGATAACTCAAAGCGTGACTGCGATTACTGCTGTCATCATGGCTATATTAGCTTATCGAACATATCTCGCGGCACCAGAACAAGAAGCAGAATCAGAACCCGAAAATGCTTTTGATGACACTACTTCCGAACAATTAGACGAAGTATTTGTTTTCAAAACGTCTAAGCAGAAAACATATTTAAAAGTTACCAAACAGGGGTTGGCTTGTCGTATAGAAGACGAAAGAGACGGTAAAGGAGGCCCGCAATGGTTATTATTAAAACAGGAAGTAAAAGCAATTTTAGATTCAATGGCCTTCAGCGTTAATCCTGGCTACAAAGTTAACACAGGTAAATTTACTATCGGGCCACGTAGAAACTGGCTATATACCAAGTCCTTATTTCCAGAGCCTGACTATTTAAAAAGCGTAATACAGAGGTTGTTAGAAAATGCCGGCAGCTAACAAAACGCTATTGTCACTCACTTCGTTCGCTGGGACGCATACACGGGGCCGCTTCGCGATTGTAGCGCCATGATTAAAAACTTTGCTGCCAGTAATTGGAGGTCCTGTGGATGAGAAATTTATAGGGATTATTATCATCATCTTGTTTGGTGCCCTACCCTGTATCGTTCTCGGCTATCTCATTGCTGTTAAACAGATGCATGGATTAATTGCAGGCTGGAACGAATCAAAGGTCTCGAACCCTGTTGCTTTCGGAAAATGGGTAGGCTTTTCGGTGCTGGTTGTCGGCCTATGTATCGCAGGTACTGGACTAGTCTGGTACCTTGGCTTAATCAATGAAAATCAGATGACATTCCTACTCGCTATCGCCTCAGTTATCCCCATTCCATGTTTAATTGTTGCTATTTTCAAGTATAAAAAACGTGGCAGCTAACAATGCGTTAAACCGATAGCTACTATGTGGCAATTACTAGTCGCCAGCCAAGTGTCATGCTTATGACGTCTGATACGCTTAAGATGTTATCTAAAAATGAATGTGCGAACCATTTTGTACCAGATGTTTTAAGGGTCAGTACTCGGCCGTATAAAATTTAGGCTTCAGGAGTTAAGTTTGAAATTTTTGCAGATAATCAGCGCTATACTTTTGCTAGTTTCTAATTACGGACATGCAGAGGTTATTGTCGATAAAACAAGAGGTCGAAAGATTCCCATCGAAATTTCATATCCCACCCAAAAATTTCAATGCACCGATAGCAATAAGTGCCCAGTCAGTTTTATCAGCGCAGGATATGGTGTTTCTCACAACAAATATGTCTTTTTAACACGATTACTCAATGAACTTGGTTACATGACAGTCTCGATTGCTCATGAATTACCCCAGGATCCACCGCTTTCTACAAAAGGAAACTTGTTCAAAAGTAGAAGCGAAAACTGGCTTCGTGGTGCCAGTACATTAGACTTTTTGCAAAGGCAGTTATCATCCCAATATTCAAACTATGATTTTGACTCTCTTGTTTTAGTAGGTCACTCGAATGGTGGGGATATATCAGCCTGGCTTGCTAACGAAGGCAAGTCTTATGTAAAAACTATCATTACTTTAGACAATAGACGGGTTCCATTACCGCGAAATGATAATATTCAGGTCTTATCTATCCGGGGAAGCGACTTCCCCGCAGATTCAGGGGTTTTGCCTACTTCTCAAAAGGAGAATACTCACTTAATGTGTATCGTTGAAATTCCTAACTCAAGACACAATGACATGTCGGATTACGGCCCTGAATGGTTAAAAACTAAGATAACTAGAATCATAGATGTTTTTCTATCCGAGGGACGTTGTGCTTCGCTCAAAGAAGCAGCCTGACTTCGCATTATAATCGTTCGCAACCTCGCAGGTAAACTAACACAGTGGCTATAGTGCTTCGAACGGACTATAGCCATATTTGATCCCCTTATGCCGGCGCTATACACTGAATGGATTCAAATGAAGATTTTTCTGGTAGTCATTGCTACTCTCTATCTAGCCGCTTGCGACTATGCCTCAGAGAACAGGCGCATAATCAGCAAACAGGAACTTGTTCCAGTTAAATTCGATTTAACTGGGAAAAAGCTTGAAGCAGTCAAAGCAACTATTGCCAATTTGGAAGAAAGAGAAATCTCCCCAAAAAACTTTTACGTTGAAGTTGAAAAATTCGAAGAGACTGTAGTGGTATTGCTTATAGACAAAGCTTTCAGCAATACGGTTCATGTTGGTGGCGGTGGCGAAACACAGGAGTGCACTTATGACCTGGTTAAAAAAGAAATTAAGGAATGCTTATACTATCAATAATGCGCCATTGTCGTTCGCTGACAATCTTCAGAGCGCGTGCATATGGGTGGCGTCGTTGTTTCTCTTCGTAGGCCTGCGCCCGTTCGAACTGTAAGCCTTCCAAGCCTATGAATAAATGTCTTCTCTTTTTGATATTAACTCTATTGCAAATTTCCGGTTGTGATAATTCCAGACAATATTTCGATGAGCGTGAAGGCGAAGATATCAGCACCAGGATATCTCCTAACGAGAATTACAAAGCATTATTGAGAAAGGTAGATATAAGTGGATCCGTCATGGTTTCTCAGCCTTACCAGGTTATCGTTGAAGATAAAGCTGGGAACAAAAAGGTGATACTTTTAGCCGACAAAACATCGGGACTGACTATTACCTGGCTAGAGCCCACAATCATAAGTATTTGCTATGGTAAAGAAACCAGAATCAGAGAGTTTAGAAACTCATATGGCTTTTACTACGAGAATACTCCTTATGTAGACGGTGAGGTTATCTTAAACAGAAAAGAACGTTTTGAGGAGTGCGGTGGAGCCTGACTGTGTGCTATTGTCATGCCCTCGTTTTCCAAGGGCTTATGCCCGGATCCGCTTCGCCTCCTAAAGTTGTGGTTTTTGCCCCATATTTAAAAAATTGTGTGACATGGAGAAGTTACCAGATGGAACCAAATTACTCAGAGTACTCGATTGCAGAGCTGGAAGATGCGCTGGCCAATATAGATAAGGACGAATTCCCTGAGCGGGCAGCACGCATAGAAGGTGAACTGATTTCGCGGCAAGCGTCACAGAACAGCAGTCTGAATACAGCTAACAAAGAATTTGAACCCAATGAGCAGTTCTTTAAATGCCCAACCTGCGAAAAGAAAATCGGCTTTCTCTCTAAAACTGCGAACAAGTGGGGAAAGGTAAAAGCCTGCCCTCATTGTAACTCACTTTTTGAACAAACGTTAAGCCTGAAAGTATTTGCTATTGCAATTATACCTGCGCTTATTATTCACCTATTTATATTGCGTCCACTTGTCGTTGCTTTCGGTTTACATGGAGCGATAAGTACTGGCATTTTATCCGGCACTCTTTTAATTCTTTCAATGCGTTTCAAAAAAGTCCGGAATAAAACTTTCACATAGTAAAAATCATGCCTCCGGTTGAAGTTAAGGCCTGCTTCGGGAGTTTGTGCCTGCCCGCTTTGTGCGCGTAAATTAGTCCTAGCTGTTCTATGCCCTTCAACTGTCATAACAGCTTTAAAACAAGGAAGGAGTCTGATTTATGAAAAAGTTAATCGTACTTTTCTCACTCGTACTTATTCTTGCTACTGTCAATTTATCGGGGTTCGGATTCAGCTTCCTTCAGGTTTACATTGTTGCGCCGCTCCTGCTGAGTATTTTTGTGGCTTTGATTAAGACAAAAAAGCCAACGCTCAATTTCATCGTGTCATGGGCGGGCGTGCTGTCAGGTCTGCTGGCGCTGGTGCTTTATTATTCGGTAAATACCTATACGGGCACTGATGGTCAGGCCGGCCTGATTTATGCCGTTGTGCCATTTTACCAGCTGGCTTTCATGCTTTTAGTGGCTGCTATTGCCTTGCTTATCTGGCATTTTACAAAACGCTTTAAAAGAACAAAGACATAGGGCGACACCGCGTAAATTTCGGTATGCCTGGACAATAGTAAAATATGAGCAGCTTCAGGCTGGCCAGCTGGCTTTTGTAACTTTTGTCATTTTGGACCTGGTAATTCGTTGTCGGAGAAAAGTGATAGTAGTGATTCATCTTACGAAGGCGATATTAGTGGGGCTAATTAAAACGAAAGAAGTGTTTTAAACTCATTTATCTTCAATAACCCTACCCTTACGGTTTGAATAGAGGACCATTTGTGAAACACCTTTTAATGTTTAGCGCTCTGTTACTGTTAAGTATCAAGGCTTTTGCTGTTGAAACGGTATCAGCCGGATACAAGGCTTCGCTCAAATCTGCTGTACTTGCAGAAGAACGTGACTATTATGTATCGCTTCCCCCCGGTTATGACGCTTCTGAAGACACCTATCCAGTTGTGTATGTGCTTGATGGCGATGTCCATCGCTGGAGGGCGATAAGTGGTATTATCGAAGGGTTAAGTACTGAGACTCTCGATAACCAGATTAACCAAGCTATCGTGGTTGCCATCCCCAACACAGACAGAGATCGTGATTTAACCCCTACCCGACTTGCACAATGGACATTTGAAGGAAAAGTGCTGCAAACCTTTCAGACATCCGGTGGTGCTGACAGCTTTCAGGCTTTTCTCAATAATGAATTAATTCCGCACATAGAAGCTGAGTATCGTGCTTCTGAGCAACGAATTCTGGTTGGCGAATCCTTTGGCGGTTTGTTTGCCTCGTTTACGCTGCTTACAAAACCACAGATGTTTACTGACTACCTGATTATCGATCCTGCTGCATTATGGGATAACAATTATCTGAACAAACGTTTTCAGACAACAGACAAGCCTGTAGCGCAATCCAAGGTAACTATTTACTTTGCTTTTGCTAACAATGCTCACCTTGGGAATATAGGCATGACCAACAGAAAATGGGGAGAAGAATTCGCTTCAGCGCTTCATTCTGAAATGTCGGGCAACTACATTGTGACACAGCAGTATTTTGAAGACGAATCACATGGAACGGTTGCATTGCCTGGCTGGTATCGCGGGTTAAAGCTGCTGCTTTCTGCCCGTACCCCACATGATACTTAGGCGTTGGCGTTGACCTGCATCGCCTTCGGCCCGGCCAACGCTTCTGTTTCGCCGCCAGAATGAGATCACTTGCTGATGCTGTAATGGCGTGCTAAATTCCGCATCACATCGCAGGGACGACCCTGTGATTAATTAACTGACGGGGACGACCCCATTTATAGGTGTCGTTATGAATTGGTTAATACTTATCTTTGCAGGTTTTCTCGAGGTTGTCTGGGCAGTAGGCCTGAAATACACCCACGGATTCACCAAGCCTCTCCCTTCTGTTGTCACTGTCGTAGCTATGGCTGCAAGTTTTTACTGCCTCAGCCTGGCAATGCGCTCTCTGCCTTTAAGTATCGCCTACACAGTATGGGTTGGTATCGGCATGGTGGGAGCAGTTCTTTTCGGAATAATTTTTCTTAAAGAGCCGGTAAATCTGTTTAAAGTTGTCAGCCTGCTTTTAATCATAAGCGGTATTCTTGGCCTCAAATTATCAAGTGGTGCCTAAAGTGTCTATTCCGCTAGCACTTGGCCAGGAATGGTAAACATTGTGGGCTACTGTGACAGGTAGCCTACAAGTTAGCGCCGCACAATCATACTTACGTCAAGATATCCGCAGCTTCAATCCCTACCCTATAATAGAGGTTATTACGTGCCAATAGCTTCATTTGAATTAGCGAACATTTCAATATTCATCGGTTAGACACAAATACCATGTTTATATAGGCACGATATGGCTATAATGAAGTGTTGCATTTCCGGTTGGCGTGATTCGATGACAATTTTCAGCTATCCGATCCCTTTACCGCCACCGCACCACGACTTTTATAACATCGGTCGTGCTTATTAAATACGTAATGTGCCCCTATGGGCCTGTTACATTATCAGTATCGACATGCTGATACATTCAAACACACAAACTATGAGATTTACCAATGACCAAATTTGATGACAGGGTTAAAGAGCTAGTCACGAAACATCCTAATTTAACTAAAGAAGACGCGATGAAAATCGTCACCGATAAGAACGCAAGAAAAAGAAAAGAGCGGCAAAATCCGAAAAAAGCAATATCAGTAAGGATGCGTAGATAAGTTATACGCGCACCCTAAGGGGCTTCGTTAACGACTGCCCCTGTTTGTCACTCAAGAACATCGCCAACTAAATACATAGTCATTACGGAGTCTCTGTTAAGCAATGAGTACTGAGCAGAAAAATAATCCACTTCATGGGATCACTCTGGAGAAAGTCGTCACCCGATTACACGAACATTATGGCTGGGAAGGCCTGGCTTACAGAATAGATATTAATTGTTTTAAGAGTGACCCTTCTATCAAGTCTTCGCTGAAGTTTTTACGTAAAACTCAATGGGCAAGAGACAAAGTCGAAAATTTGTATATCAAGACGTTTGCCGAACCGTCGCCCTGGGGTGACATTAAGAAGCCGTAAAAAAAGAGAGCTTTTGCCATTTCTGCATTCATAGCACTGCTTGTGATTTGATTGACCCGCTTCAATTAATGATTGAAAGCCAGTGCACTGAATATAGCGTTTCGAGTGTTGAACAGTGTAAGGGCTGTTTGGAAGATAACAATAACTGCAAGTTTTGGCGGTAATTCCTATACCTCCTAAACATTCAGTAGAAGGAGCGATGTTAAGTGAGTAATGGCAAATTGGAACGTGCTGCAAATCGTGCATTTCTTTTGTTTTTAGCCTGCTTATCGTTGATTCCATGCACTATTCTTTTCCAGATTTTCGTTTTACAGAGCGAGTGGGCAGTTATCGTTGGCTTTGTTAAAGGCGTAATTATAGGCGGTATTGCCTGCCTGATACCCGCCACCTATGCCGGCTACTGGCGGGCTCGCCTAAAGATTAGGTCTCGCACTTTAAAAGCTGTCCTCGTCCTCTCACTTTTTTGGTTTTTGTTGGTCGCGTCTGTTTATATTTATAACAGATAGTGTCTTACTTTCCTTTTTCTAATATATTTCCTCAGTCAATTATCTATTAATTAAACGGAAATATATGGAAATCTCATACAGCATAGACGCAAGCATTACCCGCGAACAATTCGTTGCGCTTTTGAACGCCTCTGGATTGGGTGAACGTCGACCTGTTAATGACGAACAGTGTATTGAAGGTATGCTTGAAAATAGTAACCTCATGGTTACTGCCTGGCATAAGGAGCAATTAATAGGTATCGCACGCAGCGTGACGGATTTTCACTATGCCTGTTACCTGTCAGATTTAGCCGTTCATAAAAATTATCAGTATCTGGGGCTTGGAAAAGCTTTACAGAATCTGACGCAAAAGCAACTTGGGCCCAGGTGCAAACTTATTCTCCTTGCGGCACCCGATGCCAATAGTTATTACGAGAAACTAGGCTTTACCAATAATCCGCGCTGCTGGGTGCTTGAAAGAGACTGGCGTATTACAGAGTAACCGTGCGTGTGGGCGTTTCGCTAATCCTCAGGACAGCGATGAAGCGAATAAAAATCAGACTCATACTGACTTTGTTGCATCAGCGTTCTTTATTTTCTGAAGAATACTCTTTGCCCGCCTGCCCTTAATCCTGTCGGTGTTAATACTTGCACTTTGTGGGCTTATCGCTGTGATATGTTTGTCTTAAAACTCTATGGGAAGGCGTACGATCTGAATTTTGCCGATCTTAAGGGAGAAAAACTGTGAAAACATGGATTATCTGCATACTATCGTTTCTGGCCGGAGGCACAGTTGCCGCGCTTTTTGGCCTTAAAATGCTGACAGCCTCATGGCAGGCTGAAGTACTTATTCAGAATGATATTTATGCACGGCATCTGAAGTATATAGCCAACGACGATATCGACACATTAATTACCGAAAGTTGTATGGCGCTGGCATCAGGCCTGCAAAACTATGCAGAGCTGGAAACTGTCTTTTGGGCCAGTGATACGCCGTACTATTCTCAAGGTATGGTAGAAGAGATAAATCAGCGGGCAAATGATGTGCTAAAAAGAAACAAATTATGCAATAAATAGAGAATAATGATGTTCTCCGTTGCTGGGTTAGCACTATCCAATGCACTTTTAAGCTGCGAAGCCTGAATACTACCTCTCATGGAATGATTGATTATGACGTATAACGTTACACGTATAAACGCACACAAAACCTCACTCACGCTGGCAGGAACCCTGTCATTGCTGTCAATAATCAGCGCAGTATTGGGCGGTATATCATTGCTGTTCGGCAATGATGTTCACACCTCCTTCAACTTCTTTTTCACTATCTCGGGAAGCGGAGTATTATTTAATAGCCTGATGCTGGTCATCACCCCTCTGCTGACTTTTGTAATGACTTATCTTGCGGCATTGGTATTTTGTTTCCTGTTTAACGTAGTAACCCAATATACCGGGGGCCTGAGTATTGTGCTTACAAAATCAGACGACCTATAGCACCTTTATAAAGTAACGTGCATTAACGCCACATGGTTAGCGAAATGTGTGGCATACACAGGCAAACTCAATCTTGAGCCCGAGGTCACCAGAACAGTATTCTATTTACCGACATTGGTCCTGCGTTATTTTCATTTAAGCGGTTTAGACCCGGCTACAATGGTGATAGTACTGAACCAGAACACTTCTAAAGGGGGCAATATGGCGTGGCTTTACTTAGCAATAGCAATATTTTCTGAGGTAGTGGGTACCCTGGCCCTTAAAATTTCAGATGGCTTCGTACACCCGGCTGCCAGTACCGTTTGCGTAATTGCCTATGGTATTGCGTTTTACTGCCTGTCGTTAGTCGTCAAAACCGTTCCGGTAGGTATTGCTTATGCGATATGGGCGGGTGCCGGCATCGTACTTATCACACTATTATCTGCACTATGGTTTAAGCAGATCCCTGATCTTCCAGCCATATTAGGTATGGGTTTGATAATTGCGGGCGTGCTTACTATCAATGTGTTTTCTGATTCAGTGTCACATTAACCAATAGGCGATACATGTGAACAGGCGGGTTTTCCTATTGGCCATCGGCTGGTCTTCGATGCTTGGCAGCTTCGTCGATGGCGCTCTTGCTATTTATGCGTTATGGGCAGTACTGATATCTGAAGGTGCTACTGCAAGCCTGACAGTAGATGCATTTCTTAAAGACTATGCTGCATCAGTGTACTGAGTAAAACAGTTCGCTTTTTATGTCTTGCCAGACGGTGCGGTAAATTGGCTGTTTGCTGTTCCGGCACTGCTGTATTTTCCGGTTAGGGTTTTGATGAGTATTGTTATTGGTAGATGGGCACTTACTAAAGCAGCACATTATCGCAGATAAGCGATGCACTGAGATATTCAGGTGACAAATGCTCAGACATCTTATCAGCCTTGATCAATTGTCAGAAAAGGAAGGATAAATGAAATACCCTATTAAACAATTCATTCCCGTAACTTTCCTGATTACTGCTTCAGTATGGTGGGGCATTTATTATTCATCTAACAGCACGCTGAATCGCTATGGCAGCGCCAATTTTGAATGGCTTTACCTCATAGATACTTTATTCGTGCTGCCCGTCATCTGCTATCTCTGTAGCTCTGACAAAACCAAAGCTTGCCTTCAGGCCGGCGTATTGTCCTGTACCGCCGTTTTTATAGGTAGCTACATCATTCCCGAAAAGAGCAAAGTCATACAGCTATATCTTGAAGATGGCCGCTATCTTGTTCTGGGTGTTATTCTGCTATTTGAAATTTACGCAATTTATTCGGTTTGCCGGGTTATCAGAAAGCAACTTAGCACTGAGGCTGACCCGGACGATGTTATAAAAACGTCTCTGACACACAAATTCGGCACCAATTTACTCACTGCTGTGCTGGTCTTTGAAGCGCGTGTCTGGACGTTTCTTTTGTTCTCGTCACAAATTAAAAGTGAGAACTACGCAGGCCTCCAACATTTTCACTACCACTCAAAAGATGGTGCGCAGAGCAACCTGCTCGGTTTTATCATCGTTAACCTGATAGAACTTCCCCTGGCACATTTACTTCTTCACTTTGTCTGGACACCGACAGCGGCAAATATTGTGACGGTGATAACTGCTTTGGGCATCGTGTTTTTTATCGCTGAGTACAAAGCTATCAGCAGGCGGCCCGTGTCATTATCCGATGACGCACTGATCATTCGATACGGGCTGTCAAAACCAAGAGTAATTCCACTGACAACTATTCGCCGTGTTGCCATAAATAGTGATGAAATCAGACGCCGTAAAGGCATCAAACGTATGAATTATTTTGGTCAGCCTAATGTGGTAATTGAACTAAAGCAGCCAGTCGAGGGAATTGAAAATATTTATCTGGGCGTTGATGCGCCTGATGCGCTGGTCACCGCTATCCGTAAAGCGACAGGATTATTGCAGACTAACAGATACAAAAAAGCCTGATGTTACTCAGGCTTTTTTGCAAAAACTAACGATTAATATTCCCACCAGCCTTCTTGCCACCAGGATAAAAATTCTTCGAAATCGATATAACCGTCATTGTTACTGTCAATCAGCTTAAAGCCCTCTTCTACATGGCTGGCTTTTGTCTTGGGCGACAGCACAGTTAACAATTCAATGAATTCAGGCAGGTCAATCTGACCGTTACCGTCACGGTCAAAAAAACTGAAATCGCTTTTTATTTCAGCAATTTTTTCTTCTGAAAGTTGGGCGCTCACTGATAATCCCTATTTCTAACGTCTACATAATAAGGTTTTCAGTGTAACGCCCTGATTGCTGGCTGTCTATGCCTGTTTTTCCTTAGCTTTTAATGCGCGCTGACGCTGTTCTTCCGCTTTTTCCTGACGGCGCTTTTCCATCGCCTCACGCGCTTCTGTACCCACGTGTTCTTCATTACGTGCTTTTGCCAGCTGAACCTGCTTTTCACGCTCTCTAAAACGCGCGATTTGCTCTTCTGAGTGCATACCAAAGCAATTCGGGCAACTTACGCCCGGTTCATACTTATCACTCTGTTTATCTTCTGCCGTGATGGGTAAGCGACAGGCGTAACAGGCTTCATAGTGGCTTTTTTGTAAATCATGGTTAACCGCTACGCGATTATCAAAGACGAAACAATCGCCCTGCCACAACGAGTCCTCTTTAGGCACATCTTCCAGATACTGAAGAATACCGCCTTCCAGATGATAAACTTCTTCAAATCCCTGCTCTTTCATATACGCTGTTGATTTTTCACAACGAATTCCGCCAGTACAGAACATAGCGACTTTTTTATGCTTCGCCGGATCCATATTTTCTTTTACGTACTGCGGAAACTCCCGAAATGTTTTGGTATTCGGATCTACAGCGTGCTTGAAGGTACCAATTTCTATTTCATAATCATTACGGGTGTCCACCACAAATACTTCCGGGTCGCTAATCAGCGCATTCCATTGTTGGGGTTTCACATAGGTACCGACAGTCTGACGGGGATCGATGCCCTCAACACCCATCGTAACGATTTCTTTTTTCAGTTTCACTTTCGTGCGATAGAACGGCTGTTCTTCGTGCAGCGATTCTTTTGTAGAAATAGGATTTAGGCGTGAATCGGCGTTGAGCCAGGCGAGCAAATTGTCGATGCTGTTACGCGTACCCGATACGGTACCATTGATGCCTTCAGCGGCCAGTAACAGCGTACCCTTAATACCCTGCTCTTCCATTTTAGCTAGCAGCGGGGCGCGCAGCTGTTCATAATCTTCAAGCGCAACGAATTTGTACATCGCGCAAACGATATATTGAGTCATAGTTGTGTTCACCTTTGCGAGTTGGAACGTAAAACCAGTGCAAAATGCGGCGGGGAATATAGCAAAACCGGCACTGAATTTCCAACGAAAGCATTACACCAGCAACGAGACGGAGCCTTCAACAACATCCGCAAGACGAGTGGGATCCTGCTGAATCTCGGTAGGTACTTCATCAGCAGTTTGCCAGCGGCGCTGGGTGGCATAACTGCAATTTGATAGTATTTCGGGGTCAATATACCGAGCGTTGTCTTTATGACTCAATGGATCAGGATGCATCGCGCGCCACAATAGCAGGCTGGCGCTATCATTGCTGGCTGCCATTTTACTGTATTGCGGTAATGTGCTGTAGGCATCGTCACCTGCGGCAGTCGCTGCACGCCGGTAGTGATTGAGTTTATTCAACTGTGCGCTGATATCGGCGGCAGGCTGTTCGTCAGGTGCTACACTGACCGGATTATTGCCGGGCTGTAACTGCATTGCCAGATACAAAGAGAACAGCGTGGCGTCTTGAGAGGCACGATTTAACTGGCCTCCCCACTCCAGGCTTTGGCGGGTTACAGCGTCTGTTTGCATGGCAACGTCGGTCAACGTTCGGCTCCCGGTTCTCTATTGATAGATAGGGTATCGGAATAAAAAAGTTTTTCTTTAATGTGCCATGAGCATCACAGTGACACTTTATATGCGTATAATAGTCGGACATGCCTGAAGTCTGCCAAGGTGGAACGGATTCACGATTTATGAAGTACGCTGACAAACGAGTGCTTATTGTTGAGGACCAGCGCCCTTTTCTGATGCTGCTGAAGGGGCTGCTACAATCTATGGGTGCCACAGAGGTTGTGACGCATTTGTCTGCTGAAAAGGCACTGACCGCCTGTCGCAAAGAAAAGTTTGATATCGTTATCGCTGACCTGCACCTGGGTACAGAACAAAAAAACGGCTTTGAACTCGTTGAGGAACTCCGGTTGTCTCGATTAATTAAGCCTTCAGCCATTTATGTTCTTATCAGCGCCGACAGTGCCAGGCCAGTGGTACTTGGCTCTATTGAGCGGCGTCCGGATGACTATATCGTTAAACCGTTTTCACAGGCGCAGCTTAAAAGCCGTATCGGTCGTGCCTGGCAAAAGCGACAGGCGCTGTTGCCGGTTTACCGCGCTATTCACGATGACGATACGCAAAAAGCCATTGCTGCCTGCCAGGAAATAATCTCTCTTAACAGCAACTACCTGCATTCTACAGAACTTCTGCTTACCGAACTTTACTGGCAAACCGGTAAGTACACCGATGCGCTGGCACTTCTGGAGCCGTATAAAGATTCTGCTGGCGTACAGTGGATTCAGGTTGCGCTTGCACGTACTTATTTATATTTAGAGCGGTTCGCCGATGCTATTTCATTGTGCGAGGCTGTATTAGGCCAAAATCGATTCAGCGCAGAAGCATTTGATATTATCGCGCTGGCCCGACAGGGGTTAGCAGAGGGCGAAGAAGCCCTGACTGCGATTAGTCAGGCAATAAAACTCTCCCCTTATTCTTTACCCCGGTATGTTGTCGCGTGTGATATTGCCCGCAACAATGAGGATTTTATTTTTGCCCATGAAGCCTGTACGGCGATCTGGGATTTATCGCGACGCACAGCGCATCAGGACATCGCGCACTGGTGTAGTTTTATTCGCAGTATGCTGGATGTTGCCGAGCACGCAGATGAAAAACGGGTAAAGAATCGCTATCAGCAAGATGCGCTTTTGCATTTACAACGCGGCAGACACGATGAACGTGTGGTAAGGCTAAACCCTGAGTTCGATTTTGATATTTTTGAACAGGTTATTATGGCGCGGGTCGCTGCTTTGGATGGCAAGCTGCTTGATGCCAAGCGCGCTTTATTTACATCGCAGCAGGATATAGAAGCAAAATACGATGAATATCCAGTCATGTACGCGCCTGACTCACTTAATGTCATGATGGAGCTGGGCGAGTTTGAAGAAGCCCAGCCTATTATTACTATGCTTGATAAGCACGCAGCTGCTTCGAAGAAAAGCACTCTCTCCCCTGCTCTGGGTATGTCCAAAAACGCGGCACAACGCCATAAACACTATCTGAAATTTAATCGCCAGGGAATTGGGCTTTATCAGGAAGGTAAGTTCGAGCAGGCAAGAGAACAATTCTGTTTGGCACAAGAGTACGCCCCGATGAATACTGGTGTTGCGCTTAACCTGCTTCAGTGCATTATAAAACTGACACATGGTCGTAAAACCAGCAATGATGAACTGGTCAGTGAGTGCCGCCGCCTCAATAAGATGTTGAACGACATGCCGCTTAAAGCTCAGCACAAAGAAAAGTTTGATGCACTTAGTGAAGATATTCAGGAACTTATTGCAAGAAACTAGTGTGCGCAAGTTATACCAAAGTTCATACACTGTTTGTTCGCAGTGTTGTTAGAATCACATTACTTACTGAAACGGGGTGCCTGGTGTTACCCCGGTAGTATTTAAATCGCTGAACTTCGCGTTTTTTGTACATTTCGCAATCATCATAAATCTGTTTTTGAAATAATTGGGCTGCAGCCCGGAGCATACAATAATGACCGGTTATCTGTTACAGGCTTTTATTTACCTGGTAGCGGCTGTGGTGGTTGTCCCTGTCGCCAAGCGCCTTGGGCTGGGATCAGTCCTGGGCTACCTCATCGCCGGTGTGTTTATTGGACCGGTTATGAACCTGGTGGGAAGCGAAACCGAAACCATTCAGCACTTTGCTGAATTTGGCGTAGTTATTATGCTGTTTCTGGTGGGGCTGGAGTTAGCCCCGCGTGCGCTGTGGAACATGCGGCACAAACTTATTGGCCTGGGTGGATTACAGGTTGGCGTAACCGTACTGTTTGTCACAGGCTGTGCAATCCTGCTTGGCCAGTTCTGGACGATAGCCCTGACCATCGGTTTAATTTTCTCACTTTCCTCAACGGCCATTGTATTACAGACTTTGCGGGAAAAGGGGCTGCAAAAAACACGCGGCGGGCAGAATACCTTTTCAATATTACTGTTTCAGGATATAGCCGTTATCCTGATGCTGGCACTTATTCCACTTTTGGCGCTACCAGAACTGGCTGCCGCCGCTCAGCCTGGCGACGCACAAAGCGGACATGCCGGCGCATCTCACTGGCTAACTGCATTACCGGGGTGGGCATACGGACTGGTTGTCATCGGTGCTATTGCTGCGGTCATTATCATCGGCCATTATTTTAGCCGGTCGCTGTTCAGGTTTGTCGCGGCCTCCGGGTTGCGCGAAACGTTTACAGCCACAGCGCTGATGCTTGTGATCGGTATCGCAGCGCTTATGAATCTGGTTGGACTCTCACCGGCATTGGGTACCTTTCTGGCAGGCGTTGTTCTGGCCAACAGTGAGTTCAGACACGAATTAGAATCGGCTGTGGAACCTTTCAAAGGACTACTTCTGGGGCTCTTTTTCATTACAGTGGGTGCCGGCATCAATGTGGAGGTGCTGCTGGATAACATCGGTGTTGTAACAGCGATTACGTTAGCCGTTATTATTGTGAAAGCATTCATTCTGGCGGGGCTTTCGCGGCTTTTTTCAATTCGCGGCACCGATCGCTGGCTCGTCACGCTGAGCCTGGCACAGGCTGGTGAATTCGGCTTTGTACTGGTTAATTATGCTTTGCAGAATCATGTCATCCCGGCGCAGATGGCACAGCTTTTATCATTAGTTGTTGCGCTATCGATGTTTCTGACCCCCGGCTTATTTATTTTGTATGAGACCGTGATTGCACCGCGCTATACCAAGAAGAGCAATGCGCAGCAGCCTGATGTTCCCCAGGAGACCGGCACCGTTGTTATCGCCGGGATAGGCAGATTCGGACAAATCGTAAACCGGCTGCTCGTTGCCAATGGTGTCGCCACTGTGGTACTGGATGTCCGGGCTGAACAGGTTGCACTGATGCGGCGAATTAATACCAAAGCGTATTTCGGGAATGCATCTAAACCCGATATTCTGCATACCGCTGGTATCGAAGAGGCGCAGATGATGGTAATTGCCATTGATGACCGGGAAGCCAGTGTGTCTATGGTTAAATACCTGAAATCTGCAATGCCACACATCACCATTCTTGCCAGAGCTTTCGACCGGGGACACGGTTACAGACTGCGTTATGCCGGTGCTGATTATACGGTGTCAGAAACGTATCACTCCGCGCTGGAGATGGGCGCAGAAGCCTTGCGCCAGACCGGGCTGCATCCTTCGCTAGTTGAACAGCGTAAAACGGCCTATCTGGATATTGAACATGAACAATCTGATGGTTTGTATGATGCCTGGGCGGATGATGCATCCGGAGAGAGAATCGACAACAACTATCTTAAACTTTTCATGCAGTTGGAAACACGCATCACTGAGGCCATGCAACAAAGCCAGGTAAATGCGCGCTCTGCTAAAGCCCCTTCGCCAAACCAAAGTAAAAATGTCGAGGATACAAACAGCTAGGTTGATGGTGAACTGTCAAGCGTGCGTATCTGGCAATTGTACAATCTATAATATTGACGTACGCAAGCCTTCAGCCTACTGACCGAAACGAATTGCGGTAAACCTGATAAGTACTGGGAAAGGGGTAAGTGCTTTAAGCTGAGCAGCAAAACCAGAATCCAAAAGTAAAAGGCCCGCATAGGGCCATTTATCTGTCAGTATTAGCCTTTTAATGATGAAATGTCTTCAAGCCAGCCATCTACTTTATCTAACAGGTGGTCTTTTTGTTCGTTTGTCATCGTCGGTACAAGCTCAGCAGCCATATCCAAATAACGCTGACGATTTTCTTCTCTGAGCTTCAGGTACTCATCACTGCGGTAGTCGTCGGGGTTTTCCAGAAGGTAGGTAAGATCCTGAACAAAGGTATCACTGCTGCTGCGAGTGATGAATAATCGCCTGGCAGCGTTTTGAATGTCACGGCGATAAGCAATCCAGTGCATGCCAGAGCGCTCAAATTGGGGCGCATACCGCGCTATAATTTGCTCCTGCTGATCGGTAAGATCGCCCAGCCTGTCTTCGAATTCGTCCTCGATGTCATCAACAAGATCTTCAATGCGTTCTTCTTTGCTTTCCTCCAGGCGTTCACGGATTGACTCTTCTTCCTCTTCGTTCTCTCTCTCCAGAGCGGCAAACAGGTAGATAACCTGCTCATCATCAAGACGACTGGCAAGCTGAGCCAGCTCGGGAGCCAGTTTGTTTCTGATGGCATCGATATGATTCTTGCCTTTCTCCAAATGCCAGGCAATGGTCTGGCGGTCTAACGCATCATTTTTTATATGTTGTTGCAACTGTTGAAGCTGCTGTTGATACTTTGACAGCTCCTCACTGCGATGCCAGTCAATCCAACTATCCAGTTTTTTGTCGAACAAGGCTTCCTGGCGATCCTTTAATTCAACATAGTCATCCATATACCAGTAAATCAGCCAGTCCAGGTTGTCGTAAGCCAGTTTCGAGGAACACCCGCCACACAGTAATACGATAAAAATACACAGCCACTTTCTCATTAATCTTCCTGATATTTGCTAAATTTGTTGTCAGATATAAAACTCTTCTGGCTCAGATACGAATAAATAGTGTATTCAGACCGCCAGTTTACCTTCTGACCGTATCGTACTGCGAAAAGTTGCCAACTGGTTGATTAAAAAAGGTTTCAAATTGTGACAAAGCATATCGCTATTCTGACATCAGGGGGAGATGCCCCCGGAATGAATGCGTGTATACGCGCCATCGTTATTGCCGCAGACCGCCAGGGATACCAGATTTCCGGCTACCTGCGCGGTTACAATGGCCTGTTGGATGACCAGCGTATTACACTGACCTGTGAACGCATGCATAATCTTTTGCAACAGGGTGGAACCATTCTTCATAGCGCGCGATGCAAGCCGTTTACTACTGAGCAGGGTTTGCAAACCGCTGCTGATAATTTGAGTAAAGCCAGCGTCGACACATTATTTGTTATTGGAGGGGATGGCTCATTTCGCGGTGCACATGCGCTGGGTGATATCTGGGATGGACAGATCATCGGTCTGCCGGGAACTATTGATAATGATGTTGCCGGTACAGACGCAACCATTGGTTACTATACCGCGATTGAAACCGCCGTAAGCTCAATTGATAAAGTCAGGGATACAGCCGATGCGTTTGACCGGGTGTTTATGGTTGAGGTAATGGGCAGGCACGCAGGCTTTCTGGCACTGCACGCGGCGTTGGCTTCCGCGTCAGATTACGTCATTTTGCCTGAGCGCTTTACAGACGAGAGGGATACCCTTAGTCAGATCTGCAAGCAAATTCAGCAGCGTCAGGCTAAACGCGGTCCAGTTAGTTATGTCATTGTGCTAGCAGAAAATGTCTGGCCGGAAGGAATAAACGACTTATGTGTCAAGCTCGCTAAACAAAGCGATATGGAAGTCAAACCGGTGATTTTAGGGCATGTGCAACGTGGTGGAAGCCCTGTTAGCCAGGATCGTTTACTTGCCGTTCAGTTGGGTACTTATGCGGTGTCACTGGTCGAGACTTCTACCAGCGGGGTTATGGTCGGCACTTATGAAGATAAAGCGGTGACCGTACCGTTACCGCAAACCTGGGAAGAGACCAAACCATTGCCGGACGATGCGGTGACCACTATGACGACCCTCATGAATGAGCGTTACCAATAACAGCACCGCAGCGTTTGAGGCTTAATCACATTTTCATCGCCGCTTTCACCTTGTCACGATGACTGCGGCTCACTTTCAGTTCAGTATCATTTTGCAGAATCAGGTGGTACTCACCACTGATGTGACTAACCAGCTTTTTGACAAACCGGATATTGGCGATGGCCGAGCGATGTACTCTTACAAACCACTGCGGATTGAGCTCCTGCTCTAACTCTTTCATGGTTTTGCGCATAATATGCATTCCATCCAGAGCATGAACGCACATGTAATCACCTGCCGCATCAATCCACTGGATATCCTGAACCGCGACCCGTGTAACTTCTGAACCATCTTTTATCGCCAGTACTTCAGGGTAAGGGTTGGTATCAATAGATTCACCACTGGCCAGCTTCTGCAAAATGGTCTCACAGTCATCGCCGGTTAAATCAGCAACCAGACTGGCCAGTTTGCGCGACTGTTCATCCTGGTGCTGATTATTAAGATGATCACGCACCTTTGTCAGCGCTTCATTAAGCCTTTCATCATCAGCCGGTTTAAGCAGATAATCCAGAGCATGAACGTCAAATGCTTTTATGGCATAACTATCATAGGCGGTAACAAAAACAATTAGCGGAATAGGCTGATTGAGTTCCTGTAACTTATGAATAACCTGAAAGCCGTTTAGTCCCGGCATTTGGATATCCAGAAATACCAAATCCGGGCGGTGCTGAGAAATCGCACTGACCGCATCCAGGCCGTTCTGGCATTCTGTCACCAGTTCAACATCGTCAAATCGCTCAAGACGAGCACGTAAGCCGCGGCGTGCTAATGGCTCATCGTCTACAATAATGGTTCTGATAGTTTGCTTGCTCATAATTTGCATTCTTTTAATTCACTGGGAATACGCAGTCTGACTCTGACACCGGTGGGCTGGTTATGCTCCACTGAAAATGCAAAATTTCGATGATACAACGACTGCAAACGTTCCCTGATATTAACCAGGCCGACGCCTTTTTCCCGGGAAAGCTGACCATCCTTAATATCAGCTCCCGGACCATTGTCGGCGACGTCCAACAATAAATCATTTCCAAAAATCCGGGCAGAAATGGCGATTCTACCCCCCTGCTCCATCTTAGATATGGCATGCTTAATCGCATTTTCAATAAGCGGCTGAAGAATCATGCTGGGCACCAGTGCATCTTCACATGAAGGTTCGATATCCCACTCAACCTCAAGCCGGTCATCAAATCTTACTTTTTCAATTTCCAGGTACAGACGCAGCGCCTTAACTTCCTGGCTAAGGGGTACTCGCTTAATCGGGTCATTATCAAGAGAATAGCGTAAAAAATTACTCAGACGAGAAACCATCGCCTCTGCGGTTTCGTTCTCTTTTAGCAGTATCAGTGTGGATATCGCATTGAGTGTATTGAACAAAAAATGCGGGTTAAGCTGATAGCGCAACATTTTAATGTGCGCCTGATGCGCCATCGTGCTCGCTTTAAGTGCATTCTGCTTTTCTTTTTGCAGCATTTGAAAATTTTTGATGCCGAAGTAAAGACCGCTCCAGCAACCGATCATGATCATGGAGTTAATTGTATTGGTGAAATACATATACCAGGCGTCTGGGCGATAACCGTGCTTATAAATTTCCCAGTAGTTAATATTTTTAATAACTGCCCATATCAATGCCGTGACATAACAGGCGAGTAAAACAACGCCCAGCATTTTAAGTGGCGAAAGATTGCGAGCCCGACGGAATATATAGCGTAGCGGTATAGTAACCAGCCAACCCGCATAAGCATTTAATAATATAATGAATACCCAGATCGGGCGGACATCGTGTAGGAAAGAACCGATATAATAAATAAGCGCGAAGCCTGCCCAGCCCATGCTGTGGAAGGTCCAGAAAAGTCGCTCATTGCTTTCGAAAGTTTTTTGCCAGCGGCTCACGTAACTACCGGATTTCTTGGATGTTACGTGCAATTATACGCATAAATAGCGCATATGCGTGTCACACTATCGTAAACCTGTGCTATCTGGTCGCACAGATATTCTGTACACATACTGTATTAATAACCAATATTCATGCGTTTAAGCCAGTGAACCCACCACCATGCAGGGCCTACCAGCAAAAAGCGCAAATCCTCCAGAAAAGATGGCTTTTTACCCTCTATCTTGTGACCGACAAACTGCAGAATCCACATAACAATAAACAGTGCAAGACAGAACTGCCAGACTGAAATTCCGGCATTTTCTAATAACGCAATTCCACCAAAGCAAGCCAGTGTCAGCAGTGTCATTGCCGCGCCAATGGGGCCTGATAACCGAAAGTAGTAATACAATACCGGAATGGAGATAACATGCGCCCAGCTGACATCAAACTTCGCCAGCCACTGAGGCACGGGTATAGCGTACAACAGGCCAAGGGTAACAAAATAAATACTGGGAACTGCTATGGCGTGTATAAGAATATTCGTTTTGTTCCGGTGACTTTCAGAATATCGATCTAACAGCTGTTCTATCTGGCGCATAAACAGTCCTTCTACTCATAATACAAAATGTGCCGCTCCAGTAACGTTGAGACTGCATCCTGCTTTTCGCCGAACTGCAGACCAATGTACACATAGTCATTTTCGTAGGTCACATTTTTAACCGATGCATTAATACTAAGGGTTTTACTTTCCAGTTGATAGTATAATGTTAATATTTTGTTACCATCAAACTCAGGCATCATCTGCTGCTTTATTGCCACCCTACAGCCGGAAACGGATGCATCGGTGATGATCGCATCAACCGGTTCGTGACCTTCCACTGTTGCACGCACGCCAATGCCGGGATATCCACGCTTTACCGCACGCAGCCCCCGGGACTGCAGGGTTTCGGGAAATGAGGTAATGAGCACTGACAAGGGATTATGGAGCAAGCGAAGTACTTTGACCTTAAACGCAACAATTGTCCCGCTGTCACCTTCAAGCACATGTCGGACTACAACGGAATTACCCGGCAAAAGAAGATCCCGGGTAGATGCCCATCGCGAACTGGTAGGGATTGAGAAAAACAGCCCCTGTCCTTCTTCCATGCCAACGTAACGTGTTCTCACCCTTTTTGGGGCTGTGGGTGTGGCAATTTGTAAGTCGACGCCGTCACCCACGGCGATATCCCGTAATAGCTGAAGTTCCTTTTGCGCTAACATCCGATGGCTCCTGAACAGTTGATAGCTATCTGTTTTAACATCAGTTTAATCTATTGATGTGCGCCCTGCTACTGACATTAACAGTATTGTTGGGCATCATAGAGACAACATTTATCTATGATAGCCCTATTATGACAGAACAGATCCTACAGCCACACTATGAGCTGTCAGTCGCGTCAAAGCAAAAGCATATTTTCAGTGTAACGTTACACATACCAGCGTGTGACCAGGATACCGTTACGCTGACCCTGCCGGCCTGGATACCCGGAAGCTACATGATTCGGGATTTTGCCCGACACATTATTAGTCTGTCAGCGCAAACCTCTACCGGTGAAACCAAAAATATCAGTAAGACTGACAAGCAAACCTGGGTTATCGAGAGTCATCGACAGCCTGTTACTGTGACCTATGAAGTCTTTGCGTTTGATTTGTCGGTGCGCTCCGCCTTTATCAACGACCAATATGCTTTTTGCAATGGTACCTCTGTATTTTTACAGGTTTCAGGTATGGAAGACAGACCCCATGATCTGACGATTCACCAGCCTGATGAGACAGACTGGATACTGGAAACCACCATGCCCACCCACAACAAACAGTACCGTGCACAGGATTACGCGGAGCTTATTGATCACCCTGTGTTCATTGGTCAGGCTGTGACAAAAAGCTTTTCAGTCAACGGGATAGAGTTTGTTGTGTTATTTAGCGGCAAGGACCCAATCGACATAGACCGAATCTGCAAGGATCTTGTTCCTGTTTGCGAACATCACCTGTCGCTGTTTGGCGAACCCTATCCTGTTGAGCGTTATGTATTCATGACGTTACTCAGTAACGAAGGTTTTGGCGGTCTGGAACACAGAAGTTCAACAGCCCTGCTCTTTCCCCGCTTTGAACTGCCTTTGACAGGTGAAACAGCAACACACTCTGACGGTTACACCACCTTTTTAAGTTTGTGTAGTCATGAACTATTTCATACCTGGCATGTGAAACGTATCAAGCCTGAGGTGTTGGTTGCCCCTGATATGGGCAAAGAGGTATTTACCAATCAGTTATGGATTTATGAAGGCTTTACCAGCTTCTATGATGATCTGACACTGGCCCGTACCGGCTTGATTACCCCGGAGAAGTATCTTGAAATTGTCGGCCAGAATGTCACCAGACTACTGCAGGCAGGTGGCCGCCACAAACAAAGCGCAGCTGAATCCAGTTTTGATGCCTGGACCCGTTTTTATAAGCAGGATGCTAATTCGGCCAATCATATTGTCAGTTATTACACCAAAGGTGGAATCATTGCGATGGGTCTGGATCTGCTGTTACGTCGCCAGAGTGATGGGAAATACAGCCTGGATGACGTTATGCGCTTATTATGGGAAAGCTATGGCAAAGATATTTCAGGAACCCCTGATGATGTAATTCGTAGCCTGTGCCAGGATGCGTTCAATATTGATGTAACCCCCTATCTCGACAGCGTGGTTTACGGTACCGACGATGTCGCCCTTGAAACCTGGCTAAGCGATATTGGCTTGCAGTTAAAATACCGCCCCAAACTGGGTTTGTCGGATAAAGGTGGGACTGCGCCCAAAAATACAGTTTCACGTTATCAGTTTGGTGCGAATATCAAAAATGCCGCCACCGGCGTGACAGTGGTTCAGGTGATGGATGACACACCGGCAAGCAATGCGGGCATACAGACCAATGACACCATCATTGCTGTTAACGGCTATATCACTAGCGAAGCCCTTCTACCCAGAGTTATCAGTGCAAGCGAAAACGACGCCGTTGAGCTGACGGTGGCGCGCGAAGGTAGGTTGTTAACATTATCTATGGCACTGACACCGGAGAAAGACGATGCCTGCTACTTTGTCATAGAAGATAGGGAAAAATTAACGCGCTGGCTGGGAACACAGCGCTAGGTAAGTGGCCGCCTCAGTTGCGGGGCGGCACTAACAGTTCAGGATCGAGACGCTGATTATTCAGATTAATCCGCCAGTCCAGATGCGGCCCGGTTGCCCGGCCTGTTTCGCCTATGGTGCCGACCTTTTCCCCCTGAGAGACGGTGTCGCCGACATCTACGGTCATTGTATCCAGGTGCAAAAACGTGCTGAAAACACCCATGCCGTGATCAAGCACTACAGTATAGCCAGAATAGTATAAGTCTTCAGCTAGCGTCACTTTACCATCAACCGGGGCCACTACTGGCGTGCCGGTCGGTGAACCAACATCAAGGCCAAAATGCGGTCGGCTGGGTTTACCATTTAGTATACGCTGACTGCCATAAACCCCGGTAACAGGCCCTTCCGCCGGCCAGATAAAACCGGTAAACAAGGCATCATTATCGGATTTTGCAGAGCGCGCCTTATAGACGTTGGCTGCATCTTTACGAATACGCTTTAAAACGGATTCCGGCGGCGTCACCATTTTCTGGTCCAGGCCGTCAATACGTTGCGTGACATAGTCGCGCTCTGAGATAGTTAACGTTTTTTGCTGCTCGGTGCCATCTGGTAATGTCCAGGCCAGGGTATGTTCAAGGCTGGCGTCCCGGTCGAAGCCAAAGACAAACTTGCCTTGCTGATTAACCGGCAAAGCCTCACCGTTAAGGCTTACCTTGCTCCCCTCGGGTAATTGCCCTCGTACCAGACTGCCCTGTGTCAGTTTACCGTTTAAAGTAAGCTCACTGGCTACCGCTGTGGTGATAAAGGGCATCACCACACTTAACAAGATTACCGTTAACGCTTTTTTCATACCGTACCTGCCACCATAGCACCTTTACCCACGCCCTCGTACGCCATTACACGCAGATTGCCCGATCCTGTGCGTTTGCGCTGTTCATCAAAAATGAATTGCGCCAGACACTCTACTGTAGAGTCAGTTTCGACGACCTCACAGCTTTTGCGTGGAATGATGAGCTCAAAATAGCCTTGGGACGACTCGTAGGCACAGCAATAGTAATCCAGCGGATTGTCCAGTGCCCCGGACGAGCGACGCCCCTCGTAATCGATGATATCTTCGCGGGTAATAATGTAGATATCTTCCCAGCGCTGCGCCCAGTATTGCTGGCTTTCAAGGCAAGCCTGCTCATCAATAAATATACCAATCCGGGAACGATGACCATGGGCGATACGCTGACAATTCCCGTCATGCTTTTTCAAGCCGTGGGTATAGTGATAAAACGGCGTCAATATCTGCTCAGCGCGTAACTTGAGCTCAATATTGGCAACGTTTTCAGGTAAATGCGTTGCAATAACCTCTCGCATGTAGCTTCCTACCGACGCCATTGTCACTGTATCGGCATACACGAATGCATAGGCTTCAGCGGGGCAAAACAGCTGAATAATTTCATCGTTGTCGAGTGTGAACCGCACTTCCACCTGCTCATCGTCCAGATGAGTAATGCTGGCTCCGGCATGATCAGCAGGCACCAACAGTTTGTGATCGACGTATTCGTCAATCAGGCGCTTTAAATCTTTTTTTACCTTACCGAAATCCTGGATCATGCTTTCATCGTTCAGGTCACCATCAAGCATGACATCAACAATCCAGCTTTCACCTACCATACCGCGACGGGGACACAGGTAGGAAAAATCCATTACGGTTAAATCATTTACAAACAGTTGCATAAGTACCTTACAACTAAAATTTTATTTATTATACGGCAAAACGCCATTACGCTCACCCGTATACCGGGGCATTTAACTGCCTGACTGGCGATTCAGCTGGTCTTTTAAGTTGGGCGGAATACCTTTGATTGTCAGTGTATCGGTGGTTGGATCATAAATGACCCTGTCGCCAAGCAGCTTTCGCTCAAAACTGACACTCACACCGGCGCCAGCACCAGTAAATTTCGCCAGCTGACGCAGCGCTGCCGGGTCTGGTTGTATGTCTTTCTCTAACGGCGTTTCGAGTGACTTCGTGAATTGCTCAAATGAGTGTTGCTCATCTTCTCTGGCTGGCAGGCGACCTGACAGTTCACTGACAGACAGCGACTCCCCGGTTTCTATCTTTTCCTTAAAGTAAGACTTTACTTCCTCACGGTGCTGTTCCTGCTCCTGACGATCAAGGTTTTCACCAGCCAGATAAGCATCAACCGAAGAGATCAGCTGCTTATTCTGCTGCTTTACATCAACCAGTTCTTCACAGCCAATGAAATCCATGAAAAAGTCGGACACCTTTCTGCCCATTCGCCCTTTAATAAAGCTGATGTAGCGCTGTTGCTCAGGCTGGGTATCAAGCTGAGTCAGGTCAATTCTTACTGCCAGCTGCATCTTGGCCAAATCCAGATGCTCCCGTTCGTACAGCTCAAGTGACTGGTCTACCTCAACATGTGCCCGGGTATTGAGCAATGCAATCATAAGATACTGGGTAGCAAGATATTCATACTGACAGAATATCAAAAAGCCGGTTTCGACACTGCCAGCATTTGCTAACGAATCAATCAGACGACGTGTTGCATCAACAGAGAACTGATGAAAACGCGGTTCCAGATCATCAGCACCTTGTTTCTGTGCCTGCATAAAGCCGGATAGCGCCTCGGCAAACTGAGCCGACTCCTGATCCGGGCTATCTGATTCTTCATCGTCACCGGCCTGTGCGAAATGGCCAACGCCTTTGCCCGGTTTGGTATTAAAGCTATGATTAATCTGGTGAGCCAGGTGTTCTATCTGGGGCGTAACAGTCAGACATTTGTCTCGGGGGACAGCCTGAATCTTTTCCTCTTCGTTGACAATCAGTCGATGAACAACAAAGTGGTGAATAAGTGCGCTCATAGTAGAAAAGGCATCCTGTTGATTAAAAATTGAAAATTTATGATATTGAAAGCGCTAATTATGAATGAATGATTGTTATCACTCAAACAACGATTATAATCGCACTATCTATATTACCATTCTTTTAAAAGAATAAATCACACAAAAGAGGCGTACGAATGCCCCAGAACAGCCGTTATCAGGATACGGAATTTGAAGCGTTAATGAATCAGGTCATTAAGACGCTGGAAGAAAACAATGCAGACCGCGATTTATCGTTGATGGTATTGGGTAACGTTATTACTCATATTTTTGAAACCCAGGTAAAACCAAACGATCGCGCTGCGATGGCAGAAAAATTCGCCGACGTGCTGGTTAAAAGCATCAAACAATAATACTGAGAAGTTATGATTTTAGCTGAATCCCCACGCCGGCAGCGGGTGACAAAGTTAGTTAACTGGGGGCATTGGTTTGCACTGGTTAATATCGCCATCGCCATCATTATTGCATCGGTTTTTATATTCTCTTCGCCGTTGCCTGATACCGCGCTTGGTACAGCCTATTTATTTGCCAACTGGCTGGGGCATATCAGCTTTATGACGTTTTCGGGGTTCGTGATTTTCATCCTTCCCCTGTGTTATCTGGCCACGCGTCCCAATATCATCAAAGCCTGTGCATCAGCAATAGCGGCCATTGGTCTGGCTCTGCTCGCGTTCGATGCCCTGTTATACAATCGGACCGGCTTTCACATCAGCCTGAATTCCGCCACCTTATTAAAAAGTGAGGCGCAAACGCAGATCAGTCAGTTTACCTTGCAGGATTGGGGGTTTCTGGCCTTGCTGTTTATCGTCTGGCTGGGATTTCAACTAATTCTGGCAAATGCTATCTGGAAGCGTATTGCCCGGTTACAGCAACACAGAATAGGGGCACCGGTTACCAGTTTTTTTGTGCTTTGCTTTGTCAGCAGTCACGCTATCCACGTGTGGGCTGATGCGCAGTTGTATCAGCCTGTCATTAAACAGGACAATATGTTCCCCCTCTCCTACCCGGCAACAGCAAAAACAACGATGTCCCGTTACGGCTTGTTAGATCTTGCACGCTATGAGGAAAGAAAGCAGTTACAGTTTGACCCTGATATTCACAAGATCACCTATCCAATTAAGCCTGTGTATTGCTCGGTAGAGACTACCAGAACCACATTGATGATTGTACAGACCGATTCGGCTCCCCTGGCGGACTTCTCACAGTACAATCTTACTGAAATGAACCAGTATTACTCTACCGCATCGTCTTTAGAAGGACTGGTGATGACAACGTTGTTCGGTGTCCCGGAAATTTATGAGGATACGTTGCGTGCCGAAAACCCGGTATTGCTCGCTCTGCCGGTAGCATTGCAAACTGCCGTATCCATTCACACGGATGCGCCTTTACCTAATGCACTACTTGAAGGGTTCAGACAGCCAGTGTCAAACACACACGATGGCTTGCATATCGCGTTTCTGCCGGCTGCAAAAATTAGCGAGATGTTAAATCAGGATGCCTTTGCCCAGAGTAATATTCTGATTGCATCAGGCTTTCAGCCTGACGGTGGCATTGCCCGAGGCCGTATTCTGACGAACCTGGATATTCAGTCGGGTCTTGCCAGTACCGAAGATCTTGCACCTACCGTGTTAAATGCATTGGGTTGTTCTGCGCCGGTACCTTACTATTCTACGGGGCAGAATCTGTTATCACCGACACGCAACTGGCTGGTCAGCACGTCTGGCGAACGCATTGTTGTTATGCACGACAATCAGCGTATTGAGGTGTTAAGTAACGGTAGTTACGAGATAACCGATTTGCAGACCCAATCGCGCAGCACTGATAATCTGAATGTTGACCTACTCAGCCGCGCAATTAAGCACCTTACCCGGTTTTCGTCGCCGCAATAATTTGCGGCACCAGCCCCAGCACCTGCGCTACGTTATCTGCCTGAAATACACAGGCGTTGCTTAACGGTGGCGTGGGTTGCGGCTGCTCGCTAACATAGCACTGGGAACCTAACCCAGCGGCAGCGCCAGCCTGAATATCACGCCAGCTATCACCTAAAAGAACACTTTTACTTAAGTCTGCACCCAAATCACTGGCAGCACTGAGCAGCATTCCCGGCCCGGGCTTTCTGCAATCACAGTGTTTTTTGTAAGGCGGGTAAGCCTCTGTCGGGTGATGCGGGCAGAAATATACGGGCATAAAAGGCATGCCCTTTTCAGCAAAGGCTTCGCGCATCCACTGCGTTAAATTGTGAAAGTCAGATTCAGTGTAATATCCCCGGCCAATACCTGACTGATTGGTTACCACAACAGGCAGAAAACCATGCTCAACAAACGCTTCGACGACCTCGAAAATGCCCGGTATAAAATTGAACGCAGCTTTGTTCCCTACATATCCTTTGTCTTCGTTGATGATGCCATCTCTGTCCAGAAATAACAGACGGGTTTGCTGGTCATGCTGGTTCATGATGGCTTACACCAAGTCCTGATCACAAAATCCGCAGTGACCTGTTGCAACGCTTCAGCTAACGCCTCCCGTTTTTCAGGCTGTAATTTCCAGTACAGTGGCGTCATACCCAGCAGACCTGTACGGCGTTTGTCATCGTGTAAATCCAGACTGAATTTGACGTGTTGCTGCGCTTTCATGGTAAGCGCTTCGCTGTCAGGTGCACTGATTTCGTGTTTTTGAGGATGCGTGTAGATGTGCTGCTTCAACTCAAACAGATGTTCCGGACCCGGATCGACGGTTATCATTACACCATCAGGTTTCATTACCCTGGCATATTCTGCGTGGTCCCCCGGAGCGAAAACTTCCAGCAGTACATCCTGTGACTCACTCTGCAGCGGCAGATGATATGAGCTGGCCACAACATACTGACTCTCTTTATCCGCTTTTGCTGCGCGCTCTACGCCCACCTTCGCTATATCGTTGGCAGAAGTGGTCAGTGAGACTTTGTGTGCTGACAACGCCTGACGCAGATAACGAACGTACGCCCCTTCACCGCACCCCGTTTCAAACAGGCAAACAGCAGACTTGTGCAGCGTTTCTTTGTGAATACATGCTGCCAGTTCAGCCATTAGAGGCGCGTAGCCAGCTGTACTATGAAAATCTTTTCGTGCGGTAAGCATGACTTTGTCGTCACCAGGCTGCCTGGAGTTCTTATTCTGCACCGGCAGTAAATTAACATAACCACTTTTGGCTTTATCAAAGGTGTGGTTATTCTCGCAGTGCCAGAATTTATCTGTAAGTTGGAGTGATTGTTGGCAGAGTGGACATTGCCACATGAAACGTGTTCCGAATTGCAAAAACTGGAACAAATGCTAGCAGATAAGCGATGAAAAGCGAAACCGGGTGACTTATATCACCCGGTTTTGCGTGGTTTATTTTTCTGATGAAAACATAGAAAAAATGCTGGAGAAATCTTTATCAGCGAAACCATTCCCCTGATGTAAACGGTAAAGACTCTGCGCAAGCGCCGCCATTGGCGTTGAAGAACTGCTCTGCGCCGCAGCATTCATTGCCAGCGTCAGATCCTTATTCATCAGCTTAACCATAAATCCGCCGGCATAGTCGTTAGACGAAGGCACGTTTTCCATCACACCGGGGCACGGGTTATATTTTTCAAGCGTCCAGTTAGACCCCGAGCTTTGCAACATGATGTCGCTCATGACCTTGGGATCCAATCCGTTATCAATCGCTAACTGTAACGCCTCACTGGTACCGGCCATAAGTACAGCAAGAAGCATATTGTTGCAAATTTTAGCGACCTGCCCGGCCCCTAAAGGTCCGGCATGAAAGATATTTTTACCCAGGTGCTCTAATATCGGGCGCGCCATGGATACGGCTTCATCTGTGCCACCCATAATGAAAGTCAAAGTCCCCGCGGCTGCACCTGCAGTGCCACCGGATACCGGCGCATCGACAAAATGCCGGCCAGATGACTCAATGGCCTCACCCACATCTCTGGCGCTTTGTGCATCAATCGTGCTTGAGTCGATTATCAATGCATCAGGCTTCGCGTGCGGTACTATGCCATCATCACCCAGATAAAGTGATTTAACATGAGTGGCGGCCGGTAACATGCTGATTATGATATCTGCCTCTTTAATCGCTTCCTTCGCGCTGCCAGCAGGTTTAGCGCCTTTTGCGCACGCTGCTTCCACAGCTGCAGGCACAAGGTCAAATACTGTTACATCACAACCTGCATCAAGCAGATTAGCCGCCATTGGGCCACCCATATTACCCAGTCCGATAAATGCTATCTTTTTCATGATTTTTCTCCCAGTTGCGCCAGAGGATGCGACTCATCCTGCCAGGGGTCACTGAAAAAGTACTCAACAACTTCTTCAGGTACCGATGCGACGTCATCAAACTTCCATTGCGGTGTATTATCTTTATCAATTAACAATGCCCGGATCCCTTCCTGAAACTCACCATATTCACCGCAGTGACAGGACACACCAAGCTCGGTCTTAAAGCATTCAGCAAGAGAAAGTGACTGCCCCCGCCTGATTTGTTCATACACCAGATGCGCCGTTATCGGTGAGCCCGCTGCCAGCGATTTTTGTGCCTTTGACAGCCACTTGTCGTCATCGGCATCCAGGCTAGAAATGCCTTCAACCACCGCCGCCAGAGAGTCTGCCTCACACACGCTATCAATCGCTTGTCTGTGAGGTTCCACCTGCCCGGCCACACGCTCATCCTGCGCAACTTCAAAGCGTTGCAATACATCAGATACAGATTGGCTGGTCGCTTCGGCGGTCGAAACATCACACTCTGCCAGCGCTTTAAAAATTGCATCTTTATCCTGTGCGTCACAGTAATGATCAGCAAGGCCAATATACAATGCGTCTGAGGCATTGATACTGGCGCCGGTCAGCCCTAAAAACAGGCCTGTTTTGCCGGGTAAGCGTGGCAGAAAATAGGTACCGCCAACGTCGGGATATAAGCCTATTGATATCTCAGGCATGGCCAGACGTGATGATTGTGTAACCACGCGGTGCGAGGCACCGGTCATCAGGCCCATTCCACCGCCCATTACAATACCGTGTCCCCACGCAATAACGGGTTTGTTGTATGTGCGAATGGCGTAATCCAGCGTGTACTCAACGGTAAAAAAGGTTTTTACAAAATGCGGCACACTGTCAGGGTTATCCTTCATGGCGTTGTACATACTGACAATATCGCCGCCTGCACAAAATGCCTTATCGCCGGTCGCATCCATCACCACGAACGCAACCTCATCGCGCTTCGCCCAGGACTTCAGCGCCCCGAGCATAATCTCTGCCATTTCTAAATCCAGTGCATTCAATGCTTTGGGTTTATTAAGCGTGAGATGTCCGGCCACCTTTCCGTTACTCAGTGGAATTTCACTGACAGTAACAGGTAGTGTCTGACTGTGTTCACTCATTGCTGTCTCCTTGGAACTTAAAGCACTTCGCGTTCATCGGCAATCAGGCGACGGCCAATGATAACGCGCATAATTTCATTGGTACCTTCCAGAATCTGATGAACCCGCACATCGCGAACATGGCGCTCCAGCGGATATTCTTTGATGTACCCGTATCCACCATGCAGTTGCAATGCTTCATTACAAACCGTGAAGCCTACATCTGTTGCAAAACGTTTTGCCATTGCACAATACGTGGTTTTATCGGCATCATCATTGTCCAGCTTCCAGGCAGCCAGGCGAACCATCTGCCGCGCCGCTACCAGTTCAGTTCCCATGTCCGCCAGTTTGAACTGCAAAGCCTGGAAAGCAGCAATAGGTTTACCAAACTGCTCACGCTCCTGCATATAATCACGCGCAGTATTCAGCGCCTGTTGCGCGGTGCCCAAAGAGCAGGTAGCAATATTAATGCGACCGCCATCCAGCCCCTTCATGGCAAGCTTGAACCCTTCGCCTTCATTGCCTAGCAGCCATTGCGGATCAAGTTTGACATCTTCAAAGGTGATCATGCGCGTAGGCTGTGCATTCCAGCCCATTTTTTCTTCTGGCTTGCCATAGGAAATACCATCAGCATCGGCAGGCACCGCGAACGCTGAAACCCCTTTGGCACCGTCCTCACCGGTTCTTGCCATTACCACCAGCACATCGGTACTACCGGCACCAGAGATGAACACTTTTGAACCATTAAGCACATAGTGGTCGCCTTCTTTGCGAGCGCTGGTCTTAAGTGATGCCGCATCTGAACCGGCACCCGGCTCAGTCAGACAGTAAGATGCCAGTTTCTGACCGGTAACCAATGTCTCACACCACATCTGCTTAACCGCATCCTGTCCCCAGGTTGCAATCATCCATGTTGCCATGTTGTGTATGGTTAGCATTGCCGTTGTCGTGGTGCAGCCCATTGCTAATTGTTCAAAAATAATAGAGGAATCAAGGCGACTCAGACCTAACCCCCCTGCTTCTTCAGGGGTATAGAGTCCGCAAAAGCCGAGCTCACCAGCCTGTTGAATAGCCTCTACCGGAAAATGGTGTTCACGATCCCACTTCGCTGCATTAGGTGCCAGGACCTCACGGGCAAACTGGCGCGCAGTATCAGCAAAAGCCTGTTGATCATCTGTGAGTTCAAAATTCATAACTGCTACTTACCCCAGTGAAATTGTCATATTCGGGCCGCCAGGGATGTCATCTTCCAGCCAGCGCGATGTGATAGTTTTGGTCTCGGAATAGAAGCGAATCGCTTGTTTGCCGTAAGCGTGCAGATCGCCAAAGAACGAGTTTTTCCACCCGGTAAAAGAGAAAAACGGCAGCGGTACAGGAATCGGAATATTAATACCTACCTGCCCAACTGTTACTTCGTGCTGATATTTGCGTGCTGCGGCGCCATTAGAGGTAAAGATTGAAGTACCGTTTCCGTACGGGTTGTTGTTTACCAGTGTCAGGGCATCATCCAAAGAATCCGCGTTCATGATGGATAATACCGGTCCGAAAATTTCTTCTTTGTAAATATCCATTTCATCTGTAACGTCACTGAAGACCGTCGGGCCAATCCAGTTTCCGTTTTCGTAACCTTCTACGGTAAAGTCTGAACCGTCGACCAGGCAGGTTGCGCCCTGCTGTTTACCGCTGTCGATAAGACGTAATACGCGCTCTTTTGCCTGCGGGCTGATAACAGGGCCATATGCAGATTCTTTTTGATCCCACGGACCTGGTTTAACCGCTTTGATGCGCTCAGCCAACTCTGGGATCCACTGTTGTGCCTCACCCACAAATACAGCAACAGAAATAGCCATACAGCGTTGACCGGCAGCACCAACAGAAGCACCCACAAGATTATTCAGAACATGCTCTTTATTAGCATCCGGCATAATAACGGTATGGTTTTTCGCACCCGCGAAACATTGGGCGCGTTTCATATGCGCCGTAGCGGTACGATAGATATGCTGGCCGACCGGAACAGAACCGACGAATGAAACCGCTTTAATATCCGGATGGGTTAGCAGCGGCTCGACCTGTTCTTTACCACCATGAATGACATTCAGTACGCCGTCTGGAGCGCCGGCTTCTTTGAAGAGCTCGGCCAGGCGAACGGGGGTCAGAGGGTCCTGCTCTGAAGGCTTAAGGACAAACGTATTACCACAGGCAATAGCCAGCGGGAACATCCACAAAGGAATCATTGCTGGGAAATTAAAAGGAGTAATACCTGCACATACGCCCAGTGGCTGTGTGTAGCTATAAGTATCGATACCACGGGCGACGTTCTCTGCTGTTTCGCCCATCATCAGTGACGGCACATTCATAGCCTGTTCAACCACTTCAATACCACGCCATACATCGCCCATTGCATCATCAAATGTTTTGCCGGTTTCCTGCGCAAGCGTTTCAGCGATGTCTTTTTGGTGTTCTTTAAGCAGTGCCTGATAACGCATCATCAGACGGGCACGCTCGGTTACAGGTACATCTTTCCAGGTCTCAAACGCTGTTTTTGCTGACGCGATAGCCTGAGAGATTTCGTCTTCTGTGGCGCAGGGAGCCTGCGCAATGACTTCATTATTAGCAGGATTCGTAACATCAATGTGCTGAGTTGCATCAGAGTTTTTGAACTCACCATTGATTAATAAGGGTACATGTTTCATCGCTGTTTCCTTTGATAAACGGACGTTGGAGACACCATAACTCTGGCTCCCCTTGACGTAAACGTTAACCATAAACGTAAGGTTGGTTTTTTGTAAACATAATGTGACATGGAAAGCGTCAGATTGCGATGACTGAATCAACACATCAGACGAGATAAAATAACAAGTCAGGTGACGGTGAAATGGTGTACTGGTATGCTCGTAAAAATCTTGCTTAATACTGCTCACTGTCGGTATTGGCTGTTTGTAGTGAACGTTACTGACAAAATATTAAATGACTTACCGCGTTGCAATTGTAGAAGATAATGCCACTGCCCGGGCCACACTCAGAAGCCACCTTCTGCAGATTGAGCCGTTTACTGTCAGCAGTTTCAGTCAGGGCAGTGAATTACAGTCGGCCCTGCGCGTTCAGCATTTCGAGATAATAATATTCGACTACTATCTGGGCGAAACCAAAACCGGCGTTGAATGGCTTACTACATTGCGTGAATCGCGCTTTATCCGGCCCGGAACGGGAATAATTTTTATTACTTCCGACAGGCTACCTCAGACCATTGGCCAGATCATTGATTGCCAGCCTGATTTAGTGCTGATTAAACCTTACAATCTGCAAACACTTTCCAGAGGTATCAAACAGTATCTTGCATACCGACAGGTTGCGCACAGCGCTTTACAGGCTATGGATGAGCAGCAACCAGCGGAGGCCCTAAGGCTGCTGAAAGCCTCACTGAGTCAGGATATCCCCTTACGTATCCGAACGGATATTATAAAACTTAAAGCCCGCTTATTGTTCGAGTCCGGTGAGATTCGACAAGCAAGAGAATTGTATGAAGCGGTTTTACTGGACAGCGATCGTGTGCTGTGGGCTCAGTGGGGAAAAATCAAATGTCTTTATATGGAAGGTCGCTGGGAGCATTGCCAGAGCGATCTCACCGGACTGATTGAAACCGAGCTGGCCAAAAACAAAGCCTTTGAGTGGCTTGCTGGTCTGAGTTTCGAGCAGCAGGCGTATGATAAGGCAGAGTATTATCTCGACCGTATTGCTTTTTCAGCGCTCAGCATTCCCGCAGCGCGCTTAAAATCTTTAACCTATCAGCGCCAGGATCGCGTACTCGACGGAATTGATTTATTACAGAAAAAACGGCATTCCCACAAAACGTCCAAAGAGACTTTCAATGAGTTTACGTTTGAACTGGCCGAATTCTATTTATCCATCGCAGAACATCAGCCTGCTGCTAACCGGGGTGAAAGTCTGAGCCAGGCGCGCCGCCTTATCGGGGTAGCCGGTCGTCAGAATTACGACGCGCAGCAAAACAAAAAACAAGCTGTATTGATGGCTTATGCTGCTGTATTGGAAGGCGACAGCGTTCGCGCACAGTCATTGCTTGAACACGACATCGCAGACTATTTCGCACGGACAGATGCCGCTACACTCATCTCCGCTGCGAAGGTGTATTCGTCCTTAAATAAGGCCGAAAAAGCCAGGGAAATGTTATCGATGGCGCATGAAAGAACACAAAATAACTTAAGCCTTGCACAGCGAACCTCGCATCAGGACGCAATTCGCACCGCAGAACAGCAACTTGGTATCGCTGCCGACCAGGCATTTGAACTTAACGACGAAGGCACCCGTTATTTTTTGCAGAAGCTGTATCTCAAAGCCATGTATTATTTTTATCAGGCGCATATTTTGTTACCTGAAAGAGCGGCTTTTGCGCTCAACCTTTTGCAGTGTATGACTGAGACAGACACCGCCGACTACCGGACAGTCAAAGCACAGACCCTGTTCACCCGACTCACGCGCACCCGGTTATCAACATCAAATCATACAAGGCTGCAGAAAATCAGACAGATGTTTGCTGATAAGTCTATGTCACTGCCCGATGATTCTCAGACAGGCCAGCCCGGCTTGAGTGACCCGGAATAACGTTTATAAGCGATAGCAAGTCAGTAACCCGTATCGCTTATAGCAAAAAGATACGTCAGTTAACCATGTAAGCGGGTTAGCAAACTGGACGTGTCCCAGCGCCCGCCCCCTAGTTTTTGAACATCAGCATAATATTGGTCGACCAAAGCGGTGAGAGCCAGCGTTGAGCCATTTTTTCGTGCTTCTTCCAATGCAATGTGCAGGTCCTTGCGCATCCAGTCTACAGCGAAACCGAATTCATACTCCCCGTTTATCATGGTAGAGGCCCGGTTTTCCATCTGCCAGGACTGGGCTGCGCCTTTGCTGATGACTTCAATAACCTGCTTACAGTCAAGGCCGGCCTTTTCGCCAAAATGTAGCGCTTCGGCTAACCCCTGTACGATACCGGCGATACAGATTTGATTCATCATTTTTGCTAACTGACCACTCCCGGCGTCTCCTATACGCTGAACGTGGCGGGCAAAGACCTGCATTACAGGCAACGCCTTCTCATAAGTATCAGGGTCACCGCCCACCATTACGGTCAGTTGACCGTTTTGAGCACCGGCCTGGCCCCCTGATACAGGGGCATCCAGAAAGCCTATCTCTTTTTCCCTGCACAGGGTGTTCAATTGTCTGGCTAATTCTGCAGAGGCGGTTGTGTGATCAACCAATATACTACCCGGTTTCATCGCCGCTACGGCCTGCCCCGCTACCTCACTGACGTCATTGTCATTTCCCACACACATCAAGACTATATCAGCGTCGTAGACGGCATCAGAAACCGTTTGTGCCATTTCACCAGTATATTGCTTGCACCAGTTTTCAGCCTTTGCTGTGGTGCGATTAAACACGGTTACTTTGTATCCGTTTTCTGACAAATGACCTGCCATCGGATACCCCATAACGCCTAAACCAAGAAAACAGACTTTTTTCATTGCTATACTCTGCGTATGACTGATTAATAGTGCTTATGCTGCCACAAACTGTGCAAACTGCATAATTGGATAGGTATGCCTTGCTTTCTTTTTAACTCAATCTGTGGATGATAAATATGCAATGTAAAATAGGTGTATTTAGTTGTCAGGCGTACGACCAGAAGACCCTCAATCAGGCTTCAGAACATCATAAGGGCGCTGAGCTGAAGTATTTTGAAACCACACTTAATGAGCAGTCAGTATCGTTGTGCCAGGGGCTCGATACTGTGTGTGTCTTCGTAAATGATACGGTAAATGAATCGGTTATCATCGCCCTTGCCAAATCGGGAGTAAGGCATATCGCATTGCGCTGCGCTGGCTATAACAATATAGATCTTAAAGCCGCCAAAAAATACGGGTTATGTGTATCACGGGTACCGGCCTACTCGCCGCACAGTGTTGCCGAACATGCCATTGCACTAATGTTAACGCTCAACCGTAAAACACATCGTGCATTCAATAGGGTCAGGGAAGGAAATTTTAATTTAAACGGGCTGATGGGTTTTACCCTGCACGGTAAACGCGTCGGTGTAGTCGGCACCGGCCATATTGGCAAAGCCACAGCGAATATTCTAAAGGGGTTCGGTTGCACGGTACTCTGCTGCGATCCGCAGCCCGATAGTTCTTTGGCTGCCGAATGCACTTATACATCGTTTGACGACATTCTGCAGACCTGCGACATCATCACCCTACACTGCCCGCTAAATGATGATACCTTTCATTTAATTGACCACCACAACATCAATCAAATGAAAGACGGCGTCATGCTAATCAATACCTCCAGAGGGGCCCTTATCGATACCAAAGCCATGATAGAAGGCTTGAAGTCTGAAAAAATCGGTAGCCTGGGAATAGATGTTTATGAACAGGAAGCTTCTTTGTTTTTTACCGATCATTCAATGGATATCATTCATGATGACATTTTCGAGCGGCTACAAACATTTCCCAATGTACTGATAACCGGTCACCAGGGCTTTTTTACCCGCGAGGCTATGGAAGAAATTGCAACGACCACGTTAGCGAACATTGTTCACTTCTGTCAGGGGACCCTTAGCGAGCACAACCGTGTAATTTAAGTTTTTTCCAGCATCAGGTGAAAGTATTTACCCATCCAGCAAAAAGGTTCTTCGCTGCGGTACTGTCTTTCAAGAGTCAGCAGTTGCTCGAATACCTCATCGGTATCCGGTTTGTTTTTCATATAGTCGTGAAAACACCGGATACCCGATCTGGCAAGCACCTTAAGATCATTGCGTCCGACAAACTCAATAACATCAGCGGGTCGCAATGCATTGGTGGGATTCAGCCTGACCTGGTTTTTAACCTTTAAACCACGTGCTATGTAATCAAAGTTACCATATACCGCGTTGGTAAATAATGCTGCATCACGGTTAAAAAAACTAAGGCTTAGCTGGCTGCCCGCGGGCATTTTTTCTGTAATTGATCGCAAGGCTTCAAAGGGTTCTGCCAGCCACTCAAGTACGGCATGACATACAATTAAGTCGTAGCTATCAAGGGTGTGTATTTGCTGAAGCGGAAGATGAACGATATCAACCTGAGGGAGATCATGTAAAAACTCTCCGGCCAGTTTGAGAATATCTTCAGAGGCATCTGTTAATGTCACATGATGCCCCTGCTGGGCCAGTTCTCTTGTCATAATACCTGTGCCACCACCTATCTCGATGATGCGCCTGCCCGGAGATTCCAGGTAAGGCTGCATTGACTCTAATAACAATAAATGACGTAACTTGCCTTTAGTTGTGCCATAAATGTTACGCACAAATTTATCGGCTATACCATCAAAGTACTGGTCAGTGGCTTTCATTTAAAATTTATGATCAGGCTGGGTTATCAATGTCGATAAACGTGGTTGCCAGGCCGAATTTTTCCTGTAGGAATTCTCCCAGGGCTTTTACGCCATAACGTTCTGTAGCATGATGGCCACAGGCAAAAAAATGAACACCCTGCTCTCTGGCACTGTGGATGGTTTGCTCGGACACCTCACCACTGATGAACGCATCGATGCCGGCCTGTGCGACATTATCTATAAAGCCCTGGCCACCACCTGTGCACCAGGCAACAGTTGATATTGGCTGATCGGGATCGCCTTCAACCAGCGGGGCTTTTCCCAGTACGGTTTCTATATTATCAGCAAGCTCTTGCTGCGAAACCGGCGTTTCCAGGCGAGCTTCGAATACTATCCCCTGAGGGCTGATATCAGCATGGGGCCTGGCGTTTTCAAAATTAAGAAGTTTGCCTAACTGCGCGTTATTACCCAAAGTGGTATGCACATCGATAGGTAAGTGATAAGCAAAAAGGTTAATGTCATTCTCCAGAAGCGTTTTTATGCGACGCTTTTTCATACCTGTTATTGCGTCGGCTTCACCTTTCCAGAAATAACCATGATGAACAATAATGGCATCGGCGTCATGCTCAACAGCTGCATCAATCAGTCTTTGCGACGCTGTTACGCCGGTAACAATCCGCTTGATCCGGTCTTTACCTTCAACCTGTAATCCGTTGGGACAATAATCTTTAATATCCGCGGGTTTAAGTAAGCCATCAAGCACTCGCTGTAATTCAGTTCTGCTAATCATATGACACTCCTGTAGCCTGGAATTTAGTGGCGGCAAGTGTAACAAATACAAAGGATAAATGTGGAGTTATTGGCCGGCGATCCCGGTTGCCACGAAAGGAATAAGATGCTCAATTACGCCGACAACATCTACATCCTGATTGAAATCAGAATGTGCTATCTGCGTCAGTGCACTGCTTGATGACATAGAGAATACAAACGCCCCCATGGCGAAATGTAAGCGCCAGAACAGCTCGTCATCCTGAATATCAGGTAAGCGTCTATGGATTTCGGTCAGCAGCTTATTAATACTGTGTCCGTAATTGCCCATAATAAAGCGGCGCAAATGTCCTTGAGTTTCGTTATACCCCTTACCCAATAACATTACAAAAGTCGCTGTGCCATTAGGGCGAACAGCATTTAGAGACAGCATAGGCGGGATTAATGCTTCGAGCAAATCAGCGATTCCTCGCCTGCCGGTGGACACTGGGAGGGTTGATAGTGTCTCTTCAATCCTGGGCATCAGAATATCGAAGTAACGCTTAAAAACTGACTGGATAAGATTTTTTTTACTGCCAAAGTGATAATTCACTGAGGCGAGATTTACACCTGCACCGCTGGTAATAGCGCGCATTGATGTCTGGTCAAAGCCCTGCTCTGCGAACAGGGCTTCAGCCACATCCAAAATCTGAGTTTTGGTGGGTTTCGACATTATTGAACCAGCTTTTAGTGGAACCAGGTACGCGTCTGACTCCACAGCCGCATGAGTTGCTGCTGCGCCACACTGGCGAATGACATACCGAGTTTTTCTGCCATGTTCTTCTTGTGAGAGTATTTCACGCTGTAAATTTCTTTTTCAGGATACGCGGAAAGAATGTAATCATCAGAGGTCATAATCGTATCTATCAAGCCCAATTCCTTAGCTTTTACACCCGGCCAGAATTCGCCCGTCGCGACCTTTTCAATATCCATTTGCGAACGCTGTTCGCGTACCCAGTCTTTAAACAGCACGTGGATCTCTTCAATTTCCTCGCGGAATTTCTCACGGCCTTCATCGGTATTTTCACCAAATACAGTTAACGTACGCTTATAAGCGCCTGCTGTATGTTGTTCAAATTCGATGTCATTTTTCTTCAGTACTTTATGAAAGTTAGGTAACTGAGCCAAAACACCAATAGAACCGATATATGCAAAGCGGGATGCCAACAGATTGTCCGCGACACACGCCATCATATAGCCACCGCTGGCAGCGACTTTATCCACTGATACGGTAAGTTTAATGCCTTTATCCTTTATGCGATGAAGTTGTGCGGCAGCCAGTCCGTAACCGTGGACCACGCCGCCGCCACTTTCCAGCTTAACCAATACTTCGTCCTGCGACTCGGCAACACATAAAATTGCTGTTACTTCTTCGCGTAAACGTTCAACCTCATGGGCGTCCATTGAGCCTTTAAACTCAATCACGAATAACCGTGAACGGCTCTGCTTTTCTTTATCCTGATCTTTCGCTTCTTTCTTTTGCTGTTTAGCGAGTTTTTTCATACTCGCTTTATCAAGCAATACTGAGCGTGCGTAGTTAGTTATATCTTTTAACTGCTCATTTAAAGAGGCAATCTCGAGGTGACCTTTGCCCGGTTTTTGACGATTTGCTGCACCGACTACCGATGCCACAATGATTACAAATGCGGCAACAAAGGTGACGGCTTTTGCCAGAAAAAGCCCATATTCGTACAGAAACTCCAAGTGCGACTCCTGCTACTGATTATCAGATTATTTAGTGAGTTAGTTTAACTGGCGTAAGTGTACCAGCGTTCATCAGTCGTGACGACAATGATGTTGTTTAGCGCACAAAAAAGGCCAGCGTCTGCTGGCCTTTTTAAGACATATAACGATTAGTTCGCTACAACATCCTCATTATTTATTTCAATAACAGTGCCTTCAGTTGCAATATACGTTGCTACTTCGCGCTGCATCTCTTCAGTTGTTGCCGCACTGGCGTCCGGGCTAAGGCTTGATGCGTGCGCACCTTCGGTAAAGCGAACCTGCCCTGATACCGGATCACCGGTAACTGTAGTGCTGACCTGCTCCAATCCGATGATACGAGCCAGAGGATTCTGGCCTGACAACGGCAGGCTGGTCGTAACCGGAATCACCTGGTCAGGTTTGTTTTCTTCGCTACCATCACCCACTACCGTCATCATATGCACAGGCGTAGTTTCACCCAGCGTCATGGCGTAGTTATTCGGATCCCCTTTATCCAGCACTGATTGCGCAGCAAAAGCGAATTCGCTTAGCGTTGCCTGAACACCCGCTGCCTGCTCAGGCGTCAACGCCGCTTCGAACTGCGTAACCGCTGCGACTAACTGTTCCTGGGTAACATCAGTTGTCTCGTAAAGCTGCTGCAACAGTCCCTGGAACTCTTCTGAAGACTCAGACAACAACAGACCCTTAATTAACGGACCAAAGCGAGGTGATTCAATCAGGAACTGCGCCAGGCCACCACCAGGAGATTCAAGTGACGCCACATCTACCGCATACGCACTATCCAGCGCGGCAAGGTCGCCACCCATTGATGAGTTTGCAACAGCAGCAAAATTACCGCCTGTTATCGCCCCTAGCGATACACCCATAACCGAAACACGCCCCAGGTTTACATTAACATCCTGATCCGTTGTCATATCCATCAGGGCATTCATACCAAGACGTAAGCCCAGCAAGTCTGCAACACTCTGACGAAGATTGTCCCGTGCTGTAGGCAGGCTGCCAAGGTTCATGTAATGAACTGGAGTGACGGTGGTTGCGTTAATATCGTCAGTACCATCCATGTCAACATCGAAACCGCGTGAGCCATGAAGTGGCTGGTCGATAGCTATTGTGGCAATACCCGCCAGCGACAACGTACCGGTAATAGCCAGCATGTCTTCTTTCTTACTGGTTATCCCATGATAAAGGATGACCACTGGCCAGCCCGATTCTGGCTGACTAACTGAAAAGCCAAGCCCTGCTGCAACCGCTGGATCAGGCACGGTGACCTGAACGTCCAGTTGCTGCATAGAGGTTGCCTGTGGAACGGGGTTAAAGCGGGTTACGTTGCGTTTAGGATCCAGCTTTTCACCATTTACGCGCAGATCGGCCAGCCCAAGCTGTTGGCACAGCGCATCGTTGGGGCCAGCTTCAGCAGCGGCTTTAGTTTCATCGGAAACCGCACCCAATACGATGCCGCTATCACAGGCTGCATGCCAGAATTCGTTAACCGGTGCCATAGGGTTTTCTTCGGTTGGCACACCCAGATAATACGGCAAAGTAATGTTGCCCTGATAATGTTTCGCGGCGCAGAAAGAACCCACTTCCTGTAGTAAGCCGCTGGCCAGTGGCTGCGCAAATTCATTTAACGGACCATAAGCTTCAGCCATTCCACCTGCAGCCGTAGTCAGCAATCCGCTACAGGTTTGCAGACCATCAAAGCCACCTGCTTCAAGCGTTGCCTGAATTGCGCCCTGTGTCGCTTCATCCAACCCTTCGGAGCCCTGAGCTACAGCACCTGCAAGCACCTCATCACTGACGAGGTTTAACGCTTCCATTGCATTTGGTGCGCCATCGGCATCGCTAATCTGTATTGCCGGTAGCGATTGTCCGGCAGTAGGATCGCCCGCAGCTACTTTGGCGGCATAGGTAGAAACAGCTACCTTTTTAAGTGCTGAAAGAGATTGCCCTACTGACTGGGTCGTAAACGCTGATACGTACGTCAGCTCTTCTCTTGAGAAGCCGGCATCTTCAAGAGGCGTAACATACGTATTTACCAATGTTTGTAACTGAAGTTGCGAATCTGTGGCCAACGGCTTTGTGTTTATATCCTGCTTAACCAAATCCCAGGTTGTTGAACCCATGACAGATTTTCCACTGGTATCTTTTAACCCGGTGGTCATTATCAGCATATAGCCTTGCGCTGATTTCAGCGGTCGAAGCGGGATTACCGAAATGGTATCACCATCAACCAGTCTCAGTGCATAGTCTGTTCCCAGCTCCAGGGCATCACCTACTTTACAGCCGGATGAAGGGATTTCAGCCGCGGCACAATCCGGATCGCTCTGGTCCAGGCCTAGTGTCGCTTCGTGAATATAAATACCAGCACCCAGGGTAGACTCATCAATGGCTGTGTCTCCTGGCGTTTCAACATCGATAACAAATGGATGTTGTGTCGACCAACCATCCAGCGTATTAAGTGCCACACGGGGGTCACTGAAGTCCTGTGGGTTATCGACAGGTATATTGAGCGTATAATCGAAAAATCCATCGTCGCCAGGAAGCATTAGCAGATCGTTTGGCGTGTTAAGATTGCCATTGGCTGGGTCAAAGACAATACGGGAAAAGGGTGTCTGATCGGGCGTATCTGCCTCTATATCATCAATTGATTCTCCTGAGCCTCCGCACCCTGCTAACCCCAGTGCCATTGCAACACTGGAACTGATAAGTAGTTTTCTCATTGTTTCTCCCTATGACTCATTGTTTTTATTGTCTGTCTAACCCCTGACCCTGACTGCCTGCTGGCAGGCACCTTAGTCAACGATACTGACATCAAATCTGACTTTTAACATGTAAGACCAGTTTATTATTAGGCAATATTATTGACTTTGCAGCAACTTTGCAAAACTTTGTTAACTTTTTATTTTCTTTATTAACTTTATACTTTGTCCTGACAATAATACTGCTGTACCGACGGGTCCTTTCATCGATTCGCTTCCCGTATTATCCTTGCGCTATTACCTATCTGTCAGGGAGAATGAATGAACGATTACAATGCGCCAGAAAACTTATTGAAAGAAAAAGTTATTCTGATTACAGGCGCCGGTGACGGTATTGGCGCACAAGCAGCGAGAACATTTGCCCGCTACGGTGCCACATGCATACTGCTGGGACGCACTGTCAGTAAACTTGAAGCAGTTTATGACGAAATTCTAGCAGCGGGAGGCCCTGAGCCCGCCATAGTTCCCCTGGACCTGAAAGGTGCTACGGCCAAAAACTATGAAGATATGGCGCGCACGATTCAAGATCAGTTCGGCCGTCTTGATGGCGTATTACATAATGCATCAATACTTGGACACTTGAGCGCATTTGAGGATATACCGGAAGACGAGTGGCAGGATGTTATACAAATAAACCTGACCGGCGCTGCACTGATGACACAAAAATTACTTCCTGTACTCCGACTTGCCGATAATGCGTCGGTGGTGTTTACCACTTCAAGCGTAGGCAGAAAGGGCCGTTCCTTCTGGGGCACGTATGCTGTCTCTAAATTTGCAACTGAAGGCATGATGCAGGTGCTTGCCAGCGAATATGAGAACAGAAACGTGAGGTTTAACTGTATCAATCCTGGTGGTACGCGCACCGATATGCGCGCCAATGCGTTTCCGGCAGAAGACCCGCAGACATTAAAAACGCCTGAGGATATTATGCCGCTGTATCTGTATCTTATGGGAAAGGACAGTCTGGCTGTTAACGGCCAGTCCCTGGATTGTCAGCCAAAGTAAATAAACAATAATGCGCAGGCATAAAAAAAGGTTACCCATTGGTAACCTTTTTTATATGTAAATCATTAATTACTGGTTTTCAATTTTAGCCCAGGTATCACGAAGACCTACTGTCTGGTTAAAGACGAGCTTGCCTTCCTCGCTGTCTTTATCGCAACAAAAATAGCCGGTACGCTCGAATTGCCAGTTACCGTCTTCTACCGACGCACCAGACAAACCACATTCCACGTAGCCATTTTTCACAATCAGGGATTCATCGTTAATAGCATGAACAAAATCTTCCTGGGCCGCAGGGTTTGGTACGTTAAATAATCTATCGTACAACCTGAACTGCGCGGGTGCGGCTGTATTAGCATCAACCCAGTGAATCACACCTTTCACTTTTCTGCCATCCGCCGGATCTTTACCCAGTGTCTGATCGTCATAAGTGCAATAGATGGTGGTAATATTGCCTGCTTCGTCTTTGTCCACCCGCTCTGCCTTAATGACATAAGCATTACGTAAACGAACCTCTTTACCCAGCACAAGGCGCTTAAATTTCTTATTCGCCTGTTCACGGAAGTCCTCTGCCTCAATCCATATTTCCCGACTAAAGGTCACGCTGCGCGTGCCCATTGACTCGTCGTTCGGGTGATTAGGTGCAGACAGCGTTTCACTATTTCCTTCAGGCAAATTTTCGATAATAATCTTTACCGGCTCAAGCACTGCCATGGCCCGCGGCGCATTGACGTTAAGATCATCTCGAATACAGGCTTCCAGCATACCCATTTCGACCATATTATCCATTTTGGTCACACCGATACGCTTACAAAACTCACGCACTGAGCCCGGCGTATAGCCGCGCCGACGCAATCCGGCGATTGTCGGCATACGAGGGTCATCCCAACCGCTAACATGCTTTTCGTCAACCAGCTGAATAAGACGACGTTTACTTAACACTGTGTATTCAAGGTTAAGACGTGAAAACTCATACTGGCGAGGCTCAGCGTCAATGGTAATGTTATCAATCACCCAATCATACAGGCGACGGTTATCCTGAAACTCCAGCGTGCATAAAGAGTGCGTAATGCCCTCAATAGCATCTGATATACAGTGCGTAAAATCGTACATCGGATAAATGCACCATTTATCCTTAGTCTGATGGTGGTGCGCGAATTTAACACGGTATATCACCGGATCGCGCATACACATAAAGGGCGATGCCATGTCTATTTTGGCACGCAGGCTACACTGTCCTTCCTGGTAGTCGCCATTCGCCATCTTCGCGAATTCCTTCAGATTTGTCTCAACATCTGTATCGCGATACGGACTGTTTGTGCCTGGCTCGGTAAGTGTTCCTCGCAACGCACGCATTTCGTCGTGCGTAGAAAAGTCGACATAGGCCAGACCTTTTTCAATCAGCTCAACGGCAAAACCATGCAAACGATCAAAGTAATTTGAGGAATAACGCGCTTCGCCAGACCATTCAAAACCAAGCCAGTGAACATCTTCTTTAATACTGTTTACAAAAGAAATGTCTTCTTTTGCCGGATTGGTATCATCAAAGCGTAAATTACAGGTGCCCTGATAGTCTTCGGCAATGCCAAAGTTAAGGCAAATAGACTTAGCGTGACCGATATGCAGAAAGCCGTTAGGCTCGGGTGGAAAACGCGTTTTCACCTGCTGGTGTAACCCAGACGCCAAATCTTTATCGATAATCTGCCGGATAAAATTGGTCGGACGATTTTCAGTCTCCGCCATTCGCGAATTCCCCTTAATAAACATAGTTAACGAAACAGGGCGAGTATAACATCACCCTTTTACAGGTGATATTTTTTCGTCACCTGTACGCATTAAGTGCTTAAAATACCGGCGATTGCACAGCATTTAAAGCTCTCCTACCCGCTAAAACAGCGGGTAAATGTTGATTTTATGGTATCGTAGTTCAAACAGGGTGTGCTTACACCGAATCAATAAATAGTGTTTATGAAAGAAAAAGCAACCTCCTTTGATATTGCCCACCGTGCAGGTGTTTCTCAGTCTACCGTTTCCAGAGCACTGAATAACAGTCCGCTGGTAAGCAAGGAAACCCGCGATCGCATTGTTGAAATCGCGCGGGAACTTAACTATCAGGTAGATAAAAACGCCAGCAATCTGCGCAAACAAAAAAGTAATACGCTGGCGCTGTTATTGTTTGAGGATCCCACTACAGACGACTCGCTGATAAACCCTTTTTTCCTTTCGATGCTGGGCAGTATTACCCGTGCCAGCGCGAGTCAGGGTTACGATCTGCTGGTTTCATTTCAGAATATGCAAAGTGACTGGCACGCTGAATATGAAGATTCAAATAAGGCCGACGGTATTATTTTGCTGGGCTATGGGGATTACAGCGCTTATCGCAGTAAGCTCGACCAGCTTGAGGAACAGGGTACACATTTTGTGCGCTGGGGTGCTCAGGATAAAGCCCACCCCGGAGTGAATATCGGTTGCGATAATTATCAGGGCGGGTTCGATGTGACCAATCACCTTATTGGTCTGGGCTATACCTCTTTTGCTTTCATAGGCGATAACAGCGAAGATGCCCCGGAATTTCGAGCCCGCTATCAGGGGTTCGCTGATGCACTGGACAAACAAGGACTTTCGGGAGAGTCGCAGCGTCAAATCAATGCGCACTCTACAGAGCCATCGGGCTATGCGGCGATGAAAGCGATGCTGAATGATGCTACGTTACCACGTGCGGTCGTCTGTGCGTCTGATTTGATTGCCGTGGGTGTTTATGATGCGCTTCGTGAAGCAAATCTGCGCGTGCCTGAAGATGTAGCGGTAGTTGGCTATGACAACATCCCGATTTCCGGTTACACCACCCCGGCCCTGACTACTGTGCGTCAGAACACAACTAAAGCCGGCGAGCTACTGGTTGATACACTCATAAAAGCCATTAACAAGGAAGTCGTTGAGGACTATCTGATGCCGGCTGAACTTATTGTGCGCCGCTCGTGTGGCGCACAATAAGTAGCTTTTTTACTGACGCTGCATTTGCTGCCCGGCTGCATCAATAAGTTCGCTGTGAGTAACAGGTGCATCCAGTACCCAAACCTGCACACTGTCAGGCAATACAGTGGTTTTTAGCGGCCCGTTTTGTGCAACAGAACGGCGCTCTTCGCTTAATTGTTCCACCCAGTCACCAGCCTGCAGCCACTTGCTCACAGACATATCGATGCTCTCGTCACCCTTGTTCAGCAATACTAAGGCAATCTGTTGTGCATCATCATCCTGAACTACGCGATAAAAAGCCGCGGTGTCTTCGGTAAACCTCAGGTTAAGCTGAAGCCCTCGCTGCAGTGCCGGCGTTTGTTTTCTGACATTAGCAATGGTTTTAAGCGATTTATATATCTCATGTTCACTGGCACTGTCGATAGCCTCCTGCCCCAAATAATTACGGTTACCGGCATGTTCGGCGGTACCGCGCATGAAGCCAATTTCTGAGCCCTGATAGACCACCGGAATACCACGGGCGGTAAATAACCAGTTATGAGCGTTGATGAAACCTTCATCGCTAGCCTGCATACGCGGCATGTCGTGATTATCATAGAATGTGGTTAACTCATACGGGTTGGCATAGGGACCGTGGGTTAAGTGAAGCACTTCTTCAAGCTTCTCATAGCCGTTTTTCTCAGGTTCGGCTTTTTCCTGTGACGCGCTGTCCGCTTCAGATTGGTCACCAAAAACCTGATTCATCACTTTTTGCATCGGAAAATCCAACACGCTTACCCCACCATTTTTCGGCAGAGTATGCTGAGCAATAAAGTTTGCATCATAGACAAAGCTTTCGCCGAACATAAAAAAGTCGGGGTGCTGTTCACGGATTCGGTCTGACATTGTCCGCCAGAAATCGTGCGAAACGTGTCTTATGGTATCAATTCTGAACGCATCGGCGCCCTGCTCTATCCAGTATAGGTATGCATCAATAAGGTAATCCTGCACATCAGGATTATGCTCATTCAGGTTCGATAACTTAGCCAAATCGGGGTAAGGATGAAAAAAAGCCTGTAACGGTTTATCGGTGTCTAAATCAGTAGGATGCAAATTCTTATGGTCGGCAACCAACTTACCTTCTTTGTCATACAACTCACCATAGCCGGGTTGGTCCTCAGGCATCGTGTAGCTGGGTGACCCGTGGTTTGCGACGATATCAAACACCGACTTGAGCCCGTACTGGTCGCGCATTGCTGTGGTATAGTCGGCGTAGGATAAGTTATCACTAATCAGGTGCTCGTCGGCTTTATAAAAATTCGTCGCCCAGTAGCCATGATAGCCCGTCTTGCCGCCGTCTTTAAACTGGCCCCCATAACTGATAGGTTCGTCACCGGTGAAAGCCTGATTCGGGTTATCCAGAACTGGCGTAAGCCAAACTGCGGTAAAGCCAAGATCACTGATGTAATCGCCATTATTCAGTACACCCTGTAAATCACCGCCCATGTATCCGACATTGGCAAACTGGCCATCCGGACCGTCCAGGCGTAATTCCCAGGTCGGATGCTCGCCCCCCTGGTCTTCATGATTATTGGACGGGTCGCCGTCGACAAACCGGTCAGTGACAACAAAATATACCGCTTCTTTAGCAAACGGATTATCTGTTCCCCGGATAACCTGCGTTGTATCTGCATCTTTCTCTGTCTCAGAAGCAGATGTAATTGGTGATTGTGCACATCCGGTCAGCGCGAGCGTAATGCTCGCGGCAAGCAGATGTAAGCCATAACGTTTCAGCATAGTGTTCCCTTATTCGTGAACAGTAACAGGTTGATCCGGCTCTTTAACAAAAAAGACGGCAAGCGCACCGGCTATCATTGATACACCGGCCACAACGATGATGTATTTTGCTTCGTTGTCAAAAACAGCGGATAAAATAAGACCTGAAAACAGACCTGCAACAATTTGTGGTACGGCAACGGTAAAATTGAATATACCCATGTATACCCCGGTTTTTTGAGGAGGCAATGCGCCGGCCAGCATGGCATAAGGCATTGCAAGAATCGCCGCCCAGGCAATACCGATTCCGACCATGGGTAACAGAAGTTTTACCGCACCCAGTGGTACTGTGACTTCAGTGATCAGCAGATCCACATTGGTAGGCGTCAGGTCCTGGAATATCAGGAAACTGACATAACCTAAACCACCGGCAAGCAAGGACAAACTGTAAACCAGTTTGCGGCCAAACTTGTCGGCCAGCCGGGCCAGGAATACTGAAAATACAGCGGCAAAAACTGAATAGGCAGCGAACAGGATACCCACCCAGTCGCCGGCGGCTCCCTTAGCAAGCACTATCTCCTGCGGAATAACTGCCAGAGTTGAAAGGTAATCAGGATCGAACCACTTCTTATCCACATTCCAGATATGCTGCGTAATTGCAGGGGTGGTATAAACCCACATAATGTAAAGTGAAAACCAGGAGAAAAACTGCACCACTGCAAGCTGTTTCATAGTAGTCGGCATATTCACTACCAGTTTCAAAAAGCCCTTAAAGCGTTGCCCCATACTTTGTTTTGTATCAGGCATCGGCTCGTCGGCCACATCTTTGTAGTAGTTGTACTCCTTGGGTGCATATTCTTTGGTGCGTACTACCGTCCAGATAACACTGCCCAGCAATACTGTTGCACCGATATAAAATGCCCACATCACCGATGGCGCTACCTCGCCCAGCTGCGCAGTATTTTCAAGGCCGATGACGTTGGTAAGCAGAAACGGCAATATGGAGCCGATTACGGCGCCGATATTAATCAGCAAAGATTGTACAGAGTAGCCAATATTACGCTGTCTGGGCGGCACCATGTCTGAAACCAGCGAGCGGAAAGGCTGGAAACAAATATTAAACGATGCATCCATCAGTGCCAGCATAATCGCACCAAATATCATCGGCGTCATCAATGCCACGAACAGAGGCGCATTTGGCATCAGGACCATCCCGATAGCAGCAGCAATAGCACCAGCCAGAATATAGGGACGACGTCGTCCGAGCCTGTTCCAGGTTCTGTCAGAGGCAGCGCCCACAATAGGTTGAATAATCAAACCCATAATTGGCGCTACTAACCAGAACAGCGACAGTGAGTGCAGGTCAGCACCCAGATCAGAAAGAATACGTGAAACGTTGGCATTTTGAAGGGCAAACCCAAACTGCACACCTAAAAAGCCAAAGCTGACATTCCAGATTTGCCAAAAGTTTAACCCGGGTTGTTTTGTGTCCATAGTTACCACTAAATTTCGTTATTGTTGTTCATTTATTGTAATAGCCAGACCGATGCACTTTTAGGTGCAACCTCTATACTGGCGTTCTTTACGCTTATTTTATTACTATTCCCCCACCGTGATGCGGTAGAGAATTCTTTCAGAACCGGTTCGAAGCGCGCCAGCTGCACATCGTTTTCAGCCTCATTCTTATTGAGAATAATCATGGCGCCCTTACCCGCTTCATCTGTTCTGAAGTACACGTAAATACCCTCGGCAGGGGCAAAGTGGGTGAATTTACCTTGTGTAACAACCGGATGCTCTTTACGTAATGAGAGTAACGATTTAATCCGGTTATACGCCTTAGTTTGTTTCGGTGACAGTCCTTGCTGTGCAAATGCATCAATACTGTCATTTTTCCAGCCACCTGGAAAATCACTGCGAATAACACCGTGATCGTCCGTATCAGGATTGGCCATTAAAATCTCGGTACCGTAATAAATCTGAGGAATCCCACGCGCTGTCAGCAAGAATGTCATCGCCATGTCCCATAACGCATACGATTCATCCAACTGCGTGTAAATCCGGCTCATATCATGATTATCACCAAAGATAACCAGATTATAAGGGTCGCCGTAGATAAAGTCGCCTGCCAACAGGTTATACAGACTGACAAGACCGGTTCCCCAGGTCTCCTCATCCTTTAATGCATTGACCAGTGTATCTTGTAGTGGAAAATCCATAACACTGGGCAATGACGAATCATAGCCATCAGCACGGTAGGAATCTTCCTGCCAGTAGGCAGTAATGACAGGGTTGGTTGTCCACTCCTCGCCAACGATATTTAGGTTCGGGTATTCGCTGGTGAGGCGCGCTGTCCATTGTGATAAGAATGCTTTGTCAGAATAGGAGTAGGTATCAACCCGAATGCCACTTAAATTTGCATATTCCACCCACCAGATAGCATTCTGAATCAGATAGTTTGTCAGATAAGGGTTTTGCTGATTCAGGTCCGGCATACTGGGCACGAACCAACCATCACTGAAGGCTTTCTGATCCGCTTCGACACCATGGGGATCATGCAATGATTCCCGGCGATGGGTGGTGGCCGAAAATTCGCCATTATGATGTATCCAGTCTTTCGCCGGTTTATCCTTCATCCAGGGGTGATTACTGCCGATATGATTTAAAACCATATCCATGATAACGCCCACCCCTTTTTCGTCAGCCTGTTGAGAAAACTGGCGATAAAGGGCATTGCTGCCATAGCGTGGATCAATGCGGTAATAGTCGGTAATAGCGTACCCGTGGTAGGAATGGTCATCCATGGCATTTTCTAACAATGGCATCGACCAAATCTGCGTAAAGCCTGTTGATGCAATATAGTCCAGATGATTAATCATTCCCTGTATATCACCGCCGTGTCGCCCGCCAGGTGCCTGCCTGTCTGCTTTATCTACAAATCCTGCTACTGAATCATTGGATTCATCACCATTGGCAAAACGGTCAGGCGTGACAAGATAAATAGTATCCTTTTGTGTAAAGCCCTGCCGTTCAGCTGAGTTCGCTGCTCTTGGCCTGAAGGTATATATCGTTTTGTATATTTCTTTGCCCTGCTTTGTAAACGTTAATTCATAGTCGCCGGGAGAAATATCTGCAATATCAATATCAATAAACAGGTAATTGGGACTATCCAGAGAATTAACCTGCTCTATGACAAACTCGCTGTCGTTAACAGAAACAGTACTACCGGCGATATCCGGCCCGTGTACCATCAGCTGTAATTTTGGTGATGCCATGCCCGCCCACCAGCCAGGAGGTGAAACCCGGAGATCGGTCTGTTCGGCGTGCAGTGTCAATGAAGCACTCACAGCAGCCAGCAATACCGGAAATCGTAAACGAGAAATACGCATGAATAATCCTGAATGTAAAGCCGGTGTAGGAGCTCCGGCATTAATAGGTTAACAGGATGTTACCCTTAGCACCTTGCAGATACCAAGGGTTTGCATACGTATTCACGGCGATGCTTACCGGTGATGACAAAGGACAGCAGTAACAGTCCCGGACACCTCATAACACCCAAAGTAAGCCTCGCGGTAGTTACGCGTAACCAATTGGCAGCATTATCGCGTCAGATATAACTACATATTCTACAAACTGGCGACGCGGCGACTATTTCATAGTCGCTGTCGAAAGAATAAGTGATTCGTTTTTGTCCAACGAAAACTCAACGGTTACCACATCGCCCGTGACCTGAGCATCGAGATAATCATCTGTAAGTAAGTCAATTATCTGTATCTCGCCAGATGCACCGCTATTACCGAGTAATGACAGCGGAATATCAATCGTGCCTGTTTCCGACTGCTCGCCAAAATGACTGATGACCACCAGTGAGGCTTGTTTGTGCGTTCTAATGAAACTATAGGTTTGATTCTTATTCGACCCGGTAGTGATGATCGACTGTAGAGACTGAAAATCGCCCTGCATCGCCGGATGATATGCCGCAATGTTAAGAACATGCTCATAATAGGCACGCAGAGACTTTTCAGCAGCGGTTAATTGACCACCGTCAAACGCACCTTCATTCATCCATCTTTGATGCGCAGGAACACCGGCATAATCAAAAATGGTGGTACGGGACGGATCGCCAAAGCCGGTTTCCTCGCTGCCGTCCTCACCCACTTCCTGACCGAAATAAATCATAAATGGAGCGCGGGTATTCAGCGCTGAAACAACCAACGCAGGTTTGCCAGCTTCTGCGCTTCCGGCAAAGGGCGCAGAAGCAATACGTTGCTCATCGTGATTTTCCAGAAAGTGAAGCATGCTGTCAGAGATATCAGAAACCTCATTCGACGCGTTATCAATCGCCGAAACATTTTCATTTCCCTGCATGACAGCTTTGATGGAATCGTACAATCCTACCTTATCGTAAAGAAAGTCCATCTTTCCCTGGTGCAGATAATCCCGATACCGGTCAGGCTGATAAACCTCTGCCAGAAGAAATGCGTCTGGATTTTCATGTTTAATAGAGGCATTTAAAAATGACCAGAACTCCACGGGCACCATCTCGGCCATATCAAAGCGGAATCCATCCACGCCTTTATCTATCCAGAATAATGCAATATCACGCATCTTGTACCAGGAGTCAGGCAGCGACTTGTTTTGCCAGAATTCATAGTGCGCATTTATCGGCTTTTCTGCATAAGCTGCAGGTAAAGCAGGAAAGTCATGAGAGCCATCTGGCCGGACGCCGTAATTAATCTTCACGGTTTCATACCAGTCATTAACATCAGGTTGTGGCGCGCGCGCACCGTTGCCGGTCCATTTGGCCGGCGTTTCATCGAACTGTCCGTCAGCAAGGGGATGATCTGCGCCCCCCATTGGGTCAAATTTTTCAGGATGCGCCGGTACAATGAATGACGAATCGGGAACATAATAGAAGTTATTGTCTCTGTGATACGTCTGTGCCGTGTTGTCTCCATCGCCTAGTGCTGTTACACCTTCAGGTAAATTCAGCGGCGAGTAATCCCGTGCAACATGGTTAGGCACTATATCGATAATTACTTTCATGCCGTTTTCATGGGTACGCTTTATCAGTGACTCGAATTCCTGCATTCGCCTGGCTGGATCAGTTGCCAGGTCGGGGTCCACATTATAATAATCCTTAACAGCGTAAGGGGAACCTGCCCGCCCCTTGATAACATCGGGATCATCCAGCGTTATACCATAGTGGGTATAGTCTGTTGTTGTAGCATGATGAGGAACACCGGTATACCAAATGTGAGACACCCCGAGTGCACGGATTTCTGATAGCGCTGTATCGCTGAAATCGGCAAATTTGCCTACGCCGTTTTCCTCCAGGGAGCCCCAAGGTTTATTGGTAGTATTCTTATTTCCGAACAAGCGGGTGAAAGCCTGATAAACGATGGGCTTCTGCTGTTCCGGGGAGTGTGACGAAGATGATTCAGATGCGATGTCGGCAGGTTGAGATGTTGTACATGCCATCATTACCATACCTGAAATAAGCGCAAGCGCGACGGGCACTTGCTTTTGTAGTCGTAATTTCATGGATCGTGTCCTTTTAACAGGTCCGGCAAAGCATACCTGTTAAAAGAACGTTAACCCATTATCTGCATACGTATTCAGACGAATTACGCAGCGCGTTGTTCCTCGTGGATCTTGGTAAGAATAGAAGGCTGATGGCGGAAAATCGCACCGAAATTGGGCACTTCTTCCAGCTCGTTCATTATCTTACGCTGAAAACGCTGTAATGCCGGTGAAATTTGCTGCATGAACTCCATCGGAGACAACTGAAATGCAGCTCGCTTGCCATGGTAGTCTATCTCACTACCCAGTTGCTCGAAGTTGATGCCTAACATTCTCAGGCTACGAGCCAGCCTTGGCTCCATCATTACATATACGTTTTCGATGTCACGCAGAATACAGATGCTGGCAGCGAAAAAATACAACGCTAATGACAGGTAAGGAAAGTTACGTCCCGGTGCATTACTTTTAAATGCGCCGCTCAATGATTTGCCCGTAACAGGAGAGACATTGCTATCTGAGTGACGACGGCGAAATTGTTTAGGAATAGCCAGGCGAGAGATTTCGCAAACCTGAAAACGCGGGTATCGCTGCGGGCTGTGCTCATCCATACGGATTGCTTCAGGGCAGTTTTGCTCAACGGGCAGCAATTGGCCGGGGTGTTGAGGCATAACTAAGCGAATAGTACCGGCACAGTCTCCTGTCGCTTTGTGCTTGATGTAACAGCTCAACGCGAACTCATCGAATTCATCGACTTCCATCTTAGAGGCGCGGGGCGGTTCAAAGCCCATTTCTTCACAATACACCTGATGACGGGTTTTGAAGCACGTACGTTGTTCACTTTCATCATTTGCAACAACAAGTGTGAAGTGTTCAAAGAAATGATCAGCAGCAGCGTCAATGATTTTATTCATTTTGCGACGTACAACAGGCCGAATCATATGCTTGATTCCCGGTACTTTATGTACTCTTTTAAAAGCATTTAGCAAGCGACGTTTCACTTTGGCTCCCGTTACTCAGTTATTATACAGTTGCAAATACTCCTGAAAATGATTCCCTGCTGCGCACAAACTAAGAACATCGTCGATCTTGCGCGCTGATAAGACTGCCGGATCGCTAACCTAATGTAAACCTTATATTTAGATCCGCTGGCTGTAGCAGGCCGGTAAAACCGTAAGAAAACTCATTTTGAGGAAGGTATTGTTACGTGCGATTTGTATTACAACATCTATGCCAGACTGTAGAAAGGTAACAATATTTGAAAAATTAACCGGAAAATAGTGTAGTTATTTCAGACCCGATAAAAAGACAAGATACGACTTTACCCCAACACCCACCCAATTCGCATAGCAAATTTTCATTTTATATTTCAGCCATATAACGATTATCAGTTAAACATTGCAACCGTGTAATATTGCAATTCATAGCGTGGCACGGTTCAACTAAAAAACCATGTTTGCGTAAAGAAAAATTAGACCAAAGGCTATCTTGGACCATTTGTACTTACTCAATACAAAACTGCTGAAATATGACAACAGGAAACCAAAATGCGTTAAACAGGCAAAATTTGTTGCAAATGTGCATCACCTGAATTGGCGCTTTCCGCTGAGCCAAGGTTATAGTGGCTCAGCACTTGATAAATAATAACGAAAATCAAAGAGTTAAATATGAGTGTTGCAAAAGTGAAACAGCTGATAGATGGCAACACTTTGCCTCAGCGCTTTACGCGCGTTCGATTATTCACATCTCGACTGGATTGTATAAGTGTATTTCCTCCTTGCACCTGCGACTTTGCGAGACGGTCGTACAACAATACATTGACCGTTGCAGCCAGGTTCATACAGCCATTTGTAGGTATATAAACAACATCCTGACACCAGTCGACGATTGACTGACTCACCGACCCGTCTTCAGGCCCGAACACATAAAATGCATTGTGTGGATGAATATACTCAGGTAATGGCGTCGCCCCCTCAACCAGTTCGACAACCACCGGTGTAGCACCTCGCGGCTTAGCCATCTGTAGCGACTCAACACCAATAGTAGGAATTTGCTTGTGCATTTGACGGGTATCGGCGTTGAAATCTTTGGCATAACCATAACGCTGGCCCGTATAAAAAACGCTGCTGGCACCGTAACAGCCAGCTGCTCGTAAGATGGAGGCCACGTTGGTCGCTGATTTAGGATTGATTAATCCAAGACTGACTAGTCCCCAGGCAGAAAATTGGGAATGCATATTCATACATCATAGAAATGAAAAAAACGGGCGCAGAGTATGCCAAAACCTTCAGCGGTTGTCATACTTTACACCCGCACAGATGTCTACCTGATCATGCTAACAGTACAGAGATTCTCAGTATGGCGCCATAGTGACCCCTGGCGTATCAACTGTGCTGCTGCCTCGATGTCAGGAGCAAAATAGCGGTCTTTGTCGTAAAAGCTCACGCTGTTTCGCAATAGCGCATGCACAGACTCTAATGGCTCAGACGTTTCCAAAGGGCGCCTGAAATCGATGCCCTGTGATACTGACAACCACTCTATAGCAAGAATACCAGCTACATTTTCAAAAATATCGCGTAACCTACGACCGGCAAACGCTGCCATAGATACATGATCTTCCTGATTCGCCGATGTGGGAAGTGAATCAATGGATGCCGGGTGCGCCAGTGTTTTATTTTCGCTGGCAAGAGCTGCGCACGTTACCTGGGCAATCATAAACCCGGAATTTACCCCTCCGTTTTCAACCAGAAACGGCGGAAGCCCACTGAGATTAGTATCAATTAACAGTGCCATCCTACGTTCGGACAATGCGCCGATTTCGCTTAATGCTATTGCCAGATTATCCGCCGCCATTGCTACCGTTTCAGCATGAAAATTACCACCGGATAAGATGTCTTCGTCATCACTGAATACCAGAGGGTTATCTGATACACCATTAGCTTCAACAATAAGTAACTCCGCTGCATTTCGGATCTGGTGTAAGGCAGCGCCCATTACCTGAGGCTGGCAGCGTAGCGAGTAAGGATCCTGTACCTTCTCACAGCCTTCATGGGAATCGCCAATAGATGATGTGAGAAGCAGATTCCTGAATAAGAACGCCGTATCTGTCTGACTTTGATGACCTCTGACAATATGGATACGCTCATCGAAAGGTACACGGGAGCCTTTGGCTGCATCAACCGCCAACGCGCCTATCGCCGCTGCGCTGTACCAAGCGTTCTGGGTATAAAATAAACCCTCAAGTGTAAATGCGGTAGATGCTTGTGTCCCGTTTAACAGCGCTAGTCCTTCTTTCGGCGCCAGTGAGATAGGCGTCAACCCCGCTTTTTTTAGTCCCTCTTGCGCCGTACACCGCTGTTCATCAATAATAACCTCGCCCTCGCCCAGTAACACTGCGCTCATGTGAGCAAGCGGCGCCAGATCACCTGACGCACCGACAGATCCCTTTTGCGGAATGGCTGGCCAAACGCCGTGATTAAACAGGCTAATCAATGCATCAATCACCTCAGCCCGGATTCCGGAATAGCCCCTAGCCAGAGAATTGATCTTCAGAAGCATCATCAATCTGACTGTGCTGGTATGCATAAATTCGCCAATGCCGGCAGCATGCGATAGCACGATGCTACGCTGCAACAATTCCAGTTCGTCGGTAGCTATTCGGGTATTCGCCAGTAAACCGAACCCGGTGTTTATGCCATAAACAGTACGCCCTTGCTCCAGCACATTTTTAACAGTTTGATGAGACGCATGTATAGCCGGGTAAGCACTTTCATGAAGTGTCAGGGTCATGTGTTCATCGATACAGCGACGACAGTCTTCAAGGGTGAGCTGACCCGGATACAGTGTGAAGGATTTAGTTGTCATCGCGGGCTCCTGTCATAGGTAAGTCCAGTTGGTTGTCTTTAGCGCACTGCAGGGCCAGTTCGTAACCTGCATCTGCGTGTCGCATTACTCCGGTGGCAGGATCGTTATGCAGAACCCGTGCAATACGCTCGTCCGCTTCTTTGGTTCCGTCACAGACGATAACAACGCCAGAATGCTGACTAAATCCCATACCTACACCGCCGCCGTGATGCAGACTTACCCAGGTAGCCCCTCCAGCGGTGTTTAGCATTGCATTTAATAACGGCCAGTCTGAGACGGTATCCGATCCATCCTGCATGGCTTCGGTTTCACGGTTTGGGGAAGCAACCGAGCCGGAGTCAAGATGGTCACGGCCTATCACGACAGGCGCTGAAAGTTCGCCGCTGCGAACCATTTCATTGAAAGCCAGGCCCAGTTTTTGCCGCTGCCCGAGCCCCACCCAACAAATTCTCGCGGGTAAGCCCTGGAACTGGATTCTTTCTCTGGCCATGTCGAGCCAGTTATGAAGATGCGCATCATCGCTGATAAGCGCTTTGACTTTTGCATCCGTCTTGTAAATATCTTCAGGATCACCGGACAATGCCACCCAGCGAAACGGACCAATACCTCGGCAGAATAAAGGACGAATATAAGCGGGTACAAAACCGGGAAAATCGAAAGCGTTGTTGACGCCTTCTTCCAGTGCCATTTGCCTGATGTTATTGCCATAGTCCAATGTTGCCGCGCCGCGGCTTTGTAACGCCAGCATCGCTTTAACCTGTACTGCCATAGACTGTTTGGCTGCCCTGACGACCCCTGCTTCGTCTGTCTGACGCGCACTGGCTGCCTGCGCCAGCGTCCAGCCCTGTGGCAGGTAGCCGTTCAGCGGATCATGCGCACTTGTTTGGTCAGTAACGACATCAGGCAATATATTCATTTGATTAATTTGCTCAAACACATCAGCAGCATTGGCGACCAATCCGATCGATACTGGCTTATTTTGCTGCCTGGCCTCTTCAAGCATATCCATCGCCTCATCCAGCGACTGCGCTTTTTTATCTAAGTATCCCGTTCTGATACGAAAATCTACCCGGCTTTCGTCAACTTCAACGGCCAGCATAGAGAATCCGGCCATGGTTGCGGCAAGGGGTTGCGCGCCGCCCATTCCTCCTAGTCCGCCAGTCAGGATCCATTTACCTTTCGTATCGCCATCAAAATGCGCTTTAGCAACGCTGACAAATGTTTCGTAGGTTCCCTGAACGATGCCTTGTGAACCTATATAAATCCACGATCCGGCTGTCATCTGGCCGTACATCATCAAGCCCTTACGGTCCAGTTCGTTAAAGTGTTCCCAGTTAGCCCAGTGTGGAACTATATTTGAATTGGCGATCAGTACACGTGGCGCATTTGGGTGAGTGGGAAACACACCTACGGGTTTACCTGATTGCACCAGCAGTGTCTCATCGTCTTTGAGTCGTTTCAGTGTTTCGACGATTTTGTCATAAGCCGGCCAGTTTCGCGCTGCGCGTCCTATGCCACCATAAACCACCAGTGACTGCGGGTGTTCAGCAACCTCCGGATCCAGATTATTCATCAACATTCGAAGGGGTGCCTCTGTCTGCCAGCTTAGCGCGTTCAACGAGGAGCCTCGGGGGGCTTTTATTGTGCGTGATGCGTCTTCACGGTTCATACGGATTCCTTAATCGCGGAAGTAAAATTAAGATGCGCGCCCAGCCGATAACGTTGACCGGGATGAGTAAGTGTCGCCAGACTGACTATCCCTTTAGCACAGTATGTCCGGCGACTGATGCGTAAACAGGGTTGGGTTGTATCGATGCTTAACAACTCAGCAGCGTGCGACTCTGGTAGTACCGCTTCAACACTGTGATCAGCCTCGGTAAGCGGAGCCACCTGATTCAAATACTGATTCACAGAAAGCTGTGAGAAATCCTGTTCCAGAAACAAAGGTGCCAGCGCAGGATTAACCAGTCTTGACTCCAGTTGCACAGGTTGCGCATTTTCAAAATGAACCAGTTGTATAAAGTACAGTCTGGCCCCCTGCGCGACAGAAAGATGGCGAGACTGGATGGCATCAGCCTCACAGATACTTTGGCTGATGATTTGGTTACTGTAATGATGGCCGCGGCTTTCGATTTCTTCTTTAATACCAATTATTGTCAGCATCGAACTCATTGGCCGGTTATCACTGACAAACGTGCCTACCCCCTGAGTACGTGCCAGAATGCCTTCATCGACAAGCTCAGAAACCGCCCGCCTGGCGGTCATTCTGCTAACACTGAAACGTTCAGCCAACTGGTTTTCAGAGCCTATCTGATCACCCGGTAATAATGCTCCCTGCTCTATCTGCTGTATGAGCGCGGCTTTAATCTGAACAAATCTTGGCTGCATTTCTCGTGACCACCTGTTAATTTATTGTTACTCTACCCGTACAATCTTGTATATACAAGTATAGGCTTGCTGATTATTCACGCATTTGGTGGAGGTATAACCGCAGAGTCTTGCTGATAGGGCACCAGGAGCATTCATGACTGTTACACACATTAAAAATGTAAATCTTGCCACCATGACAGGCGTGCAAAACGATACGCTGGCGGTTGAAACAAACACCGAGCTTTGGTTACAGGGTGATAAAATTGTTGGTATCGGCCCGCAGCAAGATCATGACTTTGTGCACACTGAAACTGTTGATGCACAAGGCATGTGGTGTCTGCCTGGTTTTATAGATTGCCATACTCACCTTGTATACGGAGGAAGTCGTGCCGGTGAATTTCAACAGCGATTAAGTGGTGTGAGTTACCAGCAAATCAGTGAACAGGGAGGCGGTATAAAGTCGACCGTTGCGGCCACACGCCAACTGGATGAACAAGCGCTGCTGGATACAGCAATCCGGCGAACTGCAAGACTGACCGAAGAAGGCGTTACCACTGTTGAGATTAAGTCAGGCTATGGTCTGGACAAGGATACAGAAAAACGAATGCTGACCGTGGCTGCAAGAATTCCCGACCATCTGCCGGTGAACGTACAGCGAACGTATTTAGGCGCTCACGCATTGCCTGAAGAATACAAGGGTGACAGCGACCGCTATATCGATTATGTTTGCGACACCATGATGCCTTATATCGCGCAGCATAATTTGGCAACAGCAGTGGATGTATTTTGTGAATCGGTGGGTTTCTCGCTGGCGCAGACCCGGCGCGTATTCGAAGCGGCACACCGTTACGATTTACATGTAAAAATTCACGCTGAACAACTTAGTGATAGCAAGGGCGCAAGGCTGGCTGCAGAATTTGGTGCATTAAGCGTTGATCACATCGAATATCTTCATGAAGAGGATATCAGTGCTATCGCTGATGCGGGGTCAGTGGCCGTGCTGCTTCCGGGTGCCTTCTATTTTCTTAAAGAAACCCAGCTTCCCCCAATTGCTGGACTACGCTCACATAAAGTGCCGATGGCCATTGCTACGGATATGAATCCGGGCACGTCGCCCATTTCATCCATACTGACCTGCGCTAATATGGCGTGTATCCAGTTCGGGCTAACCATTGAAGAGAGCTTGCGTGGGATCACGGTCAACGCCGCCAGAGCACTCGATCTACCTTTGAAAGGGCAGCTGGCAGTTGGGTTTGATGCTGATCTCTGCCTCTGGAATATTGATAGCCCAGCTGATCTTATTTACGAAATTAACGGCTTTCGTCCTGCCGCAAAATGGTTAGGAGGCAAGCGTGTCTTATAAATCTTTATGGCAGGGTCGCACAGATACAGAAGATGGTGTGCGGGGTCAGCGCTGGCACCAGGTAGTCAATGTAGAACCGGCTGAATCTAAATGTGGCACTGTTGCACTTATCGGCTATCCGGTGGATCAGGGGGTCTCACTAAATAAAGGTCGCCCGGGTGCCGGAGGTGGTCCTAATACGCTACGCCAGTCACTATCATCCTTACCCTGGGTTATCGAAGGTTCGCTGAGTGACCACGGCGATATTTCTCCCCTGCCCACTTTGCCACAGACTCAACAGCTATACGCCGACAGGGTGACCGGCTTATTAGCCAATAATAAATGCGTATTGGGGTTAGGTGGCGGACATGACATTGCCAGAGGCAGTTTTCACGGATTACAACAGTTTGCCAGCGAGCAGGCGCGTATTGGTATTATCAATTTTGACGCGCATCTGGATTTGCGTAAGCCCGCGCCGGTCTCATCCTCCGGTACGCCATTTCGGGATATCAGTGAGTGGTGTAGCGCTAACGGCCGTGCGTTTAATTATTGTTGTATGGGTGTTTCGGTTGCGGCGAATACGCCGGCACTATTTGACTATGCCAGGCTTACTGATACTTACTGGCTGGAAGATGTAGATTTTGATCTTGCCAAAGCAACCTCGGTTTTGTCTGCTTTTTTAAATCGAATAGATACCCTTTACGTTACTGTATGTATGGATGCGTTCCCTGCTTCGGCGGCACCCGGCGTGAGTGCCCCAGCCGCGGTCGGAATCGACACGGCCGCCGTGTTGAATGTTATTCGCTGGCTGGGCAGATACTGTCATCAACATAATATCACCTGGCCGCTTGCAGATATCGCTGAACTGAACCCGACTTTCGATAAGGAAAATAAAACTACAAGGCTTGCAGCGCGCGTCGGGTTTGAACTGACCCGTGCAATGACAAAATAATGTAAATTTTGTGTTGCCATTTCATTACCCTCTGGTTAAATTGTAAGCGCTACCATTATCTCTATCTGCAGTTTTGGGATAACTGCTGATTTATTCACCCGATAATGTAAGCGCTAACATAACTTGGAGAAACACATGAAATTATGCAATGCAGCAGGTTTGCTTGCACTGGCGGCGGTATGGCAACCTGCGCACGCTTCGTTACTGACTAATGGTAACTTTGAGACATGCGACTTGTCGGGGTGGAGTACCGACTCAGATGGTAGCGCCGGAAATAGCAGCGACTTCACTATTATAAGCGGTGGAGATACCTGCAGCGCCCGAATTTATATTGATCAAGACGAAACATTTGCAAACACCCTCTACCAGCAAATAGATACAGCGACACTTGGCAGCGAACCACTTACCCTGTCTTATGATTTCACTGTCGATAGCACCACACAGGGACAACTGCCTTTTACCGCTGACTATTTTACTATTGGTTTCGGTGATGGTTCGGGCCTGCTTTATAACGCTGATGCCGACATTGGAAGCTTGTTCAATCAGCCCGACATCGACGGGCCTATGGCTTATCAGGGCGAGCTCACATTAAGCGAAGAATTTAAAGCGTGGGATATACTGACATTTGAGATACAACTTATCAGCAATTTCGACGCAAGCCCTGCCTGGCTGACTGTGAATAGTTTCTCGCTGGATATCGCCAATGAACAGGTCTCTGTATCCAGCCCCGCGACCTTCCCTCTATTACTTTGTGTTTTCGGCCTGATTCGTCGCCGCACAACAAATAAGCTGGAGTGCTAACAATGAAAAAACATCTCATTCAACTTGCCGTGGTGGCCGGGCTGGCGCAATTGCCTCTGGGTACTGCGCTGGCGCAATGGCAACCAGCCGATGAAACGCTGGACGTGAAGCAACGTCGTGCAGCCTTCGACCGCATCAACCGTCAGTTCAGTGTACTCGTTACCGTCACCAATACCGGCGATGAGGTTATGGACAAGCCATTACGGCTAAACATCGAAAATAGCACGCATGATGTCACTAATGCTGAGCAAGACGGCGACATCAGCTTTGTACCTGTCGATTCCATGGGACTGGCGCCCGGTGAGAGTATTCGTGTTCCTGTCTATCTGGCTTTTGCGCCCAAGCGTTTGATACTGGACGTGTCGCTTATGGAAGATGCTGGTCCGGGTAACAACTGGACACTGGTATGGCAGGACGAGTTTAATGATTCGTCGATCGACACAACGAAGTGGGACTTCGAGCAAAATTGCTGGGGCGGTGGCAACAACGAACAACAATGTTATACCGATCGCGAGCAAAATGCGTTTATTGAAGACGGAAAACTGGTTATTAAAGCGCAGCGAGAAGACTTTACCGGTCCGGATAATCCAGAAGGTAACACGGACAGTGTCACTACCCTGCCCTACACCTCTGCACGATTACGTACTCTGAATCAGGGGGACTGGACTTACGGTCGCTTTGAGATAAGAGCAAAACTTCCTTACGGTCAGGGTACATGGCCAGCCATCTGGATGCTTCCCAGCGATTATAAATACGGTACCTGGGCCGCATCCGGTGAAATCGATATTATGGAGGCGGTAAACCTAAAAACGCCTTCAGATGATCCCGCTGCACAGGGTGCGCCAGAAAACCGGGTATATGGCACGTTACATTTTGGTCGCACATGGCCCGGCAACGTATATGTAGAATCTGACTACCATCTGCCCAATAACATGAACCCTGCCGATGGCTTCCACAATTACGCTATTGAATGGGAGCAGGGAGAGATACGCTGGTATGTCGATGGTTATCACTTTGCCACCCAGACGCAGGATGGCTGGTATACGCAATACCAGGATGAAAATGGTCAATGGCAGACAGGTGTTGCCGATGCGCCGTTCAATGAGCGCTTTCATTTACTGCTGAACCTTGCAGTAGGTGGCGCATGGGCGGCAAATACGAATGAGAAAGGTATTGATGAGTCTATTTTCCCACAAACGATGGAAGTGGATTATGTGCGGGTATATGAATGCTCAATCAATCCGGCGACAGGTCAGGGCTGTGCCACCATTGGCGATAACCCGGATCGTCCGGCCGGCATTGAGCCGCCCCCCTTACCCGGTGAAAATTCACTGGCGGGCAATGGTCCCGTTTTCATGTTATTTGATGATGTTTTAAATGACGCGCTTGCTGTTCAAAGTTACAACCCAGAAGGAACGGTATCCAGTTATACAGAAGCGGTAGAAGGCCGTGGTGATGTATTCACAATGGAACAGATCGGGAATGTGGGAAATGTCTTTTTCAATGCTGATGCACCGCTGGATCTGCAACATTTTGAGCAACTGGGCAAACTGAAATTTGACCTGCGCGTGCTAAGCCAGGCTGAGGGCGCTGAACTGCTGGTTAAGGTAGATAGTGGCTGGCCGGCAGTTGGCGATGTAGCAATAGAAATAGCAGATGATCAGTGGCAGGCAATCAGTCTGGATGTTTCCACACTGATTGAGGCAGGCAATCGCTATGCACCGGGTAACACAGCGGACTTGGCACAGGTCTTAAACCCGTTTGTGCTTGAGGCTAATGGCCCGATGCTGGTTCAGGTAGACAATGTTCGCTATGAGTATGATCTGGCCGGTAAATCTGAAGTGGTGGTTTACGATGAGAACGACCAACCGCCTTTTGCTGTAGGCCAGTACGTTGCAAGTGGTTCAGTACAAATAGAGGATGTTGTCAGTGAAGACGGTTCCTACGGTAACGTGAAGCAGTTCAGCTTCAATACCAACGAATCCGTTGTGTATTTTCAGACAACTGCTGATAACGAAGGACAAACACAAAAGATTGACTTCAGTGGGTTTGACACCTTGTCGTTTGATTTAAAAGTTGTGGAAGATCCACGTGCACAACAGAATTTTTTCATCAAAATGGATTGCGGGCACCCCTGCTCTTCCGGCGACTTTGCTATAGCGACACCTCAGACGGGTATCTGGACACATTACGACATTGCCATTTCGGACCTTATCGCCAATACAGGTTCGACGCTGAATCTCACGCAGGTCGATACACCCCTGGTTATCTTCCCCGCCTGGGGCAATCAGCAAGGCGTTGTAATGCAGGTTGATAACATTATGTTATCCGGTGAAGGCAGCACATCCAAGCCCTCGCCTAATGTGGTCACTATTACTGATACATTGACCATCTTCGATGATGTAATGGCGCAAGGCTGGTCACTGTGGGATTGCTGCGCTAATGCTGATTTGAGTATTGTTTCGGACAACGAACGTGGCTATGTCGCTCAAATCGACTATTTCGGCCCGGCACCGACCGTTTCAGGTTTCAGAGCAAATATCCCACACGATGCAACTGCAATAGAGTCCGGTGTGTTGTCATTTGCAATGAAAATGGCCAGTGCACCTGATGATGCCAGTGCTGAACTTCTCATTAAAGTTGAAGGTAACGATGGTAGTTACGCCCAGTTGCCTATAGCTATGAATCTTGAAGGAACAGTCCCGCAGACAGGTCAGTGGCAGCAATACAGCTTTTCGTTAGCTGAATTAGCTGCACAGGGACTTTCTCTGGATAAGATAAACTTAATTATGATGTTCCCTGAATGGAATAAAGCAACCGGCGCTGTCATACAGATAGATGAGTTAACTTTGACGTTGTAATCAGCGCACAAATCAGTAGAAGCAAGAAACGCCCGGCATTGTCGCCGGGCTTTTTATGGAATGCCCCACTCGACAATCCCATACTTTATACCACGTCGTTGCAATAAAGCTTATATGCCAAATAAGTGCATTACCCCTCAATACACCACGCAATTCAGGTCGTTTATATCTCTTTTAATGAGCGGTTTTGGCATCAGATTCGTGTGATAGCACCGCTTAAGAAATATCTGAACAGAATATCTGCTACTTGCGATAAAAGGCTTTAGATTTAAACATTGAATGGTAATTACAAGGGCACACGCTGCCATCAGTAACAAATGATAAGAGCTTGCTGATTACGAAATTGATAGTAGGGCATTTGCGCGTATTATGTCTGTTGGCGCGATCAAAAAAGCCGCAGAAATCTGCGGCTTTTAAACAATAATTATCGCTTAGAACGAGTAATTAAAGCCTAACAGGTAGTTTGCGCCATATGACTGGTGCAATGTAACCTGTCTGGCGTCAGTACCAGCAGTCTGAACGTCTTCCTCATCGGTCAGGTTTTGCGCCTGCAGTGTAACTCGCAAACCTTCAAGCGACTGGATACCTGACTCGCTAAAGTCATAACCAATCTGAGCGTCGATAAATGTACCGCCCTGGTTGGTTGAATCAGACAGCGCCAGGCTCAGCCCACGAGTTTCCGATAAATAGCTTGAACGCTTAGTACCGGCAACACGGAACTCAAAGCCAGCGTTTTCATAATAAACTGTCAGGCTGTAGTTTTCGTCTGACAGGCCCGGAATACGTGTTTCAGTAGTACCTGGGGCAGCGTCTGCCTTTCCGTCAAGGAACGTCGCGCTGGCAAACATACCAAAGCCTGACAGAGAATCGTGGATAAGGTCGCCCGGTAAGCTACCCTGAATCTCATAACCTCTAACAAACCCTTCATAGCCATCTTCTGGGCGGCTGCGCTGACCTACAAATAGCTGAGGTACCTGCCCTTCAGAGCCTTGATGTACACTTGGGATGTAGAACTCAGAAAAATCCGTTTCCACTGCATTGCTTCTGTGCCAGTTTTTCAGGTCTTTAAAGAACCAGGAAACAGCAACATAGCCTGTATCAGCAAAGTAGTTTTCATACGCCAGATCGATTTGATTTGCTTCGTACGGCTTCAGCTCAGGGTTACCGGCACTACCACTCCACGGCGAATTATCAATATCAGTACTGGTAATACGCGCGTCCTGGAAGGCAAACGACACCTGATTATTAGGACGCATATCATCCATGCGTGGACGCGTCAGCACTTTCGCCAAACCAAGGCGTACAAACTGGCCTTCGGCGAATTCAGCGCTTAAGTTAAGTGTAGGAAGAACGTCTGTGTAGTCCGCTCCACCTGAAACTGGTAACGCTTCAACAAAGCCAAGAGAATCCTTAGTTGCTGCAAAACCTGTTGATTCCTGGTCTGCTTGAACAACCTGCACACCGACATTACCGCGGATATAAATATTGTTAAGTTCTGTATCAATATCTAACTTGGTGTATAGCGTGGTCAGCTTTTCTTCAACTGTATAAGTGTGACCTAGACGACCTGTTTCAATTTGTTCAGCATTAAGCTCGTTATAATAACCACTGTTATACAGACCAATCGCATCATAAGCCAATACGCCTTCAATACCGACAAAATCAAGTGATGTAACACCCAGAACATCCGGGATCTCAGCCGTTCCAGGGTATTCCGGAGATACTAAGAATGCACCATTGTTGTCTTTTGATTTAGTGCGGTCTGAATAGATGGCACCTACTTCGATACCTGTAAAGATTCCCCATTCAACAAAGCCCTTCGTGCTTAGTCGTAAGGAATCCAGCTCTTCTTCAAACACAGGTTCGTTAACAAAACCATCCTGCGCATCAGGGGCAAACAGCTGATTGCCATTTTCATCCACAAGGCTTTGACCCCAGGGCTGAGGACCAGCCAGACGAATCAGAGAAGGATCAGTTAAGTCCGCAGTCGGAATGGTTGGATGGTCTGAGAACATCACGCCATCACCCGTCATTTCCCAGGAGCGCGCTGTGGCAACACGCCCTTCAACGCCAGCTCGACCAGTACCTGAATAACTTTCTACGTCAGTAATAGTTTTATCAACTTTACCGGTAGAGATATCAGCATTGATGCTCCAGTTATCATTCAGCAAATATTCAACATTCAAGCCGAATGTTTTCAGTTCGGCATCCTGCTGGCGAACATCGTTACGGATTACACTAAAAAAGCCATCGTGATAAGCACGCGTTGCCAGACCATCCTGAATCTCAGTTACAGTATAATCGTTTACGGGGCCCCATACAGGCCCCCCCTCTTCCAAGCCACGACGAGCGTCATCTTCAAGGAAGTCGATATAAAGCGCGTCAAACTGCATATTTAAATTATCAGTGGGCGCCCACTGAATAACTGCAGCAACTGAGTCACGCTCCATCATCGCCGAACGTGCGAAGCTGTCGTGTCCGCCAAGAATCGCCGTACCTTCAGGAATTTCCAGACCATCAGCGCCTGTACCTGCTTCAGCATTCGGGTAACCCCAACCACGGAACTGTTGCTCCTGACGAGGAGACTCCATCGTGGCGAACGTTAAAGCCACACCCAACGTATCGTCAGCGAATTGATCGATGTAGTTTACTGAGACACGGTGACCATTATCGTCAAAATCCGGGTTAGCAGCGTCTTCAGCATTTTGCTCGTAAGTACCATTGATGGTGAACGTTTGCTCTGCAACCAACGGCTTAACGGTTTGCAGGTCAACGGAACCACCAATATTTTGTGTAACCATTCCTGCTTCTGGCGTTTTATAGACAAGAATGTTTGAAATGATTTCTGTAGGATACAAGTCGAATTCAACGCCACGGTTGTCACCCATACCCAGCAGTTCACGGCCATTCAACGAGGTTCCCACGTAGTTTTCGTTGAAACCACGCACAGAAATACCACTTGTACGGCCATTGCGGCGTTCACCAGCCAGGCCTGGTAAACGAGCCAGAGATTCTGCGATACTGGTATCCGGAAGTTTACCGATATCTTCGGCAGATAGCGCTTCAACGATAGAAGTGCTATCCATCTTGATGGCCTGAGCACGTTGTAAGCTGCCGCGAATACCAGAAACTTCAATAACTTCAACAGCAGGTTCATTGGGCTGCGCGGTATCGTCGTTTTGTTGAGCAAGAGCAGGTGTGCTCAGTGCAGTCAGTCCACTGGCGATGAGAGCAGCGTTAATCATATTAGGTTTAAAGTGTTTCATTATGTAGGTGTCCCATTACTATCCACAGAACCCTGCCCTTGTTGTTATTTCTCTGGCAGGCAAGATGTAAAATTTCAGGATAAATCCTATCCCCAAGCCTTCCCTGCTACAATATTATGCATACGTATTCATAATTTTATTTATACATCTGGTTAACAGAAATGGCTGAAACCGTTACATGAAATTTTCATAAGAACCAACTCAAACGACTGATTTTATTAATTTTATATTTTATAACCTGAACTAAGCCAGTGATGAAATTTAATTAAATTTTAACGTGATGTGCCAGATGAAATGCATGTTAATGTGAAATTACAATGCAGTTAGTTGATAAGAAGAGCAACAAATAGGCGGTAGAACGTATTAACAGCAAACATTTTTTTCAAGATAAAAATTACGCATTTAAAAAAATACGAGCATAAAAAAACCCGCATTTGAGCGGGTTTTTAAGTAGCTTTGCCTGTTACCAGCCAGTCGCTTCGCGTAGCGCCTTGCCAATATCTGCAAGTGAACGAACAGTTTTAACACCTGCATCTTCAAGCGATGCAAACTTCTCGTCGGCAGTACCTTTACCACCTGCGATGATTGCACCTGCGTGACCCATGCGCTTACCCGGAGGTGCTGTCACACCAGCAATGTAAGAAACAACAGGCTTGGTTACATTCTCTTTAATGAAGGCAGCCGCTTCTTCTTCAGCAGTACCACCAATCTCACCAATCATTACAATTGCTTCAGTCTGAGGGTCATCCTGAAACAATTTCAGAATGTCGATGAAGTTTGAACCAGGAATTGGGTCGCCACCGATACCAACACAAGTAGACTGGCCGAAACCTTCGTCAGTAGTTTGCTTAACCGCTTCGTATGTCAGCGTACCAGAGCGAGAAACGATACCTACTTTACCAGGCTTGTGGATGTGACCAGGCATGATACCGATTTTGCTTTCTCCCGGTGTAATTACACCCGGGCAGTTAGGTCCGATTAGACGAACGCCTTTTGCATCAACGTATTCTTTTACATAAAGCATATCCAGTGTTGGGATACCTTCAGTAATACATACGATTAGCTCAATACCTGCATCTGCAGCTTCAACAATTGAATCTTTACAGAATGGTGCTGGTACATAAATAACTGAAGCTGTTGCGCCAGTTTCTTCTACCGCTTCACGAACTGTATTGAATACCGGCAATCCAAGGTGCTCAGTACCACCTTTACCAGGTGTTACACCACCAACCATTTGCGTGCCATACGCAATAGCCTGTTCAGAGTGGAATGTACCCTGACCGCCAGTGAAACCCTGACAGATTACTTTTGTATCTTTATTAATTAATACTGACATTATTTGCCCTCCGCTGCTGCAACAACTTTCTGCGCCGCATCGGTTAGCGATTCAGCAGCAATAATATCCAGACCTGAGTTAGCAAGAACATCACGGCCCAGATCAGCGTTAGTACCTTCCAGACGAACGACTACAGGTACTTTAACACCGACTTCTTTAACAGCACCGATAATACCTTCTGCAATCATATCGCAACGAACGATACCGCCGAAGATATTAACCAGAACGGCTTTAACATTGTCGTCAGATAAGATAATTTTAAAAGCTTCTGCAACACGCTCTTTAGTAGCACCACCACCAACGTCAAGAAAGTTAGCCGGCTTGCCACCGTGCAGATTAACGATGTCCATAGTACCCATCGCCAGACCTGCGCCGTTAACCATGCAGCCAACATTGCCATCAAGTGCAACATAGTTCAGCTCATATTGCGCTGCGTGTGCTTCACGAGAATCTTCCTGTGAAGGATCATGCATCGCTTTAACTTTAGGCTGACGATACAGCGCGTTACCGTCGATACCAACCTTCGCATCCAGGCAATGCAGATTGCCATCAGTTTTGATAACCAGCGGGTTAATTTCGATCAGAGCAACATCCAGCTCTTCAAACATTTTTGCCAGACCCATGAAAATCTTAACAAACTGTTTGATTTGGTCGCCTTCAAGACCCAGTTTGAATGCCATTTCACGCGCCTGATAAGGCTGCGGACCAACGATTGGATCAATCTCAGCTTTAAGAATCTTCTCCGGCGTTTCTTCTGCAACGGTTTCAATTTCAACACCGCCTTCAGTAGAAGCCATGAAAACAACGCGGCGTGTGCCACGGTCTACAACGGCACCAAGATACAACTCATTTGCAATGTCAGTGCAAGACTCAACCAGGATCTTGCTTACTGGCTGGCCGTTTTCATCAGTCTGGAAAGTGACCAGATTCTTGCCTAGCCAGTTTTCAGCGAAAGCGCGGATATCATCTTTGCTCTTGAACAGCTTAACGCCGCCCGCTTTACCGCGACCACCTGCGTGGACCTGACATTTTACAACCCATTCTTCACCGCCTATGCGGTCTGCAGCTTCTACAGCGCCATCGGCTGTATCAGAAGCGTATCCTTCAGAAACAGGCAAGCCGTATTCTTTGAACAGCTGCTTACCTTGGTATTCATGCAAATTCATGGTGTTTCTTTCCGATTATTAGTAAGACAAAAGCCGCTATAAGCGACTTGATTAACTTGACTGATCAAGTGAGCAATTCACACTTAAATCAGCGTTGTGCCAGATGCGACCCAAGCATACCTTCAGGCAGCATCTGCACACAATTCATTGAGACGAAAGTCTTAAACGTCTAAAAGAAGACGTGTTGGATCTTCCAGCATTTCTTTCACTGTAACCAGGAACCCAACTGACTCTTTACCGTCGATAATGCGGTGGTCATACGATAATGCAAGATACATCATCGGCAGTATTTCCACTTTTCCATTAACCGCCATAGGACGATCCTGGATTTTATGCATTCCCAGGATGGCACTTTGCGGAGGATTAATGATTGGTGTAGACATCAGTGAACCGAATACACCACCGTTTGTGATGGTGAAATTACCGCCCTGAAGCTCTGCCATTGACAACTTGCCATCACGACCTTTAATTGCCAGCTCTTTAATACCTTTTTCAACACCCGCCATACCCAGTGTATCTGTATCTTTTAATACAGGCGTAACCAGACCACGAGGCGTTGAAACCGCGATAGAGATGTCAAAGTAGTTATGATAACAGATATCGTCGCCATCAAGCGATGCGTTTACCTCAGGGAAACGTTTCAGCGCCTCAGTCACCGCTTTTACATAGAACGACATGAAGCCAAGACGAATGCCGTGACGCTTCTCGAAGCTTTCCTGATATTGTTTACGAAGTTCCATGATAGGCTTCATGTTTACTTCATTAAACGTTGTCAGCATCGCTGTAGAGTTCTTCGCTTCTAGCAGACGATTAGCAATAGTTTTGCGCAAGCGCGTCATTGGGACACGTTTTTCAGTACGCTCACCCGTAGGAGCTTCTGAAGGTGCAGATTGCGAATCAGACTTTGACTGACCGCCTTTGCTTTCTTCATTCTTGCCAGACTTCAGGTATTTTTCGACATCTTCTTTAGTAATTCTGCCGTTTTTGCCTGTGCCTTTAACATCAGAAGCGTTAACGCCTTTTTCTGAAAGCAGACGGCGCACTGACGGGCTAAGCGCGTCACTATCCGATTCAGCGCCGGCATCAGTGGAATCCTCTTCAACCTGCGCTGAACTCTTAGCTTCGCCGCCTTCTACAAATTTGGCTATAACTTCTTCGGCAGAAACCGTCGCGCCTTCTTCGGCGATAATTTCAGACACTGAGCCATCAGCAGGTGCAACAACTTCCAGAACAACCTTATCTGTTTCGATATCAACCAGATTCTGGTCGCGGCTGACCTGCTCACCAACTGATACATGCCAGGTAGCGATGGTTGCATCAGCAACAGACTCAGGTAATACCGGCACTTTTACATCGCTGGTTTTACCGCCCTTACTTTCTGTTTTTGCAGTTGTCTCTTCTGAAGATTTCTCGTTATCTGAAGAAGCATTACTCTTGTCAGAAGATTCAGACTTTTCCGCACTGTCATCTTTTTTACTATCAGCTTTACCGTTTTCATCAAGCTTAGCGATAACCTGCTCACCCAGAACAGTTTCACCTTCTTCATCGATGATTTCACTGATGACGCCGTCAGCAGGTGCAACAACTTCCAAAACAACTTTATCTGTTTCAATATCAACCAGGTTCTGGTCGCGCTTTACCGTGTCGCCGGGCTTAACGTGCCAGGTTGCAATCGTGGCATCGGCAACTGACTCAGGTAAGACCGGAACTTTAATCTCTATTGTCATCACTGTTCCTTATTTAATCGTGAGTGCGTCTTCAACCAGGGCTTTTTGTTGCTGGTTGTGGACTGAAACATAACCTACCGCAGGTGAAGCCGATGCTTCACGGCCGGCATAAGATAACTTGGCGCCTTCAGGAATTGTCGCCCAGAAGTGGTGCTGGCTGTTATACCAGGCCCCTTGATTCTGAGGCTCTTCCTGACACCAAACCCAATCTTTGACGTGGCTGTAATTGGCCACTACTTTAGCACATTCTTCTGACGGGAATGGGTAAAGCTGCTCTAAACGAATGATAGCGACGTCTGTTTGCTCATTTTTGCGTCGCTGGTCCAGCAAGTCGTAATAAACTTTGCCCGAGCACATTACAACGCGCTTCACTTCAGACGGTTCAAGCTCATCTATCTCGCCGATAACATTGTGGAACACACCAGTGGCTAATTCCTCAATTGTTGATGTTGCCTGCGCATGGCGTAGCAACGATTTGGGCGACATAACAATCAGAGGTTTTCGCATTGGACGAAGCATCTGGCGGCGCAACATATTAAACACCTGAGCCGGTGTCGACGGCACACATACCTGCCAGTTATGATCTGCACACAGTTGCAGGAAGCGTTCTAAGCGTGCAGAACTGTGTTCAGGCCCTTGCCCTTCGTATCCGTGCGGAAGCAACACAGTCAAACCGCAAAGACGGCCCCACTTTGCCTCACCAGAGCTTAAGAACTGATCAAATACAACCTGTGCGCCGTTAGCGAAGTCACCAAATTGCGCTTCCCAAATTGTCAAACAGCTAGGTTCGGCTGTGGCAAAACCATATTCGAAAGCCATAACGGCTTCTTCAGAGAGCACCGAATCGTATATTTCGATCGCACCCTGGCCATCACGAATGTTTTGTAACGGCATATATGTTGAACCGTCAGACTGATTGTGCAGAACGGCGTGGCGATGGAAGAATGTACCGCGACCTGAATCCTGACCGGTGAAACGAATGCTCGTCCCTCTGTCGACGAGGTCCGCGTAGGCGAGATTTTCAGCCATCCCCCAGTCAATACGCTTCTCACCAGCAGTCATTGCCTTACGGTCCTGATAAAGTTTGTTCACCCGGGAGTGAAGTTTTACTTCTTCAGGGTACGAGCTGATTTTCTCACCCAGCTCCTTAAGCTTTTCAATACTGATATCGTGGTCGTACTCTACATCCCAGTCATGGCCGATAAACGGAGACCAGTCAACAGAATGCTCTGTCATCGGACGCCATTCATCTACTACACATGCACCGTGATCTAACGCAGCACGATAATCATCAAGCATCTTATCTGCATCGCGCTGCTCAATAACTCCTTCAGCAATCAGCTGATCCGCGTAAAGAACGCGCGGTACAGGATGCTTTTTGATTTTCTGATACATCAAAGGCTGAGTGGCGTTTGGCTCATCGGCTTCATTGTGACCGTGACGACGATAACAGACCAAATCAATAACCACGTCTTTCTTGAACTTATTGCGATACTCCAGCGCTAATTTTGTAACAAACGCTACCGCTTCAGGATCATCAGAGTTCACATGAAAGATAGGTGCCTGCACCATTTTCGCGATATCGGTACAATATTGCGTCGAGCGCGTATCTTCCAGTTTTGACGTAGTAAAGCCAACCTGGTTATTGATAACAATACGAACTGTTCCACCAACCGCAAATCCGCGAGTCTGAGACATATTGAATGTCTCCTGAACCACGCCCTGCCCGGCTATTGCCGAATCACCGTGGATGGTAATTGGTAACACCTTGCTTGAATCATTATTACGACGGACCAATCGTGCCCGCACAGATCCCATTACTACCGGGTTCACAATTTCAAGATGAGAAGGGTTAAAAGCCAGCGCTAAATGAACATTACCACCGGGAGTAGCAAAATCAGACGAGTAACCGGCATGATATTTAACATCGCCGGAACCAAGACTATCATCATGTTTACCAGCAAATTCATCAAATAATACTGACGGGTTTTTACCAAGGACATTAACCAGCACATTCAGTCGTCCACGGTGAGCCATGCCCACTACAACTTCTTTCGCGCCCGCTGTACCTGCTTCGCTGATTAACCCCTTAAGCATAGGAATTAATGCATCACCACCTTCAAGTGAAAAGCGTTTTGCACCTGGGAATTTGGAGCTGAGGTACTTTTCCATACCATCCGCTGCCACCAAATCTTTTAATATTTGCTTCTTTTTATCGGTGCTTATTTCAGGTTTAGCCTGAACAGACTCGATTTTTTGTTGAAGCCAGCGTTTCTGTTCAGTATCGGTGATATGCATGTATTCTGCACCGATAGAACCACAGTAAGTCCGGTTAAGTGACTTAAACAAATCGCCCAAAGACATCGACTCGCCATTATAGGCATAGGATCCTGTATTGAAACGAATATCAAAATCATCTTCAGACAAGTTGTGGTGTGCCAGCTCCAAATCTCGTACCCGTGGCTGTTGCCACAATCCTAATGGATCAAGATTGGCGTGCTGATGACCACGAAAACGGTAAGCATTGATTAATTGAAGTACTTTTACCTGACGTCCGTCAGAAGACGTCGCCCCTTCCTGGGAGGGGATGGTCATTCGCGCTGTAGGGCCTAATGACGCCAGCTTTTTAAACTGGTCGCGAATCACCGAATGATTTTTTTCCAGCTCTGCACCTTCAACTTTGGGCAGGCTATCGAAGACTTGTCGCCAGGAATCTGAAACACTTTGCGGCTCTTCGAGGTATGCTTCGTACAATTCTTCGACATAGGCGGCATTGGCGCCAGCCATATGCGATGAATCCCACCACGCTTTCATCTCGCTTTCTTGCATTTTTGTGCCTTGCTACGTTTTATAGAAACTGAAATAACACGAGACGCTATTATGACTGTTATTTGCAACAGAACCAACCATTTAGGTCACGTATATAAAAAAATAGCCATCCGTAACCGGATGGCCATTTAGAGCATCACATTCTGTAAAACTTCAGTTTACAGAAAAATAACTAAACAGCCCGCTGTAACAGCATTGACTTAATCTGACCAATTGCTTTGGTCGGATTCAAACCTTTCGGACAAACGCTGACACAATTCATGATGCCATGACAACGGAATACGCTGAATGCATCATCCAAATCGTTAAGACGTTCTTCCGTAGCGGTGTCACGGCTATCAATCAGGAATCGATAGGCATGCAACAAGCCTGCCGGACCAATGAATTTGTCGGGGTTCCACCAGAACGAGGGGCATGATGATGAACAACATGCACAAAGGATACATTCATAAAGCCCATCAAGCTTAGCACGGTCTTCAGGTGTTTGAAGATGTTCACGCGCCGGCGGCTGTTTTGCATCGTTAATAAGAAATGGCTTAACTTTTTCGTACTGAGTGTAAAACTGTGTCATATCGACAACAAGGTCACGAACAACAGGCAGACCTGGTAGTGGACGAACCACAATTTTACCCTTGCCAAGCGCCGAAACCGGAGTAATACAGGCCAGACCATTCTTGCCGTTCATATTTACACCGTCCGAACCACACACACCTTCACGGCATGAGCGGCGCAGCGATAAGGTAGGATCCTGCTCTTTTAGTTTGAGCAACACATCCAGTACCATCAAATCAACACCGTCTTCAACTTCAAGCTGATAATCCTGCATACGCGGCGCGTTATCAACTTCAGGATTGTATCGATAAATTGAAACATCTAGCTTCATAACGGGTAACCTCTTTTAGTATGAGCGCGCTTTGGGCGGGAATGCTTCCCGGAGCTTAGGTGACATATTCACCTGGCGCTTCAACATAGACTCATCTTCCGGACGATAAATGCTGTGGCACAACCAGTTATCATCATCGCGATCCGGGTAGTCGAACCGGCTGTGAGCACCACGACTTTCGGTACGGAAGTTTGCTGCTACTGCTGTGCTGTACGCGGTTTCCATCAAATTGTCTAATTCCAGACACTCAATACGCTGGGTATTGAAGTCGCTGCTCTTATCATCCAAGCGAGCATTTTGAAGACGTTCGCGGATTTCACGCAGCTCTTTCAGGCCGTCAGCCATCGCATCCCCTTCTCGGAAGACCGAGAAGTTAAGCTGCATGCACTCCTGCATGTCCTTTTTAATCTGTACAGGATCTTCGCCTTTGCTCTTATCGGAGTTTTCCCAACGATTGAAGCGAGACATAGCTGCATCCAGATCTGATTCGCTGGCATCACGACTTGGTCCCATTTCGCTCAAGGTTTCACCCAAGTGAAGACCGGTAGCACGACCAAACACAACCAAATCAAGCAGTGAGTTTCCGCCCAGGCGGTTAGCACCATGAACAGATACACAAGCAATTTCGCCGCAAGCGAACAGACCTTTTACAACCTGATCCTTGCCATTCTCATCAACACGCAGTGCCTGTCCGTGAACATTCGTCGGTATACCACCCATCATATAGTGACAAGTTGGAATTACCGGAATGGGTTCTTTCACAGGATCAACGTGCGCAAATGTGCGTGATAGTTCAAGGATACCCGGAAGTCTTGACTCAAGAACATCCTTACCTAAGTGGTCGAGCTTAAGTTTAATATGCGTGCCCCAAGGACCATCACAACCACGACCTTCACGGATTTCAGTCATCATTGAACGTGCAACAACGTCACGTCCCGCCAAATCTTTAGCATTAGGCGCATAGCGTTCCATGAACCGCTCGCCATCTTTATTAAGAAGATAGCCACCCTCGCCCCGGCACCCTTCGGTAACCAGAGTACCCGCACCAGCGATACCTGTTGGGTGGAACTGCCACATTTCCATATCTTGCATGGAAACGCCAGCACGTAACGCCATGCCTACACCATCACCGGTGTTGATATGCGCGTTAGTCGTAGAGGCAAAAATCCGTCCAGCGCCGCCTGTGGCAAGAACAACAGCACGAGATTTAAAATAAACAACCTGTCCGGTTTCGATATCAATGGCTGTACAACCTACTACATCACCGTCCTGGTTTTTAACCAGATCCAGGGCATACCACTCACTGAAAACCTTCGTTTTGTTTTTCACATTTTGCTGATAAAGCAAATGGAGTAATGCGTGGCCTGTACGGTCGGCCGCAGCTGCTGTACGTGCAGCCTGTTCGCCGCCAAAATTCTTAGACTGACCACCAAAAGGACGTTGGTAAACTTTACCGTTTTCAAAGCGAGAAAATGGCAAGCCCATATTTTCCATTTCTAAAATGGCTTTAGGCCCTGTCTCACACATGTATTCGATAGCATCCTGATCACCAATGTAATCAGAGCCTTTCACAGTATCGTACATGTGCCATTCCCAGTTATCTTCATGGGAGTTGCCTAGCGCTACGGTGATACCACCCTGCGCAGATACAGTGTGAGAACGTGTTGGAAAAACTTTAGATAAAAGTGCACAGGACTTGCCTGATTGCGAAATTTGCAATGCAGCTCGCATACCTGCACCGCCGGCGCCAATAACAATGGCGTCAAATTCATGTACTGGTAAACTCATATTACACACCCCACAGAACGAACAGGCCAACTAAAACATACGTAAATGCAATCAGGTTAAGAATCCATTGCAAAAGACCGCGAACTTTAACTGATTTTATGTAGTCGGTAAGAACCTGCCATAAGCCAATGCGAACGTGTATCATCACTGACACCAACGTTGCCATTGTAAACACCTTCATCGCCAGGCCTGAGAACAATCCGCGCCATTCTACGAATGTAATGCTATCGGTTGTGATAAAAAACCACGCCATGACGAGGGTAAACGCAAATATAATTACAGCGGTGGTACGCAGCGAGACATAGTCCTGAACGCCATTACGCTTAACGCTTGCCTGATTCGTTACCATAGTACTACTCCCAATACGATGGTCAGAATAATCCACAGTGCAATAATCGCTTTTGCACTTAAATTACCTGATTCCAATTCTTCCCAATAACCCATGTCCATGACCATATGGCGTAGTCCGCCAAGAATGTGGTAGGTCAACGCTGATAAGGTGCCAATCGCAACTACTTTACCTAAGACACCAGCCATAAGGCCCTGTACCTGTTCGAACCCTTCAGGCGACGATACGGATACCGCCCATGCCCAAATTACAAACAGCAATGCGAAGAACATCGCGACGCCGGTGATACGGTGAAGAATTGACGAAATAGCAGAAGGAGGAAATTTAATGGTATTGAGCTCTAAATTTACTGGTCTTTGCTTTTTCACAATGTATGCCTGTTATATCCGTAGGGACTATGAATCACTCGTTGTTTTTATGTCCTGACTAAGCGATTCAGTTTATTTCTGTTAATTGTCTCTTCCAATGAGATGTTAACAATTTGTGAACGTGTCGTTACCTGAAATAGACGAAAAAACTTCCCTAAATCAAGCACGCATGAGTATATCTACCGCACTGTATAATTACAATTTTTTGTGGTGTTATCACACCATGGTCTTAGATAGCTGTCATGGATATGCAACTTGGACGGATTATGATCAGAAACATCTGTGGACACAGTATAAACATGACCCGTCATTGACTGAAAACTTCACCTGTTCAAATTTCACTCTGTACAGTGGCGCGAGTTACCTACAGGTAGTTACCTGTCTTTTCGTTAAAAGTCGGATTAATAAATTGCACATCACCGTATATAATATTGTGTTGGACAAAATTTGGCTGTGAAGTTTTTTTAATCGATGTATGTATACAGCAGTGGTAGCCAGGCACATCACCACAGGCAATCTAGAATATTTATTGTACAAATATGCATTTAAATTGACTTCTGCATGCATAATAAAGTACAAATACGCCACTTTTCCCAGCAGGTCGTCATATTTTTGACGATATTGCTGAAAACAGAACCATTCTGAGGAGAGCAATTTATGGCAGATCAGAAAGCCATTTTAAAAGCCGGTGATAAGGAAATCGAACTTCCGATTTATTCCGGTACCGAAGGACAAGACGTTATTGATGTACGTTCACTAGGCGCACATGGGTATTTCACTTTCGACCCAGGCTTTATGGTCACAGGTTCTTGCGAGTCAGAGATAACCTATATCGATGGTGCGAACGGTGTATTGTTACACCGCGGTTATCCTATTGAAGAGTTAGCCCGCGATGCGAGCTACCTTGAAGTGTGCTACCTGTTATTAAACGGTGAAGCACCTAATAAAGAAGAATACGAAGAGTTCCGTGCAACTATCACTCGTCATACGATGGTGCATGAACAAATTAACATGTTCTTCCACGGCTTCAGAAATGATGCCCATCCAATGGCAATGTTATGCGGCACCGTTGGTGCGATGTCATCGTTCTATCACAGTGATTTGGATGTTGGTAACCCGGAAGAGCGCATGCGTAGTGCGCACCGCCTGATTGCTAAGATGCCGACACTTGTTGCAATGTGTTACAAGTATAACATCGGTCAACCGTTTGTTTATCCGCGTAACGACCTGAGCTACGCCGCAAACTTCCTGAATATGATGTTCTCTGTACCTGCGGAAGATTACAAAATCAGTCCTGCTGTTGAGCGCGCAATGGACAGAATTTTCACTCTTCATGCTGATCATGAGCAAAACGCATCAACCTCCACCGTACGTCTTGCAGGTTCATCGGGTGCTAATCCGTATGCATGTATTGCTGCTGGTGTGGCGTCACTGTGGGGACCTGCTCATGGTGGTGCAAATGAAGCATGTTTAAATATGCTTGAAGAAATCGGTAGTGTGGATCGTATTCCAGAGTTTATAGAACGTGCCAAAGACAAAAATGACCCGTTCCGTCTGATGGGCTTTGGTCATCGCGTTTATAAAAACCATGACCCTCGCGCAACTGTTATGCGTGAAAGCTGCCACGAAGTACTTAAGGAACTGGACTTACAGGATCCGTTACTTGATGTGGCGATGGAGCTTGAGCGTATTGCTTTGGAAGATGATTACTTTGTCGAGAAAAAACTGTTCCCGAACGTTGATTTCTACTCAGGCATTATCTTAAAAGCAATTGGTATTCCTACGAATATGTTTACCTGTATCTTTGCTCTGTCTCGTACAGTTGGCTGGATTTCACACTGGCATGAAATGATGAGCGATTCTAAACAAAAAATCGGTCGTCCACGTCAGCTTTATAAAGGTTACAGTCAGCGCTCATTTGACCCTATAGACAAATAATACGTTGATAACATGTTTATTAATAGCGCCCAATGGGCGCTATTTTTTTTTACTGGCGTATAAAACTGGTTAGTAAAAGGAGAAAACAATGCCCTACCCGGCTGTAGTATTAGGCATTGCTGGCCTCATTCCATTTATTGGCTTGCCGCTTCTGGCTGTGTCCGGCCATCTGGGAATGTATGAAGCAATGCATTATTTTACGCTTTATTCGGCTGTGCTATTGTCGTTTTTTGGCGGTGTTCATTGGTATGATGCCATAGCAAACCGAAATACCGGTCATCAATTATATGTGGCAATGCTACCCACCATTATCGGCTGGATATGTTTGATATTAGGCAGTGATATCCGGACACTGGGTATACTTTCAGTGTCGTACCTGGCAGTACTTATCTACGATAAATTTACATTAGCACTGCCAAAAGATCTTGTCCTGAGCTACACAACCTTGAGGATCGGCTTAACCACAGTAGTCGTGCTGGCGCATGCTTTTATGATATTTCTATTGAAATAGAAAAGGCACCCGAAGGTGCCTTTTTTAATTTTATCAGTGCTTACTCAGTACGAATCAATGTAAGTAGCTCTGCAGTTTTTTGTTCCATAAGCGGAATGTCGCCGCGAGACTCTACATTGAGCCTGATAACCGGTTCGGTATTTGATTTGCGTAAATTGAAACGCCAATTGTCAAATTCCAGCCCAATACCGTCTGTTTCATCAACGACTAGCGCGTCAGACTTGTATTTATTGAGCACTCTGTCCAGAGCGGCATCAGCATCCTGAAGTTTGCTGTTAATTTCACCTGAAGATGGGTATTTCTGAATGCGCTGTTCAACCATCTGCTCAAGCGTCTGTTGCTTGGTACAAATCAGCTCAGCGACTAATAACCATGGAATCATTCCGGTATCGCAATAAGCAAAATCACGGAAGTAATGGTGAGCACTCATTTCCCCACCATACACCGCATCTTCCTTACGCATTCTTTCTTTGATAAATGCATGTCCGGTTTTGCATTTGACCGGCCTGCCGCCAAGCTGCTCAACGATATCCTCGGTATTCCAGCATAAGCGTGGATCATAAATGATGGCTGATGAAGGGTCTTTTTCTAAAAACGCCTGGGCTAGTAATCCAACGATATAATAACCTTCGATGAAATTACCCTTTGCATCAAATAAGAAACAGCGATCGAAATCGCCATCCCAGGCAATACCGAAATCAGCGTCGTTGTCCCTGACCGCCTGTGCGGTATCGGCACGGTTCTCAGTCAGCAATGGATTGGGAATACCATTAGGGAAAGAGGGATCGGCATCATGGTGAACTTTAATAAATTCAATGGGAATTTTACGCTCATCAAATGCATCTTCCAGCGCATCAACTACCTTACCCGCCGCCCCATTACCGGAATTTACCACTATCTTGAGAGGGCTGAAACTCGATGACTTAACATAGCCAAGAATATGATCTACATACGCAGACGTGCACGAATCCTGTTTATAATGATTCGATGCTTGCAATGTCTCTCGGCTAATGTGCCCTTTTCCCTGATAGAACGCATCAGGGTCAATTGTATTGCCGTTTGTATAAAAATCTAAACGCGATTTCACATACTCATCATCAAGCTCTTCAGCACCTTGTTGGATTGCATGAAGTCCGGTATCACCACTGATAGGTATCGAGCCAGCCTTGACCAGTTTCATCCCATTATAGTTGATAGGATTATGACTGGCTGTGACCTCAATGCCGCCATCAACATTAAGATACTTCGTGGCAAAATAAATTTCTTCAGTGCCGGTCATACCCAAATCGATTACAGACGCGCCGCCATCTATAAGGCCTGCGCTTAATGCCAGCTTAAGTGGCTCAGAGGTAAGTCTGACATCACCGCCGACAACGACGGTGCGCGCAGCCAGAACATTAGCAAACGCGTAGCCTACCCGGTAGGCAACCATCTCATCCAGCTGCTTATTGAGCTCACCGCGTATATCGTAAGCTTTGAAACACGTAATTTTTTGAGTCATTCCTATCCCTGTTTCTGCGTTCGGCCGTAGCGGTCAGAGAAACGCACAATATCGTCCTCTCCAAGATAAGCACCTGATTGAACCTCAATTAACTCCAGTGGAATCTTACCTGGATTTTCAAGGGCATGAACCTCACCGATAGGAATGTAGGTCGACTCATTTTCAGTAACCATACGTGTGTTTTCACCGATGGTTACGCTCGCTGTACCTGATACTACTATCCAGTGTTCAGCGCGATGGTGGTGCATTTGAACAGAAAGCTTCTCACCAGGCTTTACAGTAATTCGTTTTACCTGAAAGCGTGCGCCATTATCTATAGAGTCATAGCTACCCCAGGGGCGGAAAACCTCGCGGTGGAACTCAAACTCAGGACGTTTTTCTTCTTTTAAGCGGTTAACAACTTTCTTTATATCCTGCACTTTATTTTTGTTGGCTACCATGATGGCGTCTTTGGTTTCAACGACCACGACATCGTCAAGACCAATCACGGATATCAGTCGCCCTTCAGCATTGATGTAGCTATTGTGAACATCTTCTAAAATGGCATCACCAACAACAGCATTACCATTATCATCTTTGTCCGCCACGTCCCACAATGAAGACCAGCTGCCTACGTCAGACCAACCAGCATCAAGCGGAACCATTGCAGCTTTTTCGGTTTTTTCCATTACCGCATAGTCAATAGAGTCGTCAGGACAAGTCGCAAATGTGTCGGCATCAATGCGAATGAAGTCAAGATCCTGTGTTTCAGTTTCAATAGCGCGTTTACAGATATCCAGAATGTCCGGGTGATATTTTTCCAGCTCTTCCAGGTAACGTCCTGCTTTAAACATGAACATGCCACTATTCCAGAAATAATTGCCGGAATCGACATACTCTTTGGCTGTGCTCATGTCAGGCTTTTCAACAAACTGCTCAACCACAAATCCTGTGTCGAGCTCCTGCGAGGCTTTTATGTAACCATAGCCTGTGTGCGGGCAATCAGGAACAATGCCGAACGTTACCAGATAGCCAGCCTGCGCCAGCTGCTCTGCTTTTTTTACTGATTGCTGAAATACCGTTTTATCTTTTATAAGATGGTCTGCCGCTAAAACCAGCAGCGTTTCGTCAGCATCACTTTGCAACGCATGCAGTGCAGCCAAAGCAATTGCCGGCGCTGTATTGCGACCTACAGGTTCCAGTAATATTCCGCCATGAGCGATTCCTCTTTGCCGCAATTGTTCGGCCACCAGAAACCGGTGTGAGTCGTTGCAAATCACAATGGGCTCTCTGGCATCGACACCCTCCAACCGCGAAAGTGTTTCCTGCAACATGGTCTGTTCGGAGGTGAGAGCGAGAAATTGCTTGGGAAGAGCGGCACGGGATTTAGGCCACAAACGGCTGCCTGAGCCACCTGCAAGAATTACTGGTTTCATTTTCTATCCTATGAGTTTACAGCTAAAGCGCTTATATCCTGGCGACATAGTAATTGAGCCTCAAAACTCAATCAACGCAACGCTTTGTAATTATGACGTTTACTACATCGATAAGCACAGATTGGATGTAAAAAGTACCAGTCTTTTTACATCCAGCACTTTTGACGTATAGAGTTTCGCCAACTTGCTACATTAATATACGATGGGGTTAATGCAAGCAACAAACAGACCACTCTCTCGCGGCTCGTGCCCTCCTTTGCATTGAAGCAATCCGTTTAGTATCGAATTTACCTATTCAGGAAATAACGCATCTCTGCCATGAGGTTCGTCCAGATTAAGTTCTGGACCCACCGGCACAACCTGGGTCGGGTTTATCATAGTGTGGCTAAAATAGTAATGACGGGTGATGTGGTCCATGTTAACCGTCTCGCTGACTCCGTGGATCTGATATAACTCTCTCAGATAACCACTGAGTGCCGGATAATCATTTATTTGTTTCCGGTTACATTTAAAGTGACCATGATAAACCGCATCAAAGCGGATGAGTGTCGTAAATAAGCGCCAATCAGCCTCAGTAATCTGTGTACCTGCAAGATAACGCTGACTGGACAGGCGTTGTTCAACGGTATCAAGCGCGCGAAACAGCGCACTAACAGCTTCATCATACGCCTCCTGCGTTGTGGCAAATCCAGCTTTATAAACACCATTATTAATGTGATGGTAGACCAGTGCATTTACCTGATTAATTTCCTCCTGTAATTCGGCTGGATAATAATCATCGTGATTTTGTGTAATATGATTGAATTCACTGTTGAACATACGGATGATGTCTGCAGATTCATTACTGACAATTGTCTTCTTCTGCTTATCCCATAAAACCGGAACAGTAACACGCGTAGTAATGTGCGAATCAACTATTGTATAGATTTCCCGCAGGAACTGTTTCCGGTAAAGCGTATCGCCGGTCGCATCCGGATAGCCGGCAAATGTCCAGCCTTCATCCAGCATTTCGGGGGAAACAACAGACACACTGATATGTGACTCTAACTGTTTAAGCTTTCTGAACAGTAAGGTTCGGTGAGCCCAGGGACACGCCAGGGACACATATAAGTGGTATCGTCCTGACTCTGCCGGAAACTTTGCGTCTTTATCTGCACAAACCCAGTCTCTGAACGATGCCTCCTCGCGCTTGAACTTGCCTCCGTTGCTGTCGGTGTCATACCATTTATCTTTCCACTGACCGTCTACTAATAGTCCCATCCTTATCCCCTGTAATTGCGCTTTATACTTTGAATACGGGTGTAAAACGGCAGAGAGTCAGTTTCGGATTGAAGGACTTGGAAATAATGCAATAATTACGCTTATTTCAACGTCAAGCGTTACGTACAACGCCTCATTTTTGTTATAATTATCGGCTTTAATCGACTCTCACTCCCCTTGACACACAGGTAGTTATGACTGATAAGCAACGGTTCGGCGGAATTTCCCGTTTATACGGTGATGCCGCCTCGAAAAATCTGGCTAATGCCCATATCGCGGTTATCGGAATTGGTGGGGTTGGGTCATGGAGCGCGGAAGCGCTGGCGCGCTCTGGTATTGGCGAGATAACACTTATTGACCTGGATGATATCTGTGTCACCAACGTTAACCGTCAGATTCATGCACTGTCTCAAACCGTTGGACAGCCTAAAGTTGAGGTAATGGCTAATCGATTACGCGATATCAACCCGGCAATTAAGATAAACGCTATTGAAGACTTCGTTACGCCGGAAAACGTGCGAGATTCCATTCGTCCGGTATTTGATGGTGTCATAGAAGCTACGGATAGTATTCGCGCAAAAGCTGCAATAATCTATAGCTGTAAACGCCAGAAAATTCCGGTGGTTACCGTTGGCGGTGCGGGCGGTCAAATCGACCCCACGAAAATAACGTGTGCGGACCTTGCCAAAACGATACAGGATCCGCTGGCTGCAAAATTACGGGCAGCACTACGCAAAGATTACGGGTTCAGTAAGAATACTAAACGACGGTTTGGTGTCGAATGTGTATTTTCCACCGAACAGTTACGTTACCCCCAGCCGGATGGTAGTGTATGCTTTAATAAATCAGTTATGGAAAATGGCACACGCCTGGATTGCGCTGGTGGCTTTGGCGCAGTGGTTACCGTAACAGCCACATTTGGCATGTTTGCAGCAGCAAAATTAATTAATAAAATAACTGAAAGCTAGCCGCATAAAAAAATACACGACAAAGGATAATACATGCAACAACAAGAGCTCGAAGTGTTAATGAAAGACTCTGCTGCAAATGCTGTTGAAACTGCGCAAAGTGAGTTTTCAGTGATTTTGGACTACACCCGGGACAGTGTCAAACTTGTCGATGATGTCATTTTGATGTTTGTGGAAAAATTTCAGGACAGAGCATTAGAAGACACAGCGGTGTTCACTATTTGTAATATTTATGGCGCTTACCTGGGTGAGGTTTTCAAAAAGCAGGTCGGTGGGGCCTGGCGATATGATGACTCTAATCCGGATGCTCCCTATGTTCTGCTAGATGTAGGCGATAATTCATATGCATTTGCCGGGATATGCTACGAGCGTTTAGTCAACGACAGCCAGATAAGTGTTTATAATTACTTTGAACAGGCCCTGCATAATAAAACGCAGTAACCGATTACTTTTGCCAGTCGGCCAGCATCAGACGCAGATGCCGGCTTCTGGTAATCAACACCCCAAGTAAGGACAAGCTGATTAGCTGCCCTGCAAGCAATGGCTGGAACTGCCAGTTCAGAGCCTCAAGCTGTCCACCTACAACTAACAATGATGCAATAATGCCAGTCCACATACTGGCAGGCATGTAATACCACCATCTGAGGCTGGTATTTTTCCATAGCCGCTCCCGGTTTCCCAGTAAAAGCGCCACAATAATAAATGGCACTGTAGCGATAAGTTTGGACCACAATAAGGCTTTTTCGGGGTAAAACATCTCCAGCAACTGGGATGTATGACGCCGGCTCGCTACGGCAAACAAAAAGATGACCCAGTCAGCGCTATTTAAGAGCAAAAACCAGTATAGCCAGCGAGGCGGTTTGATAATACCGGCTTCATCATAACAATGGATAGGAAGAGGCAGAACAGGCATAAAAGCCCTTCAGATAAACAAAAGACGCAGTATGGTAACCAAAGCATCGGGAAATTCAACGCTATCGATACGCATAATCAGAGGACTTGCCAGAATTAAATAGGTGAGCCCCTGCGACGCTTGATGATACAATAGATGTATAAAGCACCACAAAGACGCATTGTAGCAATAAATGACAGTAGAAAAATTTTCCCCCAATCCCACTACCACGCTCAGCACACCTGTAAAAGTGCTGGAAGCAAATCAGAATAAGTCGGCCCGCCGCGCTGAACGCGCGCGAATAGGTTTTATTAGCCTGGGTTGTCCCAAAAACCTGGTAGATTCGGAAAGGATCCTTACGCAATTGCGAACAGAAGGATACGATGTTGTACCTACATTCAACGACGCTGATTTGGTAATCGTTAACACCTGCGGGTTTATTGATGCTGCGGTAGAAGAATCACTGGATACTATCGGGGAAGCACTGGCTGAAAATGGCAGGGTAATCGTAACAGGTTGTCTGGGTATAAAAGATGACGAAATACGTGAGGTTCATCCCAATGTACTTGCGGTAACCGGTCCTCATGCTTATGAGGAGGTCGTCAATCAGGTCCACGAACATTTACCCAAGCCCGGTCACAATCCTTTTGCAGATTTAGTACCTGACCATGGTATTAAGCTTACTCCGCGTCACTATGCCTATCTGAAGATTTCTGAAGGCTGCAATCACAGGTGTACGTTCTGCATCATCCCTTCTATGCGCGGTAATCTGGTAAGTCGCCCGGTAGGGGAAATTCTTGATGAAGCAAAGCGGCTCAAAGCTGGCGGGGTGAATGAACTTCTGGTGATATCTCAGGATACCAGCGCGTACGGCGTTGACATGAAGCACCGAACTGGCTTCTGGAACGGGATGCCGGTTAAAACACACCTGCAGCAGCTGAGTGAAAAACTGGGTGAACTGGATATGTGGATTCGCCTGCACTATGTCTATCCTTACCCTCATGTCGACGATCTTATTCCGCTGATGAACGAAGGCCGCATCCTGCCTTACCTGGATATACCTTTACAGCATGCAAGCAAAAGAATACTTAAACTGATGAAGCGTCCGGGCAGCGCAGATCGTACTCTGGAACGAATTAAAAAATGGCGGGAAATCTGTCCTGAACTTATCATTCGCTCCACGTTCATTGTCGGCTTTCCCGGCGAAACAGAAGAGGAATTTGAGGAGCTGCTCACCTTCATACAGGAAGCACAGCTGGACCGAGTTGGCTGCTTTATGTACTCTCCGGTGGAGGGCGCGGTAGCTAACGACTTACCCGGCCCTGTTCCAGAAGCAGTGAAACAGGCTCGGCATGCCCGGTTTATGGAAATACAGGGGCAAATCAGCGCGCAGCGCTTGCAACAACGTATTGGTAAAGAGTATCAAATTGTAATCGACAGTGTAGACAGCGAAGGCGCGGTAGGTCGCACCTATGCTGATGCACCGGAGGTTGATGGTGTTGTCCATCTAAACGGCGTTTATGATGTCAAACCGGGTGACAGGTTATGGGCAGAAATTATTCATGCTGATGAACATGATATATGGGCAGTACCGGCAGATGATGAAGCTCAGGAAGCGTAATCATCACCAGGGCGGCCCTTCTGCCCTGGCTAATTCATATTTTTGAATTTGCTTACCACAGCGCTGGTACCCTCGGCACCAGCGTCTGTTGCGCCACCGATTAGCCATACCTGATCATTGACAACAACAGCCCCCAACCCATGCCTTGGGATGGGCATGGTAGAAACCTGCTCCCATTTCTTGCGTGAAATATCGTACTGCCAAACGTGTGTGAATACATCACCGCCGTCAACAAAGTGTTCACCACCAAATACGTAAATGCTGTGCCGATAAGCCACACAGGCCAGGCCAGCCTGCTTTTTAGGTAGTGGCTTAAGTGTTTGCCATTGTGCGGTAGAAGGGTCATACATTTCGTGCGTATCCAAATTTCCTGCATCTACCTGCCTACCCCCTATCACATGTATTTTCCCGTCATATTCAACAGCGCAGGCACTGTTTCTCGGCGTCGGTAACGGCGTAGCGGTTTTCCACACCCCGGCTTCGCTATCATATATCCCGTGCCAGTCAGTATCTTCATGGTCGTGCCAGCGACCATTCGCACGGCCTTTAACTGACCGTCCGCCGATAAGGTGAATCTTATCATTCAACACAACGGAAACAGTTTCAGACAGCGTTACCGGCATAGGACTCTTCTGTTCCCATTTGCCCGAGTTTTTATCAAAACGTAAAATCGAGTCGGTATTTACCCACTGTCCGTCTCCTGCGGTAATGAAGCCGCCGAACGACCAGAGTGCATTCTCTTGCGCCACCAGCATCGCGTGATGACGAGGCTCGGGAAGCTTTGTCAGTGAATGCCAGGACTGACCAGACGAGTCAAGTTGATATACCGTATCTCTTACTACAATGCCCTGTTCACTTTCTGCCAGACCACCAGCGACATAGACACTATTGTCAAAGACTGCCGGATATATTTCCTGAGTGGGTTCGGGTAATGCCGGCCCCGCAGACCAGTAGTAGTCCGGCGCACTGCTGACAGGACCGCTTAATAATGCAACGCAACAAAGTAATGGAAATGGCAGCTTTACCATGGCAAATTATCCCCGTTTGCGTGGTAAAAACTTCCGGTATTCTCCAGATTCAATTCGTCCAGGCGCTTCAACAGCCCTTTCGCTGCCGTGTCCGCATCGACGTTACCGGCATTATTCACCATTTCAGTTTGTACAAACCCGGGGTGTAACAACGCTACCGGAATACCCTGATCTTTTAAATCTATTGCCATGGAAACGCCGGCGGCATTTAGTGCAGCTTTAGACATACGATAGCCATAATAACCACCTGAACCATTATCGCCCATCGAACCCATGCGACTGGTAACAAAACCTATTTTGCTGCCTTGCGACAGGTTTTTTAATAAACATTGCGTTACCAGTAGCGGCCCCAACGCATTTACTCTGAACTGATAATCAATGGTAGCCGGATCCCAGTCTTCTATAGACTCTTTCCCCAACACGCCGGCATTGTTAATCAGCAGGTCAATGGCTACGCCCTCTAACGGTGCAAGATTCTGAGCAAGCGTCTCAGGATGAGATAAATCCACGCCACTAATAATTCTTGCGTTGAGACTGTTAAGCTCGTCACTACTGTTTCGACACAATGCATAAACGGTATCACCACGTGAAATGCATGCTTTGGTGAGAGCGAGGCCGATTCCACGATTAGCACCGGTAATCACAACATTCATAGCTATGTCTCCACTAGTTGGTTGCCAGTGTGTTTAATAACGCTTTAAGATCTTCAGGCGTATCAATACCCACAGGCGGTGGCGCGCTCGCCACATCCACATGAATTTTATCTCCGTACCACAGCGCTCTGAGCTGTTCCAGCGACTCAGTCTGCTCAAGCGCGGAAGGCGCATAACTGACATACTTTTTTATATACCGGGCGCTATAAGCATATAACCCAATATGACGAAAATATTCGGCAGGGTTTAACGGCTGACTGTTTTCCAGCATGGCAGCTCTGTCATAAGGAATGGCTGAGCGGGAAAAGTAAAGCGCCTCTCCATTTTTATTAACCACAACCTTCACCATATTCGGATTGCTGATCTCCGCTTCATCCATGAATGGCGTTGACAGCGTTGCCATTTCTACCTGTGAATTCTGTTCCAGATTCGTTGCCACCTGCCGAATATTTGTAGCGGGTACAAATGGTTCATCGCCCTGCACATTGACGATAACCGTGTCATCAGCAAGCCCCAGCGACTCAACAACCTCTGCCAGGCGCTCAGTGCCGGAATTATGGTCATCCCTTGTCATACAGACTTCACATTGCGATGCTGCAGCTGTGGCAATGTCCTGGGAATCAGTAGCCAGTATCACCCGCTCGGCACCTGCCTCAAAAGCACGATCGATAACATGTCTGACCATTGGCTTACCATTAATATCAACCAATGGCTTACCGGGAAATCTGCTGGAGCCATATCTGGCAGGTATAATCACTACGAAAGGCATGGTCATTCCTACTGTTGTTGATCCAGCTCTTCACTGGTTAACTGAGTAGCTTCGCTTTCTATAAGTACGGGAATCCCCTCTTTAAGAGGGTAAGCAAGCCGGTCGTAACGGCAAAGCATCGTCGTCTTGTCCTTACCAAGAACGAGCTTGCCCTTACACACCGGACAAGCTAATACATCCAATAGCTTTATGTCGAACGTCATGATCTGGTTCCTTTTGAATGGTTAAGATGTGCAAGCTTTTTATCCAGTTGATGATAAAAAGTGTCGGGCAAAGTGGCAGAAACTTCAAGATACCAGCACTCATCGTGTCCGATATCTTTCACCTTTACCGCATCTTTTTCAGTCATAATGACCGGGCCTGACGGAATATCTCTGGCCCGGAATTCATGATGATCGGAGAATGTATGAGTATGGTGGCAGTTAATGCCCATCTGTTCTAGTTGTGCAAAGAAGCGGGGAGGATTACCGATACCAGCAAGTGCTTCACACGTCGAGTAACGCTTAGCGAACGCTTCAGGCGTGTATTGTTTAGTGGGATCAGACACATTGATAATATTGCCTGCGGAGAGTTTCATAGGATACTGGAATGCGCTGACACCTAACAGTTCCGCGGTTTTGTAGTTACTAACATTATGAATAATGCCATCAACCGTATTCAGGCGCCATGTGCCCTCGCGCAGAGGCCCCATGGGTAGCAAATGACCGTTTCCGTAGCGGCGATCGTCCATCACTACGAACTCTATATCCCGTGAAAGTGCGTAGTGCTGTAGCCCATCATCGCAGATAATAATATCGCACAGGCATTCCTGTGCCAGGTAATCAGCGCCCCGCGGACGTTTTGGATCAATCACCACAGGTACGCCGGTACGTTCGGCAATCAACTTAGGTTCGTCTCCCACCCGTGCAGCTACATCAGTGGTATCTACCCGATGGGGAAAGTGCTTTTGCTCACCACCGTAGCCGCGACTTAACACACCGGGCTGCCAGCCACGGGATTTCAGGTATTCCGCAAGCGCAACCACTACCGGTGTTTTTCCATTACCACCAACACTGATATTGCCGACAATAATAACCGCCGTTTCACGGGGCTTCTGGCTGGATACAAACCCCGCTTTATACAAGTAGCGTCTGATGGTGCTTAGTAGCCAGAATATTGCGGTAAACAAAGACAATACCCAGACCCATTTTGCTTTACCGTACCAGGCTTTCTCCAGTTTATTCACCAGCCATCCCTATTGATGCTCGCCGAACTGAAGCGCGTGTAATTGCGAGTAAGGGCCATTATTCGACAGCAAGGCTTCATGTTTGCCCCGTTCTATAATTTTTCCCTGCTCGACCACCATTATCTGGTCTGCTTTTTCAATCGTTGAAAGCCGGTGAGCAACCACCAGACTCGTGCAGGATTTCTGTAAGGTCTCCAGAGCATCCTGAATCAGCCGTTCAGACTCTGTATCCAGGGCAGAGGTCGCCTCATCAAGGATCAAGATTGGGGCTTTAGCCAGAATAGCTCTGGCAATGGCTATACGCTGACGCTGTCCGCCGGATAACATCAGACCATTTTCACCAATAACAGTGTCCAGACCGTCCGGCAGTTGCTCAACAAATTCTGTAACATGCGCCATTGCCGCGGCATCCTCGATTTCCTTGCGGCTGACATTCTGATTCGCACCATAGGCAATATTATTAGCGATGGAATCGTTAAACAGAACAACCTGCTGAGAAACCAGTGCAAATTGTTTACGTAGCGATGTCAGGGCTATTTCTGACAACGGTATACCGTCAATTGTAATTGTGCCCTGCTGCGGTGAATAAAAACGGGTTAGTAATGATGAAATTGTCGACTTGCCGCTACCCGAGCGCCCGACTAAGGCAATTGTCTGACCTGGCTCCGCGCTGAACGATATATCAGTCAGAGCAGGGCTCGACTTGCTGGGATAGGTAAATGTGACATGATCAAATTTAATACTGCCGTGCGCACGCTCAAGACGTCTCTCGCCTGTGTCTTCTTCCTGCGCTTCGTCGAGTATTTCAAAAATGCTGGTACACGCTGCCATGCCCTTTTGGAACTCATTATTGACAGTGGTCAGTTGCTTTAGGGGTTTAAGTAACATAACCATATAAAAGACGACACTGACGAAGGTGCCTGCTGTCAGATCTTCCATCATGGATGGCAAGCTTGCCATATACAAGACAAATGCCAGTGCTATAGACGCGATCACCTGAATAGACGACACGCTTAGAATTTGCGTCACCTGCAATTTCATATTTTGCTGTCTATTATGGTTGTTCTTGCGCTCAAAGCGTGACTTTTCCACGTCCTGCCCACCGAACATAAGGATAACTTTATGTCCTTTTACCGCCTGTTCGACGGCTGCCGTGACGGTTCCCATAGATTGTTGAATATTGCGACTGACTTTGCGAAACCGTTTACTCACAATAGTAACGATAACCGCAACAACTGGGCCGATAAGCAGAAAAATCAGGGAAAGTTGCCAGGAGTAGTAGAACATAACACCCAACAAGCCAATGACCAGAGCCCCCTCCCGAACCAGTGTCAGAAATGCTTTACCGGCGGCATTGGCAACCTGCTCAGTATCATAGGTCACTTTACTGATTAGCGTACCGACTGCCTGGGTATCATGAAAGGCAACGGGTAAATGCAGGTATTTTTCAAATAACTGCTGACGCATACGCATTACAACCTTCGCGCCAATCCATCCCAGTGTATACGTACCCATAAAGTTGAATATGCCTCGCAGGATGAACAGGGGCACGATGGCATAGGCAGCTATCTTTAAAAACTCGCTGTCGTTGTTCGTCAGCGAGTCATCAATCAGTGTTTTTAAATGCGCAACAACATAGGTATCCAGCGCCGAGTAGCCAATCATCCCGATAATAGCCACTGAGAACTCTAATTTATAATCTTTGAGATAGCGTAAAAACCGTCTTACCTGGCCTTTGGAATAATCCATCTGTTGCATGTATTTCATTCACCACATTTAAAATCGTCGCTATTGTAACTGTTTAACACCAATTTCCATAGGCTGATATTCCCATCACAGTCGCAGCCGGGTTACTGACGGTGATACCACCTTCTCGCGGCGCTTTGTGAACGTCTGTGAACAGTTACATCATTCGGCGATAGTCTGAATCTCAGATACCCTGACTCTGCGGTTTTTATCTGGGTGGCTTTTAGCGTCGAAAATCGCTTCGTGACCGAAGCGTCTGGGAAGCCCCACCGGTTATCGATTCCTTGTGTGTAAACAACCCACCGCGGCGATACCGTACGTATAAATGCATTACCGGATGATGTTCGACTACCGTGATGAGGGGCAATAAGAATATCAGCTTCTGGTAGCCGTTGACTGTACAGTAATTCATATTCTGCCCAGCGTTCGATATCTCCGGGAGCCAGAATGGTATGCACTTCGTCGCTTATCACCAGCACGCATGAGTAGTTATTTCCCTTTATCGCATTGCCTTTTTCAGGCCACAGCGACTTGATAGTGAGCCCCATAAAACGTAGTGAAAACCCGTGCTGACATTTATCTGTTGGTGTAATAACAGAAGGTGGGTCGGTTATTTGTGCGATATCACTCAACCAGGGCATACCCCCTGCATGATCGTTGTCATGATGACTGATAAAAACATAGCGAATCGACTCAATGCCGAGTGCCGTCAGTGCTGGCGCCACCTGATTTTTTAATACACTATTGCCCGAGAAAGCAGGGCCGGTATCAATAAGTACCGCATCGCTGTCTCTGGATACCATCAATGCCGTCCCCTGCCCCGCATCGAATACGTGCAGGTACCAGTACTCTGAGCTAAACGTCATTTTATCTGTTATTGCCGGCAGGACTAAACTACCAGCCAGGTACCATTTCCGCGGAAACGTAGGTAAAACGGCTATAACAATGCCGAGTAATATGCTGATAAGGCTAGTTGTTGAAAATGCGGGTGCGATTAACAGGGTATCCCGTGTCGATACTTCGATAAGAAACATTAGATGCCCTAGCCCTGCATCGAAATTATGAAGCAGCAGTGATGAGAAAACAGGCATTACATCCATCAGGGTAAGTCCTGTCAGGCCGACAGGTAGAAGCAGGGTAATTGCAGGAATGGCTAATAGGTTTATCAGAGGTGCAATAAATGACTGCTCATCAAACCAAAGCAATGTTAACGGGCACAGGATAATGCTTAACATTAGTTGCAATTTTATCGCCCACCGTATTTTGTCGCTTAAAGTCAGCAGCACAGGCTTGTACCGCCAGCTAAGAAACCAAATAAGGATCACAGCCATGAGACTCAGGTAAAAACCACCGGAGAACAGTGAAAAGGGAAATAACACGCAGCACAAACCGATCATCAGCCAGACTCGCTGATTGATACAAATGTGTCTTGAAATACTTTGCTGCCATATAAATACCGCTACCAATAGCAGTGCTCTTACAACGGGTAATTGCCAGTTGGCCAGTGCGGCATAGACCAGACATAGTAAAATAACAGCAACGGCTACCAGCGGCCGCATATTTCGCTGCTGCTTCCTTCCTGTTAGCAATTGCAAAACCGGAACTACCAGTCGGGTCAACAGAGTGACCCACAGCGCTACCAAACCCAGGTGCATGCCTGAAATACTAAATAAATGCGCCGTACCGCTATTTTTTAATAATTCCCAGTCAGCAGCCGTTAATGTATCCCGATTGCCCACAAGTAAAGATCGGGACCATTTCCCGTTTGGCAGGTCGTGGGTGTCGATAAGTTTTGTTATATTCTCATGTAACGTATTGATGCGGGGAGTGGCTGCTGTGGTAAGTGTCTTAATGCTACCCGTTCTCACTATCCGCTCAGATAACAGCCACTTCATCCGATCCGGAGCGCCAGGATTACGCAGCCCGCTTGGCTTTTTCAGACGCGCAGACACTTGAACAGTCTGGCCTGACAACGGACATGACTGGTTTTCAGTACGCCAGTAGAGCAAAACCTTCGGTTTTAATATTTTATCTGTGAATCGGGCAGTAACGGGCACCCCTTTCACCCGACACATATCAGGCCCTGTACTTTGACTTTCTGCCACCTGAAGCATAAACACTGAAATTTGACGATTATTATCCTCTGGCAGTTGCCAACACAGGTACCAATAACCTAAACTCGCCATCCATAAAGACCCGGCAATAAAACCAATAGCAAATGTATGGGCAGAATATGTACACCACCCTGGCAATCTATTTCTTGCTAACGGGGGTACAAAAGACAGATGCCGTCTCAGACCTTCGAATGAGTGGAACAAACAGGCAGCAAGTAATATAACTGTCAGTAATAACGGATGGGGTAAAACAGGCCAGACAACGGCTGATAAACAGGCAACAGAAAAGCCCGTCAGGGTCCAGGTAATCTTCTTTTGCATTTGTTTATCTGCTTTGTTCTTTTGGCCCTGATTCCAGATATGCCTAGAAAATTTATTAAACGATTTTTGCCTGACCACCAGAAAATAAAGCAAAACCGTGCGCTGAGTATGTTTGGCACACTGTTGCACGAGCCGAATCTCTGGCATCTCAACCGCAAGTCTGCCAGTGGTGCGTTCGGTATTGGCTTGTTCTTTGCCTTTTGGCCGGTCCCTTTCCAGATGTGGCTATCGGCTGCGATGGCAATCCCATTTCGCGCGAATCTGCCTTTATCTGTGGCCACCGTATGGATAACTAATCCATTTACGATGCCGCCGATATTCTACGCCGCCTACAAGGTGGGAACGACTGTACTTGGGACCGAATCACGGCACTTTGAATTTCAATTTAACTGGCAGTGGGTTGTCGAAAGTATCACGACAATTGGCCCCGCGTTCCTGGTTGGCTGCGCGATTTGTTCTGTCGTTGCAGGACTAGTGGGTTACTTCGGGTTGAACTGTGTATGGCGTTTCTCGGTTAAAAAAGCCTGGGATGCGCGTAAAGCTGCAAGAGAAAACAACGCCGCCGGGTGAGCGTTGCTATTACACTCGAGTATCGTGATAATGGAACACATCTTCTACAGGTTTGCCGAACACCCGGGCGATTTTGAACGCAACTTCCAGCGATGGGAAATACTTGCCTTTCTCAATTGCCATAATTGTTTGACGGGTCACCCCCACTTGCTCAGCTAATGATTGCTGAGTCATTTCACCGGCCATGAAGCGCAGTGTTCTAATGTTATTAGATATCTGAAAGGTACTTTTCATTAGCTTTGGGTGCGGTATAAGTAAAGTTCTGTGATAAATCTGAACATCTCAGACAACCAGAAAATGGTAAGCAGTTTGAGCTCCATGGGCGCCAGCGCATATTGAATAAACGCTGAAGAAGATTCCATATGGGTATAGTGATTAATCACCTGTTGCACGACGCAGCTTATTACACCAATTGATAAGACCCAGTATGCTGCATTAGTTCCAGCAAGCCGGTAGCCACGTTCCCGCTCGTCTTCCTGTCCTGCCGCGCCGCGCTGATCGTCCATGGCCAGTGCTATATGCAAAATAACCTCAATGATAACAAAAACGATCACCACCCTGAGTATTAAACTGGCACTGGCCTGAGCACTTACCGACTTCCCGGCTACCAATGCATCATAAATATTGTCGGCGTAGAGTGAAGCAATTATTACCGTGGCCAGTAGCGATACCCATAAACTTTTTTCTCTGAAAGAAAGCATATTACCATCCAGTGTTTAAAACCATTTACTTAATGTAATTTAGAATCGACATAATGTTAAATATTTTTGACATGGTAAGGTGTAAAAATTTGTGAATATCCGTCGGAGATAATACTGATTGTTGGAAAGTATTGAGTCAATACTTAAAGCGCTGGCCCTTTGAATGGCCAGCGTAGTAGGGTCTTAAAACCTGCGTTCAGGCGTCGATGTCAAACTGGCGAAGCGTTGCAACAAGTTTTTCCTCATCCCAAATTTCAACGCCCAGGTCCTGTGCTTTGGTAAGTTTTGAGCCGGCCTTCTCCCCCGCCACCAGAAAACTGGTATTAGCTGACACCGAGCCTGCGACCTTTGCGCCAAGTTGTTGTAGCAGGGACTTGGCCTCAGTACGTGTCATCTGTGAGAGTGTTCCGGTCAGAACGCAGGTTTGTCCTGCTAGCGGCAGATCAGTGGCGGGCTGAGCTATTTCAGGCCAGTGAATGCCTTCATTCAACAGCGCTTTGACAATTTCGCGGTTGTGCGGCTCATTAAAAAAGTTGTGAACATGCTGCGCAACGATATTGCCGATATCACTGACCTCTTGTAGCGCTTCGACATCGGCCTGCATGACTGCATCAAGGGTTCTGAAGTGCATGGCCAGATTATTCGCTGTAGACTCGCCAACCTCACGTATGCCTAAGGCAAATAAAAACTTGGGCAATGTGGTCTGCTTTGACGCGTCTAGTGATGTCAGTAAGTTTGCTGCAGACTTTTCAGCCATGCGCTCCAGGCCAATCAGGCCGGACATATCCAAACGGAAAAAGTCGGCAGGATTTTTGACTAATCCGGCATCAACCAGCTGATCGATAAGTTTATCGCCCAGCCCATCTATATCGAGCGCTTTGCGTGATGCAAAATGCTTGAGCGCCTGCTTTCTCTGTGCACCGCAAATTAGGCCGCCCGTGCAACGTGCTACTGCTTCATCCTCAAGTTTCTCTACACTTGAGTCGCAAACCGGACAGTTCGCGGGAAACACAATATCCCGCGCATCATCCGGGCGCTGATCGAGTATCACAGAGACTACCTGCGGTATCACATCACCCGCACGGCGAATGGTTACGTGATCGTGAATCTTTACACCCAGCCGCACGATTTCATCCTGGTTATGTAATGTTGCGTTCGATACAGTAACCCCGCCCACATAAACCGGCTTTAGTCTTGCTACCGGCGTAATAGCGCCTGTACGTCCGACCTGAAATTCCACATCCTCAAGTACTGTTACCTCTTCCTGTGCAGGGAATTTTTGTGCTATTGCCCAACGTGGTGCCCTGGCAACAAACCCCAGACGTTCTTGCCTGTCAACGCTATTTACTTTGAAGACTACGCCATCAATGTCGTAGGCCAGCGCATCGCGCATGCCGAGTATTTTCTGATAATAAGCCAGACATCCGTTACCGTCAGTCGCAGTGTCTACTTCTGGACATAAAGGCATTCCCCAGGAGGCTACTAACGCCAGACGCTCGCTGTGTGTATCAGGAAGCGAAAAATCGTCCGGGGTCACCAGACCCAGCGAATAGGTGTAGAACATTAATGGCCGTTTGGCCGTTATTTTTGAATCCAGCTGACGTAAGCTGCCCGCCGCAGCATTTCTTGGATTGGCGAAGATTTTTGCACCCTGCTCTTTCTGCCTTTGATTCAGTTTTTCAAAACCGGCTTTAGGCATGAAAACTTCACCACGAATCTCTACCCGGCGAGGAATATCTTCGCCTTTTAAGCGCAACGGAATATTGGCAATGGTTTTTACGTTTTGGGTAATGTTCTCGCCAACCTGACCATCGCCCCGCGTCGCCGCTCTGACCAGCTCGCCATCTTCATAAAGCAAACTTACCGCTAACCCGTCCAACTTGGGTTCACAACTAAATGCGATTGCTGCACTCTCCTTCAGACGATCTTTGATCCGCTTTTCAAATGCCAGCAGTGCTTCATCATCAAATGCATTGTCCAGCGATAGCATAGGAACTTCATGTGTGACCTGTTCAAACGCTGAAAGTGGTGCACCACCAACTTTCTGACTGGGTGAGTCAGAGGTCTTCAGTTTTGGATGTTCTGTTTCCAGCGCCATAAGTCGCTGCATGAGCCGGTCATATTCAGCATCCGGAACACTGGGTGTGTCCATTACGTAATATTCGTGATTATATTGCCGAATGCGCTGTTTGAGCTGCTCGATTTCCTGCTCTGGATGAGAAGAGTTTTCTGCCATAGTATTAGATTTATCGCTTAAGAAGAAAAAGGCCATCCGGGAAAGGATGGCCGAGAAATGTCAGGCTCTTGAGACGATCCGACGCCGCTCAAAATCTCTGATTTTTTCAATGTACTGTTGCAGGCCCTGCTTGCTGAGCACACTTCGACGGCCATCAAGTACCTGGGCGTCGAATTCATCTGCAATTTTGCGCGCCGCATTGTGCATCATGTTAAATACCTGATGGGCATCACCCTCAATTGGCAAGATCATGAACAACGAGACACCTTTGGTTGAAAAGGTTTCAAGGTTGTCGATATCAAAGCTACCTGGCTTGAACATATTTGCCAGGCTGAACAGCACGGGCCCTTTACCATTAGAGTTCACATGACGATGAAAGATATCCTGATCACCAAATTTAAAACCAAGAGTCAAAAGCAGAGGCAATAACGCTGCGCCGGCAATCTCGTTATCCTCCGCAGCTTTAACATTCAATACTAGTACTTCCTGTGACGGCGCAGATGATTTTGCCTCATCTGTGCTAATACTTTCCCTTTCATCCTCACCTTTAGACGGTGATGATGAGGGCTCATCGAAGTCAATACGCATCTGGTCATCACCGAAGCCGGGCTCCTGACGCTGTTTGGCAGAAGCGCGATGCCGGCGTTTCTTCATAAACCGGTCTGCACGTTCTGCATCATCCTGGTCACTGGCTTGCGTATCCGGACTATCGAGACTAAACGAAGGCTCATCGTCCTCAGGCAGTGACTCAGCTTTAACAACACGATCTGTGCCTTTCAACAAAAAACCGGGAGGCTCGGGGATATTTTCCTTTGTATTATCGGCATCATGTGCCGGTGAATGCCCGCCTGCCATGTGCGGCTTGGGATTAGATACCACTGAACCGTATAGCTTCTCTTCAGGCGTAGCGGGAGTATCCGGGGAAGCGTCCTGAGAGCCGGTTTTTGCGGTCTCGCTGTGCTTCTGTTCAGATGAGTCGGGCGCAGTGGTAGCGTCATCGCTGGAACGCGTCACAGTATCCTGACTGGCGCTCACAACACGAACTTTGCCAAGCCCCAGTTCATCAAAATCGTGCGATTCATTCTGCTCAGGCGTATCCCAGCCATCGTGTTCGAAACCCGGCTCCTGCCGAGCCTGATCACTGGTCTCCCATTCACCCGGCTCCACCCGTTCACGGGGAGCAGGTTTATTACTTTTTCTGATTTTCCATATACCGTGTGCAAGCACGCCCAGAATAATCAGTGTGCCTACTACCAGTAACGACAGACGTAATTCATCTTCCATCTTAATTAAGTCGCCCTTTGTTATGATTCTACAAACGCCATGGCTTCATCGACATCAACAGCAACCATGCGTGATACGCCGGGTTCTGCCATTGTGACGCCCGTTAGATGCGTCGCCATTTCCATAGCAATTTTATTATGGGTGATATATATAAACTGCACTGTCTGCGACATTTCTGATACTAAATTACAAAAACGCCCCACATTGGCATCATCTAACGGCGCATCCACTTCGTCAAGTAAACAAAAAGGTGCAGGATTGAGCCGGAAAATTGCAAATACCAATGATAAAGCGGTTAATGCTTTTTCTCCACCGCTTAATAGATGAATTGTGCTATTTTTCTTGCCCGGTGGACGCGCCATTATAGTTACGCCGGTTTCAAGTAAATCATCATCCGTAAGTTCAAGATACGCCGAGCCGCCGCCGAAAACTTTGGGGAACAGCCTCTGAACATCTTCATTTACCCGATTAAAGGTTTCAGAGAAACGATTACGTGTTTCTTTGTCTATTTTTCGGATAGCACTTACCAGTGTTTCAAGTGCGTTGTTTAAATCACTATATTGCTCGTCCAGGTGTGCTTTGCGGGATGACTGCGCTTCAAACTCTTCCACCGCCGCAAGATTCACCGCGCCTAGTCTGGTAATAGCCTTATCAGTGTCTTCGAGCATCTTCTCCCATTCACGATCCGAGGCATGCTCCTCCAGTGACTCCAGCACCTGTTTAAGTGAATGGCCGGTACCACTCATCTGTTCAAGAATCGCTTCGCCGCGCGCGCGGGTACTTTCTATATCAATCGTCAAACTATCTATAGATTGCTGCTTAGTATGAATGGAAGAAGCTATAGAACGGGTGTCCTTTTTGCCTTCATCGATGATGGATTCAAGCTCATTGAGTTGCGCGCTTACCTGAAGCAGCTCTGCCTCTACGGCTTCACGTTGCGCTAATAACAGGTGCAGCTCGGCCTGCTGGTCGTCCGCCGGGGAGGATAGGATTTTTAATTCTTCAGCTAATTTATCAATACGAGCGGCATAATTTTCCAGCTGATTCTGGTTACGCATAACCTGCTCGCTGTAGCGTTCCACAGCGCTTTGCTGCTGGCTCAGAGCCAGCTCAAGCTGGTGTCGCTGGGTTTGATATTGCGAAAGCATAGTGCGCTGACTAGAAACGCTGGTCGACAGCCTTTCTTTTTCTGTTGTATGTACTTCTGCCTGCTCCGCCAATTCAGCAAGCAAAGCTTCGTGCTCCTCAAGTGCCTCTGATAATTGTGCTAACTGCTCAGTTTCCTGTGCTTCAGTCTCAAGTTGTGCTTCCAGCTCATCCTGCCTGCGAGATAGATCGTCCTGCTGGCGGTCATAAAGCTTTTCTGCCATTGCTTTTCGCTCTACTGCGGTATCGTGAGCGAGGCGCTTTTGCTGCAATGCCTGTTTGCTTTCATCTAATGTATTCTGGGCATCCGTTGCACACTGTCTTGCGTCACAGACCTGTGAACTAAGCGCCTCAAGTACTTCACGATTTTTTTGCAAAGTATCGCTAAGCGATACAATCTGGTTCTGTCGGCGGACCGCTCCGTCTGAACTGTTATTTCCTGGTGTAAATATCCAGCCGCTTGTAACTACAAATCCATCGAGGCTTAACAATAGTTCGCTATCACCTATGGTTGTTACGCGGCTCAACGCTTCAGACAGATCGTTGCAAAGTTGAATCTGGTTGAAATAAGTCGGCACCGACTCCCCATCAAAAAGCGCTTCAGCCAGCGAGCCAGGGTGAATGTCATTACCTGCCTTAATTGTTTGTGTAATGGCAAGATAGCCACCTGGTATCTGGTGCGGGTTGGTATCATGGGTTACCACAGGCCGGTGTAAAAATCGCAGCAGATTTTCAACTGCAATTTCCAGTGAGGGGGGCACGCTAAGGGTTTGCCATAGAGGCATAACCTGTTCAGTGTCTATCTCTTCGAGCGTATCTTGCTGCAGCGTTTCAAGCGCGGCCAGCTTTGAGGTTAAAACCTGGCACTCCTGGTCAGCGCTACGATAAGACTGTTCAAGCTTTTCAAGTTCCGCCAATCGGCTGTCCAGATTACGTTGGTTTTCCTGGCAGGAGTGCGCCAGGGTTTCGCTATCCCCCTTCAGCGTTGCGATATCTTTTTGCAGCTCGGCGATATCTTCACTGTAAGACTGACGGTTTATTTCCTGGAGTTCGGCTTTTAGCTCACTGATTCGCTGACTGGTACGCAGCTGCATTGATAGCGTTGATTGAATTTGTGCGTGGGATCGCTGTACAGTATGTCTGGTTTCATTGTACTGAACATCGTGCGTGCGGCTTTTTTCAGAAAAGGCGTCAAGCTCAGCTTGCGCTAATTCCAGTGTCTCCTCACATTGTTCAAGCTGGGCACTGGCTGTTACGCACTGGGGTTCAATAATATCAACTTCTTCTCGGGCTCTGTCGAGGGCACGCTGTGCTTCAGTAGCGGATGCTTTAAGTAACACCTCTTGAGCCTGAAGTTCATCAATTTCATTATTTATTTGCTCAGTACGCTGCTTACTATGCAGTGCATTTTGCTCTACACGGGTTATATCGTTACCTAAAGCAAACGATTTCTGGCGCAAGTCATCCAGTGTTTGTTTTTTATCCTCAGCCTTTTCAATATATTCTGTCAGGCCGGCCTCATCACCTTTTAGCTTTGCCTCAAGTGAATCAAGCTCGCGCTGTTCATTGCGCTGACGCTGTGTGAGGTCGGCAATTTTTTCATCATGAGCCAGCCATCGAATAGCGGTAAGCTCAGCTTTAATCTGGCGCTGGCGGGCTTTAAGCGACGTATAGCGCTGAGCGGCAGCGGCCTGCCGTTGTAGCTTTTCAAGCTGACGGCCCAGTTCTGTGCGCACATCATCTAAGCGCTCTAAATTTTCACGAGTATGGCGGATACGATTTTCCGTCTCCCGTCTGCGCTCTTTATACTTAGAGACCCCGGCGGCTTCTTCCAGGAAAATGCGAAGCTCCTGCGGCTTAGACTCAATGAGCCTTGATATCATTCCCTGTTCAATGATGGCGTAACTTCTTGGCCCCAGGCCGGTTCCCAGGAAGATATCAGTGACATCCTTACGACGACAGCGAGTGCCATTCAAAAAATATGTTGACTGCGCTTCCCGTGTGACGACACGTTTCACTGCAAGTTCATTGTACTTGGCATATTCCCTCCCTACTCTGGCCTGACTGTTGTCAAACACCAGTTCTACAGAGCACTGACCGACGGGCTTTCTGCTGGAGGATCCGTTGAAGATAACATCAGTCATGGCATCGCCACGGAGGTTTTTGGCTGAACTTTCGCCTAAAACCCATCTGACAGCATCAATAACGTTGGACTTGCCGCAGCCATTGGGACCAACGATCGCGGTCATCTCCCCGGGAAAAGGAATAGTGGTAGGTTCGACAAACGATTTAAAGCCTGCCAGTTTGATTTTAGTCAGTCGCACAACAAGGCACTCCAGCCATAACTATGTGCAGACCAGTAAGACGACATGTCATCCAGACCTTCTGGCGGAACATACTCACCATTTTGGAAGTGGCATTTTGGAATTATTTTTATTCGCAAAACTTTAGCAGAACTCACAGGATGTAACAATTCGCATTTGAAACTAAGGGGAAGGCTTCATGTATACTATCATTTTACCCCTCTGACTGGAGCAAAAATGATAGCAAGAAGCGGTGTTGCGTATTTCACCAGTGGCTTTTCACTTATTCGGACCAAAGGCCTTAAGCGTTTTGTATTTATCCCGTTGGCCGTCAATCTCTTACTATTCGCAACCGCGTTTTATTTTTTGTTTGGCCAGATTGAAATGGGCATTGCGTATCTAATCAACCTTATACCCGAGTGGCTAGGATGGGTACAGGAAGCGTTGGTTTATTTACTCTGGCCGATTGCGGTTATTTCTGTGCTACTCGTATTTGCGTTAATTTTTGGCACACTGGCGAATTGGATAGCCGCCCCCTTCAATGGTATTCTTGCTGAAAAGGTGGAGCGACACCTGACGGGCCAGGACATGGGTGATGAAGGCGTACTGAGTCTGATTAAGGATGTTCCAAGAACCCTGGGACGGGAGTTTTCCAAGTTTGTCTGGTATCTTCCGCGTGCTGCAGTTTTTTTCCTAATCTTCTTATTTATTCCCGTATTCGGACAAATTATCTGGTTTCTTTTCTCAGCCTGGATGCAGGCAATCGTATACTGCGACTACCCCTACGATAATCACAAAGTTCCGTTTAACAGAATGCGGCTGCATCTTGGTCAACACAAAGGCCGTGCAATGACATTCGGCATGATGGTAAATATTTTCTCACTGATACCCGTGGTTAATTTTATTGTAATGCCTGTTGCCATCTGCGGTGCGACAGCGATGTGGGTGAATGAATTGCGCGAAGAGATGGTTGCCTGACCCTCTTATTCGGCAGGCATATCGGCTGGTTCATTGAAGTCGTTATAACGATCCAGCCATTTTTCTGCGCGCTGTTGGTCACCGGCATAATGAAAATGCTGGAAAAAGTTCATGAAAACCGGGCGCTGTGCTTCTGGGGTGCTTAGCTGTGTCTTCCACAAGTCGATATAAATATCAGGAATGACGCCGCTATCATGATGTTCCATGAACGTGATCTGTCGGCTTGGCTTATACGCACGAGCCCCTACAGTATTGCAGGTTCTCGACAAGGCAATATCAACAGTTTTATCAAGCGCCAGCCATTGCATGACGGTGGCTAACGGCTGATAAGTGATTTTACCGTCTACAATCAAATTTGGTGCCTTTTCACCCGCGCAGTACTGTCTCGCGATTTCAACCGGTAACGGGTACTCATCGACAAATCCGGCAAAATGGGCAAGCTCGTGAACCAGCACCGAATAACTGTCTGACAAATCGAGATACATAATGCCGTTATTCACATTCGCCTTGCCTGCATCCCCTACTAGCACAATATGCGTTGCGCGGGTGCTTTCTACAGGCTTTTCCAACTGGCGGATGTCGCAGCCCATGCGTCCGGTTTGTTTCCAGTCAGACGAGCATTCAACACTATCCTGACTTAACCAGATTGGTGTCTGCATGCAGATTGGCAAATCGCGTAAGCGCTCATCTTTTACAAAAGCCTCATACAGCTGGCTGCCACGTTCAATACTTGATAAGGATGTCGCGAACATCTGAATTTTCTGGGCACAATATTGTTTCTGGGACCAGGGCGTGAATGCCACAGACTGTGGTGTTTGTATCTCGTACTCTTTAATAATGTCTAATAGTCGTTTTGCCATGACATGATGGTTGATTGCTGCGCGTTGTAGCAGCTTTACCCCACCTTTCATATCGCCTTCCTCAAACAGCATTCTGCCAAGCTGGAAGGCACTTTGAGGATAAGCATCGGCGGTTTTTTCTAACCAGGGTCTGGCTTTATCAACAGATTGATTTAATAAATACAGATCTGCCAGCGCGGCCTGCGCTGGTGCGTGATGCTGGCGTGCTGCACGAATAAGCCAGTTCTCTCTGGCTTCCATATCCTCACTCGCCATGGCATAAGCAAGTTGTGCATCCGCCACACCGCCTCTGGCGGCGAGGCGCAACAAACGTTCACTATTCGTTGCGTCTTTATCTAACTGGTAAAGCGCCCAGGCCGCTTCAGGTTGCCGCAAACTGACCAGCTTTTCGAGCCAGAATGCATTCTTATCGGCAGCCGCAAGCTTAACCAGGCGTTGTTGTGCTTCTTCACTGCCAAGCAAAGAAGCCTGCCACAATAAAGGTTCTGGCTTTTGGGCATGACTGGCATTATTAAGTAGCTGAGGAAGGAGATAACTGCTATCAGCCGATACCAGCACCAGTGCCAGTAAAGCAATGACTAACCCACGCATAATTTAGATACTTACTGAACTTCTGTGCCGGGACCGCGAAGCCGCTTCAGCTCTTTACGAGCGTAGCGGTGCTCGACATAATCGTGCACATTAGTACTCAATGCAAGTTTGAAATAATTTGCTGCTACGCCCTGATTTTGTTTTTCGCTATGGTATTTACCCAGATAAAAATACGCTTCGCATAATCTTTCTGTTAGCTCCCGCTGATTAGAAACCCCGTCGATAAGTTGGCTAAGAAGCTGCTCTTCGGACACGTTGCCGATGTACAAATCAATCAGACTAATTGCCCAGTGTCCGGCACTCAGGTCACTACGAATGGTTTTCAGATAATCACGGGCTTCCTGCTCGTTCACTTTTGCCATCGCAAAATACAGCCACAGAGCACGAAAAGGATCGGTGGGTTCTTTTAAATAAAATGTTTTCAGGTCTTTCACGGCGAGATCAGAGCGATCTCCGTAATACAACGCGATTCCACGGTTTAAAAAGGCAAAATCGTATTCCGGGTTGATATCTAATGTGGAGTCAAACGCTTCATAGGCCTGGATATATTCATCCTGCTGTATAAAGTGAATACCAATGGAATTATATGCCTGCGCCATATCAGGTTTTAGCTGTAATGCCTGGCTATAATCAAACTGCGCCAGCCCACCTAAGCCTACGCTGTCATACAGCATGCCACGCTGATAAGTTAACTCTGCACGCTCTTCATCACTTAGCTCGCTGCTGGCAAGAATTTGGTTATACCGGATTATCGCCATTTGCGAGCGCGGACTGACAGGAACAGGTTCAGCAAGCAACAGATTGCCCATCTGGCCGCGCGATTGAGGCTCAGGAGTCTGCGCGCAACCAGCCACTGTGATAGCAGTGAATACAAAAAAAATGAGACTTATCAGTTTGTGCATGTTAAAAATGGCATCACTTTAGTAAACAGGTATATCGCATAACGACTTTATGCTTTACCCGGGAGCAACCAATCATTAAATGAAAGCCGCTTCCCTGATGGAAATGACTGGCGCAACCTTCGCCGATTTGCCCAGAAAAGTAAAGCTTATCGATGTTTTTGCAGGAATAATATGGACAATAACATTATTCAAAAACTCGTAGAAAGTGCCTACGAAGCTCAGACACATTCCCACTCCCCCTACTCCGGCTTTAAAGTCGGCGCCGCAGTACTCAGTAAAAACGGTAACGTATTTTCCGGCTGCAATGTAGAAAATGCCGCGTACCCGCTGGGTCAATGCGCCGAGGCTACTGCAATTGGTGCTATGGTTACCGGCGGCGATAAGGCGATTGAAGCAATAGTTATCGCAAGCCCTAATGATGAGGCGTGCTTTCCATGTGGCGGATGTCGTCAGAAGATTGCCGAATTCGCTGCAGACGATACGCCCGTTTATATGGTGACCAAGAGCGGAAGCTTACATCCGGTCACCATTGGTGAATTGCTTCCCTATGCCTTTCGCGATACAGCGCTGGCAAGCTAGCAGTTGGCATTACTCGCTGGCAGATTTGCTCTGCTGGCGGGCATTTAAAGCATCCAGTTGCTGCTCAGTAGCGGGTAACTGATAATGCTCCTTCCAATCAGCGTACGGCATTTTATAAATGATTTCGCGCGCGGCTTCATAATCAAGCGTTTCACCTCGCTCCTGCGCTTCAGCCACATACCATTTCGCCAGGCAATTGCGACAAAAGTCTGCTAATACCATCAGGTCGATATTTTGCACATCCTTATTGGCATCCAGATGGTCAAGTAACCGTCTGAAGGTAGCCGCCTCAATTTCAGTTTGCGTTTGTTTTTCCATTTTTCTTCTCCAATAAAAAAGGAGGCCTGAGCCCCCTTTTACACAGCGATTAAAATTACTCGCCCTGGTCGTTCTGCTCTTTAGGAGCAGGCTTTTCCAGTAATTCTTTGATGCTCAGGCGAACACGGTTTTGGCGGTCAATTTCCATGACTTTCACATCAACCATCTGGCCTTCAGACAGGTAGTCAGTCACTTTATTCACACGCTCATGAGCGATTTGTGAAATGTGAACAAGACCTTCCTTACCTGGCAACACTTCAACGAACGCACCGAAATCAACGATACGGGTAATCTTACCATGATAGGTTTTACCTACTTCGATCTCTGCAGTTACCTGCTCAATCTTGCTAATAGCAATATCCGCTTTTGCACGTTCGGTAGCAAAAATCTTGATTGTGCCATCATCTTCAATTTCGATGTTAGTATCTGATTCCTCAGTAATCTGACGAATCATTGCACCACCTTTACCAATGACATCGCGGATCTTATCCTGATCGATCTTCATGGTATAAATACGAGGCGCAAATTCACTCAACTCGTCACGGTGACCTGAGATTGCTTCATCCATCACTTTCAGAATATGCAGACGGGCTTCTTTTGCTTGCTTAAGCGCGATCTGCATAATTTCTTTAGTGATACCTTCGATTTTAATATCCATCTGCAATGCAGTGATACCATCGGTAGTACCGGCCACTTTAAAGTCCATATCACCAAGGTGATCTTCGTCGCCCAGAATGTCTGACAATACAACGAAATTCTCATCGCTCTTAACCAGACCCATCGCAATACCGGCAACAGACGATTTAATAGGTACACCCGCATCCATCAGAGCCAGTGATGTACCACATACTGACGCCATGGACGAAGAACCGTTAGACTCTGTAATCTCAGATACCACACGCACAACGTACGGGAAATCTTCTTCACTGGGCATAACGGCCTGAATACCGCGCTTAGCCAAACGACCGTGACCGATTTCACGACGCTTGGGAGAGCCCATCATGCCGGTTTCACCTACACAATAAGGAGGGAAGTTATAGTGCAGCATAAAGCGGCTGTCACGTTTACCCTGAAGCTCATCAATCATCTGTGCATCACGTTCTGTACCCAGTGTCGCTGCAACCAGCGCCTGCGTTTCGCCACGTGTGAACAATGCTGAACCGTGTGTACGTGGTAGTACACCCGTTGCTACGTCTAATGCACGAATCATCGCAGGGTCACGGCCATCGATACGCGGCTCACCAGCAAGAATACGTGAACGAACAACGTCACTTTCCAGATCATGCAGAAGATTCAATACTTCTTTCTGGTCCTGCTCTTCATCCTGCGCGATAATATCGGCAAGCGCTTTTTCAGTTACAGCGTTAACAGCATCTTTACGCTCCAGCTTATCTGAAATCTGATACGCCTGAACCATGCCATCGTGGGCAGCTGCTTTCACTTTTTCTTTTAGGGATGTGTTCTCTTGCGCCGGCTGCCAGTTCCAAGACTCAGAGCCAACTTCTGAAGCAAATGCGTTAACCGAATCAACAACGGTTTGCAGTTGCTCGTGACCAAACATTACGGCGCCCAGCATAACATCTTCAGAAAGCATGTTTGCTTCTGACTCAACCATAAGTACAGCGCTTTGCGTACCGGCAACAACCAGGTCTAATTCGCTCTCTTCCTGCTCAGAAGCACGAGTATTCAGAATGTATTCACCGTTAGTATACCCAACGCGTGCTGCACCGATAGGACCGTTAAACGGAATGCCGGAAATAGCCAGCGCCGCTGACGTACCGATCATTGAGATAACGTCTGTTGGAATTTCAGGATTTGCAGACATGACGGTCACAACAACCTGAACTTCGTTTTTGAATCCTTCAGGGAACAGTGGACGAATCGGTCGGTCAATCAGACGCGCAATTAGCGTCTCACCTTCTGAAGGACGTCCTTCACGCTTAAAGAAACCACCCGGAATCTTACCTGCTGCATAGGCTTTTTCCTGATAGTTAACGGTTAGCGGAAAGAAATCCTGATCTGCTTTGGCTTCTTTTTTACCAACAACTGTTACCAGTACAGATGTGTCATCCATACTCGCCATAACAGATGCTGTCGCCTGACGAGCGATTACACCCGTCTCCAGAGTCACAGTATGCTGACCATACTGAAATGATTTTGTAATAGGAGTCACTATTTGTCCTTTATGTCTCTGTATATATTTTTTCGCTTTTAAACGCGGCGCCTAGTATAGCTTTGAATTCAAATCAATACCATCCGCAGATAGCCAAATGACAACTGCAACACCACATTCGTATTCCTGCCGCGCGTTTTAAAACTGCCGATACCCTATCAATGGCGGATCGAAATGCCAAGTACGCTTTATAAACTAAAGATTGGAGGGTCGCTGACGGAAAAACGGAATTACAAATTTGATAACAAACCCCAAAATTGTATGTATTTTCATCAAACTGCCATATTTTAGCGTATGATAGTAATAGAGGATTGTTGGAGTTACCTATGCTTGTATTACGATTAAATAAAGCGGGAATGCCACAGGACTGGATCCACCCGGAGCAGGCAGCTCGATTGTACTGTCAGCAGAAAGTCATTTTTGAATTGGGCGATGACTGCCGAATTTTGCACGGTGGCCACAATCGTCTTGGGATACAAAGCACAATACGTTTAGCCCCTATTATTGCCTGTGAAGGTAAAGTCACCGATTTGTCAGGTAAAGTGGCGCTGACAAATCGCTATCTATTCAGACGCGATAACGATATATGCATGTATTGCGGTCAGGCGTTTTCACCCAGGGTGTTAACCAGAGATCACATTCTTCCTCGGTCCAGGGGTGGCAAAGATAGTTGGACCAATGTTGCTACTGCTTGTCAGCGTTGCAACCACGCAAAAGGTGCCCGCACACCAGAGGAAGCTGGCATGCCTCTTCTCGCTGTGCCGTTTCGGCCTAATGTATACGAACGATTTTATCTGATGAACAGACGTATTTTAGCTGACCAGATGAATTTTCTGGCCAGCCACTTCTCGCGTCAGCGAGAGTGGCAGATTATGGCCTAATGCGTAGCAGGTTTTGCTTCGGCTTCCTGCTCGGCGAGCGCCCGGTGCCATAAATTCATCCAGTCTGCAGAGATTTTTTGCTGAAGATCGTGCGCTTCATCAGTCGGGCAAAACAGCGCGACAGAAATTACAATATGACCCAGTTCATTGGTTTGAACGCCAATGGTGGGATCTATCTGAATAAATTCGACTTCCATGTGTCGTTCAATAAGACTTTTATAACGCTCTGCTACATCACGATAAAAATCACAGTGTGCCTTTGCTCTGGCAATAAATGATGGCAGAAGCGTATAGGGATTTAACTTGGGTTCGCTGGTAATGGTAAAGGTATGCAATTTATAGCGACGTAAGAAGTTCAGATTTTTAACTACCTGAGTAACCAGGTGACTGTTGGGCACATAAACATGCTTCCCGGTATAGTCATGCGTTTCCTCATCGACCTCAAGCAGCGCAGTTTTCGCCCAGTCCATCTCCACGACTTCACCAACAATTTTATTCATCTGAACCCAATCGCCAACGCGAAACGGTTTTGCTCCAAGGTAATAGATAAACCCGAGAAAACATTGGATGAACTCGCGCATCGCAATAACAATAGCCACCATAAAGGCAGCAATAGATATGGCAAGGCTCTGAATCTCGGAGCTCCATACCAGAATAACCAGTATGAAAAGAAAACCATTACTGATTTGTTCCAGAATATTGATCGTATGGCGACGATCCTCGCCACGACGTCTGCTACGCAGGCGAATCAGCTTAAGGACAAGCCGCTGCAAGCCTAAAAATAGAACAATAATTATCGCTGACGTTACAATTTTATTGTCAGCGGCGAAAGCCGTAATTTGCTGCCAAAGTACATCCACAGAATAAGGCAATCCTGGTCTCCTGAATTAAACGATTAAGCGCTTGATGCCCATAAAAAAACACCGGGCTACATAGCCCGGTGCTCATTATGACGAAACCGTATATCAGGGACAATCCCAATCAGTTAATTTCTGATCTGTCCTTCACCGTTCACCAGATATTTTTCAGTAGTCAATGACTCAAGACCCATCGGGCCGTAGGCGTGCAACTTGGTCGTCGCAATGCCAATTTCCGCGCCCAGGCCAAGTTGGCTACCATCAGAAAAACGTGATGATGCGTTGACCATAACAACCGATGCATCAACCGCCAGCTGGAACTTTTTGGCTGCATCTTCATTCTTAGTACAAATGACTTCTGTATGGTTACTACCAAACTGGGCGATATGGTCAATAGCAGCATCGAAATCATCTACAACTCTGATCGCAATTTCAAGTCCTAAGTATTCCGTACCGAAGTCATTCTCACCAATGACATCAGCGCCATCGAAATACTTGCTGCCTTTTTCATTAACGTGAATTTTAACGTCATGTTTAGCGAGCTCCTCGGCAACGCGAGGCAGGAAATCATCTGCTACCGCCTGATGTACGACCAGACCTTCAAGCGCATTACACACGCCTGTGCGCTGCGTTTTACCATTAAGCAGAAGCTGCAGGGCCTGGTCTAAATCTGCATCTTTATCGACATACAAGTGACATACGCCCTCAAAATGCTGGATAACCGGCACCTTGGAATTATCGGTAACGTAATTAATCAAACCTTCACCACCACGCGGAATAATTACATCGATATAATCCCGCTGTTCCATTAATTCCTGCATCAATGCACGATCAGGATTTGGTACTACGGTAATCAGTGCTTTAGGCAAGCCGTGCTTTTCAAGAGCGCCCTGCAATAATTCTGCAATTGCAAGACTCGAATCAAGTGCCTCTTTACCGCCACGCAAAATAACAGCATTACCTGATTTAAAGCATAGTGCGCCTGCATCTGCCGTTACATTGGGACGCGCTTCGTAAATCATACAAACGACACCCAGTGGGATACGCATCTTACGAATTTTGATGCCATTGGGGCGTGTTCCAAAGTCTCTAACTTTGCCTGCTGGATCTTCTAAATCGATAATAACTTCAATGCCTGCGGCCATATCTTCGATGCGATCATCATCAAGAATCAGTCGATCTACCATCGCGGCATCCAGATTATTTTCTTTCGCCCGGGCGACTTCTTTTTCATTAACTGCTTTAATTTTATCTTTATTCGAGCGAATAGCTTCTGCCATGTCTTTTAGCACTTCATTTTTCTTGGCAGTATCAAGAATCGCCAGCTTTTGAGCGGCTTTTTTTGCATCTTGTGATAGTTGCGTAATAATACTCATTCTTTCTCCAAATTTGCTAAATGCTGATTTGAAATAATCGGTCCGGTTTTTTCTTCAAACTCTGAAGCGAATTCTTCGTTATCCTGTTTGGCGATAAAGTTAAGCAGACAACTGCTGTAATTTGATTTTGCTTTTACTAACTTTGTTCCATCGTCTTTTCTGACAAGAATAGTGTCACCGACAGAAAACTCACCTTTTACATCAATTATTTCACTACTCGTTAATTCTTCCGAATTGTCTTCAAGTGAGGCTTCGAAATTACTTTCAACAATCACCTCACCCTGTGCATTTGATGTATGCCTCATCCAATGCACATTTTCTTTCATTGGCACTTCGTAGGCCTGGAAATGTGTGCCCGGATTTTTCCCATCCAACAACATATTGAACGACAACTCTGTGAACCCGTTGATGATGAACGTGTCGATACCATGAGAAACTGCCTTTTCAGCAGCCTCAATCTTGGTACGCATACCACCCGTTCCTACACCACCTTTAACCGCGCCACCAGCCATGGCATAAATACTTTCATCTATGTTCTCGACCCATGAAAGCAATTTCGCATCATCGTTTTCATGCGGGTTTTTATCGTAAAGACCATCAATGTCTGAACATATTATAAGCGCATCAGCATCTGCTGCTGCCGCTACCATTGCTGACAAGTTGTCATTATCACCAACTTTCAGTTTATCGGTTGTAACCGTATCGTTTTCGTTGACGATTGGCAGAATCTGGTTGTCTAACAGCGAGAACAATGTCTCTCGAATACTGACATAACGTTCTCTGTCGCGAAGGTCAGCATGGGTCAGCAAAATTTGCGCTGAAGGGAAGTCAAAGAGCTTGTCCCATGTCGAAATCATTTCAGTCTGACCTGCTGCAGCCATCGCTTTTTTCACAGCGATGTCTGTATTTTCCTGGTCTGGAAACATGTGTGAGCCCGCTGCAACGGAGCCTGAAGATACCAAAACAACCTGGATTCCTTCAGCGCGACATTTGACAATAAACTGCGCGATGCTCAGCAGATAGTGACTACTACACCCTTGTTGATTGGGTGCAATAAGTGCACTTCCTACTTTAATTACAATGCGTTTCCAATTTGCACGATTCATAGCTTCGATCACCTTAAGACTGTTGTTCTGCTAGTTCCTGACTGGCTTGCTGATACATTTTCTGCACATTCTCGGCAGGTTTCGTATCCAGCGCTGACACCACCCACAGGGTCGCGGTACTCACGATAAACCCTGGAACAATTTCGTAAATTACGCTGCTAAGTGTTTTACCATCGTTTAAAACTGGCGCGTAAATCCAGAATAAAACAGTGATAGCACCTGAAATAATTCCCCAAAGTGCAGCCTTTTCAGTCAGGTTTTTCTTATACAGACAAAACAGCACTAATGGACCAAATGCGGCACCGAAACCTGCCCAGGCGTTACTTACCAACGAAAGAATAGTATTTGATGAGTCCATAGCCAGCAGAAGCGCTACTACCGCTACGCCACCAACTCCGAACCGACCAATAGTTACGGTCTTTTTCTCGCTCACTTGTTTTTTTGAAACAACTCTGTACATATCTTCAGTTAATGAACTGGCCGACACCAGTAGCTGAGACGATATAGTACTCATGATTGCAGCAAGTATTGCCGCCATCAGAAATCCGCTAATTAACGGGTGAAACAGAAGTTGCGAGAATAAGATAAATATAGTTTCCGGGTCATCTACCTGCAATCCGAACTGATTAGCATAGGCGACACCCACAAAGCCGGTGGCAAGCGCACCAATAATGGTTACCAGCATCCATGACATGCCGATATTGCGAGCAGTACTCACGGCTTTTACCGACCTTATGGCCATAAACCGAACGATAATGTGCGGCTGGCCGAAATAGCCAAGGCCCCAAGCCAGGCTCGATAATATGCCTATTAGGGTCATACCTTCCCACGATGCAACCAGACCGGGAACAGACTGCGAAGCGGCTGCACTCATCTGCGATGCACTATCAAATTCTGTGTAAGCAACAATCGGGACCAGTATTAGTGCAACAAACATAATACAGCCCTGCACAAAGTCCGTCATACTAACAGCCAGAAAGCCACCTAACAGCGTGTAAGAGACGACCACGCCGAGCGTAATAATCAATCCCCAGTGGTACTGAACGCCGAACGCGCTTTCAAATAGCTTACCGCCGGCTACCAGGCCAGCAGAGGTATAAAGCGTGAAAAACATGACAATGATTGCTGCCGATACCATCCGGATAGGTGAGTTAGCACGGCCGAATCGCTTCGCAAAGAATTCTGGAACGGTCAGCGAATCATCCGCGACCTCGGTATAAACCCGTAATTTTGGTGCAACTAAAATATAATTAGCCAATGCACCGGCAAGCAGTCCGATCGCAATGTACATTGCATCGAATCCTGTGACATACATTGCACCAGGCAACCCCATTAGCATCCATCCACTCATGTCAGATGCGCCGGCTGATAATGCGGTTACCTGGGGACTCACCGCACGTCCTCCAAGGATGTAGCCAGAAATGTCGCTGGTTGACTCACGATAGGCAAACAACCCTATTCCCAGCATAGCTAAAAAGTAAATGGCCAGTGAAATGTAACTTTCAATCGGCATACTGCGTTGCTGACTCCTGTATTAGTTAATCATCGCGATGGCACACTTGTGTAAGGTTTAATAAAAACCAAAGTTAAGTGCGTGGGTCTTCACACCGCCCCGTTAATTTGAGTTCTAACTATATCAGTCGAAAACATTTAATTGCAAATGATTAGCCTTTTATGGGTGACTAAACGAAAACTTACGATTAAATCTTTATAAAACTCACTATTAACATTCAAAACACTAAGCTTGTAGCGGCTTATGCACGTATGACGTGCTTTCAAATCACATATTAGTTACATCAACTTATGTTAACAATAGGTTAACCGAGCGATTTTTCATGCACCTTAACTGGTTTTTTATTCATTTCACTTGAATTGTATTCTAAGCGCTTTGTTTGCCTATTATTTGACCTAACACCTTTTCCGTCTCTGAAACGGAGGCGTCACTTAACCCCAGTTCATCGACAATATCGCTCATCGTCGTGATCAATGGAGCGCGACTGGTGTCTTTTTCTACGATAGAATAAATATTTGGATGAAGATAATACTGACGACAAACCGTTGGCGTGTTGCCGAGCATCGAGGCCACGTGACTGGTGAGTGTTGCTGGCCAACTACGCCGTTTGTTTTCTTTTACTTTCAGGGCCACTTCAGGCATCGAGAAGAGCGCAAATCGACTCGCTCCCCAGGTTCTGAAGTCTTTGCATGAGTACTCAGCACCTAATCTGTCGTGAATAAACTGATTCACATCATCTGAATCAATATCGTGCCAGCGCCCTGCCCGATCTTCGTAACGAAAGAGTGCATACCCGCGCTCCTGAGCGCTTTGCGCCACTAAGTCAGCAAGTTTACCGTCCTCTACCTCCACATTTCGGGGCTTGTTGTGCTTACCCACAAAAGACAGGGTGACGTGGTCATCATCCTGCTGGACATGTTTACGTCTTAAGGTAGTAAGCCCGTATGTGTTATTTTGTTGGGTGTAATTACGATTGCCTATTCGCAGACCTGTGTGGTCAAGAAGAAGGCAGATAAGTGAGAGTGTTTTCTCAGGCGTCCAGTCATCCTTCTCAACTTTACCCCAGCAATATTGACGAAACTCAGGTAATACACTGCCAAAGCCGGATAACCTTTCGAATTTCAGCGCCTGCTGTTGCTCATGCCACTTGGGATGATAGATATATTGCTTTCGGTTTTTAGCGTCATAACCGGTGGCCTGTAAGTTATCGGAGGGATTTGTTGCAATCCTGACGTTCTGCCAGTTTGGCGGAATAACCAGCTTACTTAGCCTGTCCAACACTCTGCCAGACTGGACTTTACGTCCACTAACGTAAAAATACTCAAAACCTTTCCCGCGACGCTTCCTTATAATTCCTAGTTCAGAGTCTGCCATTCATTCACTACCTGTCATTCTGATATCGGGCATTTAATCACGCTCCTATGCCTACGCGCTTATGACAGAATAATACGCAAAGATTTTAAATCAGGACTTATCATTAAAATTCCATCATCAAGTGCAGCCTGGTTGCAATTTAAAAGCGTCATCAGACCACCGTATAATTAACGGGAAATATTTGCTCGTGATTACGCAATTCTTTCCGTAATAAACGCCTGTATAAGCCCTAACTTTATTTTTAGTTGAAAAATTTTAAAACTTAACAGGCAGTTATACAAAGGCACGGAACTTGTATTTTAAATTGTGTTCAATACTTTTTTTATATTCAAATTTTCCTTGGATCGCAGATATTAGCGCTGTGTATTGACTAACAATCTGATGAAATGGTGAACAAATGAATCAACGAGCCAGTCTTGATGAAATGCGAGAAGCTATTTTAAGTACGGAGCACACACAAGTCGCCGCCGTTTTCGACAGTGAAGAATCGGCCCGGGCATCAATCAGTGAAGTTGAAGCGGCAACTGATGTGGTTGATCGGCAGGTCACAATCGTTAATCCGTCTGATACCAATTTTAGCGAAAAACTTGAAGCAGATAGTCAGAAGCTGGGTAAACATATGTGGTATGCCCACCTGTTACTTGGTGCTGCCGGGTTGTTGGTAGGCTTGTTTGTTGGCTGGCTACTGGTTAATTTTGGCCCCGCTCTGACCCAGAGTAATCCTTTATTTACCTATATAGCAATGATAAGCCCAGGCATTTTTGTTGGATTGTTTGTTGCTGGCCTGATTAGTCTTCGACCCGATCGCAGTGAGATAATAGATACGGTTCGACACGCCATTCGGCGAAAGCATTATGCAGTTATCATCAATATGAAAAAGCATCAGTCTGTCAAAGCCGTATCAGAAGTTCTCTCACGAAAAAGTCATAAGGTCGTAGACGCCGCATCATAAAAAAAGCGCCTTACGGCGCTTTTTTACCAATTTATTTCTTTCTTATCCCTGAAGAATTTGCCTGAGGGGCCATCGTCTTCAAGCTGGCCTAGCCAGATAGCCGTTTCAGCACCTTTTTCAGGCGAGCGAGGTGCATCCCGGCCCCCCATTCTGGTATGCACCCAACCAGGGCACATTGCATTTATTTTGACATTTGAATGGTCAGCAACATCGTTAGCAAGTTTCAATGTCATTGCATTTAATGCGGCTTTACTCACCGCATAGGCCAATGGGCCTTCCATACCTTCTGCAAATGAACCGTAGCCTGAAGAAACATTCACTATTCGTCCGTAGCCTCGATCTATCATACCGGGAAGCACCTGCTGACAAAGCGCCAGCGGCCCATTCAGATGAACCTGCATTGAGCGTTTTAATTTCGCCAGGTCGAGATCCTTCCAATTCGCGTCATCCATTACACCTGCATTGTTAACCAGTACATCGATTCTGCCAAATACAGCTGATGCCCGGGTAATATTGTCGACAACGGCTTGTTCGCTGGACAGGTCCATCTCAATAACCTGAATATCTGCACCGACGATATCCTGCTTGACCTCCTCGCCGGCGTCTTCATCGCGGCACCCCATCAATACCTTACATCCGGCTTTTGCATAGCCTCGCACAATCTCAAGGCCGATCCCCCGGTTACCACCGGTGACAAAAACAATTGGCGTCATGATTTCTCCTGTCTTTCGAATTGTGTTTGTGAATTATCAGTAAAATATTGTTCAATGCCTCGGGCAATACCCATACACACCGGAAAAATAACAGCCCACACTGCGCTTAAAATTACGAGAGTGGACCAAAGCGTTTGTGGGAATACTACCGCACCAAACCTTTCACCGGCCCAGTAGCTAACCGGGCCAAACACCGCACCTAGCAATACGCAAACCACCCATCTACCCTGTAAATAATTCAGGCTATAGGGCAAGGTGAGACTAAATGCGCCCCATAAGGCAATTAGCCAAACGGGGATAGGCACTAAGTAAACTGCTGAGTTGAATAAAAATAAGCCGGTCTTAGTCAGCACACTATCGACCAATGTGCCTAATATCACAATAACCAGCATTATCACTACATCCCTTGATTTAGCGCGGGAAAAGGCAAAAAAAGCGATAAAAAGTAAGCCTATCGCCCAGATAAACTCGTACTGTTTAAAAATCACCAGAAACCAGGTTGTCTGAAACCAGATAAAATTTACAGCTTTATTTAACATACTGGAATTCATGGCAAAATTTCTGCATTAGGTCTACCCCGTCCGCTTGCTAAACAATACACAGTGTGAAGACATATTGAATTTGTTTACGCATTATCAGAGCGACGGTTCATTCATCTAAATGACAGATAATTAAATCTATAAGGGAGTTAGCACAGTGAAAATGGTAAAGTATTACGTTCTGGGCGCGATCGTTTCTCTTCTGTTGGCTATTTTCATTCCCTCCTTTATTGCTGCAATTTTCTTTGGCTGGATAGCTTTTTCACTGGCTGTGGTGAGTTTTGCATATCTCTTTAATTACCCCTCCCTGTTTCGCAAACGTGAAGATGGCTCCATCCCTGTCTATGTACGCTGGGCCTTCATCCCTTTTCTGATTGGTACAGGTGCATACAATCATTTTGCGAGAAAGCATGACAAGGTCCCGCCGATACAGAAAATCGACGACAACCTCTATCTGGCCTGCCGTTTGTTCTCCAGCGATATAGAAGAAATGAAGGAGAACGGCGTTACCGCAATACTTGATGTCACTGCAGAGTTTGATGGTCTGGACTGGACCGCCCATCAACTCGACCTGGAGTATCTCAACATTCCTGTTCTGGACCATACCAGTCCCACTGAAGATCAGTTAAATACAGCTATTAACTGGATAGAGCAGCAAATAGCCAGTGGCCGAAAAGTCGTTGTACACTGCGCGTTGGGCCGTGGCCGTTCGGTGCTTACCGTTGCGGCATACTTGCTGGCCAAAGATTCACGTTTATCTGTTATTGATGCGCTGAATACCATTCAGTCTGTTCGCTCTACCGCTCGTTTGAATAAACATCAACTGGGGTCTTTGAAAAAAATTAAGCAAGGCGGAAGATTGCAGCTTACGCGTTCACTGGTTCTTATTGCCAACCCCGTAGCAGGAGGTGGTAAATGGCAAATGGAAAAAAATGATATTCTGGCTCAGTTAAACCCGCATTTTAGGGTACAGGTGCTGGAAACCAGTAAAGAAAAAAACGGCACGGTGATGGCTGAACAGGCTATAAATGATGGAGCAGATATTTTGGTCGCCTGTGGTGGCGATGGCACAATATCCGAAGTTGCCCATGCCTGTATCGATCGTGATGTTACGTTAGGCGTCATTCCGCTGGGTACAGCAAACGCCCTGAGCCAGGTTATACACGGCTATTATTCAAAACTGGTTCCAATCAGTCATGCCTGTGATGTTATTGTTGAAGGCAGTACAATTCAAATGGACACGGCCAGCTGTAACGACAAACTGATGCTATTGGTTGCCGCTGCCGGCTTTGAAGAGCAAATGATTTCATCAGCCGATCGCGAACAAAAGGATGCTGGCGGTCAGATGGCCTATCTCAGAGGGTTGTGGGAAGCGATCACACAAAATGAGGTTCAGGAATTGGTCGTGACTTTTGATGACGACGAACCAGTGACCATAACGACGCCCAGTTTTGTGATAGCAAACGCGGCACCACTGACTACCGCCCTGGCCCAGGGTGGCGATGAACCTGATATGACAGACGGAAAGCTTGATATTACCTGGCTACAGCCTCAGGAACAGGCAGATATGCAATTTTTGTCTCTGGCAGAACTGGTTTTCTCCAACCAGGATTATAAAAAGCAGTCCGAACGCCTTGAACATCGTCAGGTAAAAAAGGTTGTTGTGGAATTCAATGAAAAGAGTGATTACGCGCTCGATGGTGAAATTCTTCAGGCGAAAAAAATCACCGTAGAGACTAAGCCTGCCAGCCTTACAGTATTCAATTACCGGCAACCGGAATAAGGTTATCTGCTGAAAACATTCAGGATTTTGCTAGAAGTATGATCAATGTTGAGCCACAGGGGGTACATAAGTTCATTAGTGGCCAATAAAGTTGATTTATGAGTTACCAATCAAATTTCGATGATTTTAACGACTGGATAACAGAGCTGTTTCCGGATCAGAGTGAATATTTACAGGCTACCCGTGAGATTGCCCGGGATGTGGTAGATATTTACAACGCGCACGAGCCCTACAAAAAGAATGATGTGTTGCGCAGACTCAGTATGCCGGAACGCATCATTCACTTCTCTATTTCATGGCTTAATGATAACGACGAAGTTGAAATTCACCAGGGGTGGCGAATTCAGCACAACGGTATGATTGGTCCCTATAAAGGTGGGCTACGTTTCCACCCCACCGTAAATGAATCCATTCTTAAGTTTCTTGCCTTTGAACAATGTTTTAAGAACGCCCTCACCGGCCTGCCTATCGGCGGTGCAAAAGGTGGAGCGAATTTTAATCCGAAGGGGCGCTCTGATCGCGAAATCATGCGTTTTTGTCAGGCTTTCATGTGTGAACTTCAGCGCCACATCGGCCCTTATACCGATGTTCCGGCTGGTGATATAAACGTGGGCGCCAGAGAAATTGGGTATATGTACGGAGAGTACCGTCGAATCAATAACCGTTTCGGAGGTGCACTGACGGGTAAAGACCTCAGCTTTGGTGGCAGCCATGTTCGTACTGAAGCAACCGGCTTCGGGTTGATTTACATGCTACAGGCAGTACTTAAGGAGCATCACGAAAACATTCCGGACATGCGCATTGGTATTTCCGGTGCCGGCAACGTTGCGCTTCATGCCGCACTCAAAGCCATTGAACATGGCGGCAAAGTGATAACTCTTTCTAACAGCCGGGGGTATTTGCACCAGGATGATGGCCTGACATGCGAAGATATCCAGTGGGCTATAGAAAATAAGGCGAAAGAAGAAAATATTTTAACAGCACTGAGTGAACGTGTCGGTGCCAGCTGGCATGACAGTAAAGCACCCTGGCATGAAAAAATGGATATAGCGTTGCCCTGCGCCACACAGAACGAGTTAGATGGTGACGCCGCCAAGACGCTGCTTCAGAACAAAGTAAAATACATACTTGAGGGTGCCAATATGCCTTGTACTGACGAAGCCAGACAGGAATTTGAACGTAGCGAGATTCCCTTTGTTCCGGGGAAAGCATCAAACGCTGGCGGCGTGGCTATTTCAGGATTGGAAATGTCTCAAAATGCCAGTTTCCGTCGTGGCACTTATGAACAAATTGATGAAACACTTGAAGAAATTATGCATAGCATTCATCAGCAATGTGTTGAAGAAGGTAAGGAAAACGGCCGAATCAATTATGCAAGAGGCGCCAATATCGCCGGTTTCAGGCGGCTAGCTGATGCAATGGTTGCGCAGGGGCTATAACCCTTTTTGCATACCATTGTGTAATTACTACTAATTACGCAAAATTCTAATTTGTTGCAAACAACTTTCTACTGCTTAATGCACTAATTTATAAGGAAATTTTAGGTTTCTCTTCAGTGGTATAGAAATAGCAGGTCAGAATGGACATCGGTAGACAGGAGTAGCTAATGAAAATTTTCGATGAGCTTCGCGAAGATCATGAAAAACAACGAACATTATTGAAGATACTGGCCGAAACCAGTGGCGATACCCCAGCAAGACGTGAGTACTACTCTCAGTTAAAGGAACAACTGGAAAGTCACGCTGTAGCTGAGGAGCGTTATTTCTACTCGAAGTTGATGGAATCAGATACTACGATTGAAATGTCGCGACATGGTATTGCAGAGCATCATGAGATAGATGAATTGATAGAGACTCTTGACGAGACTGACATGGGTTCATCTGCATGGCTTACTCATCTTAAATCACTGCAGAAGAAGGTTGAACACCACCTTGCTGATGAGGAGCAGGAATTCTTTCAGGTAGCTGGTCAGGTTCTGAACGATCAGGATAAGAATCAGCTGGCTGGAGAGTATCGCGAAGAAATGGAAAAAGAACTGGCTAAACACTAATAGCAGTTAAATAAACTAGGAGAATAATCATGTTGAAATGGGCTCTGATATTTTTAGTTGTCGCAATTATTGCCGCAATCTTTGGTTTTGGTGGAGCAGCAGGAACGGCCGCCACTATTGCACAATACTTGTTCTACGGATTTGTTATTTTATTAGTAGTTTCACTAATAGCATCCGTGGTTCGTGGTGGCTCACGAAGATAAATGGCCAACAAAAATGCCTTTCCGGAACTGACAGTCAGGTTCCGGACATGGTGGGAAGGCGTTAGCACCAGCTACTGGTTTATACCGGTTTGTATGATGCTAACGTCTTTTTTATTGTGTTATCTATGTCTGACGTATATCGAGCGTACAAAGTTACCCGATAATCTGCAATCACTCATCCCCACTGTAACGCAGGATGGGGCTCAGCAAATTCTATCGACAATAGCCTCTTCCATAATTACCGCCACCAGTATCGCGTTTTCAATGACTATTGTAGCGCTGACCATGGCCTCTTCGCAGTTTGGCCCCAGGCTGCTCAGAACGTTTATGTTAGACAGAGGTACACAGTGCGTTCTGGGACTACTGGTTTCTTCTTTTATATTCTGTCTTATTTCGTTGCATCACCTTAGTAGCATCGTCGAGAATAAAGATGCGCTGGCTATCTTAAGCAGTATTTCAGTATTAATTGGTATAATAGACATATTTGCCATTATTTTCTTTATTCATCATATTGGCCGGTTTATTCAGGCAGATGAGGTTATTTTCAGGTGCTATGACGACCTGATGCGAAATATCGATGAACTGTTACCCAAGCCTGAAGATGCCCCGCGAGAACGTTCACTGCCCGAGGCCCTAATCACTGATTCACATTTTCAAACAGAAATTCAAATTAATAAGAGTGGCTATGTGCAGTCTGTAAACTACGAGAAGCTGCTTACCAGTAATTTCGAGGGATTAGAGGGAATTGAAGTCAGAGCGAGGTCTGGCGACCACGTTTTCCCTGACGCTGCAGTATTAATCATACATAGCCGTTACCGCAAGCCACCTGATTATTATAAAGATTTACTTGAGCTTATCATTCTTGGTCACCGCAGAACGCCGGTACAGGATCCTGAATTTGCGATTAGTCAGATGGTAGAGTTAGCATTGCGTGCCCTTTCTCCCGGTATTAATGATCCAATAACGGCGATATCTTGTCTGGACCGATTAACAGCAAGCTGTATCTATATGAGCAAGCGCACATTTCCTGCACACTGCGTAATGAATAAAGAAACTGGCGTATGGTTAAAACGACGTACCTTTAGCATCGAAGGCATAATTAATACGGCTTTCGATCAGATACGACAGGCAGGAAAAGATCATGTCGATATTGCGTTGCATATCCTGTTTTGTCTTAAGACACTGACTACGCACCTTCCCGCCCACCTGCATCCATTACTGAAGCTTCAGGCTGAATCGACGTTTCAGTTAATCTTGGAGAATACCTTGAGTGAACAGGATAAGAAAACGCTAAGTGAGGCGTTCATTCCGTTTCGTTAGTTAGTAAAAAGAGAGAGCATGGGAAAAAAGCCTGGTAAAACCAGGCTTTTTTTATCAGCGGGTCGCTATGATATACACAGCGTGAATGATTCCGGGTATATAACCTAACAGCGTTAGCACGATATTAATCCAAAACTGGACGCCGATGCCGACCTGAAGAAATACACCAAGCGGCGGTAAAAGTATTGATAAAATAATGCGTAAAATATCCATTTCGCGTTCCTTTTATATTAAAGATAATTGTATATCCAATACTAATTGCAAGTCCTTTGCCACACTGTGACTTTTGAGTAAATGTCAGGTTTGTTCAATTATCTTACTGCCAGCCCCCGCCGTGCCTGACCTTATACAGATATGAGGTGAGTCACTCAATCGGAGCGCGCCCTGAAAGAATTTTCGTTCAGAGGAAAATTGCGTAGATATCTGAATAGGACTGTAAATTATACACTAAGAACTTGATGAGCGATGGTCGGCGAAAAGCCTAAGAAATGAGTATGCGACTAATATGATTTGTTTAACCTGCTCTACTATTGCGGGTACCTAGCTTATACGCTATTGCAGGATTAATAAGAAAGGCCGCTTTTACGATCAGCCCTGTTAGGGTCTGTTACAGAATAGCTTTTTGCTACTCCGTACAAGGATTCGCCCTGTACAGAGTAGCTATATCAAGTGCTAATATAGTTATTAACTTTTACGGCGGATTTGCACTAATCCAGCCATTGATAATGCCATAAGCGCAAATGTATAAGGCTCCGGTACTTCAATGCTGATGTTACGGAACTGAGTAGAGTTACTGCAATTTTCATCATCACAGTCATTCATAAATACAAGATATTGGTATTGACCGTTCAGGGCAGCGGAAAGATCGATGTTAAAGCTTTGCCATGTAGGCGTACCGTTATCTATATTATCAAAATCATAGCGGAAAGCTTTACTTCCCCAGTTCTGGGTACCAGAAAGATTAAAACCAAACACACCGTCATTTCCGCCGATGTTCTTTACAGTATCACCGTCAGCAACCATTACACCACCGATTTCAGAAGGCATACCCGGGCTGTTGTCATCTTGTGAAATGCGCATATCGAAATTAAGTGAGTAAAAACGGTTATCAAGGTTCAGACTGCTCAGTCCAAACAAATTTTCAGTTGAGATATACGTCCAGGCTTCAGTGCCTAAGTCGAGACGGCCGCCATCTATATCAAGAACTGTGTATTCGCCTTTATTTTGATTGGAATCAGATTTGAAATCACCCTGAGCAAAATTTTCGACAATATCAGTTTCAATAACTGCGGAATGAGAGGCAAAGCTTAAAGCTGACAGACCTAATGCAACAAACACGTTTTTCATATTCAATAACCTACAACTTAATTTATCATCCAGATATTACGACATATCCCTGAGACCTACATAAAGCAAACACAATGCCAGAAACGTAAGCTATTGTTTTAAGTAGATTAAATCAGGAACAAAGCAAGAATAATTATCATTGTGTAAAGTAACCCGACAGCGCTATACAGATTTTAAGTAGGGCTTTTTTTGTATTTCTACGAAGTCTTTTAGTTTTTAATTTGTATTAATGAAAAGAGTGTACATTGCTGCAAAGAATAAAATGTAATCATTCACTATAGAAAGCACTCTCAGGCGAAACAAAATCATCAGAACACCACACCTTTCTCAATTATTAATGATGTAAAATCGATTTTTTTACAGTAGAGATGATTACTATTCTATGAACGATATGCAAATGCCCTACTCATAATTTAAAAGTAGACAGTTCACTTTCATGTTTAAGTATTATCTGTGAAAGACAGTGCCGATAACGTTGCAAGCAAGAATTGGAATGCGTTTTTATTTAGAAAAACCTGAAGTGTTTGCGAGAGTTATTGGATAGTTGAAGCGCCCTGCTGTGATTATCGAATTTCGGTCTTTTGGCTATACCTTTGCTACAAAAAGCTTCTTACAACGTTGAGATCTCAGAACAGCGTCCTGTGCTAGCAGAGAATTTGAAATCAAGGACAAACTGCGAAAAAGTGAATAGCTATTAATGATCAATGAAAATTAACGGCACATGATAACAAAGCTGAACAGCCTTTTTAAAACGTTACTGGGAGATGAATAAAAAAAAGCCTGTATAACATCGTTATACAGGCTTTTATCATTTGGTGCGGAAAGCGGGACTTGAACCCGCACGACCGAAGTCACCACCCCCTCAAGATGGCGTGTCTACCAATTCCACCACTTCCGCAAAACTGTCATTAATCAGGTGTATCAGATGATTCGTTATCATCAGCACCAGGAATATCCCCTTCAGTAGCTGCTGGCGCGGTTTGCTGCACAGGCTCTTCAAGGTTATTCCAATCGTCGGACGGGCTCTCACGGTTTGCAGTCAGGTTGCCCAGAGTCAGACTTATTAAAAAGAACAACGTCGCTAATATCGCCGTAGTACGCGTCATAAAGTTGCCAGAGCCAGAGGAGCCAAACACAGTGTTAGAACCACCTGCGCCAAAAGAGGCCCCCATATCCGCACCTTTACCTTGCTGAATCAAAATAAATCCAACAAGAATAAGCGCTACCACCAAATAGGCTACTAACAGAACTTCGTATACCATAACTTCCTCGTCAAATTGCCGCTTGGCAAATTGCCATAAAATCGTCAGTCTTAAGACTGGCTCCGCCAATCAGGCCACCATCAATATCAGGCTGACCAAATAGCGCTTTGGCGTTATCAGGTTTTACACTGCCGCCATATAAAATTCTTGTGCGCTGTGCTAGCGCCGCGTCATGTTCAGCCAGGGTGTTGCGAATAAAAGCATGAACTTCCTGCGCCTGCTCTGGCGAAGCAGTTTTACCTGTGCCAATGGCCCAGATAGGTTCGTATGCGATAACCACACCATCAAGCGTATCCGCTGACATCTCAGCAAACAACGCTGCTACTTGCTCACCCACAAAGGCATTTACATCGCCCGCTTCACGCACTGATAACGATTCACCCACGCAAATGATAGGGGTCAAACCGGCTTGTTTAGCTTTTGCCGCTTTTTTTGCTACCAGCAGATTGGTCTCATTATGATCTTCACGACGCTCTGAGTGACCAACGATAACATAATTCGCGCCCAGTTCCTTCACCATGTCCGTAGACATATCACCGGTATGTGCGCCATTGCTCAGATGACTGACATCCTGTGCGCCAAGTGAAAATTGCTCACTATTAAACATACTCAGGTAACCATTCGGTGGGCATACTACAACATCAAGCCCTTCAAATGCCTGTTCGTTAAGCGAATAAGTGAATGCTTCAACCAGAGAACGATCTCCGTTCATTTTCCAGTTGCCCGCAACTAATGGCGTTCTGTTATCTGTCATGCTTAGACCTTACCCTGTCTGTAAAGCGGGCGTGATATTAACGATATACGCCCGAATATACAAGTGGAAAAATTAATAATGTATAGAATTTCAGTTAATTGGCCACTTCGCGAACAACATCGGCAATCTTCTCTGCCCATGCCTTTGCATCCGATGCATGTTCAGCCTCAACCATGACCCGAATCAAAGGTTCAGTGCCGCTTTTACGCAGTAACACGCGACCGCCATCGCCTAACGCTTCCTCAGCGGTTATTTTGGCATCCAGCACCTGTGACATTTCAAGTGGATTTTCCGGGCCCGGCGTATAACGAACGTTGACTAACTCCTGCGGATACTTTTCAAAGCCCTTACTCAAATCATGCAGATTCATATTAGCGCGAAGCATCGATGTTAACACCTGCAAACCAGCCACGATGCCGTCACCGGTAGATGCAAGGTTGAGATTCAGTACGTGACCTGAGCTCTCGCCCCCGATTGCCCAGCCTTTACGTTGTAAAAGCTCCATCACATAGCGGTCGCCCACAGCGCTTCGTGCAAACGGAATACTCAATTTTGTCAGCGCATTTTCCAGCCCCAGATTTGTCATCAGGGTGCCAACAACGCCGCCCTGTAAACGACCAGATTTCAATGCATCACGAGCAACAATATAAAGAATCTGATCGCCATCCAGGATGTTTCCTTTGTGATCGACCATCATGATACGGTCACCATCGCCATCCAATGCGAATCCAAGATCCGCCTCTTCTTCAAGTACCCGTTGACGGATACCTTCCATCGACGTTGCGCCAACCTCATCGTTGATGTTCAAACCATCTGGCTTAGTACCAATTTCGATCACGTCTGCACCCAGTTCGGACAAGACGTTAGGCGCGATATGATAAGTAGCGCCATGGGCGCAATCGACCACTATTTTTAAGCCTTTCAGTGATAAGTCCGATGGAAATGTGCCCTTACAGAATTCGATGTAACGACCGGCAGCATCACTGACTCTGACCGCCTTGCCCAACCTGTTTGAAGCAACACACTCCATGGGTTCGTCCATCATCTTTTCGATGGCAATTTCAATGTCATCATCAAGTTTGAAACCATCTGCAGAAAAGAACTTAATGCCGTTATCATGATAAGGATTATGTGATGCACTTATCACAATTCCTGCTTCAGAACGGAATGTGCGGGTAAGATAAGCGATAGCTGGTGTAGGCATAGGCCCTAACAGGCCAATATTTATACCTGCTGCAGATAAACCTGATTCAAGCGCAGACTCGAGCATGTATCCCGAAATTCGGGTGTCTTTACCTATCAGCACTTTATTCGTGCCTCTACCGGCCAATACTTTACCTGCGGCCCATCCGAGTTTCACCACGAACTCCGGATTTATAGCGCTTTCACCAACTTTGCCGCGTATACCATCAGTACCGAAATACTTACGCTCACCCATTTTTTATTCTCCTTTTACTGTGTAATCACGAAACGCGTTAACGATTGCAATGACATCAACCGTTTCCTGCACATCGTGTACACGAATTATTTGTGCGCCGGCTTGCGCCGCGATCGTAGCAAGCGTCAGGCTACCTGCCAGTCGCTCATCTACTGAATTATTTAAAATCTGGCCTATCATAGATTTTCTGGACATGCCGACCAACAATGGATACCCCATTTCATGTAAAACGGATAAGCCTGCTAAAAGTTGGTAATTATGCGCCAGAGTTTTTCCAAAACCAAAGCCCGGGTCAAGAATTATGTTACCTTTATGTATACCAGCGTCTACGCAAGCACTGATGCGCGCGTTGAGGAACGCCTGAACATCACAGACTACACTTCCATACTCCGGGTCATCCTGCATTGTTTTAGGTGCGCCCTGCATATGCATCAGACAAACCGGCACATTACATTTGGCGGCCGCTTCAATTGCGCCTGGTTCCTGCAATGCTCTGACATCATTAATCATTACAGCGCCGGCATTTACTGCCTCACTCATAACTTCGGCTTTACTCGTGTCTACTGAAACAAGCGTATCGAATCTGGCCGAAATTGCTTCGATAACAGGGATGACTCTATCAAGCTCCTCATCACATGATACTAAAGGTGCGCCAGGACGGGTTGACTCGCCCCCTACATCAATAAAAGTGGCCCCCGCATCAATCATTGCAGCACAATGGTCGATGGCGCCGTCCAGATTATTGAACTTTCCCCCATCCGAAAAAGAATCAGGGGTAGCATTCAATATACCCATGACCGTGGGACAGCTCAGATCTACAGTTCGGTTATTAAATTTCAACGTTTTCACCATTTTATGGATAATGGGATACTTTTGGCAGGAAAAATTAGATCGATAATCAGAAATGAAAAAAGCGCCAGCGAAGAACTGGCGCTTTGTATATTAACCTGGCAAGTCGCCTGGTTTACCTACTGATGGTTTATCGACACCATCATTAGTAATTTCACCCTCTCTGGCAGGTTTCCCACCGCTGGGTTTATCACCTCCATCATCCGGTCTACGGTCATCCCAGTCTGCCGGAGGACGGACATCAGTACGATTCATCAGATCATCAATTTGCTTCGCATCTATTGTCTCATAACGCATAAGCGCATCTTTCATAGAGTGAAGAATATCGATATTCTCCTCAAGAATCGTTTTAGCCCTGTCGTAGTTTCTGTCTATAAGCGCCTTGATTTCGGCATCAATAGCACGAGCAGTATCATCAGACATGCTCGAGGCTTTAGACATAGATTTACCTAAAAAGACCTCGCCTTCTTCTTCAGCGTAAAGCATTGGCCCCATTTTGGTAGACAATCCCCACTGCGTCACCATCTTGCGGGCAATCTCAGTTGCACGCTCGATATCATTCGATGCACCGGTTGTTACTTTGTCATCGCCGTAAATCAGCTGCTCAGCAATACGACCACCAAACAGGCTGGAAATCATACTTTCCAAATGCTGCTTAGAATGACTGACACGGTCTTTCTCAGGCAAATACATTGTGACACCTAATGCACGGCCTCGAGGAATGATCGATACTTTGTATACAGGATCGTGTTCTGGTACAAGGCGACCAACAATAGCGTGACCTGCCTCATGGTAGGAGGTCATCGCCTTCTCGTCTTCAGACATCACCATTGATTTACGCTCGGCGCCCATCATGATTTTGTCTTTCGCCTTATCAAACTCTTCCATCGAGACTAAACGCTTATTAGCGCGTGCCGCAAACAGTGCAGCCTCGTTTACAAGGTTGGCCAAATCAGCACCAGAGAAGCCAGGTGTACCGCGTGCGATCACTGCCGGGTCGACATTATCAGCAACTGGTACTTTACGAGCGTGAACTTTAAGTATCTGCTCACGACCGCGAATGTCTGGTAAGCCGACGACAACCTGACGGTCAAAGCGTCCGGGACGCAGCAACGCAGGGTCGAGTACATCGGGACGGTTCGTCGCTGCTATAACGATGATACCTTCATGGCCTTCGAAGCCATCCATTTCCACAAGCATCTGGTTCAGGGTCTGCTCACGTTCATCATGACCGCCGCCAAGACCAGCACCGCGCTGACGACCCACAGCATCAATTTCATCGATGAAGATAATGCAAGGTGCAGATTTCTTAGCCTGTTCAAACATATCGCGAACACGTGAAGCACCAACACCGACAAACATTTCGACAAAGTCAGAGCCCGAAATAGTGAAGAATGGTACTTTTGCTTCACCAGCAATCGCCTTAGCTAAAAGGGTTTTACCCGTTCCGGGCGGACCAACCATCAATACGCCCTTAGGAATTTTACCGCCTAACTTCTGGAACTTTGACGGGTCGCGCAGGAAGTCTACCAGCTCAGAGACATCTTCTTTTGCCTCATCACAGCCTGCGACATCAGCAAAGGTTGTTTTGATCTGATCTTCACCCAGCAATCGCGCTTTACTTTTACCAAACGACATCGCGCCACGGCCACCGCCGCCCTGCATTTGTCGCATAAAGAAGATCCATACTGCGATAAGTAGCAACATGGGGAACCAGGAAATAAAGATCGACGTCAGAATCGACGGCTCTTCTGTGGGCTCACCATAAATGCGGATATCTTTTGAAGCTAAGTCAGATATTAATTTATCGTCATAATAAGGAATATACGTGACAAACGTTTCGCCGGAACGTTTGGTCCCGCGAATTTCCCGTGACTCGCTGTCAATGCGAACCTCACGGATGTTGCCCTGATTAGCTTCTTTAAGAAAGGTTGTGTAATCCGTCTGTGCCCGTGTCGATTCTCCCGGAGAAAAACTCTGGAAAACTGACATCAGAACTACAGCGATGACTAACCATAAAATTAAATTCTTTGCCATATCGCTCAATGCTACTAACCTCTAAAAATACCGGAATAAGTCTGTATAAACAGCGCTTTCAATACGTTACCGCACCTGGCTGCTATACAAAACCGGACGAATGTCGTTCCTTTTTGCACTATCTGTAAGCGTACTACACTTTATAGCCGCAAGCCACCAGATAGACTTCCCGCGAACGTGCCCTGGATGAATCAGGCTTTCGGGTTTTAATCTTCGTAAAATTCTGGCGCAATGCTGTTAAAAACTCATCAAAACCTTCACCCTGAAATACCTTGATAGCAAAGTTTCCGCCGGGCTTCAGTACCTGATGACACATATCTAACGCCAACTCACATAAATACATGGAGCGGGCCTGATCTGCCGCATTATTGCCTGACATATTCGGTGCCATATCAGACAACACAATATCTACGTTGTTCCCGTCAATTCTGTTCAACAATGCGTTGAGAACCGACTCCTCGCGAAAATCCCCCTGCAAAAAGTCAACCCCAGCAATCGGATCCATCTCCAGGATATCGCAGGCAATTACCTGTCCGTTACTACCGACAAGGTCAGACGCCAGTTGCGACCACCCGCCCGGCGCTGCACCAAGGTCAACAACCGTCATACCTGGCTTTATCAGCTTATCTTTTTGCTGCATTTCCTCTAGTTTGAAAACCGCACGGGACCGCAAGCCCTGCTTTTGTGCTTTTTGCACATAATGGTCATCAAAATGCTCTTTGAGCCAGCGCTTACTGCTGGCTGAATGTTTCTTTTTAGTCATCGCCGCACTTTGTGATTGGGAATGTGGTCAAGATGGCGTTAGAATATAGGTTTTCAAGTTGTAAATGCTAAATAATTAAAGAAGCAGGTAATGAAACTTTCCAATAAACAAAAGCAATTTCTAAAAGGTCTGGCCCATTCACTTAAACCCGTTGTTCAACTGGGCGGAAATGGTCTTACTGAAGGTGTTGTCGCAGAAATTGATAACGCGCTTAACCACCATGAACTGATTAAAGTTAAGGTACCTACAGACGATCGCGAAGAAAAAACACTAATTAATGATGCAATTGTCAGAGAGACTGGTGCGGTAAAGGTTCAGGTAATTGGACATATGCTTGTTCTGTACCGTCCTACTGAAGAGCGTAAAATACAATTGCCAAAACAATAAATATTCCTCTCTTTCATTTTTAACATCCATAGTTATTTAACTGTTAAACAAGTAAGCTTTATGCCTCTTTTTCGTTAACAGGAATAAAAGATGGATGTAAGTCAAATTACGGCTATTGTTACCGGCGGGTGCTCAGGCCTTGGGCACGCAACGGCTATCACCCTGCGGGAAGCCGGCGCAAAAGTAGCATTGTTCGATTTAAACGACGAAACCGGCGCTCAGCGCGTTTCTGAGTTAGGCAGTGACCACACGCGCTTCTACAAAGTTGATGTACGCGATGAAAATCAGGTGCAGGCTGCAATTGATAGCGTAAAGTCAGAATTTGGCGATATTCACGTTTGCATCAACTGCGCCGGTATTGCGCCTGCCAAACGTACACTCGATAAAGAGGGAAATGCCGCCCCGTTACAGGATTTTCAGAAGACGGTCGACATTAACCTTATTGGCACATTCAATGTTGCCAGACTGGCGGCTTCTGCGATGAGTAAACAAGATGCTGTAAATGATGATGCTGAACGCGGACTTATCATCAATACAGCCTCTATCGCGGGCTATGAAGGGCAAATCGGTCAAACAGCATATGCGGCGAGTAAAGGTGGCATTATTTCTTTGACCCTGCCTATGGCAAGAGATCTTTCTCCTCTGGGCATTCGCGTTAACACGATAGCGCCCGGTGTAATGGGTACGCCATTGCTGCTGGCAATGCCGGATAAAGTTCAGGACGCGCTGGCAAGCAATGTGCCCTACCCCAAACGTTTGGGCTATCCGAAAGAATTTGCCAGTCTCGTCATGCACATGATCAGCAACACATATATGAATGGCGAAACGGTTCGACTGGATGGCAGCTTGCGGATGCCGCCTAAGTAAACCGTAAGTAGGCCGAACGTCAGATACTCCACTTTATTCTACAGCGAAACAGTCATCTGTTATCGCTGTAGCTTTTCCCGGTACTTTATCGATCAAGACATCAGCTTTGCGCTGAGTGTTTACTCTTCGCCGCCATTAACGATGAGGGCAATATTATACAATCGGTTGACCGCTTGGTAGTTAATTGTGTTTTTAGGATAACGTCCTCGTGAACTCAACGCCCCGGCTTCCTGCTGCATCAGCAGACTCAGCGCTTCATCGACTGTTTTCACCGGGTAAATATGAAACTGACCGCGGGATACTGCGTCAATCACAGCATTATCCAGTACAAGGTTAACCTTGTTCGAGTAAGGGATAACAACGCCCTGCTCGCCCGTAAGTCCACGATGTTGACACAAATCGAAAAACCCTTCTATTTTCTCGTTTACGCCACCTACCGCCTGAACTTCACCATATTGATTAATTGAACCGGTAATAGCCAAACTCTGCAGTGCAGGTATTTCTGTCAGCGCAGAGATAAGAGCTACCAACTCCCCCAGCGATGCGCTGTCACCATCAATATGACCGTAGGATTGTTCCAGCGCGATGTTAGCTGACAATGTCAGCGGGAAATGCTGCGCATATTTATTCCCTAAATACCCGGTAAGCAGCATAACACCTTTGGAGTGTATGGGCTGGCCAAGCTCAACCTCACGCTCGATATCTACTACGCCATTCGCCCCGGCATATACGGTAGAGGTTATGCGTGCAGGTGTGCCGAACGTGGTATCTCCTATTTCCAATACTGTCAGTCCGTTAACTGTGCCTGCAGCCTTACCTTCAGTAGCAATAAGTACATGCCCTTCCTTGATATCATCAAGTAGTGTCTGACTTACCCTTCCGGTGCGGCGCTTTTTAGCGTGCAATGCAGTTTCGATATGTTGCTCGAGCAATACTTTGTGGCCGGCCTTATTGCAAAAATAAACCGCTTCGTTAACCAGCTCCAGAATTTCAGCGATATGTGCTGACAATTTATGTTTATGTTCAGCCATTCTCAGCGACTGATGTATCAGTCGCCCCATTGCACAAGCCGCTACCTTATCCAGCCCCTGTAATTGCACGTGTTTATTAACACGCCCGATAAAACTGTAAAGGTTCGTGTCCTTTGCCGGTATCTCAAGGTCAAAATCAACTAATACACGAAAAAGCTCGTCAAACTCATCGTCGTAGTCCTGCAACATATAATAAAGGTCGCGGGACCCCAGCAATATTACTTTTACGTCCAGTGTCATGGGTTGCGGATTAAGGGTAATCGCATTCACCATACCTACTTCCTGCTGTGGTAAATCCATCTTCAGGATGCCGGATTTAATTGCCCGTTTTAGCGTTTCCCATACATAAGGCTGCTCCACCATCTGATCTGCATCGAGCAAAAGGTAGCCACCATTTGCCTTGTGAAGCGCACCGGGTCTGATCATTCGGTAATCGGTGTAAACTCCGCCATGCATGTTTTGATATTCGATGCGACCGAACAAGTTTTGCCACGTGGGATTAGATTCATAGATTATTGGTGCGCCAGCATCATATTGGTGAGAAACCAGAATATTCGGCAGGTACAGTTCCTCAAGATAGCCTCTTTTTTCAGCATCATCTGATTTTTCCTCACGTTGCTCATCCAGCCAGAGTTCAACTACCGTGTTTGGCAAGTGAGCACGCAACTGGCGTAAATATTTAAGCACGCCGAGGTTGTCGGTGTAGGCATGTTCCAGTGCTTTAATTAACGGTTTAACGCCACCTTCAGCAGTTTGTCGGTTCAGTGTTCTGAGCTGCTCAGCGTTTTCCCGACGCCAGACCGGCAGACTGAGCAAACTTTCACTCAGACGATTTTCCAGCTCGTCGATTAACTCAAAAAAGTACTGACGTCGCGATGTATCCAACTGAGCAAATTGTGTTTCGGTGGCCGGTGCGTCATCAATAACCGGCACAAAACTAATGGTGCCTGATTGCTCCTGCATGACCAGCTGATTCGCATTCGCATAGCGCTCAACGCCATCAACCGCCTCATCGTATTTTTGCTGATAAGCCCGATTAATAGCGGCTTTTTTGCGCTGATAGCCTGGTGTATCGAATGCCGCGGGAAAGGTAGCCAGCACATCATTGATCAGATCTTTCATCGCCTTTTGAAATTTACGCGCCTGTGAAGCTGGCAACTTGAGCAATAGCGGCTCCCGCTCCTCTTCGAGATTTGCAATATAACACCAATCGTCAGGCGAGCTGAGTTTAGCCGCAGCGCGTTCAATGTGTGATTTGATTAACGAAAAGCGCCCTGTGGCCGGCTCACCCATAACATAAAGGTTATAACCCGGAGCGGTGATACCCAGTCCGAAGGTCATTGCTTCCTGCGCACGTTCCTGACCTACAAATGAAGCCTCCAGTGAGGCAGCATCATTGAGTGTCTGCTCTATAAAGTTGCAATCCAGCGTAGGAGCCAGTTCACCTTCAGGAATTGCCGGTATCGTTTTAGCAATAGGCATAGCGATTTGAATACTCTTTATTAATAGTGTTACTGCTCAGACGCATCAGTTGTGCAGTGCCATAATACATAATAAGGTTATTATTCCAGTCTTGTCAGGATAACGCTATGAAACGCACACATTTTCTATTGGGTTTCTTTGTTTTGCACGCAGGGGTGGCACCTGACGCACTTGCTGAAGTTACCGCTGTTTCCGCGCATGGCTTTGTAGTAAAGAATTCGTTCGTAACACGCCAGCCCGCTGATACTGTCTGGCTGTCACTCATTAATGATGTTGATAGCTGGTGGCCGAAAGACCATAGCTGGTGGGAAGGTACGTTTTCAATCAATGCGACAGCAGGAGGCTGTTTCTGCGAGAGAAAAAATAACAAAAGTGCCGAACATATGCGTGTCAGCTATGTTGACCCACCTGTCTCACTGGTTATGACCGGCGGACTGGGACCACTCCAGTCGATGGGCGTATACGGCGCGCTGAACTGGCAGATAAGTCCCGATAACGGTCTGACCAGAGTTACGCTTACTTATCAGGCCCAGGGGTATCTGCCGTCCGGGTTCAAGCAACTGGCCCCTGTAGTGGATGAGGTTCAGGCGGGACAGTTAGCGCGTTTACATGCATGGCTACGTCAGACTTATCCGGACTAAGCCCCCATAAGTTAGAAAAACCCGCGCCTGCTATTGTGGGGCGACGGGCCACTGGGGTATTCTATGCCGCTAATCATATCTACCCATAAACCAACGCGGAATTTTCGATTTTCATGGCCGAAAAACAGTATAACCCGAAAGAGATTGAGCAACAGGTTCAGCAGTACTGGGAAGAAAACCAGTCTTTTAAAGCAACTGAGAATCCCGACCAAGAAAAATTTTATTGTTTGTCGATGTTTCCATACCCCAGTGGCCGGCTCCATATGGGACACGTGCGTAACTACACCATCGGCGATGTAATCAGTCGCTTTCAGCGTATGCAGGGCAAAAATGTATTGCAGCCAATGGGCTGGGATGCGTTTGGTCTACCTGCAGAAAACGCTGCCATCAATAATAAAACAGCACCGGCAAAGTGGACATACTCAAACATTGAGTACATGAAGGGTCAACTGGCTTCGTTAGGTTTCGGATACGACTGGGATCGTGAAGTTACGACCTGTAAGTCTGATTATTATCGCTGGGAGCAGTGGTTTTTCACCCGCCTTTATGAAAAGGGTCTGGTGTATAAGAAAAATGCAACCGTCAACTGGGATCCGGTTGATCAAACCGTCCTTGCCAACGAGCAAGTTGTAGATGGCCGCGGCTGGCGCTCCGGTGCGCTGGTTGAGCAAAAAGAAATTCCGCAGTGGTTTATCAAAATTACCGACTATGCTGACGAACTATTAACTGATCTTGAGCAACTTGATGAGTGGCCCGAGCAGGTTCGTGCCATGCAGGCTAACTGGATTGGTCGCTCTGAAGGTGTGGAAATCACGTTTGATTTGGAAAAGCCTGATGACGAGCTTACCGCTTTGGATGTGTATACCACCCGCCCTGATACATTATTTGGGGTAACCTACGTAGGTATTGCAGCACAGCATCCATTAGCAGAAAAAGCCGCCGCGACGAATGATGCAGCAGCACGCTTTATCGAAGAATGCAAAAACACCAAGGTGGCTGAAGCTGAATTGGCCACTATGGACAAAAAGGGCTGCGCCACCGGTTTTTATGTTATCCACCCCCTAACTAAAGAAAAGCTGCCGGTATGGATAGCCAACTTTGTTCTGATGGATTACGGTTCCGGTGCTGTTATGGCAGTCCCTGGTCACGATCAGCGCGACTGGGAGTTTGCTACCAAGTACGACTTGCCGATTAAACAGGTTGTAGAACCAACTGAAGATGCAGACAGCCAATGCGACCTCAGCAAAAGCGCGTATACGGAGAAAGGCAAACTGATTAACTCCGGTGGTTTCAGCGGGCTACCGTTTGAAGATGCCTTTGACCAGATTGCTGCTGAGCTGGCGAGCCTGGGGCATGGCAAGAAAAAAGTAAATTACCGTTTGCGCGACTGGGGGGTTAGCAGACAACGTTATTGGGGATCGCCTATTCCAATGCTGAATCTGGAAAACGGTGAGTCAGTGCCGGTTCCGGCAGAAGACTTACCAGTCAGACTACCTGAAGATGTTGAAATGGATGGCGTCACCTCGCCAATAAAATCCGACCCGGAGTGGGCATCAACCACTTATAATGGTCAGCCCGCTACACGGGAAACTGACACATTCGACACCTTTATGGAGTCATCCTGGTACTACGCACGTTATAGCTGTGCGCAGAATCAGGAGGCAATGCTGAATCCCGAACAGGCGAATTACTGGTTACCGGTTGACCAGTATATTGGTGGTATAGAACACGCTATTTTGCACCTTCTTTACTCACGCTTCTTCCATAAATTGTTGCGTGATGAAGGTCTGGTTAACTCAGATGAACCCTTCAAGCGCTTACTTTGTCAGGGAATGGTGCTGGCAGACTCTTATTACAGCGAAGACGATTCAGGTAAAAAGACCTGGCATGCTCCGGGCGATGTATCGGTTGAAAAAGATGATAAAGGCCGGATAACCAAAGCCTGGTTGACCGAGTCTGGAGAGACTGTCCTGCACGGCGGCATGACCAAAATGTCTAAGTCTAAAAACAACGGCATCGATCCCCAGCAGGTTATTGACCAGTACGGCGCTGATACGGTGCGTTTATTTACAATGTTTGCCGCGCCGCCGGAACAGACGCTGGAGTGGATTGATTCAGGTGTTGAGGGTGCAAATCGCTTTTTACGCCGTGTATGGAAGCTGGTACAGGATCATCTGGAACAGTCTGATGTACCTGACGTTAATGCCTCTGCATTGTCGAAAGCACAAAAGGATTTGCGCAGAGAAGTTCATCGTACTATTGAGAAAGTCACAGATGATGTAGGTCGCCGTCAGACGTTCAATACTGCGGTGGCAGCAGTAATGGAGCTTCTGAATCATCTGCAAAAAGCGCCGACCGATGATGCGCAGGACAAGGCGATTATGCGCGAGGCAATCACTGCCTTACTGCAACTGTTAAACCCCATTACGCCGCACATCTGTCATGATTTATGGCTGCAACTTGGTCATACAACACCGATTGAGCACTCTGGCTGGCCGGTGGTAGACAAAGATGCGCTGGTAGAAGATGAAAAGCTTATTATTGTCCAGGTTAATGGCAAACTAAGAGCAAAGATTACTGTTAGTGCGTCGGCCTCTAAAGAAGAGGTCGAGGCTGCTGCGGTTTCTCATTCGAACGTGCAGCAGTTTACTGAAGGCAAAACAATCCGTAAGGTCATCGTGGTGCCTGGTAAGCTTGTCAATATTGTGGCCAACTAATGCAGTTACTGCGCAACACGATATTGATTATCGCAACCTGCCTGACTGTGGCAGGTTGCGGTTTTCACTTACGTGGCTCACAAACCCTTCCTCCGGATATCAATGCAGTGACATCCACGTCTGTGGTAGCGCACTCATTGCTTAAACGGGAGCTTGATGAACGACTTAACGTTTATGAAATTCCGCGAAAACCATTTGATACGGTCACGCGGTCGGATATGAGCGATACCGTCATTATCAGGCTATTGCCTGAAACCATCGAACGACGACTTCTATCAGTATTCTCTACCGGCCAGGTAGCCGAATATGAGCTTATTTATGGCGTGAATTACACGGTCACCTTCCCTGGTCATGATCCAATCAACGCCTATTTTGAGATTATGCGTGATTATCAGGATGACCCGGACAAGGTCCTGGCCAAGTCCAGAGAGCTTGATCTCGTGGTCAGTGAAATGCGTAAAGAGGCTGCCGACAGAATTATCCGCCGGCTTGCATTACAGGCCAGCGAGCTCTAGGTCCCGGCATGCAGGTATATCCAAATCGCTTTGATAGCGAAATTTCCGGGCAACTGAAACCTTGCTACATGCTTTTTGGGGACGAACCACACCAGAAGCTGAGCATGTTGCAGTCGGTCAGACGGCGCGCTCGTGAAGAGGGATTTGACGAGCGTACTGTGTTTGTCGCTGATAAGGATTTTAGCTGGTCACAACTGGTTGAAGCCACACAAACACTTTCTCTGTTCTCAAGTGCCCAGGTGATTGAATTGGAGTTGCCTACCGGAAAACCAGGCACCGAAGGTAGTAAAACGCTTCAGGAAATTGCCCCATCCCTTGGTCATGACGTTCTGCTGGTCGTTCATGGTCCAAAGATAGGAAAAGATGTACAGCGAACAAAGTGGTTTAAAGTGCTCGATGAAATCGGTGTGTTTTCGTTAGCTTACCCTCTTGAAGGCAAACATCTGGATACCTGGCTTAGCCAGACACTGAAAGCCTTTTCTCTTACAGCAGATACTGATGTCATTCGTTTGATAGCAGAGTTTACTGAAGGCAATATGCTTGCTGCATATCAGGAAATCGAAAAGCTGGCCCTGGTTTATCAAAATCAGCATATTGACCGCCAACAGGTTGAAGCTATCATTGTTGACCAGTCACGTTTTAATGTTTTTCAGCTTGTTGATGTTATGCTCAGCGGTGAGCAGCAGCGTTGTATAAAAATGCTATATCGCCTGGAAAGTGAAGGTATAGAGCCAACCATCGTATTGTGGGCACTTGCCAGAGAGTGGCAGCTATTATGGAAGCTAAAGCAAATGCTCAATCGGCAAGAGACCATTCAATGGCAACGTCACGGGATTTGGCGGAACCGGCAGGCTGGTTATCAGGCGGCATTGGCGCGATTATCTGTTGAGTCACTATCGGCGCTACGTGATCAGCTTCGAGATGCCGATATTGCATTTAAACAGAATCAGGTTGTCAGGCCTTATGTGAAATTGTGTCACCTGACATTATTATTTATGGGCATGCCAGCCACGCTTGCACTGGGCGCATAATGAGCGAACCGGTAATTTGTCTGCTCGGCGGAACGTTTAACCCACCCCACCAGGGGCATATAAAAGCCGCACTGGATGTTGCAGGCGAAATTCACGCACCCTCGGTAGGTCTCATGCCATGCCGTATGCCGCCTCACAAAGAAACAGATGGCGTCGGCGAGAAACACCGGGTAGAGATGACCAGGCGTGCCACCGCGAGTCATTCGACTCTTTATACCGAACTGGCAGAGTTGTCTCTCGATGAGCCTTCATATACCGTCAAAACGCTTCAGTATTTACGGCGCAACAACCACAAGGCTTCGATTATCTTTGTCATGGGTGAGGACTCATGGCTGTCTTTGACCAGTTGGTTTGAATGGCGGCAATTGCTTGATCTTGCACACATTGTGGTAATGCGACGAGAAACAACCGAAAAAAAAGTGCCGGCGGCGCTTGTAAAGATTAAATCAGACCATAAAATATGCGACCCGGCTAAGCTTTACCAGCAACCGGCTGGCTTTATCTATTTTGCCGAAACCCAACTGCAGCCGATTTCCTCTTCGCAACTACGGGACGCGTTGAGACAACAATCTTCATCCCGTTCATCGTGGCTTGATGACTGGTTGCAACCATCTGTACTACACTACATAAGAGAGAATAGACTGTATGTCTGACACCGCAGCTTCTCGGGGAGAACTTTTGCAGAACACAGAACTGAAACAGTTTGTAGTCGATAAAATCGACGATATGAAAGGCCGGGACATTATTGAAGTTGATGTCGAAGGCAAATCCAATGTTACCGACACAATGATTATTTGTTCAGGTAATTCCAAGCGCCACGTTATGGCGATTGCCGATAACCTACTGGTTGAAGCTAAGCATGCCGGTCACCCTCCGCTTAGCGTTGAAGGCAAGGATACCGGCGACTGGGTGTTGGTTGATCTTGGTGAAATCATCGTGCATGTTATGCAGGACGAAACACGCGATTTTTATCAACTTGAAAAGTTGTGGGCATAAACTAACCACCGATACACCCTGAACTGACAATAACGCAGGATGTAAATTACAATAATAAGAGAGTGGCGCTGTGCGAATTCAAATAGTGGCTGTAGGTACCAGAATGCCCGATTGGGTAAGTACCGGAGTAGAAACTTTCCTGAGCCGCTTCCCCACCGATATGCCTGTGTACTTTACAGAAATTGCAGCGGGCAAACGCGGTAAAAACGCCGATATTAAGCGTATCTTACAAAAGGAAGGACAAGCTACGCTGGCGGCCATTCCCAAGAGCAACCGGATTGTCACCCTCGAAGTTAACGGCCGGCCCTGGGATACGCCGAAATTAGCCAGTCAGCTTGATAACTGGAAAATGGATGGCCGAGATGTGTCGCTACTTATTGGTGGGCCGGAGGGCCTTGCTCCTGAATGTTTACGCGTTGCAGAACAGCGCTGGTCGCTTTCACCTTTGACCCTGCCCCACCCGCTGGTTCGCATCATTGTTGCAGAAAGTTTGTATCGGGCCTGGTCTGTCACTCAAAATCATCCCTATCATAGAGAGTAAGTCGATTGGCACGTAAACGTCAGCATATTCGCGATCACAGTGCAGAGGCTAATCTGTTCGCCCGGCGCTGTGCGATTGCTTTGCTGATCGTGGTTGGTATGCTCGGGGTGGTGGTAAGCAACCTCTATAGCTTACAAATCAGCCAGTTTGAAGATTATCAGACCCGTTCAAACGGAAACCGGATAAAGGTGCTACCGGTCGCTCCCAATCGGGGGCTTATTTACGACAAAAATGGTATTTTACTGGCAGAAAACCGCCCGGTCTTCAGCCTTGAAGTTATTCCCGAACAAATAGACGACCTGGCTACCACCATTGCCGACCTGTCTGCCCTGATGAATATCAGTCAGGAAGATCAGGATGATTTCTTCAGCACACTCAAAAGCCAGCGACGCTTTAAGCCGGTTGCGCTTAAAACACAGTTAAGTGAGCAGGAGGTTGCTAAATTCTCTGCTCACCAACATCAGTACCCCGGTGTCTCTATCGAAGCTCGCTTATCCCGTTATTATCCTTACGGCGATACGCTGACACATATTCTTGGCTATGTAGCCAAAATCAATAAAACGGATTTACAAAAAATTGTCGAGGCAGGCCAGGAAGCTAATTATGCTGCCACCCACGACATCGGCAAGCTGGGTATCGAGAAGTTTCATGAAGACCTTTTGCATGGTGAAGTGGGCTATCAGCAGGTAGAAGTAAACAGCCAAGGTCGTATAATAAGGACGTTGGATGTCGATCCGCCGGTCCCCGGAAAAGACATCGTTCTCAACATCGATCTGCAATTGCAGATGGCTGTTCAAAAAACCCTGGAAGACCAGCGAGGCACCGTCGTGGTATCAGACCCGCACACAGGCGGGGTTCTGGCAATGTATTCAAATCCAAGTTATGACCCTAACCTGTTTGTACATGGTATCAGCCGGGCTAACTACGCGGCTTTATTAAACTCGCCTGACCGCCCGCTGATAAATCGCGCAACGCAGGGACAATATCCACCGGCATCGACAATCAAACCTCACCTTGCTTTGGTGGGGCTGGACTCTCAAACCATTGACAGGGGTTATACCATTAATGATACCGGCCGTTTTCGCTTGCCTAATGTTTCCCATGTCTGGCGGGACTGGAAGCGCTGGGGTCACGGTAAAGTAGATGTCAGTAAAGCGATTGAAGTGTCCTGCGATACGTTTTATTACGATCTGGCCTATAAACTGGGCATCGATAAAATCAGTGCCGCTATGACCGACTTCGGCTTTGGTGACTATACCGGTATCGATTTGTACGAAGAGTCTGACGGAAACATGCCCAGCCGTGGCTGGAAACGAGCGCGCTTCAACCAGCCGTGGTATATCGGTGATACTATTCCTGTGGGTATCGGGCAAAGCTTCTGGACAGCGACGCCGGTGCAACTGAATCAATCTATCAACACCCTGATCAATCGCGGAACGCGCTATGTGCCTCAGTTACTGCATGGGTATATGCAGGACAATGGTGATGTTATTGCTGAGCCGCCTAAAACGCTGCGACCGTTTCTTGTCCAGCAGGATAAAAACTGGGATATCGTGTTAAAGGCGATGTGGAAAGTGGTCAATGGTGAAGAGGGAACGGCTCGCCATGCCTTTGACGATGTACCGTATGTCTCAGCCGGTAAAACGGGCACAGCGCAGTTATTTTCTATCGGACAGAATGAATCTTACGAAGAAGATGAAGTCGCCGAACACCTTCGTGATAACGCAATGTACGTAGGTTTTGCGCCATTTGAAGACCCCGAGGTATCAGTGACGGTGGTAATAGAGAACGCCGGAGGTGGCAGTTCAAACGCTGCGCCTGTAGCGCGTCAGGTGATGGATTATTACTTTGAAAACATTTCAGCTACCGACTTTCCGGATACTGACGATCAGGCTCAGGATGCAGCACCATGAAGCAAAAACGAGCAACGCTGAATACAAATACCCCCCGGTTTCTGGAACGCTTCCACATTGATGTCATTTTGTTGATGGGACTGCTTACGCTGATGGCCGTCGGCATGCTTACCCTCTATTCCGCATCGGGGCAGGATGTTGCGCAGATGGAGCGACAGCTTACTCGTTTGGCCGTTGGCCTGGGTGTAATGCTGTTTATGGCGCAAATTCCCCCCATGGCGTATCGACGCTTATCAACCTATGCGTATATCGCCGGTTTATTAATGCTGGTAGCGGTATTGCTGTTCGGTGATATGGGCAAGGGCGCCCAGCGCTGGCTGGATCTCAAAGTTATACGTTTTCAACCCTCGGAGCTGATGAAGCTGGCGGTGCCTATGATGGTGGCCTGGTATATCAGCAAATTTACGCTTCCTCCACGCACTATCCACGTGGTAACCGGCTTTACCCTGGTGGTTATACCTACTGTTCTTATTGCCAAGCAACCGGATTTAGGCACATCGCTCCTTATCGCCAGCTCTGGGGTATTTGCTATATTTCTGGCAGGCATGAGCTGGCGACTTATCGGTATTGTTGCAGGGTTAGGTGGCGCTTTTCTGCCCGTCATGTGGTTTTTCCTGATGAAGGAGTATCAGAAACAACGGGTAATAACGTTTTTGAACCCGGAAAGCGATCCGCTGGGTGCGGGCTACCACATTATTCAGTCTAAAATTGCTATTGGCTCAGGTGGTGCCCAGGGTAAGGGATGGCTTCAGGGGACACAGTCCCAGTTGGAGTTTTTACCTGAACGCCACACTGACTTTATATTTTCGGTATTCAGTGAAGAATTTGGTCTGCTCGGTGTGATTGGTTTACTGGCTATCTATGTTTTTATCATCTGTCGCGGACTGATTATTGCCACCCGTGCGCAGGATGCATACAGTAAACTCCTGGCTGGTAGCATTACGCTGACGTTTTTTGTCTATGTTTTTGTCAATATGGGTATGGTGTCAGGATTGCTTCCGGTAGTGGGTGTTCCGCTGCCCCTCATTAGCTATGGCGGTACATCTATGGTGACATTGATGGCAGGATTTGGCATTCTGATGGCAATAGGAACTCAGAAACGTTTTTTATCACGATGATGAAGCCAGTATTACGTTTAATTGTAATCGCCGGTGCAGTAGCGCTGACTGCCTGCCAGACCCCGGGCCGGTACGCTCAGAAACAGGATTCTGAGCCTACTTTTACATACGAGGAGCCGCTCATGGAAGACATGATGCCTCGTTATGAACCCTATCGTTCATTTAACTCCCGCCCGTACGAGGTATTAGGTAAACGCTACTACCCTATGCAAACCGGTAAGGGATATGAGCAGGAAGGCCTGGCGTCCTGGTATGGACAAAAATTTCACGGCCATCTCACCTCAAATGGCGAAGCGTACAATATGTTCATGATGACAGCGGCACACAAAACCCTGCCACTTCCAAGCTTCGTAAAAGTAACAAATTTATCTAACGGCAAAACTGCTGTGGTCAGAGTGAATGATCGCGGACCCTTCCATGAAGATCGTATAATCGATTTATCATATGCAGCGGCGAAAAAGCTGGGCTACCAGAAACATGGCACGGCCAGAGTCAAGCTGGAAGTTATTCACTTCGACCAGAACAATAATGTCACCGTTGGCAGTGCCCCTACAGTACCTTACGAAGAATACGCCGGGCTTAAGCCTGCTGAGCCGGTTACAGTGACAGTTAATGCGGCGAAAAAATTCAGTGTTGAAGAAACCGATGTCAAAGCCTCACCGGTTTCAGACGCACCTGCAGCAGATAACGAAACCTTTATTCAGGTTGCAGCACTTAGTGACCTGGATAAAGCAAAGTCGGTATCAACCGTGCTGTCAGCGTTGTACCAGGTCCCTACGCAGATACCGTTTATTGACGATATTTATAAACTGCGTCTGGGTCCTCTCAAAGATCGGTTTCAGGTGCAAATGCTGCTTGAAGAATTAAAGAATAACGGCTACCCAAACGCTTATACAGTGCAGGGAACGCTGTAACTATGCATCGTTGGCTGGCGATGTTCTGCTTCGGGGAGGCAGATTATGGCAGGAATATGGAAATCTGCGGTTAATGACCATAAAAAGGTAAACTTTTCCCCTATAAACTAGTCCTATACCGGGGCTTGCGATAGAATCCTGCGCTAAGACCCAGTTAGCAACATCAACACGGTATTAAATAAATCATGCATAATTATAAACTACGCGCTAACCCGTCGGCATTTGCTCGATTCTTGTCAGTTTTAGCATTCACGCTGACATTCATCTGTACAGCATCCTATGCTGCTGTTGTCACCCCGCCCGCTCCCGATGTCGCCGCTGAAGGTTTTGTCCTGATGGACTATGATACAGGGCATGTAATTGCGGACAAAAACGCAGATATGCAGCTTGCTCCTGCCAGCTTGACTAAAATGATGACCACTTATGTAATCGGTAAAGAGCTTGAAGCCGGTAACATAAGTCTGGATGACGAAGTTACCATTTCAGAAAATGCCTGGGCAAAAAAATTCCCAGATTCTTCAAAGATGTTTATCGAAGTGGGTACCCAGGTCAAGGTTTCTGATTTATTACGTGGCATCATTATACAGTCGGGTAATGATGCATGTGTGGCGATGGCCGAGCATGTAGCCGGCTCTGAAAGCGCGTTTGCAAGCATGATGAACGCACATGCACAATCGCTGGGCATGACTTCCTCACACTTTGTAAACAGCCATGGTCTGCATGACCCGGATCACTACACATCCCCTCGTGATATGGCTATCTTGTCGCAGGCGCTGGTTGACGAGACCCCTGAAATTTATGGCATGTACAGCGAAAAAGAGTTCAGCTACAACGGCATCAAGCAGTACAACCGCAACAGTCTGCTATGGGATAAGAGCATGAATGTTGACGGTATTAAAACCGGCCATACGTCTGACGCTGGTTACAGCCTTATCACCTCTGCCAAACAAGGTGATATGCGTTTAATCTCGGTGGTAATGGGTACAGACAGTGAGCGTGCGCGTAAGGTAGAAAACAAAAAGCTGCTGCGCTACGGTTTCAGATTCTACGAGACAGTTACCCCTTACAAAGCAGGAGAAAGCTTCGTTTCACATCGTATCTACATGGGCGATCGCGAAACAGTTGACCTGGGAATCAATCAGGCCACACCGATTACTATTCCGCGCGGACAGGCAGAAAATCTCGAAGCAAACTTTGAGCTGGATAAAAAACTTGAAGCGCCACTGGACAAAGGTCAGGTTGTGGGCACGCTTTACATTCAGCTTGAAGGTAAAGATGTTGCTGAGTATCCACTGGTAACATTGCAGGAAGTCAACGAAGGTGGCTTGTTCGATCGCGTCTGGGACTGGGCAATGTTACAAATTGGCTGGGAAGAGTAATTAGATATTATTAACTAAACCTAGTTCTCACACGGCCAGATTTGTTACAATCTGGCCGTTTTTATTTGCAGTCAAGGATATCGCATGGATACCCGTTTTGATGAATTACTGGATTTTCCCACGTTTCAGACATTTAAAGTACTGGGCGTAGCGCACGAAGATCTTCCGACTCAGGTTGTGGCATGTCTGCAGGAACATGCCCCTGGTGATTATTCACCGGCAGTTAAGCCAAGTGCGAAGGGAAATTATCACTCTGTCTCTGTCAGTGTTAAGGTGACCAGCAAAGAGCACATGGAGACTATTTACACTGAACTTGCGAAAATTGAGTTGGTAAGGGTTGTATTGTAAGTGACCACGCAGCCCTCTCCTTTAATAATTCGCCAGTTGGGTCGTCAGCCATATTTGCCGGTTTGGCAGAAAATGCAGACATTTACAGATGAGCGACAGGCCGAACATGCTGACGAAATCTGGCTGGTTGAACATGATCCTGTCTTTACTCAGGGCCAGGCAGGTAAAGCAGAGCACATCTTAATGCCCGGCGACATCCCCGTGGTTGAAGTGGATCGGGGTGGTCAGGTGACATACCATGGTCCGGGTCAGCAGGTTATCTACCTGCTATTAGATATCAAACGACGCAAACTGGGTGTCCGCCACCTTGTTAATGCAATGGAAAACGCCGTGATAGCGTTGCTGGCATCGGATGGTGTTGAAGCGTATGCCAAAAAAGATGCGCCCGGTGTTTATGTTGATGAAAAAAAGGTTTGTTCATTAGGTCTGCGTATTCGCCGTGGTTGCTCATTCCACGGACTGGCGTTAAATGTTGCCATGGATCTTGAGCCTTTTACCCGCATAAACCCGTGTGGTTACGCGGGTATGGAAATGACTGATACACGGACACTAGGAGGAGCAGATTGCCTTGAAGTTGCAGGCCCTGCCCTCATTAAGAAAATACTGAACGAGCTGGATATCCAGCAGACAGAATTTAAAGAAGGTTTTGATGAGTAATGCACGTCCCCAAGCCGGAGTGAAACTCCGCGACGATGAAAAGGTCAAACATATTCCCGTCACCGTCATTCCTACTGAAAAAGAGGAAATGCTGCGAAAGCCTGAGTGGATAAAGATCAAGCTGCCGCGCACGACCGACCGCATCGATCATATTAAAAAAACACTGCGCAAAAATAATCTTCACTCTGTGTGTGAGGAAGCCAGTTGTCCGAATCTGGCTGAGTGTTTCAACCACGGCACCGCGACATTTATGATTCTGGGCGATATTTGTACCAGACGCTGTCCGTTTTGTGATGTGGCTCATGGCAAGCCGCTTCCACCGAGTGCAGAAGAGCCAGAAAAACTGGCCAGAACAATTGCAGAAATGGATCTAAAATACGTGGTCATAACGTCGGTTGATCGAGATGACCTGCGCGACGGCGGTGCTCAGCACTTTGTTGATTGCATAAACGCGATCCGTGAGCACAGTCCAACCACCACGATTGAAGTGCTGGTTCCTGACTTCCGCGGGCGAATGGATCGCGCTTTGGAAATCTTTAAAAATGGCGTTCCTGATGTATTCAATCACAATCTTGAAACTATCCCACGTTTGTACCGTGAGTGCAGACCGGGCGCCAATTATCAGTGGTCTTTAGATTTACTCAAAAAATTTAAGGCACAACATCCTCACGTACCTACCAAGTCTGGTCTGATGATGGGTATGGGTGAGGAATCTGATGAGATTAAAGGTGTACTGCAGGACTTGCGAGATCATGGCGTGGATATGTTAACGCTGGGTCAGTATCTGCAACCAAGCCGCCATCATTTTCCAGTGAAAAAATACGTGCACCCAACAGAGTTTGATGCGCTTGGTGATTTTGCCCGCGAGATTGGCTTCAAGCAGGCTGCATGCGGTCCGATGGTACGCTCAAGCTACCACGCTGATCAGCAGGCTGCCGGTAAGGAAGTTAAATAGTTAAAACCTATTTTCGCAGATTAAAAAACCCGGCACATGCCGGGTTTTTTTGTTAGCTGAGCTGTAATTTATCCATTAACAGCACAGCCTGGGTTCGGGTATTAATTTCCAGCTTTCGCAGAATCGCACTAATGTGAGCCTTGATAGTTGCTTCAGTGACATTCATTTCATGAGCAATTTGCTTGTTCATCAAGCCGGAACGTAGGAACGATAACACCTGAATTTGTTTCGGCGTCAGCTCTCTGAACCGTTTGAGCAGCGAAGATAATTCTTCATTCACGGCAGCCAGGTCTGCTTTTTTATCTTCAGGTACCCAGCTCTCTCCATTTTGCACCCGCACGATGGCATCGGCGATATCTTTTGTCGCAGAAGATTTAGGGATAAAGCCCTGCGCGCCAAGACTCATAACCTGCGCAATTACCTCAATACCTTCGCTGGCGGAAACCACTGCTACCGGGGTATCCGGGAAAGCCTCTTTCAGGGTTATCAGCCCATTAAAATATTCACCGCCAGGCATATTTAAATCCAGCAACACAAGATCTATCTCATGATGTTGCTCCATTACCGCCATCATTGAATCCAGCGAGTCAGCTTCCAGAATTTTGGCTTCTGTAAAATGCGGCGTCAACGCACCACGCAATGCTTCACGAAAGAGTGGATGATCGTCCGCTACCAGAATATGGGTCATGGGCTAATTACATACCTTGTTACGAATAACTACTTATATGACACTTTAGTCTAACAAGCGTTTGCATGAAAGGGGAAGCGCACTAAAAAGTCAGGTATTAACTGTTGTAATTGGAAATTACGCTCAAACAGGTAAAATTAACCTATTGAGACCCAATAGGTTAATACCGTGCAAAAACAAGATACCATTTTTGCCAATCCCATGGATTCGGTAAAGGATTTTAAATTCGATGAAGCGGTGGCTGACGTCTTTCCGGACATGATTCAGCGTTCAGTTCCCGGTTATCAGACCATTATCCATACTATCGGAGAGCTGGCTGCGCGCTATGTTCGCTCTGCCAGCCATGTGTACGACTTGGGTTGTTCGCTGGGTGCCGCCAGCTTGTCAGTAGCCCGCTCAACTGCAGATACGCCCTGTGATATTTTTGCCATCGACAGCTCGCCTGCAATGACCGAGCGTTGTGAAAGAATGGTTCGTTCTTTTTCCTTACCCAATCCGGTCAATGTACAGTGTCAGCTGGCACAGGATACAAAAATCAATAATGCCTCCATGGTAATTATGAACTTCACTTTGCAGTTTATTGAACCAGAGCATCGCCTGGCATTACTCAAACAAATTTATGATGGAATGAATGATGGAGGCGTACTGGTACTGTCTGAAAAAGTCAGTCACCCAACTGTGCAAGGTAACGAGCTTTTGATTGATCTTCATCATCAATTCAAACGCGATAATGGCTACAGCGAGCTGGAAGTTTCACAAAAGCGTGCGGCACTGGAAAACGTTATGCTGACTGATTCTTTTGCGACCCACGAACAGCGCCTTCTGGACGCTGGCTTTAGTGACGTTGTTATGTGGTACAAGTGTTATAACTTCATGTCTCTGGTTGCAATCAAATCCAGTCGGGGAAATAACCATGAATAATCAGGCACAGCGCTGGTTTGAAAGTGCTTTTCGTTCGCTACTGGGTACCCCCCTAGCCCATTGGCTCGAGACACTGCCACAGCAGATGCGCACGTTTGAAAGTCAGGGAAAGCATGGGGAATTCGATAAATGGTGTCGGATGCTTGAAAAATTGCCTCAGACGACACCTTCCGGGGTTAATTTCAGTGACGCAGTAACTATCGGTGAAGCCCGGGATATCGATTCTTATACCGAGAAACAAATTACAGGCCTGCTAAAACAATTTATGCCCTGGCGAAAGGGCCCTTACTCGCTGCACGGCATAGACATAGATACTGAATGGCGTTCTGATTTTAAATGGGATCGGGTTGTCCCCCACATCAGCGACCTGGCCGACAGGCTGGTACTCGATGTAGGCTGTGGCAGCGGCTATCACATGTGGCGAATGCTCGGATCTGGAGCCCGGGGTGTATATGGTATTGATCCGACCCAACTGTTCATGATTCAGTTTCAGGCAATTAAGCACTTTGCGCCAGACAATAACATTCACTTTCTGCCCCTGGGCATTGAGCAAATGCAACCACTAAATGCGTTCGACACTGTTTTCTCCATGGGCGTGTTGTACCACCGTAAAGATCCTATGGCATTTTTGGAGCAACTTAAGCATCAATTGCGGCGCGGTGGTGAGCTTATATTGGAAACACTGGTTGTCGATGGTGATGAGAATACGGTCTTAATGCCGGGTGAGCGTTACGCGCAAATGCGAAACGTATGGTTTCTACCCAGTGTTGATGCATTAACCAAATGGCTGGAAAGGCTCGGTTTTGTGGATATCAGTCTGGCAGATGTCAATCGTACCTCGCTGGAAGAACAGCGCGCTACAGAATGGATGACCAGTCAGTCTCTGCAAGATTTTCTAAACCCTGAAGATCTTTCACTGACCATCGAAGGCTATCCCGCTCCCCAGCGAGCGGTGCTTATCGCAACACGTAAGTAATTACCACAAATCCATTTATGTGTCTTTTGGCACAATAGTTGTTACCTGTTTTGCTATTATTAATGTGCACAATGCACCAAGACAGGTAATGACATGGATATTGCTCCTTTTATTGCACAACATCAGTTACCCGATAATTACGCAGACGTTGCACAAAACTGGTTCAACCCTCTGGCTGAAGAGATAGCGATGCTTCAACATAGTGCAGGCATGCCTGTGTTCGTTGGCGTCAACGGTAGCCAAGGGTCTGGCAAATCAACCCTGTGCGACTATATCGCGTTTTATCTTCAAAACACCCAGTCTCTCAATGTTGTTGTACTTTCTGTCGACGATTTTTATTTATCCAGAGAAGAGCGCTTCAAGCTGTCTGAAAAGGTCCATCCGTTATTAACGACGCGGGGCGTTCCCGGTACCCACGATACACAGTTGGCCCAGTCAACATTATGGGCATTAAAGAATAATCAGAAGGTCGCATTGCCACGCTTTGATAAAGCCAGTGACGATCCAAAACCAGAATCAGACTGGCCTGTGATCAATAAACCCGTGGATATCGTTCTTATTGAGGGCTGGTGCTGGGGGGTGCCTGCTCAGACTGAAGATGCACTGGTCGAGCCGGTGAATACGCTCGAGCGTCGTGAAGATCCGCAAGGAATATGGCGTCGCTTCGTCAATACCCAGCTTGCAGGTACCTACCAACAGCTTTTTGAGCAAATGGATTACTGGGTCATGCTAAAAGCGCCATCCTTTGAGCATGTTTACCAATGGCGTTGTGAACAGGAACATAAACTGGCAGCGCGTCAGAAGCCAGGTGTACCCAGTAATATAATGAGCGATGAACAGATAGCCCGCTTTATCCAACACTACCAACGCCTCACAGAACACGCACTGAGCACGTTGCCTGGGCAATGCGACAAAGTATTTGAACTGGATGGCGAAAGAAAAATAACAAATGTACTTAAAGGTAACCGATGAGTTCAACGGACACGCTAGTATTTACCGACATGGACGGCACATTGCTGGACCATCACACGTACAGCTTTGACGCTGCCAAACCGGCTTTGGCATCACTGAAGCAAAAAAATATTCCCGTTATACCCTGCACCAGTAAAACGTACGCTGAGATGGTGGAGTTGCGCGATTATATCGGCCTTACCGGCCCTTTTATTGTTGAAAACGGTGCTGCGGCGTTTGTACCACACGGTGTGCTGAGTCAAAAGCCGGTCGGAGCGATTTGGCAGGATGGATTCTGGTGCCAGTCGTTCACCTCTCCTAAAGCCCACTGGCTGAAGTTACTGGAGATGATCAAACCCGAGTTTGAGGGCGAGTTTACCCATTTTAGTGAAATGAGTATTGATGACATCGTTCAGGCTACTGGCCTGGATGAAGCATCAGCATCACGTGCTGCCCAGCGACAATATGGCGAGCCTGTGATGTGGCTGGGCGATGAACATCGGAAATCTGAATTCTTGCGCGCGGTCAAAGCACGGGGAGCCCAACCGCTGGAAGGTGGTCGTTTTATTCATATTTCCGGCGATTGTGACAAAGGTGCCGCACTGCGGTGGCTCGTGCAGGCGTTTGGCCGTCAAAGTGAAAAGACACCCCGAGCCATTGCACTGGGCGACGGCAAAAATGATATCGCGATGCTCGAAGCTGCGGATATTGCAGTGATTATTAAGTCACTCAATCACCCGCCCCCAACAGTAAAAAAAGAAGAAGCGCTTTACACCAGTACCCTACCCGGTCCGGAAGGCTGGACAGAAATGCTCACAAAATTGCTTTCATTACAAAATTAGGAGGTACCATGGCCGATTTTTATCAAAACGGTGTGGTGACAACATTACATAACCTGGCTAATCGACCCACGGAAGATTTAGAAGCCGAGTTATTACGCTTTTCGCAAAAACGCCCGATGGCTTTAATTTTGCCATCTCTGTACTCTGAACTCGAGGGTAAAGCGCTTCCCAATATTCTTGATGAATTAACCAACGTTCCCTATTTGTCAGAAATAGTTATTGGTCTGGACCGTGCAGACAAAGCGCAATATCAGCACGCCCTTAAGTTTTTCGGCCGCCTTCCACAGCATCACCGGGTATTGTGGAATGACGGGCCTCGTCTTAAAGCCATTGACGAGGAACTCACCGAGCTTGGTCTTGCGCCTAAAGAGCTGGGTAAAGGCCGGAATGTCTGGTATTGCATGGGTTATATTCTGGCCTCAAACCGCGCCGAATCAGTGGCGTTGCATGATTGCGATATCGTGACCTATAACCGGGATTTACTGGCAAGGCTGATTTACCCGGTCGCCAACCCCATGTTCAATTATGAATTCTGTAAGGGCTATTATGCCCGGGTGGCTGATGGCAAAATTAATGGCCGGGTTTCCCGCCTGTTGGTCACTCCCCTACTTCGAGCATTGAAGCGTACACTTGGTGATCATGAGTATCTGGAATTTATGGACAGTTTCCGCTACCCACTGGCCGGCGAGTTTTCTTTCAGAAGGGATGTACTGAACGATATTCGAATCCCGAGTGACTGGGGACTTGAGATTGGTGTTCTCTCGGAGATGCACCGTAATTATTCGCATAATCGTTTGTGTCAGGCTGATATTGCCGAAACCTACGATCATAAGCATCAGGACTTGTCTTTGAATAATGATCAGGGTGGCTTGTCCAAGATGTCTATCGATATCACCAAGGCGGTATTCAGAAAACTGGCTACACAAGGATTCACGTTTAGTAATGAGATGTTCCGCTCAATCAAGGCAACGTACTACCGCATCGCGCTGGACTTTGTTGAAACCTATCATAACGATGCCATCATGAATGGTCTCAACCTGGATATTCACCGGGAAGAAAAAGCCGTAGAAATGTTTGCCAGTAATATTATGAAAGCGGGTCAGAGTTTTCTGGAAAGCCCGATGGAAACGCCTTTCATACCGAGCTGGAACAGAGTTACCAGCGCGGTGCCAGATATTTTAGACAGATTATTAGAAGCAGTGGAAGCAGATACGTCCGAATTACTGGGGTAGCCCATGACAGCTAATCTGAAAGCATTACACGAAAAAGTCTCGCATCATCTTCAGGCTATTTATGCTGATGTGGTGCTGGACCGGCCGGTTGGTGAGCTGGCCACTGCACTTATGCAAACCATGCGCATCGACAATGATGATGACATTATTGCGCCGCAATCCCATTGTAACTACTGGGACGAAGGCGATGTGGTAATGATTACCTATGGTGACAGTATTACCGATGGTCATGAGAAACCGCTGTTTACCCTGCACCGTTTTTTGAATACGTATTGTGTCAATACCATCAATAATGTGCATATTCTGCCATTTTTCCCCTACAGCTCTGACGATGGTTTTTCAGTCATTGATTATTCCAGCGTTAACGAATCACTGGGTGAGTGGGAAGATATCAGCGGTCTGGCTGAAGAATACGGATTGATGGTTGATCTGGTGGTGAACCACTGTTCTTCACGCAGTGCATGGTTTGAAAATTTCATAAAGGGAGAAGGCACTGGCAGTGATTTTTTCTTCACCGCCAGTCCGGATGACGACCTGTCCATGGTAACCCGCCCGCGCGTGTCCCCGTTATTGCGAGAAACGCAGACCAGCGAGGGTACGAAGTATGTCTGGTGCACATTCAGCCACGATCAGGTGGACTTTGATTTTCGTAATCCTAAGGTGTTATTGGCGTTTATGGAAATTATCCGCCTTTACATCGATAAGGGCGCGAAGATTTTCCGAATGGATGCGGTTGCTTTTTTATGGAAAATCGTTGGCACCACGTGTATTAATCTTGAGCAGACACACGAAATTATTCGCCTGATGCGCACGCTCATTGAGCATGTCGATCCGCGTATCATTATTATCACCGAAACCAATATTCCCAATCGCGAAAACCTTACTTACTTCGGTAACGCTAACGAAGCTCACGCCATCTATAACTTTTCCCTGCCACCGTTATTGGTGAATACGCTGGTTACAGGTGATTGCAGGTACCTTAAAAGCTGGATGATGAGCATGCCACCAGCGCAAAGCGGCACAACATATTTCAACTTTATCGCATCACACGATGGTATTGGTTTGCGTCCTGCCGAGGGACTGTTAGCCGACGAAGAAATTTCGTCACTGGTACATGCGATGCAGCACTTCGGCGGTAAAGTATCCTGGCGCGCTTCTGCGCACGGGCAGCAAAAACCCTACGAAATTAACATCACTTTATTTGATGCACTACAGGGTACCATTGCCGGACCCGATCGTTTTCAGGTAGACAGATTTATCTGTGCACATGCGATTATGCTGGCCATGGAAGGAATTCCTGGCGTTTATATTCATAGCCTGCTTGGTACTTCCAACGATTATGAGAAGGTCGCCAATACAGGGCAGAACCGCTCAATAAACCGAAAAAGGTGGGATCTTTCGGAGCTCGAAGCGCTTCTCGATTCGCCCTTTTCACAGCATCATAAGGTACTGACAAGACTATCTCAGCTTATTCGTATCAGAAAAGCACAACCTGCTTTTCATCCAAATGCGACGCAATTTACCCTGCAACTGGGAAATCAGGTATTCGGTTTCTGGCGGCAAAGCCTCGACAGGCAGCAGAGCCTGTTCAGTATCAGTAACATCAGTGATAAAGAGCAGTCTGTTCTGCTATCGGATATAAATTTGTTTGGTACCGACCACTGGATGGATTTAATTACCCGTGAACCCATCGATAATGATGAAAACTACCTGCAGTTAAAACCTTATCAGACTGTGTGGATAAGTAACCTCGATCCTTCCTGAAAAGACAGGCGCGCACGCGCCTGATTTTTCTTTTTATATCAACCGCAAAGCGGTAGCCTCACTGACGCTTTTCATGGATAATCCCGTTTTTAACGCGATACCTTAGGAGCGTTTTATATGGCTTCACCTGCCTGGCTTTCGCTTGAAGATGCCCTGGCGCGCATGCGTTCCGTGGCCCCCTTCCCCACCCGCACAATGATGTGTAATACAGAAGCTGCGCTGGGGCACGTTGTCAGCGAAAACATTATTGCGCCATGTGACGTACCACCGCTGCCCGTTTCAGCAATGGACGGGTTTGCTGTCGGTCTGGATGGACTTTGCAGCGAAATGTCGTTGCCTGTTACTCAGACTATCATGGCCGGTCAGGATGTTAGCTCGCTCCGGCTTAATAAAGGTGAAGCTGCGAGAATCATGACTGGCGCGGGTATTCCGGCCGGTGCTGATGCGGTGGTAATGCAGGAAAACACAACGTATTCGGATGATGCGGTAACCCTCAATCAAATACCCGCGCGAGGCGAAAACGTTCGGCCGCAGGGTAATGATATTTGCCGAGACGATGTCATTATATCTAAAGGAACCCGGTTACAACCAAGCCATCTGATGTTACTGGCATCGGTTGGGTTGACCGCCTGCCAGGTGTATTCTCCGCTTACGGTTGCGTTGCTTGCAACCGGGGACGAAATTAAAGCGCCGGGCGAAACGCTGAACCCCGGACAGATCTTCAATGCAAACAGTATTGGCGTGGCAGGTCTGTTATCGCCGCTGAATGTTCAGGTCACCGATCTGGGTATCTGCCGGGATGACGCTGATGCACTTCAAACCTGCTTAGAAGACGCGGCCACGAAATTTGACCTTATTATCAGTTCCGGAGGCGTTTCCGTCGGTGATGCTGACTACGTTAAGCCGGTGCTGGACAACCTCGGTCAGGTGAATTTCTGGAAGGTTGCTATTAAGCCGGGTAAACCCTTTGCATTTGGTACTCTTGGCAAAAGCCTGTTTTGTGGTTTACCCGGTAATCCGGTATCCGCCTATGTGACCACCCAGCAATTAGTTGTTCCTTTAATAGAAGCGATGCAGGGCGTTGAGTCAGTGCCTTCAGCTATGCGCGGATTAGCAACACTTACTACAGATATCAGGCGCCAGCCCGGTCGGCAGGAGTTTATGCGCGCAAGCCTGGATGTACATCCTGACGGCAGTTGGCAGGTCTCCCCTTTGGCAAAGCAAAGTTCGGGCGTTATGACCAGCGTTACTAAAGCGAACGCTTATATCGTCGTGAATGCACAGACCCGGTATCTGAAAGCGGGTGAACGTGTGCAGGTCATTCCTTTTACCCGTTAGTATAAAACAGCCCTACGAGGCAATATGAGGCAGTGGTGAATTTTTTCTCGAAGCGTTTTCTACTGGAAAGCAAACGGCTGGTCCAGTTAACCTGGCCTTTACTTGTGGCACAACTTACCCAGATGCTTATGGGCGTGGTCGATACAGTAATGGCTGGACATTATGATGCACTGGATATGGCCGCTGTCGCTTTAGGCTTTAGCGTAACGATTCCCCTGATGTGCTTTTTGCAGGGTATCGCGCTCGCGCTACCGCCGATTATTTCCCGGTACCAGGGCAGCAGGCAGTCTGATCAGGTGGCTTTTGCCGCTCAGCAGGCTGGTTACCTGTTACTGGTAATTAGTCTTATCATTCTGCTTCTTTATCCGGCGATACCAACTATTCTGCAATGGTTCCCGATGGAAGACGGCCTGTTTCAGATTACATTGGACTATGTCAGGTACGTGTTGCTGGCGATGCCGGCATTTGCCCTTTATCAGTGGTTACGTAATTACTGCGAAGGGTTGGGTAACACGAAACCGACAATGATTATAACGGTCATTGGCCTGCTGTTTAATGTTGTCGCCAATTACTGTTTTATCTACGGTGCTGGTCCTTTACCGGCTTTTGGCGGTGCCGGATGTGGTATCGCGACAGCCATCGTTATAACGGTAATGTTTATCAGCACTTTGGTATACACACATATGAGCCGGCGACTGGCTCATTATGCGCTTTTTTCAGTTTTGTTCAGACCCGACTTCAAGCAAATGGTGCGTACATTTCGTCTTGGATTCCCTGTAGCCATGACACTGTTGTTTGAAGTAACACTGTTCGCTGTGGTAGCACTCATGTTGACGCCATTTGGTGCAACGACGATAGCTGCGCATCAGATTGCACTAAACTTTTCATCGTTGATGTTTATGTTTCCCCTGAGCATGGGAATGGCCGTTTCCATTCGGGTTGGTTTTCGAGTTGGCCAGAACAACTACCGCCAGGCGGCGACTGCGGTAAAAAGCGCGCTTGTGATTGGCTTGTGTGTAGCAGTGCTGACCGCCACGTTCACAGTCGTCGGGAAAGGCATCATCATCAGTTTGTATACGACTGACATCGCCGTTATAAACACCGCCAGCGCGTTATTGATTTATGCAGCATTGTTTCAGTTTTCAGATGCTATTCAGGTTATCTCTGCCAACACATTGCGTGGCTACAAAGATACCACGGCCATGTTCATTCTTACATTCTTTGCGTACTGGATTATAGGATTGCCGGCTGGCATTATACTGGGACGAACTAACTGGATAACTGACGCTCCGATGGAGGCGGCCGGCTTCTGGATAGGCTTTATCATCGGGCTAAGTAGCGCTGCGGTGATGCTGGGTCTGCGTGTATGGGTGCTGCACCGCCGACATGCCTCATCCCCCTCATACCGACTGGCTGAGACCTGAATATACAAAACAGTCTGGCTACCTGCGATGCTCTTCCTGGTGGTCAGACTCTTGCCACAGGTCCTTGATGACAGGATCATCTTCCTCGTCTTCATTTTCCCAAGAATAGGTTTTGCGTACAGGCTTAGGATCATCCCGCCAAAACAGCAGAGCGCATGCGAGCCCGCCAACTGCACCAAAAAAATGTGCTTCATAGGAGATGTCAGGTTCTGTCGGAAAAATAGTCAGAATCATGGTGCCATACATGAAAAAGGCGATCATCATTAACCCCACGGATCGGGTGTCCCGACGCAGTACTGCAACTACAAACAGGTAGAAAAACATACCGTGCGCTACGCCACTTGCGCCCAGATGGGTAGCATCCCGACCAAGCAACCATACACCGAAACCACTCACCAGCCAGGCAAACATAATGACTTTTAATCGGGTTCTCGGATAGCCATATAACAATGCACTGCCCAGTACAACAAGCGGCAGGGTATTATTAAACAAGTGCTCATAACCTGAATGCACCAGCGGCGCAGTAAATATACCGTATAGGCGGACCGGATCCATGGGGTTGATGCCCAGAAGCGATAAAGGAAGATCAAACAGCACGCCGGCAGACTGGATAACCCACAGCACAGTGACCACTATTGTGCTGGTAAATATAGACTGGCGCAGTGAGTATGTATTGCTTTCTACTGTGTTCATCAGCATTACATGGGGGATGGCTGATAAATCTCAATCTTTACATCAGTTTTTTTAGTGCACCTGCTGTATCAATATCAAATGCCGCCTCAGGGTGAGGCACGGCAATGGTTTTCTGCGGGCCGGCGTACATGCCACTGTTCAAAAGCCTACCGGCTCCACTGTCACCACTAAGACCCTGTAACTGATGCCAATAACGCCTGGGGAAAATAGCCGGAGCGGTGCATCGATTGTCCCAGTAGCTCGCTACCATCATGTCCGGTTTGAGCGCGGCGACCTCTGCCAGTACTGACAAAGACTGCGTAGTGACCAGCGGTAAATCTGCCAGCATCATCAATATGTGAGAAGCGCCTCCATGCCTGGCCTGCACGTGTGCAACGCCGGTCTGAATACTACTGGCCATTCCCTCCTGCCACCTTTCGTTGAACACCAGGTCGGCGTCATCATCCATTAATTCAGATACCGCGTTATGGTAAGCGCCAGTCACAATGGTGATATGTTGAGACAGTGGTTTACATTGCTCATAAACACGCCGAAGCATCGGCTGACTATCGGACACATGCGCCAGTAGTTTATTGCCGCGAAACCGGCTGGCACTGCCGCCTGCCAGAATAACTATGCTGAGGCGCATTGCCAGTCGTAACTACTTTGGGCGTAAGGCTTGTCGTATAGCGCCGCGTGCGCCTGCGACAACATAGACAATGCTATAGACTCAGGCAAATCTCCGCCTATATTAAAACCGGCCGGAGACTGCAATGGCACGGGAAACGTGTCTGCCGCGATACCTGCTTGCGCCAGCACACGCTCAGTGCGATGCACAGGACCAAGTAGACAGAGGTATTTGAGATACGGCGGTGGGTATGCGGCGACACTGGCCAGAAAGCGGGCATCCAGCTCGACCTGATGGTGCATAACCACAATAGCCTGAGCCTGCTGATACGCTACTTGTTCCTTTAGCGCTGCCACCGGGTATTCCAGACACTGGCAGGCAGCGGGAAAATCTTTGCTGCGAGCATACCGTGCACGTTCATCATTGACTGCCACCTGCCAACCGAGCGTATCTGCGATGCGTGCAACCGGCACAGCATCTACCCCTCCACCGGCGATAAATAACGTATTGGGAGGCGAAACCGAATGACTAAACCACCCTGTCGGCTCAGGTGGCTCACCCAGATGGATCTGAGCGTGAGCGTTATCCACCCGATGACAGACTGATACCGTCTGATTATTATCAAGCCCATCAAGTATCTGAGGCAAATGAAGATACCCGTTTTGCTCAGAGACTGGCTGAAGCAACAGGGTAACTTCCCCACCGCACCCGATACCAAGCTGCCAGGCTACATCGCCCTCTTCCTGCATATCGTAGGTAACAGTGCGACTGGTATTGGTCATCCAGCACTTTCTGGCGTGATGAAACAGGTCGCTTTCAAGACAACCACCGCTGACAACGCCAAACTGTGCGCCGGCATCACTGAACAACATCATCGCGCCTGCTTTTCTGTATGCAGAGCCCCGGGTACTGATTATAGTCGCAAGCAACCACTGGCCAGCATCTCTCTGCGGATACCACGCTTTAAGAATGTGATAGATGTGGTGTCTCATTCACTGCTCATGATTTTTCGGTAATGCCGTAATTACGTGATCCTACTGAACTTTGTTCACCAAATTAACCCGCCTCGCTAACCGGGCCTGCTCAACCTTGCAATAGCATCAGTGAGACCATCGAGGGTTAACGGAAACATACGCTGATTCATAATATCATGCATAATGCCGACTGAGTGGTAATACTGCCAGTGTTGCTGAGGCTGCGGATTAAGCCATACCGCTGACGAAAAGTGATTCAGCAAACGCTCCATCCAGGCTACACCAGGCTCTTCATTCCAGTGCTCTACACTGCCACCCGGATAGGTAATTTCGTAAGGGCCCATTGTCGCATCCCCCACGAAAATAACTTTGTAATCAGGCCCGAAGCGATGAATGATATCCCAGACCGGTATCGTTTGCTCACGGCGTCTGGCATTGTCCCGCCAGACAGATTCATACACACAATTGTGAAAATAAAAGTATTCCAGATACTTAAATTCGCTATGCACTGCAGAGAACAATTCCTGGGTTTCTTTGATGTAAGGATCCATCGACCCGCCCACATCAAAAAACATCAGTACCTTGACGGCATTATGCCTCTCTGGTGCCATATGGATGTCCAGCAGGCCCCCTTTTCGCGCTGTTTCACGAATGGTGCCTGGTACATCCAGCTCATAGCTGGCACCGGTACGGGCGAACTTTCGCAGCTTACGCAGCGCCATTTTGATGTTACGCGTACCCAGCTCTACATCACCGGAAAGATTTTTAAACTCGCGCTTATCCCATACTTTTGCTGCTGAAAAATTACGATTTCCTTTCTGACCGATTCTGACACCTTCAGGGTTGTAACCGTAAGCACCAAATGGCGAGGTGCCGCCGGTACCAATCCACTTATTGCCCCCCTGATGGCGTTCCTTTTGTTCTTCCAGCCGTTCTTTCAGGGTTTCCATCAGCTTGTCCAGCCCACCCAGTGCTTTAACCTGTGCTTTTTCTTCTTCTGTCAGGTACTTTTCAAGCTCTTTTCGCAACCAGTCTTCGGGAATATCGTCGCCAAACAGGTCTACCGCCTGCACCCCTTCAAAATAATCGGCAAAAGCTTTATCAAACCGGTCAAACTGCGTTTCATCTTTGACCATAATCATTCTGGCCAGATAATAAAACGCTTCAATGTCGGCATAAACGACCTGTTGCTGCAATGCTCTTAGCAGATCAAGCAACTCTCTGACCGTTGTCTTGACTTTGTAGCGACGAAGCGTGAAGAAAAAATCAATCAGCATTAGCGACGCGCCATGAAAGCCAGCTTTTCAAAAAGATGAATGTCCTGCTCATTTTTAAGCAGCGCACCATACAAAGGTGGAATAGCGGCCTTACCGTCTTTAGCGTGTAATGCTTCAGGGGGAATATCCTCTGCCACCAATAATTTCAGCCAGTCGATCAGCTCCGATGTCGAGGGTTTTTTCTTCAGGCCCGGTACATCACGCAACCTGAAAAACGCTTGCATGGCTTCTTCTAAAAGACGCGGCTTAAGCTTAGGGAAGTGAACATCTACAATTTGCTGCATTTGCTCAGCTGTCGGGAACTGTATGTAGTGAAAAAAGCAGCGACGCAAAAACGCATCAGGCAATTCTTTTTCATTGTTAGAAGTAATGATCACAATCGGGCGCTGGCGGGCTTTAACCTGCTGCTGCGTTTCATAAACGAAGAACTCCATTTTATCGAGTTCCTGCAATAAGTCGTTGGGAAATTCAATATCCGCTTTATCAATTTCATCAATCAGCAGCACAGGGCGCTTCGTCGCCTCAAAGGCCTGCCATAACTTACCTTTTACAATGTAGTTACTGATATCATGAACCCGGTCATCACCCAGCTGCGAATCACGTAAGCGTGAGACGGCATCATATTCATACAAGCCTTGTTGTGCCTTAGTCGTCGACTTGATATGCCACTGAATAAGCTCGGTATCCAGCGCCTCGGCCAGTTCTTCAGCCAGCATCGTCTTACCTGTGCCCGGCTCGCCTTTGATCAGCAGCGGTTTTTCCAGAGTCATCGCAGCATTAACAGCAAGCTGCAATTCTTTGCTTGCGATATAATTCGTTGTACCGGTAAAGGCCATTACCACTCCTTTTATGGTGAGTAAGTTATCTCAGCGGACCAGTTTAACGCGCTTGCTACAAATAACCATATCATATAGCGAAAAATCACTTTGCTTTTCAGGCTGTGGCCCTAATGATAAGAAGGTAGAAATAAAAATGCGTTGTTCACTGAGTATTTATTACGTTTCAAACGTAACGTAAACTACCTGATACCCACAACGTATTCCACGAGAATAAAGGATGAGCAATGAGAGTATTTGACGACAACTCACTGGCAATCGGCGGCACCCCTCTGGTGAAACTAAACCGTGTAACCGGTGGCAATGTTTACGCCAAAATGGAATCCCGCAACCCGAGCTTTAGCGTAAAATGTCGTATTGGCGCTAATATGATTTGGGATGCTGAAAAGCGCGGTGTTCTTACTGACGGTAAAGAAATAGTCGAGCCTACCAGCGGTAACACAGGTATTGCCCTGGCTTTTGTCGCCGCTTCACGTGGGTACAAAATCACCCTTACTATGCCCAGCAGCATGAGCCTTGAGCGCCGTAAGCTGTTAAAAGCTTTAGGTGCTAATCTGGTGCTGACCGAAGCGCCAAAAGGTATGAAGGGTGCTGTGGCAGCAGCGCAGGAAATTGTTGAGTCAGATCCTGATAAGTACGTATTGCTGCAGCAGTTTGATAACCCTGCTAACCCTGAAATTCACGAAAAAACAACAGGGCCAGAAATCTGGCAGGATACTGACGGAAAAATTGATGCCTTTGTTGCGGGTGTCGGTACCGGTGGCACAATCACTGGTGTAAGCCGCTATATTAAAAAGACACAGGGTAAGGCAATTACCTCTGTTGCTGTTGAGCCTACTGATTCACCTGTAATCACGCAGGCGAAGAATGGCGAAGAGCTGACACCTGGCCCGCATAAAATTCAGGGTATCGGTGCAGGCTTTATCCCGGGTAACCTTGATTTGGAAATGGTGGATGAAGTTGAGCAGATTACCAATGATGAATGCATGGAGATGTGTCATCGCCTGATGAAAGAAGAAGGTATTCTTGCGGGTATCTCATCCGGCGCTGCTGTCGTTGCGGCGAAACGCTTTGCCGAACGTCCTGAGAATAAGGATAAAATGGTTGTCGTATTGCTGGCCAGTGCAGCCGAACGTTACCTGAGTAGTCCACTGTTTGCCGGCGCGTTTGGGGACCAGGAAGAGGTTCAGTAAAGCGTCTGAAAAGTTATGCTCGAAAAAGCGAAGCATTATGCTTCGCTTTTTTTTGTCTGAAATTTCTGTTATTTATGCTAAAAAAGGTTATACCTTAGTATTAGGGGGCGCTTGATGCCCGTCATTAGCAGTAGGAAGCTTTATCATGCGTGTAATGATGTTTCAGTTCTTAACGTTGTGTACTGTAACGCTGTTGTTACTGACCGGCTGTAATAAAAAAACCGATAATGAAACAGGTGAAGCCAGTGAAGGCACCCCCGAATATGCAGCCGTAGCGTTTGCCCAGGCGTTATACAATGATTCTGATATGGATGAAGCGCTGGCACTGAGTACCGACAGAATGCGCCGGATTCTTTCCAGCTATCACACTACACGCAATGCCCAGCGCCATGTGATGAACCTTAAATATGATAAGGTCGAGATTAAGCCAGATGGCGGAAATCGTATTGGCAGAATGCAGTTCGCTGAAAAAGCCACTATCACACTGTTTTTTAGCGGCTCTTATAACGATGAGCGGGTAGAAGATTTGCGTAACATTCATTTGTTGCGACAAGGCGGTCAATGGAAGATTGACCGCGTGTCGAACGATTATATGTAGCAACTACCGACCTACCGCTACGCCCTCCCGGCGTGGGTCGGCACCACCGATATATTTTCCGTCCTTTATCTGTATACCATGCAGACCACTATTGAGGTCGATCACCTTCACCTTGTGGTTCAGCGCCTCCAGCGGTGCTTTTAATTTCTCTGCATCGGTACCTTTCTCAAGTGCGGTATAGTCATTTCGGTTGGTGATTTTAGGCATATTAATCGCCTGCTGAATATCCATATCAAAATCCAGCACACCAATAATGGTTTGTGCCACATAATCGATAATCCGGCTGCCACCTGGCGAGCCTACTACCAGCTCAAGGTTGCCTTCATTATCGAAAACCATAGAAGGACTCATCGAGCTTCTGGGGCGCTTATGCGGCTCTACGCGATTAGGTACCGGCTCATGGCCTCTGGACGGGTTGAAAGAAAAATCGGTAAGCTGATTGTTAAGTAAAAAACCCTCAACCATAAGCCCTGACCCAAACATAAACTCGATACTGGTGGTCATCGAAATAGCGTTACCCTGTTTATCGATAATCGAGATATGACTGGTGTTAGATTGCTCCATAGAATGGCCTAGCGTAATGCGAGCATCTTTATAAGGCTTGCCTGCTCTTGCTTTTTGCCATTTTTTATCTGCATCTATCGCCTGTGCCCGACGCTTCAGATAAGCCGGATTAATCAGGGCGGCGAAAGGCAGGTTGGTAAAATCTGTATCACCGATATACATCTGTCTGTCAGCAAAGCTCAGGGCACTGGCCTGAGTAAATACGCTGGCAAACTGTGCACTGTCAGATGACATCGACTTTAGATCTTTATCCTCAAGCATTTTCAGTATCTGATAAACATTGATGCCGCCTGAACTGGGCGGCGCCATACCGCAGACTTTTTTGTCATGATACGACCCACAGACAGGCTGACGCAGCTTCGCCTGATAACTACTGATATCGGCTTTACTGATGTCGCCGGGATTTATCGGTGCCGAGTTGACTGTTTTTACAATTTTGTCGGCCAGTTCGCCCGTATACAGGTAGTCAGCCCCCTGATCCGCAATGTTTTGGAGAGTCCGGGAAAGTGGCTTATTGGTTTTGGTCACACCCGCCTTGAGCGGATTGCCACCTGGAAAGAAATAAGTACTGCTGGTAGGGAATTCATCCAGTCCGGGATGGTAATCCAGCGCAACCAGCCTTGCCAGACGTTCAGAAACCTTAAACCCTTCATCAGCTTGCCTGATAGCATCGCTAAACAATGCATTCCACGGTAGCTTACCAAACTTGTCATGAGCGAGTTCCAGACCACGCAATACGCCCGGTACGCCAACAGATTTGCCTCCCACCACAGCATCTAACCAGTCCATTTGCTCGTTGCCTTGCATAAACCAGTAAGCATTAACCGCCGCCGGTGCGGTTTCTCTGCCGTCAATGGTATACAGCTTTTTCTCCTGATTGTCCCAGTATAGAATAAATGCACCACCGCCTATGCCTGATGATTGTGGCTCTACCAACGTCAGCATAGCCTGTACAGCTATAGCGGCATCTATCGCGCTACCACCCTTTTCGATAATATTTTTACCTGCCCAGGATGCATAGGGGTTTGCAGCCACAACCATGTATTCGTCAGCGGTAAATGCCTTCTTCTGGGTGAAACCGGTATTTGCTTCAGGCTCACGGGTTTCAACGGTTTGTGCTGTTGCCAGTGGCGCAATACTCAGGCTAACCGTCAGTACAATGCTGCGAAGGCGCGTTTTAAGTGAAACGATAACACTTACTCCTTATCTGAATTTTTCCGGGTTGATAGGGCGCTTGTGCAAAAATGCATCGAAAGCTTCTTTGGCCGCTTCAGTCGTCATCGCTTCTAAAAAGACATCCAGTTCATCATTAATATGCTGATCTATGGCATCTTTGTTATTCACCAGTAGCGACTTTGTATGCTTCAACGAAAACGCTGGCTTTTGTGCTAACGACTCACAGACTGAATGAACTCTGGCAGCCAGCGTATCTGCATCAGTGACATCATTAACCAGTCCGAACTGCGCTGCCTGCGCGGCATCAAACGGTTCGCCAAGCATTAACCACTCGGCCGCTTTACGATGGCCGGCAATACGCGGCAAAATGTAGCTTGAGGCAAACTCGGGAACAAGCCCAAGGTTGATGAATGGCAGAATAAATCGGGTCTGCGGCTCGCAGTACACTAAATCACAGTGCAGCAATAATGTCGTTCCTATTCCAACAGCCATACCGTGAACCTGGGCCACCACAGGTTTGGTACAATGCAGTAGTGCCCGCATGAACGACGATACTTCAGCAATATGCTGGTTATCTTCCTGTCCGGCAAAATCACTAATGTCGTTACCTGCTGTAAAACAATCACCATTTGCGTTCAGTTTAATAACTTTGACAGACTCATCACTATCAGCGTCTTCCAACGCATCCGCCATCGCCTGATACATCTCGCGGGTCAGTGCGTTCTTCTTATCAGCGCGGTCCATAGTGATAGTGACGATGCCACCTTCCCTGCTGGTTGTTACATTGCTCATAGTCGTTTCCTTTTAATCAAAGTGATGACAAATACCACTGAATTTTCGGTATGATAGCGATCCTGTACAAAAATAAAATCACTAAAAAAGATGTTGTCACTTCCGCTCTCTTTAAAATACAGCGCAGGCCCGTTAGTCGTTGGTATTACCGCTTTGGTTCTTTTTTTCCTTGAACCGGCATCAAATGCACTCCTGGCCTATGATCGTTATGCTTTGCAAGGCTGGGAGACCTGGCGTGTCATTACCGGCAATCTGGTTCATACGAACGGCTATCACCTTCTGCTCAATCTGGCCGGACTGCTATTGTTGTGGCTGTTGTTCGCCGAACATTTAACAGTTTTTCGCTTTTTAAAGGTATTTATCTGGTGTTGTCTTGGGACTTCGCTGGGTATTTACTGGTATTCACCAGATCTTATCTGGTATGCCGGATTATCCGGCGCCCTGCACGGCGTATTTGCCTGGGGTGCATGTCGTGACATTACTAAGAATGTGGTTTCCGGCTGGCTGTTGCTGGTCGGCGTGCTGGTAAAAGTTATTTACGAGCAAATTGCGGGAAGCGCTACCGGAATGGCCGAGCTGATTGATGCAAATGTGGCTGTCGACGCCCATTTATATGGCACCTTAAGTGGTATTGTGCTGTTTATCGTGATGTATACTCTGCCATTGATGAAACGGCGGGCACAGCACACGGGTTAACTCTGTTTATTGGTTAATTACTGACAACTATCTATAAAAAACGGCGCCGGGTAGCGCCGTTTTTACTCTCAGCCGGGGTTAAGCGCCCCGGTCAATTTCTTTTACAGATTTTCTTCAAACAGCTTATAAATACGACGGTATTCATCCAGCCACGAGCTGGGCTGTACAAAGCCGTGTGGTTCAACAGGATAAATAGCCGTTTCGAAATCTTCTTTTTCCAGCTCAATAAGTCGCTGAACCAATCTGACGGTATCTTCAAAGAAAACATTGTCATCGACCATCGGCGCATTAATCAGCAGCGGGTATTTTAAGCCTTCAGCATGATAGATAGGCGAACTACGACGATACGCAATGGGGTCGATATCCGGTGTATTGAGAATATTGGCGGTGTACGGCGTATTGTAGTGCGCCCAATCTGTAACAGGGCGAAGCGCCGCACCGGCCTTAAATAGCTCAGGAGCATTGAACATAGACATAAATGTCAGGAAGCCGCCGTAGGAGCCACCATAAGTGCCAATTCGCTCCCGATCCACATTAGCATTTTCAACCAGCCAGTTTACGCCATCTTGCAGATCCTGTACTTCCGGTTCGCCCATATTCCGATAAATAGCCGTGCGCCAGTCTCGACCGTACCCGGCAGAAGCGCGGTAATCCATATCCAGAACTACATAACCCTGCTGTGTCAGTAAACTGTGAAACATGAATTCACGGAAATAGCCTGACCAGCCCAGGTGCGCATTCTGCAAATATCCTGCGCCATGGTTGAATACCACAGCACGACGCGGTTCACTTGAATCATAATTCTCTGGCAGATAAACCCGCGCATAGATAGGCTGAGCAGTATGGGTTGAGGGAATAGCGACAATCTGCGGTGCGGTCCATGGCATATCAGTGAAGGTCTCACTGACCGTATCAGTAATTTTCTGTGCCGGCTGTGCACTACCAACTGGCTTGATATAAAGCTCTTCAGGGCGGGTAACCTTACTGTGCGTTAGAAGTAAGGTTTGCTCGTCAGGGCTAAGTACATAATCGGTCATACCATCAAGGTTAGTCAGGGCCTCACTTTCACCGGTTTGCGTATTGACGCGGTAAATTTCGTAAATACCAGGATGCTTTTTATTCGCTTTGTAATAGAAGTATTTATCATCTTGACTCAACGTGGGCTCATCAACAATAAACTGACCACTAGTCAGAGGGCGGGCGGCCTCTCCCGGTGTTTGCGTATAAAGCTGAGAGTAGCCTGATTCCTCAGATAAGAAATACAGCGTTTCACTATTGTTCATCCAGCCAAACTGATTAAAACGGTAATTGATCCAGGCATCATCATGTAGACGTCGCTGGCTGACAAGATTGGCATTTTGTAAATCAACCGTCGCAATCCAGCGATCTTTGTTGTCCCATGCTTCCAGCATTACAGCAACCTGTCTGCCATCAGAATGCCAGCGAATTGAAGGCTCGCTCCAATACCAGCTTTCAAGCAATGTGATTTCCCGTGGAAGACGATTTACCTGATAGGTTTCACCCTGCGCTTTCGCATTTTCGGCTTTCACTTCGGCCAGTACATCCTCGTTATAGCCTGGCAGGCTGGTATAGGACAATTCGCGTTTTTCACCCGTTTTAAGGTCCACCAGCCATAATGCGTGATTTTCAGGCTCAGCATCAGCAACTCTGCGTCTGACTTCTTTAGATGCAATACGGCCATCTTCCTGAATGTAATGGGGCATGATGTCACTATCATCACGCCAGGGCTTATCTTCTGTCGTTGCTACAATAGCTTTATCGCCGCGTGGCGATACAGAGACACCCACCAGACGATGGGCAGGGTCAAAATACACCGGGTCCGGCGCGATTGATGCATTACTTTCGGCTAACGCTTCATCCTGGTCGGCTTCTTCCTGACGCTGCTGACGCTGTAGCGCGATATAATCTATCAGCGTAATCTGTTCCTGCGCGATAAAGTCCTCGGGGGCAGAAACTGCTTCGGGCTCTTCTGCGAAATACCAGGAAAACAATTGTTCGCGCTGCCCGGTCTTCAAATCAATGGCGATTACAGCCGAATCACTGTTCGCCATTAAACGTCCGTCAGTCATAAATGACAGGTTCGTCAGCGGCGCACCCCCTCGTGTGAGCTGCACGGTTTTTCCGTTATCAAATTGTATAAACACGCTGTCTTTGAAGCGGTAAGCCGTATTGCCTGTATTCGGATCTGTCACCTTTTCGTCGAAGCGATAATTCTGCATATCAGAAAGTGCGACCTGACTAACCTGTTCAGGTGAGGACACCGGCGCAGCAAATGCCTGTGTCAGTGCGCTATCCATTTTTTCCCGTTCATATACGATGTGCGAGCCATCGATGGAGAAGCCTGCATTTTGTGGAGCTCTTCCTAACCATTGCGGATCAGCCATTATTTGTTCTAACGTTATTTCGCCGTCTGCTGATGCTGTGGCATTCGTTTCGGGGGTCAGAATACTGGCAGGTTCAGAAGCTACTGGCTGATTAGTCGTGGCGGTCGAGCCTGTTTGCTCTGATGTCGAACTGCACGCGCCAAGCGCTGAAGAAACAGCCGCAGCCACAAGCAACGTTTTTAATTTTTTCATGTGCTTATCTTTTGGTTTTGTTATAAGAATCACCCCATTATAAGCAGGCTGCTGTGACTATGGTCAAGCTTCGTCGAAAATGTAGGGGAAACTGTCTTACGGATAGTCGACCACTGAACGATGATGACGGGGATGACGGGCAAAAACCTTCAGGCATAAAAAAGCCCCGCTATCCGGCGGGGCAATCAAGCACACTCAACTTGGAACACACTTTAGCGGACTCGCGTTGTGCACGAATTAACCATCCTTACACAACGCATTTAGCTAACTGCATTAATTTAGTCAACGTTAACGCTGGTAAGTTCAACAATTTTTTCGTTTGCAGTTTCAAATGCTTTACTGGCTTGTTCATCACCCATCGCAAGGCCTTCAGCATAGACAAAGCGAATATCAGTAATACCGATAAAGGCGAAAAAATGTTTCAGATATTCTGTCTGCGTATCCATCGGTGTTCCGGCATATTGACCACCTCTGGCAGCAAGAATCGTCACCTGCTTGTTCTCAAGCAACCCCTGAGGCCCGTTTTCCGTGTAGCGGAATGTTATTCCGGCACGCGCAATACGATCTATCCAGGCTTTCAACGCAGACGGGATACCGAAATTATACATTGGTACACCGATAACAATTTCATCAGCATCCTGAACTTCCTGAATCAGCGTATCAGAAATAGCGGCCAGTTCAGCCTGCTTCTCAGTACGTGCATCAGGCTCAGTCATCCATGCTTCCATTTCAGTTGCGTCAAGATGCCCCAGGTCGCTGGCGTATAAATTGCGCGTTGTCACCGCTACTGACTGACTTGTTTGTAGCGTTGAAATATAAGTTTGGGTAAGTTTAGAAGAATTGCCCGACGCTGCGTTCAGGCTTGAATTGATAACAAGTAGGTTTGACATAATTGCTCCGTCTCATGTAGCTGTAAGTTGCTTTAAAGTTTAGAAGCAAAAATATCGAACTTAAACATCAAAAATTTTAACTATATATTCTATAAATTAGAATCCTCGCAACACATAACAGCGGAAGAATCGTAAATCATTTTGCCATGATAAATTGAAGAACGATTAAAAATGAGTGTTTTATCAACAACCTGAACGGTTTATCTGCACTAAAAAACAGTCTGCCGAGTAATACTGTACGAGGAACCTTATTCAGGTCATTATTGTCAGTTAATCAATGAAATATCTATTATCAGGAACCACCATGCGAATGTTTGCGATGGGGCTGCTCCCACTTATGTTGTTGGGCGCTTGTGCTACACGAGAGCCTATTATAAAGGGCGAGCCATCACGGGAACTTTCTACTCCCTATACGCTAAAATCAGGCGGATTCGCCCCGCCCTTGCAAAAGGGGCTGGTCATTGACCATGCAGATTTATGGTTTAATTTTGATTTCAAGCGTCGGGTTCTTTTTGGCTCAGCTACGCTCAAAATAGATAGCGAACGCCCCAGACGTACCCTGTCCGTAGATTTGGATACACGCTTCAAGGTTGAAAATGTCTGGATAAATGGCAAGCCTGTTCCGGCCGGAAACATTAAAAATCCGGATGGACAGTTATTAATCACGCCTCAGCAGGCGGTGAGTTTTCCACTGACAATTAAAATTGATTATTACGGGCAGCCCCGCAAGCCGCCCAACCCGCCATGGGACGGAGGCGTAATGTGGTCGCAGACGCCTAGCGGCGAGCCCTGGGTTGTTACAGCTGTTCAGGGCGAGGGATGTGACCTGTTCTGGCCCTGTATCGACCAGCCTTTTGGCGAACCTCGTCAGGCAGATATACATATTACAGTTCCCTCCAATCTGGTGGCCGCAAGCAATGGCAATCTTGTAAAAGTGACTGAGCAGGAGACGGCAAAAACATATCACTGGAAAACCTCTTCGGCGGTGAATACCTATGGTATAGCTCTGAATATCGGGCCGTACGAAAAGCTCGAGTCGCGTTTTCGCAGTATTTATAACAACGCCTACCCGCTGGTTTATTACTACTTACCTGAAGTGAACCCTGAGGGCGCGCAGGCGCTGTTCAGTGAACTGCCTGAAATGCTGAGCTTTTTTGAAAGAGTTATAGGCCCCTATCCTTTCCCGCAGGAAAAGGTGGGCGTGGTGCAGACACCACATAAAGGCATGGAGCATCAGACAATCAACGCCTATGGGAACAATTATGAAAAAGATGAATATGGTTTTGACTGGCTGATGCAACATGAACTGGCCCACGAGTGGTTTGGCAATCAGATGACCAATACCAACTGGGATCATATGTGGCTTCACGAGGGTCTGGGCACTTACATGCAGCCTCTTTATGCACAGTACCTGCATGGCGATCTTGCCTATAAGGCTTATCTGAACAAAATCAGGAAAAACGTTAGCAATAGCGCCCCGATTGTTTCCGGCATGCCCCGGTCGGAAAAAGAGGTTTATACTTCTCAAAACGGTCCCGGGCTCGACCTGTATTATAAGGGTGCGTGGATAATGCACACCCTACGGGGTCTTGTGGGTGATAAAATATTCTTCGATATCGTAAAAGAGCTGGTCTATGACACAACCGAACCACGCCCTGGTAATTTTTCACCGGTTTATCGGGATACTAACGATTTCATCAGAATTGCCAATAAGCACTACGGACAGTCACTGGACTGGTTCTTTGATATCTACCTTTACCAGAGTGCTTTACCCCGGCTTAACGTATCCCGCAGTAAAACGACGCTGAATCTATCATGGACAGTGCCGCAGGCCATGCCGTTTCCTATGCCGGTAGAGGTCAGCATAAACGGCGACATTGAGACTTTAGATTTATCCCAGCCGCGTAGTATTGTTATCAATCCGGATGATGTAGTTATTGTTGATCCCCAAAGTAAGATATTGCGCTTTGAGCAACGTTACGAAGATATTAAAAAGCAATAAATCTGAAGCAACAGCGCTGCGCTGTGTCGCAGCGCTGAATCAATTTACATCGCGTCCAGGGCCTGACTAAAGTCGGCAATGATGTCATCGATATCCTCAATACCCACCGAGATGCGAATCATGGTGTCGGAAATTCCCATCTTCTGACGTTCCTGTTCACCACTTTCAAAGAATATGGTAGATGCCACGGGTAACGCGAGTGTGCGGTTATCACCTAAGTGGGTTGCACAGATAACCAGCTGTAGTTGATTCAAAAATGCTATAGGGTCGATATCTTCAGCCAAATCGATACTTAATATCGCGCCATAACCGGACAACATCTGTTCACGCGCGATAAAATGCTGTGGATGATCAGCCAGCCCCGGATAATAAACATTTGAGACCTTAGGGTGATTATCCAAAAATGTTGCAAGATGTTTGGCATTGTCGCAACTACGCGGAATCCTCAGCCCCATTGTTTCCATACCTACAGCCAGTTTATGCGCTGCCTCAGGAGCCAGTGTTGCGCCCAGGTCGCGCAAGCCTTTTTTCTTAATTTGCGTCAGCCCCCACTGTGCGGTATCCGCCACCCGATAGGCTGGCTTTATATTTTCAAAGGTCTGCCAGTCGTAAAGGCCGGTATCCACAACAGCGCCCCCCAGCGCATTGCCATGCCCCCCAACGTATTTTGTCAACGAACATACGATCAGGCTTACTCCGGCATCTTTAGCCAGAAAAACCGGAGGTGGTGTCATCGTATTATCGACAATCAGCATGATGCCGCGCTCATCACAATATCGGCCTATTGCCTGAATATCGGCCACCTGTGTAACCGGATTCGCTACGGTTTCGGTAAATACCGCCCGGGTATTAGGCTGATAGGCTTCCTTAATATCCTGCAAACTGGTGACATCGACAAAGCTGATTTGAATACCCATATCGGCAAGTGTATTCATCAGGCTGCGCGTATTACCGAACAGGTACTGGCTGACAATAAGATGGTCACCGTGCTTAAAAAGCGCCAGAAAGGTGCTGCTCAAAGCGGCCATACCTGTAGCGAAACAGACGGCACCGTTCCCCTGCTCAAGCGCATTAACCTGATTTGCCAGGGCAACCACTGAGCCGGACGAGGAGCGAGAATAAACGTGTCCTGCTTTTTTGCCCTGGAACACATCTACAATGTCCTGCGCATTTTTATATTCAAATAAAACAGAGTTCGTAGATGGTGTGTGCACTGCCCCGTCTTCAGGTGTATTGTACTGCCGATCAGCGTGAACCTGTGTGGTAGTGAAGCCTGATTTTGTCACGAAGCCATCTCCTGAATATTTCCTCAATGAGTACCCGGGGCCTGGGTTATTGTGAATAAAGCTATTGTGCACTTTATTCGACGACCATGCCCGGCAATATGTTTTATTAGTTCCTTTCAGCCAAATGATCTAACGTATGCGCTTACTTATATAAGGAAGACACTCTTAAGGCTTAGAGGAGAAGTAGTGCCGTATGTGTATCTTATTCATAGCCAGGGATCAACGAAAAGATTTCCCTTTGATCATTGCAGCCAATCGCGATGAGTTTCATGCCCGGCCTGCCAAGGCATCTCACATATGGTCATCTCATCCCCCCATCTTTGCAGGCAAAGATTTAAAAGCCGGTGGTACCTGGATGGGCGTTACGCGAAGCGGCCGTATCGCGGCCCTGACGAATATTCGCCAGCCGGGAAAAGAACGCCAGGATGCAAAAACCCGTGGTGAGCTGGTGGTAGATTATCTGACCAGTAGAAGCAGTGACCTGCAATTTCAGACTGCCTTGAAGAAGCGTCGCGAGAAATACAACGGTTTTAATCTGTTACACGGAACCTGGCGGGATCTGCAAGTCTACAATAATGAAACTGACGGGCTTTCTTCTGTAGACCCCGGCATACACGGGCTTTCTAATGGTGCGCTCAATGACCCGTGGCCTAAAGTGTCACGCGGTGTCAGTGCCTTATCACAGTATTGCTCACAAAGTGACAGGCTTAGCGAAGATGCACTTTTTTCCCTGCTTAAAGATAATACTGAGGCGCCTGATAGCGCATTGCCCGATACAGGCGTATCCAAAGAATGGGAAAAACGTTTATCGCCCATCTTCATACAGTCTGAGGAATATGGCACCCGAGCGTCAACTCTGATTCTTGTAAACCGTAATGGTAATGCAAGCTGGAGTGAACGAACCTACAATAATCAGGGCCGCGTTATTGATCAGGTCACCGCGCATTTTCAGTTTGTCTGATCTGATGTTGTTTACAGCATTCTGGCTGTAAAAAAACAGTGACAACACTCGTATTTTCTAACATCAGTGGCATAATGCTGAACTCGCTTATCAATCACGCAACGTGAGGACTTATTGTGTTTGAAGTACTACCTTATCTGGAACCCGATCCTATCCTGGGATTGTCTGCTGCTTATAAAGAAGATTCTAATGCTGCTAAAATTGACCTCGGCGTAGGCGTTTATAAAGATGAACATGGTAATACGCCTATCATGACGTCAGTAGCCAAAGCACAGAAAATTCTGCTGGAAAGAGAGAACACAAAAAGTTACATCACACCGCAGGGTCACCAGGGCTACATCGACAACATGCTTTCCCTGCTTTTAGGCGAGAAAAGCCCGGTACTGATGGCCGACCGCGTTGCTGGCGTTCAGGCGCCCGGTGGTTGCGGCGCTTTACGGATCCTGGCTGAACTTATTGCCCGCAGTAATGAACAAGCGCGCGTGTTTGTCAGTGACCCTACCTGGGCCAATCATATTCCGCTGATGAGCTCTGCCGGTCTGCAGCTGGAAACCTACCCGTACTTTGACAAAGAAAAAGCGGGTATTCGCTTTGATGCGATGGTAGACACACTGAAAACGGCCGGAAAAGGCGATATCGTATTACTCCACGGATGCTGCCATAACCCGACTGGTGCTGACTTAACGAATGAGCAGTGGGATGTCGTACTGGAGCTTGCACAAGAGCGTGGTTTTACCCCGTTTATTGATGTAGCTTACCTTGGTTTTGGCGATGGCCTGGATGAGGATGCCTACGGCATACGGTTGTTGGCAGAAAATCTGCCAGAGGTAGTTATTGCCGCCTCTTGCAGTAAAAACTTTGGTTTGTACCGTGAGCGTGTTGGTCTGGCGGCCATTATCACCGAAGACGCTAAGACACGTGATATCGTGCAGGGGCAAATCCAGTCAGTGGCACGTGGCAGTTATTCTATGCCTCCCAGCTACGGTGGTGCGCTAGTCGATATTATTTTGTCTGACACCAGCCTGAAAAAAGAGTGGATGAGTGAAGTAAACAGCATCCGTAACAGGATGCAAAGTCTGCGCACTATGCTGGTAGATAAACTGGAAGAAAACGGCGCGCAGCAGGACTTCAGCTTTTTGAATACACAAAAAGGGATGTTTTCATTTTTATGTATCACCCCTGAGCAAGTACGTGAAATGCGTGACAAGCACAGCGTATACTTTGTTGGTTCCAGCCGCATAAATGTGGCCGGTATCAACCAACAAAATGTTGATACGCTGGCGCGCGCTTTGGTATCTGTTCTTTAATAAGCGAACCGCCAGCGCTGAATAAGCGCTGGCGGTTTATGTCCTACCTTGCGCTCAGACAACTTGTTTTCATAGCTTCGTTGGCTCTTTCTGCTGCGTCATCGTCTTTGTTCTTTTTCGCTTTTAGATAAGCTATCTTGGCCTCTTCACATTGCTGTTTTTGTTCAGCTTGTGAGATCGTGCTCTGATCTTTACTATACTGACGCATGCCCTCAGCGCCGATATTACTGTTTCTGTCTTCCGGTTTTCTGTCTTCTTGATAAGCGACAGACTGCGAAGAACCGCAAGCTATCATCGATCCGATGAGCGTTAACACAGCAAAAATACGAAGCATAAGCTGGTTCCTTTAAGATTAGTCAGGTGTTCTGCTTTTCCAAATAAGCCGGCCACATATAAACAATAATATCAGTGGTTACCGTACCGGTCTTGCCTTTCTGCTGCCAGTCGCATTTCCTGCTTGGCTGAATACACGAAGCTGAATAATATTACCATCGCAGTCAGTGATATTAGTTACACTGAAAAAAGGGTTAGCCCACTGCCCTTCCAGCGACAGCCCGCCAAGTGACTGTGCAAGCTCATGGGCATCAGCATGACTATCTACTGTAGTAAACAGCTTAACCACGTTGCACCGGGTCTCAGGTAGTGGCTTAGGCGGTTCATGAATGACAATACTCAATCCGTCTGCGTACAGACTGTACATTTGCTCGGAGGATTTAAGTACCTGCATGTTGAACATTCTGGTGTAAAACAATGCCAACTTATCTATATCATCAGAATAGACAATGACACCATGTTTAGCAGGCTGATGCATAGCGATCCTTATAGCGTATATTCAAAGATGTAAGTATGACTGTTTTCATCCTGGTTGATTTGCATCGACCCGGCCAGTGACGATAACTCTCCGGAACCGGAACCCTCGATAACACTTATGCTGAGCTCTCTGGCCTCGCTGGTCATCTTGCCCTGATGAAGCAAGGTAAAGCCACCTGATTTTCCGTCCAGCTTGCCTTCAAACTCTTCTATAGCGCAGTAAACCGAAGTCCCACCGTCTATCTGTTTGCTCAACATCTGCCCTTTACCGGTGCCCTGCAGCTCGCCTTCATAATCTTTCTCAATGACCATCCGCCCTGCCCCAATGGCATCCTGCTGAGGCAGTATATTCACCGCAAACTGGCCTGTGGCCTTTAATGTCATACTCATCTGTTATATTCCTTTAAACTTAAAATTTTCCATCCCGGAAAGTAATCACTACCGTTATGATAAATTATAACCATTTGTACATCACAAGTGCATCTATTAACCCCAAACGCGGGTGCTGAAATGCATCTGGAAGACGGGCCTGAATTGAAAAACCCAATTTTTCCCATAAACGGATTGCTCCGGTATTGCTGGAAGCTACAAAATTAAATTGCATAGCCCGATACCCAAGGCTTTTCGCGATTTTCTGTGAATGCTCACACATTGATGAGGCCAGCCCCTGGCCCCGATAATCAGCATCCACCATATACCCACAGTTACAAACATGATTACCAGGACCAGCGTGATTTGTTTTCAGATAATAAGTCCCTGCTATCTGGTTGCCTGTTAATGCTACAAACGATTTTTCAGACAGCTCACACCAAAGCTTTCTGGCAGCACCTTTGCTGATTTCAGGATCGATTCCGTAAGTATCAGCGCGTTTAACTATATCCTGAAAAAAAGGCCATACAGCTTGCCAATCCTGTTCCGTCGCTTCACGAATTGTCAGAGGTGTTGTCATCTGTGCACTTTCACCTTTTTATGACTACAGCGTTTTAATTTCACAAGAAGGTATACCTGATAACTGTGATGAAATACCGGCATTGCTTAGCGAGTGCTTGTGGATCGGGGTTTCACGTAATTTAAAAGCTCAGATTTTAAATACGCTTTAATTATGGATTGCTCGCAGCGTCTGCCGAAAAGCAGTGCACCGTAAAGCACTGAAAGCAGAATTGCCCAACGAATAGCGCCATGTAAGCTGAATACGCCGGCATAAAATAGCGCGGTATATGCAGGGATTAGTACGATGGCTATACAACACACTTTAATGCATTCAAGCAAAACAGCAGTAGCAGGAGAAATCCTTTCAATCAGACTATCTACATCATCAAACGATATATGGTGTGATTCCGGAAAGGTCCGCTTAAACCAATAGGCATAGTCCATTTTACCTCCTAAAAAGAGTACCGCGCTTCTAATCACGTACATTGCGCAAGAAAGTTGTTCGAGTACAATGACAGGCTCATAAAGAGTCGTTCGCCTGCCGGTTCTGTTTATCAGTAATGTGCTAAAACCGTTGCTGTTCAGACTAAAAAACGGCGCTTTTTCTCCGGCGCCGCGCTTGTCATCATGCTACTGAATGTCAGACATCTCATAATAAATAGTGAAAAAGTCCCGAGCTGGTTCACAGGTATGTCTTATCTCTACTTTTTCTATTTGATAAGCGAAAGAATTTCGCCGAAACAGGGGTGTTTGCTGTTGCCCATTAATTGGTAAAGGCACATCTCAACGCTAGTGATAAAAGCACCTGCATCCCGCAAGTTAGCCAAAGCTAAATGCTTATTGTCAGCAGTTCTGGAAGATATGGCATCACTAACAGGCAGCACAGTATAGCCAAGGTCAAGTAAAGCGAGGGACGTCTGGTAAACACAAATATGGGCCTCTATACCACATATCAGCCACTGCCTCTTACCTGTATGCTCAATAGCCTTTAAAAATTGCTCATTCTGACATGCATCAAACGTATTCTTTGTAATTAATGCATCAGGTTCTATTAATGACTGTAAACTGGGTGCGGTAGGGCCTAACTTTTCCGGTGCTTGCTCAAGCCATAGTGTGGGCAGAGATAACAAACCAGCAGCCCTGATTAGTTGCTCGCACCTGACCAGAAATACGTCACTCTGATAGACCGTTTGCGCAAGTTTTCCCTGGATGTCAATGACGATAAGCCCGGTATTTTTTTCATCTAACATCGGCGTATTTCCTGCAAAAGACTACCTTGAATTTGTCTGTATAACGTAATGGTGCCGTACTTTAGCTTGTGCTGCCATCACGTTGATGATGAGTAACGGTAATACTGAAATTTGAATACCGTTTGGATAATAGTCTTTTGATGATCCATATATTCACTATCAATCCGATACACATACCTGCCAGTTGGGCTACTAGCGCATAGGATTCGCGCGGAATATCCGCGATTGCCATTACCACTCCAAATATAAAACTAAAAACAAAGACAATCGGAAAGATAAACACCAGTGTTCGCCATGTTAGGCTCCACCACACTCGTGCGGCCATGCCCCAGGTTATATCTGCGTTTTGAGTACGATCCATGTTATATATCCATTCCTTTATTGCGCTTATAACCCACTTTACGCGGTTTTGTACCTGATCTGAAGAGACTTTTTCTGACGCCTGAGCAAATCAAATCGAAAAAAAGCCAGCACACTAATTTGTATGCTGGCTTTCTATATTCAAAGTTTAACTGTCAACCCAGGCGTGAAATTACGCGAGCATGCCACCGTCTACGGTAAGCGTTGTGCCGGTTGTATAGCTGGATGCATCTGAAACCAGATATAACACTGCACCGGCCATCTCCTCTGGATCTGCCACCCGCCCTAATGGAATCTGGGTTAACGCGCCTTTGAGAATCTTTTCATTGCTGGTCAGCGCAGAGGCAAACTTAGTATCCGTTAATCCTGGCAATAACGCATTAACGCGAATATTTAGCGGCCCGCACTCTTTGGCAAAAGAGCGAGTCATACTGATTACTGCCGCTTTAGTTATTGAGTAAATACCTTGCATATCGCCGGGGACTACGCCATTCACAGATGCGGTATTGAGAATAACGCCGCCTCCCTGCTCTTTCATCATTCTGCCGGCAGCAACTGACATGAAAAAGTAGCCTCTGATATTTACATCAACCGTCTTCTGATAGGCACCGGGATCGGTATCCAGAATATGTCCGAAATACGGGTTGGCCGCCGCGTTGTTAACCAGTATATCGAGCTTACCATGCTCATTTTTGATGGTCTCAAAGGCGCTCTCAATTTGCGACATTTCGCCAACATGACAAGCCAGTGCCGATGCACTACCGCCAGCGTCTTTTATCGCCTGCACAACCTTTTCACAGCTTTCCTGTTTACGGCTGGAAACAATAACATGTGCCCCATAGGCAGCAAGCAATTGCGCGATAGACTCTCCGATGCCGCGACTGGCACCAGTAACCAGCGCGACCTTATCCGATAGGTCAAAAAGGTTCTTTTTATCAGTCATGCTCCACCTTCAATACCAGTTTGCCGAAGTTTTCGCCTTTGAACAGCATCATCAGTGTGTCGGGAAATGTTTCGATATCCGTTACGACATGCTCTTTCGCTTTTAACTTACCCTGTGCAATCCAGCCCGCCATTTCCTGTGCCGCCTCGCCGTAATGTTTGGCGTTATCAAAGACCACGATACCTTCCATACGAGCCCGGTTTACCAGCAGTGACAAATAGTTTGAAGGCCCTTTTACCGCCGTCGTATTATTGTACTGACTGATAGCACCGCAGATAACAATGCGCGCGCGCAGATTGATGCATGTAAGTACCGTATCCAGAATCTCTCCGCCCACATTGTCAAAATACACATCTACGCCATCCGGACATTGTGTTTTAAGACCCTTGCGAACATCTTCGTTTTTGTAGTCTACAGCCCCGTCAAACCCCAGTTCGTCGATAAGATACTGACATTTATCCTTGCCGCCAGCGATGCCGACCACGCGGCAGCCTTTAATTTTGGCAATTTGTCCGACCACACTGCCTACAGCACCCGCAGCGCCGGAAACAACGACGGTTTCACCAGCTTCTGGTAAGCCGGTTTTAAGCAGTCCGAAGTACGCAGTCATGCCGGGCATACCTAATACCCCGAGATAACGTTCAAGTGGCGCCAGTGAAGGGTCTACTTTGTGAACGCCTTTTGTATCGCAGACCGCTACGGACTGTACCCCAAAGCTACCGTAGACTTTATCGCCAACTGAAAACCCTTCGGCGTTGGATTCCAAAACCTCTCCAACAGCACCGGCGCGCATAACATCACCAATCTGAACAGGTTCGATGTAAGACTTCCCGTCATTCATCCAGCCGCGCATCGCCGGGTCCAGAGAGATATACTGCACTTTTACCTTGATCTGCCCCTGCGCCACGTCACCTGCATCAACTTCCTGGTATTGCCAGTTTGCCTCTGTTGGCTCACCTTGCGGCCGTGATGCCAGTAACCATTGTTTGCTTTTCATAATCTCTCCATAAGTGCGAACACGTTAATAGGTTGTAGACCTATTGTTACACAGGTCTGACCTTGCCTTTACTGTCAAAAATGACACAATAATGGTCAAAAAAGACATCCATAATTTTTATTGATAGCTGACTATGGGATTCTCTAATGCAGACTAAAAAACCCGCGACTATTGCTATTTACGGTTTTGATCATGCTTTGGCATCAGCCATCACCGGTGCGGTGGACCTTTTTGCGCAGGCGGGTGTGACCTGGCAAAAGATCCATCACGCTCTGCCCTCGCCGGTTTTTTCTGTTCAACTTTTATCATCCACCGGGGCGCCGGTGCGGTGCGTCAATAGTATCATGCTACATACAGATGGCAGGCTCGATGCACGTCACCCGCCCGATGTATTGTTAATCCCCACCATCGGAGGAAATATTGAACAGGTAATTAACCAGCAAAAATCGCTGATGCCGGTTTTACGAACGTTTCATGAGCAAGGCGTTGATATTGCGGCAAACTGTACCGGTGTATTTTTATTAGCCGCTGCGGGAATACTTGATGGAAAATCAGCGACTACGCACTGGGGGTTTGCCAATGAATTTAAAGCGCGCTTCCCACAGGTCAATTTGAACAGCGACAAATTACACACTTACGAAGAAAATGTGTTTTGCGCGGGTGGCGGTATGGCGTGGTTCGATCTGGCCCTACTGCTTATCGAGCGATATGCTGGTGCTGATGTCGCCCGGCAAACAGCGAAGGCCCATGTTCTTGACCTTCCACGTATCAACCAGTCACTTTATGCCGGTAGTCGCCGCGAACAGGCGCATCAGGATGAAATAATCAAACAGGCTCAGCGATATATGGCCGATAACATCAAACTAAAACTATCAGTAGACGGGCTGGCGGCAAGAGTGAACCTGACATCGCGCACCTTTAATCGCCGCTTCAAGGCGGCAACAGGCCAGACTCCGGGACATTATTTACAATCTCTTCGCATCGATCACGCCAGAAAATTACTGGAAAATCAGAAGTGGACAATCGAACAGATTCTTTCACAGGTGGGATATGATGACCCCAGCACCTTCTCCAGATTGTTTAAAAAGCGTACTGGTTATTCCCCTTCTCTTTACCGGACTAAGTTTACAACTTTTGTACAATCCTGAAAGTTTTACTTATATATTTTGTTCAAAGCTAGTACACTGTCGTCCCGCTGGCGGTCCGATCAGTTGACCTCCTAAAACACCCTTAATTTTTACCTTCACTTGGTGAACACATGAAAACACATCGTATTGCCTCTCTTGCGTTGGCAGTCAGTGCCGCGTTTAGTAGCACCGTAATGGCTCAGGAGTCTGGAACTAATCAACAAACAAAAACTAAAGATAGTTCCCTTGAGCAAATCACGGTAACCGCCCAAAAGCGTACCCAGTCTATACAGGAAGTGCCCCTTTCTATTGCCACGCTAAGTGGTGAAAAGCTGGATAGCTTGTTCGCTGGTGGTGAAGATATTCTGGCCCTGGCTGTGCGTGTACCAGGCCTTTATGCAGAATCTTCAAATGGTCGTGTTGCGCCCCGTTTCTACATTCGTGGGCTGGGTAACACCGATTTTGATTTAGCGGCATCACAACCTGTTTCTATTATTATGGATGAAGTGGTAATGGAAAACGTGGTATTGAAAAGCTTCCCGCTTTTTGATGTCCAGCAGGTTGAAGTATTGCGTGGTCCACAGGGCACCCTGTTTGGTCGGAACACGACAGCGGGTATTGTAAAGTTTGACACAGTCAAACCTTCACAGGATTTTGAAGGCTTTGCCAAGCTTGGCTATGGTAGCTACAACACGGTGAATCTTGAGGCCGCTGTTGGCGGTGGACTGACCGATGACCTGTCGGGTCGTTTCTCAGTTTTATCTCAGCACCGTGATGATTACATTGATAACGGCTTTACCGGTCAGGATGATGCGCTGGGCGGCTTTGACGAGCGTGCATGGCGTGCTCAGCTGCTGTATGAACCAAACAGTCGTTTCTCTGCACTTTTGAATGTTCATGGCCGTTCTTTGGAAGCCACTGCCTCTATTTTCCGCGCGAATATTTTCGATAAAGGCAGCAATGACCTGAATGAAAACTATGACCGCGATGTTGTTTACTACGATGGCGACATTGATGGTAACGGTGCGGACAATAATCCGCAGGAATACGATGGTTTCGGTTCTTCATTAAAACTGACTTACGACTTCGATGCGGTTGAGCTTACGTCAATCACTGCACTAGAAACTGCCGACGGCTTTAGCCTTGGCGATATCGATGGTGGTGCCGGTGAGGGGGCAACTGAAAACTCTGGCTTTATTCCATTTACTGCTGTTACACAGGATAAGCTGGATGATCTTGAGCAGTTCACACAGGAATTCCGTTTCGCCAGTCAGACAACGAAACCGGTAAGCTGGCAGGTTGGCGCGTTCTTCTTTGACTCATCATTCAACGTAACCAGCATCGATGGCTACTACGGTGCCACCACCGTTTTCCACGACAACACGACCTGGGCTGTTTTCGGACAGTCTTCTTATCAGGTGAACGATAAGCTGGAAGTTACCGGTGGTCTTCGTTACACCTATGATGAAAAATCGCTGCGTGTGGGTATGCAGAATGAAAACGGCTTTGCACTGGTAACGGGTGATGCAACTATTCAGGATTATGATCCAATCGACGTTGATGACGGTCAGATGAGCTTTGAGCTAAGCGCCAACTACCGTCTGACTGACGATATGTCTGTTTATTCTCGTTACGCCAACGGTTTCCGCGCCCAGACCATTCAGGGTCGTGATGTGGCGTTTGAGGGTGCTCCTTCGGTTGCTGACGCTGAGACAATCAACTCGTTTGAAGTTGGCTTTAAGTCCGATATGCTGGATCGCACTCTGCGTTTAAATGCTGCGGCGTTCTACTACACTGTTGATGATATGCAGTTCTCAGCAATTGGTGGCGGTAATAACTTTACTGCGCTGGTAAATGCTGACAAAGGTGAAGCTTACGGGTTTGAAATTGATACTCAATGGCTGGCAACAGACGCGCTGACACTGACCGCCGGTTACAGCTACAACCACACAGAAATCAAAGACGACAGTCTGACTGTTTCGCCGTGTGGTACTAACCCGGCATTCGGTTCAACGGGTAACTGTACGGTTCTGGATCCACGTCCTGATGGCTTTAACGCTATTATCGATGGTAACCCGTTCCCGCAGGCTCCTGAGCAAATCTTTACGTTCACTGCGCGTTATTCAATCCCTGCTGGGAATGACGGCGAGTTCTTCGCGTTCACAGACTGGGCGTTCCAGGGTGAAACCAGCATTTTCCTTTACGAATCTGTTGAATTTACCACTGACGATAACTTCGAAGGCGGTTTGCGCATAGGTTATGAGAACTTCAACGATGGCTATTCTGTAGCATTGTTTGGTCGTAATATTACTGATGAGGATAACGTTAAAGGCGCGATCGACTTTAATAACCTGACAGGTATTGTGAACGAACCACGCATTATTGGTGTGGAAGTTAAGAAAACCTTCTATTAACGGTTCGGTTTTCAGATAAAAAAAGCACGTTTTAAACGTGCTTTTTTTGTCTTTGCCTTATTGATAGTGACCGACCAGATATTAATTATCCTTGTCTTCTTCCTCATCATCTTCAGGCATTTCAACGTCGACTTCAGGTACTTCAACAACTTTCTTTTCAGTACCGACTTCAACATCCGCAGTATCGACGTCGTACTCAGGCATTTCACCGCCTTCTACATCAACACTCGGCATTTCACCCTCTTCGGTCTGCTCTACTTCATACTCAGGCATATTCCCCGCATCAGCCTCTACTTCCGGCGCTTCACCTTCCTGAGTTTTATCAACATCACAGCCGCCCAGAGCTAACAGTGCACCCAGAGTAATAGCTAATTTGCTTAGATTCCGCATAGTGTTTCTCCCTAAATCAAACGATTAGTGATCAATAGACACTAATTGTTACTCTCATAGTTCTAATTTTGTTTACTCTCCTAACAACTTACTTAAATAAACGGTTTTTGGAAAACCAGAATTCAACACATCTTATTGTTGAATTAAACGAAATTGTCAGAATAAGCGGAATGGCATTTTGATTTAGTGGTACTGGGTTTCTGTGAGATAAACCTGCAACGGATGACAGGCCAGAGGGTGACTTTTGAAAATAGAATGTAGGGCGAAAGTGGATAGAGAAATCAGAGCGAGAAGAAACACCTCAAACGAGGTGTTTCTTTTGCATTACGTTTAAGACTTTTCAGCCAGATGACTAGTTTGTTCACTATATTCATGGTTTGCTGGCTTTTTCTTGCGAAACAACCCACGTGCGTCATCAAGAATAAGATACAGCGCTGGTACCAGTATTAATGTGATTACAGTGGCGAACAGAATTCCGAAGGCCAGTGAAATAGCCATAGGAATAACGATTTGCGCCTGCAAGCTCCGTTCAAAGACAATGGGCATTAATCCCATAAACGTCGTTAATGAAGTAAGAATGATCGGTCTGAAACGTTGCGTACCTGCACTGATTGCCGCATCAATCAGACGATGTCCCTCAGAGCGGGCACGGTTGACGAAGTCGACCATTATCAGACTGTCGTTCACCACTACGCCAGATAGCGCAATGATACCGCACAGCGATAACGAACTGACGGCCATTCCTAATACCAGATGCCCCACAATTGCCCCTACTACGCCAAACGGTATTACCGCCATAATAATAAAAGGCTGAGAGTAAGAGCGCAGCGGAATTGCTAATAGCGCATAGATAGCAAAGAGCGCAAATAACAACCCCTGGAACATGCTGAACATGGCTTCCTGCTGCTCTTTGGAGTTACCTTGTAATTGGAAGTTAACCTGCGGATGGCGTTCCATAATCGCAGGTATTTCTGTAATTACCACATCCCGGGTCACCTCGCCGGGGTCAAGCAGCGCTTTATCCACTTTTGCACTGACAGTAATTGAACGGCTACCATCAACGCGAATAATAGATGAAAAGCCTTCTCCTAACGAAATTTCACCGACTTCCTCGAATGGAATAGCCTCACCGGTAGGCGCTCTCACGCGCATATCCTGAAGATGCTCAACAGACGTACGCTTTTCTTCGGGGTAGCGCACCATCACTTTTACTTCTTCATCATCACGCTGAACACGCTGAACTTCGGCACCATAGAACCCATAACGCACCTGCTGCCCAAGCTGTTGCAGGCTAATGCCCAGCGCGTCTGCCTGAGGCGTGGTAGAAAGCTGTATTTCGTCACTGCCACCGGCAAATGAATCATTAATGTCGCTGACGCCATCATAATCAGCCAGGCGGTCTTTAAGGGCCTGTGCAGCAGACTGCAGCGCTTCAGTATCGGAAGAGGTGAATTCGAAGCTCAGGTCCGGGCCGCCGAAGCCGCCACCGCCACCGATGTTCAGTGTTTTAACGCCCGCAACTTCCGGCATCTGCTCGCGCCAGCGCTGATGGATTTCGTAATCTGGCAGCTCACGTGTTTCGCCTTTTGACAGCTCGACGAATATTTCACCACCGGTATTACCATTATCAAATGCAATAGCATGCTTAATGACGCCGCTACCCGTCTCCTGGGCAATGTTACTATCCATCCGGTGCATGGCATTAAGCATTGTTTGCAGTGTCTGGTCACGTTGGGTTATGGAAGAGCCCGGCTCAAGTTCAAAACTGGCTGACATAAAGTCACTGGGTACATTAGGAAAGAAGACAAAACGAACGATACCGCCAGCGAACAACCCCGCAGTGATGATGAGTAATGCGATAAATGTTGCCAGTGTTGTGTAGCGGTTTCGTACCGCTTTGGCCAGAAACGGCGCATACTTTTTCTGCACGAAAACTTTGATGCCTTCGCTGAAAAAATTTCTGAAACGCTGAAAGGCATTGAGGTTATCTGGATCATGAGGCTTAAGATTCATATGAACCAGGTGAGCCGGCAAAATAAGTTTGGACTCGACCAGTGAGAAAATCAGACAGATAATGACTACCCAGCCTATTGATTGCCAGATAACACCAAAGGGCCCGGAGACCATCAGCATTGGCGTAAATGCGGCGATGGTCGTCAGAACACCAAACGTGGCAGGCATTGCAACACGCTTAACCCCTGCAATAACATTGTCTGTAGAGTGGCCTTTTTTATCAATTTCTGAATATGCCGATTCGCCCATTATGATGGCATCGTCTACCACAATACCCAGCACAAGAATAAACGCGAACAGACTCAAGAGATTTATTGAGACGCCCACAAACTCCATTGGCATCACGAAAATAGCGCCTAAAAAGCAAACCGGGAGACCCCATATTACCCAGAAAGCCAGCTTGACCCGTAAAAATAATGACAACACGATAAAAACAAGTAAGGCACCAAAGCCCATGTTTTCCAGCATCATGTTTAGCCTGTCATTAAGGTAAAACGACGAATCGCCCCACGTATCGGCGTGCAGGTGGGCCGGGAACGTTGGTTTGTTCTTCTTAATGTATGCATTTACCTGCTCAGCGATCTCCAGGGCGTTCTGATCACCGACAGCCTTGACCCGCATGCTGACGGAGGGCTTGCCATCAAAGTAGGCAAAACGATTGTCCTCGACAAAGCCATCATTGATGATGGCGACATCCCCCAACCGTACCCGCGTGCCGTCTGCACTGGTTAATAATGTAATTTGAGAGAAATCATAACCGGTATATGCCTGCCCCTTTGTCCTCAGCAAAATATCGCCGTTGTCGGTTCTGATTGAACCGCCGGGTAAATCGACACTTGATTGTCTGACCAGCGACACGACTTCTGAAAATGTCAGATTATACTTTTGCAGATCTTCTTCTGACAGCTCAATGGAAACTTCGTAATCCCGGGCACCCACTATATCGACATTGGAGATACCACTGAGGTTGGCGATATCATCACGAATAGTTTTCGCGAATTCTTTTAATTCGCGCTCTGATGCATCACCGTATACAGAAACCCAAATAACATCTGACTGCATTTTCTGACGATAAATAACCGGCTTTTCGGTATTAGCCGGAAAGCTGGGTATTGCATCTACCTGTACTTTTACTTCGTCCAGCACCTCCTGTACATCGTAGTTTTCTTCCACTTCGATACTGACCGTACCCATGCCCTCAGAGGCGGTGGAGGTAACCTTTTTGATGCCATCGAGATTTTCAATCGCCTCCTCGACTTTGAGGATTACGCCTTCCTCAACTTCTTGTGGCGCAGCACCAAGATATGGCACCCGGACATTGATGACGTTGACTTCAATAGGAGGGAATATCTGCTTCTGGATAGTAAATACTGAAATCACGCCGCCTATTAACAGAATCCACATAAGCAGGTTAGACGCGACATTATTGCGAGCAAACCACGCAATAATCCCTTTATGGGTATCTATTTTACTCATCTGACTGGCCTCCTACCTCTACATTTGAAGAGGACGCAGGCTTATCTTTTTCATCGGGCGCCGGTGTACTATCTTCCTCACCAGCCAGGCGTACTTTCATTCCCTCAAACGGATTGGGAACGGCGCTCATTACGACCTTATCGCCTTCTTCAAGGCCTGCAGATATGTATACTTTTTCGGCATTGGTACGCGCCACATCCACCGGCTTAATCTCAAGCTCATTCTGATCACTTACTGTCAGAACCGTCTGATCAAGCCGTAAGACACTTCGCGGTAAAACAAACAAGTCACGCGACTGGCCTGCTGAAATATTTGCCTGCACGAACTGGCCAAACCGCAAGGGCATATCTTCGTTTTGCTGTTCACCCCGATTGTAAGGGTCCTCTACGCGTGCAACGACGTAGCTTACGCGGCTTGCTGAATCCAGAATACCTTCGCTTCTGACCAGATCTGCCTGCCATTGATGTCTGACACCGTTGACTCTGGCCTGAAGTACGACATTGTCTTTTTGCTGAAAACCTCGCTCTAAATCAATAAATGCCATATCGCTGTCGGCCACGGGTAATCGCACTTCTGCAACATCTGTACTATAGAGTGTGCCGATTTGCATACCAATAGAAACAAACTGGCCGATGTCTACGTTGCGACTAACGACCAGCCCGTTGTAAGGCGCACGAATCTGCGTACGGTCAAGGTTTCGTTTAGCACGCTCCAGTTTGGCCAGTGCAGCTTTAACATTTGCCTGCTCACGCGCAAGTTGCGGTTTACGCAGACCAAGCTCAGGCGGCGCCATTGAATTAACAGACTGCCACTCCTGTTTAGCAACCTCACCTCGCGCCAGTTCCTCAGTCAGCGCGGCCTGTGCCTGAGCAAGTTCAGCTTCAGCCAGTTTTAGTTCAGTTTCATAGTCATTTTGTTCAAGGGTTACCAGTACATCACCTTTTTCGAACATACCGCCGGCGACAAAAACATCGGAGAGCTCTGCGACTCTGCCACTGACCTGCGCACTGATATCTGTCTGATTCTGAGGTAAAACATTACCTTGTGTTTCAACTACAAACTGCACCGATTCCCGGCTAATCGACTGCGCGTCGACCAGGAAGGCCTTTGTCTCAGCGGGCTTTTTTTCCGGTGGCTTTTTACTGGAAATTAAAACAACCGCAACGATTACCGCGCCAATCAAAATAATGACGGGCAAAAGTGTTTTTACCAAAGATGACTTGTTCATGCAGATCCCTTTACAACATGGCTTTTTACAATAACTAACTGTTTTATCATTTTGTTATGACAGTCTAATTATCTGATCTTAGAATTATTATGGTGAAGTGTACCGTGAATGAATCGGTTACGCGCGGGTAAAACTGTTAATAAATATGACTAAATGTGTCTGGCCCAATAAAACGCTTTAAAAGTCGAACAGATAGCCAGCACCAGATTGCATAGCAGTGACACAATGCAGCCGGACACACTTGAAGATAATCGAAAATAGGCTTAATTTAGTGGTTAATTTTTATTCGAAGACCGCTGAAAGAGTACGAGAATGAGTCTAACCAAGCAATATTTGAAATCCAGGCCTGTATGCAAAGTGACCTTTCGCCTGAAAGCAAAGGAAGCGGGTGATGCCACTTCAGTGAAGCTTGTGGGTGACTTTAATCACTGGGATACATCAGTTTCACCTATGCGCCATCTGAAAAATGGTGACTTTACCCAGACTCTGACCCTCGACAGGGACAAGAAGTATGCGTTTAGGTATTTATTGGACGATAATCAGTGGGAAAACGACTGGCAGGCTGATGCCTATTCCGCCTCTCCGGTTAGTAACGACGAAAACTCCATTGTCTCCGTGTGAATAAAAAAAGGGCTGGAAAAATCCAGCCCTTTTTTGCTAATGACTAACGCGCCTGGTTACAGAGACTTTTCCAGTTCAGGCAATACGTCAAACAAATCGCCCACCAGCCCGTAATCAGCCACCTGGAAAATCGGTGCTTCTTCATCTTTATTGATAGCGACAATGACCTTTGAATCCTTCATTCCCGCCAAATGTTGGATAGCGCCGGATATGCCCACAGCTATATATAGTTGCGGTGCAACAATTTTACCGGTCTGGCCTACCTGCATATCATTAGGCACAAAACCCGCGTCTACAGCAGCACGAGATGCGCCGATTGCAGCGCCAAGCTTATCCGCAATCCCTTCAAGTAAAGAGAAGTTTTCACCGTTCTGCATGCCACGACCGCCAGATATTACAACATCAGCGGCGGTAAGCTCGGGGCGCTCAGATTCAGTAAGCTCCTCACCCACAAAGCTGGATTTTTCAGACGTTTTGACCACATCCAGCGTTTCAACAGTTGCATCATTACCTTGTGCGGCTGCATCAAATGACGCTGCACGTACTGTGATAACTTTGATAGCATCTTCGGATTGAACAGTGGCAATAGCATTACCCGCGTAAATTGGCCGCGTAAACGTATCCGAAGATTCAACACCGATAATGTCAGAAATCTGCGCAACATCCAGCAATGCAGCCACTCGTGGCATAAAGTTTTTGCCTGTGGTAGAAGCGCTGGCCACGATATGATCGTAGTCTTTACCCAGCTCCACCACTAAGTCTGCGATATTTTCTGCAAGCTGATGACCATACGCCTCGTTATCGGTAACAATAACTTTTGCCACGCCATCAATTTCTGCAGCTGCCTGGGCAATCTTGGAACAATCAGAGCCTGCAACCAGTACGTGGATATCACCACCCATTTTTGTAGCAGCGTTGATTAGCTTGGCGGTATCGCCTTTCAGCTCACTGTTATCATGTTCTGCATAAACTAATACTGTCATCAGATCACCTTCGCTTCATTTTTAAGCTTATCAACCAGCTCAGCAACATTTTCAACTTTGATACCACCTTCACGCTGTGGTGGTGGTGTAACTTTTAGCGTTTTAACTTTTGACGCTAATTCAACACCAAAGTCTGATGCAGGCATCACATCCAGAGGCTTACGCTTAGCCTTCATGATATTAGGCAATGACGCATAACGAGGTTCATTCAGACGCAAATCGGTGGTAACGACCGCAGGCAGATCAAGCTGTACGGTTTGCAGGCCGCCATCAATCTCGCGGGTGACTTTGACCTTATTATCGTCAATATCCACTTTAGAGGCGAATGTACCCTGTGGCATGCCGGTTAACGCTGCCAGCATCTGGCCGGTCTGATTATTATCTGAGTCGATACTCTGCTTACCCAGAATCACCATATCCGGTGTTTCCTTTTCAACCAGCTTGCTTAGCAACTTAGCAACCTGAAGTGAATCAAGCTTTTCATCTGTATCGATCTGAATACCGCGATCCGCACCCAATGCTAATGCAGTACGAATTTGTTCCTGGCAACTTTTGTCGCCAATAGAAACAACCACGACTTCTGAGGCTACGCCCTGTTCTTTTAATTTAACCGCTTCTTCAACAGCGATTTCGCAAAAAGGATTTATCGCCATTTTTGCATTGGTCAGGTCAACGCCGGAATTATCGGCTTTAACCCGTACCTTCACGTTGTAGTCAATTGCACGTTTGACTGGTACAAGTATTTTCATTTGTTACCTCAAAATTTGAGTTAGCCGGTGATGTACCACCCTGTCTTGATATCATCAGCCTCTTTATATGGTTGATGGACGAAGAAAGGTTTACCCTGCATTAACGTAGAGTATACATTGAAACCAACTTGCTTTACGTTAACGTAAACTAAGCTGCAATCTACTTCCTGTTGACGTAAACGTCAACCTGCATTACCTTTCGAGGCGACATTTAATTTACAACTTTTTGACACGTGGCATTATTTGTTTCACCTATAGTGCACTATAACAATGAATTTTAAGGAGCCACCCATGGAACGTGAATCAATGGAGTTTGACGTGGTCATCGTTGGCGCCGGACCAGCAGGTCTGGCAACAGCATGTCGACTCATGCAACTTGCTAATGACGCTGAGCAGGAGCTCATGGTCTGCGTTGTGGAGAAAGGCTCTGAAGTCGGTGCCCACATCTTATCAGGTGCAGTGTTTGAACCACGCGCCCTTAATGAGCTTTTCCCCGACTGGAAAGAAAAAGGTGCACCACTGAACACACCTGTTACCGGCGATGATATCTATCTGTTTAACGATGCCACCTCTGCACGTAAACTGCCTAACTGGATGACGCCCAAAACAATGCATAATGATGGCAACTTTATTGTCTCAATGGGTAATGTCTGCCGCTGGCTGGCCGAGCAGGCCGAGGAGCTTGGCGTAGAAGTCTTTCCGGGCTTTGCAGCTGCAGATATCATCTACAACGAAGATGGTAGCGTGGGTGGCGTAGCAACCGGCGACATGGGCATCGGTGCCGATGGTGAGAAAAAAGACAGTTTTATGCCCGGTATGGATTTAAAAGCAAAGTACACCATCTTTGCGGAGGGCTCCCGCGGCCATTTAGGCAAAAGTCTGATTGAGAAGTTTGAGCTGGACAAAGATGCCAGCCCTCAGCATTACGCAATCGGTTTTAAAGAGGTGTGGGATATTGACCCTGCAAAACACCAGCCAGGGCTGGTTGTTCACTCCGCAGGCTGGCCGTTAGATGACGCAACCGGAGGAAGTTACCTCTACCATGCGGAAGATAATCAGGTATTGGTCGGGCTTATTGTTGACCTTAATTACGAAAACCCGTATCTGAGCCCGTTTCACGAATTTCAGCAATTGAAGCACCACCCCACCATCAGTCAGTATCTGGAAGGTGGCAAACGCGTTGCCTATGGAGCGCGCGCAATTACTAAGGGCGGTTTCAATTCTTTACCGAAAATGTCATTTCCAGGTGGCTTACTGGTGGGATGTAATGCAGGTACCCTGAATTTCGCAAAAATAAAGGGGAATCATACTGCAATGAAGTCAGGTATGGTTGCAGCGGAAACCCTTTTTGAAGCACTTAAAAGTGACCAGCCTGAAAAAGAACTCAGTAAATTTTCCGATAATATTAAAGCATCCTGGTTGTATGATGAGCTTTATAAATCACGGAATTTTGGTCCTGCCGTGCATAAATACGGTAACTTCTGGGGTGGTGCATTTAATACCCTTGAGCAAAACTTTTTTGGGGGCAGCCTCTTTGGAAAAACGCTGACAGATAACTCCAAAGATTATGCACAAATGAAAACCGTAGACGAAGTCACTAAAATTGACTACCCCAAACCGGATGGAAAGCTCAGTTTTGACAAGCCTTCTTCAGTGTATCTTTCGAATACTAATCATGAAGAAAACCAGCCGTGTCACTTACAATTAAAAGATCCTTCTATCCCAATTGAAGTTAATTGGCCGAAATATGCAGAGCCAGCTCAGCGCTATTGTCCTGCGGGGGTTTATGAGGTTATCGATGATGATAACGGAAATAAGAAATTTCAGATAAATGCGCAGAATTGTATTCATTGTAAGACCTGCGACATAAAAGATCCTTCGCAAAACATACGTTGGGTAACACCTGAGGGAACAGGCGGACCGAATTATCCGAATATGTAAATTACGTTAGTAATTCAATTAAAAAGAAAAAGCAGCAAAACGCTGCTTTTTTTTTGTTTAAAAATTAACTATGATTATTTTAATACTAATGCAATTAAACGTAAGGTTAATAAATGAGCGAGTTTTTGGATATTTTAACCCACGGAAGACGTTTACAGGGAGCAGTAAAAGAATTGTCAATTTCTGAGCTTGAACAGGTTCGGGCTAAATTAGACAACATTATTGAAAAACGCCACGAAAAGGCAGCCGAGCAGGAAAAGCAGGCGCAAGAAAAGAAAGCCAAAATTGCTGAAATTCAAAGGCAGATGGAAGAAGCTGGTCTGGCTGTCAGCGATTTAAAGGAAACCTCGCTCCCCGCCTCAAAACAGGGCAAAACCGGTAAAAAGCGTCCGGTTAAATATAAGCTGACCGATGAGTCAGGAAACGAACACAAATGGACCGGCATCGGCAGAATGCCTAAAGTATTTAAAGAAGCATTAGATGGTGGGAAGTCGTTGCAGGACTTTTCTATCTGATAAGTTGTACAAAAGGTGACTTCCGGTCACCTTTTTTATTCCCCCTTTCGATTTGCCATTCAATTGTTAAAAACATCTGTTTTTTGTTGGGCCAAACTTGCGCTTCAACGGTAACCAAATAGATTAAAAACGCTATAATTTTACTATGCCTATTTCCTTAAATTACGAAATTACATCCAGCGCACCTGCGCATCCCTGGCTCTTTCTCATACACGGATTGTTTGGCAATCTGGATAACCTCGCGGTTGTACGCCGTCACTTTCAAAAAACCTATAATGTGGTGAGCATCGATCTGCCCAACCACGGCGAATCCCCGCATACGCAAGGCTTTTCGTTTAAGGAATGTGCCGATGGTATCACCGCGATTATTGAAAGCACGAAAGCAAAGCAGGCGGTTATTCTAGGTCACTCTCTGGGCGGCAAGGCGGCAATGATGACAGCGCTACACTACCCTGACCTTGTAAGCGGGCTAGTTGTAGCAGATATTGCTCCGGTTACTTACCCTGCCCGCCATAACGAGATTATCCAGGGACTTCGTGCAGTTGAGCTCGATAATATAGAAAAACGCACAGATGCAGATAAACAGCTCGCGCGACACATTCCAGAGCCGGGTGTACGTCAATTTTTGTTAAAAAGTCTCTATCAGAATGAGGACAATGAGTGGCGCTGGCGATTTAATCTTGAGGGCATTGCTGCACATTACGAGGCAATCAGAAGCTGGCCGTCTACCGACTTGGAATTTACCAAAGACACCTTATTTATAAAGGGGAGTCGTTCAGATTATTTAAGCAGTGAATACAGAAGTGATGTAATGAAACTGTTTCCTGATGCAAAAGCACGCGTGATTGATGGTGCAGGTCACTGGCTACACGCCGAGAAACCTGAAGCATTTAATCTGGCTGTCGAAAGATTTGTCGATAGCGTAGCGCGTTAATGCAGCCGCATATGAGATAAATTTAAGCGGTTTTCTGTGCGTCATTGATTTAGAATATGCTATAGTCTGCGCCTGATTTAGAAGGGGTGTTATGCCCAACAGTACGTACGAATTATTTGAATCCGTCTCAATATATCTCGGGCTTGGCGGCCTTTTCATTCTGATGGGTTTAGCAGTACACGATGTGCTTAAGAAAAATGATGTCCCCCTGGTAGGAAAGCTAGTGGTGTACGGCGTGCTCGGCGCCGGTGCGCTGGGATTCCTGGCCAAGGGATTAATCGAAATGTTCTGGATAAGCACAGGCGTGTAAAGACAGTTAATAGATAGAGGGTAATTATGGCAAGTGTTGGCCTTTTTTTTGGAAGCGACACAGGAAATACTGAGCACGTCGCCAAGATGATACAAAAGGAATTGGGGAAAAACCTGATTGATGTTTTTGATATCGCGAAAAGTACCAAAGAAGCCATTGCTGAATACGACTTGCTGATATTCGGCATTCCCACTTGGTATTACGGTGAAGCGCAGTGTGACTGGGATGATTTTTTCCCCGAACTGGAAGAGCTGGATTTCAACGATAAACTGGTTGCGATATTCGGCTGTGGTGACCAGGAAGACTACGCTGAATATTTCCTGGATGCCATGGGTATGGTTCGCGACATTGTTGAGCCCCGCGGTGCGATTTTGGTTGGTCAGTGGCCCACAGAGGGCTATGACTTCGAAGCGTCCAAAGGCATGGCCGACGATGATCATTTTGTCGGGCTGGGCATAGACGAAGACCGTCAGCCAGAGCTGACTGAGGAGCGCGTCAAAGCGTGGTGCAAGCAACTGCACGATGAATTATGTCTGGCTGAACTGGCCTGATAGTTGATACAGAAATAGATACAGATATAAAAAAAGCTGCTTTTAAAGCAGCTTTTTTTATATTTGTTCCACTCTGAGAAGCATTACAGCTTAAAGCGCTCTACCGCCCCACGCAGGCTATCCATTTGCCCGTCCAGCTGCATGACCGACTTATTAACATTTAGGGTACTCTCGGCACTGGAATCTGCCAGTTGAACAATCTTATTAAGGCTAGCTGCAACGTCCGCAAGTAAACCATTCTGTTGTTGTGTGTCACTAACGATGCTCTGATTTATCTGGCTAAGCGAGTGTATAATATCGCGGATCTGACTGACTTGCTCATCCACCTGACCGATGATTTCAACCCCCCTGTTCGCTTGTGTTTTACCGGCATCAATAGCCTGCACAGCCTGGCTGGCGTCGCGCTGTAATGTTGCGATCATAGCTTCGATTTCTTCAGTAGAGTTTTGAGTCCGTGTTGCCAGGGTTCTCACTTCATCCGCTACAACAGCGAAGCCCCTGCCCTGTTCACCGGCCCGTGCTGCTTCAATGGCAGCGTTTAACGCCAGCAGGTTAGTCTGCTCTGCAATCGTTTTAATTACGTCCAGAATACTACCAATACTGCGACTGTTTTCTTCAAGTCGATTAATAGTTTGTGCTGAACGTTCTGCCTGAGTAGCCTGCTGATTACTTTGCTCCCTGCTTTGCGCTACCAGTTCGGCAATTGCCTGACTTTGCGTGCTTACTTTATTAAGGGATGCTGTGGATGCATTAATCTGAGCTAAATTGCTCTGACTGGTCTGCTGTACATTTTCAGTGTTTTGTGAGGTCTGTCTGACTTGTTCACGCTGCTCGGCGACATCATTTAAGGAGCGCTCACCCATGGCTACACTTTCCTTAGATACCTTGTCCAGTTGCTCTTCCTGCGCCAGGATATTGCCGATTAACTCACGCAGGCTGGCCGTTAGCGCATTGACCTTTTTAGCTAATGCTGCAAATTCATCTTTACCGCTGGTATCCAGCTGACTGGTCAAATCACCTTTAGATAACTGACTAAGTCCTTTATTAATTCGTGCTAATGGGCGGGCAATACTGCGGGTAGCAATTGTTCCCAATGCTATTGCTGCTATCAGTCCCAGGGCTGATACAATGAGGGTTTCCACAACACTTTCCTGCACAGTTTCAAGAATGCTCTGCTGTCCCTCAAGGGTGGCCTGGCTGGCCCGGTCGAATAAGGTATTGATGGTAGTCAGTGCGGCAGCCAGGGCTTCGTCCGCTTTATCACGATGTGCCTGGCTGGCAGCCATGGCATCCAGCTTTTGTTGCTGAAAAGCGATGAGTCCGTTGTTGCCGGTCAGATTCTCAGTCACAAGCGCATATTGTTCATTGAACGCCTCAACGGTTCCCCCGTTCTCTATGGTTTCTGCCAGACGGTTAAGATAATCCTTGTCAACTTGCAGATTGCTTAACTGATAATTCAAATCTTCAACGATATTAGCTGTGGTTTGAGGATCATTTGTCTCAGCCAACTCATTAAGCGAGGTATTCAGAGTTAGTAACTTATTATCGACATTAGTGCCAGCCCCTATAAGCGTTTCAATACCCGGATCGTTGCTGTCGATATAACTTAAATCGAGCATCAGCGCGCTGGCTTCATCTGTCATTCCCAACAGTGTATTCAATTGGTCTTCAAGTGCTTTGGAAACAGCAATACGTTGCATCAGCGCATCGTACATAGCCTGACTTTGCTCAACAAATTGCTTGCTATCAGCGACGCCCTGCGTAACGGCACGATTACCTTTACGGGATTGCTGAAGCTCATTGAGCTGGGAAATGAATTCAGCAGACAGGTGATTAAATGCGTCACGATTAGCAGCCAGTTTATCTGCGTTAGATTCGTAAAAGCCATTCGCAACGATAGTTGCCAGAGACTGCGTTTCAGATTTAATCTCCATCATCTGAATTTGCAGTGGCATTTTTTCGTCGGCCACAGAACGTGCGGCTTCCCGGATATCCGAGAGCCCTGAATAGGACAAGATGCCTATCAGGAACAGCAGACACCAAAATACTACGAACCCTAAAATGATCTTTCTGACTACCGTCAACTGCATTTACTACTTTCCTGTCCCTTTAACTGCAGTATTAACATACAAAAATGTTACAACTAAGTAAATTTATCTTTAAGAGATAATGAATACTTCTATAACAGTATCGGCACATTCGGCGATTTTGTTATCATTCTTTGGTATATTTTTAAGAAATGCAGAGTTACACGGCGAGCGCTGTTGCTACCTGACGGCATTGGAATGACTATTTTTTGTGCGTCAGTTTGACAAAGTGCGGCTTTTCCTTTCAAATCATATCAACTTACCTATAATAACGGCTACCTCGAACACAGCCCTGAAGTTGGTATTCAATGGATCAAAATAAAGAGCTAAAAAAGGCCGGACTGAAAGTCACGCTACCGCGCCTGAAAATATTGCAAATTCTGCAGGAACCTGAAAATCAACACATCAGTGCTGAGGATGTGTATAAAATCCTTATCGATCAGGGCGAGGAAATCGGATTAGCAACCGTTTACCGGGTGCTGAATCAATTTGATGATGCCGGAATTCTCAGCCGTCACCACTTTGAGGGTGGCAAGTCTGTATTTGAAATTAGTCACAAAGATCATCACGATCATCTTGTTTGTCTTAAGTGCGGTAAAGTCATCGAGTTTGAAGATGATGTGATTGAGCAGCGTCAGATTGAAATTGCCGAAAAGAACAATATGACCCTCACCCATCACAGCCTTTATTTGTATGGTGAGTGCGCAGATGAAAACTGCGATCAGCTGAACGACTAAAATAGCCAATAGTTACATAAAGAAAGCCCGTCGATGAACTCATCACGGGCTTTTTTTGTATCACCGATTCAGTGGAATATCAGAGAATAAATTTATAGCGGTTATAAATATTCAGACACCGTTCCCAGACTTTACCAGGCTGCCCGTCTGCAATCTGATGTCCGTCAATACTGAGCACCGGCGTAATTTCCTTACTAGAGCTGGTTAGCCAGACTTCCTCTGCACTCAGTAATTCCTGCCTGGTAATTGCCCTTTCGCGAACGATTACCGATTCTTTGCCCAAACTGTCGATAACCAATTGACGGGTAATGCCTGGCAATAGCTGATGGTCCAGCGGCGGGGTAACAATCTGATTATTGATGACAGCAAAAACATTGCAGGACGCAGCTTCCGTTACCTCACCATTCTGATTAATAAGAATTGTCTCACTTTTCCCTTCTTCTATGCCTTGCTGGTAATGCATTACATTGCCCAGTAAAGACGTGGATTTGATGTGACAACGTTGCCACCGAAGGTCATTATTCAACGCCACATGCAGGCCTTTGACATCCTCACACCGGGTTTCGGGTGGAGAAGGCATCGCAAACCCATATCCAAACACGGTGGGCTTGATGTCATTGCCGTAGGTATGATGGCGCTGAGGTTCAACGCCCCTGGATACATGCAGGTAAATACCAATATAAGGCGTGTCTAGTGCAGCTGCATTTCTTTGGGTCAGGGTAGTGACAATATCCTGCCACTGCGCTGCGTCAAAAGGGTTCGGAATATTAATAGCGGACAAACCATCCGCCATCCTTTTAAAATGCGCAGACAGTCCGACAGGTTTACCCTCATGCGTCGGAATAACTTCATAGATACCATCACCAAACAAAAAGCCTCTGTCCATCGGAGATATCCGGGCTTCATGTAGCGGCAGGTATTCGTTATTTAAAAAAGCGATGGACATCAGGTGTCGTCTCCGTTATCAGCATCTTCACTATCGAAAATCCGTTCTTCCAGACGATGGCGTAACAACCATTTCGCCCTGGCGTTATCGCTGCTGATTGATTGAAAAGTGATTGTATCACCAGGAACAGCCTGGGCCAGCCGATAAAGATCGTAATCGGCCACACAGCCTATCTTCGGATACCCACCCAGTGTCTGCCGGTCGGCGAGCATGATAATAGGCTGGCCGTCACCGGGAAACTGTATAGCACCACAATTGATTCCCTCTGAGTATAAGTCAGTGTCAGGATAGGCAATAGCCTGTCCTTTCAGACGATACCCCATGCGGCTAATATCATTGGTTACCTGGTATTCACTGGCGAAAAACAGCTGTTGTTGCCAGTTATCAAAATGTTCATGCTGATAGCCAACGACCACATCAAGCGGTTTTTCCAGCGAATAGTCAGGCTTCTCGTTATCCTTGAGCGCACGCTGTGGGTGATGCTGATGTAACTCTACCAGCAAAACCTCTCCACTTTTAATACTCGCGCCATCATTATTACGCCCGCCTACCCCTTCGCGTGTGACAATCGATTTACTGCCCTGCACAACCGGCAAATCGATAATGCCTCCGAAACCGATATAGGTTTTCGTACCCATTCGTGCCGGTTTGACACGCAGCGTATCGCCTGCCTGCAAACTATGACTTTGCCATGCGGGGACTGGCTCATCGTTCTGCCAAACGGAGACTGAGGGTCCGCCAACAGCAACGGTAGTCTCTGCGCTCACGCTAAGCTGCATTTCACCCATACATTCTAGGGCCGGTGCGTCCAGATCATTTTCACAAAGCCAGTTAACCAGCTCAAAACTTAGCTGATCGAGGGCACCGGATGCACAATACCCTGTTTCCTGAGCGTGCGTATCTCGCCCCGCATCTACAACCAGTAACTGTAATCCTGGTTCTGTTATTGCGATCTCACCCATGGGCATCAGCTAACTCCCTGAACCTTGCTTCATCGATTTCTAAAAACGTAACGGTATCACCGGCCCGCAGAGTAACCGGTTGCGTGCCATCAGCTTTAAATAACGGTAACGGGCAGCGGCCCAGTAAGTTCCATCCTCCGGGAGATTCACTGGGGTATACAGCCGTTTGACGATCAGCAATGGCCACCGCCCCCGCGGGGACCTTTTTGCGTGGAGAGGCAAGCCGCGGGCAGCGTAAAGCTTCGTCAAGCTCGCCCATATAGGCAAACCCGGGGGCAAAGCCGACTGTAAATACTTTGAACGTCTGGTTCGTGTGTAAGCCGATAATATCTGCCTCAGACAGTCCGGTCTTTTCGCTAATGCGTGCTAAATCATCAGCGCCGCTGGCGCCATACCATACAGGAAGCTCATAATGACTGTGCTCGTCCTGACTCGCTTCGCGCGGTGATGTCTGGCGAAGTGTGCGATAGACAAGGTGTGTATCCGCGCGCTGTAAATCGAATAAGACCAACAATGAGTCATAACCGGCAATCAGTGATTTTATCCATGAAAGCCGGCGCGCTTTTAAGCCTCTGGCCATCGCCTGTACGGCCTCATTTTTTTCCGTCAGCGTATCACCATGAAAATAGATAATAACGCCATCAATACCGGCAGGCTGAATATCCTTAATGCGGCCGAAAAACTGCATTATTACTGTGCCCCTTTTTCATCGATAATCTGACGAATTGCACTGGCCATTTGTACTGCCCCCTGCGTATCGCCGTGAACACAAAGTGTATCCACAGGCATAGTCAGTTTCGTTCCATCGCAGGCGACAATACTTGAGTCGTGAATAATTTGCTTCGCCTGTTTTACAGCACCAGCTTCATCCAATACTGCACCTGGCTTATGTCTGGACATAAGATAGCCATCCGCCTCATAGTGCCGGTCTGCGAACGCCTCAAACATGACATCAAGACCATAGGTCTGCGCATGGTCTTTGATACTCTGATAGGCAGGGTGAGCCTGAACCATGATTTTCAATGTTCCACCGCCGATACCGGATACTGCCTGAAAAACGGCATCACGGGTATTTTCGTTCTGCATCATGTCATGGTACAGCGCACCGTGAGGTTTTACGTATTCAAGCCGCTGCGCATACAACGAGGCCAACCCGCTTAATGCGCTGACCTGATATTCCAGACACGCCACCAGTTCATCGTGTTTCATCGTCATACTGCGACGGCCAAACCCCTGTAAGTCAGGGTATGAAGGATGGGCTCCGATGGTTACCTTATGCCGGGCAGCCAATGATATCGCATGCTTAAGGGCGACAGGATCCCCGGCATGAAATCCACAGGCGATATTTGCCTGATCAATCAACGCCATAATTGCGCTGTCCACCGGCATTTTCCAGGCACCATAGCTTTCGCCCAAATCGCAATTCAATAACATAGTTGTTTCGCTCTTACTTCAATAATGCGGTATCATTTTACCTTTAAAATCATTAACAGTCAGGCACCATGATACAGGTTGGTACATTCAATACGCTTACCGTGGTGGGCGAGTTCCCATTTGGTTTTCAGCTTTCTACGCAAAACGATAATGAAGGTTTAGTGACACTACCTGCCCATCTGGCACCGAAAGGTCTTAAAGAGGGTGATTCACTCGACGTTTTTGTATTGCCGGATGAAACGGGCGCATTGTATGGCACTACCCAGACGCCTGCTATAGAAATCGGCCAGACTAAAGTCCTGAAAGCGGTCAATGCGACGCACTTTGGCGCCTTTTTCGACTGGGGGCTTGAAAAAGATTTGCTGGTGCCGGCCCAGCATCAGGAATCGCCTGTTAACCCTGGTATGTATTATGTGGTGCATGCTTTTTACGATAACGCCACCAAACGTATTTTAGGTGCTACGCGGTTGCATCCTTTTTTAAGCGAAGGTGGCGCTGACTTCAGCACCGGTCAGGCGGTGGGTTGTCTGGTGTATGCCAAAACAGAGCTTGGCTTTAAAGTGGTGGTGGATAGCACACATACAGGCTTACTTTTTCATTCCGACGCCTTTGTAGCGCCACGAATCGGCGATGCCATCGATGCGGTTGTCAAGAATGTCCGCGAGGACGGTAAGCTTGATATTGCGTTACAGCGCACGGATAAAAAAGGGCGGGATTCGTTAACCGATGCCATCATAGAGGACCTTGAGGCCCATGGTGGCTTGTCGACCCTCACCGATAAAAGCGCTCCTGATGAAATATATGCAAGATTCAAAGTTAGCAAAGCTGCTTATAAAAAGGCACTGGGAAGCCTCTATAAGCAACGCAAAATAGTAATTGATAAACAGGCAGTACGCCTGGTAAAGCAAGAGGGATAACAAAATGAAAGCAAACGTGAAGTGGGATCGCGATTTGTCATTTACGGGGGTCACGGACAGTGGGTATAAAACTGTTATGGACGGAAGTGGCAATGCGGTATCTCCGATGGAGTCAGTACTGCTTTCGGTCGGTGCATGCTCAAGTGTGGATGTGGTAGAAATATTAAAGAAAGGCCGCTACAACTTAGTACACTGTGAATGTGAGCTAAGCGCAGAGCGCGCCCAGAGCGCCCCAAAAGTATTTACGAAGATCCACGCCCACTATATCGTCAAAGGCGAAGGGTTGACTGACAAAGCCGTAGCCAGAGCGGTTTCATTGTCTGCAGAAAAGTATTGCTCGGTAATCATGATGCTAAAAGAGAGCGTAGAGATTTCAACGAGTTATACAATTCAAGCTGAAGAATAGCCAAATTAACAACTTTTTAATCAAAAAAGCTACTCCAGCCCGGATGTAGCTTTTTTTATGCCTGCCAAAAAATTATAACCACATGATTATTATAAGAATTTACAAACGTTAACATTTTGGCACACTCAATGCTCAAATTAAGGCATATAGTGATTAAAACAGTTACAACAGGACTTTATCATGGATGTTTTATCTGCTCGTGCTTTTCGTTTATCGCTGGCAGCCGTCGCCTGCGCCTCTACCCTCGCGCTCTCTGGCTGCGGCAATGTTGAAGCCACCGACTCTGCTGCGACTCAGGAGACGCAGGTCATTAAAATTCCCGTCGAAACCGCCAGCGTTATGATTGGGGATATTGATTCAACCTACAATACAACCGCTATTCTGGAAGCAACCGATGAAGCGTTTGTGGTTGCGCGAGCTTCAGGGATTATTGAAGAAATATTAGTAGAAGAAGGCGACTATGTTGAGAAAGGACAGGTCCTGGCCCGCCTTGATAAAAAACGTTATGAACTGGCGTTGAGCAAAGCCCGCGCTGATCTTAAGGGTATCAAGCAGGAGCTGGATAAGGTCAACAAAGTTTATTCGCAGAATTTAGTGAGTGACGATACTTACGAAAAGCTTAACGCGCAATTCGAATCTGCTCAGGCGTCGGTTCAGTTGGCAGAGCTGGATTTAGCAGAAACAACAATCACAGCGCCTATCAGCGGCTACATTGCAGAGAAAAATGCCAAAGTCGGAAACCTTACTGAATCATTTCAGCGCGAACGCATGTTCCACATTGTTCAGCAAAAAATGCTACAGGGAATTGTTTATCTGCCAGAAAGTGAACTGACTAATATAAAAGTCGATCAGCAGGCTACCTTGCACATCCCGGCTTTATCAGATTCGCAGGTAACTGCGTTTGTAGAACGTATAAGCCCGGTTATTGATGCTCAAACCGGTACGTTCAAAGTCACTTTAACAGTACCCAATAAAGATGAAACGCTCAAAGCCGGTATGTTCTCAGAAGTAGCGCTGAACTATGCCACCCACTCTCAGGCGCACCTGCTTCCCCGTCAGGCATTACTGACTATCGATAATAAAACCTCTGTATTCGTCGTGAAGGACGGTATTGCGCGCCAGGTGGATGTCACCCTGGGTTTCGAACAGGGAAATAAGATCGAAGTCACACAGGGTCTTTCTGGCAGCGAGCAGGTTATTACCGTAGGTCACCAGAACCTGAAAGATGAAACGCCGGTCAATATTGTAAATAGCTAACCGCAACGTTCACACAAGGAGAAGAACGATGAGCATTATCAACGTTGCGGTAAAACGCCCGGTTACCATCGCTATGTTTACCGCTGCGGTATTACTATTTGGAATGGTCTCACTGGGACGATTATCGGTTAATTTGTTGCCCGAGTTATCCTACCCCACCCTTACTATTCGTACCGATTACGCAGGCGCAGCGCCCGCTGAAGTGGAGCAGCTGGTTTCCAAGCCTATTGAAGAATCCATAGGGATTGTTAAAGGTGTGTCGAAGGTAACCTCTGTGTCGCGGCCTGGTCAGTCTGATGTTGTTCTTCAGTTTGCCTGGGGAACGGATATGGATCTGGCTAGCCTGGAGGTACGCGAAAAGCTGGATATTCTGATGCTACCGCTGGATGTAGAAAAATCCCGGCTACTGCGTTTTAACCCCACCACCGATCCGGTCTTGCGCTACGGTTTGAGCTTTGCTGACCAAAGCAGTGCTACTATCGATGGTATGAAGCAGCTTCGCTTCTTTGCTCAGGAACAACTTAAGCGCAAGCTTGAAGCCATTGATGGTGTTGCTTCTGTACGAGTAGGTGGCGGTCTGGAAAATGAGATACAAATCCTTGTCGACCAGCAAAAAGCCGATCGTCTTAACTTAAGCATTGACCAGATAATAACGCGCCTTGAGCAGGAAAACATCAACGCTGCCGGCGGCAAAGTCGATCAGGGCGGCCAGGCATTTTTGGTACGGACACTTAATGAGTTTGAAAACCTCGATGCGATACGAAACCTTTATATCGGGCGAAATGAGCAACGTAATATTCAACTTAAAGATGTTGCAATAGTCGAAAGTGCTTATAAGGACCGTGATGCTATCACCCGCTTTAACACTACCGAAGGCGCCGAATTAGCTATCTACAAGGAAGGAGATGCAAACGCAGTTCAGGTGGCACAGAAGGTTAAGCAGGTTGTCTCGCAACTTTCCGGCTCGATTCCGTCGCGTTATGCGCTGGAGCTGTTTTATGACCAGAGTGAATTCATCAGTCAGGCGATCAGTGAAGTTAAGTCTGCTGCCTGGCTGGGTGGCTTGCTGGCAATGGTTGTGCTGTACCTCTTTTTAAAAAATATCTGGACCACGTTAATTATCTCCGTTTCCATCCCCGTTTCTGTAATTGCAACGTTCAATCTGATGTATGCCAATGATATCAGTCTGAATATCATGAGTTTGGGGGGCATCGCACTGGCGGTCGGGCTGCTGGTTGATAACAGTATAGTGGTACTGGAAAATATCCATCGTAAACGTACTGCCAGTACCAATCATCAACAGGCTGCGGTGACTGGCACTAAGGAAGTTGCCGGCGCAATTGTGGCCTCGACCCTGACTACGCTGGCTGTTTTTGTACCGCTGATATTTGTGGAGGGCATTGCCGGACAGCTATTCAGTGACCAGGCCATGACCGTCTCCTTTGCATTGCTGGCTTCCCTGGTCGTTTCTCTGACCCTGATCCCGAGTCTTGCTGCTCGCAAGCCTGTATCGCACGACCAAACGCACGTCATGCAACATGAAGACAGCGCTTTAAATACCAAACCTGCTTCTGCCCGTCACCCGGTCATTCGCATTTTATTATTCCCGTTCACACTGCTTTTCACTGTTGTTTTTCGGTGGCTACCTGCAGCCTTTGTAACGGTAGTGCTATTAATATGGCATGCACTATCCCGTATTTTTTCACTATTACTTAAGCCCGTCCTGTGGCTGTTTCAAAAAGCCTTTGACGCCATCGAAAGCGGCTATAAAGTTTTGCTGACCTCTGCCCTTAATGCACGGGTGGTGGTGTTGGGGCTGGCAGTGGTTATCGCTTGCGCAGCAATTCCACTTACCAAACAACTGGGTGTGGAACTTATTCCTTCCATGGCTCAGGGTGAGTTTACTGTTGAGGTTACATTACCGGCGGGTGCCAGGGTCGAGCAGACAGACGCTTTACTTGGTGCTCTGGCCGCTGAAGCCGGCGAGTTTGAAACTGTCGCTCGCACTTACTCACTCGCCGGCACCGGCAGTCTGGTGAGCGCAACAGCCAATCAAAGCGGTGATCACTGGGGTAAATTAAACGTTGTCATGCAACCGGGGTATAGCCAGTCAGATATAGACCGTGTTCAGACAGCTTTACGTGGCTATCTGAGTCAGCAGGCAGGTGTACAAAGTCAGTTCTCAGAGCCCAGTTTGTTTACCTTTGATGCGCCTATTCAAATTGAGGTGCAGGGTTACGACCTTGAACAACTTTACCTGTATAGCCAGGCTATTATCTCCGGTTTACAGGATAACGACCGGTTTGCCGACGTTTCTACCACCCTCGCTCAGGGGAATCCGGAGCTTAAAATCCGCTTTGACCATAATAAACTGGCGGCCATCGGTCTGTCGGCCCGCCAGGTGTCGGACTTAGTTGCTGCTCAGGTGGGCGGCAAGATAGCAACACAATTTAGTGTGCAGGATACAAAAATCGATGTACTGGTCAGAACACTTAATCGTCAGCGGGATGACATTAATGCCGTTCGCAAAATTATTATCAATCCGCAAAGCGACCAGCCAGTGCCACTAGGCGCTGTGGCAGAAGTTTACATGAGTCGCGGCCCCAGCGAGATCACCCGAATTGGTCAGCAGCGTGTGGTCGTGGTATCCGCAAACCTTGCTTATGGCGATTTAGCCGGGGGCGTTAGCGCAGCACAAACTGCAATTGATGAAGCCCGTCTTCCTTTGACACTGAGCGCCGACATCGCGGGTCAAAGTGAAGAGATGGAGCAAAGTTTCCAGTCATTGCAATTTGCCTTGGCTCTTGCCGTATTCATGGTTTACCTGGTGATGGCCTCGCAGTTCGAAAGCCTGTTGCACCCCCTGCTCATATTATTTGCTGTGCCTTTAGCCGGCGCTGGCTCTGTCTATGGCCTGTGGCTTACAGGAACAAATATCAGTGTCATTGTGTTCATTGGGCTTATCATGCTTTGCGGTATTGCGGTAAATAACGCCATTGTTCTGGTCGACCGTATTAACCAGCTTCGGGCGCAGGGGATGGAAAGACACGACGCCATTATTGAAGCAGGTACCACACGCCTGCGTCCGATAGTAATGACAACACTGACAACAATTCTTGGATTGTTGCCCATGGCATTGGGTGTTGGAGAAGGCGCTGAAGTGCGAACTCCAATGGCGGTAACCGTCATTTTCGGGCTGCTGTTCTGTTCAGCAATCACCCTCATTCTGCTGCCTGTGCTCTATGCGGTATTTGACCGCAAGCGATTTGAGGATGCCAGTGCTGCGGTGGCAGGAGATAAAACCTATGGATAACAAAACACCGTTTGCCGCAGGCATGGCCAGATTTGCGCTGAGCCACCCGGTCACTGTATGCATGGTTTTTCTCTCTTTGCTGTTGTTTGGCATTATTGCCAGCCGTCTGCTGCCTTTAGAAAAATTTCCGGGCATTGATATTCCTGAGATGGTTATCAATGTGCCCTATGATGATGCTACACCGTCTGAAATAGAGCGCATGATTACCCGCCCCATCGAAGAGGCAGTGGCAACACTGTCCGGTATCAAACGTATTCAGTCTCGCTCTTTTGATAATCGTGCTGAAATTTACGTCGAATTTAACTGGGACGAAAACATCAAAGCCAAAAGTATTGAGGCCCGGGAAAAAATTGATGGCATCAGGCATCTGCTACCAGACGATGTAGAGCGTATTCTGGTGTTTAAGTTTAATACCAATGACATGCCGATATTTCAGCTTCGGGTTTCCAGCGAGCGCGATTTGTCGAATGCTTACGATCTTCTCGACCGTAACCTGAAACGGGCCATGGAGCGGGTGCCCGGCATATCAAAAGTAGAACTTTATGGCGTGATGAAAAAGCAAATCATTATACGCCTAAAGCCTCAACGAATGGCGGCGCTGGATATCAGTGCGGCGGATGTAACCCGCCAGCTTCAGCAAGCTAACTTTGCAATGTCCGCCGGTCAGATTGATAACGGAAACCAGCAAATTCGTGTGTCACCCCAGGGTGAGTTCAGTGATATTCGCGACTTCGCTGCCATGCCGGTCAGGGGAAGCATCAGTCTTTCGGACATCGCGGATATTAATTACGAGCAGCCGGAAGCGACAGAGGGCCGGCACCTTGATCGCACCTATGCAGTTGGCTTCAATGTTTATCGTGAGTCAGGAAGCAATCTGGTAGACGTGTCGTCCCGCGTTCTGGAAGTGATAGAAAAGGCTAAAAAAGACCCCGCGTTTAATGGTATTAATTTATTTGTCATGGACGATGTGGCCAAAAGTGTTACCACTTCACTCTCGGATCTGCTCTGGGCTGGGGTAATTGGCGCTGTTTTCTCTGTGGCGGTGCTTTATTTGTTCCTGCGTCAGTTGAGTACAACGCTGATTGTCGTATTGTCTGTGCCTGTTTCATTGTGTATTACGCTGGGTGTGATGTATCTGGCTGGTTACTCTTTAAACGTATTGTCCCTTATGGGATTAATGCTGGCCGTGGGCATGCTGGTTGATAACGCGGTGGTTATTACAGAAAGCATATTCAATGAACGGCAGTATACGAACAGTCGACGAGAAGCCACTCTTAAGGGGGTCAATAAGGTTAGCCTGGCGGTAATAGCGGGTACTACGACAACAGCAATTGTCTTTTTACCCAATATCATCGGCGTAAAAATAGACGTAACGGTTTTTCTGGAACATGTGGCAATAGCCATTTGTATTTCCCTTTTTGCTTCTCTTCTCATCGCGCAAACACTTATTCCGCTGCTGGCTGAGAAAATTAAAACACCCTCAACCACAAAAAAGGTCAAAGCGGCTGCCTATCAGCGCTATTACCAGAAAGTGCTGGCCTGGGTGATTTCTCATCGAAAAAGCAGTGGGCTTATTGCGTTGATTATTCTTGCTTCCACCATCCTTCCTATGCAGGTTGTAAGTTCTGACGGCCAGGGTAATGATGATAATAAGCGTGTGTGGCTTACCTATCATTTTACCCAGGGCTACAGCATGGACGAGGTCGAAAAATCTGTTGATAAAATGGAGGCGTTTTTATACGCCAACCAGGATAAGTTTCATATTGAGCAAGTGTATAGCTGGTTTACTGCTGGCGAAGCGGTGTCCGGCATTACACTTAAAGATGATTTGCCTATTCCTATCGCTCAATGGAAAACCATGGTCAAAGATGCCATGCCCGAATTCGCCAGGGCCAGACCATCTTTCAACTGGCGAAGCGATAATGGCGGCGGTTTACAAATCACCCTGACCGGGGATTCAACCAGCCGGCTATTAGCCTTGGGAGACAGGTTAGTGGCGCCTCTTTCAGCCATAGAGGGACTGGAAGATGTAAAGCTGGATGTGGGTAATCAACAGCAAGAGGTGCAAATTCGCATCGACAGAGAACGTGCCCACCGCCTGGGTCTTAATGCTGAATCTATTGCCGGCCTCATATCTACGGCGCTAAGGGGTGTGAATTTGCGCACTTTCCGTCATGGCAATGCAGGGGAAGTAGATGTGCGCCTGATGTACTCACAGGATACCCAGACATCAGTATCTCAGTTGCAGAATATCAAAATTGCGAGCTGGCAGGGAAAACCGGTAACACTGGCAAATGTGGCAACGGTAACCACAGCGCCGCAGTTGTCTGAAATTCAGCGAATAAATCGTCAGACAGCGCTAATGATCAAGGCTAACTTAGGTGAGGACCTTACGCTTGAACAAGCCAGAGAGCGCATCTCAGCCGTTATGGCCTACCAAAGTTTACCAGATGGATACAGCTGGTCGCTCGACGGTGCCTTCCAGAATATGGATGAGGCACAGCAAGTGATGCAGGTAAACATGCTGCTTGCAATTTGCATGATTTATATCGTGATGGCAGCGTTGTTTGAATCACTGTTGCTGCCTACCGCAGTAATTGGCTCACTGCTCTTTTCATTCACCGGTGTATTCTGGACATTCATGATCACAGGCACATCGATGTCCATCATGGCAATGATTGGCATGTTGATACTGATGGGGATCGTGGTGAACAACGGTATCGTATTGGTTGACCGTATTAACCAGCTTGTTAATGAAGGGATGTCACTGAGCCAGGCAGTGCTCAACGGATGTCAGTCGAGGGTCAGGCCGGTATTAATGACGGTGGCGACAACTGTCTTAGGACTGGTACCACTGGCGATTGGTACAACCCGGATAGGTGGAGATGGCCCCGCATACTCGCCCATGGCGATCGCCATTATTGGCGGGCTGTTGTTCTCTACCCTTACCAGTTTGTTTCTGGTTCCGCTTACCTATATTCAGCTGGTCAGACTCAGACAAGCTACGGCAAGAATGATTTATCAGGCCCACAATCGTGTTCGCCGCTGGACCCGGCAAACAACCTGAAATCTCTACCAAAATAAATTAAGTCTGTGTAGATAAGGCGGGGGTAGTTCTGCTACCCCGCTTACCAGTTTTAATCGTGCTTTTATGATGTCAAAAACAGATTAACTTTGTGCCATCAGAAAGCTTTTTACCTGCTTAGCATTACGTTTTTCAGAAAACTCTATCAGGTTGCTTCCGTTACACGTCAGACCATTTTTGGCTGTGATTCGGCGAATAACTTCACGATCACTGGCTGCCACGTTGCCCACACTACGCTGAATACTGGAGCGAAGAATTCTGACGTCGTCTTTAACGACTGCCTTACAAAAACCTGAGAAGCTGGTGTCGCCTTTATATTTGACCACTGGCTGATTATCTGCCGCAACGGCCTGGCCTAATACTAACAGTGCAGATGTAGCTAGAAGTGTTTTATTAAGTAATTTCATTTTCTGTCATCCTTATGCATGGTTCGTCATTTACGTCACGTTGTCATCAACGCCCTTATAGTTATGCACCATATGTAATAAAATTACTGTTTTAATATTGTGTCGCTAACGTAACAAACTAGTAAAACCAAGGGGCAACAAAATTTTAAAATTCATAAGAAACTGTTTTAGCTGTTATTTATCTAATTCCATATTCCTTTTAATTTAGTTTATACAATTAAAAGATATTAAAATAATGAAAGTCACACCGGCACCTGAACCTAAAATTGTAATTTTATTACAAATTTAACAATATTAACCGGTTTCAGACACGCTTGAAGTGGTGAAAGAAAAATAAGAAGATGATTTTTGTAGGAAAAACAGACGGCAATTACACAATTACCGTCTGTTTTGAGCAGGTTTTTATACGTAGTTGCGAGGCTTTTTCGTCTCGATGGTGTCAATGTAGGCATGCCATGTGCCGTAACCTAATAACGGCATTAGCACGATAAACCCAAGAAAACCGGTTAAGAAGCCAAGCACAACACTGATAAAAATGATCCCGGCCCAGAACAACATGGGAAGTTTATTCAACCATACAGCATTAACACTGGTCAGTAATGCTGTAGCAAGATCGACCTTTCTTTCCATCAGAATAGGTTGTGTGAAAGCCGATATGAAAAGCAGAATTAATGAGAATATTACGCCTACCGCAGTTCCCAGGATAAGAAACGGCCAGAGATCGGATAGTGTTTCATCAAGATAAGGGGGATAAAGTGCGTGGATAAGCGAGGCAACACGCAGCCAGAAAACCATCATTATCAGCAGGACTACGCCAAACCCCCACCCATTCACGGCATTTCGCTTCATTGCCCGTAACGAGTGCGCCATGCTGGGTTTGTGACCTTTCTGTAGCTCCCAACTCACGTCATACATTCCTGCTGCCAGAAAAGGACCTATCAGCATAAAACATACAATGGCCGGCATGATAATCAAATGCCAGCCGGTGGTAGCAACCAGATAGGTAATCAGCCAGGGAATAAGCGCAAAGATGACGCCATACATAATGGTGTTAAGTGGCGCCCGCTTCATATCCTGTATTGCCAGTGCCAGCCATTTGACCGGATCGCCTAAGCTCAGCTGGCGACAAGGTATTACCCGGGCAATACCACTGTCGGTAATTGCATTGTGCGGCGTTTCTTTAAAAGAGTGTGACATACAAAGCCTCATGTTAATAATCAACCGGGCCTTATCACTACTCCCCTACTTCGATGCAGCTACTGACCCTCTCTATTAAGATAGATCACGCCTGATATTTCTCAACCTAGAACACATGACGTCCTGCGTCCCACACAGCTGGTTGCCAGAATACCTTTGATTGATAACATGCTGCCATCAGGTTGTTCAGCTCACCAAACCCCGTCAGAGAAGCCTGCGAGTCAGTAATGAGGCTCGCGCATAACTGGTGGCAGTTGTTATCAATCAGGTTATACGGCATATACGTGTAGACTTTGTGGGCAGCACGACAGGCAACAGCATCTTCGGCGAGCGGTTCCCCCGCCTCATTACAAGCGACAAATATGTGTTCGCCAGACCGGTGCTGCAGAAAACGTTCCGGGCTAACCGCCCTGACCAGCCCATTGCCGGCAAGCTCGATAATGCGGCCATCAACCCAGATACCTGTATGCTCAAACACTCCGTATATACCACAGCAAACAATACTTCCATCCACTGGCGCTACAGGCGTGGTTGTCGTACCGGGCGATGCGCCCATAGACTGGCGATTGGCGTGTTCTTTATCTGCATAACGCAGGGCGGAGTACCCTGCTGCCAGGCCAGCGCCCAGCCACAATAATGGTATTGGCATAAATTCACTCTCTTATGTCCCTATTAATAGCATAGGGACTAAAACAAGATTGCTAGCACTACACGTGCCAAACACATTGTAAGTAAATATTGCGTGATATCCTCAAAATGCCAATTTAATTTTCATTAAATCCACCGCGCATCAGTTTAACGCAATAATTTTGTTTAAATTTTCTATGAATGCGTGCAATAAGCCATCGCATGCATAGCGGCTTTGCGCTACTCTGGAAGCCTTGTTAATCAGTAAGACAGGGACAAATGAAATCTGTATCGCGCTCTCACAAACTTGATAACGTTTGTTACGATATTCGCGGGCCTATCGCAGCCCAGGCCAGAAAAATGGAGGATGAGGGTCACCGAATTCTTAAGCTCAATATCGGTAATCCGGCACCGTTTGGTTTTGACGCCCCTGACGACATTCTGAAAGACGTTATTTACAACCTGCCAACGTCGCAGGGCTACTCCGACTCAACCGGCATTTACGCCGCCCGGGTGGCTGTTATGCAATATTATCAGCAGATGGCGGTGCGAGACCTGCAGGTAAACGATGTATTTATCGGAAACGGGGTCAGCGAACTGATTATGATGGCGATGCAGGCGTTATTGAATAGTGGCGATGAAGTGCTGCTACCCGCACCGGATTACCCCTTATGGACAGCAGCCGTGAGCCTTTCCTCGGGCACGCCGGTGCATTATCAGTGCGATGAACAGGCAGACTGGTTTCCCGACATAGACGACATCAAAAGCAAGATTACCGCAAGAACGCGCGCAATCGTGCTTATCAATCCGAACAATCCGACCGGGGCGGTCTATAGTGAAGCGTTGTTAAAGGAGGTGATTGCCCTTGCCAGAGAACACAATCTGGTGATCTATTCTGACGAAATCTACGACAAAATTCTTTACGACGGGAATAAACATACCTGTATTGCGTCACTTGCTGATGACGTCTTTTTCGTCACTCTGAGCGGTCTGTCTAAAAACTATCGGGTTGCCGGATTTCGTGCAGGCTGGCTGGTGGTAAGCGGTAATAAGCGCGTGGCAGCCGATTACATTGAAGGCCTGAATATTTTGTCTTCTATGCGAATGTGCGCCAATGTCCCCTGCCAAACCGCGATACAAACAGCGCTTGGGGGTTATCAGAGTATTAATGAACTGGTGGCCGAGGGAGGACGGCTTCGCACCCAGCGTGATACCGCCTGGCAGATGCTCAATGACATCGACGGCATTCATTGCGTTAAACCTAAGGGCGCGATGTACTGCTTTGCGCGGGTAGACGAGAAAAAGTTCAACATTACCAATGATGAGCAGATGATTTACGACCTGCTGAGCAGCGAAAAAGTATTATTGGTGCATGGTCGTGCGTTTAACCTGCAACAGGGTGTCTACTTCCGTCTGGTATTTTTACCTCACAGCGATGTGCTTAAACCCGCCCTGACCCGTATAGGCAACTTTTTCGATAACTATCGGCAGGTATAATAAGTATGTCTGATAACAGTCACTTTTTTGCTCACCTGGCTCGCATGAAACTCATTAATCGCTGGCCATTGATGCACAATGTTCGTAATGAAAATGTGCAGGAGCATAGTTTACAGGTGGCGATGGTTGCCCATGCCCTGGCTTTGATCAAAAACAGATTTTTTAACGGCACGCTCAATGCTGACCGTATTGCTACCATTGCAATGTTTCATGATGTTTCCGAGGTGCTTACCGGTGACCTCCCTACTCCGGTAAAGTATTACAATGCAACGATTGCCTCAGAATATAAAAAAATTGAAAAAATTGCTGAAAGTAAGCTTATTGAAATGGCCCCTGAAGCATTACGTGATGATTATGCAGCATTGATTGACGGCCACCAGCATAGTGAAGAAGAAGCCTTTATTGTAAAGGCGGCTGATGTCTTATGTGCCTACCTGAAAACCCTTGAGGAACTTAACGCCGGAAACCGTGAGTTTACCCTGGCAAAGAACCGACTGGATAAGCTGCTCAGTGCCTATCAGTCACCGGAAGTTGATTACTTTGTTTCACGCTATGTTCCCAGCTTTTCATTAAGCCTTGACGAAATCACGCAGGATGAATTTGAAGCTGAACATGGTGCTACGTCAAATCAGCCGGATACTACAGAGGCCCCAAGTGATGATGCATGAAAGCTGGGAAATACCGTGGCAGGCACGCCGGCTGCCACGCGTACAGGCTCGTGATGGCGACCATCGAAGCAGCTACCAGCGGGATAAAGCTCGTGTATTGCATTCTGCAGCCTTCAGACGCTTGCAGGCAAAAACCCAGGTGCTGGGTGTTGGACTCAGTGACTTTTATCGTACCCGGCTGACCCATTCACTGGAGGCGGCTCAAATTGGCACAGGCATTACCGCTCAATTGCAGGCCAAACATCCGCAAACCGCTAGTGAGCTGCGGCTGGATACCAGCCTGACAGAAACCCTGTGTCTGGCGCATGATATTGGACACCCGCCGTTTGGTCATGGGGGCGAGATTGCACTTCATTACATGATGCACGAGCATGGCGGATTTGAGGGCAATGGCCAGACGTTTCGTATCATCACGCAGCTGGAGCCCTATACCGCGGAACATGGGATGAACCTGGCCCGGCGCAGTATTCTCGGCCTGATAAAATATCCCAACTTCATCGATAACCTGACGAATCCGGCGTGCCACGGGCAGATCAATACGTCGTTGCGTCAGGTAAAAGCTGACGACTGGCATCCGCCCAAAGGGCTATTCAGTTGTGACAAGCCGCTATTTGACTGGTTGCTCTCCCCGTTCAGCGAGCACGATGTATCAGAGTTTATGAAGTTTGACTCTTTTGACAACAAGCACAGTAAAACCCGGCACAAATCTTTTGACTGCACCATTATGGAAATGGCAGATGATATCGCCTATGGCATCCATGATTTAGAAGATGCCATAGTGATGAGTATGGTGACTTACGATCACTTTATAGCAGATATTGTTGAGCCATTGAAAAATCTGGAAGTGCCCTGGTTGTCGGCCAATATCGGACAACTGGCGGTGCGTTTGTTCAGCCAGCACCACCATGAAAGAAAAAATGCTATCGGCGCGCTGGTAAACTGTTTTATTACTGCCATTACCATTGTGCAGCAGGAACAATTTGAACACCCCTTGCTGGCTAATCAGGCACAATTACCGGCGCAATTCGAAAAAGCCCTGAGCTTGTTCAAATCGTTTGTTTACCATCAGGTCATCAGACAGTCTGAAGTGCAGATACTTGAGTATAAAGGGCAACAAATGGTCATGGAATTGTTTGAAGCCTTTGCCAGTGACCCGCAACGGTTATTACCTGAGAATACCCGGCAACGCTGGCGACAAGCTGAAGAAGCTGGCTATGGCCCACGGATTATTGCCGATTACATTTCCGGGATGACCGATGAGTTCGCCGCCCGTTTGTACAGCACACTGTTTGTGCCTAAACACGGATAAAGCATGAAGTTTTTGTCATAAAGAAAGAAAATCGCACTTTTGCAGGTCTTATTCGTAAGTACGTCAAACCAGGCTGTGCAGAGATGTCTCTGATTCACCTGTCAATGTCACCAAAAAAACACACGGGTAGGCTCACATGTCAAAACGCTTTGTCCCTTCAGTAAACCTGACTGAAAATGATGTCACTGATGAATCAGTTTACCGCCAGCGGCGAACGCTGCTTAAGCGGATGGGGTTCATTGGTGCCGGCGCGCTGTTATCACCCGGCGCGTCAGCACTAGGATGGTTTGATGATGACGAAGAGAAACAGGCAGCTAAACGCGAGCCGCTTGATTTTACGCCTGCTGATAAGTACAGCACGTCAGAGACAAAAACACCTTACGATAAAGTTACCAGCTACAACAACTTTTACGAGTTTGGCACCGGTAAAGATGATCCGGCCAAGTATGCCCATAATCTCGACATTGATCCGTGGTCGTTAAAAATTGACGGGATGGTGGAAAAGCCTTTTACTTTGGATCACGCCAACCTGACCCAGCGGTTCAGTTTACAAGAGCGCATTTACCGACTGCGATGTGTTGAAGCGTGGTCGATGGTTATTCCCTGGATCGGGTTTGAGCTTGCGGAGATTATAAAAGCAGCCCGTCCCCTGTCCTCAGCAAAGTATGTGGCGTTTGAAACGCTCTACGAGCCCGAGCAGATGCGTGGTCAAAACAGTCGTTTTGTCGGCGGCGGGGTGGATTACCCCTATGTAGAAGGATTGCGGCTGGATGAAGCTATGCACCCACTAACGCTGATGGCAGTGGGACTTTATGGCAAGACGCTGCCAGAACAAAACGGTGCTCCCATTCGTCTCGTCGTGCCCTGGAAATACGGTTTTAAGAGTATCAAGTCCATTGTACGTATTACGCTAACCGATAAAGAACCACCCACCACCTGGAACAAGCTGGCGCCGGATGAATATGGTTTTTATGCCAACGTAAATCCTGAGGTTGATCATCCTCGCTGGAGTCAGGCAAGCGAGCGTCGAATTACCGGAGGCGGCTTATTTTCCCGTAACCGAATAGAAACACAGATGTTCAATGGTTACAAAGAAGTCGCCCCGCTCTACAAGAATATGGATTTAAGAAAATATTATTAATATGGCAGTGACTGTTTTTAATCGCCCCGTCCGCTTAAACAACTTTCAGATATGGACAGGAAAAGCGTGTGCCCACCTACTGATAACCGGTGCGCTGATTTGGCAATTTTTACTGGGGTTCTCCGACAACCTGGGTGCAGATCCGGTTCAAAGCTTGCTCGATTTTACCGGTAAGCATGCTGTTCACCTTCTGTTATTTACGCTGTGTCTGGCGCCCCTTGCCAGATACACTCCGTGCGGTGACTTCATTCGCTACCGCAGGATGATTGGCGTCTACACTTTTGTGTATGCCCTGGCGCATTTCTCTACCTACATTTTGTTTGAACTTCAGTTGAACTGGCCACTTATAGGCAGCGAAATCATAGAGCGCCCTTATATAAGTGTAGGGTTTGTAGCGCTGTTGATTTTACTGGCCCTCGCTGCTACCTCATTTAATGTCATACGCAGAAAGATGGGCCGGAGCTGGCAATCTTTACATAATTGGGTTTACGCCGCGATTTTGCTGGCACTGCTGCATTTTAGCTGGTCACAAAAAACGATTTGGGAAGAACCCATTTTTTACTGGATAGCCGCTTTCATTATATTGCTCCCGCGTTTGCAATACGCTATTCAGTCAAAAACGAAAAAGCGAAAACGCTGCAAAACTGCATAAGTCATCAGGGCCGGATTCTGGCCTTAACATGCGGTTAACGCGTAACTCAATGAATTTACAAAGATAATACATGAAACTCAGTTACACGATTTGGCGCAAATGGTAAACTGTGTCTTCACTGCCATCGTCTTTATTTCTGCGACAGAGTGAAAGCTCATCGCCCTGGCTAAATCAGTGGCGACTTCTTATTTTTACGCACTGAGGTTTCATGTCAAATTCACAGCATTCTGATCACCAGCCACGCGCGGGTGAGGCGTCACTCAAAGTTGTCACTTTCTGGCTTGCCTTCGGTACGTTCGTACTCGGGTGCAGTGAATTCGCTGCTATGGGCTTGCTCCCTTACTTTGCAGACGATTTCGGGATCTCAGAAAAGGCGGCCGGTTATGCCATTAGTGCTTACGCACTTGGCGTGGTAGTTGGCGCCCCCCTCATCACCATGTTCTTCTCACATATTGCGCGGCGAACGATGCTTATCGCTATGATGATTTTTTATGCCGGTGGAAATTTACTGACCGCGCTGGCCTGGTCAGAGTGGACTATGAACATAGCACGATTTATTGCCGGCCTGCCCCATGGCGCTTACTTTGGCATAGCTATGTTATTTGCCGCCGATATAGCCGGTAGAAATCGGCGCGCCAGAGCAGTAAGCAACGTGATCCTGGGCTTAACCGTGGCCACAATTGTCGGGGTACCGGGTATTAGCGCAATCGGGCAGACGATGGGATGGCGCATCGGCTTTTTCATGATTTCTGCCTTGTCATTGGTTACGGCCGTGATGGTATGGAAAATGGCGCCTTATCGCGGGCCTAATCCAAATGCAAACCCTCGGTCAGAGCTAAGCGCACTTAAGAATAAGGATGTCTTGCTGGTGTTGTTGATGGGTGCCATCGGTTTTGGAGGGATGTTTTCCGTATACTCCTATTTCAGTGCCACATACCTGAACACAACGACCTCGCCAGAGTGGGGTATTGCCGTGATATTATTGATTTACGGTGTAGGTACGACATTAGGTAATTTGCTGGCCGGCCGGATCGCAGAGGGCCGTTTGCTGCGCACAGCATTAGGTTTTCAGGTATTACTTGGCGTCTCTGCAGCAGCCTACGCGATGTCTGTTGGTAACCCTGTATTGATGGCTATTGCACTATTTTGTATGGGCATGGGTGGTGGCATGGTGGTGCCATTGCAAACGCGCCTGATGGATGTTGCCGGTAATGCGCAAACGTTGGCGGGCGCCATGAATCATGCTGCATTTAATTCTGCCAACGCGTTGGGTCCATGGCTTGCAGGCATCGCCCTTGCCTCGGGTTATGGGTATGCCAGTACCGGCTGGGTTGGCGTTGCCTTATCAGCCGGGGGCGTATTGATTTGGTGTTTGATTGTTATGACAAACAGCAGTCGACAAACCAGTGAGGCTGTCTCGTAGGTGAATATCCACTATGTGCAGCGCTGCGTTATCATTCAAGCTTAAAGTCTAATTTAACAAAGTATGGGGAAGATTTAACAGGTTTTCCCTCTGCAAATTTTGGTGCGTACCGCCACTGACTTAATGCATCTACTGCATACTCATTGAACAATCGATCTCTGTCCGATGATTTTTTCACCTCAATGTCTTTAACAAAGCCTTCTTCATCTACAATAAAAGACATTGTTACTGAACCCTCCCGACCAATTCGGGCTGCTTTAGGTGGATATTTAGGATGTACCCGATAAAGTGGCTCTGGTTCCTGATCAGATTTCCAGGGCTTCATTCGTCCAATCGCCTGACAGTGCTCAGTAGCCTTGTCGGATTCGCCGCGCTGTTCATAAAGATTGACTAAGCGCGCATGAGACCCCAACTCATAGGGATGGGTAAAATCCAAGTTTTCTTTAAAGATGTTAGCAACAGTATTAAAGTGCTCAATCGCTTCATCTTTATGTCTGCCTTCACTCAACGCGACACCTAACATGAACTTTGCTTCCAGCGTTCGTAAATCCTGATTCCCCCATTCTCCTTCAGCGTAGCGGACTGCATCTTCAAATAACCTTCTAAGTGACGGCGGTGAGACACGAATCGCTGAGGGCGACTCCACTACAGCTTTGGCCGCTTCTACGTGAGCAAATGCGCGCTCAGACGAGTTTTTATAGTCTATGTCATCGATATTTAAAACGAGAAAACGCGCTAACTTAGCAGACAACTCACTGCTGCCTTCTGTGCGGTAGTCCAGTTTTGCCAAAGAGTAGATAATATCCACATAGGCGACCACCGTGGTATAGCTTTCATCTCCGAACACCGTCCGGTATTCGTCAGCCACCGTTTCGAAATGTTTGACTGCCTGCGAGTCTTTGCCCGCTATGGCCAGTACATTGGCATAAGAAAAATGGAGTTTGGCAGCTGCGTCGCTGTTTTCGCCGTACTTCTGTACTCCCAGTTGCCAGGCTTTTTTTCCTAACTTCAGGCTGGCAGGAACATTTTGCTCTTTGAATGCTGCCTGAAAGGCCCGGTAAGTGTCGCTGAAATCATCTGCAACGGTATTAAATGAAAATGTTGATGCGGCCAGAAAAATAGGAACAGTCAGTTTTTTTGCAGATAACATTTAGCAATTTCCTTTTGCAATATTAGCTTTCCACCCTATCGCCGCTGCGCATTTCGCACAACCTTGTACTGGATATTACATCACGAAAAAAACGCGACTCATCGATTTCATTAAAAAGCATTAATTTCTCGCACCTTCACTATATGCAACTACACTTATACAGGACGTTATGTCTGGCGATGTCCCTGTTGTTAAGCGAAAAACGGTATCTTCCGGTGCTTAGTTTGTCGGGATAAAACAATAACTTTTGCCAGTGGAGAGATATCGCTTCATTGGACAATGACTGGACTTCAACTGATGATACAACAATTTGTTAAAAGCGCAGTTTGTGCTGGCCTGCTTATAAGCGGGTCTGCAGCAGCTATAACCTGGGGAAAACCTGACAGCGGTGAGCACCCTAATGTCGGTACCCTGCTCTTCGTTCAAAACGGTGTGGGCTTTTTCAGCTGTACCGGCACGATGATTTCCCCGAGAGTGATGCTTACTGCAGCCCATTGTGTAGCAGGGGCCGGCAGTATAAACGATGTCACGTATGTCAGGTTTCAGGATGACGCCCTGGAAGGTTTGTCAGAGGCATCATCGTTATCAAGTTGGCTTGAAACTGACTGGATGGCCACTGAAACTGTTATCCCGCACCCTCAATGGACAGATTATGGAGAGTTTCCGATGACCTACGACATCGGTGTAGTCATTCTCTCTGAGCCTTATACACCATCAAATGGCTTTGCCTCTCTTCCACCGCTGGATTTTCTGGAAAACCTCAAAGGCCGGGACAGACAAGTCTTTGAGGTGGTGGGTTACGGACGTCAGGGTACTCTCCCACCAACAGAGATGAACGACTATGAAAAGTATAAAGGTAAAGTCAGACTGCTGGAGGTGTACAGCGAATTAAACGGAAATGGCGAAGCCAGTGCTAAGTTCTCCAATAATCCCGGCGTGAATGGTGGTGGCGGCACGTGCTATGGCGACAGCGGTGGCCCGACGTTCTATAAAGACAGCAATTTGCTGGTTGCGGTTACATCCTTTGGCTGGGCTAAAAATGGTAATTGTGTAGGCAACGATTTTAACTACCGCACGGATGTTCAGGATGCAATAACCTTTATCGAAGACGTACTGGCACAATACGGCGACGAGTAAGTACCACGAGTTCATACCTGCCGGCAGGGAGGCCGCTTTATGTGTAAACATCAAAGTAAAACAATCAAATGAAAAGCCCCGCATTCGTGCAGGGCTTATATTATTATAACTGGTTTAACGCGCAGGCCTATTTGCTACGCCATCTTAAAAACAGCAAGCCAGAACCTAGCAGAAACAGTACGCCAGGCTCAGGAATATCCATCGGTTCATCCAAAACCGCGGTAGCTATAAATAGCTGCTCATAGCCATTGTTTATATTTTTACCGTAACCGCTTTCAGCACCAGTACAAATCTCATCATTAGCCATGCCAAAATCAGGGTCGCAACCTAAACGCAGGTCAACGCTCATGGTGTAGTCTGATAGGTCATCACCGCTTCCGAATAGCCCTTCCAGTAACGCATTTAGTTCGGGAGAAACAATCGCATAAGCAGCAGTATCTTGGCCGAGGTTATGATTGAACGGACCTTCATCAGCCTCCTCAGTACCACAGGATACGGGGATCGGAATGGCACCATCAGTATCAACACAGATGGGGCCGCCGGATAATACGTAATCAGTTTCGTTATTATCACCAACCATTGGACCCGATCCATCTGACGTATAACCTGAAGGATCGCCCATGAAGGTACCGCCGCCACCTTCGCTGACTAAGGCGTAAGCACCGCCGTTGTTCGTGAAATCAAAAATCTCTACAACATCGCCCATATCATCAAAAATGGTAACCTGCGCCCAGCCGGCAAGGCTTTGCTCATTGTCACCATTGAGATTGTTGTTGTTGAAGAAAAACACCATTGACTCGCCATCAAGAAAGGTTTCTAAGGCTGACAAAGAGGTGTCCCAGGTTCCGTCAGCATCTCCGCTAAAATCAGAAACCTGCCCCGGGTCTGTTGTGTCACCAGTGGTAAAGTAGTTTGAGCCACTTTCCCCTGTAGGCGTGGAATAGGCATTATCCATGCCCGCAAAATTAGTATTAACGGGATTCCCGTCTGCGCCAGTTGCTATGACTACATAATCAGAAATTTGCCCGGGCGAGGACTGAACGTTTAGCCCTGCGATGGGTAATGAGTAAGAGTTAAAATCGCCGTAGGTAACATAACCCTTACCGGTTAGATCCACCAGTGCAGCGTGTGTGGAAAGACTAAGCGCCAAACCTGCCGCGCCAATCATTAATCGTTTCATGGTAGCCTCTGTAATTTAATTTTTTACAGCTTATTGGTAGGTTCCGATGATAAATTGCTACTCCTCCTTCTCATCACACAGTGCAAATATGAGATGATGTAAGATAAGAAGCATAAAATGCGCCTTTTTCTTAAGCGGGTGTTTTTTAAACAATTAATTTTTATTTATAAGTGATCCAAATTTTAAATGTAAAAAAAACCGACACTTACACGCTTTTCAATTAAGATTTGAGCAATATTGACGAGAAATTTTCTAAAATTACTGACAGCGAAATGACAGAGAAATGATTAAGTAATACTTAACAATAAGTTAGTCAAAAAGGATCAATGACAAATTGTAAAATTTTTTGACACCAGTTGTAAGTGTCCGGATGCATGCCTTTCGCCCTCTGTAAAAAAGCAAAAAAGCATGCATTCAGCGCTATACAAGCGGCTATTAGATGACAAATGCGTCCATAAACTCGTTTACTGCCATAGCATGTAAGCGGTTTTCATCACGGCATAACTCAAAAATTGATATACTTCTGGATTGGGGAAAGCGTGATAACAGGTTGTTATAGAATTTATCTTCCAGTACCGGCATGCCCTCCTCCCTGCGTTTGCGGTGACCGATAGGATATTCTACCTCTACTTTTTGAGTGGCGGTTCCGTCAGTAAAGAATACCTGAAGCGCATTTGCTATAGAACGTTTGTTCGGGTCGTGGTAATCGCGACTGTAGCGCTCATCTTCCTGCACTTCCATTTTTTCACGCAGCGCATCGATAAGCGGGTTGGTATTATGAAAATCATCTTCATAATGCTTTGCTGTCAGATTTCCGAATATAAGCGGCACCGCTGTCATATACTGCAGACAATGATCACGATCAGCCGGGTTTGCCAGCGTCCCGTGTTTGGAGATTATGCGTATGGCTGATTCATGGGTAGTCAGCTCAATTCGCTCGATGTCTTGCAGTCTGTCTTTGACTTCATTGTGCAATGTGACTGCCGCTTCGCACATAGTTTGCGCATGAAACTCGGCCGGAAAGCTAAGTTTAAACAGAATATTCTCCATGACATAGCAGCCGTAGGGGCGCTGAAAAGAAAACTGTCGCTCATCTTCCGGTTTCACAGCCAGATCTTTGTTAGTGTGACTAAACGCAACATCGTAGAAGCCCCACTGCGGTGCGCTCAACACACTGGGTATACCCATCTCATCACGCATCGCAATATCAGCCAGTCGAACACCGCGCGATGTCGCATCGCCCGCCGCCCATGACTTTCTTGAGCCTGCGTTCGGCGCGTGTCGGTAGGTCCGCAGTGCTGAGCCATCTACCCAGGCATGTGAAATAGCCGCCATAATTTGTTCACGATTGCCTCCCATCATGTGTGTAACAACAGCAGTAGTAGCTATACGTACCAGTAAGACGTGGCACAGCCCGACCCGGTTAAAGCTATTGTCTAATGCAATGACCCCCTGAATTTCATGGGCTTTTATCATGGCAGTCAACACATCATGCATGGTGAGAGGCGTTTGTCCGCGTGCTATACGTTGTTGAGAAAGGTGATCGGCGATGGCAAGAATACCGCCAAGATTGTCGGAAGGATGTCCCCACTCCGCTGCTAACCAGGTATCGTTAAAATCGAGCCAGCGGATAATACATCCAATATCCCACGCTGCTTTCACGGGATCTAAAGCGAACTGCGTACCCGGAACCCGGGCACCGTTTGGAACCTGGGTCCCCTGAACCAGCGGCCCCAGATGTTTGGTACATTCTGGAAATTGTAGCGCCAGGAGTCCACAGCCCAATGTATCCATCAGGCAATATCTTGCGGTATTGGTCGCTTCTGCTGAGATATCATCGTAGTTGAGAACATAATCAGCGATGTCTTGTATTACGTTGTCATAATCGGGGCGATCGCTGCGCTCACCTTGTTTGCTCATGGTGTCTCTCCGTCACAGGTAAACCTAATCAGTGGTCATTACGACCAACTGCTGTTCACACTGTGTACGAAGTAAATGCAATTAAGATGTGTGGATTTATTTGGCGATAATTATTCAGCCGAATTCAACAGCACGAGTACATGCGCGGCCTGATGCTTTCGCATTGTATAGCTGGGTATCACAGGTGGCGACGATAGCATCCATATCCTTACAGCTTTTCACTTCGGTTATACCTGCCGAAAATGACACTGAGAACTCAGCATCCGTAGTGGTCCAGGTACAATGCTCTTTGAGCGTCTCACGGATATCGTCTACCAGACGCGTCGCCTGCGCACGGTCGATATCATGCAAATAGAGTAAAAACTCCTCGCCGCCGTAACGACAGAGTTTATCTGATTTGCGAATACGGCTTTGAATGATACTACTGGTTCTGGTGAGTACTTCATCGCCAACTACATGCCCGTAATGATCGTTGACCTGCTTAAAATAATCCAAATCTATCAAAACCATACACGATGCTTTGTTGCTGTTCACCGGCTTTGATAACGCACTATAAAGCGCACGTCTGGTTAGCGCGCCGGTTAGTGAGTCAGTATCAGCGAGTCTTGCACTGCGACGCTGGCGCTGCCAGAACCACATCGTCAACACACCCAGAAGCGAGGCGATAAGTCCTGCTACTACTGCTCTGAGTCTTTCGGTTTCTAGCCGGAGGGCCTGTTCTGCTTCTTTAACCTGTGCAAGGCGTAAATGCGTAAACTCGATATCGTCACTTAGCGGGTCATGATGACTCTCAGCGTTCAGGCTGTAGCTTTCTGTGTTGTAAGCCAGTAACTTGCGATCATATAACTCAAAATGTCGCAGCGCATTTTTATAGTCGCCTCTGAGCTTATAAATCCGGCGAAGGTTATAATGATTCAGAAGATCGATAGTTTTGGGGTAATATGACGCTTCAAGCTGTCTGGCTACAACTGACTGATAGGCGCTGACAGCATTGTCGAATTCACGCTGACTGCCTTGTATAGCAGTGGCGATAGCGTGAAAAAGCGATGGCAGCATCTGCCATGCAGGAGGAAGAGACTCTGCCGGAACAGCCGCCCCCTGCCTGGCCAGCGAAAGCATTTGTTGTCGTTCTGCGGGATGATCCCGGTGCGTATACACACTTAACTGATATGCCAGTGCTATGACTTTTTGAACAGGTTCTCCACTTTGTTGTGCTACGCGTGTTGCTTCATCTGCCAGCGCTCTCGCCTCGTCGAAACGCCCCATCCGGTTGAGTGCGAGGATGGCATCGCCAAAATAATCGGCGCTGAGTACATCGCGGTTACGGGCCCCTTCTATATCCTTTTGGGCATGATAATAAACGCGACTTTGTATATTAAACTCTTTGTAAAACTGCGCCAGCCAGGTGTGCGCGTGATCAGGATCCAACTGCGTTTCCATGGCGCGATCTTTGTCGAAGTCAGCCAGATGAGGTAGCGCATACTCTATTTCTGCTTTAGCGCTGAACGGGTCACTCTCGGCTAATTCGTTGGCCAACCACATACTGACTGTTGCGACAGCAGCTTTATGACCTGTTTCCAGCATTTCGGCCTTTAACTGTTGCAGGGCCGGGATACTTTGTGTAAGACGCTCAGTGCTTCCGTTGTGAGCAATCATCGCTTTTAAAAAGATGTAATAGGCTCTGTTCGCGGCATAGCGGTATGGATCCAGTTTTTTCAGATAGCGCCAGTGCTCATCAGTCACCGGAACAGTTGGCTGTTCGGGAAGGTTTCGCGGCGCATCATCAAAGCCATGGTGACTCAGGGCCATTATGTGTTTGAATACAATACCTAACGGTGATGCATCACTTTCAATATCTGACGTTTTCAGCGCTTGCTCGATTTGAGAATTGCTTAACCCCTGAGCCATACCCCAATCGTAAATAACAGCATGGGTGAGATTGCTGTATCGGGCGAATCGCGCATCTTCGCTTTCTTCGGCGAAAGGCGTAGTAGCGGTACATAGCAGGAAAGTAAATACGGTCCATCGAAATAAAGGCAGCACAGAAAAGCGTGTCAGCATCTGTCTTTACTCCTGGTTAGTGATAAATTCAGCGAGTGGTCAGCAACATCACTCTACCAGGAGTATAAAACTAAAGTGCTAGTCAAAACACCTTTTTTTATAAGGTTTTTGATTAAACTTGATCCATTACATTTAGTGACGCGTAGGGCGCCCTACTCAGGTTAACCCAGGTGTTCCCGACATACATCACTGACTTTTGTTGCATCAAATATTTCAATCCAATAACCGTCAGGATCTTTAATAAACGCCAATCCTTTCATTGCGCCATCATCAGGACGCTTTTGAAAGGGTACGCCCAGCTTTTCAAAGCGCTCGCACGCAGCCTCCAGGTCGGGCACATGGAAACCAACGTGACCAAATCCCTTCGGCTCACTATTACCGTTATGATAATCCGCACTTTCAGCTGTATCGTCCCAATTGTGGGTAAGCTCAAGCATAGCAGGCCGGTTAAACGTTTGTGTTGTTCTGGTCGTTTCGTTACCACTTATCTGCGAAAGATCTTCCTCTGCGGTCAGAAAATAAAGACTGAACTTCATGTCTTTAAAGTCAAGCTTGCGCAGTAACGTCATGCCCATAACCCGGGTGTAAAAATCCAAAGAACGTTCAGGATCGGCAATTCTTAGCATGGTTTGGTTGAATACAAAGCCCCGGGTTGCGGCGTCTTTTTCCTCATGCAAACCGGGGGCGGATTCAAAGTGTCGGGACATGATTTTTCTCCTGAAAAATATAGAAAGTACGTTAATTGTATAGGGGCTCGTGTCAATACACCCTATCCCTGATTAGATGAAAAGCTATTTTGCGCCATCGATTTAAAGACATGGGACGCAGAGCAGCTTATTAACAGAAAGCCGGTAGCAGACTCTATGCCCGCTACCATTCTCAAATTATCTGTAGGTTCGATACTTCCTAACCCTAATGTGGTAATGGTTGTCAGAGAAAAGTAAAAAATATCTTCAAATTCTGCGGGCGACTTAAACGTGCCTATTCCTGCGGTTTCTCCTAACCAATAAGCACACGAAAAAAGTAAAGCGATTGCAGTCTGACTTATTACTGCCACCACGACAAATGTGAACGTGCGAGAAGCTGGGCCTATGGAATCTTTGCTTAGATATTGTGCGACGGAGGACAAATTAAACAGATGAATTATCACCGCCATAGAGAGTGCTAACAGTGAAATTATGATAGCCAGAATCATTGTCGCCTCATTCAGGTATGTATATTGCGTAATACAGATATAAAGCACTCATAATGCTTAGAGCACTGTAAATATTACGACATTACATTAAAAGTTTGTAAGGATTACTATGAAGTACACCCGATTTTTCGCGATGATTGGTGTTTCAACTATCGCCATGTTCATCATGATGTACCTGAATACTTACGCGCTATCCCATATCTGGTTCAGCGAAACCCGAACCTATATGGCATTGTACATGGGCGCCGGCATGGCGGTAATCATGTTGGCATTTATGTTGAGCATGTACACGGATAGTCGTAAAAATATCGCTATCTTTGCAGGAGCTGTCATTCTGTTCGTGGCGTGTTTGTACCTATTGCGTTCACAGCTACTTGTGTCTGACTCAGCTTATATGAAGGGCATGATCCCCCATCACTCTATTGCGATTTTAACCAGCGAGCGGAGTCAATTGGAAGACCAGCGGGTCAGAGAGCTGGCTAATGGTATTATCAGAACACAACGTAAAGAAATTAAGGAAATGGAGTGGTTGATAAAAGATATTGAGAAAAACGGTAAGGCCGTTACCCGTGAAGAAGCCGAGGCGCGTCCTGTTCCCGAATTCTCGGGCCAATTAAAACCAGGAGGAAACAATGAGTAAGACAGCTGTTCTGTATCGTATGGCAACTGATGAACATATTTGTCCGTTCGGATTACGTTCTAAAGATCTCCTTAAGCGCAAAGGTTTTAGCGTAGAGGATCATAAGCTGACTTCCCGGGCGGAGACGGATAAGTTCAAAGAAAAGCATGGGGTTGAGACTACCCCTCAGGCGTTTATCGATGATGAACGTATTGGCGGCTATGATGAGCTTAGAGAGTATTTTAATAAAGGTGAAGCGGGGCAGACCGGCACCACCTATACACCGGTTATTGCAATATTTTCTGTCGCCGCACTGATGATGCTGGCCTATCAATGGGCAGTAAGCGGAGATTTGCTGTCCATTCGGTCCTTAATGCTCTTCATATCATTTTCGATGATTATGCTGGCGGTGCAAAAACTAAAAGACTTATATACGTTTACTAACTCGTTTATTACCTACGATTTGCTCGCCATGAAATGGGTTCGCTATGGATATATTTACCCATTTATGGAGGCGTATGCCGGTATTGGTATGCTGGCACAATTACCGGCATTACTGGTTGCTCCTATCTCCCTGTTTATAGGTACAGTCGGCGCAGTTTCGGTGTTCAAAGCTGTGTATATTGATAAACGCGAACTAAAATGTGCCTGCGTTGGCGGCGATAGTAACGTTCCGCTCGGTTTTGTTTCGTTGTCAGAGAACCTGTTCATGATTGGCGGCGGTCTTATCATGTTGTTAATCTGATAGTTTACGAATCTGCATAATTTGCTTATTATGCAGATTCGTAACAGAGGTTAGTCATGATTGTCCACTTTTTCCGAATGAGTATTTTTGTCATGCTTGCGGCGCTAAGCGCGCAGGTATTGGCGTTTTCTGATTCAGAAAAAAGCGGGACTCAAATCTCTGACCACTGTGCAATGATGAGCTCCCCTAAGCCGGGTAGCGACGCCCTGCAGGCGCCTCATCATGTTTCTGAAGAGCCCGTGCGTAGCCACCACACCATGGCTGCTGATGCCGAACACACTGATTGCTGTGAGCAGGATTGTACCTGTCCGGCTAATCTCTGTGGACACGCGTTCTTTGTAGAGGCAACCACTCAACAAGTGTTCACCCCCGATACCCGAAAACATATAGCGCGGTTACCCCTTATGCACCCCTCTGTTGCCGCCGGCGCCCTCTTTCGTCCACCCATTATTGCCTGACTCAGGATAGATCCGTCTTTTATTCAGGCTGACACCTGAAGTATTTAATATTATATCTATCGGTAAGCGTTCATCGTCACGTTTTATAGCTAACGCGACAGACAGAGCGCGTACCTACCTTGAGGCAATCATCATGACAATACGTGTACTAGCATTAATATTGGGCCTGCTGGGGACCGTCGTACAGGCATCCACTGAAAAAGACAATGTTCATCTAAATGTTTACAAGTCTGCATCCTGCGGCTGCTGTAAAGGCTGGATGGCGCATCTTGAGAATTCTCAACGTGGTAAAGCTTCACAAAATGCCTGGCGTATTGAAGGCAAGGATACAAATACGCTGGGTGATATTAAAGCCATCCACAATGTGCCGGTAGAGTTACGCTCCTGTCATACCGCAGTAACGCATTCGGGTTATGTCTTTGAGGGCCATATTCCGGCCAGGTACATTGAGTCTTTTTTAGATAATCCGCCAGATGATGCCTTCGGTCTCGCAGTACCCGGTATGCCAATAGGCTCCCCGGGTATGGAGAGCGGCTTGCGGTTTCAGCCATACACCATCCAGTTACTGCTTAAAGATGGCTCCACCCGCCCCTTCGCCACTGTCTCTACATTTGAGGAGCAGTACTAATGCGATGCGTTTTTCTGCTTGGCATTTACTCCATTGTTACAGCGGGTTGTCTGGTGGGTCCGGCGGCCGCTCAGCAAACGCTTTCTTTGCGTGATGCCGTGACAACGGCCCAGTCAAATGACCCATGGCTCCAGGGCAGCCAGTTACAACAAAAGGCCAAAGAAAACCGTAGTATCGCAGCCGGTGAGCTTCCCGATCCTTCTGTGTCTTTTACTATGATGAATTTGCCGCTGGATAGTCTGAAACTTGATCAGGAAAACATGACACAAGCGCAGTTCGGTATCTCCCAGGCCTTTCCAAGAGGGGATTCGCGCTCAATTAGTCAGCAAAAGCTGGCTATTGAGTCTGCTATGGGACCCTTTGAGCGCGAGAATCGTCGGGCAATGATTGATCGCGATGTTACGCTACTATGGCTGGACGCCTGGCTGGCTATGCGCTCAAAAACACTGATAGAAGATAACAGTGTGTTGTTTGAGCAAATTCGTGACATCGCACAGACTACCTATGCCTCTGCTGCAGGGAAGTCTCGCCAGCAAGATATTATTCGCGCTGAGCTTGAGCTTATCCGGTTCGAGGATCGCGCCACTGTTCAGGCTCAGAATCTGGAAGTGGCACTGTCAGCGCTTAGTGAATGGCTGCAACCGTATCAGTCTGACAGTCTTACATTGAGCAGCTCAGAAACTACCTCCGATACACTGCCTGCTACATTGCCAAACATCGACCCTGCCCTGTCAATTTCGGCGCTGATTGGAACCGGCTCAGATCAAACGCTGATTGAACACCTCACCCGGCATCCCACTATCCAGGCTATTGAGCTTCAGTATCAGGCCAGCCAGAAAGATGTTGAACTTGCCAAAGAACAGTACAAACCTCAGTGGAAGCTTAATGCCAGCTATGGATGGCGTGATGATATGCCCTCCGGTCAGTCGCGGGCAGACTTATTCTCTGTGGGCGTTACCCTTGACGTTCCGTTGTTTACTGAAAATCGTCAGGATAGAACTGTCAGGGCTTCAGTTTATGAGGCGCAGGCTGTTAAAACGCAAAAGCTGGTGGTATTGAAATCACTGCTGGCAAAGGTCCGCGAGCAAACCCGACACCTGGTGCGACTGAATCAGCGCGAATCGCTGTACAGTGATCAGATACTGACGCAGGCCCAGGCGCAGGCACAAGCATCGATGACCGCATACATGAATGATAACGGGGATTTTTCTGAGGTGGTTCGCGCCAGAATTACCGAACTGGAAGCCCGTCTTTCAGCGCTATCTGTTCAGGTCGACAAACTCAAACGCACTGCACAGCTTAACTATTACCTCACCCAAACCAGTGCAGCCAGTGACCCGGCAAAAGGAACGATTAATGAATAATAAAGTGCTCATCGCTACGGCCATTGCCAGCGCACTTACCGGCGCATTGATGGTTATTGGCTACAATAACCTTGCAGGTGAAGAGCCTGCCTCTGATAACGGCGCCCAAGAGCCGCTTTACTGGGTCGCCCCCATGGATGATAGCTACCGTCGTGATAAACCGGGCAAATCGCCGATGGGGATGGATTTGGTGCCGGTGTACGAGAAAAACACCACAGATAACGATGAACCGGCAGGCACAGTTACCATCTCGTCCGCGGTGGAAAACAATCTTGGCGTGAGAACCGCGAAAGCAAGGGCCGGTCAAATAAATGCCGATATCAGTACAGTAGGATACGTAAAATACGATGAAGATGAGATTGTTCATATACATCCACGAGTTGAAGGCTGGATAGAGCAGCAGTTCGTAAAGGCTGCCGGCGACCCGGTAGAAAAGGGGCACCCCCTTTACGCCCTTTATTCGCCGGAACTGGTCAACGCTCAGGAAGAATATATTATTGCCCTTCGCCGCGATAATCCGGCCTTGATTGCAGCGGCCAGAGAACGACTTGCTGCGCTTGAAATCCCCGATGATGTGGTTAAACAGGTATCCCGTCAAAAAGAGGTTGTTCGTACTGTGACGTTCGACGCGCCAAAGTCTGGTTTTGTTAACGAACTGAATATTCGGGACGGGTTTTATGTTCAACCAGGCATGACCCTGATGAGTATCGGACAGCTGGATACGGTATGGGTAGAGGCTGAGGTATTTGAACGCGATGCTGGCTCCGTTAGTGCTGGCATGCCGGTGACGATGACTGTTGACGCTGTTAAGGGGAAAACCTGGACCGGCACCGTTGATTATGTTGCTCCAGCCCTGCAGGCGTCTAATCGAACCCTGCCGGTCAGATTAAAATTTGCCAATCCTGACCATCACCTGAAGCCTAATATGCTCGCAGATATCCATATTGATGTGCCGGTTGATACACAGGCTGTACTCGTGCCGAATGAAGCTGTTATCCGCACAGGTTCTCAAAACCGGGTGGTACTGGCGAAAGGTGACGGCAAGTTTCGCTCTGTTGCCGTTACATTGGGTCGTTCGGGTAAAAACGAGATAGAAATTCTGAGTGGCGTTAATGAGGGTGAGCGCGTGGTCACCTCGGCACAGTTCCTGATCGACTCAGAGTCCAGTAAATCTTCTGACTTTGCCCGGATGAACAGCGAAGCTGACAATACCGCTGTCTGGGCAAAAGGAATGGTAAAGGCCGTTCTAAGCGACAAGCGCAAGGTAACCATCGCTCATGAGCCAGTGCCCGCGCTTGATTGGCCGGCTATGACCATGGACTTTGCTGTGGCAGATGAGGTCGCATTTGATAAGCTCGCAAAAGGTCAGTCACTCCATTTTGAAATAGACAGTGAAACAGGAGGCTCCCCTGTAATCACTGGCATTCACATCATGCAACAGGGTGAGGAGCCTGAAGTAAGCGTTAAGAAGCAACATAACGCCCGCACTGATATGGGAAAGGAGCAGGCGGTATCTGAATCTATCGCTGTGACCGGCACAATCAATGCGGTATCACAGGATACCCGTACGCTTACTATTGACCATGATCCTGTTGAAGCCTGGGACTGGCCAGCTATGACGATGGATTTCAACGTGTTCAGCAAAATTGATATGAATACGCTCGCAGCGGGTCAATCTGTGCATTTTGAAGTAACCCGACACTCAGATAGTACGCTTACGATAACCCGGGTACATATAATGAAATCCCCCGACAATCCTGCTGACAATGCGCAAAGTCAGTCTGATTCAAAGCCACAGGCGGTGGCTGTTATGGGAACGGTTACAGCAATTAATCGTTCGGATCGCGCGCTGACCATTGAACACGAGCCGGTCGACGCCTGGGACTGGCCAGCGATGACAATGGATTTTGCTGTGGATGAATCGGTCAGTTTAAAGCAAGTTATGACCGGACAATCTCTGCACTTTGAAGTTACCAGAAGTCAGAATGGCGCGCTTATTATCACCAGTATCCATATACTCAGTAGCCCCGAACCGGGCCACAATAGTGCCGGACATGATTCGCACCTGCCGAAGTAAGGAGGCTTCATCGTGATTGAGTCTATTATCAGATGGTCGGTGAAAAACCGTTTTTTAGTCTTGCTGGCAACAGTGATGGTGATAATGGCGGGTATTTATTCGGTGAGCAAAACACCGGTAGACGCTCTGCCTGACCTGTCGGACGTTCAGGTTATTGTAAAAACCAGTTACCCCGGTCAGTCCCCGCAGGTCGTCCAGGATCAGGTCACCTACCCGCTGACCACTGCCATGTTGTCAGTGCCAAAAGCGAAGACCGTTCGTGGTTTTTCCTTTTTTGGTGACTCATATGTGTACATCATATTTGAAGACGATACCGACCTTTACTGGGCCAGAAGCCGTGTTCTGGAATATCTGAATCAGGCCGCGGCGAGTTTGCCGGACACTGCAACACCGCAAATCGGCCCGGATGCAACCGGTGTGGGCTGGGTTTACATGTATGCGCTAACCGATCCATCAGGTAAACACGATATCAGTCAGCTGCGAAGCATTCAGGACTGGTTTTTACGCTATGAGCTGCAGTCAGTAGATGGTGTATCAGAGGTTGCCACTGTTGGCGGCATGGTTAAACAATACCAGGTTCAGGTTGACCCCGATCGCCTGCGCGGCTACAACATTCCACTGGATCTGATACAACGCGCTCTGATTCAGGGTAATCAGGAGACCGGCGCTTCAGTGGTAGAAATGGCTGAAGCTGAATATATGGTGACTGCTACCGGCTATATCCGCTCAGTAGACGATATTAACGCAATACCACTAGGGGTGAGTGAGAACGGCACTGCATTAACAATTGGCGACATTGCCACCGTTACACTCGGGCCGCAAATGCGACGGGGCGTGGCTGAACTGAATGGTCAGGGCGAAGTTGTCGGCGGGATAGTGGTCATGCGCTACGGAGAAAATGCGCAGCAAACTATTGATGGTGTCAAAGCACGACTGGATGAATTAAAACGCTCACTGCCAAAGGGCGTTGAAATTGTGACAGTCTATGACCGCTCTGCACTAATCGACCGGGCCATTACGAATTTGCAGGATAAGCTTACTGAAGAGCTGATAGTCGTTGCGCTTATCTGTATAGCATTTCTGTTTCATTTGCGCTCTTCTCTTGTGGCCATTATCACTCTGCCCCTGGGTATTCTGGTAGCTTTTATAGTGATGTATTTTCAGGGTATTAACGCCAACATTATGTCACTGGGGGGCATAGCTATCGCTATCGGCGCCATGACCGACGGGGCGATTGTCATGATTGAGAATATGCACAAGCATATGGAGCGCGAAACCGTTACTGAAGATAACCGCTGGCAAATTGTTACCCGTGCCGCTTGCGAGGTGGGGCCTGCGCTGTTCTTTTCGTTGCTCATTATTACAGTTTCGTTTCTGCCGGTATTTATTCTTGAAGCTCAGGAAGGCAGAATGTTCGCGCCCCTGGCCTTCACCAAAACATATGCGATGGCAGCATCTGCAGGTATTGCGGTGACAGTTGTTCCGGTGTTAATGGGATATTTCATCCGCGGAAAAGTAAGGCCAGAGGCCCGAAATCCGATAAACCGGTTCCTGATAGCACTTTACGTGCCGGTACTCAGGCAGGCTCTGCGCTTTCCCAAATCGACATTGATTGCTGCTTTGCTTGTTACCGTCATCGGTTTCTATCCGCTGAATAAAATTGGCAGTGAGTTTATTCCTCCCCTCGATGAGGGTGATCTGATGTACATGCCCACCACTTACCCGGGCATATCTATCGGTAAAGCGCGCGAGTTACTTCAGCAGACGGATAAACTTATCCGGACTGTACCGGAAGTTGAATCAGTGTTTGGAAAAGTAGGTCGTGCTGATACAGCCACCGATCCGGCCCCGCTGACAATGATAGAGACTTTTATTCAGCTTAAACCTAAAAGCGAGTGGCGTAGTGGTATTACAACAGACGATCTGAAGGCGGAACTGGATGCGCTGGTTAACTTTCCCGGCCTGACGAATGCCTGGGTAATGCCGATTAAAACGCGTATCGACATGTTAGCCACAGGGATTAAAACACCGGTGGGCATCAAAGTCGCCGGCACTGAACTGGAAGTGATACAAAAGATAGGTAAAGATCTTGAACGTATACTGGGTGAAGTACCAGGTACCACATCGGTATATTCCGAGCGCGTAGCAGGCGGACGCTATCTTAAGGTAGATATCCAGCGTGAAGAAGCCAGCCGTTATGGCCTGAATATCTCAGATGTTCAGCAGGTTGTAGCCACCGCGGTGGGTGGCATGAATGTGACGCGCACGGTAGAAGGCCTTGAGCGCTACCCGGTCAACCTGCGCTATCCGCAGGATTATCGTGACTCGCCTGAGAGTCTTGCCAGATTGCCAATTGTTACCGATAAAGGGCAGCGAATCGCGCTGGGCGATGTGGCTGATATATATATCGAAGATGGTCCACCAGGTATCAAAAGTGAAAACGCGCGCATCAATGGCTGGACGTTTATTGATATCGACAACACCGATATAGGGTCGTACGTACAAAGCGCTAAGGCTGCTTTAGCAGCTGAACTTGACCTGCCGCCAGGCTATTCTGTCACCTGGGCTGGCCAGTATGAGTATATGGAAAGGGCGAAGGATAAACTTACCTATGTGGTACCACTCACTCTCGCCATAATTGTCATCTTGCTATACCTCAACTTTAGAGCCTTCAGTGAAGTGCTGATGATTATCTTAAGTCTGCCGATGGCGATGATCGGCGGCTTATGGCTGCTCTATTTGCAAGGCTTTAATTTGTCGGTAGCGGTAGGTGTTGGGTTTATAGCACTTGCCGGTGTTGCTGTTGAAATAGGCGTAATCATGCTGGTGTATCTGAACCAGGCACTTAACACCCTAAAAGATCAAGCCAGGCATGATAACCGACAAATCGGACAAGACGCTTATCGCAAGGCCTTGCTGGAGGGTGCCGGCTTGCGTGTCAGACCCGTTATGATGACAGTTGCAACAATCATTATCGGCCTGCTACCTATCATGTTCTCAAGTGGTACGGGGTCTGAGGTAATGAGCCGGATCGCCGCGCCTATGGTAGGTGGGATGACAAGTGCTCTGTTATTAACTCTGATTGTTCTGCCCGTCGTGTATGCGCAGGTAAAAGCACACAGTGTGAAGCGTTTCAATAAGGAGTTGCCCGGTGGTTAATGTTGTACGCCGCTATCATCGCTGGCTGATGTTATTTGTTGCCTTGCAGTTCTTATTGTGGGCAGTATCAGGCCTCTATATGGTGAGTATGGATATTCACTATATCCACGGTGAAAGTCTGGTCAACACACCGGCCGTCAGCGTAGCTGACGAACAGCGCAAAACCCGTTTTGAAACCATTGTACAAGCTTATCCTAACGCAGAGTCTGTCACATTGCGTTCGCTGGCCGGCAAGCCTGTGTATCAGGTTTATCTGGTAGATTCGTCCACGCCGCTGCTCATTGCAACGGATACGGGGCAGCCGCTTACACAGATAAGTGAGCAGCAGGCTGCCCGTATAGCGGTTCGGGCCTTTACCGGGCAGGGAAATATTGAAAGTGTGAATAGCCTGGTTCAGCCTTCAGATGCGCCTGATGAATTGTCATCCCGGCATCTACCGGTATGGCAGGTAAATTTTGACGGCACGTTTTCCCCTACCCTTTATGTCAGCCAATATACCGGCGCTATCGTTACTGTCAGGCATCACCCCTGGCGCTGGTTTGACTGGATGTGGCGACTTCACATTCTTGATTGGGACGATGGTGCAACACTGGGCAATGTTTTCTTTCTGATTTTTGCATTTACTGGTCTGGCAGGCGCTCTATCCGGCGCCGTGCTTTCCTACTGCCGAATATGCAAAAAAGACAGCCAAAGTGAGGCATTATGATGCGGTTCAGTTTCATAAAGCAATGTCACAAATGGGCCTCTGTCATCATCGGCGCTCAGTTAATTATATGGCTGGTCACCGGTCTATATTTTGGGCTATTCAGCCACGAGCGGCTGGCGTTACGCTCATCTTCAGCAGAGCTTGGTGAAGGTGCTTATCAGCATGGCGGTATCGTTCCCGCATCAATGCTCCCACTTGAACAGGTGCAGTCTCTTACCCTGCGTACATTAATGGGAAAACCGATTTATGTGGCAATCATCGAGGCGGGGGCACATATCGGACAGACAAGCCAGATTCAGCTATTTGATGCACATTCAGCTACACCCATTACTATCGACCGATTACTTGCTGAAAAAATTGCCAAACATGCCTACCCCGGCCCTGTACAAATTGCCAGTGCAACATTTAAAGAAGCGCCCTTGTCTGATCTGCCCGGTCAGCAAAATGATGTGTGGCACATTGTTTTTGCCGATGCGCAAACTACTTATATGTTTATCGACAGTCGCACCGGCAGAATAATCACCCATTCGACCTATGACTCGCGGTTTTTTGATTTAATGCTCAAACTGCATTTTATGGATTATGGAAACAGTGGCGGCTTCAACCACTGGCTAATTGTTACGTTTGCCGTGGTCACCTTATTGTTTGTTATAACCGGGTTAATCTGGCTGGTTGTTTTATTAAAAGATGGCCAGATAAATCCCACGCGCGGCAGAAAAAAAATATTTTGCGCAACGCTGAATACTACAGATGCGCAAATGCGTATTTCCGGTCGCAGTAGCGAAACGATTTTTTACGCGTTACAGCATGCCCATGTTTACCTGCCTTCGTCATGTGGCGGTGGCGGGAGTTGTGGTAAGTGTCTGATTCAGACCACTGGCGATTTGAAAATCACAACGGCGGAGCGCGAGTGTCTGACACCTGCAGATCTCAAAAAAGGAATGCGACTGGCTTGTCAGCATCTGGTTGCCGAGATTGACTCTGTTCATGCTCCAAAAGCTTATCGGGACAAGCTGGTACTGGAAGTAGAACACTCCCGGTTTGTTACACCTACGATTAAATATATTCAATTCAGGGTAAAAACCGGGGACTTGCAAGCATACAAGGCGGGCGCGAGTATGCGGTTTGTTATTCCGCCGTCAGCGAATGCTAACCGACCAAACGATATTCCGGCGTTTTTTTCTACTTACTGGCAGGATACTCCAGACGGACATAGCTCCCATGATGGCGGCGTGCGCCACTACTCTATCGCTGATTTTGATAATGGTTCAGACACGCTCAGTGTGGCAGTAAAATGGCAACAGTCTGAAGATAAATCACAATCCGGAGTGGGTTCAGGGTACTTATGTCAGCTGAGGACCGGCCAGACCATCGACGCTATAGGTCCTGTTGAGTCGTTTTATTTATCGGATGCGCCGGTAACGCAACGATTTTTTATAGGTGCCGGTTCTGGAATTGCCCCGTTAAGAGCAATGATTTTCGAGCACTTATTGAAACATAGAAGCGCCATGCCGGTGTCCTTTTTTTATGGCGCCCGAACCCGCGCCGATCTGGCCTTCTACGATGAGTTCGAACAGCTGTCCAGACAGTTTTCTCAGTTTTATTACTGCCCCGTACTATCAGCGCCCGATGATAACTGGCCGGGTAATTCTGGCTATGTTCAGGATGCCCTGGCACCAATACTTCGTCAGGCAAGTTTTAACCCCAGGATGGCAGAATTTTATCTGTGTGGTCCCTGGCCCCTCATGCAGGAAGTCGAAGCGCAGCTACATCGCTATGGCGTGACACCTGCCAATATTTTCAAAGATACCTTTAATCCTACAGCGAGAATAAACCAATGAAATATAGACGCTTAATACTTTCCGCCTCTGTTGTACTTGCATCACTAACTGCGCAGCCGGTGTTCTCACACTCTCAAATGAATCTGAATGAGAGTCAGCCGGCAAGTAATGCAATGTTGATGAGTGCGCCGGAAAAGTTATCTCTGACGTTTTCAGAAAGCGTCCGTTTAACGAACGTGACGCTAACCAATAAAGATGGCAAGGAAATCGATTTTGGCTTTGCTCCGGCCTTTGACAAAAGTGCAGATTTTGAGTGGAAATTACCCGCGTTAGCGCCAGATACATACAAAGTCAGTTATGTGGTAATGAGCGATGACGGCCATAAAATGACAGGTAAATATTCGTTCATGGTGCACTAGGTCGCAGAATAATAGGGTATTTACAGTGTTTGACGTATTACAGGTCACCGGTAAATTTTTAACCTATTTTGGTTATGTTGCTATTGCAGGGGCATTTTATGCCCCTTTACTATGTAATGAAGTGCCTGACGCTGATGCCGGGCAAAGCATTGTGAAAAAATACCTGCGAGGATGCATCGTCGCGCTGATTTTTGCTATTGTCGGTACCGTGCTTTGGTTCTTCGCCAAGACAGGCGCACTGGCTTCTCGGGGGATTGACGGAGCGTTTGACCCGTTGATGCTGAAAATTGTGTGGTCAGCAGCGCCTGGTGATGCGCTATTGGTGAAGACGCTTGCCTTTTTCGGTGCCCTGATGGTAATCATCAGATATCAGTCGGCGCAGTACAAACCTGGCAAGATGTTTTATATTGGTATGGGGTTACCAATGGTGATCGCTGCATTCAGTAGCACACTGACAGGTCATATCTTTGAACAGGCTATGCCTGAACATATCGCCCTTATTGTGCATATTATCACTATTTCCTGGTGGGCAGCGTCACTGCCCTTATTGATACAGCTTGCTTATCAATATCCGCCTTCGCATGTTCGCAGATACATGCTGCGATTTGGCCGGGACGCCTGGGTTCCGATAGTCCTGCTAATTTTAACCGGTGTGGGAATGATTTATTCTCTGGCCGATTTACCTGAGGCTTTGTACCGCACATTGTACGGGAATCTCTTCATGGTAAAAGCGTCTCTGGTGTTGGTGATGCTGTGTCTTGCCACCTGGCACAAATGGTTTCTTGTTCCACGACTTGTCAATAACACACCAGAAACAGTAGTTCGTTCAGTTCAGGTTGAAAGCATTATTGCGCTAATTGTACTACTGACCACAGCCGTTTTTACTACATTTACAGGTCCACACGATTAACGACCTGTTAATTCGCACTAATTCAGTTGCGTGGGCAGAGGTTACATTAGTTTATGGTTCTCAACCTGTAATAGGATTGGTGTTAAATCATCAAGATTGATTGGTTTAACCAGATGGTGATGAAAACCGGACGCTTTTGAACGCTGAATGTGGGATGGTTGTCCCCAGCCGGTTTGAGCCACAAAAATAGCATGTTTAAGTGCAGGATTTTGTTGCAGTGCGATACACAGGTCGTAGCCATTCATCCCCGGCATGCCAATATCGAGCAGGACCAGGTCGGGGATAAAGGACGCAACCGCTTCAAGCGCTGCTTCACCGCTTTCTACCACTTCAACATTGCAACCTTTTGCTTCCAGCAACCATCCCATAGTCACCGCCGCATCCTGATTGTCATCTGCAATAAGTACATTGATTGCAGACTTTTGCATGGTCTGACTGAAGGCTGATGTTTCACTGACCTGAATATTGGCTGGTTTATCTATGAGCGGCAGTGTCACAGTGAAAGTTGTTCCCTGACCCGCTCCCTCGCTGGCAACACTAACCCGCCCCTCATGAAGCTCAGTAAGTCTTCTGACCAGTGTTAAACCAATCCCCAGGCCGCCCTTAGAACGCTCAAGCATCCCTTCCACCTGAGAAAACATATCAAATACATTGGTAAGCTTATCCTGCGGGATGCCAGCCCCATTGTCCCTGATAGCCACAAAAACATTGTCAGCGTCGCGGGAGACGTTGATATTAATGCTGCCACCCTGAGAGGTGTATTTTGCCGCATTATTAATAATGTTGGAAAAAATCTGTGAGAGTCGGATTAGGTCGCCACTTACCCATAAATCTTCCCCACAGCTAATGGTGAGCGTATGCGAGCATTCATCAATCAATGGCTGCACTGTTTCTGTCGCGGCATCCAATACGTGCTTTATATTTAAAGGCGTGCGATTCAACCGTATTTTCCCGCGAGTGATACGGGATACATCCATCAAATCATCCACCAATTGGATCATTTGAGTAACCTGGCGTTCTACCAGATCAAAAGAAGCGTCTTTTTGTTTCGTATCGAATTTATCAGATTGTAATATCGCCAACGAATTCCTTATTGGCGCCAGCGGGTTTCGTAACTCGTGTGCAAGTGTTGCCAGAAACTCATCTTTTCGTTTATCTGCTTCATGCAGAGCATCAATGGCGTTGCGTTCGCGAGTGACATCCACTCCTACCCCGGGGAATCTGGCCGCCTTTCCGGACTCATCGTATATAACCCGGCCCCGGAACGACGCCCACCGAACGCTGCCATTTCGCTGAACAATCCGGTACTCCTCATCATAGGGCGTACCGTTCTCTATACTTGCATTAATCGCTGCGGTAATACGTGGCTTATCGTCGGGATGAATAGAGGCTAATGGTTTTTCGATTTCCACGCCGTAATGCGCATCCTCACGACTGATATTGAATAGTTCAGCTAAGCGCTCATCTGCGGTGAATATATTCTTTTGGATATCCCAGTCCCAAATACCAAAGCTGTGTGATGCTTCAAGAGCAAGTCGGCGCCGGGCTTCAGCTTTCTTGGCCAACTCTTCAGCTTCTTTTCTTTCTGTTACATCCCGGGTAGACCCGGCAATTGCCTCTACCCGTCCGTCATCAGAAATAACCGGAACAAAAATATAATCGTAAATTCGTCGTCCGTGAGTGCCTTCAAAGGGGACATCGCCCCGTATCGGTTTTTTGGTCTCTATTACGCGCTGAATTTCATCCATGTGCATTTGCGCGTGCCAGGGCTCGTAATCAAGCTCAAAGCACGTTTTACCTACGGCATCTTCCCAGGTACGCCCCCACATCTTCAGTAGCGCATCATTGGCATAAGTAAATCTTCCCTGCAGATCGAAGATGTAGATCAGATCAGGTGTGTTGGATAACGCAGTCTCATAAAGCCTACGTTGTTTGTTTAATGTTTCTGTATTGGCAGACAATGCTGTTTCAGCACGCAAGCGCGCTTTGTTTTCTCTGTCCCTTTCAATGATCATTGCCGCTGAGCGCGATAATGCATCAACAACATGTCGGTCAGACTCAACCGGCGTGCGGGGCTCGGTATAAAAAACAGAAAAGATACCGATTACAGATTTACTTTGCGTAGAGAGAAGTGGCGTACACCAGAATGCATTCATACCTGCCTGAATGCCTGCCTGACTAAATGCAGGCCACCGGGTCTTACCCTCCAAATCAGAAACTTTGATAAGCTCTCTGGTCAGGTAGCATTCGGTAAGGGGATGGTCGGCCTCTGATAAGGCAACACTATTCAGTTCATTAACCATGCTTTTCGGCAAGCCTGAAGAGGTTGCACAGCGAATAAGATCACTTTCCTCGTCAATCAGAGAAATCGCCGCCATAGCAATGTGCCCGGCCTGCCCTTCTACCGCATTTGTTAAAATGTTCAGCACCTTTGACTGGGGCGCACCTGCCAGCGCTGCGCTCAGTGCCTCCCGCTGACTATTTGCAACAGCTTCAAGTCTGCGTTTTACAGCGCTTTCATGAAATGCGATACATAAATAATTTTCATCAATCTGGAAAATACTTGCCCAAACCCAGAGAAATACAGGCCCGAACGGCGCCTCGAAGGCCTCTGGTTTGCCAGTGTTGAGAACAGAAAGATATCGTTTCTCGAAAATTGATCCTTCGAAACTCTCAATAGCATTATAAATAGAGTTACCGGATAACGAAGCCTCAGCCAGTCCGGTAATTTTTTCGGCCTGGTCATTGTGATAAGCGATGTTGCTGTTTTCATCAATTAACAACACAGCATCAGAGATATTTTCAATTACCGCCAGCGTCGCGGCTGACAGATTTCGTTTTACTACATCATGAGGTTCGTTCAAGTCAGCGATCTTAGATTGAAGAAAATTTACTTTCCCATCATAGCTGACTCCTTATGGGGAAGCTAATCATTCGGGCAAAAAAAACACATATAAAAACATGACGTTATAATACTTATTTACACAATTCACAGATGAAACAATTCTTATCTTCCGTAACGGTACTTTTAGCTGAATAATGCTCACAGATCACATCTATGCTAATGCTATATCCCCCGTCAGATACATATTTGCACTACTTATCTGAAAGTAACACTTAAATCCGTTAACACTATTTTAACTTATTGGCTAAGCTTAGCTACGGTTTATGCATTACACGTCTAAGAGATAGAAAGATGCTAAGTAAGTTTTCTATTAAAACGCGCCTTATATCACTGGCTACACTGCCACTTATCCTGCTCACACTCATTTTGCTGTTGGTTACTGCCAGTCAGATTAAGAAGATGCAGAGTGAAAGCGTACGCAGTGCAGAAGAAATACTCACAGAAAGCAAGCGGGAAGAGCTTAAACATATCATCGACATGGCTTACTCAGCGATAGCGCCCCTGTATGAGGGGGGAGGAAACAGAGATGATGCCGTAGCAATTCTGCAGAATATGTCGTTTGGTGAAGACGGTTATATTTTTGGTTACACAGAAGATGCTGTGCGCGTTTTCAGTGGCAACAGCCAGTCTAATATTGGGGAAAGTTACTATGACTTCCAGGATACCAATGGCGTTTATCTGATTAGGGATCTTATTGCCGCAGGTAAGAAAAATGCGACGGGGGAGTCTTCCGAGTTCGTGACCTATCATTTTCCCCGACTGGGCGGAGATATCGCTTATCCGAAGCTTTCGTACGCTATTTTTCTCGATGAATGGAACCTGATGATTGGTACCGGTATTTATATTGACCACATAGAGCAACAGGTCAGTACGCTCGAAGCAATCATAAGCGAGTCCAGTGAGCATTTGCTGATGCTGGTATTATTGTGGCCCTGATAGCGCTGCTTGTATTTACCAGTATGGGTTTAATGATTTCACGCTCTATTCTCAGGCCCCTAGATGAAGCCACACAATCTATTTTCAGTTTATCCCAGGGCGAAGGTGATTTAACTCAGCGCCTCGATGTTTCAGATGAACATGAAATGGGCGCATTGGCAACACAGACCAACGCACTGTTGTCCACGCTCCAGACGCTTATACAAAAGGTCAAACAGGTTGCCCATTCAGTGTCGGAACAAGGACATACGCTCACTGACCAGGCTAACAATATAAACCAGTTAAGCGCTGCCCAGCATACAGAGATCGATCAAATCGCCTCAGCCACCACACAAATGTCTGAGTCCGCCTCGCAAGCAGCGCACAATGCGTCCAACGCAGCACGTGCTGCTCGCAATGCAGAACAGGAAAGTCATGCGGCGCTTGCCAGTGTAGAGCGAACCCGCGGGGAGATGCATAGCCTGACTGATGCACTGGCCAGAACCAGTGATGTTGTGAGCCATGTGGGCGCAGATGTTGAAAACATCAGTGTAGTATTACAGGTCATCGAAAATATCGCTGAACAGACCAACCTGCTCGCCCTCAATGCAGCTATCGAAGCGGCGCGTGCCGGTGAACAGGGACGAGGCTTTGCGGTTGTTGCCGATGAGGTGAGAACACTTGCCTCCAGAACACAGGGCAGCACGGAAGAAATACAGCAAATGATCGATAAACTGCAAAAAGGCGCCAGAAATGCAGCCAATGTGATGGCGGCCAGTATCAAAAATAGTGAAAACACGTCCACTGGTATTGATGCCACCGCCGCAAACCTCGATGCGATTAGCCAGGCGGTGAATACACTTACTGACGAAAATACGCAAATCGCCACAGCCGCAGAACAGCAACGTGTAGTCAGTGGTGACATTTCTGGCAGAATTTCCGGGGTTGCAGGACAGACTACCGAACTGGCTGGAATTTCTACACAAAACGCCCGGGTGGCTAACGAGCTTGAGGACAAAGTAAGAGAACTGGAAGGCTTAATCGGCCAGTTCAGAGTATAAAAACAGCAGTTCAACAAGAAGAGGGATAGTTATTGGTCTTCAGTTTTTGCTCTGATAAGGTGTCCATCATCGTTTTTACGCATGAAGTTCACGCCGATGTTTGAAGCTCACGGGTCGTTCAAAGCAACAATACACAAAAATGTATTGCTGGTAGATATTATTGGCCCCTGGAATCTCGAAACGGCGATTGAGTATCAGCATTTTATAGAAGAGATAACCGCGCCGTTAGTGGGCTCCCCCTGGGCTATGATCACCGATTTATATGACTGGGAACTATATACACCAGACTGTTACCCTATCATCCATCAGCTGGTCAACAAATGTATTGAAAACGGCCTTCAGAGAGAGGCTGTTGTAAGCCCTGAAAAGAGTGTTAAACGACGTCCTTTTCAGGTCGATCGTGCGCAATATCCGCAGTTTACCCGCTCTTTTTTCACGCAATATGACCAAGCTAGACAGTGGTTAGCCGGACAAAATTTTATTGCACCCGAGAATTAGTCTCGGCCGAAGACCTGGTTATCATCTATCTGCTCATAATTATTGATATAGCGCTGTACGATTTTGTCATACCGACCGCTCGCTTTGACATATTCCAGCGCCGCTTTGATCTCCTTAATATGAAAGCGGACGGGCGAGCTTTTAAAAATGGCGATATAGCAATCTTCACCGGCGATAATATAAGGTGAGCGAATAAAGCTAAGTTGCAATCGTTTCATCACAGATGTTGCTATCAGTTCTGGAATGATAACCAGATCTACACGTCCAGCTTTAAGCAATATTAACGCCTGACGGTAATCATTAAGACTTACGATGTTTATGTTCGGGACTGTTTTTAGAAAGGTCAGGTAGTCACTTCCGCGCTGGACGCCTATCGTTTTACCTCTGAAATCTGCTACATTTCGTATAATATTGTCAGTGTTGTTCACTAAGACTAATTTTTTCACCGGAGGAAAAGCCGGGACAGAAAAGTCGGCATAATCATCACGCTCATCATTTTTAATCGGCCCAAGCATCACATCCACCTGCCCCACCTTCAACAAATGCAGTGCGCGTTTGAAAGGCACTTCAAAGTAAGCGGTTTCGACGTTGAGATGTCGCATTACCTCTTCGTAAATATCCACGTAAATACCACTGATGCTACCACCCGCGATTATCCTGTACGGCGGTGCATTATCTATGGCAGCTTCTACATAGGCTGGCCAGGCTGTAGAGGCTTTCGGCTCAGAGTTGGCCATAGACTGAAATGAAAGCGTGACAAATATAACGACCGACAAAGTGCGATATAGCAAAGCGTAACCAGATACAGAAAATGTGGAAAACATCGTACTGACTACCTCAGTCAACAACCAGTTGTTGAAAGAATGTATAGAATAGCTAATATTCATCTGCTCCTCACCTGATCTTTTATAACCAGATAAAAAAAGCAGAGGTTAAACGTGTGCAGAGCCGTTTACATGTAGATTCAGTTGAAAAGAGGAAGCGCCAACGCGCCTTACGCATATAAATTGTTATAGGTCAGATTAAAGCGCTTTGCTAAAAGCCTGTCACCTTGTTCTTGCCTTTGTTCTTAGCGTCATAAAGCAGCTTGTCTGCACGGCGAAGTGTGGTTTCGTGAGAATCATCATCAGCCGAAATAGCGGTAACACCAATGCTGACTGTAACGGCAATATCTCCTATCGTTAACGACTCTGCGTGGGTCGCAAACTGACTATTGAGCCGCTCAGCGAATGAAATCGCCTGCTTAATCTCCGTATTTGGCAATACAATAACAAACTCATCGCCACCATAACGGTAAGCGGCATCAGCTTCACGCATTTGTTTGCGCAGGATATCAGCAAGCGCAACAATGATTTCATCGCCCTTATGATGCCCTTCTATATCATTGACTGATTTGAGATTATCCAAATCAAGCATAAGCACGGATGTTGAGATATCGTAACGATTAAAACTAGCTAAATGGGCGGCAAGATCCTGCTCAAGGCGACGGCGATTATAAAGCTCAGTCAGTTGATCGGTATCACCCCAATAGCGAAGTTTCTTCTCTAACTGATAGCGCTCAGAGATATTGCTGGCTACCCAGAGCACCACAGATTCATCATCCACCTTGAAATCAAGCGCCTGAATCCTTCCCTCAAACCAAATAGGGTCTTCAGGACCTTCATCGGGTAAGCCCAGAATATCTTTGTCACTGAGCTCATATTCTTCCACCATCATTTCACCGGATGTGAGCGCCTCATTGATTTTGCGAACAAAATAGTCGGCCTTCTCTGGCTTAAGAACATCATATAAATTCTGACCAACCAGCGAGGTCCCATCATGGTAATAACGGACATCCTGGCCACCGAACAGCGCAACGTACTTCCCTGAAGTAGAAAGATTAAATACGGGATCGGGCAATGAATCCAACACTGACCGCATCTGTTCGATATTCATACAAACTCAATCATTAACAAACGCCTATATAATAAAGATACACTGTTTTCAACCCTGAGCAAAAGTTAAATACCAATAAAGTATGATACTTTGTTCATAATTGCGTATTTTAACTGCTGATTTACGCAAAAACTTCCATCAATAGATCAGCATGTATTATCACTATGTATAAGCATCAGGTAGGTTGCCTTGCACTAGCCAGTGGCATCACTTAACGCATTCAACGGTATTTTTGAAGACCTGCTTCAAAGTACCTCTTCACCGGAGAAATCATGAAAAAAACGTTATCACTCCTGACTGCAGTACTGTTGTTGGGCGCGTGTTCAGATGAGAATTCAGTCAGAACAGGTATTTTCAGCGCCTCTACAGTGGATTGGGAGGTTGCAAAAGATCCGGATATTCCGGGCGTGACCTGCCATGTTCAACATATCTCTGCCAACCTATCTATCAGCGACCCGTCAAATATGTCTATTGCCTGTCGCCAGTCTGATGAAATTACACTGTTCGATTTAGAAAAAGCAGAAATTGAAGAGCCGAAAATGATATTTAAAGAATCAAAATCGATTTTCTTTAAATCCATAAAAGTCCGGCGAACCTATGATGAGGAAAACCAGGTAATTGTTTATACGGCGTTTTCGACTAAGGAAACGAGTGGCAGTTTTAAACATGCTATTTCGACGGTGCCGTTGTATGGCACTGAAGCTTTCCGGGACAACTAAACCTCGTCGGTATAATCAGAGGTGGGTAGAACACTTTAATCCCCACCTCAATCCCCCTACTCCTTCTTATTTATATAAATTTAATACTATTTATCATCAACTATAAATGTTGCTAACTCAGTGAGTTATGCACTATAGCTTTTTATTTGTTCGTTCAAACTACCTCTCTCATCACTTTCTCCCCTTGAATAAACTTTTATTTTCACTATTCTGTAACAAACTATTAACAACTCAGACCTCCGAGTAGTAGGGAGCCATTTCACGACACAGGATGAATTATGAAAAAAGTGCTGATGCTAATCACGCTCACCCTTTCACTAGTTTTACCCACCACTAATGCTCAGGCATCTACGTATGCCAAAACTCAGTATCCCATTGTTCTTGTTCACGGTTTGTTTGGCTTTGACGATGTATTGTGGGTAGATTACTTCTATAAAATTCCATACAAACTCTCCCGTCAGGGAGCTGTTGTTTATACCTCTACCGTTTCGCCGGCAAACTCAACAGAAGTTCGCGGTGAGCAGTTGCTAGCGTATATCGATCAGGTGCTCGCGCACTCAGGTGCTGATAAAGTAAATCTGATTGGACATAGTCATGGTGGACCAACCGCCCGCTATGCGGCCAGTGTCGCACCACAAAAAGTAGCATCGGTAACATCCGTGGGTGGTGTTAATCAGGGAAGTAAAGTTGCCGATATTATGCGTGCAGGTTTAGCTGAGGGCTCGACCCTTGAAGGCGTTGCAGCTACCACCTTTAATGCATTTGCTAATCTGCTGGAGCTGATATCAGGCTCGGGGGTTTCAGGCTTACCTACCGACAGTATTGCTGCTTTGAATTCCTTATCGACTGAAGGCAGTAGGAAATTCAATGCGCGCTACCCTGAAGGCTTGCCAAGTAGCTACTGTGCTAACGACGGAAAAATGCGCGAATCTAATGGAGTGCTCTATTTCTCCTGGAGCGGTGGCAGCACCTATACCAATGTTCTGGATGCTGCGGATCCTTTTCTTGCCCTCACCGGCTTGTCTTTCGGCGAAAAAAATGATGGTTTGGTATCCTCGTGCAGCTCACGCCTGGGCTATGTAATACGTGATGATTATCGTATGAACCATCTTGATGAGGTTAATCAGACATTGGGTATACATCACTTGTTTGAAACTGATCCGGTTCAGGTCTTCATCAAGCATGCAAATCGCCTGAAATCACTGGGCTTATAATATGTTGCGTCGCGGACATGCACTGTTTACGGCATTGGCCGCCGGCGCCATTATAACCGGCTGGGCGCTGTGGTTTGATAGCGACTTATCGCAGCCCCGGTCAGATATACTCAAGCCGGAAGCATCAACGTCTGGTCAATCATTGTTTTCACGGACTGCAAATGAAGTCACGTTGGCTGACAAAAAGCAACATAAAGGCAGTTCTGTCAGTGCCAAACGGTTCTTACTAAACGCAGATACAAGAATCCGGTTCGACCGCTTTATCTTTGAACATGAAGGACGCGCACCAGCATCGTTAAAAGAACTGTATGCTACTCAGGTAGAGAAGCAGCAATATGAACCTAAGTCATCAGCGTATTTAACCGACCTGTTTAATCGTTATATTAATTATAAGGTGCAATTGAAGGCACTTGATGCGCCTGTCAGCTCTACAGATATTCGTGCGATGACATATCGACTGCAATCAAAACAGGACTTGCAGCACACGCTTTTTACTCAACAAGAGTATCGCCACTTTTTCTCTCAGGACGCAGCCTATGATAATGCCGCGCTTGAGCGCTTACAGATAGCCGCAGATCAGGTATTATCTGGCAAGCAAAAATCTGACTTCATCGAAGAGCAGCTGAATAGCTTGCCAGATTCTCAGAAAAAAAGTTTCCAGCCGAGTATAAATGTAAACCGGTTGAGCGAACTACAGCGAACCTACGATAGCCCGGAAGTGTGTTACCAGGCAGTCTCGGCTGAATTCGGACACGATGTTGCGCGACGGCTCAATAAGTCGGCAGACGATCAGTCCCAGTGGCAGGAGAAGGTGAAGTCGTTCAGGCGTTGGCGCAACAACCTTATGCGCTCAGACGCGCTGTCTGAGGACCAGGTTGAGGCACAGGTAAGCCAGAAAAAAGCATCAATGTTTACAAAGACAGAACAACGCAGATTACAGGTTTACCTGGAAAACCCGGCGCTGCTGGAAGAAGGCGGCTCGTAGCCGTCCTTTCTTCACAGCAGCTTCTAACATACTAAAACTTAAGGTGTCAGCAACGCTATCTTTTCGTTCACCATTTGAAGACGCGCTTGTTTATTCGAACATCTCCCAAAGATAGCTTTTAAACATTTCCCAGGAGCGCTCTGAAGCCTGCTTATTGTATTTAAGTCCTAACTCATCGTTACTGGCATCAGGATTAGTGAATGCATGAGATACCCCGCCGAAAACATGCAGTTGCCAGTCTGCATTCCTATCCGTCATTTCTTTGCCAAAGCTGACTAATGCATCGGGATCTGCCATAGGATCATCAAATCCCTGAAAGCACATTACTTTAGGCAGGATATCATCACTACCAGGCTTGCCGGGCTTACCAATCACAGCGTGAAATGCCGATACGCCGATAACTGGTGCATTGGTACGTGCCATGTCCAGTGCGCAAAGACCACCGAAACAAAACCCTGTAACCGACACATTGTTTTCATCTGTTTCAGCCTGCTCACAAAGCGCGTTAAGCGCTCCCCGGAGTCGTTCCTGTAATTCATCACGGTCTTCAACCAAAGGCGTCATTAATGCCTGATTTTCTTCTATTGTCTCACCGCGAACGTCTTTGCCGTATACATCTGCCGCAAACGCTGTATATCCGAGTTCGGCTACCCGCTTTGCAGTCTCTTCTTCATGTTCCTTACGGCCGCCCCATGCATGGCAAATCATTACCGACGGGCGGGAACTTCGTCCGTCAGTTGCCAATAGTCCCTCGAAAACCTTTCCGTTAACCGTGTACTCAATAGTGCGTGTGGTAATTGCCATACAAAAGCCTCAGTAATTTAAAATCGATGACCGCAGCACGAACTTCCAGGCAATGCAGACGGTGCAGATAGTGTTATATTCGTTACGGCATTAACTATGATTGGTTCATCCACAATCATCGCTCACAGAATACTTAGAAGCAGAAGTAAACGAATGCGCGTACTGGTAGAAGCAGCCCGGTCATTCTGTGTTAAGATCCCAGTTTTTTGGTGCGGCTGTTGCCGGCCTGTCAATGATTTCAACTTGTAGAACCACGTTATGCAAACTACTAATCCAACACGCTTAAATAAATTTATCAGCGAGACAGGTTTCTGTTCGCGGCGCGACGCCGATAAATACATAGAACAGGGAGCTGTTCAAATAAATGGTGTGCGTGCTGAGGTGGGTACAAAGGTCATGCCGGGCGATACGGTTAAAGTCAATGGCAAGCGGATAAAACCTGCAGACAAGAGCAAATTTGTCGTTTTAGCATTAAATAAACCAGTGGGCGTGGTAAGCACCACGGATAGTGCTGAAAAGGCAAATATTGTTAACCATGTACGCTACAAAGAGCGTATCTTCCCTATCGGACGACTTGACAAAGATTCTCAGGGCCTCATTTTTATGACCAACAATGGTGATTTGGTCAATAAGGTTTTACGGGCGGGTAACAAGCACGAAAAAGAATACGTGGTGACAGTAGACAAGCCCGTTACTGAAGAGTTTTTGAGTGGTATGCGTGGCGGAGTGCCCATTCTGGGAACAACGACTAAGCGTTGTAAGGTCATCAAAGAGGGTCACTTTTCTTTCAGAATTACATTGATAGAAGGGCTGAATCGTCAGATTAGAAGGATGTGTAGTTATTTCAGTTACGAGGTAACGAAGCTGGAGCGCGTCCGGATTATGAACGTAAAACTCAAAGGCCTGAAAACCGGTCAGTGGCGTGAGTTATCAAAGGACGAACTGTCTACCCTGCTTAAATCTGTTGAACATTCTTCTTCTGAAGCCCCGGCCGGACATCGCAGCTCTCGACCCAAATCAACCAAACCGGTAAAACCGCGCATTAACAACCCGGGAAAAAGTGCAGGAAAAAGCCGTTCTGAGAATCGTTCACGCGGAACGCTGAGTCTGAACACTGGCAACAAAACCAAACGTAAGCCTGCCCGATAAAACGGGCGACTGCGCTTTTGACCTGAATTAATTTAAGGATTGTTCATGTTTATGTGGAAAATCAGGCCCTTATAGAATACCGCATCACTTTATTGTTTTCAGTTCAGCTGTACAAAAAGTAACCCTATGATTTTATTAGTACTTTTCAAAGATAAAGCTTGACCCACCCGCTCATCATCATTAAGATGCACTCCTCAAATGGCGCTGGGCCAGGTCTTCATCCAGACCACCCAATTATCTTGCTGTTTGAACAATGTGGAGTGGTACCCAAGCGGTCAACGGGAGCAGACTGTAAATCTGCCGGCTCAGCCTTCGCAGGTTCGAATCCTGCCCGCTCCACCATTTTTTCTTCCTCTCAGTTGTACGTCTTTGCTATCCGCTATTGAAGTCTAAATTCTTATCTCATCAAATACCTGACTTCACATTTAATTGCGTTTCATAGTGCCTTACCATTTGCTTGAGTAGCAGCCTCGACTTATCAAGACTGCTTGCAAAAAACTATGACTGCCGACATTAACGCTTTTTCATGCGCTCACTTTGCGCCTTGCGTTTTTCATTCCGCTTATCCTTTCGGTCATGTTTTTGCGGGGTCAGAGAGCCCTCTTTAAATTTTTGTTTCCGCTTCTCTTTATCTGCTTTTTTTCTGGCTGCCGCTTCTGCCACTTCCTGGTTTTCCCGGGTAACCATTTCTGGTGTTTCAAGAGTAATTTTGCCCAGTTTTCCGGATTGCAATTCCTTAAGGAGTATCTCGCAAATTTTGTGAAGGTTGACCCGGCCGCCGGCCATAATCGCACCACGCTTTTTGGCGGCCGCCTCTAAAAAGGCCAGCTCTGTATCCGGCAACTCATCGAGCTGATATCGGCTTTGCATAACCTGCGGATACGCCTTTATCAGGTAATCTGCAGCGAAAAATCCCACGTCATCATATTCCATTGCGGTATTTTTGACTGCACCTGATGCCGCCAAACGATAAATTGACTGGGGGTTTTCTACTTTAGGCCACAGTACTCCCGGCGTGTCATACAGCACTATGCCGCTACCTAAATTTATACGCTGCTGCCCCTTAGTCACCGCGGGCTCATTACCTGTTTTAGCAATGGTGCGCTGGGCCAGAATATTTATCAGCGTAGATTTGCCAACATTAGGAATACCCGTAATCATCGCATTGATAGATTTTACCTGTGCATCTTTCTGTGCACATACGCTGCGAATAAGGTTAATAATCTGACGGCTTCCGGCAGGGTTGTCACTGGATGTTGTTATCGTCTTCACCCCACGCTCTGACTCAAGATGGGTTTGCCAGCGAGCGGTAAGCTCGGGGTCGGCAAGATCAAACTTGTTCAGAATTTTTATGCAGGGCTTATCCCCTCTTATCCGGGCTATTTCTGGATTTTCACTTGAAAAGGGAATGCGCGCATCAAGCACTTCTATCAGCACATCAACCTGCTTGAGAGATTCCTTTATTTCTTTCAGGGCTTTGTGCATATGCCCCGGAAACCAGTGTAGAGCCACAATATTTTTCCTTTTAAATGAACAGACCGAGCGTCAGGGCCTCAATCGTAAACATGTAAGCCCAAGATAAATAACGCAGCGCTATAGAGATAGCTGATAAGCCGATAGCGTGACGGCACTGGCAAGGTTTAAAGAGTCTATTTTACCGCTGCCCTTAATAGTAAATGCACAGGCATTACAGTTAGCCAGCGCATCAAGGGGAACGCCCCGTGCTTCATTGCCAAACAGATAGCACCTGAAGTCGGAGAACCGGATATCGCTGATACTGTTACCAGACATATCCAGATAGGCCAACGAGTCGAAACGCTTCTGCAGGCTTTCAATCTTAACATCCAGCTCAACAGGAACATGAAATATTGCTCCCATACTCGCACGCACTACCTTGGCATTGTACGGATCAACGCTGCCAGGACTTAATAGCAGTCGAAAACCACCAAACCACGCCAGACTTCGCAGTATGGTACCCAGATTTCCCGGGTCCTGTACCTCATGCAGATAAATGCATCGCTCACCTTCTGACTGTATGCGCCCTACTTCATCAGGTAATGGTGCGCAGGCAATAATGCCCTGTGGCGTTTTTGTACCACTTAACTGGGACATCTGCCGTTCATTTATAAGCTTAACTGAATAGCGTTGCTGCAGCCGTTCAGTAATAGCCTGACTATCAGCGGTCACATACAATGTGATTTTTTCTCGCGTGGCTTCGTTCAGGTTAGCCTTATCGAGTTCCAGTACCAGATGTTCACCTTCAATCAGGTAATAACCAAACTGAGAGCGGTATTTTTTTTGATGCAGCTTTTTAACATCGTCCAGTTTCATAGCAACCTGCTTAATAGCAACTCCCGGTTGAGCGTACCTACCGTTATTAGCATAACTGTGGCGCAAAAATGTGCATAATGGCTATGGCTGAGGTCAACACACCATCAATTACACTCGTATGCCCCTGCTTATATAAGACGCTAAGACAGAAAATATAGAATGGTGATACCACCAGCGTGCTAGCTGAGCCCACAAGCGGTCTGACCGTTTTAGTCAACATGATACCCGCCTGACTCGCTTGACCGCCGACAAGTTTAATGTCGCACAGGTAAAACACAAGTCTTCTTCCTGCTTTGCAACGATATCCTCACATTTGCTCCCCCTGTGTTCAGAGCACTGCCTTTTTCATACAACAGGCTGTTTGTCATCAGCTATTGCATCTTGTATCTATAGCTGCTCCTATAATAACTGGTTTACTACCGGAACAATTAAATGCGCGTTGGGTTCTTATTAGCGATTGTTATGTCTGTAAGCGGGTGTCAGCTTGCTAAGTCGCCTGAAAAAACAGGTAGTGTAGATAGCGGTGAGGAGATTGTAACTGCCTGGGGCGCTTACCCATCTGCACAGGCGGTTAGTTTTTCTGATGTACTTGCGCTTCGTTATGATAAGCCATCTGTGACCCTGCAGTACGGCAATGAACCACTACAGTTTGGAAAGCTCTGGTTACCGGACGGATTCTCAACGCCTCCGCCGCTGGTAATCTTTGTGCATGGCGGGTGCTGGTTGTCTGCCTATGACATCGAGCATAGTTATGCGCTGGCTACGGCATTAAAACAAGCAGGCTTCGCTGTATGGGCTGTTGAGTATCGCCGTACAGGCGATCCGGGAGGAGTCTGGCCGGGAAGTCTTGAGGATGTCCTTCGCGCTATCGACTTTATCCACACGCAAACGCAAATTAAATTTGATCGTGAACGGGTAACACTGGCCGGTCATTCAGCCGGCGGACACCTTGCCATGCTCGCAGTACAGGCTTCCGACAGGAATATAGAGCACACTATTGGCTTAGCGCCAATCATAGATATTGAAAAATATGCTATGGGTAACAATAGTTGCCAGCGTGCCACTATAGATTTCATGGGGGGCACTCCCGAGCAGCGCCCTTCACAATACCGCAGCGCAAGCCTTACTGGTGCCCAATTCCAACAGGATGTGACAATATTTACCGGCGACAAAGACAGTATTGTTCCGCTACCTGATAATCCTTTACCTGATGTACCATTTATCTCTGTAAATAACGCCGGACATTTTGACTGGTTACATCCGGGCACACCGGCCTTTGCGGCTTTCATCGAACAACTGGAAAATAAGTAAGTTTATGACGCAGAACATCGAACAGCTTGATCGTCTCGACTCCCTGTCTGCTATTCGCGGGCACTTCGCGCTGCCTGATAACACCATCTATCTTGATGGAAATTCTTTGGGTGCATTACCCAAAGCAAGCGCTGAACGCGTGCATGATGTTGTAAATCGTCAATGGGGTGATGATTTGATCAGTGCATGGAACAAGCACAGCTGGATAGATCTTCCCCTGACCGTGGGTGATAAAATAGCGCCACTGCTTGGTGCTGCCAGCGGACAGGTGGTGGTCACAGACTCAATCTCTGTAAACCTTTTCAAGTTGCTGATTACCGCATTAAACATGCAACCTGACCGCCATATCGTCGTATCAGAACAGGGCAACTTTCCTACCGACCTGTATATGGTTCAGGGTATTGAGGCATTGCTTGGCGAAAATCACTGCAAACTCAATGCTGTGCCGACAGAAGCGCTGGTTGATGCATTAACTGAGGATGTTGCTGTGCTAATGCTAACGCACATTAACTTTCGTTCCGGTCGCATCCACGATATGCAACGCCTGACCAGGCTTGCACAGGCTAAAGGCATACTGGTCATCTGGGATCTGGCGCATAGCGCAGGCGCGGTTCCACTTGAACTGGATGCACTTCATGTGGACTTTGCTGTGGGGTGCGGATACAAGTACCTCAACGGCGGGCCCGGTGCACCGGCCTTTATCTATGCCGCTTCCAGACACCATGCTCATATCCGGCAACCTTTGAGCGGTTGGATGGGTCATGCCAACCCCTTTGCCTTTTCTGAAAGCTACCAACCTGCAGAGGGAATACGACAATTTCTCACGGGAACCCCGTCAATTATTGCAATGGCGGCGCTGGACGCAGCCCTGGATGTTTATGCTGATACTGATATGCAGGCGGTGAGAGATAAGTCTGTTAAACTGACAGAGCTATTTTTATCGTTGAAAAATGAGCACGCCTGCCTGTCTGAACTAGAATTACAGTCACCTGTTGATACAGCGCAGCGTGGCAGCCAGCTATCTTTTTCGCACAAGGATGCATATGCGATTTGTCAGGCACTAATTGAACATGGCGTGATACCAGACTTTCGGGCACCGGATATCGTCCGGTTCGGCTTTACCCCGCTTTACCTGCGCTACAGTGATATTGCTCAGGCAATAGATGTGTTGGTAACGATTATGGACGAGAAGCGCTACAGTCATCCGAAATACAACGAGCGGTCAACAGTAACCTGATCACAGAAGAACGCCCGTCTAATTTTGCGCAGTGTAAGGCGTAACGTTTTCTCACTGCGTTTTACTTTCCTTTTTATTGTAAAAGGGATAGTTAGCAGGAAGCCTTGCCACGGGAATGTCTGAATTTTTGAGGGGAATATGCCACAGATTTTTCTGTGTATCTCTCCGAGCGCCGGGAATATCGGCAACGACCCTGTCGACAATAGTCAGACCACGTGCAGCCATGGCTGAAAACTGGTCAATACCATTATTTGCAAACCCTTTGCGGGTACGGTGAATGTTGAATGTCCCCGGAAACGTCCGGCCAAAATGCGCTTCAAGCCCTTTTTTGCCCATTATAAACCCGAGCATTCCTCCCCAGGTTGCTGCCGGATTATCCGCATCCCAGCCACAAAGCACCGCTATTTTAATTGTCTTGTGATAGTCGCCTTCACCGTAAAACAGGCTTATCAGGCTGGCTGCAAAATTGATCCCCGAGTCAAAACATCCATTACAGTAAAGCTCACGGGAAGTTACTGTATATCCGTCTTTTTGCTCCACCTGATAACGCTGATAAACGGCATCTCTGGCAGCTTCCCACGGCACGCCTTTACGGAACAGGCTAAGCACAAAGTCATACATATGTGCAGCATACGATGATTCAGGCAACCTCTTTCGTGCTTTGTGTGCCAGCGCCAATACCTGTTCCGTATCCGGAACATCCTCAAGCGTTGCGGCAAGGGAATACATAATTACGTAAAATTCTGCTGCCCATCGGGCATCTTCTCTGGCAGTCGTCAAAATTGGCATACGTGCCATATCCAGCGCAATATCCGGACGCCCCGGCGCAAACAGCCCAAATATTTCAGTAGTTAGTTGCGCATCAATCATATCAAAGTGTGGGTTGTTCTCTGGCTTGCTGGTATCAGGCGGTAATACGCCCTGACGCATAAGATCGTGCGCGGTCTGATTGGACACCCAGAGAAAGTTTTCTTTTTCACCTTGTGCATTGGTGAATGGTGTATTTTCATCAGAATAGATATGCTGCAGCCAGCCTTGTTGTATTTGCTGAGCAGTCAGGTAATTTGTTTTGTGCTTCACCAGCAGGTGCTGATAGATATACTCAATATCAGTATCATCATCAGCCCCCCACATGCCGTTTTTATCAAACACCCAGTCAATCGTTTCCGATAAATCACTGGGAACGCCCTGCCCCCAAATACTTGGCTCATCCTTTGTGCCCCAGTCTTCCCGCGTATAAAAATCGCCATGGGGCCCATCACCTCCAACTTTGTCCATTTCGGTGACCAGACCTGTCCAGTTGGCAATACTCTGCCCCAGCCAGAAGCCTTCCAGCCTGTCATGATAAACATCGCGGGATAACGTCAGTGTTTCTTCGGGGGGCGATGCTGCATAAACTGACACTGCCGGAAATGAAAGGACACTGAAGAGCAACAAGAAAGAGGAATAGGCGTTCATTTGAATTCCGGGGCGTAATTATACCGTTGAGCATGATTGAACTCTTAGCACGAGTCAATAATCGGTGCCGCTTCGCCTGATCCCACTACTGGATATGAAGGATCAGTGAAAAAGAAATGCGTTAATTCATTAGGGGAAAATGAATTAAAAAGATAAATGGCTACGCCAATAAGTGTCAGAATATCTCCCGCTATACTGGCGCAGGCAGAAAAACAGTCTTCGAAGATTTCTGTATGCAGCAGATCTTCCTTTGCGCTGATTTTCTTTAATAGCAATTGTCGTGATATAAACTGGGTAGAGACTGACGCACCTGAAAACATCAGGCCCAGGCCAATCTGATTTTCCGACAATAAAAATACCGCTAGCGAAAAGAAGAACAAAGACAACAGATTTTTAATCGTGAATGCCATCGCGTTAACTCTTTTTATTTTGAAGTGTGTTAGACCCCGGGCGAAACCAACTATCCACGCATCAATACCGGTATTTCAGCCAGTTATATTTTTTGACAATTGTTGCTCATGCAGACAAACCGTTCTACAGCATAAGCGTAGAATAAAATTGTAAAATAGAGTCCTGTCTTAAAGGCTAGCTTTATCCAAAGTATCCGGTTTTTTTACGAAACTTACTAAAGCTACCTCAGTAGATGAAAAACCTCCTGCTTCAGCATTTTGAGGGTGCCTGACAAACCTTTAGAGAGTATTGCGCTCCCATAGACTGTATGATTCTGGACATGCCAGAAATGCTTCCGCCACTCTGATATCGCCATTCGCAATAAAGAGTCTGACTGCCTTTTCTCAACTTGCACGTCCATTTTTGGTTTTCCGCGTTAAACGGCCTGAACGCATCCGTTTGCTCCCACCCCTGCGAACGGTAATGTTCAATTATCTCATTGAATGTCTCTGCGCGGATTTTCTCTATGATATTTAAATCGTTTCGTTTGTAGCTGTAAGCCGTCCATTTTTGTCTGAATAGTGAGAACACGTTATTTACTCCTGTTCAAAAAAACGTGTGTGCAAAAAAGATTATCCATGAATTACGGAGAATGGACAGTGGTAAGTGACTAACTTTGGGCGCAGGTGAATTTCATACATTATTAAAATGCTTTGAAATGTACACGTGTAGTGCGGTGATGGCGTGGCGTAAGTGTTGTCGGCGTTAAAGGCACTGGTTAATAATGACGCTATCTCGTACACTGATATTTAATCAACCAGGATGAACAAATACTAATGAAAAGCTGTCTCTTCCCTGCCGCTTTAGCCTTCGTAAGCTTTAAGTCCCATGCCCAGGCGTCGGAGACTGCGGGGAAGATGGATGATATAAGTGATTTAACACCCCGGGAAACGCTGGAAAATACAGTTGTATCCATCGTTCACAGTTTTATAGAGCACTTACCTTATCTTTTCGCCGGACTCCTTATTTTGCTATTGACCTGGCTGGTCGCTTACCTTATTGGCAAAGTTGTCAGAAAGCTGACCCGCCATATGCGGCAGTCGCTCAGCGAACTGTTTGAGCGTCTTTCTCATATCGGCATCTGGGCTTTAGGCTTACTGCTTGCTGCTATGGTGGTATTTCCGGGGCTGACACCGGCTAAAGCTCTGGGCGGTTTGGGACTGGCCTCTATTGCCATCGGCTTTGCATTTAAAGAGATATTCGAAAACTTTTTTGCTGGTGTACTGTTGTTATGGAAGTATCCTTTTGAAAAAGGTGATTTTATTGAATGCCAGTCTATTTTAGGAAAAGTAGAAAATATATCAGTGCGTATGACAACAATACGTAAAACCAACGGCGAACTGGTAGTCGTTCCAAACTCCTTTCTCTTTAAAAATGCAGTTAATGTACTGACGGACCAGGACAAGCGCCGGATCACTATAATGACGGGTGTAGCATACTCAGAAGATGCCGACCATGCAGTCAGTTTACTGCAGCAGGCTTTATCCCAATGCGAGACTGTAGATCAACAGCATCCCATTCAGATATTTCTTAATGGTTTCGGAGACAGCAGTATTGATATTGAGGTCACCTGGTGGACAGGGCCGACTCCATTGGATCACAGACGCTCCCGGAGCGAAGTTGTCAGCACTGTGAAACGTACCCTCGATGAGGCGGGTATAGAAATTCCGTTCCCTTATCGCACAATGACGTTTAAAGAACCGCTTGAGATCAATCAAAAGCCTTTTAAATCGGACTGATACTTTTTATATTCTCAATGTACTGTGCACCTTTAATCTCGTATCAGGTGCGCGCTTATTGTGGTTTATCATAAATATCATTACACAGATTGTAGCCACCGCAATACCGTTTCTTGCAAGAGCAACTTCTGTATTCCCTTCCAGTGTTCCGGAAATAAACAGTAATGCCAGGTTGGCGAGGCCGTGAATTAATATTGAGATGAGAAAGAGCCGTCGTTTCTCAGAGGCACGTAAGAATTGAACACCAGTGTAAGTTAATAAAAAATGCACATAGATTCTTATTATTTCAAAGCTGAAAAGTAACATTGCCTCCAACAAACTTACTTCGTTTTCAATTTCAGTAAGAGAATTGATCGCTGAAGGCATAACTTCGACGTAATGCATTAGCGAGATATAGCTGTTTGATAACATGTAAGTGAAATATGCAGCAGTACTTGCTGACTCGAAAAGAGCAACCAGCGAGCAGAAAGCCAGTGTAGCGTATTTAAAGCGACACGAAGAGAGCGTCTCAAAGACGACATAGCAAACGACTATCTTAGCAGTTTCCTCAATTGCCGAGCGAAACAAAGAGGCTGTGTAATCTTGACTCTGGTTTATAGTTTGAACATTGAAGAATGAAACCGAACTGACAAACATCATTATGCAACAGAATGCAGCAAAACCTAATATTACACGCCACCAATCCGCAATCGCACATTTTCTGATAGCCGAAATGTGGGCGAAATAAAATGCGAAGATAACTATAGTGATGGTGCCAAGGTATAGAAAGTTCATCAAAACTTAGAAGGGGCCATAAGTGGCCCCTTCTTTCTCTTACAAGCGATTATACGCAGAAGAGCGCTCGAAGCTGTATTTTGTCAACGACGCGTCGAAAGTGCCAGAGTAAGAAAACAGTTCAAAAGAAAAATCGAAGCCGCCTACATTAACGCTACAACAGCCGAACTCCCAGTCACCAAACGCGCCACCATTTACTTCATTCAGTTCTTCATTCGTAATATCTAAAATTTCCATTTTCATTTTTCCTTTTTAAGTTTGAAGATGTAAGTTGAACTTACATAGCCATAGTAAGCCGATGTGCTCGCACTAGATACTTTACTGTGAGCCTGTTATTTTACGGATAGCGGGAAGATGACAGAGTATTTGATTCGTTTAAATCAGAGAGGGTGAAGCCCACCGGGTTTAAAGGCGTGTGAAGAAATGTGTAGAAACAGAAGTGAAGAAGCTCTGCATTCCTTTACGGCCCGGAACGCAGAGTTGTTTTGTTAATTATCTTCCGGATGCTTTTCTGGCATCTTTAAAGTCTGAGTCGCCTGTCCACTGCGGCCAGTCACCATTATCTGCAAGTTTTGCCATGATTTGACCGATAAGATCTAAGTCCTGTTTTACGCCGCCCAGGGTCCAGCTTTCAAAATAGTCGTCACCACTTTTATGGTAGCGATTAGCGATAAACTGCGGATCAGTGTCACCCAAACTCATGAAAAGGTAAGAAGGAATACCTTCACGGGCAGCAGCAAAATGATCAGAGCGGAAAAATAGTCCGTTTTGCGGTCTTGGATCAGGCTTAACGGTTCGTCCCTGGGATTTAGCCACTTCCTCTACGTAGTCTTCTAGCTCTGAAACATTATCGCCATACTGCAGCGTGTAATCGGTAGCATCATTGACATTCATCCCATCGATATTTAAAAACGCCACAATATCCTTTGCGGGAATTGGCGGATTCTGTGCAAAATGTTTTGCACCAATCAAACCCGTTTCTTCGGCGGTAAACGCCCCAAACATCATCGTGCGTTTATAGGGATTCTCTTTGGCCTGCTCTTTAAATACGCGAGCCAGTTCCAAAACACCGGCAGTACCAGAAGCATTGTCAACCGCTCCGTTCAGGACGACTTCTTTACCGTTCTCCATCCCTTTACCCAGCGCGTCCCAGTGCGCGTGCAGCGCCACCCACTCATCGGGTGACTCACTGCCCGGCAAAATAGCCGCAACATTACGGGATTCTTTGTGCTCGATGGTATTATCCAGCGTCAACTGAGCTGTCTGATTCAGGTCAACCGCTTCAAAGCCTCGTTGACCTGCGGCTTTCTTCATCTCGCGATAGTTCATACCGGCAGCTTCAAACACTTTTTGCGCAGCACGCAAATGCATCCACCCCATCACTCCTACCTGGGATTGATTATTATTGTTATCAACCAGAGTAAACTTAGCTGTGGTGCCCCCCGCCTGAACAACACCCCAGCCATAGCCGGCTGGCATAGTTTCATGAACAATAAACACAGCTTCAGCGCCCTGCCGCGCAGCTTCTTCATACTTATAAGTCCAGCGGCCATAGTAAGTCATAGCATTGCCGGTGAAAAAGTCCGGTTTACCTGAAGAAAAGCCCGGGTCATTGACCAAAACAATAACCGTTTTGCCCTCTACATCCACACCCTCGTAGTCATTCCAGTTATTCTCGGGGGCATTGATGCCATAACCCACAAAGACCACATCATTATCAATTTTAATGGTTTCGCTGATGCGTTGTGTACGCGCGACAAATTCGCTGCCGTTTTCGAATGTCATCCCACCCATTTGTAAAGAGAAATCCTGATCTGCCAGAATTCTCGCCAGCGGTACTTTTTGTATATAACTTTCCCCGAAGGCAGGCTCAAGACCAATTTCTTTGAATTGACTGACCAAATAGTCGATGGTCTTATCCTCACCCTTTGACAGCGGAGCTCGACCTTCAAATTCATCGCTGGCGAGTGTTTTAACATCTTTGCGGAAATTATCGAGATTTAATGACTGTCCGATATGTGACAGTTTGTTATCAGCGGCATTAACTGCCATCGTGCTGGTTAGCAGCACCGCGCTAGCGATGAGTTTTCTGACCATAAGGTTACTCTGTATTGATGATTTCACCGAAGAGTATCGAATAGAACTACCTAACACAAACCACCACAGACCAAAGTCTGATTCCATTAGTTAAACGTTGCTGACGCAGGATGCTCTGCACTTATGAATCAATGTTAAAGTGTATTTAGCAACAACGTTTCAAAATGGCAGAATTGGTTAAACATTTTCTGGGGGACAATGTTTAACCAATTGACATATCTTTAAAAATTAATTTTTCGGAGGTCCGATTTCTTCTGGTTCTGCCACTTCGGTAACAAATAGCTGCTCCTGCGCAATATCCTCCTCAATACGTGGATCCAGTGTTGCAGCAAGGGGGGACTGGGTAACATCTGACGCACTGACCACATAATCTGAATGCGCCATACGCTCAGCATTCTGACGGCTGTTGATAAGCATGAGTACAGCAAACATCATGGCACAGAGTATCGCAATAGCACCGTATAGGGCCTGATGTCCGAACAGTGTCATCACCTGTGCAAGCGCGACGGAGCCGACACCGGCCCCGGCGCCAAATACTACCAGCAGTGCAGCCGAAACGCCGACGCGCTCATCATCAGTCACGCGGGAATTGGCAAGTGCTGAGGCGAGTGGGTACAGCGTAAAAGCAAAGGTGCCAAACAGAAATGTTAGTGCCAGCATATGCGCCTGACTGAGGTTATTCATCATAAATAACGAGCAAATGAGCAGTAGCGCCAGCGCATTAAAGCGTAATAGTAAGCTTCGACGCACTTTGTCCGAAAGCGCGCCCATTGGCCATTGCGCGAGCAGACCTGCGATGATTGAGACCGACATAAATAGTGCTATCCCATGCGCATCGAAGCCGGCTTTGCTGGCAAAAACAGGTGCCAAACCATAAAAGCTACCATTAATAATGCCGGCAAACGCCATGGCGGTAAGTGACTGCGGTACCGTCTTAAAGTAAGAGAACAAACCAACCTGTAGAGGTTTAAGCGGTTTAGGGTGAATACGACGAGTTAACGCGATAGGCACGATGCCAACAGAAACGACAAAACACACCAGAAATAACGGGGCATACCCTAGTTCTGGAAACTGAGATAATACCAACTGTCCGACCACCGTCCCCAGATAAGAGGTAATCATGTAAACCGAAAAGACGCGCCCTCGCTGCTCGTGACTGGCCTGCTCGTTCAGCCAGCTTTCCAGAATCATAAAGTTGCACATCATTCCGATACCTACCACGAGTCTCAGAGCAAGCCAGATATACAAGTTATCGATAACACCGTGCAGAGAAACACATGCCGTGACAGCGGCAGTACAGGCTGCAAAAGACCGTATATGGCCGACTGACTTAATCAGGAAATAGCCAACCTTGGCACCGAACAATAATCCCAGATAATACAGTCCTGTTAATGCGCCTATCCAAAGCGTGGACACGTTTTGCTGCCCCAGATACAGGGCCAGATAGGTGGTCAGCAAACCCATGCCACCAACCAGAAAAAAGTTAGCGATATATAAAGAAATGAATGCGCGCAATCAGGTAAACCGGCTTAAAGTAGGTAACCGGCAAGATAATCTGATTTGGCCATTTCCTCCATCACTTTTTATCTCTGTTGCGACAAAATTCTCCAGCGAGAAAATTATGAGGAAAGGCCTGGCACATGTCGCATCGTCCGGTTTCCAGCCCTGACACAGAATGTGTATTGCTTGTTGTTAGATAACCATATTAAATGCTCTGCAAATATACGTGCTGCCGACGCTAATTTGTTGGTGAAAGCGGCCTTTGTACACGCAATGCATTAAAGCCTGCAACCAGTTCATCGGCCCAGCGATTAACCACACGGCGGGCATCTGCTGTATTTGTTGCCCGGTTGGTCCACTCCAGATACATGTCTTCGCGATCTTCGAGATCTTCAATCCATCGCGCCAGTATTTCTCCGGTTGTTGCATCATGGATTTCCAAAAATATTGTCAGGCTACCGGCTGAACGCGAATATGTCCGATTGATTCCAGCGCTATTTAAATCAGGTGCACTAACGTCAAGATTGATTACATTTGGAGTAATCTGCAAAGTATTCTCGTCAGCCTGGCTAGTCACTGTTATTCCCGGTGCTTCAACAAAACGCTCAGTAACCGATTTATTCACAATATCGCTTACTCTCTCTCGAATCTGGTCCATATCCGCTTCACGCACCCTGCCCGCACTGTGGTCGCGGTTATAATCTCGCGCCCAGTTAGGTGTGAAGGCCACATGGCTTTTATCTATAATGACATTATCATACCTTCCCCAGTTGAGATCTTGCTTGACCTGAATCTGTATACCTTTTTCAGATTTCACAGTCAGTAGTCCATCATGTGACATAGCGCCCTGCGGCGACTGGTCTTCAGGAATGCCTGCGCAGCCAACTGCACAAAGTGACACCGCACAAATCATCAACAACCGTACTGCCAGGCTTGATAGTAAACTTATTTTTATCACCTCGTTCTCCTTTCTGGTCCATAGACCTACCATGTACTACATTGCATTTGAACAAGTCGCTTTAACCAACTTGTCAGGACTTGAACAAGTATCTACTGCGGTCGAAACGACAAAGACAACATAAAAAAGCCACTGTCTTTCAAATCCAGGGTTTGCTTTTCGCCATTTATTGGCTGAATGTTCATCTCACCCAGCAGTCCCATGCCAATGCTGGCACCTACCCATACAAAATCACTCAATTGTTTTTCTCCTCTAAGAGAAATGTCCCAGCGCACGAACTCGCCAAATTGTCGGTAATTTTCTGCAAAGACAGGTTTCTCGTTTGCTTTGGTGAGTGGCAGATAACTGCCATTTGGTGAGATGCCAAGCACAAACACGGTGGTGGGATCAGGGGTATAATTTATGGATGGCCATGGCGCAACTGCAAACAGCTGCCAGTTCGGGTTGATTGTCCAGTCTACGCCTACGTAGGGCAGCCACCGTGTAACGCCGTTAGTGCGATCATAGATGCCGCCCCAGTAAGCGTGTAGTGAGCTTTTGTGTTTATAGCGGCCTATTAAACCGCTGGTATATCCTGGCGAAGAAAATGTATTATCAATATCCTCGAACACCAGCTTCTTATAATAAAAACTGCCCCATTGTATATTGGCATCATATTGCTGTAGCCATGCAACTAAGAGCCCTGCTGAGTAAAGGTTAACCGACGCGCTTTCATTCGAAAAACGATGAACATTAATGTTTTGCGCAGCGACCAGCATGTTTTTCCTGCCTACCCAAACGGGCGCACCGAACCCTTGCTGAATACTTATCTGATCGAAATTACAGCGTAATGCGTTCGGGCAAACATTTTCAAATCCCCCCGCCGGATAATCCTGAAAATCCAGATAGCCAATGCGAATGGAAGGTGCAACGGATTCTCCCATTGAAAAATCGAAATCACTCGAGAGAATTTTTTCCACCAAACGATCGCCGGCAGAAAAAGCATTAAAAGAGAGCACTGACAACATGACTACACAGACTTTGTATAAAGGACTGGTCATGAGTTAAACCAAAACGGTTTACATTGGATGTTATCCAGAGCATAGCGTATATCTCATCATTTGGTCAGTTTATGCGTGAACTATCGGCGCATAATAGTTGATACATATGCTCGGTCGCTTTTTGATACTCAAAATCTCGATGCCCGGTAGTGCAGACCTATTAAACTGTGTACTCGCCCTCGTATTGCCGCGCCTATCAAAAAGTCTACTCTGGCTACGCCATATTGAAAACTGCGGCATGTACAACTGGGTGTCGCAGGTACATCAAAGTGCGGGACGTATAACGATGTGCACTAGTGTGCTGACAGGCAGCGATTAAAAACCCAACAAAAAAAGCTTGCATGTTTTTTTATACAGTACTACTGTATACGCATACTGTATAAACAAACAGGTGTTTACATGAATACACACGGACGCAATGAATTTCAGTTACCCCTTCCACTGGACAGTGGCGTAGTTCCCCAGCCAAAGCCTCGTAGTTGGCGTTACCTGTTGGCAGATACCATCAGCTTTTCCAAAGAGATTGAAGATGGTATTCGTATTCAAAAGCCTGAGCGTGCAAAAGTAGCAGCGTGGCTAATCCGGCTGATTCAATGTGGTCAGTGCGAAACTATCTACGTTGAAAACCTGCGCTTAACCAAAAGCGAGAAGCAGCGGATAGATACGCTGTGCGAGTCCAGACCTGTCTCAGTGGTCAATATTTGTGTTAACAAAGGTGCTGCGAAAAATATTGTGGTAGGCCCATGGTAAAGCAGTTCCTAATCGATACTTGCGCGACATCGCGGTATAATTTTGCTCTGAATAATTACTGCAAGTGGTGAAAGCAGATATGGATTGCTATTGCTGTTCTGGCATCTCATTTGAAAAATGTTGCGAACCCATTATTAAAAAAAGAGCGTCGGCCGAATCTGCCGAAGCGTTGATGCGATCAAGATTCACAGCCTACTGTTTAGGTGATTATCAATATATTTTTGATACATACGCAACCTCTCAAAGAAGTGACCTCTCAGTAGAAGCGCTTGCGAAAAGTGCCGAAGATACAAGGTGGTTTGCTTTGAAGGCGCGTCCGGTCAGCGGAACGAATAATTACGTCGAGTTTTCTGCGTTTTACATCGAAAACAAAAAAACAGGGGTATTACACGAAACGTCTCAGTTTGTTTTTGAAAACGATGAGTGGCGTTACAGTACCGGCACGATTCATTCCGATACGGGTATGATTAAATTAGGCAGAAACGACGCCTGTCCTTGTGGTAGCACTAAAAAATACAAACAGTGTTGCATGCGTCTGATTAAATAGTCTGACACATCTATTCTCACGGACACACTATGGTAGTAATGGAAAAAGTATAACAGGCAAGTTATTCGATAGGTCTAAACGCAGTGATGCTTCGTTAAAACCAGCAAAGCTCAGATTCTCATTCAGATTTTATCAAAAGGTTAGTGTTCTGATGACCTTTTACCCTTTCACTCCTGCCTGAAAAAAACCAGGGTGGGTCATCACGAAGTTTTCGCAAAAGTGACTGTTTAATCACTGAGTCTCAACCAGTCATCTTTTCATTAGCAATGTCGTTATATATCCACGTAACATGTCATATAGCGCATTAGCCTGATCTTCTGCATTGTGTTCTGCGAATTTATTAATGCGCAATACGACAATTCAACATTTATTCAACAGGAGATCCGCATGAGTAATATCCTTGTTATCGGTGCCAGTGGTCAGATTGGGAAACAAGCAACAGAAAAGCTGTTAGATGCCGGACATTCAGTTACCGCCATGGTACGGGACAAAGAGAAAATTGCAGATTTGCATGCAGATAATCTGGAAATCTACGAGGGTGACCTGGAACAAGACTTTTCGGCTGCTTTCAAAAATAGTGATACGGTGGTCTTCTGTGCAGGTTCGGGCGCAAAAACCGGTCCGGATAAAACGTTACTTATCGATCTTTGGGCTGCCCGTAACGCTGTAGAGTATGCTAAAGAAAGCGGAGTTAAACATTTTATAATGGTAAGCTCGGTGGGCTCTGATGATCCCGACGCTGTAGACTCGCCAATCAAGCCTTATCTGGTCGCCAAACATATGGCTGACGAACATTTAAAAAATAGTCATGTCCCTTACACCATTCTTCGTCCTGGCTCACTGACCGACGAAGCCGGAACTGAATATGTTCAGGAGCTGTTACCCGGCGATGAAGACAAACGGGAAATACCGCGTGAAGATGTGGCTACAGCCATTGTTTACAGCGTTAACAATGAAAAAGCGCTAAATCGGATTTATGGTCTTTTTAAAGGGGACCAACCTTTGAAATCTGTCATTCAATAGCACATTGTGCCTTAGCCACTGTAAACAAATAGGTGGCTAAGGTATCACTGGTTGGGTTATCCAGTTACCCGCCTTATCCTGCCAGTGCTTTTCTCTGTATTGCGGGTTGCCTTGCAGGGACAGATAATCAACAGCCTGAATTTTAAATTTCATTACGCAAAAATGCTCAGGCGGTTGTGACATATCCACGTTTACCCGCAAAGGCGCATCGTTCTGTCTTACCGATGATGGCCTGCCCCAAAAATACTGCTTGCGGCCAGCATCGGATAGTTTACTCCAATGTTTATTGATAAGCGTTGGCTCATCGTTTCTGGTGAAGCAACTACCTGCAACTGTAAATCGATATTGTTCGCGGGTCTTAGAGAAATACCAGCACACTGATGCCATAGGCTGATGAGTTAAAGACGCCCATTTTCCCGAACGAGTGTCTGAAACGATAACCAGCGAATAGTCTGCATCATCCAATTGTCGGAAGACCACTGTCCGGTTTTCCGGAATCCCCTCACCATCAATTGTTGCCAGTTGAAAGTAGCGGCTTTCAGGTTGATTTCTGGTCTGATGCAAACTTTTTGTCAGGCGCTGATTCCATGCCGGCATAGCAATCCTTAATCAGTCGTTAGTAATCTGATCGAAAAGGCGATAGAAGTTCTCTGTCGTAGCTTTCGCAAGCTCATCGACACTTATGCCTTTCAAATCAGCGATAAATTCTGCAACCTCAACCACAAACCCTGGCTGGTTACTTTTACCTCGGTGCGGAACCGGCGCCAGCCAGGGAGAGTCTGTTTCAATGAGAAGTCGCTCTAACGGTACAGCCTTTACCACTTCCCTGAGTGATTTTGCAGAATTAAAAGTAACAATGCCTGATATGGAAATATAAAAACCAAGTTCCATAGCGGCTTCAGCCATCTCTAGAGATTCTGTAAAGCAATGCAGTACACCCTTCGTCCCGGGGTCTTTATATTCACGCAATAACGCGATGGTATCTTCACGTGCATCACGGGTATGAATGATGAGCGGTTTATTTAACACATTGGCGACCTTGATATGGTCTATAAACGACTGACGCTGAACTTCCTGTGTATCTGCACTATAAAAATAATCCAGGCCAGTCTCGCCAATTGCGACAACCTCGGGCTTTGATGCCTTTTGTAATAGCTTGTCATAGCTGCATGCATCTTCCTGGTGTAGGGGATGCACGCCACAGGACACAGACACATCGTCAAATGACCGGACTTTTTCGTACATAGCGTCAAAGTCTTTCACCGAAACACTGACGCAAAGAAAGTGCTCTACGCCACGATTTCGCGCGAAGTCCAGCGTTTCATTTAATGGTGCATCGCCTTGTTCCAGACGATCGAGATGACAATGTGAATCTACAAACAAAATAACCTCTCAAAGTTTTGCTGATAGGGTTGGGCAGTAACTTTCGTATTTGGTTCCGTAACCTAAATCGAACTATCTGGCCGTTTTACTTCGGCCAGCACGCTACTGAGGATCATAATTTTATTCACGCCCGGATTTTGTAAAGCCTGATGAGCGTCAATGCAGGTTTTATACAGTTTATAGAATGCCGGACTGTTATGTTGAACAAATGATCGATGCGCATACTGCTGTAACCAGTCAACGATGGTGGTTGCTGATGCCTGCCAGTCAGTAGCAAGTGTTACCGCATCATTTGTACCGCTAAGTAACATTTCAAGACCTTCCTGATACTGGGGATAACTAATACTGTCGGAATTTTCCTCTAAAGCTGCCTTTACCCTGAGTGGTGCACCGGCATATGCCTCTAAAAGCGCGACAGTGACATCGGTAAAGCCCTGATCTGCCAACCAAGCCTGCGCTACCTCATGGTGTGGCCTGGTCAGTATGTGTTTTTCGCAGCGGCTTATAATTGTAGGCAGTAATCGATTCATTCGGTCGGTTACCAGGATGAGGTAAGTGTTATCCGTTGGCTCTTCCAGTGTTTTTAACAGCGCATTCGCAGCAGATTCTGTCATCATATCTGCACGCGGAATAATAAGCACTTTATTACCACTTAACTGAGAGGTAGCATTGAGACGTGCGATTCCCTCCCGGATTTTATCCACGCCTAACTGCTTATCGCTGGAAAGCTCACTGAAGTCCGGATGCGTTTGTGCATCAAACAATTGACAAGACTGACATGCATTGCAAAACCCGTTATTGCTGACAGATTTACATAGCAACGTTTTAGCCATTGTATGTGCCAATAAGGTCTTGCCGATACCGGACTGACCTGATAACAGCAAGCCATGGTGCAGGCGCTGGTCGCTGTGCCGCTTTACCAGTTGCTGAAAAACATCATTGAACCAGGGCGGCATCAACATGTCAGAAACGCCTTTATTCTGTCGCTTACATCCCGGTGTACCGCGCCCATAGGCTGCATTGCATCAACAGTAATTATTGACTTGTCTGCAGCGGCAAGTTCTAAATATCGCTCGCGGGTACGCGTGAAAAATGCCATACCTTCACGCTCTATCCGGTCTAGCTCCCCCCTGCCCCGGGCTCGCTCAAGTCCTTTTTCAGGGGTAACGTCAAGGTACAAAGTTAAATCTGGTTTGAAACCTTTAAGTGTAATCTCGCTGAGTGTCGCCATAATATTTGCATCAATCTGACGTCCGCCTCCCTGGTAAGCCAGCGATGACAGTTCGTGTCTGTCCCCCACTACCCACACATTATCATCCAGCGCCGGAAAGATTTTATTTATTAATAATTGTCGACGAGCAGCGTACATGAGCATCAGTTCAGTTTCCTGAGCAACCGTTTCGTCCCAGGGCTGTTTGACACACTCCCTTATCGCTTCGGCCATTGCAGTGCCACCGGGCTCACGCGTTGTCACGCAGCGGTGACCTGACGCTTCAATGCGATCGACAAGCAGTTGTACGACTGAACTTTTGCCGGCACCTTCAAGCCCCTCTACAACAATAAATTTACCTCGCATAATACTGCCTATCTGTTATTAAGCTGATATTTCCGTACAGCTTCATTATGTTGTTCCAGTGTTTGAGAAAACTGATGTGAGCCATCGCCTCTGGCCACAAAATAAAGCGCCTCGGTAGGTACAGGTTGCAATGCCGCTTTAATAGCAGGACGGCCTGCCATTGCTATTGGCGTGGGAGGTAACCCTTTAATCACATAGGTGTTGTAAGCTGTTTTCTCACGTAGATGTGCACGGGTGATGTTGCCGTCATATTTCTCACCGATACCATATATAACAGTAGGATCAGTTTGAAGCCGCATATTCTGGCGAAGCCGGTTTACAAAAACACCGGCAATCTGCGCGCGCTCCGCAGGCACCGCCGTTTCCTTTTCTATAATAGATGCCAGAATCAATGCTTCATAAGGCGTATCTATAGGCAGCCCCTGCTGACGCGCCTGCCACTGTTCGGTCAATTGCGCTTTCATTGCATCCATCGCCCGGGTCAGCAAGCCTGACGCTGTGGTACCCGCTGTAAAGTGATAGGTATCCGCCAGAAACAGACCTTCCAGAGATTGTAAACCTGCAGCAGGAGGCCATGGCCAGCGAGCGCGTAATTTTTCAAGCGTATCAGGGCTAAGATCGAAGTCGATATGCGCATGGTTGTTGAGCAGCGTCTGCCATTGTGAAAATGTAAGACCGTCAATCAGGCTAATAGAAAACTGATGCTCTTTGCCGCTGGCAAATTTATCAAAAGCCATCGGTAACGTCATATCCGGACTAAGCTGATACGTGCCAGCGCGAATGTGCTTGTCTCTAAAAACCAGTTTAAGCCAGATTCTGGCACTTATATCATCGACTGTGACAATATTTGCTTTCCGTAACTGTGCCAAGGCACTGTGACCTGTCGTCCCCTCATCAATGGTCACCAGCGTTGGCGATGAGATAGCAAGATGTTTATCTACCTGCTGTTGCCAGAAGCTAATCGCTAACGCCGCAACAATAATAATGAAAATTATGAAAAGAAAAACACGCTTAAACCGCATTAAATTCGTCCTGATAAGCTAACTTTATTTCATCCTGCAATGTAGTAACTGGCTTAGTCGCAAGGTGGTGCGGTTCTTCCAGTTCAAGGGTATGCACAGGTATTATTTGCATCAGCGCGTTAGTAAGAAAAATTGCGGATGCCTCATTCAACACATTCGGCAAAGCCTGAACCTCACTCACAGGCTGACCATGTTGATGCAGCCAGTCAATTACGAATTCTCGCATCACCCCTGCCACACCACATTGTTTTACTGAAGGTGTATACCACTGCCCCTCATTTAACCAAAAAACATTGGCAGCACTAGCTTCAACAATATGGTTATCTGTGTCGCATACAAGTACATCATCGACAGCGGCCGACATATGCCTTTTGACCAAAACCTGCTCAAGGCGATTACAATGCTTAACGCCCGCTAGTGCTGGCTGCACAGCCATTCGCACATCGCTAAGGCCAATACAAATACCATCTACACGCCAGGCACTATAATGTGCTGGCACGCTATGATGAGAGAAATACAAAGCAGCAGCACTTTTTTCATCCCGCTGGTAGCCTCGCCCACCCTGACCCGCACTAATCAGCAACTTCAAAGTGCCTGATTTTATGCTCTGCGCCTGCGCGATAATATCGGCACGCAGCTTTTCAGCGTCAACGAATACCCCCAATAGCCTTGTATCGCGGCACAGGCGCTTTACATGGCGTTCAAACAGCGCAACCCGGCCGGCTTCTACACTCATGGTAGTGAAAACACCATCACCGTAATTGGCCACGCGGTCATTGAGTGGAAAGGTTTGCAATATATCTCGTTCCATCATTGCTTTAGAAAAAAACGAGTATATCAATCACAGCAAAGAGAAGGTAGTGCGTGAGGGGTAAGAAAAAGGCGACCGTCAGGTCGCCTCTTGTTTTTATAGTCGCTTGAAGATGAGGGTGCCGTTGGTACCACCAAAGCCAAACGAATTACACAATGCATATGGCGACTCAAACGCCTTTGCTTTGTGCGCAACAAAGTCCAAATCACAGCCATCGCCTGGTGCATCAAGGTTGATGGTTGGCGGCGCCATTTTGTCCCGCAGTGCCAAAATAGTGAAAATGGCTTCTACAGAGCCGGCGGCACCTAACAGATGCCCTGTCATCGACTTGGTGGAGCTGACCATCAGATTGTAGGCATGGTCACCAAAAACACGCTTTACAGCAGCGACTTCGGCTTTATCGCCAGCAGGCGTAGATGTACCGTGTGCATTGATATGACCAATTTGCTCACCGTCCAATCCTGCATCGCTCAACGCATATTCCATTGATGCTGCAGCGCCCTCGCCGTCTTCGGGTGGCGAAGTCATATGATGTGCATCACCACTCATACCAAAGCCAACCAATTCACCATAGATGGTGGCGCCGCGCGCTTTCGCCGCTTCATATTCTTCGAGCATTACCACCCCGGCGCCTTCGCCCATGACGAAGCCATCGCGATCTTTGTCCCACGGGCGGCTAGCTGCCTGCGGATCGTCGTTGCGTGACGATAATGCGCGAGCAGCGGCGAAACCGGCGATACCCAACGGCGTAATAGATGCTTCAGCACCACCGGCCAGCATGGCGTCGGCATCTCCGTACGCAATCGTCCTTGCGGCGATCCCAAGGTTATGAACACCGGTTGTACACGCCGTGACCACATTGAGGTTCGGCCCTTTTAAACCTTCCATGATGGAAAGGAAGCCCGAAATCATATTAGTAATGGTTGAAGGGACAAAGAACGGTGATACGCGCTTAGGACCACTTTCCATAAGCTTGGTATGGTTTTGTTCTATCTGCTGAAGTCCGCCAATACCAGAGCCTATTGCAACCCCAACACGATGTGCGTTGTCATTGTTTATAGTCAAACCGGAATCAGCCAAGGCCTGTTTACCCGCGGCTATGCCGAGCTGGATAAACCGGTCCATCTTCTTCGCTTCTTTTTTTTCTATGTATTCTTGCGGGTCAAAATCATTAACCTGACCGGCAAAACGAGTCGAATAGTTACTGCAATCGAAGTGGCTGATTTCACCAATACCACTTTCACCGGCAAGCACCCCACGCCAGGTTTGCTCTACCGAGGAAGCCAGTGGTGACAACATGCCAAGACCAGTAACCACTACGCGACGTTTTGTCACACAAAAGCCCTCGCATTGGAACTAGGTAGGAAATAGAAAACGGCTCATGGTGAGCCGTTTTGCTAAGAGTTTATTACGCGTCTTTATTAGCGTTGATGTAGTCGATAGCTGACTGAACAGTAGTGATTTTTTCTGCTTCTTCGTCAGGAATCTCAGTGTCAAACTCTTCTTCCAACGCCATCACCAGTTCTACGGTATCAAGTGAATCTGCGCCCAGATCGTCTACAAACGAAGCTTCTGGTTTTACTTCTTCTTCTTTAACGCCCAGTTGCTCAACGATAATCTTTTTAACGCGCTCTTCGATGTTACTCATAATTCTAGGTTTCCCTTAACGTAACTAGATATAAAAAGTGCCGCTAGTTTATTTTGCAAGCCCAACGCTTGCAAGCACCAGACTAAACTAATTTTCTGGTCTAACCAGCAACGAACCAAAGTTAATTAAACAATTCTTTAACATTAGAAAATGAGAAAGCTCATCTCTATCAATCAGTTAACGTGACTGTGACACGTTAACTCATGTACATACCACCGTTCACATGGATGGTTTCGCCAGTAATATATGCTGCACTGTCACTGACTAAAAATGCAACAGTTGCGGCAATTTCTTCAGGACGACCTAATCGATTTGCGGGAATATCTTTGAAGATAGCTTCCTTCTGATCATCGGTTAACGCCTTGGTCATATCGGTGTCGATAAAACCGGGAGCTACAACATTGATAGTAATTCCTCGTGATGCTACTTCTCTGGCCATAGATTTACTAAAGCCAATAACACCTGCTTTTGCGGCCGCATAATTTGCCTGACCAGCGTTTCCGGAACTACCTACCACAGAGCCCACATTGACGATGCGTCCGTGCTTTTTCTTCATCATGCCGCGTAAAACTGCTTTCGACAAGCTGAAAATTGCAGTCAGATTGGTATCGATAATATCCTGCCATTCGTCATCTTTCATGCGCATAAGCAAGTTGTCGCGGGTTATACCGGCATTGTTCACCAAAATATCGACGCCGCCAAAGTCTTCCTTAATGATATTTAATACATCATCAACAGACGCTTTGTCGGTCACGTTCAGACACAGACCCTTACCTGAATAGTCTGCCAGGTACTCACTGATGTTATTGGCGCCGCTTTCACTGGTAGCAGTACCGATAACTGTTGCACCTTGTTCTGCTAATTGCTGTGCAATTGCCTTTCCAATTCCGCGACTGGCACCAGTAACCAGCGCAACTTTAGACGCTAATTGTGACATGAGTTATCCTTTTTCTGCACGCGCCTGAATATCAGCAGGCGTATTAACCGCCGCCGCATCAAGCGATTTATCAATTCGTTTAACCAGGCCTGTCAGGACTTTACCCGGGCCAATTTCTAATACCTTCTCAACGCCTTGCTCTGCCAGGTACCGGATAGTATCGGTCCATCTTACCGGACAATACAGCTGCCTCACCAACGCATCTCTAATCGCTGCGGGCTCCGATTCATTACTTACATCAACATTGTTAATAACAGACACGTTAGGTGCCGATAATGAAACAGCAGCAAGCGCTTCTTCGAGCTGATCAGCGGCAGGACGCATAAGTTCACAATGAGACGGCACGCTAACCGGCAAAGGCAGCGCTCGCTTAGCGCCAGCTTCTTTACAGGCATTCGCAGCCTGCTCAGCAGCAGATTTTTCGCCTGCGATAACCACTTGCCCCGGAGAGTTAAAGTTAACCGGAGCTACCACTTCGCCGGTAGCAATTGCAGTTTGCTGGCAAATATCTGCAATTTTCTCATCGTCAAGGTTGATAATTGCGTACATTGCGCCAGCACCAGCGGGTACAGCCTGCTGCATAAATTTACCGCGGGCCTCTACCAACTTTACAGCTTCTGCAAAATTTAATACGCCAGCACATACCAGCGCCGAATATTCACCCAGGCTATGGCCAGCCATGTAATCCACGTGAACGTCTTTTTCGCTCAGTAAACGGAAAATAGCAACACTGGCTGTCAATAGCGCAGGCTGAGTGATATGTGTTTCATTTAGCCTGCCATCTTCGTCAGACTGAACAAGCTCCCACAAGTCGTAACCCAGGGCTTCTGAGGCTTCCTGAAATGTTTCCAGTACGACCGGATAAGTGTCGGCTAACTCGGCCAACATGCCGGGTGACTGAGATCCCTGACCGGGAAAGACAAAGGCTGTACGAGTCATAGTCGTTCCTTATTGTTATGGTGTAATCAAAGCTTATTAGTAACGTACCAGGGCTGAGGCCCAGGCAAAACCGCCACCGAAAGCTTCTAACAGCAGATTCTGGCCACGCTGAATACGTCCGTCTCGAATTGCGGTATCTAATGCCGTGGGCACTGTAGCAGCAGAGGTATTACCGTAGTTCTCAAGAGTTAATACCACCTGGTCCAGTGACATATTCAGTTTTTTTGCTGTTGCTTTGATAATCCTGAAATTCGCCTGGTGCGGAACCAGCCAATCAAGCTCTGACTTATCCATATTGTTGGCCTCAAGGGTCTGCTCAACAATCTCAGATAGCTTGGTTACCGCGACTTTAAAGACCTCATTGCCGCGCATCGCGCCCCAGTTTTCATGTACTGATGCTTCATCACCGCGGGTTGGATTGCCTACATAAAGTAAATCTTTATAGGAACCGGCGGCCTGAATGTGTGTTGATAAGATACCAGGCTCATCACTGGCTTCGATAACAGCAGCGCCCGCTGCATCACCGAACAAAATCACCATACTACGGTCCGCAGGGTCTACCAGGCGACTCAGACAATCCGTTCCTACTACCAGAATACGTTTCGCCATACCCGACTTTACATACTGATCGGCGACGCTTAATGCGTAACACCAGCCTGCGCACGCAGCGGCTACATCAAATGCGGGAATACCGTCTATCTTCAGGTGATATTGAATTTCACATGCTGTACTGGGGAGAGAATAGCGGCCACTTGTGGTGGCACAGACAATCATATCAATATCGCTGGCCTGCAGCCCGGCTGCATCCAGTGCTTTTCTGGATGCTTCAACACCCATAGTGGCCGCTGTTTCGTCAGCGCCAATTATACGCCGCTCTTTGATGCCTGTTCTGTCTGTGATCCATTCATCGGTGGTATCCACCATGGTTTCAAGATCTGCGTTGGTACGCACTTCGCTAGGATAATAGCTGCCGGTCCCGATAATTCGTGAATATTTACTCAAAGTTGCTCCAACAAAACCGTTTCTATTTTACTTTTTATTTTTTCCGGAACACGTAAACGCGCTTCCTGCATCGCCTGATTAATCGCATAGTAAAATGCATCGGCCGAAGCGTTTCCGTGACTCTTTACTACAATGCCGCGCAATCCTATCAGACTGGCGCCATTATACTGGTCGGGGTTCACGCGATTATAAATAGTTTTTAGAAGCGGAAGAGCAACCCGGGCCATTGTCCGGGTCCATAAATTAGCGGCAGAAAAGCGTTTGGCCTCATTCACAACAAGCTTTGCCAGACCCTCACTGGATTTAAGAGCAACATTGCCAGTAAAGCCATCAGTCACAACCACATCAGCGTAATCGGTGAAAATATCATCACCTTCAACGTAACCGATATAATTAAGTGCCGGGGTTTGCTTTAATTGCTGGTTGGCCATTTTTACCAGCGCATTACCCTTGATATCTTCTTCGCCTACATTCAGCAACGCAACGCGGGGGGCCTGTTTACCCGTCATCTGTTCTGCCAGTACCGACCCCATCACGGCGTACTGAAAAAGCGTATCAGCAGTACAATTTACATTGGCACCCAAATCGAGCAGCAATACTTTGTGATTGCCCGCTGTGGGCATGAAGGATACTAGTGCGGGACGGTCAACACCCTGTAATGTTTTGAGCCGATAATAGGCAAGCGCAAGTAATGCACCGGTATTACCAGCACTGACACAGGCATCAGCCTTACCCTGCTCTACCAGCTCAACAATTCTCTTCATGGAGGAGTCTTGCTTACTTCGAAGTGCAGAGGCGGGTTTATCGTCCATTTCTACAACATCTTCACAATGCTCGATATGAACGCGTTCTCTTTGCGATGAGTTTAAATCAGCTAAAGCGGGTTCAATGATGGCGCGCTGGCCACAAAAAATGAAGTGTGTATCGGGATGTTGGCGAACAGCTCTCAGGGAGGCTGAGAGAATAACAGGGGGACCATGATCGCCCCCCATGATATCTAACGCTATGGTTAGCTTAGACAAAATGTCGATTACCGAACGCGCTTAGCGTTCAATAACTTTTTTGCCTTTGTAGTAACCATCAGCGGTTACGTGGTGACGACGGTGCGTTTCACCTGATGTTGAGTCGACAGACAAAGTTTCGCATGTCAACGCATCGTGTGAACGACGCATACCGCGCTTAGCACGCGTTTTACGATTTTGTTGTACGGCCATAACTTACTCCTGGTCTCGCTTAAGTTCTTTCAAAACCGCGAAAGGGTTTGGTCGCTCATTTTCCGGCTCGATTTTACCAAACGTCATATCATCCTTACTCAGTGCGCAATCCTTCTCTGCATGAAGAGCTACAATAGGCAAAGCAATAATCAGTTCGTCCTCAAAAAGCTGAAGCAAATCGACATTTCCATGGTCGTCGACCTCAACCGGATCATAAGCTTCGGGTAACATATCGATTTCATCAGACCGCTGCACCGGGCTATAACAAAAATCGACGTTAAGCGGGCAATTAAACTCGCCGTTACACCGTTGACAGATAAGTGTGACCTGTGTAGCAAGATGGCCGTGAAAGACAGTAAGACCCTGCGCGTCTTTTATAAACTGTACTTCTGCGTCCACCCACTCATCACAGTTAACAACTGCACCGAGTAAACGTTCCATATCTTTACTGGCAATCACGCCCTGATAATCAGAGCGCTTGACAGCACTTTTAACCGGATCGACCTGGTGAGGTAATTTCACTTTCTGCATAGGGCGCGAATAATATAGTCTCAACCCATATCTGTCAAAGGATTAATCGGGTAAAAAGTGATTAATCCAGCATTCTCTTTATCTTGATACTTTTACGCAGGCTAAAGCGTGTTTAGACTATCGGCAGGATAAATAAAACAGGCACATTTAATGAGTACACTTATTCTGGCGTCTTCGTCTAAATATCGTAAAGCCCAGCTTAATGCGCTGGGATTGACTGTAGAGACACATTCCCCGGATATTGATGAAAGCGCTTATGCCAGCGAAGCGCCAAAAGCACTTGCCTGTCGCCTGGCCTCGCAAAAAGCCCAAAAAGTTGGCAAATCGTATCCCGGCGCCCTGACTCTGGGCTGTGACCAGGTCGCTGTTTTAAACCAGCATGGTAAATCCGTTACCCTTGGCAAACCCGGCACCCGTAAAAATGCTATAGCGCAACTTTCCATGTGTCAGGGCAATATAGTTACATTCTACAGCGCCCTGGCTGTTTATCGGGCTGACTCGGATATAACGCTGTTTGATGCAGACGTAACACATGTGCAATTTCGCACGCTTAGTGATAAAGAAATTACAGACTATGTCGACGCTGAACAGCCTTTGGATTGTGCCGGCAGTTTCAAATGTGAGGGACTGGGGGCTCTGCTGTTTGAGAAAATAGAAGGCCGAGACCCGAATAGTCTGATTGGCCTTCCCGTTATGTTACTTCGCGAAATGCTGGCACAATGTGATGTAGACTTGCTTCACCTTGCCACTCAGGCTCAAATTCAAAAAGCCTCATCAGCGCGGCAATAATATTGGGCGCATCTCACTGACTGTATTAACGATAGCCACAGGATTATGTGCTGCCAGACGATCGCTGTCATGAACACCGTATGACACAGCAAGCCTGTCCATACCAATCTGCTCAGCCATTTGCATGTCAAACACAGTATCTCCGATCATAATAGCATCGCAGGCACTAATCCCGGTTTCAGATAAGATCTGTTCAAGCATATCTGATGATGGTTTTGACGCTGCCTCACAGGCCGTACGCGATGTAGTAAAAAAGTGGCCGGTTTGCGTGTTCTTCCATGCTCTGTCCAGACCACGTCGCGCCTTACCTGTGGCGACGGCTAAGGTCTTGTCCCGCTGCCTGAGCGTGGTCAGCAACTCCAGGGTGCCTTCAAATAACGGGCATGGGGTAATATCTTTTTCAAGGTAAGCGGCTTTGTAACCCTCGAATAATGCGTCGGTAAGCTGCTCATCCTGCGTATCAAACAGTATCTGGATTGCCGGACGCAGGCTGATTCCAATGATATTGCCTACAGCCTGCGCATCAGGGACCGGTACATCGCACTGTTGAGCTGCCAGCTGCATACAACTGACAATCTTGGCAGCAGAATCCATCAACGTTCCATCCCAGTCAAAGATAATCAGCTGGTAATCTTTCATCTTATTTTATCCAGTATCGCTGTAAGTTGCGTATCCAGGGGTGCATTGAATGTCACTGGCTCTTCGGTCTGAGGGTGTAACAGACGTATACTGGCTGCGTGCAAGAACAGTCTGTTAAGGCCTTTTTTCTGCATTTCATTATCAAATTCAGCATCGCCGTATTTATTGTCACAGGCGATAGGATGACCAGCGTGCAGACAATGCACGCGGATTTGGTGTGTACGGCCGGTAATCGGCGACGCCTCCACTAACGTCGCATTACTGAATTGCTCCAGCACACGATAACGTGTCTCAGAGGGTTTACCTGCATCAGACACATTTACCAAACGCTCACCAGATTGCAGCACATTTTTGCGCAAAGGGGCTTTTACTTTGAAACGATTCTCCGGCCACTTACCACTTACGAGCGCCTGGTACCGTTTGTCCATTTGCCCGTTACGAAGCTGCTCATGCATATGCCGCAGTGCTGAGCGTTTTTTAGCAATCAGGATACAGCCTGAGGTATCCCGGTCGAGTCGATGAACCAGTTCCATAAATTTGGCATCAGGACGCAAAGCGCGCAGCCCTTCAATTAACCCGAAACTTAACCCGCTCCCGCCGTGTACCGCGATGCCAGAAGGCTTGTTTATCACCATAAGCCGATCATCTTCATATAGAATCTGGTCTGCCAGGGCTGCTACCTTATCCAGTTTCGGATTGGGTTTCTCGTCAGCAACCGGAACTCTGACCGGTGGTACCCTGACGACGTCATCGGCCTGCAGTTTGTACTCAGGCTTTACTCTGCCTTTATTAACCCGCACTTCACCTTTTCGTAAAATGCGATAAATCATGCTTTTGGGCACACCTTTTAATTGCGTGCGCAAAAAATTGTCAATCCGCTGACCAGCCAGATCAGCATCAACCGTTACAAATTTAACTTGTGGGGGGCTCTGTTCTTTCATGGGCGAGAGTATAAAGGATTTTTACCGCATCTACCTATCACAGTTTGCTTTACATAAGAAAAAAGTCCGTTGACTCACTGAAATTCCAATGCGGGCCTGGACGGTCAATAAAATAAGTTACCCGCGCTGCTTATCTTTCCTTGCTTAGTTTTGCTTATTGGTGCGATAATCAAAGGGTTTAACGCGCAAAGATTTGCCGTTAAACCGGTTTGAACAACCAACAATGTAACAGCCGCAATGATTCGGCAGCCCAAATTCATTGCCTGAAGTGAGCCGCGTAGGTAGTACTAAAACCTTCCCTCACCAGAATATTGTGGCATTAAAACACCATGTTCGCCGTTTAGAAAACAGAATTGAAATGACAATCATCATGGCAATAACATAAAGCTATGATGATGACAAAAATGAAGTATGAAACAGGGTCTGTCGTTCCCGACATCCACTAAATCACAGCCCGGGTGCGCGTTTAAAAGTGAAGTTAACGCGCAATAAAACAAGCAGGCTACGTGGATATTACGACGCAACAACAAAGTCCGCACCTTGCCGGGAGGCATCGTGATGAGGGTTTGCACACGTCAGTTTAATTTTGTGTCTAAACGGCTGTAGCAAAGCAGAGTTAGATACAATGAAAAGAATGTTAATAAATGCAACTCAGCAAGAAGAGTTGCGTGTTGCCCTTGTAGACGGGCAGCGTTTGTATGATTTGGACATCGAAAGCCCCGGTCATGAGCAGAAAAAGGCCAATATCTATAAGGGGAAAATCACCCGCGTAGAGCCTAGCCTCGAAGCTGCTTTTGTCGACTATGGCGCAGAGCGTCACGGATTCCTCCCCTTAAAAGAAATCGCCCGCACTTACTTTCCAAAAGGCTATAAATTCGAAGGCCGGCCTAACATCAAAGATGTGATTAAAGAAGGCCAGGAAGTTATTGTTCAGATTGATAAAGAAGAACGCGGCCAGAAAGGCGCCGCCCTGACAACATTTTTGTCTTTAGCGGGTAGTTATTTGGTACTGATGCCGAATAATCCCCGAGCTGGCGGCATATCCCGCCGTATTGAGGGTGATGAGCGTACAGAGCTAAAACAGGCACTGAGCAAGCTTGAGCTACCCGATGGTATGGGCCTGATAGTACGTACAGCAGGTGTGGGTAAATCTTACGAAGAGCTGGAGTGGGATTTACGGGTACTTCTCAAACACTGGCAGGCGGTCTGTGAAGAAGCAGATAAGCGCCCTGCTCCGTTCCTGATTCATCAGGAAAGCAATGTTATCGTTCGTGCCATCAGGGATTATCTGCGTCGTGATATCGGCGAAATCCTGGTGGATAAAACGGCTGTCTATGAGCAGGCTGTTCAGCACATTGAGCTGGTACGCCCCGACTTTGCTAACAGAGTTAAAAAATATGATGGCGGCGTTCCGCTTTTCAGCCACTACCAAATAGAAAGTCAGATTGAATCGGCGTTTCAGAGGGAAGTTCGTCTGCCTTCAGGGGGCTCTATTGTAATCGATCCAACCGAAGCCCTGACCTCTATCGATATCAACTCTGCCCGTGCCACTAAGGGCGGTGATATTGAAGAAACTGCGCTGAACACTAACCTGGAGGCCGCGGATGAAATTGCCCGTCAGCTTCGTTTACGGGATTTAGGTGGGCTGGTTGTTATCGATTTCATCGACATGACGCCTGTTCGCCATCAGCGTGAGGTAGAAAATCGCCTGAAAGATGCCGTGCGCTCAGACCGTGCCCGTGTGCAGTTGGGTCGTATTTCCCGCTTTGGCCTGCTAGAGATGTCGCGCCAGCGTCTGCGCCCTTCTCTGGGTGAATCCAGTCACCACGTATGCCCACGCTGCTCAGGCCACGGCACTATACGCGGAACAGAATCCCTGGCTCTGTCTATCCTGCGCATCATCGAAGAAGAAAGTATTAAAGATAACACCGGTCAAATTGAGGCCCAGCTACCTGTGCCCGTGGCCACCTATCTGCTTAACGAAAAGCGCAAGTCTGTTAATGTGATAGAAAAGCGTCACGGTGTTCAGCTTCTGATTATTCCTAATCCGAATCTGGAAACCCCGCATTATGAAGTCAGTCGTCGTCGCCCTGATGAACTGGTTGACGATGTCAGTTACGGTGTAACGCTTATAGATACACCACAAACAGATGCCGACAAACCGGCTGCGACCCCGGCTAAACGCGAAGAGCCGGCCATTAAAGGCATGGTAGCGCCTGACGCTGCGCCTAAAGCCCCGGTCAAGCCGGAAGCCAAACAGGAAGCATCCAGCCCGTCATTACTTTCCCGCATATCTGGCTGGTTAGGTGGTCTGCTTGGCGGTGGTTCTGCCAAGGAAGAGCAGGAAGCAGAAGAAGCACGCAAAGAGCGTGAAAAGCAGTCTCGCAGCAATCAGCGTCGTGGTGGTGACAATCGTAACCGCAAGCCGCGCAACAACAATCAGCGACGTCGTAAACCTGCGGACAGTCAGGAACGCGATGACAACAATAAGGGTCAGCAGAAGCCTCAGCAGGATAAGCGTTCAGGTAAGCCGGGATCGCAAAATCGCAAGCCTCGTAAACAGCAGCGTGATGAAAAGCCGGATAACCGTGAAGTAAAAGACCAGCACGATGATAAGAGTGGCAAGGATTCACAGAAGGACACGCAGTCTGCGCCGAAGAAGAAGCAGGTAGCTGAGCGCCGTAAACGCCGCGATATGCGACGCTCTGTTCGGGTTCAAAAAGATGACGGTCAGGCAAACGAGCCGAACAACACACAGTCTCAGCCGAAAACAGAGAACCAAACTGCTAAACCGGAAAGCCGTCAACCTGAAGCAGACAAAACGCCTGCAGCAGCGCAGAAATCGCATGATGTGGCCGATACAGCCCAAACAACATCTGATACATCGGTTTCATCGCACAGCGAACAGCAGGAAGGCGCCAACGAAGAAAAGCGTGACAATAACGCAAGTCGTGGCCGCAGTCGCCGTTCTCCACGCCATGTTCGTGCCGCGGGCCAGCGACGCAAGAAAGGCGCTCAGGAAGACAGTCAGACACAAAGTCAGGAAGACAACAGTGATACTGCAGCGCAGCAGCAATCTGCTCCGGCTCAACAGGAAACCATCGCTACACCGGTAACCGATGCTTCTCAAATGCAGGCTGAAAAAGCAGATAATGCCGATGCTTCTGCCAGTGAGCAGAACGAACAGCGCGCACCTGAGAAGATGAAAGCACAAACCGCTCAACCTGTTGCGTATGATGAAAAATCAGAAGCCGCTGCCTTCGCACCAGAGTCAGACTCAGCTTCGGAAGATGCAAAGCAAACGCTGACCCAGCAGGAAGATCAATCGGTCAACTCGGAGCAGAGTCAGACTACCGGAGAGCCGGTTGAGATGCCCGATAAAGTTGACGCACAGGCTATTCAAAGCAGCGAAGACCATAAACAGGATGAGCTGGCTTTGGATGTCCCGGATACGACGGCTAAACCTGACGAAAAACCGCGTGAAAAGTACCGTGCGGATGGTCAGCGGCTGGATAGTCAGCAAAACGCGCCTCAGCAGGTTGAAATAAACCTGGACAGCGAAGATGACGCGCAAAGCAGCGACACGTCCAATGCGGATCTTGAGGTGGGCAAATCTGACGAAGCGCAAGTTAGTCAAAAGCCTGCAACATCAGATAAATCCGTTGAGCTTGCTAGCGCCAACCTTGCTGCCAGTGGCAGAGGAAAAATACGCGTATCGCATCCCAGCGCAGTACCGGAAACTGTCAACACTGAGTTTCAGGAGGTCAATCTGACCGCACGTAAAGATGATGATCGTCCATCTCTGACTGTATCTGGTAAACGAGCTGTGCAATCAGAGGCGAAATCCCGCGCTTCTGCGCCAGCGACTAACCCAGGCAATAACGCGGCCTGATGGCCTTTATCCAGGCTGCTGCATTATGCAGCAGCCTGAATTATCATGACTAGTACTGTCGAACCGGTATTCAAATCCTGGGTAAAGTCCCGATTACAAGACCCTGATGTAGAAGCATTTTCTCTGCTGCAGACTCTATGGAGCGGATACGGACAATGTTTTCGATTTTTCTCCCCTAAGCTTAACCGTAATCTGGTTGCAAAAGCCGTTCAGCCCCCTGAAACAATCAACCACCCAAAAGGCTGGAATAATGATATCAGTCACCAGCGCAAGCTTACGTCTTATCAGGTAGAGCGACACTTCTATAAGCACGTTCGTGCAAGCCTGATGTTGCCAGCGCCTGAATTAATTGCCGAAGACCAGCACGATGAAGCGTTACTGTTAATAATGTCAGACCTGGATAGTCAGGGATTTGATCAACGGCATGAAACATTGACGTTTGAACAGGCGCAGACCGTGCTTCGCTACCTGGCCGCTTTTCATGCTACTTTTCTGGTTTTGAAAAATGATACCGTCTCGGAGTGTGCTGGCTTATGGCCTCGTGGGACTTACTGGCATTTAGCTACCCGTCAGCAAGAACTAAATGCGATGCCAGATAGTGCTCTGAAACAAAAAGCCGCCGCGATTGATAAACTGCTCGCTGATTGCCCGTATCAGACAATTGTTCACGGTGATGCTAAGGTCGCTAATTTTTGTTTTAAAGCGCGTACCTGTCAGAACGGCAGCGTAGCTGCTGTAGATTTTCAATATCCTGGTTCAGGCGTCGGCGTACAGGATGTGGCTTATTTTATAGGCAGTGCGTTAAACGAAGATGATCAGGCTACTGCAACGGGTACCTGTCTTGATATATATTTCGAAGCATTGAAACGCGCGTTGCGCGATTCATCTACACCGCCAGCGGTCATCCCTGATGATGTGGAGGAAAGCTGGCGCTACCTGTATCCAATTGCGTGTGCCGATTTCCAACGATTTTTGGAAGGCTGGAGCCCTGGCCACTGGAAGCTCAATGCAACGCTGGAGGCCTTAACAAAGCAGGCTTTAGATACTCTCCCTTGCTAGATAAGTGACACTACGCCACTTATTAACGTTCAGCACCCTGTAGTGTCTGCTCCACCCATTGCCTTACTGTTTTAAGCAGTGGATCATTATCAGTGGAGGTATGCCAGTACATATGTACCGGGAGCGGCGATATTTCAACGGGAATCTCATGCTTTTCTAACGGCAGTTCGCGGCAAATTTGCCTGGCATAGGCATCAGGCACCGTGAGTAATAAATCAGAATGAAGTGCAACATCTGCTGCTGCCATGTAATGCTCACATACCATAGCGATTTGCCGGTGATGGCCATCGGCCGCCAATGCCATATCAACATGATTAACTAAAGAGCGTCGCGCACTAATCAGTACATGCTGGGCTGTAACATATGCTGTTTTTGTCATGCGCCTGCCAAGGGGATGACCGGGCCTGCATAAAAGGACAAACGGCTCTGCACGAACCGCTTGTTGCTGAATATCTGCGCTGGTTGGAACTATCGCATCCACCGCTATATCTATTTCACCCCGACAGAGACTTTCGGTCATCTCTTCCAGTGGGATATGCATGCTTTGAATACTGACCCTCGGGGCATATTCACTGACTTTCTTCATCAGCGGATTCAACACTGATAACTCTAGAATATCTCTGAGACCCAGCTTCACCGTTCGGCTATACGAAGAAAGGCCTCCGGACCAGGGCGTCGTTATACTCAGGTGTAACGCGTCCAGAGACTGTTGAACATCCGGCATAATTTGCTGACACCGTCCGGTAGGCACCATGCGCCGACCGTGTCGCTCAAACAAAGGGTCATTCAGCATTTCTCTCAGCCTGGATAAGGCATGACTCACCGCAGGCTGGGTCAGGTTCAGGTGCTGAGCTGCCGCGGTTATAGAGCCCTCGCGGTAGATCGCGGTCAGTACCACAAACAGATTTAAATCGAACTTACTATGCATAGCATTTATAACATTGCATTAACATTTATCACTTTTATTTATTTGTTGGTGCCGTAGTCTTTGTACAACGAATACAGGAGAATAGCTATGTCATCAACACCTGATACAGAAAGATTAACCCGAGGCGCTGATCGTTTTGCAATGATGTCCCCCCCGACATTCAATAGCGCGTCGGAGCAACAATACTATGAAAAATGCCGACTTGCGGCAGCCTTTCGTTTATTTTCCAAATATGGATTTGACGAAGGACTGGCCGGCCACATCTCACTGAGAGATTGCATCTCACCAGATACTTTCTGGGTTAATCCGGTCGGTCGTCACTTTTCAATGATGCGGGTATCTGATTTAGTCAGAGTTTCTCATGAAGGCGAGATTGTTGAAGGTCACTCTCCCATCAATAACGCGGCTTTTGCGATTCACTCCCGGATTCACGCACAACACCCCCATGTCAACGCAGTCGCACACGCCCATTCAGTATCAGGTCGGGCGTTCGCATCTTTAGGTCAAAAGCTGGCACCTATATCCCAGGATGCCTGCATGTTTTTTGAAAATCACGATGTTTTCTCTGAATTTCACGGCGTAGTGGCTGATACCACTGAAGGTGACCGTATTGCCGATAAACTAGGCAACCATATTGCGCTTATCCTCCAGAACCATGGCTTACTGACAGCCGGAAGCAGCGTAGATGCAGCGGCGGCAAATTTTGTCATGTTTGATAGCTGTTGCCATAGCCAGCTTTTAGCACAAGCCGCTGGACCGTTAACCACCATTGACGACCAAACAGCACGTCAAACGGCGGCTGTGAATGCCTCAGATCTTGTGACATGGGGAAACTTTCAACCAGTGTATGAAAAGCTTGTCAGTGAAGATGACAGCTTCCTGAACTAAACCGGGCAACACTGATGTTGACAGAGATCGTTCTTCCAACAGCTTTAGGCGCTATCATGTTTGGTATCGGGATGTCCTTGCAAACAAAAGATTTTGTTTTGTTACGCACTGCACCCCGACCGGTTTTAATCGGTCTGCTGGCGCAACTCTTGATCATGCCACTTATCGCCCTTGCTATTGTCTGGGCGCTTCCTGTGACTCAAGACATTGCACTAGGGATACTTTTGCTTGCTGCCTGCCCGGGTGGAACGATGTCTAACGCTATGAGTCAGCTACTCAGGGCAGATCTTGCACTTTCAGTAAGTCTGACCACACTATCCACATCGTTGTGTATTTTTACTACCCCTTTGCTGATAAACACAACCTTTTCGCTCTTTTCTGATGCGATAACGTTTACATCATCATCTATGTTAGCGGTCAGTGGCAGGTTATTGTTTATCGCGTTACTTCCCGTAATCGCTGGAATGCTGTTTCGACGCGCTTTTCCCATGCGGGCCCTGAAAATGATACCTGCGTTTCAGCGTTTTGCGTTTGTTTTTCTGTGTCTGCTCATTATTGCAATGGTATGGCGAGAGTACGAGACGCTCGTTCAGACCAGCGGTACGCTGCTTGTTAGTGTCATGATGCTGATAGTACTGACCAGTTCGGCCGGATTTCTGATCGGCAGAATTTGTAGCCAACCTTTCAGGGCCTGTAAAACGTTATGTATTGAGACCGGGATTCAGAATGCTGCAATGGCAATGGTGATTGCAATTACTATTCTTGATGCCCCTGCCCTCTCCGTCGTTTCCGCTGTATACGGACTATTTATGTATGGAGGCCCCCTTGCTGTCATTACAGTGGTACACAGATTTACGCCCAAACCACGGCTTCGGGATACAGCATACACACGGAATAATTAATAAAAATTTTCTGCGATTTGAGCTTTTTTCGCGTAAGCTTAATCAAAAATAATTGTTAGGAAATCTGGGATTGACGATTTGGGTTGATGCGGATGCCTGTCCGGCTCCGATAAAAGAAATATTGTTTCGTGCGGCATCGCGAACCAAAGTACAGGTTACTTTGGTGGCCAATCACTATATGAAGACACCGGCAACTAAGTTTGTAAACCTGCTTCAGGTAAGTAGCGGATTTGATGTTGCTGATGATGAAATTGTTCAACGCTGCAAATCCGGCGAACTCGTTATCACTTCCGATATCCCCCTGGCTGATATGGTAATAGATAAAGGCTGCACTGTGTTAAGTGCAAGGGGTGAGCGTCTGACCAAAGAAAACATAAAATCCAGACTAAATATTCGTGATTTCATGGATACGCTCAGAAGCAGTGGTGTTCAGACAGGCGGACCAGCAGCACTATCACAATCTGAAAAACAAGAATTTGCAAACCAACTGGATCGGTGGCTTAGCCAGTACAGTGTTGGTAACTAAATAGCGGTTAGATATCTTAAGTATGGATATTCGAATTATTTCCCCGACTGAAGCTTTTGAATCCTGCTATCGGCAGTACATTGATGAACTGGGTGAAGAAGAACGTTACCCAATGCCAATGGATTTGTCATATCAGGACTTTCCGGCTCTGATACAGACGCTGGAAGAGTATAAATACGGTATAAACTTACCGGATGGTCTGGTTCCCAACTCTACCTATTGGCTGATTTGCAACAATAAACTCGCTGGTGTGGCAAACCTCAGACACAACCTGAATGAACAGTTGAGCCACGCTGGCGGTCACATCGGTATCGGTATCAGACCCAGATTCCGCGGTGTTGGTCTTGGTGCATTGCTCTTGGCCTACACAGTTGAAAAGGCTCACGATAAATCAATTAAGCCTGTTATGGTGCACTGTTACGGTGATAATGCAGCCTCAGTAGGTATGATTACTGCCTGCGGTGGTCAACTGGACAGTCAGATAGAGTTAGATAATAAAACCGTATTACGTTACGCCATATTTCGCTAACGCCAGAAGGCAAATCAACAGGCACTCACCGCCTGAACTAAAAAAGCCAGGCAGATACCGGGCTTTTTTACTGATGCTTAAGCTACATGCTATCGGCGATCGTAGTTAACGGGTTTTTCAGGGTGCTGATAAAACCCTTCTTTTAGTAACCGTTTAAAGCGCTGCATTTTTCCTTCCAGAGTAATTTCCTCCAGCCCTTTATTGAACAGCTCCATTACCAAACGACTATTTTTACGGCCTTTAGGAATAAGCAAATGGGTAGTCACCGTTGAAAGGTAGGTTTCCAGACGCATTACGTCATTCCGATCATCCTGATTAAACTCCCGTTCCAGTAAATACCAACCCGTGAGTTCATCAATAGGGAAAATATCAATTTCGCCATCAATCAGAGCCTGAAAATTTTCCTCGTCGGTATCATACGTGACTATGTTCTTATTTTTTTCGATATAGCCCGTTAACTCGTCGGTATACAGATAGCCATCGGTAATGCCCATTTTATACTGGTCTAAGTCGCTAAGTGTATTCCACTGCTGAACCGGTCCGTCGCGTCGCACATAAAATACCAGACTTTCAGCAGTAATCGGCTTGCTATGCAGAAACTCGTCTTCACGGCTTCGAACAAAGTTGCCGTAGGACACAGCATCAAACTCGCCATTTTTGGTGGCCTCTAACGCGTCTTCCCATTTTAGCGATGTGAATTCTACGACAACGCCGGTTTCCAGAAACGCTTCGTTGATAATGTGGTTAATATAACCCTCATGCTCCATCTCTGTCGATGTATAAGGCGGGTATTCTGTGGTCGCGATTTCAAGCTTTAGCCACGCATGGGCCCAGCTTTGGGCAGGCATCAATAAGGCTGCAGTAAGTAGTAGAGTCGTAATTCGCATTATGTATCCCCTTAAAAATAAATGCCCAGACTAATATTCAGACGGTGCGTTGTATCTTGCAGACCTCCCTGGTCCAGAGCGATACCCGACCCTCCGGAAAACCACATATTGCGGCCCTGGATACTATCCACGTAGACAAATAATTTATCCCAGCCGAAACTGCATCCGTTAACCCACTGAGACGATGCCTTATTACGTTCAACATCCCCCTCAACCCGGCTATATTCGGTATAACAGCTTAAGTCAGAGATCGTTTTAAATTTAATAGGCACGCTATACACCAGGTTCGCCATATAACTTTGACCTTCAGCAGCCTGAAGAAACGGAGAGTTAAATGAGGAAAGTGCTATACGGTCCCGTAACTGACCTTCCGGTGCTTCAAGATTATAATCGAAATCGATATATTGAAGTTCTACCTTAACAGGTCCCTGTATATGTCGCATATGCAACGCATACGCGGTCATGTCGCCACTTTCCGATGTATCCAGGTTTAAAATATCGCCGTATTGAAATGACACGCCTAAATCGGTGGTTGCACCTCTGATAAATTTAGCCGTGTAATTCGCGCGCAGATTGATCTGACCATCTTCTTTATTACGATACTCACCATCATCGGCGACATCAAATGTGTAACGCCCATACTGTGCCGGGTCATTATATTCGTCATTTAAAAAGTAGCCGAAGTGGAAGTCCCAGTCCCCACGGGTGTAATTGGTAGTTATGCCGGCATCATAATCATCTTCGAATCCTAGATAGTAATTAACAGAGAACCAGAAGCTGTTCGAGGCAAATGGTAACAGGCCAAAGGGAACCTTTGTAATACCACCGGTAACACTAAGCTCTTCATCAAATGTGTAGGTAAGATCCGCGTAGCGAACCGTGTCAAAATCGACATTTTCATACCAGCGATATTCTGCTTTGTATGAGAAGTTATCCAGCTCACCAGATAAATTAAGCCGTAAGGACTCAAATTCGAAGCCATCTCTGATTTCCGACTCCTGCCAGTCCAGATGACCATAATTAACCCGAATATGTCCGCCTAAATCCACCGGTAGTTCATCGGCAAAGGAAGACGAAGCTGCCATTGCACCCGCCACGAGTACTGATAACCTGGTCAGTGTCTTTTTCATTTATCAACCTTATTATGTAGAGTCTGGATAGCTGCAAAACGGGCGGTAAAGCGCGCCTGAACAGTTGTGAAGGCATGATTTGTGAGTGTGCCTGATGGGTGCAGGTATAACAGGTTACCGGAACCCTTACGGATTTTCCCTGCGCCCACTATCCTTTATCATGTAAGAAATAGATTAAATATCTCCTTAGCAAGTATTCGCTGCAGGCTAAAAAAGATCACTTCTTTCTCTTTATAACCAGCGCCTTATGAGATATTCGACACCTTTGAACCTGAGCGCGTTCAGCAAGTATAAATCGCTGGGATTTATGCGTGCTCGTTGCTATTCTATTCCGGCGTATTAAAGACATTTTATAGGGAAATAATATGAATCACGTTTTACACCTTAAGCAGAAAGATCAGGTACTGTCTCTCAAGCTGGCATTCATTCTGTTACCTGTGGTCATGCTGATGACTGGCTTTGCATTAGGTGTGCTATTTAGTAGTAATGTTACGCTCCAATCTTCTTTTTCCGTGATATCAGTCATTGCCGCAGGTACAGGTTCATTAATTGCGCTTGTGTATGGTTTTACTTATTACTTTAAAAAAATTGATAACTTACTGGGCAAGCGTTGAATCGCAGCGCTTACCAAAAGTTTATTTGCCTGTTACTGACTTGCATTAAACATAGGCAGACTTGTTCAAATACGACAGGAAAAATAGAAAACATAACCGGGAATAAATCTGTCCCCCTTTTTATTTTTTTGCATCGTTTTTAAACGATCTTGTGATATAAACTTTATACGTTTCATCAGGGATGGTGATGTATGCAAGCTTTTATTCTTAGTGATGCCAACCTGTGGTTTAGTACCGCTATTGCTATCGTTTTAGTCGTATTTTTAATTGAATTTCTCGGCATGTTTTTTGGTGCAAGCTTTCTGGGTGTCTTCGATGATTTCGATACAGACAGCTTTTCAGCTTCAGGTGCAGAGAGCTCTTTATCATCGCTAGTCAACTGGCTGTGTCTGGATAAGCTTCCCTTCATGATCTGGTTGATCATATTTCTGACCCTTTTCGGTTTAACAGGCCTTATTTTCAATGCGACATTTCAGATTGCATTGGCATCATTACTGCCTAAGGTATTGTCTGTTCCCCTTGCCACCATCATAGCGCTCCCTCTTACGGCTCGGTTTGGCTTACGTCTGGCACAACTATTACCTAAAAATGAGTCTTCAGCAGTGTCAGCTGCGGACTTCGTTGGTGTAACAGCAACTATTACTGCCGGTAAAGCACAACGCAATAACCCGGCAGAGGCAAAATTTATCGACCAACATCAACAACCGCACTATGTCTTGGTTGAGCCAATAGACGAACACGATATTTTTGTACGTGGTGACACTGTGATCCTGGTAGAAAAAACCAGTGGTTGCTGGCGTGCCATGCGCTATCAGTAAAACGGCAATACCCGCCAACTATCAAGGAAGTAAAAATGGAAACATCAGCTAACATGGGGAACCTCACCTCCATTCTGATTATCTGCGGCATCGTGCTTATTGCCTTATTGGCGATAGGTATTGTTTTTGCGCGGCTCTATAAAAGGGCAACAAAAGAAATAGCGTTTGTCAGAACCGGACTGGGAGGAGAAAAAGTAATTAAGGACGGTGGCGCTATCGTTTTGCCCGTCGTTCATGAAGTTATACCAGTCAATATGAATACGCTTCGCATCGAGGTGGAAAAAACCCAAAAAGACGCGCTTATCACCAAAGATAGAATGCGGGTTGATGTGAAAGCCGATTTCTATCTTCGGGTGGCCCCTAATGCCGGTGGTATTTCTATGGCTGCGCAAACACTCGGTACACGTACCACACGCGCCGAAGAAGTTAAAAAACTGATGGAATCAAAGTTTGTGGATGTGCTGCGCGCTGTAGCGGCAGAAATGTCGATGACAGAAATGCATGAGCAGCGAGCGGATTTTGTCCAGAAGGTGCAGCAGAGCGTAGCTAATGATCTGGAAAAGAACGGGTTAGAGCTCGAATCGGTCAGCCTTACCGGCTTTGACCAGACAGATCTTGAATTCTTTAACGAAAATAATGCGTTCGACGCTGAAGGGCGTGCTCGTCTTGCTAAGATCATTGAGCAAAAGCGTAAAGAGACCAATGATATTCAGCAGGAAAACAGAATTCTGATAGAAACCCGTAACCTGGATGCTGAGAAGCAGTCTTTGACCATCAAGCAGAATGAGGAAGAAGCGCGATTAATGCAGGAGCAAGCCCTGGCTTTCAAACGGCAGGAGCAAAAAGCGGAAATATCCAAACAGCGCGAGCAGAAAGAACGTGAAGAACGAGAAGCCGCTATAGCTAAAGAACGTGCGATAGAAGCGGCCGAGATCGAAAAATCCCGGGAAGTAGAAACGCAGGAAATTGCTAAACGTAAAGCCCTGGAGCAAGCGAGAATTCTGCAGCAGCAGGAAGTTGAAGTCGCCCAGCAGGTTAAGCAGATAGCCGTGGCCAACAAATCAGAAGAAGAATCGGCTGCGCGTGCTAAAGCCGCTGAAGCTGAGAAAGCGAAGGTTGAAAAAGAAGAAGCCGTAATATCAGCTAGGCAGATTGCTGAAGCGAATCGACGTAAAGAAATTGAGGTTATTGATGCTCGCAAGGAAGCCGAGCGAGAAGCCGTTAGTATAACGGTTGAAGCAGAAGCGAAAAAGGAAGCAGCGACGAACGCGGCAGAAGCTATTCTGACTGAATCCAAGGCTAGCGCAGATGCTAAAATCATGCAGGCTGAAGCTGACGAAAAGGTTTTGGCTGTTGAAGCTGCAGGTAAACAAGCGCTGTATGAAGCAGAGAATACACTTAAAAATGAGCAGATAGAGCTGCAAAAATCCATGGCAATTTTAAAAGTGTTGCCGGAAATTATCGCCAGTGCTGTAAAACCTCTGGAGAATATCGAAGGCATTAAGATACTACAGGGATACAATGGAGCGGGAGCTGTCCAAAGCAGCGATATGTCCCGCGCAGACAGCGGCTCTATGGCTGATCAGGTCACTCAGGCTGCGCTGAATTATCGGGCAAATGCGCCAGTTGTCGATGCTCTGTTAAAGGAAGTCGGGCTGGTAAACAGTGAATCCGGCACGCTGAGTGATTTATTAAAAGGTGATAGTCAGATTTTGACGACCCAATCTGGATCTCAGTCAAATGGTGATGAAACGCCCCCTGCCCGACCGCCAACAAATGGTACCGGAGAAGACATCTCATCAGCAAAACCTGAATAATCACGGTAATAACGCAGCTGCTATAAATGGCAGCTGCATTTTTCAGATAGCGGATCACTACGCTATTTTCTTACCTGATCAATATTTAAAACTCGCAACAGACTGCCATCGTCTTTTCTCCAGTCACACGCCTGTAATCACAGTTTCCTCAGGCATAATTTATTCCCAGCGACAAAAGATTTTCGCATTTACATTGCGTTAAGAAGTTTCGCAACACACGGTTTTGGGGTATTCAGTACTTACAGCTGATATGATGCGTGAACGTTTTTCATCTAAACGCGTGCAACTCAACTCCCAGGGTTACAAGATGCAGACAGTTAGTATTTTTGTTGATGTACAAAATGTGTATTACACCACACGTTCTGCATTTAAGCAGAACTTTGATTACAATGCTTTTTGGGCGCAAGCTACCCGCGACAGAACACCTATTAATGCATTTGCTTATGCCATAGATCGCAAAGACGAAAAGCAAAAACAATTTCAAAATATTCTTCGGGCTATCGGTTTTGATGTAAAGCTAAAGCCTTTTATTCAGCGTTCAGATGGCTCTGCGAAGGGTGACTGGGATGTTGGAATTACGATTGATGTTATGGAAGCCGCACCAGACTCTGATGTGATTGTACTTGTCTCGGGAGACGGCGACTTCGACTTACTGGCTAAAAAAGTTCGCGAAAAATATGCCTGTCGCGTTGAAGTATATGGCGTTGAGGCACTTACCGCCTCAAGCCTGATGCTGGCAGCCACAGAATTTAATCCTATAAGGAGCGAGTTGCTGTTATAAAACGAGTGACTATAGCTCCCCCGCCCTTCGTAAGGCTGAAAAGCCTGATGCAGTTACGGATACACTTATCTGCAAAACCTGCCCCCGCGAACTTTAAAACGGTGCTACCGTTGAATCAACGCGGCTTCACTAAGGCCTAGCAGATGAGTTGATGACTTGCTGTGTATCAGGGTATTAGCAATAAGCTGACAAAGTGATATCTGTAGTCAGTGACTTTAGAGAGTATTTACTGCAGCAGCTAAAAGGTGTGGGTGAATCACAACACAGGTAAGCAAAAAAGGCACGCTATGCGTGCCTTTTTGAAATATCACCAGGTTAAATCATCAGGTATCTGATAATCTGCATACCAGTCATCCTGGTCATCATCTGTAGTGGTTTGTGATTGCTCAACAGCATCTGCTCGATGTATGACTGAGGCTTCATCCCGTTCAGCAATTTTATCTGCCACCGGCATTGGAACCAGATGATATTCCTCATCTAATTTCACTACCGCCAGTCTACCATTGGTCACCTGGACACGCACGGCTTCAGAAACATGCATGCGTTTTACAACGTTCTCATCCGTAAAATTAAGAACAACCTCGTCCTTACCTCTGGATTGAGAGTTTATTGTAATAAGCTGACGCACTTGTGCTGCAATGGATCGCTCTTCGCGGGCTTTCTGCTGCTGCTCGTTGAGCGCGCGGTCCCGTGCTTTTTTCTCATCGATTGCTTGCTGGGCAGCCTGTTTATTTTCGTCCTCTACCTGCTGCTTACTTTTGTTTTTCAGCTTCTGCTTCTTGCGCTTTTCCTGACGAGCCTGACGGGCAGCGGATTTATCCGCCAGCCCCGCTTTGAGTAATTGGTCCTGAAGTGATGCCACAGGAATACTCCTTACTTTGATTTCTTACGGGTATCTTTCGCGGCCCATTTGCCGTTTTCATACCACGCTGACCAGCCCGATGCCTTACCATTCTCATTTTCAGACATAACATACTGCTGCTTCGTCTTACGACTGAAACGTACCACTGTAGGATTACCATCGGGATCCTGTTGAGGTGCATCTGCCAGATAGTAGAACTTCGGTGAAATTCTGTCACGGAAACGCGCCAGTTCCTCTACTTTCGGTGCTCGGGTCTCCCTGGACTTTGGAAAGTTGTGAGCAGCCAGGAAAATACCTGAAGCGCCATCTCTTAATACAAAATGCGCATCGCTCTTTTCACAGGGCAGCTCAGGCAGATCCACAGGGTCTTCTTTTGGTGGCGCCGGCTCACCATTACGCAGTAACTTACGGGTGTTTTTACATTCATCGTTCGTACAGCCGAAATACTTACCGAAGCGACCATTTTTAAGCTCCATATCGCTGCCACACTTGTCGCATTCGATAATGGGGCCGTCATAACCTTTTATTTTGAATGTACCAGATTCAATGTACGTACCGTGGCACGTTGGTGCGTTACCACAAACATGGAGTTTACGGGTTTCGTCCACAAGATAGCTATCCATCGCCGTTCCGCACACCTGACACCGCCGCTTCGCACGCAGCGCTTCAGTTTCCATTTCCTCATCATCGTCCACTTTTACTACTTCATCACCCGGCGTCAGGTTAATGGTATTGGTGCAACGTTCTTTAGGTGGAAGATTATAGCCAGAACACCCCAGGAATACGCCGGTGCTGGCAGTTCGCACATTCATTTCACGACCGCACTTGTCGCAGCTAATGCCCGCCGGAATCGCCTGGTTCAGACGCATTCCGCCTTCTTCGGTGTCTTTTTCTGCTGTCAGTAACTTGTTGTAAAAATCTTCATAGAAGTCATTTAACACCTGCTTCCAGTTTTTATTGCCTGTTGCAATATCGTCCAGGTGCTGTTCCATGTTTGCCGTGAAATCAAAACTCATGAGATCATCAAAGTTTTCCATCAGGCGATCGTTTACAATCTCGCCCATCTTTTCGGCATAAAATCGCTTGTTTTCAAGACGCACGTAACCGCGATCCTGAATAGTCGAAATGATACTCGCGTAAGTGGACGGGCGACCGATACCACGCTTCTCAAGCTCTTTAACCAGCGAGGCTTCGTTGAAACGAGCCACGGGTTTAGTGAAATGCTGCTTGGGATCCAACGCTTTCAGGTCAAGGGTGTCGCCTTTCTGAACATCAGGTAATAATTTATCTTCTTCACCTTTTTTGCGTATTTGCGGCTGAACTTTGGTCCAGCCATCAAAGCGCAGCACACGCCCTTTCGCTACCAGTTCATAATCGTCTGCAACCACTTTAATCGTTGTTGCATCATATTTTGCCGGCACCATCTGACATGCCACAAACTGTCGCCAAATCAGCTCATACAGGCGCTGAGCGTCACGCTCCATATCTTTAAGGCTGTCAGCGGTAACGTTGACGTTAGACGGTCTGATAGCTTCGTGGGCTTCCTGAGCGCCTTCCTTGCTGCCATAGCGATTAGGATTATCCGGCAGATATTTCCCGCCGAAATTATCGCCAATATAATCGCGGCAGCTATCCAACGCTTCCTGACTCAGATTGGTTGAGTCTGTACGCATATAGGTAATGTGACCGGCCTCATAAAGACGCTGGGCCATCATCATGGTTTTCTTCACACCAAAACCAAGACGAGTACTTGCCGCCTGCTGTAATGTTGAAGTTATAAATGGTGCTGAAGGCTTACTTTGGGTTGGTTTAGATTCGCGACTTTCAACCGTATACGATGCGTTTTTAAGCTCTTCTACCGCTTTTTCAGCCTGCGATTTGTTGACGGGTTTGAACGCATTACCCTGGTGGCGATTAACCAACATTCGTAAAGCGGCTTTATCTGAAGCGTTTAGATCAGCATGGATATCCCAGAATTCTTCAGGAACAAACGCCTTTATCTCACGCTCACGTTCAACGACCAGACGCACCGCTACCGACTGTACGCGCCCGGCTGACAGGCCACGCGCGACTTTTTTCCAAAGTAACGGCGACACCATAAAGCCCACTACCCTGTCTAAAAACCGACGGGCCTGCTGAGCATTAACTCTGTCCACATTGACATCGCCGGGATGAGAGAAGGCATCCTGAATTGCGTTTTTAGTAATTTCGTTAAACACCACCCGCTGATAGGACTGCTTTTTATTTCCCAGCAATTCTCTTAAATGCCAGGCAATCGCTTCCCCTTCCCTATCCAAATCCGTCGCCAGATAGACAGTGTCAGCGTCTTTCGCCAGCTTCTTTAATTCGTTGACAACTTTTTCTTTGCCCTGCAACACCTGATAGTGCGCCTGCCAGTCGTTTTGTGGGTCTACGCCCATTCTGTCGACAAGTTTGCGATATTCGTACTGCCTTAAATAATCAGTACGCGCTTCCTCAGAAAGTGTTTTGAGTTCCTTGGCCGGCTTTTTGGGTTCAACATTTCCCAATGCCTTGGTAGGGAGATCACGAACATGGCCAACCGAAGATTTTACGATAAAATTTTTGCCGAGATATTTATTTATCGTTTTGGCTTTGGCCGGTGACTCGACGATGACCAGTGATTTTGCCATAAAATTAGAATAAACCTGTTTTATTTCATTGACTTAAATCGTCAATTGCTTGAATTTTGCGTCGAAATGAATGCCTGAAGGACGCCTGCGCTTTTTTAACATATATCGACAAAGTGAATGGAAAACAAGTTCTTCTTAATAGTTATTCGCTCAACTGCCTTGAAACCGCCCAAAACCTGTTTACATTTTAGCCAGCGCAATTGGCAATGCGTTGAAAAGCCGTATAATGCGGGCAATCCGAGTGAGGCTTTTTATGAATTTGTCGATAGCACTTACTGCTATGGCTTACGATTACGGCAAATCTTCAGAAAAAGACCGCCAAACAGAATAGCACTGGTTGCTATACAAACTGACCGAGGAACGCATGAAGCATTTTGAAGTGAATTTTGACGGCCTGGTAGGACCGACCCACAACTATGCGGGGCTGTCGTTTGGGAACGTGGCATCGCTGAACAACGCCAATGCGATTAGCAGCCCCCGACAGGCGGCTAAGCAGGGACTTGCCAAAGCAAAAGCGCTGGCAGATATGGGAATGGTTCAGGGTGTCCTTGCCCCGCAGGAGCGACCAGACATCAATACGTTACGCAGGCTAGGTTTCACCGGCTCTGATGCCCGGGTGTTAGAAAGTGCAGCCAAACAGTCGCGCCAGGTATTCTTAGCGTGTTGCTCAGCTTCAAGTATGTGGACAGCCAATGCGGCGACTGTTTCACCCAGTGCTGACACCTCCGATGGGCGGGTTCATTTTACACCTGCGAACCTGACTAATAAGTTTCATCGCTCATTAGAGCCGCAGGTAACAGGTCGAATTCTTCAGGGTACGTTCGCTAACGACAAATACTTTGCGCACCATACTCACCTGCCGGATAACGAGCATTTCGGCGATGAGGGCGCGGCCAACCATACACGCCTGTGTACCGAGTATGGTCAGGCCGGTGTCGAGCTGTTCGTCTATGGCCGTCACGCATTTGATAGTAGCAAACCTGCGCCGACTCGTTATCCGGCACGCCAGACACTAGAGGCATCTCAGGCTATTGCTAGGTTACATGGTCTTGAGGACGAATCGGTGGTCTATATTCAGCAGAATCCGGATGTAATTGACCAGGGTGTTTTTCATAACGACGTCATTGCTGTGGGTAACCAGAACGTCCTGTTCTATCATGAGCAGGCTTTTTACAAGAAAGACGAGGCACTGGCCGAGATAAGACAAAAGTTCGGTGAGAAGCCGTTACACTTCGTAGAAGTCCCTACCGACCAGATATCGGTAATGGACGCTATCAAAACCTATCTGTTTAACACCCAGATTATTACGCTGCCGGGTAACGAAATGGCGATAATCGCGCCCACCGAATGTCAGGAAAACGAGGCGGTTAGTCGTTATCTTGAAGAGTTGGTGACCAAAGACACGCCCATTAAGCAGGTAAAATATTTTGATGTTAAACAAAGTATGCGTAATGGTGGAGGTCCGGCCTGCCTGAGACTTCGGGTTGCCCTTACTGACACCGAGCTTGATGCGGTGAATCCGAATACGCTTATCAATGATAACCAATTCGCCCGTCTGAATACCTGGGTGGACAAGCACTATCGTGATGAACTCAGAGAAGACGATTTACGCGATCCGCAGTTGCTGTCAGAGTCACGTGCTGCACTGGACGAACTGACACAGATTTTAAATATTGGTTCTGTGTATCCGTTCCAGCAGGATTAATTCGGAAGAAAGCGTGAATGGAAAAAGCCCTGTGATCACAGGGCTTTTTTCTTGCTATTCAATTTCCGAACAAGCTTCCTCACCAGTTCCAAAGGGGCTTGCTGGTGGTTTTATAGCCTCATTGGTCGCATCGGGTTCAGCAATGCGTAGCGTAAATTTCGTATGTGCAGCCGCTTCGCTTCCTGTTGAACGTGTAAATACAGCAATTTTCATATCCGTAAACGCTGCATACTCTTTCTGATACCGATACTGAAGTGTGGCTTGGCCATTGTTGTCAGTTGCATTTTGATTATCCTTAAACCCAATGCTCCCAACAATTCCCGGTGTCAACATATTATCGCCGTTGAAGTCCTCTTCCGGTTGTAAAATGCCATCATTACTCACATCTTCATTCATGCACCGTTTAGCAGTGAATGGGGCCCACAATTTAGATTCGGATATCCATTGCCAGTCACCCTGACGATATTCACCGCCATTTTCATCTCTGAAAGGGGTTGCTGATACACTCAGTACTTCGCCCTCTACAGGTCTACCGCCAACATCAGTCACAAAAACGGTAAATTCTTTCACATAGGTAGAACTATCCTGAATTTCAATCTGATTACCGGTACCAATAGAGACATCGAAAGCGCGATTACCCACGGTCAGTACTACAGTGTCTGCTATCCCCCCATCCTGAACGGTGGCTGTCACCGTAACAGCCTCATCACTTGAAACTGAACCAGAGGTAAATACGGTAGAGGCCACACCATTACTGTCAGTGGTTGCCTGTGACGGAGAGATCGAACCTGTAGACACATCATCTACGACAAAGCTGACAACTTTATTTTTGACCAGATTACCTTCTACATCGCGCACAATTGCTGTAATTGTACTGGTTTGGCCATCAGGACCCAGCACATCAGGTGTAGCGTCTGTTATAACGGTTGCAGGCTCTGTGGCGATAAATTCTATTTCTACCAAGGCAGTGACTTCTTCGCCGTCAGTATCCAGGCCCGTAGCCGTAATTGCTGCTATACCGGCGTTATCTGATTTTATTGTAAATTGCGCATTACCCTCGCTGTTGGTCACAGAGTCTGAGGCTGTAATAACACCCCGTGATGCAGTGAAGTTAACCTCGCCACCTGCAAACGCCGCTTCTTCTTTTTTCCATGCAACGGTCAATACCTTTGGGGTATTCAGCGGTATTTCTGCTTCAGGTGGATTAACAAACGCAAAATCATCTTCCTGGACAGTGACCTTAAACTCCGTGTTTGCATTTAGCGCGGAGGCTTCAATAATATCTTCTCCTGATGTAGTGCCCTGATAAAGCACTGTCACCTGGCCATTGCTTAGCGTATCTACTGAAATAGCGTCAGCAAATTCCGGTGTGTCGGACTTCGCTGACAGCGTGCCATTGTCGGCAGACAATTCAATAGTCTGGTTAGCTACAGGTACGCCATCAGAATCCTGCACCCGAAGCGTCATTTCAGCAGGCTTGGAAAGAATGACAGATTTAGGGCCGTTGACCGTCACTTCCGTACCGGTAATTTCTACGTCAAGGGTACGTGTTAACTCGCCTACTCGTGCGGTGACCTGAACCGTGCGGTTTTCCGCATTATTTCGTGTAGTCAGGGTTGCCAGTGCGCGTCCGCTGGCATCAGTGGCACTTTGTTCTACCTGAATTTCCACACCGGAGCTTTCAGGGGCTGAAAACGAAACCTCCTGGCCTTCCATCAATACACTTTGCGCGTTTTTAACCAATGCAGTTAGTGCTGCTGAATCAGAACCACTGGAGGGCAGCTGGACTTTGTCTGTATAAAGGTTCAGTGATGCCGGTTGCGCGCTTATCTGCGCAGTTCCCTGCGATGAAAACGTAGTAGTACCCGATTCACCGTCGGCTGTCGTCGCGGTGATCATGCCATCACCGGCAGCCTCGCCTACGTTTAATGTTAGCGAGGCAACACCATTTTCATCGGTGCGTGCAGTTGCCGTATCGTTTCCGAATGTCGCCAGGTTATCGCTGGATAACGAAAAAGTGACCAGCGTGTCTGTTTTTGGTGTTCCGTTTTGGTCAGTAACGGTAGCGCGCACCGTCAACACGTTGTCCTGACTTAAGTCTTTACCCGGCGTGCCATCCGCATTAAGCGTTTCCACCGCCACTGAGTAAACCGGATCGTTTTGTTGTGAGTCTGTACCGCCCGTATTACCTGTATTAGCACTGGCAGTAGAGTCAGAGCGTTCAAGTGATTCCCCGCCACCACAGGCGGTCAGAATAAGAAGCGTGCTAGCAACTAGCAAAGAATGAGCAAATGCGCGCATATGGTCTTCCTTAACCTTTAAATTATGGAATTGTGAAGTTTTCTTGTTTAAATCTTTTTCTAATCTGGCAAACTAGCCCGCGTTACGAAGAATAAAAACAGAAGTTTCAGGGAACATTCATGTCTCAAAACGCACACAAGTACAGTCTCACTACCAGAATATTTATCGGCCTGGTGGCCGGAACACTGGTTGGCCTTTTACTCCAACTGGTTTTTGATGATAGCGGAGATCTGCGCTTCACGATATTCGGATACACGTTTTCCACGTATAACATTCTCGTTGAAGGTATATTTTCAACACTAGGGCAAATCTTTATTGCCAGCCTGAAAATGCTGGTGGTACCGCTGGTGTTTGTTTCGCTTATCTGCGGTACATCCTCACTCACCGAACCCAGTAAGCTGGGACGGTTAGGTATCAAGTCAATTGGTTTGTATATTTTCACAACAGCGATTGCTATATCACTGGCTTTAAGTCTGGCTTTACTAGTTGCGCCGGGCTCCGGTGTTACCGTGCCGGCCGATGCAGCCTACACCGCTCAAGAGGCACCATCGTTGTCTGCCGTAATCATCGATATGTTTCCGACTAACCCGGTCAACGCCATGGCGGAAGGCAAAATGCTGCAAATCATCATTTTTGCGGTGTTACTGGGTGTCGCAATGGCAATGAGTGGTGAAGCCGGTAAACGTATCGCTAACTTTTTTGAAGATATTAATACGGTCATTATGAAGCTGGTCACCATCATCATGAACCTGGCACCTTATGGTGTGTTTGTATTGATGGCTAAATTGTTCAGCTCCATCGGCGCTGACATGCTGGGCAGCCTGGCGACATATTTCTTCCTGGTGCTGGGCGTTCTGTTAATCCACGGGCTGGTTACCTACTCAGCACTATTAAAAGGGTTTACCGGACTGAATCCGATCATTCTGTTTCGCAAGATGCGTGATGCAGCCCAGTTTGCCTTTACCACATCAAGTTCGAGCGCCACATTACCTGTAACGATGGAAACGGCGCAAAATAAACTGGGTGTGGGTAAATCAGTGTCTTCTTTTACCCTGCCGCTGGGCTCGACAATTAATATGGATGGCACCGCTATTATGCAGGGTGTGGCAACCGTATTTATTGCTCAGGTTTATGGTGTCGATCTGGCCTTACAGGATTACCTGATGGTTGTTCTCACGGCTACGCTGGCCTCTATCGGAACCGCAGGTGTGCCCGGTGTTGGCCTGATTATGCTGGCTATGGTTTTACAACAGGTTAACCTGCCGGTAGAAGGTATCGCGCTGATTATCGGTATCGACCGGTTACTGGACATGACCCGAACGGCGGTCAATATTACCGGCGACTGTACCGTCGCCTGTATTATTGCAAAAAGTGAAAATGAACTCGACGAAGCCCGGTTCAATGACCTGGATGCCGGCTTAAAAGAAGAAGATGTTGACTTAGAGCACTTTGACAGAAATAGCTAGCCGGTTACCGGCTAGCCATTGAGTGCGCTGGCCGGTGCAACCTTCGCCGCTGTAGAAGCGGGATAGAGTGTTGCCAGAACAACAAGAATCAGTGCGACAACCACTGTCACAATGACATCCATCAACTGAAGCTGTGAAGGCAGAAAGTTAATAAAGTAAATATCCCCGGAAAGTATTTCTGTTCCAAGAAATAATTCAACCCCTTTAACCACCGCAGCCAGATTGGGAGCAGTAAGCACACCAAGCGCTGTACCAACCACGATGCCTGTCAGGCCATTAATCAGGCCCTGCATCATAAATGTTCGTCGGATAAGACTGTCAGTCGCGCCCATCGTTTTCAGGATCGCGATAGCTGCACGCTTTTCCCTTACGGACATAACAAGCGTGGAGACTATGTTAAAGCACGCCACCGCAATAACCAGCGTCAAAACAATATAGACTACGACTCTAACCAGTTGTATATCGTTATATAAATGCCCCTGCGTACGGGTCCAATCGGACATATAAACGGGCTGTGGAAAACTATAACCGATATCCCGCATTGTTTCCCGGGCGCTGAAAGGGTCATTAAGGGTGAATCGTAAGCCCTGCGCACCTGATTTGATGCCGGCGTGCTGCGAAGCAGCAGACAGATGCATCATTCCCAGATGATTATCCATTTCACCGCCGATAGTTATTGCGCCGGCAACAGTAAGTTTGATTAGTTTGGGGGCTTTAAAGGTTAAATCCCGGGTCGACACCGGCACCAGCACACTCACTGTATCTCCGGGCTGTAAAGACAGCTTTTGTAAAATGCCCTGTCCAAGCAGCACGGTATTTTGGGCAGCTTTAAACCGCTGCCAGTCCTGTGATTCTACTTGCTGTAACCAGGTTGCATCCTTTGCATACTCAGTATTAATACCTGTTAATTCGACAGGCTTCAAATCACTGCCCTGCTGAAGCATACCGGTAATTTTGGTATACGGCGAAACGGCACTAACTCTGGGATCCGCTTCGAACCTTGTGGCTACTGACTGCCAGTCGTGAATGCCCTCATCAGACACCGAATACAGCTCACCGTGCGGCAAAACAGCCAGGATACGGTGTGTCAGCTCTCGCTCAAATCCATTCATAACGCTAAGTAACACAATCAGGACAAAACAACCCAGACCAATTCCAAAGGTCGAAGAAAAGGAAATAAACGAAATATAGCGATTTTTCTGCTTAGCCTGACGAAAACGCTTTGCCAGTAACCAGGTAAGACTCATTCGCTCCTACCCCGCGTTTCGCGCAATTGTCCATCCTGAATAGTAAGTGTTCTGTCCATTTGTGCAGCCAATTCGGTATCGTGGGTCACAACAACAAAACTGGTGCCCATTTCATGACTTAAAGTGCGAAGTAAGCGATATATCTGAACACCGGTTTGATGGTCAAGATTTCCGGTAGGCTCGTCGGCCAGCACCAGTGCAGGGTTGGTAACCAAGGCCCGGGCAATAGCCACGCGCTGACGTTCACCACCAGACAGCGCTGCGGGTTTGTGAGTTAAGCGATGTGACAATCCCACCTTCTCCAGCATAGCCGCGGCCTTGGCTTGCGCTGATTTGCCGGATGCTTTACCGATTAACAGCGGCATAGCAACATTTTCTAATGCTGTAAATTCAGGGAGTAAGTGATGAAACTGGTAAATAAAGCCCATTTGCGCATTGCGCAGGGCCGCTAGTTGAGAAGAAGATAAACTTAAAAGCGACTGACCTTTAAACTCAACATCCCCCCCGGTCGCTGTATCCAGCCCACCAAGGATGTGGAGTAATGTACTTTTGCCTGAGCCGGAGCTTCCGAGAATTGCAATATGCTCTGCACTATCAACATAAAAGGATACGTTATTCAGAACCTGTGTTTCACTGGCCCCGTCATGATAAGTTTTGCTGATATTTTTGCAGACAAGAATGTGTTCCATCGTACCTTATAATACACGTCAGGTTTTACCTGCACGAATGGTACCGTGATACGGATAGATTACAAGATTAATCAAGAAGATAATAAGATGGCGGAGCGGACGGGACTCGAACCCGCGACCCCCGGCGTGACAGGCCGGTATTCTAACCAACTGAACTACCGCTCCAAAGGGAATGATATATCTGTATGCTACGTGGCGGAGCGGACGGGACTCGAACCCGCGACCCCCGGCGTGACAGGCCGGTATTCTAACCAACTGAACTACCGCTCCACGAGGATATAGCATTGTTCAAACTAAATGGCGGAGCGGACGGGACTCGAACCCGCGACCCCCGGCGTGACAGGCCGGTATTCTAACCAACTGAACTACCGCTCCGAAGCCTTTAGCCTGAACGTATTGAAGTGGCGGAGCGGACGGGACTCGAACCCGCGACCCCCGGCGTGACAGGCCGGTATTCTAACCAACTGAACTACCGCTCCACTTTTTCAATACTTTCAATAAGTTGAAACTTCCATTTTCAGGCCGTTCCCCCTTACTGCGGCGCAGATAATACGGTTATCGATATTAAGAGTCAATGGTTTTTTTGCGAAAAAAACCGTGAATCGGCGCGTTTGCACGTCTATTGGTCATAATGCTGAAATATCGTTCAATCTTTACCGGAGATTGCCGCTTCTCTCGTAAGAGATTTATCGTTTGCGCTTAAATAGTTTACTTAACCACGACGCACCGGAGTCTTCGCCGGAAGCTGTTGCAGTCGTTTGTTTTCGACGCCGGATAACGATGCCCACAGCGATAAGGACAATCAGTAAAATGGTACCATTTACAGCAACCAAAAGAATAACCAGAGTACCTGTGCTCATATCTTCTTCATGGGCAGATGGGGATGGCACCTCAGTGTCCGTTGAAACCACTTCCGTATTTCTTTCCGGCGCTTCTTCGGCAGTCTGCGCAGTCACTTCTTCAGCAGGCGGAACCACTTCAGGCGGTGCAGCCTGGAAGGTAAAAGGCGGCACATCAAGGATAAAATCCCGTCCCTGCGTGGTTTTACCGTAAACGGTAAGTTTAGCCCGAAACTGCCCTTCATCCAGAGCTAGAATCCGTTGCGTGCGGACCGCTGGCGAAGGTTCTGTTAATGAAAAGTTCTGCAGGTCCCCGTTCGGGTAACGTATTTTACCATCGACAAGAATAGACTGGATATCCACCTGTTCACGATTCACATCGATCATCAGTGTATGATAATTCTCATCTCCCTCAGCCATCACAACATCCAGTTCAACCGGGTTTGGATAAAGCATCAGGTTAGGATCGACTTGCTCACGGGTATACATCGGGGTGATTACCCTGAAAACCGGTTTCCACTCACCGGCGGGGACCGAAAGATTAAATTGCCCTGTAAAGGTGCCGTCAAGCGGCCGTTCGTCCATGCCCCGACCATTATCTTCAAAGGTTGCTATTACCGCATTATCTGCGCCGAAATTGTCAAAGTTGGGATTGTTAGTGCTGACTAGCTCGATTTCCAGTTTCACCACATCACGGAACTCTGGCTGATTAATTGGCTCATCACCATTTGCCAGATAAGCTGTTTGCTTCAGAATTTCGCCGGAGAAAATGGTAGAGGGTAACGGCTCTGCATGAAGGGATATGTCAGAAATTACCATTATTCTGCTATCGGGTTTGATCTGCCCAACTGCCTGCCAGGGACCCGGTACCGGATTTTTAATGGTTATCATGTCAAAGGCAGCATCGTCATACCATTTGACGTTCTCTTTTTCGGCGCGGGACTGGTATATTTTAGAGCCGTCCGGGCGCACCAAAACGATGGGCGCAGACCCATAATCACGAAAGAACACCATGGTGACTTCTTCTACATTATGGTCGACCCTGAAGCGGTTTTGCAGCAGCGTAATGGAGTTCTGGTAATTATCACCTAACCGGGCGATAGGCCTCTTTGCGCTATCAGGGGTACTCTTCTGTTTTTGGTCAGAGCCGGCGTTTTGAGGAACGTTTTCTGTTGTTTCAGTCTGACTGGCAGCAGAGCCGGCAACTTGCGCTGCGGAAACACCCGGATTGACCATCAGGGTGCTCAGGATAAAAAAGACAAGCATTGTTGTACGCGAAAGGCTAAAGGCGCCCCCTGCCCCGCACAGATGCTTAATCATCCCTGTATACAAATATATTACTCGCCCTGAACTTCCCGCCACAAACATTGCCCACCACTGTTTTGCACTATATCTAAGCGCGCTTCATGCTGTTCTAATTCATCGGCGGTTGCGCGAATAACCTTTAATTTATTTGCACTCCGGTTAACCCGACGAATAGCAGAGCCATCATTTTCGCTGTCCTGGCCGCCCTGACCGGCCAGATTAAGCTTCGTCTGGCCACCTGTCATCATCAGGTAAACGTCAGCCAGAATTTCAGCATCCAGCAAAGCGCCGTGCAGCTCCCGATGGCTATTATCAATACCATACCGCTTACACAATGCATCCAGATTGTTTTTCTGGCCCGGGTGGGTACGCTTAGCCAGTGCCAGGGTATCTAATACTGAACAGATTTCACGTGTTTTAACTGAGTATGTAGAGGGCTCTTTAGCAAATTCATGGTCCATGAACCCGACGTCGAACGGGGCGTTGTGAATAACAAGCTGTGCACCTTTGATAAACGCAATAAAGTCGCTGGCTACATCCTTAAACAGTGGCTTGTCTGCCAGGTATTCATTGGTGATACCGTGAACTTCGATGGCTTCCTGCTCAATTTCACGCTGCGGATTGATATAAACATGAAAGTGGTTGCCTGTCAGTTTGCGATTGACGACTTCAACACACCCGATTTCGATGATGCGATGCCCTTCTTTCGGGTCAATACCGGTAGTTTCTGTATCCAGCACAATCTGGCGCATGTTTTCTATTCTCGTTACTTCTGACTTTTTGCTAGTATACCAATCCCAAATCACCTGACCATAAGCCAGTTAAAAAAAGGAGTGCCTGTGGGCAAAAAAGCGATAGAAATCTATACCGATGGTTCCTGTCTGGGTAATCCGGGTCCCGGTGGCTATGGTGCGGTAATGATTTACAACGCTCACCGTAAAGAGTTGAGTGAAGGCTACTTTGAGACAACCAACAACAGGATGGAGCTACTGGCGCCTATTGCCGCGCTCAACGCGCTTAATGAGCCTTGTCGGGTCGATATCACTACCGACAGTCAGTATGTGAAAAATGGTATCAATCAGTGGATCCATAACTGGCGAAAAAATGGCTGGCGGACGGCGGCTAAAAAGCCGGTTAAAAATGTCGATCTCTGGCGTGAGCTTGACGATGCTGTTAATAAACATGATGTAACCTGGCACTGGGTAAAAGGGCATTCAGGCCACCCGGAAAACGAGCGGTGCGACGACCTCGCCAGAGCCGCCGCAAATAAACCCACAAAGCCTGATGAGGGCTTCAAGCCGGATTAATATCCGGCAGCGCGTTTACCAGTGAGCAATAAGCTTGCCCTGGGTAGCGTTCGCCTCAAGCCGCTGGTGCGCGGTCGCGATATCCTCGGCCGCCAATACCGTATCGATATTAACCTTCAGATCGCCCTGACTGAACGCCCCCAGGAACCTTGCAGTAAAGGCGTTGATTAAATGTGCTTTGTATTCATCTGAGCGGCTTCGTAACGTTGACCCCACAATCTTCGCCCTTTTAGTGAGCATCAACCCAAGGTCCAGTTTATCTGCATATCTGCCACCAAGCATGGCAAGATAGACAATAGTCCCGTCCTTTGCCAACACCGACAGGTTTCGGTTCAGGTAATCCCCACCGACAAAATCGATAACTGTATTTACCCCCTCGTTCCATTGTTCAGAGACAATCTTCGCAAAGTCCTGTTGTTTATAGTTAATCAGACAACTGGCTCCCAGACTTTCGCACAGTGCAAGCTTTTCGTCTGTGGATGCAGTAACAGCGGTGTTTATCCCCTCGAGTTTGCACAGTTGTATTGCGGCAAGTCCAACACCACTGGCACCGGCATGAATTAAGGCTTTTCCCTGTGAAGGTGTTTGGGCAATATCGAAAAGCGCCTGATATGCGGTAAGAAAAACCTCACTTAATCCAGCTGCCTCATGCATAGACAATTGCGACGGTAATGGCATGAGGTGTCTTGCATCGACCACGGCCTCTTCGGCATAACCGCCACCGGGCATCAACCCAAAGACCTTATCACCTGTTTTCCATTGGGTTATATCCGATGCCACCTCTATCACCTCACCGGCCGCTTCCAGGCCAAGAATCTCACTTTCACCGGGAGGCGGTGGATATTTGCCCTGGCGCTGCAGCGTGTCAGCACGATTGACCCCAAAGGCATGGACTTTAATCTTAACCTTTCCTTTTGTTACCGAAGGCGAATCAGTTTCGCGGATAGTCAGCCCCTGCGGGCCTGACCCTGAGTCATAATCAATATATCGCATTTCAATCACTTTATTTGCATGGTACCGAAGGTTACGTTGCGTTAGGCAAAACAGATGATTCTGCTATACTGCGCCGCCTGTTCGAAATCATTTAAGTAAGCCTATGTCCGCCAAAATTATTCTTCAGCCTGAGCGCGAAAAATCACTGAAACGCCATCATCCCTGGGTTTTTGCCAGTGCGGTTGCAAATGTAGAGGGACGGTGTCGTGCCGGCGACACCGTAGACGTTTATGGCAGTGATGGCAGCTGGCTGGGCAGAGGCGCATACTCACCCGAGTCACAGATTCGGGTCAGGATATGGACATTTGACCAGAACGAACCTGTCGATAACGGTTTTTTTATGCGCCGCATTGAGGAAGCTATCCTGTTGCGTCGCACTGTTATTAATATGTCCACCACTAACGCTTTCAGGCTGGTCGCGGCAGAGTCTGACGGACTCCCGGGCGTGACAATTGATTTGTACAACAACGTTGCAGTACTGCAGCTTTTAAGTGCAGGTGCTGACAAACAGCGTCAGAAAATCGTATGGGCATTACAAAAGTTACTGCCTAACATTGGTCTTTACGAGCGTTCTGATGTTGATGTGCGCAAGAAGGAAGGACTTGAACTTCAGACTGGCCCGTTGACTGAAGATGTCCCTACCCGCGTTGAGATTAAGGAAAACAATATCCGGATTCAGGTGGATATTGAACAAGGCCACAAAACAGGGTTTTACCTGGACCAGCGAGACAGCCGGGCACGCGCCGGGCACTATGCAAAAGACAAACACGTGCTTAATTGCTTCAGCTACACTGGCACTTTTGCTTGTTACGCATTGGCTGGCGGTGCCAGACACGTAACTAATGTCGATGTCTCAGAGTCGGCCCTGACCCTTGCTAAAGAGCATCTTGCACTGAACAACTTCAGCACCGAACAGGCATCCATGGTGAAAGGCGATGTTTTTGAGGTATTGCGTAGTTATCACCAAAGTCAGACACAATTCGACATGGTCATTCTGGACCCGCCAAAGTTCGTGGATAGCAAAGCATCTTTGAATCGCGCCGCCAGAGGCTATAAAGATATAAATATGTACGGTATCCACGCAGTCAAACCAGGTGGCTTACTGCTGACATTCAGCTGTTCAGGGTTAATGCCTGCAGATCTGTTCAACAAAATCGTTGCTGATGCTGCACTGGATGCCGGCCGGCGGGTTAAAATTATTGAAAGATTATCACAGGCAGGAGATCATCCGGTTAGCAGCACATACCCTGAGGGGTATTACCTCAAGGGATTAATCTGCCAGGTATATTAAACTGCCAGCTGTATTTAACTACGTACACTTGCGGGCGGTAAATACCGCCCTGTGTGGGTGCTATTTCATTTCTGAAATTTCAACACCGATAATACAGCTGTTTTCAGATTCCTGAACACAGCGCACAACCGTAGCGCTGGCCGACAGAGAGGGGATCTGTGAACTGGTTGACTCAATAGAGACTTTAACCTCTGTTCCCAGCTCCACCGATGGCTCATCGACTTCTAACGACATGCCGGTAGCACTGATATCCTTGCAAACCGCCTGTAATGTCCGGCTCGACTCATCGTCGTTTATCTGCACCTGACATGGCGAATTCACCATCATTCTGAAAAAGTTACGCTTATCATCGTATCCCAACATTTTTATACTTCTCCTGACTGCTGCATCGGCAACACCGACCCATCTCATACCGAGCTATTTGTTATAGGCGGCAGAGATCTACTTGTCAACAGGGATCATAGGCAGGTACAACCCCGACGAATATAATGTTTTACAACACATATAGCTGCTGTTTACGAAGCGTTAACCGAAAAAGGCTTAAAAATCTGCAAGAAAATTTTGGATTCTTTTTGCCGAAATCGGATAGGCAGTACCAAGTTGCTGGGCAAATAACGACACTCGCAGTTCTTCTATCATCCAGCGCCCTTCACGAAGTGTTTCAGGAGCCTTACCTGATGGATACTTTTTGCAGGTTTGCTCATACTCGGCGGTAACTTTTTCGATAGTCAGCTGCGCCTGCCGATCTTTGGTCGGATCAATCGGTAGCTTCTCCAGTCGTCTGACTAACGCTTTTATATAACGGTTCCAGTCTGCAAGTCTGGCGGCCCCGATGTCGGTAACAAAGCCAGGGTAAACTAACGACCCAAGATGCTGGCGGATATCTCCCATCGCACCAACCATCGTCAGCGGTATATTGCCTTTCATTTGTTTCTGACACTGATGCGCCAATGTCAGACCGGTTTCTACATGCTGCGCGATTTCGACAACCTTGTCGTTGATCTCGCCTCTGACCCAGTCGGCACACTGCTCAAACACCCTCTGTGTTCGAATGACTGTATTGTGTTCCTGTTCAAAGGTCGCTCTGAGGCTGTCGATACCGGCAAAAATGCAATCATCGACCAGCGCTTTAATTTGACCAAACGGATTGAAATACAGGCCGAGTTTCGCTTTGTTGGGCAGCGTTTTTTCCAGATGACCTACGGGAGAAGGTATTGCCGCACGCAAAAGTGCGTTCACGCCATCCTCGTGAAGTTCACGAGCCCGGTCTTCATCGTCCACCAGAACGATGTCTGCTTTTGCCCCTTGTCGCACAAGTGCCGGGTAAGCCTGCACCTCAAAACCACCGACCTTTTGAACAAAGGTGTCCGGCAAGTTATCAAAATCCCAGCTTTGCAGGCCTTTTCTTTCCAGTTCCGGCGTTGCGGCTTTCTCAAACGTCTTTTGTACCTTTCCCTGACATTGTTGTTTAAGCGACTCAAGGTTATCGCCTTGGGCTATAACCTGCCCTTTTTCACTGACAACAGCAAAGTGCATGGTTAAATGGGTATCAACCTGCGGCAGGTTCCAGTCGTCGGGCAATACTTCAACGCCGGTCATCTTGCGTAACTTTGCACTTAGTGCTTCAAGCAGTCCTACCGGACGGCCATTCTTATCCTGCGGACTGATATCCGCCAGGCAAGCCTGCGCAAAGTTAGGTGCAGGTACAAAGTTTTTTCGCAGCCGTTTAGGCAAACTTTTAATTAACGCGACCACGCGATCATGGCGCAGGCCCGGTACCTGCCAGTCAAACCCAATATCACTGACCTGATTAAGCACTGGCAGCGGAATATTGACGGTTACGCCGTCGTCCTCGGCGTTTGGCTCAAAATGGTAACTGAGCGGCAAGGTGATATTGCCCTGCTTCCAGACATCCGGATAACCGTTTTTAGCTGCATCCGGCTGTTCCCGATACACATCTTCTTCTGTAAAAGTCAGTGCTACCGTTTGGTTGTGTTTATACCATTTTTTAAATGCGGCTTCGTTATTCACATCCTGTGGTAGACGGTTTGCATAAAAGGCGACCAGTGTCTCCTCTTCAACAATCAAATCCCGTCGCCGCGTCTTTTGCTCAAGTTCATCTGCCTGGGCAAGCAACGCCTGATTATCCTGCAAAAAGGCATAGTTGAGACGGGTGTCACCGTTCACCAGCGCCTCCCGAATGAAAAGCTCCTGACACAGCGCTGGGTCAATTTGGCTGTATACTACCGGACGCTTTGCCACAATGGGTAAGCCAAACAGGGTGACTTTTTCATAGGCGATAACCGCACCACGTTTTTTCGACCAGTGCGGCTCTGCATAGCTGGATTGCGTCAGGTGGCTGGCCAGCGATTCAACCCAGGCCGGGTCAATTCTGGCGTTCACCCGGGCAAACAAGCGGGAAGTCTCTACCAGTTCAGCCGCCATAACCCATTTAGGCTGGCGCTTTGACAGGCCTGACCCGGGGAATATCATAAAGCGCGTATTACGGGAGCCCAGATATTCCTTATCCTTGTCTTTTGTCCCCAGATGCGACAGCAAGCCGGCACAGATAGCCTGATGAACCGCCTGATAATCTGCATCCTGATTACTCAATCCCAAATTAAGTTCGGCCAGAGACTTTTTAAGCTGGCTAACAATATCCTGCCACTCACGCATCCGCAAATAGTTGATAAAATGCGACTTACACCACTTACGAAGCTGATTGTTAGTCAGGGCATTTTGCTGTTCCCGAAAAGCATTCCAGGTGTTCAACAGGCTAATAAAGTCCGACTCTTTGTCTGCAAATTCACTGTGTGCTTCGTCCGCCTGCTGACGCTTATCACTGGGGCGTTCGCGAGGGTCCTGAATAGACAACCCGGCTGCAATGACCATTACCTCACGCAGCGCGTTGGTTTTATTAGCCTCAATCACCATTCGGGCGTAGCGGGGATCAATAGGCAGTCGCGCTATCTGACGACCCGTCTGTGTCAGGGTGATTTTTCCCTTGTCGCGCGCGATGGCTTCAATTTCTTCGAGCAGCCTGAAACCGTCATTAATATTACGGTTATCCGGTGGTTGAACAAACGGAAAACGGCTGATCTCACCCAGTCCCAGCGCCAGCATCTGCAAAATGACAGATGCCAGGTTTGTTCGTAAAATTTCAGGATCAGTAAACTCAGGTCGTCCCAGGTAGTCCTCTTCGCTGTACAGGCGAATACAAATTCCTTCTGACACGCGCCCACAGCGACCGGCTCGCTGATTTGCAGAGGCCTGAGAGACAGGCTCTATGGGTAGGCGCTGAACTTTTGAGCGGGCACTGTAGCGGGAGATTCTCGCCATACCCGGGTCGATAACGTACTTGATGCCCGGCACCGTCAGTGATGTCTCAGCAACATTGGTCGCCAGCACAATACGTCTGCCACTATGAGGCTGAAATATACGGTTCTGCTCAGCTGCAGATAGCCTTGCGTAAAGTGGCACAACTTCGGTATTGCGGTACTTTTGTCTGGATAAGGCGTCCTGCGCATCCCTGATTTCACGCTCACCACTTAAAAATATCAGGATATCACCGGGAGGCTCTGCCATCAGCTCATCCACAGCGTGAATGATGGCATCATTCTGGTCGGCATCATCAGCTGCATCTTCGGGCGCGTGATACCGGATTTCTACCGGATAAGTCCTGCCGCTGACCTCAACGATAGGCGCATCATTAAAGTGACGCGAAAACCGTTCCGGATCGATAGTTGCCGATGTAATGATCAGCTTCAGGTCTGGCCGCTTTGGAAGCAACTGGCTAATATAGCCAAGCAGGAAGTCGATGTTGAGGCTACGTTCGTGGGCCTCGTCAATAATGATAGTGTCGTACTGATTTAAAAACCGGTCCTGCTGCATTTCAGCCAGCAACATCCCGTCAGTCATCAGTTTAACGTAGCTACTATCACTAACATTATCGGAAAACCGAATTTTAAAACCGACTTTCTCGCCGATAGGCGTATCCATCTCTTCAGCAATACGGTTAGCCACACTTCTGGCCGCAAGTCGTCGCGGCTGTGTGTGAGCAATCATGCCATCTACGCCCCGTCCGAGTTCCAGACAGATTTTAGGCAATTGCGTGGTTTTACCCGAGCCGGTCTCGCCCGCAACAATGACCACCTGATTATCGGCGATGGCCGCTTTGATATCGTCTTTTCTGTCGCTGACAGGCAGAGGAGGATAGTTGATTTCAGGCAGGTTTTCGGCCCGGAGGGCTCGTCTGTCAACAGAACGCTGTATCGCCTGAGCCAGTTTTTCTATAGCATCAGTATTGGCCTTTCCCCGACTAAGCTGATTCAGACGGCGACGCAGGCGAAACCGGTCGGCACCCATCGCGTCATTTAACGATGCGCGCATGCTGCTGAAAGTCGAAGAAGTCGGTGCTGAATCCAATGAAATACCTTTACGCTTAATCAGTAAAGCGCAGGATCCTAGGCAAAATGTACCGTCATTTCCAGTATTAACGTATTAATACACTGAAATTCGCGACATTCAACGCGTAGTGCCTGTTACGAATTTCAGTTAATGACTGCCTGCATTCCGGCCAGGCTAACTGGCAACCTGATACCCGGAGCGTAGTTGTTTATCAATGGCTTTCAATATAGCAGAGCGATTAATACTGCCCACCAGCACACCATCATCATCTACAACCGGGTAAATCCGCGGTTTGTCCTTAAGCAGTAACTCTGCAAGCTCAATGACCGACATATAAGGCTTTACACTTAAAGCGGGACTTTGCATGATATCGCTAACACGACACACCTGCTCACGGTAATAGCAGGATTCAATCATTTTTCGAATACAATCCTGCTCGGATAAAAAGCCGGTGAGCCGCCCTCGCTCATCAACCACTGCTCCGCCTGACTGTCCGCTTTGCAGCAAACACTCAACGGCCTCTGCAACCGGCATATCTTTGGTTAGTTTTACCGGATGATGGTTCATGTAATCACATACCTGCAACGATTCCATAGTGCCTCCTGGAGTAGTCATTTGCTGACTACTATTGGTTTTCAGGCTTAATTATTATCGGCTGTTGTATTGAGACAATAGCGTTACTTTAAGCCTAGTTGTGCGCAGCAAAATGAGCGAGTTTTTTAACGGAATATTTGCACTTATTCAGACGCTACTGACGATGTTTCCAGCATATCTTTATAAATACCAATATTGAGCGTTCCATCTGCATCAATACTGGCGCGGTACATACCCGCTGTATTGAACGGCATGGCAATATGACCCTGTCGATCAATTGCGATTACGCCACCAGTTCCGCCCGCTTCCTTCAATACATCATTAATTACTGTATCCGCCGCCCGCGTAACACTGACGCCGTGGTACCTTACCCGTGCGCATATATCTGCAGCCACGTTGTAGCGAATGAAAAATTCACCGTGTCCGGTAGCAGAAACGCCACAGCTGTCATTGTCAGCGAATGTACCGGCACCAATGACCGGGGAGTCGCCTATGCGCCCGTAACGTTTTGCTGTCATGCCGCCGGTTGAGGTGCCGGCAACTATATTGCCCTTGCTATCCATTACCACGACACCCACAGTGCCCATCTTTTCAGCGCCTTTCTGCCCGCCGGACTTTTTACCGGCCGCTTTCATACGTACTTTGGCTTTTTTCAACGCCTCCAGACGGTGCGAAGTATCAAAATAGCTGTTTTCAACCATTTCCAGGCCCTGCTCCTGTGCAAAGGTCTCTGCGCCCTGGCCTGACAGCATCACATGTTCGGACTTGTTCATGACTGCCTGAGCAGCGGCAATCGGGCTTTTAATAGTTTTGACACCGGCAACCGCCCCCGCCTTTCTGGTCGCGCCATGCATAATGGACGCATCGAGTTCGTGTTCCTCGTCATAGGTATATACCGCGCCCACACCAGCGTTAAAAAGTGGTGAGGCCTCCAGAGTTTGTATGGTAGACACCACAACTTCCTCACCCGACTTGCCGGCTTTTAAAGCTGCATGGCCTGAAGTGATTGCCTCTTTAAGCTTTGCCACGTATTGCGCTTCTTTTTCAGCGGTCATGTCTTTTTTAAGTATCGTTCCGGCTCCTCCGTGCACCACGATGGCAACGTCAGCAAATGCAGACGCAGTAATAGTGCAAAGTGCCAGAGTAAGCCCTAGCCGGCGTAACGGTTTTAGCATGTGTTTCTCCTGTACTACTGTTTTATTACTTATCAGACTTCTTTTTTGTTTATTATTTGACCATAACTGCATGACCTATAAGAATTGGTCATCGCAGGAGATTTTGAAAGCGATAACCGTGCCATATCAAAACCTTCCGGCTATTCATCATCTTACAGGTTGAGGACCTCACACCACGCGGTGTACACTGCCGCCATCATTTTTAAGCTGCCAGCCGACGCTATGACTACAGACGCCACTTTCCTATGGCATGATTATGAAACTTTTGGCACCAGTGCAAAAAAAGATTTGCCCTGTCAGTTTGCCGCAATCAGAACCGATATGGATCTGAATATCGTTGGTAAGCCTATCAATATAATGAGTCAGATTGCCAACGATTATCTGCCCCAGCCCGGCGCATGTCTGGTTACCGGTATAACACCTCAGCAAACACTACGCGATGGCATGCCTGAAGCACAGTTTGCATTACGTATTGCCCAATACATGAGCCAGCCTAATACCTGTGTTGCCGGTTATAACAGCATCCGCTTTGACGATGAGGTATCCAGGCACCTTTTCTATCGTAACTTTATCGATCCCTACGCCAGAGAGTGGCGAAACGGTAATAGCCGCTGGGACATTATTGATTTGGCTCGCGCTTGTTTTGCGCTTCGCCCCGAAGGGATCAACTGGCCCGAACGCGATGATGGTACACCTGTCTTTAAACTGGAAGCATTAACCGCTGCGAACGGTTTGGAACACGGCCACGCGCATGATGCTTTAAGCGATGTATACGCGACGATTGCGCTTGCAAAGCTGATTAAAGACAAGCAGCCCAGGCTGTTTGAATATGCCCTGACGTTGCGTAACAAGCATAATGTGATGGCCCAGCTCGATTTGTCTAAGCCCTCTGTTGTCTTACATATTTCTTCACGATTCTCGGCCGGCCAAGGCTGTGCATCGTGGGTCATGCCGATTGCAATGCATCCGACTAACGCTAACGCCGTAATCGCTGTCGATCTTGCGAAAAATGCTGACGCCATAATTGGTGCCACAGCGCAGGAAATTGAGCAACGCCTTTACGCCAGACGCGATGAGATTGACCCCGAGCTCAGACCAGCCCTGAAACTGGTTCATATTAATCGCTCACCGTTTATAACAACAGCAAAAGCCATGACGCAGGAAAACGCCGAAAGACTGGGGCTGGATCGTGAGTATTGTCTTGAGAATTTCAAAAGACTGTCTGCTGTCAGTGATTTAGCGCAAAAACTTACTCAGGTATATAGCACGCCACCTGACACAGACCAGGAAGATGCGGATCATGCCCTGTACAGCGGAGGCTTCCTCAATGATGAAGAGCGCCGCTGGTGTAATGAGGTAATCAGCCGTGATCCGGAACAGCTTTCAGCGATGTCGGAACTAACTCAGAACAATAAGCTCAAAACGATGCTTTTTCGATACCGGGCGCGAAACTACCCTCATACTCTCACTGAAAGCGAGTTGCAGCGTTGGCAGCACCATCGCACCGCACGACTAACCGAGCCCGGCAGTGGCGCGCCGATTACTCTGGAACCTTACCTGATGGAGCTTGAGCAGCTGGCCGGTGAGCATAAAGATGATGCCAATAAACAGGCAATTCTACGTGCTTTGTTTCAGTATGCTGAAAACCTTTGACCTGCAACTGATATCCGCTATAGAGTATCGGTAAAGAAAAAGCGGGATATGCCGTTAACCTGGTTGAATATGGAAAATGAAGGTAGGCTGGAAGTAGTAATGAAAGGTGTCTCCGTTACTCTCGATAATTCAAAGAATTATGTCGATATTACCCTGGACCCGGCCTCTTTTGAGCGGGAGATCGACAGCAAAAGTTTGTGGAATGAGCTTCACGAAGGGCAGTTCAAAAGTCTTTATATCTCCCAAAGTGCGTTGAAAAACGCGTGTGATAAAGCCAACCATTATTTTAAGACAAATGACAATACACCCGTACAGGAGCGTATTGGCGAGCGTCGTAATACCGAAGTAGAATTTAAAATCAGCAGTGATGGGCTGACAGCAACCATGGTTCTAACAGCGCCATATGGTGGCCGCCTGCCGACCGCAGACATTTTGTGTAATATGGCTGCCAGTGCAGGTATTGTCCGGGGATTAAGTCGCAAGCGAATCGAATCACTTTTAGTATCGCTGAATAAGTCAGCGCCGGGCGCTGTCATCGAAGACGAGGTAGCCAGAGGCCTGCCAGCAAGAGATGGCCGCAACAGCCGCTTTATCCCCCTGGTTCCCAATGCCCTTGAACGGGTACTGCGCCCCCAGACAGACGATAACGATCGGGTTGATATGCGAAACCTGGGTGAAGTTATCTGCGTAAAAATCCATACCCCCGTACTACGTCGTGAATCCCCTACCCCTGGTCGCGATGGTTATGATGTCAAAGGTAATACGCTGCCAGCGGTAAAAGGCAAATTGCTGGAATTTAAGATGGGCAATGGCACTGTTGTCAGTGACAGTGATCCCAACCAGCTTAATGCGGCAATATCTGGCATGCCGAAATATCGCGATCAGGTCATGAACATTGATGACACCTTTATTTGCAGTGGTGTTAACGTGGGTTCTGGACACGTTAATTACGAAGGTGCTGTGCTGGTAAACGGCGATGTCACTGAAAAAATGCAGATTAAAGCCGCCGGTGATGTAACAATAAATGGTTTTGTTGAGTCAGCCCGCATTGAGGCTGGCGGCGATATCATTATCACTGAAGGTGCCATGGGTAAAATGAGTGATGATGATGGTGGCTTTTCGTGTCAGCTAGTTGCGGCGGGCAGTATCCACGTTCAGCACGGACAGGGTATTGATATCCAGTGCACCGGAGACATAACCGTTGGCCGTCAGCTTGCCTATAGCCGCCTGCAATGTGGAGGTTCGGTAACCGTTGGTCAGGTAGGCAATCCTCAGGGCAATCTGTTTGCCTGTGAAATTGTCAGTCAGGGCAAAATTACTGCCGGCACAATTGGTGCCGTATCAGGCTCCACCCTGAAGATAGATTTCAGTCCGGGTTTTAGCAAGCTTCTGGAACGCAAAGACACGCTGGATGAATTGCTCAGGCAATTACGGGAAAATAATTCGCGGCATAAAGAAAAACTCGACCTGATTAAAACGCGTCTGTTGCCAGCCGAAATTAAGGTTAAAGTTGATGACGCTGTTGAGTTACTTAAAAATGAAACGTCTATGCTTAACTGGCTGGAGCTGAAGGCGCTGGAAATGCGTCAGCAAAAGGACGACTATCAGGCTGCAATTGGTGTTGTGGCAAACAAGCGACTTTATAACGGGGTTACCCTGAAGCTAAACAATCGCAACTGGCGCTCAGAGCGTGAATATGACAGGTGTAAAGTCACTTACGAAAATCACCAGTGGCATTATCATCCTCAGGTTTAGGATTTACCGCAGTCGGTGAGTCCAGTGGCAATGTGAGTAATCGCAACACAGAATTGTTCTTTTTAGTGGGTGGATACGCTTTCTGCCCCACTTCCAGCTTCTCATCAGACTGAGCTGCCCGGCTTTTAAAGCTTTTAAAAAGTCTGTCCCACCATGAAACACTGAAGCCAAAGTTAGTGTCGGTTTCACTCTTATATTGACTATGGTGTATACGGTGTAGTCGCTGCGTAATGATGAAACATCCTAAAACATCATCAATGTGTTGCGGCAGACGAATATTCGTGTGGTTAAACAGAGAAAATCCGTTCAGTGCAATTTCAAAGATAACCACAGCAACCGCCGGCGCACCGGCAATGAAAATCGCCAGCGCTTTCACCAACAGGCTGATTGCAATTTCAGCTGGATGAAATCGCAATCCGGTAGTGACATCAATATGGCTGTCTGCGTGATGCATTTTATGTATTCGCCATAACCAGGGGATGCGATGAAAAAGGCGATGCTGCCAATAGATGAAAAGATCCAGCCAAAGCACGCTCAATACGATTTCCAGCCAGAGTGGCCAGCTCACATAATGAAATAAGCCCCAACCGCGCTCTTCTGCCATCAGCGCCACACCGAGCAACGTGGCCGGTAGCAGGACCCTCGCTGTCAGTGCTCCCAATACAACCATTAATAGATTCGGGCGCCACCTCAACCAACGCGATAACGGCGACTTGCGTGCGGGCCAGAAGATCTCTAGCGCCGCCATAATTGCGAATATGGCAATAAAACCTGTCAGTCGAAGCCAGCTGGCATCATCCACCTTTACCTACCCGCCGGAGCGTTTTGTAGCCCCCGGCAATTCTTGTAAAAACGGTAATAAAGCAAGCACAGGCAAAAATATAGGCCAAAACAGTAAAGGCCTGCGGCCAGATACATACCGCGATAAGAAACAAAATTGTCTCAGAGCCTTCCGTTAAGCCCTGCATGTAATAGAAACTTTTGTGCGCAAACTGTGGCCGCTCGATTTGATATTTTTCAGCCGCTGTTGCAAAGGCAAGAAAACTGCTGCCCGTACCAATAAAAGCACAAAGCAGCAATAATGCCGGTACTCCCCATTCTGCAGGGTTGGCCAGACCAAACCCCAGGGGGACCGCCGCATAAAATAAAAAATCCAGACAGATATCGAGATAGCCACCGGCCGATGAACCGCTGCCGGTGTGTCGGGCAATCTCGCCATCAATGCCATCACAGATACGGTTAATCACAATGCATAGCAAGGCAATATTGAATTGACCGCCAATGATCGCAGGTACCGCGCACACGCCGATTATAAACCCTGCCACAGTAACCTGGTCTGCACTGATACCACATCGGCTCAAAAGCGATACAACTGGCCGTAATAACGGTTTTACCATTGGGGTTAGGTGTGCATCTAACATTGTTGGTCTTTTTCCTTTTCGCTATGTGCCACGGTGATAACCCTGCCTTGCGCATCATGCGCATCCGCTTTGTCATGGGTAACCATAATACAGGGTACGCCCTGATGCCGGATAGTATCGAACACCCATCGGCGCGTCTGTTGACGTGTCTGCATATCCAGCTTACTGAAGGGTTCGTCCAGCAATACCGCACGAGGTGATGAGGCCAGAGTGCGCAAAAGTGCAACCCTGGCTTGCTGACCGCCTGAGAGCGCCTGTACCGCCTTCTGTCCATATCCTTTTAGTCCAACCTCATCAAGGAGTGCATTGGTCCGGCTCAGTTTGGATGATTCGTTTTTTGACATACCAAACATAATATTCTGCACCACATTCATGTGCTCAAAAAGAAGTGGATCCTGAAAGAGAATGCCTAGCTGACGTTTGTGGGCGGGCAAACTGGTTAATTCCGCGCCGTCATAGTACACAGCGCCGCTGTAGGTAAATGCCTCGGGTAACACACCGGCTATAGCTGCCAGCAATAACGATTTGCCTATACCGGATGGTCCCATTATGGTTGTGATGGTGCCTGGCGCTACCTCAGTGTCAACACTGATTAGTGATTGTTTTCCTTTTCTGACGCAAAGTGCATCCAGTGTAAGAGTCTTATTTTTCATCATATCAGTGTGACTGCGCAGCAGGGTTAAAAAAACGTAAGGGTAGCCACCAGGCAAGCACGAAACCAATGAGTGGCATTAGCATCTGGACCAGTGTATACACAGCACTAAGTCGCCGGCTGGCGCCTGCACTAATGGCCACCGACTCAGTAGTCACCGTCGCAATCGTTCCGGCACCCGGCAACAATGTCGCTAAATACTGGCTAAAACTGATTGCCACGCCCAATGCAAAAGCCACCATAACCGGCGCAAACAATTGCGGTAGCTTCACCTTCCAGAAAATCTTTAACGGCGATGCGCCTAAGCCATAACTGACGTAAGTGTATCGCATGTCGAAGCGCCGGTAGGCAACTGCCAAAGATAGAAAGACATAAGGCAGTACATAAACAAAATGGCTGATCAGAACCGGAACCCATACGCCAGCGCCGATATACTGGGTAAACCAGGTCATGCCGAACAAAAATGTCACACCGGGAATAAGAAGCGGTAAAAACAGTATCGCATCTTTTTTTAACGCGCTGTTTACCCTAGCGCTGCTCACCATCTGCTCATGCTCAAGGACAAGCAGACTAAGAATCACCGACAGCAGGCTTACCGGTATCGCGATTAAAAGCGTATTGAGAAGTGGTTCTGACATAGCGACCAGGCTGGTTCGCCAGTGAATGAAGGTCGCACCTTCCGGGAATACATCAGGAAAAGGCCAGAACGTGGCAAATGACGACATAATCAGACTTATCAGCATGCACAGCGTCAATATACTTAATAATCCCAGGGTAAAGTATGCTGTGCCCGTCAATGAGAAAGCGGCAAAGTTACGCGAGCCTGCATATTTCAAACGATTAAATGTGGCAGCCACAGCGCGTTCGATAATCATCCAGATCACAATAGCCATACCCGTTATACCGATTTGCAAACAGGCCGCAGCACTGGCCTGAAGGCGCATGGAAATATCCACATTGTTAAACCACTGGAGGACCGCAACGGCCAATGTTGGCGGGGATCCGGGCCCGAGGATTAAGGGTATTTCAACGTTAGCAGTGGCAAAGGCTAATACCGCTATCACCGGCAATCGAATCAGTGGATAAATAACCGGCCACGCGACCTTTAAAAAGGCTGTGGCGGGTAAATACCCCATCGTTCTTGCCACATACATTTGCTTTTGCAGTCGCTCAGCAAGATGGGGCTGAGCCAGAATACTCAGCACCATCAGTAATATGAAAGGCATTGCCTTAATGGTAAGCGCAGCAATTACCGCCAACCCCGTTTCATCGTGTATCAGTCGTAATGTGGGGGGCGCATCCCACCCACTCAATGCCGGAGATATCAGACGTGCAGGCCAGCCTCCCGGAGAGAGAATAAAACCTAATGCGATGGCTGCTGCAGCATGAGGAATAACAAGAATGGGGCTTAATACGCTTTGAACCCACCTGAGCATAGCGGTGTGATAAAACGCAGCAAGCACCGACAATGTGCCCGCTGTGGCCAAAAGCGTTGCCACCAGCCCGGTAAATATCGATAGTCCGGCCATCCGGAAGATGCCATCCACGTTCATCAAGGCAGTAATCGCCTTCAGAGAAAACCGATGTTCGCCGATAGCCGGAAAATAAGACAAAGCCGGCAGGAATACACCTGCCAGCCCCGCAAGAATTGGTATTACCAGTAAAGCGATAAAAAGCCAGCGCGAGGCTGTCAGCACGGCGCCGAACATTTACAGGTGCTCTCCATAGCGTTCAAACCAGGCTTCCCGTAACGCATCGGTCCAGCTTGCATGAGGCTCTGCCAGCAAACGGTGGTGTCCGTTTACCGGTAATGCCGACGGATGTGGTGAGTGGCTGCTGAAATGACTGCGCTGCGTATCATTGAGTATCGACGCGTCCAGAACCGTGTCATCCCCCCATACATCATTCTTTTTCTTTCGGGCCTGAGCCCGGGGAGATAGCAGGAAGTTGACCACCTCCATCGCGGCCTCTTTATGGCCGCTATTATAAGGAATGCCAATAAAATGTACGTTTGACAGGCTGCCGTCCTGCATCGCATAAGTACGGGTGGATTCAGGCAAATCGAAGCGGGAAACGGCCGCAGGTATTTCAGCTGCGGTGAAAGAAAAGGATAAAAAAAGTTCGTTATCATCAAACAATCGCTGTAATCGGGAGGCCTGACGCGCAAAGAATCTGCCTTCCTGCCACAGCGTTGGATGCAACTTGTCCAGATAAACAAAAAGCGGAGATATCACCTTGCGCAACGATGCGGCATCCACCTCCTCGTACAAGCGCTCACGGGGAATTCCGGGTAACGTCAGCGCTAAGTACTTTAAAAAACTAATGCCTAGATAGTCGGTTGGTAGTGGATAGGCGAATCTGCCCGGGTACTGCTGACCAAAGCTAAGCAAAGCTTCTGCATTTTCAGGCGGGCTTTGCAGGTAACGGGTATTGTAATAAAAGACCATTGCCGCCTTTCCCCAGGGCGCCTCCTGACCATCGGTAGGAATACCAAAATCCATGGCCATATTCTTATGCTTTTCGGGGTTTGTCAGCGCAAAGTTAGGCAGTGAAGACACCCAGTCCCGGTGTAACAACCGATGGCGCTTCATTGCTGCAAAGTTTTCACCATTTATCCATATTAAATCAACACTTCCGCGGTTGTGATTTCCAGCAGCTTTTTCCGCCAGCACCCGGGATACCGCGTCACTGGTATCAGCTAATTTGACATGATTGACGGTAATCCCAAGCTCAGCCTCCGTCTGTGTGTTTACCCAGCGTAAGTACTGATTGACCTGTGGACTGCCTCCCCAGGCGTGAAAATTGATAGTCTGCGCGTGCCCTGACGAGGCCCAGCCTATTATCAACAGTAACGCACTAATCCGCGATATCATTCAGTGCCCAGTTGTAGTCATTGTATTTAATGCTTACCTTCCCTTCCTGCAGCGTCTGTTGTTCGGCGGCGTCCAGATTAAGCGCGTCTGCATAGTGCAATAAAAAGGCTTCAAGGGAACCCCAGTTATTCCAGCCGCGGGTAAAATCCTCCTCATACCATTTAAAAATAGAAGAGAGATACAGCGTGCGGCCGCGAAAATAATTTTGGTTCCGGTTACTTAAAAACTGACGCGTTTGATGTTCAAGCTGTGCATCAAGTTTATCTGCGGTGTAAGCCTCATTACGTAAAGGCGGGCAACCGCGACTGGCGCAATTAACAGCAAAGTGAATACGTGGCTCACTGAAGCCGTCAAAACCATCTTCACGCAATGCATTGTCCTGCCCGCGAATCATACCGTGCTCAATCTCATCCAGGGTTCGTTGTTCCCCAAGCAGGTTGGCAACCTTTTCAGACCAGGGTGAGGAAAACCATCCACCAATATCCCGGATGGATGAAAGGTCAGGATAATGCTGCAGAATCAGTAATACTGTGTGAGCATTATAGGCATTAATGAGAAACGCCAGTTGCCGGGATTCGTCCCACGTTTCATATTCATCCCGTGTCACCTCTGCCAGCGAATCTGCATATTGCCTGAGTTGGTGCGAATCACGTTGCCACCCACTATAATTTACCTCGCTACTTTTACCATTGTCAGCGGTATAACTCACATAGCGCTCAAGCTGAGCCTGCCAGGGACTGTGTAAATGCGCATTGTCCTGTTCTGAAGCGCAGATGACAGAGGCCCATAAGCTCAGTGTTATTGCCAAAATCGCTCTCATTCTAAACATGGATTTTCCTTAACAGGGTTAACCCCGACGCCAGCGATGATACTTTTCCACATAGTTGAGAAGTGTTTCCGGCGCATGCGCCCGCTTCCAGTTTCCTGCAGCGTATTTAGCGCCCTCAGCCCAGGTCGGATAAGCATGGATAGTTCCCAGTATTTTGTTTAAACCCAGTTTATGTTTCATCGCCAGCACAAATTCAGCAATAAGATCGCCCGCATGCTCACTGATGATCGTTACGCCCAGAATATCGTCTTTGCCTTTTTTTGTGAGCACTTTGATATACCCTTTACCTGCACTTTCGGTTATTGCACGGTCTAGTTCTGCAAATTCATACCGGGTAATTTCAAAATCAATATTCTGCGCTCTGGCTTCGGTTTCATTTAAGCCAACCCTGGCAACTTCCGGGTCCACATAGGTAGTCCACGGAATCACACGGTAGTCCACTTTGAATTGCTTAAAGGTACCGAATAACGCGTTAACTGCGGCATACCACGCCTGATGAGATGCTACATGGGTAAACTGGTAAGGGCCTGCCACATCGCCAGCTGCATAAATATTAGGGAAATTCGTCTGCAGATATGCGTTGGTTTCAATCGTACGGTTGCACGGTACGCCCAGCTCTTCCAGTCCGAACCCTGATAGTCTGGCTTGCCGTCCGACCGCAATAATCACCTCATCATAATAGACCGGCGATGTTTTGCCCTCACGGCTCACCGTGACATAGTGTCCGTTTTCATCCTGAGAAAATGCCGTTGCCTGATGGCTGGTAAGAACCTCAACACCTTCAGCCTTGAGCGTATTAGTAACATATTCAGCCACTTCAGCATCTTCTTTGCCCATCAGCTGTGATGCCTGCTCGATAAGTGTCACCCGACTTCCCAGCCGACTAAACGCCTGAGCAAGTTCGCATCCAATTGGGCCGCCCCCCAGTATTACCAGCCGTTCAGGTGAGGTTGTCAGTGAGGCAAACTGGGACCACAGCGTATCGGATGTAACATAACCACTCTTTTCAATACCCGGCAGTGTTGGCACGAAGGGCCGTGCGCCTGTGGCGATGACAATACTTCTGGTGGTCAGCGTTATGGTTTCATTGTTTTCGCGGGTAATTTCGACAGTCCAGGGATCGATAATCCTGGCATAACCTTTTTGAACATCAACGCCCAGGTCTGTATAACGCTCAACACTGTCATTTGGCGCGATTCGCGTTATAACATCATTGATGCGCTGCATTACCCTGGAAAAAGGTATTTCAGGTTCATGATCGCACAGACCATACTGTGATAAATGCCGGGATTGATGAGCCACACGGGCAGACTTGATTAGCGCTTTACTGGGCACACATCCATAGTTAAGGCAGTCGCCTCCCATCTCCCCGGCCTCAACCAGCGTAACACGTGACTTCACCGCAGCACCGATATAGGAAGTGACCAGGCCACCCGCACCAGCACCAATAACAACAAGGTTGCGGTCAAATCGCTTGGGTTTAGTGTAGCCCTTATAGATATTTCGCCGATTAATCAGGCCCACGATGCCTTTTGCTATCCAGGGAAACAAACCCAGTAATACAAAGCTAAAAATCAGATCGGCCGATACAATGCCTGACAGACTGTCAATCTGCGCGAGCTGGGTACCCGCGTTTACATAAACCAATGTTCCTGCAAGCATGCCAACCTGACTCACCCAATAAAACGTCCATACCTTTAAAGAGGTTAAGCCCATCGCCAGATTGATAATGAAAAACGGAAAGACGGGCACAAGACGCAGAGTAAACAGATAAAACGCGCCCTGCTTTTCCACGCCACGATCAATTTTATCTAACCGGGCAGCAAAACGCTTTTTGACACTTTGTCGAAAAACGAAGCGTGCACTTAAAAAGGCCAGGGTGGCCCCCACTGTCGAGGCGAAAGACGCTATCAGCAAGCCAGTCCACAACCCAAACAGCGCGCCCGCCGCAAGCGTGAGGATCGCGGCACCTGGCAATGACAGTGCGGTAACGATGACATACACGACAAAAAATACAATGGCGCTGAATAAAGGGTTCGCATCAATTTGATTGCGAAAATCGCTGACGGATGACTTGAGTCCTTCGAGGGTGAAATACTGATTTAGATCGAAAAAAAAGAATGTTCCGATAAGCAATACGAATACACTCAGCAGGGCGGCCTTTTTATACATGGGTTACTCCTGACCTTTAAAAACGATATTGCAGCGTTGCACTGGTATGACGCGGAAGCACCGGCATAGCCAGCGTGGCACCAAAATAGCCTCCTTCGAACACCGGCTGCCAGTTTTCCTCATCGGTGACATTTACAATGTCTATTCTGACTTGCAGTGCAGGAGAAAACTGATAGCTGGCATTGAAATCCCAGCGCACCTGGTCACGAATTTTGACCGTCTGAAGAAAGTCCAGCGGAAACGATTTGGTATAGATAAAGCTACCGCCAAGCGTAAATGCGTTACCAACATCAACCGCACCATTAATACTGATAAGTTGTGGGGCGACCCCCTGAACCTTTCTGTCTGAAGGCGCAAAGGAGGTAAAGGCAGGCGAACCAGCAGCCGTTCCCTCAATGATATCCGGCCGACTGGCATCAAAGGCATCCCTTACCTCTCGGGTACCCTGCGCAGCGGCAGAATTATCATACCGGGCATCCAGATAACTGTAGCTGCCGTTTAGCCAGAATGACTGGCCCTGGTAAAACGCTTCCAATTCCAGTCCCCTGGTTTGTATACCTGAATTACTTCCGTCGCGGTTACGCAGGCTGCGGGTCTGGTCAAACACCGACACTGCCGTAAATAATGCTTCAAACGGGCTATATTTCAGGCCAAGCTCGTACAAGGTGTTTTCGGTAGCAAAATTAGCGGCTGAAATCAGATTATCAGCACCTAACGTTGTGCCGCCAGCCATGCTGTTTGAGGTGGCGTCATTTTTGCCAACCGCCGCATAAATGTTGATGTCATCTGTCAGCGCATACAAGGCATTGAGTTGCCAGGCATGTAACGTGTCGGTATACGTATCTGAGGCTGGTGTGGTAACGCCATCAGGTGGCAACGCGTCAGTAGCACTAACATCATAATAGTCAATACGATATCCCGCGATAGTGGTGAATGCGTCAGTCCAGTCCGAGGTTTGCTGAATAGCCAGGCCCGTTTGCCAGGTGGTGGAGTCAGTGGTGTCAGAAAGGTTAAAGTCGCCTTGCCCGTCCTGATCAGTATCATATTGCGCACCGGGCGAAACAAAGACGCCCGGTCGCAACAGTACTAACCGCCGTTGCTGCTCATCTGATAGAGGGATGACTCTGTTTTGCAAGGGCCCCGCCAAATCAATAGGGTTATCTGCTTCAGTCGTAAACTGGCTGTAACCAAGCACATCATTGTATCTGACATCCAGAGCCAGCGTGGTTAACTGACTTTGAGTGAGGGAAATATCTATTTCTGTGCGGTTCTGCGCAGTATCTGCGCCGTCAATAATTTCAACAAAACTGTTCTGAGCAATCTCCTCTCGCTCCAGGTGCTGGTAGTAAGAGATATTCCTGAGCTGGATTTGTTCGGACACCTGCATGCTCAGGTTACTGCGAAGAATATATGTTTCAGCCGTATTGATATCATCGGGATGGGTCAGAACCCGGTTGCGGGGCAGCTTAACTTCACCAGTTGGAGAGATAACGGCGCCCGCGCCGGGGATATATGAACCATCCGGCTGCTGGCCCTGCCCGGTGATATAAAGCCCATCGTCGATAAGAGCCTGCGTAGGACGATTCACACCGGCGATATCCGGATAATCTGCGTGATAATATTCCGTCGACAGGTCCCAGGTGAGCCTGCTATCTGGCTGATACCTGAAGGTTGCGTACAGATTTTCACTTTTATGTTCAGCAAAATCGTAGAAGCTGTCAGCGTTTTTAATTTGTGCACTGACTCTGACCGCAGTTTTTTCAGTGACCCAGGGCGCGGAGTAGTCGGCCAGCAGCTCGTAATCGTCCCAGCGCCCTGCTTTCAATGAAACCTGTCCGCTGGCCTGCGAAACTGAAGCAACCTTCGAGCGAATATCAACAAAACCACCGTTACGCTGTGTACTGCCAAGCAATACAGTAGGAGGGCCTTTAATCACATTCAGCTGACCGACACTGTTGAACGAAAACGGGATCCCAAACCCGTTGTTCCCTGCCTGCCGCCGAATACCGTCCTGGAACAGCTCACCCAGCTGTCCCCTCACCGTAGGCAGGCTTGGGGTACCAAAGCCACTGGCAGCGTAAGTATTGGGGGCGACTTTGGCGATATCGTGCAACGACTCTATATTGTATGTTGTTAGTGCGGCCTCACTCAGGCTGGTTGCGGCTCGCGGCAAAGATTTAAGCGTCATGGAATTGCCAAAAATACCGGCTACTTCCGCGTTGGATGGATTAAGCTGTGCAGCGACGGCCCTGTCACCAACGACTTCGATAACCTCAATATTCTCATCCTCAGCATTCTCTTTGCTGATTCGGGCTTGTCCGTCGACGGTGGCAGCGTGGGTAATGTGAGAAAGCGCAGCAGTCACTGCAAAGGCCAGATATCCCAGTCTTGCTGGTGTGAACGTCATTGTTAATTTTTCCGAGTTTGTCATTAATTGAAAGTACAGACCGTCTTACGGGCCGGAATCTTTCACTATTTAGTAAAGATAATACGCAAAACCAGAAAGAAAATAATGATTTATCCGGTCTGTTGAAGTCAGTATCACACATTTTATAACTAATGCCGGAGTTTCACTTATGCGTTCACTACTGTCGGGGTTCGACAAACGTCTGCAAATTTCATTGTTATCCCTGCGTATCGGGGTATTTATTGTCATGTTTGTCTGGGCGTTAGACAAATTCGTCAACCCAGCGCACAGCGCCGGTATTTTTGAAGCATTTTATGGCATTGGCGGTATCTCCCATGCTCTGGTCTATCTGATGGGAGGATTACAGATTGTACTTGTGTTGTTGTTCCTGGCAGGTGTTTTGAAAACATGGACCTACGGGTTAATACTGGTACTGCACGCTGCCTCGACCTTTTCATCCTATTCGCAGTATCTTGATGCCTTCAATAACCTGCTGTTCTTTGCGGCATGGCCAATGCTTGCAGCGTGCCTGGCGCTATTTTTACTTCGTGAGGCAGATACGCTGCTTAGTGTTAATAAATCATGACGGCTACCTGTCTTACCCGCTCCACACACTGACTGGTTAAAATTGTCCGCGGGCGAGGGTTTCTCTATAGTATGGAAAGTGTTTCTCCCACCCTTACTAAAAAGGATTCCAATGAATAATAAAAGCTGGGTGTTATTTGCAGCCCCTTTACTGTTTTCGTGCTCGCAGGCAACCCATTCAGGTTCCGCAGAAACTTTGAGTGCCAGTAATGAGCAGGTGACGTCGCAGGCCATTGAGGCAGGAAATGATTACCATTCATTTTCAAACCCCGAGGCAATCACAGTAACGCATCTGGATTTAGCGCTCACAGCAAACTTTGAGGAGCAAATTCTTGATGGTACCGCTACACTGGATTTTGTGCGCCGAAAACCGGATGCACAAACCCTGATTCTGGATACCCGCGCTCTGAGCATTAATTCGGTCACGATTGATGGCGAATCCGTGGATTATACTCTGGGAGAGGCAGATCAGAACCTCGGTGCACCACTGCGTATCTCGGTTCCTGAATCTGCTACGCAGGTAACTATCGACTATGCCACATCACCTGACGCCTCTGGCGTTCAGTGGCTGACGCCAGCACAAACAGCCGGCAAGTCTCATCCTTTTCTGTTCACACAGGCACAGGCTATCCATGCCCGCAGCTTTATTCCTTTGCAGGACTCACCACAGGTTCGCATCACTTATGATGCAACAATCAATACACCAGAAGACCTGCTTGCAGTGATGAGCGCTGCGAATAATCCACATACTGAGCGAGACGGTGAGTATTCTTTTTCCATGCCTCAGCCCATCCCCTCCTATCTGATTGCACTGGCCATAGGCGACCTGGAATTTAAAGCGATGGGCGATCGCACCGGTGTTTACGCTGAGCCTTCCATGCTGGATGCCGCGGCGGCTGAGTTTGAAGACACCGAAAGCATGCTCGAGCTTACAGAGAATAAATACGGCCCCTATCGCTGGGACCGGTATGACCTTCTCATTCTGCCCCCTTCTTTCCCATTCGGCGGCATGGAAAACCCACGTCTGTCGTTTATAACGCCTACGGTTATCGCCGGTGATAAAAGTCTGGTATCACTTATTGCCCACGAACTGGCTCACAGCTGGTCAGGCAATACAGTAACAAATGCTACCTGGCGCGATTTATGGCTTAACGAGGGGTTTACCACTTACCTGACATACCGAATTATGGAAATGCTGTACGGCACTGACCGTTATAATATGGAAGCCGTCCTGGGTTATCAGAGCCTGCAGGCAGATATCGAAGCGCTGCCGGATGCAGACCAGAAGCTGGCCATCGATTTACGCGGGCGCAATGCCGATGATGTCTTCTCAGATATTCCTTATGAAAAGGGCGCGCTGATGCTCAGGGAAATCGAGCACAAAATCGGGCGTGAAGCATTTGACAGCTTTCTGCTGAATTATTTTGAACATTTTGCCTTTGAAAGTATCACCACAGATGTGTTTCTCGACTATCTGGATGAAACACTGTTAAAAGACTATCCCGATACATTGAGTCGAGAGCGTCTTGAGCAATGGATTTTTGAGCCCGGTATCCCAGACGGGGCTCCGGTGCCGCAGTCGGACGCCTTTGCTAAAATTGACAGTGTTCGCAATCAATGGCTTGAGGGAAAGACCAAAGCGCAGAACATTGACACGCAGGAATGGACAACCCATGAATGGCTGTATTTTCTGAATAATATGCCCCAGCAGCTTTCACAGACTCAGCTGGAGCAACTTGATAGTAACTTCTCGTTGACTGAATCGCAGAACAATGAAATTGCGCATAGCTGGCTGATGATTGCTGTTAAAAATGAATACAAACCGGCATACGACAGATTGTATAGCTACCTGGTAAGTATTGGCCGCAACAAACTGGTGAAGCCGTTATATCGTGAGCTGGCTAAAACTGCTGAAGGTAAAGCGCTGGCGACGAAAGCATTTAATGAGGCAAAAGCGGGTTATCACCCACTGACTATCAAAGCAAACCAACAATACGTTAATTAACAAACCTGACCGCAATGTTGCAACCCAGCATTGCGGTCAACTCTTTTGCGCAAACAATAAGGGCTGGTATAATAGCTGTCGGGTTTGCACCTCTGGCTCTTGCTAGTAAAATCTGGGTGGTTAAAACAGAGCGTATTAATACTGTTGTAGTACCGCTATACCGCCCCCTTTACGCCGTGCCTGATGAAGCACACTACAGGCTTGTTCATACCAATCGTTAAACGACCAGTTGTCGCGCAGATCAGCAATACCTGCGGCCAGAACGATATTGATGCCCTGCCCTGCCGCCATCTGTTCCAGACGCTCTGTCAGTCTTTTTGTCAGCAAATGCGCGTCTGCCTGATCTGTCTGAGGACATAACAAAACTATTTGGTCGTTACTCCACCGCGCAATCACATCTACCTCGCGCACCGTTGTTATGCATGTACGTCCCATTGCTCTGGCAAACCCCGCATCGCTTTCACGCACCGGCTTTCCCTCTCGTGAATGCAGAGAAAGCATGTCGATTACCACCAGTGAAGCACTGGATTGAAAGCGTCGAAACCGGGCAATTTCTTCCTCAGCTTTTTGAATCATATGGTTGCGATTATATAAGCCTGACTCTGCATCATGGTTGCTCAAAAACTCTATCGTACGGTTTTTATCCAGAAGTACGGACTGCAGCGCATCAATTTCACGCCTTTTTTTAAACAGCGTTTTATCTACAAGCGCGATACGCCGATGGCGCAAATACAGTCCGCCGCAAACTAACAGACATAACAGCGCAACATACAGTATTGGCCATATAGCGCTTTTCTCATAGCGCACCGCTTTATTCCACTTTTGCAAAAGGGCGATTTTTTTACTTTCAGGAATCGTTGTTATTGCGGCATTTATTACCTTGATTAGCGAAGGATCCTGTTCACGATTAAAAACAAACCGGATTCTATCAAAAGGCTCAGCAATACCTGCCACAGTGAGTTTGCCATCGTTGTGCTTTCTCAGGTAGCTATTGGCTGCAGGTAGCGAAACAATCATTACATCAATATCGCCCCGGGCCAGGCTTTCTAATCCTGCGTTTTCCGATGCAACAGAAACAAGGGGGATACGGGGATAATACCGGGCAAGATATTCGCTATGATGAAAGCCTTCTACGACACCAGTAACCCGTTGCTCAATCGCGCTATACCCGCTTAAAAGGGGCGTATCTTCACGAGTAATCAATACATGAGGTATATCAAAAAAAGGACGGGACGTATCAAGCATGCTGCGTTTTACAGATGCGTTTCGCATTATAGCCGACATCGCGCACTGACCACTTTCAACAAATTCCAGACTTTGCTGCCAGGTATCCACCGCCACTATGTCAAAACGCACACCGGTAAGCCTACTGATACGTTGCATGTAGTCAGCGATCAGACCAACATGTTTTTCATCCCGGATACCTTCAAAGGGCATCCAGTTGCTTTGGGCGCAATAGGTTACCGGCTCTGATGCGTGTGAAAATGCCGGTATACAAAAATAAACGACCGCTGCCAGAGTAATAATCTGGCGAAGCAATATCATGCAAGCCCCTGATTTGATAGTAGTCTACGAATTTTCAGTATTGCGTTGCCTACCTCACATTGCAACAACTGTTACCAACTCACGCGCATGATTGCTTACAATTAATACGTTCACATAAAAAAAGCTCCCGTCAGGGAGCTTTTAAATCCATCTCTGAATGTGTACCACCAGCTTAGTTACGCTGGCGACGCACCATCAATAAACCCATTGCTAATGCAAAGATGCCGTACGCTGCTGGTTCCGGAACAACCGAGAAGTCTGCAACAGAACCATCAATAGTTAATAATTCACCATCGGCAAAATCAATGGTTGCAAAGTTAAACTCAGGGAACGCACGGTCAAACTCGAAATATAATCCGGCCATCAGGTCGTCTGAGAAAAAGTCCAGCGTCAGGAAATCGAAACCTTGTGTCAAATCCAACGCGTTAAACTCTGCATCAAATTGTTCAACATTATCTAAGTCCACCGATACCCCAAAGAACTTAACACTTTGCAGTGTCAGTAGCTCTGGATTAAATAAATTATCGGCCATGGTCGGATCAAAGAACGGGTCGTTAGCAATTGCGCTGTCCAGAGCATCTTCATCCAGATCAATTGCCAGGTTGAAGATATTTTCACCATTGATACGCCCTTCCTGGGTAATCAAAACGGCGTTAGCGGATAACGAGGTGCCAAGTGTAGTAAGTAAAAGCGCAGCAGCGCCAAATAGTGATTTCAAGTTTTTCATGTCATATTCCAAGTTTTTTTAATTTAAGGGGGCTATCCAGCCCCCGCTTTTGTGTATTATTTTAGTTACGCACTTCCAGTGCAGTCGTACCTTGTAAGTTACCTTCATCGTCGTAGAAGCTGACCGTACCCATATAGGTCGTATCCTGCTCTAAACCGCGGGTAAGAATGTTCACACGATTAAAGCGATTTTCCACTGCGCGACGTGAAGAGCTCACACGCAAGTTTGGTTCTTTGCCATTAACCACCCATACCTGTTGGTCAAACTCAGTGACTTCGCCCGGCACATACCAGCCGTGCACCATCGCAATGTAGAAGTCACCCGCATCACCATTTGCCGCCGGAGCAGGATTTTTCAGAATGACATCCTCATTAGAACCCGCATTAAAGGATGAGCCTACTTCTGTGCACGACAGTGCAATACAACGGTAAACATACAGGTCCAGATCAGCGCCTTCTGCCGCGACCATCTCATCGCGAAGAGAGAAACGAGCCAGTTCTGACCCTTCTGGAACTAACCATGCTGAGTACGTTGTGCCAGCGCCTAGGAACTCAAACGTTTGTGCAGGATCCTGTGTCACTGTATCAGTGGCTACAAACGGTGCTGCTAAACCAGCATAATCAATACTGGTCGAACCGCTATACAACATCTGAACAGGGAAGCTGCCGCGTCCGCGACGCAGATTTACAACCTGAGATTCAGGCACATCAATCTTGATATCCGCTGCCGCTTTTACTGCTATAGGGCTGCGAACGGCGTTACCAGCACCATTAAGCGTGATTGCACCGAACGACCACTGGCCTAATTGAGCACTTTCACTCTTTGACATTGTGATGCCGTAGGCAGCCATGCCATTTGGCTCAACCACAAGATCAGAAGATTCAGTCGGATTACCCTGGCCATCAAATGTGGTTACCGTTGCATCAATGCCTTCCAGACCGCTAAGGGACACGGTATAGGTACCACCGGATCCGGTCACATCTGTAACCGTACGATAGATGGTTTTCTCGCCGACCAGCGCATCAACAGATATCGACGGATAGTTAAGCTGTGACGGGTCAATTGAGAAGCCAGCCCCTTCATAGTCGGCACAGTTGTAGCCAGACTCTTCCAGAACAAAATTGTCCTCATTCAAACCACACATAAAGGCCATGTAGTCGAAGAAACCAACGTCGTAAGTAAGGCCAGGTTGCGCAGCAGAAACTGGCGCGGCATGCCCTGCACCAAAGTCGAACGGGTCAGCAGGAATTACACCATCTTCTTTGGTAACACCCTGATAAGCTGTTGTCATTAGTGCCGAACGTACCTGGGCTGGTGACCAGTCAGGATGCTCATCCATCAACAAGGCAGCCATACCGGCAATATGTGGCGACGACATAGATGTACCGCTTAGGTATGCCACCTGCTCACCCTGTGCACCAAACATTGGCGTATCCGTTGTTGCAGCCAGAACACGTACGCCTGGCGCGGTGATATCTGGTTTGATGATGTTTTCAGTCGACAGATTCGGGCCACGCGAAGAGAAGTCAGCCATAATGTTGCCTTCTTCTTTTTGCGGTACGAAAATAGAAGCGCTTAGCTCTACATTTATCGTATCGCCATTGTTCAGCGCCGCTGCCAGCATGTCGCCATCCTGCGCACCAATCATGCCGCCAGGAATTTCACCGACATAGTCACCACCTAATGCGGTAATAGGATTGCCTTCAACAGTGAAAACGACTGCAGCCTTAGCACCAGACTCTACAGCGCGAGTTACTTTTTGGGTAAAGGCGCAATCACCACGCTGGATAAGCACAATTTTACCTTGTACATCTGCCGCGTTCGCCAAAGGTGATGGTGTTGTGCCATCGTCGTAGCATGCACGAAGTGGTTCTGCTAATACCAGCTCGCCAGAGACCGGACCGGTTTCTGCCAGTGGCTTGGTAATAGCACCTTCCACAAACGGATACTGTTCGTTTGAATCGCCGTTAGTCACCGATAGTGCATTTGTCTGACTGAAACCTTCGTAGGTTGAAGCCGCTACGGTAGTTACCCATGGAGCAGGTGTACCAATTGTTTGCGCTGCCGGACCAGAGTTACCGGCAGAAACCGATACAAATACACCTGCCGCGGTTGCGCGCAGCATTGCTGCAGTGGGCGGATAAGTCAGGTCGGTACGGCTACCACCAATTGAGTAGTTAATAACATCAACACCATCGGCAGTGGCCTGGTCGATTGCAGCCATGGTATCTGATGGGAAACAGCCAGCCTGATCTTCACCCTCAGGGGTTGTATAGTCTGAGTTCCAGCATACTTTATAAGCTGCAATTCTGGCGCGTGGTGCGATACCGGACATTACGCCCAGCTCAGCGCCATTTTTCATGGCTACAACATCTTCATTACCGGCTGCCGTGCCTGCAGTATGGCTACCGTGGCCGTCCGCATCACGCGGGCCGATGAATTCGCCCAGCTCGGTCTGAATGGGGTAAACCGATGCAAAAGCATCGCCATAGTAACGGGCGCCGATAACTTTGTTATTACAGGAGAACGTCTCGTCTTCCCCATTATCACACACGCCTTGCCAGTCTGCCGGAGCAGGACCAAAGTCGTCACCCGAGAAACTTGGGTTTTCAGGCGTAATACCGGTGTCCAGAATGCCGACGATTACATCTTCGCCCTTGATACCTGATACATGCTGCCCTTGCCCTTCTGTCAGGCCAAGAAACTCAGGCGTATTCGCAGTATCAATTTTTAATACTTCGTCTTCCCATACGCCTACTACGTCTGGATTGTTACGAAGTGCTTTTACCTGACTTTCTGATAACTTTGCAGAAAAGCCATTAAAGGTATGTACATAATTGTGGATGACGTCCACGTTACCCGCTGAGTTAGCGATGCGTTGCTGACGTGATTTAAGTTTTTGTGTGTAGTTAACCAGTTTGTTGCTTTTCGCGTTGTACTGATTTCCTTTCCCTGTCGCGACCTTATTGCTGGGTATCAATTCGCCAATATCAGCTGCATAAGTGACACCCGCTTTATCTTTTAACTGAACGATATAAACGCCAGTTTGAGAGCGGGAGGCTTTTGCAGGCCCTGTTGCAGTCAACGTTGCTGATTCAGGCACTGTTACCTGTTGTGCTAAAGCACCCGGCACCAGTGCGGCAGTGACGGCCATTGAGACCATCGAACCCAGAAGGTGTTTTTTAAATGTCATTTGCGTCTCCCATTGACACACTTTTTTTATAATAATGCTGTCGGCCTATTCCATCTGACAGCACGAACACGCGTTCCCGGCGTTGGCTGAGAAGCGTGATGTTGCGTTCTCACAAGTTCTCTGAAGTTATTGTTATTATTAGATATTACTAATGTTTATTTAGTTAAAAATACAGTAGTAACTCTGTGAATATGCAAAACGAAATCCACCTTTGCAAGAGACTGATACACACGGGTATTTATATTTATATTCGTGTATATAGAAGGGGAGATGTAAAGAAGCCTGACAGTTTTTTCAGGCTTCTTTATTAATAACACTTACAAATAAGGCAGTTAGCATATTTATCATCGCTAACCGGAGTGGAATGATAGGTTTACAGCATTTCTATGGCTACCGCGACACCTTCTCCACCACCGATACATAATGATGCAATACCTTTAGTGCCGCTGGTTTGTTTAAGTGCATGAATTAGCGTAACCAATATACGTGCGCCCGATGCGCCAATTGGGTGACCCAGCGCGCAGGCACCACCGCGAATGTTTACTTTATTCTCATCCAGGCCCAACTTTTTCATCGCCAGCATAGTGACCATGGCAAAGGCTTCGTTTATTTCAAAAAGGTCGACATCATTTTTTGACCACCCTGCTTTATCGAGCACTTTCTCCATCGCACCAACCGGCGCTACCGTAAAGTTTTCAGGTTCAATCGAATGTGTCGCGTGGGCAACAACTTTTGCTAGTGGCGTCAGACCAAGTTCATTAGCCTTCGAGCGGCTCATTACCAGTAAAGCAGCAGCGCCATCTGAAATAGAGCTGGAGTTTGCTGCCGTTACCGTACCGTCTTTCTTAAAGGCAGGACGCAGACTCGGGATTTTTTCAGGTCTGGCGTTGCCCGGACCTTCATCTGTCTCGACAGTAATGTCACCTTTGCGGCCTGAAATCGTCACTGGCGTAATTTCGTCAGAAAATGCACCCGACGAAATAGCTTCGTTCGCTTTTGAGAGCGAACTAAGTGCAAACTCGTCCATTTGTCCCCGGGTAATTTTCTCCTCATCTGCCGTATCCTGAGCAAAGCAGCCCATCGCTTTTCCGTCATAGGCATTTTCCAGACCATCCAGCATCATGTGGTCCAGCACCTGACCGTGGCCCATGCGATAGCCTGTGCGCGCTTTTGGCAGCATGTAAGGTGCATTACTCATGCTTTCCATTCCACCTGCTACAACAACCTGCGCAGAGCCTGCTTTGATAAGATCATGTGCCAGCATCACTGCCTTGAGGCCAGAACCGCAGACTTTATTGATGGTGGTAACACCCGCACTAAGAGGCAAATCGGCTTTTAGTGAGGCCTGACGTGCAGGAGATTGCCCTAAGCCAGCTGGTAGTACACATCCCATAACCACTTCGTCAATCTGACTGACATCTACATTTTCACAGGTTGCACGAATAGCATGCGCACCTAGTTCAGTAGCAGCTACAGCTGCCAGACTCCCGTTAAATCCCCCCATTGGCGTGCGTTTCGCCGCGACAATTACTACCTCTTCATTGCTCATATTGTGTTGCCTCAGTATGTAAATTGAAAAATGACAGCAGTTTAAACATCGTTCATGTTTTGATACGCAATCAGCCTGTTCGATGCCGTAACAATTTGTTGCCATATTGACGTTAAAGAATTGTTACCTTACCTTAACGTAAAATGCAATTTACGTTAACGTAAACCCGAACGTTGATAGTGTCAACGAGCCGATATCAGTAGATATTCAGGTTTTGGCATTGCCAGCCGGGTAACCACGGGACGTAACTCACAGGTGCTGTGTCATGAGTAATCACAAATCTGAACCGACCTATACCATTGGCGAGCTGGCGCGCGAGTTCACTATTACTCCCCGTTCCATTCGATTTTACGAAGAACAGGGGTTATTGAGTCCTCAGCGAACCGGACAAAACCGTATTTACTGTAACAAAGACCGCGTCAGGTTAAAGCTAATTTTACGTGGTAAGAGGTTAGGCTTCTCGCTGGCTGAAGTTAAAAACCTTTTTGAATTATATGACACCAACCCAAATTCTGCTGTTCAGCTGGAAACAATGCTTCGTATGACTGAAAAGAAGCGTGCGGTGTTAACTCAGCAACTTGAGGATATTACCTCGCTGATGAGTGAGCTGGACGATGTTGAAACCCGCTGCCGGGAAGAACTGGCTGAACTAAAACGAGGAAATATCGCATGAATACGCTCTATCCCACACTAAATTTTGGCCTGGGTGAAGACATTGATATGTTACGCGACCAGGTTTATCAATTTGCTAAAAACGAAATTGCGCCGCTGGCAGCGCAGGCTGACGAAGACAACCAGTTCCCTAATGCACTCTGGCCTAAACTGGGTGAAATGGGTTTATTAGGAGTAACCGTTTCTGAGCAGTATGGTGGTTCAGAAATGGGCTATCTGGCGCATACTGTCGCGATGGAAGAGATCAGCCGGGCATCGGCAGGCATCGGCTTAAGTTACGGCGCGCATTCCAATCTGTGTGTAAACCAGATTTTCAAAAACGGTAGTGAAGCACAACGGGAAAAGTATCTTCCCAAACTCGTGTCCGGTGAACATGTCGGTGCGCTGGCAATGAGTGAACCAAATGCAGGCTCTGACGTTGTTAGCATGAAGCTACGCGCTGAAAAACGTGGTGATAAATATGTGCTTAACGGTAACAAGATGTGGATCACCAATGGTCCCGATGCACAGACATTTGTCATCTATGCCAAAACAGATACCAGCGCTGGTGCAAAAGGAATAACAGCGTTCATCGTCGAAAAAGATTTTCCCGGCTTTTCGCAGGCTCAGAAGCTCGACAAACTGGGCATGCGCTCATCGAATACGTGTGAGCTGATTTTTGAAGATTGCGAAGTCCCTGCTGAAAATATTCTTGGCGAAGAAGGCAAAGGCGTAAAAGTGCTGATGAGCGGGCTGGATTATGAGCGTCTGGTGCTGTCAGGAGGCCCGCTCGGCATCATGCAGGCTTGTATGGATACAGTCGTGCCTTACATTCATGAGCGTGAGCAGTTTGGTCAGTCAATTGGTCAGTTCCAGCTGATCCAGGGGAAAATTGCTGATATGTATACGCAAATGAACGCCGCCAGAGCGTATGTATATACGGTTGCAAAATCCTGTGATCGTGGCGAAACCACACGCAAGGATGCAGCCGGTGCAATTTTATATTCTGCAGAGCTTGCCACTAAGATGGCACTGGACGCTATTCAGCTTCTTGGTGGTAACGGTTACGTAAATGAATACCCTACCGGGCGGTTGTTGCGTGATGCAAAACTTTATGAGATCGGCGCAGGCACCTCAGAGATACGCCGTATGCTGATCGGACGCGAGCTGTTTAAAGAGTCTGAGTAATCATTTTTTATTTGAACCGAGCTGGCCTTCTGGCCAGTTCGCTAGCTTATACTGGAGGGACACGTGCCCGTTCTACCTACTTCCATAAATACCAATTCAGGTGAATTTGCTGAAAATGTGCAGCATATGCAGGCACAAGTGGCAGATTTAGCGGACAAAGTTGAAAAAATCCGCAAAGGCGGCGGTGAAAAAGCTGCAGAGCGCCACACTTCCCGTGGCAAGTTATTACCCCGTGAACGCATTGAAGCCCTGTTAGACCCTTGCACGCCGTTTTTAGAAATTGGCCAGCTTGCCGGCTGGGAAGTCTACGATGACTATGTTCCCGGCGCAGGTGTGATTGCTGGCATTGGCCGTGTGAGCGGCGTTGAATGCATGGTCGTTGCCAACGATGCCACAGTAAAAGGCGGCACCTATTACCCACTGACGGTCAAAAAACACTTACGTGCGCAAGAAATTGCCGAGCAGAACAACCTTCCCTGTATCTATCTGGTAGATTCCGGCGGTGCAAACCTGCCACGTCAGGACGAAGTGTTTCCAGATAAAGAGCACTTTGGCCGTATTTTCTTTAATCAGGCCAACATGTCAGCTAAAAATATCCCGCAAATCGCGGTTGTTATGGGCTCATGTACAGCCGGTGGCGCATATGTTCCGGCGATGGCAGATGTCTCCATTATCGTCAAAGAGCAAGGCACTATCTTTTTAGGTGGCCCGCCACTGGTGAAAGCTGCAACGGGTGAAGTGGTATCTGCCGAGGAGTTAGGCGGCGGCGATGTACATACCCGCACTTCGGGTGTGGCAGACCTTCTGGCTAACAATGACCACCATGCATTAACGCTTGCCCGCGATACTGTAAGCAGACTGAACCGTACTAAACCGGCCCAGCTTGATATTAAAAAGCCGGTAGAGCCGCGCTTTCCCGCATCTGATATCTACGGAATTGTGCCTAAAGACAGCCGTAAATCTTATGATGTGAGAGAAATCATTGCCCGGGTAGTGGACGGTTCAGAGTTTGATGAATTCAAACCGCTTTACGGTACCACCCTGGTGTGTGGCTTTGCACGAATCTTTGGTTATCCGGTAGGCATCGTCGCCAATAACGGGATTCTTTTCGGTGAAAGTGCGCTTAAGGGTGCACACTTTGTCGAGCTATGCGCTCAACGTGGTATCCCCTTAGTATTCCTACAAAATATTACCGGCTTTATGGTGGGTAAACAGTATGAGTCCGGCGGTATTGCAAAGCATGGCGCCAAAATGGTGACCGCCGTCGCCTGCGCCAATGTTCCCAAGCTGACTGTTCTAATCGGTGGTAGTTTCGGAGCAGGCAACTACGGTATGTGCGGCCGGGCCTATGACCCTCGCTTCTTATTTATGTGGCCGAATGCCCGTATTTCAGTAATGGGTGGTGAGCAGGCAGCGGGTGTACTGGCGCAGGTTAAGCGCGACCAGAAAGAGCGTGCAGGTGAACAATGGTCTCAGGAAGAAGAGGACACCTTCCGCAAGCCTATCGTAGACACTTATGAAGAACAGGGTCATCCGTACTATGCTTCAGCGCGATTGTGGGATGATGGCGTCATCGATCCTGCCGATACCCGCATGGTACTGGGCTTGTCATTATCAGCTGCACTCAATAAACCTATTGAGCAAACGCAGTTTGGTATCTTCAGAATGTAGGAGTGAGCGCATGACTAACGAAAATTCTGCCGTCCTTTATCAGGTTGATAACCGTGGAGTGGCAACGGTAACGTTAAACAATCCGGACAAACATAACGCATTTGATGATGCGATGATTGCAACGCTGACTGACTATTTTCAACAGGCTGCGAAAGATAAAGCAGTTCGTGTAGTAGTTCTGCAAGCCCGGGGCAAAAGTTTTAGTGCAGGTGCAAATCTGCAATGGATGCAGCGCATGGCAGAGTATACAGAAGCTGAAAATGAGCGCGACGCCATGGCTCTGGCTACAATGCTGCAAACATTATATACATTGCCAAAACTGACTATTGCCCGCGTTCAGGGCGCCGCGTTCGGTGGTGCAATCGGTCTTATTGCTTGCTGTGACATCGCGATTGGCAGCCGGTTAAGTAAATTTTGTTTAAGTGAAGTGAAAATCGGACTCATTCCCGCCACTATTGCCCCCTATGTGGTTGAAGCCATGGGCGCGCGCGTGTGCCGCCGGTATTTTCAGACAGCCGAGGTATTCTCAGCGCGTCGTGCCAGACGTTTGGGTCTGTTAAGTGAAGCGGTCACAGAGGACGAGCTGGACTCTACCATTGAAGACATTATCACACAGGTTATTAAAAACGGGCCCAGTGCGGTGGGTCAGGCCAAAGCGCTGGTCGAGTATGTTGCCGGTGTGCCTATTGATGAAGCATTAATGGAAAAAACCAGTAAGTGGATTGCCAGCGTACGGGTTTCAGAAGAAGGTCAGCAGGGTCTGAACGCTTTTTTAAATAAACAGAAGCCGGCCTGGCAGGAGTCAAACAATGATTAAAAAGATTCTGATTGCAAACCGGGGAGAAATAGCCTGCCGGGTAATCAAGACAGCGCGTAAACTTGGTATCAGTACCGTCGCAGTCTACTCAGACGCTGACGCGAATGCGCTGCATGTAACGATGGCAGATGAAGCCGTGCATATCGGCCCTGCACCATCTAAAGACAGCTATCTCAAAGCAGATAAAATCCTCAAAGTTGCTCAAACGCTTAGTGCTGATGCAGTACACCCCGGGTATGGCTTTTTGTCTGAAAATGCCGACTTTGCACGTGCCTGTGCTGATAACAATATTACATTCATTGGCCCTGGCCCCGACGCCATTGCCGCTATGGGTTCAAAATCCGCCGCCAAGCATATTATGGAAGAAGCCGGTGTACCTCTGGTACCTGGTTATCACGGCGATGATCAGTCTGTTGAGACACTGAGACAGCACGCTGACAATATGGGCTACCCTGTTCTGCTTAAAGCTGCCGCAGGCGGCGGTGGTAAAGGCATGCGCCAGGTGTGGAAAGCAGAAGAGTTCGATAGCGCATTACAGGCTGCCAAGCGCGAGGCCATGGCCAGTTTCAGCGACGATGTCATGCTAATTGAAAAATACCTGACACAACCACGTCATGTTGAGATTCAGGTGTTTTGCGATACTCACGGCAACGGGGTTTATCTTTTTGAGCGTGACTGTTCCGTGCAGCGTCGACATCAAAAAATTATCGAAGAGGCCCCTGCCCCGGGTATGTCTGAATCAATTCGTCAGCAGATGGGTGAAGCGGCAATTAAAGCGGCTCAGGCCATTAATTATGTCGGTGCCGGTACCGTAGAGTTTTTGCTGGATGGCGAAGACTTTTATTTCATGGAAATGAATACCCGCCTTCAGGTGGAGCACCCGGTTACTGAGAAGATAACCGGCGAGGATTTGGTAGACTGGCAGATTCAGGTAGCCAATGGGCAACCTTTACCAAAAGCCCAGCACGAGCTCCAGTTGCATGGCCATGCTTTTGAAGCGAGGTTGTATGCAGAAGATCCGGAAAACGGCTTTCTTCCCGCTACAGGTAAACTTACATTGCTACAACCGCCGGCTGAATCAAAGCATGTACGCGTAGATACCGGCGTTGTTCAGGGCGATGAAGTTTCCGTCTATTATGACCCTATGATAGCCAAGCTTATTGTATGGGATGAAAACCGGGACCGCGCTCTGCAACGTTTGCTCGCTGCGCTTCGTGATTACCATGTTGCCGGCGTCACAACGAATCTGGAATTTCTGTATAACGTTGCCGCCAGTGAGCCGTTCCAGAAAGCCGAACTGCTTACAACATTTGTAGAAAAGCACGAGTCATTATTGCTCAATAGCCCGAAACAGGTTAGCGATCATATGCTCGCAGCGGCTTCTATGCTTGTATTGCTGTCAGGAAATCAGGGCCACTCACAGCACGTTAATGATCCCGACTCGCCCTGGTCATTACCTGTAGCATGGCGTCCGAATTTCAGTTACCAGCAAACACTTTCTTTTTGCGTGGGCGAAGAGGCGTTGAGTGTTGTTGTAACACATACCGGAACATCGCAGCGTGCTAATCAGTGGTCTATGTTAATCGGTGATAAATCCTATCAGGTAAGCGGACAAATTGACGGTCACGTATTGCAGGCACAGATTGATGGCTATCATCAGCGAATTGGCTGGGCCGCCGATGATACCCGGTATACGCTGTTCTCCCCTGCCGGGGCGATACACCTCAACTATCAGAAACCCGACATGGGGGATGTAGATGATGCCGCTCACGATGGCGGGTTTGCAGCCCCGATGAATGGCACCATCGTTGATGTTGCCGTCAGCGAAGGCGAGTCAGTTAAAAAAGGCGCCACGTTGCTGGTAATGGAAGCAATGAAAATGGAGCATAATATTACAGCGCCGTCCGATGGAACGGTTAAATCTGTGTATTACGCCGCGGGTGACCTTGTTGACGGTGGGTCCCAGTTGCTGGAGTTTGAGGCCGATGAATAATTTTCCAAAAAGTGTCAGTCTTGTTGAAGTAGGCCCCCGGGACGGACTGCAAAACGAAAAGACCGAAGTGAGCACACAAACCAAAGTGGAATTGGTTAACCTGCTTGCTGATGCGGGTCATCGCCGCATTGAAACCGGTAGTTTTGTATCTCCTAAATGGGTGCCTCAAATGGCCGATTCGGGAGAGGTTTTTTCTCTAATCAGCCGGCGGGAAGGCGTTTCGTACTCTGCGCTGACACCCAATACTAAAGGGCTTGAAAATGCTTTATCAGCCAACGCTGATGAGGTTGCTATTTTTGGTGCCGCTTCTGAGTCGTTCAGTCAGAAAAATATCAATTGCTCGATTGAGGAAAGCCTTGAGAGGTTTGCGCCTGTTGTAGAGCAGGCTGCGGCTCGCGGGAAACCAGTGCGGGGCTATGTGTCCTGCGTTCTGGGCTGCCCTTACGAGGGCGAGATAGCGCCTGAAGCGGTGGCAAATGTTGCTAAAATCATGCTGGACATGGGCTGCTATGAAGTTTCACTGGGTGACACCATCGGTACAGGTACACCGTTTAAAACGCAGCGTATGCTGGAGGTGGTCACCGATGTGGTGCCGGTCAGTAAGATTGGCGCACATTTCCACGATACCTATGGTCAGGCGCTGGCTAATCTGTACGTCGCACTTAGTGCCGGCGTCTCGGTTATTGATAGTGCGGTAGCCGGCCTGGGCGGTTGTCCTTATGCGAAAGGTGCCAGCGGAAATGTTGCTACCGAGGATGTACTGTACATGCTCGACGGCATGGGAATCAGTACTGGCGTTGACATGACCAGGCTACTCAAAGCATCTTCGTTTATTATGGAGGCTGTGGGAAGAAAGCCCTCATCTAAAGTGGCTAATGCGCTGATGGAGTCGTGTTAGTAAAGTACTATCGCGCCAGCTTCTTTCACGCTGCACGTTACTAATCAGGCAGAGCCACTACCGGCTCTGCCTTTTATACAAACTTCCACCATACAAATACTCCCAGAAAACCAAACAGATAAGCCAACCCCAGATAACTTAGTGCTGTAAGCCATCGCCCCCCTTTGAGCGTCTCATCAAGTGACGACGTTTTTACCAGCCGATGGTTTAACCAGGCAAACAAAGGGGTGGTTATGAATGCCAGGGTCATCGCAAAGCCCAACATTGCCAGTAAGGCAGATTTAAAAAATAATACAATGGCAAAGCTGATAACAGCAACCGCTACCAACACGCCGGTAAACTGTTTTTGTGGTATATCAGCTTTTCCTTTTAACAGCGAAGCCGCTTCGGTAATAGCACGGCAATAACCATCATAAACGGTGAGTGCTGAGCCAAAGATACAGAGAAACGCAATAGCAGCAATCAGCCATCGTGACCATTCCCCGATAGTACTTGCATACAGATCTACCAGTTGCTTTGAAAATCCGATGCCACCGCTTGCCAGTGTCTGGCCACTTCCGTGAAGTACCAGCGCACCAAGGGCCAGAAATACCAGTGCCAGTAACATCGTTGTCATATATCCCAGATTAAAATCAAATAGCGCAGAGGCTGGGGTTACCGGCTGCGTTTGTTTTTGTCGTTTGAGCCAGAGTGATGTTATTGCTGAAATCTCTATCGGTGCGGGCATCCAGCCCATGGTAACAACCAGAAAGCCGATCGCGACCACTGACCAGGGAGATTCTGGGGTAAATGTTGCCGGCGCTACAGCCCCGTTAATTGCGGCGGCCGACGCGGCAATGATGGTCGATACCACCAGAACAAACATAATAAGTTTGGCTATTTTATTCATTGCACCAAAGTGACCGGCCATCAAAATAAATAAAATGCTGGTTAACACTAAGGCTGACAAGACAGGTATGGGTAATGCTACCGGCAAGAAATACCCCAACAGACTGGCAGAGAACATCAGTAACGCTGCCGCATTCACTACCGCTGCAATACAGTTAACGCCGAGGGCAGCAATAAGGTAGCCCTTCCCCATTCGGGCATAGCCCTGCTGTAATGACTGTCCGGAGCTGACGGTAAAACTCACCGCTGCCCGAAAAAACGGATACTTCAGAATGTTTACAGTCAGAATCAGCAATACCAGTTGCCAACCGTAATTCGCGCCGGCCTGCGTTGCTGCGACAAGATGACTGCCACCAATGGCGGCTGTTGCCATAAGTATTCCCGGCCCGAGGGATCTGACTATGCGTTGTACTGATGCGTATTGCTGCTTAACCCGCATTACTGAATCCTACCTGCGTACTTATAATAATGTTATTTGCATTAGCAGGCAGACTGCCATGTTAACGGGTCCGGTTCAATAAACTCAGTTGCCCTTTTCCTCAGGCAGAATAGCAGTTAGTGATATCGCAACGATGAGCATTGCTGTCATGACGTAGACCACTGATATGTTAAGGATGGATTCCAGTACCGCGTACAGGGCTCCGAATGCCAGTAAGATCAAGCCAATTGCTGTATTACTGAAAGCAACCAGCTCGGTGCGTCCCTGGCCTTCGCGTACATCCAGGCTGTAGGTTTTGCGCCCTGTTCGGACGCCCGTGTGAGCAACAGAAAGCATAAAGAATAAGAAGCCTGAAACCCACACCGAGGCGGCACCGGTAATTAGCAGTCCGATACACGCGGCGACGGCAATGACTCCGGCTATTTGTAGTGTTTTTCGTGCGCTGTTATCCGATATCTTTCCCCAAATCAGCGAGGAGAGCATGGCCGCAGCCGCTTGCGCTGCCAGGTAAAGGGGTAATAATGATTCTGCGCCCGCCTCGCTTTCGAGCATAAAATAGGGAGCAACCAACGCCGAATGGACGAAAAGCCCTCTTACTAATACAAACCGATATACAACAGCATCGAATTGCCAGAATGCCGTCTTCTTTGAGCTTTTATCATCTGTCTGCGCGACGTCGACAAACGTTTTGACTGGTAGCATCAACATAAATGTACAAAAAAATGCGGCAGCCGCCGTAAGCACAAGACCAAGAATTGCTGCAATACCTAAACTTTCCTGAAAAAACACCATCGGCACTGCGACCAGTAAAGTCAGAATACCCGACAGGGTCGATGCCTTACCGATGAGATCACCCCGCTCACCTTTTTGCGCAATATCGGCCTCAATATCTTTCACTGTCAAAGAGCAAATTGAGCGCCCCAGGCTGAGTATTACCAATGCGACCAGCACAACCCAGCCAGCCTTTGCCTGCTCCAGCATCAGCCCCGCCAGAAACATCGCCAGAACCGCCAGCACCTGGATAATAATACCCACTCGCCAGACAGTGTGGCGTGCACGCATTTTTCTTAACAGTATACCGATGACAGCCTGTGGGAGTAACGCACCAGATTCTCTGATTGGCACCAGCCAGCCTATCATCCAGACCGGAGCGCCCAGTGAGATAAGAAGTGCCGGAAGTGTTGTTTTAGCCGAAATGAGGATGTCAGCCAGCTTATTAGCTGATAATGCAGCGATGAGTTTCTTTTTATGCTGAGAGGCCATGCAGTTCCCTGTAACTGACAAGCCGACGCACCCACCGCATGGAACGGTAAGTGTGGCAACGTAACCGTGGCTAGTAATTACGCAGTATTAAATAGCGAAGATCAGCATATTGTATAAGTGAATCGAAATAAAATCTTTGCGCGTCATACTGTTAGCTGTTCGCCACTTAGCGCATCACCCCTGGTTTTCAACGACCGTTTTTAAATTTTCCAGACCAGTTTCAAAATCCGGCCCCATCATGTCATCCATCATTAGCACCAGATACCGGTCAACCGGATTTGCACCGACTTCGCCACTATCACGCCATATCACGCGGGTACCCTCCGGCGTTGTTTCCAGAGTGATCTGCCCGGTCGACCCCATATCATATTCGGGAAACCAAAGACTGTATTCAACATGCCTGTTATGTTTGAGCTCGGTGATCTCCATTTCTCCACTTCCCTGGGTCGCACTTTGCCACTTTGAATACATGCCTATGGCCCGGTCGGGTCCGCCATATTCTATTTGCATATTGGGATCGCGCTGAAACCAGACTCCCCAGCTACTCCACTGCTTCAAATCTACAACATTAGGATAAATTTCTGCTGGTTCAGCATCAATTACAATACTTCGGCTTACCTCATATTCTTTTGGTAATAACAAGCCAACAGCAACGAACAACACCACAATTGTTGCCAGAGCAAAGATCAGTTTTCTCAATAAGCTCATGATTTGTCCATAATTAAAAACACAGCCAGAATTATAACACTTTTTTAACATTCGACGTCGGATTCGTCCATTTTGCTGTTGCGCGGACTGTTCACCTGTCTATTGTGATTTTCGTATCTTATGAAGATTCAATCTGTTTTTTAAAAAAAGCGGGCATGTGTATTTAACACGTAGCACCGTGATCCAATAACACCTTTTATAACGTTTTATTCATATTCACACTGCCAGACTGGTTTCTCAGTCTGTGTTGTGTACACTGAATATCTCGCCACAACCGACCAGACGAAGGCAGCACTCTTTTCGATTACCTGAAAAGCAGACAGGACAGGAGGAATCCGAATGGCAGATCATAATGCGCGCTATATTAGTAATTTAACCCGGGATACATACGCCCTCATACTAGCCGGCGGCAAAGGTTCCCGTCTTCATGAGCTGACCAACTGGCGAGCAAAACCTGCACTGTATTTTGGTGGAAAGTTTCGAATCATCGACTTTCCGCTTTCGAACTGCATTAATTCAGGCATTCGCCGTGTGGGCGTAGTAACGCAATATAAATCACACTCGCTCATCCGTCACCTTGTCAGAGGCTGGGGCCACTTCAAAAAAGAGCTTGGTGAATCCGTTGAAGTATTACCAGCGTCGCAGCGTTTTTCTGATAACTGGTATGCAGGCACCGCTGATGCGGTTTTTCAGAATATCGATATCATTCGTGACGAGCTGCCAAAGTACGTGATGATTTTATCCGGTGATCATATTTATCGGATGGACTACGGCAACATGCTCGCCCACCATGTAGAGACAGGGGCCAAGATGACGGTCTCTTGCATGTCGGTACCCACCGAAGAAGCTGCCGGAGCATTTGGCGTGATGTCGGTTGAAGAGGATTACAGAATCACAGGTTTTGAGGAAAAGCCGGCTCAGCCTGCCCCACAGCCTAACCGTGAGGGATACTGCCTGGCCTCCATGGGTAACTATGTGTTCGATACAGAGTTTTTGTTTGAGCAATTACGCCGCGATGCTGAAACAAAGGATTCGCAAAGAGATTTTGGCAAAGATATTATTCCTTCAATTATTGCCGATCATAATGTATACGCTTACCCGTTTGAGAACAGTACTGACGAAACAGCTTACTGGCGGGATGTAGGTACCATTGACTCTTTCTGGGAAGCTAACATGGAGATGGTAGCTCCCGTTCCGCAGCTTAATCTGTATGATCAGTCCTGGCCAATCTGGACCTATCAGGAGCAGCTTCCACCGGCGAAATTTGTCTGGGATGAAGATGGCCGCCGCGGAGAAGCCACTAACTCGGTGGTTTCCGGGGGCTGTATTATCTCAGGGTCCACGCTTCGCCAGAGTCTGGTGTTTTCCAACGTCCATGTACATTCCTACGGTCAGATAGAAGAAGCCGTTATACTGCCAGACGTAGAAATTATGCGTCACTGTCGTTTACGCAAAGTTGTTGTCGATCGCGGCTGTGTTATTCCCGAAGGTATGGAGATTGGCATCAATCACGATTTCGACCGTGAGCGCGGTTTCAGAGTCTCCGAAAAGGGTGTTGTTCTGGTCACTAAAGAGATGCTCGAAGCGCTTTAAGCGCTTTAAGCGCTTCGCGACTCTGATTGCTTTTCCCAGCTTGCTATAATTTCAGCGATTTTATCGGCCAGCGCCTTGGGGTGCTCAAGCGGTAACATATGTCCGCCGGGCATTTCCTCATGCACAATATCATTTTGGCTGATAAATCGCTGCCAGTGTTCCTCTTTACAAACTTCAGATTGCTGACCAGTAATAAGAACCCCCGGACAGTTCAGCTCGCCTTTAAAACTATCCATATTATGCGGAATATTACGAAATATATCGGCTTCAACCTGCGCATCGAATGTCAGAGTTTGCTGGTTTCCATCCACCGCAGTTGCAGACTCGACATAATCCGCCACACACTCTGGCTGCATGTTTTTAAACAATGCTTTGCCTTTAAAATAGGCAACCAGGTCCTCATCGACTGACCACTGAGTATTTCGGTTTTGAGCCAGGCGGGCTGGTGTAATTTTATCGATATACGATGTTAGTTTGGCAGCTTTAACAATGTGTCGTTTAGGCCCGGTCACCAGTGGCGGGTCGATGAGAACGACCCCTTTGAAGGAAGCCGGGTACCGGCAGGCAGCGATAAATGAAATAACAGCCCCAAACGAATGACCTACCGCGTATACCGGAGCCCCCGCCGAATTGCTGTAAACATAGCGGTGTAATTCTTCTGCCTGATTTGACCAGTTTGAATTAACCGGCAACTCACTGTCATGCCCGAACTGCGGCTTGGCGAGGATCTGCCAGTGCGCAGGTAGATAGCTGAACAGCTTTTTATAACTTCCGGCAGGAAAACCGTTTGCATGTGCAAAGTGCAGTTGGACTGATGAAGACAAGGAAACCTCCGGTGCGCTGAAAAAGGCCATTGGCGAACGGCCAGCCTTAATGTAGGATATCACAACCTACTCATCAGACCAGAATAACTATGCATATTGATGAACTTCTGACGCTTCCTCAGCCTGAATGGATAAGTGATGATAAAGCCGTGTTCTATGCGCTGACAATCAGTGCGGACTGGGGTCAGGGAAGAACCGCTTTTGGTGGGGCCACCGCGGGGGTTTTGTTTACTGCAATTAACTCTCTGGTTGGTGATGACCGTGTACTGCGGGCTTTTAATACCAGCTTTGTGGGTCCTATTACCCTGGATGCGCCATTCGATGTGCAGGTGTCAAAACTACGCGAAGGTAAGAATGTTAGCCACTTCCAGGGCCAGATTCTACAAAATGGCAAAGTATGCGTTGCCAGTCAGGCCTGCTTTGGGGTTGGCCGCACATCGAAAATACGTGTAGAAAACCATGAAGTTCATGCCATGGCGCCGCCGCGCAAAGCGCAGTTTATTCCACAGATACCGAAAGTAACGCCAAAATTCCTACGACACTTTGATCTGGCTATTGCCGAAGGTGGCGTGCCCTTCACGGGTCGTCAGACTCACCATTATCATGGGTTTATGCGCTTTACTAAAGCCCCGCAAACGCTTACTGATGGTCACCTGATTACAATGATCGATGCCTGGCCGCCTACGTTACTTCAAATGATGAAATGGCCTGCACCAGCCAGTACGGTGACCTGGAATATTGAATTTATCCACCCTCACCGCCCGGTTTCCGGCGAAGACTGGTTTGCCTATCAGGCGCATACCAGACAGGCGGCCGATGGATACGGGCATACTGAGGCGACAATCTGGGATAAAGACAATGAGGTAGTAGCGATCAGTCGTCAGACCGTTGTCGTTTTCGACTAATACAATACAAAAGCGCTGGGGTTGAACAATGCAATGACACTTATGCATTGCAGGTTCGTAATATCCAGCGCATCTTCCAGATCGTCCCGGTCAAGATTAAGAGATTCATGCATGTGCGCGTGCAGATTGCTGTAGCCGGGATAAACTTCCGGGTACACATTATCCAGCGCCAGCGTGTAGCTAAGCTGCAAAATGCGCTGCTCTTCGGGCGCGGAGTCAGATAACTCGTCATGCAAATGATTTACCGGGTCGTAGATACATGACGGAATAGCCCATTGCCTGACCAGCTCAGCCGACAATTGTGCATAGGTGAACCCCAGTACTGCCTGCTGTAACTCCGCGGGACTCACCCGGGCATTAAACCGCTGACAACGCTGCGCTTTGTCAGGAAACATCGACACAACCACCAGCTCACCGATATTGTGCAGGAGTCCTGAGACAAAGAGTCGCTCGGGCTCTCTGATTTTTTTGGTTTCGGCAAGATATTTCGCCAGCAGTGCGCAGCTAACGCTTTGCTCCCAAAACTTATCCAAATCGATGATACGAGACTCAATCTCGCTGAAAGCATGACTGATCCCGTAGGCCAGAGCGAGGTCGTATGCAGCCCGTGTTCCAATAACCTGGAGAGCTCTTGAAATGGTGTCAATGCGACTAGGGAACCGATACAGCGCGCTGTTAGCGACTTTGAGAATCTGTGCTGCCAGCGCCGGGTCGAAGGTGATTATCTCGGCAACATCATCAATACTTGCGGCCTCGTCGTCCATACACTCCTTAAGACGGGTTACCGCCTCGGGCAGCGCATACACATCTTTGGCGTTAGCGGCAATTTCCTGCAGTTTCATCAAGTATACTCCTCGGTAACCTCTACAGCTATGAAGACAGCGTTGTCTGCATCGCGATATCCCGGTCTGAGTGTTATACCTTAACTGTATGCGTAAATCAGGTATTCAGCCACTAACCTGCTTATCAAATTTTGTAACTGCTTTTTTCCAAACGCTTTATTTCTATCTCGTTGTGTAGCTCACTGGCACTCATTGCAGCGTACCGGCCTGTCTCGCGCCGCTGCTTTTCTGCATCATGTATCAGGTCGATGATAACTTTATTCGCCGGACAATAATTTCTGGCAATGACTCCCTGGCGCACAACTTCGCCGTTCAAATCCTCAATCTCTGTCGCTTTGCCTCGCTGTAAATCCCACCACATGGAGGTGCGAACGGTCGGGTCAATATCCAGCATTTTGCGGGCCACACGCCGAAAAAGAAAATTAGGTAAACACAGTAAGAAAGGGAGCCACTTGCCATCAATACGTGTAACTTTCGCTACAGCAATACGGTTAACGCTGGCGACCTCCAGCCATTCGCGCATAAGCTCTGCAATAATTTTGCGATAGCCCCTGTCCTCCAACATCGTTTTCACCGGCAGGTCAGACAATGCATTCACAGCGTTACTAAGATTTAGCTGAAGCTTCGCCGCCTGAACAGCACTGATATCTGAAGTAAAGCGTAACGAAAGCAACGGATGCTGCATTGCGCCAGAAAAGCCGGGTAAGACGCGCTTTATTTCTCTTGGCAACGTTAAGGGTCCCTCGGAGCCTCGGTGTAAGGTACCATCGTCCAGTCTTACTACGTTAAAAGGCACTACCGCGCTGAACACTTTACGCCCGGGCAGTGCAGCCCGAATCTGATGTGCCGCGCGAAGACCGTTCTGACAACAGACAATACTGGTTTTAGGACCGGTCACCGACTTAAGCGCCTGAGCAGCGCGGGTAAGGTCTGTACATTTTACGGTAAGCCAGATAACCTCCGGCGCATCATCATTATGCTGATTAAAGGCAGTAACGGCAGGAGCTGTAGCGTGGTTACCCAAAAAGTCTGACAGCTTTACGCCTGCCGCCAGTGCGCTTAGCTGCGTGTCCCGCCCTATCGCGGTTGTTCTGTAGCCGTTTATCGCCAATACGCCGGCCAGATAGCTGCCCACCAGCCCGGCGCCGAACACCAAGTGCGTCATTGTCAAATTGTCCCTGTCTTTATCTCATATCAGCATGCCCTTTATTGTCCTGTTTTGCTATATTTGCACTCCTTTGTTTTATCAAGAGTTAAACTGGTTTGATGAGTTATCACCTTGTCGTTATCGGCTACGTATGGCCTGAGCCAAATTCTTCCGCTGCCGGCGAAAACATGATGGGGCTGCTCACTGCATTTACGCAAAACGGATGGCGCGTCACATTTTTAAGCGCAGCCGCCGAGTCTGCGCATATGGTCGATCTGCCTGCACTGGGCATTCAGGTAAAACACATTAACGTTAATTGCAGCGAGTTTGATTCTCTGATTCGCGTGCTGGCACCTAACGCGGTAGTGTTCGACCGCTTTATGATTGAAGAACAATTTTCCTGGCGAGTCAGGCAACAATGTCCTGAGGCTGTTCGAATCATCAACACAGAAGATCTTCATAGTCTGCGACATGTGAGACAACAATGTACTAAAGAAACAGGGAAATCAGAGCACGGACCGGTCCCCTTTGACAACGAAATGGTACAGCGTGAAGTGGCAGCAATACTTCGCAGCGACCTTTCACTGCTGATATCTGAACCAGAAATTGAATTACTCACCACTCATTTTTCAGTTGATGCTGCTCAGTTGTGGCACCAGCCACTTATGATTGCTGAAGATGTCACGCCACAGGAGTCTGATGTAACACGCGCTGGCTTTACCTTTATCGGTAACTATCGGCATGCGCCAAACTGGGATGCACTGCTTCACCTTAAGCAAACATTGTGGCCGCAAATTCGCGCCGCCATACCCCAGGCGACTCTGCATGTTTATGGTGCTTATCCGGGAAAAAAGGTAACTAACCTGCATAATCCCAGACAGGGATTTTTGATTGAAGGCTGGGCACCCAATGCCCGGCAAGCGTTAAAAAAACATAAGGTTATGCTCGCCCCGCTACGCTTTGGTGCCGGTGTGAAAGGCAAACTTATCACCGCGATGCAATGTGAGTTACCCAGCATTACCACCCGCATTGGCGCTGAGGGGATTGCCAGCGCTGAAGACTGGCCAGGCGCAGTAGCGACCACTGACGAGGACTTCGTGCAGCACAGCGTTCGTATTTATCGCAATACTGAAAGCCAGGCAGAAGCCATTGAAAAAGGTCATCGTGTGCTGAGTGCTAAATACGACACCCGGACACATCAGGACGCGCTGGCAGAGAAAGTATTAACGTTAGTCAACAATACAGAGCAACATCGCGCCCCCCTGTTTTATCAGCACTTGTTGTGGCATCAGAGCCTGCGTGCAACACAGTACATGTCGCAATGGATAGAGGCGAAACAAAACCGTAACTGAGCCGAACCGCGTTTTTTTTGCTATACCTTGTATAGCGCTTAAAAAAGGTAACCGTGATGAACACGCTCAGGGCCATTCTTCTACTGGCTGTACTCTGCATCTCTTTTCCGGCAAAGGTTGCATCGCAGGGACATACTGAAGCGGTATTGTTATGTCACGGTTTAGGCGAAACGGTAGGCATGATTTACGATCAGCGTGAAAACGGCGTTTCTGATGAGAATAACAGGGGCCTGGCTATTCTTGAGCAGCTTGAACAGGAGTTGTAACAGGATCTGCTACCGGTCGTTGATAAATTCCTTGAAAATACCACGCCATTACCCGCGGCCTGGCGGGCCACCCTTTTCACTCACGCCTGTCTGTATAACTACACTGAAGATACAGAACAAGTCGTGTTAATGAGCCAGCTGATAAATCAACAATGTAACCTTAAACGCACTGAAGCATCATGTATTGATAAGGTGTTTGCCAGCCTTCCCAGCCATCAAGTTATCTGACCAGGCTACTGCAGAGTGAATGCCAGCGTTTTAAGTCTGGAAATAACCTGCGTGATGCCATCGGCACGTGACTGACTTAAATGTCGTGATAAACCGATTTGGTCAAGGTAAAGCGCAAAGTCGAACGTAAGCACTTGTTCATACGTCAGTGCATTAGCTTTTTCAAGCAGAACAGCCAACACCCCTCTGATGATCTTGGCATCTGACCATCCCTGAAAGCAGGCTGTTTTGTGGCTCGCTTCAGATGCCCATAAATAGACCAGACTCTGACACCCTGCAACCTCATTGTGCGCAATGGCATTAGTGCTATCGGGGGCTGATAACGTTTTCCCGGCAAGCATTATCTGTCGGGTAACGTTATCCCAGCCTTTCGCACCAGAGACTGACCGGGCCAAAGGAAGTAACTTATTATCCACGTTTGTTGTCACTCTCAAATAAGCTGTCGCTCAGCTCATCAGCACTCAACACGACCCCGGCATCCTCATCCGTCGGGAAAAGCAGCAAACCAATATTGTTTTTTTGCAGGCCCGGTAACCACGTTTCACAAAAGTCATCCAGAGAAACATTGGCAGGTTCACTGTCCTGACTATTGGCAGGCGCCCAAAGGTGAACCAGATCTTTGTGCGGCCATAATGGCAGAATTGCACTGAAATCTGCCACTGCTTCTGCCTGGTCAGGGGCAATCATCACATAACCGTCGCGGCCCTGCTTCATCCAAATCTGCCCGGCTTTTTCGACATAATGTAAAAACAGTTCCTGTCGCTGACTGGCATCAAGTGAGGCTGCCTGCTTTACTATAGCAGATGACAAGGTAGTGGTAATGGTTTCAGGAAACACCTGGCGACTCCGATTGTGACTGATGCGGCATTATAAAGAGGAAACCGCCGAACCGCCAACTATCATCGCTCAGTCACATGATCGTATGAAAGTCTTTGGCTAGCAAAGAAATTTAATTTAACCAGCGTACGGCACGTGGTAATCTTAACGCCGATTTTGCAGTGTATTAGTGAAGATGGATTCAGAGTTTTACTTAACGTCTAATAACAATCATAAAACGTTGCCTCTGACGGAGGAGCAGTTTAAAGAACTTAAGCGAGCGCGCAAGCGTCTTTCGCTGGTTCATGCTGTGTCACACAAATACCGTCTGGTTCTGTCTAATTATCGGATTATTGATCAGCATATGGCGCAGCTTGGCGAATTATATGCCTCGCAATACAGCGTTGAAGATATCGAAAAGCTTAAACCTCAGCTTAATGCCAGTATCAATAATTACGTATTAAGCGCAAGAATTTTCACCAGCCAGTTGAAGCGACATATACAAAGCTGTCTGCCAACTGAACGTGAGCGTGTTACTGAGCTCAGTGAACTCATGGACCGGCTTTATCAGCGCTCTTTTGCGTATCGTTTTGTCGATGCTATGTATGACTATGTCACCTACTACGGACTGAGTTTCCACGCTTTTCATTGTCAGTCGGGTATTATTCTAGATGAAGACGGACAACCGCAGCGCCGTTTTGATTTCAAAGCCTATATTGAACGCGAGTATATCGGCGGCCCGGCGGATTTCAGAGCCTCTGTGCTTGAAGAAACGCCCGAACGCATTGATGTATTGCAGCTATTGGCTGAATTCAATACCTGTTTGGGTGAATTGCATGCCAGTGCCATGAAAATGGTGCAGACCGTAATGAATGATGCTGAAAGTATGGTGCGGGAATTTGTTAACGTCTTTATCGGGCAGTTCGGCGCCCAGCATGCAAACATTTTTGTGGTACATAAAACGCGCGCGTTTGGCGATAAGGTTTATGAACGCTTCCCGCTTTCTATGTATCTGGATAATCGTCTTTTGACAGGAACCGGCGACGATGACTGATCATACTAAGCCACTGCAGCTTCCTATCGAATACGAAAGCAACGATATTATCAGTATAAACTATCGGCATTTTTCTTTATGGCTGCGAGAAGACTTGCTCAAGCCACTCTCTGGCGTAGTAACTGAGATAGAGTTCGAGTGGAGCGATAATACCAAACAGAATAATTTTCATACGCATCTGAATAATATTGCACATTATGCGCTGGAGATTATGGCGCTGATAAATAAAACACTACGCGCTGAAAACTGCAAAATTATTTATTGTGAGGTGAATAAATTTGCCTGTTCCGTTTCTTTGGTTGCGCCGTTACCTCAGGTTGTTTACCAAGGCCTGCAGAGTATGCCCTGCCCCGACCGCTTTGCGTTGCCGTTAATGACGAATCACGAAATATCAGCCACGGAATTTGTCGCTGACCGCCGTAAAAAGTGCAATCCTAAAACCGCCTGAATCAGGCGGTTATCTGTGACTGCTCACGGATTTCTGGTAAAAGCTCATTGATGGTTTTAGGGCGGGAAAATAAAAAGCCCTGCATCAGATCGCATCCTGCCTGTCTGGCAAAATTTGCGTGAGCTTCTGTTTCAATTCCTTCCAGAAGAACGGATTTACCCAATCTGCTGCACATCTGAATCAGTGTATCGATGATAACGCGCTTGGTTTCCCCACTATTTTCGGCAGGCAACAGAGATTTGTCCATCTTCACAATATGCGTATAAGGCTCGGTCAGTTCAGACACCGATGCGTAGCCCGAACCAAAATCGTCAATGGCTATGGTAAAGCCGGCAGCAGCAAGCTCGCGCAGGATCCGGCGGGTACCTATGTCATGCATAGCGGACTCGGTAACCTCAAGGACGATGTCGTCGGCACTGATTGAGAACTCATCCAGAAAGCTCATAAACTGCTTAACCAATTCCGTGGAGTTAAGCTGAAGAATCGACACATTGACATGCACTTTGACATGGCTTAGCCCTTCTTCTTTCAGTAAGGAACTGGCAATACATACCTCGCGCAGCATTTTCAGCCCAAGTTCGTTGATAAGACCGGTTTCCTCAGCTATGGGGATAAATGAGTCGGGATGGATGTCGCCGATTTCCTGACTTTTCCAGCGGCATAACGCCTCCAGTGCTACGATATTACCATATGAATCAACGATTGGCTGATAGGCAGCGTAAAGTTCGTGATTAATAATGGCATCAAGTAACCCCTGCTCGACATACAGGCGGTATTCAATAGATTCGCTTTGTTCTGCGGTATAAAAAACGACCTGGCCCTTACCCTTTCGCTTAGCTTCGTACATGGCAATATCAGCATGTTTAAGCAGCTCGTCTGCATCCTTGCCGTCGATCCCCTCGGCCACACCAATACTGGCACCCACAGTTAGCGTCAGGTCACTGACAATAATAGCCTCGTCAAAGGCGTTCAGTAGACGCTGACTTAACTTATTTAAATCATCACTTTGCTGAACCAGGACGACAAACTCATCACCACCATGCCGAATCAGCGTATCGTTTTCGCGAATAGAATGCTTTAGCCGCATCGCACATTCGCAAAGCACCTCATCTCCGACATCATGACCGTGTGTATCATTGATTGCCTTAAAGCCATCGAGATCAATAAAAATGAGCGCCTGAATATTATCACTGAAAATACTGTCATTCAGTGCCAGCTTCAGATAATTGCGATTCCCCGCGCCGGTCAGAGAGTCGGTAAACGCCAGAGATTCAAGCTGTTTTTCAGCACGGGTAAGTTCAGTAATGTCAGAAATTGTGGCTACAAACTTTTCGGACTCGGTATTCTGCGTAAGCTCTGTAACAGTGAGTAACGCCGGAAACTCATCACCGCGCGCATCGTGAAGATGAATTTTATCGCGCAGCATTTTCTTTTTCCCGCGGTTACGGGCAATCGAAAGCGGATCAATACCAAAATCAAACAGGGATTTACCTACCAGGCTATCCGATGATACGCCTATCAGATCCGCTAATGCGCGATTGCAATCGAGCACGGTGAAATCTTCAGCCAGCACCGCCACACCTTCCGCCAGTTGGTCGAAGATTATGCTGGAGAGTCGCAGTTTTTTACTTTGACGTTGGCGCTCGGTAACATCAATGACCGCACCGATATTCACCTGCTCGTTGTCTACATCGATTTCGCTGAATACGATATCCAACCAGGTATCATCATCAGGATCAATGCATAGCGTTTTATGCAGGCTTTTACCCTGAGCAATACTATCGATGACATCCTGCTTATCATTATCATCAAACAGCGCTAAGAACGTATCCAAATCAATGGATGTGGAGGCGCCAAATTGATGTTGCAGACTTTTAGCGCCAGTAAATGTGAAAGAGCGACCACTGCCATCCAGCTCCATTACGCCCATCTTTGCTGCCTCTGCAGCGACTTTAAAGCGCTTCTCACTGTTACGGGCCTGTTCCTCTAACGCAAATCGCTTAAGCGCAGTCTCGCAGGTTACTTTGATAGTCTTAACATCAAATGGCTTTACGACATAGCCATAGGGCGACACGCTAAGGGCATCCTGCAATGTGTTATCGTCGGAGTAAGATGTTGTAAATACGACCGGAACAGCCCGGTTCTGTGTAATACTGCGGGCAGCTTCAATGCCGTTACTACCATCTGCCAGATGAATATCCATCAGGATGAGCTCTGGATTGGTTTTTTCTGCCATGTCCAGTGCCTGCTCTTTTGATCTTGCCAGACCCACCACCTGTGCGTTTAGCGCGGACAGTTCTCGGGCCAGGTAAGTGGCGGCGATGGTAGTGTCCTCGACGATAAGAACACGTTTGTTTTCTAGTAAACTCATAACAGCCTTATTTACTGGTCTTCAGACAGCTGACGCAATGTATCGAGTAAAACATTATCAGGTACTGGCTTAGTCAGAAGTGGTATGTTTTTCAACGATTCTGGCAGTGGTAATGCATCACCGTAGCCGGTAACGATAATGCTCGGAATTCCAAGCGTTACGGCTTTTTGAACGAACTCAAATGTTGTTTCTTTGCCCAGATGTACATCAGAAATCAATAGGTCAGGCTGCTTTTCTTTGAGTTGTTGTTCCGCCGTTGAGAGATTACCAGCTACACCTACCTCACTGACGCCTATCGCTTTTAGTTTCTTTTGAATATCTAATGCAATGACCAGGCTATCCTCAACCACCAGGACTCGCTTCGGCAGACAGATAAGTCTATTTTCAGTAGTACTGTCTTCAATAACGCCTTCGTCAGACAACGAGGAATCTGACAAATATCTTGCCGGAATACGAATATTTGCTTCAACACCGGTAGGCGCAAATTCAATATCCACATTGCCGTCTAATTCATGGGGAATCGTGTTTCGGATGAGAATCATGCCGAACCCTTCCCGCTTAGGAGCCGCCACCGGAGGCCCGCCTGACTCGCGCCAGTGAATTCCCATGCCGCGCTGCTTATCGACCTCCCACTCTATGGTCACCAGGCCTTTGGTCTGTGAGTTCGACAGCGCGCCATATTTAGCGGCATTGGTAAACAATTCGTGAATGGCCAGCACGACCGGTGTGGTGGCATCAGGCTTTAAGGCAACATCAGGTCCTTCAAATTTAATCGTGTTTCCCTGATGCGCATAAGCCTGAATCTCGGTCTCCAGAAGTTGTCGGAATGACACATCGTTCCAGTGAGACGCGGTCAGCTGATCATGAGCAGACGCCAGTGCCATCATCCGTCCTGACAATATCCGTACAAAATCTTCGAGGTCTCTGTCCGCCTGCTCTGTCTGCATAACTATCGCGTTAACCAGGTTCAGAATATTGCGGACCCGGTGATTAAGCTCAGAAATGAGCACTTCATGCTTGCGACTGGCCCGCGACTGTAATTCGCTGCGCTCCTGGAAGTGCCGGATGATAACTTCCAGTAAGGTGACACGTAATGAATCGCCGCTGCGTACATCCACATCTGACCAATGCTCGCATCTGTCATCATGAGTCTGCTGCCACAAGGCGAAACTGGAGCGCGGGATTAGACGGCTACCGTTAGGCCCGAATGATACCGGCTTTTCAGGGTTACCCGCCCAGTTAACGGTTTGCGTTTGCGCCATTCGGAAAAACAGTAAATAGTCCCGGGGACTTTTTGATACCGGGATCGCAAGAACGCCGGCAATTTTATCACTGCTGGTATCGTAGTTTTTCAACACTTTTTCCAGGCTATCCACAGTGATCACCTCACTGGACGCCTGGCGATTTAAATAGCGGGTTAGCTGATGCACCCAGTCAGCGCTAAGTGCTGTACCCGCGGTGCGATAATCTTCATCTATTACTGCCCCAATGCCATCGCACTGAATCAATGCGCGCATAGTATCAAACTGCTTTTCCAGCAAGCCGAGCAACGAGCCTTCACTACCAATGCTGGCCATAACCTGATTATGAACATTACGCACCCGGTTTGACTCATCCTCACGCTCGCGCATTAACCGCGACGATAATTCCAGCGAAAAAACCTCAGCGAACAATTCAAGTTCTGTGCGTACAAAATAAGACGGGATTAACGGACTGTAATGATGGCAGGCAATCAACCCCCATAGCTTGCCGTTGATAATCAGGCTCACCGACATTGAGGCTTTTACGCCCATATTTTTCAGGTATTCAATATGAATGGGCGATACAGCGCGTAGCGTTGAGAAAGACAAATCAATACTGTCTTCAGCATCTTCTGCTTCAGGCAGAATCGGAACCGGCTCGCTATCTACATCATGAATTACACGCAGCAGGTTTTTCAGATAAAGCGCACGGGCCTGCTTCGGTATGTCCGAGGCGGGATAACGCAGTCCGAAAAATGAGTCAATATTTTCATTTTTCGCTTCAGCAATAACTTCGCCGGCGCCATCAGGCAGAAACTGGTAGACCATAACCCGGTCGTAGCCGGTGAGAAACTGTATATACTGCGCAGTGCTGTTGATAAGCTCCTGACTATCCGAATACCGATGAAACTGACTGAGCATTGAGCGCACAAAAGAGTCTTCCGGTACCCGATCGTCAGTGATCTTTTCAAACTCGATAATGATAAAAGTACCATTATGATGGATTGAGATATCTACTGGCACACCGGTAGCTTCGATAGCTCTTGAAAACAAGCGTTCATTTCGCCCGGTAATGGTAGAAGCCTGATAGGCAGAGCGAATATCGTGTAATGTCTGAGGGTCAATCCAGTTTTTCAGGGGAGAGGCGATGACATCGTCACTATCGGCACCAAAGTAATCATTGGTGTTTGCCGAGCTATACGCAATTATCCAGTCGAAACGGAGTGCAATAAAGCAACCAAAACCCTGTGTGTGGCCAAGTAGATGAATAGGTTCTCTATCACAGTTAGTCAGATCGACAGATTTGTCTACATCAATAAAATCAGAATTTTTCATACTTCATTTTCTACTGCATAATGGCGTAGGTATCTCCTACACGACGAAGATAACTAAGGATCAAGACGTACAATCCTATGACTACTTTTTTTACTGAACTCAAGCGTGGCACCGCTGCATCCCATACTGCGCTGGAAGCAACCTACCCGTTTTCAACGATGATGAAACCTGCGGTTTTTGACCGTCAGGCTTATACTCAAAATCTTTTGATTTTAGCCAGTTTTCACAACTGTGTCTCAAATTTTATACAAAATATTGAAAATTCCGAATTGCTGAGTGAATTCATCGACACTGACGCAGTAATGCAAGCAATCAGCCATGACCTGATTGCACTGGGTCGTCAGCCGGACTTCCCGGATTTCCCGCTTATCTCGTCTGCTGAGTCGCCTGAACATGCTCTGGCCGGCGCCTACGTCTGGATGGGCTCATCAATGGGTGCCAGAATTCTCTATCGCTGGCTGAATCACGCGGGTTATGAAGATTTTCCGACAGCGTATTATCAACAAATGATTGCCCTGGGTCAGCGCTGGCCTGAGTTTGTCGAGCATGGCCTTGATTACGTGCAGCAACATAAGCTTGATGTCGATGCATGTATTGATATTGCTAATCAGCTTTTTGACGGGCTTCAGGTATGTGCGAATACCCTTTCCCATCAAAAACACCATCCGGCGTGATACCTTTACAATTATAAACAGACAGTTGCAAAAAATTATGAAATTTATCTCATTTAACATCAATGGCATCCGGGCACGCTTACACCAACTGCAGGCTATTATCGACAAACATGCGCCGGACGTTATTGGCTTACAGGAAATTAAGGTACAGAACGAACAGTTTCCCGAAGAGGCAGTGCGTGATATGGGATATCATGTATTTTATCACGGTCAGAAGAGTCACTATGGCGTGGCGTTTCTAACCAAAAAAGCGCCAGATAATGTGCAGTACGGTTTTCCTACTGATGAAGAAGATGCGCAGCGCAGAATGATTATGCTGACATTTTCTGAAGGCAGAAAAAAGCCGCTGACAGTGCTTAACGGGTATTTTCCACAGGGCGAAAATCGCGACCATGAAACGAAGTTTCCGGCCAAGCGTAAGTTCTATGCAGACTTATCGAGCTACCTCACACAGCATCACACCAAAGACGACGATATCGTCGTAATGGGTGACTTAAATATCTCTCCGCAGGACATTGATATTGGTATCGGCGAGCAGAATAAAAAGCGCTGGTTACGCACCGGAAAATGTAGTTTTCTGCCTGAAGAAAGAGAATGGATCCAGAAACTCTATGACTGGGGGCTGACTGACAGCTTCAGAGATCAGCATCCCGACACGGATGATCAATACAGCTGGTTCGATTATCGTTCAAAAGGCTTCCTGGATAACCGCGGCCTGCGCATCGATCACATTCTGGCGACGCCTGACTTTCACGAGAAGTTAAACGAAACCGGTATCGATTATGAGCTAAGGGGTATTGAAAAGCCCTCTGATCACGCGCCGATTTGGGCTGTGTACGGCGACTGACCGGAGACCCTGATATGACTGCGCTGCAAACGGCTGCTCTGATAATCTTTGTGTTAAGTGTTTCCTACATTTATTCTAAAGCAGATATCAAAGGCGCATTTGCAGCATCGGGTACCAGACTCGCCATCGTTAATGCCACAGCATTGCTTCTGCTGTTCTGGTTGTTCCGGTTACATACTTCACTGGGGCCGGACATTCACTTTTTACTGACTACCGCATTAACGCTGACCCTGGGGTTCAGAATAGCAACGATTTGTGCAACATTTTGCCTGATAATAACCTGTATTGCTGGCAGCGTTTCGTGGTCAATGCTTGGCGTACAGGGCATCGCAACTATTCTGATACCCGTGGGACTGACCTACACAGTTTATGCTCTGTCGTTTCACAAAATCCCGCGAAACTTTCTGGTTTATATTTTTCTGTGTGCATTTCTCCCTGCCGCGCTGGCACTTGGGGCGGCCATGCTAACGCTTGCAGGCTACTATGTGCTGGACGGTATCTACGATTCATACGCAATAATCGACAACTATGTAATGATAATTCCCCTGATGCTCTTTCCTGAAGCATTGCTAAACGGAACCGCAATTACGCTGCTTGTGGTCTACAAGCCCGAGTGGGTATACACCTTTCACGACAAATTTTATTTTGATGACCAGTGAAAGCAAAGCATAAAAAAAAGCGGCCCGTAAACGGGCCGCTTTTTCAGTGTGCAGAGTCAGTTATTCAATTTGCTTGAGAAGATGAATAGAGTGCCTGAACATCCTGCGCAGAAATAGCATCATCGTAAATCTTCAGCTCATCGACAATACCATTATAGGGGGTATCCCAGAAGTTCACACCAATGCTCAGCCCCGTTGTTTCCTGATTAGAAAACACATCCGGAAATCCGGTGCCTTTATAGGCCTGAGCGCCATTCAGATAGACGGTAATCTCACCTTGCTCAACCACATATACAATATGTGACCAGGTGTTTACCGGTATCTGCTCTGCCAGCCCGGCATCGTACCACTGCGTACCCGACCAGATCATGGTGTTCTGCGACACGCCATCGTGACCCCGGGGTACCAGACTTACCCAGCTATCGGCTGACGCATAGCCAAACAGTGCAGATGTGAACATGGTCAGTTCAGTAGGGTTTAACCACAGCGCCACACTGTACCTGTCGCCCTGAATAATATTATCAGGCAATTTCACCCCGGACTGGCCATCCAGCATAAGCCCCATGCTGTCTATTCCACCAGTGAACGCAGGTGCACCACCTTCGGTGTTAAGCTGCGCCCCGGTGGGTATACCGGCTGCAAAATTGCCTGTGGCATCTTCTAACGTTAATGCGTTAAAGTTAAATTCAGCCACAGGTTGCACGGGCCCGAGCGAGCGCACAGTAACAGCAAATTCGCGCGTGACTTCCTTCCCTTCCAGGCTAATTGTTGCGGTTAACACGACTGTCGCATCGGACTCAGTTTCGCCAGGTCGGGTTACCTTACCCTGTGCGCTTATCACTTCAGGATTGGACGATGTCCAGCTGATTGATGATGCAAACAAGCCGGTGGCCGGAAGCATCAAATCTGACTTAATCGCATTGATATAACCCAAATCAAGCGCATTAGCCGCCTGTTCGAGCAACTGACTACCTGATTGTTTTTCAATATCCAGCGCAACAATTTCAGTTTGTGTTAGTGCATCATCATAGACCGCTAGTTCGTCAATAAGGCCCTGATATGGCGTATCCCAGTAGTTTACACCAAGGGTAAACACGCCGTCAGTGCCGCTAAATACATCATTAAAGCCGGTGCCTGAATACACCTGCTCACCATCGATATAAAGTCGTATCGCGCCGTTATCAACACTAAAGGCAACATGACTCCATGTATCCACAGGTATTCTGAACCCGGCCGAAGCGTCATACCAGGCAACGCTGCCGCGCCACAACATGGTATTGCCATCCCAGCTCCAGGGCACCAGGCTTATCCAGTTATCAACCGCTGACGCACCAAAGAACGCGGGTGTAAATTGGGACAACTGACTGGGATTCAGCCACATGGAGACGGTATAAGCGTTGTTATCAATCAAACCATCAGGCAGGCGAACGCCATTACCATTTTGTAACCACAGTCCCTGGTCATGCTGACCTGCCGTATACGATACATCGCCTTGCAAATTGTCAGGGGTACCGGTTACCGGGCGGCCTTCTGGCTGAATCTCTAACGAGTCTGTCAGGTCATTCTCAAACTGATAAAAAGCGACCCGGTTGTATAACTGCCGCGCCGGTACCTCAACAGTAAAGGTGCGCGTAAGGGTCTTGCCGTTTAGTGTAATGGTTGCTGTGATTGTTACGGTGGTATCTGACGAACCCGGTGCAGGACGCACAACACGACCATCGCTACTTACCACGCTCTCGTTATCTGAGCGCCAGTTTATTGTTGCCCCCAGCGCGCCGGTATCAGGTAGCACAATATCATTACTGGCAAGCGCGGGGACGCTAAGTGCATCGGCAGTGGCCTGAACAGCCTCCTCAACAGTCATACCAGGGATTTGAGTGCCCCATACCGACTCTCCTGTCACCGCCAGCGCTGTGAAAGTAGGAACCAGTTGCTGTATGTTATCGTTGAACTGCCACGCTGCAACACCTTCAAACGTGCCGACTTCATCAATCCATAGCGTCAGCCTGTTGTCCCCGCGAAGCCGGTAAGAACCGGTGAAGTCCCCACCGATACTGCCGTCGGTATTCAGTTGCAGATAACGGGAGACTTTGGCTTCACGGTTAATATCCTTTTCGTGATTAACAAACCGGTAAGTCCCGGTGAGATCGTGTCTGTCCACAATATTTTCACCGTCTATGGGGACATAACGATGTGGTGAGGCGACCAGCCAGTCATCATCATTGATGAACATCTCATGGACACGAATTTCATGGCCCTCTCCGCGGTCCGGGAATCGCGTGTGAAAAATAACATAATGATTACCGGTTTCTTCATCATAGAACGCCGAATTATGTCCCGGTGCCATATAGCCGTTGTCACTGCCAGGTTCGCCCGGGTTTACATCAAACACATGTCCTCCCATAAGCTTCACACCATAAGGCTCAATACTCGACCAGTTGCCACTGGCACCAAGCATATCCTGACCCTGCGCATCAACGAACGGTCCTGTCGGGCTTCTGGAGCGAGATATACGCATATTGTAGCCATCGTTTTGTTCATAGCCGCCAAAGGAAGTAAACAGATAGTAATAGTCTGACTCTGGGCTATAGAACATGTATGGGCCTTCTATCGCACTGTAGAAGCCTCCCATGATTTTTGTACCAAAGCCCTGACCTTCTAACGGTTTTCCGGTCTGTGGACTCATCTCCAGTACAAAAATTCCTCCGGAATAAGACCCGTACACCATCCACAACCGGCCGTTTTTACCATAGAACACATCCGGGTCAATTGCGTTCGGGTGATAATTTCCGTTGTAGGTTTCACCGTTGATGGCGGGGTTTTCATCGCCAATATGCCCGGAGCGTAAAAAGAGCCCTTTGTTCTCATAAGGCCCCTCAATATTATCGGATACCGCTACCCCAAGATAGGAACGTGAGGCGTCGCACAGATCGCTATCTACAGAGGCACAATGGTTGTAATAAAAATAATACCTGCCGTCTTCCAGCTGAATAACATCAGCTGCCCAGGAGCCTACTGTGCCGCCCGACCAGGCAATACCTTCTGCGGCTTCCTCTTCGTACGTATCAAAAAATGGAGAATTCTCTACCCCGTCTCCGGCCACGGAATACCAGTTCATCAGGTCTTCACTTTTTGCTGCGGCAAGATGCGACCCAAAGACATAATATTCACCGTTATCAAGCCTAATGACGGACGGATCGTGAACACTGGCATTATCAAAACTGATGGGCCCATTTACGGTAGGATCGGGTCTGCCCTGCTGAGAAAATTGCTGAACCTCAGCGTTGTAAGCCAGACGTGAACGCTGCATCGCAAAGCGAACGCGGATGGCCTGTGAAATCGAATTTACGTCAAAATACGGGGCACCGCTATCTGTCATACCATCGGCGTTTTCTACGGGGTGACTGCTATTGGTAATAACCAGGCGCAGCGTATCCTGAGATACTGCGCTATCTTGCAAATTAATCCGGTTGTCGGTATAAAAACCGCTACCTCTCACGTAGACCGGTTTTCCCTGCGCCACTGCTCCCCCTTCGACAGGTTGCCAGTCAGCCGAGGCAAATGAAGAAAATAAACCTGCCACTGCAATAGCACTTAGCCGTATTGACGCAGATTTGTGCCAGTGAGTTAACAGCGCATCCGAGGACAAAAAATTCATTGTCATAGCTCCTGATGAAATTAGTAAGAAAAGCCGACTACTAACTGACTTTATGTCTCGTGAATTAGCAGCCTTTACGCCGCAAAGAAATTAGCGCACCCAGCGCAAGTAATAAGCCTGTAGCAGGAGCAGGTACAGAGGCATACCCGAGTGAAATATCACCGACCGCTATACTGTCGGCAGGGATAAAATCGAAATCCATAACGCCAAATTCAAAGCTCACGGATTGCCCGGCCCATGTACTGATATCGAACAACCCACCAGCCGACAGGTCAATCACATTGTCAGTAGTAAGATCACGCAACTGAACATAGAAAAAGTCTGCAGCAGGATCGGTTAGCGATGCCTCTACCGTCAGTGCAAGCGTCTGTATATCTTCAGCAAGGGTCGCTTCCTGAAACATACTGACTGACCAGTAATCATTCATCGCATCCGATGACGTAGTTAACGTAACCTCATTACCTGACAGTAAAAAGTTGTCGCCGAACTGATTAAAGATATTGCCGGTCTCGGTACTGTCCATACCCGATAGGTAGTTGTAGGAAATAACCTCCCCGCTCCATCCAGAATAGCCGGATGAAAAATCGGTGTTCATTAGTCCGGCACTTGCTGTCTGTGTATTAAGCGCAAGCAATAAGCCAGCACCCAATATCCACTGTCGTTTTCCCGTTATCATTGTTTTGTCCCCAAAAGTGCATTTTCGTAAACGTAATATTGTATTACATTATTACCATGTCTAATTGTGACGCAAAAGTAAACAGCAAATAACAAAAAATTTACACGTACTTCAATGGTGAATAGCTATCGGGAAATGATCAGTCAATAGTGTGATTAAGAACAGACTCGCCTACCCTGGCTTCTTTCGCCAACTCGCCAGTCAAGGACTGTTACCAATGGGTTCAGGAAAGACAAAAGAGCCGGCGAGGAAGCCGGCTTTGGTGTAACGGATGGGTTTATTTGAACAGAATGTCCATGACATCAGAAAGCTCGGATTTTCCTTCCCGAATTTCCTCTTCGCTCAGACCGGCAATTTCATGAGGAAACACTAACCACTCATCAGATTGATTGATGTAGTAATCTGGAACAATGTCAGTTTTATTGTTCTGGGGCTTATACCATGGGCAAGCTATACGCATATCGGTAGGTGTGTTCAGGCGCATTAGCTTGTTTATTTGATTAATCAGCGCATCAACACTTCGGCCAGAATCAAACACATCATCCACAATAAGTAGCTTGTCGTTCGCATTCGCATTTTCAACCAGGTAATGCAGGCCATGTACGCGAATTTCTTTTGACTGCTTGTTAATCCCGTAATAAGAGGAGGTTCTTACTGCGATATGATCTGTAGGATTTTCTTTAAATTCAAAAAATTCCTGTACTGCGATCCCGATAGGAGCACCACCACGCCAGATCCCTACGATAAAATCGGGGCGAAAGCCGTCTTCATAGACTTTGGCTGCCAGACGAAAGGAATCCTGTAATAAAGACTGCGAGGTAATAAAATTCTTTTTCATGTGGCCTACCAACCTAAAAATAAAAGGACGGGGATTATAAGTAATTTAGCCTGGCGATGCACCCCAAAACTTTACGCGTAAAGGCCGGGTGCAATTAATCGTTCTGAAGTGCGGTGGCCGGTTGTGTTCGCATTGCCCGCATTGCCGGATACAAACTGGCCAGAAAACACAGCAGCAATGAGAACAAGGTATATACCGCCACCTGCGATACCCGTATGTCTACCGGTACGGCCGCACCGTCTGCGGATAAGGCCAGACTCACGCCCATCCATTCAAGTAGCGTATTGAGCTCAAGCGCGATGAGTACGCCAAGTATCAATCCAATTGCGGCACCTTTTACGCCGTTGAATACACCATTAAGTATAAAAACAGCCATCAACTTAGCCTGGCTCAGCCCCTGGGTCTGAAGAATCGCGATATCGCCCTGCTTTTCACTCACAACCATCACTAGCGCCGACACAATATTAAAGGCAGCTACCGCGATAATGAGAATGAGCATCAGAAACATCATGTTGCCTTCCATCTTCACCGCGTCAAATAACGGCCCCTGGCGGGTCCGCCAGTTTTCACTTTCAAAACCTGCTTCATCCAGTTGCATAACGGTCTGCTGGTAAGCAAAGGCATCATTAAGGAAAAGGCGATAGTCCGCCGGACTATCAGCGCTACGGCGCAACATCTTTTTCAAATCGTTTAACGACATGAAAATAATCTTTTCATCCAGCCGGGAGCCTACATTGTGTACCCCGGCGACCGTGACCAGCCGCTGGCTCGGCAATCTGCCAAACGGTGTATAAACACTGGCACCGGCCATCAGAATTCTGACCTTATCGCCTACTCCAACCTGCAACTGACGCCCCAGGGACTGGCTGATAATCACCGTAAAACTCCCTGGCGTCATTGAAGATAACTGTCCAAGTTGCATGCTGTTATCCAACACGCTGTTTTGCATATCTTCTGCCAGCACACCCTGTACCTGCACGCCACGCAAGCCGCTTTTTGACTGAAGCACGCCCTGCGCCTCTAAAAATGGCGATACCATTTCCACATTTTCCAGCCTCTCAAGCTGCATCGGATTGGTGTTATCAGAATGGCTGACGACAATATGAGGCACCAGCCCCAGAATACGGGCTTTTAGCTGTGCCTCGAAACCGTTCATCACCGATACCACAACAATCAGCGCCATCAGGCCAAGTGCAATACCGGCAACAGAAAACCGGTTTATAAAAGAGACAAAGCTGTTCTGTTTACCCGCGGTGGAATACCGCCAGGCAATAAAGGCTGATATCGGATGAAACATATCGGTCCGTCATTTGATCGAATTGATAGGTGGCAGCTTATTCACTTTAATAAGACACGTTACCCGGTCCCTCTGGCATGTGCTGCAGTAAGTGAAACAACAACGTCCTGGCGGGTCGTAACCGGCACTCAAAAATACTGATATACTCAGGTATAGTCTACGTGCAAGCGTGTAGTCCTACAAGAATTAGGTGGTAAACAATATGGACACTTTGTCGCTGGAAGAAAAAAAAGCGCAGTTCGATGAATTCTACGTCATTAACCACGAACTGAAAGCAAACATCAAACCCCTTGGCAGTGACGAGGAATTGCCGGCCTACTCTGAGCTGGAAGACGCCATGCCGTACGCATTTAGGATTGCCTCGGAGATGTCTGCACTGGATGCCGCTGCGCTAAGACCACTGAGGGGGTTAAGTGATCATGCGTCAGCGCTGGCAGACTATCTCAATCATCAGTCAAAAAAGATCGACTTGATGATGTCATATATACTTCACCAACAGGACGAACCAGAACACCGTTTTATCACCGTTAAATTTGGTGGTGGCGGTATTGTTGTTCACAGCCCTTCTTCCCTCGAGGTTGGAACAGCTGCACAAATCAAACTGTTTTTAAGTGAGGAAGCAGCTGCTATTTTTTGCTATGGCGAAGTTATTACTTGTCAGCAGAATGAAGATGATTACCATATAGCTTTTATTTTTACCCGCATACGCGAGCAGGACCAGGAATTACTGGTTCGGGCAAGCCTGCATTTGCAAACTTTACAGCTGCGTAAACGCGCTCAAGCCAGAGGCGACGACGACTAACCCAGAGTGTCGTTTCAGGCCGTTCAACCATGTTAAGTATCAGGTGATATGACAGTAAAAAACGCCACTCTGCCACTTCCGAAAACAAAGACCGAAGGCCGCACGCAGGACCACCAGCACTGGGGGCATCTGCAGGGTAGTAGTCACGCCCTGGCCGTTGCCACTGCATTTGAAAATAGCCAGGGACCCGTAGTACTGCTCACCGCTGATACGCCTTCGGCATTGAAGCTGCAACGCGAAATCGCATTTTTTCTGCCTTCTGGCGAGAAGCACATCACGCTGTTCCCCGACTGGGAAACATTGCCTTACGACATGTTTTCGCCGCATCAGGATATTATCTCGCAGCGGTTAGAAACGCTTTACCACTTTTCCTCCCAGCGTCAGGGTCTATTTATCGTTCCGGTCAATACCCTAATGCAACGCCTGGCACCGGTAAATTATCTGAATAAATATTTGCTGATGCTGAACAAGGGGCAAACGCTGGACAGAGAACAGTTCCGGCGTAATTTAGAGCAGGCGGGTTATCTGCATGTCAGTCAGGTGATGAGCCACAGTGAATTTTGTGTACGTGGCTCAATTATCGACTTATTTCCGATGGGTAGTGAACGCCCTTTCCGTCTTGACTTATTTGACGATGAAATAGAAAGCATTCGCTTTTTTGACCCGGAGACACAGCGTTCGGCAGAAGAGGTAGACGAGATACGCCTGTTACCAGCGCGAGAGTTTCCTACCGACAAAGACGCAATTTCGCTGTTCAGACAACAGTTTCTGGACAGATTTGATGCCAGTCAGGCGCAGGAATCGGTTTTCGCACAGGTCAGTAAAGGCACTATGCCTGCTGGTATAGAATATTATTTACCACTGTTTTTCGACACTACCGCAACCTTGTTTGATTACCTGCACCCACACACCACATTGATGTTACATGGTGATTTACAGCAGGCCAGTGACTTTTTCTGGAACGATGTTAACGAGCGTTATGAGCAGCACCGGTACAATGTTACCCGCCCTTTGCTCAAACCAGACGAATTGTTCTTGCCCATCAACTCGCTGTTTGAGCACATCAAACAATGGCCGCGTATTTCATTGAAATCTTACGCGCTGGAAGAGAAAGCCGGTCAGCATAATGCGCCCAGTCAGAAGCTGACAGACATTGCCCTAAACCCACAAAAGAAACAGCAGGCCGAAGCACTGCTTTCTACGCTAAACAGCGCCGCCGGTAATAATGGCAGAACCCTGTTTATTGCCGAATCGGCAGGGCGACAGGAAAACCTGCTGGAAATACTTCGCAAAAGCGATATCCGGCCGACGCATTTTGATTCCTATCAGGCCTTTTGTGACAGTGACGCCCCGATGGGTATTGCTATTGGACTGGTAGAAAATAGTTTTACCTGGCAGGAAAAGCACTGTCAGTTATTCATTATCACTGAAACAGAGTTGCTGGGCTATAAAATCAGCCAGCGTCGACTAAGGGAAAAAAGAGCAACCACCGACGAAAGCGCGGTAATAAGAAACCTCGCTGAATTGTCGGTGGGACAGCCGGTCGTCCACCTCGACCATGGTGTGGGACGCTATATCGGCTTACAGACGCTGGATGCCGGCGGCGTGACCACCGAATACGTGTGTATTGAGTATGCTAAGCAATCAAAGCTATATGTGCCGGTATCCTCACTTCATTATATATCGCGCTATACCGGTGGCGATGTTGACCATGCCCCGCTGCATGCACTTGGCTCGGATGCCTGGAGCAAAGCCAAGCAGAAAGCTGCTGAGCGTGTTCGCGATGTAGCGGCTGAACTTCTCGATGTCTATGCGAAACGCGCGGCTAATCCCGGCTTTTCCTATAACATCGAATGGGAAGAATATCAGACCTTTGCCGACAGTTTCCCCTTTGAAGAAACTGCTGATCAGCAGCAGGCTATCAATGCGGTCATTCAGGATATGGGTAGCCCGCAGGCAATGGATCGTCTGGTGTGCGGTGATGTCGGCTTCGGTAAGACAGAGGTGGCAATGCGTGCTGCATTTTTGGCCGCCAACCAGGGCAAGCAGGTCGCCATACTGGTTCCCACCACACTGCTTGCTCAACAGCACTATGAGAACTTCAAAGATCGCTTCGCACAGTGGCCTTTCAACATTCAGGTCATGAGCCGTTTTGTCAGTGGCAAGACACAGAAATCAGTGGTTGAAGGGATCAGCAACGGCCAGGTAGATATCGTCGTTGGCACGCATAAGCTGTTAAGTAACGACATAAAATTCAGTGATTTGGGATTGGTAATTATTGATGAGGAACACCGCTTTGGTGTGCGCCAGAAGGAAAAATTCAAATCACTGCGTGCCGACGTTGATATTCTGACGTTAACCGCAACTCCGATACCCCGAACACTGAATATGTCACTTTCGGGCATGCGCGACTTATCTATTATTGCAACCGCACCTGCCAAGCGGTTGTCTATTAAAACCTTTGTGCAGCAGCGGAACAAGCCGGTCATTCGCGAAGCTATCATGCGTGAAATTTTACGGGGTGGTCAGGTATATTTCCTGCACAATGAAGTAGATACTATCGAAAAAACGGCGCAGGAAATTGCCGAAATTGTCCCTGAAGCCCGCATCGCCATCGGTCATGGCCAGATGCGCGAGCGCGAGCTTGAGTCTATTATGAGCGACTTTTACCACCAGCGTTACAATGTGCTGGTGTGCACGACGATCATTGAGACTGGTATCGACGTGCCAACAGCTAACACTATTATTATGGACAGAGCGGATAATCTTGGCCTTGCGCAACTGCACCAGTTGCGGGGACGTGTAGGACGATCCCACCATCAGGCGTACGCTTATTTACTGACCCCTCACCCCAAACGTATGACACGCGATGCTGCCAAGCGATTAGAAGCCATTTCTAATCTCGAAGATTTGGGGGCGGGCTTTGCGCTGGCAACCCACGATTTGGAAATACGTGGGGCCGGTGAACTGCTCGGCGATGATCAGTCTGGGCAAATGGCCACTGTGGGTTTCTCATTATATATGGACATGCTCGACCAGGCCGTCACTGCATTGAAGGAAGGCCGTGAGCCCTCCCTTGATGATAGTCTGGCGGGTCAGACAGATGTGGAACTTCGGATACCGGCTCTTCTGCCTGAAGATTATATTGCTGATGTTAATACGCGGCTTTCTTTATACAAACAACTGGCTAGCTGTAATACAAAAGATGACATTGACGAATTCCAGGTTGCGCTTATCGACCGCTTCGGATTGTTACCTGATGCAGCCAAAAATCTGGTTAAAGTAGCAGAACTGAAACTTATCGCACGCTCGCTGGGCATTTTAAAAATAGATTTGTCTGCTGCCGGCGGTACGATAGACTTCAGAGAAGATACCAGCGTAGACCCTGGTTACATTATAAAGCTGGTACAAACTAAGCCAGACACATTCAAATTTGAAGGCAGTCAGAAGCTGAAGATTGTAAGCCAAACTGATTCAGCTAAAGATCGTATCGCCCTTATCGAAGGAGTGCTTAATGACTTTTCCCGGGAGACGCGCTAAATGAGACGTGCGCTGTATTCATTCATTGCCCTGTCGCTGAGCATACTGCCAGTGGCCGCACATGCTCAGCAGGATTGGTGGTTTGATGTAGAGGTTATTATCTTTGACCGTGGTCAGGCACTTACATCACTTAAGGAACAATTTGAATACGCACCTGATTTGGGCAAGCCCCAGGCTCGCTGGGATTTGCTCAGTGCCTTATTTCAGCCCGATATCAGCCGCCTGAAGCAAACATTACCACTTTGTGGGAAACCCGCCTCTCCGTTATGGGTAGAGGCGCAGTCTCTGCCTATGATAACTGGCTATCGGCCGGTCTACGATCTGGATGAAATGCTCGCCGATAGTCAAGTAACGACAAGTGAGGACTCAGCAGCAGGTAATAACCTGAATAGCGGCACAGCACTTTCAGGCACCACACCAGGTGCCAGCACAGTTACACTCTCTGAGGCTGCCCGCCTCTGGCTGGAATTTCATGGTCCGGCCCCTCAAACTATACAGATACCTGAAGTCAGGTTTTGCGAACCGGATAGGGCCTGGATGAGCTGGCAGGACAATCAGTGGACAATCTATCAGCCTGATAACCGTCTCCCCTACCCCGATGAAATGCCAGTGGTACCTGAAGGTCGCGACGATTTTGACGGCACGCCCCATGTATTGCCCGGTGATGCTCGTGAATTAACAAAATTATCTCAACAGATTCGTCAGACGCGCGGGCTGACCCGTTTGCTGCATACCACCTGGCGTCAGCCTGTTACGTTCGGTCAGGAAAAAGCCGCGTCGGTGCGATTATTTGCCGGGCGCGATTACAGTGATGCGTTTACCGAACAGGGATTGGAAAAAACAGAACTGAAGATACTGGCGCCTGCTGACGACGCCAAAGAAAGTAATACAGCAGAGCAGGAGGATTTTTTCTCTGCTTTGCGTAAACGGCTGCAAAATGCTCAACCGGTAAGCTTTAACCAAATGATGGCAGCAGCCCAGTCAGGTGAAGAGGAAAGCAATAATGCGCCGCCCGATGCCACATTATCAGGTGCAGGCGGTCCAATCTGGCAGGTTGACGGGTATTTAAAAGTGTATCTGAAAAATATTAACCGGGTTCCCTATCTGCACATTGATTCCAAATTGTTCTATCGCCAGCCAATACCTGTTGATGCAAACGCAAGTGCAGATACCCAGCCTGAATATGAGCTGGTAGCGGTGCCCTTCCATCAGATGCGCCGGGTAATCAGTAAGCAACTGCATTACTTCGACCATCCGTTGTTTGGCATGGTAGTTAAAATCAGAAGATTCAAAACGCCGGAGGGCTTTTAGATGAAAATTTATACCCGTGGCGGTGACAAGGGGCAGACCCGTATTTATGCCGACAAGCCAGTCAGGGTCAGCAAGGATGATGACATCCTGAGCTGTTACGGCGATATTGATGAACTGAACAGCCATATTGGTGTGCTGATCAGTTTATCGGATATCCATCAGGATTATCTGCAGCATATTCAGCAGCATTTGTTTCAGCTGGGGTATGTTATCTCCGCAACCTCTTCCTTACACGATAATGATGTGACCGCGCTCGAGCAGCAAATAGACGCTCTGAGTAATACGCTTCCCGAACAAACCCACTTCATTTTGCCTGGTGGTAACCATGCAGCAGCACAGGCGCATGTTTGCAGAACAGTCTGCCGCCGCGCGGAAAGAACCCTGGTACGGGTGGCCAGAGACCATGATGTCAGCGCAGCGGCGCTGGCGTATATCAATCGGCTGTCAGACTACTTCTTTGTACTGGCGCGTAGTCTGAATCATCAGGCAAACATTGCAGATGTCGGTGTGCCAACCAAAGCTTAACGCGCCACGCCTTTTAGCACAGCAATTTAGCTACGCCTTACCATAGTCGTGTCACGGCAATACCTGCCGTGATGACAAATGCCATTACCACGTTTAATACTGCCCCTTCGCGAGCCATTTGCTTAACGGTGAGCTCACCACTGCTGTAAACAATGGTATTGGTAGGCGTAGCCACAGGCATCATAAATGCACAACTGGCGCTGATAGCGGCTGGCATCATCAGTATCAGAGGGTCAACATCGATAGCGATCGCAGCCCCGGCCAGAATAGGCATAAGCAGTGTGGCTGTGGCGGTATTTGAAGTAACCTCGGTGACAAAACTGACCACCAGACACAGTACCAGCAATACGCCAAGAATCGGATAAATACCTACACCGCTGAACGCCTCGCCCAGCAGCCGGCTCAGACCAGATTCGGTAAACGCACCGGCAAGACAGATACCGCCCGCGTATACCAGCAGCAGTCCCCACGGAATACCGGTCGCCGTATCCCAGTCCAGAATCTGGCCCGGCTTTTCTTTTTCGCCATCAGGAATTAAACACATGAGAATGACACCTGCTATGGCAATAGTGCTGTCACCAATGTTGGGCATGCCCAGCCACTGGGTCCAGTAAGGCCGGAAAATCCACGCCATCGCAATAGTGCCGAAGGCAATCAGTACCCGGCGTTCAGCAGTCCTCCAGGGTCCCGCCTTAGGTAAATCTATAGCGGGCATCGGACCGACATTTCGGGTCAGCCATAATGCCATTACCGGGATACCCGCCAGAACGATGGGGATCGCAGTGCTCATCCAGTTTAAAAAACTGATTTGCTCACCGGTGGTTTGGGTATACACGCTCATAAATATGATATTGGGTGGCGTGCCGATCGGCGTACCAATACCGCCTACACTGGCGGCGTAAGCTACGCCAAGCAGTAGTGCAGTAGCAAGACGGGGCGACTGCATTGAGTTGATAATTGCCATAGCTATAGGTAGCAGCATCAACGCGGTGGCTGTGTTTGAGATCCACATACTAAGCAGCGCCGATGTGAGCATAAAGGCAATAACCAGACGTCGTGCACTACCTGCGCCGGTAAGCTGAATCATATAAACCGCCAGACGCCGGTGAACGCCCGACTTTTCCAGCGACTTGGACAGCATAAATGCCCCCATCAACAACAGGATCACATGACTGCCCAGCGCACTGGCGGCCTGGTTATAGGTCATTACACCGGCCATGGGAAAGGCAACAAACGGTATAAGCGCTGTAAGCCCTATAGGTAGCGCCTCAGTGATCCACAGCATCGCCACCAACACTGTCAGTCCACCGGTAACAGCCTGTTCATCGGTTAGTCCTGTTGCTGCCAGGTACATCCACACGGCTGCACTGCCAAGTGCACTCAGCCCAATCCATTTATAATTTTTGGTCATAGCGTGCTAATAATTTTTTGGCGTGTTGATAATGATTATTTGCATCCGCGGCCGGGCGGCGGGCAAGCATTGCTTCCAGACGCGAGTTCGGCGCATCAAAGCCGGTTAAATTGTCCAGGATATGAATCGCACCGGCCGCATTATTGCACGCCAATACCATATCGCACCCGGCAGTTAACGCTGCTTCTGCACGCTCTGTATAATTCCCGGCGACACTGGCACCATGCATGGATAAATCGTCAGAGAATATCACCCCGTCAAACTGCAACGACTGGCGCAGCATGGTTTGCAACCAGAAAGACGAAAAGCCGGCGGGTTTATCGTCTGCCTGTGAATAGATAACATGAGCCGGCATCATCGCATCAATATCGGCGATAAGCGCGCGAAAAGGCTGCATATCCACAGCGTTTATTTCATCAGGATCACGCTCATCCACCGGCAGCGCCACATGAGAGTCAGGCGCAACGCTGCCGTGTCCCGGAAAATGTTTGGCGGTAGCAGGCATGCCCTGTTGCTGCATAGCCTGAATCAGGGGGCGGGCTAATCTGATAACCTCCTCCGGCGCGTCGGAAAAGCCTCGATCTCCTATCACTTCAGACTGACGGTTTACATCCAGTACCGGCCCGAAACTGAGATCAATACCAACCTGTTTAAGCTCCCAGGCAAGCACATGTCCGCAGGCTGATGCCAGCGCTTCCTGGTCGGCATCGCTACTGGCCACCTGTGCAATTTTGCCCATAGCGGGAATAGCGGTAAATTGCTCTCGAAAGCGCTGAACCCGGCCACCTTCATGATCGACACCAATAATCAGACGCCGGCCGGCCGCTCGTTGAATCTCTTGCGTCAGGGCCTGAACCTGAAGTTTATCGTGGTAGTTGCGACTAAATAAAATAACGCCCCCGACCAGGGGGTGCTGCAAAATCTCCCATTCTTCTGCGCTTAACTCATAGGTTGCACAGTCGAGCATTAACGGCCCCATCTAGACTCCTGCTGGTTTATTCTTCAATTAGCGCGTGATACCCGATAGGATAGAGAAAAACAAGGAGTAACTCACGTGCTAAATTGGATGAAATGGTTATTTATCAGCCTGTTGATTTTATTGCTGCTGGCCGCCGGTGCGGCTTTTTTTACCTTCAACCAGAGTCTGCCAGCGCTGGAGGGTGAGATACGTGCCCCCGGTCTTCAGACAGAGGCTGAATTAGCCAGAGACGCACTTGGCCAGGCAATCATCCAGGCAGGTTCCAGACAGGATGCGGCATATGCACTGGGTGTTGCGCATGGTCAGGATCGTTTTTTTCAGATGGATTTACAACGCCGGGCTGCCGCGGGTGAGTTATCCCAATGGGTTGGAGAACGCGCCCTTGAAATTGATAAGCAAGCACGGTTTCATCAGTTTCGCCAGCGCGCGCGAGATATTCTGGCAGCGCTGCCCGCTACGCAGCGTCAGTTGCTCCAGCGTTATTCCCAGGGGGTTAATTTTGCCCTGGAGAATATGGGTTCAAGACCTTTTGAATACTGGCTGACATTTTCAACACCGAAACCATGGACGCCCGAAGACAGCTTGTTAGTGGTATACAGCATGTATATGGATTTACAACTTGGGCAGGTAAATCTTGATTTAGCCAGAACCGGGCTTACTCGCTATTTTGGCCAGCCAATGCTCGATTTTTTAAACGCCCCTTCCCAATATCAGGCGGCATTGGATGGCAGCACGCTTCCCCGTTATAAGGGCGATATTCCCAGCCCGGATTCCTCGTTTACAGCATTGTGGGAAGGTACCGCACCGCCTGATATCGGCAGTAATAACTGGGCTGTCAGCGGCGCGCTGACGAACTCTCAAAGCGCGATGGTTGCTAATGATATGCATCTGGGCTTGCGTGTGCCGATAATCTGGTACAGGGCGCAATTAAATTACCCCTCTGCAAGCACAGGCGATCAGATACAGCTAACCGGCGTTACCCTACCTGGCCTGCCAGGCGTCGTAGTGGGCACGAATGGCAAAATAGCCTGGGGCTTTACCAACGCAAATCTGGATAATGTTGATTGGATTGCGCTGGATGATAACGACGAAACCTGGCAGGTTATTGAAGATATCGCACTTCCTGAGGATAGTTATTCCTATAACATTACCATGAGCGAGTTTGGCCCGGTTAAAGAGGTGGATGGTCAGCGCTATGCGCTGAAGTGGGTCGCTCACCAGCCTTACGCTGTCAATTTGAATATTATCAACCTGGATGAGGCTGATACGGTCAGCAAAGCTGTTAACGTTGCAGGCAATATTCGTATTCCTGTACAAAGTATGGTGATTGCCGATTCATCCGGCAATATCGCCTGGACGCCGGCCGGTGCTGTCACCTCACGGAATTCGCCAACACGCTTTGCAATTCCTGTAGCGCAATATGATCAAAACTGGTCACAAAATGCGTCGCAGCTTCCCGTTTATCAGTCACCTGAATACCCGCGAATCTGGACCGCCAATGCCAGAGTTATCTCTGCTCAGGAATTACAACGCTTTGGTGATGGTGGCTATGCGCTGGGTGCCAGAAATCAGCAGATAAAGCAGCGCCTGATGGCTAAGGATGAATTTAACGAACAGGACTTTTACGCGATCCAACTGGACAATGAAGCGTTGTTTTTAGAACGCTGGCATAACCTGTTAGTAACGACGCTTGAGCAGGCTGACGATGATTATACGCAGGCGCTTGCAGCATTAGAAAACTGGCAGGGATGCGCCTGCGCCTCCTCAGCAGGCTACACGCTGGTAAAACATTTCAGAAGCCAGCTGATCAATATACTTTTATCGCCGGTATTCACCAGACTTGAAACCAGCGGGTACAAGCCAAACGGACTCCTTCGCCAGGTCGAGCCAGCTATCTGGCGGCTGCTTGAAGAGCAACCTTCTGACTGGCTGCCTGCTAATGTTCCGAACTGGCAGGCATTAAAACGTCAGGCGTTTGATAAGAGTGTGGAAGACTTGCTCGCAGACGCTGGTCCCGACAGTACGATTAAAGACCTTAACTGGGGAAGTGTTAACGCACTTCAGGTTACGCATCCGTTTGCCGGTACTGTACCTGTCTTAGGAAAGCACCTTAATATGCCTGTGGTTAAGGGTTTTGGCGATACCTTTATGCCCGCCGTTCAGGGCCCGGCATTTGGCGCATCGCAACGCTTTTTTGTCCGCCCGGGTAATCTTGATAAGGCTATTCTCACGCTTCCAGGTGGCCAGTCCGGCCATCCCCTTTCACCTTTTTATCAGACGGGCTTCGATGATTACGCGACCGGTGAGGATACCCCTCTGCTTCCCGGTGATACAATTTACTCACTTACTTTGAAACCGGCGCTCTGATGACACCCGCGATAGAATTGTTACAGCGAAAGAAAATACCGTTTACCGTACACGAGTTCGGCCACGACCCTTCGTCGAGCTCTTACGGTGAGGAAGCAGCCAGCAAATTGAATGTCCCGCCTCAACAGGTATTTAAGACACTTCTTACCCGACTGTCGGACGACAGACTGGCGGTTGCACTGGTGCCGGTTTCAGCGATGCTTGATACAAAGAAGTTAGCCTCAGTATGCGATGCCAAAAAAGCGGCGATGGCCGATCGTGACGCTATCAGCCGGCTTACCGGCTATCTGCCCGGTGCTGTCAGTCCGCTGGCTCAGCGACAGCGTCTGTTTACGGTAATCGACGAGCAGGCTGAGTCGTTAAGCGCACTTTATGTCAGCGCAGGCAAACGTGGCGTAGATATCAGCCTTTCTCCCACAGATTTGTTGACACTGACAAACGGCGTGTATGCCGCTATCAGCAAATAGTTACATCTTTAAGCTCAGCCACCGGTAGCCCGGCCTCCTGCCAGGCCTGGTAGCCTCCTTTTACAGAATAACAGCGGTTAACGCCCATATTCTGCAGTGACTGTGCAGCAAGAACAGACCTCGCACCTGAACGGCAATACAAAAACACCGGCATTGCCATTTTTCGTTCACTGCAGTTATCAAGCAATCCGACTATTTTACTTTCAAGAATCCCCCGGGGACAGCATACAGCTGACGGTATGACGCCCTGCTCCCATTCACCCGGCTCTCTGATGTCAATCACTAAACAGGGGGAGTGAAGTGCCTGTGAGAGCGCTGTGACATCGACTTCTTTTACATCCTTTACGATGTCGCTGACGTACTGCTGAAATGATTTCATAGTAACTCCTGACCTGGTCCGAGAAACGTTCTGATGACAAAAAATGCAGCGATAAATATCAAACACCATGCAAACAGGTGACGTATTCGCTGTGCCGGTAACCTGCCTGCGATAAACTGACCGGCGATCACGCCTGCGATGCCAAAGCCACATAATGTCAGTAACACCATGCTGTGCCATTGCGGAGCGTTATCAGTAGCAATCAACGTGACCGCAGCAACCAGAGTGTTCAGTACAATCAATACCAGACTTGTTGCGGTCGCCCGCACCATCGGCAGGCTGGCAAATAGCACCAGAGCAGGCACAATAAGAAAGCCTCCCCCGACGCCCACAAGACCAGTTATGGCTCCCGTACCGGCCCCTACCAGAAGAAGTTTCATTGCGCTGGCTGCGCCAGCACTGTGCTCTGGAGACGCCCGCAGCATTCGGGTAGCGGCGATGATCATCAGCAATACCAGAATCCCTATTTGCCACTTGGCAGAGATAACCGCGCCGACCATCGCGCCTGCTGCCGCCGCTGGTGCACTGGATACAGCAAATAGCAATAAGGTTTTGCTGTCAGGAATGCTGCCACGGCGACGCAGATTTAGCAGCGTACCGGTAAACGCAATGACGCCCACCACCACCAGTGAGTGTGCAATAGCGGTCTTTTCGTCCAGTCCGACAAAAAATACCAGCACGGGTACGGTAAGAATCGCTCCGCCGGCCCCAAGGATACCCAAGCTTAGGCCAATTATTATTCCACTTAGCATTGTTAAAATGACAATCACACTTGCAAACCACACTCTTTATTTCGTATATTGTAAATATACAATTTAAAGTAAACAGTTTGCAAGGTTTCCTTATGACAATTCACATCAAAGCGTTTTATGACAAAGCCACCGGGACGGGCACGTACGTGGTTCATGATGTACTGACAAGGCAGGCTGCGGTTATTGATCCGGTACTACATTTTGATAGTGCAGCGGGCACAGTGGGCACCCGGCTTGCTGATGAGCAGCTCTCGTACGTAGACACTGAAAACCTTCAGCTGAAATACGTTTGCGATACCCATGCCCACGCCGATCACTTGAGTGCGGCGGCTTACCTGAAGGCTAAGTCCGGCGCTAAAACGGTAATAAGCAAAGGTATAGGTGAGGTTCAGGCCCGTTTTTCACAACGCTTTAATAAGCCGGTTGTGGCTGACCTTTCCACCCTTTATGACGTGCTGGTTGGAGAAGGTGACACACTCACGCTCGGAGATGTAGCCATTAACGTTATCGCTACGCCCGGCCATACTTCTGACAGCACCAGCTATTTAATTGAAGATAATATTTTTGTTGGTGATACGCTATTTATGCCTGATGTCGGCACGGCCCGCTGCGATTTCCCGGGCGGTGATGCGGCGCAGCTTTACAACAGTATTTCGCGCATTCACTGTTTGGATGACAACACGACCATCTGGGTATGTCACGACTACCCGCCTTCACACAGAAAGGCAAGCCTGCACACCACAGTAGCGGAAAGTCGCCGTTCTAATATCCATGTTAATGATAATATGAACGAAAGTGACTTTATAGCAGTACGCACAAAGCGTGATAGCTCTCTGGCAGTACCGAAATTGTTGTACCCTTCCCTCCAGGTGAATTTGTGGGGTGCGCAGTTGCCAGCTCCCGAAGCAAACGGTACACGCTATATAAAAATCCCTCTAACCACGAAGGAGAACGCAAATGCAAACTGACCTTTTCGTGCAGGCATTTCTGGGCGGCATGCTTATTGGTGCCGGGGCGCTTGTACTCATGCTGTTCAACGGACGAATAGCAGGCATATCAGGCATTACGGCGTCAGCATTTACAACAAAGGTCCAGGAGGGAGGCTGGCGCTGGGCATTTCTTGCCGGCCTTATTGTGGCACCGCTCATCACCGCAACCCTGGGTTATGAGCTACCTGACAGAATTCCCGGCAGCTTACTGACACTTACCGCAGCCGGCATCCTGGTGGGGGCCGGCACTCGGCTGGGTTCCGGCTGTACGAGCGGACACGGGATATGCGGGCTGTCACGATTATCCTTTCGCTCGCTGATTGCCACACTACTGTTTATGGGCAGTGCGATTGTGACTGTCTCGCTGGTTCGCTACGTTTTTTAAAGGACACCACCATGAAACAGATTTTAACCGCTTTAATAGCAGGATTATTGTTCGGTGCAGGCCTGACGGTGTCCACCATGGTGGATCCGCTGCGAGTACTGGCGTTCCTGGATGTTTTTGGTGACTGGGATCCCACCCTTGCTTTTGTCATGGGTGGTGCATTGACAGTTTACCTGCCGGTCTATCAATTTTTTATCCGACCTGCCGGACGTACCCTGTTTAATGAACCCTGTCATTTGCCGGATAAGAAAAAACTGGATGCCCCACTACTGGGCGGAGCAATTATGTTTGGTGTTGGCTGGGGGCTTAGCGGTATCTGCCCTGGACCTGGTATCGCCAACCTCACTCAGGGCTCGGTAGAAATATTCGTGTTCATCACAGCGCTATTGATTGGTATGATTGGGGTTAAACGCGCCAAAAGGTCATACTGATTTTATGAATCCACAGGAAATGGCAGAAAATGCAGGTTTTGCCGCTGAATTACTTCGGGCGATGGCAAACAAACATCGTCTGATGTTGTTGTGCTTGCTGAACGACGGAGAGCGTTCGGTAACACAACTTAACGAGGTGATTCAGATCCCGCAGTCCAGCTTGTCACAACAACTGGGTGTGTTGCGAAAAGAAGGCCTGGTGAGCACCCGCCGGGATGCACAGACAATTTATTATTCGCTGGCCAGCAAAGAAGTTAAAGCTGTCATACAAACGCTTTATGACTTGTATTGCACGCCTGCACCTGATGAAGCGTGAGCTTTTGGTATCTCATAGTCATACCGCAACCTCCAGGCAGACGATGTATTTTCACCATATAGATAAATAATTTGAAAATAATGCTGGACAGCCCCTGCGATTCTCTATACTCTGCACGGGCTTTAGATATTAAAGCACTTTACTACTACTGCACTGTTTTTTCTCTATTCCCTTTTTTAAAGTCGGCTTTAGATTTACATATGCGCTATTAGCTAAGTTCTATCTATTGCACCAAATTATTTTTTCAAACTTATTTAAAAAAGGCGATGATTATGTCAGCTCAAGAAACTGGTACAGTTAAGTGGTTCAACGAAGATAAAGGTTTTGGTTTCATCACTCCAGAAAATGGCGGCAAGGACGTTTTCGTTCATTTCCGTTCAATCGTTTCTGATGGTTTCAAAACACTTAACGAAGGTCAGACAGTGACTTTTGAAGTTGAACAAGGCCAGAAAGGTCCTCAGGCGAGCAACGTTACTGTTGCATAAGACGCTTGAAAAGTGATTTTAAAAAAAGCCGGGCTTAGCCCGGCTTTTTTGTATCTGAAATCAGGTCTGGATTTTAATTTTCTTAATACTCCCTTCCCCTCACTCCTTGAAATATATGCCTGAGAACAAATATTAAGCGCATAACCTGCAAGGAAAGCTCATGAAAAACAATATCGTCGCCATTATTCTTTCTGCCTGTATAGCGCTGTTCTGCCTTCCTTTACATGCCAGCGTGGACGACCAGCCTTTGAGCACACAGGAAGTAGAGACCGCTCTTCAGACACTGGTACGAACAATCGACAGTCAATACCTCAGCGATAAGCACCGCACCAGAATTTCACGTAAAATCCAGCGTGCAATCAGTGAGGGTGAGTTTGAAAACAGCTTTACCTTCGGCCGGTTCAAACGAAAAGTGGAAGCTATGCTTATTGAGGCAAGTGGCGATACTAACTTTGAAATTCATTGGCGCGCCGGCATGACCGGTATTGCGGAAAAAAAACCTGAGCCTTATCCCGGAAGCCTCCAGAGGCAGATTTTTGATAATGACATCGGCTATATTGCCGTTGAGGGTGATATGCTTTCCAATGGCTGGCAGGCGGAATGGAACCAGGCCATCAGTAAGCTTAGTAGATCGAAAGCGCTGATTATTGATTTACGCCATGCCGGATCGATGTCCCTGACACTTTCACAGCATGTTCTCAACTATTTTATTGTGCCGGGCAATACGATTTCTGAGGTAAGGTTTGCCGGAAATAAACATACGAGCTTAGTGACAGAAAAAACTGCTGACAATCCATTTGATGCAGAGCTTCCGGTGTATATTATCACCTCACCGTTTATAGCTGGCCCGTGGGAGCTTGTTGCCTACACGATGAAACACATGGATAGAGCAACCCTTGTGGGGATGCCAACAATGGGATTGGGCTATATGACCAAAACTGTCGCGCTTAGCCCACATTTAAATATTGTGCTTGCTCATGCGGAGTTCAGGCATCCTGCCACACAGGACAACTGGCAGGACTGGGGCGTGCTTCCCCATGTTAAATGCGAGAGTCATGATGCACTTAAAGCTACATTGACACTTATAAAGAATAAGGTTGATAGTGCGAACGGCGAGGACAAACACACCGGCAGGGTGCTCTGCGAAACTAATACTAACGTTAAGGCGAACTAGCTCGTCGCGGGTATTTTGCTGCAATAAGTGTAAAAACGCGTCACCGATTTGAACGCCCTATGATGAGCAAAGTGGCTGAGTCTATTCAACGTTATCGCTAAGGCTATTCTGTTTACCCTGGCGAGACTTATAACGCTCCTGCCACAGTTTTTTAGCAGCCTCGCGGTGCTGTGCGGTAACCTCTTGGCCCTCGGCCAGGGTAAGCGCTATCTTTTCTATAATATCATCACGTTTTTTAATAATTGCATCCGCTTTGGCAAACATGCTTTTAGCTTCTGGGTATTCAGCTTTGAGATCATCAATGGGCTCAAGCTGCTGATAACGCTTTTCGAACGCTTCATTAAATAAATCGCGTTTTGCATTAAATATCACATATTCACGGGCCTGATCAGACTCAAGATAGGCTAAATCTTTTTTGCTCAAACCAGCCTGCTCACCCACTTCGTAGCCCTTATCCAGCCAATCATTAACCAAGTCAGAATCATCATTAACAACGGCCTGCTTCACCCCACCGGCCAGATCACTGGCTGTGAGAATATCCATCACTGTTATGACCGGAACCGGCTTTTCACTGGCTGATTCATCGGAAAGCCATATAAAATATCCGACAACGCCAATGGCGATAACGGCCAGAGCAATAACTGCTTTATTCATAACTACCTCTGAATGCGAACAATCCCGTCTGTCTTTGAAAACGGCTTACCCTAGCCTGTTCACTTCTGTTAGTAAAGAAACACAAAAAAAGCGGGTAACATCGTTACCCGCTTTTTATTCAAATCAACAGCTATTATTCAGCTGGCGGCTTAGAGTTTTCGACCCGACTTTTAAGTTTTTGACCCGGGCGGAATGTCACGACTCGGCGGGCTTTTATCGGGATATCCTCACCCGTTTTCGGGTTTCTTCCCGGCCGTTCGTTTTTATCCCGCAAGTCAAAATTACCAAAACCGGACAACTTCACTTGTTCACCAGATTCAAGCGCTCCTTTGATTTCCTCGAAAAAAGCCTCCACTAAATCCTTAGCGTCTTTTTTATTGATACCCAGTTTTTCGAATAAGTGTTCAGCCATTTCGGCTTTGGTCAATGCCATAGTTTACTCTCTTAACGCTGCCCCGAACTCGGTCTCTAGCTCTTTTACCACGGTATCTACCGCTGCCTGAATCTCTGCTTCTTCCAGAGTCTTCTCCGGATTTTGCAAAATAAGGGACAGAGCCAGACTTTTAGAACCGGGCGCTATTCCCTTGCCTTTGTATACGTCGAACAAGTTTAGGCCAACTAGTTGATTTACGCCAATTTTTTCTACATGAGAAAGAATGGCTCCCACAGAAACTTCATCTTTCACCGTTATCGCTATATCTCTACGGTTTGCAGGGTACTTTGAGATCGCTTTTGCCGCAGGTAATTGCCTGTTAGACAACATGTTAAGGTTAAGTTCGAATAAAAATGGTCGGCCATTTATACCCACCAACTTGGCAAATTGAGGATGCAATGCGCCTACCCAGCCAATTATTTCATTACCCAATAAGATACGAGCTGTCATTCCGGGGTGCAGTGCAGAATGCTCTGCCGCGTCAAACGTGATTTCGGCCTGCCTGCCAGTTAATGCAAGCAGTGCTTCGACATCGCCTTTGGCATCAAAAAAGTCAACCGCATCATCGCCGCTTTGCCAGCTTTCCGCCTCGCGACGTCCCAGTAACAGACCGCCTAACACTGACTGTTGGGAAACGCCTGCGGTCTCTCCTTCCTCAGGAATAAAACGCAGTCCTGTTTCAAAGAAACGAACCCGCGCTTGCTGGCGTTTCTGGTTATAGGCTGCCGCCTGCAACAATCCTGGCCATACGCTCACGCGCATCACAGACATATCTGATGCAATAGGGTGTGGTAAAACCATACCTTTCACATCCGGAAACAACGCATCCTGAATCTTAGGGTCAACAAAGGAGTAAGTAATCGCCTCTGAATAGCCCCTTGTTGTCAGCATGGATTTGAACACATCTGGCGCGATCTTACCTTCAGATGCCGGCAGCATCGACAAGCTGGCTGTAGGTGCAACATTGGGAATATTGTTGTAACCATATACCCGTGCGACCTCTTCAATAAGATCTTCTTCGATGGCAATATCGAACCGATAGCTGGGTACTTCAGCCTGCCATTCATTATCAAGTTGCGTAACAATAAGCCCTAAACGAGTCAGCATCTCGGTTACTGTAGCAGTGTCTATCTGAACACCCAGCACTCGCTCCAGGCGAGACTGGCGCAACACCACAGTACGTGCCTGTGGTAAATGTGCATCGCTGACCGCTTCAGCAACCGGGCCCGGCGAACCACCACATATCGCAGTGATAAGCGATGTGGCTCTTTCCATAGCATCACGCTGTAACTGTGGATCTACACCCCGCTCATAGCGATGTGAGGCATCGGTATGCAAGCCGTACTGGCGCGCCCGGCCAGTAATAGCATCTGGCGCAAAAAAGGCACTTTCAAGCAGAATGTGCTGCGTATTTGTATTAACACCGGATTCAAGCCCGCCAAAGATACCTGCCATTGCCAGCGCTTTTTTCTCATCGGCGATTAACAGCGTATCAGTGTTTAATGTCGGCGTGGTCTCATCCAGCAATGTTAACGTTTCACCGTCGGTAGCAAGACGAACATGAATATCGCCTTCAATACGGTTCAAATCAAACGCGTGTAGCGGCTGACCTAACTCCAGCAATACATAGTTTGTGACATCAACGATGGGGTCGATACTACGAATGCCACTACGGCGTAGCTTTTCAGTCAGCCATAAAGGTGACGAAGCGGTCACATCAACATCTTTGATTATCCGGCCCAGATAGCGTGGACACGCTTGTGGGTCATCCAAGTGTATAGACACTTTATCGTCAATGCTGGCAGGTACAGGCTCAATAACCGGCTCGGTCACATCAAGATTATTCAATACGCCCACTTCGCGCGCGATTCCGCGCAGGCCCAGGCAATCCGCCCGGTTTGGTGTTAAGTCAACATCGAGGCTTTTATCGTCCAGATTCAGATACTCGCGTAAGTCTTTGCCTACGGGCGCATCCTGAGGTAACTCGATAATGCCGTCGTGGTCATCACTGATGCCCAGCTCTGAAAAACTGCACAGCATGCCAAAAGACGGCTCGCCACGAAGTTTGGCCTTTTTAATTTTAAAGTTACCCGGTAATACCGCACCAACAACGGCCACGGCGACCTTGATGCCCTGGCGGCAATTCGGCGCACCGCACACGATATCAAGCAGCTCGTCGCCGTCGACGCTAATTTTTGTCACGCGCAACTTATCTGCATTCGGGTGCTGGCCACATTCAACCACCTCGCCGACAACAACGCCCGTAAATTCACCGGCGACGTCAGCAACGTCATCCACTTCCAGACCTGCCATGCTCAACTGTTCAGACAGCGCATGGGAAGACAACTGTGGGTTTACCCACTCTCTCAGCCAATTTTCACTAAATTTCATAAACTACTCTGCCCTGCCTTAGTTGAACTGTTTAAGGAATCGAAGATCATTTTCAAAAAATGACCGCAGGTCTGTTACGCCATAACGCAACATTGTCAGGCGCTCAACCCCCATCCCAAAGGCAAAGCCGGTATATTCTTCCGGGTCAATATTCACGGCTTTGAGAACATTAGGGTGTACCATTCCACAGCCCAGTACTTCCAGCCACTGACCATTTTTACCCATTACATCAACTTCTGCTGAAGGTTCAGTGAATGGGAAGTAAGACGGTCTGAAACGAACCTCCAGCGACTCTTCAAAAAAGTGATGGAGAAAGTCATGCAGAATACCCTTAAGCTCGGTAAAGCTCACATTCTTATCTACCATCAAGCCTTCTACCTGGTGGAACATTGGCGTATGGGTCTGGTCGTAATCGTTTCGGTAAACGCGACCCGGCGAGATGATGCGAAGCGGTGGTTTCTCAACTTCCATCGTGCGTATTTGTACGCCGGAGGTTTGTGTGCGAAGCATGATATCCGGGTTAAAGTAGAAGGTATCATGGTCAGCGCGCGCCGGGTGATTTGCAGGAATATTCAGCGCATCAAAGTTATGAAAGCTGTCTTCGATTTCCGGTCCGGTTTTAGTGGCAAAACCCAACTGCGAAAAGAACGATTCAATTCGAGCAATGGTTCGACTTACAGGGTGGATTGTACCGGGTTGTTCGACACGGCCGGGCAATGTAACGTCAATCGCCTCCTCTGCCAGCTTGCGGTTCATCTCCTCAGAGCGAAGTGCATCGCCTTTAGCGGCAATAGCCTGTGCAATAACCTGCTTGGCCTGATTGATTTTCTGGCCCGCAGCCGGGCGCTCTTCTGCAGATAACTTACCCAGGCCTTTAAGCTGTTCGGTAAGCTTACCTTTTTTACCCATGTACTCGACCCTAACCTGATCGAGCGTTGCTGCGTCTTGGGCAGCGTCAATCTGACCTTGCGCCTGACTGATAATCGCTTCAAGTTCCATGATGTCCTCAATATGGCGATTGACGGGATGCTCTGTCTTATTACCAGAGTGCGTCTGAACTTCAAAACCTATAGTTTACACGAGTGATAAAACCTACCGCTACCCTAACGGGCTGATAAATCCGGCAATTATTAAAATAAATCGTGATAGCGCAGAATAAACACACTGTCAGAGGGAAGAAGATGTGGTCAGAAGAGATAAAAATGCTAAAAGCGATGATGTAATTGCTTTTGGGGTGCGGAAACGAAAAACGGCGAGCATCCTGCTCGCCGTTTCCCGAAAGAACTTAAACTTAATTTAGTTAAAAAATTAAGCTAATGCGCCTTTAGCCGCTTCGACTAATGCGCTGAATGCTACCTTGTCATGTACAGCGATGTCAGCAAGGATCTTACGATCGATTTCGACAGACGCTTTTTTCAGACCGTTGATGAAACGGCTGTATGACATGCCATTTTGACGAGCCGCAGCATTGATACGTGCAATCCACAGTTGGCGGAATTGACGCTTACGCTGACGACGGTCACGATATGCATACTGACCAGCTTTAGTTACTGCCTGTACCGCTACGCGAAATACGCGTGAACGAGCACCGTAATAACCTTTAGCTTGCTTTAAAACTTTTTTGTGACGTGCACGTGCGATTGTGCCGCGTTTTACTCTAGCCATTATTCAGTCTCCTCGTCTTAAACGTAAGGCAGCATGCGCTGAACCAACTTGGTATCCGCGTCATGAACCAGTTTCTTGCCACGTAGATGGCGTTTACGCTTAGTACTCTTCTTGGTCAGAATGTGACGCAAGTGAGACTGCTTGCTTTTAAAGCGGCCAGAGCCCGTTTTCTTAAAACGTTTGGCGGCACCGCTGTTTGATTTCATTTTAGGCATTGCTAAAACTCCGCATTGTTTACTATCAGCTACTCTGGCGTGCAGTCACCATTTGGCCGGTTACATTATGCAGCAAGGTGTTTTGGGGTGCAGATTCCCAAAAACTTTAGACCATTACTGCTTCTTATTTGGGGCGAGCACCATGATCATCTGACGGCCTTCCACACGACGTGGGAAAGACTCGCAGTTAGCAATCTCTTCCAGCTCGGTACGAATCCGATTCAGAAGTTCAATGCCGATCTCTTGGTGAGCCATTTCACGTCCGCGAAAGCGAATCGTGACCTTGGCTTTATCGCCACCTTCCAGAAAGCGACGCAGGTTGCGCAGTTTTACCTGGTAATCGCCTTCATCAGTGCCAGGGCGGAATTTAACCTCCTTGACCTGAATTTGCTTTTGCTTTTTCTTTTGCTCTTTCTGAGCCTTACTTTTTTCAAAGAGGAACTTGCCATAGTCCATAACTTTACAGACTGGCGGCTCGGCATTTGGACTAATTTCTACAAGATCCAGACTCGCTTCTTCAGCGGTTTGCGTTGCTTCTGCTAGCGAAACTACGCCAATCTGTTCACCATCTTTGCCGATAAGTCTTACTTCTCTGGCTTTGATTTCATCGTTTATGCGGGCTTTTGCGCCCTGAGCCTGTTTGTTAGCGCCTTTAATGTGCTATTCCTCCAAAAATTAATTCTTTATGCCTGCCGGTGTCGTCACGACCTGACAGGCAACTTTTCAAACCTTAAACGACAACTACTTAATTGTCTTTTCACCGATTTCCTTACCAGCAAGCTCGACAAATGCGTGTAGGCTCATTGTGCCTAAATCTTCACCGCGTCTGGAGCGAACTGCCACTTCGCCAGCTTCAACTTCTTTATCGCCAACGACCAGCATATACGGAATACGTTTTAAGGTGTGCTCGCGGATTTTAAAGCCTATCTTCTCATTTCTCAAGTCAGACTTTGCTCTAAACCCAAATTCCTGCAATTTTTTGACAGTTTCGGTCACATATTCGGCCTGACTGTCGGTAATATTCATCACGACCATCTGTTGTGGTGCCAGCCACAACGGGAAGAACCCGGCGTACTCTTCGGTCAGAATACCGATAAAACGCTCCAGTGACCCAAGAATAGCACGGTGAATCATCACCGGTACTTTACGTTCGCCATCTTCAGCCACATAAGTTGACCCTAAGCGACCCGGCATTGAGAAATCAAGCTGAACGGTGCCACATTGCCATGCCCGATCCAGGCAATCATGCAGGGTAAACTCAATTTTAGGACCGTAGAACGCCCCTTCACCCGGCTGATAGTCAAACTCGATGTCGTTAGCTTTAAGAGCTTCGGCCAGCGCAGCTTCTGATTTATCCCAGATTTCGTCCGAGCCAACACGCTTTTCAGGACGGGTTGACAGTTTAACAGCCACCTTATCAAAACCGAATGCTGCGTAGGTCTCATAGACCATCTTAATACAGCCGCTGACCTCTTCAAGGATCTGCTCTTCGGTACAGAAAATGTGTGCATCGTCCTGGGTAAAACCACGTACACGCATCAATCCATGCAGTGCACCAGAAGGTTCGTTTCGGTGACAACAGCCGAACTCAGCCATACGTAACGGAAGGTCACGATAGGATTTCAGGCCCTGATTGAAAATTTGAACATGACCCGGACAGTTCATAGGCTTTATCGCGTATTCACGCTTTTCAGACTCGGTAGTAAACATGTTCTCAGCATATTTATCCCAGTGGCCTGACTTTTCCCATAAACTGCGGTCCATCATTAACGGGCCTTTTACCTCACCGTAATCGTACTGGCGAAGCTTCTGACGCACGAATGTCTCAAGCTCAGTGTAAATTGACCAGCCGTCATTGTGCCAGAACACCATACCCGGCGCTTCTTCCTGCCAGTGAAACAAATCCAGTGTTTTACCGATCTTGCGATGGTCGCGCTTTTCCGCTTCTTCAAGGCGCTGTAAGTATGCTTTAAGCTGCTTTTTATCAGCCCAGGCTGTACCATAAATACGCTGCAGCATCTTATTATCGCTGTCGCCGCGCCAGTATGCTCCGGCAACTTTCATCAGTTTAAAATGATGGCAAAACTTCATTGAAGGTACGTGCGGGCCGCGGCACATATCCACATATTCTTCGTGATGGTAAAGGCCCGGGCGATCATCCTTACTGATGTTCTGGTCCAGAATTTCCATTTTATAAGATTCACCGCGCTGCTCGAAGGTATCGCGCGCTTCCTGCCAGCTGACTTTCTTTTTCACCACGTCATAGTTGGTTTTGGCCAGCTCAAGCATACGCTTTTCCAGCTTTTGCAAATCTTCCTGACTTAGCGAATGCTCCATATCCACATCGTAATAGAAACCATTGTCTATCACCGGCCCGATTGCCATTTTAGCATCTGGCCATAATTGCTTTATTGCATGGCCGATAAGGTGCGCACAGCTGTGACGAATGATTTCCAGACCATCTTCATCTTTTGCAGTGATAATTTGCAGTTGTGCATCATGCTCGATGATATCAACAGCATCGACGAGTTCGCCGTTCACTTTTCCGGCTATCGTAGCTTTAGCAAGCCCCGGACCGATGTCGGAAGCGACATCCAAAACAGAGACGGGGTTTTCGAAAGCACGCTGGCTTCCATCAGGAAGGGTAATTACAGGCATTCTATTTCCTTTACAGTGGTGACACCTACTCTGTGCCACTTGTGTATTTATTGATGTGTTTCGTTGGCAGTGACCAACAGCGGTCGCGACATGCTCTGATGCCAAAACGCTGGAAATTATAACGGCTTACCTGCGCCATGCAATGACTAAAATACGCATTATGGCTATAGCCGCGCGAAATAGCGCGTTATTAACCTGCGCCGATCAAAAAATTAGCGAAAAACGTAGCCAGCCCGAAGCATCAGCTATAATCAGGAGACTGCTATCGACAAGCATAGATCATCTCAGGCGGCCCCCATGTGGCATTTCATCAGTGACCATATCAGCGAACAGACAAACCAGACTTTTATTTGCCAGCGAACATCTGCAGTATCTGGTGGTGATACACATTCTGCGTATATCATTCAGGGCGATGCGAAGCGATATTTTGTTAAACTTCGTAAAGCCATCGGTCCTGAGCAGCTGGAACACGAAGCACAAGGGCTGTCAGCCATAGCGGGCACTCATACTGTTCGCACACCGGCAGTAATTTGTCAGGGTATAGCACATAACGATGATACATCTTATGAGTATCTTGTTCTGCAGCATCTTCACTTTACTAAGCCTGAGGACACCGGATGGAAGACGTTTGCGCAGAATTTGGCGGCGCTTCATCAAACCGAACAATCTGCAGCTTTTGGTTGGTCGCAGGATAACTACATCGGTCTGACCCCACAGGTAAATCGGCAGGACAGTTGCTGGGCAACGTTTTTTGCTCAAAATCGTATAGGGGTCATGCTTGAAAAACTGGCGCATACCGGAGAGAAACTGACGACAATTGACGCATTTGTTGAATTTACTGAGCGATATCTGCAAAACCATCAGCCCGCCCCCTCACTGGTACATGGTGACTTGTGGTCGGGAAATATCGGTTTTACCTGCAAAGGGCCGGTGATATTTGACCCCGCCGTTTATATTGGTGACAGAGAAACCGATATCGCAATGACGAGTTTGTTTGGTCGCCTGCCCGCCACGTTCTATCAACACTATGAAAATGCCTGGCCTTTATGCGACGGTTATCAGCAGCGTGAGCCGCTTTATCAGTTATATCATTTACTTAATCATGCATTATTGTTTGGCGGGCACTACCTGAGCGCAGCAAAATCTGCCATCATTGATTTGCAAAAGAAATAATCTGCTTTCGGAGTACGTATGACTACACCTGTAGCGCTGGTCACTGGCGGTGCTAAGCGCATCGGCGCTCACCTTGTTAAAACCCTTCATCAGCACGGGTGGCGTGTCGTCATTCATTATCACCAGTCTAACGATGCCGCCCAGACACTGTGCCAGGCGCTAAACGAAATCAGGCCAGATTCAGCGACAATAGTTCAGGGTGACTTGTGTAATCTGACAGAAATAACCCACATCGCAGCAAAGGCCCGCCAGGCGTTTGGCCAGATAGATCTGCTTATCAACAATGCATCTTCGTTTTACCCGACCCCGCTGGGTCAGATTGATAAAGCAAACTGGGATGCTTTGATGGGCAGCAATGTACAGGGTCCGGTATTTTTAACCCAGGCGTTATGCGATGTACTGAAGCAGCAGTCCGGCACGGTTATTAACATGATTGATATGCATATTGACCGGCCTCTTCCGCAACATACGGTCTATTGCGCGGCTAAATCAGCACTGGCCAGTGTTACCCGGTCACTCGCCGGAGAGTTGGCTCCCTCTGTTAGGGTGAACGGCATTGCACCTGGTGCCATACTCTGGCCGGAACGCGATTTGTCTGAAGAGGAAAAACAGGCATTACTGGCCAGTATTCCCTTAAAAACACTGGGCAGTCCATCTGTAATTGCACACGCGATGCTATACCTGATTGATGCGACCTACGTGACCGGCCAGATTCTGTATGTCGATGGCGGCAGAAGTATTGCGTCTAATGCCAGTGCGTAACGCTAAAAAATGCATTTTATTAACTGTAGTTATACTGCTGCTGTGCAGTTGCACCAACGCAGATATTCGTGACGATTTGCAGGAATATCAGCAGCGGGTTGCACGCGTGCTCGAAATCACGCTTCCTGATCCTGCACCGCCAACTGCACTGGCTTACCCGGATGCCCAGTCAATGTTCACCGCTGTTGAATCCTTCAACGTAAATTTGCGAGAGTTCTACAGACTTCAGGAGTGTGAACTGGGTACGCTGGTAGCCCAAAGAAATACCGCACTGGGTAAAACCGCCCACCCTTCACAACGATATGCGTATGAAGTCACGCTGCTTGAACAATTACAGCAGTGCAGTGACAGCATTGAAGACCCTGCACTGAAACAAAAACTACTGGATTGGCGGCAAGCCAAGCAATCGCAGCGTTCGGCATTCTGGGCAAATCTGATACAGACCAGTCAGGAGACCCGAGCTGCATTTGGTCGCAGTACGATGTTACTGACCACCGAAGCTGACAGTGATGCAGGCGCAGCGATATCAGCGCTCGGCTTTTTAAATAAAATCAAGTCAGAACAGGGGTTTAGTCTGTCGGAACTGGAACGAGAACTTAAAGTACTCGATTCATCCCGTTTGCCGGCAAAAGTATGGCGGACCCAGCGATATATTACCGGATACCTGGAAACGATGAGTGAATCTCTCACCACCCGTCTGCCTGAACTGTCCTGTCCGGCGGGCAAGGCGTCGGAGCAGGTTGAAATACTACGCAACGTGTTTTATCTGTTTTTTATTGAAAAAATACAGCCCGTCGGTAGCAAGCTGAATCAGTATCATTACCAAATGATGCCGGTGTGGGAACAGTGGATAAACAGTGATGCTTTATCGCAGCCATTTAAAATTTACATTCAAAAACAGACTCAGGTGGAATTTGCCCGCTACCAGCAAGCGATTCGTCAGCATGTCACATTATGGCAAACGCTTTTTGCGCGCTGCAATCTGTCGCCCACCGCTCCTGGCAGCAATTAAAGAATATTCTCTCCGCCCTCAGGATCCCTCGCCTTTGCTGCCTGCCGCCGTATCTCCTGAGTTTCACTACTAACATCATCGTGATGCGATTTGTCTGCAGTATGTGTGACTGCATCGGGCTTTTCGGATTTGGGCTCTTTCGGTGCAGGTATGGCTTTATCGGAGCTACCTGCATCAGTGATAACCGGGACGCCCTGCGGGAAAATGATTTCACGGGCATCATCAGGCATACTAATTCCGGCTTTATCAAAAGTCTCAACAACCTGACGCATCAAGACTGACGCCATCTTCAATACACTGGTACGCTCAACATTTATCCAGAAGTAGACCTTCAGATTGAGCGTGGCAGACCCCAGCGCATCAATAAGGATTTGGGGCTCTGGCTCATCAAGGACATCTTCCTGCTGAACCAAAACATCCATCGCCAGTTGCTGTGCGGTTTTTGCATCGCTGTCATAGCCAATTCCAATCACAAAGTGACCGCGCATATTCGGGTTTGCTGTCAGGTTTTTTATAACACCCTTATATACTGTGGCATTGGGTATCTGAATATGATTTCCATCAAAATCGACCATTGTGGTCGCCCGGGCTGTTACCTTTTGCACAACGCCCAGATAGTTATCAATTTGCACCACATCGCCAATTCGAAATGGTCGCTGTACGGTAAGCAATAAACTCGAAATGAAGTTTTCAGCGATATCGCGAAAAGCGAAGCCAAGAATGATACCCAGAACGCCGGTACCACTGATTATTGCTACGGCAAACTCGGTCAGCCCGGCTAGCTTCAAAAACAAATAGGCGCCCAGTAAAATAATCAGAATACTCACTGAGCGGCGGGATACTGAGCGTATTAGCGGGCTTTTTGTCACATAGTCAAACGGACGTAATATCAGCGATGCCACCGGCCCGGCCAGGAAAAAAAAAACCAGTAAAATAACCAGCCCCAAACCGATGGCAGGCAACCTCGCCAACGTCTGCTCCCACAATTGCATCAAAGGTGACACAACCTCCTGCGTTGCCGAGCCCTGTAATAGTCCGGGTAAAAAAATAGTCGCCACATACTTTCCTGTTTGTATTTGTTAAACAGACATACGCAGCGGCTTTGCGAAGGGGTCAGAATCAGGAACCTGGTGCACTTATCAGCCATGCGCCCAGTCCGACTGTAAAGATAAAGCAGCCCCACATAGTATGTTCGACTACAACCACAGGCGTTGAGCGGGTTTGCAGGTAACGATAACCAAACAGAGCACCGCCACACCACGAAAGTATAACGGCAACCCAGTTCCCGTAGACAAGATGTGCCAGACCAAATAAAAAAGTACTGACTGCCCATCGCCAGCGCTTTGATGGCATGATGGGTTTGTAGCGATGAAAGAAAAACGTTCTGAAGATAATTTCCTGGGGAATGACCGAAACCACCGGGTAGATAAGCAGCGTGGTCAGCCATAATCCCGTTTGGTGCAACGGCCAGTCAAGGAACAAGTCCGGGCGAATTAAGTAAACAGCCGCCATCATCAAGCACGCCCAGGGTATAAATAATCTGAGCGCTGTTTTGAAATGATGTAGGAAGTCTGTGGTATGCCATAGCCGGAAACGTTTGAATTGATTGTCGGCTAAAAGTACCGCAAGACAAATAATCCCTATCAGGCCCAGCAATGGCATAAGCCAGATTTGCAAATCGTTTATCAAAAAGAAAATGGCAGCAGGCAAGCCTACAAATAGAACAATCAGTTCAGCCCATAAACGTGTCACGACCGCACCCTTCTTATATATCTGTGACAAACTATGAAAGTGTAATGCCAGATTAATACGTTACTGAGATAACACGGTCGGTTTGCTACTATTGCGACACATGCTTATCCAAAAATGCGACAATCCGCTGCTGCAGAATCACCTTGTTGCGGGTACGCTGCAAGCCGTGGCCCTCGTCATCAAAAACTGCATAATCCACCTCAACCCCACTCTCTTTAAGCGTAGCAACGAATTCATCAGTTTGCTGCAAAGTGACAAACCGGTCCTTCTCGCCCTGAGCAATGAATACCGGCACACCGATTTTTTGCGCATGAAAAGCCGGCGATATGGCAGATAAACGCGAAGCATTTTTTTCGAAGTCGCCGAATTCCTTTTGCAAATAAGTACGATAGTCAGATAACCACGGAGGAACAGACTGCAAAAATTGCAGCCAGTTGGTTATACCGAAACAATTTACCGCAGCTTTGAACGTGCCGGACTGCATTACGGCGGATAGGGCCAGAAAGCCACCGTAATTATCTCCCATTACTGCAATTTTATCGGCATTTACCCACGGCTGCGCGCCAAGATACTCTGCCGCCTGAATAAGATCGCGACTATCATCCTGCCCCTGCCTTTCATCATTAAGCTGACGAAACGCTTCACCAAAGCCTGCCGAGCCACGGTAATTTACCGCCAGCACGGCATATCCACTGGCAACCAGATGCTGAACACCAGGATGATAAGTCGCCGCATAAAACGAATCGAAACCTTCGTGGGCGTAAACCACCGCAGAAACCGGATTATTCGCATCAGCATGTGAAGGCCGATACAACTGCGCGGGTATCTGTTGCCCGTCAAAGCCACGGATCAATACCTTTTCAGCCTGCACGGGGCTGACCGGAGGCTGGTGTTTGTCAGCCAGGTATTCACTGCCTTGCGGTGTAACCCGTACAGGGCTGGTAATAAAGTCATCGCCCGCCTGCATCATGACGATATCCAAGCCTTGCGATATGTCTTTGTCATTAATAAAACGCAAGGACCAACTATTGCGCGATGCTGGCGAGGTATAACGCTGCTCACCGGCTGAATTAAAAACCGTAATACTTCGCCGTCCGTTGCTGACAAATTCAACGGCCATATCACGGTTTAACGCATTATTGATAGCGGTAACATTGTCGGGCACGCGTGGTAACGCTTTAATGTTGTTGTCAGCCATTGTCCATGTGTATGCTTGCCGGCCCGCTGATGGCGTTTGTGCTGTAAAGAATAACGACTGCCCGTTTGAGCTGAAGGTCAGCGGTGCGAGCGGACCGGACAACGCAGGCGCATTATCAGATGTCAGCCAGTGATAGACAGGCTCTGGATAGCTGACGTCCGCCACATAGATACGGTCTTCATTGTCAGCGGACACCTGCTTTCCAGAGACGTAACGCCCACTAATGCTCACCGCGCTGATAGGCAGGTCAAACTTATTTTCAAAAACAGGTGTCGCAGCAAAATTATCGGTGCGATAACGAATCAGCTTCTGTGAATCGCTTCCTGCATAACGAACAGCCAGAAATAAATAATGCCGCTCTTCCCCCCACCCTACAAATCTTGCCTGCACCCGGGAACCCGGCGTCAGATCGAAAAGCGTGCCGTTGTCATTAACCAGAACATGCTGACCGCCATCTGCAGCAGCCTGTGAAAACACCACGCGTGTTCTGCCCTGCTTATCCGGTAAAAATCCGATGGCGTATTGCGCTGCGCCTTCCTCGGGGCTGTGTCGGGTATACGTTTTGTCAGCAAACGAATAAGAAAAAACGGCCGGAGACTCACCGGGTAGCATTTGCGTAAACAACACACTGTTGCGATGAGGGTGAACACTGAGATCAGAAAGTTGGCTATAACGAAAAAAATCTCGTGGGTCAGGATGTTGCAAACCACCTACAGACATAGACTGACAGCCGGACAGTGCAAACAGCAGTGTTATCGCCAACCACAGAAAAATAACGGAACGTTTCATTGTAAGGACAATCAGATTACCAGTGGGTTTGTTACTGGTAAGTACACAGAGTGGATTTACAGAATAAGAACTTCACCGATTAATCTTCATACTATCGGCCTACGTATAAGAAAGAGTATTTTTGTATTGATTATTTTTTACACTACCTCAATATGTATAAAAATCATGCAGCTTATTTATATAACAGCTAAAAAAGGAAAAATCGATGGATGCAGCGCCATTGGTAACTATGGAAGCGGCCACCGAAGTCTTATCATTCTGGTTTGATGAAATTGAACCTGAACAATGGTTTGCCCCTGATGAGGGGCTGGACAATATAATTCGTTCCCGGTTTGGTGCGCTTCATCAGGCTGCCGCACGCGGCGAGATGTGGCCCTGGCGGGCGACCCCGCACGGCCGTTTAGCTGAAATTATTGTGCTTGATCAGTTTTCCAGAAACATCTATCGCAACCAGCCTGCAGCATTTGATTGTGATGTGGCAGCCCTGGTGCTGGCACAGGAAGCGGTTGCAACCGGTGCAGACCGTGCGCTGACGTCACAGGAAGTCACTTTTTTGTATATGCCCTTTATGCACAGTGAGTCTTTAGAGGTTCACGATGTGGCAATGGAGCTTTTCGATGTTGACGGCCTTGAACAGCAAATGGATTATGAAATAAAACATCGCGATATCTTACTTAAGTTCGGTCGCTACCCGCACAGAAATGAAGTTCTGGGGCGCGCATCCACCGTAGAAGAAAAAGCTTTCCTGACTGATCCTTCCCACTCGTTCTGACGCCTGGTTACCTTAGTATGATCGCTGCGCGGCTTTTCGCCGAAGTAAAACCGGGCCTGGTCCCGCCTTTTCCAGTTTGTCCTGGCTGTTGTACAGCGGGCAGTTTTTCGTCGACAAACACCCGCAACCTATACAGCTGGTTAGTGACATACTAAGCGCCTGCAGGCTTCTGATTCTTTTATCAAGCTGCACCTGCCAGCCCGAAGCCATCGTCTGCCACTGCGCCTGTGTCGGCGCACTATATTTTGGCAGTGAAGCAAACGCTTCCTGAATTTCATCTAATGTGACCCCCAACTGCTGTGCCGCTTTTATCAGTGAAACCCTTCTGATTGTATCTCTGCCGTAGCGGCGCTGATTCCCCGTATTCCGGCTACTGAAAATAAGCGACTTAGTTTCATAAAAGTGCAGCGTAGATACGTTCACGCCACAACGTTTAGCCACCTGACCCACCGATAATTCAGCCATTAAAAAAAAACCTTTACCTCAAGTTAACTTGAGGTTTTAGCATGTTCTTCATCTTGTGTAAAACACTCATGAAGGAGCAACCTATGGATGCGGTATCGGACAAAACCTTTAAAACTCATAACCCAAAATCACAGCGCAAATCATTTATTTCGACCCGTTGGCAGACATTCGTGAAACACTGGCAGGCGCTGATGAACGGCACCATGGCTATGAAATAAAAGCGCCTTTCACAGCAATTATGTCGTTGGAACCTCAAGCCTCAGGCAACATTGACGATACCATCATTCAGACTGGAACCATCCGCTAAGTCGCGAAAACTGGTAACAGTCGACGGAGCACGTTGTTGCAAAAACGTGCTGCAATTTATCGCCAACATCAGACTAAAATATCAGCGATAAACCAGCTGCCAGTAAAAATGCAATACTGCCTAGTAGTGTTTCCATGACCGTCCAGGTTTTCAGAGTGGTCTTTTCATCCATTCCGAGTAACCTGGAAACCAGCCAGAAACCTGAGTCGTTAAAGTGTGACAGCACCGTGGCGCCACCAGCAATGGCAATAACTATAAAGCACAAATCGAGCTCTGATAAACCACTGGTTGCGCTGACCACCGGTGCCATCAGTGATGCTGTAGTGGTAAGCGCCACAGTGGCTGAGCCCTGAGCCACGCGCAAACATGTTGAAATAACAAACGCAGCTACAATAACCGGCATGCCTGATGCTGAGAGCAAGTTTGCCAGTGCGTCACCTATCCCGCTGCTACGCAGCACACCACCAAACATGCCACCGGCGCCGGTCACCAGAATTACCGCACAGATGGGCGCCAGCGAATCGGTACACAGCTTTTCCATTTTGACTTTGCCAAACCGACGCGTAAACAGCGCCAGGCACAATAGCAGTGTAAGTAGCAGCGCTACCGGTGTATTGCCCAACATGCGAAGTGTGTCAACCCAAGCTAGGTCATCACCGATATAGCCCGCTACCTGTATGCTGTTAAGACCGGTATCTAAAAAAATTAAACACACGGGTACCAGTAATACGGTCATGACCATGGCAAATGAAGGGGGATTATCGATTACCTCATCATCCGTTGATTGGTAAAGTGCAGGAACCGGCAGTATAAACTTATTACCTGCATAGCGGCTGTAGAGATACGCGCCTGCATACCAGGTTATGATCGCCAGCGGTAAACCCACAACCAGCAGCAAACCAATATCGGCACCCAATAAATCTGACGCAGCTACAGGACCAGGATGCGGAGGAACAAATGCGTGCATCACGGCAAAGGCGCCGGCCACCGGAAGAGCAAAATGCAGCACTGAACCATTTACCCTGCGCGCGACGCTAAGCAATATCGGCATTAATACAATCAGGCCGGCATCAAAGAAAATGGGAAAGCCGAACATTAACGATGCGACACCCAGCGCAAATGGAGCGCGCGCTTCACCGAAGCGATTTATCAATGTGTCAGCCAAAACCCTGGCGCCGCCCGTCGCTTCCAGAATTTTTCCAATCATACTGCCTAAACCAACCAGCAGCGCCACCGCCGCAAGTGTAGAGCCAAAGCCGGACATCATCACCGACACCACTTTATCTGTAGCAACGCCGGCAACCAGAGCGGTTAGCAGACTCACCAGCGTCAGGGCTGCAAAGGCATGAACTTTAAACCGGATAATAAGCAGCATTAACACTACAATAGCGCCGGCGCCGGTTGCCAGTAAAAATACAGGGTCAGCGGCGTAGGTAACAGCATCCATAAAATGTCCTGTTTTTTTAGTTATTCACAAACATTATAGTTACCGGTAACATGTTACCGATAACATTTGCCACGTAAACACATTTTTAACAGCCTACCCCAAAATTACGGGAATAGGCGAAAAGGGGCAGCTATGGCAGCATTAAGCATTATTGTGATGGGCGTGAGTGGCTCAGGTAAAAGCACTGTCGGCGCTGCGCTGGCCCGGGCATTAAATATAAAATTCATTGATGGTGACGATCTTCACCCTCGCGCTAATATTGAAAAGATGGCCCGTGCAGAACCTCTCAATGATAATGACAGAGCACCTTGGTTACAGCGGATTAATGACGCCGCCTTTAGCTTTACGCATAAAAATGAAGGCGGCGTGATCGTTTGCTCTGCATTAAAAAAAGCTTACAGAGATGCTATCAGGCAAGATAATTCAAATCTTGTGTTTGTATTTCTTGAAGGCGATCAGGCAATGATCACCAAGCGCATGATGCAGCGCCAGGGACATTTTATGAAACCTGGCATGTTGGACAGTCAGTTCACTATTCTTGAACGACCGTCCGAACAGGAGGCAGACGTGCTTACGATTTCTGCTGAACCTGCTGTTGATGAGATCGTAAATAGCATCCAACAGGCACTGACTACATCAGGATTATTGACGAAGTAGTGCGAAATTTTCAGTCGGTTGAGCCATTAGTAAAAGAAAAACCAACATCATGCCTGACGGCCCCGGAACGTTTGCCATTTATTGCGTCCAGCAAATAGCGTGCACTGATTTCACCAATTTGGTATCGCGGGGTTATCACACTGGTAAGCGCTGGCGACACTGCCTGCCCGATATCAAGTCCGTTGTAACCAATTATTCTCATTTGTTCCGGCACGGGGACCTGTTGGTCACGGCACCAGAATAAAGCACCAACGGCCAGGTCATCATTGGTACACAACGCTCCGTCCATGGCCGGATAGACAGACATCGCTTTTGCCATGATTCTGCGTCCGGCGGAGAAGTCTGATGCGCCGGCCATTTCGATGGTAACAGGGTCAAGCCCAGCCTCATCCATGGCTTGTTCGTATCCCGCCTGACGAAGAAGAGTGCGCGTATCCATTCTGGCGGCAAAATAAACCGGCGCACGACACCCGTTGGTTAACAGTCTCTGCGTCGCTTGTTTTGCAGCCTCCTGATGGTCCAGCCCCACCGCCATATCCAGTGGCGAGGCCGGTAACTCCATCGATTCAACGATCGGGATTCCCGCCTGCATTAACATCTGGCGTGTTTTATGGGTATGGTGGGTTTCTGTCAGAATTATGCCATCTACCTGATAAGACAGCAGAGCGGCAATCTTATGCTGCTCTTCTTGCTCATCATAACCGGTATGCGCCAGCAAAGTGTCATAGCCGTTTTCTCGGGTCACCGACTCTATCCCCTGCACCAGGGCTGAAAAAACCTGATTCGACAGCGAGGGGATCACAATACCAATGGCTTTGCTTGAAGAACGAGACAGCATCGAGGGTGCACGGTTTTGAATATAGCCCAGTGTATCAATCGCAGCGCTGATTCGGGCTCCCGTTGGGGCGGCCACCGTGTCCGGATGACGTAAATAGCGCGACACTGTCATTTTGGTAACGCCAACAGTGTCAGCGATTTGTTGTAAGGTTACGCGTTTAAGTTTACTCATTAAAGACGACGTTGACTCCATGATGTTACTTGTAACATCATACCTTAACGTCAGAATATATATCAGTGCCAGTCTTATATTTCCACGCCCATCTTTGCAAAACTGAGCAGGCAAAGATGCATCAATTGTAATGTCTGCGTTTGCTCGTTTGAGTAGCAAAAACATCTCGACAGCACGAAAAAACATTCGCTAAAAAGGTCTACGCTAGCTGACACTGTGTTTTACAGCTATCCGCAAAAGCGCGCGGCCGAAATAAAAGGTGTAGACCGAGACGGGTAGAAACGCCCTAAACTGACTTGTCGCTCTGAGGTTAATGCGGGTAAACCAATTTGCAAACAACAGCCGTTTCTTGTCCTTCCGATTCCGCGCTTGGTGCCGGTGGACCTTCCTGCTTATGCCCCTGGTGGTAACCAGTGGCTACGATCGCATTTTTGCAAAGGATTCTACCCGCTGGTATCAAAAAGCAATCCTAGTCAGCGTTTTCGTCATATTAAACGCAAAGGTAAATTATCATCATGGGTGCCACAGACACACGCGCAACAGAAACAGCCTGATAAACTATAAGCCTAAGGCGACGTCACGAAAACGTTTGCACCAGAATTTTGAAAGGATAACCATGCAGAAGACCACGCGTAAATGGGTACATCGCCTGGAAAGGCGTATCGATAAGCTCAGACATCGGTATAAACGGTGGTATGGCTATTCGCCGGTTATTGTGCAACCTTACATGACTTACGGTACTGCGGATGAATTATGGGTGGCTGGCAGACTGTTGGAAGCCAAAGGCGTACAGGGGGGACTCGATGATAGTCGCTGGAAAAACTTCGTCCATATGCTACGACGCTACCAAAGCGACGAAATTCCATTTACCGATATCAAATTAGCCCTTGGTGAAGATGAGCGGACGGTGACAACAGACGCTGACGGTTACTTTCACTACCAGTGGAAGAAACCAGCTACGGAGCATCTGCAACAGCCCTGGACACGTCTGATCCTGCAGGCAGCAGATCCTGGACTCCCCCGTGCTGAAGATCAAAGTATTGCAGAAATATCAGTACCCGCTGATAGCGCAGAGTTTGCTGTTGTCAGTGACGTGGACGATACCATCATGCGTACCGGCGCAACCAACTTTCTTCGCCATACTAAGACAGTACTGCTAAATAACGCCCATAGCCGCGAGCTATTTCCGGGAACATCTGAATTTTACAATGCCCTGCAACGCGGCGCCTCGGGAAGCGCCAACAATCCGTTTTTTTATGTTTCGAGCAGCCCCTGGAATATTTACGATCTGATTGCCGACTTTATTGATATTAACGACCTTCCTAAGGGACCGGTATTATTAAAGGATTTTGGTCTCAGAGAAGACCGCTGGTTCAAAAGTGGTCACGAGAGCTACAAAAAAGAACGTATAGAAGCAATTCTGAATACCTACCCTGAACTGAAACTCGTGCTGATTGGTGACTCCGGGCAACATGATGTTTATGCCTATCTGGAGATAGTCAAAAACTACCCTGACAGAGTAGCTGCTGTATACATACGCGACCTTAAACCCGCCTCTCGCTCAGACAAAATAAATACCGCTGCGGACAAATTTGCAGACTACGATGTGCCGTTTAAGTTTATAGAAGATGCTGCAGAAGCTGCCAGTCACGCTGTCTCGCTTAATCTTGTTACAGAAAAATCCGAACGGGATGTTAGTCAGGATGTCGCTGAGACGCGCGCTGCGGATGATACATAGCCTGCCAGATTTGAAGCGCGGCGACAGTCCAGTAGGTTTATGGGTGACCAACACTTCAAAGTTATATTACGGCTGGGTTCTACGGCGATATTACTCAGCTACCTGTTTTGTAAAGATTTCGCCAATTATTGCCATTTAGCCGGTTGCCGATAAACACCGTCGCTCGCTTTCCCCATTACAAATTATGACAAATGTCACAGGCAATTCATGACCTTTGTGACTACTGTCAAAGATCGCTATGGGGCACACTTTTCTTAACGTTGAAAAACACTTTAAGGAAAGACTATGAATCCATCCCTTGCCGGTAATGACAAATTACTTTCTTCAACAGCATTCCACCGCAATACAATGACGCTGGAGCAGGAACGCACGCTATTTAAGCAAAACAAGTTTCTGGCCATGCCGCTGGCAGGCACTATCGTGTGGGCCCTGATTGGAATAACCTCGCCGTTTGTTTCTGAGTATGTGAACACCTGGATCCTTTACATCGGAACCGGCGCCATTTTCTACCTGGGCGCCGGGCTGTCATATCTCACCGGCGAGCGCTTTTTCGCGAAAGATAAAATCGTAACGAGTTTTGATCGTCTCTTCTTTGTGGGCCTGGTGATGAGTTTAATGGTGTTCGGGATCGCACTGCCTGTTGCCGCTATTGACCATACAACCGTACCTCTTTCGATTGGTATTCTGGCGGGCCTGATGTGGATGCCACTCTCCTGGGCGATAGAACATTGGGTTGGCTACTTTCACACGATTGCGCGCACGGTTTCGGTTGTTGGTGCCTGGTATTTGTTCCCCGATGCCCGGGTACAAGCTATTAGCGCTGTTATCGTGGCAGTTTACCTCATTTCCATTGTTGCGCTGATTAAGCGAAACAAAAATCTGTAAACCATCATTATTTAACGGAGAATTGTCATGCCATACCTGATTCTTGCTCTCGCCATCTTTACCGAAGTCACCGCGACAATGTTGTTAAAAGCCTCAAACGGATGGGAAAAGTTAGCTTACGGCTACCTTGCTGTATTTTGCTATGCAATTTCTGGGATGTTATTTGCCTATGTGCTTAAACATATGGGGATCGGTATTGCCTATGCAATTTGGTCTGGAATGGGGATCGCGCTGATTACTGCTGCATCGGTCATATTCTGGAAGCAAACATTCGACTTCTATGCTGTACTGGGTATTATGTTAATTATTTCAGGCACTTTACTGATTACGAGTAAGTCTGCCGTGGTATTTCAATAGGAATGAAGTCCGCGTGGATAACAGTAAATTTTCACCAGATAGCCATTTAACGCTGCCGCTGCTCGCCAGCGGCCGCAAAAAACGCTGGTCCTATAGCAGCCTGGTATTTTCGCTGTTCTTTTTTGTGCCCCTTTTGCTTTCGCTGCCTTTACCAACAACTTTCATTGCACTTCAGCTTAGCGCCTATACGGTATTTGTTGCGCTCTATATTTTCGCCATTAACAGTCCTGTTAACCGTCTGCCTTTATTTCTAACGGCTCTGATAGCCATTGCTTATGCTACCAGTATTAACAACCCTGGCGGCGCTATCATTTTCGGATTCATCGCTTTTATTGTTGGTTATTATTACCCGCTTAAAAAAGGGTTAAGTTTTGTTTTAGTTATTGCGCTATCACTCTTTCTACTCCAGTTTTTTGTCCTCGACACGCCTGGCTTCTTTCTGGTTGCAGCCGCAATTAATACCATCGTGCTGTTTGGCTTTGGTGCTATGGAGCGCAGAGAAACGCAGTTTCAGCTAAAAGAAACAGAGCAGGCAAAGACGCTAAGTACCTTATCTGCAATAGCCGAACGCGAGCGTATCGGGCGTGATCTCCACGATGTCGCCGGACATGCATTAAGCTCGATTGCCCTTAAAGCACAATTGGCCGATAAGCTTCTTGAAAAAAGTGAAATATCGCTCGCTCAACAAGAAGTAAAGGCACTGGCACAGTTATCTCAGTCTTTGCTAAGCGATATCCGGCACGCCGTTTCTGATATCAAACACCTGACGCTGCGCGATGAAATTGCCAAAAGCAGCGCCATATTGAAAGAAAAAACTTCGACGTTGCTATTGCGCTATCGCATGATTTTGAGCAAAACCTGACATCAATGGAAGAAGCGCAGCTTGCCCTCATTATCAAGGAACTTACTACGAATACTCTTCGCCACTCTCAAGGGGAACATGTAGCGCTGAGCATTTCTCAGGACAACACTGCCCTGACGTTATGTTATCGGGATTTCGGAAAACCTGATTGTCAGGCGCGAATAGCAGAAGGAAACGGATTAACAGGTATTCGGGAAAGAGCGGCGTTAATTAACGCAACGTTCACACTATCGTGCGACTCAACGGCTGCCTTTAGCTGCACGCTTACTCTTCCCGCACAGAGTAAATATTCATAAGCCAGGGAACACGCAATGCCTACTATTGTTGTTGTTGAAGATCAGTCGCTAGTCCGTGATGCTATTGCAATGCTTTTATCTTTGGAAGACGGCGTTGAGGTCGTCGGCAAATACAGTAACGGCGCAGGAGCGATTAAGCATTTTGAGGATCTGGGCTTGCCAGATATTGTGTTAAGCGATATTGAAATGCCTGATGTGACCGGACTGGATATCGCCCGCTACGTTACTGACAATGCAATCAACACCCATGTTGTACTGATGACGACATTCGCTAAGCCCGGATATATCAAGCGCGCGCTGGCTGCAGGCGTGAAAGGATTTGTTCTTAAAGAGGCCGACAGCGACTATTTGCTTTCCTCAATATACAAGGTGCTGAGCGGAGAAAGAGTAATTTCCCCGGAATTGGCTATCATGGCCCTGGATGACGACAACCCGCTTTCACAAAAAGAAACGATGGCGCTTAAACTGGCCTTCGAGGGCAATACAACGCAGGACATTGCGAGCAAACTTTTTCTTTCGCAGGGCACGGTCAGAAATTATCTGTCTGAGGCCATCTCCAAACTGGATGCCACAAACCGTATTGATGCGGCGCGTATCGCCAGACAAAAGGGTTGGCTGTAAGCAAGCTAAGACTGCTAATCAGACAGGCTGATTATGCCGAAAGTTTGATATAGCGTTATTGGGACAATCTCGCGCCTGCCCACACAGTCAAAACCCTGGATCAGATGATGACTTATTGCAGGCAGTACGCTTCACAGCGTGGTTAGTTGTTGCGCTCAAGCTTTATCAGGCGCCCACCTTTGTCTTCAAGAACATATATGTTCCCCATGCTATCCTGTTCAACTTCGCGAACGCGTTTGCCCCACTCGTAGCGCTCTGCTTCTTCAGCCTGCCAGCTATCTTCGTCACTCTTGCTGATTGTCACGCGAACAAGCGCTTTTGAAGATAATCCGCCAATAAAGCCGTTGCCTGTCCAGTCGCTGAACTTATCACCGTTGTAAATGATGAAACCCGCCGGACTTATAGCAGGAACCCAGGCCTTCTCTGGCCCTTTAAAGACAGGATAATCTTCGTGGTTCGGAATTTTCACACCTGAATAATGGTCACCTTGCGACACCATGGGATAACCATAGTTGCGGCCCCGTTCAATAATGTTGAGCTCATCACCATGCTTAGGCCCCATTTCATGCGTCCAGAGGTTGCCCTCTTTATCAAAATCAATTCCCAGCGGGTTACGATGACCTAACGTCCAAATCTGGTCGGTAACACTGCCGTTACCAAAAAACGGATTATCTTCAGGCGCACTACCATCAGCATTTATGCGCAAAACTTTACTCAGGTTCATCGCCATGTTCTGGGCTGGGGTAAATTTTTGTCTGTCTCCGGAAGTGATAAACAGGTAACCATCAGGCGAGAACGCCATGCGATGGGAATAGTGCCCGTTCCCGGTCATTTTAGGTGACTGACGCCAGATGATTTCTCGTTCTGATAAACTTGCATCGCTATCAGAAATGCTCAGCGTTGCCCGTTCAATAACCGCGCCACTGAATTCATCATTTTGCGGATCGCGCTCTATATAAGAAATATAGATAGTGTTGTTAGACGCAAACTCCGGATGAATGATCACATCCCCCAGTCCACCCTGACCACGAGGGGTAACATCAGGAACATTACTGACAGAAAAGCGTTTCTTCTGGTTTTTATCAAGCAGCCACAACTTACCTGCCTTTTCAGTAACCAAACTGTGACCGTCTGGTAAAAATGTCATTGCCCAGGGCTGATTAAACGAAGTCATCACAGACCCTGTGAGCGAAGTGCCCTTACTGCCTTTCATCTCAACCTGATCTGATGATTCGGACTGTGCCACAGCAACAAACGAAGTTGCTGCGAGCGTCAGAAATAAAGCTGCTTTTTGTCGCATACTAAATCTACCCTTTTTGACGTTTGCGTCACCCACGCCACACCATAGTGGTAAACGCAAATAGTGAATAATATTAGTACTACGAGTTTTTCTCGCTAAAGCTCAAACTATTATGGTAGGCAGCGCGATCATTTACTGGCTGGTCAATGGGTTAAGCGTAAAACTATTGATTTGGGATTGGGATTTGAGCGGCAGCTTTGTATGTAAAGCACGCTTTAGCCTTCCCTCGAAAATACCCAAAGTGCTCTATCCCGTTTATCCAATAAAGAGCCTAAATTAGCAAACTATTAAGAATGTACTTAACCGGAGACTCAGGATGATGGTAACGGTCACTTTTAGTGCAGAGTAGATTTCAGATTATGTATCCGTATGGCTGAGCTGCAGCTAACCTACCTGCTAACCGGCTCGTGCTTGTATTACTGATATGGCGTTATCGTTTTCTGTAGCTGGATAAAACTTGTTATGCCCCCGGTCAGCCGGATATCTATGCCGAAGTTGTCAGGCCCTCTATCTGTAGTGGCAAGAGGCCAAGAGCCTGTTACCAGGCGCGCTGGCATACTGACCATATAACCCGATTAAACATATTTAACCCTCTTGGCCCCCTCTAATGAGCCTCCTCAATAATCTTGCCGGTGAAAATTGCAGTAACTAAGATGTCGGCGTTTTATCAACAGCGTTTACTCAATCAAGCCTGACTCCGTATATCCGTTATTGAGTTGCACTGAAGCATGATACGACTTCAGATCGCCGGAAGTCTGGCAGACCTTTCAAATTAACCAGCTAGCTACATTGGGAAAATCATGATCGACACGCTCAACATTATTGCAATGGTGCTTACTATCGCCCTCGGACTGGTAGGATTTCTCGCGCCGGACTTTACCATGAAAAAACTTGGTCTCAGACCAGACGGAAGCAACATGGGCTATACCGAAATTCGGGCGGCCAACGGCGCTTTATTTGTCGGAGCCGGACTCGGGGCACTGTTTTTATCCCTCCCCGTTGCCTTTGCGATGGTCGGTTTTCTCTATGCAGGCGCCGCAGTTGGCCGAATTACCGGGATTTTGTTCAACAATGCAAGTTCGAAACAAAGTTGGGCGTATTTTAGTGCAGAAGCCGTCCTGGCAATTTACCTTTTGGTAGCAAATCTCTGAATATCAAAATTTAACTCAACGCCTAAATCAAGAGAAGATCATATGAAATCAATCATTATCACAGGGGCATCTTCAGGGCTCGGCGAATCCATATCCATTAAGTTTGCGCGAGAAGGATGGTTAGTATTTGCCGGCGTTCGTAACGAGGACGATGCCAAAAGCCTTACTGAAAAAGAACCTAAGATACAGCCTGTTTTTCTGGATGTATCAAAGCCTGAACAAATTAAGGCAGCGGTAGACCTGGTCACCGAAAAACTGGCAGGGCAAACAGTTGGCGGACTCGTAAATAATGCAGGGATTGCCAAACTCGGTCCTCTGGCTTTGCAGGATATCGACGAATTTATACAGCACTTTGAAGTCAATGCATTTGGCGGGCTGCGGATGGCTCAGGCTTTTCTACCTCTGCTAGGCACTGACGAGAGCCTCAACGGCGATCCCGGACGCATTATCAACATAACCAGTGTCGGTGGAGAACTGCCATCACCATTTCTGGGGGCTTATACCGCCAGCAAACACGCTATGGAAAGCATCACAGATAGTTTGCGCCGTGAATTGATGGTGTATGGTATAGATTCCATTTCAATTGGCCCGGGAAGCGTTAAAACGCCTATCTGGAAGAAAGCGAAGGAAGCAAATGCTGCAGAGCAATATAAAGACAGTGCGTGGAAAGACTCACTTAAAACCTTCCTGGATGTGATGATAGAAGGAGGAGAGGACGGACTCGAGACTGAAGATATCGCCGATGTCGTTTACGAGGCCATGACCGCGGACAAACCTAAAGCCCGCTATGCGCCTGTACCGAATAAGCTCATCAATTATACCCTTCCTACTATGCTGCCAGAGCGTCTGGTTGATCAGATATTTGCGAAGAAATTTGATATTAAAGAAGACGGTTAGCAAACTATACCAACACACTTTATATTGTGCTGACTAAACGCCTGGCAACTGGCAGAACGGTTCGCAAATCAATTCCGCAAGGACTTCTACACCTTGGTGGAAAATACTGTTAGAGAGCTTGAGGGAGATGCTCGATAGCATCAACGTACGGTCCGTCCGACATACGCTGCAATTTGTCAGCCGCTGCATAGAATAGAACCTCAATATGAAGCGCGAGTTTCTGTCAAAGCATGCGACTATAAGGTGGCGCTATATACCGCTGGTTGTGTGTTGAAGCCTATACAGAATCCGCGGGCTCTCTATGTGCCTTGAGTTCAATTGGTGAACGTAACGCAATCCTTATTTAAGGTGGAAAATTACTGTGAAACAAAGAAAGCGCATCTATCATTCACCTGAACAAAACGCACTGATTTGGGTCAGTAATAAAAATGGCGATTCGCTGCATGATATAGCCAAAATGTCTAATCGCAATCATTCTTCGATTATACCCTTCGCCTATCAAAATGAGGAGTATTGGCCTCCAGAAAGAAAAGGTCATCCATAATCAGTCGGAAGATAAAATAAAATAGTAGATCGAAGCGCTACCGTGCCGTTAAAGCAGAACAGCGAATATGGGACAAAATTATTAAGACTTAAGCCATATAGGTTAAATTAACGAAACACCTATCTGGAAAACGTAAAAACAGACTCAAATACACTGACCTGTCACTATGTCTGGTCTATAGTATTGTGTTTCTTATACTCACTAACTTTTGCAGCCGACTTAGTGCGCCAAGATAGCAAACAAGTATTGATAATAGATTGACATGAACTTACTTGAAAGCGAGCACAGATGTGTAGTTAAAAACAAATTTAAAGCCCGAATGCTCTATTTAACAATCGGGCTTTAAGTCACTTTAAGCTAAATGAGCGTTAAAATTGTTGTTATTTAATTCGCTTAAAAGTACTGGATTCAACTGTATAAGTCCAGATACCGGTAGACGTCGCCAAATATTCAACTCCCTGATAGTATTCACTATCGTGCACCACACCGAGTTCTTTGGGAAATAAGTCCGCTACTTCAAACGTTCCAGTACTAACGAGATACCGGTAGTGTTCGTTAGCATTAGCGCTAAAGTAAATTTGCCCATTCATTCGAAAAAAGTTTGATGCCAATGGAATATCAAAAGCAATCAAGTCTTGTAATCGCAGATCAAGCATATAACCGACGTGCGAAGATCTAAAAAACAATCGTCGCTGATCATCAGTAATAACAGGCTCTTCTATGAAAAGATGGTCCTGGCTATGGACCAAATTATCATCGTAGAAAATAGAAGTATTAATGATATCGTTTCGATTGACCCCTATCAGTTTAAATTGCTCGACTTGTAAGGCAGATGTAAGCTCTTCGCCCTCAAGCTCCACGGGTACAGAAATATTAGTAGGTGAAGACACATCGCCATCAATTAGGAAGATTTGGTCCGTTTCCGGGTCCACATAGTAAATTTCATCCCGACCGTCTACGCTGATCCGACTAATATTAACCCTACCTGAAGCAGTGCCGTCTATCTCATAAAATTGACTGTCGGCAATAAACTGAGTACCGAAGCCAATTAATGAGCCGAAACTTGGCAATACCACTAATGAATTTCCATTCATATCTGCAATAAAGGTATTTTCTACTGTACTAAATATCAGATTATCGGCTACGACTTCAATTTGAATAATTTCAGCAGTACCGTCAACCTGACTTTGCGAATCACTTTGACCAGATGTAGAGTCAGTATTGCTAGTATTTGCGGAAGAACCTGAAGATCCGTCACCACAAGCAGCAAGAAAGAACAATGTTGTCAGTAAAAGATAATATTTCATTTTACTTACCTGAATGAAGCGACTGTTGCAGCACGGTCCCTAAGAGCTTTGACGTTATATTCTTCCTATAGGTGGGCGTAAAATCTCTGGTTCGATAAGTATTGTTGATAGCGACAATAATCATCTCAGATGCCATCCCTGACTGATTCAACAGAACAAGGGTGCCTGCAGCGTGTGCAAAATTTCTCTGTCCATCCAGCAAAAACAAAACCGGATAAGATGTATCAGTATAACGATCATAATTATTAGGCAAATGGACCATCAACTCTCTGGTCTCATTTAGCACCTCAGAATCAATCGCAATAATGTTCGCCTCGCCCCGAACTTTTGCGCTGACTTGCATGGAAGTGCAAAAGATAATACACAAAAACGCAGATACAACTTTAACGTACATCATAAATTCCTTTTATTGTGAGCCCCAACTATTAGGGTTGTTGTGAAGCTCACTTCCTAAGTATCAGTAAGTTAAACTGGCAGAGTATTTTTTTCTTGTCAAACCTAGTTGCTAGCTATAAAGCCTCGTTCCAATAAAATTGAGGATAGCCATTCAGGCACTATTTAGTGATAACCATACGTTTTAATTCGACAAGTCGTAAACTGGCTGTCACGCTTACTCTTATTTCACTCGGGTCAGCTCGGCCTTGCCTGTTGTCGTGTCTCGTCGTGGTTCATTTCCAAAATAGGATTTAACCAGCTTGCGTTTGCTTCTGCTGATTGGCAGTCGTTCGCCGTTAGTCATTTCACACCACGCCTGGCTACCTGAAACATGCACACCCATAACGTGTTTCTTATGGACCCAATGCGAGCGGTGAATTAATACGCCATCATCCTCCAGAACTTCTGCTATCTGATTGAGCGCGCCCAGGATGAGTGCCTTTCCGTCTGTCATCTTTACGTTAACATAATGCAGCTCAGAGCTTATCGACACAATGTCTTTACTCAACGCCTCGGGAAGCCTTTCATAGAAATCTTTTTTGAGTTTTTCCCTCATATCGAACTGCTTTGCCCGCGACTGAGGCTGTTCAGGAGGCGGCGGTTCGTCTGTGTCAGTGGGTAACTTATAGGTGACGTTTAAAAGTAAGGGAATATTGATCAAAAACCAAATCGTAATCAGGCCCGGCGCAATTTCAAGAAACTCAGAGATAACATGATAAAACGGCCCTTGTTGCTCAAGCATATCGAGCCAGCCATCCGGGTTATCTTTGAGGCCGGGGAACCAGTAATCAATGGATGCAAAAACGGGGGCAACAAGCACGGCCCCTACTCCGCCTGAAATGAGTAACGACACAAAGACAGGGAGCCGGCTGTGGGCTATACGACTGACTAAATAACTGGCAAACATCAGCCCGAGCAGTGCTGTAGTAATTTGAAGAGACCAGAACGTAAGCCGCTCAAAAAACCCAAGAGCAGCAGAAGATTCTGGCTCCATAAACGTAAATAACAATGTCAGTCCCGTCGCAGTAAGCGCAAAACCGCTTTTTACTGGCGCTCTGCCTAAAACCGTATTACTGACTAACACCCGAATACTCCACACATTAACATGGCTATATTTATACACCCCACGCACCTGAATTATGCCGTTTATTGTATGAATTGCTGCTTTTTCTCATGAGCTGCAGGTGATGAGAGGCCAATGCTTACGTGTCATTCGTACATATAACTGACCGTTTCTACAATTTTGCTAGTCAGCGCGCGTCCATCTTCGTAGTTTTGCATATAGTTAAAGAACGAAAAACGACAATATTTCAATAGTAATAGTAAACCGTCGACAGGGCTTAGCGCCGTTGGGCTCTATTGCCAGATTTATTACTCAGGAGTCATCAAAAATGAGAAAGGCGTTAGTTTCTACACTACTTTTTATTTCCTGCAGCGTGACTGTTCAACCTGGATTTGCGCAGACCAGTAATACCGCATTGGTGCCGTTGCCCTCGCTCGATGATTTTACCCAGGGTCAAAATGGCTGGAGTTTTGGGCTCGGATTAGGCGTTGAATATGAGACCGCGTATGAAGGCTCCGATGAGTTCGGGTTTGAATTACAGCCTGCCGGCGCCATTCAATGGCGCAACGACAATCATATTTACTACTTTGCAGGTGAAGCGCTGGGCTGGCGAGGCCGGGTAAATGAAAACTGGTTACTTGAAGGGGCGCTGGGCTTTGATGAAGGCCGGGAAGAAGGTGACTCTGACGATGGTTACCTGGATGGTCTGGGTGATCAGGACGAAAGTTTTGAGCTGGTTTTTCAGGCGCGCCGCGCCTTTACCTCTGACTGGCGCTACTGGCTGGTCAGCCGGATTGTCAGCGGTGGCGATGGCAATCTTGGTCTGTTTGGCGTAGGTCGTCGCTTTGGAGATCAAGTCGATGGTACCGGTCATGAAGTGAATCTGGTCGCTGTATTTCACGACAGTGAATATGCCAATAAAGGGTTTGGTGTAAATGCTACGCAGGCACAGGCTTCGGGTTTACCGGAGACGGACGTGGACAGTGGGTTACGGTCGTTTGGCATTGATTACAGCTTCCGACACTATATAAATAAAAACTGGCAACTATACGGTGAAGCACTTTTTGAATATTACAGTAGTGACGTTCGCGACAGCCCGATTGCCCGAAGTGACTACGAAACCGAAGTGGGTGTGGGTGTTATCTATATATTCTGATTGTCGATACATGCATAAGGGCATCGTCTTCGTAATATCGGGGCGCTGAGGCAGCAGTTAGTAAACATCACAGACTTAACGGCTTTTTATCTGGCACCCGCGCACGCACCAAATTGCGAGCGCGGGTGCCAGATATTACTGCTTGGTAATAATGGTTTTGCCGTTTAACGCGACCGGTACCATGATATGGGCATAAGGTGTATCTGCCCACATGACATAAGGCCCCCCCTCATTAGGATCGGTAGGAAGCCCTTCCAACATCGCTTTAGGTACTATAATCATAAGGTGCGGGCCTGTTTCTACGTAATCTTCCGCCTGCTTGTGATTCGGGTGATGTGGTGAGGAATTACTTACTCCGGATCCTGTCGGCTCACCCTGCAACATGTAAGAAATGCCAATTTTGTCGGCAACAAAGTCAGACTGACTACCAACAGCGTTCATCATTTCCATCCATGTTTCATCATTACACATCGGTGCCTTATCACCCGGCATCGTGTCGGGTAAACATGTCCACTCATTGGCCCCCTCTTTTAGGACAGTACCATCGCTGTCCACCACAGTAGCTTGCGCACTAACGGCGTCAGGGGCTGCTGATAAAGCGCGTTCTATTTTGGCCTGTTTCGACTCTTGTGCCAGCACCGCAGTGCTAAGAGGGGCAACAATCAGTAAGAGTAAAAGTTTACAATGCAGATTCATTTTGGTTCCTCCCAGAACAGTGACTCTATCGACCACTTCGAACCAGGACGGCAAACTTCCCTGCGCTACACGCAATAAAGTCTGATTTTTGCCGGGAATATCCAGCCTTTAAAGTATCGTACATTTTTCGTTCAATTCAATATTTACAGCGATGCCTACCACTTAGCAGAAACAATATTTATTGGTAAACATTCCCGTGCTTAGTTCGCACACTCCGCCCCTATGGTCATCTGCCTTTAAACAACCACATATACAAGGTCATAATTTCGATATCTGACTCCGCGCCGTCACTCGCGGTTTTCTTTTCTTTACAAATATTGATCCTGCTCAACAGAGCAACTTTGTCAGCTTGTACAAAAACAAAATCAGTCCGATACTCATATTACTGGCGGTATGGACTACCAGTCGACCATGCAGTTTCTGGTCGTTGTTTCTTGCAAACTGAGGAGACAGCGATGAACAATCTCTCAAACAAAAACCGATTTGATCTTGATAGCCTGTTTGATCATTTTCTTAGCCCGCTCTCATCTTCTGAAACTGGCTTTTTTAGTCCCAGGGTCGATATTACGGATAAAGGTGAACACTTTATTATTGCCGCGGAACTGCCCGGTGTAGAAAAAGAGGATATTCACCTGGAGTTGCACAACGGTGTACTTACATTAAGTGCAGAGGTTAAACAGAGCAAGAAAGAAGAAAAGGATGGCAGAGTGATCCGTCAGGAACGACGCTACGGACACTTCCAGCGCAGTTTTACCGTTGGGGATGCAGTACAGGAAAACGATATAACCGCTTCGTTTGAAAGTGGCATTCTCACAGTCACGGCACCAAAATCACAACAGGCTGAACCCCAGAAAAGACGTATCGATATCCGATAACTCGGATACCTGGTCGGTGGTCGCCTGGAATGACGGGCGATCATATTCACGACAGATGCAGCTCATAATAACGAGGGCAATATGGCGACTCTTACCTTTCTGGGCGCAGTAGATGGTGTCACCGGTTCAATGCACTTACTGAAAACCTCCACCAGTACGGTGTTACTGGATTGCGGGCTGTTTCAGGGTGGACGTAAGGTCGAGGCGAGTAATCAGGATCCGTTCCCTTTTGATGCAACAACGATTGATGCAGTGGTGCTTTCCCACGCCCACCTGGACCATTCCGGACGGCTTCCTCTGCTGGTAAGGCGTGGTTACAGCGGGCCTATCTATATGACGCCGGCCACCAGCGATTTAATTGATGTCATGTTAAAGGACGCTGCATCTCTGCAAATGCGTGATACTGAATGGGAAAACAAACGCCGTCTTCGCGCTGGTAAACCGCAAATTGAACCGCTCTATACCCTTGAAGATGTCGAAGACACGCTGGCGCTGTGCCATCCACTGCCTTACGATAATGAAGTACCTGTCACCCGCGATATTACGCTCAACCTGCGTGAGGCGGGGCATATTCTTGGCTCTTCCATCGTAGAGCTGTTCATCAGTGACACGTTGCCAGTCCGAAAGCTGGTTTTTTCAGGTGACTTAGGTAATGCGCAGGCTGCGCTACTAAGAGATCCTGCCTGTATTACACAAGCCGATGTCGTTCTGATGGAATCGACATACGGTGACAGAGAGCATCGCTCCATTGCCCAGACCCTCGATGAATTTGAATCTGTCATCACCCGCGCGTCTGCTGATGGTGGTAATATTCTTATCCCGTCATTTGCGGTTGGCCGGACGCAGGAAATCATTTTCAGATTAGGCGCTCTGTATCAGCAAGGCAAGCTGCCGCAACAGTTGATATGTTTAGATAGCCCCATGGCAATAGCAGTGACTGAGATATATCACCGCTATCAGGATGTATTCAATCGTGAAGATATGCAGTTGATGAAGCGTTCCGGGGATAATGTCTATTCTTACAAATATAAAAGCCTGCACAGCTTTTTACCCACTCTGCGCTATGCAGTGACTACTCAGGAGTCTATGGCTCTGAACCGGGTAGAACGCGGCGCTATCATTATCGCCGGAAGCGGCATGTGTAACGGTGGCAGGATCCGACATCACTTAAAACACAATCTGTGGCGTCAGCAGTCTCATGTGATATTTGTAGGCTACCAGGCCAATGGTACCCCTGGACGCCTACTGGTAGATGGCGCGAAACGAATAAAAATGGCCGGCGAATCGATTGCCGTCAATGCGCAGATTCATACATTAGGCGGCTTCTCGGCGCACGCCAGTCAATCTCAGCTTATTGACTGGTTTTCTCATTTCGAGGCTCCCCGCCCCGCTTTATATCTGGTCCATGGTGAAGACGATTCGAAAAAGGCGCTCAAGCAAGCCTTATTAAAAGCAAACTGTCACGCAATAATCCCCGTCTCGGGGCAAACTATTAATATTTAACACTGTTTTTAACGGGGCAGTAATTTTATTTCCACGATAATGAGAAAAAACTGTAATATAGTTCACTAGATCAAGACTAGGGATAGAACACTGTCATAAGGAGATTGAATACGTGAACGACATATTAACGCAGTTTGAAAATGCATCGGCTTTACAGCTTTCACTGATTATCGTAGCGATGGGGGTTGTATGGTTTTTACCTTTCTTTCTGGCGCTGATTTTTAATCGGCGACAAGCTAAATTAATAGCCATTGCCTGTGTGCCGGCCGGTCTTTCCGTTGTTGCCTGGTCCGCGCTGATGGTGTGGTCGGTAACCGGCAAAGCCGCTGAAAAATATTTACCAAAGCGTGTTAAAGCCAGACTGGAAACCGGCGGTTAGCTAGGGCCGATAATATCTCACAGAATATACCGCACGCTGCTGTAGCCAGCGTGCGGTCTCTTTATATCAGCCACTTCTTCAGCTTCCCGAACTAGGCAAAGTGACGGTTCACCTCTTTAATCCAGTGCGTCTTTTCATCTTCTGACAGAAAGCTGGCTTTAAAGCTGTTTATTACCAACGCCTGTAACTGATTTTTGTTCATACCCAGTGCTGCATCCAGCGCTTCAAAATTACGATTCAGATAACCGCCAAAGTAAGTGGGATCGTCTGAATTAACGGTAACCAATAACCCCTTATCCATTAGAGCGAATAACGAATGCTGACGCATATCGTTAATCACTTTCAGCTTAAGATTACTGAGCGGGCACACCGTCAGCGGTATCTGCCGTTTTTTCAGTAACGCAACTAACTCTGGGTCTTCCAGACAGCGGACCCCGTGATCAATTCTGTCTACACCCAGTGTGTGAATAGCTTGCCAGATATAATCGGCGGGCCCTTCCTCACCGGCATGTGCCACGATGCGAAATCCCAGCCTGCGGACCTGGGCAAATACGCGCCTGAACTTAACCGGAGGATGCCCTTTTTCAGAGCTATCCAGTCCCACCGCATCGATATAACGATAATAAGGCTTAGCCTGTTCTAATGTATCGAATGCTTCTTGTTCGCTTAAATGGCGCAAGAATGACAATATCAGTTTTACACTCATTCCCCACTGCTGACGGGCTTTATCTATCGCTCTTAAAAAACCCGGCATAAAAATATCGTATCCGATACCGCGCTCTGTGTGGGTTTGCGGGTCGAACATTATCTCGGTATGAACAATGTTTTCTTCTTTGCATTTACATAAGTAAGACCACATCAAAGCAAAGAAGTCGTCTTCATCCAGCAGCACACTGGCGCCGGCATAATAAATATCCAAAAAACTCTGCAAATTCGAAAACTGGTAAGCGGCTTCGATTTGCGCCACATTTTTATAAGGCAGCGTTATATTGTGCTTAGCAGCCAGGGACCACATGAGAGAAGGTTCCAGCGCGCCCTCAATATGCAAATGCAGCTCAGCTTTGGGTACCGAAGAGATAAGAGAAGATAAAGTCATAAGTTCGCTTTTAAATATTGGCTCGGTTGAGCACTGTTGTTACAAACCGATAACATGCAATGTCTTGCACCTGACTGTTGGTTCCAGCACAATTGCGCATTGTTCACCGCGTCTGATGATATTGCTTATTTATTCTAGTCATTAAACGCATGTCTTAAAAGCCATTTTCGATTTACTCATTGATATGGTGGTCAGGCACGTTCTCCGTCCTGGTTATAATGCTATCCGTCGCGGTGCTGATTAATGTTCAGCATCAGGCACCCTGCAACCTGACCAGATGGTCAATGCTTTTAATGCCCTATCTGCTGCACGCCCCTTGTCACCTTTTTCAGTACGAGTAAATCCATGACATCAATGCTGGATAAATTATTTAAGCTTTCCGCGCACGGGACTACGGTAAAAACAGAACTGGTTGCAGGGCTGACTACCTTTGCAGCCATGTCCTACATTCTGGTGGTAAACCCCGGTATTCTTGGCCTGAGCGGTATGCCGGTTGAGGGGCTTATTACCGTCACTGCGCTGTCTGCCTGTATAGGTACGCTGTTGATGGCGCTCCTGACCAATTATCCCATTGCGCTGGCACCGGGTATGGGACTCAATGCGTTTTTTGCTTTTACCATTTGTATGACCCGTGATATTTCCTGGCAGGCTGCACTGGGGATAGTGTTCTGGAACGGCATACTATTTTTACTGCTGACCCTTACCGGCGTCAGGACAAAAGTGGCAGAAGCGATACCGGCATCACTGAAGATAGGTGTGCAATGCGGTATCGGGCTTTTTATTGCATTCATTGGTTTACGAAACGCGGGACTGGTCGTTGATCACCCAGCCACATTTGTGACCCTTGGAGACTTATCAGAGCCTTCGACCATGTTAGCGCTGGCCGGCATTTTACTGACGATAGTGGTGGTTATTAAACAGGTTACCGGGGGGATTTTATTATCGATTATCGCCCTGAGTGTTATTGGGCTGTTTATCCCTACTGCCGACGGCATGCTGACTGCGCAGCCTGATTCGATAGTGGGCGTTCCTCATGGCATCGAAGATACCTGGATGGCAATGGATCTATGGTACCCCATTGAGCACTTTTCACAGACCTGGGATCTTATCTTTGCACTGATGTTCGTGAATATGTTCGATACTATTGGCACCCTGATAGGTGTCTCGCGACGAGCGAATTTACTGGATGAGCAGGGAAAGTTACCCCGAATCGGGTCAGCAATGAACGCTGATGCAACTGCGAGTATTGCTGGCGCAGCGCTGGGAACCTCGCCTGTAACCAGCTATGTAGAATCAGCAGCTGGCGTCTCAGCGGGCGGCAGAACGGGGTTAACAGCACTGACAGTAGCAGCATGCTTTTTACTGTCACTTCTGTTCACCCCGTTGATGGAAGTGATTCCACTCATGGCCACCACACCAGCGCTTATAATGGTCGGCATTTTAATGATGGACTCTATCCGTCAGCTTGATTTTGATGATTTGGGCGCACTGGCTACTGCCTCGGTGGCGTTGTTAGCTATGCCACTTACATTTAGCATTAGTGAGGGAATCGCCCTGGGCTTTATCACGTACGTAACGGTAATGGTGGGCACGGGTAAGGCGCGGGAAGTCAGCCTGCTAACCTACGCACTGGCACTGATCTTCCTGCTTCGTTACGCGTTGGATCTGAAGTAAATTATTGCGCCTTGCCAATTACAATGCCGGGCGCCCTTAATTCACTTTTTTTGGAACACTGCTTTTAAATACCTTCGTAAGCAAAGGTAACAGCCTTGTTATTCATAAACATGACTTTTATATGTTTATCCTTTTCGTCGCCCCAGATACAACTTTGCGTACCCAGAGAGCGACTACAGCGCTCAGCTGATCCCAGCACATCTTCCACTTCAGATTGCGACATACCCATTTCGAGTTTATCGTAATTTTCCTGAGTCAGCTTAGAACACCCAGACAGCATTAAAAGCACTCCAAAAGTCATTATCGTGTGTTTCATTTATCCTTCACCTGTCTTTCACACTACCAGACAGTTATTACACGCATTAGTTATGCCTTATCTACACCAAAGTGACGACTAGCGGATGAAATTTAATACCTGAAATCATCTGTCCGACGCATTAGCAATCAACAATATGTTCATCATGACGCGGCGTTGCGCTGTTGGCAACGAAAAATAACGGGATTTTTACCGCGTGCCGGCCATTGGTTTAATATACTTTTCCGGTACCACCAGGCCGCACCCTTTTAACACCATGTTTATTAATGTAATTGTGGCGCTATCGAAATCAGACTGAGTCATTTTCTGCCCCTGAAGATGGGTTATCTGCGTGGCAAAATCTGCATAATGTTGTGTGCTCCCCCAAATGTTGTAAAGCAAGAAAGCCGGTTCGACCGGATGCATTTTACCTGCATCAATCCATTGTTGAATAACATCGACCCGGGAAGCCATCCAGGCTTTGTGCGCCTCGTTAAAGGCATCGTTCAGATTCGGCGCCCCGTTTATTATCTCCATGGCAAAGATGCGCGATAGCAACGGATGGGTCTGTGATAACTGCATCTTTTCAGTGATGTACTCGGCCAGGGTGATGGCAGGATCGTCATGACCGGTCGCCTGGTCAAAACGAGAGTTCCACAACGTCAGAATGCGGGATAATATGCTCTGGTATAACGCCTGTTTTGATTTAAAGTAATACAACACGTTAGTTTTAGGCAGACCCGCGGTATCCGCAATCTTTTGCACAGACGCGCCGCCAAACCCACACTGCGCGAAAACCTGTTCTGCGGCCTGCAAAATTAACCGGCGATTTTTATCCCCTACGGATGACCCTGCTTTACTTTTTGCCATGTCAGACCTGATAGCTGGCGACACCGTTTTGACCGGTGTCAGATTTCAAAAAATAAGGCGCATAATAGTGCCACAGTATTTTTGCAACGCAACTGTGCATACGTAAACCATAGGGTATTACTCATCCACAAACCTGCCTACGGTGTATAATTGATAATGCGCAATTGCGTGGACTGATTTGACTGCATCGCAAGGAAAAGGAACGACAATGACACTGGATAAACTCAATACAATGTCTCTTGCCGGGGCCTCAGACTGGTTGAGCCATATCTGTGCAGCCAGAAGCTGGATTAGCTGTATGGTGGAAAGCCGGCCGTATAAATCTGTTCAGGCAGTTCGCGAAGCCGCTTCAAAGCACTGGGAATCCTTATCTGACAGTGATTACCGTGAAGCGTTAGCTGCCGAGCCTGTGTTAAAAATAAGTATGATTGCCGATGAGGTCAGCGCAGATAAAAAGCTGACTTTTAATACACTTAACGTTGAATATCTTAAGAAGCATGGTTTTATTTTTATCACGTCAATCCGACAGCGCTCAGTGGAAGATGTCATTAACGAGCTGGATGAGCGGTTAAGCCGCCCGACAGACGATGAACTATCTACGGCCAAAACCAGTTTCAGTAAGCTAATAGAGAAACGTCTGCAGAATCGTCTTGATAGCTAACCTGACTAAATGGTCAAACTTTCTTGCTCTGGGGCACAAGCCCTTGTAAACTCCCGCAGCAACCGCTACAGCGCTTGCCTGGTAAATTTCTTCTGCTTTTTTTGTTGTAACTAATCGAGGCTGTCAGTGAGTAAACACGAACTATTCCGTGCTGGTATCGTGCACTTCCCCCATCAAACTTCACAACCCGACCTGGATGCCCAATGCATCAGTGACGGTGCACTGGTTATTGCGCAGGATAAAATTATTGCGGTGGGTGAGTATTCCGATATTCACGGAATGTACCCTGAGGCAATAACGCATGACTTACGCGGAAGGTGGATTGTACCCGGCCTCATAGACAGTCATTTACACTTTCCTCAAACAGAGATGATTGCCTGTTATGGTAAACAGTTACTCCACTGGCTGGAAAAATATACTTTTCCTACAGAAAACAAGTTTTCCGAACCTGATTACTGCCGACAAATTGCTCCGGCCTTCATCAGGCAGCTAATTAAAAATGGTACCACCACCGGCCTGGTATTCTCTTCAGTTCATGCGGATGCCACCGATGCTTTGTTTGAAGCCGCCAGCGAAATTAATATGGCGATCATCGCCGGAAAAACATGTATGGACAGAAATTGTCCTGCCTGGCTGCAGGACTCTGCGCAAACCGCACAGTCTCAAAGCGCGCATTTAATCAGTAAGTGGCATGGCAAGGGGCGGAACTTATACGCGCTGACGCCTCGCTTCGCGCCCACCAGCACCGAAGATCAAATGCATGCGTTGGGCGAGCTGGCACAACAGTACCCTGATGTCTTTATACAAACTCACCTGTCTGAGAATATGGATGAGATTGAGTGGGTGAAGTCTTTATACCCTGATTGTGATGGCTACCTTGATGTGTATGACAGATTTCATATGGTTCGCCCCCGAGCCGTATTCGGGCATTGCATTCACATGACTGACCATGAGTGGGCGAGACTGGCAGAAAGCGGTTCTACAGCTGCATTTTGCCCCACGTCTAATTTGTTTTTGGGCAGTGGGCTGTTTAATCTGGATAAAGCCCGCGATGCGGGTGTCCATCTGGCACTGGCTACTGATGTGGGTGCCGGAACCAGCTTTAACCTGCTGAAAACCTATGGCGAAGGCTACAAGGTCGCGCAACTAAAAGGACAGTCTTTCTCTGCGCTACAGGGCCTGTACGCAATGACGCAAGGTCCGGCGGTTGCTTACAATCTGGATGACAGTATTGGTAACCTCAACCCGGATACTGCAGCCGACTTTGTGATACTCGACCCCATGTTTGATGAACTAACCGCATTGCGGCTTGAGAATAGCCAGTCTGCACAAGATATGCTGTTTGCCCTCAGCATGCTGGGTGATGATCGTGCTATCTATCAAACCTGGGTTGCAGGTCAGTGTCGGTACGACAAATCCGGAACATAAGCTGACTGATTGCGGGGCGTCTTATAGGCGCTCGGCACACATAATTACTTAAATAAAAAGTAGCATAGAAAAGTGAGTAGAAAGTGGTGCGTCTACCCTGACTCGAACAGGGGACCTCTACCATGTCAAGGTAGCGCTCTAACCAACTGAGCTATAGACGCAAAGGTCGTTAACGGCTGATGCGTTAAGATGGCGCGTATCATAACGGGGGCTTTACGTTCAATCAAGCCATTATTTGCATTGAGTGAACTGTTTGCTCATTTGATGAGCGTATCCCCAAACATTCACTGAATTTACTCAAAGCAGCTAAACGGTAACGGCTTTATGTTATCCATAATGGTATCGTTTTCAACTTGTTGCATAAAATACTCCCCTAACCTGTCAGATTCGCTGATGACCGTTTCCCAGTAAGGAATACGCTGTGAAGGTGCCATCGTCTCAAAGTCCTTGCGATCCGGAATTTTCTGATAAGGCAAATTTTCCACAAAGCTGGCCGAAGGCACAACCATCACCACGTTGTCATAACTGGACGCGTGCACCAGACGCTTCTTAAGCGCTTTATCAAACCATCCGGTAATCGGCCTTGGATAGAAATGCGGGTACAATGCCAACCCTTTATGGGGGCCGAATGCCAGATCAAAATGGTAATCAATGATCCCGCCATCCCGATAGACACCTGGTCTGGCACCGACGATATTAGTTACACCGTCCAGCACCATGGGAATCGACCCGGATGCCAGCAGTGCATCCTTTATGTTATTAAATCCCAACTCTGCCCGCTCTGTGCGCAGACCATAGGGATCGTAGATTTCCAGACTACTGTCCGGCGCCGAAAAAATGGTTCGAGTAAAGCTTCGTTGCAGGTGTTTTCTGTGCAGCGCATTGGCAGCAGCACTAAACGCCAGGCCGGACAATTGAGAGAGCTTCCCCTGCCCTGACACTAATCCCCTGCAGCGCGCTGTGATAATGTGCGCTTTAAATCTTGAGTTAATCAGTACATCTTCCTGGCCATGTTCGCCCAGCATAAAGCTTAACAGCGCCTTTGCCTTTCTGGTGATTTCCAGCGACGTAGGTTTGTCTGAGTAAACGGTGTTAGCATATTGCGTGGCCAGACGATTGATCGCTGATAAGGGATCACGCTGAACAGCACATACAGCTCTGAATGCGCCAGCAGAAGAGCCAATAATTTGCATCTGACCACCACGGTTACTGAAATACTCCGGAAACATGACCCGATCAAGCCCGGTCAGAACAAACCACTTAGGTCCGCCGGATGCGCCAATAAAATAATCGAACATCAACGGATGAAAACCGTGTTTTTTGAGTAAGCGCAGGGCTCGTGGACCTGCAAAGATATCTAAAGGGGCACTCACATCCATCACCACTATTTATCGTCTTGCTTACGTTAATGTATCATTTTTAAGCGTCATGCAGACATTTGTGTTTCAAATACATATTTATCATCAATTTGTATATCTTCTCACAGGCGCGACGCTTTTTTGATCAATGATCGAAAGGTGCATATTTGCCAACTTTAACGACTTAAAATTCATACGATCCTGGACAAAGCGTGTGTATAACTGGTCTGATGTCAACTTAAATAATCCGCTTTTTTTCGAAAAAAAGCGGGTATTTTTAATTTCATATGCTAGACACAGGTTCGGGAAAATGCTTGGGGATATCGTATTTTTATCCACTGGGTAAAAATTACACAATATTTTTAATTATTTATTATCAATAGCTTACAATCAAGCCCCAAACTACTTAACAAGGTTATCCACAGAATGAGTGGATAACACGTGGCACTTATCCCTAGATAGTGATTTAATACCTATCTCCTCTGGCAGTTAAAGTTGCAAAGCATGGCTATTCAAACTCTGGCCGTTTTACCACAGCAGTTCAATATTCATGGAATGGAGCCTGATGAGGTTATTCCGCAGTCAGTTTTCAACAGTGATATTTATTTTATCGGTAAAACCGGCGATCAACTTTCTCTGGTTGTTCCTGATTCAGTTGAAATTGACTCTGTAGACATTGATACGAACTGGCGAGTCCTTGAATTAATAGGCCCTTTACAGCTGTCTATGGTTGGGATCATGGCGCAAATAGGTCAGGTACTGGCTCGGGCAAAAGTGAGTATTTTTATCGTTTCTACCTTTGATACTGACTTTTTCCTGGTAAAAGACAATAAACTAAGTGTGGCAGTCAGCGCATTGCGTCAGGCGGGATACACGGTGAACGACTAACAGGTATGTCTGCTTCCTCGCGTCTTATAGAAATTCCCAGCCCTGTATCAGGAAAGCTCTGCACTGATACACACAAATCAGCAATGTACCAGGCACTGTTTGAAGGTTCGGTAATCCTTAATGTAACCGGCTCACAGCTTTTTGCGCCCTTCGACGGCTACCTCAGTCATATCGACAAACTTAACTACAGCCTTCGTTTTACCTGTTCAAATGGGCTTCAATTCTGGTTCAGAATTGGTGAGGAAGCCGGGAGTTTGCATGCGCAGGGGTGTGATGTCGCGCATGCGGTGGGAAAGAAGGTTAAAAAGGGAACACAGCTCATGCAGTTTAATCCCACCCTGCTAAAACAGGGTGGTACATTAACAGCAATGATTATTGTTGTTAATGGCGCGAAATTGAAACGCATAGATATAAAAAAAGCCAGGCAGTACCTGGCTTTAGAAGATTCGCTGTTTACGCTGGAAATTTAGCGTTTAGTTAGAAAAATTGTAGTCTAACGTGATTTCAGCTTTAAGCAGTTTAGAAATCGGGCAATTTTCTTTCGCGTCTTTTGCAATCGAAGAAAATTCGCTCTCGTCTATCCCACTGACTTTAGCATCCAGAGTCAGTGCTGAGCGGGTAACAGCAAATCCGTCACCGTCTTTTTCCAAAGTAACTTCTGCGTCGACTTTGAGTTCGCCGCTGTCATAACCGGCATCCGCTAATGCAAAAGATAATGCCATGGCATAACAACTTGCATGAGCACCGGCAATCATCTCTTCCGGATTTGTACCTGGTTTATCTTCAAAACGTGTATTAAAACCGTAAGGCTGTTCAGAAAGCGCACCACTTGCCAGGCTGACATGGCCCTGACCTTCTTTACCCAGTGGCTGATAATGTGCTGAAGCTGTTTTTACAATCGCCATGTTATCTCCTGTGTCGCTATAATGAATTACGTGTTTTACAACTTGCTCAATTAAATGCACACGCTATGCCGTTTAAACCAGTTAATGCTGCAGCCCAGTGATTTCGGGCTTTGTAGCTTATCGCCCTGCCCATTCTCATAGCTTTCAATCTATTTTAGCTGTAATAAGTGCAGCGACTCTGTACCTTTTGCAGCACACTTTTTTATGAGGAGCGATTAGTTCAGCTGTATTTTGCATCGCTATAAATGAAGCGATAAACTGCTGAAAAATGTTAAGGACTTATCGAATGACAACGACGCTTTACGGCATTAGCAATTGCGACACGATAAAAAAAGCTAAAAAGTGGCTGGAGACACATGATATTGATTATCAGTTTCACGATTATCGTAAGGATGGTATCAATCGACAGTGGCTTGAGCAGACTGAGTCGATTCTTGGATGGGAAACCATGCTAAATAAACGTGGTACAACATACCGTCAGTTGGACGACCAGACAAAAAGTCATATGGATCGGGAGGCTGCGATTAGTATCATGGCTGAGTCACCTGCCATTATTAAGCGCCCTATTCTGGATTACGATTCATCGCTTCACATAGGTTTTAAGCCGGAACAATACAAGGAAATCTTTTTCCATGAGTGATTCAACCGTCATTACACTGGCTAAAGATTTAATCAACAGAAAATCTGTGACCCCTGAAGACGCCGGCTGTCAGGATATGATGCAGTCAATACTGTCCGCGGCCGGCTTCGAAAATGAAAGCCTGATATTTGAGGACACGACAAACTTGTGGTCACGACGTGGTACACAGGGTCCGCTTTTTTGCTTTGCCGGACATACTGATGTTGTACCAAGCGGACCGGCCAGTGCGTGGCAAACACCTCCATTTGTTGCTACCGAAAAAGATGGCTACCTGCACGGTCGCGGCGCGGCTGATATGAAAGGCAGTCTTGCAGCAATGCTGGCTGCAACTACGCGCTTTGTCAGTGATTACCCTGACCACAAAGGCAGCATTGCCTTTTTAATCACCAGTGATGAGGAAGGCCCGTTTATAAACGGTACCACCCGGGTTATCGATACACTTGAGGCCAGAAACGAAAAAATAGACTGGTGTATTGTCGGGGAGCCAAGTAGTACCGAGTCTGTTGCCGATGTAGTGAAAAACGGACGGCGTGGCTCGCTAACCGGCAACCTTACAGTAAAAGGTATTCAGGGCCATGTAGCCTACCCTCACCTGGCGCGAAACCCTGTTCACGAGGCAGCACTGGCGTTATCAGAGCTTGCGCAAACACACTGGGATGATGGTAATGCATTCTTTCCCCCTACCAGCTTTCAAATCTCCAACCTGCATGCGGGCACTGGTGCCGGCAATGTTATTCCCGGTGAGTTGAGTGTTTGTTTCAACTTTCGTTTCTCAACGGAAGTTACCGATAAGCAATTAATAGAGCGGGTTACAACCATTTTAGACAATCATAAGCTGGAATATGCGCTGGACTGGACATTTAACGGTCAGCCATTCCTTACCGACAGCGGCGAACTGGTTGAAGCCGTTCAGTCAGCAATTACATCGGTTACTGGCGCAGCGGCACAGTTATCTACTGCCGGCGGAACATCTGACGGGCGCTTTATTGCGCCGACTGGTGCGCAGGTTATTGAACTTGGGCCGGTCAATGCAACCATCCACAAGATTGATGAATGCGTGAAAATGCGTGATTTAGAAACGCTGGAAGAAATATATTATCAGACCATGGTGAGATTACTTGCATGAGCACTGCCTGGTTAGGTATCGATAATCCGTGGTTGTGTGATGCCGGAAAAGGCCATCGTCTGCATGCCGACGTGGTGGGTCCGTATCTGGCTTTACAGGATGGCGCCAGATCTGCGGGTATTGATTGCCAGCTGGTAAGCAGTTTCAGGGATTTCGACCGGCAGCTAAGCATCTGGAACCGAAAATGGCGTGGTGAGCTTCCTTTACTGGGGCTCGATGGCACCAGGCTTGACCATGCCAGGCTTAGTGATATTGAAAAGCTTCATGCTATTTTGACCTGGTCGGCACTGCCGGGCGGAAGCCGTCATCATTGGGGTACGGACATTGATGTTTATGACAAAGACACTGTTGTAAAACGTCACTGTGATTTTAACTTGGTTGATGCGGAATATCGCAACGACGGACCGTGTGCTGCATTAGCTGACTGGCTCAGTGTTCATGCGCAGACTTACGGCTTTTTCCGCCCGTTTCTGGAATGGCGCGGTGGGGTCGCCTGTGAATTGTGGCATCTATCGCATCAGCAAACCGCTGCTACCTTTGAACAGTCACGAAACTGCTCTGCTCTTGCTGATACCCTTCGCCGCTGCGATATGGAAGGCAAACAGATAGTGATCAAACATATCGAAACCCTGTATGAACAATATGTACTGAACAGGGGAACGTCCTAATGAGTTTAGGCTGGATTATTTTGATCATTGCGCTGGTGATTGGGCTGATAGCCGGCAACATTCTGCTATTACGCGCTAATAAAAAGTTTAACGTGCCACCTGATTACGAGCCACGTAAGTATGATGATGAGAACGATGACAAATGGTAGCGGGCTTTATAGTCCCGCTGCTCTTACGGCGGTTCCACTAATGCTAACCATCAGCATACTGCCCTTATCGCCCATCACCTCATAATCAATATCGATTCCAACCACCGCATTAGCGCCCATATTGCGCGCTTCCTGCTCCAGCTCTGAGAACGCCAGTTTGCGCGCTTTGGTCAGTTCGTCCTCATAAGCCCCCGAACGTCCACCAACAATATCTCTGACAGAGGCAAAAAAGTCCTTAAATACATTGGCGCCCATTACCGCCTCACCAATAACGATGCCGTGATACTGCTCAATGGCGTGTCCTTCAATAGTTGGGGTAGTTGTCAGTATCACTGGATTACTCCTTAATCAGATATTGCTGTAAATTATGCTTATGACGTTGCAGCGCCTCTGCGCTATAAGGGACAGCAGGCTGCCTGCCCCACACAGGGGCGGGCCAGGCGATATCATCGCTGAACCGCGCAACGTGATGAATATGAAGCTGCGCCACTACATTTCCTAACGCCGCAACATTAAGTTTTTCGGGTTGATACAGGCTTTGAAGCGCCCGACACACCATCCCCGACTCTCGCAGAAACTGATGTTGCTGAGACTCAGACAGCTCGAACAGTTCTTTTGCACCAGGCTCTCTGGGCACCAGAATAACCCACGGAAACTGGCTATCGTTCATCAACAGTGCCCGGCATAGTGGCATATCACCAATGACTTCGGTATCTGCCTGAAGGCGACTATCCAGATTAAACATGGTTATTTGCCAGAGTAGTTGGTACAACCGTCAGAATAGCCCGCTGACCGATTGCCACATTTGCATTGGGAAAGACGATGGCCTCACCATCCTGCTGGGCGATATATTCAGCGCCGCTCTCAGTGGCCAGCAGCGTACCCGCTTTAAAATCTGTAAAGTTAGGGGTATCGTCGGCAAAATGTAACTTAAAATCGTCTTTATGCTTATTAATAACCTGATTGACGGTGTAAATATCTACCGTATCCAAATCAACCTCTGGCGCATAATCTGCCTCCGTTAATAACGCAGTAATGGCAAGACGGGCATCTTCAAAACGTGACATGTCATTTTCACCAAAAGGTCTGACTTTACCCAGCTCAACAGTAAATGCATGTGCCTGGTGTATGTGACTTGAATAATAGCTAAAGGTGGTGGTCGGGCTCTGACTCAGCAGAATCGTTTTGACGCCACAAGCTGCCAGAAAGGCGATTTGCGCTTTGCTGTGAGAGCGCTCATGTAAAAAGGGATAAACTGCAAATTTTTCGTTTTTTGACTCACGAATAGCGGTATGTAAATCGTAATGCAGGCGCTCGCCTTCAGCATCTTCAAAAAAGGCGGAAACCGCCTCTTCGAGCGCTTTGGCGCGATGGCGCTCATCGTTACAAAGTCCTTCACCCTGAGAGTGCGCGCCGCTGAACAGCCGATTCATATTTTCTTCTACAAAACGCTCAGCAATATCCATAGCCGGCAGATTGCCGAATAAAAAGAGGATGCGGTGAGCAGGTGTAAGGCTTTGCGTTAGTATATCGGCAACCCAGGCATCACATAATTCAATCGGCGCGGTTTCGTTTCCATGAACCCCGCAGGACAATACGATGCTTTTAACAGTATCTGCAGAATTTGCAGGTTCAAATGAGATAATGCCCGGCGCCTGAATATCTACCTTCACGCCATTATCCAGAAAAAACGACTGTGGATTGTCAAAAGAAGAAGGCTGAGTGCGTGAGCGATGTAAAAAATCGCCGGACTTAGTAAGCTCTGCTTGCATGAAATTTTTAAATCGTTGTTTAAACCGATGCCAAGTCTACCCAGATCCTTGTCTAAAAGCCAAATCCTACTGAGTTAACTTTTGCCGTAAAGGTGAACTCCCGATGATGATTTCCTGACGATACAGGGCTATGAAGTCGCGAAAAGATATGGCTTTTGAAAACAAAAATCCCTGCCCTTTGGTGACATTTAAATGTCTGAGTATATGCAAATGCGTAACAGACTCTATTCCCTCAGCAACAACCTCGCAGCCTTTTGCCTCACCAATAAGGCAGGCAGCCTGAAGAATGGCTTCATTCATAGGGTCACGATGCAGTTGAAGTACGAAGGCTTTGTCGACTTTCAGCGATGAGATAGGTAAGTCGCGAATGGCGGTAAGGTTCGAGTACCCCTTTCCAAAGTCATCAATTGCTACGCCCACGCCAATCTGGCGTAATCGTGTAATTTGCTCATTCACCATGGCCGAGTTAGACAGCGCGACATCTTCTGTCAGTTCAAGTTCCAGACGCGACGGATCCAGGTCAAAGTCGTGGCACAGGGACTGAATATGAGGAATCAGTTGACTGTCGTATAGCTGGGTAGGTGAAATGTTCACAGACAGCGGAATAAAGATATGCTGCTTAGTCAGGTAACTCAGCGCGCAGCATGCCTGTTGCAGCGTCCAGTAGGCCAGCTCCCGCATCATTTGATAGGATTGGGCGGCCTGAATAATTGGCCCGGGCAATATGATGCCATCTGCCGGATGGTTCCACCGTAATAAACACTCTGCACCGATAATCTCAAGCGTCTGTAGATTGACCTTCGGCTGAAAATACAATTCCAGCTCGTGCTGACTGATTGCACGGTGCAAATCGGCCTTCAGGGCTACGCGTTGCCCTGTTTCAAAAACGGGCGACGAGGCACTGGCTATGGCAAACCGCTCGTAGCGGTTTTTTTTCGCCTGTCTAAGCGCGCTTTCGCCCTGCGTAATAAATGCAGATACACAAAAGCGCTTTTGCCGACCGACCACCGCGCCAATATGAAACTCAGCAAGAAATGTGTGTTCAGAGCAACTGACCGGTTTGGCAAAATGTGTGGTGAGCGCTTCAGCCCTTTGACGCATGGCACCCGAAGTAGTGTTTGAGGTAAACATGATGGCAAAGACATCGCCGTTCAGCCTGCCAAAAGCCGCGACATCATCAAAGAGACTGGATAAACGATTCGCTATTTGCAGTAAGAGACGATCGCCGGACACCTGGCTCATACTGGTACTGACATCAGAAAAACCCGCAATATCGACAATCAGCGCAGCGCACCGCTCACAGGAAAGGCCAACTGTCTCAGCGCGCTGAATAAAAGCAGTCCGGCCGGGGATGGCGCTGAGTGTTTTAAAAAGCGTACGCATCATTAACTACTACAAACATGTTAAATTCTGATTGCCTTTCCAATTCTTAGGGCTATTACCATAATGCCGGTACTGTTGAGTGTTTCTTTACGGATGTTTAGTGCGTTATTCTCGCGGTATTTACACTACCATGTTCAAAGAAAACACGCCTGCCAGTTGCACAAATTGTGCGCTAGTTTACTGCAAATCTTCAATTGTGCATATCAATGCGATTAATAGCTTTTGACTGCGACCAGCGACAGTGGAAGTTAGAGGGTCGCGTATTTGCTGATATTTTCCTTATATAAAAAGTGAGCCATTTAACACGCTGTTTTTGTATAAACGTTAAGTACTTATTTTCAGTTTACGAGATGGACCATCGTTCACGCCCCTGAAGGAGTTGAGGCTGACTGAGCAAACTATTCCAAGCCTTAAATAAACGATGGAGTCACCTATGAGCCTTCCCCGCTTACAGAATTTCATTGACGGCCAGTTCATGGCAAACAAAAGCGGTGAAACAATTACTGTTTTGAATCCGGGTACCGGCGAAGCTATTTATGAAATAGAAGTCGCAGATGAAACGGTCCAGCAGGCGGCAATCAAAAGTGCCAGATCGGCGTTTAAAGACTGGGCTGTCACCCCGGCCGTTGAGCGTGCTCGCATTTTGCATCGCGCCGCAGCCTTGCTCAGAGAGCATAATGATGAGCTTGCAAAGCATGAGGTACTGGATACCGGAAAACCTCTGCAGGAAGCCCGCGAAGTCGATGTGGTCACCGGTGCCGATGTCATCGAGTTTTTTGCATCTTTAGCCCCAACGCAGGTTGGCCAGCAGCAGGATTTAGGTGGCGATTTTTATTACACCCGCAAAGAGCCTTTAGGAATATGCGCGGGTATCGGTGCCTGGAACTACCCCATTCAGATTGCATGCTGGAAGTCAGCCCCTGCGCTGGCAGCCGGTAATGTAATGATATTCAAACCCTCTGAAGAAACCCCTCGCGGTGCTATCGAGCTTGCTAAAATTTATATTGAAGCTGGCGTTCCTGCCGGCGTTTTCAATGTGGTAATTGGCGATGGAGAAGTCGGACAATGGCTTACTCAGCATGAAGACATTGAAAAAGTTTCGTTTACCGGTGAGGTCGCTACAGGCCGCAAGGTTGTAGAGTCTGCTGCCTCTACGCTTAAAGATGTCACTATGGAATTAGGGGGGAAATCGCCCCTTCTGGTTTTTGAGGATGCTGACATTTCCCAGGCTGTATCTGCAGCGATGCTGGGTAATTTCTTTACGCAGGGTGAAGTGTGTACCAATTGCACCAGAGTGTTTGTTCATGAAAGCGTTATGGATGCTTTTATGGACGAGTTGGTAGAACGTACCACAAAGAATATTCGTGCCGGCGATCCTATGGATCCTGATGTTAATTTCGGCGCGATGATTTCAAAGCCGCATCTTGATCTGGTTATGGACTATATCGAAAAAGGCAAGAAAGAAGGTGCGCGACTTGTCACCGGAGGTAACACCATATCGCCCGATGATGCAAAAGGGGGGTTTTTTGTTGAGCCTACCATCTTCGCAGACTGCACAGACGATATGACCATTGTTAAAGAAGAAATATTTGGCCCGGTAATGAGTGTGCTGTCGTTTCGCGATGAAGATGAAGCAATCCGCCGTGCAAATAATACCCCACTGGGACTGGCAGCCGGTGTGATGACTCAGAATGTTACCCGAGCCCATCGGGTCATCCACCAGCTTCAGGCCGGAATTTGCTGGGTAAACAGCTGGGGGGCGTCGCCGGCCGAAATGCCGGTTGGCGGTTACAAGATGTCCGGGATAGGACGTGAAAACGGCATCGAGACACTAAATCAATATACCCAGACAAAGTCTGTTTATATGGGCATGGTTGAACTGGAAAGTCCGTTCTGAGGAGCGAAAATGGAAACGTTTGATTATATCGTTGTAGGCGCCGGTTCGGCCGGTTGTGTACTGGCAAATCGACTGTCTGCAGATAGCAATAATCAGGTTTTGCTGATTGAAACCGGCGGCAGCGATAAAAGTATTTTCATCAAAATGCCCACGGCACTTTCAATCCCAATGAATACCGAAAAGTACGCCTGGCAGTTCTACACCGAAGAAGAACCTTATCTGAATAACCGCAAAATGCATTGCCCCCGGGGTAAGGTATTGGGGGGCTCATCCTCCATCAACGGCATGGTCTATGTGCGGGGACATGCCAGAGACTTTGATGAATGGGAGCAAGCCGGTGCCAAAGGCTGGGACTATCAGCATTGCCTACCCTACTTTAAACGTGCCGAGCAGTGGTACATGGGTGGTGACGAATATCGCGGTGGTGAAGGCCCACTGGGCACCAATAACGGTAACGAGATGAAAAACCCGTTGTATAAAACGTTTATCGAAGCCGGCAAACAGGCCGGTTACGCTGAAACGTTTGATTATAACGGCGCGCAGCAGGAAGGCTTCGGGCCGATGCACATGACCGTTAAGGACGGCGAGCGCTGCTCGTCATCCCGGGCCTACCTCGACCCGATTAAAGACAGAGAAAATCTTACTATTGTTACCCATGCTACTGTGCACAAGGTACTGCTTGATGGTAAACGCGCCACGGGTGTGCGCTACCAGGATGGCGACGATATGTTCGATGTGTCTGCCAGTAAAAAAGTGATTCTGAGTGCCGGCTCTATCGGCTCTCCTCATCTACTGCAATTGTCAGGTATTGGTGATAAAACCCATTTAGCAAAAGCGGGTATTGAATGCGTTCACCACCTGCCGGGGGTCGGTGAAAACTTACAGGATCATTTGGAGTTTTACTTTCAGTTTCGATGTAAGCAGCCTGTCAGCCTTAACAGTGAACTGGGCATGGTATCAAAAGGGCTTATCGGGGCGCGCTGGATGATGTTTAAATCCGGTCTCGGTGCAACTAATCATTTTGAGTCATGTGGGTTTATCCGCTCTAAAGCAGGCGTTGAATGGCCCGATTTGCAGTATCATTTCTTACCCGCAGCTATTCGCTATGATGGTAAAAGTGCTTTTGATGGGGACGGCTTTCAGGTACATATTGGCCACAATAAGCCACGAAGCCGCGGTTTTGTAAGAGCGAAAACGGCCAGCGTGGATGATGCACCCGCTATTCAGTTTAATTACCTGCAACATCAGGATGATATTGAGGGATTCAGAGCCTGCGTTCGGCTAACCAGAGAAATTATCGGGCAGTCGGCTTTTGATGAGTACCGTGGCGAAGAAATTCAGCCAGGCGAGGATGTACAATCTGATGAGCAAATAGATGCGTTTGTCAGAGAGGCAGTGGAAAGTGCTTACCATCCCTCCTGCACGTGTAAAATGGGTGAGGATGAAATGGCTGTGGTGGATTCCCAGACGCGGGTGCATGGCATTGAAAACCTCCATGTCGTTGATTCATCGGTTTTTCCAACTATACCTAATGGCAATCTTAACGCACCAACCATCATGGTGGCAGAAAAAGCGGCAGACCATATTCTGGGCAATGCATTGCTGCCGGTAGAAAATGTACCTGTTGTGGAAGAACAAAACTGGCAGAGCACACAGCGTAGTCAGTCGTTGTCAGCTTCAAAGCCATAGACTGATTATCAACAGCCACGTAGTAAATTAAGTCGTACCGCGGTCGTCCGAATAGCAGAAAAGCGCCCCGCTAATCTGCTATGGCCGCGCGAAGCTTTAGTATTGTGCCGTCCACTCCCCGGTCGTCGCAACCCGGCAGTCCCTCTAATTTCAACCGTGCAGAAGGCAGCTTCTGCACGGTACTTTCTCTGTAGGCAGGCCGTGCACCTGCATTGCTTCCTTGCACGAACACTAACCGTTGTTGTTTAACCTAAACCATACGGGGATAGAACAATGAAAACAACGAAGATCATGAAACTGGCTTGTACAGGTATGCTGCTATCATGCCTGCCTGCACAGGCAGACTGGTCCAGCACAGTTACGGTAGCGTCAGACTATATGTTCAACGGGGTCAGTCAGACCCGCAATGATCCGGCCCTGCAGGCAAGCCTCGACTATGCAGCTAACCAGGGGATCTACCTGGGTGCCTGGACATCAAATGTCGACTTTGGTGGCGAAACCGAACAGGAACTGGACTTTTACGCGGGTCAGTTCCGGCAATTATCTGAAGCATGGACACTGGATTATGGCATCGCTTATTACACCTATCTGGGCGACTCTTCTTCCAGCGATTTTAACTATCCGGAAGTTTGGGCAAAATTCGGATATACCTGGGACTGGGGGGTGACCGAGTTTAATGGCTGGTACTCTTGGGATTACTTTGGCTATGGAGGCAGTCATGTTATTGGCATGCTTGCTCACACATTCACACTGGCTGAGAATCACGCTATCAGAATCAATGTTGATACCTCCAACTCATTAGACGGCGATCGCTGGCTGTGGAATGGTAATGAAAAGTCCTATGTTCATTACCGTATTGCCTATCAGACAAGCTGGAAAGGATTTCAGTTCGAACTGGCAGCTGAAGATACTACGCTGGATCGTAATACTGCCGATGAGCGAATCGTAGCCAGTGTTAGCCGGACGTTTTCATTTTAGCTGCCAGGGAGGTTTTATATTGTTTACGGCATCAGGCTTAATGCTGTTGCCTCAGGCTTCGCTGTTCAGTTTATGTTTTTCAGCGAAGTAGTAATGTTCTGAACCGCCCTTTATCGCAAATAAACCTTTGGCAATTGAAAAATAGTGATAAGCTGAGATTTAAAATAAGGAATTTTAAATACTTTGCAGGAGGCAAAATGAAACATGTAGTAACGTTATTGGTGGTGGCTGTCGCCTTTGTCGCTGGCTATTTCACCGGCCAAACTTCTGGGCATGACAACAGTTCGACCGAGCAAACTGTCGCTCAACTGGATAAGCAATCCCCACCAGAATCTGTTAACTCAGCAGCACTGCCACAATCGGCGCCTGCTGTAAAAGCAGAAACCAAACCCTCTGAGCAGCAGACATCGTCACCTGCAGCAATTGTGTCCAATTATTCATCCGACGTCGCTTCTGGCTCGGCCTCTGCCTCTGGGCAGGTTGTTGCAAATACAACACCTGACGATCTTCGTAATGATGTATCTAAGGACGTACAGCGCGAGCAAGCGGCTATGAATTATCCCGTGGCGCAGGAAGAGCTGGAACACTGGAGCGATAAACATAAATCTGAATTAAAAGCCTATATGGACGCCAATCTGGGCCAGGCATCCGACTTTATGTTTGAAAAGATACTCGAGGAAAATGATTTACTCGATAGCCCGCTGGCCAGCGATACGATTGAAGACGATCTGGCGTGGCGACATAACATGGAACAACAACTCAATGATTTGATCTGGTCACTGAATACTGACGAGACGTTATCAATAGAGAATCTGGTCTGTATCCAAAAGCAATGCGAAATTACGCTGATGGCTTCAAAGCCTCACTCAGTAACCAGAATGTATATGGAGATCACGTCCCGTACTGACCAGTTGGGTATTAATAAAAACTCACCTGCGCCAATATCACTGATGCTTGAGGATGAGAATTTCTGGATGTATATGCGTTTGAAGTTTTCCGGGAACCCCAACACCGCCAATAACTAGTCAATACGCATTAATAAGGAGAAGTAGACAAGCACGCCTGCTTCTCTTTTGCTGTTGCATTGCGCATAAAGTTTACTTGCTCCTCATCGTGGCTAAATGCTACCAGCCCCATTTTTTCAAATGTTTTCAGCCAGCCATACATGGGGAAAAAACCGTGTTTTTGTTTAAACAAATTTGCATTTGCGCAAATATCTTCGGTGTAATTAACCGGTGGGCTATATTTCGTATGATACTGATGCAGTATATCGTCATCGATAAATATCAATGAAATAGCGGCCGAATCGAAACGCCTCGCAAAGTCTGTGTCCTCTGCTCCATAACCGCAAAACGCTTCATCAAAGCCACCAACACGCCGAAATATGGTTTTCCTGATGGCAAAAACCAGCGACCAGAAATGCTTATAACACACTGCCGTGTTACCCGGCAGCGCTTGCTGTTTAGGGTGCGCAACGCTCTTATCAAATAACCGCGCATAGTTGCCATGATTCGGCAAGTGTGAGAGGTACCTGGCTCTGGCTGAGACAACCACCTGAGCACTCAGCGCAGACAACAAAGTTTCAAACAAGGTTTGGCTGCAAATACAGTCTATATCTAAAAATACAACATTTTCCTGTGTAGCTGCGGCCATTCCCTTATTCCGCGCTTTTGCCAGAGGCAGCCCTTGTTCGCTCATTTTAAGAACATTGATATGCAGATTTAGGTTCGAAGGAGCCTGCCAGGCTTCATCATCCATTTTAACTACAATAATTTCCTGCGGAATACGGGTGCTGTCAGATACTGCTTCCAACAGATTATTAAGTTGCTGATAGCGCCCCTTTACCAGAGTGACCAGAGAAAATGTCATTAGAGCGTTTCCGTAATTAGCTGTTTGAACTCAGCCGCGGCACTGGGGTTATGCAGTGGCTGAAGCGCTGGTGGGGGTGCGTTGATCGCGTCTTCGACCAGTTCAATAAGATGTTTACTGTTGTTACCGGCCTGTTCGGGCAGGCAGTAGCGCCCTGCTCCTGCCTGCTGAATCATGATCGCTTTCGCCTCCTGTTCGCTATATGGACGCGGCTCGGGGATCAGAATGAGCTTTTTATTCAAATAAACCAGCTCAGAAATCAGATTGTTACCGGCGCTGCAGATAACAATATTGCCGACAATTGCACTTCCTACATTATCGGTGGAACCGAGTATGTGTATATTGTCGGAAAAGGGTACATCTTCAGGCCACTCCCCCACTACATTAACTGTAAATCCGTTTTGAGCAAGATGTTCGGATATAGCGCATCGAAGTTTAGTATCGCCAACCAGTACAGTAATAACTCGTGGCTGTGTTACGTCAACACGTGCAGTCTGACCAAAAAAGCCGAGGTAGTGCGTTTTACTCAGATGGCCGTAATCCTTAAGCTCCAGAGACTGAGGGTATGGTGCATACAGCGATTCTGCGCACTCATAGGCAAAAACCTGTGTAGGATCCTGCCCGGTGTAACCGGAATGTCGCTGCATGACTACTTTTACCCCGCATTGTCTGGCGAGTATAGTAAGCTCGGCGGATACATCGCTGATAAATAAATCGATATTCTGATTTACCAGCAATGTACAAAAGTACTGACTACGCGCTGCAGCTTCTTTATAAAAGCCTATACCTTCAAAGGCGCGGTCAAAAGTACGCTTTACAGAGGGAGAATTTGACGGCCATTTGGATGGTAAGATGAAAACACGGCTATTGGGGAAGTGGGTATTCAGCGCTGATGCCATCGCGTCAGTACCCGCTAAAAAGCTTACCTTTGCGATTCGCTCTATTGCGGGTATTAACGTACACATCCGCTTAAGGTGCCCTGTGCCGTGGTGATGGACATAGACCAGTATGTGCTTATTCGGACACGCGTGCATAAAGCGCCTCGTATCCGTCAACGGTGGAAGAAAAACTAAAACCCTGCGCGAACTGAAGTAATGCTGCCGCGTCGATTTCGCTGCAGTGCGCAAGTGCAGTGTTCCAGGTTTGCGGTGCATGTTTTTCTATGAGGAACACGCCTTTGTCATATCGTAATTCTTCCGGCACTGCTGTTTTGAACCCTATCACTGGTGTGCCACACGCCAGCGCTTCAAGCGACGCCAGACCAAATGGCTCTTCCCACAGAGATGTTGCTAATAAGGCGGTGGCTTGCTGATAAAGCGCCTTAAGTTCGCTGCTGTTAAGGTGCCCACAATAATGAATGTTCTCATCCAGCTCTCTTTCGATGTAGTGCTGATAATATTCTGTATCAGCACACGGGCCCGCAATCATCAGTGGCTTTCCCAGAGCGCGGGCTATTGTAATCGCTTCATGGGCACCTTTTTCGTGACATAAGCGCCCGCACCAGAGCAAAAAGTCGCGCTTTCTATCCTGCTGCTGAGGACAAAAGTAGTTGGTATCCACGCCATTTGAAATAACATTGATACCGGGGCCTGTAACACCTTCCCACTGATCCTTGAGCCGACTGGATACGGCAACATAAATATCATCGCCACGCTGGCGATTAAGGGTATGCACTACTGATAATCGGGGCGTGGCCGGGGAATGCAATGTAACGATGTTGCTACGCTCATGAAGACTCGCATACTCATAGATTGCATGATAATAACTATGATAATGAACAGCGTCATAATCGCCGGTGTCTATGAGGCCGAACTGCGCCGCCTGGTACTGTTTTTGTCCCTCAGGCTCGCTGGTTATATCGTCACACATGCGCACAGCCGACTCAGACAGCGATACGGTATTGAAAAGATTTGTTTCATCCGCCGCTTTGCAAATCACATCCACGCTGTGCCCCCGACGTACCAGCGCGTTTCCAAGCTGGACTACAAATGACTCGGTACCACCGGCAAACGGCGTTGTCAGATCTACAACAGGACTGGTAACCAACAAAATATTCATGCGATCGCTGCCAGTTTGTTCAGATAAGCATTGCACATTTTTGACAGTGGAAATAACGAGGCACGTTTTATTATGTCTTCGTGAGGCACCAGTGCAGTGGCGTTCATTGCCTCTGCCAGACTGGTAACATTATTGCCTTTTGCCAGCGCGCCACCGCTAACGCTGACCAGTTCAGGGAACGCGCCACGATTGAATGCAGCTACCGGTGTACCTGTTGCCATGGATTCGACCGTCGACAAGCCAAACGGCTCGTCCCAGCGGGTGCCAAATACCGCCATGCGTGCGCCGGCTAAAAGATCGCATACCTGGGGATGGTCCAGATGCCCGAGGTACTCAATGTCCTCTGACAATAACGGCGCTACTTTTTGCTTATAATAGTCCTGGTTAAAAACGGGCCCGGCTATTTTTAATCCGATACCGCTGGCGCGTGCAGCGTGAATAGCCAGATCGATACCTTTTGAAGGCGCGATTCGTCCGTAAGTTACCGCGTAATTCCCCTGCTGTTTTTGTGTTGACCATGCAGATAAATCAATACCGTTGTGGATGACGCTGATATCATCATTAATAAACGGTCGCCACATTTCCGCCACGCTGTAAGAGACCGCGTTATAGTGAACGTAGGGTGAGAATGAAGCCAGTTCAGCGCCCGCTTTTAATCGGGTATAAGGTGGTGTGTGAAGCGTTGTTAATAAGGGAAACTGGTTTTTACAGGCCCACACGGCAGGTATAGAACTTAGTGAGTTGTTATGGATAACATCGAAGCCCTGCCTCTGAATATCTTTCATGCACTTCAATATGAAGTCATTTTCAACAATATCCGGGTATTGCGCATAGGTGCTGTCATTAATAGCAAAAGTACGAAAATTGCCTTCCGTTTCACTATCCGGGTGTGCATAGAGCATTACATCACAATAACTGCCATAGTAAGCCATTAGCGATGCCACAAATGCCTCCAGGCCTCCGGCAAACGGTTGTTTGATGGCAAAGCGCGGAGAGGCTAACACAGCAACTTTCATGATGTTGCCCCGGGTCGGCCATGGGGCACCTTTTCTAACACCGGAATATCGATCATTTCCGGCTCAGCGATTTCGAAGGCTCTTCGTAATAAGTCCCAGTCGCCGCCCTCTTTGTCAGAAAATGGCAATAACGAAAGTAAAAACCGACGCTCGAAAATGACGGCTTCAAGGGGGTGCTGATACCCCGTTCCCCACTGTTTCTCACCATTAAATAAATGCGGCGTCACGGCGAATGTTTTTATATCGGCCTGGTCCAACATGCTGGCTAGCGCGCGTTCGTCAAACGTATCATCATCCGTTCTGAAGACCACATATCGGGTAGCTGCCAGATTACGAATCTGGTTATAGGCAGCGAAGCGGGAGTTGACGGTATGATTAATGTAACGCGCTGCACTGTTGACACTGTGCAAACTTTTTTCAAGCGGATTGGTATGTTTGTATTGTGCTGAGGAGTTATCAATAACCAGAGCAGGCTGACCGGTAAATGTATCGCTGAACGACTGAACATTTCTAAGCAGATTCTGGTTCATCTCGAACGTAACAAACAATGCACCAATATCTGGTGTCGCGTGGGGGGAATTATTGCTGTTCAAAGTTGCGTATTATTCCAAGCAGCTGCTCGATACGAAGCTTTGCTCTTAAGCGTTCCGTAGCTTTCCATGATGGCAGTTGCTCCAGCATCTTTTCAGCGCGCCGCAACTCTTCATTTATCGAATTTGTGTGTAGGGGGTTCATTGTCAGTATCGTCCGGGTAGTTCGAAGTGCTTCATCAGCATTCAACTTCTACGTCAAAATGATTAATTCACAAATCCTTAAAAAAAGGTTCACCACAAAAACCTGATTCATCCTTTTTTATGAAACATTTTGAAACCACCTTATTCATTAAAATAAGTTTCAATAAAAACTTAATAAACCTTTTAAAATTTCTGCGTAGTTATAAAAGGCATTCCACAAATTCAGCTTAATTCGGGAGCGAGTATATTGTCTGCACGGCACATTCTGGCTATCGTAGGTGCAGGCCCTACTACGCTAATGTTTTTAAATGAATTACTACAACTGACTACCGCTTTACTTCGGAACCTGGACATTACCGTTTTTGAAGCGTCTGATTCCCCGGGGCGAGGCTTCGCCTTTGGGGATGACGCGATCCATCCTTGTTTATTGAGTAACAATACACCTGATGAGATCCCGGTACTGACCATGCCTTTTTCACAATGGTACAGACAGGAAAATCGTAAACCTGAAAAGGCTGAAGATGTACACAGTAACGTAGTTACCCGCGCCGCTATTGGTGCGTATTTTTCATTTAGCTATAAGGTTATTTTTCAAAAGCTAATTGAGAGAGGTCTGGCTATTCGTCATGAAAAAAATACCGTGGTGGAAAATCTAAAAAGATGCACTCAAGGCATACAATTGTCATTAAATTCGGGTAACAGTGAATATTTTGAAAAGGTATTTATTAATTACGGCAAGGAACGGTCCGACGGAACACTTAACAATACCTTGCTACCCTACCCCGTAGCCCGATATGCGAACGCCTCATTAAAAACGTATAACGTGATTGGCACATCTCTGACCGGCATTGATTGTGTTACAGGTATTGCTCACACCCGTGGCGCGTTCACTTACCACAACAACAAACTGGTATACGATTCTCCGGAGAAATGGACAGTTAACCTTTTCTCCTCACACGGCACGTTTCCCCGAATATGGTATTCATCTCACTATAAAGGGTTTTTGAGTCGGTATTTCACACGTCACGCTAACCCAACTTACTACTGTTTTGATAACGCGTACCGCCACTTGTTTTTAGGGGCGTTACAGCGTTTTGCGCCTGGTGTGTTTTGCCAGGTAAAAACGCTTTCTTTCAAAGAAGCTTTAGACTTTATGGCGGGTGATGAACACGGTGTCGACCCCTGGCAGAAACTACATATTGAGCTTTTTTCGGGTCAGCTATCTCCTTATTCGGATTATGCACTGTGGCCCGTTTTACTCGAAGCATTCTTAGAAGCGATAGAGACTATTCAAATAGTTGTACAGGACCATAGCCCGGCTACAAGGGAAGTGAAAAGGCTTATTGCCTTTCATACAGCCGCGATTCCCGTACATAGTTGTGAAAAATTGCAGGCTTTGCACCGGGCCGGACGTCTCAGCATCCGGGCTAAGAAAATTCGTTCAGAGGACATTGTGCATGATAAATCACCAGATACTGTGTTCATTGATGCCCGGGGGAATCTTCCGCCTATCAATAACTGCCTGAATACAGACAAAATCGCTAAGGCTCTCGGTATAGCATCTATGGATAAAGCAAAGCTTTGCAGAGAACAGGCCTATGAGATTGTCGCAAACGGAGAAGCCAGCGCCATCCATCTGGGCTCTGCATACCTTATCCCGGACAAGCTCAACACACCCGGGCTTGACACCTGTCAGGATATGGCTAAATCGCAATTTCTTCATATTAAGAACTGGTTAGCTAAACCGGCCGTAATAACGCACATCAATAAAATACCAACGGCTACCTGAAATGTTCACCGCCATTTTACTTAGTGCACTTATGTCTCTGGCAGTTATTGTCTTTCATTATGGTGCGCTGCGAACGATCACCTCCGTTTCCAGAACGTTCAATTCTCACTTTGCAATGAGTATCACCGTAGTCAGTTTTCTGTTTCTGTTGCACTTAATTGAAATTGCCTGGTATGCGGCTCACATATACGCTGCCTACGAATACATAGGCATTATGGGATTTTCGAAGAACTTTGTCCCTGTGGCTCAGGATTATTTTCATATTGCCGCGTCTGGCTACACCACGCTGGGGGCGTTCTCGAACAGTCCTATTGATAATCTGGCGATTCTTGTTGATTTGACCTCACTGACCGGCTTTATGATGCTTACCTGGTCGGCTACTTACTATTACAACATTTTTTCAAACTCACATACTCCGAATTCCTGATTAGTGATACAGATTAGTTTCAGGTAGCGGTTAATTCACCGTAGCAATTAGCGTATCTGCCCCGCACTGCTTAGCTGGCGCAAACTGAATGGCTACATGATGCGTAGGGATCGCTATTAGTAATCAGGAGATCATGATGACAGATAAAATTGTATGTGTGGCCGGTGCCAGCGGGCTGGTTGGCTCAAATATCGTAAAACAGGCATTGCAAAAAGGGTATCGGGTCCATGGCACCATGCGCGATGCTAATGATGAGTCCAAGACAAAATATCTGATGGCGTTGCCTGGTGCGGCTGAGCGGTTAACCTTGTTTAGCGCTAACGCTGAAGATAGCAAAACGTTTGATGCACCGCTAGAAAACGCTGACGCAGTATTTATCGCCTGCTTTCCGCCTATTTATAAGGCAAAGGATGGCACACCGGCAAAAGAGCTGGACCGCGAGCGTGGGTATGATGAAATAATTCGCCCGGTCAGAGATGGCTGTTTAAATATCCTGGATGCGGCTAATCGACATGGCGTAAAAAGCGCGGTGTTGTGCTCATCGACCTCCAGTACGAATCCGCCACAACCCGTAGAAATTAAAACCGAACAAAATGCAGTGTCAGACGCAGAACATCAGATGGACCAGAAAAAATACACCGCTGCGGAGAAAATTGTCATGGAAGACGCTGCAGCCTATTTTTGTCAGAAACACGGCATACGCTTGTGTGTAATGCTTCCCACGATGATGACCGGACCGGTTATTATGCCTCAGCATCTTGAAGGCGACAGCCACGCTCGCTTTATTGAGATGCTAAATGGTAACAACACCCACCATGAGAGGGTGCCGGCTGGCTCAATGTCAATGTCGCATATTGAAGATGTCGCACAGCTTTTCATTGCTGCTTACGAGTCTGACAATGCACAAGGCCGGTATTTTGCTGTTTACGATAGCTGGAGCTGGCAGGCAATTTACGAAGAGGTTGCGAAACATGTACCGGAAAGTGCACTTCCCCAGCCGCTTGATGGCCAACCAGAACAGCCAACCCGGTTTGATTTTTCCCGGCGCAACAGCCTGGGTGTAAGCATGCGGGACATCCCTACTACGCTGGAAGAAACATTAAACTGGATGAAAACAGACCCCTTTAACGCGGTTTATCAGTAACCGTTCATGGCAGGCTGTTGGCGATACACTAACAGCCTGTCTGGTTTAATCTAATCATTCTCACCTGTACGCTCCCCCCTTTACTCAGAGGCTTTGGCAGAGTCCGTACCTGCAAGCTGACTGACAGATGATTTTATATCCTCAAGAATCAGATAAAAGCACGGCACGATGATGGACATGATCGCCGTAGCAAACACAATACCGAAGCCCAGCGAGATAGCCATAGGAATTAACTGGTAGGCCTGTCTCGATTGCTCAAGGATGATAGGTGTTAAGCCACCAAAGGTTGTCATGGTGGTTAACGCAATAGGGCGAAACCGCCTGACGCCCGCTTCCACAATCGCATCATATACCGGAATTTCCGTTGCCCTGCGGTTCGCATAATCAACCATAATCAGTGCGCCATTAACCACAACACCGGACAACGCCACTAAGCCCATCAGGCTGACTATTGACAGGTCATAGCCAAATAGCACATGGCCCGCCACGGCTCCGATTGCCCCAAAAGGTATAGCCAGCATCACAATGAACGGCTGGGTATAACTACGAAATGCAATAGCCAGCAAGCTATAGATGACAAACATCGCCATGGAGAAGCCAATCCACAACGTGGAAGTAGACTCGCGCATTTCTGCCTGTGATCCGCGAAAAGTCCAGGTCAACCCGGGGTATTCGTTAAGTAATTGTGGCAATACCTCCTGATTGATTGCATCAAGCACCTGATTAACCGCACCAGCAGGCTCCACATCCATGCCTACGGTAATAACCCTGCGACCGTCTCTGCGATCTAACGAACTATAAGACTCTGCTTCGTTCAGCTTCACCACATCCATGAGCGGGACTTCTCCGCCCGTCGGCGTTATCAGTACAAAGTTATCAAGGGTGCTTTGTTGTTCACGCTCTGCTCGCGGCAGTTTTACCCTGACTTCAACCTCATTAGTCCCCCGCAACTGGCGAAGCGCAACCGCGCCATAAAACGCATCACGAATCTGCCGCCCTACATAGTCAGGCGTTAACCCCAGCGCTTCACCCGCCGGTAAGAGCGTAAAATCCAGTTGCTTTTTACCGGGCCGATAACTGTCATTAACATCACGTGTTTGTGAAAATGCTTTCATCAACTGAACAAATCGCTGGCTGGCCTGGCCCAACACCGCAAGGTCGTTGTGGCTTAAGTCGACACTAATATCGTCACGCCAGCCGCCCGGTCCTCGTTCTGTTTCAAAGGTTATCTGGTTAACTCCGTCGATATCACCAATTTCATTGCGCCACAATTCGATAACTGCAGCGGCACTCATGTCCCGCTCATCCGGGGGCAGCAGCACAATTTCTACATCAATAAAGCTTTCTCCGCGAACGTTTGTCTTTATGCCTTCAGCAACTTCAAAAAGATTTTCCCGCTGAAACATTTCATACGTTGCGTTAGTGATATTTTGCGCAACCTCTGCCGCTTTGGCATCGGTGGTTCCTACAGGCAGACGAACACCGGCTTCAATTTCATTGGCTGCTTCTCTGGGCATCATAATTACCCCAAGATGATCGCTGGTAGCAAAAGCACCGGTCACTGCCAGTAAGCACAATGCACAAAGCAGCGTCAGATAGCGATGTCGCAGGCAGCGGGTAAGAAACGGTTTATAGCGGTTTTTGATAAAACGCTCCAGACCACTGGCAAATGAAGCTTTTATTCGTGCGACCATTGATGGAGCTTCAGACACTTTTTCCCGCTTGCTGTGCGCCAGGTGCGCGGGCAGTATGAATAATGCTTCAACAAGGGAAATAAGCAAAACGGTAATGACTACCGCTGGCAGCGGCCACCAGAATAAGCCGGTGGTTCCGGGCATAAACATGACAGGCAGAAAGGCGACTATTGTTGTCAGAATGGTAAAGGTAACCGGCGCGGCAATATCCTGCGCCCCTTTTATCGCGGCTGATAAGCCATCCATGCCCTGCTGCCGGTACTCATGAATGTTTTCACCCACCACGATGGCATCGTCTACCACTATGCCCAGCACCACGAGAAAGGCAAACATTGAAATCATGTTTATACTGACGCCGATCATGGGTAAAAACATGATGCCACCCACAAAAGAGATGGTCATGCCCATCATGATCCAGAATGCCAGTCGGTACTCCAGAAACAAACTCAGAATTATCAGCACAATTACAATCGCCATCCAGCCATTATCCAATAGCAAAAAAAGGCGATCGTTAAAATCCTCGGCACGGTTGCTGTCGATGCGGTAATTCACGCCTTCAGGCAGCGTGCTATCCAGCTCAGCGAATATGGTCTCCACGGTCTGTGCTATCTCAAGTGGAGACTGCTGGCCGACCCGGAATATTTCTATTTCAACACTTGGCTGGCGGTTGAACTGAGAGTGAAAGCCGGCTTCCTCGAAGCCATCATAGATGGTGGCAATATCCTTAAGGTAAACAATATCACCGGAGACATTAGTGACCACCGGGATCTGGCCGTATTCTTGTGCCCACTGTTTACGCTCTTTTACGCGCACAAGAATTTCACCTTCATTGGTTTTTATCTCGCCGGCGGGAACATCCTGCGAGGCCTGTTCAATCAGGTCAGCCACCTGTGAGAGCGTTATGCCATATTGTCTTAAGGTTTGTTTGGGTATCTCTACATGCGTAACGTAATCGGGTACACCGCCAATTTCCACCTGCGTAATAGCAGGCTCACTGACCAGCCGATCCCGAAGTTGCTCTGCCAGTTTACGCAACGTCCAAATATCCACATCACCGTAAAGTCCGAGCTCCATCACATCACGCTGCTGAACCTGCATTGTCACTTCCGGCTCTTCAGCATCAACCGGAAAAGTTCTGATGCGATTAACCGCCTGATCAATATCCTGAAAGGCTTTCATGCGATCCAGGCCAGAAACAAGTTCCAGCGATACTATACCGCTTCCTTCACGGGCCGTTGACGTCATCTCCCTGATACCCTGAACGCCTCTCACGGCCTCCTCAACGGGTTGCAATATCCCTTTCTCAACCTCTTCAGGTGACGCCCCCGGGTATTCTACGACCACCTCGACGATACCCAGCTCAAATTCAGGGTACACTTCTTTTTGAATGGTAAAGGCTGTAATGACACCGCCGCCCAATAGCACCAGCATTAGCAGGTTGGCCGCAATAGAGTTTCCCGCCATCCAGGCGATAGGGTTGAACCGACTGCGCTGAGTAGTGTTGTCGCTATCCATGCGAAACTACCTGGTCTGCCGCTGAAGATTGAGCATTGTCTGACTGTTGTTGGGTTATCTCGCCGGTAACGTTAACCGGAACGCCATCGCGAACCACCGCCAGATTAGTGGTAATAACCTTATCCCCCGGCGCTATCCCCTGATTTATGTACGCGTATTGTTCGTCTCGGTAAGCAACAGATACATCTTTGATTTTAAGTGAATTACTTTGTGCCACCCATACCGTATTGTTGTTTCTTACATAACTGATTGGCAGGCGGACAACATTGGAAAGTGTTCTGGCAGGAAGACTGACCCTGACATAGCTGCCTGCAATGACAGGCGCAAAAGTACCAGCTTCGTTATTGTCACGTTGGATGAGTAGCGGGTCATCGACTTCAATCAGTACCGTTGCCATTCTGGTTTGCTCATCAAGCGTAGTGATGACTTCTTTGATTCGGCCCTTTCGCGTAACATCTTTTCCCCAGGCCGACTCGTTTGCTATTGTCGCGCGTGCCATCGGGTCTGCACCAGTCTGGTTGCCTGCGGCGCTACTGTCTGCCGTGGCCAGCCATTGTAACTTACTGGAGGGCAAGGCCGCTTCAATCCAGTAAGTTTTGGTACCTACAACATTGGCAATAGTATCGGCAGGGCTGACCTGAGAACCCAGATTCACGTCCTGACTGATAACCTGACCAGTAAACGGCATTTTAATCACAGTACGCGCCAGGGCGAGCCGGGCTTCGCGCACTGCGACTTCAGCCTGCTCAAATTCGGCCCTGACCTGTTTTAATTGCGGCTCCCGAAGTATTAATGCGCGATTTTTCTGAGGAACATCGCGCTCGAGTGTTGCCAAATCATTGCGTGCAACTTCCTGCTCCCCCATTTCAATATCCAAAAGCGCCTGTGCCCGTGATAGATCGGCCTGAGCACGTTCAAGGGCAAGCTGATAATCTTTTTGATCAAGCTTTACCAGCCACTGACCTTCCTCGACGATACTGCCTGGAACAAAACGTTTGGAAATGGCGGTAATTTCACCAGATACGCGTGGTCGCAGCATAACGTCCCTGGCAGGGACAACTTCCCCCATTGCTGTAATTCGAGGGGTATGCTGACTGGACGTCGCGGTCATGACTTTGACAGGCATGGCACTGCTTTTAGTTGCGCCATCCTTCTCTGCAACTGGCTGGGTCGAGTAAACGGTAGTCACCGCGATAGCAGTGACAGCTACAACAACCAACCCAATCAGAAATGATATTTTGTGAGATTTTCGGAACATAATTAGCTTATTTTTCAAAACTATAATGTTCGGTACGTCAGTAGTCCTGAATAGGACTACTGACAATATTACAGGTTATTCACACTCGGTTAACATGCATAAATACCTGAACGCTATTCGTAATCAGTACCCAACGCATCGTGTTGGGATTGTTCAATCACATCGCTATTCGCCTTTTTCGGCTCAGGCGTCTGTCCGGCTTCCAAAGCACGCTCTTTCTCTTCTTTCGCTATAAGCTTTTCCCGCGCTTTTTGATTTGCCAGACGCTCAGCATCGTCCATTTCTTTTTGAATTTCCTTGTTATATTTTTTCTGAGTAGCACGGGCTTTCTGCTCGGCCTTTTTCGCTTGTTTCTCGCTTTCTCTTAGCGCTTTTTCAGGCTCGCGCTTTTCTTCACGCCACTCTTTAGTCAGCTCCCTTTCGCGCTCAGCATCCTCACGTGCAAGTTCGGCCGTTTCCTTGCGTGCCTCACGCTGCGCTTCTTCTACATCTTTTCTTGCTTCACGCTGTGCTTTTTCAGATTCACGTTTTTCTTCACGCCATTCTTTAGTCAGTTCTCTTTCGCGCTCAGCATCTTCACGCGCAATCTCAGCTGCCTCTTGGCGAGCTTCTCGCTGCGCTTCCCGCGCGTCTTTTTCTGCTTCACGCGCCTGCTCTTCCCAATCCTTTCTGGTCTCACGTTTCTGTTCTTTAGCCTCTTTTCTGGCTTCCTCCATCTGCTCATTCTGTTGAGCCAGTGCATTATTAGCAAACGTAGTTGCTCCCACCACACCCGCTGCAAGTAGTGTAGCTAAGATCAAATTCACTTTTCTGTCCATTTTACTGATTCCTGTTTTACATAGGATAAAACTGATTAATCTGTGTACGCGACAGTCAGCTAAAAAAGACCAAAAAAAAGGCCCCTTTATCAGCGGCCTTTTTAGTTCGGATTCTATTGATTAACGAATCTTCTGCTGTTCCACAGCACAGGAATCCAGTCTCCACACACGATCGACATAGTCCTGAATTGAACGGTCTGAGGTGAATTTCCCCATCATCGCCGTATTAATGATGACCATTTCAGCCCAGCGTGCTTTGTCGCGATAAGCTTTATCTACCTCAATCTGAGCATCTGAGTAGGCTCTGAAATCGGCCAGCACGAAGAATGGGTCACCTAAATCCAGCAGGCTCTGTTTGATAGAAACCAGTGCGCCGGGCTTTCCGGGTGTAAAATAGTCGGTCTCCAGCCAGTCCAGAATGGCTTTAATCTCGGCATCTTTGTAGTAGTAGTCTTTAGGATTGTAACCACTGGCTTTCAACGCGTTGACGTCTTCGACGGTCATTCCGAAGATGAAAATATTGTCCTCGCCAACTTCCTCAGCAATCTCGACATTCGCACCATCCAGCGTACCGATAGTTACCGCACCATTTAGCGCCAGTTTCATGTTACCAGTACCCGATGCTTCTTTTCCGGCTGTACTGATTTGCTCCGAAACATCACATGCAGGAATCATTTTTTCAGCAAGCGATACCCGATAATTCGGCAGGAACACAACTTTAAGCTTATTACCCACCCGCGGATCATTGTTGACCTTATCTGCTACTTTATTTATAGCGAAGATAATGTCTTTAGCCAGCTTGTAGCCAGGTGCGGCTTTTGCGCCGAAGATAAACACCCGGGGATGCATATCGTAATCCGGATTCTCCAGAATGCGACGGTACAGTGCCATAATATGCAGCAGATTAAGATGCTGCCGCTTATACTCATGCAGGCGCTTAATCTGAATATCAAAAATGGCGTTGGTATCGACCTGAATGCCTGTAGATGCATAGATCTCGTCGGCCAGAAGCTGTTTATTTTTCTGCTTCACGCTCATGAACGACTTCTGGAATGTTTTGTTGGTGGCGTGTTTTGCCAGCCCTTCCAGCTTTTTCAAATTAAGCGGCCAGTCTTCACCCACTTTTTTGTCGACCAGTTCAGACAATAGCGGGTTACATGCTTTCAGCCAGCGCCGCGGCGTGATGCCGTTGGTGACATTAGTCAGTTTGTCTGGCCAAAGTGCGTCGAAATCCGGGAAAAGATTTTCTTTTACCAGTCGCGAGTGCAGCTCGGCTACACCGTTAACTTTAAATGACCCGATGACAGAAAGATGACCCATGCGTACCATTTTCTCCGGACCTTCCTCAATGATAGACAGCTTAGCTTTTTTGCTGTTATCGCCCGGCCACTTTTTATCAACCTCGTTCATGAAACGATGATTGATCTCGTAAATGATCTCGAGGTGTCTGGGCAGAATTTTTTCCAGCATTCTGGCCGGCCACTTCTCCAGTGCTTCTGGTAATAAGGTGTGATTGGTATAGGCAAAAACATGTGTGCTGATGTCCCATGCAGTATCCCAGTCCAGTTCCGCGCGATCCACCAGAATTCGCATTAGCTCCGGAATAGCGATTGCCGGGTGCGTATCATTTAACTGAATGACTACCTGTTCTTTAAAACGACTCCAGTCGTCACCGTGTGCGCGTTTGTAGCGACGAATAATGTCTTTAAGTGAACACGAACAGAAGAAATACTGCTGTATCAGACGAAGCTCTTTGCCGGCTTCGGTCTCATCATTGGGGTACAGTACTTTTGAAATAGTTTCTGCCTGAATGTTTTCACGCTGCGCATCTACATAGCCACCCGCGTTGAAAACATCCCAGTTGAAATAGTCCGACGCTTCTGATTGCCACAAACGAAGAACATTCACGGTTTTGCCGCCGTACCCGACTACCGGGATATCCCATGGAACACCTTTAACAATAGAGCCAGGGTGCCATTCTTTTTTAATACCGCCATTATCGCCGTATTTAGTTTCTACATAACCAAACAGAGACACTTCCTGAATGGATTCAGGCCGGCATATTTCCCATGGATTTCCGTAATCGCGCCAGCTGTCCGGGCGTTCAATCTGGGCGCCACTTTTAATTTCCTGTCTGAATAGACCGTGCTCATAGTGAATACCATAGCCGATAGCAGGTAATTCCATGGTCGCCAGGGAATCAATAAAGCATGCCGCCAGACGGCCAAGGCCACCATTGCCCAGCGCCATATCTGGCTCTTCTTCAAGCACATCAGCCAGTTCTACACCCAGCTCCTTTAGCGCACCGTGAGCAACATCGTAAAGGCCGAAGTTCTGCATGTTGTTTGAAAGCAAGCGACCCATCAAAAACTCGGCGGAGAAATAATGCACCGCGCGTGTGTCATTCATATAGTGCGTTTTCTGGGTACGGCGTAACCCTTCCAGCACGTTTTCCTGAATAGCAGCGCAAGTGGCCTTCCACCAAGCATGGTTGTTAGCTTTGTTTTCGTCTGTGCCAAGTGTCGAGTGCAAATGGCGGATGATAGCGGCTTTGAAATCGCCTTTACTGATTTTCACATCAGGTAAGGAAGATGCCTGAGAAGCATTGCCAGCTTTCGCGTTCATATCATTCTCTCTCTTAAATTTGGAAACGTCCCCGTTTGCATCGGGCAACATTCGTCCTAATTGCGTAATAAAATTACAGAATTGAACAACAACTGAAAGCAATATAGCAACGAATTAAGCGTCTGTTTGTAATATTTTTGTTAAATTCACCAAAAAAAAAGACTTTTTTTAGAAAAAAGCCTTTTTATTAACACTTAATTTACACCACTTAGGCAGTAGATTTACATTTTGATATTCACTCGATAATTTTGCCGACTAATTGCTCAGCTTCATCAATGAGTTTCTGTAAGTGAGCTTCACCTTTGAAGCTTTCTGCATAAATTTTGTAGATTTGCTCAGTGCCGGAAGGTCTTGCAGCGAACCAGCCGTTTTCTGTAGATACTTTCACACCACCTATTGCAGCGTTATTGCCCGGCGCATGTGTTTGCACATTTATTATCGGATCGCCTGCCAGCGTCTGGCTGGTAACCACCGACTTATCCATATTAGATAGCTTAGCCTTTTGCTCCAACGATGCAGCCACATCTATTCGCTGGTATACCGGCTCGCCAAACTTTTCAGTGAGTGTCTGGTAGTGTTCACCCGGGTCTTTACCGGTCACAGCTAAGATCTCTGCAGCTAACAGGCATAAGATGAAGCCGTCTTTATCCGTTGCCCAGGTTTTGCCATCGCGCTGAAGAAAGATGCCTCCGGCGCTTTCTTCGCCGGCAAAGCCGATGGTGCCCTTACTCATTCCCTCTACAAACCACTTAAAGCCAACCGGCATTTCGGCCAACTCACGCTCAAGCGACGTTGCGACGCGGTCGATCATGGAACTGGAAACCAGTGTTTTACCGACTTTAAGCGAAGCCGACCAATCCGGGCGATTGTTAAAAAGATAGTTAATTGCAACAGCAAGATAATGATTAGGGTTCATCAGGCCTGCGCTTTTGCATACGATGCCGTGTCGGTCAAAGTCAGGGTCGTTGCCCCATGCAAGGTCGAACCGGTCTTTTAATTCAATTAAACCGGCCATCGCAAACGCAGAGGAACAGTCCATACGCAATTTACCGTCCTTGTCTCTGCGCATAAACCCGAACTGCGGATCGACCTTCTTATTAACCACTTCGATGTTAAGGTTATATTTTTCAGCAATACGCTCCCAGTACCCTACCCCGGCACCACCCAGAGGATCGGTTCCCAACTTCAGTCCGGCCTGACTAATAGCCTGCATATCGACAACCTTTGCCAAATCGTCAATATAGGGTTCCATAAAATCATCTTCGCTAACCAAATCGCTGGCCAGAGCTTCACGCAGTGGCAATCGCTTTACGCCGGCATTCTTGTCACCAATAAGGGCGTTTGCCCGTTTTTGAATAACGCTCGTGGCATCGCTGTCAGCCGGTCCACCATGCGGTGGGTTGTATTTGAAACCACCGTCTGCGGGCGGGTTATGAGAAGGCGTAATGACCACACCGTCAGCAAATCCTTCTGTGCGGGACTGATTGTAGCGAATAATGGTGCGGGATATGACCGGCGTGGGGGTATATCCCATACTGGCATTATCGCTTCGCTGAATCACCACTGGGATGTCATTGGCACTAAGCACTTCAATCGCAGTCATCATTGCCGGTTCAGATAATGCGTGGGTGTCCTTTCCGATAAATAACGGTCCGGTAATATTCTCGTGCTGACGATACTCCGCCAGTGCCTGACAAATAGCCGCTATGTGCACATCATTAAATGTGGCCAGACTGGCACTTCCCCTGTGCCCGGATGTACCGAAGCTGACAGCTTCTGCTTTATTCATCGGGTCCGGGGTGTAGCTATAATACTGACCAACTAATTCCGCAACATTGATAAGCTGCTCGGGGGCGGCAGGCTGGCCTGCCTGACTGTGCTGTGCCATACGGTATCCTTTCGAAATTGTGTTTGTGAAGCGGTATGCTTAATCAGGCGAAACGGTTCACTACTAATTCCCGCGTTTCCGCATCATAGCCAAGTACTTGCAGAACCTGTTCCAGCATCGCTATTTTCTTTGCTGTATTGTTATTCGTAACGACCCAGTAAGGGCTGTCAGGTATCTGTTTCGGGTTCGTACTGCTACCGGTTTTCAGCAATGCATCTTTAGATGTTGCGAAATAAATACGGTTTTTGCCCTTTATTTGCTCTACCTGAGCAAATGTTTGAGGTTGTAGATCATGCAATTGAGCAAGAATAAACAAAAACAAATCGACCCGTTTGGTATAAGGCTCTAATACGTCCTTACTCAGCCGCGATGTAATGTCTTTACCTTCAGGCGCTGCTGGTTTGGCGACAGCATCGCGGGTTGATGACGGTTTGCCTGCAGCCTGACTAGCTGGTTTGCTGGTTGCAGAGGTAGACAGCTTCTTTTCCTGAGATTTAGCAGGTGTAGTCTCGGCGGTCTTCGCCTGCAGTACCGATTTTCCATCAGCACTGACCTTCTGTGCAGCGCCATCCATCAGCAAGCGGCGCAGAATGTCTGAAGCGCTTTCGCCGATATGCTTTGTTTGCCCGGCTATATACGCATATAAATCATCATCTATATCAATACTTTTCATATACTACTTCCTTAACAATCTGACCCATTATAGACAACACGCCTGCTCGTCGCAGCACTTTATGGTGCTTAATTTCCACCGATTTTTATACACGATATCATTGATTTGCTCCGTTACAGCTATACTCACGTATTAGTTCTACGCTTTGTGGAATATTGCGGCACTGATATTCTTTACATTGACTTATCTAAAAGTGGTAGCACGGATGATTAGATCAGATTTCGACGCGCTAATTGACGCGCTTGGCAAGCATATACTGGGTAAACCTCAACAAATTAAGCTTGCGCTAACCTGCATGCTGGCGCAGGGTCATCTTTTAATTGAAGATTTACCGGGTATGGGTAAAACAACCCTCTCTCACGCACTCGCCCGCCTCTTTAATCTTGATTATTCACGTATTCAGTTTACCTCAGACTTGCTGCCTTCAGACATGCTGGGCGCGACCATATTTAACGCCCAAACGCAGGATTTTGTATTTCGCCCAGGCCCGGTTTTTAATCAACTGATACTCGCTGATGAAATTAACCGGGCAAGTCCTAAAACCCAAAGTGCGCTGCTTGAGTCAATGGAAGAGCAGCAGGTGAGTATAGATGGCACCACTTATCCACTGCCTTCACCGTTTTTCGTAATTGGCACACAAAACCCGATGTTTCAGTCAGGGACCTATCCATTGCCCGAGTCGCAGCTTGACCGTTTTTTGATGAAAATTTCGCTTGGGTACCCAGATTGGGAAGCAGAAAAGGCGATGCTGAGCGATAGCGAAGTAAAAGCCGATACTGTCAGTTATCATGTCGAACAGCTTGTCGACTGGCAACAACGGGTTAAAAACGTACATGCTTCTGATGCAGTCATTAGCTATATTCTGCGGCTGGTTACCATGAGCAGAACCACCCCGGGTTTTCCTCATGCCTTATCGCCCCGGGCCAGTAAAGCGTTGCTACAGGCCAGCCGTGCGTGGGCTTTCATTCATAATCGTGATCACGTGCTTCCCGATGATATTCAGGCGGTTTTTGCAGCCGTGTCAGAGCACAGATTACGGGCGTCCTATCAGGATACTGACGAGGATACATCGCTTAGCCAGCGCTTGCTGGAAAGTGTCGACCCACTGGCCGCCTAATATGTTCGGACGGCTTCGAAACCGACTGCTATTACGGTGGCTGGCAGCGCGCATTCCCGGTCACCGTAGGCATACCCTGAATATGCAGTCGGTATTTATTATGCCGACACGCTTTGGTGTGTACTTTTTTGTATTATGCGCAGCGCTATTCATTCTGGGCACAAACTATCAGAACAATCTGCTATTGCTGCTTTGTTATTTTTTTCTTTCCGTTTCTCTGGTTGCGCTATTTACCAGCTATCAGAACTTTGCGCGTTTACAAATCCAGGCCCGCGGGGTCAATACTGTATATGCAGGCGATGAAGCACAGTTTCAAATTCAGCTGTCTTCACACTCGCATCAACAGCCCGCCGGACAGCTAACCATCAGGTGGTGGGGCCACAAACACGGTATTGTTGTAGATTTAGACGAAAAAGCCGACGAAGTCCACCTGCCTCGTGCCACTTACCGTCGTGGGGTGTTTCCCCTGCCCCGGGTAACCTTCAGTTCGCAATACCCGCTTGGCCTTTTCAAATGCTGGACGCATCTTGACTTTGCGCAACCTATGACTGTATTTCCGCGTTTGGAACCTGCCAGTATTCATAACGTCAGTTATCAGCAAAGTAATGGAAACGGTGCGACGCTGGTTGCCGGGCAAGAGGATTTTGACAGTTTACGAGCATATCGTGAAGGCGACCCTATTGCCCGGATAGCGTGGAAGTCATTAGCCAGGGGCGCTGAGCCTACGGTAAAAACGTTCAGCGAGCCGGCAAATTTTAATACCCGGCTTATCATCAACCCTGTTAGCCAGACACTGGAAAAGGACATCAGTCAGACAGCATATCTGGTTGTTGAGCTAACCCGGCGTCAACAGCCATTCGCGCTACAGATAGGCCCTCTTCACTACACCGCAGATACCGGTCGGGCGCATCGTGATAAGTGTCTGCGTGCGTTAAGCACTATCGGAACTCAGGTATGAAGGGCGCAGGGCTTCCGGTCAAGGGCCATCGTGCGACCCTTATTCTCAGTATAGCCATGCTGGTACTTACCGCCGTACTTAATCAGCCACTCATGGGTTGGGTGATGCTGATGATGACCTGTGCCACCGTGATTCGGTTTTACCTGTTCCGCGCCGGACAGACACAGAAACTCAGTGCGCGACTGGTTAACCTTCTCGCGGTACTGGCATGTATCGCGCTGGCCTGGTTCAGCGGTCAGCAAGGCTTGCTGGAAATCATGGTTAATTTACTGGTGACCGGCTGTGCGCTGAAGCTGTTGATATTGCGGCAATCCAAAGATTTTTTACAGCTAACTGCCTGTGCCTTTTTTCTTATCGGCTGTGCGTTCATTTTTGAACAGGCTTTATCTACAGCCATTCTGCTAAGTATTATCGTGTTGCTGTTGTTATTAGGGCTGCAGCACTTGTTTGCGCCCCAACTAGCCTTTAAAAAACAGCTTTCTGCAATTGTGAAACTGGGGCTGCAGGCGTTACCCATCGCGTGTCTGTTATTTATTGTGATGCCACAGTTGCCACCCTTATGGGGCATGCCTGCCGGCAAAAGCACGCAAACCGGTCTGAGTGAAAGTATGACGCCGGGAGATATTGCCTCGCTGACCCGCTCTACCGAGCGTGTTTTTACCGCCACCTTCAAGGGCGATATTCCGCTTCCTGAGCAACGTTACTGGCGAGCAATGGTGCTGGAATCTTTCGATGGCAATACCTGGTCAGTGAGTGAGTATCGTCAACAACAGCAGATTATGGCTCAGTTTGCTAACCCAGCCACATGGTCTGAGCCAAACGGTAATTGGGATGAGTATCAGATGATCGTAGAGCCTGATGGAAATCAGTGGCTTTATGCGCTGAATGTATCCGTACCTGCGAACCGTTCAACCGCCGGTAAAGTTATACGAAATCAGGACTATTCACTTTCGGCGCGACAGCCTGTCATGAGCAAGCAGTTATTTGACTTACGGTATTATGAAGATGCAATACGACCTCTGTCAGGTACTGGGATCGACCATAAGCTAAACTTGCAGGTACCTGCCAGTCAGAAGAACCCCCGCGCCCGTGACTGGGCCAGGCAGTTAAGGCAACGTTACAATGATAATCACGCACTGACCAACGCAGTAATGCGTTATTTTGCTAACCAGGGGTTCTCTTATACGCTGACACCCGGGGCTATGCCCCAACATCCTGTTGATACGTTTTTATTTGAGCAGCGCGAAGGTTTTTGCGCACATTATGCCAGTGCCATGGCGTATGTGCTTCGGGAAACCGGTATTCCGGCGAGAATTGTTTCAGGGTATCAGGGCGGTGAAGCCATTACTCAGAACGCACTTAGTGTCTATCAGTACGATGCACATGCGTGGGTTGAAGCCGCCCCTGACGGTAAGACATGGCAACGCTTCGATCCCACCTCGATGGTCGCGATGTCCCGTTTGCAATACGGCTTTCAGCAAGCAATGGCAGACCAGCAGGCGGAAGTGCCATTATTCTCAAGAGCGCGGGCCCGAGACTCTGCACTATTGGGCGGGCTGTTTTCGATGATTGATACGGTTAATTATCAGTGGAGCCGCTGGGTACTGGGCTTCGATGATGAGCGTCAGCAAGATATGCTTAGTGGAATACTGGGTGAGAAAACCACCACTAAACTGGCTCTTTTCGGTCTGGCTGTGATGTTATTTATCACGGGATTACTTGCCCTTTACTTTATCCCTAAGCCTGCTGCCAGGCAGACCGATGAAATCCAGCGTCTTTACGACAGTCTGTCAGCACGGCTGCATAAATTGACGGGTGTAGAACGGGCTAATCTTTCCGCAAGACAATATCTTCACACAGTGGCGCCTCACCTGGATTCACAAACTTTTGCGCTATTTGAACGGTTTACCGCGCAATACGAAGAAATTCGTTATGTACCTGCAGCCACACAACGTAGTCACTATGCAAACTTACGCAGCCAACATCGAATTCTGATGAAAAAGCTCAAAGCGGGAATGGTCGGCTTCAGAGCTTCGCCTTTAACAGATGCAAAAGGAAAGTGATACCGCAAGCGGTAAATAACTAACCAGCGGAATAGGGTCGGCACCGTGATAACAACTAACGAAAACGGACCACTGTTCAGCACCACCCCGCCCTGCCATACCGTTATTGATGTCACCATAGCACGTCGCAGCGTCCAGTAACGCCCGCGCCACAGTAATATTGACGGGGAGCTGTAAACTACCACTACGTTCGCTGCTTCCTGTTTAGTAGTACTGACCATTAAAAAGCAGCATACGTGCCCCACCACTATTGCAAAGGCCGTCAATACCGTCAGAACGCTGATTAGTAAAGTCATACAGTTTACTGTCCCGCTATTAGAAGAACAGTCAGAAAGTACGCCAGTTTCAGGCACAAAAAAACCCGCCAGATGGCGGGTTTTTATAATCACATCAGAAGACTTATTTTGCTTCTTTACGTGCTTTTGCTTCTTCGATAACTTTGTCAGCAACATTTTGCGGACAAGAAGAGTAGTGGCTGAACTCCATAGAGAACTGACCACGACCAGATGTCATCGTACGCAGGTGACCGATGTAACCAAACATTTCTGAAAGAGGTACGTCTGCTTTAATACGTACGCCAGTTACACCCGCTTCCTGATCTTTGATCATGCCACGACGACGGTTCAGGTCACCGATAACATCACCAACGTGATCTTCAGGCGTGAACACGTCAACTTTCATGATTGGCTCAAGAATCTGAGGACCTGCTTTAGGCATTGACTGACGATATGCACCTTTCGCTGCAATTTCGAACGCAACTGCTGATGAGTCAACCGCGTGGAAGCCACCGTCATACAGTTCAATTTCAACATCCAGTACCGGGTAGCCCGCCAACGGACCTTCTTCCATCATACCCTTGAAGCCTTTTTCAATGGCAGGGAAGAATTCTTTTGGTACGTTACCACCAACAACAGTTGAGGTGAATGTGAAACCAGAGTTAGTTTCACCCGGCTTGATGCGGTAATCAATCTTACCGAACTGACCAGAACCACCAGACTGCTTCTTGTGCGTGTAGCTGTCGTCGATTTCCTGAGTGATAGATTCACGGTAAGCAACCTGTGGCTGACCAACTTCCAGCTCAACGCCGTAAGTACGCTTCAGGATATCTACTTTGATATCAAGGTGAAGCTCACCCATACCTTTCAGGATGGTTTCGCCTGAATCTTCGTCAGTTTCAACCTGGAACGACGGATCTTCAGAAACCAGTTTACCGATAGCGATACCCATTTTCTCAGTTGCGCCTTTATCTTTAGGCTTAACTGCGATTGAGATTACCGGCTCAGGGAAGATCATCGGCTCAAGTGTACAAGGGTTGCTGGTAGCACACAGTGTGTGACCAGTTTGTACATTCTTCATACCGACAACAGCCAGAATGTCACCTGCGTGTGCAGTTGTCAGTTCTGTACGGTCATTAGCGTGCATTTCAACCATACGGCCGATACGCTCAGTTTTACCAGTTGCACTGTTAAGGATGGTATCACCCTTGTTAAGTACACCAGAGTAAACACGGATGAAGGTCAGTGCACCGAAACGGTCGTCCATGATTTTGAACGCCAATGCACGGAACGGCTCGTCTTTAGAAACGATCGCGTGCTCGCCAGTAGGTTCACCGGTCGCTTCGTCAGTAAGAGGCTGAGGATCAACTTCAGTCGGGTTAGGCAGGTAATCAAGAACCGCGTCAAGTACCAGCTGAACACCTTTGTTTTTAAAGGCAGAACCACAGTAAGTCGGAAAGAATTCAAGGTCACGGGTACCTTTACGGATACAACGCTTGATGTCTTCAACAGACGGCATGTCACCATCCATATACGCCATCATCAGGTCGTCATCCATTTCTACCGCTGTTTCAATCAGCTCTTCACGGTACTCAGCAACCTTGTCTTTCATGTCGTCAGGAACATCGCATACTTCGAAGTTTTCTGGCAGACCAGTTTCGTCCCAGATATAGGCTTTTTCTTCAAGTACGTCGATGATGCCGTTGAAATCATCTTCGATACCGATTGGCAGTGTCATAACCACTGGCTTAGCACCAAGAACTTTCTTGATTTGGCCAACTACACGGTAAAAATCTGCACCCATGCGGTCCAGCTTGTTTACGAAGATAACACGTGCAACACCTGATTCGTTTGCATAGCGCCAGTTGGTTTCTGATTGTGGCTCAACACCACCAGAACCACAGAATACACCGATACCGCCGTCAAGTACTTTCAGTGAACGGTAAACTTCTACAGTGAAGTCAACGTGTCCAGGAGTATCAATGATGTTCAGACGGTGATCTTTCCAGAAACAGGTCGTTGCCGCTGACTGGATAGTAATACCACGCTCAGCTTCCTGTTCCATGAAGTCAGTTGTTGACTCACCATCGTGTACTTCACCGGTTTTGTGGATTTTACCGGTAAGTTTCAAAATACGTTCAGTTGTGGTTGTTTTCCCCGCGTCTACGTGGGCGAAAATACCAATATTTCTGTAATGAGATAAGTCTGCCATTAGTTCACTTTCGTTGGTTCAGAGTAAAAAAACGGCGGGATTATAAAGGATTTCAATACCAGATTGACAGCCCTTTCCGCAAAAAGTATAAAACTTATCCAGCGGTTCCACGCCACCATTTAAATTAATTCTTATTATTCAATCATTTAGAATAGATTCAGGAAATTACGTTTCTCGGACAATTGTCACCGTGATTTCATCGCGATCATGATAAAGGTGTCTCATCTGCAGAACAAACTTATCATCAAGTTTATCAAGCCTGTCCTTTAAGGAGGAAATTGCCTCGGTCACCGTCTCAAAACGTTTTTTCATCGGTAACTTCAAATTAAACACAGCATGGTCAGCCCATTGCTTAACTAACCAGTCACCCATTAGCTTCGCTACCCGATCAGGTTGCTCTATCATATCACAAACCAGCAGATCTACACGGCCCATCTGTGGCCGATAACTGAAGCCGTCTGCCGCAAAATGCTCAACCTGACCGGTGGCCATTAGCGCATCGTCTACCAAGCCATTGTCAATGGCCTCTACATGCATACCTCGCTTTACCAGCTGAAAGGTCCAGCCACCGGGACATGCCCCTAAATCTACCGCTCTGCCACCGGCGCGAAATATTTGCTCCTGTTCCTCGTCGGTCAGCATAGTAAGAATAGCTTCTTCAAGCTTAAGTGTAGAACGACTGGGTGCGCCCGTTGGGAATTTCAGCCGGAAAATACCATTAGCATGGGCACTTCGCGCCTCAGGATAGGAATAACCTACCTTACATTCATCAAAACCGGTGAAAAATACATGAATCCCACGGCAATCAGGCTTTTCTTTATAAGTAAGGCAATACTGTTTTCTTAATGCCTGGCGCAGCACCACTGAAAATTTGCGACAAAGCTTCGCCAGTTCTTTTCCATCATCCGTATCGGCGTGATCGACGAACAACATGCCGTTTTTCATATCGGGATTATCGTGTTCCTGCACGGCACTAAGTACTGGTCCCAACCGATCACTTTTATCCAGCGATTCCAGAGTATCTGTTACGACAAAAAGCTGTCTGGCAAAGATTATTTGTGCGACTGCAAGCTTCTGTCCCAGCAAATCAGCATCATCAGCCTGATGACAGATATACTCTACGTAGCCCTGTCCGGACGTGAATACCGGGTAGCCAAAACAATTAAGCATGGTAGCCTTCTCAGTAAGCTCTTTACCTAAATCAGCTTCATAACCGGCGCGACAATACGCCAATACACTAGCCATCTGTATCTCCTTTAACAGCAGCTGTCAGCACCAGCCCCCAACCAATCATGAGCGTAACACCCCCTATTGGCGTAACCGGTCCCAGCCAGCTTAGCTGTGCCAGGGTCAGCAAATAAATACTGCCACTAAACAACACTATTCCCAGAATAAAACTCCAGGCCGCCAGTGTTGCCAGATTACGCTTTAACTGAGGCAGTGCAGCTACCAGTAGCAGCGCCAGACTGTGATACATCTGATAGCTGACTGCAGTTTTAAACGACGCGAGCGACGCTGGGCTAAGCGTGCCTTTGAGGCCGTGGGCGGCCAATGCGCCAAGTATTACTGCCGTCAAAGCACTTAGTGCGGCGATACTGATAATTATTTTCATAGTTGTTTGCCTTTACTGTGCGCAAGCATAAACATTGCAGCCGTACGCGCAGCTTCATAAAGATTGCTTTGTAGCGTGAATCCACTTTTCTTTCGGGGCTTGAGACTATGGTCACCGTCGCTAAGAAACGATGTTGTCACCGATGAGGCCAATGGATAGTTTCTGATTTCTTTCTGCGTGCCAAAGGTGTCACGCTCTCCCTGACAAATGCATACAGGTTTTTTAATATCTGTAAGATGGACGGTTCGTAGTTTATCTGGCTTTCCCGGTGGGTGAAACGGATAGCCGAAAACCACCGCCCCCAATGCATCGCTTTCCTCGAGAATATGCGTTGCTACCCGTCCACCCATCGACTTGCCACCGATAAACGTCGGTAAGGCTGCAGACTTACTGATGCTTTCTTCCACCAGCGCTTTAAAATGCGCTTCAAGCTTTGGCATCTTGTCCGGGGGGCGTCGTTTTCCAGTTTCCTGCATCGTCTGCATGTAGGGAAAGTTAAACCGCCAGACTTCTACACTCTGTTGTGCCAGATGCGAGGATATATCTTCCATGAATGGCGTTTGATAACCCGCACCTGCACCATGCGCTAAAATAAGCCGACATCTGGCACTGTCACTTTCGGTGATCTGATAATCAAACATTTTCCTGTTCCTCTTCGACCTGCGCCAGGATCCATTCTCTGAAGGCAGCGATTTTACCTAAATCGGCCTGGGATTCATCACACACTACATAGAAGGCGTCGCGTGATTCCACACGTTCTGAAAAGGGCATAATTAAACGTCCTGCGTCGATTTCCGGGCGAGCCAGGATCGTATTTGCCAGTGCAATGCCCTGCCCCAGGGCTGCTGCCTGAAGGACCAGCATCGAGTGACTGAATACCGGCCCCTGGTTGACATTTACGCCAGCTACCCCGACCTGACGAAGCCATGTTTTCCACGCTTCGCGACTCAGGTCATGCAACAGTACATGATGTTTTAAATCGGCCAGACTGGAAAGCGGCTTTGGCCCGCTAAACAAACTGGGCGCACACAGCGGCGTAAGAAACTCCTTATGCAGCTTGTCTGCCTGAACGCCCGACCAGCGCCCCTTGCCATAGTAAATAGCCACATCGACATCATCGTCCAGAAACCCCTCGTCAAAGTCGACAGCCTTGATGCGAACGTCAATATCGGGATGTTCCACACTAAACCGGCTGATTCGCGGTACCAGCCACTGCGATGCGAAACTAGGCGGCATTGCAACGGTGATGGCCCCCTTGCTGCCTTTTGCCAACAGACGCTCGGTCGCTTCCTGAAGGCTTTTGAATATGTCTTTAAGCTCCAGAAAGTAGGCTTGCCCTTCCTCAGTAAGCAGCAGCGTACGATTACGTCGAATGAACAGCTTCATGGATAAGTATTCTTCGAGCGCTTTTATCTGATGACTTACTGCAGCCTGAGTGACAAACAACTCATCAGCAGCTTTAGTAAAGCTCAAATGGCGGGCCGCAGCTTCAAAGGCTTTCAGGGCATTTAATGGCGGTAATCGACGTTGCATATACAGCCTCTGGACATATGACAAACAGATGACAAAAGCATTAGATTTTCTAATGAATAACCCATACTTTTACTCGTTTTAAAAATAAGCAATCAGTGTCTATTATTTACACGCAATCAGGAAGGAAGCTTTGTTAACAATAAGTTACACGCCTGATTTGTTAAAGCTGTTAACAATAGCAGCACAATTTTTCTATAAATTCTATTAGGTGTGAAATGAAAAAACTACTTTTATCTACTGTTTCTGTTATGGCGTTCGTCAGTGCAGCTACCGCACAGGCAGAAACAACACAAACAGACTCTGAATCAAAAAAAAACGCGTTTGTCATCGAGCTCGATAAAGACAGCCTGAATCCACAGCTTGATATGAAAACAATTGTTGCAGAACAAGTGAAAACAACACTGGAACAGGGTAAAGCCAAATACTTGTCATCTGCATTATTTGCTTATCAACCGAACCGAAAAACAGCAGCCTCGAAGGCGAATACCGGCGAATAAGCCGCAACATTACACCTGATACGATACAGGCAAGCTAGCTTGCCTGTATTGCAGTCTGACCTGCCTGTTAACTGGCTGAGGTATCCAGAGCATCAAATCCTTTTATAAGCTCATCAAGCGCTTTCATTTGCGCCAGATAGGGTTCCAGCTTAGATAAAGGTAATGCACACGGACCATCACATTTTGCCTCATCAGGGTTAGGGTGCGCTTCGATAAACAAGCCTGCCAGACCCAATGCCATACCACTACGAGCCAATTGCGCTGCCTGCGCACGCCTTCCGTCAGCTGATGACTCACGGCCACCTGGCATCTGAAGTGCGTGGGTTGCATCAAAGATGACCGGAGCGAACTCTTTCATCGCTTCCATCCCAAGCATATCAACGACCAGATTGTTATAGCCAAAACAGCTACCACGCTCACACAAAATCACATTTTCGTTATCGGCTTCTGCCAGCTTCTTAATAATATGGCGCATTTCATGAGGCGCCAGGAATTGTGGTTTCTTTACGTTTATAACCGCCCCGGTTTTGGCCATTGCGACCACCAGATCCGTTTGCCGCGCCAGAAAAGCCGGTAACTGAATAACATCCACGACTTCGGAGACAGGTTGTGCCTGGTGCGGTTCATGAACATCTGTAATCAGTGGAACGTCAAATGTTGACTTAATTTCCTCAAATATTTTCAGCCCTTCATCCATGCCCGGCCCGCGAAAAGAGGTGACAGAGGAACGGTTAGCCTTATCAAAAGACGCTTTAAATACGTAAGGGATATTCAATCGACTTGTCACTTCTTTGTAGTGCTCTGCGATACGCATCGCCATATCCCGGGACTCAAGTACATTCATGCCACCGAACAGGACAAATGGCAGATGATTTCCTACCTGCGTGTCGCCAACCTGAATAACTTTTTTAGAAACCGTCATATCGAACCCTTTTAAAAAATAATAGCTTGCTTGGTGAAGGCCACTCTCGCAATAAGAACAATCCAGGTGAGCGCACCGACAAAACCAATCCAGCGTAATGGTGCAGAGCGCCCCCATTTAAGGGCAAACATGCCCATCAGAATATAAATAACCAATCCAACGACCTTGAAGGTGAGCCAGTCATTGATAAATGGCCATTGAGATAAAATGCTGCACAGCCACAACGCACTGGCCAGCAAAACGGTATCGATTACGTGCGGCAGAACTTTGGCCCACTTTTGCTCCAGAACCCGGGGGCTGGCCTGTAACAGAATAAATCGCAGAATGAACAGCAGCACACTCAATGCGACTGCGGTTAAGTGAAGGTGTTTGGCCATCATGTACATAATTTTTCCTTATTTTTGCTGACATGATTAAAGAATTATCGATTACTATTACAGGCATTCGCGACAAGCGCAATTTATTGTATCGGGCTACTCTTAGCGTTCGCCGCGCTGGCCCAGCGTCACCCGGGGCTGACCCGCGAGATCGTTAATTGTCGTTACCTGCGTGAAGCCTTGCTGATTTAAAAGCGCCTGAACAGGCTTAGCCTGATTGAAACCATGCTCCAGTAAAAGCCAGCCATTTTCAGTGAGGTAGTGTGGAGCCTTGCTGATAATATACCGAATATCGTCCAGTCCATCGGTACCGGCGGTAAGTGCAGAAGATGGCTCGAACCGCACATCGCCCTCATTAAGGTAGTGGCTATCCTGCTCAACATAAGGCGGGTTAGAGACAATCATCGAAAATGTTTGCCCCGCCAGTGATTCAAACCAGTTACTTTGTAAAAAGACGGCATTGGATATGTGGTTTCGTCCGGCATTCTCCCGGGCGAGCGAGACGGCATCAGCAATTCTGTCTACACCGATGACATTAACGTTGGGACGCTCACAGGCAATGGCAAGTGCAATCGCGCCGGTCCCTGTACCCAGGTCGCAAACGCTGGCCTCACCATCAGGCAAACGAGCGAGCGCCTGCTCAACCAGCAGCTCGGTCTCAGGGCGTGGAATCAACGTAGTAGGACTGACTTTAAGAGAAAGCGACCAGAATTCTCTGGCGCCAATCAAATAGGCAACAGGTTGCCCTTCAGCGCGCTGTTTTATCAGTGCCTGAAAACGCACTGTCTCATCGTCGCTCAATACTCGTTCAGGCCATGTGAACAGGTATGACTGGGGTTTTTCCAGTGTCGTGCACAGCAAAATGCGCGCATCTATAGCTGCACTGTCGCTGTAAGATAACTCTGTACTGGCCCATTTCAGGGCCTCAGCAATTTGCATTACTCGTCAGCAAGTGATGCCAGAAGATCGGCGTGATGTTCCTGGCGGATAGGCTCAAGCAGTGCATTCAGGTCCCCCTGAACCACCTCATCCAGTCTGTACAGCGTAAGGTTGATTCGGTGGTCTGTAACACGCCCCTGTGGGAAATTGTAAGTACGAATGCGCTCTGAGCGATCACCACTGCCCACCAGGTTACGACGAGTCGATGCTTCCTCGGCAGCCCGCTTTTCTTCTTCAATCTGATTCAGACGTGCCTGCAACACTGACATAGCCTTGGCCCGGTTTTTATGCTGAGAACGTTCATCCTGACACTCCACCACCAGACCGCTGGGTATATGGGTAATTCGAATCGCAGAATCCGTTTTGTTTACGTGCTGACCACCCGCACCGGAAGCACGAAACGTATCCACCTTCAGATCAGCCGGGTTGATATCAATAGCCTCTGATTCAGGCACCTCAGGTAGCACCGCGACGGTACAGGCAGAGGTATGAATACGCCCCTGACTTTCTGTCTCAGGGACACGCTGCACACGATGACCGCCTGATTCAAACTTAAGGATACCGTATGCACCGTCGCCGGCAACATTAGCAATAACCTCTTTAAAACCACCGTGCTCGCCTTCACTGGCACTGACCAGCTCGACACGCCAGCTCTGGCTTTCGGCAAAACGGCTATACATGCGAAACAAGTCGCCGGCAAAAATAGCCGCTTCATCGCCCCCGGCCCCGGCCCGAATTTCAAGAAAGCAGCTGTGATCGTCGTTAGGGTCTTTAGGTAACAGCAATATCTGCAATTCGTCTTCCAGGGTGGCCAGCTCTGCTTTTGCTGTTTTAATTTCTTCCTGCGCCATTTCACGCATTTCAGCATCATCTTCTTCAAGCATTTCATTCGCTGAAGCCAGATTCTCTTCTGCCTGGCGGTAAGCATTGAAACCTTTCACCACGTCTTCCAACTGGCTATATTCCTTGGAGAGCGCGCGAAACTTATCCTGATTACCGATGATGTCGGGATCGCCCAGCAAGGCCTGCACTTCATCAAAGCGCTCGACCAGATTTTCAAGCTTACTGACAACCGACTCTTTCATAATTTTTATTTACCTTATTCCTGTCGCTGATTTGACTGACTATCCAGTTCCAGTGAATCGCTCAGCCACTGTTTCAACGATGAGTCACTGGTGGCGGCCGCCTCGCGCAATATGCGGGTCGGTCCGTGCATCAGTGAATTTGTTAACTTATACGCCAGCTCTTTGACAACATCCTGCGATGCTTTGCCTTCCTCCAGTTGAAGCAAGGCCTTGGCAACCAGCTCATCGCGCTGACTGGTACCGCGCTCTCTGAACTGTTTCACTAAATCAATAGACTGCTGACTTTGTTGCCATGACAGGTAAGTTTCAACCTGTCCGGTAATGATTTGTTCCGCTTCCTGAGCAGCCTCTTCACGTGAGGCCAGATTTTGTTCAACAATGTGCTGAAGATCATCAACCGTATACAGGTAAGCATCGCCGAGTTCGTTGACCTGGGATTCGATATCTCTGGGCACTGCTAAATCAACCAGAAACATAGGCATGTTTCGCCGCTGCTTCAACGCACCCTCTACCATGCCTTTACCAATAAGCGGAAGCTGACTGGCAGTAGAACTGATGACAATATCAAAATTATGCAACTGTTCGGGGACCTGCGCCAGTGTCAGGACGTTAGCGTCCAGCTTTTCTGCCAGAGTTTGTGCTCGTGCCACAGTTCTGTTCGCCACATGTAACTGCTTCACGCCCTGCTCTTTGAGGTGCTGCGCTACCAGCTCAATGGTCTCGCCCGCCCCTACCAGTAAAACGGACCGTTTAGGCAATGCTGAAAAAATATGTTTCGCCAGTTGCACTGCAGCAAAGGCAACGGAAACCGCATTAGCCCCAATATCGGTATCGGTGCGCACTTTTTTGGCCACTGAGAAGGTATGCTGAAAAAGGCGCTCGAACTCTGCACTGACGGTACCGCTGTGACGGGCATCGTTGAAGGCTTGTTTCACTTGCCCCAGTATCTGCGGTTCACCCAGTATAAGTGAGTCCAGGCCTGCTGCCACCCGCATAATATGACGAATAGCTTCATCCTGAGAAAACTGGTAGCTGTGCTCACCGATGAGTTGTTCATCTACATGGTGGAATTGTGCCAGCCACTTAAGTATTGATTCACAGCTGTCGAACGCACCATTGACATAGACTTCTGTACGGTTGCAGGTCGAAACAATCACCGACTCGCTCACCCCTTCCTGCTTTTTCAGTGATGACAGTGCCGAAACCAGAGAGTCTGGTGTAAAGGCAACTTTCTCACGCAAAGCAACCGGTGCGGTTTTGTGATTGATTCCGAGGGCAAGTAAGGTCATTTATATTCATCTGGCGACTTCGGAGCGGCATTGTACGAAAAAGGCAAAATTATTGAAAGTGTTGCTGTAATTGTGTTCCTATATAAAGGTTAATCAGCCCAATCGATTTTTTCTTATGTCCTTACGCTTTTTTTCTTTTCTGCTCTGCCTTTTTATTATCGGAGGTTGCACTACCTTACCTGACGGACCGGAAGAATCTGTTAATTTACCCGCGCAACTTGCTGCCTTGAAAGATGTAAGGCAATGGAAAGCGTCCGGCAAAATGGCGATCAGGCAAAATAATGAAGCGGTAAGTGCCACATTAAACTGGCACTACGACGACCCCAATTTTGAATTCAGACTCACGAACTTACTGGGCATCACTCTGGTAGATTTGCGTTACAACGCTGGCGCTGCGGTACTAAAAGCTGATGATAAAGTCTTTGAAGGCGACGACCCGCAACAGGTTATCGCGCAGGTCACGGGCTGGCAGCTTCCGGTTCAACGTTTGCTTGACTGGATGAAAGGACTGCCCGGCCCGACTGACCAATATCAATTAAACGAAAAGCAATTGCTGCAGTCACTTGCTCCCGGCCCCTGCAGCGGATGTGGTGAGTGGACTGTCAGTTATTCAAATTACGGGCAGGTAAACAATGTCTGGCTGCCTCATGCGCTTACGCTGACGAATACGCAACAATCCAATACATTTATAAAAATCAGAATCGATAGATGGACACTGTAGTCATGCCGCAGTCATGGTGGCCCAGCCCGGCTAAACTCAACCTTTTTTTACATATAACCGGTCGCAATGCTACGGGCTATCACGAGCTGCAAACATTGTTTCAAATGCTTGATACCGGCGATCGTCTGGCCTTCGACATTAACGATAACGGTATTATCGCCATGTCTGAGTCGCTGCCAGGCGTGCCTGATGAAGACAACCTGGTAGTCAAAGCGGCCCGCCTGCTGGCCAGACATACGGGCTCAGAGCAGGGAGCCACAATCTATATTGATAAGCAATTGCCCATGGGCGGCGGTATAGGCGGTGGCTCTTCCAATGCGGCAACAACGCTGGTAGCACTGAATCATTTGTGGAATTGTCAGTTAAGTGAAGATGAACTTGCGCATATCGGACTGCAACTAGGTGCTGATGTGCCCGTGTTTATTCACGGTAAAACAGTGTTTGCTGAAGGCATAGGGGAAAAGTTTTCACCCGTTAGCGTGCCTGCAACCTGGTATCTGATTGTAAACCCGGGTGTCCACGTAAGTACCCCGGCAATATTCGGCGAGCCCGATTTGCCACGCCAGACGCCACGTATTCAGTGGTCAGACTATCGTTATGAGTCTACGCGTAATGATTGTCAGGAAATTGTGTGTAAACGCCATCCCGAAGTTGCAAAATTATTACAGTGGTTGGTACACTACGCCCCGTCGCGGATGACGGGCACAGGGGCGTGCGTATTCGCCACTTTTAGTGACCAGCAGGAAGCCCGGGATGTACTGGCAAAATTGCCCGCTGACTGGACTGGCTTTGTGGCTAAAGGTGTTGCTGAGTCGCCTTTGCAATTAAAACGACAAGAAGTGAATACCGCTCCGGACAACATGTAATTACAATTGGGGTATAGCCAAGTTGGTAAGGCAGCGGGTTTTGATCCCGCCATCCGTAGGTTCGAGTCCTGCTACCCCAGCCACCTCTATTTTGAATGCACTGAGGAAACACTTGTGCCAGATATGAAGCTCTTTGCAGGTAACGCCGTACCAGAACTTGCCCAGAAAGTTGCCGATCGTCTCTATACCAAGCTTGGAAACGCCAGCGTTGGCCGCTTCAGTGACGGTGAAATCAGCGTAGAAATTCATGAAAACGTCCGTGGCTCGGACGTTTTTATTATCCAGTCTACGTGCGCCCCCACTAACGATAACCTGATGGAACTGATTGTGATGATTGATGCACTGCGCCGCGCTTCGGCAGGTCGTATCACAGCAGTTATGCCCTATTTCGGTTACGCCCGCCAGGATCGTCGCGTACGTTCTGCACGGGTGCCTATTACGGCAAAAGTGGTCGCAGATTTCCTGTCAAATGTTGGTGTGGATCGTGTTCTGACCATAGATTTACACGCTGAGCAGATTCAGGGATTCTTTGACGTTCCTGTAGATAACGCGTTTGGTACGCCTATTCTGCTTGCCGATATGATGCGACGTGAGCTTGCTGACCCGGTTGTTGTGTCACCAGACATTGGTGGAGTTGTTCGGGCGCGTGCAACTGCAAAACTGATGAACGATACCGACCTGGCGATTATTGATAAACGCCGGCCAAAAGCTAACGTTGCTCAGGTAATGAATATTATCGGTGATGTGAAAGACCGTGATTGTATAATTGTGGATGACATGATTGATACTGGCGGTACTCTGGCCAAAGCCGCTGAAGCGCTTAAAAGCCACGGGGCGCGACGTGTTTTTGCGTATGCTACCCATGCTATTTTCTCAGGCAATGCACCACAGAATCTGCGCGAGTCAGTTATTGATGAAATCATTGTAACTGACAGTATTCCGCTGAATCCGCAGATGAAGAAAATTGGAAAGGTTAAGCAGCTGACCTTATCAGAGATGCTCGCCGAGACGATTCGTCGCATTAGTAACGAAGAGTCTATTTCGGCAATGTTTGAATATTAACGTTGTCCGAACAGGCGAAAAAGGCGAAGTTTCTTAACTTCGCCTTTTTTAATGCGCCCCTTTTTGTAGAACCTGCTATATGGCTAGATGCATAATGAACAAGACAGCGCATTCATTGTCTATTCAGGCAGCGTTGTGCATCATGTAAATTCGTCAATCACAGGGATATCGTTATGAAATACGCAGTGTGGATGTTGCCACTTATGCTGCTGTCACTTAATGCATGCAGTCAACAGCAGTCAAATGCAGAGCCCATTGAGAAAGAGCAAACTATGCAGTCTAAGTCACAAGAGATCTCCGGTACGCTTATTTACAAGAATTTAGAAGGTGGCTTCTACGGTTTTGACTCGGATGATGGGAAAAAATATACCCTTCGAAATCTGGCGCCGGAATTCAAAAAGAACGGAATAAAGCTTCAGGTAAGCGGCCGTGTCAGAAACGATATAATGACCTTCACCCAGTACGGCGATGTTTTTGACGTCGAAAATGTTAACGTTCTGGATGAAAGCGGAATAAAACCAAAGAATAATGAGCTTTAATCGGTGCCAGTGTTTGTCACACCTTAAGTTCGGTGGTAGAATTCGCCGCCCTTAAATTTTAGGGTCACTGCAGTTTTGCTTTTAAAGCTTGCAGTACGCGATGTGCTTTTGGTCGCGGAAGCGCATTTACGATCAACTATTTAATTTTGGAGACATTCAATGTCTGACACTATTTTTTCTTTGGATGCCAGCGTCCGTACTGATAAAGGGAAAGGTGCGAGCCGCCGCCTGCGTCGTGCTGATCTGGTACCTGCGATTCTTTACGGTGGTAACGAAGAGCCAGTATCTTTAACGCTTGATCACAACAAAGTAAACAACTCTGCTGATTACGAAGCGTTTTACTCTCATGTTCTGACTCTGAACATCGACGGTAAAAAAGTTGAAGCTCTGGTTAAAGACATGCAGCGTCACCCGTTCAAACCTAAAATTACGCACATTGATTTCCAGCGCGTAGTTGCAGGCGAAGACGTTCACACTAATGTTCCTCTGCACTTCATCAATGCAGACAAAAACGACGCTATCAAAGCTGGTGGCATCGCTGAGCATCACCTGAACGAAATCGAAATCACCTGTCTGCCAAAAGATCTGCCTGAGTATATCGAAGTAGATATCGCTGATCTGGAAATGGACGGTACTGTTCACCTGTCTGACGTTAAACTTCCTAAAGGCGTAAGCTCTGTAGAGCTGGCTAAAGGCGATGAAGATCACGACCTGACAGTTATAACAATTAAAGCTGCTCCTAAAACACCTGTAATTGACGCTGAAGAAGCTGAACGTGAAGGTGAAAGCGAAGAAGGTAACGAGGAATAATCCCTCTTGACTGATATTCGTCTTATTGTGGGCCTGGGTAATCCAGGCCCCGAATACGAACAAACCCGCCATAACGCAGGCGCCTGGTTTTTAGAAGAACTGGCCGCACGCTACAATACATCGTTGACACCAGAGTCCAAATTTTTTGGTAAAACAGCACGAATCACAGTGGCTGGTCAGGATGTCCGTTTGCTCTACCCCAGTACATTTATGAATAAAAGTGGTCAGGCTGTAAGTGCACTGGCAAATTTTTATCGTATTGAACCAGAACAAATGCTGGTCGCATTTGATGAACTGGATTTACCACCGGGTATCGCGAAATTTAAACAAGGCGGTAGTTCAAGCCAGAATGGGGTACGAGATATCGTCGCCCGGATGGCAAACAACAAGAATTTTTTACGCTTACGCATCGGGATAGGTCATCCAGGACATAAGTCCCGGGTCACTGGTCATGTATTGGGTAAGCCCGCGGCAGATGAGCGTACAGCAATGGAATCAGCCATTGATGAAGCTGTACGATGCACCGATATTCTGCTCAGCGAAGACTTAAAAGCAGCGCAAAACCGGCTTCACTCCTTTAAAGCCGAACTCTCCAAATAAACTAATCGATACAAGAGGCTAGCATGGGTTTCAAATGTGGTATCGTCGGCCTGCCAAACGTAGGTAAATCGACGCTATTTAACGCGCTTACCAAAGCGGGCATCGAAGCAGCAAATTTTCCGTTCTGTACCATTGAGCCCAATACTGGGGTTGTCCCTGTTCCGGATCTTCGTCTGGACAAACTGGCCGCCATCGTAAATCCACAACGGGTGATTCCTACCACCATGGAATTTGTTGATATCGCCGGCTTGGTCGAAGGTGCATCAAAAGGTGAAGGTTTAGGTAACAAGTTCTTAGCTAACATTCGTGAAACCGATGCAATCGGCCATGTTGTTCGCTGCTTTGACGATGAGAATATTGTCCACGTGGCTGGTAAAGTCAGTCCTCAGGATGATATTGACGTTATTAATACCGAGCTTGCACTGGCAGATTTAGAAACCACTGAAAAAGCATTACATCGCGTTGCTAAACGCGCGAAAGGTGGCGATTCTGAAGCCAAGTATGAGCTGAAAGTACTCGAAAAAATTAAGCCTCACCTTGATGAAGGCAAGCTGCTGCGCGCATTAGAACTTGAAAAAGAAGAGCTGGCGGCAATCAGTTATATGAATATGCTGACACTCAAGCCAACAATGTATATCGCCAATGTTAACGACGATGGTTTTGAGAATAACCCTTATCTGGATCAGGTCCGTGAAATAGCAAAGGGTGAAAACGCCGTAGTCGTCGCTGTATGTGCTGCAATTGAATCTGAAATTGCAGAACTGGACGATGATGAGCGTGATGAGTTTATGCAGGATATGGGGCTCGAGGAGCCTGGTCTGAACCGCGTTATTCGTGCTGGTTATAACTTACTTACCCTGCAAACCTACTTTACCGCAGGTGTAAAAGAAGTCAGAGCCTGGACATATCCTGAAGGCTCTACCGCGCCTCAGGCCGCTGGTAAAATTCATACTGACTTCGAAAAAGGTTTCATCCGCGCCGAGATTGTCTCCTATGACCACTTTGTGGAGCATAATGGTGAGCAGGGTGCGAAAGATGCCGGTAAGTGGCGTTTGGAAGGCAAAGATTATATCGTCAAAGACGGTGATGTTATTCACTTCCGCTTCAACGTTTAAGCCTGAATTGATTGGGAAAAAGCCGCTGCATGTTATCAGCGGCTTTTTTGTATCAGATAGTCGCTATTGCGATTGCCCCTGTCTCTCTCGTCTACTGCCATCACTGTGAATCAGCATATACAACCCGCCGGCGGCAATAATGGCTCCGCCAGCAATTACGACGGTCTGTTTTTGATCCAGTAATAATGGCAATGAAAAAGCGTAGCTCAGACATATCAGACAAAATAAAAGTCGCATCAGTGACTCCTGTTAATAGTGTACCGAAAAGCGTTAGCTAACGCTTTTAGCAGCAAATGCGACACCATACAGTGCACTGCCGGCCGCAATGCCATAACCCACGCCCTTTCCAAAAGCGATTAGGGCCGGAACAAAAAAGATGCCCCCGCCAATCGCTTCACAATCGGCTAATGTTAGCTCCTTCATGTCTGTCTCCTTACTCAAAAGCGCCAGAGCCGTATCCCACAGCCAGCATAACCAGGTTAAGCCCAACATCAATACCGATTAACACCGGTATAATGCCACCATTTACATCATGCAATTCAGAAGCTGTCAGCGTCTGCATATTACTCTCCTTAGTATTAAGTTAACCGTTTTGCAGCTTCACGCTACCCGATTACTGTAAAGCGAATTGAATATGCAGAACACTGAACTTATGCACTGATTGAAAGGTCCGCGCGAGCAGGCAACCAAATCCATTGTGGCGCCTTACCGTTCGCGGTATAGCTACACTAACGCGCCCGTATCAGCTCGATGATATGGTGAGTGTCTGCCAGAACGTGCAATAACCTTCCATCCACATAAAGCGTAATAATGCCGTCATTGCGATCAATAATGCGGCCACGCCGAAAATGTCGGTCACTTAGGTATCTGCCGGTTCCGCGAATATAGTGATAGGGCTCGTGGCGACGCTCTATTACCACCACCCGGTCGCGTTCCCGATAACGTGAGTGATGCTTCTTGCCATAATAACGTCGGTCATCATAGCGTCGGTCGTAATTAGAATGGTGGTGTGAGGTTTTGTGACGCTTTTCTAACTTATGATTTTGCTTATGGTGGCCATCGGCTTTTGCATGACCGGGAGGATCAGCCATAACGGGTAACGCGATAAGAGCAGACATTATTAACAGTATCGACGTAAGTGGTTTCATTTTCTGTCTCCGGTGATTTCTTGCAAAGCCACTTTAGCAATCTGAAAATGAATGCAACTTGAACAAAGCGACGCTGCCCCGAAGCAGTCAGGTTCAAAATGCGTTAAGAGCTGGCTGATGGTCAAAAAGGCTTGTGATAAACTGCAAAATATTTTGCTGACAAATTATAAGCTTTTATGAGAAAACTCACCCTGCCAGGCTTCTTGCTGGCTGTGCTTGTTGCGCTGCCCTTTGCATCATCTGCCAATGACAACGACTTTTATTATGAGGTACCTCAATCTGATTTAGTCTACCTGCAAACTAATCAGGGGAGCGTCATCATCGCCCTGACCGATAGTGTTGCTCCTGCTCACGCAGACAGGTTTAGAACACTGGTTAAGCAGCGCTTTTACAATAACCGGTACTTTTACCGGGTAATAGAAGGTTTTGTGGCGCAGGCAGGCACCAATGGCACGCACAAACAGAATGATAGTACTGCGCCATTGCCCGGTGAATTTACTGCCAGCTCGGTAGAAGGCTTTTATGAGGTGGAGCGCCCTGCCCCGTTTGCGCCAGTCAGTGGATTTATTAATGGCTTTCCGGCGGCCACAACGCCGGACAGGCAGCGGTACTGGCTCACTCATTGCCCGGGGATGGTAGCCATGGCCCGGGATAATAAGCCTGATACCGGCAGTACCGAGTTTTACATCGTACTGGGACAAGCCCCTCGCCATCTGGATCGCAATATGTCGGTGTTTGGACGGGTCGTTTATGGTATGGATGTGTTGCAACAATTACCCCGTGGGGAGCGCAGCAATAACGGGGTACTGAAAGACTTTTCCGAAGACAGTGAACTGATAGATGCAAAAATGGGGGATGATGTGCCGGCTTCACGTCGCAAACAGGTACGCATTCAACTGCCGGGTCACAGTGAATATGAAAAAAAGGTCAGCCAGGCGCGCTCACTGGATAACTCTTTCTTTGTAGATGATGCCTTAGCACCCCGGCCCCTGGACATTTGCTATTATCAAACAGACGTAGAGGTTAAATAACGCGCGAATTAATCAGTTACTAAGCAATCACTTAGGAATTAGAAAGCGTCAGCACGCTGATAATTTCGCCCTGAAATTGCTGTTTTCAGGCTTTCTAGTATATATTCTGGTCACTTGGCAAAAGATAGTAAAAAAGGGGTTGACTGCCCCCCTGCATATTCGCATAATACGCGCCACTTCCTGAGAGGGAAGAGAAAAAAGTGAGGCTACGTAGCTCAGTTGGTTAGAGCACATCACTCATAATGATGGGGTCGCAAGTTCGAATCTCGCCGTAGCCACCAATTTTCTTGTTTATCTCTCAGTGATGTCTGACTGCGCGGGAGTGGTGGAATTGGTAGACACGCTGGATTTAGGTTCCAGTGCTTCACGGCGTGAGAGTTCAAGTCTCTCCTTCCGCACCACAGTTGGGGTATAGCCAAGTTGGTAAGGCAGCGGGTTTTGATCCCGCCATCCGTAGGTTCGAGTCCTGCTACCCCAGCCATTTTCTATATAATTACGCGTTTCGTTGCGTGGTTATCAACTGGGGTATAGCCAAGTTGGTAAGGCAGCGGGTTTTGATCCCGCCATCCGTAGGTTCGAGTCCTGCTACCCCAGCCATATACTGAAACCGGTCACCGACCGGTTTTTTTTATCAGCAAGTGTCCGGCTACGTAGCTCAGTTGGTTAGAGCACATCACTCATAATGATGGGGTCGCAAGTTCGAATCTCGCCGTAGCCACCATCTTCTTACTACAGAAGTTTCACTCGCTGTTATGTTGGTCTCACGCTGACAACTACTTTCGGTGCTTCTTAGCGTTTCGTTTATACTCGCTTTAGGTATCACAACTGGGGTATAGCCAAGTTGGTAAGGCAGCGGGTTTTGATCCCGCCATCCGTAGGTTCGAGTCCTGCTACCCCAGCCATTCTCTTTTTTTGTATCCCTTCCAGACACTTTTTTTATTAGTTATACGATTATCCGTTACAGAATAGTGACGGCGCTACTTTCGCATCTGTCTATGCGTGGTAATATGCTGGAAAATAATAAAATTATTTCCTCAAGGATATGCTGTGATAGACACGATTGTTGCCGCCGTGAACAACGTACTGTGGGGCGAAGGACTAGCCGTAAATGCTGATTTACCCGTTCTTGGCCCAGTGGATATTGCCACAGGCCCGCTTCTCATCTACATGCTGGTATTTTGCGGTATCTGGTTCACCGTAAAACTGGGTGGCGTTCAGTTTAAGCACTTTTTCTACATGTTCTCTGTTATGAAAGGCAGTACGCGTTCAACAAAAGAGGGAATAAGCTCTTTTCAGGCCTTGTGTACAAGCCTTTCTGCCAGGGTCGGAACCGGCAATCTTGCCGGTGTCGCCGTCGCCATATCATTGGGCGGCGCCGGCGCCATTTTCTGGATGTGGATGATAGCGCTTATCGGCATGGCAACCGGCTTTGCTGAAAGCGTACTCGGCCAGCTGTACAAAGTGCGCGACGATAATGGGGAGTTTCGTGGCGGGCCGGCCTATTATATCAAGCAGGGACTGGGTAAAACCTGGCTTGCTGTGGCGTTTTCATTGTGCCTTTTCTTAGGGTACGGCTTCGTATTCAGTGCTGTTCAGGCAAATACTATCACCGATGCACTGGAGAATGCGTATGCTATCCCTACCCTGTATTCAGGCGTGGCAATTATCGGACTGGCTGCATTAATCGTTGTTGGCGGCTTGCGCGGCATTGCCCGGTTTGCTGAACTGGCTGTTCCTTTTATGGGTGTCGGCTATATTCTGGTCGCACTGGTAGTAACGGCCATCAATATTACCGAAGTCCCGGCTATGTTGGGTCATATTATATCCGCCGCATTTGGCCTTGAGGAAGCCGGTGCTGGCGTTTTAGGCGCTGCCATTAAAAATGGTATTCAGCGTGGCCTATACTCAAACGAAGCGGGTTCAGGTAGCGTTCCCCATGCAGCAGCAGGCGCTGCACCTAATCCGAACCATCCGGTTTCCCAGGGTTACGTTCAAATGCTGGGCGTCTTTTTTGACACGATTATCTTATGTACCTGCACAGCATTTATTATCCTGCTTGCGGGTAGCGAAAATGCAGCAGAAGGTATGGGCGGTATAGGTCTGACACAGGATGCGCTCCGCATTCATATCGGGGCATCAGGTACAGATTTTATCTCTGCGGCTATCTGTTTGTTTGCATTTACCTCGGTCGTTGCTAATTATGCCTATGGGGAAAGTAACCTGCACATGTTTCGACTGGACAACAAGGTAGGCAGACTGGCATATACTGCAGGCTATCTGGGAATGATTTTATGGGGCTCGATGGCGGCGCTACCCACGGTTTGGGCAATGGCGGATATGGCATTAGGGCTTATGTCAGTCATTAATATCATCGCAATTATCTGGATGACGCCGACTATAGTCTCTATCAGTAAGGACTATTTCGCTAAACGACAACGTGGCGAACGTCCGGAATACAAACAAGGTGACTGTGCTATTCAGGGCAGTACAGAAGATGATATCTGGTAAAAAGAAGGCGGCTGATTGCCGCCTCTTACCCGTTATACTTTCTCAGGGTTCCACTTATACTTCTCAAATGGCTCATCTACCGGCGTGTTTGCCAGGTGGTTGGTATAGTTGCTCATTACTTTTTGCGACAGTATAAGCACTATTTCCAGTAATTGCTGACGATCATAACCGACATTGAAAAACTCACTTAATGAATCATCGTCAATCCGGCCGCGATTACGGGTAACTGAAAGAACCGCGTTCTTTAGCACATTAAGCTTATTATCACTTAATGTTTCATCGTTTCTGAGCGCTTCGATCAGCGCATCATCTACACCCATATTTTTTGCAATTCCGGTATGCGCCGGAACACAATAATGACACTCATGTTCAACGTTGACCGTCTGCCATACCACGGTCAGCTCTTCTTTGTTAAACGATGTATCCTGCGCCAGGGCATGAAGTTTCTGATATCCCTCTAACAGGGTCGGCGCCTCTGCCATAATGCCGTGCAAATTCGGAATCATTCCGAAGTCTTCTTTCGATGATTTTAATAATGATTTCGCTTTTTCAGGTGCGCTTTGCTCATCATGGATTGTGTACTCAGACTTATTTTCAGACATGTATCATACCTGCTATTTCGTGAATGTAAGTCTATATATGGGTTTACTTGAACAATCGTTCAAGTGACAATGAAAAAATATTTGATTTAATTTCGTAGCGACAGGTGTCCGGTGTCTGATCAACCAAACGAAGTACTTGATAAAGCGACAGAATTGTTCTGGGAAAAAGGCTACCAGGCAACAAGTATGCGCGATGTTCAGAAGAAACTGGATATGCGTCCGGGCAGTCTTTATGCCAGGTTTCCCGGAAAATCAGCCCTGTTCGTACAGGTTATTCAACATTACGCATCACAGCTACGCAGACGCCTGGAAAACATTTCTAACCAGACGGAGCTGTTGTCTGCAACGCACGCATTTTTCTCAGAGGAGCTGTTGCGCCCCGGCAGTAAGCGATACCAGCGTCAGTGTTTACTGATAAATGCGATGGCAGAACGTTCGAAACTGGGCGTGGATGCTACCAAAGCTTTGGATGAGGCATTAACGGAAATTGAAAAAGGCTTCACGACGCTGGTCACTGCATTGCAAAACAAGAAACAAATAAGTACCGCTGTGCCCGCGATGGTAATTGCTACCTGGTTGCAGACACAGTTTATCGGTTTGCGTCATAGTGCTTACCGGGCCAGCAATGATGAGGCCATCAACTATTTTATCGACAAACTCATGCTGGATCTTCAGGGGCAGTGGCCTGCTATCCTCTGAACATCATCATCACAAGCTGAATTACCAGGCTTATCATAATTAATGGCCAAATCCATCGTGATATTTTAGATGCGGTTTCACTACTGACCCGCATGTTTGAGCGTTCTATCAGCGGAATAATGATGAATAACGCTAAAAACAAAATTCCCAGAATAATCAGAACTTCCATCACTGGATCCCCATCGCGTATTTAAGTACCAGACGCTTAGCAGGTATCGCACGCTGCGCCACACTAAGCATTTTGTTACGCAACCATTTGACGGGCGGATTATCGTTACTGAATAACCAGTAAAAGCCGTCCATTGCGCTCATCATAGCCAGGTTATCTCTGCGCCTGACCGGCTCGTATTGTCGTGTCAGCAACTCTCCCAGCGTATCGGTTCCATCACATGTATCAATCAGATTCAGCAGCAGGGCAACATCTTTAAAACCAATATTAACGCCCTGCCCGGCCAGCGGATTGATCGTATGGGCAGCATCGCCAATCAGAATTGCCTGATATCTGACGTACTGCTGAGCGTGCATACGCGTCAGCGGAAATGCAGCCTTATCGACAATTGAAAAGCTTCCGGCATGAGCCGGAAACGACTCAGTAATGCGTTGCTTAAGCTTATTATTGTCCAACCGGCTCAGGTTTTTGATTGTTTTGGCACTGTCGTACCAGATAAAAGAGCCGATGTTATCGTACATGGGTAAAAAGGCACGCGGTCCACTGCTGTGAAACTCCTGCCACGTCCAGTCGGCTACCGGCTTATCAAGTTTCACGATGATACCCAGCGCATGCTGTTCGTATTGCCACCCGCTGACACCGATACCGGCTTCACGACGAACCAGCGACTGGGCACCATCTGCGCCAATAACCCACCGTGCGCTAATTGTTTTGTCGGTGGACAGCAGCACACTAGCGACGGTTTCATCATTCTCAGGCTGGTTGAACTGTATAGAAGACGGGGCAGCGTTAATCAGTGCAAGTTTTTCATTATGTTTACTTTCCCGGGCAGCCTGCAGGCAAGCCAGCTGAATCAGTCTGTTTTCAATGAAATAGCCCAGTGTGTCAGTATCGGCCATGGTTGCATCGAAATCGGTACGTGCACCACTTTCCTCCCATACCGATAAGCGGTCATAACGGCGAATTCGGGAGGCCGGGATATGCTGCCAGGCACCCAGTTCCTTCAACAGTCTGGCCGATGCCAGTGAAATCGCCGAAACACGTAAGTCCGGTGGCTGTTCCGGGTCAAATTGTTCAGGCAACCTGGGTTCTAACAATGCAACAGAATATCCCTGTCGAATCAAACCCAGCGCTGTTGCCGCGCCAGTCATTCCTGCGCCGTTTACACAAAAATCGTACATACGCTCTCCTGCCGTTTACACCTGCATTATGTCCTAATCCAGACAAGGAGTCATGGACTGTTGCTCGTCGCAACGGTGTTGATATTGAAGATTTAATTCAGCGGATTGGTGAATCGCTGGGCAAAGCGCTTTAAAACAGGTAAAATACGCGGCTATTTTGAACATCTACCGACACCCGCCAGTTGCAGGAAACTATGTGAGTAAAAGCACCTTCGGGTCTTCACTTCAAACATATTGATTCTGTATTTCCAAACATCGCTGCGTGCCGGTATTCCAACATTGTATTGTAGTGGCTATGACTAAGAAGCTGTATATCAAAACCTGGGGCTGTCAGATGAACGAGTATGACTCGGACAAGATGGCCGACTTGCTGGATTCCACGCACGGATATGCGCGCGCTGAAGAACCGGAAGATGCAGATGTAATTTTGCTGAATACCTGTTCTATTCGTGAAAAAGCACAGGAGAAAGTGTTTCATCAGTTAGGTCGCTGGAAACACCTCAAAAAAGACAAGCCTGAACTGGTTATCGGCGTCGGCGGTTGTGTCGCCTCACAGGAAGGTGATGCTATCCGCCAGCGCGCGCCTTTTGTCGACCTGGTTTTCGGCCCGCAAACGCTGCATCGTCTGCCTGAGATGATTAAGCAGTTGCATGGCGGCGCAAAATCGGTGGTTGATGTCAGCTTTCCTGAAATTGAAAAGTTTGACCGCCTGCCCGAGCCCAAAGCTGTAGGACCGACAGCATTTGTGTCCATTATGGAAGGTTGCTCAAAGTATTGTAGCTTCTGCGTAGTGCCTTATACCCGTGGTGAAGAGGTCAGTCGACCGCTGGATGACGTTCTTCTGGAAGTGGCTCAACTGGCTGAACAAGGTGTACGTGAAGTAAACCTGCTTGGACAGAATGTAAATGCGTATCGTGGCGAGCAGGATGATGGCGGTGTTTGTCGTTTCTCAGAATTGCTGGAACTGGTTGCCGCAATCGACGGAATCGATCGTATCCGTTATACAACGTCACATCCGGTTGAATTTACCGACGATATTATTGCTGTGTATGAAACGGTGCCTGAGCTGGTTGATCATCTCCACCTGCCTGTGCAAAGCGGTTCGGATCGAATCCTGAACCTGATGAAGCGCGGTCATACTGCGCTGGAATATAAGTCGCGCATCCGTAAACTGCGCAAGATTCGCCCGAACATCAGCATGTCGTCTGATTTTATTATTGGTTTTCCCGGTGAAACCGATGCCGATTTTGAGGCAACCATGGATCTTATTCAGGCAGTTGATTACGACCTGAGCTTCAGCTTTATCTACAGCGCACGTCCGGGCACACCGGCTGCGGATGCGGTTGATGATGTGAGCGAAGAGGCTAAAAAGCAGCGCTTGTACCTGTTACAACAGCGTATCAACCAACAAGCCCTGCGTATCGCCAGAAATATGGTGGGTACAGAGCAACGAATTCTGGTTGAGGGCCCCTCAAAAAAGAACCCGATGGAGCTGTCCGGGCGTACTGAAAACAATCGTGTAGTCAATTTTGAAGGCTCACCGGATATGGTTGGTGAATTTGTCGACGTTAAGATAACTGATGTGTTTACCAATTCACTGCGTGGCGACGTAGTTCGTCGCGAGAGTGATATGGGGTTGCGTGTAGCCGTTTCGCCCCAATCTATCACAGCAAAGCATCAGGCATCGCAGCCTGATTCTCTGGGCGTGGGTCAGTTTGTCCCTTCGGCCTGAACACTTATTTGCGAGGATTAAAGTAGCTTGAGTAATTTGGTAAGTAACGAGTTTGTACTGGAACCTGCCGATAACAAACGGTTATCGGTGTTATGTGGTCCGTTTGACGATAATATTAAGCAAATTGAGCGTCGACTGGGTGTTGAAATCACCTACCGGAATAATGCATTCAAGGTTCTGGGCGAGGATTCCCAGTCGAATGGCGCAGCTCAGTTACTCAAAAGTCTTTATGTAGAGACCCAACCGGTAAAAGGCCAGCCTGCTGAGTTAACGCCCGAGCAGGTTCATCTGGCAATACAGGAATCCCGGGTTCTGGAAAAAGACAGCAGCGGCGCGGCCTATGGCAGCGAAGTAAATATCAAAACCAAGCGAGGCGTTATCAAGCCGCGCAATCCGAATCAGAGTCAGTATGTGGCGAATATCGTCAATCATGACATCACGTTTGGTATCGGGCCGGCTGGTACGGGTAAAACCTACCTGGCAGTTGCTGCAGCGGTAGATGCTCTGGAGCGCCAGGAAGTACGCCGTATTTTGTTAACACGCCCTGCCGTTGAAGCCGGTGAGAAACTGGGCTTTTTGCCTGGCGATTTATCTCAGAAAGTCGATCCGTACCTGCGACCTCTTTATGATGCCCTGTTCGAAATGCTGGGCTTTGAAAAAGTTGAAAAGCTGATGGAACGCAACGTGATTGAAGTTGCACCACTGGCTTACATGCGCGGACGTACATTAAATGATGCTTTCATCATTCTTGATGAAAGCCAGAACACCACAACTGAACAGATGAAAATGTTCCTCACCCGTATCGGCTTTAATTCTAAGGCGGTGGTCACGGGCGATATCACACAAATCGATTTGCCTCGCGGCGCCCGTTCAGGACTACGTCACGCAATCGATGTGCTTAAAGAGGTTAACGATATTTCCTTCAACTTCTTTACGGCAAATGATGTTGTTCGCCATCCGGTGGTGGCCCGCATTGTTCAGGCCTATGAAACGTATGATACGCAGCAGGAAGCGTTGAAGCAGGCAAAAAAAGAACAGGCACTGAAAGAACAGCAACAAGCCAGTGATGATTCCGGCACCTCATGACGGCACTGATAGACATTCAAATGGCTTTTGACGGCGATGATAACATCGCCGCCGATATTCCCTCACCAGAAGACCTCCAGCGCTGGGCAGATACTGTTTTTGCATATCTTGCTCTCAACGACCAGGAATTTACTGCCCGCTTTGTCGATCGTACTGAATCACGTACGCTGAATCATCAGTACAGGGGCAAAGACAAACCTACCAATGTGTTGTCTTTTCCTTTCGAATCTCCCCCTGGCATAGAATTGCCCTTATTGGGCGACCTGGTCATCTGCGCGCCGGTAATCAGTGAGGAAGCACAGGAGCAGAACAAAACTGTACGTAATCATTATGCCCATATGATTGTTCACGGCATTTTGCATTTACTGGGTTATGACCATATTGATGAGGCTGAAGCCCGGCAAATGGAAGCACTTGAAATTCGGGTTTTAGCTGAATTAGGCATTGACGACCCTTATCAAGACGATTACTTTGACCATTGACTAATAAATTAAACGGATACTATGAGCGACGATAATCCCCACTCTACCAACGGCTCTGCGCAAAAAAGTTGGATCGACAAAATCAAACTGACATTTTCCGGAGAGCCGAAAAGTAAGGAAGACCTGGTAGAGGTTATCACCGAAGCCGAGCAGCGCGAAGTCATTGACCCACAGACCCGGGAGATGATTGAGGGCGTGATAGGTGTTAACGACATGCGTGTCAGAGACATCATGATCCCTCGCACCCAGATGACGACTATTGATATCGACCAGAAAGTGGAAGAGTTTCTTCCGATTATGCTCGAGTCCGCCCACTCCCGCTTCCCTGTCATAAGCGAAGATAAAGACCACATCGAAGGCATTTTGCTGGCCAAAGATTTGCTGGCCTATATGTTTAACTCTGAACAGGAGTTCAGCTTAAAAGCGGTTATTCGTCAGGCGGTCATCGTCCCCGAAAGTAAGCGTGTTGATGTCTTGTTGAAAGAATTCCGCCAGCAACGCTACCACATGGCCATCGTAGTTGATGAATATGGTGGGGTATCGGGCCTGGTAACTATCGAAGATATTCTTGAGCTGATTGTTGGTGAAATTGAGGATGAGTACGATACCGAAGAAGACGGTACCGACGATATTCGTCCTTTAAATAAATATACGTATTCAGTTAAAGCATTGACGCCGGTAGATGAATTCAATGAGTTTTTTGAAACCAGTTTCAGTGAAGAAGAAGCCGACACCATTGGTGGTATCGTACTAAAAGCGTTTGGTCATATGCCCGCCACTAATGATGAAATATCCATCGGCGATATTCATTTCAAAGTTACACATTCAGATAAACGTCGTCTGGTACAGCTTAAAGTGACCATCCCCTCACTGGAGTAATTGTTCTGAACGCGTTACTTTCTGTGGCTCTGCTAATACTTAGCGGGGCCAGTCTCACATTCGCCTTTTCTCCCTTTTACGCATGGCCTGTTACCTTTCTGGCTGTGGTTATCGCTATTCGGCAACTTCATATACGTCCTGTTTCGGGCTTTTCAACCGGATGGTGGTTTGGCCTTGGGTGGTTCGGGGCTGGAATCAGTTGGGTACACGTGAGTATCGCCACGTTTGGGGGGATGCCGCTCATTGCTTCGATTGGAATAATGGCCCTGCTATGTGCGTACCTGGCACTCTTTCCTGCTCTGGCCTTTTACCTGACTAAACGTTTCTTTACCCCCGCCTTGTGGCCCATGTCACTGCCAGCTATCTGGTTTATGACTGAGTGGCTGAGAAGCTGGTTATTAAGTGGGTTCCCGTGGCTGTCACTAGGATACAGCCAGCTGGATAGTCCGCTGGCAGGCTGGTTTCCGGTTATTGGTGAAACAGGGGTTACTGCACTGATAGTATTGTTATGCACAGCTACGGCAATATGGACATTCAGCAAAAGGATATTGCCTGTAGCACTGTTAGTCACTGTGACAGCAATAAGCGGTATTGTATTAGACCAGCACCGGTGGGTGACAACCACAAAAGAACACACTGTCAGCATGGTACAGGGGAACATCGAACAATCAATTCGATGGCAGCCTGAGCAGGATGCGCCGACCATGGCAATGTATAGATCGATGACGACACCGTTATGGGACAGTGACATTGTCATCTGGCCTGAAGCTGCGGTACCCAAACTGGAATACCTGGCAAACGGTTATCTGCATGCACTGGACGAAAAAGCCGCAGCCACTGATACTGCCTTGATAACCGGCATTGTAGATTATAACTTTGAAACCAAAAACTCCTGGAACACAATGATTGTACTGGGGGCGAAGTCTGCCGGCGAAAACGGTCACTATCGTTATGGCGGAAGTAATCGTTATCAAAAGCACCACCTGCTGCCGGTAGGTGAAGTGGTCCCCTTTGAAAGTATTCTTCGCCCTCTGGCTCCGCTATTCGATTTGCCAATGTCATCATTCTCCAGAGGCGGCTTTGTTCAGGAAAATATTGTTGCTAATGGCGTACATATGGCGCCGGCGTTGTGTTTTGAAATCGCTTTTCCTCGCCAGGTATCAGCCAACGTTCATCAGGATACCGGTATGATCATTACCGTAAGTAATGATGCCTGGTTTGGTGAGTCTCATGGCCCCGCCCAACACTTACAAATTGCGCAGGTGCGGGCAAAGGAAATGGGCCGCCCCGTAGTCAGGGCTACGAATAATGGCATCACCGCTTTTATCGATGATGCCGGCAATATTACCAGCCGCTTACCTCAGTTCGAACGTGGCAGTATTACTGAAACCGTACCGGCTACCACCGGTTTTACGCCCTATCGCTTTTTAGGGGAGTGGCCGATGGTCGTTGTGCTATTGATAAGCCTGGCCACCGCGCTGTTTTTGCAGCGCACATCAAAGCGCGACCACAACTAGATACCGTTTTTTAACTTCTCTGCGATCGGATTGCATTATGCGCTATTTTATAAGTCTGTTTTTATTAATTGTTTCACTGCCTGCTATCTCTGCTTCTCTGGTGGTCACGGCTGACCGGATGCTTGATGTAAGCAGCGGCAAGCTGATTAATAATGCAGTGGTAGTCATAGATGAAAACACGATAAGCCAGGCAGGAAGTGCGAATGATGTCACTTTTGATTCGAGCGACCGTGTTATCCGTCTTGGTGATGCGACCCTATTGCCCGGACTCATGGACATGCATGTACACCTCACCAGCGATGCTGCGACGCATGGTTACAAGCGATTAGGCGTATCTGTGCCCCGTGCAACGCTTAAAGGCGTCAAGCATGCTAAAGATACGCTTCGTGCAGGATTTACCACCGTGCGCAACGTGGGGGCGCCAGGGTTTGCTGATGTCGCTCTTAAAGAAGCCATCAACGCAGGAGAAATAACCGGACCGAGGATGTTCGTTGCCGGCCCCTCTCTTGGCGTAACAGGCGGACATTGTGACAATAACCTGTTGCCCTTTGAGTATAATCAAAAAAGCGACGGCGTTGCTGACGGCCCCTGGGAGATTCGCAAAGCGGTTCGCCGTAATATCAAATACGGTGCGGACCTTATCAAGTTTTGTGCAACCGGCGGTGTGTTGTCCAAAGGCACGAAGGTAGGCGCGCAGCAGTATACACTTGAGGAAATGCAGGCGTTAGTACAGGAGGTCCACCTGCGCGGTCTCACCGTCGCGACCCACGCCCATGGAACTGCTGGCATAAAAGCGGCAATACGCGCAGGTGTAGATTCTGTAGAGCACGCCAGTTTGCTTGATGATGAAGCCATCAGCCTTGCTGTCGAAAACAACACCTACCTGTCCATGGATATTTATGTCACCGAGTATATTCTTAGTGAGGGTAAAGCAGCAGGTATCCTCGAGGAAAGTCTGGCTAAAGAACGCAAGGTCGGAAAGGCGCAGCGAGAAAGCTTTAAAAACGCCGTCGAATCAGGCGTTAAGATGGTATTCGGATCGGATGCCGGGGTCTATCCGCACGGTGATAATCCGCGACAGTTTGCCAGAATGGTAGAATTTGGAATGACGCCCGTGCAGGCTATACGTGCAGCAACAATAAACGCTGCAACATTACTCAAGCAGCAAGATAAGCTTGGCAGTATAGAAAAAGGAAAGCTGGCAGACATCATTGCGGTTCCCGGCAATCCTTTGCAGGATATAAAGGCTATAGAAAGTGTCTCGCTGGTAATTAAGAATGGTGAGGTAATTAAACAGCCCGCCGCCTCTCGCTGAATATCTGTACCACCGACTGACGGTTAATGCCACCGGTTGAATATACGATCTAGTTCACCGGTCGCTTCCATTTTTTGTAACTCTCTGTCGAACGCATCCCGAATCGCTTCATCTTTGATGATAGCTCCGTAAGGGCGCGCTTCAAAAACAGGATGAACGGCCAGCTTCATGTCCGGGTAATACTGCTTCATAATATAGGTGAGCAGTCTGCGCTCTCCAATAACCACATCGGTTCGGTTGTTAGCCAGTAACTTTAACTGTGCCTCTCTATCAGCAATTTCAAGACAATGATCGTCGGTTATGATACCGGCAAAGTCACTTCCCAGAACATCACGCGCCGTTTGATAGGCGACGATACTTTTGCCCTCAAGGTCGTTTATTGTATCAATTTGGAAACTTCTGCTTCTTAATGTGACAGCAACATCTTCAAAGGGCAGATAGGCGGAAGTCAGGTAACCGATATCCGAATCAAACGCCGCCGGGCTGGCAATGTCATATTTACCGTTTCTGAAGTCCTCGATAAGGCGATTATAAACAAGCAAATGAAATTCCGCCTGATAGCCGAGTCGCTCGGAAATACTATTGATAATATCTACATCAATACCTACCACACCGCGTTCATCGTCATAATACGCCCAGGGCGGTCCCACATTAACCGCCACAGACAAAGGCTTCTGCGCGTTGGCATTGATACTCACAAACAGTAAAAAGAACACTGTTAAGCGCTTACAAATTTTAAAAATACACATTGTTCCAACCTACTATGGCGCACGAAGGGGAATAAGCGTTCTGCACTTTTATATCGGCCCGGTTCTTAAAAAAAGTTGAATATACCGCATATCCATCTGTCATATTACCCAACTTTAATGATCACTTTATCAGTCTGAGCGCTACATATATACATTATTATACGTCGGGAACAATTATGAATTTATACATAGAGTCACTGGAAGGCGGATATTATGTGGTTGCCACCGGTGATGAGGAAGACCGTAACCCTGTTATGGCGGGTGGAGGCAAACCAAAAACATTTAATTGTATCGATGAAATCAGAACACATTTTGAAGATACAACCTTTGATAAAGTGTGGCTGCGTCAGGCAACACCTTACGAGGAAATGGTTGGCCAAGCTGATAATGATGCAGAGCTTGAGATAGAAATAAAATGGTAAGCGACAGGCCAGTCTGTTACACAAATTACCGGAGATAATTATGGCAGGTGGATGGGCCCGAGATGGCGCAGTACAGGAACAAATTGACGCCAGTGTTGAAGACGGTGTTGCCCGCGCGAAGGGCAGCATTCCTCAGGGGGAAAGTGCAGAGTTTTGTGAGGTCTGTGATGAGCCTATCTCCCAGGCGCGTCGCGAGGCAATTCCCGGTGTCCAAATGTGCATCGAATGTCAGACCGAGCAGGAAAAAAAGACAAAATCAGTTTCGTCTGTCAATCGACGGGCAAGCAAAGACAGTCTGCTGCGCTAATGCGCACAACTTTAAGATGTTGTGCTAGCAGTGGTGATAGTTATTGGTCAGCGAGGTTATTACAACGCTGTTCAGCCTCTTCTGCGTTGCTTGCCAGCTCTGGCATAAAACTTATACTTACCCTGGTCAATACAGGCATTTTATCATTATTGCCTTCAGCTGGCTTATAGCGCCAGCGAGCAAGCGCGGCAAGTACATGACGGTCAAACACGCCTTCAGGGTATGAATTAGCGATCTTATATCCGTCAGCGCGACCGCTGCTGTTAATGAGGAAGGTAACTGTGGTACATCCAGCGAGATTATCGCGAACAGCATCGGGAGGAGGCGCTGGACTTTTTTTGACACCCAATACCCAGTACTTTTCCAAAAGATGTTGGCTATCTTTAGCGGTTAAATCTACATATTGTTGCGGAAATGCGCTCTTTGCATTATTTGAATCTGTCGTGTTGCAACCAGCAAGTACCAGTGGAAGCAGTAGTAAACTAAACTTTTTCATCGCACATCCTTGTAATTTCACAGCAGTAAGTTTGGCGCTTACTGCTTTTTTCTGACCTAGCCCTTTCTACCGCTTAATATCTGTTTTATCTCTCAACAATGAGCACAGCTATTCGGCCCATGGAGTTATCTATGCGCTTCCTAACTCAGAACGGATCGAATGGTATCAGTGGATAAAGGTTTGACAAAGTGCTCTTCAAACCCGGCTTCTTTCGATTCTTCAATATATTTCTCAGTGCCCCATCCGCTTTGTGAGAAGAACCTGACATTCTGTGACTCTGGTAATTTTTTAAGAATTCGGCATAGCTCGTAGCCATCGATGTCAGGCATACCAATATCTAAAAACACAAAGTCTGGTTTAAAACGCTTAAACTCTGCTTCAGCTTCTTTAGGAGACGTAATGCCGGATGCTTCCAGCCCCATCGCTTCGGACAGTAAGCAATAAGTATCAACAAGATCGGCATTGTCATCTACAAACAGTATCTTTTGTTGGCGAGTTGCCGATACATGCGAGGATTCAGTATCTGACTCATCAAAGGCCTGTTTTGAAATAGGCAGGCGCACCTCAAAGGTACTTCCCTTGCCCTGCCCTTCACTGAAAACAGAAATATCACCGTGATGTAATGTTACCAGTTTGTGCACCAGCGTAAGGCCGATGCCGAGACCGCCTTTTGTGTGGGTCGAGTGGGCATCAATCTGGGTAAACATATTGAACACATCTTTAAGCCGGTCCTCGGGTATCCCCATACCATTATCTTCAATTGCCACTACGACCATCGGTCCTTCTTCCCGGACGTTAATGGTGATTTCGCCCTTATCCTCAGAATATTTGGCAGCATTGTGGATGATATTTGAAAAAATCTGACTCAACCGGGCTTTGTCACCAAATACAGTGACGCCATCCTGAAGGTAATTGAGATTCAATTCGTGATTTTTAGCTCTGATATGCTGGTCTACTATTTCCAGAGAATCGGAAATAACATCCTGGATGTTGACCTTTTCAAACTCCAACTTCACTTTGCCCCGTGTTATCCGCGAAACGTCCATCAAATCGTTAATCAGCTTAGACATATATTCAGCCTGACGATTGATGATTGACGTTACCCTGGCCCGGGTGGCTTCATCAGAGGCGGTTTCTAAAATACTCGCCCCTGACATGATGGGGCCAAGTGGATTTCTGAGCTCATGGGCGAGTGTCGCTAAAAATTCGTTACGATACTGATCCTGTTTTTCCAGTTCTTCAATACTGATATGCATGCGTTCCTGGACTTCCAGCGCATAGACCAGGAACATACGATTCAATCGATTCGCGGTATCAATGTCGGCTTTATCAAATGTTGAAGAGCGACCGGTAATAGCTCGCTCATTAACCTGGAATGTCGCGCGGGGCTTTAATCGCTCTTCTTTGGACGCAGCCTCTGATTTTTCGCCTTCTGAGCCGATCCATTTCTGAACCCGATGTTCTTCTTTTCTGAACCAGGCGGTGAAGTATTGCTTCTTCTCAAATAAGGGGATAATCAACACACCGGCAATATTGTAATGCTCTGCCTCGGGCCACTCTTCGTAAAGCGCATCATTTTCATACGGAAAACCGGTGGAGTTGCGAGCGCTGCTGAAGATTGATTTTATTAAGTCAACTGGCAAGGTCTCGCCTAAAACGATGGTTTCGTATTGCGAAAAGTAAATAAAGCCGCAACTATTCATCGCTTCCAAAAATGCTTTCTCACCGCTTTTGACCACCCGACCGATAGGATTTGAAGGGCCAATTTTATCTAGCATGCCATCAACAGCTTTATCGATTTGCTGCTTTTTCTTACGCGCAATTTCCTCTTCTTTAGCACGTAAATGCCAGCTGAACAACTGACTTAAATTTTCACACTGCAGCCTGACATCTTGTGGAATATATTTGGCCTCGCGGTGGTGACAGGAAATCAACCCGTACAGTTCACCTTCAGTCACCAGTGAGATTGAAAACGACGCTCTCAGGCCCTGGTTTCTGATGTATTGCAGGTGAATAGGCGAAAAGCGCCTTAACAAAGAGCGCGTCAGGTCTAGTGGTTCTCTATTCGCCTCTTTAATAGACGGTATAAGTTCTGATGCCGGCAGTTCGGTGTCCGGCGTCAGCCTCACCCAGTTTTGAGTGTATAATTCACGGGCCTGGCTGGGTATGTCATTAGACGGAAAGTAAAGATTCTGATAGGAATCCATATCTTCAGCTTTCGCTTCAGCAATAACTTTCCCTGAGTAGTCGTCATTAAACTTGTACAGTACCACTCTGTCCATGTTGGTCAGATAACGAATAGTGGCCACCATCTCCTGCGCCATTTCACCTAAGGAGTTCATCTCCTTAAAGCGCGGCGCAACAGACATTGCATACAGTTTTATGAATTGCTCGGCGCTGTAAGCGTCTCTGAATTCGGTAGCAGGCTCTAATTCAACAACGTACTTTCCATTCGCATTATAAACGACAGCAAGATAATCGTTATCAGTATCCGGTTGCAGCAGTGACTCATCAAGTTCAACCTTAATAGGCAGGCGAATTTTGTTTTCTGAAACCCGTTCAAAGGTATCCTGCAAAAAGGCTTTACTGTCTGTTTTGGGGCAGAGAATATCGAGAAAGTGCTTATCGAGAATGGATTCTTTGAAGATTTGCTCAGTATTTTCACTGACAACGGTAATCGTTAAATCATCATCTTCAAAAGCAATCAGGAAGCCATAACTTTGAATAGATTCCGGAATATGAATGGGTTCATCTTCGCAATTTTCAAAATCAAACTCTATATCACCACTCACATCAGTCATTCAGCTATTCCGCAATACCAGGCCTACTTTCTTATAATTGTAGTTGGGCCATTAAAATACATTAGTCACTTGTACCGTAATAGATGTTGGTGAGATCAAACCCAACCGCGACCACGTCATGAATTAATGTAGTTTGAAAATACACCTATTTATTTGCCAGCTTATATGTAAACCCTATGCTGTTTGCTGTTATATTTTCTAGACACCTGAACAGAACGATATTGCTGATGCCCCTCTGTGGGGGTCAGTGTGTTTCATATTGCTTGAAGAAGGATATGCATCATGCGATCTATTGATTTAACACCGTTGTACCGCTCGTTTATCGGCAGTGACCATTTGGCCAGTCTAATTGATGCGGCAACTCAGTCTGAAAAGCAAAGCGGTTATCCGCCCTACAACGTCGAGATTTTAAGTGAGACCAAGTACCGCATCACTATGGCGGTTGCAGGCTTCAGACAGGAAGAAATTAATATTGAGATGCTGGAAAACACACTGACTATCGCTGGTAAAAAAGCCCCCCGGGCGGCGGACGCGCCGGAACGCACATTTCTGCATAAGGGAATTTCGGAGCGCGGTTTTGAACGTAAATTCCAGTTGGGTGATAATGTAAAAGTTCTGGGTGCTGATTTAGAGCACGGACTATTGAATATTGATATGGAAAGAATTTTGCCCGAAGCAAAGAAACCACAGAAAATCGAAATCAGTAATCAGCTTTCCGATCTTCGTTAATTTATCTGCGAACATATTCAGGCATGTTGCGGATTACCGCCGTGCCTGACAGATAGTCGTGAAAACCCCGTTTGTTTTTATCAAATATAATCCAGATGAAGCCAAGAAACAGCGGCAAGATAGATACAATATAGGCGAAATAGCGAACTACCGATTTAGTGATGGATGGTTTCGCGCCGGTATTAAAATCTACCACCTGAATTCCCAGCAGCATCTTGCCCGGCGTACCTAAATATTTTTGCCAAAACCAGATAGTAAGTATAAACGGAAGAATGTACCCCAGTGTCACATTCAGCCAGTTCACCTCGCCATTACTGGCAATCAGTACAGATCCCATCGTCAGGGTGACCGGTACTGTGATAAATAAAAAAAACATAATTGTATCGATCAGAACAGCCAAAAAACGACGCATAAAACCTGCCGGCTCAAATTCAGTCATAGAAATCCTTTTAATCGTGCCAGCCCCAGCGCATTGCATGTAGAGGCATCTTTTACCTGCCCGTTGATAATTTTTTCGTCTAATTCAGCCAGCGATAGTTGATGCACAGTGAGGCCCTCTTCTTCCGGATCTAACTGCTGCTTACCTTCGGTGAGTTCGCTCGCCAGATAAATATGATAACCCTGATTACTCATGCCATAAGCCAGGTACTGGAAACCTACATATTGCATACTACTTGCAGTCAGGCCCGTTTCTTCCTTCAGCTCACCGGCGGCCAGTGTCAGCGGGTCAACGCCCGGTTCGTCATCCCAGGTACCCTGTGGGAACTCAAGCTGCCGCTCACCGACCGGATATCGATACTGCTCCACCATGTAGACCTGATCGCCGTGCACAGGAATAATGATTGCAAAATGCGGTTTCTCTACCACACTATACAACCCCTTAGCGCCGCTGGGACGTTCAATTTCATCTTCTCTGACGGTCATCCATCGGTTTTGATAAACCGTTTTGGAGCGCAGTGTCTTTATCTCTGGTGCGTCTTTATCACTCACTCACGGATTCCTGTTTTGTCGTACTTTCGATGCCCGGAATATTTTTAAACCAGTCAACGAACATCTCGTGCTCTTTCTGTCCCACCATAACCGGAGAAATGTGAGACTCATCGTCATTCACGAAGCGCTGCACGTGAGGATAGCGCCATCCGTTTTCATCACTGACATTACTGACCGGGTCGTTCTGCGCACCATATACCAGTGTAGGTACACCTAAGAGTGGTATAGCCGGTAGCATATCTGTTTGTGCCATCGTACCACCACTGCGGGTAAGGGCCAGCTCGGCGCCCGCTGCTATTGAACTGTCCGGTACCAGCATGTTCAGCCAGGGGGTGAACGTTTGCGCCACACCCAGCGACGCTTTATCAAAACGCTGCATCGGTGCCAACAATATTAATCCGTCTGCCGCCTGGCTATCACGCGCGGCATTGACCGCCGCCAGTGCGCCCATAGAGTGGCCAACAATAATGAGCGGACGTGCTGCGTCTTTTAATTCGCTATTGATAAAGTCAGCCATTTCCCGGCCGTCGGCAACCCCATAGCTTCGTTGCGAATTTGCGTTACCATGACCGGGCAAATCCGGCGCGACCACATCAAACCCCAGGTAATGGAAATAATCCATAGTAAATGCCCAGATGTTCTTATCCCCGCCATGACCATGAAGCAGAAGCACCGTACCTTGATATTTATTTTCCAACTGCTCATCTAAAAGAAGCACTTTTTCTACCACTTTTGAGCCTGAATCCAGGTTTGTTTTCAATTCCAGACCGTATTCAGACGTGGGTTCAGTGTTTGTATCGGTTGGTTGAGCAGGAGAAGCCGCACTGTACAGATATTGCGTGCAAAATGACGTGGTACTGCTGCAGTAATCCCTGGTGGAGAGGTTCAGCACATCATAGAGTTCCTCAAGACTTCCCTCGCTGAAAACAGGTTTCAACTTTGCATTTTCAATCTCATCAGCGATTAAGCCGGCGCAGCCGGAAACCAGGAAAACCAGTGCGCTGAGGCTTATGATGTAAGGAAGGCGTTTCACTGTTTTTCATCCTTAAAAAACGTTGCTTTAGATAACAAAAAGGGAGCCAACCGCTCCCTTTGATTAAATATATTCTACTTCAGTAATTTCGAATTCAACAGTGCCAGAAGGCGTTTCAATGTTCACGACATCATCGACCTCTTTACCAATCAACCCTCGTGCGATAGGAGAGTTAACCGAAATAAGGTTGTTTTTAATATCCGCCTCATCGTCACCAACAATGCGATAACGCGTTTCTTTGTCAGTTTCAAGGTTCATGATGGTCACCGTGGTACCAAAGATAACCTTGCCGGTATTTTCCATCTTAGTTACATCGATAATCTGCGCGTTGGAAAGCTTGCCCTCGATATCCTGAATACGGCCTTCGCAGAAGCTTTGTTGCTCGCGCGCAGCGTGATACTCCGCGTTTTCCTTTAGATCGCCATGCTCGCGCGCTTCAGCGATTGATTCAATAATGCGGGGGCGCGTTACAGTTTTCAGTTCGTTAAGCTCGTTGCGCAGAAGCTCTGCACCGTGAGCAGTCATTGGATACTGAGCCATGGTATTGTCTCACCTGTGTTTTTTTGGGATTGTCATGATCAAAAAAAGTGCGCCATCAAGGCGCACAGTTTTCATTATTAGTATAAAACAGGATACCTCGTATCCCGTTTTTTGTCATCAATGTTTAATTCGCGCGTGTAATTCCTGTACGGAAGTAGCACGATTGCGATCATCTGCCGACTTCGCCTGAACAGTTGCAAATGCAGCATTCATCGTCGTTGTATAGGTGATCTTATTAAGCAGTGCTTCGCGACGGATATAGACAGAGTCGGTAATTGCCTGACGTCCCTCGGTGGTATTGATAATGTAGTCATATACCCCGTTTTTAATGGAATCGACAATATTAGGCCGTCCTTCAGACACCTTATTTACCACCGAGCTCATGATTCCCGCATCATATAACTGCGTTGCTGTACCGCGTGTACACTCGATGTCATAACCATTTTCAGTCAGAAGTTTCGCCAGCTCTATAACACGAGCTTTATCAGTGTCTCTGACTGAAAGCAGTACTTTTCCTTCCTTAGGCAGCGGCGCACCAGCACCTAGATTGGCTTTGGCATAGGCTTCCTCGAATGTATCACCTACGCCCATTACCTCACCGGTAGAACGCATTTCAGGGCCAAGCAGCGGGTCTACACCCTGGAACTTAGCAAAAGGAAGTACCACTTCTTTTACTGCATAAAACGGCGGGATGACTTCTTCAGTTACACCCTGCTCGGCCAGGCTGACGCCCGCCATTGCACGCGCTGCTACTTTAGCTAACGGAATACCTGTCGCTTTGGAAACAAACGGTACTGTACGTGCAGCCCGCGGGTTAACTTCAATCAGGTATACCTCACCATCTTTCACCGCGAATTGCGTATTCATCAGGCCAACTACGCCCAGTTCCAGGGCCATATCTTTAACCTGCTTACGCATGACATCCTGAATGTCTTTAGGTAAAGAATGTGGCGGCAGTGAACAGGCTGAATCGCCAGAGTGAACACCTGCTTGTTCGATGTGCTCCATGATGCCACCAATAACAACCTCGGTGCCGTCACACATTGCATCAATGTCTACTTCGATCGCATCGTCCAGGAAACGGTCCAGCAATACCGGCGAGTCGTTGGACACCTTCACCGCTTCATTCAGATAGCGCTTCAGATCTTTCATGTCATAGACAATTTCCATCGCGCGACCGCCTAATACGTAGGACGGACGAACTACCAGCGGGAAACCAATTTCATCAGCACGCTCCAACGCTTCCTGCATATTACTGACAGTCGCGTTAGCAGGTTGCTTCAGACTTAATTTATTAACCATATGCTGGAAGCGCTCGCGATCTTCCGCGCGATCAATTGCGTCAGGCGCAGTACCGATAATAGGTACACCATTTGCCTCTAGTGCGCGAGCCAGCTTAAGCGGCGTCTGACCGCCATACTGAACAATTACACCTTTAGGTTTTTCTTTGGCGACGATCTCAAGCACATCTTCCAGTGTGACCGGCTCAAAATAAAGTCGGTCTGATGTATCGTAATCGGTTGAAACGGTTTCAGGGTTACAGTTCACCATAATGGTTTCGTAACCATCTTCGCGAAGCGCCAGCGCCGCGTGCACACAGCAATAATCAAATTCGATACCCTGGCCAATGCGGTTAGGACCGCCACCCAGTACCATAATTTTGTCTTTGTCGGTAGGATTCGCTTCACACTCTTCGTCGTACGTAGAGTACAAATATGCAGTGCTGGTAGAAAACTCAGCGGCGCAAGTATCCACACGTTTGTAGACCGGGAAGATATCAAATCCACGACGTACATCGCGTACATCACTTTCGGCAACGCTGGTCAGCTCAGCAAGACGTGCATCTGAGAAACCTTTACGTTTTAGCTTGCGCATCATCTGCGCGTCGATATTACCTATACCCAGTTCAGTTACCTGATTTTCCAGTAGGACAAGGTCTTCCAGTTGAACCAGATACCAGCGATCTACATTGGTCAGCTCAAAAACTTCATCAACCGTCATGCCTAAACGGAACGCATCAGCGATGTACCAGATACGCTCTGCACCTGGCTCTCTGAGTTCATAAATCAGCTTACTGCGCGCATCAGCATCATCCAGGTTAATCATCGGATTCAGGCCAGTGGCACCTACTTCCAGGCCACGTAATGCCTTTTGCAGTGATTCCTGCTGATTGCGACCAATCGCCATGACTTCACCTACCGACTTCATCTGTGTCGTCAGGCGGTCATTGGCACCGGCAAACTTTTCAAAGTTGAAGCGAGGAATTTTGGTAACAACATAATCGATGGAAGGCTCGAACGATGCCGGCGTAAGACCACCAGTGATATCGTTGTCCAGCTCATCAAGGGAGTAGCCTACAGCCAGCTTTGCAGCCACTTTAGCAATGGGGAAGCCAGTTGCTTTGGAAGCCAATGCAGAAGAGCGCGAAACGCGGGGGTTCATTTCGATAATAACCATACGGCCGGTTTGTGGGTCCACCCCAAACTGAACATTCGATCCGCCGGTCTCAACACCAATTTCACGCAATACAGCCATTGCCGCATTACGCATAATCTGAAACTCTTTATCGGTAAGGGTTTGCGCCGGAGCAACTGTGATTGAATCGCCGGTATGTACACCCATAGGATCGAAATTTTCAATGGTACAAACAATGATACAGTTATCATTTTTGTCCCGGACCACTTCCATCTCGTATTCTTTCCAGCCAATTAACGATTCATCAATGAGCAGCTCATTGATTGGCGAAAGATCCAGGCCACGGTGGCATATTTCATTAAACTCATCGACGTTATAAGCAATACCACCGCCTGAGCCGCCCATGGTAAATGATGGACGAATGATGCAGGGGAAGCCGATTCGGCTCAGCACATCATGGGCTTCTTCCATGCTGTGAGCGATCTCAGCGCGCGGGCATTCCAGCCCGATATCCCGCATTGCTTTATCAAAGCGGTTACGGTCCTCAGCTTTATCAATTGCATCGGCTGTGGCACCAATCAGCTCAACACCAAACTCTTCTAAAACGCCCTGGCGGTCCAGTTCCAGTGCACAGTTAAGTGCAGTCTGCCCACCCATAGTGGGCAATACAGCATCAGGGCGTTCTTTTTCAATAATTTTGCGCACAACTTCCCAGTGAATCGGCTCAATGTAGGTTGCATCAGCCATTTCGGGGTCAGTCATGATAGTGGCCGGGTTCGAGTTAACCAGAATAACCCGGTAGCCCTCTTCACGCAGTGCTTTACAGGCTTGTGCGCCTGAGTAATCAAATTCGCAGGCCTGACCAATTACAATAGGCCCGGCTCCCAGTATCAATATACTTTTAAGGTCGGTACGTTTTGGCATAGTGGGCGTGTCCTACTGCTTTGATTGTTCGATAAGTTCAATGAAGTGATCAAAAAGTGCACTGGCTTCCTGCGGACCAGGACTCGCTTCCGGATGCCCCTGGAAACTGAAAGCAGGCTTGTCTTTGCGATGTATCCCCTGCAAAGACTGATCGAACAATGAAATATGTGTGACTTCAAGGTTATCCGGCAGATTCGTTTCATCAACCGCAAAACCGTGGTTCTGGCTGGTGATCATAACGACATTGCGTTTTAAGTCTTTTACCGGATGGTTAGCGCCGTGGTGACCAAACTTCATTTTTACTGTGGTCGCGCCGCTGGCAAGTGCCAGTAACTGATGCCCCAGACAAATACCAAAGGTTGGTATATCAGCATCAACAATCGTACGAATAGCCTCAATAGCATAATCGCAGGGTGCCGGGTCGCCCGGACCATTTGAAAGAAAGACACCATCCGGGTTCATTGCCATTACTTCAGAAGCAGGCGTTTGTGCGGGAACCAGCGTTATTTTACAACCACGGTCCACCAGCATGCGAAGTATGTTGTGCTTAACGCCATAATCATAAGCGACTACATGAAACTTGTGTTCTGACGCTTTAACGTATCCCTGACCTAGTTGCCAGGAGCCATCGTCCCACTCTTTGGGCGACTTTATACACACTTCTTTGGCCAAATCCATGCCTTTCAGTCCCGGATAATTACGGGCCTGTTCTAACGCATCCTTTTCATCCAGCTCATCAGTACACACAATACAACCATTTTGTGCACCTTTATCCCTAAGCAAGCGTGTTAGCCTGCGCGTATCAATGTCAGCAATACCCACCACGCCTTTTTCAGCCAGGTATTCTGATAGCGTCTGAGTTTGTCTGAAGTTGCTGGCAACTAACGGCAGATCACGAATAACCAGGCCTTTCGACCAGATTTTATCGGCTTCTACGTCTTCAGGATTGGTACCGGTATTACCGATGTGGGGATAAGTCAGGGTGATGATTTGTTCAGCGTAAGAGGGGTCAGTGAGGATTTCTTGATAACCTGTCATGGAAGTATTGAAAACGACTTCCCCGACGGCTGTGCCTTTAGCACCTATCGCCGTACCTTTAAAAACAGACCCATCCTCTAACACCAATAGGGCAGAATTAGCCAAGTCAACCTCCAAATTAAGGATAACCGAGAGTTTTGACAAGCGTTGTCAAAACACACAAAAAACGGGAGGTGAGTATCATCATCAACATCCCGTTTGCAGTCTTTGCAGCTAATAAACCTGCGCTGCGTAGCTTACAGCGCAAAATCTTGGCAAATTCCAATAAGTATACAGGAGTATTTAAAACAGGTCTACGCCGATTTAGGAAAACTTGTGAAAACGCCCTGTTAACCTCAAAATCCCATGAAACACCGTGAAACATCTACTTTTGTCTGAATCATGTCTGCTGAAATCCTGAATTATCACATTCAGTCGTTCAGGGCATACCGTCACAAAATACACAGCTAAATCCGATTACGTAGCGGTAACCGCGTCATACAGATGAATAACAGACCGGTAACTTGTCTATTTAGCGGATGTATTCGTTGACCATTATCAATCCGCCAAATTAAGCACATCCTTCATTGAATAAAGGCCGGCTGGTTTACTGGTAAGCCACTTTGCTGCCCGCACAGCGCCATTGGCAAATGTAAGGCGGCTTGATGCTTTGTGCGTAATTTCCAGACGCTCACCGATATCAGCAAACATTGCAGTATGCTCACCAACAATGTCACCGCCGCGAACCGTGGCAAAGCCAATGGTTTCCTGATCTCGCTCAGGCTCGTGGCCTTCTCTGCCATACACTGCACATTGTGATAAATCTCTGTCCAGTTCATCGGCTATGGCCTCTCCAATAGCCATAGCCGTGCCCGACGGCGCATCTTTTTTGAATCGATGATGGGCTTCGGTAATCTCGATGTCTGCACTGCTGCCTAGTGCACTGGCTGCCTGTCTGACCAAAGCCAGCATCACGTTAATGCCTACACTGTAATTGGCGGCAAAAACCACCGGGATTTGCGTGGCAGCTTCTTTTAATACAGACATTTGTTCATTTGAAAGCCCGGTAGTTCCAATAACAACAGGCTTCTGATTTTCTTTGCACCACGCAAGATTCTGCGCCAGTGCAGCTGGCAGGGTAAAATCGATCATAACGTCAATATCGGCAGGGTTAAGTGTGTCGACCGCACAGCAATCTATAGATAGCTTACCTACTCCGGCCAATTCCCCGACATTCATTCCCACCCAGGGCGAATCTTCTCTGACCGTAGCAGCAGCCAGTTGCGCGCTCTGCTCATTTTGTACCGCCTCAATAAGCACACGGCCCATACGGCCGTTCGCGCCAAAGATACCTACCTTCATGCGTTTGTTCCCATACTATGTTATTTACCCCGCATTTTGCCTGATGAAATTACGCTTGCAACTCATCTGCGTGTATATTGCTTTTTCATACGATATGCTGCCTATACTATTATTCGCTACTGCGCCAACCTATAGCCTGATGGAGAATACGATGGAACGACGCCTCGTTTGGGACCTGCCTACCCGGCTTTTCCACTGGTTGCTTGTCGCCAGTCTGATAGTACAGTATGTAACCGCCAGCTGGCTGGAAAACGCCATGCAATGGCACTTTTACTGTGGTTACTTTACACTGGGTTTGCTGATTTTTCGTATTTTCTGGGGCCTTTTCGGGCCAAAATATGCGCGCTTCAGCCACTTCATTGCCTCTCCTGTTTCCGTCTTTAACTACAGTAGAACGTTGTTTTCGCGCCGCAGCCTGGCGTACACCGGGCATAATCCTCTCGGCGGTTATGTTGTGGTGCTTATGCTAAGTATGGTCATTACTCAGGCAGTAAGCGGGTTATTTATGTCTGATGACATATTTATGGAAGGCCCCTGGTATGCCAGTGCCAGCAATGCCACCCGAGCGGTAATGAACACAGTTCACAGAACAGGATTCGACTGGCTTGTAGCAATCATTATGCTGCATATTGCCGCGGTAGTTTTCTACACCGTATTTAAAAAGCAGCCACTGACGAGCGCCATGCTGCATGGCAAAAAGCGTACTAAGAAACCCGCAATTCCTTCGTCAAAACTCTGGCTCGCTGCATTTCTAATCATTCTGTCCGCTTTTATCGTTTATTATTTTGTCGTGATTGCCCCACCGACACCAGTCGCTGAAGAAGTCTATTATTAGATACCAGCCTCAATGAGGCTGGTACTCTGTTTTACTGTATTACGCCTTTTCTGCGCATGCTTTGTTTAACATCATCAATCGCCTGAGGATCATCAATAGTAGAAGGCACGTTAACCGTTTCTTCTGATACCATCTGTCGTAATACTTTGCGTAAAATTTTTCCCGAGCGGGTTTTTGGCAGGCGTGGGACTACTATCGCCTGTTTGAAGCTGGCAACCGGACCAATAGCGTCACGTACCATAGCAATAAGCTCGGCTTCCAGCGCGCTTTCATCTATATCTGCGCCGTCTTTGAGCAGCACCATACCCAGAGGGACCTGCCCTTTCATACTATCGGCCACGCCAATAACTGTGCACTCTGCTACGGCAGGATGTGCAGCCAGTACCTCTTCCATCTCTCCCGTGGAAAGCCGGTGACCTGCTACATTAATGACATCATCGGTTCTGCCCATAATAAAAACATAACCGTCGGCATCCTTATAGCCGCCATCACCTGAACAATAATAGCCGTCGTATCGAGACAAATAGCTGGCGGTAAATCGTTCATCATCCTGCCAGATAGTTGGCAGGCAGCCGGGTGGCATAGGTAGCTTGATTGCAATGGCGCCCTGCTCATTAGCAGGCAACTCGTTGCCTGACTCATCCAGTACCTGAACGTCGAAACCAGGCACGGGTAGCGTTGATGAGCCCGGTTTAGTTTCAAACGCTTCTATGCCAACGGGATTTGCGCAAATTGGCCAGCCCGTTTCAGTTTGCCACCAGTGATCAATGACTGGTTTGCCGGTCTGCTCGCGGGTCCAGTCATAGGTTGCCGGGTCAAGTCGCTCACCCGCCATATAAATAGCGTTCAAGCAGGACAATGCCTCGGGATTTATTTTCTTACCCTCTGGATCTTCCTTGCGAATAGCTCTGAAGGCGGTAGGCGCTGCAAAAATCACACTCACCTGATACTCTTCAATAACGCGCCAGAAAGCACCCGCATCAGGCGTCCTTACGGGTTTTCCCTCGTACATAATGGTTGTTGCCCCGTAAATTAGAGGGCCATACACAATATAAGAATGTCCAACTACCCATCCAACATCGGACGCTGCCCAGAATACATCCCCTGGCTTAATGTTATAGATTGCATTTAATGAAAAATTGAGTGCAACAGCATGTCCGCCGTTATCGCGCACTACGCCTTTGGGCTTACCGGTTGTTCCGGAGGTATACAATATGTAAAGAGGATCTGTGGCCTTTACGGATGTGCAGGGAGCGGGCTCTGCATTGCTAGCGACCTCAAGCCAGTCACTATCACGGCTCGCATCTAAGTCAGCGATAGCCTGTTCACGCTGGAAGACAATACAGTGATTTACCGAATGCTGCGCCAGCCTGATTGCTTCATCTACCAGCGGTTTGTATTCGATAACACGATCAATTTCAATACCACAGGAAGCGGTAACAATTACATCGGGCTTAGCGTCATCGATTCTTACTGCCAGTTCGCGCGGCGCAAAACCACCAAACACCACAGAATGGATCGCTCCAAGTCTTGCGCAAGCCAGCATCGCGATAGCTGCCTGTGGAATCATAGGCATATAAATAACAACGCGGTCGCCTTTGGTTACCCCTTTTTGCTGCAACGCACCGGCAAACCGGCTTACTTCATCCAGTAAATGCTGATAAGTAAATGATTGCTTTGTACCGGTCACCGGTGAATCGTAAAGCAATGCAGTCTGATCTCCCCGGCCCTGCTTTACATGATGATCAAGTGCCATGTAGCAGGTGTTCATCTCACCGTCAGAGAACCACTCGTACCGGCCTGAGGATTCAGACAGAATATTTTCAGGAGATGTGAACCAGGGAAGCTTTTTTGCCTGGTCATGCCAGAATCCGTTAGGGTCAGATATAGCGCGTTTGTATTGTGATTGATAATCCATAGTAGGGTCCTGTAAGCAATCAGGCGCTGTACGGCCCGATGTAAACTTTCAACACCCTCTACACTAGTACAGTTTTTCAACATCAGGGATAAGACTTCAGCCTTATATGCACAAATTATTATCCCGCTTTACGGCCTTTGAGCAACGTCATCCAGGCGTCTTTCATAATGGGTCGGGACAAATGAAAACCCTGGAAAACATGGCAACCACGTGCAGTTAAATAGCGAAGCTGGATATCATTCTCTATGCCCTCAGCCACGGTACTGACGCCCATCGCATCCGCCATATCAATGATGGTATTAACGATGGGAACCTCCTCGTTCGAAAAATTAATCTCATCGACAAAGTAACGGTCAATTTTAAGCTCACTAATGGGCAGCTCTTTGAGATAACTCAGACTGGAATATCCAGTGCCGAAATCATCAATAGAGAAGCGAAAGCCAAATGCAGCCAGCATTTCCATTCGTTCGCGCACAATACTAATACCGGATACCACTGTCGTTTCGGTGATTTCCAGCTGTAATTGCTCAGGTTCGATATGCCAGCGCTTAACGATGTCCATGAGTTTATCAGCGAAATCCGGGCGGGCAATATGCCGCCCGCTGATATTAACAGCGATTCGCGTCAGCATACCCTGCTGACGACAATGCGCCAGAATTCGACACGCTTCTTCTAGCACCCAGTAGCCTATGTCGACGATCACATCACTTTCTTCTGCTATGGGAATGAACTCGCCGGGATTGACTGCGCCAAGATCAGGCTGATCCCATCTTAGTAAGGCTTCTGAACATACCACATCGCCCCGCTCATCAAACTGAGGCTGTAGCACCAGATAAAACTCGTCATTTTCGAATGCCTGAGCAAATGCTTTAGCAATAAAATGGTGGCGCTCGTAATCTGAGAAGGCGCGACGGTCAAAGGCAATTTTTCCTGCCAGCCCCTGCCCTTTCGCACGGTTTCTGCCGAACTCAAGAATACCCACTATCTTCTCATAGGTTGCCAGATTACCCTCTATCAGAGCAGAAGAGACTGATGCGCTAATAGGATGAAGATGGTCGTGCAGCGTAATATCTGCAAGCACATCGCGCTGCAATTTCCATTCAGCTTCGTTTCGCATTTCTTCTATTGCAGAATCATTTGCATTAAATGGCGCACTAAATACTAAGAAGAACCGGTCAGCATGGCCACGATATGCATTAAATAAAGCCGGAACATGCGACTCAATCCGTCTGGCCAGTATTTTCAGGATGAAGTCTCCTATGTCCTTGCCAAAGGTAAGGTTGAAGTGGGAAAACTTATCAACATCAAACATCAGACAATACAAATCCTGCCCTCTGTCTCTGGCCTGCCGTATTAACCCTTTCACATCCCGCTCAAATGACTTCAGGTTTGGCAACCCTGTAATGTCATCAAAAAATGCCATTCTGTAAATATTGTCCGACGCTTCTTTGCGTTCGGTGATATCGCTGACAATAATGACATATTGTTGATGCCCGTCCTGCACGATAGGTGTAACAGACAGCTCTATGGGGAATTGCTGGCCGTCGCCTCTGGCTCCGTAAAGCTGGTGCTCCTGACTTGCATCCACCGTTCCTACCAGCGCCTCAATAGTGCTTTGGGCAGCAAATAAATCAGGTACAAGATCTGCGATATCGGTGCCGATGTAGTGCTCAGCCGCATAACCGAAGATTCGCTCTACCGCCATGTTGACTGTAATAATTGTGCCCTCGTCATCAACGGTAAAGATCGCATCGTTAAGATTATCCAGGATGGTTCTGAAGTACGCTGTAAAATTATGCTGGGTATCTGATAAGCGCTGCTGTTCGGTTATATCGCTGATGGTACCCACGATACTGTGACCGACTCCCGAGGGGCCCGGACTGGCTGTTAATTTTGCCCAGCGCTGTTTACCGGCACCGGTAAAAAAAGGGACTTCAAGTTGCCGGGAGGTATTTTGTGCCCTGACCTGTTTGATTAATGCTTGAATTTGCTGGCGAGACACATCAGGAAACGTAGCCAGTGAACGATGAAGCGAAACAACATTGTTCCCCTGAAATCCAAAAAGCCGGTATGTTTGCTGGCTCCAGTGTATGGACTTATCTTCAACCAGATATTCCCAGCCACCGGTCTGCGTTTTAGCACTTATATTTTCCAGGATTGCAGGATGCCTGACCGCTTTCTCATGACCCAGCTCGCCGAACGTACGGTGTAGTTCATGCATGCTATCGGCAGAAAGTCTGATAATCTGCCGGGTACGCTCGGTCAATTCAGCCTCTACCAGATGACAGATAATTAACAGTGAACTGCTAGCCAGATTTACCGGACATATTGCCCAGGTAGTGTTTGCAGCAACAACATATTCTATATGGGAACAGAGGGCAGAACCACGTTGCGAGAAGGAGCGGGCAACCATTTCAGCCTCGCTACTTCCAACCTCTTCAGAAACAGGAACAACCCCGTCATCGTCACAACAAAACACATGTACAGCAGTAACATCCTCATTTTCCCGAATAACTGATACTACTGTGGCAATACGCGCTTTATAGCCGGGCTTTTTAATTATTCGCCTACTCGCTTGGCTACTCACAGGCTTATCTCCTTTTGGCCACAACCAATTGTCCATGATAGGTCAGCCGCCTGCTGATGCATCATTTCAGCGATAAAGATGTCGGCTGCTGACAGAATTAATAAATATCTAATGCATAGCAAAACGTAGACTATAGATTGCGTTATGCCAAATTTGACGGAAAAGTTTTGGTTTACAGTGGAGGGATTCCAAGAGCAGATTCAGGCGCCTGCTGATCCCAGGCGCCTAAAGATCAGGGACGAGTGGGTGTATCTTCTAAAAGCTGAATAATTTCCTGATGATTATTGGTCTTTGCCAGATCAATCAGGTAGCTTTTCTGAAGCTCATCCAGCATCTCGTTGGTCAGTAACTGCTTGACTCTGTTGACTTCACCATTGGCAATGGCTGACTGTAACCCTTCCATACCCGCTATACTCTTTTCGCTGGGTGAATGGTCATCTTCAATGGACATAGGTTGCTCCCTTACTTATAGACTTAAAACAGCGCACACGAAAGTGGATACCTGCAGCATCCGATTCGCATGTCAAAAATACATTACTGCGTGACGATTGGCAGATTAATCCATTTTGTAGTCGTCGTGACACGATTTACACGTACTACCAAGTTTGCCAATTGCATCCCGGTATTGAGATTCGTCACCGGATTTAGCTACCGTCTGCAGATTCGCTGCGGCATTTTTCAAATCAGCAATCTTACCTTCAACATCATCAAAATTTGACCATAATGATGCTTTAGCTGATGACTCAACACCACTGTCACTGGTATCCACACGAAGATAATCAGACAACATAGCAGCCAGTTGCTCCATACGCATACCATTGGTTTGCATTACCTGCGTATCATAGTCTATTTTACCTTTCGCCATTCCGCCCAGCGGTGCGATGTTGCTTTTAAGCAAAGTAAATACTGACTGACGATAATCAACATACGCTTCTGCGTGTTTTTGCGACATCGCTTCGGTCACTTCTGCTGACTGCGCTGGCAGGCCGAACGTCAATCCTGCAACGGCGGCACTAATCAAAAATACGCGCTTCATTGTATTCTTCCTTTTTTCCAATTATTGGCTTATCTACGTGGCAAGGGGCATTTAAGCTTAACTTTTACCTGATCGCGCTTTGCCACGGTAATATGTGCATACTTTATTACAGGCAAAAAAAAGCCCTTCATATTCGAAGGGCTTTTCAAAAGCTAGTTGGTAAGGTCGTCAAAGAACTTTTTGACTCCGTCAAAAAAGCCCTGCTCTTTTGGGCTATGCTTTGACTTCGCTCCACCCATGGATTCATCGAGTTCCTTAAGCAGGTCTTTTTGCTTAGACGAAAGGTTGACCGGTGTTTCTACCACCACCTTACACATCAGGTCCCCGACCATGCCGTTTCGAACCGACTTAACGCCTTTGCCGCGCAACCGGAACATTCTGCCAGTTTGAGTCTCAGGGCTGACTTTAAGCTTAACCTTGCCATCCAGTGTTGGCACCTGCAATTCACCGCCAAGCGCTGCAGTAGTGAAGCTCAGAGGCACTTCGCAATACAGGTTATTGCCATCACGGGAGAAAATATCATGCTGTTTAACATGAACCTGGACGTATAAATCACCCGCCGGTGCACCTGCTTCACCCGCTTCGCCCTCGCCGTTCAAGCGAATGCGGTCGCCCGTATCAACACCGGCCGGAATTTTAACCGATAAGGTCTTAGTTTTTTCAGTGCGTCCCTGGCCGCGACAACTATTACACGGGTCGCTGATAATTTTGCCACGCCCTGAACAGGTCGGACAGGTTTGCTGTACAGCAAAAAAGCCCTGACGCATTTGTACCTGACCGTTACCATGACATGTCGGGCAGGTGGTAGGAGATGTTCCTTTTTTCGCACCCGAGCCATGACAAACTTCACACTCGACCAGGGTCGGTACTCTGATTTCTACATCTTTACCACGAACCGCTTCTTCCAGCGATAGTTCGAGGTTATAGCGCAGATCCGCTCCCTGACGCGCTCTGGACTGACGTCCACGGCCACCGCCAAAAATGTCGCCAAATACATCACCAAAAATATCGCCGAAGTCGGCACCGCCACCGAAGCCTGCGCCACCGCGATTCGGGTCCACACCCGCATGCCCGTACTGGTCGTACGCTGCGCGCTTCTGATCATCCATCAGAATTTCGTAAGCTTCCTGAATCTCTTTAAATTTGTCTTCAAGTGCTTTGTCGCCCTGCGTGCGATCGGGGTGATATTTCATCGCCAGCTTTTTATACGCTTTTTTGATATCGCGTGCGCCGGCGCTCTTATCAACGCCTAACACTTCGTAGTAGTCACGTTTCGACATATCGCTACTTTTCCTACTTCGTTACTTCAAGTGCCTGAGGTCATCACACACTTTATCAATCGGTTATCACAGTAAATTTCATTGCCTTTACACAACAAAAGGCGCAACAAGACTATCCTGCTGCGCCTGAACTGTGACGTAATTCCGGGTTAGTCACCCGGAATGCCGGACGACAGCTTACTTCTTATCGTCGTCTTTTACTTCTTCAAACTCAGCGTCGACTACATCGTCGTCGGTTTTACCCTGTTGCTGAGCCTGTTCTGCTTCACCTTCAGCACCCGGCTGTGCGCCCTGTGCCTGAGCAGCTTCCATCAGCTTACCAGACGCTTCGACAAGAGCCTGCGTTTTGGCTTCGATTGCTTCTTTATCTTCGCCTTTAACTGCCGCTTCAAGGTCAGTGATTGCCTGTTCGATTGGTGCTTTATCTTCTTCAGATAGTGCATCACCAACTTCATCAAGCTGCTTACGTGTGGCGTGAATCATGCCATCTGCCTGGTTACGCGCCTGAATCAGTTCTTCAAACTTCTTATCAGCATCTTTGTTGGCTTCTGCATCAGCTACCATCTTTTCAACTTCATCATCACTCAGACCTGAAGATGCTTTGATAGTAATCTTCTGCTCTTTACCGGTATCTTTGTCTTTAGCAGATACGTGCAGAATACCATCAGCGTCGATGTCAAAAGTAACTTCGATTTGCGGCACACCACGTGCTGCAGGGCGAATACCTTCAAGGTTGAACTGACCCAGCGATTTGTTACCGCTGGACTGTTTACGCTCACCCTGTAGAACATGAACAGTTACCGCAGACTGGTTGTCTTCTGCTGTAGAGAAGGTTTGCGATTTCTTCGTCGGAATCGTGGTGTTCTTCTCAATCAATACAGTCATTACACCGCCCATTGTCTCAATACCCAGAGACAGAGGCGTTACATCCAGTAGCAATACATCTTTCACATCGCCGGCTAAAACACCACCCTGGATAGCTGCACCAACAGCAACCGCTTCATCAGGGTTAACATCTTTGCGCGGCTCTTTGCCAAAGAATTCAGTAACGTATTTTTGTACCAATGGCATACGCGTCTGACCACCAACCAGGATGATGTCTTCAACATCACTCACAGACAGGTCAGCATCAGCCAGTGCCTTTTTAACCGGCTCAAGTGAGTTCTTAACCATATCTTCTACCAGCGACTCAAGCTTGGCGCGGGTAATTTTAATTGCAAGGTGCTTAGGACCTGAAGAATCTGCAGTGATGTAGGGCAGATTAACTTCTGTTTGCTGCGCTGAAGACAGCTCAATTTTCGCCTTCTCACCGGCTTCTTTTAAACGCTGCATCGCAAGCGGATCTTTGCGAAGATCGATGCCCTGCTCGCGTTTAAACTCATCCACAAGATAAGTAATGATGCGATTGTCGAAATCTTCACCACCCAGATGAGTATCACCGTTAGTGGCCAGTACTTCAAACGTATGCTCGCCATCAACAGCATCGATTTCGATGATAGAGATATCAAATGTACCGCCACCAAGGTCATAAACAGCAACAACGTTATCGCCTTTCTTCTTGTCCATGCCATAAGCAAGGGCAGCAGCAGTCGGCTCGTTGATAATACGCTTAACTTCAAGACCAGCGATGCGGCCTGCATCTTTTGTCGCCTGACGCTGAGAATCGTTGAAGTATGCAGGCACGGTAATAACCGCAGCCGTTACTTCTTCACCCAAGTAGTCTTCTGCTGTTTTCTTCATCTTTTTAAGAACTTCAGCAGAAACCTGTGGTGGCGCCATTTTTTCGCCTTTAGCAGCAACCCAGGCGTCACCGTTATCAGCTTTTGTAATCTGATAAGGCATAATGTCGATATCACGCTGTACTTCTTTGTCTTCAAAGCGACGACCGATTAGTCGTTTGATAGCAAACAGCGTGTTTTCAGGGTTAGTTACCGCCTGACGTTTAGCAGACTGACCAACCAATGTTTCACCGTCATTGGTGTATGCAATGATCGAGGGCGTGGTGCGATCACCTTCCGCGTTTTCAATAACGCGTGGTTTGTCGCCGTCTAACACTGCGACACATGAATTTGTTGTACCTAAGTCGATACCAATGATTCTACCCATTACGTGTCTCCGAAAATATGTTCTGTAATTTCTGCACTTTTAGTGGGGTTATTTCCGCCACTTTTCAATACTTAATAGCAAAAAGTTTTGCTTGTTTATCAGGCTTTGGTGTCAACACCGCTATCAGGAGCGCGTGCTACCATCACCATGGCCGGTCTTAACAGACGACCATTTAATTCGTAACCTTTCTGCATAACCGCCATCACCGTATTCGGCTCGTGGTCTGCACTTTCCTGCATCGACATTGCCTGATGCAGTTCAGGATTAAAGGCTTCACCCTGAGGGTCAATTGACTTGACGCCAAATTTTTCAATAGTGCTGATAAATGACTTTTGCGTCATCTCAACGCCATCAAGCAGAGGTTTCACGGCATCATTTGAACTATCGCCAGCTTCAAGTGCTCGCTCCAGATTATCTACGACAGGCAGCAATTCACCTGCGAAACGTTCCAATGCGAACTTTCTTGCTTTCTCGACTTCAGCTTCGGCCCGGCGCCGCGCATTTTCCATATCAGCGCGGGCACGTAACACACCTTCCTGCTGATCTTTGATTTTTGCTTCCGCTTCGCTAAGCGCCGTTTCAAGTGCATAGATGCGTTGCTGCGCGTCATCATCGCCGGCAGCGGCTTCGTCTTCGCTGACAACCTCACCTTCCTGTACAGGAATATCCTGTGCCTCTTCCTGCACAGTTTCTGCGGTTACCTCAGCGTCTTTTTCTGGCTGCGCCTGCTCGTCGCGCTTTTCGCTCATGCCTACCTCCAACTAAATATTCAGGGCAATTTTTCGTTACCCCTTCAATAGGGTCGTTCAATGATTTTTCCAGCCCCTGCGTACAAAAAATTTTGATATTTAATCTTTTGCCAGCGCCGGTGCTGATCTGCGTGTGGGCTTAGTAATGGGGTTTGTTTATGCTGCTTCAAGGGTTACATATAAGATTTCCCTGACTGATACCTGTGAAGCGTGGGCAAGTTACGGTATGTTACTAACTGGTCACTTTTTAAATCGCAATAATCATGCTAAGTATCTGGACAGTCGGCGCCATCGTGGTGGCGTACCTGACGATGTTGTTCATAGTCGCTTTCTTAGGTGATAAGTACCTAAAAGCTAATCAGCAGCACCCTTTTCTCTACAGTCTCGGGCTGGGCGTGCACTGCACCTCGTGGGCATTCTTCGGTACTACCACACAAGCCGTTCAGTTTGGGTGGGCTGTGGTCCCGACCTATGCCGGTATCATTCTGGTCATGATGTTTATGTTCCCGGTGTTATTGCGTATCAACCGGCTCTGCCAGCAACACAACATCAGCTCCCTGGCGGACTTTATTGCCCTGCGCTATCAGCGTTCACATTTAATTGCTGCTTTTATTACCGTAATGTGTTTTGTTGGGGTTATTCCCTATATTGCATTGCAGCTGGATGCGATTACCAAAAGCATCAACTTATTGGCCCCGGATGCGCGTCAGGGTCTAAATACAGTGGGAATTTATGTTGCAGCGCTAATGGCACTGTTTGCTATCTTGTTCGGCACGCGAAGCCTGAGTTTAAAAGAGAAGCACCCCGGGTTACTGCTCACTATCGCGCTTGAATCAATACTCAAACTTGTTGGCTTATCTATCGTCGGTCTGTTTGCCTGTTATGTGCTGTTTAATGGTCCGCTGGATTTGATAGCGCAGGCTGCGGAGCACCCGGCCTCACGCGAAGTTCTGTATGCTGATAATGCCCCCTGGGTTTACCTGGGCCATGTGCTTTTAGGCGTCTGCTCAATGTTTGTTTTGCCCCGCCAGTTTCATATGAATTTTGTTGAAAGCAACGGTGACGGCGAACTTCGCACAGCACGCTGGCTATTTCCCTTATATCTGTTGAGTATGACGGTATTTATTTTACCGCTGGCACTCGCCGGACAGATGCTTCTGGACACTACCGCTATCAGTTCGGATGAGTTTGTACTGGCACTGCCTTTATCACAGTCAAATTTACCGGTTTCACTGGCAGCATTTATTGGTGGATTATCTGCCACCACCAGCATGATTATCGTCGCCACCCTGGCCCTGGGTATTATGATAGCGAACAATCTGATCACGCCGCTTTGGCTCACCATCCGCCTCAAAAACCGCTCAGTAAGCACCATGAAAGCCAACGGTATTCTGACCATCAGGCGTATCACCGTACTGGTGGTTTTGTCGGTTGCCTATTGGTATCACCTCAATGTAAGTCAGTCAGCGCCGCTGGTAAAAAGCGGCATTATCGCTATTGCTTTGCTGGGACAAATGTTGCCGGCAATGTTGCTGGGCATGTACTGGCGACGCAGCACTGTTACCGGCGCTTGCATGGCCATGTTGGCCGGCTTTGCAGGCTGGCTGGCCTGGGTGCTCTACCCCAGCCTTTTATCCAGCTATTATTTTGAACCGGCCCCCAGCGACAGTCAGTTAGCCGGTGGCTTCGCTCTCAGCCTGATGGTAAATATTGGCACCTTCTTACTGATCAGCGTGCTTACATCCTCACGCCATGCCCTGCGTTATGAGGAGCCACCAAAAACACCGGCGCTGATGATCCGGGTGGCCAATCTGATGCAGCTAACACAGCGTGTACTTGAACCGGCAGAGCAGCAGCAACTCAGCGAACAGCTTAGCGTGAAGGGTGCAACAGGCGCAGGCTATGCCAGCGCCGGGTTACTGAAAAAAGTGGAACAATTACTGGCCAATCAGGTCGGTACACCCGGCGCCCGTGTTCTGCTCAGTGCACTGGCTGAATCGAGACACAGTGAACTTCCTGACCTTGTAGACTGGGTGGAAGAAGCCTCGATGTCATTTCAGTTCAATCACGAGGTTTTGCAATCGTCAGTACAGCACATCCATCAGGGGATCAGTGTACTGGATCAGCAATTGTGCCTTCTGGCATGGAATAAACGCTACGAAGCGCTGTTTGAGTATCCTGCTGATGTCCTGGAAACCGGTATGCATATCGAGCAATTACTGCGGTACAACGCTAAACGCGGCCTTCTGGGCGACAGTAAAAACGTTGAGAACGAAATCGCTAAGCGTATTACCTTTATGCAGGAGGGTACGCGCTATAAATACATTCGCCGCCAGCCAGACGGAAAAGTCATTGAGCTCAACGGCAGCCCGCTGCCGGGCGGCGGTTATGTTACTACCTACAGCGATATCACCGAATATATTCAGATTCAGGAAGCGCTGGAAGACTCCAAACTGGCTTTGGAAGACAGAGTGCGTCAGCGCACTGAAGAGCTGCAGCAAGCTCGTAATGATGCAGAGCGAGCCAATGAAAGTAAAACCCGCTTTCTGGCAGCTGCGGGGCACGACCTGATGCAACCATTTAACGCTGCCACGTTATTTTCCTCTTTGCTATCCCAGCGCACGGCCGGTACGCCTCTGGAGGAGTTAAGCCAGGGAGTTGTATCCTCTTTGAATAGCGCCGAAACTTTACTGTCAATGTTACTGGATATGACTAAGCTGGAATCCGGTGCGATGATACCCGAGGTATCCTGTTTTGCACTGGACGATGTGTTGGCTCCGCTGGTGCAGGAGTTCTCTGTCATTGCCAGTCAAAAAGGGCTCAAACTAAATTATCCGCGCACATCTGTATATGTGCATTCTGATAAACGTTTGCTGCGTCGGATAGTCCAGAATTTGGTCTCTAACGCAATTCGCTACACTGAAGCCGGAACGGTGTTAATTGGTGTTCGAAGAGGTAGTAACGGTACTGTCTCAATCTGGGTATGTGACACAGGCACCGGCATCGCGCCGGAGAAACAGCAGGAAGTGTTCACAGAGTTCCATCAGCTGGATGCCGGTGAGAATAATCCCGGCCTGGGGTTAGGCCTGACCATTGTCGATAGAATCAGTCAGCTCCTTGCGCACGCCATTCACCTTGATTCAGCACCGGGCAAAGGTACCCGATTCACCGTCACATTGCCGCGTGCCTCACGCCCAGTCAATCCTGCCCCACTACCGGTGACTACAGATAACGCTGTATCTGGCACCGAACAGTTTCTTGCCGGTAAGTCTGTGCTTATTATTGAAAATGACCCGGATGTCGCCAAAGCAATGACACTGACACTCAGGCAATGGGGAGCTGAAACCTTGTTAGCGGATGATTTAGCCTCTGCAATCGCTGTGTGTCCAGCAGCACCCTCGCTGATGGTGGTTGACTACCACCTTAACCGGCAACAGAAAGGAACCTGTGTTGCAAAGCAATTGCGTGAAAATTGGCAGCATCATGTGCCAGGCATACTAAATACTGCCAAGCGTGATGAAAACATAAAGGAAGTTGCGGCAAATGAGCAACTTTACTATTTGCCCAAACCTGTTAAATCTCTGGCCCTGAAACGGGCTATTAAACAGTTAGTCAATTAATGCTCGGCCACCAGCTGGTTAAACAGCACACCGGCCTGGGTTCGGTTTACTACCTGAAGTTTACGTAGCACAGCAGAAACATGCTGTTTAACGGTGGATTCAGAGATAGAAAGCTCATACGCGATCTGTTTGTTGAGAAGCCCTGCTGCCAGCATTTTCAAAACCGTATACTGATGTGGCGTTAACTGGGCAAGGTTCTGGGCAAATTGCGTCTGTTCCACACTGTCGGTATCACTGGTATCAGCGGATACCTGCACGTGCGCGGGCAACCAGTTCTCCCCCTGCATGATTTTTCCAACAGCGTGAGTGATGTCTTCCAACGGGGTGGATTTGGGAATAAAGCCACAGGCGCCAATATCCATAACACGCCGGATGAGTGCTGGCTCATCTTGCGCCGAGACCACCACAGTCAGAACATCCGGGTAACGATTCAGTAGTTCGCCAAGGCCGTTCAGTCCGGTCGCTCCGGGCATGTTGAGATCCAGAAACAGCAACTCAACGTCAGGATTGGCAGCCAGTGTATCCAGCGTTTCCGACAGCGTGGAAGATTCATAGATAGCCTCACCAACGACCCCCGCAACAGCCTGCTTCATTGCAGCACGGAATAGCGGATGATCATCAGCGATAAGAACAGGCGTAGGCATAAGTGAAAGTAACAGGTTGCAAACTTGTTACTACTATATCAATGAAATGAAAACCAGCAAAGAAAAACAAAAAAGGCAGGTGTGACCCTGCCTAAGACAACAAATGTTGAAGCGGTTTATCAGAAACGGTAGCCCACCGTCAGGTGCACTGTTCTGGGGTCCCCGTAATAACTGATAAGTGTTGTATCATTACCCAGACCCGGGCCGAAACTACCGTCTTCATTCCGGGTAACAAAGTCATACCCACCGACAATATATTCTTCGTCAGTCAGGTTCTTCAGGTGCAGACCACCGTACCAGTTACCTTCCACGCTCTCCCAGTTCATACTCAGGTTCACCATGCCGTAAGCATCCTGCTGAATAAGGTCACTGGTTTCGAATATCAGGTAGTCATCCCGGTAATAATAATTCGCATTGAATGTGAAGAAGCCGTATTGCGTGTCCATAGCGTAGTTTGCCGCTACATTCAGCGTATTTTCCGGCGTGCTGGCTAGCCCGATAAGTGGTGGCACAGCGTTGTTTTCTTCAATTTCAAAATCGATGAAACCATACGCAACATCGAAGGACAGATTTTCAGTTGCAACAAACGTCGCCTCAACCTCTATCCCTTTCGCTGAAGTTTCAGCCGCATTACGCAGACGCTGTTGCAGTGCTGTCGGATCGTCAGAGTTGCCCTCTATACCAATATACTGGCGGTCCTGATGGTCATAGCTGAACAAAGTAGTATTCAGCCTGAAGCTATCCGTTAAGTCGCTTTTCATTCCGATTTCAAAAGAATCTACAATTTCAGGATCGACGCCTGGTTCATTCGTTGTCGCACGGGGGTTAAACGTACCTGACTTGAAACCCTGTGCGTAACTGGCGAAAAACATCATGTCTCTTGAATACTGATACTCAATACCTACACGTGGCGTAAACCGAGACCAGCTTTCAGATGCCGGCGCGTCAAGTACGCCATCGCCGTCAGTATCTGAACCCAGTACCTGAGGGATAGGCACCATGTCAGGTCTGACAAATCCGTCAATCCAGCCACTTTCAGGGTAAAGGTTATAAAGAACCGTGCCGTTATTTACCGTGGCCTGCTTTTCCTCATCGGTATAGCGCGCACCCAGTGACAGCGATAGTTTGTCAGTAACATCGTAATTGACCTGCGCATACCCTGCCCAGCTCTCACTGTTGTTACAGCCAGATACCTCACGGGTAAAGCCTGTTGTACCTTCCGGGAATACGCCTGCTGCGGCGAAGTCTCTGCCTAATACGCCCAGTACCGCATCAAAGACCCCGCAAGATTCACCATCGTAGTAATACAGGCCGCTGACCAGTGTCATGCTGTTGCCGGTATAATTAAACTGTAATTCATGGGTATCATTTTCATCTTCATAGATGGCAGGAACATCAAAAATATCGAGTTGGGTATTATCAAAATCGATATTGGTAGGTGAGTAACTTTCACGGTGTGAACCGATATATTTAACCTGCATGGCGTCATTTATGTCATAGCGTGCCATCCAGCTATAACCGTCCAGCTCCACCTTGTTGGTAGTCGGAAGACTTGAGTAAGAATCAAAAACTGAGTCTGGCTGAGGCGCCTCAGTACGCAGACTGGGCAGCAAGCGATAACCGCCTTTTGCGTTTGATTCATCTTCTGTTTTATCCCATCCCAGACGGAAAAATAAGTCATCGCTGGCATGAATTTCCAGAGAAAGACGGGCCGCCCACAAGTCTTTGTTGTAGTTTTCGGTATCCTGCCCCGGTTGCGATAAAATCAGATATTCACCAAAACCATCACGGTTCAGGTTAGCATAGCCAAAGCCCAGGTAGACCGTATCATCAATGAGCGGGTACTGACCTGTCACTTTGACGTCACGCTGACTGTAACTACCAATCGTACCTTCAACGTTAAGTTGCGGGTCGCCTGTCATTTCGCGGGTCACATACTTTACCGCACCACCGATGGTGTTTTTACCGTAAAGTGTACCCTGCGGACCGCGCAGCACTTCGATGCGCTGTACATCTAGCAAATCAAGGACCGCGCCCTGTGGACGTGCAACATAGACATCATCAATATAAATACCAACGCCAGGCTCATAGCCCCACAACGGATCCTGCTGGCCCAGGCCGCGAATAAACGCTGTCAGTGTTGAGTTAGTCCCACGACTGGTTTGTAAAGTAGTATTGGGAGAAAACTGCTGTACTTCGGTCAGCACACTGATACCTTTTTCAGTCAGCTCAGCGGCTCCGATGGAAGTGATTGCTACCGGCACTTCTTGTAAGGTTTCGACCGTTTTACGTGCGGTAACTTCGATTCTTTCTAACTTGCCTTTCTCTTCATCGGCGTTGTTGTCCTGAGCCAGCGTAACCGGCGTATAGGCAAAAGCAGTTGCTACAGCAGCCGCGCAGAGTGTACGACTAAAACCAAGCGATTTTATCTGGGTGTGTTTCATAACAGGTCCCTATTATTGTCTCTATCTTTAGAATTCGCTTTCTTAAAGGATGCGGTCAAAATCTAATCTAAAGACTTTTTTTCTTAAGGTAACTAGTACCTTAGTACGTAGTACCATCGTACTATGTCAAACTTAGTGCTCTGTCGTCAGAATAATTCCGTTCCTTTGAGGCTCTGCGGTCACAGAACAAATACAAGGAAACGCATTATGTTAAGTATGACTGGTCTACTGCTAGGCCTGGTATTGCTGATTATTCTAACCATCCGGGGCATGAACCTTTTCATTGCCGCCCCTTTGTGTGCGCTGATCGTTGCTATTACCAACCACATCCCTCTGTTCAGCGGTGAAAATAATTTTGTCACGCTTTACATGAGTGGCTTTTCAGGTTTTATAGCCGCCTGGTTTTTCATGTTTTTGCTTGGAGCGATTTTCGGTAAATTCATGGAGGACACCGGCGCGGCAGACTCACTGGCTCGCTGGATTGTGGACAAGTTGGGCTTCAGACATGCTGTGCTGGCGGTGGTTTTGGCCTGTGCCATATTAACCTACGGTGGTGTAAGCCTGTTTGTCGTTGCGTTTTCTGTTTACCCCATGGCATTGAGCTTATTCAAAGATGCAAACCTGCCACGGCGGTTTATTCCTGCCACCCTCGCGTTCGGGTCTGTAACCTTCACCATGACATCTGCCGGTTCGCCTGAAATACAGAACTGGATCCCAATCAAATACCTTGGCACGTCGCCGTTTGCTGCCTGGGAAGTCAGTCTGGTGGTGGCAATCTTCATGGCATGCTTTGGCTACTGGTGGCTAAAACGGATGATTACCAAAGCGGTAGCCGATGGCGAGCATTTTGAAGCACGCGACCATGATCCTGATATTCCCGAGCGCGATTATCCTAATCCTGCAAGCGGGCTTATTCCTCTGGTTGTGGTGTTATTACTGTCATTTTTTCTCCACGATGCAATTGCACAATATGCGCTGATTGTCGCCCTGGGTGGCGGTGTGCTGACGTTGATGCTGATTAACTATAAACATTTCCAGAATTTGCCTGGCGCGATCAATATGGGTACAACGGGCGCGCTGGTGGCAATCGGTAATACCGCTGCGGTAGTAGGCTTTGGCAGTATTGCCAAAAATACGGATGCTTTTATGAGTACGGTCGACCTGATGACTCAAATTCCGGGAAACGAACTTATTGGTGCGGCCATAGCGGTAAGCGTTATTGCCGGGTTGACGGGATCAGCGTCCGGCGGACAGGCCATAGTATTGCCTTTGGTCGCGCCGCATTATCTGGACCAGGGTGTTGAGCCAGAAGAGCTTCACCGTATTGTTTCCATCTCATCCGGCGCGCTCGACTCGCTGCCCCATAACGGCTATGTTGTTACCACTATCCGCGCAATCTGTCACGAAACGCATCAGGCTGCGTACGGACCTGTGGCAGCGCTCACCGTTGTTACACCGCTCATTGGGTTGGCCATGGCAATTACGATGTTCACACTTTCTTAAAACAGGGAATTCTTATGATTGTAAAGGCACGTTATGTCTCGCGTTTACTGTTAGTGGCATTGTTTTTTTGCAGTGCATCTGTGGCCCTGCCTCTGGTTGAAAAACAGACCTTTACGGCAAAACAATTCAGGCTGTTTTCAGGCAAAGTATTGCCAGAAGTAAAGGTCGGATGGGAAAGCTACGGTGAGCTTAATGCTGAAAAAGACAATGTTATACTGATTACACATTATTTTTCCGGATCTTCACACGCTGCCGGAAAATACCAGGAAAGTGATGAACAACCGGGCTACTGGGATGCCATCATCGGACCGGGCAAACCTATAGATACATCAAAATACTTTGTTATCAGCGTGGACTCTCTGGCTAACCTTTCAGCCTATGACGACAATGTCATCACAACCGGTCCGGCGACAGTTAACCCCGAAACGAACAAACCCTACGGCCTCGCCTTTCCTGTTGTCACCATCCGCGACTTTGTGAATGTTCAAAAAGCGGTGCTGGAGAGCCTTGGCATCAGCAAACTACACGCTGTCATCGGCCCCTCGATGGGGTCAATGCAAGCCATTGACTGGGCCAGTGCGTACCCTGACTGGGTACCCAGAATGGTGTCTGTGATAGGGAGCGGGCAAAGCGATGCCTGGACAACCGCTGCTTTAGAACACTGGGCGCGCCCTATCCGGTTAGATAAAAACTGGAAGGATGGCAGCTATACTCGCGAAACAGCCCCTGTTGAAGGACTGGTATCCTCACTGATGCTAATAACTCAGCAAGCCTTGCATCCTGGTTTTTTCAATCAGCAAGGCAGTGCTATCAGCTACAAGCCGCTTGAATCTGCCCCGCTTGAAGATATTCGTCAAAGTCACTCTATCGTAAGCTGGCTTGAGCAACGCGCGCGCAGTCGTGCAGATAAAATGGATGCTAATCATCTGCTCTATTTAGTCAGAGCATGCCAGTTATTTGTAGCCGGGCATAACGGCAGCCTGCAGGAGGGGTTGTCATCGATTAAAGCCAAAACATTATTCATGCCTGCCGCTAACGATCTGCTGCTGATGCCCTACCTTTCCACCCGTACTTTTGAACAGTTACGTGAAGCAGGTAAAAACAGTCACTATGTAGAACTAGAAGGCAACCTGGGGCATCTTGAGGGTGTGCTTGATATCCAGGAACAAGGCGAACAACTCAAATCCTTTTTGAATGATAAAAAGTGAGGAAACCATGAAAGGATACGTGATTACAATTGGCCTGGCGATGTTCAGCGCTTCAGCCCTGTGTCAGCAGATGAATATTAATACTGACAATATCACCGTTTCCGGACTATCTTCCGGCGGTTACATGGCAAACCAGTACCACATTGCGCATAGTGATAAGGTTAGCGGCGCGGCAATTATCAGTGCGGGTCCATATTATTGCGCCCGAAATGACATTACGATTGCGCTGGGTGCATGCGTGGACAAATCTGAAGAGATGCCACTGGATGCGTTTTCCTCACAAGCTGAAAGCTGGGCGTCCCAGGGGAAAATAGCCCCCCTGACAAATTTGAGTCAGGACCGTGTCTGGCTGCTTCATGGCACCCGAGACCAGCGGGTGGCAGAGAGTGTGACCGGATCTTTATACCAGCAATATCAAAACTGGATTACCGACGGTAAAGTAGAGTATGTGAATGATAAGCCGTTTGGTCACCTTTTACCGACCATGGACAAAGGTGTTTCCTGTGACAGCTCTGCGTCACCCTATATCGGTGATTGTGACTATGATGCTGCTGGTAAGGCACTTTCCTTCTTACTTGGTGAGCTCAATGCCCCTGCGCAGACATTATCTGGCGAAGTGGTTTCGTTCGACCAGCAGGAAATTGGTGGTAAAAACGCCGAAACACTTGCCAGGGAAGGATTTGCTTATCTCCCCGAGAGTTGTAAGCAAGGTGAGGCATGCCAGGTTCATGTGAGTTTTCATGGCTGTAACCAGTATGCTGATGAAATCGGTAAAGCCTATGTTGATAATTCCGGCTTTAATCGCTGGGCCGACAGTAATAACCTCGTAGTAATCTATCCCCAAACTAAAAAATCACTCTTCATGCCTTTAAACCCTCAGGGGTGCTGGGACTGGTGGGGCTATACCGGGGGGGATTATGCGACCAGAGATGGCGCGCAAATTCAGGCAGTAGAAGCATTTATAAACTCGTTTGCAAAAACGACCGAACAGGATAAATCATAATGTCTCATACAATCTTTATTACCGGGGGTGCCAGCGGTATCGGTTTCGGTATTGCAGAAAATCTTGCCAAAGATGGTCATCATGTCGTTCTTGCAGATATTAATGAACAAGCCGCCACCGATGCTGCCAAGCGCCTGACCGATCAACACCTCAAAGCCAGCGCTATTGCTGTTGACGTCACAGATGCTGAGGCGGTAGCGGCGCTCCCCCGGAACCTTGGTAATCTGAATATAGATATTTTGATTAATAATGCAGGCATCCAGCATGTGTCCCGGCTTGAGGAATTTCCAGCGCAAAAGTGGCAACAGCTTATTGATATCATGTTGGTTGCCCCTGCCCTGCTTACTCAGGCTTTTTTACCGGGCATGCGAGAAAGGAATTTTGGCCGAATCATCAATGTTGGTTCTATTCACTCACTGGTAGCATCGCCCTATAAATCTGCTTACGTGTCTGCAAAGCATGGCCTGCTGGGTTTCGCCAAAACGCTGGCGCTGGAGGTGGCGGAAGCTAACATTACCGTAAATACGCTATGTCCGGCATACGTAAAAACGCCTTTAGTGGAAAAACAAATTGCTGATCAGGCGAAAGAAAACGGTATCAGTGAAGACGAAGTGGTCAACGAAATCATGTTGAAACCGATGCCGAAAAAAGCCTTCATCACAATTGAAGAACTGGCTGGCACTGCACGGTTTCTGATCAGTGATGCTGCACGTAACATTACGGCCCAGACCATGGTACTGGATGGCGGCTGGACTGCCCGCTAACGCTTTCATTTGTCTTTATTTTTGTGCTAATGTCCAAGCATCGCAGATGCCAGAGACATTAGCACATCATGCCCTATAAAACGGTCGGCCTTATCGGCAAACCCGGTCACACCGAGACCCTTACCAGTCTAAAACACCTCATCGACTACTTACAGGCCAGGGGTTGCACCGTCCTGCTCGAAGAGCACATTCAACAAGAACTGAATGAACCAGGTCTTGAAGCACAAAACCTTGTGGCTATAGGCAAAAATGCTGATCTTGCCGTTGTTGTCGGCGGAGATGGCAGTATGCTTGGTGCCGCCAGGGTGCTGTCGCGTTTTGATATTCATGTCGTCGGGGTCAATCGAGGCAATCTCGGCTTTCTGACAGACATCCATCCAGACGATATAACCTCACAGCTGGACCTGATTTTTGCCGGCGAAGCCATTGCAGAGCAACGCTTCTTACTTGAGGTAGGCGTGTACCGCCATGAAAAACTTAAAAGCAGCAATACTGCGGTAAATGAAGTTGTACTGCACCATGGCAAAGTCGCGCATATGATGGAGTTTGAAATCTATATCGATGAACAATTCGTGTTCAGTCAGCGTTCAGACGGACTTATCCTCTCTACCCCGACAGGTTCAACCGCTTATTCTCTTTCGGCAGGCGGACCCATTCTTATGCCCAGGCTCGATGCTGTGACGATGGTACCCATGTTCCCTCATACATTAAGCAGTCGCCCTATTGTGGTTGACGCTAACAGCACTATTTCGATGCGGGTATCGCGGGCCAATTCTGACAGTTTGCAGGTTAGCTGTGACAGTCATATCGTATTACCCGTATTACCCGGGGATGAAATCCGTGTACAAAAAAGTAAAGACAAATTGTCGATGGTTCACCCCAAAGGCTACAATTACTTTAATGTTCTGCGCAATAAGTTAAGCTGGGGCTCAAAACTTTACTAAAAATTCAGCGCTGCCAAGCGCTGTTTTATGACGTCTAACCGGATTAAGTTAATCAAAATTAATGGTATTTGGGTAATAATACCTATTGATGTACGCCACACAGGCAGTTTGAGCATTCAAAAGAAGGATACCGTTTTGTCAATAAATACCACGGAATGCGGTTTATACCTGGAAGCGCAAAAAGAGGAGATTTTTGCGCAGTGGGAAGAACTTGCCAATGAAAAGTTGAAAGCAGCTTCTAACGCACCAGATTTAATTGTCAGAAATTACCTTCCCTATTTTTTGGCAAACCTGGTTTCAGAGTTAAAAGCATTCGAAATGGATTCTGGCAGCGATATTGAAAAAATTAATAATATCGATTTTGACGCAAAATACAGTGATGAACATGGTCGCTCCAGAGCGTCAGTGGCGCGTTATACTGTTGCCCAGGTGATTCAGGAATACTCATTATTACGCCAGGTTTTGCGAAGCCACTTATATGACAATAACCTGCTTTGTCTGACTACCGCTGAAATCATCGACAGATTTATCGAGACAAGTTGCGCGCAGGCTGCCCAGCAGTTTGCGAATTCACTGGATGAGGTACAGGAGAAACTGATCAGTGTCATCGCTCATGACCTGCGAAACCCGATATCTGTAGCCAGAAGTTATGTAGAGATAGGTGAACTTGGGCTGTCATCATCTGACAAAGTATTCGGTTCACTGAAGCGAAGCCTTGAACGCGCCCTGAAACTTATCGGCGAGCTTCTTGATACCACGCAGCTTGAAGCAGGTCGCGGAATGACATTTCGCTTTGAGCAAAAAGATATGGTTAAAGAACTCGGGGTTGCTACAAACGAAGCTCAGGAAGTCTATGACAACCCGGTTCGGTTCGACACCGATCTTAAGACGGCCAATGTTGTCTGCGATCACATGTCTATTCTTCGTGTTGTTGAAAATCTTATTTCCAACGGTATTAAATACGGACGTGTAGAAAGCCCGATTACGCTGTCGCTGAAACAAACCGACAATGAGGTGCACATCAGTGTGCATAATGAAGGCTCATATATCGAGCCAGAGCAACAAAATTCAATGTTTGAGTTTTTGTCCCGCCATACAGGCGGCAGAGACCAGCGACAGGAAGGCTGGGGGCTCGGTCTGTATCTGGTGAGACTGGTTGCCAAAGCACATAAGGGCAAAGCGTGGATAGAAAGTGACCGGGATTCCGGAACAACATTCTGTATTTCTATTAAAAATGAAGCTCACCCGCCAGGCTCTGCATTTTCAGAATATACCTGAATGCCTAGTCTGGCTATACGGCCACTTCACTACTCTCGTTTCAGAATAAAAAAGCCATGCATATGCATGGCTTTTTTTATTAATGGAATATCATGATGTCGATGTTTGTCGTGATGGGCGACTCTGGGACGCTGCCCGATTGGGTTGGCGCCTACCCCTTTTATTGTCCGACGCAGAGCGATCATTGGTAAAACTTTTAGGCTTTTTAGGCTTCTTTGGCTTCTTCGGCGGCGATAGCCGTGTTTCTGCCAGCGATAGTTCAGGTTCGAATCCTGCTAATTTTTCTCTTGGAATTAAGGTCTGAATGAGCGTTTCAATATCCTTCAACTGCTGATATTCATCGGCACTTACCAACGACCATGCTTGCCCAACAGCACCTGCGCGTCCGGTTCTACCGATGCGGTGCACATAATCTGCTGCAGTATTTGGCAGGTCAACATTGACCACCACGGGTAACTGGCTGATATCAATGCCTCTGGCTGCAATATCAGTCGCAACCAGAACGTTAATATCTGACGATTTGAAATCTGCCAGCGCTTTTGTTCTTGCGCCCTGACTCTTATTGCCATGTATGGCCGCACTGGGGATCCCAGCGGCATCCAGTTTTTTAGATAAACGATTGGCGCCATGCTTTGTTCGTGTAAACGCCAGAACCTGCTTCCAGTCGTTTTGTTTTACCATCGAAATTAGAGCGGGCATTTTGCGATTACGATCGACAGAGATTAACCGTTGATCAATTTTATCAACTGTTGTGTTGGCCGGTGTCGTGGATATTTTCACCGGGTCACGTGTCAGTGTTTGTGCTAAAGCGGTCACCGTCTCTGAGAAAGTTGCAGAGAACATCAATGTCTGGCGTTCTTTAGGCAATAATTTGATAATGCGCTTTATATCGTGAATAAAGCCCATATCCAGCATACGATCCGCTTCGTCCAGCACCAATGTTTCGAGCTGGTCGAACTTAACAGCATTCTGCTGGTGCAAATCCAGCAGGCGACCAGGCGTTGCTATAAGAATATCTACGCCTTTGCGAAGTCGTTTCATCTGCGGGTTGATACCCACACCACCGAACACCACTGTAGTATTTAGCGGTGTAAACTCACTCAACTCTCTGACATTTTGCTCAACCTGAGCAGCAAGCTCTCGGGTTGGTGTGAGAATCAGTGCGCGTACGTGATTGCCTTTCGGATGGTTCCCTTTTCCCAAACGCTCAAGGACAGGTAGGCTAAACCCAGCCGTTTTGCCGGTGCCGGTTTGCGCTGCGGCCAGAACATCCTGACCTGATAATATAACTGGAATCGCCTTTTCCTGAATAGGTGAAGGCGTTTTATAGCCCTGCTTATCGATAGCTTTCATCAAGTTATCTGACAGGCCCAACTGGGTAAATGACATATAAACCTCAAAAATAAATATTGTATGCGCCATGCTCAGTAGCCCGGCACACCAATTAAAGATAGTCATGTATCCTGTTGCGACAGACAGAACACCGTAATTAGTCGACTGTAAACTGCATTATCTGTACACAGCGTACAGTTGCTCTAAATAATAATATTCGTTGCCAGATACGCAGGTTGACGGTGATCACTTTGTTATCCTGTGCAAAAATCAAGGCGTATTACTTGTGGTTGGCCTACATAATGGCCAAAAGCGCAAAAACACCTGTCGCATGAGCAATAAACACAGAATAGTAGCGATGTCAGACAAACTTATTTAGCTTAAAACGGAAAGTTTCTGATTTAGAGGGACTAACGGCAGAAGCATAGAGAGAACGTAAATAAAGCCAGTTCAGAGCGGCGCGATAGTATCAGCGAATAATGGCTTTGACCAGTCTTATTATTTTTAATTTATAGATGATTATTAAACGCTGAAGAGTAGCTAATTATGGGGCTGGCGTGGTGCTACACGAGTAATCAGATTAGCGTAAACCCAATTTGGGGGTCTGGTTCACCCGAAACAATCACAAAATGGTAGGAAAAGGAACAACCTGTCCATCACCGAACAGGTCGAGTTTTAATTCTATATAGCCTTATTCATCAAGTGGCGTATCAAAATCTTCTGACAGCTCGAAGTCACCTGTTGCAGTCACCAAGTTATCATTATCAAATGTAAGAATTAACTGCTTCTGAAAATCTTCGCCACGCTTTCTCATTCCGCGCTTCATGTCATAGACATAGTACCAAGTATCTTCATTGAAGGAATCTTCAACAACAGGGTGACCCAGCACGTAAATCACCTGGTCTTTAGACATACCCTTACGTAGCTCTTTAACATCACGCTCATCAAGAAAGTTACCCTGAGGGACATCAATTCGATAAATCCAGTTTGAACACGCTGTAGCAGAAACAGTCAGCACAGCCAGCAGTAGGTATTGATACAACTTCATTCGAGATTCAGGTCCAGTTACTTTTATTATGGTCTCGGATGCCGGAAAGCCTCTCCGGCAATACGAATTTTAATGCGGAGCATGCTACCCCACCCCACTATGACCAATCAACCGCTTATTAGTTCGATCCCGAACTTTTCAATAATTCTCTGGCATTCGCTAATGCTGAATCTGTCACTTTGTCACCGGCCAATAGTCGCGCTAACTCATCAACTCGCTCCTGCTCAGCCAGCGCCATCATCATGGTTTGCGTGCTCTGTCCATCAGTAAGTTTTGTTACGAATAATTGATTATGCGCTTGTGCCGCTACCTGAGGTAAGTGTGTAACGCACATTACCTGACTGCGCTGACCAAGCTTACGCAATAAACCGCCTACAATCGATGCGGTAGGGCCACTGATACCAGTATCAACTTCATCAAAAATCATGGTTGGTGTGGCACTCTGGTCACTTGCAAGAACCTGAATAGCTAACCCGATTCTGGAAAGCTCGCCCCCCGAAACAACTTTGTCCAATCTGTCCGGATCCTGCCCCGGGTTAGTGGATACCAGTAGCGTTACCTCATCAAGGCCACGATTAGACGGTGCTTTGTCAGCGCTAAACGAGACATCCACGACCACTGTGGCGTGTGCCATATTCATCTGGCGAATTTGCGCTTCTATCTTTTGCGCAAAAATACCAGCAGCCTCCTGTCTGGAATCTGACAGTTTACGAGCTGCACTCTTATAATCTGCTTTGGCTTTATCCAGTGCAACCGCTATCGTTTCAAGTTGATTATCTTCATCTTCAAGCTGTTTGAATTTCTGCGCCAGCTCCTGATGAAGACTATACAAATTTTCAGGTTCCACACTGTGTTTTCTGGCCAGCTCAAGACATTTACTATAGCGACTTTCAACCTGCTGGAGCCTGAGCGGATCGATCTCAAGGGAGTCGCAATAACTGCGAAGTTCCGAGGCGGCTTCTTCTACCTGAATCGATGCGTCATTCAACATTGTGATGATAGGCGACAGGCTGGCATCATGTTCCTGTAACTGTATCAGGCGCTCCAGGCTGTTTTGTATGACCGACAATGCATTGCCTTCGTCATTCTCGTAAAGATTATAAAAGCTGGTCTGGGCCTGCTCTAATAAAGCCTGACCATTACTCAGCCTTCTATGTTCTGTTTCGAGTTCCTGAAACTCATTGTCAGCCAGGGCAAAGTCATCGAGCTCTTCAACCTGATACACGAGAAGCTGGCGTCTGTCAGCCCGGCTTTGTGCCTGTTGCTGTAATAGCTGATATTGTTTTTGTGCATCGCGCCACTGCTGGAAAGCCCGACTGACGCTATCGATCAGGTTTTTATGATTAGCAAAGCTATCCAGATGATTACGTTGCACATCATCCTTTAACAACTGAAGATGTGTATTTTGCCCGTGAATAGCTAAAAGATATTGCCCAAACCCTTTAAGCTGTTGCAAGGATACCGGCACACCGTTGATAAATGCTTTTGAGCGACCTTCCTTAGATACCACCCGACGAATAAAGCAGCTTTCTGCATCGTCATCGGACTCAAGTTCGTGCTCAGCCAGCCAGGCCATTGCCGCTGAATTTCCGGTAAGCGCAAAATGTGCGACGATTTCTGCCTTGCTCGCTTCTTTTCTCACTGAGCCTGCATCGGCACGCTCGCCAAGGCACAAGCTTAACGCATCAATGGCAATAGACTTACCTGCACCGGTTTCCCCCGTAATCGCCGTAAGCCCATGCTCAAAATTAACCGTCAATTCCCGCACAACAGCAAAATTTTTGATAGACAATTGTACAAGCATAAAAACACTCTATAAACATACAGTACTTGTTTATTTATACAGTAATCATATTTGCATAGCAAGCTATGCAAATCACTATTTAAAGCAGACTAATCCAATCAGAAATTGAGATGATGAATAGTAAGTAGAGTAAGGATAATCAGGCAGAAAATCAGGATTATAAGAAAGTGATAATTGTTATCGTACTTAGCACAGAGCTAACCTGCATGTATTTACTCACCAATAAGAATAGATTTAGGCAAATGCTACGTATTAATAGGCAAGCTATCATCGCTGAGGTAAGTAGACTGATAGTACAGAATTTTTAAACGATAAAGGTGAATTATGAAAACAATTGGCTACGCAGCTAAATCTTCTGACGCACATATGGTGCCTTACCATTTTGAACGCCGGAACCTGCGCGATAACGATGTTTCCATAGAAATTTTATACAGCGGTGTGTGCCATTCGGATTTGCATACGGTAAATGGTGACTGGGGCGATCAGCCTTATCCGCTAGTTCCTGGCCATGAAATCGTTGGAAAAGTTATTGATGTTGGTTCAGATGTCTCTAAGTACAAGGTAGGCGATCATGTAGCGGTAGGCTGTATGGTTGATAGCTGTCAGACTTGTGACCAGTGCGAGAATCATGAAGAGCAGTTTTGCCGGAACGGCATGACGCCGACCTATGGTGCTCCGGACAGACAAACCGGTGAGATTACGCAAGGTGGTTATTCTAAGCACATCGTAGCGCGTGAAGAATTCGTTATGCGCGTTCCTGAGTCACTGGATATGGCCCGTACAGCGCCGATTTTATGCGCCGGTATTACCACTTACACGCCTTTGAAGAAATTTGGCGTTAAACAGGGCAGCCGTGTCGGTGTTATCGGACTGGGTGGTCTGGGCCATATGGCAGTTAAACTGGCTGTGGCAATGGGCGCAGAAGTAACAGTATTGAGCCGCTCAGCTAAGAAAGAACAGGAAGCGAAAAACCTGGGGGCTACCGGTGTGCTGGTCTCTGATGATAAAGAGGCGATGGACGCATCAGCAAATGCCTTTGATGTAATTATTGATACAGTGCCGGTAAAACATGACCTTAATCCATATACACCGCTGTTAGATATTGATGGCACGCTGGTAATAGTTGGTCAGATTGGTCCGATGGAAGAACCCATCACCGCACCACTTGTACTTGGCAGACGTCGTGTTGCAGGTTCATTAATTGGTGGCATAAAGGAAACGCAGGAAGTGCTGGATTTTTGTGCTGAGCACGATATTCACCCTGAATGCAAAATGATAAATGCTGATGAAGTGAATGATGCTTTCGCCCACCTTGAGAAAGGTGATGTGGCGCACCGTTTTGTCATCGATATGTCTTCACTCTCAGTGGATGCATAACCTTTCGTAAAAAACATCTTAAGGGCAAACAGCCAGAGAAGTTCTCTGGCTGTTTGCCCGGAACACCGTTTATCTTTTTCATATACTGAGTCGGCGGAACTATGCGCTTATCACATCGTTATATTTCTTTTTCGATTGCCAGTATTACGTTACTGATGGTGTTTGCAGCATCGGCTGCACCTATCCCGCTTTACAATCTTTACCACCAGCTGTATGACGTAACCTATCAGCAGTTGGCATTAACCTCGGTGGTCTATTTTATCGGTGCTGTATCTGCGCTGATTTTCTTTGGCAGATTATCAAATCATATTGGCAGAAAGCCTTTGGCGTTGCTCGTGATGACATTAGCAGGCAGTGCCTGCTTGTTATTTACTATTGTTGAAAGCGCCTTTCCGCTGATTCTCGGCCGGTTTCTACTGGGTATTGCCTGTGGGCTGGCTTCAAGTGGCATAAGTGCATTAGTTGTCGATACCGCCCCGCCAGAAAAACCCTGGTTGCCATCCGTATTGGTGAGTAACGCTCCGCTGGTAGGGTTGACATGCGGTGCTATGTTATCCGGCATTTTGGTTGAGTATGCGCCGGCTCCACTGACACTTTGCTATGGCGTAGCCATTGCCGGGCTGTTGATTTGTGCACTCTTACTGTATTTCACGCCCGAGACGGTTAAAAGAATGCCCGGTGTGCTGTCTTCATTGCGACCCCAGTTTAAGTTGCCTGCCAGCACCAGAGCCGGCTACCCGGTCGCAGCCTTGACGTTTTTAGCAACCTGGTCGGTGGGAGGCTTTTTCCAGGCCTTTGCGCCGTCTATTGCAGCAACACAATTACACAGTGATAGCATCCTGGCCGCAGCGGCTGTGTTTTCTTCTTTTCTGTTACCCGGCGTAATGGGTGGACAGGTGAACGCATGGGTGTCAAACCGCACCGCGCAACGGGGTGGGATGCTTCTGTTCTGCGTTGCTCTGGCAGGTCTGATATACAGCATGTATACCGCGTCTTTACCGCTATTTTTTGTGGCCTGCATACTTGCAGGTATTGCGCAGGGCGCAGTACTTACAGGTAGCGTAGGATCGCTGATTAAGGGTATCCAAGAAAAAGAGCGCGCAGGTGTACTGGCAGTTATATTTGCCACTTCTTATACCGGTGCGGCCATTCCCACACTGATTGCCGGACAACTCGCCACTATATTCAGTCTGCTGGAATTACTTACCTTTTATCTGGGCCAGGCCGTCATCGTCACCGTTATTACATTCAAATTTGCTGGCCGATCCCGTACTTCGGATCTGGCTTCGGCAGAAACCAGCGCCTGAAAGCTGTAATGCAGGTCGAACTACCATCTATTAAAAAGGATAGCTAATGAAACCTAATCTACTTATCACACTAACCATCGCATTAAGCGGCGGATTATCAACAGCCAGCAATGCGCAGGACTTGCAATTACAACAGGCCAAACCATTAAGCAATGCTCCGGCGAGCCATTTTACCGGCAGTGTAAAGGTAGGCAACATGTTTGAATCCGTTGATCATCAGGATTATAAAGGCGCGGTTGTTGAGTTCTCGGCAGGTGCTTATACTGACTGGCACACGCACCCCAAAGGTCAGACACTGGTTGTAACCCGTGGCGAAGGTCGGGTACAGACAGAAGGAAATGAAGCCCGGCCGATAAAGCCGGGTGATCGGGTCTGGATCCCTGCCAACGTGCGCCACTGGCATGGCGCATCTGATAGTACAAGCATGACGCACATTGCCATTCAGGCACCTGACGAAAAGGGCCAGGTAGTAACATGGATGGAAAAGGTCGACGCAGACACCTACAACCAGGCTAATTAAAAGACGTACAGTAAGAGAGGGTTGGATGATTGATTTATCAGATGTAAAAAGTGAAGACGCTTTGCCGCATTACGATGACTATAAAGCACTCAGTTCGGCTCTCTCTGCGTTTGCCCCTCATGATGGCGGGTTTGATATAGCAGATGGTTTGCTACATGTTGTGCGCTCTACAGAGGTACAAAGTGAAACCACCTGCGTATTGTCGCAGCCCAGTATCTGTATTGTTCCCCAGGGCGCCAAGCAGGTCACACTGGCAGATACCACCTTTGAATACGATTACAGAAAGATGGTGGTGTATTCAGCAGCTGTTCCGATAAGTATTCGGGTCACCCAGGCAAGTAAGCAGGCGCCTTATTTTTGTCTGGTTATTCCGCTACAACCTGAGGCCCTGCACCGTTTATCAGCAAAAGTTTTTCCCGATGGCGTACCAGAGCGAAAATCTACCCGGGCGGTCTATGTGCGTGACGCGACCGCGGGTATTGTTTCCGCAGCCAACCGGATGTTCAGTATTCTCGCAGAGCAAACAGATGCAGACCTACTCGTCCCTCACTGTATTGATGAAATACTGATTCGGTTATTACGCAGCAAAATGGGGCCTGAAGTGTTACAAATCGCGCAGGCTGATTCTGCTATAAGAAAAGTATCTAAAGCGATCAGCTGGATTAACAGCCATTTCGAGCAGCCACTGTCTATTGACTCGCTCGCCTCTCTCGCCGGCATGAGTGTTTCGGCGTTTCATTCTCATTTTAAAGCGGTAACAGCGCTCAGTCCCTTACAGTTCCAAAAGCGGCTTCGGCTGCAACACGCCCGCACCCTTCTGCGTGAAGGGCGCTCGGGCGTGACCACCAGCGCTCTTGAGGTAGGCTACACGAGTGCATCGCAATTCAGCAGGGAATATTTCCGTGAATTTGGTCACCCTCCATCGCAAGAATTACCCTGACTCGTTGACCGTAGACTTATCGCAACGCGACTAACATGTCGACATTTCAAAAGAGGATTCGACTTTAGTCCTATGCCATTGCATGTCTGATTTTGCTTGTTTATTCTGAATCCATGCTCGTAGTTCAGCAAGATCGCTGATGAGTTAACGTAACAACGTTTCCCTATTTTACGTGCCTTAGCATGGAGCTTTCAATTATGACGTTGCATCACCAGAGTCCTTCTGCCGCTTTTCCTCTTACTCAAAGCTATTATTCCGGGCCTGACAACCCTGCACTGAGCGAATTAACTATCGGCGAACACTTTGACAATATTGTCGACAAATTCCCACAGCAAGATGCCATTGTCGTGTCGCATCAGAACATTCGCTGGGATTATCAGACTTACCAGAGAGAAATCAATCGCGTTGCCGCTGGCTTGCTCGCCATTGGCGTTGAAAAAGGTGATCGCGTAGGTATCTGGTCGCCAAATAACATTGAATGGGCCCTGATTCAGATGGCGACCGCCAAAATCGGCGCGATAATGGTATGCCTTAACCCCGCCTACCGCCCTAATGAGCTGGCATTTGCACTTAATAATGTTCAGGTAAAATTTCTGGTCATGGCGCAGCAGTTCAAATCATCGGATTATGTCCAGATGATTTATGGCCTGGCTCCTGAGCTAAAGCAATGTGAACAGAGTAACGTGGCCAGCGAGCGACTGCCCCATCTGGCCCGTGTTATCAGCATTGGTGATAAGCATTGCGAGGGTATGATGCCGTTTCAGGAGCTGCAACAGCTCGGGCGTCAGGAAGATTACGAGAGAGTAGAACACATAGCCTCAACGCTGTCTGCTGAGGATGCTATCAATATCCAGTTTACCTCAGGCACGACCGGAAACCCAAAAGGAGCGACCTTAAGTCACAGAAATATTTTAAATAACGGTTTACTGGTTGCTGAGGCTATGCAGTTTTCGCACAACGACAGACTCTGCATCCCGGTACCTTTGTATCATTGTTTCGGGATGGTGCTGGGTAACCTGGTATGTCTGGCGAAAGGTGCATGTGCCGTTTACCCGGGAGAGTCTTTCGATCCGGAAGCCACGCTGCGCGCGGTAGAAAAGGAAAGATGCACAGGATTACACGGTGTGCCTACAATGTTTATTGCTGAGCTGGAACTAGCGAATTTTTCTGAATTTGATTTAAGTACACTGCGCACTGGTGTTATGGCTGGCAGCACCTGCCCTGAAGAACTTATGCGAAAGGTACACGGGCAATTTAATATGACCGATGTGGTTATCGGCTACGGACAAACTGAATGCAGTCCCATCAACCATATTACCGATACTGATTCGCCTTTGGAGAAACAGGTCAAAACCGTTGGTCGTGCCATGGCGCACACTGAGGTTAAAATCGTAAATGAGCAGAATGAAACTGTGCCCGTTGGCAGCCCCGGTGAAATTTGTGCACGTGGCTACTGTGTTATGCAGGGCTACTGGGACGATGAGGAAAAAACCCGTGCCACTATTGATTCGCAGCGATGGTTACATTCCGGCGATTTGGGCGTAATGGACGAAGAAGGTTACGTTACGATAGTTGGCCGCATGAAAGATATGATTATACGCGGTGGTGAGAACATTTACCCACGCGAGATAGAAGAGGTTCTCTATCTGCATCCGGATGTCAGCGATGCAGCTGTGTTTGGCATTCCAGATGATAAATTTGGAGAGCAGGTGTGCTTATGGCTGAAAGTCAGAGAAGGTGCCGCTATGGATGAAGATGCGGTGAGAGCGTACCTGAAAGCTGAACTCGCCTATTTTAAAGTTCCTCGCTACATCCGTATCGTGGACGCATATCCAATGACAGTAACCGGAAAAATTCAAAAGTTTAAAATGCGTGAAAAGATGGTCAGCGAATTAACCGAAAGCCATCCTGCTTAAAATAAAAACCGGATATGTTCGCCATATCCGGTTTTGTCTATGTTAAAACGAGTGCGTAAATTCCGCCTGCCTATTGCAGGGTAGATCCTCGCCCCGCTTCTTTAAGATAATTTTGCCAGGTTTCATGATCTTCTCTGACGACATCTTTATTGACGGTACATCCAATAAGTTCTTCGAGGTTCTTGTTCATGTGATTTCTGAGCTTACCCAAAAACCCTGCTTCGGCAATAATATCGATGTGATAGATTTTTTCTTCACAACGCTTACTTTCCAGCCAGTCCGTTACGGTACCTGCAAATCTTTTAGCCTCAACCTCTGAGGCGTCTTTACGGCTCATTGTATCAACGCCCTGGACGGCATTACTGGGCGCTGAGATAGCGCCAGGACGATCAGTGACCAGACTTGAGTCAGTGGCTCTGCCGTCTTCATTAAGTAGCGTAACCACCGGTTCAAAGTTGGTGGCACCGTCTTTTTCTATAAAGATTTTTGCTTCTGCTTGATTAGCGACTACCAGATACGATTTACCTAACATGTCTGCTCCTCTTTTCAGGGTTCATGGTTTATAACCCTGGCAAGAGTAAAAAGTTCGGTGCCGGATACTAAAAAATAGTATTCAGGCAGAAAGTGGCTCAGGGGCAAATTTCCATCTGCCGAAGATGAATTGGGCGAAGTAAGTTTGGGTATTCAGAACGTCAATAATCACAAACTCCAGCTTATCTGAGTCGATAATATAGACATAAAGGCTGCGCTGACAACACAGTCGTCCAATAACCTTGCGGGTCTGACTTTCAACAGATTGCAAAGAAATGCCCAAATATGCGCAAAACTCTGAAACGGCCTGGATTACATTTGAATTGAGACTTGTCATAGCGAAAACAGTTTTATGCTGATAGCTTAAAGCGACATTTGTTATTATTTTCTCAAACCCGATACCCGGGCAAGATGCAGAGATTAAAAAAAACCAATTATTTATACGAAAGTATAAGCTTTTCCAAGATTTGCGTGATAGCGTAGCGCAAAATTTTTACACAGATATTTTTTACTATGCAATTTGAACAACGTCACGGCTATATACAAAATACGCGACCACTCACGTCGCTCAGTGATTTTGTAGAATCTGTTGCTCTTATTGCGCGTAAACTTGACTGTGATCCCCGTGCACTATGGTTCAGAGGGGTTGAGAGCTCTATGTACCGCCTGACACCAGTCATCATGCGGTCAACGCAATGGCGCGATAATATTGCTGCAGATAGAGAAGGTGTCATCTTTGAAGACTTTGTTCGAAGAGTAAAGCACTTTCAGCCTGAGGAAGCCTGTGGTAACCGCGCTTTTTGCTGGTACACCATGGCCGATCGATTCGGCATACCTACAAGATTATTGCACTGGAGCACCAGCCCGCTGATAGCACTGTATTTCGCGATATGGCAGCTTGATGTGACCACGCCGACTGTATGGGTACTCAATCCTCACGCGTTAAATAAAGTAACGCTGGGTCATAACGACGTATTTAAGATGGACGGTGAAGATCTTTGCGACAGCCATCAACAGGTACACGATGATTACGCCTTTGGCAGTGCCAACTTGCCGGACTTTCCGATTGCAGTAGCTAATTGCTACACTGATGCGACAATTAATGCGCATCGAACACGGTATACCGTGTCCGGGAAACGCAAGTTTGGCTTAGAAGATGTTGCCAAAGATACCGAGAAGCCGATTCTGATGAAAATTCGGTTTGGCCGTAGTGAGGAATTTATCCATCAGCTTAAATCACAGTTATCTCAGCTAGGTGCCAGTCCTCAGGATATAACGCCCGGCATCGAGGGAATTGGCCGGGCAATCAATTTCGAGCACGGATTATAGGTGGTCAGACGTTCCCGACAGGCGCGACACGCTGTCAGTGACATTCACTGCACCGGCTTCAATCTTCTCCATCGTTAACTGCACACCGCTGATATACTGACTGTTTTTATCCACATGCTGCTTTACTCGCTGCATGTGCTCTGACGCCTTATCAGACAAGCGTTTGTTTTCATTGACTACAGATTCAATTTCAACCGTCGACTCATTAGTACGCTGAGCAAGATGGCGAACCTCATCGGCCACTACAGCAAATCCGCGGCCGGTCTCGCCGGCCCGTGCAGCTTCAATGGCCGCGTTAAGCGCCAGCAGGTTAGTTTGCTCAGCCACGCCCTGTATCGTTGAAACAATCGCCTCTATACGGGAAGACTGTTCTCCCAGGCTGCTCATCAGAACGTTCGTTTCATTAACCTCATTCAGTGTATCATTGAAACCATTGACCGCTTCCGCCAGTGAGGCTTTACCATCTATAGCGACTTGCGCCGTTTCACGGGCGGTGGACAACGCCACTTCTGTGATCTTAAGCACCGTTGCTTTTTCTTGTACCGACTGTGTCACATTAGTGGCGAATTTTATTACCGACACCACCTGCCCAAAATCGTCGAAAACCGGGTTGTACGTCGCTTCTAGCCAAACTTCCTGGTTCTTGGCATCCAGACGACGATAAAGCCCTGACTCTACTTTTCCGCGGGCCAGGATTTGCCAGAAATCCGGATTTTTCTGATAAAAAACATCATCACAAAACATTCTGTGGTGTTTGCCGATAATCTGCTGCTTGCTGTAGCCCACGGTATTGAGAAAATTCTCATTGGCATCTTTTATCGTGCCATCCGGGTCAAACTCAATAATAGCGGTAGACCGGTCGAGCGCGTTGGTCAGTGCAGTAAGTCTCAGCCACTGCTCATGCTTTTGTGTCACGTCATAAGCGATTTTCACAACCGAATGTGTCTTACCGTATTCATCAAGAACAGGAAAATAGGTAGACTCCAGCCAGACCGTCTGACCGGATTTATGGACGCGCGCAAACGTACCGCGCACTGTTTTACCGGATTGCAGGTCTTGCCACAGTCTGTGGTACTCGCTGGAAGCTGCAAATGACGCAGTGCACAGCGCGGAATGCCGCTTGCCGGGCAATTCATTCTGGTCAAAGCCCATCATATCCGCAAACTGCTCATTTACTTCAGTGACGACAGCATCTGGCGTAAACTTAACTAGCGGAACAGCATGACTGACAGCGTCGTAAAACGCCTGATGCTGAGACAATTTAGAGGAGATATCTGACACCGTTTGCTGGTGTCTTGCAGTGCGCATGAACATGGTGAAACCCTGTCTTGAAGACACCGCAGCAGACAGGGTAACGTAGTTAAGTACGAAAGTGAAAGACAGTGTCGAGATAATTTGGAGATTAATTACGCAAGACTATCAAAAAAAGTTCATACTAAAGTATTAATTATATTTTAATAATGCTTATTTATTATTAAAACCGATATCGCGCTGCTATACGCACGGTGCGAGGCTCAAATATATGATAGTGGATATCTTCAACACCTTCTGGTGGCTCGCCCTGCAGCCTCGACGCATAGTAGTAATCAATGTCGTGATCATCACTGTCGGTAAGGTTCAGCACGCTGACGGTAAACTGCCAGTTTCTCCACGTTTTGCCTGCCTGGGCATTAAACAGCATACTTGAGGGCGAGGACACACTACCGTCTTCTGTCAGCGGCCGGCTACCAAAATAGCGCATTCGCAGACTGCCAAACCAGCCGTTATCTAGATCTGCGCTTATTCCCGCCTGCAAAACATGCTCAATGGCACCGGGGATCTCGTCACCGGCAGCATCGTTGTCAGTAAACTGAGCGTCTGTAAAAGCGTATTCAACGTCCAGGCTCCATTCAGGTGCAAAATAATAATAGGCGGTTAGCTCTATACCCCGCCGTTTACTCTGACGACTGGCCTCGGTATTGCCCGCATCACCAACAAATAGCAATTCACTGTCCAGCTCAAGCTGCCACAGCGACACAGAAGCACTGAGTGTTTCATCATAAAACGCACGCAAACCCGTTTCAAAGCCAGTTGTACGTACCAGCGGGTTAACCTGCTCCACGGCATCTCCGGATACCGGGTCTACCTGTATGGTTGTTCCTCTGGCATCATTAGAATGTAGCCCCTGCCCTGCCGAGCCATAGATTTCCCATTCCGGGGACATTGTGTAAATTAAACTTCCTTTAAAAGAAGTAATATCATCAGACGCATCGCCACTGTTCGATGAAAGGTCAACACCAAAACGGTTGATGCCTGCACGATCGCGCACTGAGAAATCAAAAAAGTCTGTGCGTGCACCTATCACACTTCGAAAGGCAGAGGTCCATTGTATTTCGCTTTGCACATAACTGCTCAGGCTGCTTTGCTCTACCGCATCGCTGCGGGTTGTTCCCAGCCGGGTTCTGGCGCGGGTTGCGTACAAACCCACCTCGTCGATATCATCAACCCGGGCTTGTACGCCAAATTCTGTCACAGAGGGTGCTCCGAATAGACTATGACTGAAAGTATAAGCAGCCTGACCACCGTAAATAATGCGTTCATCGACCTGTTCAAATTGGTCGCCCTGTTCAGGATTATCTAAAAAGTAAGTGAAGTTGGACCATAAGTTGAGGTCGTAGGAAATTGCATAAGCAGAAATCTGCCATTTGTCACTGGACCAGTCAGCGCTAAGGCTATATCGACTGGACTCGCCGCCCACAGTGTCGTCGATTGAGCCAAGCTTATCAATCAGACCTGAACTTACTGCGCGTGAAGGAATCTGATCAGCGCTGTTCCAGCTATTATCATAACTCATAAACGTGACTGAAAAATCTCCCTCCCCTAACTCTGAGCTCCATTTAATCAACCCATTAGTCTTATCAATATCTTCGTTGATATCTGACCAGGGACCGTCATAAAACTGCTGTTCTCCTGCTACCAGCCAATGTCCTACCGAATCGGTAAAATTAACGACACTTACCGCTCGCCGGTAGTTATATTCACCCAGCGTAACTTCAGCCATGGGCGCCGGCGCTTTGCGCATAGTTTGTAACTGCGCACTACCGGCGCCACTGAAGTCGCCCACCTGTGCGTAATATACGCCTTTCTGATATTTAAGAGACTGAATCGTTTCAGGAATGATAAAATTGAGATCAGTATATCCCTGGCCATGGCCATGGGTACGCATATTAACGGGCATCCCATCAACCATCGTGGCAAAATCAGTACCGTGATCGAGATTAAAACCACGAAGAAAATACTGATTCGCTTTTCCCGAACCACTGTGTTGCGTTGCCACCATGCCCGGCACAAATTCCAGTACGTCACCGGTACGATTCAATGGCCGCAGTTCAATCTCCTGCTGACCCACTACACCCTCAGCAGCCGATATGGCATCACCGACCAGATTGACCTGTCGGCTTTTTATTTCGATAGTTTCGATGTCGTGATAAGCAGCTAGGGGGCTTAAACTAAAAAGAGAAAAGGGAATAGCAGCAAGAGGAAGTGATTTAACCACAATATCATCCGTAAATTAGTGTTGTTTATCAACAATACTCACTTCAGATAATACCGGATGCAGGTTTTCGTTAAATTGATGTCATAAAGCGCTGAAAAATAGCACTTAAGTGATATTTACAGCTTCATTAACTATGTAATGCTTCCCAGCACCCATTTTTACGCGACATCATATAATCTTCCGTAAAGTCAGGATACTGCAATATCATCTGCGCATGATTTTTGTCTATCAGCTTTACCTCCAGTGACAAACTGTCATAGAGCTTCGCTACTATGTTGTGGGCAGCAAGCTCCAGAGAATGAACCGATAGCTGACGGATAGTGCAAAAATAAGACAACGCATCCAAAGCATCGCTGGATAGGAACGTTGATTTTAGTTGTGGCGCTGACATGATAAAACCTATAACTTTTTCACAGTGTGTCATACGCACTATTGTGCGATAGCGGTCAAAATTCAGCGAAATTTATACTAAAGTATAATTTCAGAAACCATTACTCACACACCACCTTGTTTTATCTTACCTCCCCCCTGTGTTTAATCTTTTGAAAATTCAGGTAAATGGCTTCGTGACGCCCGGTTCGCCTGATAATTATTGATCTAAAAAATTTTTAACACTAAAAAATCCTACAAGTAAGATAAACATGGACACAACAATGAGCGATGATTGGTTTCACCTACTTAATACAGTCAGTATTGCTTTTTTTGCGATATCAGGTGCTCTGGTTGCCTATGAAGAAGAGGTCGATAGCTTTGGCGTGATAGTACTGGCCGTAATTACTGCGGTGGGCGGTGGCACATTAAGAGATGTGTTACTTGACCAGCCCATTTTTTGGATCGATAAACCGGATTATCTTTATTCTACCTACGGCGCAATCATTGTTACGGTCATATTAATCCGGTTAAATTCGGGAATATCAAACACACTAATGATTGGTTTCGATGCCTTCGGGCTCGCACTTTACAATGTCATCGGTATTGAGAAGGCGTTGATTAATGAGACTGGTATGGCTGTTGCCATAACCTTAGGTACAGTAACTGCGATCTTTGGGGGTCTGATGCGCGATGTTATTGCCCGGAAGGTGCCGTTGGTTATGCGATGTGAGCTCTACGCTACAGCCTGTATTGCTGGCGGCCTCGTTTATGCCGGAATGCTGTACGCCGGCGCGCCTTATCTGTGGTGTATCTTAGCCTCGTTGGTCACCACCGTTTCATTACGCCTGGGCGCGTTAAAGTGGGGATGGAGAGTGCCAATCTTTAAAAAAGATATTCCTGAATAACTGAATAGGTGTATTGCTATCAGTAGTGATATAAATGGTAAATTAGGTATATACGATAAAAGAATTTCGAATCTATCAGCAGACCACGCAATAACTTTATTAAACGGGAATCGAACGATGAGCAAATCTTATCCTGATATTATTCAACGCATCTCCTCTAATATGAAAGGGCTGCGCAACAATATTCCAGAAACAATGCAGGGTTTCTCTGCGATGGCCAAAGGCGCTACGGCTGACGGCGTGCTGGACAAAAAAACCAAAGAACTGATTGCCCTGGCAATAGGTGTGTCCACTCGATGTGATGGCTGTATAGGCTTTCACACTAAAGCATTGGTGGAATTGGGCGCAACACAGCAGGAAGTAGAAGAGACACTGGCCATGGCGATTTATATGGGAGGTAGCCCTTCACTGATGTACGCAGCTGATGCCATGCAGGCTTTCGAGCAATTCAGCGAAAGCAAATAATACATTACGCCCGGTTTGGCAGAATGCTTGAGATCACCGGGCGCATCTTTCTGAGAGTGTGAGATTTAAGCAAAATGCTCACAATTTTATCATTGCTGCACTTCGACAGTGCAATAGTTCGTTTACAGGTCTAACGATTTCGTCGGTGTTAACGCTATGTATGGCATTAGCCCTTTTGATACGCGGTCAATCCTTTACTTCCTACCAGACCGTGTTTTTGTTAATCCCCCTTTACCAGCATCGCCTATTCGTTTCGCATTTGTACTTTGAAGACCTGTAATTCATACCAGCTATTGTAGAAAAGTAACACACAGACGGTGTTATTATTTCTTCGCGTCGTTCTTATGGCGCTCTTCGTAGTCTTTCTTGTCTCTCACCCATTCCTCTATCGCTGAACCGGGGTCTTCCTCACCGGCAATGCTCTCGTCATCCGGTACACCGGCTTCTGCTTCGTCTTCACTTATTTCGCTGACGTCTTCTTTATTGCGCTGTTCGGATTTCTCATTACTGCTCTTATCTTTTGATTCTGTCATGCTACACCTCATAACTAAATATTGGTAAGAATCGTGCATAATTCTTAGAACTGTGCAATTACCAGCACAGCGCAAGGATGTTTTTCCCGGCTATGTAGTAAGTACTTCATTATGTTACGCCCTCTGCCAATGACTAGTTCACCCAATTCGGGACAGGCAATTCCTCGGCTAACATCTGAATATTTCACTTTTATGACAGTTGTGTGAAATAAACTAGATCCTTGCCAAATATTGATATAGTATAAAAATCGTAAAAGAAGAACAGGAGGATTTATGATTAAGTCTGTAGCAAAGTTCTTTCAGCGTAAACACCCATACACAGTGGCTTTTTATATTGGAAGAAAAAACACTCAGAAAATTTTTGACTGTAAGATTAAGAAAAAGTCTGAACTCTTTTCAGGCAATTAATCCAATAGCCAGCACGTTTTATTAGGTCTGATAAAGTACCGGTACCACACGCACAGTAGACTCACGCTTTTTCAGAATAATTTTTCGCCCCGCTCGAAGTACGATCTCGCTGTACATTACTGAATACTTCTCAGTCTCAGCGCAGAACAGGGCTATAGCGTGTATCAACTAAAGAAAAGGCTCGCATAAAAAGCGAGCCTTTTTTTGTTTGCGGTATTTAAAATGTGACATCCCACTGTAGTCTGAACCGGGTATCGTCATAATCAGGGTATTCATCACTGCTCAAATCGTATTTCGTGATGTCAGCCGTAATTTTGTTGTTGTGACCGTCCAAAAACCAGTTTACCGCTACCGCTCTTTCACGGTTAGTGTGGGTATTAAAATCGATTTGTGATTCGTAGGCTGCAAAGCGTGCTGCCATTTCAACATCCTTTGGCCACCATGATAGGGCACGATGAACAAAGTATCCACCCTGAGCATAAAAACCGTCCAACTCGAGTGTTGGCTGACCGGCGGCCTGCACTTCTTTTTCATGATATTCACCCTGCCAGCTAAATCCTTTGTACATAAGCGCAGAATCAAGATTGAACTGACTCACATCATTGATTTGCCCTTCTGTGGTAGGCCAGCGTTTTACCTGGCCCCCCCCTGAGGATGAAAAGCGACTGAAAAGGCTCTCGTAATCAGCCCAGGAATAAGCTACCGAGATTGCAAGATCTTCATGGCCTTTTAAATCGCTGGCAACAAACCCGACGCCATTGCCAGTGGGGTTCCACTGCACTCTGGCAAAATAAAGCGGCCGTCCTGGCCCGGAAATATCATTTCCACGCCCCTGACCGCTGGCGATACCTGCCCAGTAGTTAATATCGGCGTGGGTGCCCTTATTAAACTGCCCATATACCGAAACAGCTTTATGTCTGTCGATAGTGAAGACGCGATTAATCAAAGAACGCTCCAGCATCTGCTGTCCACCGCTGCTGATACTCCGTTCTCTGGAGTATTCAAGTTTCCACTGACCAGCTTTAAATTTCAGTGCATCGTATTTTTCGAACCTGAACTGATAATCGAGCAAAAACTCATCAGCCAGCTCATACTCCCACGAGTAAGTGAGCCACGGCTTGCCTACATGTCCCTTTGCTTTAAGGCGCGCCCGATTCACATTGAACTTGTCTTTTTCTGCTCCCTGAAAATCATCAGGCTCTCGGGGTACATCAGGAAACCTTGATGAGTAACGAAACTGTCCCCGGATATTAAGCTGCATTGATGCAAACTGGTCGTCGCCACCGAAGAGAATGCCGGACTGATTTTTACCTGGTATTTTTACCCAGTCGGTATTTAGCAGCTCTGCGTGAGAGGGAAAGGTAGACAGAACTGAACACAGGGGAAGCAAATATAGAGAAAAACGCCGCGCCAAAGTGGCCTCCGAGATAACCAGATAGTATAGCGCCCTTGCCGTTCAAAGCAGGCAGGACAATAAGTCGCGAAGTGTACGTAACCATTGGTATCTGTCAATATAGTTGTCACAAAAATGACATAAAAGTGTCATATTGTCAGATGAGTACTACACCTCGACATCCAATACGTGTTCTCTGGACTGGGGTATCACTTAATACGGCGTTTTATTTCTCGCAGGTTGAGCCGGTCAGCAAGATGGCTAACCGGTGAATATTGTTAGGAACAATTAGAGACGGATTACCGAACGAATACTTTCGCCCCGATGCATAAGGTCAAACGCGTGATTGATATCTTCAAGCGGCATCTTATGGGTAATAAACTCCTGAAGGCCGAACTCACCATTAAGATATTGCTCAACGATGCCCGGTAACTCACTTCGTCCTTTCACGCCACCAAATGCTGATCCCTTCCACACTCGTCCGGTGACCAGTTGAAACGGTCTGGTGGAAATTTCCTGACCAGCGCCAGCCACTCCAATAATAACAGACTCTCCCCAGCCCTTATGGCAGCACTCCAGGGCCTGTCTCATCACATTCACATTGCCGATGCATTCAAATGAATAATCAACCCCGCCATCAGTCATATCAATAATCACTTTTTCAATAGGGTCATCGTGTTCTGTAGGATTGACTAAGTCCGTGGCACCAAGTTGACGAGCCAGATCAAATTTGCTGTCATTGATATCAATACCGATTATGCGCGATGCGCCGGCCATTCTGGCACCAATAATAGCCGACAGACCTATACCGCCCAGACCAAATATCGCGACGGTATCGCCCTTGCTCACTTTGGCCGTGTTTAACACTGCGCCCATTCCGGTAGTCACACCACAACCCAGTAAGCATACTTCTTCCAGCGGCGCTGATTTGTTCACCTTTGCCAGGGAGATTTCTGGTAACACAGTATATTCAGAGAAGGTTGAACACCCCATATAGTGATAAATGGGCTCACCATCTTTTGAAAAGCGCGTGGTTCCGTCTGGCATCAGCCCTTTACCCTGCGTTTCTCTTACCGCCTGACACAGGTTAGTCTTGCCGGACAGACAAAATTTGCATTTGCCGCATTCAGCCGTGTACAAAGGAATAACGTGGTCACCAGGCTCAACACTTGTGACACCCTCGCCCACCATCTCGACGATGCCACCACCTTCGTGACCCAATACTGCCGGAAATATGCCTTCGGGATCATCACCGCTTAACGTAAATGCGTCAGTGTGGCACACGCCACTGGCAACAACCCGAATTAATACCTCACCAGCTTTAGGCAAGGCAACATCTATGGTTTCAACGCTAAGTGGCTCACCAGGCCCCCAGGCCACAGCAGCTTTAGCAGGAATTGAAGTCTGGCCCGGTGATAATGATATAGTCATAGTAATGCTCCTATTCTTCGATGGCGCACAGTATAACCACTTCACCTGGCGGTATAATCCCCTTAAAATGAAAGACACTTTTTCATATATGAAATAATACGATGAATAAATGGACGGGCGTTACTGAATTTGTCGCAGTGGTTCAAAATCAGACTTTTACCAAAGCGGCCAGTGTGCTGCAAACCAGTGTGGTAAAGGTAAGTCGTGCTGTTGCAGCCCTGGAAGAGCGACTGCAGGTAAAGCTGCTTAACCGGACAACCCGGCACGTATCACTTACCGAAGCAGGCCAGGCGTTTTACAGTCGTTGTGAACCTATAACCGAATTGCTTAGTGATGCCGAGGATGCCGTTGCCAACCTTCATCACATGCCAGCGGGACAACTGACCATTACAGCCCCGGTGGCATATGGTGAGGAGTTCATTGCGCCCTTACTGACAGAGTTCCTGCAAACTTACCCGCAGATGACCGTTTCGCTGATACTGACTAACGATTTACTGGATTTGCGTGAATCAAATATTGATATTGCCATTCGTTTAGGTCAGTTAAACGACTCTACCCTCATCGCTCGCCGGCTGACTGACAGAACGGTACACACCTGTGCCAGCCCGGTTTACCTGGCACGTCACGGCGTGCCAGCAGCGATAAAAGAACTGCGTGAGCACAGCTGCCTGGTCGGAACTATGGACTTCTGGCGCTTCCAGCAAGCAGGTAAGGCTCAAACCATTCGGTTATCCGGGAAGATCCGCTGCAACTCAGGCCGAGTACTGCTAGCGCAGGCCGTTGAAGGCTTGGGAATCGTCCAGCTACCCGACTATTACGTGCGACCGCTTATTCAGACAGGTCAGTTGGAAGAGGTGCTCGAAAAGCATCGCATCCCGGCTGAAGGGATCTGGGCCGTGGTCACAGAACATAAAAAAATGAGTACAAAAGTGCGCCTGTTCATAGATTACCTGAAGCAACAGTTAACCGCTAACGCGTCATCGCTGGCAGCCAATGCCCCGCCTGTGTAACAATACATTTTTAATTAATGTACGTTGTAAATTATGTCATTGACGACTGCGCCCTCATCCACTACCCAATGTGAAAACTGCGAAGCTGACATCCGCTCTGGTGCACTTCAGTGTGAGGCGTGTGGACATATATCTTCCCGCTTTACCTATAAAAGCAGAGTGGCGGCTTCTGCTTTCGCGTTATTCGGCGGCGCATTTGGTTTACACCGTTTTTATCTCGGTCAGTGGCGCGCACTGCTTTATTTAATGTTCTGCTGGACACCGCTCCCCTGGCTGGTTGCCCTGGTTGAATGTATTGCTTTCATGACAACCGACCAGCGGCGGTGGAACCGGCGATATAATCATGGTATCGGCAATGGCAATGAAAGTGCGCGGGTACTGGCTATCTTTATGATTACTGGGTTTTTGCTGATTATCGGCGCGCTGATTACATCGCTGTATATTCCGTTCAGGGCTTTTTCAGATCTGAAAGGGTTGCAAAATCAGGTCAGTGCGGCGCAAACGCTTGGTGAGTCTGCGCAGCGCTACATAAAGCAAACCGGCCGCAGGCCCTCAAAACTTACTGATCTTTCATTGCCGGCATCATTTACAGAAAAGTACGGGACAAATATTCAGATTCAACAGGGCAGAATTTCCATGCAGTTTGACAGTGCCGGTAACATGGCTGCCGGATCGCTGGTTATGGAACCGGTTATCATGGGAAGCGAAGCGATATGGGACTGCTCTGAATCCACGGTTCCTTCTGCATTACATCCAGATATTTGTAAATAATAAGAATGAATTATCTGGCTCACCTGTACCTGGCGCAGCCCGAACCCTCTTCGCGGTTTGGTAATTTACTGGGTGATTTTATGCGCGGAAGTCGACCTGAGATGTTCAGCCAGCCAGTTCAACGCGGCCTGGCTAACCATCGCTGGGTGGATAAGTTCACAGACAGCCACGATGCAGTAACATCGATAAAGCGAAAAATATCTCCTTCCCGCCGACGCTTTGCCGGAATTATTGTTGATATCGCCTTCGATCATTTTTTGATAAAAAACTGGCAAACTTACTCTGCAGAATCTCTCGATACATTTTGTCAGTCTGTATACCGTGACTTATCCGCACGGTTGCCGGACATGCCAACTGCGATGCAGCATACGGTAAAAAGTATGACCCGGCATCAGTGGCTGACCACGTATGCAACCTTGCCGGGTGTAGCACGGGCGCTGGACAATACTGCCAGCAGAATACGTTTCACGCATAGCTTTTACGACAGTATTAATGAGGTAAAAGCGCATTATGGTGACATGGAAGAGGCATTTAACTGTTTCTTCCCTGAGTTACGTAAGGCAGTCGCTGATGCGTCACTGGAGCTTTCGCCGGGTGTTACAGGGAAGTAGCTGAGCCTATCCCTAGTTCAATCATATATAAAATCCCGCCGATAAGACCGCCTACCAGCGTACCGTTGATTCTTACCTTCTGAAGATCTTTGCCGATATTTAACTCTATCTGTTCGGCCATCTCCTGCTCATCCCAGTTTTCAATAGTCGTTTTAATATGTCCGGTGAGAAAATCACTCATCTGTGGTCCCATATACGTAGCCGCCTCCGTCAGATAACGGTTGATGGATGCGCTGACTTCGGGTTTCTCTTTTAGTGTTATCGCCATGTCCTGCAGTAAGGTGGCCATGTGTGATTGGATACGGCTGTCAGGGCGCGACAAATCGGCTTCCAGTCGCGCATGCAAGTCATTAAAAATGTGCGTAATGTACGTGTGCAATACCGTATTATCCAGCATGCTGTCTCTGAGCGAATTAAGCTTTAACGCCAGTTGCGGATCGTGTTTAACATCATCAATCAGTTGCTGAACATACGCATCAAAACGCTTACGTAAAGGATGGTCGGGGTCTTCATTAATATCATCAATGGTACTGATGATAGCTTTTGTCGCCACCCGTGCGCCCTGCTCGCTTAACCACGCGGAGGGCAGGATTTTTTCCAGCCTGCGGTGTTCAGTTTTAAGCCACGTATGCAATTTACCGGTGATGAAACGTTGCGCGGCCGGGCGCTGAAGCAATGCTGCTGCCTTTGCAATCATCTGGTCAAGCAGTTGCTGATGCCTGCCTTCACGGGTTAGCACCTCAAGGGTGCCGCTAGCCAGTGGCGATAAATCAATGCGTCTTAGCATCTTGCTAAGGTTGGTGGTAAAAAGCCGATTGATCTTGTCATCATTAATGAGGGTTAGGCCGCCACGTGTCATATCTGCAGCAATGCGGGCTGTACGTCGAGCGTTAGCCGGTTGTTCCAGCCACTTACTCAGTGCCTGTGCGGGCTGACTTTGCTCAACCAGTGATGTGATAGCCTGTGCGTGAAAAAACTTCTCCTGCACAAACTCAGACAGATTCTGGGCAATAATGTGTTTGTTTGCTGCCACGATGTTGGTATGAGGAATAGGATAACGAGGAGGGATTGGTTTAAACAGTGCAGTTACCGCGAACCAATCTGCTAAACCACCGATCAACGCAGCTTCACTGGTCATTTTGATAAAGCCGATAAGCGTCTGCCAGTCTGATAACATAGTCGCATTTTCTGCGATGGTTGCCGCAATAAATAATGCCGCCGCGCCCAGCAGCCAAAATAGTGCAATGCGTTTCGCTCTGGCAAGTTGCTTTTCTTTCACACAGTGTCCTTAATGACTCTTCCTCCAGCCCGGTACAGGTTGATACGTATGTCGTATCCGCGTGATATAAAAAAGGTGCTACAGGATAATCCCGCAACACCTTATTCATACTATCTGAGCGTAGGAGGTTTTCCTAATCCCATTCAGGTGCAAAATCAGGATCGACGATTCGCTCGCCGTTATCCAGCTCGTCAATCCGATTGATGTCCTCTTCAGACAATTTAACTTTATCAAATTCAAAATTATCTTTGATATGGTCAGGATTGGTGGAAGAAGGAATAGTGTAATACCCTTTTTGTACCATCCAGGCCAGCGTAACCTGCGCAGGTGACGCATCGAATTTTGCTGCGATATCCTTCAGCTCGTCGCTATCCATAACCTTGCCTACGGCAAAAGGCATGTACGCTGTGACTTTCATACCCAGTTCTTCTGCACGTTCGGCAACTTTCCGATTCTGCATATAGGGATGCAACTCAATCTGGTTAGTATATATTTCACCTTCACCAAGGATTTCAACTGCTTTTTCCATCTGCGCGATTGTGAAGTTAGACACACCGATATGACGTGTCAGCCCTTCATCTTTAGCCTGTTTCAAACTCGACAGATATTGCTCCATCGGCACTTTATCGTTTGGAGATGGCCAGTGGATCAACAGAAGGTCAACATACTCCAGCTTTAATTTTGCCAGGCTCTCATGAACACTTTCGATAAAGCTGTCATTGCCAAAATGATCGAACCAGACTTTGGTTGTGACAAAAATATCGTCGCGATCCATATTTTGCGTGCGGATCGCATCGCCTATCTGCTCTTCGTTACCGTATACCTGCGCGGTATCAATATGACGAAAGCCTACTTTCAATGCGTCAACCACTGACTTATGTGCTGCGTCATCTTCTAAACGGAACGTACCCACGCCCACCTGTGGCATGTCTTGCATAATATAACTCCTCACTTTTAACGATGAATGCTGCCAGCGATAAAAAAATCCTATAACGCTTACCCAGCATGGATTGTCGTATGGTGTGCTACGGGACCGCCGTTTAATAAGATCGTAACGATATATCTCTGATACGACAGTCACACATCACATCAGGACAGACTGCAGAGGAATTACGGAGAAAGTTGTAAGGAATGGAAGGTTGCTAATAAAGACAGGTGGCGCAGTACAGGTCCTGCGCCACCTATATTTTTACCGCTTTTTCGCCTGTGCCTCTTTACGGGCGCGGTGTTTCTTAACAGAGCGACGCATGCGGCTCAACCGCGCATGGTCTAGTTTAGTCTGTCTTACATCGACCAGGCTTTGCGTTTCGTCATCCAACTGCACCAGTCGACGCAGAGCATTTACATCACTAAGTTCAAGTTCAACCCAGGCTCCTACCGGCAAACGTTTTTGTAACTCAACGGGCCCATAGCGCACGCGGATAAGGCGGCTGACCTGAACATTCTGCGACTCCCAAAGTCGTCTGACTTCGCGGTTTTTACCTTCCTGCAGTGTCACATTAAACCACTGGTTCATGCTTTCATCATCATTAGGACGCTGTCTTATTGAGGTAAAGCGGGCTACACCGTCATCAAGTTCCACCCCTTTTTGAAGGTTGGCCAGGGTTGGCTTTGATACTTCTCCAAACACCCGCACTGCATATTCGCGTTCCACTTCGTTTTTCGGGTGCATCAGTCGGTTAGCCAGCTCACCATCATTAGTAAACAGCAACAGGCCACTGGTATTGATATCGAGTCTGCCAACAGCAATCCAGCGACCCAGACGAATAGCAGGTAACCGTTCAAACACCGTCGGCCGGCCTTCAGGATCGTGGCGGCTGCATAGCTCACCTTCGGGCTTGTTGTACATCAGTACCCGGCATACTGGCTTTTCTGTCTGACGTGACAGCAGGTGACCATCAACCCGGATTTGTGCTTCCGGCTCGACCCGGTCACCCAGGGTTGCCACACTGCCATTCACTGACACACGGCCCTGCTCTATCCAGCGCTCCATTTCGCGGCGCGAGCCGAGGCCCTGATTAGCCAGGACTTTTTGTAATTTTTCACTCATTGGTGGGTAAACTCTCAGGTTCAGGTTTATCGTTCGTACGGTCTGCCACTGCAGACGGTACCTCTGTATCGTCGCTTCCCTGATTCGCCAGTGCTTCGAATTGATCAGCACTGGGAAGTTCAGCCAGCGATTTTAACGAAAAATAATCAAGAAATACCTTAGTAGTGGCATATAACGCCGGTCTGCCAGGCACTTCTTTATGACCAACTGTCTTAATCCATTCTCGCTCGGTCAGGGTTTTAATGATATTACTGCTTACCGCAACACCGCGTACCTGCTCAATCTCACCGCGGGTAATAGGCTGGCGGTACGCAATAAGGGCAAGTGTTTCAAGCATTGCTCTGGAGTACTTTGGCGCACTCTCCTGCCACAACGTGCTCAGCATTGGTGCCAGGCTATCCAGTGACTGGAAGCGATAACCACTGGCAACCTCAACAAGCTGAATGCCCCTGGGCTGATAGTCTAATATCAGTTCGTCTATGACCGCAGACAGCTGTTTATCAGAGACTGCAAAATTGGCCAGCGTAGTCTCTTTGAGCCGGCTTTTACTCACGGGCTTTTCCGCCACGAACAGCGTTGCTTCGACCAGCTGTTTCAGCTGCACACGATTAATCTTCTTCATACCCGCCGGATTTTACATAAATTCTGGCATAAGGTCCTGCCTGAGTGCACAAAATCATCTGTTCTTTGACCAATTCAAGTATAGCCAGAAAAGAGACCACGCAACCTGCTCTGCCCTCATCCAGGGTGAACAGTGCATCAAGGGGAGTAAATTGCTCGCCGTTAACCTGTGCCATGATACGGCTCATACGCTCACGCGTGCTCAGCACTTCTCTTTCAATAGTATGATGCTCAAAGGCCGCCGCGCGTTTCATAGCGTTGCGAAAGGCCTGAACAATGTCATCAATAGCAACGTCCGGCTCAACCTTCACCGGTTGCAACGGCTGCCCTACTTCCACCTGTACAGCATGAATATCGCGCTCTATACGCGGTTGGGCATCAATTTCTCTGGCGGCTTCTTTGACAACTTCGTATTCTCTTAACCGACGGATAAGTTCTGCCCGGGGATCTTCCTCATCGTCGTCTGCCGAAGGCGGCTTTGGTAGTAAAAGTCGTGATTTAATCTCGGCCAATACTGCGGCCATAACCAGATATTCTGCCGCCAGCTCCAGCTTCAGCGCCGTCATAGCCTCTACATATTCCATGTATTGAGCCGTTATCTGGGCTACCGGTAACGTGGTGATGTCGAACTTTTGTTTCTTTATCAGGTAAAGGAGTAAATCAAGTGGCCCCTCAAAACTTTCTAAGATAACCTCAAGCGCCTCAGGAGGGATATACAGATCCTGGGGCTTCTCGATTAACGCCTGGCCATGGATGAAGGCCAGAGGTAAGGGTTGCTGAACCGGCTCAGCGTGCTGAAATTCGCTCAAGAGTGACGCACCCGGCGCATCATATTTACGTTAAATGAAGGGCGACACATCACCACTGCCCTCGCGTAAAATAACAGCCGGGCCGTCCGATACATCGATGACTGTGGTAGGTTGCTCACCCAGCGCACCACCATCGATAATCAAGCCAACACGCTTCTCAAGTTTATCGCGGATTTCCTCAGGGTCGGACTCCGCCATGCGCTCGCCGGGCAGTATCAGCGATGCTGACATCAGCGGTTCATTCAGCGTTTCAAGCAGCTTCAGGGCAATAATATTATCTGGCACGCGAATGCCGATGGTCTTGCGCTTCGGGTTTTGTAGGCGGCGCGGCACTTCACGGGTGGCCTTAAGAATGAACGTATAAGGCCCTGGTGTATTGTTTTTGATTTGACGAAACGCGGTATTATCCACTTTTGCATAGAAAGATAATTCGGACATGTCGCGGCACATCAATGTAAAATTGTGGTCCTTCTCAATATCACGTATCTGACACAGCTTATCCAAGGCTTTTTTATCATCCATCTGACAACCAATGGCATAGCCCGAATCAGTCGGATAAACAACCACCTCGCCCTGGCGAATAAGCTCGCAGGCTTGCTTTAAAAGACGCGGTTGCGGATTCTCGGGATGGATCTGAAAAAACTGGCTCATAATAAATACCTCTTGTTATCAGGATGCTGATATATCCCAGCCGTCCCAGATGCGCGTAAGTGAAGGCGACGGTTTCGCACTGCGACCCAACTCAGTCCAGCGCGACGGAAAGTGAAAATCAGAACCGGTCGAAACCTTAAGGTTGTTCGATAAGGCCAGCTCATCAATAAGCATCTGTTTTTGTTTGCCCACAGCTACCGAGGCGCACTCGATAGCATCACCACCGGCCTGACTGAAATCGTCTACCAGGCGACGTAGCCATTTTGCGGTCATGTCATAATGTGCCGGATGTGCCAGCACGGCCTGACCACCCGCCTGCTGAATTATATCCACCGCTTCGGCAATCCCCGGCCACTGCGCTTTTACCGCGGCCCGCTTGCCTTTCCCCAGATACTTTTTAAATACGGTATCCATTGAACTGACACCATAATCGCTTACCAGCACCCGCGCAAAATGCGCCCGGGTTATCTGACCGATGCCAGCCTTTGCTTTCGCTTTTTCATATACACCTTCAAACCCGCACCTTTCCAGCTTTTCAGCGATTTTTAATGCCCGTTCATTTCGCCGACTGGCCTGGGCAGATAAAAACGCGGTAAGAACAGGGTGATTGACGTCCACCTGCAGGCCCACAATGTGGATATCAAAACTATGCCAGGCCGTGGATATTTCAACGCCATCAACGATGTGAAGTTGCCGGGCATGCTGACGCTGTGCGTCATGCGCTTCGTGCAATCCTGCAGTGGTGTCATGGTCGGTAATCGCCAGTACATCCACCTGCATAGTATGTGCACGCTGAACCAGTTCGGAGGGTGAAAGCTGTCCGTCAGAAAACGTGGTATGGCTATGTAGGTCAATTTTCACGAATTTTTCTCATTAAGGTTGACACACGGTGCAATTTGTTTTCTTCTATAGGCATACTATACAGTTTAACAGCCATACTTGGCTAACGAAGTTTAATCGGAATTTATTTACCAATGCCTGTTTCTTTTCAACAAATTGCGCTTCATCGCGCTATCTGGTGGTGGCACTCCCTGACTTAACGGGCGGTGTGCGCATTGGTGCGTGTAAATAACACAGAAAAAAGCCCGTCTTGTACGGGCTTTTTTTGTTTCAGCAGGAGATAACTATAAATGAGCTTAGCCGAACTGGGTGAACAGCCCGGCAAAGTAGAAACGATCATTCAGCAGGCCCCTTACCTGTCGGATCCACTGGCAGCTTTTTCGCATATTTGCGCAGCCTCATCGCATGCTTTGCTTCTTGAGTCGGCCGAAATCGATAGCAAAGACGATTTACAAAGTCTGTTGATGGTAGATGCAGCATTGCGCATTGAGTGTCGTCACGAGACGGTCATCGTGACTGCGTTAACTGAGAACGGTAAAGCAACATTGCCGTTGTTCAGTGAGCATTGTCCGGCGCAGGCTTCGTGCACACTGAATGAGACCAGTGCGTTGATGACGTTTAGCCTGCCGGACAGTACGTTTGATGAAGATTCCCGTTTAAAAGCGGCCAGTGTGTTCGATGCGCTTCGCCTGGTGGTGAATCATATTGTTGCACTTCGGGAGCATCCCCAGGCTGTATTTTTAGGCGGCGCGTTCGCTTATGACTTACTCGGTACATTTGAATCATTGCCTGAGGTAAGCGAAGGCCAGAATGATTGCCCGGATTTTGTTTTTTATCTGGCTGAAACCCTGCTGACCATTGATCACAAGTCTAACTCCACTCAGTTGATAGGCAGCGTCTTTTCCGGCCCCGGCGTTGCCACTAACTATTTCACCGTTGCACAGCGCCTGGAGGCATTACAGCAACAGCTTAAACAAGTGCCGGACTCCGCAGTCCAGTCGCTACAGCCTGAGAGTGATGTCAGCGTCTCTGTTGATACCTGTGATGAGGCGTTTATGGAGAATGTGAATTATCTGAAAACACACATCCTGGCCGGTGATATTTTTCAGGTAGTACCTTCGCGAACATTTTCTCTTCCCTGCCCATCACCGCTCAACGCTTATGCTGCACTGAAAAAACAAAATCCAAGCCCGTACATGTTTTATATGCAGGATGCTGATTTCACCATTTTTGGCGCCTCACCGGAATCAGCGCTGAAGTACGATAAGGCCAGCAATCAGGTGGAAGTGTATCCTATTGCCGGAACCAGACCGCGAGGCAAGCGCGCCGATGGGTCTGTTGATGCTGATCTGGACAGCCGGATTGAGCTGAACCTGCGCGAAGATGAGAAAGAAAAATCAGAACACATTATGCTGGTTGACCTGGCACGCAACGATGTTGCAAAGGTCAGTGAACCCGGAACGCGGTATGTTAAGGATTTACTGAAAGTCGACCGGTATTCTCACGTTATGCACTTGGTCTCCCGTGTGGTTGGTCAGCTTCGCAGCGATTTGGATGCGCTGCATGCTTATCAGGCCTGCATGAACATGGGCACACTGGTTGGCGCCCCCAAAGTCAGTGCAGCAACACTTATTCGTCAGGTTGAAAAGCAACGCCGCGGAAGTTACGGCGGCGCTGTGGGATATATCAATGGCAATGGCGATATGGATACCTGCATCGTTATTCGCTCAGCATTCGTGAAAAACGGTGTGGCGTATATTCAGGCCGGCGCTGGTGTTGTATACGATTCAGACCCGTTGAGCGAAGCCAATGAAACCCGTAGCAAGGCTCAGGCAGTAATAAACGCGGTGAAGCACGCGCAAAATACGAAGGAGGCTGTACAATGAGTCAGGCCGTAACCGTTTTTTTATTGGATAATATCGACTCATTTACCTACAACCTTGTGGATGAGCTCAGAACCCTGGATCTGAATATTGTTGTTTATCGCAATACGGTTGATGCCCGGACACTGTTTGAACGTATGCAGGCTCAGGCTGAACATTCGGCGGTATTGTTATTGCTTTCCCCCGGCCCGGGAGCACCGCACGAGGCAGGCTGTATGCCGGAGTTACTTAAGCGGGTAGAAGGCGTTTTTCCAGTGCTGGGAATCTGTCTGGGCCACCAGGCAATTGTGCACCACTATGGCGGTACAATAGGCAGAGCAGAGCAAGTCATGCACGGGAAATCTTCAATGATCACTCATAACGGCAGCGTACTTTTTAATGGTTTGCCGCAGCCATTGCAGGTCGCACGTTATCACTCTTTGGTGGCAACCTCTTTGCCGGAGTGTCTGACGCCGGTTGCGACCTGTGCAGCACTGTCCATGGCGGTACTGCATGAAAACCATCGTATGCTGGGATTCCAGTTTCATCCCGAGTCCATTTTAAGTGCCCAGGGAAGTCAGTTACTTAAGCAGAGTATTGGCTTTCTCACCCAACAAGGAGCGCCTGATGTTTGATGCCACAGATGTGCTAAATACGCTTTATGCAGGTGAATCTTTGTCCCAGACGCAATCTTTTGCATTGTTTAACAGCATCATGCACGGCGAGCAGCCCGATGCGGTCGTTGCCGCTGTATTGATTGCACTTAAACTGAAAAAAGAATCCCCTGCGGAGATCGCCGGCGCCGCTAGCGCTATGGTTTCCAACGCATTACCCTTCCCTACGCCAACTTATCCGTTTGCAGATATTGTTGGTACTGGTGGAGACGGTCACAATACAATCAATATATCCAGTGCAGCAGGTGTTGTTGCAGCAGCCTGCGGAATTAAGGTTGCCAAGCATGGCAACCGCAGTGTGTCCTCACGTTCAGGCTCCGCCGACCTGTTTCGCCAGTTTGGCGTTAATCTGGAAATTTCGCCCGATACAGCCCGGGCTTGTCTGGATGAGGCAAACTTCAGCTTTCTGTTTGCGCCTGTCTACCATGCAGGTATGCGCCACGCAGCACCGGTCAGGGCATCACTTAAAACGCGAACGCTGTTTAACATACTGGGTCCGCTGGCGAACCCGGCAGGCCCTAGTTATGGCGTATTCGGGGTGTACTCAGCCGACTTACTTGATGCTTACGCTCAGACTTTAATGTTACTGGGTCAGCATCGTGCCCTCATCGTTCACGGAAGTGGCCTGGATGAATTAGCGCTACACGGCCCTACAAACGTGGTCGACCTTGAGCACGGTGACATCCGTCACTACAGCGTTACGCCCAAAGACTTCGGGTTACAGGAATACCCGTTAAGTGCTATTGAAGGCGGTGATCCGGATGACAACAAGAAGCTGGTTGAAGCCGCACTTGCCGGTGAGGGGCACGAAGCACACAGAGCAGCGATTGCAATGAACTGTGGTGCATTGTTGAAAGTTACCGGTACCGTCAATACATTTAAACAAGGAGCCGAACTGGCCATGTCTAAAATGGAAGAAGGCGCACCACTTGCTGTATTAGAGCAGGTAGCCACAATCAGTCAGCGGGAGAGTAATCATGGCTAATGTACTTGAAAAGATTGTCGAGAATAAGCGTCAGGAGTTAATTGCGCTTAAATCGCAACTCTCTATCGATATTGTTAAAGACGGGCTGCAGCCTTCGCAAAAAAGCCTTTTTACAGCGCTTGCCGAACCCGAGGCGGGTTTTATCCTGGAATGCAAAAAAGCATCACCCTCAAAGGGACTGATCCGCGACCCGTTCAATCTGGATGAAATAATTGATGCCTACGCACCACATGCCGCTGCGATTTCGGTACTGACAGACGAAAAATATTTTCAGGGAAGCTATGACAACCTGAAGCATGTAACTGACAGAGTTGCCCAACCGGTTCTTAATAAAGATTTTTTCATCGACCCTTATCAGGTCTATCTGGCGCGCTACTATCAGGCAGATGCTATTTTGCTGATGTTAAGTGTATTAAGCGATAACCAATACACCGAACTTGCTGAGATTGCAGACAGTCTGGGACTGGATATCCTTACAGAGGTCAGCAACGAAGACGAGATGCGTCGGGCGATCGCACTGAAAGCCAGTATAATAGGCATCAATAATCGTAACCTGCGTGACTTAAGTACGGATCTCGGTCGCACTGAGACACTGGTTCCTATGCTCGAAGATGCTGACCATGACTTTGTTGTCATCTCAGAATCAGGCATTTATACCCATAACGATGTCGTGAGATTAAGCCCGTACTGCGACGGTTTTCTGGTTGGCAGCGCACTGATGGCACAGCGCGACCTGCCCAGGGCTGTAAAATCGTTAATCTTCGGCGCCGTAAAAGTGTGCGGTATCACCGATGCAGACGCAGCATCAGCTGCCTTTACTGCCGGAGCAAGTTATGCCGGATTTATTTTTGCACCCCAGTCACCTCGCGCACTCTCGGTTGCTTCAGCCCGGCAAATAGCAGAGGCTGTACCAGGCAGTTATGTCGGTGTATTCGTAGACGCGTCAATTGAAGACATCATCCAGGCTGCAGAGACTATCGGGCTCAGCGCTGTGCAACTGCATAACAATACTGATGCTGAATTTCGGCAGACGCTTCGTGAACAGTTACCTGAAACCTGTCAGTTGTGGCAGGTTGTAGGCGTTGCAGATGCAATGCCCGATAGTGTCACGACGCTGCTCGAAGACGATACTATTGACTACGTGCTGCTTGATACCAGAGTGGGAACACAAACAGGTGGCACCGGAAAACAGTTTGACTGGTCGTTGTTATCCAGCCTTGCCGACACATCACGCATCATTCTGGCAGGTGGCATTTCACCGGATAGTATTGTAGAGGCCAGGGACACTGGCGCCGCCATTATCGATGTGAGCTCTGGTGTTGAATCCTCGCCTGGAAAAAAATCGGCGGAAAAAATTCAGACCTTATTCAGCAATTTGCGAAATTATTAGTTTTACTTTTATACAGGAATTTCCATGAATCAGTTAGATCCAAAATTCGGGGAGTACGGGGGAATGTATGTTCCTGAACTACTTATCCCCGCCCTCGATCAGCTAGAGCAGGCGTTTATAGATGCGCAAAACGACCCGGAGTTTGAGAAAGAATTCCAGGCGCTGTTAAAAGACTATGCCGGACGTCCGACTGCGATGACCCTTACCCGCAATCTGGTCAGTAACCCTAAAGTAAAGTTGTACCTTAAACGGGAAGATTTACTTCACGGCGGTGCACACAAAACGAATCAGGTACTGGGCCAGGCGCTGCTAACCAAACGTATGGGTAAAACCGAGGTTATCGCTGAGACAGGCGCTGGTCAGCACGGTACCGCGACCGCCCTCGCCTGTGCGCTACTGGGTTTGAAAGCACGTATTTATATGGGGGCAAAGGATGTCGAGCGGCAGGCACCTAATGTATTCAGAATGCGCCTGATGGGTGCTGAGGTAATCCCGGTAAATGCGGGTTCCGGAACTCTTAAAGATGCTGTTAATGAGGCAATGCGAGACTGGTCTGCTAATTACGACAAAGCGCATTATCTGTTGGGAACAGCTGCAGGCCCGCATCCCTTCCCGACAGTTGTTCGGGAATTTCATCGTATGATTGGTGAAGAAACCCGCGCACAGATAATGGAAAAAGAAGGCCGTTTGCCTGATGCTGTCATTGCGTGTGTTGGCGGTGGATCTAATGCTATTGGCATGTTTGCCGACTTTATTGATGAGCGAAGTGTCAGACTGGTCGGTGTTGAACCAGCCGGCAAAGGACTTCATACCAAAGAACACGGTGCCACCATTTGTACCGGGTCGAAAGGTATCCTCCATGGTTCCAGCACCTACATCATGCAGGACGAAGAAGGACAAATTGAAGAAAGCTATTCGGTGTCCGCAGGCCTCGATTATCCTGCAGTCGGCCCGCAGCATGCGCATCTGGCAGATACAGGCCGTGCTGAATATGTTTCGGTTACAGATGACGAGGCACTCAACGCCTTCAAATTATTAGCTCGCAAAGAAGGTATTATTCCTGCGCTGGAAACAGCCCACGCCCTGGCGCATGCGCTTAACATGGCCGATGAGGCAGAAGACGACACAATTTTAGTGGTCAATTTATCCGGCCGGGGTGATAAAGACATCGGTGTTGTGACGAAGTTACTGGAGGACGATGTTAATGGATAGATATGCAGCAATGTTCAGCGCCCTTGAACAAAAAAACCAGGGTGCATTCGTCCCTTTTGTCACGCTTGGGGACCCGGATCTTCAAACCAGTGAAAAAATCATTGATACGCTGATAGAGAGCGGCGCTGATGCACTTGAACTTGGCCTTCCCTATTCAGACCCAATTGCCGATGGTCCGACTATTCAGGCTGCCAGTATCCGCGCCCGGAAAAGTAAAGTAACAACAGACGACTGCTTTTCGCTGCTCAGCCGTATTCGTGAGCGCCACCCTGATATTCCGGTAGGGTTGCTGTTATATAGCAACCTGGTCATGGCCAGCGGGCTGGATAACTTCTACGAGCGCGCGGCAAAAGCTGGTGTGGACTCGGTACTGATCGCCGATGTACCTTTGCGTGAGGCCGCCCGTTTCATCGATGCAGCAACATCCCATGGCATTAAACAGATTCTTATTGCACCGCCTAATGCGAGCGAAGAAACGTTAGAGCAAATTGGAAAGCAGTCATCAGGTTATACCTATCTGCTGGGCCGTGCCGGCGTAACCGGCGCAGAAACAGCGGTACAAATACCCGCTGCCTCTTTGGTCCAAAACCTGAGCAAGTATAACTGCGCTCCGCCGCTGCTTGGTTTCGGGATCTCAAAACCAGAGCAGGTGAAAGCAGCGATTGAAGCCGGTGCTGCTGGTGCTATCAGCGGCTCTGCAACGGTAAATATTATTGCACAGCACCTGGAGGACCTGCAGACCATGCTCAGCGAGCTGGGTAAATTTGTGAGCAACATGAAAGCTGCCACCCAAAAGGAAAGCTGATGCTTTATATGATTTGCGCTACCGACGCGCCTGATAGTCTTGAAAAGCGACTTAGTGTGCGTCCTGATCACCTGGCAAGGCTTGAATTGCTTAAAGATGACGGCAGGCTTGTAATGGCCGGGCCCTTTCCGGCGATTGATTCACCCGATCCCGGCCCTGCCGGGTTCACCGGCTCATTAGTTGTCGCCGAATTTGAATCCTTAGAGGATGCGCAACAATGGGCGGATGATGACCCGTACGTAAAGGCGGGTGTTTACGCTGAAGTGATAGTAAAGCCGTATAAGAAGGTCCTGCCATAACTCCCACTCTTTAACAGAATGGTTGTGTTTAAATCATAGGAACCGAACTAACAAGAAAAAGCCGGATGAAGATATCCGGCTTTTTTAATATCGACGCTTTATAGCATTTTTACTATTACAACTTTACTTTGTCGTGCTCGCCCATTTCCTCAGGCTTGATATCCTTACCAGACATCATCTTAAACATTCCTTTGAAACTCGGATCTGCTTCCCAGATCTCAGCATCATCCAGCTCAAACCGCATCATTCTTAATGAAGGATCTTCCTTACCCTTTTCATACCAGGCCTCTACAGGATTTGACCAGTATTTATCAATGATCTCATCGCGGGTTTCCTGAACAAGTGTGCCTCGAATACAGGCGTACAAATCATGCCCTTTGCTCGAAAAGTGCACCATTGCTTTGCCACCTGAGGCAACTCGGTTTGAATCAGTGGTGTAAAACCAGAACTCACTGTCTGCGTCTTTATCAAGCTGCGCCCGCATCGGCTCTGAAGGTGCATCAGAGTCCGTCAGGCTCAGCATGACGTTAGGGCTGTCAGCCATCTCTTTCCACATTTTTGTTCGAATATCAGTAGACATAATAACTCCGTTTTTTTAGCGCGAAACAAGCGATAGCAAAGTCGGTAACACTCACTCCCTCTGATTCACGCCTGTAGTGATTTTACGTTTTACGTAGTTGCTTAATGCAACTTAATGCAACGAGCGCACCATTTAGAAAACCTATGTCTATCATAGGGTTATATAGAGAGGCAGATGTGTAGCTGAAAGTGGCAGGTAAGTGATGCGCATTCTGTGCAAAATTTTTATTTGTTGCCATCCTGGCAAACGGATATTCATGCTCAATTCAGATAAGCCCTGTATAGTATTATCTGACTGGAAACAGTACATTAGTCTCATATCGGTCTGTAGGAAGCTCTGTGCTATGAAAGCGTTGATTTTTGCCATTATATTTAGCGGTTTATGCACCGTGCCTGTTGCTTTTGCACAGCAGGTGCCGCCCAAAGAGGCGAGCCTGAGTAAGTCTCAGGCAGCCGAAAAAGCACAAAAACAGGTCCGTGGACGCGTACTTAAAGTCGAGCAGGACCGAGATAACTATCGGGTAAAAGTGCTGAAAAAATCTGGGCGGGTGGTATCTGTCGATGTCGATAAAAAATCCGGCAGAGTTAAGCGTTCTGAAAAAGATGAGAAACATTAATGCGGATATTAGTGGTTGAAGACGACAGTCGTTTACTGACTCAGTTAGATAAATTACTTCAGGATAACGGTTACAGTGTTGATTTGGCAGATTCTGGCGATCACGGTTTGTTTCTGGCTACTGAGCATCCCTATGATGCTGCTATTATCGATGTCGGCCTGCCGGTGATAGATGGCTTTGAATTAATTAGGAGTGCCCGCCAGCAACAGGTAAAAACGCCAGTACTAATCCTGACCGCTCGGGATCGCTGGCAGGAAAAAGTCGAGGGACTCGATGCTGGTGCAGACGATTACTTAACCAAACCGTTTCACAATGAGGAATTACTGGCCCGAGTAAAAGCGCTTATTCGGCGCGCCGCCGGTCAGGCAAACCCTGTAATAGCAAGGGGGCCTGTTACACTGGATACCGTTTCACAACAATTAAAGGTCAATGACAGGTTGCTGGACCTGACAGCCTATGAGTACCGGGTGATGGAATACCTGATGCTTAATCCGGAAAAAACGGTATCAAAGACTGAGCTGACCGAACATATCTATGATCAGGACTTTGACCTGGACAGTAATGTGATTGAAGTCTTCATTGGCCGGCTACGCAAAAAAATTGACCCGGATGGCGTGCTTCAGCCCATTGAGACATTGCGAGGCCGGGGTTATCGAATCAATCCCCAGCTATGAGACGCCTGTCACTTAAAATCAGAAGCCTTTTATTGGCTTTCGTTGCGCTGGTTATCTTTTTACCCGTCACTGCTTATGTGCTTGAAGAGGCTTATGCCACCAGCCTGACCCAGGCAAAGGTGGACGAACTTAAGCTCATGAATTTATCGCTGATTTCAGAGTTTGAGCTTAGTAAAGCCGGCATTCAGATGCCCGACTTACTGTATGATGAGCAGCTTAATTTACCTGACTCTGGCTTTGTCGGCATCATTGCCCTTGATAATGAGATTGTCTGGCAATCGGCTTCGTCTTTAGGCGCACCTGACTATACGCAACTACCGGCGCCGCCCGTCGGCCAGACTGTTTTTGAGAAAAATTATCGTCTGCAGCCAGATAAGGCAGATCACTTTCTTTATGCATATACCGCTGAGTTCGCCCGCGGCGATGACTTTATACCTGTACAATTTTATGTGTTAAATAACACATCAGCATTCGCCGCTAAACGTGCATTATTTTTGGAAACTGTCTGGAAAGGACTGGCAGGTCTGGGCGTATTGCTATTATTAATTGTCAGTGCAGGACACGTATTAATACTGACACCGGTACGCACGCTCATAGCCGAAATTAAACGGGCCAGTGACGGCAGACAGAAACAACTTACCGCCCACTACCCTAAAGAATTTGACGGCCTTAAAAAAAGTATCAATCAGCTAATTACGACAGAATCTCATCAACGTTCGCGCTATAAAAACAGTCTGGGCGATTTGGCGCACAGTTTGAAAACACCACTGGCTGTTGCATTAGGGACAACCGGGCTACCGGATGCTGCCAAAGATGCTATGGAACAAATCAACGTTTTGATACAGCGTCAGCTTAAACGGGCTACTGCCGGAGCTAAGGGCTGGCAGGCGCCGGTATCCGTGAAGCAGGTAAGTGAGAAGCTCACCCGCAGCATGATAGTTATCTATCGGCACAAATCCCTGGCTATCGACACAGAAGCCGAACCAGATACGCTGTTTTACGGTGACGAAACGGACTTGTTTGAGGTTCTGGGAAATTTGCTGGATAACGCGTGTAAAGCCGCAAATAAAAAAGTCAGGGTATGTGCCAGAACGCTGCACAATGCCACTGTCATTATTGTTGAGGATGACGGCCCCGGTATTCCTGTGGCGCAGCAACAGGCGTTACTTGGCCGGGGAGCCAGGCTGGACACTTACACTGAAGGTCAGGGTATAGGAATGGCTGTGGTCAGCGACCTGGTGGATATTTATCAGGGCCAGATTATTATAGAAGACAGCGAGTGGGGAGGCGCCCGTATTCAGGTACGCCTGCCCCACCCCGAGATGCGCTAAGCCACCGCTTTTTTGTCGCTGGCGCTAGATAACAGAATGGCTAACCAGCGACTTTCAGAACGTGACTCCAGGGCTATTTTCACAACCATTGTAAGCGGCACCGATAACAGCATTCCTACCGTGCCCAGCAACCATCCCCAGAAGATCAGTGACAGAAAGACCACCAGTGTAGATAGTCCCATACCCCGCCCCATAAGGCGCGGTTCAATCAGGTTGCCCATAATGGTATTTACCAGAACAAAGCCCAGCGCCGCTAAGCCGGCAGACGCAAAACCATACTGCACGAAGGCAATCAGCACTGCCGGGAGCGCCGCAATAATGGAGCCGATATTCGGTATATAATTAAGCATAAATGCCAGCACGGCCCACAGCAGAAAATGATCAACCTGCATGATATAAAGCCACGTGCCGATAATAAGCCCGGTAGCAAGACTGACTACGGTTTTAATAGCAAGATAACTGTTTACCGAACGTATAAAGCGATCGATATATTGCATCTTCATATCCGGGTCGGCCAGCGCAGTATGTAATCGCACCGGTATGCTACTGGCTTCAAACAACATAAAAATGACCGTCAGTAGAATAAGAAACAGGTTAGATAACACGCCCCCCATGCCGCTGATAAAATTCGTAGCAAGTGACATCGCCATTCCCGGGTCAAGCTGAGAGGTAATCAGATCGCGGTCAACGTGAATATTCATGGCCGCCAGTTTATCAATGACCCAGTTAAACTCACTATCCAGCTGGTCGCGATACTGCGGAAGATTTTGCCTGAAATCAGCCAGAGACTGCCCCACCAGACCGGCCAGCAGAAAACCAATCACCACGATAAGTACAATCACCAGCGATATCGATAACCATTTGGGAATATGATGACGCGATGCCCAGTTAATCAGCGGGCTACAGGCAATAGCGATAAATCCCGACAGAAAAAATGGCACCATGATCGCGGATGCTGCTTTAATCCCTGCCAGAACAACCACAAGACAAGCTAATACTATCAACGCTTTAGCGGTGGGCGATTTCAGTTCCATAATAAACGATATTTCCGATTTTTAAGTACAAATTTGATACTGTCGGTATTCTATACATTAAAACATAAATACGAGCAATTTCATGAATTTGAATCAGGCTACAATTAAAATTAAAAATTTACGCCTTCGCACCTATATCGGTATCAACGATGATGAAATCAAGAATAAACAGGATGTTGTAGTGAATGTAACAATCCATTATGACGCCGGTCGCGCTACCGACAGCGACAGCGTAGATGATGCACTTAACTATAAAACCGTAACAAAGTCCATCATCGCGCTGGTTGAAGATAACAGATTTTCCTTACTGGAAAAATTAACGGCAGAAGTATTGAATATTGCTGCTGAGCATCACTGGGTAACCTTTGCGGAAGTCGAAGTGGACAAACCGCACGCGCTTCGGTTCTCAGACTCAGTTTCCTTAACCCTCTCCTGCCAAAAATGATAAAGGAGTCAATGTGCGTATATTGATAACAGGCGGTACTGGTTTAATCGGCAGACATCTTATTGAGCGTCTGCACTTAACTCATGAAATCACCGTGCTGACCCGGGATAAGTCTCGCGCAGCAGAGAGGTTACCCGAAAACGTATCATTGATATCCTCATTGACCGAGATTGCTGATTTCAGCACATTGGATGCGATCGTCAATCTGGCGGGAGAACCCATTGCTGACAACCGCTGGAATGCAATGCAGAAGCGACGTATTTGCGACAGTCGCTGGGAAATTACCCGCGAGCTGGTGTCCAGAATTAAAACCGCTTCGCAGCCACCCCATACATTTTTGTCAGGCTCGGCTATTGGTTATTACGGCCGTCAGGGTGATACACCGGTTACAGAGAAGAACCATCAGGCTCACAGAGAATTTACCCATGAGCTGTGTCAGAAATGGGAAAATATAGCGCTTGAGGCGAGTGATGTCAGTCGGGTATGTTTACTCAGAACCGGCATCGTACTGGCAAAAGATGAAGGCGCTCTGGATAAAATGACTTTGCCGTTCAAGCTGGGGTTAGGCGGAAAAATGGGTGATGGCAAACAGTATATGTCATGGAGCCATATCGAAGACATGGTAAAGGGGATTATATTTCTGCTTAATGAAAAGGATTGTGAGGGCCCCTTTAATATGACCGCGCCGCACCCGGTGACCAATAAAACCTTTACCAGTACGCTTGCCGATGTGCTTCATCGTCCTTCATTTTTTACTGTGCCTTCATTTGCACTTAAAGCCGCAATGGGTGAGGCAGCTGAAATGCTACTTACAGGCCAAAAAGTGTTACCTGAAAAATTACAACAGGCAGGATTTACTTTTGCGCACCCTGATTTAGAAGGCGCACTCAACGCAATTTTTAATGCGTAGAATCCGGTAATTACCAGCCGCACCTTCGCAGGAAAAAAAGGGGGGAAGCTTCCCCCCCACATTCCTACATGATCTTGCGTAACAGATCACTGGTATTTAGCGTAAGTAAACGCCAGCACCCCACCGCTCCTAGTAATCCTACTACCACTGCGCCCGTAACGGGTGCTATAAGCCAGTAACTGAAGTGGAACGACGGTGTCATACTGAATAGCTGTGTTTGTAACAGATACAGGCTGAACTCATTGGCAAGCGCAGCCATAAACCCAGCAACCACCCCAATAATCACGAACTCATAAATCACACTTGACCTAATCAGGCGACCTTTTGCACCCAGCGTTCTCAATATAGCCAGCTCTTGTTGCCGCTCGTCCATACTTGCCTGCACCTGGGCAATAAGCACCAGAGAACCGGCTACCAGAACCAGAATTAAAATGAACTCCACCGCCAGAGACACCTGCTCAACAATGCCCCGAAGCTGATTAATGCGTGCATCAACGTCAAAAAGGGTCACCGATGCAAAGGGTTGCAACAACCGGGTTAGTTCCGGTTTTCTCTCTGTAGGCAGATAGAAACTGGTGATGTAGGTGGGCGTAAATGTTGTCATTGCCTCAGGCGACAAAACAAAAAAGAAATTTGGCTGCATGGTTTGCCAGTTTACCTGTCTGAGGCTGGTCACCTTCGCTTTCACTATTTGCGAGCCGATATCAAAGGTCAGTGTATCGCCCATTTCTATTTCAAGCCGGTCTGCGACCTCGCTTTCTACCGAGACTTCATAGGTATCACCAGACTGAGACTCCGTGTTGCCATGCCAGGTACCGGCAACAATACTGTTTTCTTTCTGAAGCTGATTTCCCCATGTCAGGTTTGCCTCCCGGCCCAGGCCATCCTGGGATTCTTCCTGTTCATCCGGCTCTACGTCTTCTTTGGTGACTTCCGTATTTACCCTGCGTTCATTAACCGCGATGAAACGTCCACGCACTACCGGATAAAAACGATCGATATTGACATTGTTTTCAGCAAAATGTGATTCAAGGTCAGGCCGTTCATCCTCGGTAATGTTGATCATAAAGTAGTTCGGCGTGCCCTCAGGTAACTGCGCCTGCCACTGCTTAATCATGTCATTGCGCATTACCAGTACCACCAGTAGCAGCATGATCGTAATCGAGAAACTGATAAGCTGGACGCTGTTATCCATTGCCCGTCGTCGAATCCGCGCCCAGGCAAGCTGCCATGCCCCCATTTTACTGCTGCCGAGCCAGCGACCCAGCCTGATAAGACCGAAGGTAACGCAAATTAGTGCAGCGACCAGAACAATGCCTGATACAAACAGAATAGCGCTTATCTTTATGTTCTGGCTGTATGCCCACATCAGTAAGAAAACAGCTGAGCCGGAAATAGCGAACTGGAATGTTCGGGAGCTCAAACTGGAATCCATATCGCGGCGCAATACTCGTAGTGGCGGAACAGAAAAAAGGCGTAATAACGGATACATCGAGAACAACACTGCACAGATAACGCCAGTAAATACCGCTATAAGTACGGGCCGCCAGTGCCATACTGCCAGACTCACTTCGACTTTATCGGCTAACGCACTTACCACCAATTGTTGTATCAGTACGCCAGCAGCAATCCCAATAGCAATGCCTAGTAATGCGATAAACATCACCTGGAGCACATACACCTTTCTAATCATTGATTTGCTGGCGCCCAGCGTTTTCATGATAGCCACCGGATCATAATGGCGCTGACTGTAGCGTTGTGCAGCAACGGCAATAGATACGGCAGCCAGTACTATTGCCAGTAAGCTGGCCAGTAAAAAGTACTGTCCGGCGCGCGCGACTGAGCGACCGATGGGTGACTCGTCGTCCTGCACCGACTGCCAGCGATGAATTTCATCATTCAGCTGTGGTCGCAACCAGTCGTAATAATTTTCAAGCTGGGCCTCCTCGCCCGAAAAATAAGCTTTGTAAGACACACGGCTTCCCGGGCCGGTAATATTTGCCTTTTCCAGGTCGGCAATCCGAATCAGCACGATAGGATCTGTGCTGAATAAACTGAAGCCGGCATCGGGTATTTCCGATAACACCCGGGTTACCTTAAATGACGCCTGACCAATTTCAATTTCATCACCCACCGACACGGATAAAAGCTGAAAAAGACGTGAGTCTATCCAGGCTTCTCCGGGCTCAGGCACCTGACTGACTTTCTCTTCGGTACCAAACGGTTTGTCAGCAACGGTAATGTCGCCTTTTAACGGATAAGCACTATTGACCGCTCTAAGGTCGGTGAGCGACATTTCCTGCGGTCCGAACACCATTGAGCGGGTCTGCACCTGTTGTGCGGTCTGCAAAGATTGCGACTGTGCGGCGCTTAGCCAGTCGGGGTTTAAAGGCTGTCGGGCCTGAAGCTGACGATCGGCAGCCAGAAAACTCGCCGAACGTTCAGTAAGCGCCCCCTGCAATCGTTCACTAAAAAGCGAAAGTGATAACACCGCTGCCACTGACAGGATGATTGCGGCAAGAATTATAGTCAGCTCACCTCTGCGAGCTTCATGTTTGAAAAGGCGCCAGGCCAGACTGAAAACCCGATTCATATTACGCGATACCCTGTTTCAGAGCGCTGTCTGAGCTGGTTTCACTGAGCTCACCAGCCAGCATTGTCAGCTGACGCTGACAATGCTGCGCCAGTTGCTCATCATGGGTAACCAGCACCAGCGTTGTTCCCAGGTCACGGTTCAGTTCAAATAACAGCTTTTCAATTTTTTCACTGTTGGCAGCATCAAGATTTCCGGTGGGCTCATCAGCAAACAGAATTTTAGGTTTACCGATGAACGCACGTGCAATTGCCACCCGCTGTTGTTCACCGCCGGATAACTGGTTGGGGTAATGATTAGCGCGATGGCCGAGCCCCACCTGTTCTAGTATTGACTTAGCCTGCTCTCTCGCGTCATCAAAGCCGGCAATTTCAGCAGGTAGCATGACATTTTCAATCGCGGTAAGACTTTGTACCAACATGAAGCTTTGAAAGATAAAACCTACTTTGGCGCCCCTTAACTGTGCGCGCTGCTCCTCATCCATTTCGTGCAACGGTTCATCATCCAGAAAGATTTGTCCGCCTGAGACCTGGTCCAGTCCTGCCAGCAATCCTAACAGCGTTGATTTACCGGAGCCTGACGCGCCGACAATAGCAACGGTCTGACCGGACTTGACTTCAAAGGAGATGGGTTTAAGAATCTCCAGTTCACCTTCGTTCGTACTAACTGTTTTGGTTAACTGGCTGGTTTTAATCATAAAGGAGTCACCACGGTCGTGTTCAAAATTCATCGTCGTTTTTCGGTCAGACAAGCCTTGCTTGTTCTATTTTTACCTCTGTTACTGCTGGCAGATCAATCCTTTGCACAATCACAGCAATCAGAAAAAGCCAACACCTCACTATTGATTCTTGGTGATAGCTTAAGCGCCGCATACGGTCTTCAGACCCATAACGGCTGGGTCAGTTTGTTACAAAAACGCTGGGCGGACGAGGCGCTTCAGATCGAGATAATAAATGCTGCGATAAGCGGCGATACCACCGACGGTGGATTATCGCGTCTGCCGGGTTTGCTTGAGCAACATTCTCCCTCCCATGTTCTGATAGAGCTGGGCGGAAATGATGGTCTGCAAGGTCACTCTATCACCAAAATGAAGAAAAACCTCAATAAGATGATTGATTTGGCACAATCATCGGGTGCCATTGTATTTTTACAGGATATGGAAATACCGCCGAATTACGGTAAACGCTATACCAGTATGTTTGCGGATGCCTTTGACGATGTTGCGCAAAATCAGGATGTACCGCTTATTCCTTTCTTTCTGGAGTCTGTAGCATTGGACCGTTCTCTCATGCAGCGCGATGGGATCCATCCTAACAAGGAAGCGCAGCCACTGATTGCTGAGTTCATGGACACAAAATTACGCCCGTTAGTAGAGTAATCAGCGTCATATACAAAAAAGCCGGCTACATGCCGGCTTTTTTCTGGCTACAGACTTTTATGGCTGCACGTATTGTGACGTTTTGCCGTTCTGCCCGTAGAAGTTCTGATATCTGTCGCGAAGCTCAGTCTGGCGGGTATCCATATCGATAGGCTCACCCTTAATAAAGACCTGTTCAGCATATTCAGTGACTTCCAACGGATCGCCACTCCATATCACAACATCTGCCTGCTTCCCGGCAGCCAGTGACCCAACCCGGTCAGATACACCTAAAATACTTGCCGGATTGCTCGTCAGGCTGGCTATGCCTTCTTCATGAGATAAACCATTGGCCACCGCGTTACCCGCATGCTGTGTTGCCAGACGGATGTTATGCGTTTCCATTCCAACAGCAACCTTAACGCCCGCTTTTGCCAGTCGCGCGGCATTTTCAATGCTTGCACCAATGGCTTCAAAACTATCCGGCAGGTTCATTTCAGGGTTCATGATTACCGGTATGCCGGCTTCGGCCAGCTGGTCGGCCACACGCCATGCCTCTGCGGCATCCATCAGGATAATCTTTACTTCCGGATGACGCTTTTTAAATGCCAGGATCTGAAGAATGTCTGACTTTCGCTCGGCTTCCATCACCAACGGCATATCGCCGCTTAGAATACGCTGCAGCGCTTCAATATCTGCCCGCGTATTCAGCCCTTCCCACACGGTGTCTAAACCGGGTACTTCAGAAAGCCCACCGGCTTCATCAAATAGCTTTTCCAGTGTCACCCATAGTGCAGCCCGTGAACCACCAGAATGTTCTGCACCATTTCCACCTACATCTAAGACGGTGAAGGCACGTGGTTTGATGATTGCTGCGTCTTCACCCAGGGAAATAACGCTGCCCTGGCCCTGAAAAAGATAGTCGGTATAGGAAATAGTCGTCGCTGCTGAGGTCACGCCCTCTATGCGTGATACATCCAACACTGTGGAGTCGGGATTAATTGCGTAGCTCACATCAAACGCTGCCCCGCTATGTGATACGCTGGCATCGCCCACTGATGCATCTACCACACCAGCCCAGGATTCTACCTCAACCAATCCCAGCGAGGTCATGGCGCCTACCAGTCCCGGTGTAACGACTTTCCCGCTTGCATCATATTCACGGTAACCGTCTGGCACATTACTATCGGTACTGATGCTTTCAATGGCGCCATCGCGAATCAGTAACGTGCCGTTTTCTACTATTCCCTGTTCTGTCTGGGTATATATCTTAGCGCCGGTGATCGCAATATTCTGAGCCAGCGCACTGTTAGCCATACCTGCACTGGCAATGGCTGCTGCAATTAGTAATTTTCTCACTGGTTTTCTCCCTGAGCTGCCTGACCCACTTCAAAGTCACTTTGTGGTTGCATGCGCGGATCGTTCAAATCAAAAACCTGTCCGCCATCGATGTAGACCTTTTCAGCCTTTGTATAAGTAGAAAACGGATTCCCCGTCCACAGTACAAGGTCTGCATTTTTGCCCGACTCGAGTGACCCGGTCTTATCAAAAATTCCCAGTGATTTTGCCGGGTTAGCTGTTAGCCAGACCCAGGCATCTGCCATAGAGATATCGATGCCGGCACGTTTACCATCTGACCACGCTTTTGCGGCTTCCTGGTTCAGGCGCTGAATGCCAATATCGCTATCAGAATGAACGATTGCACAGGCGCCGGCTTTATCTACCATGGGAATATTCTCACGAATACCATCATAGGCCTCCATCTTAAAGCCCCACCAGTCAGCCCACATTGAGGCGCAAACATTGTTCTGCTCAAGCTTGTCGGCGATTTTATAAGCCTCTACAGCATGGTGGAATGAGCTGATTTGATAATCAAATTCCTGCATCATATCCATCATCGTGACCATCTCATCGGCACGATAACAATGCATGTGAACCAGAATGTCGCCATTTAACACACCGGCCATGGTTTCCAGGTCAAGGTCACGTTTTGGGGGCGTGGCCTTCTTACCTGATTCCATTTCAGATTCGTATTTTTCCCACTTACGCATATAGTCCTGGGCATCGGACCAGGCCTGACGATAACCTCTCACATTACCCATTCGCGTCATCGGGCCACCTTTTTTACCGTATACGCGCTTGGGGTTTTCGCCACAGGCCATTTTCATACCATAGGGAGCTTCCGGAAACTTCATATCCTGCATAGTGCGGCTGGGCACGTTCTTTAACACCACGGAACGTCCGCCGAAGAGATTTGCAGAGCCCGGCAGGATTTGTAGTGTGGTGACACCTCCGGCTAAAGCACGCGCAAAACCAGCATCCTGCGGCCATACAGAATGCTCAGCCCAGACACCCGGCGTTACCGGTTTGGTCATCTCATTACCATCAGACAACGAGCCAATAGCCGGCGACGGATAAACCCCAAGGTGACTGTGATTATCGATGATGCCGGGGGTGACCCACTTGCCTTTACCGTCAATAACACGAGCATCATTGGGATAAGTGATGTCTTCGCCAACAGCCTGTATTTTACCTTCAGCGAAATACACCATGCCGTTATCAATTTTATTACCTACGCCATCAATTACCGTAACATTGGTAATGACAGTCGGCTGGCCTTTTACCGGGGTATAAGTACTTGGGTAGGGATTTGTATCTATGCTGACCTTTTGAGTCGCCTGTTCGCTGTCTTTGCCCGAATTCTGGGTGGACTGACAACCGCTTAACAGCGCAGGAACCAAAAACGCCAGCGCTGCAGTTACGCTAGTGCGAGTATGAACCATGGTGTTTCCATCTTGTTGTATTAACAGGTATTGTTTGCCTGTCGATGTTGTTATAAGTCGATTAGGAAGTGATTAATAAATCACACCTTTATACTACGCTTACGCTACTTCAGGTTCGACGGAAAACCAAATTTTTGAGACTAAATGCCGGACTAATGCGAAGACTGACGACGCAGTACTGCCACAATGTCATCAGCATTTTGTAAACGCCGGATATCATTGAACAACTGCTCGGCCTGTGGATACTGGCGCTTTAGATAACCGCACCATTGCTTGATTCGATTTGGGTAATACCGCCCTTTATCACCGTAAATTTCATAACCTGAATACTGGATAAGCAAGCTGGTCAATGCTTCCCAGGACATAGGAGATGCATTGTATTTAATACAGTTTGCAAGATTAGGCATCGCAAGTGCGCCCCGCCCTATCATAATATTTTCGCAGTCTGATTGTTGCTGACACTGATAGGCCTCTTCTGCGCTCCAGATTTCGCCATTGGCGATGACCGGAATAGTCGTATTGCTTTTAATTTTTGCAATCCAGTCCCAGTAAGCAGGCGGTTTATACCCTTCGGTTTTGGTCCGCGCATGAACGGTCAGTTCGTTTGCACCGGCAGCCTCGATAGCCTGGGCATTGTCAATCGCTTTAGATTTATCATCAAAACCCAGACGAATTTTTGCCGTTACCGGAAATTCGGAAGGAACCGCATCGCGAACTGCCTTAACAATGTCATACAGCGCCTGGGTTTCTTTTAGCAGCACCGCGCCACCACGGCTTTTATTGACCGTTTTAGCCGGACAACCAAAATTTAAATCAATTCCCGGCGAGCCTAATTCTATAGCAGTAAGCGCATTTTCAGCCAGCCATTGTGGATGCTGACCCAGTAGCTGAACCCGGACAGGAACGCCAGATACAGTCTTGCCACCGTTTTCGAGTTCCGGACACAATCGCAAGAAGGTTTTTGTGGGTAATTTCTGATCCACAATCCGAACAAACTCTGTGACACACAGATCGAAACCGCCAACTTGTGTCAGCATCTCTCGCATCAGATGATCAACAACGCCCTCCATCGGAGCAAGTACTACTTTCATATCTGTCACTATCACTATTGCAGCGGGGCGCGCAGTTTATCAAAGGCGCGGACTGACTCAAAGCAATAAGGCCACGCGCCACATCAATGCGTGTCAGAGGGTTCACTATATGCGTGCCACAAACAAACATATACACCGAATTGCTGCGTTAGTAACGACTCGAAGTCATCGCGGCTGGGCGCCGTTTTGGATATGAGTTGCTGTTTGTTGTCTGCGAAAATAAGCGCGGTAAATTGGAACACAGATAAGGCCTCTAGAATAAGAAGCCTTAAATATACATTTAGACGTCTATACTTTCAAACGTCTGGACGCATTTTATAAATTTGCCGCCATCAGGTAGTCAAGCGCGCCAGTAATAGCTGCAACCTGTGCCTGATTACACTGCTCAGGCGTAGCCTGCTCAGAGTCGGGGTAAACTTCAGTGGTTGTAACGAAGGTAGCATCGGTCATCCCGCCGCATAGGTGTAGTTTCTTTTTGTCATAGCAAATTACACCTTCTGACTGTACAGGTTCACCAATTAACCGCCCTTCGTCATCGGCAGGGGCAATGTGAGTCACTTTGCGAACAGATTCTATAACCGCCTTTTGGAAGTCCAGCTGAGGCGACTGAGTATTGGCAACGGTATAAAAACCGTCAGGTATGTTCCAGTTGGTGTTGGTGATACCGTCGCGTGCTGCCAACGCAGGCCGGAATTCGCTGTTATCTGTATCGGTGGTCTCGTGAAGGTCAATGTGCATCAGGAATGATACATCCAGAGAATCCAGAAAATTTATTATCTGTGCTGATTCAGGGGCCGGACTGTCTTTGTAAAATGAGCGATTCGGATCCATCGCCATCGGGTTCCAGCGATTAATTGTCTCGTAACCCCACGGGCTTATACATGGGACAATGACAAAATTGAATCGTGAGGTATATCGCATTACGTCATTATTGATAAATCGCAATGCGCCCTGTACACCACTGGTTTCGTACCCGTGTACGCCACCTGTTACCAAGATGGTTGGTTTGGTCTGAGATACAGGTTCGCTGACCAGAGCATAAAGGGGGTATTTTTCTTCATCATAAGGAAGCGCTCCGTATTGAACAATAGAAAAACCGTCCAGGCTATCCGGTAACTTTTCCAGAACCTCTTCGCGATAGCTGCGCTGAATAGACTGCTGTTCTTTCCATTGCGCTTTTTCTTCATCTGACCAGGGCTGACCCGGTGTCCCGATGGGATATTCCTGCATAGATTATTTTCCGCCTTACATTAAAAGTGAACATGTTAACACAGACATTCCAGGTACAGTGTCTGCACGATGCAGATGCTTACGAAAGAGCGTTGTGATAGGTTGCCCCGTTACACATTTTGCATATTAACTTTTGGCAACATGCCATTACGCAAGCGATCTTTATTGCTAACCGATGCGAAAAGATAACTATTGGATAACGCTGACCGCACAAAAAGGAAAAATTGATGCGTAAACTTTTACTTTGCCTGATGTTTGTAATTGGAAGCTGCACCGTTTCCGGTTCGCTACTGGCCCAGCAGGGCGAGATGGTTGTAGCAACGAAAGAAGCCCCACCATTTGTCATCAAAAATGATCAGGGAGAATTCGAGGGTATCAGTATTGCTTTGTTTGAAGAGATAGCCAAAGCCCGCAACTTACAGTTTAAATATGCTGAAGCTGAGCTGTCAGACATGATAGACGGTCTTGAGTCAGGTAAATACGATGCTTCGATTGCCGCGCTTACCGTTAATGCAGACAGAGAGTCCAGAATAGATTTCACCCACCCCTATTATACTACAGGGTTGGCCATCGCCGTGCCTAAGGATGAAAGCCGATTGATGGCGGCGGTTTCCGGCTTCTTTTCCTGGAAATTTTTCGCTGCCCTGGGCGGACTGTGTTTATTGTTACTTGGTGTAGGTCTGATCGTATGGCTGGCAGAGCGTAAAGGTAATAAGGAGCAGTTTGGCGGTGGAACGGCTAAAGGTATTGGTGCAGGCTTCTGGTGGGCAGCGGTTACCATGACAACCGTTGGCTACGGCGATAAGTCACCGGTAACACTGGGCGGGCGTATTGTAGGCTTTATCTGGATGTTCGCCGCAATAATCATCATAAGTAGCTTTACTGCCGCTATCGCTACGAGCCTGACTGTAAGCCAACTGCAAACCAAGGTTCAGGGTGTTGATGACCTGCCCGGGGTTAAAGTACTGACACTTGAAAATTCAGCCAGCGCTGCGTTCTTAGAGAACCGCGACATTTCTTTTAAAACTGTTGCCAGCGTCAATGACGGCTTAGCGGCGCTGCAAAAAGGAAATGCCGACGCAATGGTATATGACAAACCTATTCTGTCGTACCGGATAAACCAGGGCTTTAGTGAAGAAGTCACAGTATTACCCGATGTTATTGACAGACAGGATTATTCCATTGGCTTACCTGAAGGAAGTCAGCGCCGTGAAGATTTCAATACATCTCTGTTGAGAATAATCAATAAGCCTGAATGGCAAGAAACAATAGACGACTATTTGGGCGAGCGCTAACTCGCCCCTGACGGTTATCTTGAATTGACTGGACGGGCGTCGATCAGCGCTGATGTCCAGGTCAGGCAATCTTTAGTAAGCCGGTAGTTTAGCTGCCGGTGCGACGTTGTTTTAACAACATTAATGATACCCGGAGAAGTAATAGTGCACTCTATCAAAGAGTCGTCACTTAATCGTGCTAATACCGAATTGTTTTTTTCCAGCTTTATTACTTCTTTAATATCCAGCTTTTGTTGATAACAAAAAACAGATAACCCATCCATTAAACCGCTGCCGGTGGTTTGCTCAGATAAATCCAAATTTAAGTTCATCGAACCTGCTCAATACTGCTCACAGATGCGAGTGTAACCGTTTTCATCCCGAAAACTATTGAACTTTAGTGCTAGGTAATTTTACGGATCCGTGATAGCACGGGGCTTACAAAGCAAAGTAACATTGGTTACTAATTTTTAATATAAAGTTACTTTTTTATTTCGCGTCAGTTGGGCACTATAAATACTTCCTGCACTTGAGCATCCAGACGTGCTGACGAATTTTCTGGCGTGTTCCCTCCTCGACGGTTAGCACCTTCGTACTAGTATTTAAAAGAGTAAGTTGAGTCTAAGAAGTGGATAACAAAGGTCATCATCCCTAGAGAAGCACAAAAAAACCAGCCCGAAGGCTGGTTTTTTATATGGCATACCCTAGGAGATTATCAGGTGCTTCCTGCGCCTGCCCCTTCGGGCCGTCGCGCTCCCTACACGACAGTCGAACCTTGCTGATTTCCACTGCACAAAAGGCGTTGAGAACAACGGGTGAAAAAAAGAGCCATCATCCCCAGAGATACACAAAAAAAACCAGCCCGGAGGCTGGTTTCTGTTTATGGCGTCCCCTAGGGGATTATCAGGTGGTTCCTGCACCTGACCCTTCGGGCCGTGCTAAAGCACGTTCTGCCGCGTTCCCTACGCGACAGTCGAACTTTGCTGATTTTCACTGCGCAGATGGCGTTGAGAACTACGGATCGAAAAGGAGTGCTCTTCCTGGCGGGTAAAAAAAAGACCAGCAAAAGCTGGTCTTTATTTGTGGCGTCCCCTAGGGGATTCGAACCCCTGTTACCGCCGTGAAAGGGCGGTGTCCTAGGCCTCTAGACGAAGGGGACAAAATTTTTGTCAATGTTGCACTGCAACACTAAAATTTTGTAAGGCGAATTCACTTTAGTGAATGAGCGACCTTAAACCTAAGACGGTCTTGGAAAGCAATGCTTTCGATATCTTCTGTAAAGTGAGGTGAGCCAGTGAACTGAGCGACCTTTCTTTCCAGAAATTTCAACGTGAAAGTTTCGCAACCTCCACCTGCTCCACAATTTTAATCGACTGTGGCGCGATAATATGGCGTCCCCTAGGGGATTCGAACCCCTGTTACCGCCGTGAAAGGGCGGTGTCCTAGGCCTCTAGACGAAGGGGACAAAATTTTTGTCAGTGTTGCACTGCAACACTAAAATTTTGTAAGGCGGATTCACTTTAGTGAATGAGCGACCTTAAACCTAAGACGGTTTTCGAAAGCAACGCTTTCGATATCTTCTGTAAAGTGAGGTGAGCCAGACAACTGAGCGACCTTTTCTTTCCAGAAAATTCAGCATGAAAGTTTTGCAACCTCCACCTGATCCACAGTTTTAATCGACCGTGGCACGATAATATGGCGTCCCCTAGGGGATTCGAACCCCTGTTACCGCCGTGAAAGGGCGGTGTCCTAGGCCTCTAGACGAAGGGGACAAAATTTTTGCCAGTGTTGCACTGCAACACTAAAATTTTGTAAGGCGAATTCACTTTAGTGAATGAGCGACCTTAAACCTAAGACGGTCTTCGAAAGCAACGCTTTCGAGATTTCCTGTAAAGTGAGGTTAGCCAGCGGACTGAGCGACCTTTTCTTTTCAGAAATTTCAGCGTGAAAGTTTTGAACCCTCCATCTGAACCACAGTTTTAATCGACTGTGGCGCGATAATATGGCGTCCCCTAGGGGATTCGAACCCCTGTTACCGCCGTGAAAGGGCGGTGTCCTAGGCCTCTAGACGAAGGGGACTGAAAATCTTCTTTCGAAAGCAACGCTTTCGGGATATTCAGTAAGGCGAATTCACTTTAGTGAATGAACGACCTTAAACCTAAGACGGTTTCAAAAGCAAAGCTTTCGATATTTTCAGTAAGGTAAGATAATCCTGCGAACCAGGTGCCCTATCCTTTCAGAAAATGTGGCTAAGGGCTTTTAGCCTTTAACCTGACCCATAGTAAAACCATGAGTAGAAATCTTGGTGGAGCCAGGCGGGATCGAACCGCCGACCTCTTGCATGCCATGCAAGCGCTCTCCCAGCTGAGCTATGGCCCCAATCTGCCAACACATCGTAAAAACGATGCTGTTCCGTGACAGCGGGGCGCATTTTAGGCATACCCCACTGCCCTGTCAACGGCTTTTTAGAGATTTTTTATGAATTCTCTCTGTTTGCTATAAAAGTAAGCGCTTTGTCTATTCTCTGGCCAACTTTTTCCTTAGAAATCAAATTCAAAGTTACATCCAGAGAAGGAGAATTACCGCTACCGGTAGTCGCTACGCGCAGCGGCATACCAACTTTCCCCATTCCGATTTCAAGCATCTCTGCAGTATCGTTAATGGCTTGTTGGATAGTTTCAGGGTTCCAGTCTTCAACCGCCATTAATTTATCTTTGACCGTCTCTAATGGCTCTTTTGCCACTGGACGAAGATGTTTTTTTGCAGCCTTTTCGTCAAACTCTGAGAAGTCTTCGTAAAAGTAACGGCTTATCTGTGCCATTTCCTTCAACGTTTTTACGCGGTCCGCCTGAATAGCAATAACAGCTTCAAGAGCGGGTCCTTTCGCCAGAGCAATGCCCTGTTCATTAAAATGCCATTTAGCATGTGAAGCAACTTCGCTGGCAGGCAGCGACTTCATATAATGCTGATTTAGCCAAATCAGTTTTTCAGTATTAAATGCTGAAGCTGACTGACCAATAGCATCCAAACTGAAGTGCTCAATCATCTCATCCAGCGTGAATATCTCCTGATCGCCATGCGCCCAGCCAAGGCGAACCAGATAGTTGATCACAGCCTGAGGCAGAAAGCCATCATCACGATATTGCATTACACTGACAGCACCATGGCGTTTAGAAAGCTTTTTGCCATCGTCTCCCAGAATCATAGACACATGAGCATACTCAGGGACCGGTGCCCCCAGTGCTTCCAGAATATTGATCTGACGCGGCGTATTATTGATATGGTCTTCACCACGCACTACGTGAGTAATCCCCATATCCCAATCATCTACAACAACACAGAAGTTATAGGTAGGCGTACCATCGCTACGTTGAATGATAAGATCATCTAATTCTGTATTACTGATCTCTATTTTTCCGCGAATATGATCATTAATGACCACTTTACCTTCCTGAGGGTTTTTGAAACGAACCACGAAAGATTCACCTTCAGGGTGGTCAGTACGCTCTCTCCACGTGCCTGGATAGCGGGGCTTTTCACCGCGAGCTTTTTGTTCTTCACGAATTTTGTCCAGCTCTTCAGCGCTCATAAAGCACTTATAGGCCTTCCCTTCATTCAACAGTTTTTGCACCAGCTCTTTGTAACGATCAAAGCGCTCAGTCTGCAGATAGGGACCTTTATCCCAGGACAACCCAAGCCATTGCATACCATCCAAGATTGCCTGCTTTGCCTGTTCAGTAGAACGTTCTATATCCGTATCTTCGATACGCAGAACAAATTCTCCCCCCTGACTTTTTGCATAAAGCCATGAATAAAGTGCTGTCCGGGCTCCACCCACATGAAGATATCCGGTGGGGCTTGGCGCAAATCTGGTTACGACCGACATAGTAACTCTCTATAGTAAAGTCAAAAATATGCGCGCATTCTACCAGCGTTATCAAAAAGTCAAAATACTCCTTTTATGCCTTATATCGTTTGCTTGTCACCAGGAGGTTGGTACTGATTTCGCTAAGTTGATGACTTTTCATGCAATCAGTTCAACGATAAGAATTTTATTGTTGACAGTTTAAATGGCGCCCCTATAATACCGCCCCACTTGCCCAGCACGGCAAGTAAGAAGTTAGAGGACGCTTAGCTCAGTTGGGAGAGCATCGCCCTTACAAGGCGAGGGTCACTGGTTCAAGTCCAGTAGCGTCCACCACTCTTTGAAAATGCTTACAAAGAACTGACTTCAATTGATTATGGACGTTTAGCTCAGTTGGGAGAGCATCGCCCTTACAAGGCGAGGGTCACTGGTTCAAGTCCAGTAACGTCCACCACTCTTTTTGAGGGTTGGCCAGGATCATTACTCATTAAAGTGCAAACAATCAAAAATTCGGACGTTTAGCTCAGTTGGGAGAGCATCGCCCTTACAAGGCGAGGGTCACTGGTTCAAGTCCAGTAACGTCCACCACTCTTCTTTCGAAAATAGCTCGTTTTTATTTCATTACCTTGTTTAAAATTACCGATAGACCGGTAGGGCCTACTGGTTCAACACGTCGTCTCAAGTCGCAGTAACCATTCCCCCTTACCTAAAACACCCGGTATCGGTTCGTTAAACCAGTAATTATTAAATATCCGATATGCACAAGACTATGGACTTTGTCGCTATTTCGCATGAAAAGATAATGCTTTACCTGACAATGCCGATATAGTGGTAATAACAAAAAGTAGCGGCAACTCCTATGGATAGAATGGCCAGTCAGCGTGTATTGATTATCACTCAAACCCAGCGTCATGTGCGGATGCTTAACGCGCTATTGTCTGACTTACACCTTCCTGCTGCTGATATCGCTTTAAATCAGCGGGCGGCCAATGAGTTTCTAAGCTCCAATGCATACACCCTGATTATTTGCATTTGCCAGTCAGGTGCTTCAAATCCAATTTTTAATACCTGCCTGAGACTTAAAGAGGAAAATCTTATCCCGCCAACTGTGGCGCTTTTGATGATTTCTGATAAAGCAGACGCAGAAATAGTTAACGCCATTCTGGATATCCAGCCCGATGACTTTTTAATACACCCGTTTGCACATAATGAAGGCGTTGAGCGTCTCAGCCGATTGCTACACCGAAAGCAGACGTTACAACCCGTCTACCAGTCCGTAGCATCAGGCCTCTATACCCAGGCTTTGAAAGATATTGAAAGTTTGCTTGCTGAAAAATTGCCTCAGGATATTTATCCGCTGGCTTTAAAACTGAAAGGCGAGCTCCTTGCCAGAAGTGGTAATCTCGAGAGAGCCAAAACATTTTACGAGTCGATACTTTCGCTGCAAAGCTTCACCTGGGCGCGTACGGGGTTAATTGGTTGTTTGATTGAAATGGAAGCGTTCCCGGATGCTGAGAAGCAAATTTTATCGCTGACACTACACCCTTCTACTGCGATACTTGCATATGATCTTCTGACACTATTGCAACTGCGTTTGAAAGACTACGACAGCGCGTTTGAAGCGACTACGCTGGCCTGTGAGCTTTCCCCTAACAATGTCTCCCGTCATCGCAACGCTGTCTATATTTCCCGGTTATCCAAAGATTTTGAGGGCACAGTGAACGCAGCCCAAAACCTGCTTGAGTGCAGTCAGCGCAACGATCAGCAAGATCCTCAGTATTATCTGCTATGTGCCCGCGCCTGTATCGATTTGGCGATGACGACCGACGCTACGCAGACTAAAGCACTGATTGAACGAAGCCGGCATCTAACGAGACAGGTAGAAGAGCAATTCGCAACAGATGTGGACAACGAAGATCTCATTGTTATCCGCGCGCGGCTGTATTACTTACAGGATGAGGTCAGTAACGCGCGGGAGCTTTTGAATAATCTTGAGGTATCGTGCTGGCCGGCACAATCCGATGAATCTTTAATTGATAAAGCAAAAGCACTGCACGAGATTGGTTTACGGCAACACGCACTTAAAATACTGACGTTCTTAGAAAAGCGAAAAAATGGCGATAAAAGTAATGATGTTGTTAACGCTTATATTGCGCAACAGAAGCACGACAAAGAACAAATTGAATTTCCACCCCGCGCTTTGAATAATCAGGCCGTAGCTGCCTTCAGGGAGCAGCAGTTTTCAGAAGCGCTTTCGATACTTCAGCAAGCCTTCAGACTGATGCCAAAGAACCCTGCCATCGCGCTGAACCTGCTTCAGGCTACTTTGCACCAGCTCTCACATAATGCTAATGCTGCCACGGTGTCATGGGTGATGCTTAAAAAATGGATTGCTGAGTGCCAGACTGCAATTGAGAACAGCCCACTCAGTGAAGAACAGCAGACGCGTTATCAGCGTTTACAGGTTGCGATGTCTGCAACGCTTAGCCAGTGAATCTGTCATTGTTTAAACGCACTGCGAATAAACCACAACATCTTCGCTAAATACGCTATCTTCATAGAATTGGCTATGGCTGTAGGTCATACCCAGTTTTTTCATAATAGCGATAGAGTTTTCGTTTTCAGGTAAGGTAACGGCGGAGAATTTGCTTATTCCGGTACTAGCCAGGCCATCGCGAATGCCCTGAGCGGCTTCCGTGGCATAGCCTTTGCCCCAAAAAGCACGCTTAAATCGCCAACCAAGCTCAATATTGTCAACTTCAGGGTGAGAGGTAAAAAAACCATAAGGGCGAACAAGGATCCAGCCTATCGGCTCATCTGAATCTTTTAAAATCACTTTCCAAAGCCCCCACCCCAGCGCCGGATTAGCGTAGGCGGCTAGACGGGGTAAAAATACCGTTTCAATTTCTTCACGGGTAGTTTTAACACCGCCATTCAGGTGCTTCATTACTTCTTCGTCCTGATCAAGCTCCCATAAAAAGTCAGCTTCATCGGCGGTGATATAAGAAAACTTCAGCCTTTCGGTATCAGCAAATTCCATGCTACACCTCTGCATCAACAGGTTGTTATTCTAGCGCAGGTAATTACCCTCCGAGCATAGCCAGATGTTTTGTCGCGCCGGTATGCCCTTCCTGCAAAAAATGTGAGACTTTTTTGTCCGCCAGTGATTCGGTAATGAACTGTTTCACCCCTTCAACGTCCCCCTGCGATAAATAAGGACGAAGCTCCAGGCCCTGTTCGCTGAACAGGCACAAATGTAACTTACCATTAGCAGCGACTCGAAGTCGATTACAACTTTTACAAAAGTCCTTACTATACGGCATGATAAGTCCAATCTGGCCGGCATAGTCGGGATGAAAAAACTCCTGAGCAGGTCCGGCATCTTTTGCCCGTAACAACGGCTGCCAGCCTTCATTAATCAAGCGCTGGCGAATGGGCTCGCCAGACACATGCTGGCGGGAAAAGAAGTCATGATGGTCTCCGGTTTCCATCAGCTCGATAAAGCGCAGGGTAACCGGCGTATCTTTAAGCCAGTTCAGGAAACGAGTGAGTCGGTTGGCATTAAAGTCCTGCAGCAATACTGTATTGATTTTCACCTTAATGCCCGCGCCTACAGCGGTATCAATACCTTTAAGAATCTGCTGAAGCTTATCCTGGCCGGTAATCGAAGCAAACTGATTGGGATCCAGGCTGTCAATGCTGACATTGACCTGATCAAGTCCGGCGTCAGCCCAGCGGATAGCATCCTTATAAAGACGGGCCCCGTGAGTGGTTGTAGCAACACGGCGAATCCCGGGTGTATTAGCTGCGTGGTAAATCACATCGCTGAAGTCGCGACGTAAACTGGGCTCACCACCTGTAATACGCACCTTTGAAGTGCCCATTTGAGCGAATGCGGTAATCAGTGTCTGGATTTCACTAAGCTGCAAAAACGCACTGTTCGGCGGACCGTCGTAGCCGTCTGGCAGACAGTACTGACAACGAAAGTTACAGGCTTCGGTTATCGATAATCTGAGGTAATGAAAACGCCGACCGTAACTATCTTCTAACAAAGTAATACCCCATATTCATTCATTAAACTACTGTGCCACAGATTCACCATGCGGCAAAAGAAAACCCAGCGATGATTTTCCTGTTTCTACCTTGTACGCGGGATGAGAACAGAAGATTACTGTTTTATTGAGCCGACAAAAGTGCTCTGACTTTAGCGCACCTGCTTCGCTGGCATTGATTCTGCTTTACTCCCGGATACTAAATCACCAGGGGCCGGGGTTTTTATCAATCTTTCAGCCAGTCGTTCATCAGAAAAAGCATACTAATATATGAAGAGCAGATACATTCCTACCATAGACGGCCTGCGGGCGCTGGCAGTTTTATCCGTAATGCTGTTTCATCTGGATGCATCATTATTACCCGGTGGCTTTACCGGCGTAGATATCTTTTTCGTGATTTCAGGTTATGTCGTCGCCCGCTCCCTGGTCAACCATTCCCACAGCCAATTTTACAGTTATATTGTCGCTTTCTACAGACGCCGGGTTGTACGGATTTTCCCGGCCTTACTTTTTTGTTTGATTGTAACGTCTGCTATTGTTGTACTTTTTATTCCTCAGGCTTGGCTGAGTAAATCTATATCCGATACGGGTCTTGCGGCGTTTCTCGGATGGAGCAATATTGCGCTGGCCTCAAACAGTGATACGTATTTTTCCCCGTCGGTTGAGTTTAACCCGTTTGTGCATACCTGGAGCCTGGGGGTTGAGGAACAGTTTTACGTTATTTTTCCGGTGCTGTTCTATTTTTACCTCAAGGGTAAAACCCGCCTGGCACTTGCCGGGCTGGCCATTATCTCATTTGCCTTATCGGTAAATTATAGTCAGACAGACACAAATTCAGCGTATTACCTGTTAACCAGCCGCTTCTGGGAACTGGCTGCCGGCGCCATGCTGTGCCAGTGGCATGCCAGTAAGCGTTTCCGTGAAGGCGGGAATAGTCTTACAGCTGCTGTTATCGGACTTACCTGTATTTTGCTTGGATTCATCTTCGCCAGCAAAAGTGCATTTCCCTTTCCGTGGGCACTGCTGCCAGTGGCAGGAACGGTAATCGTTATCCATTATTTTGTTTGTACCACACAACCCGGCGCCCTGGGTCGGGTTTTCTCTCTGCCTGTTATTCGTTATATCGGCAAAATATCGTATTCGTTGTATTTATGGCACTGGCCGGTATATACATTCTTCCGCTGGTCCGTGGGACTCCAGACGCCATTGGAGTGGCTACTGGCGGTGGCCATTACCTTCGTCATGGCGATGTTCTCTTATCACATCATCGAGCAGCGCCTGAGTCACGCTCCGCGAATCGCAGCTATGCGACCAGCCAGAACGGTGGGTGCTGGCCTGGCCGTTATTTTTGTCAGCTTTGCCGGTGCCACTTATGCATTTGATCATCAAAAACGTCTGAGCCAGAGTGTGACCAGCAACCGGTATGTGTGGTACCCCTATTATTCACATCCTTCTGATGTGACAAAAGGTAACGCTCTGGCCGACAGAACCATTTATGTTATTGGCGACTCCCACGCTGGCGCCTATGCAACAATGTTACGAATGCTGGCCGATGAGACCGGAATAAATACACAGATACACAGCCAGGGTGGCTGCGGCGCGGTTAACATGCGAGAGCCGGTGATGACTGCACAAAGCCGGTGTGCGCAAAAACTGGAAACCTGGCTTTCAGATATAGAGAAAAACGCGGGTCCGAACGATATTGTGTTTTTCGCTACGCTAAAAGCATACCGTTTAACCAACCAGTATCGCATGTATCCACGCACAAAAGACGAGCTCCAATCTCAAATTCGCAGCGAGAGCGCGTTGAAAAAGCGCGACCTTGCTAAAGATGAAAGTATACAAATCGTACAGCGTATGAATCAGGTGACGAGCAACATTCTTACCGATGCCCCTAAACCGGTGTTTTCCTATATTCCCTTTCGCTGTAGCGACTGGTTTAATCATACAAATCCTACCTGCGAGGGAGGCCCCTGGCAGGATCGGGAACAGATGGAACAGATGCGCAAGCCAGTGATGGAAAACCTGCAAACGCTGCGTGCATCCGTACCCAGTTTAGCGGTCTGGGATCCGCTTCCGGCATTGTGCAATCAAACCCGCTGCCCGGTATATGATGGGGAAAAAACCCGTTATTTCGACGGTGACCATTTATCTGCGCATGGCAACCGGCTGCTGTACCCCTCCTTCAGACAAGCTGTACTGTCACTGATTGGTGAGGAAAAACTTGCAAGCACAATGTGACAAGTAGCGCGGCAGGCACATGTACGTTAGCATGTGCCGGTTCATTTTGCCGATAACGGATTGACATGCGACGTTCGCGATTCGATGTACCTGCCGATACACCAGTGCGCTGGCAGACGGTTAAACAGCTTGTTCCCTATCTGCTGGAGTTTCGCGCGCGAGTGGCGCTCGCCCTGGTTTGCCTTATCCTGGCCAAATTAGCCAGTATCGGACTTCCTTATGCACTGAAGTATACGGTCGACAGCCTCGATACCGATGACTTAAGCACAGTTGCTGTGGCTGTTCCCGTGGCACTAGTGGTTGCTTACGGTACTCTGCGTTTTCTCAACACGCTTCTGGGCGAAATACGCGACACCCTGTTTGGGCGTGTTACAGAGCGGGCGATGCGACGACTCGGCCTGAAAGTATTTCGCCATTTACACGACCTGGACGTTGGTTTTCATCTGAGCAGACAAACCGGCGGGCTGTCCCGGGATATCGAACGGGGCACCAGCGGTATCAGTTTTTTGCTTCGGTTTCTGGTCTTCAACATTCTGCCCACCTGCCTGGAAATCATCATTGTTGTAACCCTGTTATTGACTCAGTATGGCGCCTCATTCGCAGGTATTATCGTTATCGCGGTAGTGCTGTACGTTGGCTTTTCCGTGAAAGCGACCAATTGGCGAACCCGTTATGTGCATGAAATGAATCAGGCTGATTCACAGTCCAATACCCGCGCCATCGACAGTTTACTCAATTTCGAAACCGTAAAATATTTTAATAATGCCGGCTATGAAGCCAGGCAGTACGACACATCTCTGGCTGCCTGGGAGCGAAGTCGCCGACGCAACCGCTTATCGCTGTTTGCACTCAACGGCGGGCAGGCACTGGTTATTGCACTGGCTGTAACTGCCATGATGATCAACGCTACCCTGGGGGTACTCAATGGTGAGATGACCCTCGGTGACTTTGTATTAATCAACGCGTTTACCATGCAGCTTTTCATTCCGCTCAATTTTCTGGGTTTTGTCTATCGGGAAATTCGTGGTGCAATGGCAAATATCCATAACCTGTTCAACTTGCTTGAAATCAGTCCTGCGGTAACCGATAAGCAGGATGCCGGAGCGTTACGAATCTCGCGCGGCTATGTGACGTTTACCAACGTATGTTTTAGCTATGAGCCTGAACGTCCTATTTTAAAGGGCATCAGCTTTGACATTGCTCCCGGTCAGAAGGTCGCGGTAGTTGGCAGCAGTGGCGCCGGCAAATCGACACTGGCAAAGTTACTATTTCGGCTGTACGAACCTGACAGCGGTCAAATTAGTATAGACGGGCAGTCTATTTCATCGGTAACCCAGACCAGCCTGCGCGATACCCTGGGGATCGTACCTCAGGATACAGTGTTATTTAACGACTCACTGTTGGAAAATATCCGGTACGGAAAGCCCGGTGCCAGTGACGCTGAAGTGGACGATGTCATCCGTCTGGCTCACTTATCAGACTTTGTCAGTAGTTTGCCCGAGGGCACAATGACTCAGGTTGGTGAGCGTGGCCTGAAACTATCCGGCGGTGAAAAACAACGTGTTGCTATCGCCCGGGCATTATTAAAACAGCCTGCAGTAATGATTTTCGATGAAGCCACATCTTCGCTGGATAGTCAGAGTGAAAGTGCAATACTCCAGGCACTGAAAGAAGCATCCCGTGCCCATACCAGCCTGGTTATCGCCCACCGGCTATCCACAATTACTGATGCCGATAAAATACTGGTACTACATGACGGGTTAATTGTCGAACAGGGTACGCACAATGCGTTATTGCAGCGTCAGGGCCGTTATCACAGACTGTGGATGGCTCAGCAGGAGTCAACACCATGAATCCTGAGCTTATTCGTGATGCGATTAATCAGGTCATGCCCTTTGGCAAATACGCTGGCAGGCGTTTGTTTCATCTACCCGAGCCATATCTGGTCTGGTTTTATCAGCAAGGCTTCCCAGCCGGAAAGCTAGGCGAACAACTGGCATTGATGTATGAAATTAAGCTCAATGGCCTTGAGCGGGTTGTGGCGCCGCTACTGGACGCCGACTGACCGGCTCTGTCCCTGAATGCTTGCAATGCGCCGCATTACAACTGTACACTTATACATGTAAAGATAAGTAACTGGTGTGCATTATGTTTACCCGCCCCAAACGACAAAAACAGGTTATTATCGACAGGCAAATCCATCATCTTCATCAGGTGATGGCTGATAAATGCTTATCGCAGCCGGACTATTTTACTGCAATCCAGGTTAACCTGAATCAGCGGTATGAAGAGAAAATGATAAGTTATGGCAGCTATTTACTTTGGCAGGGTATTCTTGAGGCCCGGGATGACCCTGATATCTTCAGACGACTATTGCTGGCAAATGATTCGCGGACAAAAGCATTGCGGCGAAAAACAATTTTTACCGGCGTATTAACAGAGGCTGAGAGAGAGGAAGCGCTGACGACATATATCGCCAGCGAAATGGCATAATGTGCGCCGTGGTCAGCTACGTAGATGGTCAGCAACCAGGAATGCCATTTCAAGCACCTGGTCTGCATTCAGCCGCGGGTCACATTGTGTTTTATATGCCTGCGCCAAATCATCATCGCTAATCTGATATGCACCGCCAGTACACTCAGTAACATGCTGGCCAGTCATCTCCAAATGAATACCACCAGCATGGGTGCCCTCTGCGGCGTGCGCAGCAAAGAACTGACGGATTTCTCCCAGTATTGCATCAAAGTTACGGGTCTTATAGCCGTTGCTCGCTTTGATGGTATTACCGTGCATGGGATCTGAACTCCACACTACATTACGGCCTTCCTGTTTTACCCGGCGCAATAAACGTGGCAGATTTTTCTCAAGATTGCCCTCGCCCATTCGCGTAATAAACGTAAGCCGGCCAGGATCGTTCTCAGGATTGAGTTTATCCGTTAAACGAATCAACTCGTCCTCATCCATTCCAGGGCCCACTTTCACACCGATAGGGTTATGGATCCCTCTGAAAAACTCAACATGGGCGTGGTCCAGTTGTCGGGTACGCTCGCCAATCCATACCATATGTGCAGAACAGTCGTACGGCTTACCGGTTAAGGTATCAACCCGGGTAAGCGCCTGCTCATAATTCAGTAACAGAGCTTCGTGTGACGTAAACAGCGAGGTTTCGTGCAGTGCCGGCGTATTGGTCGCATTAATACCAATAGTATCCATAAATTGCAGTGTATCCTGGATACGGCGGGCAATATCCTGATAACGCTCTTTAAGGGGGTTATTCTCGACAAAGGCCATGTTCCAGCGATTCACCTCATGCAAATCGGCAAGTCCACCCTGGGCAAAGGCACGTAGCAAATTCAGGGTGGCAGCACTGCGATGATAGGCTTCCAGCAATCGTGCCGGATCAGGACGTCGCGCTGCTTCAGTGAATTCAAAGTTATTGATGATATCGCCACGGTAGCTGGGCAAGGTAATGCCGTTTATCGTTTCTTCATTAGAAGAGCGCGGCTTAGCGTACTGGCCAGCCATGCGCGCCACTTTAGTCACCGGGCAACGACCAGCAAAGGTTAAAACAATCGCCATTTGCAGGATGACTTTAAACGTGTCGCGGATTTTGGGCGCGTTAAACTCATCAAAAGATTCAGCACAGTCGCCGCCCTGCAGCAAAAACCCTTTCCCCATGCTCACCTCGCCAAGCTGACGACGCAACTCACGGGTTTCTGCGGCAAACACCAGCGGCGGATACTTACTTAACGTTTCTTCAACGCTGGCGACCTGGGCGCTATCTTCATATTCTGGTTGCTGCAGGATCGGTTTTGATCTCCAGCTATCGGGTTGCCAATTATCCACGCGGGCTCCTCAACTAATGCGTTATAAGTTCGATTCAGCCGGATCGGCATTCAACTGCTAGTCATAGTATAGCCGTTAGAAACAGACCGACCCGGTTGGGTCAGCTTATCACATAATCTTTGAGGCAGAAGGCCATTGCGGATGTATTTGTAAAGCATTTTGGTTATTTGATATGACGAATTTGATACCAAAGCATGCTTCCAGTTGCTCAACTGAGAATGTTTGTTGCACAGGGCCGCTACAAAGACATCGCCCCTGCTTCAAAAGCATTGTCGAATCTGCAAACCGGGCACTGATATTGATATCGTGACAGGTCATAATAACAGTATTGCCGGCCTGACAGAGCTTATGCAAAAACAACAGCAAAGATTGCTGATGGCGCACATCAAGCCCCTGTAAAGGTTCATCGAGACACAGCAATGCCTCGCCTTGTTCAATGGCATCCCAGACCTGGGCCATGCACCTGACCAGATTCACCCGCTGCTTTTCACCGCCGGACAACTGGCTGACCGGCCGCCCCAATAGTGCGGCAATGTCCAACGCCGCGATAAGCTCGTTATCAGGTGATTTTTGTCCAGCGTAAAATTGTATATAGCTGTAGGCAGGAATATCGAATACTACGGAATGATTTTGCTCATGATAGCCACGAAACCCGGCAAGCTGAGGCGCTGGTATAGATGTGACCGACTGCCCGTTTATTCTGCAGTCTCCCTTCTCGGGGTCTGAGAGACCGGCAATCACCTGTAATAATGTTGATTTGCCAGCACCATTTTCGCCCAGAATATGACAGCAGTTTCCTTTGGCAATATCCGCAGTGATATTAACAAGCCGCTTGTCAAAGCAAATGTTTGCCAGCGAAATCATGACATCCTCCACTGCCCTTTATATAGCGCAATTAACAACAAAGGACCGCCAATTGTCGCTGTTACCATTGAAACGGGAAGCGTCATCCAGCTGACCAGCTCACTGAACAGCGCCACTAACAATAACACCAGGGCACCACAGAGCGCACAGGCAGGTAGCAGACGGCGGTTATCAAAGCCAATGATCATGCGCAGAAAATGTGGCACCAGCAATCCCACAAATGCGATGGAGCCGGCTACTGATACCGCTGCGCCAACGCATAGTGCACACACTATCAAATTGTTACGAACCAATCGGCTGGGATTTGCGCCAGCTGCAGCCGCCAGTGCTGAGCCACCATAAAGCCAGTTCAGGGCGCCAGCCTGAGACAGTTGATAAAAAAGCCCAGCTGTAATCAATGGCCCAGCGACGGCCAGTATCCACCAGTCGGTCTGATAAAGACTGCCCATAAGCCAGAAAGTAAGATTTCTCAGTGCTTGGGCGTCAGCAAGGATGTACAGCCAGGCCATAATTGCCCCGGCTATCGTCGATATGGCGATCCCCGCTAAAATAACAGCGGTGGCCGATGCACGCAGTCTTCGGGCGACCATATAAATCAGCCCGGTGGACAATAAGGCGCCGACAAAACATGCCAGAGGGAGGAGATAAAAATAGTTAACAAAATCGAGGTGCAGAGTCAGCAGAACCAGTGCCGCCATCAGACTGGCACCACTTGAAATGCCTATAATGCCAGGGTCTGCCAGAGGATTATGTAATGTGACCTGCAGCGTAGCCGCACTGACGGATAACCCGGCCCCCACCAGAATTGCAGTAAAAACCAGAGGCAGCTGTAACTGAACGATAATGTGCCATACCATACCTGCTGACAGATCAGAGACAAACAGATCCTGTCCCAGTATTGCTGCGCTGGTTAGCAGGCACAATATAAACAGCGCAGTCAGAACGCCTCTGGAATGCTGCATCAGTGCTTTTTCTTTATGTCCTTTATTAACCCGTCGCTGGCCTCTTCGATCAGTTCAAGAACCAGTTCAAAGCCCTTCTTGCCACCATAGTAAGGATCAGGAACTTCGTCGTATTTGCTGTTTGCAAAGTCCAGAAAAAGGCTCACTTTGGCATGGTGCAGCGGCTCACTGACTTTTTTCAGGTTTTCAAAATTGCTTTTATCCATTGCCAGAATATAGTCAAATTTTTCAAAATCTGCGGCTTCAACCTTTCGGCAGGCAATACCTGAAAAATCGTAACCTTTTGCTACGCCAGCAGCCTGCGAGCGTTTATCCGGGGGATTACCGATGTGGTACCCGTGGGTGCCCGCAGAATCGATTTCAACGGATATGCCTGCCTCGCTGGCTTTCTTACGAAATACTGCCTCTGCAGTTGGTGAACGGCAGATATTGCCCAGGCATACAAAAAGTACCGAGGTTTTGTTCAAAGCATTATCCTTTTACTACATGTGGTTTACAGCGTCCCCCTGCTTGCGCGGGAACTGGCTTGATGTTGTCAGGGCGCTAGCTTGCCACAGATTCACATCATCATAAATATCGGGGGCGGTAAATATCGGTGTACCAGACAGCAAAAAGGGCAGAAAACGTATGCTGCCCTTTTATGTTATTGAATACTTCTGAGTTCTCAGAAAGTCACTTATTCAACCTTAAGTGTGCCTTTCATCAGACTGATATGCCCGGGGAACGAACAAAAGAATGTGTAATCGCCTGATTTTTTCAAATCACTTACCGAGAAGGTCACTGAGCTTTCTTCACCACCACCAATTAAGTCTGTAGCAGCGATAATGCGCTCATCGTCTGGTTTCAGATAGCCATTATCAATACCTGCCGCCATGCCGTCTGTAGCAGTAGCCTGTGCTTCGCTGGATTCTGTCAGTACCCAGTTATGACCCATAACAGATTTTTCCATTTTTCCGGTATGTACAAGCTTTACAGTGAATTCTTCACAAGATGACGGTACCGTCATTTCTTTTTTATTGTACTGCATGGCATCGTTACTTTCGATGGTCGCCTCACACTCTCCCGACTGCGCATGTACGGCGCCCGACGCCAGCAGAGCTGCTCCCGCTAAAAGACTCGCTATTTTTTTCATGGTATTTCCTCATATCACTGATGAAAAACGCGCAGCTTTTATCTACCGAAAACCACGCTGTTGTGAGATTTACGGTTGGGCGTACCGAATTGGGTCATTTGTTCCGGTTTTCTGTCAGGGCTTTAATCTTCAGAGCTATACCAGATCCCGGTCAAATACGGTAACCTTACTCTTTTTTAAAGGGAGCTATTGTATGTCTGCACACGTGCTGATGCTAAGCAGTTCGCGCGCCGGAAGTGAAGCTTATCTGGACCACGCTAAATCTTTCATGTTCGGTCACCTGGGTGACCAGCGTGACATTTTGTTTGTCCCTTTTGCCGGCGTTACCATGACGTGGGATGAATACACGCATAAAGTTTCAGAAGCCCTGCCGGAATTTTCCATTACCGGTTTACATACATTTGATGACCCGGCTGCAGCACTTAAAGAGGCAAAAGCCAATAAACAAGCCATTCTGGTCGGTGGGGGCAATACGTTTAATCTGCTGCATACGCTATATGAAAAAGACTTACTGGCGACGTTACAGGCAGTCATCGAGGAAGGTACGCCGTACATTGGCTGGAGCGCGGGCTCTAACATTTGTGGTCAGTCTATTCGAACTACCAATGATATGCCCATTGTAGAGCCAGCCTCCTTCGATGCACTGGGTATTATCCACTGCCAGTTGAACCCACATTACAGCAATTACGCGCCACCGGGTCACAATGGTGAAACACGGGACCAGCGACTGGCGGAGTTCACCACATTACACCCTCAGACACCGATTATCGCCATTCCCGAAGGCACAGCGCTTAGCCTGACTGATGGCCGCCTGACGCTGTTGGGTGATGTGGAAGGTTACGTTTTTCTGGGCGAAGAAAAAACCGTTATTCAGCCTACTGCCGACCTAAGTCAGTATATTGACTAAACGCGACCGGCTGAGCGCATCATCATGATAGGGTAGCTCAGCCAGAAGCGGCGCATTGATCGACTCTTTAAGCGTCTGCAGGTTCTGCTCATAATATGGCATTGGGGTGGGCGTAAGCTGATTAGCCACCCAGCCGTGAAGCGATAAGCCTGAGTGTGAGATGGCCTGAGCAGTCAACATTGCGTGATTAAGGCAGCCCAGCCGCATGCCTACAACCATAATCACCGGCAATTCCAGTGCGCTGACGATATCAGGCATCCATAAATTGTTTCCCAGAGGTAATTGCCAGCCCCCTGCCCCTTCCATAATAAGTACATCGGGACGGCTCGCCATCAGGTTGTGGTAACCGTCCACCAGCTGGTTTTTTGAAATTGTCACGCCCGCCTGCTCTGCCGCGATGTGCGGTGCAATGGGAGGCATGAGTGCTACCGGGTTCACCTGTTGTAAAGATACAGATGTATTGCTGGCCTGCCAGAGCGCGAGGGCATCCTCATTAACAGGCTGACCGTCAACCATCTCACAGCCAGCTGAAACAGGTTTGTATCCGGTGACGCGTAGCCCTTTTTCTGCGTAGGCCTCCAGCAATCGAGCGCTAAAATAGGTTTTACCGACTTCGGTATCAGTGCCCGTGACAAAAAAGGACTTCATTGTTAGTGTTTCTCCAGAATCAGGTGACTTACACGGTAAGTAAGCGGTAACTGCCCGGCGGGGGTTGTATATTGCTGATAGGCATTTTGCAGCATTTTCAGTTGTTGACGTGACAGTGACGAAACCGTTTCATTATCACAGCGAACGCCCGCTCCCACCGCTTTTATAGAGCGAAGCAGCGAAAGAACCTCTGAAAAGGTATCGGTGTATTCTACACTCTGCGCCTGCTGCACGGCGAACCCGGCTTCCCGTGCTGCAGCCAGCCACTGCTGATGTGTCGCCATGGCATTCGTTGCGGCTGCCAGGCCACAGGCGCGTCGGGCGGCATTAAGTTGCCCGAAGGAGCCGTCCGTCATAATACTTAATGTGGCGATTCCGCCTTTATCAAGTATGCGCGCAATTTCAATCATCACCTGACTGAGATTTTGACACCATTGTAGCGCCATGCTGGAAAAAACCACGTCGAACGCTTCACCACTAAAAGGTAAATGCTGTGCATCTGCCTCGTAAAAAGCCAAATGCGGATAGCGCATACGCGCGTATTCCACCATTCCCGGCGCAAGGTCGACCCCTTGAGCTGCAAACCCTTTTTCAGCCAGCAAAGCAGTATTGCTGCCCGTTGCGCAACCGATATCCAGTAGTCGCCCCGACTGAACGGGAATCTGGCTCATGGCCTGCGCGGCAATCTGTTGCTGAATAGTAGCCAGTTTGTCGTAACGGTGAGCCGCACGGCTGAATTGTCTGGCGACATTTTCTTTCAGTGCAGCCTGGATCATGAGATAGCCTCCCGGGCCAGCAGCAGCGCATCGCATAACGCGTCTATGTCTTTATGGGTGTGTACTGAGCTTAAGGTAACACGCAACCGGTCGGTGCCTTTGGGAACGGTAGGATAACGAATTGGCGGAACCCAAATACCCCGCTGTTTAAGCGCATCGCTCAATGCCATTGCCTGGTTTGGCCCGTCCATCAAAATCGGCTGAATAGCGGTCTGCGAATCTGTCACCCTGAAATCTGTATTTTGCATACGTGTTTTAAAATAACGGATATTGTCACTGAGCATTTTCTGGCGGCGACCATCTTGCAGTTGCTCCAGTGAATACAGGGTGGCTAGCGCCTGCGCAGGGGGCATCGCGGTAGAATAGATGTAATGTCTGGCTGTGTTGATCAGTAGTGCGATGAGCTCTCGAGAACCAGCAATAAATGCACCCGCAGTGCCCACAGCCTTGCCAAATGTACCCATCAACACGGGGACGTCCTTTTGCGACAAATCTACATATTCTGCACAGCCGAGCCCTTTTTCGCCCAGAACTCCGAAACCGTGAGCATCGTCCACCATAAGCCAGCTGCCATGCTCACTGGCAATATCTGCCAACGCTTTTAACGGCGCCTCATCACCATCCATACTGAATACACTTTCGGTAGCAATCAGACTGTTTGTTGAAGGGATTTTTGATAGTAATTCAGTCAGGTGCGCCGGATTGTTATGCGCAAACCGTCTGAACTGCGCCGGTGAGGACATCGCCCCATCAATGAATGAGGCATGCATCAGCTTATCTGCGGTGATATTGCCAGACTTGGCAAAAAGCGCCTGAAGCACGGCCTGATTAGCAGCAAAGCCAGAATTAAACAGTAAAGCGGCCTCGCGGTTGAGGTGCTCAGCCAGATACGACTCCAGAGCACTATGGGCCCTCGTATATCCGGTGACCAACGGCGATGCGCCACTACCTGCGCCAAATTGAGCAATGCCCTCTACCCAGGTTTGCTGAAGTCCTTCATCATGCCGCATTCCCAGATAGTCGTTACTGGCAAAATGCAGATAATGGCGTCCATCAATACTGATGATACCGTCCTTTTCGACATCTACCGTAACGCGCTGTCGGCGGTAGCCTTGCGCAGAAAGATCTGCCAGCTTTTCGTTAATCCAGTCGAAGGCCATTATACCCGGGCTGCCGAAGGCTTGGTCGCATCGTAAAACATATCCGCTGTGGTGCGATCCGTAATTTCTTCCTGCAGGGTTTGTGCATGTGCCTCATCAGAATAGTCACGGGTTCGCTCGGTATTTATCCCTAACTTACGAAACAGTTGTACGTCTTCATGGGTATCAGGGTTGGATGTTGTCAGTAGTTTACAGCCATAGAAAATAGAGTTTGCCCCTGCCATAAAACATAATGCCTGCATCTGCTCGTTCATATTTTCACGTCCTGCCGATAAACGGACATGGGACGCGGGCATCATTATTCGCGCAACGGCAATAGTGCGGATAAATTCAAACGGTTCAAGGTCATCAACATTGTCCAGCGGCGTGCCTTCTACTTTTACCAGCATATTGATAGGTACACTTTCTGGCTGCTGGGGCAGGTTGGCCAGGGCAATCAGCAGACCTGCGCGATCCTTGCCACTTTCACCCATCCCGACAATGCCGCCTGAGCACACGTTCATACCCGCCTGACGCACGTTATCCAGTGTATCCAGTCGATCCTGGTAAGTGCGGGTAGTAATGATATCGCCGTAATATTCCGGTGAGGTATCCAGGTTGTGATTGTAATAATCCAGACCTGCCTGTTTGAGCGCTGTAGCCTGTTCACGCGACAGCATGCCCAGCGTCATACAAGTTTCCAGGCCAAGTTTCTTCACCTCGGAGATAAGTTTGGTGACATACGGCATATCGCGCTCTTTCGGATTTCTCCAGGCAGCACCCATACAAAAGCGTGTTGAGCCGGCTGCTTTCGCTTCTTTTGCCCGCTCGATGACCTTTTCGACTTCCAGCAGTCTTTCTTTTTCCAATCCGGTATCATAGCGCGCACTTTGCGGGCAGTATTTACAATCCTCCGGGCAGGCACCGGTTTTAATCGATAACAATGTTGATACCTGGACTTCGTTGGGGTCAAAATGCGCCCGATGCACCGTTTGCGCCTTGAACAATAAGTCATTAAACGGCATAGCAAAAAGTGCTTCAACTTCAGCGGTCGTCCAGTCGTTGCGGATTTGTTGCGACGAGACAAATTGTGGTGCGGCGGTCATGACCTGTCCTTTACTAATGAAAATTGCTGGCTTAGTCTATGCGCAGCAACAGAGTTGTCAACTCTGACCAATTCACAACCTTTACTAACGGTTACATTTTGAACAATACAGAATTCGACAAACGTCACATCTGGCATCCCTACACGTCGGCAGTAAACCCGCTTCCCTGCTATGAAGTAGCGGGCGCTTCAGGTGCAAAGATACATCTGGCGAGCGGAGAAACATTAATTGACGGGATGTCGAGCTGGTGGGCAGCGATCCATGGTTACAATCACCCGGAACTCAATGCTGCTGCCCATGAGCAGGTAGATAAATTTTCGCACGTCATGTTCGGCGGGCTGACTCACGAACCTGCTGTTAATCTGTGTCGGCAACTATTGAATATGGCGCCTGCAGGCATGGAGCGTGTATTTCTGGCCGACTCCGGTTCAGTATCAGTTGAAGTAGCATTGAAAATGGCGCTGCAATACTGGGCATGTCAGGGAAGAGCCGATAAGCATAAAGTAATAACGTCGCGCAATGGTTATCACGGCGACACCTTTGCCGCGATGTCAGTATGCGATCCGGTCAATGGTATGCACAGCTTATTTTCGAATGTACTGACGCCGCAGCTTTTCGCGCCGGCGCCACAGACAAGATACGAACAAACATTCAGCGAAGATGATATTTTGCCGCTGGAGGAACTGTTTGAAGCCCATCATAATGAACTGGCTGCATTCATCATTGAGCCAATTGTTCAGGGCGCGGGCGGAATGCGTATTTATCATCCGGAATACCTGAGGCGGGCACGTCAGTTATGTGATCAGTACGATGTTTTACTCATCTGCGACGAAATTGCCACAGGTTTTGGCCGCACCGGCAACCTTTTCGGCTGTGAGCATGCCGGTATCAGCCCTGATATTATGTGTGTAGGCAAAGCGCTAACCGGTGGTTATATGACACTTGCCGCCACGTTGTGCACCGAGGATGTTGCGCTGGGCGTATGTCAGGGTCAGCCAGGCGTATTTATGCACGGACCAACCTACATGGGTAACCCGCTGGCTTGCGCGGTGGCTTCGGCAAGTCTGACACTTATTGGTCAGAATCACTGGCAAAAACAGGTTGCCGATATAGAAAGCCAGTTAAAACAAACCTTGCCCGCCTGCCTGTCCCTGGCCGCTGTCAAAGATGTCAGGGTTCTGGGCGCTATAGGCGTAGTCGAAACCCATCACCCCGTTGATGTGGCGCGCTTACAGCGACATTTTGTGAAAGCCGGCGTATGGATTCGTCCGTTCAATAAACTGGTTTATATTATGCCGCCGTATATTATAAGTGGTGATGAGCTAAACCAACTCACAGACGCTATCTATATGGCGCTAAGCAAAAACTGATTTTCATTCGCTGACAAACGAGGGCCTGCATGAGAATTCTTGTAAATGTGTTTGACAAGATTATTTTCGCTGCGATTTTTATTGTGGCGTTGCAGGTACCTATTTTGGCCGATCACTATCGACAATATCTTTCCGGATATCATGATGCTACCGCCCAAAGTGTGGCTGAATATGAGCAGCTTGCTGCACAGTATGGCTATGCTTCAGCCAGCGAAATGATTGAGGACTTGCAAAATAACAGTGAGGCAGTGGTACGTGAAGACGCCTCTAATAAAGCACAGAAAATCCAGCAACTGGCCGTCATAAAGCAGGGCATAGCAACACTGAGTGACGGAAATTACTTCACACAGGCGTGGTACATGTTTACACCACAGCGATACACGACGCTTAAGCGTGTAGCAGAAAATTTTTCACCCTCGGTACCGCTGTCTCCCACTGCCGTTATTTTCAGTCTGATCGTCGCTATCCTGGCTAACTTGCTTATATGGACCCCGGCTTTATGTGTGCGGGGCGTGAGAAAATTTCGCAAAAAGTCTATCCGATTTGCACATTGAGTCTTTCAAAATTGCAAACTGTTGAAGTACCAGAACGGGATATATACCTCATACTTTTTTTATAGCCGCTTAGTACCAGAGCGTTTATCACTTTTAATCAGCAACTTATGTCACTTTTGTGACAGTAAAGTTTCAACCGGTATTCATTTTGCAACTTTCACAGTGAGTCAGACCTTTACTGGGCGGCCCGTGAGCAAAAGCCATTTACGCTGAACTCATTGACCATTAAGTAAAAGGCCTATTGATAAACGCGACAAAACAGGTTGTATTATGAAAAATGACAACACGCTATTAATCGGTCAGGTGTTGCAATTAAGAGACAAGTTAGTTGCCAAACGCCACGCAATCCCCTCATCAATGCTGGGTGAATGGTCCAGACTGCAAAAACGCACCACTGATTTTGATATCAATCGTCCGTTCGATATGGCCATTAAAGGCACGCGTTTTACCAAGCCGAATGTTTATGGTGGAAGCAACGGCGAGCTCAGCGATTTGGTAAACTCGCTCAAAGAATTCAATAAACGCATGATGCGTAGCAAAACACATCATTAAGATAGTTGCGGCCCTGCCTAAGCGGCAGGGCTGATTATGACTGCGGTTCTGATTTTACGTTTACCATAGGTGGCAAGGCGTAAAAAGTCGTCCCGCGACAGAGGAATGTGCTGGAATTCGACGTGTTCTTCCTCGCCCGGATCCGGATCATGGATGTACACGCAATGGTCATCAACGCTGGTGATAACAACCCAATGCGGCGCTTTTCGCTTATCAAACGCATAGGTACTTATCAGGCAGACCACAGCACTATCCTTTGCTAACGCTGCTTCAATATCGTTGAACTGCCACTGAAACTGCCGGGAGATTACCCCTGCTTTTTGTGCCTGCTCAGCAAAGTCGTTTTCAACCAGCTCTATAACCTGCTTTTTGTGCTCACTTCTTACGCCATCGGTAAATAAAGGCAAGGGTTGATTAATCCAGACGTCAGTGCGAAAGCCTCGATGATGTGCCGATAATGCCAACCCCAGAGGGTGACTTCCGCCATGTCCCGAAGTCATATAAATGGTTGTTGCCTCCCGCCATATTGATAGCTCCTCATGTACAGACATTTCGCTGTTACTATTGATTGATGTCATAGCCATCATCAACGCCGCGGGACCGCAGGTAAACGCCGTAGATTGCTGATACCAGGGATACAGCGCATGCTTGCTATGCCCGGCAGGCATCCGCAATGCTTTTTGCATCCTCAGGGCATCGCTTTCGTCTTCATAATAATGGTTATAAATACCAAACTGATGAAAGCCTCGCTTTTCATAAAGCGCAATGGCTGCCTGATTGTTCACGGCAACCTCCAGACGCATAAAGGGCTTTCCCCGCAACAATGCCCGCCTTTCCAATTCGTCTATCAGGTGTCCTGCGATGCCAAGCCCGCGAGCGTCGGGGTCCACGGCAATAGAATAGAGTCTGGTTAACAGCGTTCCCCTGCGACACAGCAGCAATGCATACCCCAGAACAGGGCCACCGGCTCTGGCAAGTACAAATTCAGCATGCGGGGCACTCATGTAAAAGCGCATTCTGCGCTTGCTGAGCCTGTCGGATGTGAAGCACCGCTGCTCCAGTTGCCACAGCGCATCTATGTCGGCGTCTGTTACCTTACTTACAGAAACAGCATGGTCAGACATCATCGCTTCCATCACTTTCCTCGCTTCTCTAAACGGTCTGCAAACTCCTGCATAATAATTTCATACAGCGCTTTGCCCAGATATTTATCCTCAATACCGGCTTCAATACTGGGGTTATCGTTCACTTCGATAACAAATACGTTGTTACCGTCCTGCTTGATATCCACACCATAAAGACCATTCCCGACCACCTTCGCAGCTTTAACTGCGGCCTGAAGAACGGGGCGAGGAACTTCAAATGTTGCCATAGTCACAAAGTCCCCGGAGTCGGTATGGTCACCATCGTGGTGATAAATCTGCCAGTGGTTCCTCGCCATGAAGTACTTACAGGCATAAATCGGTTTCCCCCCCAGCACACCAATTCGCCAGTCGTAGTCAGTAAAGATATATTCCTGTACCAACACAAGGGCCGAAACACCGAGCATTTCTGTCAGCTTTTCCTGCAACTCAGTCACGCTTTCGACTTTATATACGCCACGGCTGAATGAGCTCTCAGGCAATTTAAGAACCAACGGTAAGCCGAGCTCGCTAACCAGTTTATCGCACGCGTTGGCATCAGCCTGACTGACGAACCGGCTTTTCGGCGCCGGCACATTCTGATACGAAAACGCATCCTGTAAAAACACCTTATTACAACAGCGCAAAATAGACGAAGAGTCGTCCATAACAATCAGACCTTCACGCTCTGCAGCCCGTGCAAGCTGATAAGTACTATGCTCGATAGCGGTCGTTTCGCGTATAAACAAAGCATCATAATGACCGATTTCAGCCGGGTTGAGCTGCGACACGATTTCAGCGTGGATACCGACATTCTCAGCAGCCTTCACAAAGTTCTTGAGCGCCTTTTTATCACTTGGCGGGGTAATCTCATCCGGATTGACCAGAATCGCCATGTCCCAACGTACTTTTTTACCCTTGGTGGGCGAACGCCACGCCGACCCGGCAAAGGCTGTCAGTTGTTTGACCGCATATCGGTGCATATCTGCAGGCAATGCATTAAAGCCCACCACCCTGCATTCAGTATAGCCGATGGTGGCACCCGACTCACTGGCCACATGTAGAGTTAGCTGCATAATCGGGCATGGGTACAGCGCAAAGGCGCGATGGGCAACCATCGCCAGTGCAGGCTCTTCTGTTTTACCAAATATCACAAAAAATGAGGCCGGCAGAACTGTAATGTCAGTGCTCTGTAGAGTATCAGGCAGTGTGACCCGCGGCGGCATATGACTGTCAGCAGTCATTCTCATGTCGTTGATAGTATTAACCGCCGGCAATACCCGGTGTTTTCTCGCCTGGGCCAGTAATGAACAATAGTAGCCTCGGCTTAAATACTCACTGGTATCGCACAGGTTGATGACCCGCGTTTTAGGTTCATTCAGTTTAGGGAAATTTGCCAGGTAATCGTCAAAGGTAATGACATTCAGACCAGAACTGTCAAACAGCTGGACGTCATCGGCAATAATCAGTGTCTTGTGCATATAATCTCTAAATGATTTTCTTCGTACACACCTGATACCCGTTGGTTAATGGGTGTGCTTTTGGCAAAGTGTACGGTAAGTCCTGGAATAGGAAAGCAAATTCAGTGCGGGAAATTTTGACCGTTACGATAAGTATTTGTGATAGATATCGGGGGCTAATTTATCCCTGATTGAGAAATCCCGGCCCGCAGATCAAACCGTAAAAACTTCAACCCGCGCCAATCGCTTTGGTATAGAATGTGCCTGATCAGCTGACAGTGCAGTGTGGCGTTAAAGTCTCCACAGGTCAGCGTTACCGGTTTTAAGTTAAGGAGCAGTTATGGAGTTAGCAATCGTCGCGATTTTAGTCGGACTTCCGGTTTTATTATGGAGTGCCGGTAAGTTTGTCGATGGCGCGTCCGGGGTAGCCCGGCATTTTAATGTTTCGCCCCTTATCATCGGTATGCTGATCATCGGTTTCGGTACATCGGCGCCTGAGATCATCGTTTCCGTATTTGCAGCACTTGAGGGAAACTCCGGGATTGCCCTGGGTAATGCGTTTGGCTCTAACATCGCAAATATTGCATTGGTACTGGGTGTGACGGCGCTGATAAGCCCGATTGCGGTGCGCTCAGAGATAATCAGACGCGAACTGCCGATCATGCTGGCGATTGTGTTTATTGCAGCCTGGCAATTGCTGGACTTAAGCTTATCCAAAGATGATGCATTTACACTGCTTGGGTTGTTTGTGCTGTTACTTGGCTGGAGCTTCTGGCAGGGCATGAAAGGCGACAGCGATGCATTGGCTGACGAATATAAAGAACAGATTAACAGTGACTCCACGTCAGTAAAAATGAACCTGGTGTGGCTGCTGGCCGGATTAGTATTGCTTGTGGCCAGCTCACGGATTCTGGTATGGGGAGCCATTGAAGTAGCACAGTTTTTTGGTGTCAGCGACACCATTATTGGCCTTACCGTTATCGCGGTGGGTACTTCCCTTCCCGAACTGGCATCTTCTCTGGCAGCCATCCGTAAAAAAGAGCACGATTTGGCGCTGGGCAATGTCATCGGCTCCAATATGTTCAATACGCTGGCAGTGGTAGGCCTGGCTGGCATCATCCACCCTACGCCTATCGAGCAGAGCTTTTTCTACCGTGACATTGTCATCATGCTTGTTCTGTCTGTTGCACTGTTCGTATTTTGTATCGGTCTGAAAGGACGGCAGGGACGCTTAAACCGTTTAGAAGGTGGTGTGTTTGTAGGGGCTTACATAGTCTATACCTGGTACCTCATCAATTCTGCCTTTTTGGGTTAGGTAAAAGAAAGTGTCATGACTAAAAGGGTCAGCAAACCTACTACCGTCAGTACGTACAAGTTGATGCCATAGTTATCGCCCCGGCGCCGGTTGCGCCGGATGCGTAGTAGCATGGTTGAAAGTGTCAGTATGAGGCACGCTTTGACAAGAAAAAACATCATGCCGACATGGTCCTGTGACCAGTCGGTCTGCCCTGGAATGTTCCAGAACCGCTGCACACCGGTGATAAAGTCAGGCCGGGCAAAGTGAAAAACAATAAATGCAGCGAACAGCAGGCCCCAGGCCATCACATTGATTGTCACCACAATTTTATACAGCACGTCACGCTCTCGGGGGGTGTTACGTCTGTTTACCGGCTGATCGCTTTTATCTTTATACTTCAATTGATTCAATGAACTCTGGCATCCGCTTTTGGTTTAAGTATACTAACGCCTGTTGATACGTTAGAAATCTGGCTTTGTCTTAAACCGGTTATCAAAGGGTGCAATTGCGTGCACAAAACGCGCAAAATCCTTATTGCGCTGACCCGACGGTTCACTCAGACTCATCGCGGGAACTCATTCGGTTTGATTAAACAACGGTACACTTATTGTGAGTGTGCGAAGATTTCTGGCTCTGTAAAAATTTTTAAAGACGGAGAATTCATAATGACGCATGCGCCCGTAGTCGACGTGCTTGCCGGCAAGTACGCTGTTGGCGAAACGGTGACAGTAAAAGGTTGGGTAAGAACACGCCGTGATTCTAAGGCTGGTCTATCTTTTATTGCACTGCACGATGGAAGTTGCTTTGATCCTGTGCAGGTTATCGCGTTAAATTCTCTGTCTAATTATGAAGAGGTTCAGCGCCTGACAACAGGATGTTCCGTCTCTGTTGAGGCTACGGTGAAAGAATCTCAGGGTAAAGGTCAGGCACTAGAGCTTGAGGCTGAATCGGTAGAGGTACTGGGCTGGGTGGAAAACCCGGACACATATCCAATGGCAGCTAAGCGTCATTCGATTGAGTACTTGCGTGAATACGCACACCTTCGCCCCAGAACAAACGTTATCGGTGCGGTGACCCGCGTACGCAACTGTCTGTCTCAGGCAATTCACCGTTTTTTCCACGAACATGGCTACTTCTGGATCAGCACGCCGGTCATCACAGCCAGTGATACAGAAGGCGCCGGTGAGATGTTCCGTGTATCTACGCTGGATATGATGAACCTGCCGCGCACAGATAAAGGCGACATTGATTACAAGGAAGATTTCTTCGGAAAAGAAACCTACCTGACAGTATCCGGTCAGCTTAATGTTGAAACCTACTGTACCGCGATGTCAAAGGTATATACATTCGGTCCTACCTTCCGCGCGGAGAATAGCAATACATCACGCCACCTTGCCGAGTTCTGGATGATTGAGCCTGAAGTGGCTTTTGCTGAACTGGCGGATGTCGCGCAGTTGTCAGAAGACATGCTCAAATATGTATGTAAAGCGGTACTGGAAGAGCGTGCCGATGATATGGCGTTCTTTGAGCAGCGTATTAATAAGGATGTGGTATCCAGACTAGAAAAGCTGGTCTCTTCCGACTTTGTGCGCATGGATTACACCGATGCTATCGAGATCCTGCAACAGTCTGGCAAGTCGTTCGAATTCCCGGTTGAGTGGGGTGTGGATTTATCTTCTGAGCACGAACGTTACCTGGCGGAAGAGCATGTTGGCGCGCCTATCATCATGCAAAACTACCCTAAAGACATTAAAGCCTTTTATATGCGTTTGAACGACGACAATAAAACTGTGGCGGCAATGGATGTTCTGGCCCCTGGTATCGGCGAGATTATCGGCGGCTCTCAGCGTGAAGAGCGCCTGGACGTTTTTGATGCCCGACTGGAAGAAATGGGCCTGAGTAAAGAAGACTACGCCTGGTATCGTGATTTGCGTCGCTACGGCACCGTGCCTCATGCTGGTTTTGGTCTGGGCTTTGAGCGCCTGGTTGCCTATGTTACTGGCATGCAGAACGTCAGAGATGTTATCCCCTTCCCTCGCACGCCAGGCAGCGCATCATTCTGATGAACCAGCTGCCATATTATCCCGTGATAATGTAGGTACATAAAACACATATCTGATAAAGCCGGCCATGCCGGCTTTTTTAATGGAAACGAGAAAGTAGCGCTCCTGATATATTATCCGTTATCAGCGGTCTGACTGTCGTTTCGGGCTATTGAACGCACTTAACATAATGATCTTATTGGAGGTTACAGCGATATTCTCTATTATTAAGCTTTATAAGGTGCAATGCGCCCTACCCAACCTATCCGATTGAGCAATATTAATGCATACCCAGGGGCAGCCCGTTACCATTACCTGTGAGCAGTGTTACACAGATGTGACCATACCTGCGCTGAACCATTGTCAGCAGGCATTGTGTCCTACCTGCCACCATGATTTGCTATCGTTTCGAAATGCAGGCTTTCAGCATAGCCTTGCGTTTGCATTATCTGCTTTGTTTTTTCTTGTTCTGAGCTTGCCTTTCAATTTCCTGGTATTCAAAAGTAACGGCCAGCAACACAGTATCCATATATCCGACGCACTGAATGTCCTTATTCAGCAGGACTACGTGTCTTTGGCGATTATCACAGCGCTGGCCATTCTTATCATTCCCTGCGTCGTACTTATCGGAATTGTATTTCTTTGCACCGGCTATCTGACAAACCGGCGTGCGCCCTCCTCGCGACAATGGTATAAAACGGTGAAGCTGCTGAGTCAGTGGAGCATGGCAGAAGTATTTATGGTAGGTACTCTGGTCAGTTTAATTAAGGTGACCAGTATGGCCGAAGTTAGCTTCGGGCTGTCTTTTTTTGCTTTTATAGGTTTTGCCGGGTGCCTGACGATGAGCCTGGTCAACTTTGACAAGAACCGGCTGGGTCTATGGCTGTACAAAGGACGGTTGCCAAAACCGGAACCTGTTACAAAAGATACGGCGACTATCAGTATTCAGCGTACCTGGGCGTTGCTTTTAGCTGCAGCGGTACTATACATTCCGGCCAATACGCTTCCCATCATGCATACGCAACTGTTTGGTAATGATGAGCCCAGTACCATTATTGGCGGTGTGATTACGCTGTGGCAATCTGGTTCATATCCGGTAGCATTAGTAATTCTGGTGGCCAGTGTTATCGTGCCAATTGGTAAGATCGCAATCCTGGGATGGCTTAATTTCACAGTTCAGCATCAGTACACACGAGGCAAACGCACCCGGGCCCGTTTCTACCGATTAACTGAGGCCATCGGACGATGGTCGATGATCGATGTTTTTGTGGTGGCAATTTTGGTCGGACTCATACGCCTGGGCAACACTATTTCCGTCTACCCCGGCCCCGCTGCTTTGGCTTTTTGTGCTGTGGTTTTTGTAACGATGATAGCGGCTATTACTTTTGATAGCAGACTGATATGGATAAACAGGAAAGCATTAAATGACTGAGAAGGCGCATGTGAAATCAACCCGCCGCATATCCAAGATTTGGCTGGTGCCGATTTTTGTTATTCTTGTGGGTGGCTGGATGGTCTACACACAGTGGCGCGACCAGGGCCCGCTTATAACTATTGAGCTGAAATCTGCATCAGGTATTGAAGTAAATAAAACCCCTATTAAGGTGAGAGACGTTGATGTTGGGCAGGTCAAGAAAATCGAGCTCAAGCCCGGACTTGATGGTGTTCTGGTCACCGCGCGAATGGAGGCCAGCGCTGCGCGACTGCTTACTGATAAAACACAATTTTGGGTTGTCTCACCGCGTATCAGCTTTTCAGAAGTATCCGGTCTGAATACGCTTATATCAGGCAGTTATATTGCCATGTCAGCGAATGACGAGGGCAATGAAGAACGTCAGTTCGTAGCGCTTGAGCGCCCGCCGGCTACACCTATTGGCACGCCGGGCCTGCATCTGACCCTTAAAAGCGATGACCGCTTTGCCTATAAAACAGGTGACCCTATTATTTATAAAGGCTTCAAAGTTGGTGAATTCGAGGAGTCTGAGTTCAACATAGAAGAGCGTCAGGTGTATTACTCTGCCTTTATTGAAGCGCCCTATCACAAGCTTATCACCAGTAACACGAGATTCTGGAATGCCAGCGGCGTAAAACTCCATTTAAGTTCCAGCGGTGTTGAGGTTGAAACGGGTAGTCTGGAAACATTGCTGGCCAATGGTATTACATTTGGTATTCCGGAAGATTCACCGCCCGGCGAGCGCATCACGGGTGAATCCAGTTTCAGTATTTATGAAGATGAAGCAGCGGCTTATAACACCCGCTACAAAATTGCAGCTGAATATGTATTGCTTATTGATGAAACTGTCAGAGGACTAACAGTAGGTGCTCCCGTCGAATATCGCGGCATCGAAATTGGCGAGGTAAGCCGCATCAATGCAACTGATATTATGGAAGGCAATATCCTTGATGAAGATTATCCGATTCCGGTGGTAATAAAAATCTATCCGGGCAAAGTACGCCAGCAGGATAATCAGGAGAGCCTGGAATTTGTTAAACAGACACTGCGCGGCTGGGTTGAGCGGGATCTGCGCGCCACGTTGCGCATGGGTAATCTGCTAACCGGTGGGTTATATATCGATTTACATCATGCTAAAAAAATCAGCCAGACCAGTATGGAAACTATCAATGGTTTTGAGGTGATACCTACCGTGTCTAATGAATTCACTCAGCTTACCCAGAAAGCCGATGCAATTTTGGATAAAATCAATCAGTTACCTCTTGATACACTGGTCGGTGATACCCGTGCGGTAATAGAAGATATGCAGGCAGCCGCCAATGCACTGGAGGAAACCAGCAGCGATGTGGGCCTTGTACTGGAGGACCTGGATACCAAAGCACTGAACCGTAACCTCAATCAGGTACTTACCGATGTTTCTACCCTGCTTAAGAATTACTCTGAAGGCGGCTTAAGTCAGGGCGAGATTCAGGAGACAGTAGACGCGATGCAGGAAACGCTGCGAAACCTGCAACCACTGCTACTTCAGCTAAATCAGCGGCCCAGCAGCTTGCTATTCCCCAATAACAACGGCACGGACCGTCAGCCGAAAGCGAAATCAGGAGAGCGTGAATAATGATAAGAGCAGGTTTACTGATAGCAGGGCTTATTTTGCTGGTTGGGTGCGCCTCTGACCCGGTATCACTAAATTATTATTTGCTTCATTCTCCGGTTAGTGAAGAGTCAGCGTCAAAGGAGATCAGTGACAGGCTGCGTATCGATAAGATCCGATTGCCTGACTATCTCAAACAACGCGGGCTTGCCATGCAAACCAGCCCTACCACTATTTTCTTTTCTTCACAGCACGTCTGGGCCGAACCACTGGCTGGCGATTTTCTGCAAACCCTGTCGGCAAATTTATGGCAGGACCAGGGAATCGAAGTTTTTTCTCAGAATATTTACGATAAGGCACAGACGACGGGCGTAACGCTGATCATTGATGATTTTATCGCGACCCACCAAAGCTTTGTTGTGCTCAAAGGGCAGTACTGGTTATTCCCTGCTGATGGCGAACCGGTTAGCAAACGTTTCTTCCTGCGTGCTGAGCAGCAGCAAGACGGGTTTGAACATACGGTTTTACAGATGCGTGAGCTGATTGCCCGGCTCGCACAGGAAATGGCTCAGGCTTCCCGGCTGCTGGATTCTGCCACACCTCAATCGTAGATTCAGTAACCAAACTGCCATAATAACTGCTGTTTAATATATCGTTACATTTATACCAGGTTTGTCTTATGATTCAGGAGTAGTATAAGGACAAACCTTCGATAGAAGCGATATAACATGAACTGGTTAAAAGTACTTGCCCCGGTCGGGGTTATTCTTGTTGGTATAGCGGCCACCTATGGCGTTGTGGCTACGGCCCCCAAAGAAAAAAGCAGTGAGCAGGTCGATACCCGTCCTCTGGTTATGGTGGATCGCCTCTCACCACAGAGCCATACTGTTACACTGACCTCCTACGGCGAGGTCACCCCCCTCGAATCCACTCAGCTCGCAGCCCAGGTAGCGGGTGAGGTAACCCAGTGGAGTGAGGGTTTTATTCATGGCGGTCTGGTTCGTCGAGGCGATACACTCTTTACCATTGAAAAAGATGCTTACGAAACTGCGTTGTTGCAAGCAGAGGCCGATCTTAGCGCTGCACAAGCACAACTTATTCAGGAGAAGGCTCAGGCGCGGGTTGCTGAACAGGAAGCCAGGCTGATGCCCGACACCCAGGTTACCGAGCTGTACCTGCGTAAACCACAACTGCTAAGTGCACAGGCGTCAGTTAAATCTGCCGAAGCAATGCTCAAAATTGCACAGCGAGATTTGGAAAATTGCGAAGTGAAAGCCCCCTACGATGCACTGGTTGTGTCCCGGGAGATTGGTGTTGGCGATTATGTTTCGCCGGGTACGCTGGCTGCGACAATACACAATATAGAAACTGCCGAAGTCACCTTTCCGGTAGCAGGCTTCGACAGACACCTGTTACCTGAAAACCTCTCCCGTCTGGCAGTAAAAGTGTCAACCGATGCACGTCAGTCGTCAGTTATTGATGGCTATATTCACCGTGACTCCGGAGTGGTGGATGCGGCGACCCGCCTGTCTCACCTGGTTCTTAGAATCGACGACCCTTACGGTATCGATGGTAACGAGCAACAGGTTAAATTTGGCAGTTACGTCAATATTTCATTTAAGGGTCGAACCCTACAAGATGTTTACCGAATTCCCCAGGAGTTGGTGACCAACAACCGTATCTGGCTGATGGATAGCGACAATAAACTGGTACCCCGCGATGTTGAGGTGGTGCATGAAAGCGGCAAGCACTTCTTCATTCGGGCTGACCTGGCCGATGCAAACGTGGTGATGACGCTACCTGAATACCCACAGCCGGGTATGGAAGTAAAAGTTGCACAAGACAGCGATGATCTTGTCGCACAAAAACAGTAAAGGGCCAGCCTCATGACTATGCCAATAGACACGCATCGCGGCCTTATCGCCTGGTTTGCCAGAAACTCTGTAGCAGCTAACTTGCTGATGGTATTTATTCTGCTGATGGGACTAATCAGCTTTACCAGTATCCAGCGGCAGATGTTCCCGAATATAGAGCTTAATTACATCACAATTTCAGCGCAGTATCCGGGCGCTTCTCCCCAGGAGATTGAAGAAAGCATCCTGATTAAAGTCGAAGAGGCCATTAAGGATGTCACTGAAATTGATCAGGTTGTATCCCGGGCTTTTCGTAATTCAGGCACGGTGACGCTGGAAATCGATAAGAAAGCAGAACTTACCGATGTGCTCGATAAGGTGAAATTGCGGGTTGATGGTATTGCAACCTTCCCCGCCGGCATGGAGCCGGTGAATATTTCACAACAGGAATTTGAGCAAAATGTTATCGAGATGCCTTTGGTGGGTGATGTTCCGCTTAGCGAACTGAAACCTCTGGCTAAAGAAATTGAAGATGAGCTGTTACAGCTTGGGTCGGTGTCTTTGGTTGACGTGGGCGATCCTGCCGATGAGATTGCCATTGAGATACGTCCGGATATGTTACGTAAGTACAATCTAACCATTGAAGACATCAGTGGCGCTATCCGGAATTACTCGGCCAATATATCTGCCGGGCAGTTACGGACAGAAGCAGGCTTAATATCTGTTCGGGTCGAAAATCAGTACTACCGTGGCCGCGATTTTGCGCAGATACCGGTTAAGATTGGCCAAAACGGCGCGAAGGTTCTTCTGTCAGATGTTGCTACCATCACCGATGGTTTCACGGAAGGTGAGTGGTATTTCAGCTATTCAGGCAAAAACTCAATCTACATGGCGGTAAAAGCCACCCGCACACAGGACATGGTGCCCGTAGCCGAAACGGTAAAAAATTATATTGAAAGCAAAAACAAGACATTGCCTAAAGGCATCGAGCTTAAAGTGCTTGTAGATATGACCTATTACCTTAACGCCCGACTGGAAATGATGCTGATGAACCTTGCCGAAGGGGCGCTGTTAGTCGCGCTTCTGCTGACGCTGTTTTTGCGTTTCAGGCTGGCGTTCTGGGTGATGCTAGGCTTACCCATCTGTTTTCTCGGGGCTTTCATGTTGATGCCTCTGTTCGGTGTGACCGTAAACATCCTTTCGCTGTTTGCTTTTATCATGGTACTGGGCATCGTGGTAGATGATGCAATTGTTATAGGGGAAAGCGCCTACACCGAAGTAGAAAATAAAGGTGGCGGCGTCGATAATGTTATTCGCGGCGCCAAACGGGTGGCTACCCCGGCCACTTTTGGTGTACTGACCACAATCGCAGTATTTGCTCCTTTTACGTTAAGCAGCGGTCCTGAAGGTGCCTTTTTCTACAATATCGCAGTGGTCGTTATTCTGTGTCTGGCATTCAGTCTGATTGAGTCGAAACTGATTCTGCCTGCGCATATTGCGCATACTAAATTCCCCCCCGTTAAACAGGACTCATGGCGCGCGCGTTTCAATCATCGCTTTAATGGCTTTGTTCACGGCCCGTATAAGCGACTCGTCGAGAAAGCAACCCGTTGGCGCTACTGTGTTTTTGCGCTGTTTCTTACGGTATTGATGATCAGCGTTGGTCTTATCATGGCCAATTATGTGCGTAGTGTACCCAACCCTAAGGTACCGCATGATTTTCCACAGATACGCATTGAGATGAACGAAACCGCCTCAGACAGAGCGGTGATCGATGCGCTCAAAATCATTGAGCAAACGATCTGGGATGTGGACGCTAAAATCAAACAGGAAACCGGTGCCAATATGGTGCGCGATATTCTGGCCTTTAATCAGGAACGAACGACTGGCCGGGTTGTTGCGCCGCTGGTTGATGAAGACGCACGTCCCTTTGACACCTTTGAGTTAGCCCGCCGCTGGCGTGAGGCCATGCCGGAGATCCCCGGTATGAAATCATTTAGTGTGGCTGATGATGTAAATAGCGGCGGTGGTGACGGCGAATTCGGCTTTCTGCTATACGGTGCGGATATCGATGAGTTGAATGCTGCTGGCAGAGCATTTATTGCCATGTTGCAGCAACAAAAAGGGCTCTACGATGTCAGCTCCACCATCGACCCTGACAGCAAAGAAGTGCAGCTGACGCTGCGTCCAGTAGCGTACGATCTCGGTATTACGCTATCAGATATTGCCAATCAGGTCGGCGCCGGGTTTTACGGCGGCGAAGCACAGCGTGTGATTCGTGGCGGCGAAGAGGTGCGCGTGATGGTGCGCTATCCACAGCTTACCCGGGAACAGTTCTCTGAACTGAAATATTCGGTCATAAAAACACCAGCCGGTCAGGATGTGATGCTCGGTGACGTGGTGAACCTGGTCGAAGCACCCGGCATCAGCTATATACGCCGTGAAGAAGGCTATCGTAGTGTTTATGTCTGGGGTTCTATTGATGAGGAAGCCGTAGAACCCGATGCGGTTATCGACGACGTTTATAAAACCCACCTGCCTAAACTGAAAGAGGATTTTCCTTCAGTGCTAACGCAACTGGGCGGCGACATTGAAGAGCAACAGGCGCAGCGTAACGAGCAACAGATGTTCTTTTATGCTGCAATGATTATGGTCTACGTCCTGCTGGCTGTACCGCTTAAAAGCTACGGGCAACCGCTGATTATCATGTCTGTTATCCCCTTTAGTATGACCGGTGCGATCTGGGGGCATTTTTTGTTAGGTCTGGACTTATCAATGATGTCTTTCTTCGGCATCATTGCGGCGGCCGGGGTTGTGATTAATGACTCGCTGGTGATGACCGATTACGTTAACCAGGCGCGCCGTGAAGGGTTTAGCATCTCAGAGTCAGTGACTCGTGCCAGCACAGCGCGGTTCAGAGCAATAACCCTGACATCCATCACTACCTTTGCGGGCGTGTTACCTATTCTGTTTGAGACCAGCCTGCAGGCAGCTTTTGTTATCCCGATGGCGGCTGCACTTGGCTTTGCAGTGATGTACGCAACGCTGGTCACACTAATATTGGTGCCTTGTTTGTACATGATGCTGGAAGATGTAAAAAGCGTAGTAAAAAGGCTGATAGGCCGAATGCGCAAAAATAGCAGTCAAAAGCACCACGATACTGCGCCATCTTCGCAGACTCCATAAAATATCGTGGATGATTACGTGAGAATCGATGCTGGCTAACCCCCTGACAGGCTCAAAGAAAAATAAGGCCCCCATTCATTCAGGGGGCTTTTTATTTACTCAGTCGCAAGGCGCTGCTTTTTTTCCCGGGAAGATGTTAGTCTCAGTTAACCTGAATAGCCTGGGAAACATACCCTATGAATAACTATACAATCCGGCCTGCCCAGCAAGCCGACGCCTCGCTGATTCTGAATTTTATTGTTGAACTGGCCCGTTATGAAAAGGCCGAAGACGAAGTAGAAGCCAGTGAAGAAGATATCAGGAATACGTTGTTCGGTGACAAAGCCACCTCACACTGCCTGATTTGTGAAAATGACGGCCAGCCAGTAGGCTTTGCCGTATATTTTTACAACTATTCTACCTGGCAGGGCCAAAACGGCCTATATCTGGAAGATTTATTTGTCAGCACCGACGAGCGGGGCAAAGGCGCAGGCACCGCACTATTAAAATATCTGGCACAGCATGCCGTTGAGAATAATTGCGGCCGCTTCGAATGGAGTGTACTGGACTGGAACAAGCCAGCCATAGACTTTTATGAGTCCATCGGCGCAAAACCCAAAAGTGAATGGCTGGGTTATCGCCTGACCGGCGATGCGCTGACCCGGTTTGCAAACAGCTGATTTTCCCGATTAAAAGCTGATGAGATATTTCATCAGCTCGCCAATCTGTTCCGGTACATAGCCGGTAACAACTTTATCCTTTTCCGACAATACATTACCTACCATTGTTGTTTACATCTTTACGCCACTACGACAGGATAAAGACACCGATTACTAAGGCCAGCCTGATTGAGACGTTCCGTCTGCATGCTAAAGTAATCTGCCTACAACATAACAACTGGCCATCAAGTCAGTGAAATGGAGCAATCAATGCAAAAAACAATTATAGCCACTGCAATTGCAGCAGCGATGGCGCTATCGGCATGTACCAGTAGCCAGGATACCAATAACGCTAAAGCCATGGCTGAAAGTCAGCAGAGCAATACCGACAACGTTCTGATGAGAAAAAGCACCCTGCCCTACCAGACACCTGAATTCGATAAGATTAAAATCACAGATTACGAGCCAGCTTTTAATAAGGGCATGAAGGAACAAAGCGCTGAAGTAAATGCTATTGCAAACAGCTCTCAGCCTGCGTCGTTTGAAAACACGATACTGGCGCTTGAAAACAGTGGCGAACTAATAAAACGCACGTCCAATCTGTTCTTTAACCTTTCCAGCATTGCCTCCAGCGATGAAGTGCGCCGCATTGAATCGGAAATGACGCCTCGTTTGACCGCGCATGAAGATAACATTTACCTGAATGATGCATTATTCAAACGCGTTAAAGCCGTTCACGATAACAAGTCTTCATTAAGTGATATCGATCAGCGCCTGACTGAATTCTATTACAAGAAATTCGTTCGTGCCGGCGCTAATCTCTCCGAAGCAGATAAGTCGACCATGCGTAGTCTGAATGAGCAGATTTCGACACTGGAAACTCAGTTTTCACAAAACATTCTGGCTTCGTTTAAAAATGACACTATCGTCATCAAAGATGAATCAAAGCTTGCCGGGTTATCAGATAAAGAAAAAGCGAACCTAAAATCTGCAGCCGAGAGTGCAGGTAAACAGGGTTATCTGATTTCGCTGGTCAACACCACCCGCCAGCCCATCCTTGCCAGCCTGGAAAACCGCGAATTGCGCAAGCACATATGGAAAACATCTGCTAACCGCGCGATGAATGTGAATGCCCCCATTATTTTGAAACTGACAAAATTGCGGGCACAAAAAGCCAAGTTACTGGGTTTTGATAATTGGGCATCCTATAAAATTGATGACCAGATGGCGCAAACGCCTGAGAATGTTTTTGAAATTCTGGATGACCTGGCACCTAAAGCTGTGGCGCGCGCTAAGCGTGAGGCGGCAGATATCGAAGCCATCATGCACGAAGAAGGTGTGCAGGGTTCCGTGAAGCCCTGGGACTGGGCATTTTACGCTGAGAAGGTACGTAAAGATAAGTACGATTTTGACGACAGTCAGGTAAAACCGTATTTTGAGCTTAACAGTGTACTGGAAGAAGGCCTGTTCTTCGCAATGAATAAACTGTACGGCATTCGTTTTGAAGAGCGCAACGATTTACCTGTTTATGTGGACGATGCCAGAGTATTCGAAGTATTTAACAGCGATGATTCAAGCATCGGGCTGTTCTTCTTTGACCCTTACGCGCGCGAGGGCAAAGCCGGTGGCGCGTGGATGAGCGAGTTTGTAACACAGAGTTTCCAGAATAATCTGAAACCGGTAGTCTACAATGAGCTCAACATCGTTAAGCCAGCACCCGGGGAGCCGACACTGCTTTCTTACGATGAAGTCAGCACGTTGTTCCACGAGTTTGGACATGCTGCCCATGGCCTGTTTTCTCAGGTGCAATACCCCAGCCTGGCAGGTACCGCTACAGCCCGTGATTTTGTGGAGTTTCCTTCGCAGTTTCACGAAGACTGGGCTATCGACCCTGAAGTACTGGCAAATTATGCAAACCACTACGAAACCGGCGAGCCTATTCCACAGGCGCTGCTGGATAAAATGCTTAAAGCGGTAAAATTCAACCAGGGGTTCAATACCACTGAATACCTCGCCGCTGCATTACTGGATATGGAGTGGCACATGCTGGATGCCGACGATAATGTCAGTAATGTTCAGCAGTTCGAGCAAAAAGCGCTGGCTGCTCACGATATTGACTACGCGCCGGTGAAGCCACGCTACAAGTCTAATTACTTCAGCCACACGTTCGCGGGCGGTTATTCAGCATCTTATTACGCCTACCTGTGGACAGAGGTACTGGCTGCTGATGCATTTGCCTATATGGACGATAACGGTGGCTTGAGCCGTGAGAATGGTAAAAGCTATCGACAGGAAGTATTGTCAAAAGGTAACAGTGAAGACCTGATGGAAAATTATGTCGAATTCAGAGGGCAGAAGCCTGAAGTTGATGCGTTATTGGAACGCCGCGGCCTGAAAGACTAATTTAACAAAAGCCCGGTTCGCCGGGCTTTCTTTTTTTTGTTTTATCCCAGCAGTCGCTCAATGTAGGGCCGAACAGCTTCTACGGTTTTACAGTGATTCGGAATGGAAGTTGACTGATAACCATCGCCTAAAAATGCGCGGTCTTTCTCAATCAATACGCCGGTATCGCTACCATTGTCTACGAATGTCACCTCCAGTTCTTTAGCACCAAATAAAGAACGCGACTCAGGCTTAAATTCATATTCCTGATAACAGGGTAAGTGAGATACAAATTCACGGGCCCTGACATGGCCTGCTTCAATATCTGATTTGAACAGCCGGTAACCGCTATTGCTGATAAATTGCAGCACTGCCATTTGTGTATCGGAGGGCAGGATTGTTAACGGATCTTTATCGCTGCCGTCTATACCGCTTTTAATATCCAACCCGGTTTGCAGCCAGACCTTCCCGATACGGTGGCCAAACAGTTCGGTAGCTGGTGCTTCAGGATGCAACTCCAGTGAAAACTCGTTAGTTAGTGTCTCACCCGGCTGAACGGTCAGATCGAAGCGTTGGTTCCAGTGCTGCAACACCACGCTTTTATTATATTTTACTTCGCTGTCACCCACATCGGCTTCCGCTTTGGCATCTGCCATAATCGCGAACTCCAGGCCTTTGATGTGTTGCTCAACTTCACCGCCCTTAATCACCACCTCAATATCAAACATCTCACCGGCACGTAATTGGTCAGACTTAAGAATCGCATCAACAGTAGCCTTACCAATGCCCACCCGGGCTAACAGATTTTTCAACATAGCATGTCCTTGTTTCAGAAATTATCAAAATGCTATCAGCGCATACCCGGGGGCTCAAATTTAGAATGTAACGAAATACTGCACTAACGAAAGCAATATCTCTCGTTCACCTCTAACTGGTTCCTTTTTTTAACTTTCTGTTGACAGTAAACATTAAGTTAACGTAACGTTAATTGTATTACAATAATATTGTACTTTTGTTATATGCGTCATCACTTCTGACCAGCGTCGTGTTTTATTCAATAATTCTGTTGTTCAGCTTTCGAAAGATAATCTGAAAGAATAGGTCTTACTATGAAATCTAAATTGCACGCTACCCACCCTTCTGTATCCTCTCCGCGGCTTTCGCTCACCGCACTTTCAATTGCGCTTAGCCTGGGTAGTCTGACCGTCCACGCACAGGAGTCGAGCGACGCGCAAGAACAGGATGTTGAGGTTATTCAGGTAAGTGGTATCAGAGGAAGCTTACAACGCTCTGTTTCATTAAAAAGAAACTCAAACCAGATTGTTGATGCCATCTCGTCAGAAGACATTGGTCAGTTTCCTGATACCAACCTGGCAGAATCATTACAGCGTATTTCAGGTGTTGCTATTGACCGTAGCGGTGGTGAGGGTCAGTCAATAACAGTGCGTGGGTTTGGCCCTGAATTTAATACGGTGTTACTTAATGGCAGAAGACTGGCATCGGATACAGGTGCCCGCTCCTTTAATTTTGATGTGCTGCCTGCCGAACTGGTATCTGGTGTAGAAGTTTATAAGTCTCAACCTGTACATTTGGATGAGGGAGGTATTGGATCTACGGTCGTGATGAGAACACCGCGTCCGTTAGATTATGACGGTTTCAGGGCTGTATCATCGATAAAAGCACAGTACGAGGCGCTATCAGATGAAACCAGCCCTCAGTTTTTTGGCATGGTCAGTGACACATTTAACGTTGATACAGTGGGCGTGTTAGTTTCATTGACACAGCAAAAGCGTCAAAACCGGATAAACCGCCTTCTTACTGACGGATATCTGGTCCTCAACCGTGACGATATGACGAATATTGCCGGTAGCCTTGCAGAACAGGGATACGGTGCAGATGAGCAGTTTTTCTTCCCGCAAAACCTGAATATTAGCCCGATTCATGAAAATCGCGAACGCACCACCTTTAGCTCCACTTTCCAGTATCGTCCTTCACAGGATGTAGAGTTTACTCTGGATGCGATGTACAGTGACTTTGAAGTTGAATCACACACCAGTAACGTCGGAATATACTTCACTCCAACACTGATATCTGACGCCACGTTCGATTCCAATAATGTGGCGACCAGCGTTACCGAAAACAGAAATGCCGACGCTACCGAGGCACAGCTCAATCGTCCTACGAACCTATATGCGGTGGGCTTCAACGCTGATTGGTGGATCAATGATCAATTCAATTTATCATTTGATACATCCTGGTCAAAGGCTGACTCTGGCGGAGCGGAAAATACTGACGTCGTAGTCGCGGGGATCGGGATTCAAGACGAAAACTTCAGTACTGTTTCTTACGACGACAATGGCTACCCTACTGTAAGTGGCGTGAGCGATGAGGCATTAAGCGATCCAAGCCTGGCCAGAGCCCATTTTACATTGCGTGGTACTGGCGGCGGAGTGTTTGGGGGCGGACAGGATTTTGAGGATGAAGTGTTTCAACAACGCGTGGATGCAACCTGGGCTGCGAATAAAGAGCATTTGGTGGAAGTCACGTTTGGCGCCCAGTACTCAAAACAAGATCAATCGCTAACCATCAGGCTTTCGCCGGACAACGTACTGTGTGCTTACTGTGGCTTTCAGGTAGATGTCCCTGATTCGCTATTCTCACAAACAGGGATCGCCAATGATTTTTTAGGGGGGATAGGGAATCTTCCTTCCAGCTGGGTATCTTTTGATATTGATGAGTTTATCAATTACCTGGAGTCCGACGAGGCGATGACAGCCAGAAACAATGCGCTGGGGCTCGAAGCAGGCAGCACGGCTGCATTACTGGAACAGTCCGGCGGTTTTGATTTGGCGGTAAGACCCACCTCATCACAGGTTGAAGAAGAAATAATGGCTGGCTACATCAATGCCGTATTTGAAGGCGAATGGAGTGGTATGCCATGGACCTGGAATGTCGGAGCCCGTTATGTTCATACAGAAACGACTGCCATCGGGGTGTCGCAGATTCTGCAGGATTTGACATTTGCCGCTGCAGACTTATACACGCCCATACTTTCTGGCGAAGAAGAAGTCTCCCAGACCAATACTTATGATTACTTTCTCCCAAGTACCAACATTAAACTCAATATCACCGATGAGCTGGTGGGAAGGATAGCGTTATCCAGAACAATGACGCGGCCGCCGTTGGGCTCACTGTCTCCCAGAACAACACTCGGCGCAACCCGGCCCGGTAACCTGTCGGCCAATAGCGGCAACCCAGACCTGCGTCCTTTCGTCGCAGATAATCTCGACGTTACCCTGGAATGGTATTACAGCGAAAGTGGCTATCTGACTGCCGGCTATTTCAGGAAAGATGTGGAAAACTTTTTGGTTAGTACGGTCGAAAACAGAAGTTTTCCAATAGTCGATTCTGAAAATCTATTTGAAGGTGATCCTGTCTTCGAGGTTAGTCTGGTAGACAACGCAGAAGAAGCAACCGTGGACGGTATCGAACTGGGTGCGCAATACACCTTCGATTCTCTGCCTGGATTCTGGAGTGGGTTTGGCGTTACCGCCAATGCCACTATGGTAGACAGCAACGCCGAACTGGATGTGGGTGATACCACCCAGACTTTCGCGTTGGTGGGATTAGGCGATACCTACAACCTCATTGCATTTTATGACAAAGGCCCTTATCAGGCGCGGGTGGCATGGAACCGTCGCGATCGATTCCTGCAAACAGCACGTGGCTTTGGCGGCGAGCCGACTTACGTGGCTGAATACGATCAAGTCGATGTACGTGTCAGTTATAACATTAACGAGGATATGCAGGTCTTTTTGGAAGGCATTAATGTCACCGATGAAAAAACCCGAAAGGAAGGCCGCTACAGCAATCAAATTCTGCTACTTGAAGAGACCGGCCCTCGATACACCGTCGGAATTACGGCTTCTTTTTAACGGCAAAAGACAACCCGATACTGATATTTTCTACAAGGGACAAACATGAAAAAAGCAATAGCTGGCATTCTATTAACGCTGACAGCATCCGGTGCTCAGGCGGCACTCCCTGTCACCGTGACCAGTCCGGACGGCAATATTGAGGTGGTAATAAACAACTCCAGTGACGGGCCGCATTATACGGTTAAACTGGATAACCAAACTTTTTTGGAGCCATCATCACTGGGTTTGAAAACATCGCTAGGTAATTTTTCAAACAATCTTACCTACGTTTCGCATAAAGACACTCAGCAAGATAAACATTACGAGCTTATGCACGGCAAGGTGAGTAATGTGCATTATCAGGCAAACGGTGCAGTGATTACTTTTACTGGGAAAGACGATATTCAGTTAGAGGTTGAATATCGGGTCAGTAATCGGGACGTGGCGTTTCGGTACAGGTTATCCGGTCCGGAGACGCTGACAAGAGTCAAGGTGCTGGGTGAGGCAACCACCTTTAACCTGCCTGATGAAGCGACCACCTTTATCACACCACAAGCCTTGCCTGAGACCGGCTGGATGAAAACAAAACCCAGCTATGAAGAGCCTTATACCTTTGATGCGCCGGTCACTGATTCTTCTACAAACGGCGTAGGATATACATTCCCGGCCCTGTTTAAGAACGCTCAACGTGGCTGGCTTTTAATTTCTGAGACAGGTGTGGACAGTACCTATGTTGGTTCGCGCCTTGGCGAAAGTAACGACAAAGGTGTATTCCCACTTGCTTTTCCTCAAGAGGGCGAAAATTCCGGCATCGGAAGCACGTATGCTGCGATGTCGATGCCCGCTGTGACGCCATGGCGTACTATTACGCTGGGCAGTACGCTTGCTCCAATCGTAGAAACCACGGTGTCTTACGATCTGGTAGAGCCGCGCTACGCTGCTTCTCAGGACTATGAGATGGGGAGAGCAACCTGGAGTTGGATTGTCTGGCAGGATGACAGCATAAACTATCAGGATCAGATCAAGTACATCGACCTTGCCGCTAAGCTGAATTTTGAATATGTACTGATTGACAATTGGTGGGACCAGCGAATCGGGCGGGATAAAATAGAGAAGCTTGTAGATTACGCCAGTGATAAGGGCGTTGGCATTATTCTCTGGTACAACTCGAACGGATGGTGGAATGATGCCCCCCAAACCCCACAGCATAAGATGAATACCAGCCCGGCCAGAAGAGAAGAAATGGCATGGTTGAAAGCGATTGGCGTAAAAGGGCTGAAGGTCGACTTTTTTGGCGGCGACAAACAACAAACCATTCAGTTGTATGAAGATATTTTCACCGACGCCAATGATTTTGGCCTGACGATAACCGTCCACGGTAGTACATTGCCACGTGGCTGGGAAAGAATGTACCCCAATTTCGTCACCTCAGAAGCGGTGTTAGCATCAGAAAATTTAGTGTTTGAACAAGATGCACTGGATAAGCATGCGTTTAATGCGACCATCCTGCCCTTTACACGTAATACCGTAGCGTCAATGGATTTCGCGCCTGTCTTTCTCAATGACCGGCTTTCTAAAGAGCAAAAATCAGGGACAATCAGAAAAACCACCGATACCTTTGAACTCGCTACGGGAGTTCTGTATTTCTCTCCGATTCAGCATTTCGGCTTAACGCCTAACAATTACCATGAGCAACCCGATTACGTGCTTGAGCTATTGAAAAAAATGCCAACTGTCTGGGATGAAACAAAATTTATAGCCGGAGCGCCTGGGGACTATACTGTGCTAGCACGCCATAAAGACGATAACTGGTATATTGCAGCTGTTAACGGTGAAGACAAAAAGAAATCGATTGATGTTAATTTGCCAATGCTCTCAGGCAAGACTGTAACGATGTATTACGACACTCCTAAAGGCAATACCAAATTAAAAAAAGTGACCATCAGTAAAGATGGAAATTTCTCGATGACCCTTCAACCTCAGGGTGGAATAGTAATTACTTCAGGGTAAGGGCTTCACTGCGTATACTATCCTCCTTTCATCTGGCAAAGCAGCCTCATCAGGCCTTTGCCAGTTGTCTGATCTATCACGATCTAACAAAGCGCTCACTGTCCTTCACATCTGTATTACCGCGGAATTTTAATCAACACTCCTGAACTTTTATCAGCCCTGTCACCGTAGGCTTACTCAACCAGTACAATTTGTGCTCAGAATTAACACATTGAATTTCTTCGCTGACAGCGTTGGTTCAATGCAAGGTGAATAAATGAAATTATGCTTATCGATACTCTGCACGTTTTGTTTTTTGTATGGCAAAAGCGCTCTGGCTGAATCTGACAACTTATCTGCAGCCGCAGCAGACGTTGCAGGCAAAAAAATATGTGACCGATTGCAGCATCGTTTTCGGGGCCTACAACACAAAAAGGAAAACGGTGACGAGGCTTATATTGGCACGCTTTGGATACACTCGTGTGACGTCGCCTATGATGAAAGCCAGCAAAATACCATGACACTATCACTTGGCATAAATGGGTGGCGCTGGCTGGACAGAGAAAAGGATGTGCTGGGTGCTGATTACAGCACTGATGAGTTTGCCCGGTTTGAAGTTGATGTAGATTTGACCGGAGAGGTAATTACCCAATACGAGCCGCAATCGAAGCGCTTGGCCCTGTGGTTCAAGCCTCTCAATTCACCAGAAGTAGATTTTAAGGCAAGCGGCGATGTAGATATTGATAAGGAAAGCATGTGGGGGTCAGCCCTTGCCGGCGCAGCGACCCTGGTTGGTCAGTCCCCGGACACAATAGCCGATGAAAAGCTGGCCCAAAAGGGTGAACAGCGATTTATGGACAAAATTGCAGAAGGCTTCAGTGCAGCAATCGATTTTTGTTCAGGGAAAGTCGTTTCTGAACTTGGTCAACCCGACCAAAAGAAACTACTGGGCAAGCTCGATACAAAGCAAACCCCTGACTTCAAAAACGTAGATTTAGCCCCGTCCACATTTTTGCTGTTTGGCCCTTATGGGGAGCAATCTCCTGCCCTTAACCTGGTGCTCAGGCAAGACAAGTCGGACAACTTTCAAAGTAAACTAGTTTGTGTCGATGATGCAGTAAAACTGGCAAAGGCATATATGGCAGGTAGTGATCGCACACCTGATGTGCCCTCTGTAGAAATGATTAGGAAGGATGCTGAAAATGGTGATATTTCACTGACAGGAAAAAGCCAGAATTGCCCGGTTGTTGCTATGTTTGCCTCAGATAAAAACGTGAAAAAGCACGCCGCGTTTAAATTTAAGGTACAGGATAATGATGACCCCAAGCCGTTGGCGGTATGTAATTAGCGAGATTTAATAACACCTATCTCAATTAATTATACTGGTTTTTGATTTCACGCCCTGTCGCCTACCGGCCGGGGCAATCAAATAATTCACAAACCTTATGGCCCTTCTAAGTTTGCTTACGCGGTTTCCGTATCCTTCACCTCATAAATTTCCAGCCAGTCAGCTGTTTCGGTAATTGATTGGGCGGTTAATTCCCGAAGTAAGTTTTCAATCTCTTTAAACGTTAATGTCGCGCTGTCCAGCGCTGAAATTTTGCAATGGTAACCTAACAAGACCTCCCGGGCGCTCAGGCTTCGCTGGGCAGATATCTCAAACTCGGCGTGATTGCGAATTGCAAATGCCGTGGTACCGATAACAGGTAACCAGGCAGCCAGCAAACCGCATAGTTTCGAGACAGCGTAAAATTCCGGTAGATATTGAGTCAGTAAGATCTTGGCCGCGACAACGATAATTGTTGCGATGAACATGCCTTCGCTAATCCTGGCCAGTCGCCTGGCCATTTGCTTTGTAGCAATAGCATTGTGTGTATGGTAGTGATATTGCTCGTGTATCCAGTGTTTTTGTGTAAAGTTCAATGCATCGGCTAAATACGCCTGATCCATCTTACGCCCGGAGAAACCTGTCCAGCGTAAAACGGTTTCCGTGTAAAGATACGCCCAGCAGCGCTCAGGACCACCGTGCCCCAGAAGGTTTCGCCCCAGCACCTCTTCACTGTCTCTGAATCGGCGCATGGGGAAATGACTGCTGAAAATTGATAGGAATAATGTTGGCCGCAGAAACTCAGCAATACAGCGATACTCAAGCCAGCGGTCGTGCAGCCGGGTATAGTGATCACGCTTATACAGAAGGTAGATCAGTAGTAATAGCAGCATTTCAATAAAAGCGCAGAAAAGCGCTGTTTTTCCATATATAGCAGGATCGGAAAAAGCGATAGCCAGCGCTGCCACAATCAGTGCCGCCGCACCAAACAAATAGATATACATAAACGTGCTGCGATGCATTGAAGCATAAAAACCGGCAAGGCGGTCAGCGCGTAGATAGGCCGCAAAATAGGCGTGACTGGCTGGTGAATAAAAGCGCCCGGGCTGCGGCGAGCCCTCATCTTCGGTTAGTTTTACCGATGGCGGCAATTGTGCTTTGTCATGATGGATTTCCTGCTTGAGCTTATCAGAAGAAATGAGCAGTTTTTTCAAACATGCAAAGCCATTGTGTAGCGGGCTATGGCGTCCGCGTATCATATGAATAGGACCACGGTCATTAAAATTTGGCCATACTTCAGAACTCAGCGATAAACCCGGTTCGGTGGCAAACACTTTAAAGCGCTGTAAAATTCGCCAGGTGAGGTCGTTTTTTTGCGTTGTTTCTGGTGGGCTCAGTAATGTATCAAATAGCAAAATATGACTTAGCCATTTGTGCAGCGAGGACGCAGTAAAAGGTTCAGTGATGGTTTCGCCATTTTCTCTGTGTAAAAAATAAAGCTCACAGGCATGCTCAATGTCAATCCAGATTACCGGAATCTTCTCAGACAATGCGAGTTTTGTCGTCCAGGCAGTACCGTAGCCTCCTTTGTCCTTGCCATCATAAAGCGCTATCAGTACATCACAGTTTTTTACCAGCACCTCAGCGCAGTCCCGATAGGCGATATCAGCATTATCGCGCCTTCCATCTAACTCAAGAACTTTGGATTCAGCTGTCCCATAATGCGCTTTTTTCAGTAACTCAAAAAAAGTATTCTGGCTATAAAGATCAAAATCTTTGGCATATTCATGAGCCTCGAAAGGCAATACACAGGTTAATTCGTAATCCTGTTTGACCAGCGACGGATCCAGTAAAAGTCGGTCAGCGCCATCGGCCATAGAGGAAGTAAGCCTGAGTAAAGGCTCTGCTTTTGCGTACAATGTCTGTGCATGCTCATGCTGATAACAGCGCTTTAGTTGCGAGTTTATATGGCTATAAAGCGTAGTAATCTGCCTCGTCAACGTGTCGTTATTCCGATTGATACTGGCGTGTTCGCGATGGCCCGCCACGCCTACTCTCAGGGTCATCGGAACCAAAGGAGAATCTGCAAATTGCTGGTAGAGTGAGGTGGTTGCGCGGTCAGGCATAATCAGTGTTCATTAAAGATTGTCCGCTCACTGGTAGTAAATTCGTAGACTGACAACTGCCCGGCCACTGACTATCGTCAGTCAGGACCACGTCACTGAAAGCCTGTGTAGCGTGAAAGCTAATGTGGCTGGTTAATTTTTGAACTAGACTATGAATATTATCATAGTCGAATATATCCTATATGCCCACCTGCAATATTTTTGTATCCTCCCCGGGGGACGTGGTGCTGGAACGCGCTTTAACAGCGCGCGTGATTGAGCGGCTACGAAAAATATTTGGTCATCGCAGTGAGCTCAATGTTCTTTTATGGGAAGAGCAGCCTCTGGAAGCCAGAGAGTCATTTCAACCCCAACTCCCCGACCCTGCCACTGTTGATTTGTTTATCCTTATTTTATGGCAGCGAACAGGAACACTACTACCTGAAAGCGCCCTCCCAGCGACATTTGCAGGTCCGTTAACCGGCACTGAATACGAATTTATCGCAGCGCGCAAAGCGCAACAAACTAGTGGTAAGCCGGCTGTGATGGTATATCGCCGCACTGATAAAGCTGGGGAAAACGCATCACCAGTAAACGCATTTTTTAATAGACACTTTACCGACAACCAGCAGCGCTTAAGTAACGCGTATCATCAGTATAAAACCATCGGTGAGTTTGAGTGTTTACTGGAAAAGCACTTACACCGGTGGCTCGACAATTTTCTTCCGACGCCCACCGAAACAGAAATGATTAATGCGCGGGCATGGTATAGCGGTAATCCCTTCCAGGGGCTTAAAGCCTTTCGCTTTGAGCATGCTAATGTGTTCTGCGGACGAGATGACGCAATAGCCGAAGCACTGGAAAAACTAAAGTACAAAGCCGTCATGCATCAGCCGTTTCTGCTTATTGTCGGCATGAGCGGCTCGGGAAAATCGAGTCTGGCACGGGCCGGCATTTTACCAGCGCTTTATAATCCGGATCTGTTACCGGGTAGTGGAACGGTTCTACGCGGTGTAATGCGCCCGGCAGACATCGAAGGTGACCCTTTTCGTGCATTGGTTTCAGCGTTAGCGGCAAATAGCGCTCAGCAACTTGTACCTACTGAGCAGATAAACGCTACCGCGACGCTGGCCAGAAACGACAAGATGGCATTTCTCGAACAAATCCGTCATGCACTAGAAGCACATCACGCTTCTTCAACGCTGGTTATTTTAATTGATCAACTCGAGGAACTTTATACATCAGCGGCTATCTCCGTCACTCAGCAAAAACATTTTGCTGAGCTGGTCGCCGCTCTGGTGGAAGAATTGGATATTTTTGTTATTGCCACACTGCGCAGTGACTGCTATCACCACCTTTGTGCGACACCTGAGTTTCTTCGCCTGAAGCAGCACGGGGGTCAGTACGACCTGTCGCCCCCGTCGCTCTATAATATTCGCCAAATGATTACCACTCCGGCAATTGCCGCGCACCTGCACTTTGAAGAAGGTGAAAAAGGCCAGCCGCCACTGGACGAAGTCATCGCCGATCGCGCCGCACAGTATCCTGAGAGCTTACCGCTACTTGAGTTTACCCTCACTCAGCTTTACGACATGCGAACTCCCGGCGGGATGCTGACGTTCAAACACTACGCCTTGCTTGGTGGTATAGAAGGTGCGATAGCCAGTCACGCTGAAACCATTTTCAGAGGTCTGGGCAAAGCGGTGCAAAAGCGCTTTGCCCAGGTTTTTAATCAATTGACCAGTTGTGACCCGAACGGACGGTATTTAAGAAAATGGGCAGTTTGTGAACAACTGCAGAGCGATGCAAAAGCGCGCCAGCTGGTGGAAGCATTTTTGCGAGCCAGGCTCCTGGTTAGCGAACGTAATCCTGATGATATAGAAATTATCACCCTGGCTCACGAGTCCCTCTACATTCATTGGCCGAGGCTGGCGCGCTGGCTACAGGTCAACCGCTCGTTACTTAATGTACGTGATCAGTTGTCGGATCAGGTAACGCGCTGGATCAAAGCAAATCGTGAACCCGCCCTTCTGCTCAACGCCGGAAAGCCACTTGATGACGGAAAGGCGCTGCTTAAAAGTGAACTTACGCTTACCACCGACCAGGAAAACTATATAAAGGCTTCTGAACGTCGCGCCCGACGTGCTCAAGCACTTCGCTATGCAGCGATCGGCGCCCTTATTGCGACTACCTTATATGCGACAAGCGCATCGTTTTCAGCCAGAAAAAGCCAGCAAACTGCTGAACGTAGTCTGGCTAAAAGTCAGGATTTAATTGAGTTTTTAATTGGTGATCTTCATACCGAGCTGGATAAGCTCGGCCGTCTGGATGTCATGCAGTCGGTCGGTGAAAAAGCCCTGAACTATTTTGCAGAGCTTGAGGAGACACAAACCAGTGACACAGGTTTATTAAACAGAACCAAAGCGCTATATCAGATAGGTAGTGTCTATATGGATAGTGCGCAATACGATAAAGCCACCCAGGCATTCGAGCAAAGCCTCGCCCAGGCGCGAAAGCTGACGACTCAATCGCCCGATAAGTTTGATTATATTTATGAGCAGGCACAGGCGGAATTCTGGTTAGGGTACGCGCACTGGGTGGCAAATGAGCTGGATAAAGCAGAACGACAGTTTCTGGCATACCGCAAGGCCGCACTCAGGCTAAGGGACCTCGCTCCTTCGGATACCGCTGCCATGATGGAGGTCGCTTATGCGAACTCTAACCTTGGCACGCTGGCAGATAGTCGCGGCAATATTGATGGCGCTATCGCGTACTTTCTTAAAGCAGCTGAAGTGACGGTGCAGGTTGTATCGATGGCCCCTGAAAACCTTGATGCAATCGCAACCCTCGCCGATGTTTATTCCTGGCTTGGATCTGCTCATCAAAAACAACTTAAACTGACGCAGGCACTGAGTTTTTACCGTAGTGAAAAACAGCTTTTTGAGCAAATCGCGCGTTTGGAAAACAGCTACCGTGCCCGTATCAATGTCGTGTTAGCAAATAACCGCCTGGCGAAAGTACAAGTATACAGCGGCAATATTGATAGCGCCGTTGCGATTTACCAGGCTCAAAAGAACACGGTTGAGGAGTTGGTCAGACACGACCAGGAAAATACCCGATGGAGAGAAATCTTAGCCTCCATTCACGCTTTTCTTGGTGAAGCCTATTTGCTCGGCAACCAGTTAACACTTGCCGAGCAAAGCTTTGATGACAGCTTTTCTATTGATGCGCGGCAGCCTGAACAAGGCGGAAACTACTGGACGGCAACGTTTTATCATCGCCATTACTGGTACTGGCGTTTACTCAAGGCACAGGGTAAAGATTCAAAAGCACAATCTTTTGAGAAGACGTTGTTATCAGCCAACGAGCCGGCGGCGAGGCTATGGCGCTTTCGGGTTGGCAGTGCGCTTAAGCTACCGAACGTAGATGTACCAGATAATTTGCTGGGTCCGGGTGCATTAATTGCGTTATATGAAAAAGCATTATCGGAGAAGAATCATAAACAGCTGGAGAAACTGGTTTCGAAAACACCGGAGCTTATCTGGCAGTATCCGGAACTTGCTGCGCTGCAAACGGATATACAAACCGTGCTGGCGCTTAACTCACTATGACATGGAGACCAAACTATGTCAGTTGATGCATTCACTATCCCAATACGACCAAACCTCCGCTGGTACAGCGACTGGCATACCTTACGTCAGACTGTCTACATATACCTGTAAGCGAAAAACCGGGCTGTCCTGGCCGGGTACGAAAAGACGACAGAAGTAATTAGCTGTAAAACAAAACGAGAAATATACATAGCTTTATTTAAAACTGAGGAACGACCAATGAAACTTACATACGCATGGGCCTTTGCAATATTCATCGGGCTGCTACTGGCTACTGAAGCGCACGCCAATCCTAATGCTGTTGACGTTGAATTCAAAGCTGATGAAGGCGAGCCTGATAATCTCACACTTTATCGGGATAATCAGCCTATCGATATTATTGAATTTACAGAAGATAACAAGTTTATACGCTTTCATTTTCCTGAAGGCTACGCTGACTTTGATTTGAAGGTTTTTGAACAGAACGAAGTCGAACAAAAGCAAGAGATTATGAAAGCATATGCTGAAGATGTCGCAGAGGGTATCGAATCTTTTAATTCACTTTGGCGAGGCCATGCATCCAGTGCACAAAATGCCAGAGAATTTCAGGTGCACTCCGTAGCCAGCAAATTATTGGTCGTGCGCAACAAAAATGTGGATGGTACGCCTGAGGGCGTTCTGCACGATTACATCATACGATTCACCGTTGATGGCACTACCTATTTACTCGACCCGAGTATTCGGAACACGCGGCCAAACTAGCCTGGCATCAGTTATTTCATTTTAGAAGCGCGTGACGTATAAGTCGGTAAATCATGTTACGGCGATTATCGTTTTTGCGTCCCAGCTATTGCGGCAAAGGCTATCGCTGTTTTTTGTATCTGGCGCAGAGAGAGGGATTCACTCGCGCCCTCCATGGCGCTCGCCCTGCGGGCAGCCTGAGGCTGTGCAAAACGGCTATCCTGCCGTTTTGTCGAACCCGAGGGTTCTCATCCCGACTCTGTTAAACGCAAATAAAAAAGCCCTGCACGAGGCAGGGCTTTTTTATTTGAATCTGGCGGAGAGAGAGGGATTCGAACCCTCGATACGCTACAAACGTATACACACTTTCCAGGCGTGCGCCTTCAGCCACTCAGCCATCTCTCCGAAATGCTTTAAATATTTATTCAAAGCGCGCGTATAGTAGGTAATGTTGCCTGCCGAATCAAGGCTTCTTAAGAAAAAAAGCCCTGACCGCCGATTTATTACGCAGACGCTTGTTTCGCTTTTAATGACGCGGAAAAGTCCAACATACGATCCAATGGAATTAGTGCTTTTTCCCGTAACGCATCATCAACGAAAATTTCGTGCTCAGCTTTGCCTTCTGTCAGCGAGTTATATATTGCTTCCAGACCATTCATAGCCATCCACGGACAATGCGCGCAACTTTTACAGGTGGCACCATTTCCACCCGTCGGGGCTTCGATAAATGTCTTACCCGGCGTCAGCTGCTGCATCTTATAAAAAATGCCTTTATCAGTAGCAACGATGAACATCTCGTTGCTCATCTCCTGAGAGGCTTTAATCAGCTGGCTGGTTGAACCTACCGCGTCCGCCATCTCAACCACTGAAGCGGGTGATTCGGGGTGGACCAGCACTGCGGCGTCAGGATAAATGGCTTTCATATCCTGAAGTTTCTGCGCAGAGAATTCGTCGTGAACAATACACTCGCCCTGCCACATCAGCATGTCAGCACCGGTCTGTTTAGCGATATACGAGCCAAGGTGACGGTCTGGCCCCCAGATGATGGGTTTACCCTGCTCGTCCAGATGCTCAACAATTTCCAGCGCAATGCTTGAGGTAACTACCCAGTCAGCGCGTGCCTTAACCGCTGCAGAGGTATTTGCATACACTACTACGGTATGGTCCGGGTGTGCATCGCAAAACGCTGAGAACTCATCCACAGGACAGCCTAAGTCCAGTGAACATGTTGCTTCAAGGGTGGGCATTAATACCGTTTTTTCAGGGCTGAGAATCTTTGCCGTTTCGCCCATGAACTTAACGCCGGCAACGATAAGCTTTTGCTCATCAGCATCACGGCCAAATCGAGCCATCTCCAGCGAGTCAGCTACACAGCCGCCCGTTTCTTCGGCTAACGCCTGAATTTCAGGATCGGTGTAATAGTGCGCAACCATTACCGCGTTTTGTTCTTTCAGCAACGCCTTAATCTTTGCTTTAAGCTCTGATTTGCGCTGCTCTGATAGCGGAGCAGGTTTAGCAGGAAATGGATAATCTACTTGTTCTACGCGAAATGCGACTGTCATAACGTACTGACCTGGATAAACGACAGCTAAAACGGGGGACGAAGTATACCCCACTGTCATAAAGAATTCATGCTTTTGAAATAGGGGTAAAGTGGATTATTTCAAGAGCGGTGACTGTGCTGTGGGTACGCAGCGCTTCTTCTGAAAGTTCGCCAACCACATAACAATCTTTAAATTTGCAGAGCCCGGTTCAAAACAGCGCTGTCTTTATGTGACGTCCTCCTTCGCTTACTTCAAATCCTGCGCGAGCTAAGAAAATCTTTTCGAGATAATTTGAAACAGAGAAGATTGGTTGAAATGGTGGGTCGTGCTGGATGATTCGCCTGTTTCACAGGCTCACCCTGCGGGCCGTGCTAAAACACGTTCACCCTCGCCTTGCTCGGGATGTCGAACCGCTTCGCTGGTTCTAATCCTGCGCGATCATCAAGGGAGTATCAAATATTGCTTGTAGGGTAGAGATTGATTGAAATGGTGGGTCGTGCTGGATTCGAACCAGCGACCAATTGATTAAAAGTCAACTGCTCTACCAACTGAGCTAACGACCCATTTCAATATGGAAAATTCACACTGCGGTGATAACCATTGTAACGTTGCGAGTGGTGGGTCGTGCTGGATTCGAACCAGCGACCAATTGATTAAAAGTCAACTGCTCTACCAACTGAGCTAACGACCCTTCGCATTGTTTAGAAAGTTTCGCCACCATCAAGAAGATGGTGGGTCGTGCTGGATTCGAACCAGCGACCAATTGATTAAAAGTCAACTGCTCTACCAACTGAGCTAACGACCCGTAACTTTCTGGTTGCTGCCTGTCTGTGGCAACGGCGGCATATAATACTTATTTCCTGATGTGGTGCAACCCTAAATGCCGTTTTATTTGCTTTTTTTACTAAAAAGAACGTCAAGTGGTCAAAACTACATCAATACTATCAATAATTTGCCGCTAAGCCCGATAATTACTGGTTAATCAGGCCATCTATTTTTTAAAATAAATTGAAAAAAATTATATTTTCTTACTATTAAAGACTCAGAAAGCCTCGGTTAATTGAGACTTTCTTAATCTTAAAGATTGTCCAGCTTCGACTCAGCCAACCTTTTCGCCGATGAATTAGGATAGTCAGAAATGACACGATTAAAGTATTCTCTGGCTGTCCCGTTATCGCCCTGACGCTGTGCAATCGCACCCAGCTTCAACATTGCTTCTGCACGCTTGCTGGATTTCTCATAGCGATCAACTACCTGGCTGAACTGCTCTTCTGCCTGTGCCCACTCTCGCTTGTTAAATAACAGCTGTCCTAACCAATAATGCGCATTCGCTGAGTACTGGCTATTAGGATAATCTGCGATAAAAGAGCGGAAAGCAGGGATAGCTTTGTCGTACTCTCTGGATTTTAAAATCAGATTCACCGCATTATCGTACGCTTCATCCTCACTCATTGATGGCTGTGAGGCATTCTCAGAAGGCGTAGAGGCTGACGTATTACCTGATGAGCCTGAGGACGACGATGAGCTGCTGGAGCCATTCCCGCCCTGCTGTCCGGTAGATTGCTTTAGCGCTTCAACACGCTTATCAATTTCCAGATACAGTTCACGCTGGCGTTCAAGAACTTTCTCGAGTTGATTGGTGTGTACCTCAACTGATCCGCGAAGCTGATCAATTTCACCCTGCATCGTATCGATCTGCTGCTGCAATCGATGCTGCATCTCGGTGCGGCTGTCTACCATTCTCTCAAGTACGGTGATTCGCTTTTCCAGCTCCGCGGTGCCTGAATTATTGACGTCATAAACAGGTGCCTGAGCCATCGCTGTTGCAGAAACAACGAAAGCGGTGCCACAGGCACCGCTTAAAAGCGCTTTATTCAGCAAAGAAAGGCGCATTACTGATAAACGACCACGCCACGACGGTTTTGTGCCATCGCGTACTCAGTTGAGCCCATTACAGCCGGCTTCTCTTCGCCATAAGACACAGTAGATACCTGGTCGCTGCTAACACCTGCGTTCATCAGATAGGTTTCTACCGCCTGTGCACGACGCTCGCCCAGTGCAATGTTGTACTCTGGTGTACCACGGCTGTCGGTATGACCTTCGATAACCACTTCCTGGTCAGGGTTCTGAACCAGAAACTCTGCGTGCTTGTCCAGAATTTCGCGGAATTCTGATTTGATTGTTGCACGGTCAAAGTCGAAGTAAACCGTTTGTTCTTCTTTAAGCGATTCCAGTTGTTCCTGAACCATTTCTTCCTGACGCTGCATACGTTGCGCAGCTTCAGCCTTAACACGCTGTTCTTCAGCTTCGCGCGCCTGACGCTCAGCTTCAGCTTGCTCCTGGGCAACACGGTTACGCTCTGCGGCAAGCTCTTCTTCGCTCGGGCCAGATGAACATGCCATCATGGTCACCACTGGTAATGCGATAACGAAGCTTCTCATTACTTTATTAAGTTGCATCCTCTTAATTCCTTATCGTTTTTTTATAATTAATCTATTCGTTAAAACAAAAATGGTGACCAACTCGGCGACTTAACCTGGCCGTCTGAGGCTGGTAACCTTGCCTTAAAGCGACCGTCCAATGACACTAAGGATAATACCTGCGTACCATTGTGCAAGGTGCTATAAATTATCATGCTTCCGTTAGGCGCGATACTTGGCGATTCGTCCAGATACGTTCTTGTAAGCACCTGAATAGAGCCATCTTCTAACCCCTGACGTGCAATGCGATAGTCGCCTTTGGTCTGATTAACCAAAACCATCTCTTTACCATCAGGCGTAATGGTCGCGCCTAAGTTCTGTTCTCCATCAAATGTTTGACGTCTAACTTTACCTGTACCTAAATTTACGCGATAAATCTGAGGTTTACCACCCCGTTCAGAGCTAAATATTAAGCTCTTTCCATCTGGTGTCCAGGAAGGTTCAGTATCGATAGCGCGGTTACGGGTAATTCGGCGCAGCTCTTTAGATGCAATATCCATGACATAAACTTCCGGATTACCGTCTTTTGATAAAACCATTGCCAGCTTTTTGCCATCCGGAGAAAAGACTGGTGCACCATTGATGCCGGGAAAGTCCGTCATCTGCTCGCGCTCCATCGTGTAGATATCCTGAATGAAAATTTGCGGGCGCTTATTTTCAAAACTTACATACGTCAGCTTCTCGCCATCGGGTGACCATGAAGGCGACATGAGCGGCTCTGGCGAAGACAGTAACCGGGTTTCGTTTTCACCATCGTAATCTGAAATAACTAACTGATAAGGCAGATTGTTCGTTTTACGATCTTTTACCACAACGTAAGCAATGCGCGTCAGAAATGCACCACGTTGCCCGGTCAGCTCTTCATACACGACATCAGAAATACGATGCGCATACTGACGAAAGTCTGATGCATTAATCACAGCCTCGCGCTTAACGATGACATGATCGTTACCGCGCTTGCCACCTGTGGCCTGGCCTCTTAGTACATCAATCAGCTCATAACGAACCTTGTAGCGATTACCGCCCTGCTGCTCAATACTACCGACCAATAAGGTATCGATGCCTTTTCCTGCCCAGCCGGAATAACTCACATCGTTTGCCGTAGAGGGGTACTGAGGCATCTCGTCAGGCGCCATCGGGTTAAACTTGCCGCTTCGCATTAAATCAGCGCGAACGACCGAAGCAAGTTCGCCGGGCAATTCGCCATTACCTTTCCAGCTAAAGGGCACCACCCCGATAGGCCGTGCATTATCTACACCTTCAGTTATTACAATTTCCAGCGAGGCATTAGCACCTGTGGTGATAAACACCAGTGCTGCAGCCAACCATAATCGCATTGTCGTTTTAATCACTACAGTTCCACCGTTAAATTTATATCTTTAAGTTCCTGGTACACATCTGGTTCATCAGACATGGGTAATTTATCGGGCCGCCTTACCGCAGCTTCTGCCGCGCGGCACAGCGCCGGATCACCACTTAATGTCTGCACCTGCGTTACAAAGCCTGTGGTCGCCAATCGAATATTCAGCCTGCACTGTTTTCCTTCGTAGGCAGAGTCGTTGTACAGGTTTCTGACAATGGTTTGTTGAATCATTGCCTTGTATCGATCCGTTTCAGAAAGAACTTGCTGACGGCGGCGCTGTCTCTGCGCGGCCTGCTCCGCCTCGCGTTGCTCTCGCTCCAGCCTTTCCTGCTCTGCTCGCTCCTGTGCTTCCTTGCGCTTACGCTCTGCTTCGGCGCGCTCACGCGCCTCGCGCTCCTTACGTTTTTTGGCCTTTTGCGCGGCTAGACGTTCCAGTTCTTTTTGACGCTTGGCTTCTTCCGCTTTCTTTTGCTTTGCAGCCTTGGCAGCACGCTCAGCGTTGATACGCCGCTGTCGTTCAGCTTCCGCCTTACGAGCAGCCTCGGCGGCATCGCGCTTACGCTGCGCTTCAGCTTCTGCCTGCGCTTTTGCCTCGGCTTCAGCTTTCTGCTGATCCGCTATAGCCTGCGCGTCAATAAAAGTCGCTTTAATTACCGGCTGACTGGGCGCTGGCGAGGGCAGCGGATCAGGTGAGAAACTGACGCTGATAAGTAACACCGCAGCAATAGCTGCATGAATGCCCAGCGACTTATACAACGCTGATTTGTCGTCAGGCCATCGCGCCTTGCGAAAAAATGAGGGTCTTTTCTTGGGCATGCTGTCAGGACTCAACCGGATCAGTCATTAAACCTACTGAGGGAACACCCGCGTTTTGCAGCAAGACCATCAGCTCTATTACTTTATCGTAGGCAACTTTGCCATCCCCTTTCACTACCACCGGGGTATTTGGCGTCTGTTTCAATTGCTCCTGCACAATTGCTGCCAAGTCGTCACCTGCAAGCGGCGATTCCTGCGCATCGCCAACATTCAGATAAAATTTACCTTCAACATCAACCGACGCAATTAGCGGCGGAACATCTTCCTGTTCAATGGGCTGTGCACTTGCCTTAGGTAGATCCACCTTTACGCCCTGAGAAATCAGCGGCGCGGTTACCATAAAAATAATCAGTAACACCAGCATGACATCAATGTAGGGTACAACATTGATTTCCGACACCGGCCGGCGGCGTTTGCGTATATACATGCTAAACTCCTGGACGATTAATGAGTATCAGCTGGCTTGCTGATGCTGAGCAGCGATAGCCTGGCGGTGCAGAATTGCCGAAAACTCTTCCATAAAGTTGCCGTAGCTGTTTTCCATTTTCTCAACCTTGTTACTGAACCGGTTGTAAGCAATAACCGCAGGAATAGCTGCAAACAGGCCGATAGCGGTAGCAATCAGCGCCTCTGCGATACCGGGCGCGACCATTGCCAGCGTCGCCTGCTGTACCTCACCCAGCGCAATAAACGCATTCATGATCCCCCATACCGTGCCAAACAGGCCGATATAAGGACTAATGGAACCCGCTGTAGCAAGGAAAGGAAGGTGATTTTCGAGCCCATCAACTTCGCGCGACATTCTTACGCGCATCGCACGGTATGTACCATCGACAATACCATTAACGGCGGTATTGCCTTTACGCAATCGGACAAACTCTTTGAAGCCAGCACAGAATATTGCTGACATACCAGTCAGATTAGAACGCGCTGACAGCTCCTGATACAGACGATTCAAATCTGCACCAGACCAGAACTTATCTTCGAACTGGCGCATTTCGCTTTGCGCTGCTTTCAGCGCTTTCGTCCGCTGGAATATAAATGTCCAGGAAGCGACCGAAACGCCCATAAGTAACAACATAACCAGCTGAACAACAAAGCTGGCCTGCAAAAACAAACCAATAAAGGTTAAATCAGATTCCACGCGATAAATCCCCTAACAAAGTGCGTGGTATTTTTCTGGCTTTCATTTTCACCTGATCCACGCACGCAACCCTAATATCAGCGTCAACCAACAGATCGCCGCTTTCATTTTTTATTTTCTGGTGAAACACCAGACTAGCGCCTTTCAATTCTACAATCTGCGTATTAATACTCAACAATTGATTAAAACGCGCAGGCGCATAGTTATTCATTTCGACCTTTTTGACGACAAATGCCACGGATTGTTCCAATAACACATCTTGGTCATACCCCAACTCCCGCAGCCATTCCGTGCGGGCTCGTTCGAAAAACTTCAGATAATTCGCATAATATACAATGCCGCCTGCGTCTGTATCTTCGTAATACACCCTAATCGGCCAATTGTGCATAGTTATTCTTTCCAACCTAATAAAATTAATAGTTACACATCAACAAACAGAGCCATCTGCGTTAAAATTAGCCGCTTATTATGCTGCCTGAGCCCTATATTCTGTAGACATTTAATCATACCGACAAGATTTTATAACAGGCAGTTAACAGATTAAAAATTCTAATCTGAAAATATAATTTTCCTCAGTTGTGGCTTTTCAAATCTCCCTTATAATGCGCGTCATCTGTCACACAGACATCACGGCAAACAGCCTGATGGTTGAGTTTTCTCCTGTTAGACATGAGTTCCCTGGAATTATTTCCTTCAACACTTGTTGTTTTGGCCCGTTCATTTGAGCGGGCTTTTTTTATGCCCGAATATAAATTAAAAGCGCCTGTCAGGGCGCTTCTATGGGAAAACCAAAGTGCAAAAATGCACGTTGCTGGACAATACGCCCCCGCGGGGTTCGCTGTAAAAATCCCTGTTGGATAAGAAACGGCTCAATAACATCCTCAATCGTTTCTTTTTCTTCCCCAATTGCGGCAGCAAGATTGTCCAGCCCCACCGGTCCTCCATCAAATTTTTCGATGATAGCCAGCAGCAACTTTCTGTCCATGTAGTCAAAACCTTCTTTATCTACATCCAGCATATCAAGCGCCGAGGCCGCTACCTCAGCGGTAACGCTTCCATCAGCTTTAATTTGTGCAAAATCCCGTACACGTCGCAACAGACGATTTGCAATTCGCGGTGTGCCTCTGGAGCGGCGAGCTACTTCTAAAGCTCCCCCTTCATCCATATCCAGATTCAGATAATGCGCGCTGCGGCTGATAATAGTGGTTAAATCCTTAACCGAATAGAACTCCAGGCGCTGCACAATACCAAATCTGTCACGCAGGGGCGATGTCAGAGAGCCGGCCCGGGTAGTGGCACCAATAAGCGTAAAGGGAGGCAAATCGAGTTTAATAGAGCGTGCTGCAGGGCCTTCACCAATCATAATATCCAGCTGATAATCTTCCATTGCCGGATAAAGAATCTCTTCAACAACAGGGCTCAGACGATGGATTTCATCAATGAAAAGCACATCGTTTCGCTCCAGGTTGGTAAGAAGCGCAGCTAAGTCACCGGCTTTTTCCAGTACCGGCCCTGAAGTCGTTTTGATGCTAACGTCCATTTCGTTAGCCACGATATTGGCCAGCGTCGTCTTGCCCAGGCCGGGGGGACCAAAAATCAGTAAGTGGTCTAGCGCGTCCTCTCGGTTTCTGGCTGCCTGGATAAAAATTTCCATCTGCTCACGCACATGCTGCTGTCCCGTATAGTCGTCCAGCATTTTCGGCCGGATAGCACGGTCAATAACATCCTCATCAGCACTGGCTGTAGTCGCATCTATTAGTCGGTCTGCTTCAATCATAAGTAATCCTGTTTACAGTGCCGCTTTTAATGCTTCACGTATGACCGCTTCGCTGTCCATTTCATCCTGATAAACCCCTGCTACCATTTTGCTCGCCTGAGCAGGTTTATATCCCAGTGAGACAAGTGCGCTGGCGGCTTCTTCTCTGACATCGTTGACCGGCACCATCGTTTGGCCGGGCGACTCGTCCATCGGTAGCGTTGGCAGCGATATATCCTGTGCTTTGCCAAACTTGGCAAGACGATCTTTGAGCTCGACAACCAGTCGTTCCGCGGTTTTTTTGCCTATACCCGGCATCGCCACCAGCGCGCTGACGTCTTCATGCTGAACAGCACTTAAAAACTGACTGGCAGACATGCCCGATAGAATTGTCAGTCCCAGTTTTGGTCCTACACCGTTTGCCTTAATAAGCTCGCGAAACAATCCGCGCTCCATTTTATCGGCAAAGCCAAAGAGCAGCTGGGCGTCTTCGCGCACCACAAAATGCGTGTATACAGTCACTTCTTCACCGGCTGCAGGTAGCTGATAAAAACTGGTCATCGGCATTTGGATCTCATATCCCATGCCTGCCACATCGACTACAATTTCCGGTGGTTGTTTTTCAAGTAATTTACCGCGGATCTGACCTATCATACTGCTTACCTCTTACCGGAGCCGGCCGCGGACCGTTTTACGGGCCTGCCCCGCCAGCTTAACTAAACTCTGTTCTGAATGGGCGTGACATAATGCTACTGCCAGCGCGTCTGCCGCATCAGCCTGCGGCGTGCCGGGCAAATCCAGCAGGTGCCTGACCATATGCTGTACCTGTGTTTTTTCCGCGCTTCCTTTCCCCACCACGGCTTGTTTAATCTGACGCGCTGAGTATTCTGCCACCGGCAGCGTGGCCTGAGTTGCCGCCACGATTGCCGCTCCCCTGGCCTGCCCCAGCTTTAATGCTGAATCCGGATTTCGCGCCATAAAAACCTGCTCGATGGCAAATTGCTGAGGTTGGTACTGACGAATAATCTCGCTTACGCTGGTATAAATTTGTGCCAGACGTTCAGGCAGCTGCTCTGCCTTTAACCTGATGCAACCACTGCCAACATAAACCAGCTTACCCTGTTTTCGGGCAATTAATCCGTAGCCAGTGATGCGGGAACCTGGATCTATACCCAGTATTATCATTATTTTGCTTCCGGTACAAATGTCTCAACTGCCTCAACATTGGTTGGCGACCACAGTCGCGCTAATGCATCAGCCTTGGAAAGCCACTCGTACGCTGAATGTTCGGTGAGAGTTAATGCTGCTTCGCTGTTTACCTGAGCAGTGAAAACGTGCTCCCGGTTATAACGTGTACCCGGCGGGTAGCGGTGCAGCCATTTTTCGCGGATCTTAAATAGGTTGGTGGTCTGTTGATCCACAATATCCTGCTCATCTGGCTTTAGTTGCAGCCCGGTTTCTTCGGCCACCTCACGATACGCAGTTTGCAAAGCGGTTTCACCGGCCTCTATTGTGCCGGTGACCGACTGCCAGAAATCAGCATCATCGTTACGTTGCATAACAAGCACGCGGTGCTGAAAATCGTACAGCACCACTAATACTGACTCTGGTCGTTTCAACGACATTTAATCAGTGCTTTTTTTAACTACATCAATGGCAAGGTCTGCCAGTTGCTGAGGATTTGCCGCACTAGGCGCATCGGTTAACGGACAGGCTGCAGTTGTGGTTTTCGGAAAAGCCATCACATCTCGAATAGACGTAGCGCCAGTCATCAGCATAACCAGACGATCCAGACCAAACGCCAGCCCGGCGTGAGGAGGTGCGCCGAACTGCAACGCTTCTAACAGGAAGCCAAACTTGTTTTGGGCTTCTTCTTCGTCAATGCCCAGCACGGTAAAGACCGCCTGCTGCATTTGCTGATCGTGAATACGGACCGAGCCTCCGCCTAATTCAACGCCATTAAGTACCATATCGTAGGCATCGGAAAGCGCCTCTGACGGATTATCGATTAATTCCTGAGCATCAACACCACGAGGGGCAGTAAAGGGGTGATGCAGTGCATGCATCTGTCCGTCAGCTTCCTCAAACATGGGGAAGTCGACAACCCATAACGGTTTCCATTCACCTTCCAGCAGTTCAAAGTCTTCGCCCAGTTTAAGACGTAACGCGCCCATGGCTTCGGTGACGACTGTTGCGCTATCTGCACCAAACAGCAGGATATCGCCCTGCTCTGCACCTGTACGCGCAATGATAGCATCGGTGATATCTTCACTAAGGAATTTCAGAATAGGCGATTGCAGGCCTTCCTGCCCTTGTGCCTTCTCATTAATTTTTATCCACGCCAGTCCTTTCGCGCCATAGATACCAGCAAACTTAGTGTACTCATCAATCTGTTTACGCGACATACTGGCACCGCCAGGTACACGGATAACCGCTACGCGCCCTTTGTCATCATTTGCAGGGCCGCTGAAGACTTTAAACTCAACAGTTTTCAGTAGATCTGCAACATCCACCAGCTCAAGGGGGTTACGCAAATCAGGCTTATCACTGCCGTACCGCTGCATCGCTTCTGCGTATGTCATACGCGGGAAGTCACCTAAATCCACATCCAGCATCTTCATAAACAAATCGCGAATCATGCCTTCAGTAATCTTCATCACGCCGTTAGCATCAAGGAATGTGGTTTCCAAATCGATTTGGGTAAATTCCGGCTGGCGGTCAGCACGTAAATCTTCATCACGGAAGCACTTTACAATCTGATAGTAACGATCCATGCCTGACATCATCAGCAACTGCTTAAATAGCTGCGGAGACTGAGGCAGAGCAAAGAATTCGCCTTTGTGCGTGCGGCTTGGAACCAGATAATCCCGCGCACCTTCAGGGGTTGCTTTAGTCAGAATGGGCGTTTCAATATCCAAAAAGCCGTCGTCTTCTAAATAGCGACGTACTGCGGCTGTCACCTGAGCACGGAATTTAAGACGCTGGCTCATAAGCGGGCGACGCAGATCGAGATAGCGATAACGTAGTCGCTGTTCTTCAGAGTTTTCCTGATTCCAGTCCAGCGGCAGCACTGCTGACTTGCTGAATATTTCCAGCCCCGTACCAAGAATTTCGATAGCCCCCGTGCGCATGGCATCGTTAATTTGCCCTTCAGGACGTGCACGAACCTTACCGGTCAGCTTTACACAGAACTCACTGCGCAGTTTATTCGCTTCTTCGAGTACTTCAGGTAAATCCGGGTCGAAGACCACCTGAACGATACCTTCACGATCACGCAGATCGATAAAAATCAGGCCGCCTAAATCGCGGCGCTTATTCACCCACCCGCAAAGAGTGACTTCTTGTCCTACATAAGATGAATCGATGTTCCCACAGTAATCTGTGCGCATGGTCGCTGACCCCTGGTTGTTTTACTAAGCTGTGCCACGAGAATTTGCTTGTTTTACCCGTTATTACCTGCTTAAAGCGGCAATGTGTTAAAAAAGCTATCGGGCAATCAGTTGCTATATGTCAAAATAAGGCCGCATAGTATAAACAAATGCGATTTAAAGCCCAATGAGAAATCAACATTTCCCTGACCACGATTTGCCTGCACCACTTTATCTGGGCTTACCGATATGGCAGCACCCCAGCTGGCCTGCCCTGTGGTTGCCACAGACTCAGGCTCGAAACAATGCACTGCAGGCTTATGCTGCACACTTTAGCAGTGTAGAGGGTAACAGCACGTTTTATGCCCTGCCCGACAATGCGACCTGCCAGCGCTGGTATGAAAGTGTGCCAGCAAACTTCAGGTTTACATTTAAGATTCATCAGGACGTAAGCCACGCAGACAACATTTTGATTAATGCTGACACGCTGGGCTCTCAGCTTTCATCATTAACTGACTTGAAAGAAAAGCTGGGCCCGCTGATGCTTCAGCTGCCAGCACGCTTTTCGCCTGCGCGCCTGGATGAGCTGGCGCAGTTTATTTCAAAATGGCCCAAAGCGTTTTGTCTGGCCGTAGAAGTCCGTCATCCCGCTTTTTTTGAAAAAGGTGATGCCGAAAAATCGCTGAATAAACTATTAAAAGACGCCGGCGTGAATCGGGTGATGATGGATACCAGGGCCTTATTCAGCGAGCAGATATTGTCTGAGGCGATGTTAGATGCGCGTGAGAAAAAACCGCGTCTACCACTTCATGTATGGGCAAGTGCCGGGCAACCGGTTGTGCGGTTTGTCGGTCACGATGATGATGAGATTAATAAACAGTGTTTGTTGCCATGGGTGAATAAGTGTCATACGTGGCGGATGGCGGGAATATCGCCGTACGTGTTTTTACATCGTGCTGATAACAAAGATGCGCCATGGCTGGCGCATCTGTTTATTAATTTGTATAACGAGCTTTATCCTGAACAGGCGTTGCCGGAGATTGGTTTATCGGCGCAGCCTGACCAGCAGGCACTATTCTGAGGAGTTTCTGAAATCCCCTGCATCAAGCTCGTGTTTTTTCATTAATTTATGCATATCGGTGCGGTTTCGGCCAGCCAGTTCAGCTGCTCGCGTTACATTACCGTCCGTCATTTTAAGCAGTTTGTATAAATATTGCTGTTCAAAGGCATCTCTTGCCTCGGTGAGGGTCGGCCAACTCTGTTTAGTAGCTGACAATGCCTGCTCTACCAGGTGTAAAGGAATGACCGGCGTTTGTGTTAACGCCACGCATTGCTCTACAACATTCACGAGTTGTCTTACGTTGCCCGGCCAGTCAGACTTAACCAGGTGTTGCATGGCATCATCCGAGAACTGGGTAACGTTCACACCATGGCGCTGGCCACTTTGCTGTAATAAGGTTCTGGCCAGAAGCGGAATATCTTCGCTGCGCTCTTTCAACGAGGGCAATTTCAGGTTTACCACGTTAAGACGGTAGTACAAATCTTCGCGGAATGTGCCCTCTTCCATCTCTTTGTGCAAATCTTTATGCGTTGCAGAGATAATGCGTACATCAATATCCACATGTTTACTACTGCCAACCGGACGAATCTGACGCTCCTGCAATGCCCGCAGTAATTTAACCTGCAGTGTCATTGGCATATCGCCGATCTCATCCAGAAACAGTGTGCCGCCGTTGGCTTCTCTGAACAGACCCGGCGCTGCCTGTACGGCGCCGGTAAACGCGCCTTTGGCGTGACCAAACAGTTCAGACTCAAGCAGATTCTCTGGCAATGCGCCGCAGTTGATAGCTACAAACGGCATATCAGAACGGTTGCTGGCCCGGTGAATTGCATTTGCCAGAAGCTCTTTACCGGTACCACTGGCACCGCTTATCAATACACTAACCTCGCGCTGGGCAATACGGTATGCCTGATCCAGTACGTTGGTCATTTCCGGAGCACGGGTGATGATATCCTGGCACCATTCACCTGGCTGCGCGGCCTGAGACTGGCTTAACGCTTTGTTCAGCAGGTTACGCAGTTCGTCATGATCGACCGGCTTGGGCAAAAACCCGAAGACACCGCGTTGGGTCGCCGCAACAGCGTCAGAAATAGTGCCGTGAGCGGTCATGAGAATAACCGGGATATCCTTGCGAATTCCCATTATTTCCTCGAACAGACTCAGCCCGTCCAGACCAGGCATTCTCAGGTCACTAAGAACAACGTCATATTCTTCACTACGAATCTTCTTTAACGCTGCCTGTCCGTCTTCAACCGCCGTTACACCAAATCCTTCTCCCTCAAGACGGATTGTTAGCAGGCGTAATAAACTTTTATCATCATCCACCAACAATAACTGCGGATTTGCTTTTACGGATTCACTCACTGCTGGTTACCTCTGTTTTTATCCATCAATGTCGCTTCTACTTCTAATAATTCTTCAAGCTTTTTGCGCTGAGCCTCTAACTCTTCTTTAAGCGCCTCGCTGGATTGTGCCTGCTCGGCGTTGACTTTGTTTAGCACCACGAGGGCTGACTCTAATTCCAGCATCTCGTTATTCGGCGCAATCACCATGGTCTCAACTAACGGCGCTATGTTGCTTTGCAGTTTTGGCTTCAGGATGTTCAGCCAATGCTGCGCACGGAGCCTGTCCTGATAAGGGGTATCTACCGGTAATGAAAGCAGAATCTTTTTGAGCAAATCCGGCGTAGAGTCACCAAGATTAGCAATCGCCTGCTTACGATCCGGCCAGCTTGTTTTATCAGCGCTGAGCCAGATACCAGCCCAATGCAAAAAGTCACACTGATGATCAAACTCTTCATGCTCTGGCGAAACCAGACAAAAATCATCGCTGTCATCAATAACCACGATAGGCTGCGGCTCATTTTTTTCAGGTGGAGCCGGCTCGGATTGCTGTAATCCCGCACACCCAGTCAGTACTGCTATGAAAGGCAGTAAAATCAATTTTTTCATTATTGTTTTACCTCACGCGGGATAGTCACTCTAAAACACACATCAGCATCTTCAACATCAACCACTGACACATCGCCATGCATCAGTTTTGCGCAATCTGAAACAATGGATAATCCCAGTCCTGTTCCAATAACATTGTCGTTGCGCGGGTCATCACCTCGGGTAAATGGTTCAAACAAGCGTTTGACCGCATCCGGCGCAATCCGTTTACCCCGATTTGCCACATCCAGTACTGTATTGCCATCCTTTTGATAAATCGACAAATTTATAGGTCGTCCAATCGCGCCATGCGCGACAGCATTGGAAATCAGGTTATCCAGAATGCGGCGGTATAACTCTTCATCCACCACGATGCTACTGGTGCGAATATCAACCGTTACTTCACGGTCTTGTAATGCAAGGGCATAGTCTTCCAGGCAGTCTTTGACCATTTGATTAGGGTCAACATCGGTGAAGGTAGGCTGCGCCTGTTGCAACAGGAGATTATAATCTAAAAGTTTCTCAACCAGTGTATTTAATCGTTGAGTGCTGGATGTCAGCAGAGAAAGCACCTCCACCTGCTGAGTATTTAGTTCACCTACGACATTCTCTGACAGCAAACTACACCCTTCTTTAATACTGGCAAGCGGCGTTTTCAATTCGTGCGCAGCGTGTCTGAGTAATGCTGTACGAATGTGCTCCAGTTGCTGCAAGCGATCAGATAACCAGTGAAGATCTTTCTCCACCCCGATGAGCTCTGATGGCGCATGGGTAGATAGTGGCGGCAACTCCCCCTGTTGACGGGCCAGCATGCGAATGATGAGTTTAAGCTTTTTAACCGGATTAACGATTAACTGACTTCCAAGCAAAATCAATAACAGCGACACACTGACTAACATGGCTGTGGACCAAGCCTGTTTCGCCTGCATGGCGTTTAAATCTTCCTGCTGAATGGCAAGGCGCTGTTGAATGGCAGTGTCGACATCCTGTCGCATTGCAGACACATTATTACTGAGTGAATTTAAATACGCACTAAGCAACATTGTATCGTCGATGTTGCGAAAGGTTTTAAGCTGGGTGATATCTTTCTTTAAGGTCGAACAGGTACTGCTTTGCGGAAGCGTTTCGCAAATAGCTTTGAGCGCATCAATAAACTGAACAATTGCATTGTCACTAAGTTCAGCGACCGTTTCATTTTGAATGATGGCGTATTGGCGAAGCGCGCGCTCCAAGTCAATGGACGCTTCATCAAGTTGCTGCATCAAACCTACAACATTGACAACATACCGCGTCTCGACGCTGGTCATCTGTCCGACTTTGGCTAAATCATTTTGACTTTGCCAAAGCAACGCAATGAGAGGTACCAGTGCCAGTACAAAGCTGGCCAGTGTTAATTGTCGTAAAGAACCGAGTCGCACTGCTTACTCTCTGATAGTAAATCGGCCATTGAGAATGGCACACCCCAGAATTGCGAGCAAGTCAGACGAGTACTTCGTTGCTTCATAATCCTTTGATAATTAAGACTGTGTTGTCACTTTCGCAACATATTCGCCTTCAGCTAATTCTTCTTCGCTTAACTTGCCGTCGCGGTTATTATCCATAGCACCGAATCTGCGCAGCAGCGCTGTGTCACTCACCGCTTCTTTAAGCGATACCTGACCGTCCTTATCGACGTCAAGACGGGCGATAGTTTCGTTTTGTGCATGGGCATTGGCTATAGCAATAGATTGTACCGCAATTGCAGTCAAAAGTATTAGTAAAAGCTTTTCTACACGTTTCATGTGTCCTCCTGATTCAGCAACTGCCGGTTGGCGTCGGCCTGTTGCTAACATTGCTGACCCGATAATCAGCATGTACCGGTTAACTTTCAAAAGAGCTAACAGCAGTAACCATGCCAGATCAAAAAACAGCCTAATTATCATAGCATTAGTATAAGAAGGGTGAAGTTATGAAACGGTGGTGTTGCAAATAGCGAACACCACAACAGTCAATTTGAAGCCTGGCGGCTGGCAGAATCGGAAAAAGAAAAGCGCGCCGGCAGATTAGCAACCTCTTCCAGGGGTATTGGCTTACTGAACAGATATCCCTGAACGTGGTCACATCCGTGTTCAAGCAGGTATTCCCACTGACTGACATGCTCAATGCCTTCTGCACAAATAGTCAGGGAGAGCCGTTTAGCCAGGTCAATAATCGAGTTGGTTACCAGACGACTACGATCCGAGGTGCCTAACTCGCGCACAAACTGACGGTCGATTTTTAGCGTGTCGATAGAAATCTGAGTCAGATAACTCAGCGAAGAATAGCCTGTGCCGAAGTCATCCAATGCAATAGCACACCCCATGTTACTCAGACGGCGGAAAAACTTATTAGCAAATGCAAAGTTTTCCAGATACGCCGATTCAGTCACTTCAAATTCGATGTACTCCGGGTTCACCTGCTGCTGCGTAAAAATACTGTGAATCAGGTCAAACAGTCCGGAGTGCCGTAAATCGTGACCTGAAAGATTCACCGCTACGCGAAACTTATCTTCAAACACAGATTGTAGCAGTGGTAGCTCAATGCTGACCCGCTCAATGACCCAGCGGGTAATTGCCGATATCTTACCGCTTTGCTCAGCAATAGGGATAAATTCAGCTGGGTTGACCATACCGAATTCAGGATGCTGCCAGCGTATTAATGCTTCAAAACCGACAAGTTTGCCATCACGGGCCACTTTGGGCTGATAGTAAAGGACAAACTCATCCTGAGAGATCCCCTGGTCTATACTGTTTGCGATAGACAACTTACGCTTATGGGACTCAACCATCTCGTGGGTAAAGATGGTATAGATCCCTCGTCCTTTTGCTTTTGACCGGTACATCGCCAGATCAGCATTGCTCATAAGCTGGCTCAACTCAAAATTAGCATCCGAGGCTTTGGCAATGCCGATACTTACGCCGACGGTAAGGGCCAGACCACGAAAATGAAAGGGTTCGGCAAACGCATCAATAACCCGGGTTGCCAGATTCTTAAGACTCAACTCTGTGACATCCCGATCCGGCACGATGATGAATTCATCACCTCCCAGCCGCGCCACCAGGTCGCCGTCACGCAACATGGTAGTGACCCGATCAGCCACATCAATCAATATAAGATCGCCTATTTCGTGGCCCAGCGAGTCGTTAATTCCTTTGAAGCCGTCTAAATCGAAAAACAGCAACGCAATATCTTTTTCCAGGCGACGCGAGCGAGCCAGTTCAAGGCGCAGGTTATCCATCACAAACTGCCGGTTGGGCAATCCTGTCAGACTGTCAAAGTTCGCCAGACGGGTCATGGTCTGTTGTTGCTCTACCAATGTCTGATTCTGCTCCTGATTGATAGTCAGTTCAGCTTCAATCGCATCCAGCAATGTATTTACATGATAAGCCAGTTGCCCGACCTCATTGCCTGAACGGGTATCAAACCGCTGCGTATAGTCTTTGGTAAAACTTAGTTGGTGTGTAAAGGCCGAAAGACGGCTAAGCGGCGACAGCCACCGGTTGAGTAAAAATAGGGTAATGGCAATGGTCAGTAAAGTGGCGACAATAACAAAAGGCAGCACATGCAGAAGCAGCGTCTGCCAGCTATCACTGACCGGTGTCTCTACATCGTTGATAATAACCAGATACCCCAGTGGCACACCATTATCGGCAATCCGACTGATAGCTATCAGTTCATCGCCTACGCGATAGCTACCTGATGGTTGCGTCAGCAACTTATCAAACTGCCGCTCTTTGGCTAAATCAAATGCTGACTGAGGAAGCTTGGGCTGTGAGTAAATAAGCCCACGGGCATTGTCATACACTCTTGCCCCCAGAATATGCTGATAAGACGCAAGATTTGTCAGCTCTTTTTTAATACGGTCTTCATCAGGGCGGCGCTTTAACAGCTCAGGGGTGAGCTCAATAGCCAGATTTGCTGTCAGCGCGTTTAGATCCTTCTTAACTGACGCTGTATAAAGTTTCTCGTGTTCGATAACCGTTAGCCACATAACCAGCGCTGAGGTGATGAGGACCGCGCTGACCAACAAAATGGCGATGGGGGTTTTTATTGTTCTTAGCACTGTTACAACTGCCTTGTTCCCACATGCTCTTCGCCCTGCCCGGCCAGAGACCAGGGTTAAGAATCAGTGACTGAGAGCTTCGTTTTAATAAACTGACTATGAGGGATATAGAGTAAATCAGCAATCCGGCGGATAGTATGTTCTTCCATAGGTGCCAGTGACTTATCCGCGTACGCTATCTCCCACAGACTGGTTAAGATAACCTTTTTCTTATCATTATCACACCTTTCGTTGATAACTTGCGTGAACTGCACCAAATCAACGGCTTCTTCCGCGGTTTGCTCACCCTCATCAAGCAAGCTCTCCAGCGTCGGTTTATCTAACGAAAACTGGCGCTGCAGAATTTCGCGGTACGCCCGCTTTTCTCTTTCATCAGTATTATTGTCAGCGCGAATCACTTCGCTCAACAATGCAGCCGTGGCAAGCTCTACTGAAAAATTCTGGTCCTGTTCGTCATCACTGGAGCGTTTAAAAAGTTCAACTACAGATTTTAACATTCACTGATTCCTATCTTTGGCTATGCTACCTTTTTACGACACTTCTCCTTAAAGGTTTGTTCAGCCGCTTCATTCATTCAGTGCCAGTGTCGCCCTTACCTTCGTTCCGTTTTCAGAAAGCTCCACCTGCCGACACAAATGATAGATGAGCGATAGTCCTCTGCCATGGGAAATATCTGACTCTGTGTGAGCAGACAGTGACCGTGTATCAAAGCCTGCGCCAGAGTCGTGAATGGTAATAATCAGCGCATCATTGTTGTCACTTACCCGGACATTAACGCCTATCTGCCCGCTATCAAGTTGTGCAAGACGCTTGGCACGCAATTGATAGTACTGGGAAAATCCTGACTCAGTACTTTTGAGCGATGAGTCCAGGTTTAGCAACCCATGCTCAAGCGCGTTATTAAGCAGTTCCGATAAAACAGTAAATAACTTACTTTTTATACCTTTCAAACTTTCCTGCGCACAAAGCAAATCCGTGAGCTCGGATACCAGTTCAGGTCTTCTCAGCTGTTCAGGCTGCAATTGAGCAGAAAAGTCGAAAGGAATTGTTACCGCTGGAGTGATGGTCTGGTTGCTCAGTGCCTTACAGTGAAAGTGCATAACCGTCATATCATCAGCCTGCGTATCGGAATGACGATACTGCAGTGCCGCATTGTAAATGTCAGTTGCGCGCATATTCTCCTGTGCAAAACAGGATTTCACGCCTTCCTCACCCAGCATCTGGCCATTCTCATCCGTTACTTCAACCAGACCGTCTGTAAACATTAGCAACTCATCATCCACTGCGCACTGTAGCGAGAAGCAACTATCATCGAACTCATCATCCTCAAGCACACCCAGCGCCATATGGGCTGAATCATACTCTGAGATCGCATTTGTGGTAGCAGACTTGAGCAGCACTGCCGGCATGCCTCCCTGCCATAAGCGGTGATGGGTTCCGGTATCATTCACTTGCCCGATAATGGCGGCAAAAAACATGTCTGCCGGCAACAGATCGAGCAAAATCCGGTTAAGCTGTCTTACTATTTGCTCTACGGGCAATCCCTGTTGCGTTATTGAATTGAACGTACGCGAAACAGGTAAAACACCTATTGCTGATGCCAGGCCGTGGCCGGTGAAATCACCTATCAGATAATAAGCGCCGCCATCAGGACTAACGGTATGCAGACATACATCACCGCAAAATTGCGCGGCGGGCGATGCGCTGACGTCAAAATACTGTTCGAGCTGCTGACTGCGCCGCACTACATTGTTGAAAATATGCTCAACAATCGTATGCTCCCGGTCCATAGCAATCTGGTGTTGGCGAAGACGCTTATTTTGTCGCTCAATGTGCTGGCCGAGATGCCGGATACGGGTGTGAGCTCTGATTTTAGCCGCCAGAACCAGCTTATCAAAGGGTTTAGAAACAAAATCGTCGCCGCCTACGTTAAGACATCTTACAAGCGCCGCTTTGTCTTCCAGCGAGGTAATAAATATTATGGGTAGATACTGTTCAGGCGATAACGCCTTTATCTTTGGTGCAACATCATAACCGCTCATGTCCGGCATAATCACATCGAGCAGAACCAAATCAGGGGCGTGTAACTGGCACGCAGCAATCGCAGAAGCCCCGTCGTTAGCTTCAATGCAGTTATGATAGCCCTCCTGCTCTAGCATATGTCTGAGCAGGAAACGATTCAGGGCATCGTCATCAACGATAAGAATTTTAATGCTGAGCGGCATGAGATTCAGCTGATAGTGAATTTTTTATCAAACCGCGAAATCTCTAAAATCCGGGCCACCTGTGGGCGACAGTGGGTTATTTTAAATTCGATATCCCGATGGCTCAGGCTTTTCTGCATATTTAACAACATGCCCAGTGCAGAGCTATCCATGTATTCCGTTTTCGCCAGGTTCACTTCTACAACGCTTACCTGTTCTGGTATTGCCTGATAGGCTTGCTTGAAGGCCTGCACTTTAGCAAAATCAAATTTTTCATCCATGGCGATGATGAGACGTTCGTTTTTATCAACGGTTTCGGTAACTAACGACATACCTGTTCTCCTGCTAGGCCGCAACCAATTCATGGTATCTGGCACGATGCAGATAAATATAGTCAGCAGATGCGTACTGCGCTATTAATTTTTTATGCTTTTTCTACCATAATGTAGAGCAAACTTTAATTAGCCGGAAAATTCTATGACTGACTCAAATCTGGTTTACAGCACAGATTCAGGCCGGATAAAGCAATCCGACAATAAACAGGCGCCCCGGTCTGTTTCAAAAGACGGTGTGGTAAGAATCAGCCGCGAAACTAAAGGGCGTAAAGGTAAAGGTGTGTCTATCGTTTCCGGACTGGACCTGGATGCAAAAGCGCTTAAATCTTTATGTACTGAACTGAAGAAAAAGTGCGGGTGTGGCGGTGCGGTTAAAGACGGCACAATTGAAGTCCAGACCGACGACCGTGAAAAGCTGCAAAGTCTGTTGCAGGCTAAAAATTACACCGTCAAGCTTGCCGGCGGGTAACAGCAATCTGCACGTAACACGCTAAATAACAAAAATTCAAAGTGAGATATTTTCGATGGATAAGTTGTCAATTCAAGATCTTCACATCGTGCTGGTTGAGCCTTCTGATACACAGCGCAAAATAATCACCACCTTATTACTGAAAGAAAAAGTTAAGGAAATCGATGCTGTCAGCACACTGGCGGAAGCCAAAGCGGCGGTTAAAGCACATGGTGCGGATCTGATTGTCAGTGCGATGTATTTCGAAGATGGCACTGCCATTGAGCTACTGACCTTTATAAAAGAACACGCTGAACATGCAGCGATACCCTTCATGCTGATTTCCAGCGAAAACCGACTCAGTAAACTTGAAGAACTGAAACAGGCTGGTGTAGCTGCGATTCTTCCTAAACCTTTTGAGCCGCTACACCTTTCCCGCGCATTGAATGCCAGCCTGGATCTGATTAATCACGATGAGCTTGATCTTGACTTGTTCGATGTGCGTGAAGTGCGGGTTTTGCTGGTTGATGATAGCCGTCTGGCCAGGAACCACATACGCCGGGTATTAGAAGGCATGGGGCTGGAAAAAATCAAAGAAGCTGAAAACGGTGCGATGGCGCTAACGCTGATAAAAGATGAATCTTTTGATTTGGTAGTAACCGATTACAACATGCCTGAGATGGATGGCAGAGAACTGTCGGAGTTTATCCGCTTTAACCCTGATACCGCGCACATCCCGATTATCATGGTGACCTCAGAATCTGCTGATAGCGCGCACATGGCTAACATTCAGCAAACCGGTGTTAACGCGCTTTGCGACAAACCGTTTGAGCCCACAGAAGTACGGGCGATGCTGGCAGCGCTTCTGGGTGAATAATTCAGTGCCGCACATTGTGCGATAAGCTCCGCTAACATACTAATAAGAAAGCCGCTATTAAATGCGGCTTTTTTGTTTTCACTGCTGTAAAAATGAGTTGACAGATCCTGTTTACCCTCATAGAGTCAGGCTATGAACCTAATACATCACGCTCGCGCATCGTTTTTTGCATTTATCACCTTCACCTGAGGGAGGAGATGCCGCGCGTAAAAACCTCCCGCCGGGAGGTTTTTTTTTGGCTACACCGGAGAGTACCCCATGACTGTACCTGCACTTGATGAACTTCGCTCACGCATTACAAACCTGGATAGTGAGTTGCTGGCATTACTCGCTGAGCGTCGCGCGCTGACTAATGAAGTTGCTGAAACAAAAATCTCACACCAAATTCCGGTCAGGGATATTAAACGTGAAGAGCAACTACTGATCCGCCTGATAAAACACGGGCAGGAAAAAGGGCTGGATGCGCATTATGTCACGCAGGTTTTCCACGTCATCATTGAAGACTCTGTCCTAAATCAGCAGACAATGTTAGCCGAACGCGCGAACCCTGGCAGTGCGCTGCCGTTAAATCGCGTAGCGTTTTTAGGCGACCGGGGCTCATATTCTTATCTTGCCACACAAAAGTATTTTTCCCGCCGTCCCGGTGAGTTGCTGGAAATTGGCTGCCAGAGTTTCAGCGAAATTGTACAAAAAGTTGAGCACGCCGAAGCCGATTACGCTGTACTACCTATCGAAAATACGACTTCCGGTAGCATCAATGAAGTCTATGACCAGCTGCAACATACTGAACTCAGCATCATCGGCGAGCTGACACATCCTATTCGTCATGCACTATTGGTGGCCACATCGACCTCGCTGGATAAAATTAAAACCCTGTATGCGCATCCCCAGGTGTTTACACAGTGCAGCCACTTTCTCGCTGAGCTGGGCAATGTTGAGGTCAAAACTATCGACAGTACTTCATCGGCAATGCTGAAAGTCAGTGAGTTGCAGCGTGATGATGTCGCCGCTATCGGCAGTGAAGCCGGCGGTAATCTTTACGGACTGTCAGCGATTAGATCCAATCTGGCTAATCAGAAAGAGAACCACAGCCGTTTTATTGTGGTCGCCCGTCAGGCGGTTAAGGTGCCGTTGCAGGTGCCAGCCAAAACCACCCTGGTCATGTCGACGATTCAAAAGCCCGGCTCGCTGGTTGAAGCGCTGATGGTGCTGAAAAATAATGAAATTAACATGACAAAACTTGAGTCGCGCCCCATGCCAGGTAACCCGTGGGAGGAAATGTTTTATATTGATGTTGAAGGTAATACGGCAGATGGCCCGTTGCAACAGGCGATTGAAGAGCTGAAAAAGATTACGCGGTATCTTAAAGTGTTAGGCTGTTATCCTTCAGAAGAAATCAGTCCCACGAAAGTCGCTGCCGCGAGCGCGCTATCTGAATAAAAGCGCGCACTTTATGCCGGTTGCTCTGTAACTGATGTGAGTATAACTTCAGGCTCATAGCCGCAAATTTTATTGCGTCCGGTTTCTTTACTTTGGTAGAGCGCCTCATCAGCACTGGCATAAAGCTTATCAAAACTGTAGCCACACTGGCGGGAGTCCGAGACGCCGAAACTGGCGGTAACCGAAAACGCGTGACCGGTGGGTGTGGAATCTATTGCGGCAATAGCACTGCGATAGTTCTCAGTAATCGCTATGGCTTTTTCAACGGTACATCCGGGTAGCAGCAGCGCGAATTCCTCGCCTCCCATTCGCCCGATAATATCCTGTCCCCGGCAAACGCGCTGCACTGTTTTTACCACTTGTTGTAATACCCAGTCGCCGACTATGTGGCCGTAGGTATCGTTAATACGTTTAAACAAATCCAGGTCAAAAATTACAAACGCCAGATCTTGTCCGGTGCGCGAGTGATAACGTAAATTAGACTGGGCCAGCTCAGTGAAATAATGCCGGTTAGTCACCCCGGTAAGTTTATCGGTGCGGGCCTGTGTTTTGAATTTACGGTGAATTCTGCGTGTGACCATCAGCCAGGCAATAATAACGGCAGCTAACATCACCAGTGAGAGGATGACAAGATAACTGTTCTGTAATTCTTTCTTGCGTAATCTGGCTTCGGTTTTCAGTAGCGCATTTTCTTTGTCCAGCAGTTTAATCTGGTTGGCTTTTTCCAGCGCTTCGTTTTTGGCTTTTGATATAGATAATTGCTTCGCTGAAACTTCATCCACATACGCTTTTTCTAGCTCAGCATATTGCTTATAAAATGCTAATGCCCGACTACTGTTGCTTCTGAATTCTTCAATAAGATATAGCACATATAACGCATCAACATTAGGTTTTGTTGCACCCATTTGAGACGCTATATCTAAAGCTGCTTTTGCCTGTACTTCAGCCTCGATGATGCTGTTCGATTTAAACAGCAGCATTGACATTAATGAGTGATATTCAGCCTTGATTCGGGGATAGTTTATAGCGTCAAAAATCGCTTTATTTTCAATTAATAATTCCTGCGCAGATTCTGCATCATCCTTATTCAGAAGGTTTTTTGCCTTAAGGATAACCGTTGAGGCTATAACTACGTTCTCCTCAGCAAGTCTGCATGCCTCCAAACCTTGCTCAAAATTTTCTTTAGAGATAATTTTCTGTTGGTTAACCTGAGCTTCAAAAATTAAGTTATTGCCGAAACAGATAGATCGCAGATCGCTGGTTAGAGAAAGCGCTTCAGATGCACTTTTATAGGCATCGTCATACTCATTTACCTGGTTATAAAATATAGCAAGCCCCAGGTGAGCTTGCGCAGCGGCTTCCGAGCCTGGCGTCGCAAGCTGAGGCAATAAATACGTAACAGTATCGAAGCCTTCGCTATAGTTACGTGTGATAGCGAAAATATTTAGCAGTGCAGTAGAAGCGTACAGCCTTAGTTCTGCATCAACTGTGTTTGCAATGACATGCTGATACTTTTCTATGGCCAGAAGTGGTTTACCTGAAAAAGCGACGCGGTAACCATCCAGATATTCGAATTTAAGTTTTTGTTCGTCATTCAATCGTTTATCAGATTCTGCCAAACTATCCAGCAATGCCGAGAATTTTTCAGGCGCTTTACTTTTCAACTTCCAGGCTTGAGCAAGCATGCTATCTACATCATTTTCAGATGCAAAAGCGTTGAAAACCCATGAACTTAGGAGGAAGAAAAGTAAAGCTTTTTTCATGATCAGTGCATTATGGTCTGTTCTGAGTCAGAAGGGGCCGGCTTCTCCGTTTCTTCTTCGTCATCTTTTTCAGGAACCATCAGACACCACTGTTTGTTGTGCTCAGGTAACTCGTTTTCTACCCGCTCTGCAAAGATTTCTTTCGCCTTACCTCGATTTAGTGCATCTGCACCTAGCTGCTCTAATAATTGGATCGCAGACATATACTTCACTCTCTTATTATAAATTTTTATTTATATATGGCGATTAAAGATTACCACCATAAACGCAACACTGTTAATAATTTGTCAAACAATTTGCAATGTGGCCTTATTCGCATATGCCTCTAGCACGCTGCAATCGGCACCATCAGTATCTAATCTGAACGAAAAACCTAGTTGGATCAGCTGCTTCTTAATAACAAAGTGACTTTTCGCAAACCTTGCAATCACTTCCGATTGCTCCAGGTTGGTTAACGCAAATCGACAGGCTCTGCTCAAAGCTTCCAACGAATACCCTTTTCCATTTTTTTTGGGTCAAGCATTATTCCTATTTCGCATTTCCGTTCGCTTACTGTTTTGAGCATAATCAGCCCACAGTGCAATTGTGTTTGTTTATCAAATACCCCCCATACATATTGTTTAAAGTGTTTTTTCTGATTTGTTCGAATCACTGACTCGAACAAATCCCCTGCTTCCGTTTCACTTAGCACGGGCCCAATTTTTCTCATGACTTTCGGATCCCGGTACAGCGAGATAAATATTTCCCTGTCTGCCGCTTTTAACAATCGAAAGTCCAGCCGATGAGAACTAAACTCCATCAGAATTCTTCAACTTATTCAGCCGGGATACCATTTCGCTGTCTTCAATTTTGCTGTGCGAGGGAGGTATAACCAACGTTGTATGCTGATGTACCGTTGCACTACTTAATTCATTTAGCGCCAGCCACTCGATACGCACATCTTCAATCGGCAATACGGCAGCTTCATATAACGCAACGTGGTGTGAGCCAGGATAGAAAGTCAGCAAACATTCCTGAAGCAAGGCTCGATAGCGATTGTCAGATGTGAATGCTTTCTGGGAACGGTCCCCGGCCATCCCCACCTGCCATAAAATCAATAACGCTGAGGTATCCACCACTTTACGATTTACCATAAATTGCGTAGCTTCATAATGTGCACAGCCATGTGTCCCCGGGTCCAGGCCCATATCCGCGTATAGACAATCTTCGGCGGAAATACCGGGTTCCATATGCGCGTGGTGGCCTTCCTCTCTGGCCTGCTGAATAACTTTGTGAGGGGCAAGAGCAAACACACCGGGATGTCCATAAAAGGCCCCAACCACTTTCTTACCAGCCCGCACCTCGGTCATCATTGCATCGACCATCTCGCGATATGTTTGTCGACGATCTTTGCCCTCAGCGTAAAACGGTTGCAGACTTCTGACATCGCTGTTCATTTCGTTGATCCAAAGCTCGACGTAACTGTCAGAGGCACTGGAAAAAACAACGTCTGCCTGTTCTATGTGGCTTCTGGATAATGGCGTAATATGAGAGCCCAGGGTCATTCCCACGCCTACACAGACAATGCTGCCTTGCTTTGTTGTCATATACTTTTATTACCTTTGCTGACAGGTCGTAACGCATGATGAATCGCCTGAATCATATGACCCGGAATATCGACTTTGATGGCAAAGTGGATTTCACCGGTGTCTCCAGCGCTGCGATCAAATATGGTGTAGTAGTTATTCAGAAGTGGCAGACCCAGAATGATCTGGTTTGGCCAGCCCGGCAGATAGCAAAGTTTAAATGCTGCTTTGCCGTGAGCAGGGGCGTGTATCTGCCAGTAAGTGTCAGGCGAGAGTGTAAGAGTAACAGACTCATCAGTAGTGCTCTGACATCTAATATAGATAGGCGGCCATTGGCTCAGATCCAGTAAATCGGCGTCTATACCTGTTTCTTCACCAGTGAAAGCATCGTAGGGTGACAGAAGGGGTGCAAAATCTTTGTTGTATGCTATCAGTTGCCTTTTTACTTTATCGAAAATCGCCTGAGGCAGCACTATGGCTGACGCACCGCTATCGATAATGCCATTGGTGCAGTAGCCTTTTACATGCTTATCATCGAGTACCGGACCGGGGATTGGATCGCCATCACCGACACGAATGCTCTGCACATTTACGTTGTAGTATTTGTCGTGCAGCACTGCCACCGTTTTTATCGGCTGCGTATAGAGGTCGCAGTGCAGTAACGGGTCACCGAGCACAAAGAGCCCATGATTCAAGTGATGCGCCAGCAACTTTTCAGCTGGCTGATGCGTTTGCGTATGATAGATACTGGATCGATGTGTCAGCAATGCGAACTGATTAGCTACCACCCCGCTTTCTTCCAGCCGGGTGAAGTACGGTGCGATATGGGTTCTGGGGTACTGGTTTAAAAAATGCGTGTATTCAGAGACGTTCTGCGTTGTATGCTGCATCACATAAGGAAATGTTTCGCAGGGACTTACACTCTGCTCTGTGAGAAAATCAGTGAGATCGTAAGCACCGTCGAGCGCGGTATAGGCCAGACCCAGAATCCCATCTGCCTCTAAAAAGCTGGCCACCTGCGTTTGAGATGCCAGTGCTACTGACACACCATCAAGCTCAGCATGATGACCATGCAGACCGGCAATGATGCTGGTTTGTATCACTGGCCCGTACCACCCGCCTTTACCGTATTGCACGTCCTGAACCAGTGCGGTACCTGTGAGGTGACTGTCTTGCAGGGGGTCATAATCGTTATCGTGAATGACCAGCGAGCTGCTACCGGTATCCAGGATAAGGTTTACCGCGTGACGCTGCGAGCCAACAAAAAGACGCGCGGTGCATCCCCCTTTGGCATACACATTAGTAACGGGTATTCTGATTGATGCCATATCAAACAGACCTTGCTGACAGGCCAGATACAAAAATGCAGACGCTGGTTAAAGCGTCTGCATGGGCCGGCCCTGCTATATATGATGCCATAGTAATTTTTTGAGTGCTCTGCCAGACACGCTTATCTCATAAATGCGTTATCGGCTGCGCTGAAGATTTCTTTAGCTCATTGTCCGCGTTAGGTCACATCTTGTCGTCGTCAGCTTTCAGTAACAGCTTTTTGCTATCCTTCAGAGATTTTCGCGCATACGGGCCAAACCATTCTGCGATGGTCTTAAACTGCTTTACGAACTCTGACTTATCATTACTGTCCAGAAGCGATAGCGCCTCGCCAAAACGCGCATGAAACCGCTTTAGTAACTCAAAGTTTTCCGGATTATTAAAAATGATATCCCCATAAAGTTCCGGCGGCTGGGCGAACAATCGGCCTACCATTGCCAGTTCCAACCGGTATATGGGTGAGCTGAACGTTTTTAGCACTGACAAATCGGGGTTTTCACGACTCAGATGGGCGCCATAAACAAACGTATTGAAGTGTCGCATGACCTGAATATAAGCCATTGCTTCATCATGCTCTGTTGCGCCACTGTTGTGTAACGTCGCGCCCCAGGTAGTCATCTGATCCATCAGCCACTGACACTTATCAGTATCACGACCTTCCGTGACTACAACCACCTGTTTAATCATTCCCGGGGCATCGGGACCAAACATAGGGTGTAATCCAATAACCGGTCCCGGGTGGGTGGCCAACATCGCTTCTAACGGTCGCTTTTTAATACTGGTGACATCGGCAAGAATACAGTCGGGTTTTAGCATGGTCAGTGTTGAGATAACCTGCTCGGTCACATTTATCGGCACTGCAACCACCACCACATCGGCCTGAGATAACCTCTTTTGGGCCAGACCATTATCCCAGTCGGTCTTTTCTACCGAGGCAACCGAGTATCCGCTTTTGGAAAACAGCGAAACAAATACGCTGCCCAGCGCGCCACCACCACCGATAACGACAATATTACCGACATCAGGATTCACGCACCGGTAGCGATTATTTTGAGTGTGGTAGGATTCACGCATGATCCGGCGCAATAAATCTTCTACCAAATCAGGGGAAACGCCGGCATGTTCAGCCTGCTCCCGGCGTGAAGCAATCAGGCTTTTTTCCCGTTCTGGAACGTAGACTGGTACGCCGGATTCAGCCTTGATTTTGCCTACTTCAGTGGTTAGCGCCGCCCTTTCAGCTAGCAGCTCTACAAGTTGCGAGTCTAACGCATCAATGCCCTGACGTAATTCGTCAAGGCGCTGTGATGTATCTGTCATAAGAGTCCGTGGTTGGGGTTTCAGGCCACTTGAATACGTTTATCCTGGCGCATTGGAAGCACAGTAATAAGCCTGTCGCGCATTTGCGTTAGCAATTGCTCCGTGGTGGCCCAGTCAATACAGCCATCTGTAATAGATACGCCGTAATCCAGCTCATCCGGCTTTTTGCCGTCAGCTTTCTGATTACCGGCAAAGATATGGCTTTCCAGCATTATGCCGATTATAGACTGGTTTCCTTCAAGAATCTGGTTAACGACATTTTTAGCCACCGCCGGCTGACGACGATAATCTTTGCTTGAGTTTGCGTGACTGCAGTCTACTACTAAGCCTGCGGTTAAACCGGCCTGCGCTAATTCTTCTTCACAATCGGTGACACACACCGAGTCATAGTTAGGTTGTTTACCGCCACGTAAAATTATATGGCCGTCGGGATTGCCCTTGGTCCCAATGATGCTGACCTGACCTTCCTTATTGATACCCATAAAACGATGCGGTGATGCCGCCGACTTAAGTGCATTAATGGCAATGTCCAGACTGCCATCGGTGCCATTTTTGAAACCTACCGGCATTGACAGGCCACTGGCCATCTCCCGGTGTGTTTGTGATTCGGAAGTACGGGCGCCAATAGCGCTCCAGCTAAAAAGCTCGGCCAGATACTGCGGGCTGATAGGATCAAGCGCTTCAGTAGCCACGGGTAGTTCCAGTTCAGCCAGCCAGATAAGCAGTTCCCGGGCTTTACGCAGTCCGGTTTCAATATCGAACGTGCCATCAATATGAGGGTCGTTAATCAGCCCTTTCCAGCCTGTCGTCGTGCGTGGCTTTTCAAAATAAACCCGCATCACAATAAATAGCGTGTCTTTGCAGGATTCGTGCATTTCTTTTAGCCGCAGGGCGTAATCTTTCGCTGCGTCAATGTCATGAATTGAGCAAGGTCCGCAAATTACCAACATACGATGGTCGCGACCCTGAATAATATCTGAAATTGTATTGCGGGCATCAGATATTGCATTGAGAGCCTTATCAGACACGGGTAACGCCTGACTTAAATCTTCCGGCGTAACCAGCACATCCTCGGTACTGATATGAACATTGTTAACGGTATCTTGAATCATATTTTCACTCATAAAAAATTCAGCTGCAGCACGCTAATGTAAACTTAATATTACAGAATAAAATGGTGACCAGCTTTCTACGTGTTGACTTTTTATCAATTTATTTATAAAGGCGCAACCATTCATTGAAGTTGATTCGTCATAATGCGATAACCACCTGACCCAGGCGCTAAAGTTCACGCTATGGCGCTTTTGTAACCACATGAAAGTCCGGTACGTGTGTATTATCGGGTATGACGACCCCTGGCAGGACTGTAACGTTTCGACCCAGAGTTACATTTGCTCCAATACTGATTGGCCAAGCCTGTTGCATACCGCGTAAACGTTCCTGCGAATTGCTGTGATGGTGAAGAGTTGCAAGCACGCTACCCTGCCCTATCACGACTGAATTACCGATGGTAACTGGCGCTGCATCCAGTATAACCACATTGTCTTCTATGCTGACCGTATCGCTGGCAAAAATATTAACACCGTAATCACAATAGAACGGCGGCGATACGATAGCTTGAGCATTAGGCAACAGCGTACTGATAAGTGCTGCTCGTTGCTGGCTATCCGCACACGCGTTAAATGCACTACATATTGTTTTAGCTGACTGTCTGGCACGGCGTAAGGGTTTTGCATTGGTTTGATACCAACGACCACCTATCATATCCCGCCATATTGGTGTTGTGATGATATCGTTGTGCATTTGCATCCCCCAGAAACGAAAAAAGCCCGCAATCTGCGGGCTTTCGAAAAGTTAACAATAACGCAAGGATTAGTAATCTTAGTTAAGCTTCTCTTTGATACGTGCAGATTTACCTGAACGCTCACGAAGATAGTAAAGCTTAGCACGACGAACCGCACCGCGACGTTTCACTTCAATAGAAGAAACTGCGGGGCTGTGTGTTTGGAAAACACGCTCAACGCCTTCGCCGCTTGAAACTTTACGAACGGTAAAAGACGAGTGAAGACCACGGTTACGTTTAGCGATAACAACGCCTTCGTAAGCCTGAAGACGCTCTTTGTCACCTTCGGTAACACGAACTTTTACACTTACTGTGTCACCTGGGCCGAACGCAGGAACATCAGTTTTCATCTGTGCTTGTTCAATATTTTTGATGATATCTTGACTGACTTTGCTCATCATATCCTCTCGTCCTAGTTAACTGTCATCTTGCTGCAGCTGCAACTTGAAAACTTCAAGCAGTTGCTGCTGCTCCTCAGTCAGAGCTAGGTGATTTAACAATTCAGGGCGACGCTGCCAGGTTCTTCCCAGCGATTGCATAAGTCGCCACTGCCTGATTTTTTCATGATCACCACTTAACAACACAGAAGGAACCGCTTTACCGTCGAGTAATTCAGGCCGCGTATAATGCGGACAATCCAGTAACCCGTCAGAGAAGGAATCTTCAATGGCAGAAGCTTGATGCCCCAGTACACCCGGAACCAGCCTTGCTACCGCGTCCATCAGGACCATTGCCGGTAACTCTCCGCCACTGAGAACGTAATCACCAATCGAGACTTCTTCGTCTACCTGATCTTCAATTACGCGCTCATCAATACCTTCATAGCGCCCGCACAGCAAAATTGTGCGGTCTGACTCAGCCAGACGTTTAACACCCGTCTGATCCAGTTTCTTACCCTGTGGAGATAAGTAAATGACCTTGCTATTTTCTCCGCCTGCCGCTCTGGCAGCCGATATTGCGTCTGTTAAAGGCTTTACCATCATCAACATACCGGGACCACCACCATAAGGGCGATCATCCACAGTGCGATGACGATCGTGCGTAAAGTCTCTGGGATTAAATATATCGACTGACAATACCCCTGATTTAACTGCCCTGCCTATTACACCCTGTTGGGTGAACGGGCCAAACATTTCAGGAAAAATACTGACAATGCCGAACCACTTTTCCGCGGTCACTTAAAACCCCGGGTCCCAGTCGACCGTAATTACTTTGCCTTCTTTATCCACCGATTGTATGACTTCATCCATTACAAAAGGCAATAATCTTTCTTTTAGACCAAATGCATCTTTCGCGTTAGCTCTGACCTGAATAATGTCATTCGCTCCGGTATTAAATACATCTTTGACCACACCCAGATCGTAACCTTGCGTAGTTACCACCTGCATGCCGGTCAGCTCCCGCCAGTAGAACTCATTTTCATCAAGTTCCGGTAACTGCTCAGCTGTAATCGAAATGTCGAGATTCTTGATGCGCTCAGCGTCATCACGCGTCTCGATTCCCTCGATTTTAGCAACCAGTACTTTTCCATGGGGGCGCCACTGATCTAACTGGTATTCCTTTCCATCACCCAATAACCATGGTTGATAGTCAAAAATACCTTCTGGTGTATCGGTATAAGTGTTGATTTTGACCCAACCTTTAACGCCGTGAGGCGCGCCGATTTTGCCAATAACCACTTTGTCAGACGCTTGACTCATTTATACCCACCAGTTGAGCAGCTTACGCTGCAGATTTCTTTGCTTCTTTTACCAGGCTGTTAACGCGCTCAGATAAGCTTGCGCCAACACCAACCCAGTATTCTACACGTTCCAGATCAAGGCGAAGACGCTCTGACTGACCCTGTGCAGTTGGGTTGAAGAAACCGACGTTTTCGATGAAACGACCGTCTCTTGCGCGGCTGCTTTCAGCCACGACAACTTGATAAAATGGACGCTTTTTTGCGCCGCCACGCTGTAAACGAATAGTAACCATAAGTGCCTCAAACTCGTTGTAGCGTTACTGTCAACTTTACCTTCTCACCAAGTGCCATTAAGCACGCAGGTTTGGAAGGCCGCGGAATTATACGTATATCACTTCAAAATGCAAGGATAATTACCGCCCCCCCGCTTCGTTGTATAATAGCAGATTTAGCTGATTTACCGGTTCTTTTGACTTACGCCGCTGTTGGCTTCGCGGTTAATAGGATAATCTGCAGCATATCATTGTCTGAAAAAGTAAATTTTGTGTCTTCAGCTCTTCATTCTGTTACCACGGGCCAGGTTCTGCGCTGGCTTTTATCGCATTTAACTCCCTACCGCTGGTATGTCACAGGAGCGGTGATATCACTGTTTGTGGCCGCGGGGGCCTGGCTGGCCTTAGGCCAGGGTGTACGATTTGCTATTGATGAAGGCTTCGTCAGCGATCATCCCGATACGCTAAATACCGCCGCAGTACTCGTATTGGCCATTTGTATTGTGGCCAGTGTAGCTACTTATTGTCGCTTCTATCTTATGACGTGGTTAGGAGAACGGGTCAGTGCAGACATCCGCACCCGTATTTTTGACCATTTAATGACACTGCCGCCGGCATTTTTTTCCAAGATTCGCACTGGCGAGGTCATCTCACGCTTTACCAGTGACACAACGCTTCTGCAAACCGTCATTGGTATGAGCCTGTCGATGGCGCTGCGTTCTGCCGTTACCTTTATTGGCGCTCTGATCCTGATGGCCACAACCAGTCCGTTACTGACGTTGTGCGTGTTACTGGCGGTACCAGCGGTGCTTATTCCAATACGCGTCCTGGCGCCACAGGTGCGCCGATATGCCCGAGCGAGTCAGGACAAAATCGCAGATCTGGGAGCGCATATTGATCAAAGCTTGCATGAGATTACAACGGTGCAGGCATTTAATGCGCAGCACATGGAGAGTAAGCACTTTGCTGACCGAGTACACAGCGCATTCAATACCGCCAGAAAGCGTATTCATTATCGCTCCCTGCTTATTGGTTTGATTATGGTGCTGAGTCTCAGCGCTATTTTGCTAATCGCCTGGATTGGCGCCCGTCAGGTTTTCAGTGGCGACATTTCAGCTGGCGAGCTTTCCGCCTTCTTATTTTATGCTGTAATGGCAGGTGGCAGTGTGGCGACAATCAGCGAAGTAATCGGTGAGGTACAGCGCGGTGTTGGTGCCAGCGAGCGCTTACTAGAACTGCTCGCCACGCCAAATGCTATACAGTCCGGAGACATTACACTTAGCTCTCACACGAGCGCCCCAACCATCACTATCAGCAATATAGATTTCGCCTATCCCGATGCACCAAAACTCTTCGAGCAGTTTTCTCTGACTATCGCGTCGGCTGAAAAAGTGGCGCTGGTTGGCGCCAGCGGTGCAGGCAAAAGCTCACTGTTTCAGTTGTTACTGCGCTTTTATGACGTACAGCGGGGCAAAATATCACTGGATGATACGCCCATTGACACACTGACACTGACGTCCTTACGTGACCATATTGCTATTGTTACCCAGGAATCCGTTATTTTCGCGACCACAGTGCTGGAAAATATCCGGTACGGCAGACCTGAAGCCTCGGACGTCGAGGTAATCAGCGCAGCCAAAGCCGCCTTTGCGCACGAGTTTATTGAAGAGCTTGAGCATGGCTATTCAACCGAACTGGGTGAGCGGGGAGTCAGACTCTCCGGTGGTCAGCGTCAGCGCGTTGCTATTGCCAGAGCCATTCTTGCCGATCGGCCGGTGTTGTTGCTGGACGAAGCCACCAGCGCGCTGGATGCGCAAAGTGAGAAGATGGTTCAGCACGCCCTGAACCAGCTCATGCAGGGCAGAACCACTATTGTTATTGCACATCGCCTGGCTACGGTGAAACACGCTGATCGCATTGTTGTAATGGATAAAGGAAAGATCGTGGCGCAGGGAACCCACGAGATGTTGATGAAAAGCGACACTTTGTACCGACAATACGCCGAACTGCAATTGCTAAGCTAGTTGCCTTGTGGTGCTATAACTGCTGAGTTGCACAAACGTTAATGATAAGCAACATTCGAACTATTTTTGACCACTGTACGTTTGTTTACACAGTGGTAACCCTGAGGTTCGAAATCAACATATCGATGGAAATATAATGTTTAGAATTGTGATTAATAACGGTTTGCTCGCAGGCCTGTGCATGACATTGTGCGCACTGAGTCTGCCTGCATACAGCCAGTACTTCGGCGATAATCAGGCAAAGCTTGTTGTGCTTGAAGAGGTGGCGTTCAAAAACGAGACCAAAAATGTGGAGGCTGTCGGCACTGCCGAGGCGATTCGTTCCGTTACGTTGTACGCAGCTGTTTCTGATGAAGTCACTGAAGTGAACTTTGTGCCCGGTCAACATGTTGAAAAAGGCAAAGTGCTGGTGAAACTTGATGATCGTCGGCAACAGGTTGCTGTTCGCCGCGCACGGTTGCAATTGGAAGACTCCTTGCGCACATTCAAACGCTTGCAGGAAAGCCATGAGCGCGGCGCCATTGCGCAAAGTGAACTGGACCTGGCACGAACCGACCGCGATCTCGCTGAGGTGGCATTGGCAGAAGCTCAGGCAGATTTAGATGACCGTATTATTCAGGCGCCTTTCAGCGGTGTGGTGGGTCTCACAGATATCGAAGTGGGCGATCGCATTAATGAACAGACTGCTATTACTACCATTGATGACAGAAGCAAACTCTATGTGAATTTCAGAGCCCCGGAAGCTGCGCTATCGGTGCTGATGAACAATCCTAAGGTAACCCTTGAGCCGTGGACAAACCGCAATAAAGATATCAGGGCAGAAATTGCTGAGGTCGATTCACGTATCAGCGAAGACGACCGAACCATGCGCGCACGCGCCTTACTGGACAACAGTAAAGACAGGTTTCGGCCGGGCATGAGCTTTCGGGTTAACTTATCGGTAGATGGCAATCGCTTTGCTGCGATACCCGAAGCTGCGCTGCTGTGGGGCGCCAATGGCGCATATGTCTGGATTTCAGAAAACGGCAAGGCTAAGCGTATTGATGTTGAAGTGCATCAGCGCCTGCGCGGCACTATTCTGGTTTCGGGCAGTCTTGAAGAAGGCGACTTACTTATCTCAGAAGGTGTACAGCGGTTACGTAACGGTCAGGATGTGACAACGGAACTGGCGCGGAGCGCTGAGTAATGAGTCATCTTACCTCCCAGAATAATGATCTCCCCTCCACTGCCATACGCCGGCCGGTTTTAATTGTTGTACTTAACCTGCTGGTTGCCATCGCTGGCTTCGCTGCACTTAACGGCCTGGAGGTGCGTGAACTACCCGATGTTGATACACCGACCATCACGGTCACTGCACAGCTTCCCGGCGGTTCGCCGGAAACGGTTGACGCTGAGGTAACCAGTCGACTCGAGGGAGCGGTAGCCCGGGTAAGTGGTGTACAAAATATTTACGCGCAAAGTGAAGAAAACAGCGCGCGGGTGCGGGTTGAGTTTCGCCCCGGCATTGATCTTGAGGATGCCGCCAATGAAACCCGGGAGTCTGTTAGCCGGGTACAACGCCAGCTACCTGAAGATGTTGAGCAGGTTGCCATTATACGCGCTGATAATGATGCCGAGGCAGTTGTCAGTATTGCCGTGTCCTCCCGCACGCTGGATATGGAAACCCTGACCGAGCGCGTTGATACTGACTTAGCCCCCCTCTTTCTGAGTATTCCCGGTGTTGCCGATGTTCAGCTAAACGGCAACCGTGAGCGGGTTCTTCGGGTATCTGTCGACCCGTTGCGTCTGACCAGTTATAGCCTGTCAATGACCGATGTGGCAGACGCCCTGCGCCTGGCCCCTTTTGATGTGCCAGCAGGCAGTATCCAGTCTGAGGATCAGTCTTTGATTGTTCGCGCTGACGCAACGTCAGTAACAGCTGAAGATGTTTCATCAATTGTTCTGAATAACGATGTACGTATCGGCGATGTCGCCAGTGTTTATTTTGGGCCGGCCGATACTACCAGCATGGTAAGACTGGACGGCAAGCCGGTAATCGGGCTGGGTGTAGTGCGTCAGGCTAGCTCTAATACTATTGAAATATCCGATGAAGTTCGCGCCATGGTCAGCCAGCTCAATGAGCGGTTTACCGATATGGATATTGTTGTTACCTCAGATGATGCTGAATTTATTCGTGACTCTGTCAGTGAAGTGGTGCAGTCGCTGAGCCTGACAGTTCTGTTGGTTGTGTTCACACTCCTGGTATTTATCGGCTCCTGGCGCGCGACAATCGTGCCAGCACTTTCAATACCGGTTTCCCTTGCCGGCGCACTGGGTATCATCTGGGTGCTGGGCTTTTCGGTCAATATTCTGACCCTGCTGGCATTGGTTTTAGCAACCGGTATGATTGTAGATGACGCAATTGTGGTGTCAGAAAATATACAGCGTCGTCGTGGACTTGGGCTGGGCGCACGCGCCGCGGCGGTTGTCGGTTCACGTGAAGTATTTTTTGCCGTTGTAGCAACCACTGCTGTACTGGCGTCGGTATTTATTCCTATTGCCTTTTTGCCCTCTACAGCGGGCCGGCTTTTCCGAGAATTCGGCGGTGTACTGGCAGGCGCTGTGATTATTTCATCATTCGTCGCCTTGTCTCTGGTCCCTGCCCTTACAGCACGGCTACCGTTGAAAAATCATAAGAAAGGTGGCTTTTTCGATAAAACATTTGGCCGGTTTGGTTACTGGTGTCTGGCGGGTTACCAGCGTTCATTGACCTGGTCGCTGCGATATGGCTGGGTCATTGTTATCTTAAGTCTGATGGCGGCAACCGGTGCCTGGTTCCTGTCACAAAATATCAAGAGTGAGTTACTGCCCAGCGAAGACCGCGGCACCATTCGTATCTTCGCACGCGGCCCTGATGGTGCGGGTATCAATTTTATGGATCGTCAGGCCGAGCGTATGGAAGAGGTGCTGTTACCTTATGTGGAAAAAGGCACGGTAGATTCTATTTATACGGTTGTGGGTTCATGGGATCCGAACATCGTCTTTATCACCGCTCCACTTAAACACTGGGACGAAAGAGACAAGTCGCTTCAGGATGTGGTGGAAGAAATACGTCCTGTATTGCAGTCGATTCCAGGTGCACCGGGCAATGCGTTTGGTGGCAATAGCCTGAATTTACGTGGCCAGGGCGGCGGTCTTGAGATTGCGCTGACCGGTGATAGTTACGAGCGGATCTTCCAGGCTGCGCAGGATTACGCAGCTAAGATTGAGCAAACAATTCCTGAACTTGGTACACCTCGGATCAGCTACGAACCCACACAACCGCAAATGCGCATCAATATCGATCGTCGACGTGCGGACGAACTTGGCGTACCGCTGAACGATATTGCAACGACACTGCGTGCGGCGGTTAATGGCGACGATATTGCTGATCTTAACGTGGGCGACCAGGCTATTCCGATTATGCTGCAATCCAGAAACCGGAATACCAGCAATCCCGCTGATTTAACCAATCTTTATGTTAAGTCGGAATCAGGAAATCTGGTCCCGCTATCAAGTATTGCCTATATCAGCGAGGAAGGTGTCGCCGCTGAACTAGAGCGGCAGGCGCAGCGTCGCGCGATTCAGATTGAAATGGATTTACCTGAAGAGGTTGCTATCAATGAAGCGGTCGAAAAGCTGCGGGGATTACAGAACACCCTGCCCGACGGAATAGGCCTTATCTTCCTTGGCGAAGCGCAAACCTATGAAGAAACATCACAGCAGGTTGCCATCACTTACGTACTGGCATTTATTATTGTACTTCTGGTATTAGCTGCGCAATTTGAAAGTGTTAACAGCGCTGTAGTGGTGATGCTGACAGTACCCTTCGGTATTGCAGCGGCCATTTATGCGTTATTCCTGACCAATACAACTATCAACGTATACTCTCAAATCGGTCTGGTTATGCTGATTGGCCTGTTGGCTAAAAACGCGATCCTGCTTATTGAGTTTGCCGATCAGCTGCGGGACAGAGGCTATGACATTTATGATGCGATCGTTGAAGCCGGTAAAGTGCGGCTTCGCCCTATCATGATGACACTGGTATCAACGATTTTGGGTGGATTACCGTTAATTCTGTCTACCGGGGCGGGCGCTGAGTCCAGAAATGCTATTGGCTGGGTGGTATTTGGCGGCCTGGGCATCGCGGTGGTGTTTACGTTGTACCTGACGCCTGTGTTGTATCTGGGTCTAGCCAGATTTACCAAGCCGCGGGCAGATGAGAGTCAGAGGCTGGAAAACGAGCTGGATCACGCCAGTCAGCAGTCGCTGTAAAGCTTCACTGTAACAGGTTGTTTATAAGACAAAAAAACCGCAATGAGAATTGCGGTTTTTTTATTTAATGAAGTGTTTGGTTCAGGGGGTCGCAGCAGGTTGCTGATTAGCCCGGGAACCGTTCACCAACGCTTTAGCCAGCATTTTGTGCGTAAGCAGGGAAAGAATTTCGGTTTCTTCTTCACTCCTGTTTCCATCCACACCGGTGATAGTCATCGCCACTTCCATTGCTCTGTGCGCATCAAAAGACAAGTCATCCTTAAACTCGCGCAAATAGTCCATCGCGACACCGGTATCCAGCGCCTTGCGTGTTTGATAGATAACGTCGTTTAAGAAAGCCTCCGGACAGATAGGGCTCTCCCATTCAAGGGAATTAACTAACTCTTCGAGATAGTCCTGCTCTGTAAGCGTAACCTTATTATCAATCTGGTAAAGAAGAACGGCGAGACGAACAAGGGCCTGGTTAAAAGATTGTTGACTGGATAACTGCATACAAACTCCTTCGCAGTTTTATCTGCGAATAATTATCGAAGCTTCCTGCTTCCACTTTATTGTGATTAATGAGGGTACATATCACCTGTTCAGGCAGCCCGGAACAAAGTGACACACGCATTACGCGCGTTTTCTGAAGATAGTTCAGCCCTTTATATGAAGTCTGTGTAAGTGTGCAGAACATGAGCGACTATCGGCCGGAGTTCGGCTAATTGCTGCTGTGATGCAGTTGCTAAAAGTATAGAAGATAATGACAGAAAACCAAATCGTGAGCCGGCCCTGAAAATAGCCGGCACACCATAGTGAGCTAGCGTAAGCCCAGGGTAATATCATTGATATAGAAGTTGCCACTGAATACGGCGTGGGCTTGTCCGGTGTGGTCAAGTGCAAAATATTGCTTATCCTGGTCGGTAAGCGCCTGATAACCGCCTATTACCTGGTAAAGCCACACCTCCGGATCAAAATCCAGCTGTTGCGCTTCATAGTAGGTAAGCGCCGAACACGGTTGGCCGGAATCGATAACCTGACAGAAATACGCCTCTACGGCCTGCTGAACAGGCTCCTTTTCCAGCGAAATGGTATCTTGTTCACTTACGTCGATTTCACTCGCCGGCTGATGTTTTTCAGTATCCGGCTGGCGGCGATGTATATCAGTGAGCGCACCCACCAATTGTTGCAAATCTTGTTCGTGCTCAACATTATTTACATCGACACTGGCGTTACTGAGCATTGCGGAAGCCTGATTAAAGAGCACCGGTACATCACTTAAATTCGCATAGTTCCCAGGTGAGAAGTCGGCTTGTTGCTCCACATGTAGCAAAAAACCTTTCAGTAGCCGGGTTCGTCCCTGGAACTCTCTGAAGCGACCGAGTAATTCCAACAATCGTGCCTGTGCAACAGAAAGCTCCTGTGCAGCCCTGGAAAAATTTTGTTGCAGTGCCACAACCAATAGCTGTCGCAATTCGCGGTTACTACCTGCCAGCTCACTAAGTTCATCAAAGCGGAAACACTCCAACTGAGTCAGCAGTTCCGATACCTGGCTCTGCGCAAGTTCATTTTCACGAATCTTTGCATCTACTGAAGAAACATAGCCGAATTCGTTATTTATTCGGCTGAACATGACTCTGACACTGTTGGCTAACGATTCGGTCAACTGATACACATGTTCGGTGAGATCAGACATGTGCGCATGCGCCTCATTGAAACGATTATAGTGCAGCGCTTCTTTGTAATGCTCGGTCAATGTTTTAAGGCTGGCCAGGGACGCACCGATATTGGCATTGATAGTACGGTTTCGTTCATCCTGAAGACTGCCTTCCAGAAGTGTACGCACCGCCGCCTTCAGCCGTAAGGGGCTTTGCGGTTCTGGCCGCCAGAGCACCTGCAACTGAACCAGCTGGTCAAGCACCTTCTTACTGTGCTCCTGCTCATTTACATGCCCGGAGACATAAGCCTGCATTATCAACTCACTATGCCGGCCAAGTGCGTTGAGCAGTTTGCTCCCGGCCTGGATAAGCACCTGACTCATATCAGACTTCCCTGACTGATTGCGGCTTCGGCCTGCTCTGACAACGACAGCGATTCGGTTTCATCGATAAATTTAATGACATCATACAGATGCTCGATACGGCCGGTCGCCAGGTAAATCTGTTTATCCGCATTAGGCTTAACCAGATATCCAAGGTCTGTCAAACGCCTGAAAACCTGTTTCAACTGCCCGTCCAGATTGACACTGGTTGAATTAAACATCCGGTAGCGGGAAATTTTCTCCAGTTGCTCAGCGTACGCCGGGGTATCCTCAATGACAGATTGCAACTCGTTGAGCCGGATGGCGCTGCCCATTGTCACGGGAACATCGGCTTCACCAGCCTGCTGAACCAGCATCAGCCATTCCACCAATGGTACCAGTGACGATGTAGTTTCCTGAAACTGATTCAGTAATGTTTTTCGCTCGCCCTCACCCAATGTAAGATACGCGGCAAAAAACACCTCCCCTTCTGCAGAGCTGGCCAGCGTACGATTGAGCATATTAAGGTGAGGCTCAAGCGTATCGGCATTTTCACGGCGTTTCAAAAAGCGCCATGCCTCTTCGTCCGTCACCTGACAAATAAACTTTCCTTCCAGTAACTGGCTGAGAATACGACCTGCTTCAGACATCATGCTGACGCTTCCTCCTGAGTTCTGCGAGCCTGAATACGCTCGGCGATGGCACTGGCTTTAGGTTGCACAACCTGCAGCTTACGACTGACTTTATCGATAAGGTAGCGGTTTTCAAACAAGGTAAGCACATCTGACTCCGGGTTGGGGAATGCGCCAACAACACTGATGTTGTTTTTGTGACATGCATCAAAAATCTTTTTAACATTGCTTTGGTGCAGCGTACCCAGTTCATCGATAGGCCAGTGGACTGTGGTACTGCCATCGCTGCGTAATAACCGCGTGAAAGCCAGCAGAAATTTACACAAAATCAGATAGGCCATACCGTGGCTGGATGATTCGTTGAGTTGTCGATCAGTACGGATAATCAGGTCACTGTTTCCTTCACGCAGGTGTAACTCAATATCCAGCAATTTGCTGATACCACCTGTCAGAGCGGCGCGGCCCAGTATATCCAGAACCCGACGCATACTTTGCCCGTATTCCTCGTCGGGTAGCTCGGCGGCACCAGCGGCCATCCATTCATCATACAGCCCCCTGAATTGCTCCAGTTCTGGCCAGAACTCGAGTTCACTAATGCGTGAGCGAATTTTTACAGCAGAATCCGATACGCCATCAAGGAACAGCTCGCTGTCGACTTCTTTCGTTATTCGGCGACTCTGACTAACAATGCGCTTATCAATGTCCGCCAGTACGTAATAATACTGAGTAAGGTCGGCACCGAAGATTCGTCCCTGTTCCTTGAGCCCCTGTAGCTTCTGCGGAACAATCACATTCAGTAGTTGTGAAAGGTGTGTCACCATTCTTCGGTGGTCAATACCTTTAACGCCGTGCGCATTGATAACGGCACATTCCTGACGAGCCCTTTCCCAGGTATCAGAAAGGCCTGTGCCAGCCTGCGCAGCAATGAGCTGATCAAAGCGCTCGACATAATTACGCACATCGCTGAGCAATTCTTCTCGCTCCTGGAGCAATGCCTGCGCCTGTGACAGCCGCTGTCCGATACTCACATCATCGAAGCGCTGCTCATCTGTTTGCTCGGTGCTTGCAAGGCTTATACGAGCAAGGGCTTTGCCCAGCGAACTGACCTGCTCAAACTGCTCCGTTGCGGTTTTCAGTGTAACTTCCAGCTTTTGCTGCGCATCCTGAAGCGCTTCCCGATTTTCCCGATAGCTACTGTTCTGCCGAGCCAGACTGCGCTCAGCATCAGATAATGTTTTACGGGCTTCACTCAGGCCGTTTTGCCACTTAACCTTATGCCCGGTGAAAACAGTTTGATACCAGCGCTCGTAGTCATTAACTTTATGCCGCTGAGACTCTGTTTTTGTGATGCTGTCTTTAAGTGATTTGATGCGCTTTTTCAGTTGACCAATTTCATCAACATCCACGCCGCGGTTGTCCAGCTCACTTTCCAGCCAGGCTTCCATGTCTTTTCGATCACTGGCCGCAAGCTCTCTGGCTTTATTAATATCGGCGTCACACTGTGCAATTTGCGCTTTGGTATCGCCTATCAGTTGCTGCCAGTGAAAACGGTGCTCTGTCTGGGCTTCACGCAACTGGTCATTTAATTCATCATTGTCTGCTTCGAATTGCGCGGCAATTTTCTTCTGTGACTGCGTATTTGCATCCAGTTTACTGCGGGCTTTTTGTTTTCTTTCTGATAATGCCTGCTGATATTCGCTTAACAGACCGTCTTTATCCTGCTGGGCGCGTTTACGGGCAGACTCTGCACTGCGTACCAGATTATCTTTCTGGGTAAGCGTCAGTTCGGCATTTCTTACCTCTTCATTGGCTTTGGCCAAGGCCTGCTCGCTTGCATTTTGCTCCAGTAGCGCATCCTTCTGACGCTGCTGAGCATCATTAAGCTGCTGTTTGAGAGCCTGTTCACTCTGGGCGTACTCTGGGGTATCAAGCGCTTCTGTAGATAAATCAATACCGAAAAGGGACGCGCCTTCATCTGCCATTCGGGGGCTTAGGTCACTCCGGTCCAGCAATTCAGGACGCAGTACCTTGCCCAGTGTTTGCTCCCAGTTATCTGCGTTTTTGCGCAGAAATTCCAGCAAGGAACCTTCCCCCGGGTAAAGTAACTGATTAACTGCAGATACAGCTTTCTCTTCTTTTTGATATAGCTGGCGAGCCTTATCCAACGCCTGAGATGCATCCTGTCGCGATTGCTGCAGTTTGTGATGTTGCGTCTGAGCCTGCCTGTATTCAGCGCGCGCGGCATCCTCATTGATAGTAGCTTCTTTAATCGTTGCATCCATCAGGTCCAGCTGAGACTGCTCAAATTCGTTAAAACCAACGTTGCTGACACTGGCCTTTAGCTCGGCCTCACTGACTTTAAGTTCGCTTAGTTGCGCCTGATATGCCTCTTTAAGCGATTGCTGGCGCTGTGCGAACGATGCTTTTATTTCATGCAGCGCCTCACTTTCCTGTTGCTGTTGATCGCTCTGTTTTTGCGCCGCTTCCTGTCGGGATGCAGACAGTTGCTCAAGGGTCGCATTTAACTTTTCTCCCGCCTCTGCCAAACGTCGGGCGAAGGCAGACTCTATATCCTGGTGTTTTTCGGTTAGCAGGCTGTAGCGGGATGAGACCGTTTCCAGTTCATTCTGCCACTGCGCCAGGTTTGCCACGTCTTCTCGCAGCTGCTCAATATCTAATTCCTGCCACTGCTCGTACTCATGCTCTACTGCTTCTAGCTCAGCACTAAACTTTTCGACATCGGCCCTGGCCCCGGACACAGTCTGATTGAGTAAATCGCGCTGCTCATACCACTGCGAATCGTTTTGCTTGCGCTGGTGCAGGTTATCTTCCAGCGAGGTTTTGGTCTGCTCTACTCGCGCTGAGAGCTGGCTTTTATCCTGCTCGAACTGGCCTTTTATCGTGCCGAGTGTTTGTTCAGCGGTAGTCAGGGCCAGATTAGCCTGCTCAAGTTTGGTAAATTCGGGGCGGATGCGATCAAACTGCTTAATGAGCTGACATTCTTTAAGCCAGTCATCCACGCGATTCCGGCTCAGGCTCGACGTGGGCGGTTGCACCCCGTCTTCCTCTAGTATCGCAGCAATCATCGCCTTGATAGTTTCCATTTTGCCTTCTTTTGAATGCACCGCTTTCGCCAGTTTCTCCATATGCCGAATATGCGATTGCTGCGAACACAAACTGAAAATACGCGCATAACCTAATAACTCTCGGGCATTACTGCTTTGATTCAGCACGCCCTGATCATTTTGTAAAATAGCCCGGAAATCTTTTGTGTTCAGTTGGCTGGTTACCAATATGTTATTTCGCTTCATCGCACGAGCTAACTCAACACTCGACACGCTGCTGTGTTTTTTGTTCTTCTGCTCTATCAGATAATCAGTAATATCAAATGGCTTACCGATGAACCGGTAGTTTACGCCACTCCCTGATGAGCTGAGTACCACCTGACACAAATCACCTTCAGGGCGGGTATATTCGTAAATAATGAAGCTGGAAGTGCGCGGCAGGTACCACTTTTCAAAACTGTCCCGGGTTGCGGGTACGACACGACTGGGATATTCACCGTAAAAAACCGGAATCAGTCGCTGCAGGGTTGTTTTGCCTGACGCATTGGTACCGCAAATATTGGTATGGCCGTCAAGCTTCAGCTCGACAACGCCGGGAAGATGAGTATCGATTAAAATAATGCGTTTTAAACCAGCCATAGAATTCCTGTTGTTGCATGGTGACGACGGCGCAGCGCGTTTTATACCGGCAATAGAAGGTTGCCGGTGAGTAATTATTTACAGATTGCCTTGCCCACATTTACAGCGCACGAAAGTGTATTATGAATCGCAGAAATTTCCCAGCCTGTATCTGTATACCTGCTTATACTGCATACAAGTTCCGCATCGGAAACAAAAAGGCCGCCCTTTTCAGGACGGCCTCTCATTATACAATACAGCATGCTAGCGCGGTGGAAACATACCGCCGCCACCGCCCATGCCACCACCACCGGGAGGCATCATACCTTTCATCTGGCGCATCATCTTCTTCATGCCGCCACCAGACATTTTTTTCATCATCTTTTGCATCTGCGTAAATTGCTTAAGCAACCGGTTTACATCCTGGATTTGTGTACCAGAGCCAGCCGCAATACGACGCTTACGTGACCCCTTGATGATATCAGGACGAGCCCGCTCACCCGGCGTCATTGAGTTGATAATGGCTTCCATCTGATTAAACTGCTTATCATTGGCGCTGTCTTTAATTTTCTCAGACATATTGCCCATACCCGGCAGCTTATCCATCAGGCCCATCATTCCGCCCATGTTCTTCATTTGCTCGAGCTGCTCTTTAAAGTCCTGCAGGTCAAAGCCTTTACCTTTTTGAACCTTTTTCGCCAGTTGCTGCGCTTTGTTTTTATCAACTTTACGCTCAACTTCCTCGATAAGGCTTAAAACATCACCCATTCCCAGAATGCGAGATGCAACACGCTCTGGGTGGAAAGGTTCAAGCGCATCAACTTTCTCACCCATACCAAGAAACTTGATAGGCTTACCGGTTATCTGGCGTACTGACAATGCAGCACCACCGCGGGCATCACCATCGGCTTTCGTCAGAATGACACCAGTCAATGGCAGCGCGTCATTAAACGCCTTCGCTGTGTTCGCCGCATCCTGACCTGTCATCGCATCAACAACAAAGAGTGTCTCTACCGGCTCAACAGCGGCATGTAGCGCTTTAATTTCGTCCATCATGTCACTGTCGACATGAAGACGTCCGGCGGTATCCACTAACAGAACGTCGTAGAACTGTTTGCGCGCGCTATCTATAGCCCCTTCGACGATGTCTACGGGCGTTTGCAGTACGGTAGATGGATGAAAGCCTACGTTGACCTCATTGGCCAGCGTTTCCAGCTGCTTAATCGCAGCGGGGCGGTAGATATCTGCACTCACCACCATGACTTTTTTCTTTTCACGCTCAGTTAGATATTTGGCGAGCTTACCCACACTGGTGGTTTTACCGGCACCCTGCAAGCCCGCCATTAAAACAACGGCAGGTGGCTTTGTGGCCAGATTCAGCTTCTCGTTCGCCTCACCCATAACCGCTTCAAGCTCAGACTGAACGATTTTGATAAACACCTGGCCGGGCTTAAGGCTTTTAGAGACTTCGGTGCCCACGGCCCGCGCTTTCACCTGTGCAACAAATTCTTTAACTACAGGCAGTGCGACATCTGCTTCGAGCAGAGCCATGCGAACTTCGCGAAGTGTCTCTTTGATATTGTCTTCGGTAAGACGCCCCCGCCCGCTGATATTGCGCAGCGACTGGCCAAGGCGGTCGGATAAATTCTCAAACATACAAAGCAGTCTTTTATTGATGATAATTAACAGGCGATAGTATAACGAAAATTGGCCGCACAACGTACCATTGTTGTTACACTTTTGCTTATAGATGGCTTTGATTGCGCGAAAAACAATAGCAATGGTTGAATTTATCGGTCACTTACAGTATCAATAGCGGCGGGCTGAAACATTGCTGTGGCTTGCTTCACATGGATGATAGCCTTTCGAGACTGTATTTACGGGAATATTAATGACCACGCCTTTTGCCATAGCGGCTATCTTTTTTTATTTTTTCAGCGCGGCAATGCTTGTCAGCCGATTCGTTCAGCATCAGCATTCCGAAAATATTGCTCTGCCCCAAACGGTGGCTGTTCTGGCTGCACTTGCCCATATCGTGTTTCTGGTGCAGGCAATTATGATTGCCCCTGGTCAGAATATGAGTATCACCAATGTACTGTCACTGGTTTCATGGCTCATAAGCAGCGCAATGCTGGCCTCTACCAGGGTGCTGCCTAATCAGATACTGCTGCCGGTGGTATTCTGCTTCGCCGCGCTGACAGTAGCTGCCTCCCTGCTGATCCCTGTCGAACATATCATGCATATTGAGTTACAGCCGGGGCTGGTTATCCATATTACGCTGTCCTTATTTGCCTATGGGGCGCTGGTCATCGCATTTTTATACGCACTGCAAATGTCCTACATTACCTACAGGCTTAAGCAAAAAGGCTCCAGTTTATTGCATTCCTCACTGCCGCCGTTAATGATGGTGGAAAGTGTGATGTTCAAACTTGTGCAGATTGGTACAGTGCTGCTTGTTATCTCGCTTGTGAGTGGTTTCATATTTCTGGAGGATATGTTCAGTAAGCAATACGCTCATAAAACAGTACTTTCGATGTTTGCACTGGTGCTTTATGTTATCGTATTAGCTGGTCAGAAATTAAAAGGCTGGCGAGCCCGTCAGGCCATAATTTTAAATGTAATTGGTGTACTGCTACTAAGCGTCGCGTATTTTGGCAGTCGCTTTGTCCGCGAGTTTTTGTTGTAACTATCCCTTAAATGGCTCACTTTTGCTAATTTGGGTTTAGCCTTGCAACCTGCCCGTCAAATTACTACATTGAACATCTCTTTAGGTACAGGAACCCGATAGTTGGACGACATATCTACCAGCACCCTCTTTATTATTCTGGCGGTGCTAATCTTATTTTCAGCGTACTTTTCCAGTTCAGAAACAGGCATGATGTCGATAAACCGTTATCGGCTGAAGCACCTGCAAAAAGAAGGCAACAGCGCCGCTAATCGGGTTCAGCGTTTACTTGAGCGCCCTGACCGGTTGATTGGCCTGATCCTGATAGGCAACAACCTGGTAAATATCGCCGCTTCGTCCATTGCAACCATTATTTGTGTGCGTTTATTTGGTGATTACTGGGGCTTTTTCGCTACCACCTTCGGTCTGACGCTGATTCTGCTTATTTTTGCTGAGGTTACCCCAAAAACACTGGCAGCGCTGTATCCCGAGAAAATAGCGTTCCCAAGCTCACTGATTTTGCTTCCCCTGCTTACCCTGATGTATCCATTTGTTGCTTTGATAAACAGCATTACAAACGGCATTCTACATCTGCTGAGAATAAATCCGACAAACGGTAGTGATGACTCACTAAGCCGTGAGGAATTACGTACGGTAGTCTATGAAGCAGGCGCAATGATCCCCAAGAAACACCAGGATATGTTGGTCAGTATTCTCGATCTAGAAAGTGTGACAGCAGAAGACATCATGGTGCCGCGGGCCGAGATTTTCGCCATTGATATTAATGACGACTGGAAAAAAATTCAGAAACAGCTGACAAGTTCACAGCATACTCGCGTCTTGTTGTATCGGGATAGCATTGATGATGCTGTCGGGTTTGTGCATGTGCGTGATGCGCTGCGCCTGTTGTCGAAAGACCAGTTTACCAAATCAAGTCTGCTACGTGCTGTGCGCGAGATCTATTACACGCCGGAGTCTACTCCACTGCATACATTGATGTATAAATTCCAGGCTGAAAAAGAGCGTATTGCACTGGTCGTCGATGAGTATGGCGACATTATGGGCCTGGTGACGCTGGAAGATATACTGGAAGAAATTATTGGTGACTTTACAACCAGCATGGTGCCGGACCACAGTAAAGAGGTGAATGTCCAACAAGATGGCAGCGTTTTGATCGACGGCAGTGCCAATATCAGGGACCTGAATAAAGAAATGGAGTGGACGCTGCCGACGGAAGGCCCTAAAACACTAAACGGACTTATATTAGAGTATTTGGAAGAAATTCCGGAAAATAAGGTAAGTGTTCGGTTGGCAGGCTACCCGATTGAAATTGTGGATATCAACGAGAACATGATTAAAACGGTAAGAATAATGCCGGAATTTTATACGCGGCAAGCCGAGCCGGAAAGCGATAACTAGAAAGCAATAAAATGGTATAAAGCGTTACTTTTTAACCTGAGTACGCCTGGCCAGGACCTGCGCTTTTGCGGCAGCAACTTTCGATGACAAATTGTTAAGTTTGCTCAGTAACTCGCGCATCTCTTCGTCTTCTCGCAAATCCGACTCGGCCATATGGCTTTCAAGCGAACGCCTGAGAAGCTCAGGAATCGATTTGGTGGTCATGATGATGTCCGTCCCCTACAAAAACCTACCGGTTAATCACGGCGCACTTTGCGCAGCAGCTTTTCACTAGATCTTATATCGGTCGGGATCGGAAGTTCTGAAGAGCAATCGTCAAAAATATGACAAAAATTTGAGCAATGCTGCCGGCTATCTTATTGAAAACGGAACTTAACGCCCCTGATAATGTTCCAACAGCTCACCGCGGTGGCCAATGCCAGAATAGTTTACGACAGCAACTGACGCGGTAGCGAACAATGGCATACGCTGTATCTGACAGATCTCGTCTAACAGATAGCTGACAAAAGGCATATGGCTAACCAGGAGTATCGAGCGCAAAGGTTTAAGTCGTGATCGGGATTGTTGAAGCAACGCATCAATGTAATCATGTGTCAGATGAATATCCCCGTCCGGCACGATATCATTGCAAATCTGATTATTCAGAAAACGGTGGTGCTGCTGCATCATTTCGAATGTTTGCTTCGTGCGGCGGTAAGGGGAAACAAGAGCCATATCAATTGTTTGATGCTGACTGTACTTTTCCAGCCATTCAGACGTAGCCAATGACTGCAACCGGCCATTGTCAGTAAGCTGCCGCTGGCGGTCATCACGACGAGCGGGCTCGGCTTCGCCATGACGCATTATGAATAGCAAGGTAGAGTCGCTGCTTTGACGTGGCATAACAATTATTAATACTATGGATTACTGCTACGTAACAATATCAGAACTGTGTTTACACGCCTAGCGTTTAAAAACAAACATGGTGTTGTTCGTTCACATTTTTTGCCTTATCTGATTGTGCTGTTCACTAGGCTGAAATACGGTTTTAAACGTGTAGCTAATCCTTTTGACCTGAGAGCATTTTGACAACATTAAATTTAGCACAATCAAAATTCATAACGCTGAAAAACGGCATGCGCGTGATGCTGTGTCAACCTCCGGAGGGCGAGGCGGCGTACGTGTCGTTATCGGTAAAGGCTGGCCACTTCTATGATCCTGAGGACTACCAGGGGCTGGCTCATTTACTGGAACATGCGCTTTTTCTCGGTAGCCGGCACCTTCCCAAAGCAAACGAAATAAATGATCTGGCTGAACGTTGCGGCGGTGCAATCAACGCCTGGACAGGCACTGAGTATGCTAACTATCACTTCCACTGCCACGAAGATGCGCTTCCTGCAATGCTGCCCGCGTTCTGTGACATGATGGCACATCCGCTACTTCAGCCTGAAGCGCTTGATAAAGAAGTCGAGGCTATTGAAGCGGAATTTCAGTTTAAACGTAAAGATGATTTACGCCGGCTTTATCAGATACATAAAGAAACCTGTAATCCGGATCATCCTTTCAGTAAGTTTTCGGTAGGTAATGCACAAATCTTCCGCCGTGAGGGCATTGAGCATTTACAAAGCGCGCTTATTACGCATCATCAGCGATTTTACTCTGCCACTAACATGGCAATGTGCATATTTTCCTCAATCCCTGAAGATACGCTAACTGAAATGCTGGAAGAGCAGTTCGGGATTATCAGTCAAGGTAATCCTGCGCCGGCAGACTGGCCTGATCTATATCGTCCTGAACAGATGGGTACACAGATAAATATAGAGCCACTGCAGGCAGCGCGCAGAATGATAGTAACCTTTCCCCTGCCCGGCTTACACAATAACTATCAGGTCAAACCGTTAGATTATATCAGCCATTTATTGGGCGATGAGGGTGAGGGTTCATTGCTTAATTACCTGAAGCAACAGAATTGGGTGACTAACCTTATCGCTGGTAGTGGTATCGAAGGGGATGATTTCAAAGATTTTAATGTCAGTTTTCAGTTAACTCCGGAAGGGCTGGAAAAGCGTGAGAAGATTCTTAAAGCTTTATTCAGTTTTCTGGCATTAATTAAAAAAGGAATCAACGAGCAATGGCGTTACGAAGAAAAGATGCAGTTGTTCGCTCTGGCTTATCAGTATGAGGATGCGCCCAAACTGATGCCGGTTGCCTGTGAATATTCGCACCACTTATTTTTGTATTCCTTTGAAGAGATCCCTCTGTTCAGAACTCCGATAGAGACCTACGACAAAGCGTGTTTAGAGGAAGCGTTACAATACTTCGACGCCAGCAGAATCAGAGTTAAGCTGATTGCGCCGGGTATTAAAACTGACAAGTTGTGTCGTTATTACGATGCAAAATATGCAACTGCCCCCCTGCCCGAATCATTAATAAAATCGCTGAATGATGAAGGTTGTCATGAGCAAATGACGCTACCACCACCGAACCCGTATTTAGGTAAAGAATACGCCTTGTGCCTGCCTGAGCCGGGCTACGCAAAACCTGCGTTAATACATCAGGAACATGGCTATCGAAGCTGGTTTGGACAGGATCATCAGTTTCATAGCCCTAAAGGCGATATTTACCTGTCTTTTGACACCGAGGCCTTTTGTACAGATGTCAAAGCGACAGCTGCCAAACGTATTTGGCTGGCGTGCCTGAATGATGCGCTGCAGTCGCGTTACTATCGCGCTGAGATTGCGGGTCTTCACTATCGCTTATATGGCCATCAGGCAGGGTTCAGTCTGCATACCAGAGGTTTTACCAACCAGCAGGTTCTGCTTGCTAAGCAGCTCATTTCTGCCATTAGTACGACCACACCAGATCGTGAGCAGTTTGCCTTACGCAAATCGATGCAAATTCAAAATCTGCAAAACTCGTTAATGAACAAGCCAACTAACCGGTTGTTCTCAAGATTAAGTGTGTTGATACAGCGCAATACTCAGGCACCGGTTGATCTTTTGGATGCCGTCAATGGGTGTAGTTACGACGAAATGATAAGCACAGCACAGTCTGCTCTTAGCCATTATTACCTTGAAACGTTCATGCATGGCAACTGGTCTGGGGACGAAGCCAAACTTTTCTGCAGCAATGTCAAAAAATTGACGCCTGGTGCATCCGGTGCGCCACTGGCGCGCTCGGTATCACGGCTGCCTGCCGGCAAAACGTTGTTACATAATGTACCCAGTGAGCATGATGATGCAGCGGTTGTCCTTTATTTACAGGCACCTAGTGCCTCCATCGAAGATACCGTTTTTTGCATGGTGCTTGAACAGATGCTGGCCGGCCCATTTTTCAATGTTCTTCGAACTCAAAAACAATTGGGTTACGTGGTAGGCACAGGTTATGTACCGCATAACCAGCACCCCGGCATGGCATTGTATGTTCAGAGCCCCCGGTATCCGGCTGCGGTTATCTTAAAAGAAATCACCCAGTTTTTGTTCAATCAACTAAACGAGATAGATTTCTACAGCGCGTATTGGCATACCATTCAGCAGAATCTGCTTAAACAACTTCATGAGCATGATTTGTCGCTCTCCATGAAGTCACAGCGTCTGTGGATAAGCCTCGGTACTGCTGATTACCAGTTCAACCGTAATGCAAGGCTAGCCGACTGTGTCAAAAATATGACATTTGATACCGTTAGAGCCTATGCCGAGCGAGTTGCAAATCGCCAGCTATACGGCGAATTGGTTTTATTTGCTAATGGCCATTTTGATACTGACCCGCCCTCCCCGGGAGTGAGAGAGGATGACATAGCAACCTTCAAGTCTATGATGCATGAGTAATCCTTCAAGCCTTTGTCTGTTATACCAAAGGCTTAATTTTGTGCAAAAATTCACCAAGCCACGCTAGTCTGGCAAAAAAAAGTTGTAGAGAAAGAGTGATTTGGGCATATTGGTAGTTCGGTTTGAACGAATATTGCCGATAAAACAATTAAACTAATAACGATAAGGCTTATAAAGCCATTCAAAGGTGTATTGGTGCGCTCAACCATTGCTCGCTTATGTACAATATTCTTATTGGTATGCTGCGGACCTCTTTTTACGTCATCCGCGCATGCTGTCTCTGTTACAGACATCTATTTCGAAGAACTAACACTTCGGGATGGTCTTTCTGATACCACGATCCTGGATATCGTTGAAGGACCGGATGGGTATATTTGGATAGCCACTCTCGGCGGGCTCAACCGTTATTCCGGCTATGAGTTCAAGCAGTACTTGCCTGATAGTTCTAATGCCGCATCCTTACCCTCAGGCGTAGTAAGATCGCTTTTTGTTACTGCTGAAGGTGTACTATGGATTGGAACGCTAGATGGATTAGCGCGATATCAACCAGAGAGCGATGATTTTAAAGTATTTAATCAATCTAACTCCTCATTAAAATCAAATAATATTTCATTTATTGGTTCAAGTAGCGAAGGCGATTTACTGGTTGCAGCCGGAGCTCGTATTTACCTCTATGATAATCAAAGCGAAATCATTAAACCCTATGATTCCGGACTGCAATTTGACTCGCGCGTTGTCACAATTCACGATGAAGCTTCTAAGCTATTGATCGGTACATACAGCAACGGTTTGTTCATATATGACAAAACTCAAAAAGAATTATTCTCAGCCACTGACGCGAATCCATATTCTTTTAATATAAGTGCTCAACGAATAAGAGATATTGCTGTTATTCAGGGAGATTACTGGATAGCAACTAATCATGGTGTATATCAAATTGCCGGCTCGGGAAATACTAAAAAGCAACTTACGGTTTTAACTCATCCGCTTATGGGGTCGGATAATATCTTTAGTATTTTGGAGGTTGATGAAGATATTTGGCTTGGAACCGATAATAATTTGTCAATTTACTCGCCTACTCAAGAGCAGTTTGTATCTATAGGACCGCAGAATGCAGAACTAACCGGGTTGACGCAACGCTATATTTTCAGTGGTCTGCAGGACACCACAGGGAAAATATGGATGGGTTCTTATCACGGTCTGTTCACATATAACCCACAGCTTGATAATAGCCGTTTATTTTCTAACGAGAAAGCATTTCAGGAAAAAACGGAAGGTAATGCTATCTGGGCACTGGATGAGGATGCGGAAGGAAAGATCTGGTTTGTAACACAAAGTGAGGGGTTGGGTAGATTTGATAAAGAAACTGGTGACATAAGTTATTTTCTGGAAAATACAGGCAGAACGTTCTGGGACTTAGTTATTGATGATAATGGGCTATTTTGGATTGCAAATTCCAGCGGTGTTTCGGTATACAAGCCTACCAATGACCAATTGATTGAAATTGCGAATTTCTTACCAAATCAGTTAATTGACACAATTCTTTATCAAGAGGGTCAAGTTTGGTTTTCTCCTGCTGATAAGAACGTGCAACTAATTGCCGTCCAAAGTAAGTTGCTAAAAGATAGAAGTGACAATGTTGATGTGGCCGACCTAATGGAAATCCATCATGTGGACATTTCTACTAGCCAAAGCTCGCTGTTACACATAGATTCAAAAGGTAGAGTATGGCTTAACTCTACCGACAATATAATTATTTATGAGCCGAAACGGAAAAAAGTAATTAAGCAAATTACCTTACCTAGTGCCAGTGGTAGAGTTTTTTTTGTATATGAGTGGAGAAATTCGTTTTGGCTCTTAAATACAAATAATGCTGTTTTTCAACTAAATCAAAAAAGCTTTGAAATTAAACGTCAATCGCAGATGGGCCAGGCTGAGGGTACCGTGCTATCGGCTCAAGGTGTGGATAGCACTGTTTGGATTACTACTAATAACACTATTTATCAATTAGACTTACTAACATTAGAGAAAAAAAATACGCTATATCTGGAAGAGCTCAATTATAATGATTTCAATGAAAATTCCGTACTGCAAACAACCTCTGGTGAACTTATCTTTGGTGGAACAAAAGGGTTTAACATAATTAAACCCGAGGAGCTCACCGGAAAGTCTGAAGCTCCGATTATAACAAAAGCACCACAAGTTACCGTTGTACGCGCATTCGGTGATAATTTGTCTGACGGTGATTATGCAAGGCTTGGCAGTCAGAATGTCGTAGAGCTTGCCTATGACGAATCTCGTTTTACAATTAATTTCGAGCTGGTTAACCCTGCAAACCCGACGCTGGTTGAGTATCGCTATCGCTTACTCGGTTTTGACGACAACTGGATAGGTGCAGAAAATAGTCGTACAGCACAGTTTAACAATGTTTCATTCGGATCATATGTTTTTGAAGTTCAGGCCAGAGAAAAGGGTAAAACTTGGTCAAGCTCAGCACAACAGTCAATTCACGTTGGCCGACCTCCTTGGCTGCATACGGTAGCTCTTGTCTTTTATGCTGTTGTGGTAAGTACATTTTTATTATTCTTGCTAAGACAGTATCAAGTTCGTAAGCACAACCAGCAAGCCATCCGCGAATCAGAAGAGCGCTTAAAGCTCACATTGTGGAGCAGTGGTGATGAACTGTGGGACTGGGATGTTTATCGTGGGCAGGTCTATCGCTCAAATACCTGGGGCACACTGGACTTTCCCCAGGACAATATCCGTACTTCTACTGCTTACGATGCCAATATTCACCCTAACGACTTAATGCGTGTGCAGGAAGCATTAAAAAGCCACCTTGAAGATAAGACAGACTTTTATGAATTGGCCTATCGGGCTAAGACGTTTAGTAATCAGTGGATATGGATTCTTGACCGGGGCAAAGTCGTTACTCGTGACCATAATAACCAGCCCGTCCGCATGACGGGTACGCTGAAAAATATCCACCACCTTAAAGAAGCCGAAGAGCAGCTAAATCTATTCAAACGCTCTATTGAGAATATCTCTGAGGGCGTATTTATTACCAATACTAACTTCAAATTTATTTCAGTTAATAACGCTTACTGTACTTATACGGGGGAAACCCGCGACCAGGCGCTGGCTTCGTATATGTACTTCCATCAGTACCCCGAAGCATTTACCGAGGAAATCAAAAAGACGCTTAAAACTAAAGGTAACTGGTTTGGCGAAGTCGAGTCCGTGCGTGTCAACGGCGAAAAATTTGAGATAGAGCTAAACATTGATGCGGTTCACGATGAAGATGGCCGCATTAGTCATTTCGTTGGCGTATTTTCTGATATTACATCACGAAAAAGCACTGAAAAAGAGCTGTTGAAACTGGCTAATGCAGACCCGCTCACCGACTTACCTAACCGGTCGTTTTTCCAGGCAAGTCATCAGAACTTAGTGCGCCGGGCTGAGGCCCATGCCCTACTCTGCCTGGACATGGACAATTTTAAGAAAATTAATGATTCATTAGGGCATCAAACCGGTGATGTGCTGATTAAACAAATTGCTAAACGCATTCAACGCATGACCGGTACGACGGCAACCTGTTACCGTCTTGGTGGTGACGAATTCAGTATCCTGCTGGAAGACAAATCTGACATTCACACTATCACCCACTTCGCCCAGGGCCTTTTGGATAGCCTTGCCAGGCCGTTTATTATCAATAAGCAGGAGTTCGTTCTGGGCGCAAGTATCGGCATCGCGTTCTACCCTGAGGATGGCACTACGTCTCAGGAAATGCTGAAAAATGCCGATACAGCCATGTATTTTGCGAAAAACAATGGCGGTAACAGCTACAAATTTTTCAGCGGTGAAATGAACCAGAATGCCGTCAGGCAGCTGCAAATTGAAAATCTTATTCGTCAGGGCATAAAGGACGATTTGTTTACCGTGTATTATCAGCCCAAGGTTGATATTTTTACCGGACGCCTGGTGAGTATGGAGGCGCTGGTGCGCTTTGAACACCCGCATAAAGGGATCGTTAGCCCTGGTCAGTTTATTCCGCTGGCAGAGCAGACTGGGCAGATTATCGAGATTGGGGACCAGGTTTTACGAAAGGCCCTAAGCGACACAAAGCGCTGGGTTAATCAGGGTATATTCACTGGTCGGGTCGCCGTTAATATTTCTGCTAAACAGTTTGAATTACCCGATCTTGATGAGCGAATTATCAAGGTCCTAAACGATGTCGGGCTGTCCCCACTCCACCTTGAATGTGAGCTTACCGAAGGTACGTTGATGGAGCACCCAGAGCAAGGGCTTATGATGATGGAACGTTTACGTGAGCGGGGTATCCACCTGGCACTGGATGACTTTGGCACAGGCTATTCGTCGCTGGCTTATCTAAAGCGTTTCCCGTTAAACACCCTAAAGATAGATAAAGCCTTTATTGACGATATCGCCAAAAGTAATGTCGATCGTCATATGGCAGCATCCATCATTAATATCGCTCACAACCTTGGTCTAAAGGTGGTTGCAGAAGGTGTAGAGCATGAGAATCAGCTCTCTATTCTGCGTCAGTATGAGTGTGAGATGCTTCAAGGCTATCTATATAGCAAACCGCTACCTGCTGATCGTTTCGAGCAATTACTGAACGAAAATCAAAAGCTTCATGAGCTCATCAACCAACCAAAGGTGTAGTTCCGTATAGCATTGCTGGTAGAAGACTTTCCGTCTCAAAACAATGAACTTAGCTTGCTAACATAGTCGATAAAATGGCAATACTATTTCAGCACCGCCATTTTTTTGACAAAAAAGTACCAGCAAAATTGTAAAGCCTTGATTACAAAGAAAATGTTAGAGTTGGCATAGTAATCGCAATATTTCTTCCACAGCCGCAACATAATAAAAACGCGGTTTGTTTGTTCAAATTATCTAAGGAAGAATGAAAATGTTGAAAGCATACGCCGTAGCACTTGTATTATCCAGCAGCGCACCAGTAGCATCAGATACGCAGGAAACCGCTCGTCCTCTGGAAAAGCAGCAAACAGAAAACTCAACGGAGCTGTATCGTCCTAAACCAGGGAAATGCTTTGTTTGTGGTGTAGATAAATAAAGACCAAATTCAAGCCAGAAGAGGCAACGGCCTCTTCTGCTTCTCTCACGCATTAAGCCAAATATTCTCTCTGCCCAGCGCCTGTTTGACTAGTATAAACCGATGAATGTTAAATAGCGGAAACAGCATTGGGCCCAATAACAAACCACCTAGCGCCCAGTTTTTTCGTTTCATACCTGCTTTTGTAGCTTCGACGTAAAAATACCCACCAGATATCACTGAAACGATGAAAAGCCATACCGGCCAAATTGCTAATATCACTACTATCTACCCCCGTGCATTATAGGCCCGTATTTAAGCGGGAAGCGAATTGTACAGAAATCACCCAAAAAAGCCAGTCTGAATTGTTCGATTTTTACACGGACACACTTGGCTGCATCAGAACTCTAATCCTTCTCAAGCAAAAATGTCATGCTGTTTTCGATAGAAAAAAGCCGGCTCACGCCGGCTTTTTAAAACGTTTTCATCAACATTAATAGAATGTTTTGCCGTCCGCTTTCATTGACGTCAGTAACTCACAGGGCGCAAACTTCTCGTCTACCTTCTGTGCATAATCAGACAATTTTTCAACTACCTTATCAATACCCATTGAATCCATATAATGGAATGGACCACCCAGAAATGGTGGGAAGCCGATACCATAAATGGCACCGATGTCTCCATCACGTGCACTTCTGATCACGCCTTCATCAAGGCAGCGGGCTGCTTCATTAAGCATCATTAGCACGCACCGCTCAGCAATTTCCTTTTCACTCTTTGAAGATGATGGCTCTATGTTAAGCAGACTGTAAATGCTTTCATCTACCTCTTTACCTGGTTTTTTGCCATCGTAAAGATAAAAGCCTTTACCGTTTTTCTTACCCTTGCGTCCGTCATCCAGAACTTTATCGAATGCTGAAGGTGCTGTGAACCTGTCACCGAACGCATCAACAAGAATTGGTATAATCTTTGTTCCTACATCGATACCAACTTCGTCAAGTAGCTTAACCGGACCTACAGGAAAGCCGAATTTAACCAGCGATTTATCGATGTGCTCAATAGGTTCGCCTTCCAGCAATAAATTAGCGGCTTCATTCATATAAGGCGCTAATATCCGGTTTACGTAGAAACCGGCCCCATCTTTAACCACAACGGGCGTCTTACCTTGCTTTCTGGCAAACGCTACCGTGGTAGAGATAGTCTCATCTGATGTCTTCTCGTGCGCAATGACTTCAGCCAACGGCATTTTATCTACGGGTGAGAAATAGTGCAGACCAATGACATTTTCTGGTCGTTGAGCATTGGCAGCAATCTGGCCGATAGGAATCGAGGAGGTGTTTGACGCAAACACTGTATTTTCATTGCAATGTGTTTCAATATCAGCAACCATTTTTTGCTTCAGATCCAGATCTTCAAATACCGCTTCGATAACAATATCTGCCTCACGATAGCCCTTATAGTCCAGCGTCCCGGTCAACAAAGCCATTTGCTTTTGCATCTCAGAATTACGCATATAACGCTTTTTGACTTTCTTGTTCAGTAGGTCGTAGCTGTATTTCATCGCATGGGCAATGCCTTCAGGCTTGATATCTTTGATACGGGCCGGCACATTCGCTTTGGTTGCCGTAACATACGCAATCCCGCCGCCCATGAGGCCACCACCCAGGATACCCGCTTTCTTCACTTTGCGCGGCTCAACCCCTTCGACGCCGTTTTCCTTTTTCATCTCAGTGGTAGCGAAGAAAATCTGGCGCAGTTGATAGGATTCAGGCGTCATAACCAGCTCACCAAAGGCTTTAGCCTCAGCGCGCAGGCCCGCCGCCATTCCATCATTCATCCCGGTCTCGATGACGTCTATAATTTTCATCGGCGCCGGATAATTTCCTTTGGTCTTACCCTGAGTTTGCTCTCTTGCTTTCTTAAAGACTACTCCACGCCCAAAACTGTTTTGCTCTAACAGTTTATTCATCATCCCTTTTTGGGGCTTCTCGCGGTCCGGCTTGCGTTTAAGCGCATATTTCTCTGCTACATCTAGCAATACGCTGTGTGGAACGACATCGTCAACAATACCGTATTTTTTGGCTTGTTTAGCTCGCGCAGAAGAGCCTGTCAGCATCATCTTCATTGCCTGCTGAATGCCGATCAGACGAGGTAATCGCTGCGTTCCTCCGCTGCCCGGTAATAGTCCTAACTGCACTTCCGGTAAGCCAACCTGCGTCGCATTGTCATCGGTACAAATTCGATAATGGCACGCCAGCGCTAATTCCAGTCCGCCTCCCAGTGCAGGTCCGTGAATAGCCGCCACAAATGTCGCTCGCATTTTTTCAATGCGGTTAAATACATCCTGTCCGTCAGTGGCAAGTTTTTGCGCATCAGCTGCACTTTCACACTTCGCAAGCATGGAAATATCTGCGCCTGCTACAAAGGACTTTTTCTTCCCACTGGCAAGTATTACGCCTTTAATACTTTTATCGGCATCGATTTCATCCAGCATGGCATTAATTTGTTCGCCAAACTCGCTCTTTAAGGTATTCATCGACTCACCCGGGACATCCATGGTGAGTATCGCAACCCCATTATCCTGGCGCGTCAGCGTAAAAGCGCTTGCAGATGATGGCTTCTCATTTTCCATCGTGGTTGTCTGTTCAGTCATTATTCTGTCTCCACAATCATTGCTGCACCAAGTCCGCCTGCCGCGCAGGCTGTTAACAGACCTGAACCGCCACCTCTGCGCTTGAGCTCGTTCAGCATCTGAGTAATCATACGCGTGCCGGTGGCAGCAAAGGGATGGCCATAAGCAATTGAGCTTCCCATTACATTGAATTTATCCATATCAATTTCGCCCGTGGCTTTGTCACGTCCCAGCTTTTCCCGGGCAAATTTATCACTGGCGAACATTTTGATATTTGCCAGGGTTTGGGCAGCAAATGCTTCATGCATTTCAATCAACGTCAGATCATTGAGCGTCATTCCAGCGCGATCCAGTGCGATAGGCGTTGCATATGAAGGGCCCATTAGCATGTCTTCCCACACATCGATTGCTGAGAATGCGTAACTTTTGATATAGCCCAGTGGGGTATAGCCAAGTTCGCGGGCTTTACTCTCAGTCATCATCAATACCGCTGACGCGCCATCTGTCAGAGGCGTTGCATTGGCAGCGGTCACTGAACCATGTTTTTTATCAAACACCGGTTTAGGCTTGGCATAGCCTTCCAGACTGGAATCAAAGCGCACATTGTTGTCACGGCTGAGCGCTCCTTTGTAAGGCTCGGCATAGGCTGTCATCACTTCGTCATCCAGCTTACCCTCTTCCCAACTCTTAGCGGCGAGTGTGTGTGAGCGATGTGCAAGCTTATCCTGCTCTTCCCGGGAAATATGATGAGACTTCGCCATCTGCTCTGCAGTCTGCCCCATCGACAAGCCGGTAGAGTACTCAGCAACGGCAGGTGGAACAGGCAATAAATCTTTGAATGAAAGACGTTTAAAAATACTCGCTTTCTGACCAACCGTTTTGGCTTTTTGCATATCGACAAGTGCTCTGGCCAGATTTTTCGATACTCCAATCGGAGAGACCGAGGTCGAATCTGCGCCACCAGCAATACCCACGTGTATATTTCCTGCCATCATGCTTTCAGCAATATTGACGGTAGACTGAAAGCTCGTCGCACAGGCGCGCGAGACACTGTAAGCATCGGTGTGCACATTCATGCCGGTACCAAGCACAATCTCCCTGGCAATATTAGGAGCTTCGGGCATCTGTACAACCTGGCCGTACACGACCTGATCAACTAACTCAGGGGATACGCCATTTCTTATCAGCAGTTCATTTACTACCATTTTCCCTAAATCGACAGCTGGCACGCCGTGAAAATACGTTGCCATCTTCGCAAACGGAGTACGAAGCCCCGAAACAATCGCAATGCGATCGCCTGAACGTGTTGTTACTTGTTGTTTAGTCGCCATAATTTACCTGACTTGTTAGCCACATTTAAGTGGTCTGACCTGTAATTATTCCGATTTTACAGACAATCATCGAAATAGCAAATTCCCCAATCAGAGGTAGCAGAGCCCCAGCCCGAACGCACTTTATGAAGTGAATTTCTCTTGGCATCTGTTATTCGGTACCACGCTGATTTCACAAAGTATAAATGTGTAATTCTATGGTAGTTTGTCATCAGGGACTTGAAGAACCTTTCTTGAACCATATATGACATTCATTGTCTGTGTTTCACAGCGTAAATTTTCGCTAACTATTTATTTATACGCCACAAGTGACGGATTAACTACATTATGGCAGCAGAGCAGTTTCAGCAACTCCATGCCTATCTGAACTCTCAGATAATTGGCCAGCACCAACTTACCCGCAGTCTCCTTATTGCCCTACTTGCCGATGGGCACCTTTTGGTCGAAGGGCCGCCGGGACTGGCCAAGACCAGGGCAATTAACGCGCTGGCAAACGGAATGGACGCTGACTTTCATCGCGTACAATTCACCCCCGATCTGCTTCCGGCTGATTTAACCGGTACCGACATATACCGCCCTGAGACAGGTGAGTTTGTTTTTCAGCAAGGGCCGCTGTTTCATAACCTCATGCTTGCCGATGAGATCAACCGTGCGCCGGCAAAAGTTCAGTCAGCGTTGCTCGAAGCGATGGCGGAAAGACAAATTACGGTGGGTAGTAAAACGTATCCCCTGCCCTCGCTATTTTTAGTGATGGCCACTCAGAATCCACTGGAGCAGGAGGGAACATACCCCTTGCCGGAAGCACAGCTTGACCGTTTTCTGATGCACGTTGAAATAGACTATCCCGGTGGCGAAACAGAGCTGGATATCCTCAAGCTCACGCGCGGAGAAGCGTTAAAACAGTCAGCACCTTTGCCGAGTAAACTTTCTCAGGAAGATATCTTTAAAGCCCGTGACGAAGCGCTCGCCCTTCACATGGCACCAGAACTTGAAACCTATCTTGTACAACTGGTTATAGCTACCCGCCAGCCTGCAACTATTGATGAGGAACTGGCAAACTGGATTGAATTTGGCGTCAGTCCACGTGCAACTATCGCACTGGATCGTTGCGCGCGCGCCCACGCCTGGCTTGCCGGTCGTGACTTTGTTGGTCCTGATGATATACAGGCGGTGGTTCACAACGTTTTACGTCACCGTATTATACTGACTTATCAGGCCGAGGCTCAGGGCATAACCACTAATCAGGTGCTGGATCGTATCGTTCAACTTGTGGCGGTACCTTAGATAGCGATGAATGACTCAACACGCTGGCTTAAGGCGCTTCAGTCCGACGGTATTCATCTGACATCGCAGGAATTACTGCGATACCGACAGTTACATAAACTGGTGAACCTCGCCCCTGCTGCAAAAAAGCAGGCCGGCGGGTCGGGCGCCTACTTGAGTAAGTATAAGGGCCGCGGCATGGAGTTTGATGAGGCCCGGCATTATCAGGCCGGCGATGATATCAGGGCCATTGACTGGCGGGTTACTGCCCGTACCGGTAAGACCCATACAAAAATTTATCGTGAAGAGCGCGAGCGACCGGTCTTTGTGCTTTGTGACTTATCTGAATCCATGCAATTTGGTACTCAGCTGTTGCTGAAAAGTGTACAGGCTGCGCACCTTACAGCTCTGATTAGCTGGGCAGCTGCTCAGCGTGGCGACAAAGTGGGTGCATTGTTGTTCGGCGCGAAAAATCATCATGAATGCAAACCGATGACCCGAAGCAAAGCGGTACTGGCAATTTGTCACCAGCTAATCCAAATGCAGTCTGCTGCGCTCACCAATGCATCGCAGCAGGAAAACGCATTCGAAGATGCGTGTGCCCGCGCTCGCCGGCTGGCTCGCCCTGGCAGCCTCGTGTATATAGTTTCTGATTTCAACCAGCTTAATACCGCCTCAGCGCAACACATTGCACAGCTCTCACGCCATTGCGAGGTAAAAGCGCTGATGGTTACCGACCCGCTTGAATTTACACTTCCGCAGACTAATGGTCAGCGTGAGGTCATTGTTACTGATGGTACCAGCCGGCAAACCTGGCAATTAGGCAATCGCCATCTTACCCAAAAGTATCAAAATACTCAGCGTGCACATTTTGACAATATCAATTCATGGCTGGCTGAAATCGGCGTAAGCCTTCAGCACATATCCGCGGGCTTGCCCCTGGATCAGCAATTAGTCAATGCAGGTTAACGACACATGAATGAACAAGAATCACTGCTTTCTCAGCTGAACGACATTCATAAAGTATCCGCAGATCCCTGGCCTCTTGCCTGGGGTTGGTGGGTACTTGCTGCTGTCATTATTTTGTTGATAGTTCTCGCGGTTTATCTCTGGATAAGACAGCGTCGCTTTTCACTGGCGCAGCGACAGGCTATCACTGAAATTAAACTAATAAGCGAGAAAAATGACGCATGGCCAGGTCAGATGAATCAGGTACTCAAGCGCGCCGCGCTTGCATACTACCCTGCTTACTCGCTTTCCGGGTTATATGGCCAGCGCTGGACGCAGTTTATGGTCAGCAGAGTAAAGTCACGCCACCAGCGCGCCATGGAATCCTCCCTGAGTCAGTTACAGGATATGCTTTACCAGCCAGCCAAGCCGGATCCGGCGCTGTTTAAGTCTTGTCAGCAGGCATCTTTGGACTGGCTGAAAAAAGCACAGTTTAAGCGACAATTTGCAGGCGCATCACAAGAGGCTTCGCATGTTTGAGTTTGCGTGGTGGTATGTTTTGTTTCTCCTGCCGCTTCCTTTGCTTGTCCGGTTGTTGCCAGCTAAGGCCAGACGACAACAAGCTGCGCTTAAGATTCCCCAACACCTGCAGACCGTATCCTCATCCGGTCCTTCTTTAATAAACCGGGGTCCTCTGCATTTTGTATTCTGGCTAATGTGGATATTGTGTGTACTTGCCGCAGCGCGGCCACAGTGGCTGGGCGATCCGGTTAGCATCCCCAATGAGGGAAGAGAGATGATGTTGGCTGTGGACCTCTCCGGCAGTATGAAAGTCGGTGATATGCAAATTAATGGTCAACAGGTTAACCGGCTGACCATGATCAAATCTGTATTGAGTGATTTTATCGAAAGGCGCGTGTCTGACCGGCTCGGATTGATACTTTTTGCTGACACTGCTTATCTACAGGCGCCACTGACTTTTGACCGGCAAACCGTTGAACAATTACTGGATGAGGCTGTAATCGGACTGATTGGCGAGCGAACCGCTATTGGTGATGCGATAGGTCTGGCGGTAAAGCGCCTTGATGAGAAAGAGCAGACTAATAAAGTGCTAATTTTACTGACAGACGGTCAGAATACAGCAGGAAATATCTCGCCCCAACAGGCAAAAGAACTTGCTATCGCTAATGATGTAACGGTGTATACCATAGGCGTTGGTGCTGACAGTATGGTTATTGAGAACTTCTTTGGTAGTCGTCAGGTCAACCCTTCGCAGGAATTGGACGAGGAGATGCTGGGTGATATTGCGTCTGCAACTGGCGGACAATATTTTCGGGCCAGAAACACAGCAGAACTTGAGCAGATTTATAAGCGCCTTGATGAGCTAGAGCCTATCAAAGGGGATACACAAAAAATGCGTCCACTATCTGCGCTGTACTTTTATCCGTTAGCTGCTGCATTAATCATAAGCATATTGCTGGTTCTGGGAAATATTCTGCTTACTTTTAGACATCGAATTAAACAGTACCGTGGTGGAACATCATGAGCTTTCCCTGGCAGGACTTTCATTTTATACGGCCGCAGTGGCTGCTGTTACTTATTCCGCTACTGATTCTGGTTTACTTGTATCGCAGACTGAGTAAACAGCAGTCCGGCTGGCAGGGGATTATCGCCGGGCATCTTTATTCTCAAATGGTAAGCGGGCGTGACAGGCACACTTCGAACTTTTTACCGCATAGCATTGCTGCGCTTTGGATCCTTGCGACGATTGCGCTGGCCGGGCCTGCGTGGGATCGTTTGCCGCAACCTGTTTATCAGCTTAAAGCAGGCCAGGTCGTCGTCATTGATATGTCGATGTCGATGCGTGCCAGTGACATCTCGCCTGACAGACTCACCCGCGCCAAATATAAAGCGATTGATCTGGTCAAGCTAATTAATGAAGGAGAAACCGGCCTGGTGGCCTATGCCGGTGATGCTTACACCATTAGCCCACTTACTGCTGATTACCGGAATCTCGCCAGTTTGTTACCCAGCCTGAGTCCGGAAATTATGCCGGTAAAAGGGAGCGACCCGCTTTCAGGGTTTCTGACTGCAGCAGAATTACTGGAAAATGCCGGCTATCAAAAAGGACGCATATTCTGGATTACTGACGGGGTAGAAAACGACCAGATGGCAGAACTTCAGTCTTTCGCCAGTGACACCTCTTTTACCGTACATATACTTGGCGTAGGGACAAAAGACGGCGCGCCCATCACCCAGGCTGGCGGCGAATTGTTAAAAGATAGCGCCGGTCAGATAGTCATTCCGAAACTGAATGAAAATCGCCTCACCCGTATTGCCGGAGCCGCAGGCGGCAGATATGTTCCAATCAGCGCGGATGATCAGGATGTTAGTGCGCTGGCCAATACGCTGAGTGTGCAAACCAGCAGCACTGATGAGCAGGATAACGAGATGCGCACCGGTGGTGATAAATGGCGGGAATTGGGTCCCTATCTACTCATTCTTTGCTTGCCTCTGCTGGCCCTGATGTTTCGCCGGGGTGTACTGTTCTCTGTGTTTCTGATGGTAACTATTAGCTTTCCCGAACCTGCTGCTGCGCAACAGAATGAAGAACCGTCACTGTCATGGTGGCAACAAGCATTCAATAATGCTGATGAGCAAGGCGATTTACTTTATCGACAAGAAGCTTTTTCCGAAGCAGCTGACATATTTGAATCGCCTGCGCTTAAAGGAGCGGCTGAGTACAAAGCCGGCAATTATGAAAAAGCGGCCCACCAGTTTAGTCAGGTAAAAACCGCCGAGGGGCATTATAACCGTGGCAATTCGCTTGCCCATCTGGGGCAATATCAAGCAGCCATTGAGGCGTACAACGAAGCGCTGGCTTCAGATCCGGATTATATTGAGGCAGAGGAAAATAAGGCCCTTGTCGAAGAGATGCTGAAGCAGCAACAGCAACAGCAACAGCAACAGCAACAGCAACAGCAACAGCAAAATAATAACGACAACAAAGATAAAAACCAGTCGTCGCAGGGGTCTGATCAATCGCAGTCAGAACAGGACAAGTCTGAGCAAAGTGGCGAGCAAAACGATGAAGCCGGAGCATCTGAACAAAACAATCCCCAGCAACAGTCAGATACTGAAAATAATGCAAGTCAGGCGCAATCTTCTGAACAACAAAGCAAAAATAATCAAAGTCAGGAAACCGGTGAAAACCAGCAGGATAATAACAGCCAGAAGCAAAAGGATGCTGACCAGCAAACACAACAACAGTCTGAAAGTGAACAACCACCTCAGAACGAAAAGCAGGCTCAGGCGGCCGGTCCTGCTGAGCTGACAGAAGCAGAGAAAGAAAATATGGAGCGGCTCGAGAATCTTAAACGGCGTATCCCCGACGATCCTGCCTATTTACTAAAACGAAAAATGCAGCTTGAAGCACAACGACGTCAACAGCGCCGCCCCCCCAGAGATCGGAGTGACTGGTAATGAGAGTGAGTTTTTTTGCAATATTGGGTCTTTTCTTATCAGCGATAGCTTATGCAGATACGTCCAGGGTCGAGGCTGAAGTAGACAAAACTCAGGTGATGGTGGATGAAGCTATCAGATTAACAGTCACCGCGTATGGTGATCCCCGTCGCGATGCATTTGACAGCTCTGCGTTGCTTGATGACTTCGTAGTAGGAAGAACCTCTGCGAGCAACCGGACGAGTCTGATACAGGGAAAACGCAGCCAGTCGACATCCTGGACCACCCCCCTGTTTCCACGCAAAGAAGGCACATTTACTATTCCCTCTTTCAACATAGAGGGCAAACAGACACAGCCAATCACCGTGGAAGTTGTTGCAGTTCCGGATGCCTCTGACGGCTCGCAACCTGCGCGCGACTATTACCTGACCACCGAAGTAGACAATGCATCGGGCTATGTAAATCAGCAAATTCTTTATACGCTAAAATTATTTCTGTCTACTGATATTGAGCGCGGCAGTCTGACGCCGCCTGAGCTGAAAAAAGGAATTGTTCGCCAGCTTGGTGAAGATGAGCGTTCTGTGGACTTGGTTAACGGCCGGCGCTATCAGATTATTGAGCGCAAGTATGCCATCATTCCTCAGCGCTCGGGCGAGCTGACAATTCGTGGCCCCGTTTTTACCGGCGAGGTGCTGGCCCCGGACACAAATCAACGGTTCGGCTTTTTTAACCGGACACAGACCATTAACCGGCTCGGCGCTGACATTTCAGTAAATGTAAAAGCAAAACCTGATAATGTATCCGGCGACTGGCTCCCCAGCGAACGTGTGGAATTGCATGAGGAATGGCCGCAAAACAGCGAGTTTGTGGTGGGAGAGCCCATCACCCGTACACTTACCCTAACCGCTACCGGCGTTGTAGAAGAGCAGTTACCCGAGTTGGACGTCCGGTACCCGCCGGGGTTCAAAACTTATCCTGACCAGTCTCGCTCAGCGACCGTTGACCGTGATAACCAGCTAATCGCACAGCGGGTCGAATCGATGGCAGTGATACCGACTTCACCGGGTAAGATTGTATTGCCCGAAGTTACGGTTCCCTGGTTCAATCTTAAAACGCAGGAAATAGCTTACGCCACAATTCCGGCCCGCTCTATTATGGTAGAGCCTGCCAGTAATAGCCCTCGCGCCAATAACCCCACTGTGGCGCCAGAGCAGCCTGTGAGCGATACGACGTCCCCTCAGAATACGGTTGATAGCGCTACAGGTGAAACTTCACAGAAAATGACGTTACTGACCTGGTTTTTGGGCGGTTTTTGTATATTTCTTCTGGCAGTACTGGTTATTGTTGTAACGCACTATCGCCGCAAACTTCATCATTTTGAACATAACAAAGCACCGCGCAGGCTACCGGAACCACAAGCAGAAAAAATTGCGTTCAAAGCGCTCAGACAGGCAGTATCTGAAAAAGATATCGTTGCAACTCAGTCGGGGTTACGACAGTGGATGACACATCTTTTTGAGGGGATGCCTCCTTCGCGCGCTGCTGACAATGCGTTGACTGCACCATTACAACCATTCGTCGATCAGATGCTGGAATCTGCATACGGCAATGGGCATACTGAGTGGGACAACCAGTCAATGCTTGCAACCCTAAAGCAGGTCAGGGAAAACTGGTCAACGCAATACAATACTAATTCGCGGGGATTACCTGATCTTTACGCGAGAAAGCCTGCAATAACTAAATAATAAAATAAACAACATATGAGGGATACTACATGAAAACACAGTTTAAACTGGGTGCTATTGCATTTGCAGTGAGTACGATAATGGCGTGCTCGCCGGCAGAGGAAAACACGCAGCAAACCACTGCTAAAGCAGAAACGACCAGCGAACAGTCCGCCCAGAATACTCAAAGCGAGTCAGAGCGTCTGAATGCATTTTTCGAGCGCACTTTTGAAGAAGATCTGAAGCGCTCCCCGCTTTATCAAAGCTACCTTGGCTACAAATGGGATTACGGCGAGTGGGACGATTTCAGTGAAGAGGCTAACGATGAAGCGGTGGCAATAGCGAAAAATCGTCTTGAAGAGCTAGAGAATTTCGATACTGAAGCATTATCTGATAAAGAAAAACTTAGTGTACAGCTATACCGCTATCAGTTGGAACTTAACCTGAAAAACGACGAATTCCGTCATCATTCTTATGTCGTAAACCAATTCCGTGGCCCGCACACGATGGTGCCCAGCTTTCTGATCAACATTCATCGCGTAGCGGATAAATCAGACGCACAAGCATATATCAGTCGTCTGGATAAAGTAGATGATCTGTTTAGCCAGGTAATTGATCAAATGAATTTGCGCGAAGAAGCTGGCGTATTTCCTCCAGACTGGTCATACGATCAAATGATTCAGGCAGCTAAAAACGTGACTACTGGCGCCCCGTTTGATGATAGCGACAAACCGTCGACTATTTGGGAAGACATTAATAACAAAATTGATGCGCTGGATATCAAAGATACTGAGAAACAAAACTTACGCGAAGAAGCTAAAGCCGCTCTGCTTACCTCAGTAAAACCTGCTTACAATGATTTGGTAGCAGCCTTTGAAAATCAGCAGAAGAAAACGCCGGAAGGTGATGGTGTATGGCGTTTACCGGATGGTGACAAGTGGTATAAAAACCGCCTTTCACATTACACGACAACCGATTTAAGTGCCGATGAGATCCATCAGATTGGTCTGGATAATGTAAAGCGTATCCACAATCAAATGAAGGAAATCATGAAGGAAGTCGAGTTTGATGGCTCCTTACAGGAATTCTTCACTTTTATGCGTAATGATGAGCAGTTTTATTACGAAAATACGCAGGAAGGCCGCGACCGCTACCTCAAAGAGGCGAAAGCTCATATCGATGAAATGCGTGATGCATTGCCTGAATACTTTGGCCTGATGCCGAAAGCCGATATGATTGTAAAGCGGGTAGAAGAATTCCGCGAGCAATCTGCCGGTAAAGCGTTTTATCAAAGTCCGTCTCAGGATGGTAGCCGCCCGGGTACGTACTACGCCAACCTTTATGACATGAAAGATATGCCTACTTATCAAATGGAAGCGCTGGCTTATCACGAGGGAATTCCGGGCCACCATATGCAGCGTGCTATTGCACAGGAGCTGGAAGGCGTACCAATGTTCCAGAAGTTCCTGAGTGCAACAGCGTACACCGAAGGCTGGGGCTTATACAGCGAAGAACTGGCAAAAGATATGGGCTTTTATAAAGACCCGTATTCCGACTTTGGCCGCCTGGCGATGGAATTATGGCGCGCCTGCCGTCTGGTCGTAGACACTGGTATTCATGATAAAGAATGGTCCCGCGAAGAAGCCATTGAATATCTTAAAAAGAATACGCCAAACCCCGAAAATGACTCTGTGAAAGCGATTGAGCGCTACATTGCGCTGCCGGGTCAGGCTACTGCCTATATGATTGGTAAGCTTAAGATTATGGAGTTACGTGACAAAGCACAACAAGAGTTGGGCGATAAGTTTACGTTTGCAGGCTTCCATGATGAAGTACTGAAAGACGGCCCTGTTCCACTTTCGGTATTGGAAGAAAAAATTAATACCTGGATTAAAGACACCAAAGCCAACCAATAGTGCCTGACTAGCATGAAATGGAAAGCCGGATAGCTGATGGTAAGCTATCCGGCTTTTTTTATATTTGTCGATAATTGCAATTATTTGTATGCCTGCCTGCTACATGGTTGCCATAATGCAAAGTGTTACAGCAATTCTCCCTTGCCATCCGATACAAATTAGCAATGATGCGAAATTTTTATGAGCGCCGTCGGGTCTCATCTGACATGAAAGAAAAACAACAACGCTATGAGGCGCTGGTGCATGCGTTTCACGCCGATATCTTCCGTTATGCTTTTTACCTTATTCAGGATAAAAGTATTGCCGAGGACGTGGTTCAGGAAACGTTTCTTCGGGCCTGGCGTTCATTAGATGCATTAAAAGACGAGAAGGCAGCAAAAGCCTGGCTGATCACCATTGTGCGCCGGGAAAATGCCCGTCGTTTTGAAAAAAAGCAATTTGATACTGTTGATATTGACGCTAATCCGGTGGCCGATGAGGTGATTTTCACCGAGACGTCGCTTCAGGAAGCCGATATGCAGCGATTGCTTTGTATGCTTTCGGAGTCTTATCGGGAGCCCCTTATCCTGCAGTTGTTGTTTGGCTATAGCGGCGAAGAAATTGCAGCACAGCTTAATCTTAATAAAAATACGGTGATGACACGGTTGTTCCGTGCCCGTAGTCAGTTAAAAGAATTACTGAGTAAGCAAACCAGTGAAAAAGGCAGACATAATGGATGATTTGACATTCAGACGACGTGTCTATGAAGACCCCGATACGCTCGATCAGGAAATTCTTGATGCTGCAGCTAAAGATCCAAAAAAACGCTTGTTTCTGCAACAAACGCGTCAGATGAATGAGCAACTAAAAAGCGCCGTTAACGTTCCAGTCCCCGATGAGCTTGCTCACAAACTTATCTGGCAGCAAAGTACCGATCATTATCTGCAGCACAAAAGAAAACAGCGTTGGTATGTTGGACTGGCAGCCTCGGTCGCGTTAGTAACCGGAATCAGCGCCACGATGTGGTTTATGAGGCCGCCTACTCAATTACATGATCACGCGTTAGCGCATGTCACACATCTTTCTAAAGAGATTCCACGTGCCGGCTATCAGGAAAACATGGAGCAGGTGAACGCAAAGCTTGCGAGTTTTGGTGGCACCATGAAACAGCCGGTAGGTGACATAAAAGTTGCTAATTTTTGCCACTTGCAACTGACCCGAAGCTTACACCTTATCCTGGATACGCCGACAGGTCTGGTTTCCGTGTTTGTTGTATCGCCGGGAAGCGACCAGCAAGTTCCCGAAAAATTTGAGAATAAGATCTACCAGGGAAAAAGCTTTTATCAGCAAAAAGCCCGGATTCTTGTTGTAGGAGATAAACGCGCAAACCTTGAGCCGCTAACGCAAAAACTAAAAGAAAACATGGTGTTCTCAGCCTAGAGCATTAGGTAAATCACGTAGCAATACCTTTTCAATATCGCGAATTCCGCGTTATTGAAAAGTTACAACGAATTTTGCCCTGATTCGTAGAGTGTTACGTAAGTTCCTGTTAGCATGCCAGAAAAAAGGAAGAAAATATGGCAACAGGTACAATAATTTCTCTAGGTTTATACTTCGTTGTGATGTTGGGGATTGGGCTTTTTGCGTACCGTCAAACCAACACTGACGTCGAAGGATATATGCTGGGTGGCAGGCAGTTAGGCCCGGCGGTAACCGCACTTTCTGCTGGCGCATCCGATATGAGTGGCTGGATGTTGATGGGATTACCCGGCGCAATGTATGTGCAGGGTATTTCTGCAGGCTGGATTGCAATCGGTCTGGTTATTGGCGCGTTCGCCAATTATATTCTTGTGGCACCACGGCTTCGGGTATTTACCGAAGTGGCTAAAAACTCCATCACACTTCCGGACTACTTTGAAAACCGTTTCGCCGACAATACCCGCATACTGCGTATCATTGCGTCGGTGGTTATCGTTATCTTTTTCACTCTGTACACGTCATCAGGCGTGGTTGCAGGGGGAAAACTGTTTGAAAGCTCATTTAACTTAAGTTACGAAATGGGGCTGTACGTTACCGCGGGGGTCGTTGTTACGTATACCCTTATCGGTGGCTTTATGGCTGTGAGCATGACCGACTTCGTGCAGGGGTGTATCATGTTTATCTCGCTGGTCATGGTCCCTATTGTTGTTGTAATGGAACTAGGCGGATTGGGAGCCTCGGTAGACTCGCTGAAGAGTATCGACCCGGCCCTGTTTGATCCTTTCATGAATGCGGAAACCGGTACTGCGATATCTGTTATCGGCATGATTTCCCTCGCCTCCTGGGGGCTGGGTTACTTCGGACAACCACACATCATCGTACGATTCATGGCTATCCGTTCGGTTAAGGATGTTCCTGCAGCAAGAAATATTGGTATGAGCTGGATGATCGTATCCATTATCGGCGCACTGATGACAGGCTTGTTTGGTCTGGCTTATGTGACGGGAAATGGCAACACAATCGATCCTGAAACGGTATTTATCTATCTTTCTCAAATTCTGTTTCACCCCCTCATCGGTGGATTCCTGCTGGCAGCGATTCTGGCCGCCATTATGAGTACGATTTCATCTCAACTACTGGTTACTTCCAGCTCGCTGACTGAAGATTTTTACAAAGCGTTTTTACGTCGCGATGCTTCCGATAAGGAACTGGTTATCGCGGGTCGTATTTCCGTTGTGGTGGTGGCCGCTGTAGCGATTTACCTGGCTTATGACAGAGATAGCACGATTCTCACACTGGTCAGTAATGCCTGGGCGGGCTTCGGGGCAGCATTTGGTCCACTGGTCCTGTTCAGTCTGTTCAAGCGTAGTATGACACGCAGAGCAGCGTTGGGCGGGATGGTTGTAGGCGCCATTACAGTGCTGTTCTGGATATACTTCCCCGTAGAAATTCAGGGACAGCGTTTGTCCGAATGGATGTATGAAATCGTTCCCGGTTTTATTCTTTCCAGCCTGACGATTATGATTCTGTCTAAATCAGGTACACCCAGAGACGGGGTTGAAGATACCTTCGACAGGTTCCAGCAGCAGCTTAAAGAACACGGTTAAGCAAGCGCCCTATTAACAAGAGCCACCGCTACGCGGTGGTTTTTTTATGTCTGTTCCACACATGGCTAATTGCTTGCATAGATATATTCTATACTTGAGTAAATAAGTAGGTTGTCCTCTCAACCTAAAACTTTTTCGTTAGTTTTTCGTAACAGGTATAAAAGTGCTATTTCGTATAGCGAAATGGCATACAACAATTTGATCTAAATATGTTAGGGTTCTATACATATAATCGTTTCATATATCACTCGACAATCGGACTCGAAAAATGACAGCAGAAATACCGTCTATTACCCATCTAAAGCAGCTCGAAGCCGAGAGCATCCACATTTTTCGCGAAGTAGCCGCCGAATTTGATAACCCGGTCATGCTATATTCTGTAGGAAAGGATTCCTCGGTATTACTCCACCTTGCGCGTAAAGCGTTTGCCCCTGGTAAAATTCCTTTTCCACTGCTTCACGTCGACACCACGTGGAAGTTCCAGGAAATGATTGAGTTTCGTGACCGTCAGGCTGAGAAATATGGCTTTGACCTTCTGGTCCATATTAATCAGGAAGGTGTTGAGCATGGCGTTGGCCCATTCAGCCACGGTAGTGCCAAGCATACTGACATTATGAAGACTCAGGCACTTAAGCAGGCGCTTAACAAGTATCAGTTTGATGCTGCCTTTGGTGGTGCCCGTCGCGATGAAGAGAAATCACGTGCTAAAGAACGTGTATATTCTTTCCGTGACAGCAATCACCGCTGGGATCCAAAAAATCAGCGTCCTGAGCTGTGGAACATTTATAACTCTCAGGTCAATAAAGGCGAAAGTATTCGTGTATTCCCGATGTCTAACTGGACTGAACTGGATATCTGGCAATACATCTACCTTGAAAATATCGACATTCCTTCGCTTTATCTGGCTAAGCCTCGCCCGGTCGTTGAGCGCGACGGCGTACTTATAATGGTTGATGACGACAGAATGCCTCTTGAAGAAGGCGAAACTCCTGAAATGCGTTCAGTACGCTTCCGGACACTGGGCTGTTACCCACTGACCGGCGCAGTCGAGTCAGAAGCTGATACGTTACCTGAAGTTATTCAGGAAATGTTGCTGACTAAAACGTCAGAACGTCAGGGCCGCGTTATTGACCACGACAGTGCTGGCTCAATGGAGAAGAAGAAAATGGAAGGATACTTCTGATATGGCCACCAATATCGTCTGGCATAAACACGAGGTTAATAAGCAAACCCGTTCAGACAAGCTTGGTCAAAAGCCCCGTGTTATCTGGCTGACAGGATTAAGTGGCTCGGGTAAATCGACGCTGGCTAACCTGCTTGAGAAGAAACTTTTCGAAGATGGCAAACTGACGTATTTGCTTGATGGCGACAATGTTCGTCATGGCTTGTGCGGCGACCTTGGCTTTTCTGACAAAGACCGGGTAGAAAATATCCGTCGTATCAGCGAAGTCGCTAAGCTGTTTGTTGACTCGGGTACTATCGTACTCACCGCCTTTATTTCACCCTTTCAAACTGACCGCGACTTTTGCCGCAACTTGCTGCAGGAAAAAGAATTCGTCGAAGTTTATGTTGATGTACCGCTGGCTGTTTGCGAGCAGCGCGATCCGAAAGGGCTTTATAAAAAGGCGCGTAACGGAGAAATCAAGGACTTCACCGGTATAGACTCAACATATGAGGCACCGGTTAACCCTGAAGTACACCTGGAATACAAGGATGAATCTGCGGAGGCTACTGCCGAACGCTTATTCAACCTGCTGAACGAAAAAGGATTGATTTAATAATGGCATTACCTGATCCATTAGCAGAACAGGTTCTGCGAATCGCCAGGCTTGCGGGCGATAAGATCATGGCGATTTACGAAAAAGATTTCGCAATTTATGAGAAGCAGGACACGAGTCCGCTAACAGAAGCAGATTTAGCTGCACATAATGTGATTGTCTCAGAACTTGAATCTATCTCAGACTTACCTGTGTTATCCGAAGAGTCTGCGGATATTTCCTGGGAAGAGCGCAAAACATGGCAACAGTATTGGTTAGTCGACCCTCTTGATGGAACAAAAGAATTCATCAAGAAAAATGGTGAGTTCACAGTGAACATTGCCTTGATTGACAATGGTAAACCAACGATGGGTGTCGTTTACGCACCTGCTAAGGATACCGCGTATGTCGGTCTGGTGGGTAAAGGTGCATGGCAACAAAAAGGTGGTGATTTCACCCCGATTTCAGCCAAAAAGCACACTGACGGCGAAACCTGGAAAGTGGTAGGCAGCCGCTCTCATCAAAGCCCCGAAATTAAAAATCTGCTTGAGCAGCTAGATGGCGAGACAGAACTGGTAGCAATGGGCAGTTCGCTGAAACTTTGTCTGGTAGCGACCGGTGAAGCGCACCTCTACCCTCGCCTTGGCCCAACCTCAGAATGGGATACCGGTGCAGCCCATGCGGTTGCCACAGCGGCGGGCGCGTCCGTTACTGTACTTGACCCGGCAGACCCTCTCAATGCCAATGCAGAAGACCTTTCTTATAATCAGAAAGAGTCCGTGTTGAACCCTTATTTTCTTGTGAGCGCATAGTATGAATAGCGAAAACAGTTTATTAAAAGAAGACGTTCTGGCTTATCTGGAACAACATGAAAAGAAAGATCTACTCCGCTTTTTGACCTGCGGTAGTGTTGACGATGGAAAAAGTACCCTAATCGGCCGTCTGCTGCACGATTCAAAAATGATTTATGAAGATCAACTTGCTGCAGTGACCAAAGATAGCAAGAAAATGGGGACTACAGGCGAGAAAGTTGACCTGGCTTTACTTGTTGATGGCCTGCAGTCTGAGCGCGAACAGGGTATTACTATTGATGTTGCCTACCGCTACTTCTCTACGGACAAGCGAAAGTTCATCATCGCGGATACCCCCGGACACGAGCAGTACACGCGAAACATGGTAACGGGTGCATCTACCTGTGACCTTGCTATTCTTATGGTAGATGCCCGCGCTGGCGTCAAAACACAGACCAAACGTCACTCGTTTCTGGCAAACCTGCTTGGTATCAAACATGTGATTGTTGCCATCAACAAAATGGACCTGATTGATTTCAGTGAGGAAAAATACAAAGAGATTCAGGAAGATTACCTGAAATTTGCCGAGAATCTTGACTTCCCTGATATCCGCTTTGTACCTATTTCTGCACTTGACGGCGATAACGTGGTAAACAAAAGCGAGAATATGCCGTGGTTTGACGGTATGCCTCTGATGGAGTTACTTGAAACCATCGAAGTAGGCAAGTATATCAATGCTGATGACTTCCGCTTCCCGGTTCAGTATGTCAATCGCCCTAACCTGGATTTCCGTGGATTCGCCGGTACAGTCGTTTCTGGTGAAATTAAGCCTGGAGACGAAATCACGTCGCTACCTTCAATGAAGACCTCGAAGGTTAAGTCCATTGTTACGTTTGAAGGTGAACAGGACCGTGCATACCCTCCTCAGGCAATTACATTAACGCTGGAAGATGAAATTGATATCTCCCGTGGCGATATGATTGCCAAATCTGACAACCTGCCGTTGCATAACAGCCAGTTCAAGGCGCACCTTGTGTGGATGGCCGAAGAGCCGATGATGCCGAACAAGCAGTACAACTTTAAGTTTGCTACTAAAACGACATCGGGTTCGGTGGCTCAGGTAAATCACCAGATTGATGTGAATACGCTGGAAGAAAAAGGTGCGGCGCACCTGAATCTGAATGAAATCGGCGATGTAGATTTGAAATTTACCCAGCAGGTTGCATGCGACCCGTACAAGAAAAATCCGGGCACTGGCGCATTCGTTGTCATCGACCGTATGACCAACGGTACTGTAGGTGCCGGGATGATTATTGATGAGTTATCTGGCAGTGACCAGCATGCATCTCAACAATTCTCTGAGTTTGAACTTGAGTTTAATGAGCTGGTAAGAAAGCATTTCCCACACTGGAATGCGCTTGATATCAGCAAACTGTAAACGCAGGTCCAATACAATATGGATGTAAATCAAGTTATAGTGCTGGGGGCTTTCTTCAGCACTATTTTTGCGTTGATACTTACTAATCAGCGCCCTTCTACAATTTTTGCTCTGACTATGCTTGGCTTGCTGGTAACCCAGCAGGTTTCATTTGATGACATACTGGATAATCTGACTAACAAAGGTCTGGTGACCCTCATATTGTTGTTAATGGTGAGTGCAGCCATAGATAAAACGGCTCTGATTAAACGATTAGGGCGGAAGCTAGTGACTGCAAGCTTTACCACATCCTACTGGCGACTGTTCGGTTTAACCTTTTTCTCATCAGCGCTGTTGAACAATACAGCAATAGTGGCCAGCCTTATCGGCCCGGTAAAGCAAAATCAGTATCATCCCGCCTCCAGGTTACTGATCCCCCTGTCCTATTCTGCAATTCTGGGAGGAACGGTTACGTTGATTGGTACCTCTACCAACCTGATTGTAGATAGCTTTCTGCAGGAGCAGGGGCACCCGGGCTTTGCATTCTGGGACTTCACACTCTTTGGTTTGATAGCAGGGTTAAGCTGTGGCGTGCTGATGTTTCTGATGACGCGGTTTCTGCCTAATATTGCCAATAAAGAGGCAAACTACCGGGCATATACCGTTGAGGCTGATGTCGACCCTGGCTCAGAACTGATTGGAAAGACGGTAGAGGAAAATCATCTTCGGAATCTACCCGAGCTGTTCTTAGTCGAAATTATCCGGGATGGACAGCTGATATCACCCATTACGCCGGAATTCGTGATTCATGAAAATGATAAACTCATATTTTCGGGTAATGTACAAAAGCTCGATAGCCTGAGTCATATTAAAGGCTTAACCACCTTTGCTGAGGCTGACGGTATCTTGCGGGAAAACCTTACTGAGGTAATTGTTGCTAACCGCGCTCAGATTATCGGTCAAACACTCAAAGCGTTGGGCTTCAGAGCATTGTTCGATGCTGCCGTTGTTGCTATTCGTCGTGATGGTGAGCAGCTCTCTGGCAAATTAGGTGAAATAAAACTGCAGGCCGGTGATTTTCTCTTACTTGCAGCAGGGCCGGACTTTCACTCCAGACAAAACCTGTCTCGCAACTTTTTTGTACTCTCTGAACAAAAAATAAACCGACCGCTGAGTAACCTGCAGGAATGGATAACCGTAGGAGGATTCCTGTTGGTGGTGGCACTATCAGCAGCGGAAATACTCTCTCTGGCTATCGGGCTGCTGTTTTTTGCAGCTGTACTGATAGGCGCCAGCGTTACGTCAAATGCGGAGGTTAAGCGCAATCTGCCACTAAATCTTATCGTGGTAATTGTTGGAGCACTGAGTCTGGCAACAGCGCTTGAAGGCTCAGGGGTTATTGCACTCAGCACAGACTTTCTGCTGCCCTATCTGGCCGATACAAACTGGTTTGTCGCTTTGGTGGTTGTTTATCTTGCTACGCTGCTCTTAACTGAGTTTGTAACGAACAACGCTGCAGCCGCGCTGATGTTCCCATTTGCGTATGGGTTGGTCGGCATAATTAACGCCCCACTTATGCCTTTCGCGTTATGTGTGGCTTTTGCAGCAAGCGCCAGCTTTATATCGCCTTATGGCTATCAGACCAACCTGTTGGTCTATAATGCGACCAATTATAAATTCGGGCATTTTGCAAAGTTTGGATTACCTATATCCCTTATGTATTCGACCATTGTGCTGTTGACCCTTAATTGGTATTACCTGTAATAAAAAAGGCGTTCATCAGGAACGCCTTTTTTTATTATCTGAAAAGTACTTTTTCTTTATTAAACCAATGGACGCAAAAGCCCAACAATAGCCCGGCAATTATCGCTGTGGATGCAAATATACCGATCAGTTGATAGTAATCCATGGTGCCCTTTATAAGCTCTTTCATAGCCAATGCGACATTTGTAAGCGGTACCCACGCCCAGACGCCTTCAAGCTCAATTCCCGGCATCGCAGCAAGCACAACAGGCACAATGACGAACACTACCAATGGCCCCATGTATCCCTGAGCTTCCTTAAATGTTTTGGCATAGATAGAAAGGCTGAGTAAAAGTGCTGAAAAGATCGCCACGACCGGAATCAGCATCAGAAACACCAGAATCAAATCAAGCACATCAATTGCTACCAGAAAATTACTTATCGCTTCAATCGCGAGCCCTTGACCTGCTATTACGCCCCATATTGCCATACTAAGGACTGTTATGAGCGCGGTGGTCACACCCGCTACGGCAATAGTCAGAAATTTGCCAAACACAATTTTGTTTCTGTCGATAGGAGAAATCAGAAGTGTTTCGAGTGTGCCTCGCTCTTTTTCGCCCGCACCAAGATCTGCAGCCGGTATCATGCCTCCCTGAAGGCACAGAATGAAAACGACGTACGCAACCATCCCGCCGATAACTTCACCAATGTTCTCGCGCGTATCAGCCACATTTATTTCTTCAAGTGAAATAGGTGTGATGAGCACCTTTTGCTGCTCTTCAGTGATATTCAGCGAATTAAACGCCTCTCTTTGCGCCTCGGATGCAATAGGTTCAATAAGCTTTTCCAGCCTTGATTTTATGGCATTGAACCCAGCTCCGTTGTAGTAAAGCTGCACGTTATGCTGACCAGACGCCAGAGGTTGCGCAACAAACCCGTCAGGAAATTCCAGTACGAAGTCTACATGTTCGTCTTTCACCCACTGCCTGATATCAATTCCATCAGCCAGTTCAACCTGCTCAAACCCTTCAGCTTCCTGAATGACAGTAGCAAGCGTAGGGGCCGCCCCAGCGTTTAACAACGTGTATTTGAGAACCTTATTTTGCGCGTCCTGAGCGGCTTTACTTGAAAAGTAAGCCACACCACCAATGATCACAGGAAATAAAAGAAGGGGAAGCAGAATCATAAAAAACATCGTTTTCTTATCTCTGACGACTTCTTTCAGTTCTTTTAAAAATACCTTCCACATGGATCTATTTCCCTGATAGCGTGGTTAAAAATGCCTGGTGTAATGAGTCAGGTGCCAATGCTTTGAAGCTGGCCAGTGAATCATTAAAGACTGTCCGACCATTGTTGATGACCGTAACCTTGTCACACAACTCGGCAACTTCACCAAGATGGTGAGTTGAAAAGATAACGGGTATGTTTTGCTCTTTTAGCCCGTTAATAAAGTTGAGTACTGTTTGCGCTGCCATAATATCCAGCCCCGTAGTAGGCTCATCCAGAACCACCAGTGAAGGGTTATGAATAACTGCCCTTGCAATGGCTGTTTTCTGTTTCATGCCGGTAGAAAAGTTATCGCACTTTCTGTCCAGGAATGTGTGCAATTCCAATACTTCTGAAAGTTCATCAATTTTGGTATCAATAGCCGCTTTCGACATACCGTGCAGCTGACCAAAATATTCGATATTTTCACGCCCGGTAAGCCTGCCATATAAACCTGTCGCGCCAGACAGGAACCCGATTGCTTTTCGGGCGAGTAAAGGTTTAGCAACAACGCTATTGCCATCAATCTGAATATCACCGCTGTCAGGCTTTAAGGCCGTAGAAAGCATGCGCAACGTTGTTGTTTTTCCAGCTCCGTTAGGACCAAGCAAGCCAACCACCTCGCCTTTTTCACAGGTTAACGATACATCCTGAACAGAATGGAAAAATTTACCGCTAAGACGTGGATCTTGTCGTTCCTGCTCACTTAGCTTTTTGGGGTTATCCACCGCGAATTTTTTCGCTAAGTGACTTATTGTTATCATTGTTGCTCCCTAACAAATTAGCACTGCTTTCGCAGTCCACTTTACTGCACGAAAATTACAACTTATAAAAAAAATTGCTTCAAGATGTTTCAGGTACAGTTTTTAGCTGATAAAAAAGGGTATGCTATGCATCCACACGACAGTATTAGATTTTAAAAGGAGCACCGGATGCAAACTGTCACTAACCCGCTGCAAGCTTGTAATAATATCTTTTTCAAACCGCGCGGGGTCTTCCAGGCACTGGCACACAAGAACAATTGGTCCTGGATTCCGTTTATTGTTGTAATGATAGCGGCCATCTTACCCAGCTACCTGTATTTTTCCATGATTGATTTTCAATGGTTCGTGGATATGACAGCCGCTGGCATGGGCGATGTATCTCCCGCTGAAATGGAACAGTTTCGTAGCGCGCAAAGCCCCAAGCTGTACACAATTTCTTCAATTGTCGGCCCCTTAATTGGCATTACACTGTTCAATGCACTGGTAGCATTGTACCTGCACCTTGCCACGAAATCTGATGAGAAAAATGTCCAGGGCTTTACCGACTGGTACGGTTTTACCTGGTGGATAATGATGCCAGTGCTGATATCTTCTATTGTTGCGCTCATTTTATTAGCCATGGCCGACTCCCATCAGATATCGCCTAATGTACTGCAACCACTTTCACTTGCTTACCTGTTTAGTGTCGACATTCATTCATCATGGTTAGCATTGGCTCAGGCAGCCAGCATTATTACTCTTTGGACCATGTACCTTGCGACCGTAGGGATTACGCAGTGGACGAGCTTCTCTACAAAGAAAGCGGCTGTAATTGTTTTAGCCCCTTACGTGCTGATTTACGGTATCTGGGCTATCGTTTTACTTGTTGCATAAAGGCAGCTGCTCGTTACGGGGCTTGCCCCGCAGCGGGCGAAAATATTCCTGGTTGGCATAAAACACGCTGTTTTGTGTGTGGTGCCAGCCAGGAACACCAAGTAAAGGTAGCGGCGGCAGCGCACTTCGAACCGCAAATCCCTCCAAAGACATAATCCTTGTTTCTATCGCCTCATCAAGTAATTGATTCTGACTATTGAAGTCTGATGCTTCAAACATATCGTCCACAATAACCGCCATCCATTTTCCGGTAAGACCGATGAAGGGATTCAACAGCATTTCGTAATTGGCATGACCGAATATGCGGGGATGGATGATATCTCCCCATGCAGACTGATGTTTCAAAAACGCCTCGTCCCATTCATGAAACGCCAGGTGTTGTAATACCGCATTCGCGTCTGTTAGATGTCGTTGAGGGACGGCCAGTACAACGCCACATTCGTCGAAGTGGGTAATATGATTTCGTCTTTTTGTACGGGGATGCAATCCGTGATGAAGGATATCTTCAACGTGCAGTCGGTTCAGATACCACTTTGTTTTAGGGAACTGCATCCAGATACAGGCATTAAATAAATCGTGCCAGTCATTTTCCCGGGTTGGTACTGCAGTATCCTGCGCAATAATCTGTTCATAATAGCGATTATCAGCACCATCAAAAGCAGATTGCGCTTTAAACACAGGACCTTCCCATTTACCTGTTGTTAGCGTGGACGCAGCATGATTGAGCTGTAATGCTGTGGGAAATGTAGTGTATTGATGCAATGTTAACTGCTTGAGCAACTGAGGAATAAGTGGAGACTGAAAGCTATCAGAAAAGACAGAAGACCATGATGTGCCGTTCGAATTCATAAATCAGTATTGGTTCGCCTGGTGAGTTTCTCTATACTAAGCCCTATTGTAGAGCAAACAGAGACCAACAATGAGAAAAATCTTTTTGCCTGTACTGGTACCTGCCCTGTTAGGGGTTACAGCCTGTTCAGAACCAAAGAATAACGCGCAACAAACAGATTCAGCTACCACCGCTAACGCCCCGTCTAACTTCGATGAAGCGTATAACAGCATTACCGCTGACAAAATTAAAGCGCCGTTAAAGACGTTAGCTTCAGATGAGTTTGAAGGCCGGCTACCCACCACCGCGGGTGAGAAGAAAACGTTAGACTATCTGGTTAAACAGTTCAAGGCGGCGGGATTCAAGCCTGGTAATGGTGACAGTTATTTGCAAAAAGTGGCGTTGATGGAAATTACAGCCGATCCGAATATGCAGATGACTATTGGCAACAATACGTTTGAATATAAAAGTGACATGGTAGCTTCGTCAAAGCGTGAACAAAACGAAATTTCAGTAAAAGACTCAGATGTCGTTTTTGTTGGATATGGCGTGAATGCCCCAGAGTACGACTGGAACGACTACGAGGGTATTGATGTAGAGGGCAAAACAGTCGTCATGCTAATTAACGACCCGGGTTTTGAAAACGCTGAAGGGGGCAAATTTCAGGGTAAGACCATGACTTATTATGGTCGCTGGAGTTATAAATATGAAGAGGCCAGCCGCCAAGGAGCCGCTGCCGCTATTATTGTTCATGAAACAGCACCCGCATCATACCCCTGGTCAGTGGTTGCCAATAGCTGGAGTGGCCCTCAATATGGTTTGGTTAGCAAAGATGGCGGCGCCAGTCGGGTCGCTGTTGAGGGCTGGCTGACGCTGGACGCAGCTAAGCAGGTATTTGCCGATGCCGGTATGGATTTCTCCGCACAAAAAGCAAAAGCCATGAAGGGGCCTTACCATCAACCTATGGATGTTCAGGCATCAGTAACGGTTAAAAATAAATTTGAGAAGTCCGAAAGCAATAACGTGATTGCGACATTACCTGGCGCAGAAAAACCTGATGAGCACGTTATTTATACCGCTCACTGGGATCATCTGGGCAAAGACGCTTCACTGGAAGGCGATCAGATATACAACGGTGCCCATGATAATGCCACCGGCACAGCTGCCAGCCTGGTAATGGCTGAAGCATTCAGCAAGCTTTCGCCTCGACCTGACCGCTCTGTTAGCTTTTTAGTCGTGACGGCAGAAGAGCAAGGCTTACTCGGCTCAAAATATTATGCCGCAAATCCTGTGATTCCAATGGAGAACACCGTTGCGAACATAAACATGGATGCTATGAATGTATTAGGCAAAACTAAAGATGTTGCGGTGGTAGGAAAAGGAAAGTCCGATCTGGAGACCTACCTGGCTGACGCAGCAAAACGTCAGAACAGAACACTGACTCAGGAAGATAAACCTGAAGCAGGCTACTACTACCGCTCTGATCACTTCAGCTTTGCTAAGCAGGGTGTTCCCGCGCTGTATGCAGAAGGTGGCAGCGAACCTGCTGATGAGGAAACAGCAAAGTATCGCAAACGCATGAATGTAATTGTAACGGGTTGCTACCATCAGGTATGTGATGAATTTCGCGATGACTGGGACCTAAGCGGTATCGCTCAGGATACAAAGATGCTCTTTGATGTGGGTGTACATGTGGCTAATGCTGAAGAGTGGCCACAATGGAGTAAGCAAAGCGAGTTCCAGAGAAAAAGCGATCAATAAGGTAGCTTCGCTACGACATTGTTTGTTGCACATATAACGCTTGCAAAGCCACCTTCGGGTGGCTTTTTTGTTATCCGGCTCTGTATACGCAATGAATATGAAGTTTTAGCTTGCAATTTCATGTCACAATGGCACATTCGTAAAGAGGGCTGTACATCAAAAATAACAATAAAATCGCGACGCTTTACAGCACACGACAGAAAACACCACTTTTTTAATTTGTGATAGAGAGAGCCCGTTTTATGTGTGGTATTTTCGGTATCCTGGACATCAAAACCGATGTGTCCGAACTCAGAACCCAAGCCCTGGAGCTTGCTAAGTTATTGCGCCACCGTGGCCCTGACTGGTCTGGTGTTTGGAATAATAATAATACCATTCTGTGTCATGAACGGTTGGCCATTGTTGATGTAGACACTGGTGCGCAACCGCTCATCAGTCAGAATAATCAGCATATTCTCGCTGTTAATGGTGAGATATATAATCATAAGGCGCTGGCTGACAATCTGGCGTCCCCCTACCCTTTTAAAACGCGCTCTGACTGCGAGGTTATTCTGCCGTTATATAAAGAAAAGGGCGTATCTTTTATTGATGAGCTGGAAGGCATGTTCGCTTTTATTCTTTATGATGACGAACAGGACGCCTACCTGATTGCCCGTGATCATATGGGCATTATTCCGCTCTATACCGGCTATGACGAGCACGGTAACTTTTATGTTGCCTCAGAAATGAAAGCGCTCGCCCCCATGTGTAAGACTATCAGTGAGTTTCCGCCAGGGCATTACCTGTGGAGCAAAGATGGTCAGTTGACTCAGTATTACCAGCGTGACTGGATGCAATATGAAAATGTTGCTGATAATGAAACGGATTTGCCCGCACTTAAAGCTGCGTTTGAAAAAGCGGTAAAATCTCATCTCATGTCAGACGTCCCCTATGCCGTACTGCTCTCTGGTGGACTCGATTCATCTTTGGTTTCGGCGGTCGCGGCTCAGTATGTTGCCAAACGTGTTGAAGATGAAGATAAAACAGATGCATGGTGGCCACGCCTGCATAGTTTTGCTGTTGGTCTGGAGGGCTCACCTGATCTCATCGCGGCCAAAAAAGTCGCCGACAAAATTGGCACGGTGCATCATGAAGTTCACTTTACGATTCAGGAAGGTCTGGATGCTATCCGCGACGTGATCTATAAGCTTGAAACTTACGATGTGACAACTATCCGCGCAGCAACGCCGATGTATCTTATGACCCGTAAGATAAAGGCCATGGGTATTAAAATGGTGCTTTCGGGAGAAGGCTCTGACGAGATATTCGGCGGCTACCTGTATTTTCATAAAGCCCCCGATGCAAAAGCATTTCATGAAGAAACAGTGCGCAAGCTTGAGCGACTTCATATGTTCGACTGTGCCCGTGCCAACAAAGCGACCAGTGCATGGGGCGTCGAGGCGCGGGTTCCTTTTCTGGATAAAAACTTTATTGATGTCGCCATGCGGCTTAACCCGAAAGATAAAATGTGTCTTGAAGGGAAAATGGAAAAATGGATTTTGCGTAAAGCATTTGATGACGGCAATACCTTGCCAGAAGAAGTGCTGTGGCGTCAGAAGGAACAGTTTGGCGATGGCGTTGGTTATTCCTGGATCGATTCGGTGAAAGCCTTCGTTGAGGAGCAAGTTACAGACCAACAACTCGCTACAGCCAACTTTCGCTTTCCGGTAAATACGCCTGATACCAAAGAAGGCTATTACTACAGAACTATCTTTGAAAGCTATTTTCCTCAGGAAAGCGCTGCACGGTGTGTACCGGGCGGCAAATCTATCGCATGTAGTACTGCCGAAGCGCTGGAGTGGGATGAAAGCTTCAGGCAAAACGCTGATCCCTCAGGTCGCTCAATGAAAGGGGTTCACAGCGGTACCTAATCTTACTTACCGGTGACGGCGTCCTGCTGTCACCTATATTTTCGCTGCATCGCAGCTTATACGGGTGTAATAACAAAAATTCCGTTACACTAGATGAGTACCCCATTTACGCAACCAGGGTAACGGCTTTCAGGCCATTGGAAAGTGCTGACACATCATCATACAAAATCATGAGTCACAGTGTGATCTTTTCCGATTTATGACTGATATAAACGGCAATACCAATAAAAAAGGGTTGTTAATGGGTGGTCATTAGCAATAAGGAAAGGAATTGTTATGCTCAAGAAAGCAACACTCACACTCGCTGTCGCTCTGGCGTTTTCTCAAAACGGATTTGCTGCAGCACAACCTGATTACACTGTTAAGCGTGAATCAGTCACCTCGACGAATCTGTCAGAGGTAAAACAAGCTCTTACCCATAAGCGGGACATCATCATCAATGATACGGCTTATATGTTTTCTTCTAAAACTGCGGATCAGTTCGGGCAGACATATACTTATACTGCGTCTGATTCAGCAGATAAATTGGTCATTCGTGAGCGCAGCAACTCGCTAAGCGCAATATTGTTCGAAGATGGCGTTCAGAAAAGCTTAAGCCTGACCAATACCGGCGGCACGCTTTCACGGTATCACGTCAAGGTCACCGGTAATGAACCAGGTGTGCCCGGCGTCCAGCAAACTTCAGCAGCGCCCTATTGGCATACGCTTCGCCCATCAAGCTACGATACGAAACGTACCGTTAGCGAAACAATCTCAGAACTCCCTGAAGGTGCCGGCGCAGCATTTTTCATCTCTGCTGACACCTTCGTTACTGCCGAAGCAGGTGCTGCCGACACGAATGATGATATTTCCCCGCAATCGATTTTAGAGCAGGACCTTGCCGTTTTTAACACTGCACTTGCTGAAGCCGGTGTTGATGATGTCTCTGTCGATGTGAAAAATTATTACCTTATTGCTGACGATGAAGGTGGCTTCTGGGCCAGCGATGATGTCATGGCGAAAGCGGAGTTTGGCTCTGGTGAAGTCGACTTCATCAGCACCATGCATATCAGTGACTTTGACGATAACTTTGATAGTCGCGCGAATACCCGGGTTGTGGTTAACAATAACCCAATGAATGCTGAACAAAGCCTGCGTTTTGTTAAAGAGTCGCACGTGCGCTATCTGCCATTTAGCAGCGATAAACTTGCTCACGCGTTTGGTCACAACCTGGCACTGAATCATGAGCGCAGTTCGTTAGAAGAAACGGTCCCTGGCGCTATCCCCTACGCATTTTTAGAGCCTTCGGAAGTTGCGACTATTATGGCTTCCAGTAACGATGCGGATGCTGAACGTGTTGTCTTCTTCTCTAATCCCAATGAAGTGGTGGATGGCATAAATATCGGTGTTGATGACAGCAACGATGAAGCTGCAGACAATGCGCAATTTTTGCGTAAGACGGCCAAGCTGTCTGTTAACAGCGATAATTTCAAGAGCTCGTCATCGCTAACCCGGAATGAATCTGATGTTACGCTAAGTTGGACACCAATGCCTGGTGCGGTTGAACAAACCCTGATTGGCTCAGGCTACACATGTAACCTGTATCGTACTGATCTGGGCGTTTATACGACAGGCGAAGGCAACACTGAAATAGCGCTGGGGGCAACGCAGTCTTCTGTTGCGATAGATGCATCGACTAGCTCCTGTCTAATCGTTGTTAATTGGATTGAACTTGACGGCAATACTCTGCCCATCATCCGGGTAATGCAGGAATATCGTGGCGACGCAGGCTTCTTCGTCGACAACGTGAATGTGTCGACCGTACCTGGCTCGAGTACAACTGTTCCGGTTTATGTTGATGATGCGGACGTATCTAACGATCAAATCGATGTTTACTTCTCTAAACTGACCGGCGATGCATTTGCTGATATTCTTTATGAAGATGCGGATATTATTCAGCAATTCCTGACGGTCTCTGCATCCGGGGAAGGCAATAACCGCGAACTAACGTTTGAAATCAGTGAAAACTATGAAGATTCACTGGACTGGATCGAGCAGCTGACTAACAGTGAAATTCAGCCACAGTTGCTACGTATGTTCGTTAATCTTGCCGGAACCAGTGAAACGTACTCTTTGAGCCTGGATATGCGTGGAATGTACGAGGCTATTCCTCGCGCTACGGCGCCAACGCTGGTAGGTAAAGTTAACAGCGACGGCGGTCAGGCACAGGTCGTTGTTACCGATACTATTGATAGCGGAGATATTTCGGTAAGTATCGTTTCAGGATTTTCGGATTGGACGCCTGAATTTGATGTTACTCAGGATGGTGGAAACACTACGGTGGACATTAACGCGCCGGCTGATCTGTTCGATGGTACCGACGAACCGTTTTCTATTGTGAAAGTTACCTTTGGTGATAGCCGCCTTTACAAACAAGTCGGCTTCATCGAATCAATGACTTCAGATAGCGGCGATGACGGTGATTCGGGTGACGACGGTGACTCTGGCGATGATGGAGACGGCGATTCAGGTGACGACGGCGACTCTGGCGACGGTGGCGATTCTGGTTCTGGCGGCGGCTCCGGCGGCGGCACAGGTGGTGGTTCATCCAGCGACTCAGACAGCGGCGGTGGCGGCTCACTGGGTATCGCAGGGCTGCTCTCCCTGGCACTGCTTTCCATTCGTCGAAGACTGAAAATCAAATAATTGATATTCTCAAAAGAAAAAGCCTGGCTGTTACCGCCAGGCTTTTTTTATGCCCTTGTCCCGTCCTGAAATACGCTAGTAAATTCATCATTACGTTTCACGATAACAACTATCATCGAACGATATTTATTCAAAAAACACTTGCACATTTTGATTACACATGTAATCTAACCATTGGACTACAATTGTAATCAATAGGTAAGTACATGGCTGATATTCCTTCTAAACCAGAAATTTCCAGTGCTGAGTTTGATGTGCTCGATGTTATCTGGGATGACTTTCCGGTGACGTCCAGTGAAGTTGTAAACCGTCTTAATGAGCGAAAACCCTGGCATGATAAAACGGTTAAAACATTGTTAGGCCGCTTGGTGAAAAAGCAGGTACTGGGATTTGAAAAGCATCAGCGGCAGTACTTATATCACCCGCTTATTGCCCGTGAACTCTATGCAGAGAAAGAAACCCAGCATTTCGTCAGTCGCTTGTTCAAAGGAAAGGTAGCCCCACTTGTCGCCGGGTTCGCTAATCAGAATAGTCTTTCAAAACAGGATGTCGACGAACTTAAAGCGTTTATTGAAGCATGGGAAGATAAAAATGATTGAATGGATTGTTGCTCAGCAGTTACCGCTGACTGCTAGCCTTCTTCTACTGATATGCCTGGAGACTTTTCTTACCGGTAAGCTCGGTGTAAAGTTCACGTATCGGTTGTGGCTACTCGTACCCGGTATATTGTTTTTAAATAACGTGCCGACAGGTTTGATATCGCTCCCGGCGAATAGTATTAGCTATTACGTAGTGGGTATCGGTCCCGCGCTAGCCACTAACGATAATGACTGGATGTTAGTCGGCTGGGCTTGCGGTGCCACTGCTCTAATCTTATATACGGTTAGTTACCACCTACGCATCGCCCGAACAATTAAGTCAGATAGCAATCACCATGCACCTGTCTTCGCCTCCGATGCCATTAGCTCCCCCATGCTATTTGGTGCGGTCAAACCCCGGATACTGGTCCCCTCGATGTTTTCATCCCAGTTTAACGAGCAGGAACAAGCACTTATTTTAAAGCATGAACGCACTCACCGTTCTCACTATGACCACATCTGGAACTGTATGGCTTTATGCCTGTTAACCGTGTTCTGGTTCAATCCGGTTGTATGGCTGGCAGCAAGATCCTTCCGAACTAGTCAGGAGATAGCGTGTGATGCGGCTGTATTGGATAGCAGCTCACCAGAGGAAAAATTTATCTATGCAAAAGCACTTGTGCTGTGTGCTGAGCATTCTGTAAGTCACATCAACCTTTATCCTACATTAGGAGATAAAAGCACAATGCTGAAACGTCTAAATGCAATCAAACATCCCAGAGTCGTCAATAAAGCGACTATCCTGGCCTCCGTTGTCGTAGTTGGTGCACTATGCACAAACACCGCGCTGGCTAAATTTTCAACTCAGACTGTAAAACCCGAAGAAGCAGCTAAAGCATCGCCGGTAAAACGCGTCCACCCGGCTTACCCGGAAAAGGCCGCTAATAATGAAATGGAAGGTGAAGTCGTACTGAAGTTCGATATCACCGAAAACGGCGCTACTGACAATATCAGTGTTGTGAAGTCGTCCCCTCAGGGTGTGTTTGATAAAAGTGCCGTGGAGGCCCTAAAACAATGGAAATATAAACCTCGCATCCAGGGTGGTGTGGCGCAACGGCAAACCGGTTTGTTGGTTCAGTTGGATTTCAGACTGGGTCCGCCTGAGTCATCGGGTAAAGAAAACACTGCTAAATAATATAAGGAGGCCTGGCCTCCTTTATTTTAAGGGTATATAGGTGGTAAGCACCTCAATTAACGCGCTTTTATCAATAGGTTTGGTGATAAAGCTTTGAATACCGCGATGAGTGTATTGGCTGTCATCATCCTCAAATACATCTGCTGATAACGCAACCACCGGCGTGGAAACTCCAAGACTACGAATTTGTTTCGTGGCTTCCCATCCACTAATACCCGGAAGATTCAAATCCATAAAAATTAAATCATACGACGCTGAGCTGGCCATTGCCACCCCCTCCTCGCCACTCTCCGCAAGGTCGATAGTTAAACCCAGCGCTTGAAAAACAGCTTTGGCGACCTCTTGATTGATTAGGTTGTCTTCAATCACCAGAACTGCAGCCTGCGTGTTAAACGTGCCCTGCGTCCCCGCTTTTTCAGATGACTGGTTACCACCAGTCACAAGAGGCAGGTCAATTTCAACTGATGTCCCCTGCCCCGGCGAGCTCTCAATCTTAATATCACCTTCCATCAGGTCAACCAGGCCTTTCGTAATGGCTAACCCGAGCCCGCTCCCTTCCGTTTTTTTGTATTTGCCAACCTGAGTAAATTTATCAAAAAGCAGCGAGATATCTTCCTGCGCGATGCCGATCCCGTTATCTGTAACCTTGATCAACAAGTGCTGCTCGTGACAGGACACAGAAAGTGAAACCTTGCCACCGGCCGGCGTAAACTTAATAGCATTACTAAGCAGGTTTAAGATAATCTGGCTTAGTTTCGACTCATCATAGAACAGAACAGAAGGAACTTGCTCATCAAGCTCGAGTGAAAACCCCAGCTGTTGCTCCTTTGCTCTTGGCACCATCATGCCCCTGAGTGAATCAAAAAATAGTTTAGTGTCGATATCTTGCGCAGCGACATCCATTTTGCCTGCTTCAATCTTACTCAGATCCAATACCGAATTAACCAAATCAAGTAACCGCTTCCCACTATAATCAATGTGGGTCATATACTCAGAAAACATAGCCGGGAGGGAAGTATTTTCAGTCTCTTCCAGCATGAGTCGGTTTAGTGTAATTATCGCGTTAAGCGGCGTCCTGAATTCATGGCTAATAGTGGATAAAAAATCGGTTTTACGTTGATTGGCCTTATCTAACTGGCGTATTTTAAGCCGTAATTCAAGTTGCGATACAACTGCACGGCCTAAAACCGCGAGCGCTTCACGCTGATGCGCATTGAGTTGCTGAGGCTTATCACTGATAGTACAAAGTGTGCCGATGGCATGTCCTTCAGATGAGACCAGTGGCGCCCCTGCATAAAAACGTATATAGGGATCGGCAGTAACCAGGGGATTATCGCGAAACCGCTCATCTTCCAGCGTGTCTGAAACCTCGAAGATATCCTCCTGAAGAATTGCGTGAGCACAAAATGCAACATCTCTGCTCGTTTCTGTCGCATCAAGCCCAACTTTAGATTTAAACCACTGGCGCCTTGCATCGACCAGGCTGATTAACGATATGGGCGTACCACAAATTTGCGATGCCATACGGGTAAAATCATCAAACACATCTTCAGCTTCAGTATCCAGAATATCGTACTGATATAACGCCTCCAGGCGTGCTTTTTCATCTTTTGGTTCAGGGGCGCTACGCATGCTATAAGCTACTAAAATCAATATCTTGAGTGAAACTTGTTCTCACACTATAGACCAGTTAGCTGCTGATGCCAGTTTCTTTATCACTTAATTGTTAACCACCCTCTCGGGAGCCTCATGCTTTGCCACTTTATCGCCTGACATTTGTACCGCGAGGCTGGTGCCATAACGCTTTATTCTCTAGCGGCGTGCCCTCTGGCAATGCCGGATTATCCAGCATAAAAATCTGTCGCTTGTCGAGGTCGAGGCGTTTAAATGTTTCCTGATAAGTAGATTCAAACAGCGCATCAAATGAGCCATCTTCAATCGCTCGTTGCAATCCCGTCTCAATAAGACGAGCCAGTGTCGGATTACCCCGATTTACAAAAAAGTACATTGCGGTGGGATAATAAAGTGCAAGGCGCTTCTCCAGCACGATATCAGCAGGCAGGGTGCCGCTTTCAAGCTCACTGATAACTTCAATTACCGAGCGGGGAAAAAAGCTGGCCTGGCGAGTCTGCAATATTCCCATTGCCTCTTCGTATTCCGGTACGGTAAAGACATTAAACCCATTGGCCTGCAAAATTTTTGTATCCGGCCATTCTTCGCCCTGGACAGGCGTCATCGCCCGTAACCCCGATTTAGAGTCGATCTGACTAAAGCGGTTTAGTTGGTTTTTAGTCGTCAGGAATACCCGCCAGCCAATCAGTCCTTTGGCAATCGGAATACGGATAGGCAGCAAATCCTTTTCTCGCTGGACATCCGTCATGCTCCAGACCACATTAACTTCGCGGTTTTCTTTTAACCGACGAAGCGCTTTGCCCTGTAAAAGAATGCGTTCTGAAGGTAATAGCGAGTATTTAACGCCCGTTTTTTCCAGAGCCAGCGTTAACAGAGCTACCGGATACTCAGCCCGCATATCGTTGTCAGTCAGCGGCCGCGGATAGGTAATAGACCATAGCGCCGCCTGGACCGGGCCCGCGTACAGCATAACCAGGGCAAACAGCCCGATGTACATCCATTTAACTCGATGACTGAAAAGCATTTTTCACTCCTGGCGAAGCCTTATCAATTATTCAATGCCGATATATTTGTGCGTTTGTAGCGACAAGCGCCAGTTTCGCGCAATACAGGTTTTTATTGCAAGTTCCGTGGCGCGTTCCTGCTGACTTATCGGCTGAAGACAAACGTGAGAACAGGGTTTATCCAGCTTTGCCAGTAATGCATCAAGTTCCTCAATATGCTTTTGCATGGCGACCGGATGCTTAATTTCATTTGCGCGATTCAACGCGCTTTCAAGTACAGGAAGCCCGCCCTTCATATCCACTTTCGGGGAAACGGTCACCCAGGTTTCCGGGGCGCAGCGAACCTCATACGTACCGCTGGTTTCAATTTGTGTGGAATAACCATTATCGTGCAGAAGACTGGTAACCTCAGTCAAATCGTACATACATGGTTCCCCGCCGGTGATGACTATATGTTTCGCCTTATAACCCTGCTGGGAAAACAATGTCAGAATTGACTGACCGTCGGTATTAAAAAAAGCTTCGCTTTCCTTCGTTTTGGTTATTACGTTGTCGGATGTGGTCAGAAACGCATCATCTAATGTCCAGGTGTGCTTGGTATCACACCAGGGGCAGCCGACCGGGCACCCCTGAAGGCGGATAAAGATTGAGGGTACTCCTGTGTAAACCCCCTCGCCCTGAATGGTCTCAAACATCTCATTAATACTTAATTGCTGCGCGCCCAATATATTCCCCTGACTGCAAGTTCTCTTGCAATTTTATCAAGTTTCGTTAAAAGTTGCGGTCATTATTTATAATTACTGGTAAACCATCATGTCTGAAAATGTTGTGGTTATTTATTCTGGTGGCATGGATTCCTACACGGTGCTGAATAAAGCGATTCGGGAAGGAAAAACGCCGCACGCATTATCTTTTAACTACGGTCAGCGTCATAAAAAAGAGCTCGATTATGCTGCGCGGGTTTGTGAACGTCTGGGCATACCGCATAAGGTAGTCGACATCTCCAGTATCAACAGTCTGGTGGGGGGATCTGCCCTTACCAGCGATATTGATGTGCCGGAAGGTCATTACGAAGAACCGTCTATGCAGACCACGGTTGTACCAAACCGGAACATGATCTTGCTCTCACTGGCTATTGGCTATGCAGTTTCGCTTGAAGCTACCAAAGTCTATTACGGGGCGCATTCCGGTGATCACGCTATCTATCCTGACTGCCGTCCAGAATTTGTTGAGAAAATGAATAGCGTCTCGAAAATTGCTAACTACACGCCGGTGGAAATTGTTACGCCTTATCTGCTTGAGAGTAAAACAGCAATATTGGCTGATGGCTTATTCATGGGACTTGATTACAGCGAAACATGGACCTGCTATAACGGGCGTGAAAAAGCGTGTGGAAAATGCGGTGCGTGTCAGGAGCGGCTTGAAGCATTTGCTGATAACGGTGCGACTGACCCGCTTCACTATGAGACGGTGAACTGATAATTCTAATCCCGGACAATTCATCTATTTGAGATTGTCCGGGCTTTGCTGTGACCGCAGTTTATTTCTGACTTTCTGAAATAAAGTAGCTAAGTTCTTTGATACAATGACGCAGCACCGGATTAAGCCGGGTATTCTTACCATTCATCACAAAAAGTTCATGTTCAAAGTTAAACATCGAACCCTGTGCAATAGGCACCAGCCCTAAACTCGCCCCCTGCTCTTTAGCAATGAAGTCAGGTAACAGCGCAATGTATTCACCCGTCATGATGGCGGACATTGCCGCATCATAAGAGTCAGAAAAAGTCTGAATCGCCAGACGACGATCATCTTCGATATAGTTCCCTGATGAAAGGCCTGACAAACCAATAGCCGGATAATCCTCTATCTTGACGTCTTCAGGTAGCGGTGTATCTCGGTATTTAGCCAAGGGATGGCTTGGAGAGCAGTACAAGCGCCCTTTGCATTTTACGCCGATAGGGTGAAATGTAACCGATTCTGGTTTAACCATGTCATAGGTCGAAATCACCAAATGACATTCACCGGACAATGCTACGTGCTCTACCTCGTTGTAAAGACGGGTCTGGATATTCACGTGAATATCATCAAATTTTTTCATGGTACTTTTCACAGCTTTACTAACAGCAAGCTGAATAGAAAGCGGAAGTCCCGCCATCAGTACCAGTGTTATGTGCCCGGAATAATCGTCATGTAATGATTTAAGATTGAAGACAAAGTTATCGAATGCGTTAAATATCCGTTTGGTTTCCTGAAATACCACTTCGCCTTCTTTGGTCATTTGAAATCCGCCACGCCCGCGATGACAAAGTACCAGATCCAGTCGCTCTTCCAATTTCTTGATAGCAGCACTGATATTAGGTCGTTGCATACGAAGCACCGGCTCTGCAGCAGTGAAGCCATTACAACTGGCTACAGCGTAGAAAACCCGCAGAAGTTTGATGTCTGACTCTTGAAGTCGGTTTAACATGGAGTCACCATTTTATAGGTATAGTTATAGATACTCAAAAACCCATAATAGGCAACAGTGGAAGGGATTACAACGTGATTTTTTAAGTTTATTGAACTTGGTAGCTAAAAAGATGACGCCAGCGTATTAGGCAAGCGTATTTTTACCAATACACTTGCCCATACGAATTATGAAACTGAGACCACCTGTTTTCGCAGTTGCTCAATCTCATCACGTAAGGAACCGGCCTTTTCAAACTCCAGTTCTCTTGCGTGTTCAAACATCTGCTTTTCCAGCTCAGTGATTCTGGTCATGAGATCAGTGGCGTTAGCCGGATGCTCACCTTTCTTCTTCTCACTGACTTTGCGTAGCCGCACCTTACCCGATTTACCATCGCTGCTATCACCGATATCCATAATATCCGTGATAGGTTTGTTCAGGCGCTGTGGCGTAAGACCATGTTCCGTATTATACGCTTCCTGTTTCTCCCGACGGCGGTTGGTTTCATCCATGGCTTTTTGCATCGACTGAGTAACCGTGTCGGCATAGAGTATTGCCCGGCCATTAATATGACGTGCTGCCCGGCCAATTGTCTGAATTAGCGAACGCTCAGCACGCAGAAAACCTTCTTTATCTGCATCAAGAATGGCAACCAAAGAAACCTCCGGCATATCCAACCCTTCCCGGAGCAGGTTTATCCCCACCAGAACGTCGAATTTGCCTAATCGCAAATCCCGAATTATCTCCATGCGCTCAACAGTATCTATATCAGAGTGCAGGTATCTGACTTTCACGCCGTGTTCGTTGAGATACTCGCTCAGGTCTTCAGCCATACGCTTGGTGAGGGTCGTAATCAGAACCCGTTCATCCACCTCTACGCGTTTGTGAATTTCAGATAATACATCATCAACCTGGGTCGCAACCGGACGAACCTCAATTTCAGGGTCCAGCAGTCCGGTCGGCCTGACAACCTGTTCAACTACATCGCCATCGCATTTTTCAAGCTCGTATTTACCCGGCGTTGCGGATACATAAATGGTTTGCGGCGAAATTTGTTCAAACTCATCAAATTTGAGCGGGCGGTTGTCCAGTGCTGAAGGCAATCGAAAACCATACTCTACGAGCGTTTCCTTACGGGAGCGGTCGCCTTTGTACATTGCGCCTACCTGAGACACAGTAACGTGCGACTCATCAATGAACATCAGACCGTCAGCCGGAAAATAATCCAGCAATGTTGGCGGTGGCTCGCCCGGTGCACGCCCGGACAAATACCGTGAGTAATTTTCAATGCCTGAGCAATAGCCTAGTTCCAGCATCATCTCAATATCAAACTGTGTGCGCTGAGAGATCCGTTGCTCTTCAAGCAGCTTACTCACTGACTTAAGCTGCTCTTTGCGATCCTTAAGCTCTTCTTTGATATTTTCGATTGCAGCCAGAATCTTTTCCCGCGGTGTTACGTAATGCGTCTTTGGAAAAACGGTAGCCCTTACAACGCTTTTTTCAACTGCCCCGGTTAACGGGTCAAAAAGACTGATCTTATCAATCTCCTCGTCGAACAACTCAACTCTGACTGCCTGCTTCTCTGAATCAGCGGGAAATATGTCAATTACGTCCCCTCTTACGCGGAAATTACCTCGCTCAAAAGCCAGATCATTTCTGCTATATTGCAACTCAGCCAGCCGACGCAAAATATCGCGCTGGTCCATCGTGTCGCCCTGTCGCAAATGCAATAGCATTTTCATGTACGATTCAGGATCCCCCAAACCGTAAATTGCCGATACACTGGCGACAATAACAACATCCCGCCGCTCCATCAGCGCTTTGGTTGCTGATAAGCGCATCTGCTCAATATGATCGTTGATAGAGGAATCTTTTTCGATGAATGTATCCGTGCTGGGAACATACGCTTCCGGCTGATAATAATCATAATATGAGACAAAATATTCCACAGCGTTGTTTGGAAAGAACTCTTTCATCTCGCCATATAGCTGGGCTGCAAGCGTCTTATTATGCGCAAGTATCAATGTAGGCCGCTGTACCGACTTAATCACATTGGCCATGGTAAACGTTTTACCCGACCCCGTGACCCCCAACAGCGTCTGCGCGGCAAGTCCACTATCCAGACCATCGATCAAAGCATCAATGGCTTTGGGTTGATCCCCTGCCGGCTGGTATTGAGAAACCAGTTCGAACCCTCGGCTCATAAAGTCACTTCTTCCTCACTGGCGACTGACTGAGCTTTTTGCCTCGCCAGTGCGCGTTTAAACGAAATAAATGAAACAACAGCCATTAAGATGTTGGCCACGACATTCCCCCAGAACAAACCTGGAATGTCGAACAACAGGCTACCTGCGTATGACACTGGTACGAAAAACACAAACAGACGGATGATACTCAATACCAATGCTGTCATTGGCATGTGCATCGCGTTAAAAGAAGAGTTCGTGAGTATGACTACGCCCTGCATGCCATATCCCAACGGGACAATAGCCAGAAATAACGTGATTAGCTGCGCGACTTCTTTTTCATTGGCAAATATGGCTGCAATCCAGTCTGACAGCAGCCAAAGTAACGTATAGACAACCAGCTGCCATACCAATATAAATTTAAGCGTTATCTTATACGCCGCTTCAACGCGCTCATGCAGATTGGCACCAACATTCTGACTGATTAATGGCGGCAACGTCATTGATAAGGCCAGGATAATAATACTGGCTATTGACTCGAGCCGATTCCCTACCCCCCATGCTGCGACCGCTTCGGCGCCATAGGTTGCGACCAGTGCAGTCATTACGGCGCCGGCGATTGGTGTTAACATATTGGCGCCTGCTGCAGGTAAACCGATTCTTAATACATCCCGCGCACTTTCTTTAAATTCAGCCATAGTGAGCAAGCGTGGCACCATAAGCTCGCGGCGCACTGCCAGTAACCAGATAATCCAGGCAGCGCCAAATAACCAGGCAACAAAGGTAGCAACAGCCGCCCCCTGAATCCCCATCGCCGGTATTGGACCCACCCCAAATATGAAAATGGGGTCCATTGCCGCGTTAAGTGCTCCGCCTGTAGCCATAATAATGCTGGGCGTACGCGTATCACCGCAGGCGCGTAACACGCTATTCCCTACCATTGGCAGGCTCAGAAACACACTGGACAGATACCACACGCTCATATAATCGCGAATATAAGGCAGCAAATTATCACTGGCGTTGAGTAGATGAAAAATAGGATCGATAAGTAAATAACCTATCGCCGCTAAAGCGCTGACCAATATTACCGAAAGCATCAATGAGCCGGTGGCATGCAGTTTGGCATCCTTTTGCGCTCCAGCGCCCAGCAATTTACCAATAATGGCAGACGTTCCTATACCCAAACCTATATTAAGGCTGATAACTGTGAACGTAACAGGGAAGGTAAAACTAATCGCGGCGAGCTGGTCTGTACCAAGCAGACTGACAAAAAACGTATCCACCAGTCCGAAGCTCATCATCATCACCATACCCAGAATCATCGGAATCGTCATGCGCCGCAGTGTTTTTCCTACCGGGCCTTCAGTGAGATTCTCGTTTCGTGTTTTGGTGATTTTTTTCACAGTTTTCCCGCGCAAGTTCAAAGGTGACTATTACACAGCAGTCATCAATGTATTAAAAGTCTTATTCGATAATGAGACTATTTTTCACTTTCACTGAAACCAGAGGAGAAAAATACGCCTGAGTAAGAGCGATTGATTGAATTTAAGATATAACAGACCGTTGGTGAATGAAGTTAGTAAAAGTACATATAAAGCGACCGGACTTTAATTATCAAAGGACCAAATTACCCGCCGAAAGTGGTGTTTCAGATAGATAACACTTTTTTTGTAGCTATACGCTTATCAGACATCCTGGAAAAACAGCCTGACGATATATATGAATATAGCTAAACGCTGTTAAAAAACTGTAATCAAAGGCTTATGGTGTTGTAATTATGGATAGTTATCCAGCGCCAGCGATGAAATAACACACAAGGTACAGCATGTCTAATGGATCTTCACTGGATCAACACAAAGATCCCCATGAAAACTTCAAGATTATGATTTGTATCAGGTTTTATTTCTCGATCTGAATTTGTGTGTTTGTTTCGCTGGAACTGGATCACCAGTTAGGCCTCTATTCAGGCGCACTATCAACATAGTTATCCACAGTTTTAGTGGATAACTAAGCTAAAGCCAGTATTCACGCGGAATGCTGCCGAGTATCAAACACAATGTGTAAGTAACGACTAACCTTTTAAACAGTAGATTTTGGTTACAGTTTTGCGACACACTGTACATTTTAACAGTAAAAAAGAATTATTTAATAGTATTTTTTAAACGCTTCCTTAGTTTTGGTTATAAGCCATATACTCTTTTTCCACTTATAGTATAGATAGAGAAAAAAGGCTGTATAGCGAATGGCTTACCGCTTATGCGCAATGTTTAACCAATGCTTTTAGCAGATTGATGCGAAATTGAGCTAAAACCGCCAAAAATGTCACTTTTTGTTCAGTTAAAAAAAAAATCGTACTAAGTTTGTTGACAGCGACACGGATGGTCTTTAATATTCGCTCCCGTTGAAAAGCAGGTCCCCCTTAGCTCAGTTGGTTAGAGCGACGGACTGTTAATCCGCAGGTCCCCCGTTCGAGTCGGGGAGGGGGAGCCAACTTTTCAATGACAAAGAGTATCTGCTCCCCCTTAGCTCAGTTGGTTAGAGCGACGGACTGTTAATCCGCAGGTCCCCCGTTCGAGTCGGGGAGGGGGAGCCAATCTCTTTAATCATACTATCTCCTGCTGTAAATTCTCGTTCTGTATTTAGCGTTACTTCCTCATTTTCATACAATTTTCTATTATCTGCTGACAGATTAAATAACCTTAGTCTTATCAAGTTGTTAATCGCTCTACAAACAGGGATAATAGGCGCTCATATTTAGAGGCTATCCTCTGTCAGCCTTCTGGCGAACGTAAACGCCCTCTCTTTGAACTGCGTGGAGCATCAGTTAGCAACATGACCGATTTTCTTTTGCTACTTGTTGGAACAGTACTGGTCAATAACTTCGTTTTGGTGAAGTTTCTCGGGTTGTGCCCGTTTATGGGTGTATCCAGTAAACTGGAGACCGCAATCGGCATGTCGATGGCGACCACGTTTGTGCTTACTCTGGCATCAGTATCAAGCTATCTGGTAGAAACTTATATTTTACAGCCATTAGGCATTGGCTATTTACGCACACTTGCTTTTATTCTTGTGATTGCAGTGGTGGTACAGTTTACTGAAATGGTTGTGCATAAAACCAGCCCTACCCTGTATCGCTTGCTGGGCATATTTCTTCCTCTTATCACCACCAACTGCGCTGTACTTGGTGTAGCCCTGCTAAACCTGACTGAGCAGCACAACTTTATGCAGAGTCTTGTTTATGGTTTCGGCGCGGCTGTCGGTTTCTCTTTGGTACTGATTCTTTTTGCAGCCATGCGCGAACGTCTGGCTGCTGCAGATGTACCCTCGCCGTTTAAAGGCGCTTCCATTGCGATGGTCACAGCCGGATTAATGTCGCTTGCATTTATGGGCTTCAGCGGATTGGTGAAATTGTAATGAGTATGACTGTTGCACTGATTGCTATCGGACTTCTGGCGCTTATCTTTGGCCTGGTATTAGGCTACGCCAGCATAAAATTTAAAGTCGAAGGCGATCCTCTGGTCGATCAAATCGATGAAGTTTTACCGCAGACCCAATGCGGCCAGTGTGGCTACCCGGGATGCCGGCCTTATGCCGAGGCCATCGCCAATGGTGACGAGATAAACAAATGCCCCCCGGGCGGTGAGTCAACCATTAAAAAGCTGGCAGATCTTATGGGGGTCGAGCCCAAACCGCTGGATGCAGCGCATGGCGAAGAAGACGAGAAAAAAGTTGCGTTCATTCGTGAGGATGAATGTATAGGTTGCACCAAGTGTATTCAGGCATGTCCGGTAGACGCTATCCTGGGTGCAGCAAAACATATGCATACAGTAATTACCGAAGAATGTACCGGGTGTGACCTGTGCGTTGACCCTTGCCCTGTCGACTGTATTGATATGGTGCCGGTCTCCCCTACCACTACATCATGGACGTGGGATTTTGATAAAACGCCTAAAGGCGATATCCCCGTGAAGGTGGTGTCATGATGATGAACGCCAGCTTTGAACAAATCGTTAGTAAGTTATCGTCCGGTGAGCTTTACGACTTCCCAGGGGGCGTGCATCCGCAAGACAAAAAGTCTATATCAAATCAAGATGTAATCAGACGCGCCCCACTGCCTGAAAAACTCATTATCCCCGTACGGCAACATGTGGGGACAGAAGGCCGCCTGGCAGTCAGTGTCGGCGATCACGTTATGAAGGGACAGCCACTTACCCGTAGCTCACACCCTTTTGCAATTCCTGTGCATGCGCCAACCTCAGGTACCGTAACTGATATCGGGCAGCATATCACTGCGCACCCAAGTGGTCTGCGCGAACAGGCCATTGTGATACAACCTGATGGTGAAGAAACCTGGACAACGCTCACCCCCTTATCAGATTACGCCTCAAGAGAACCTGCTAACGTCGTTGAAGCGCTGTGTGATGCAGGTATCTCAGGTATGGGCGGAGCGGGCTTCCCGACCCATATTAAGGCCAGCGGCACAAAGAAAATTGAATTTATTGTTATTAATGGTGTGGAGTGCGAGCCTTACATCACTGCTGACGATAGATTGATGCGCGAGCACGCCTGGCAAATCAGGCAAGGTGCTGATGTACTGTCGCATCTGGTCAAGCCACAACTCATCATTGTTGCAATTGAAGACAACAAACCAGAAGCATTGGATGCGATGAAAATTGCCTGTAAGGATAATCCGGACATTCAGGTGGTTTCTGTTCCGACCAAGTATCCGGCGGGTGGTGAGAAGCAGCTTATTCAGGTACTGACTGGACGCGAAGTGCCTCGTGATGGCTTGCCCGCAGATATCGGCGTGCTGATGTTTAATGTTGGTACCTGCTATGCAATCGCCGATGCCATTTTTCACGGTAAGCCGCTTATCGAACGCGTGGTTACACTGACCGGCGGGGCCGTAGAAAAACCGGGCAATGTATGGGCCCTGATTGGAACGCCGGTAAATCACTTGCTGGGTGAAGCACAGTACAACAGTCGCAAGCAAAAGGATCCGCAAGTGGTAATGGGTGGGCCGATGATGGGTTTCACCTTGAATGATGCTGCCGTGCCTGTAGTTAAAATAACCAACTGCCTGTTAGTTCCCGCCAATGGTGAGCTTATAGATGATACCAGTGAGCGACCATGTATCAGGTGTAGCGCCTGTGCAGACGCCTGCCCTGCTACATTGCTACCTCAACAGCTGTTCTGGCATTCCAAAGCACACGAGTACGAAAAGGCCCAGGAATATAATCTTTTCGACTGTATTGAATGCGGTGCCTGCGCTTACGTATGTCCCAGTGAAATACCACTCGTCCACTATTACCGACAGGCCAAATCTGCCATTCGTCAGCAGCGCGATGAGAAAGCCCGTGCTGAAAAAGCCAAAGAGCGGTTTGAAGCGCGAAAAGCGCGACTGGAGCGGGAAAAGATTGAGCGCGAGGAGAAACACAAACGAGCGAAAGAAGCCAGAGCCAAAACCGCCTCTGCTGGTGCGCCTAAAGACAAAGTTGCTGCTGCATTAGCCAGAGCGAAATCCAAGCGTGCAGAAGAGACTTCTACAACGCCAGAAAACGATACCTCACAATCGGATAAGCAAGCAAAGGTCGCGGCGGCAGTTGCCCGTGCTAAAGCCAGAAAAATCGGCCAATCGCCTCAACAAACTGATGCGGAACAGATTCAACAGGCTTCGATGCCGGCCGCCGATGGTCAAACGGTCGACTCAGATATATCAGACAAGCAAAAGCGTGTGGCGGCTGCAGTAGCACGGGCGAAAGCAAAAAAAGCTCAGCGCGGTAATCCGGATGCAGCAGAATCGGTAGATTCACAGACCGGCAGCGCTTCGCAACAGGATGAAGGGTCATCGGAAACCGGAACAGCTGAGGATGATAAGAAAAAACGCGTCGCCGCCGCGGTAGCGCGGGCAAAAGCAAAAAAGGCCCAGCGTGAAAACACGGATGCAGCAGAGCCAGATGATTCAAAAACCGAAACGCCTTCATCACAGGAAGCTGAATCTTCAGAGGCCGAGTCCGCTGCAGATGAGAAAGAAAAACGTATTGCCGCTGCGGTAGCGCGGGCGAAAGCAAAAAAGGCCCAACGCGAAAAGACAGATGCAGCAGAGCCGGTTGATTCACAGACCAGCAGCGCTTCGCCACAGGATGAAGGGTCATCGGAAACCGGAACAGCTGAGGATGAGAAGAAAAAACGTGTCGCCACTGCGGTAGCGCGGGCAAAAGCAAAAAAAGCCCGGCGCGAAAAAACGGATACAGCAGAGCCAGTTGATTCACAAACCGAAACGCCTTCATCACAGGAAGCTGAATCCTCTGAGGCCGAGTCCGCTGCAGATGAGAAACAAAAACGTATTGCCGCTGCAGTAGCGCGGGCAAAAGCAAAAAAAGCTCAGCGCGATAAGCAAAATGAGAACAACAGCTAACATGAAACTAACCTTATCCAGCTCTCCACACCAGCGCGTTCAAAGAGATACCGGGCAGATCATGCGACTGGTCATTTATGCAATGGCACCCGCCATGGTATTACAGATGTTCTTTTTTGGCTGGGGCTTACTCATTCAGGCGTCTATCGCTGTACTGACAGCGGTGGCAACCGAAGCTGCTTTTCTGGCGTTACGTAGTAAGCCGATTGGCCGTGCATTAAGTGACTACAGCGCTGTACTGACCGCATTATTACTTGCCGTGAGCATTCCTCCTGCGTTGCCCTGGTGGATGACCGTGCTGGGAACGTTTTGTGCAATCGCAATCGCAAAGCAACTTTATGGTGGACTGGGCTTCAATATGTTCAATCCGGCCATGATTGCGTATGTCATTCTTCTTATTTCGTTTCCGGTTGCGATGACGATGTGGTTGCCGCCTCAGCAATTTCTCTCAGAGCCGCTGTCTTTCGCTGATACGTTAAGTCTGATTTTCACCGGCTTTACCCAGTCCGGGATGGATGTTGTTCAATTGCGAACCGTGGTTGACGGGGTAACAATGGCAACGCCATTAGATGCAGTAAAGACCGGGCTAACCCAGAGTCAGACCTATACCGAATCTTTACAGGCCCCTATTTTTGATGGTGGTTTCGCTTCCAGCCTTGGTGCAGCGTGGTCCTGGGTTGCGTTGGCCTACCTTGCAGGGGGATTGTTCTTATTAAAAGCTAAAGTGATCAACTGGCACATTCCGGTTGCCATGATTGTCAGTGTAGTGGTTTTTTCCGGCTTTCTGCATTTACTTGATATGGACCGGTACGCATCCCCGTTATTCCATGTTTTTAATGGCAGTTTACTTATTGGGGCATTTTTTATCGCCACCGACCCTGTTTCAGCATCGACAACAAACAAGGGGCGTCTTATTTTCGCCGGAGCGATTGGCTTTTGGCTGGTGATTATCAGAACCTTTGGTGGTTACCCGGACGCCGTGGCGTTTGCCGTTATCATTATGAATATGGCGGTCCCCTTAATTGACTATTACACGCGCCCCAGAACCTATGGGCATAGTCCTCGCCCACAAAAGCGTAAGCACAGGTAGTTGTTATGTTTAAAACATTAGCCACCAATGGCGGGATGCTCGGGGCCTTTGCGGTCATTACCACCGCATTGATTACTCTGACGTTTATTGGCACAGAAGAGCGGATTGCTCAACAGCAACGTGCGCGTTTGCTGTCTGTTCTTAATGAAGTTGTGCCTGCTTCAATGTACAACAACAAGCTTTATGCTGACTGCACAGTGATTGACGCCGAGGCACTTGGCACCGAAAAAGCTCACCGGGTCTACCGGGCCCGCAGCGATGAGGCCCCCGTGGCCCTGGTACTGCAAACCACCGCGCCGAACGGTTACAGTGGCAATATTGAGCTGGTAGTGGGTGTTGATACATCGATGACGGTGTTAGGAGTTCGTACCTTGTCTCACCAAGAAACACCCGGTCTGGGAGACAAAATCGAGCTGGCAGTAAGTGACTGGATCCGCACGTTCAGTGGTAAAACCTTTGACCAGGATCAGCAGGAAGCCTGGCAAGTCAAAAAGGATGGTGGACAATTCGATCAGTTTACCGGCGCCACAATTACGCCGCGAGCTGTTGTAGGTGCGGTGCGCCGCACGCTGGACTATGTGGTTGAAAACCAGACTGCATTATTCGCACAGCCTGCTAATTGTAGCGTATCACAGTAACAGGAAGGCTCATGTCAGAATATAAAACGCTCGCCGCTGACGGCATGTGGGATAACAACCCTGCACTGGTACAGTTGCTTGGTCTGTGTCCGCTGTTGGCCGTCACCGCAACTGTCATTAATGGCCTCGGCCTGGGTCTGGCTACACTGGCAGTATTAGTCGGCTCCAATGTAACCGTTTCCCTGGTTCGCAACATTGTACGCAACGAAATTCGTATCCCTATTTTTGTTATGGTCATTGCTTCGTTTGTAACCATCATTCAGTTACTAATGAACGCATTTACTTATGAGTTATATTTGGCACTGGGTATTTTTATTCCACTTATTGTTACCAATTGTGCCATCATCGGTCGCGCTGAGGCCTTTGCCTCTAAGAACGGCGTGTTACCTGCCGCGTTTGACGGCGTTATGATGGGTCTTGGCTTTACAGTCGTACTTATGCTGCTGGGTGGCATGCGCGAACTACTCGGCGCAGGTACGTTATTATCCGGTGCGGACCGGCTGTTCGGCCCTGTTGCGCAGAACTGGACAATTACCGTCTATGTCACGGAACATCCGTTCTTACTGGCGATTCTGCCACCGGGCGCCTTTATTGGTATGGGGCTGCTAATCGCCGCGAAAAATGCCATTGATCAGCGTTTGACCGCCAGACAAACAAAGCAACAGAAGCAGGTCACCCGCATACGGGTAACCGCAGAGAACTGATTTTCTATGAATAATACCAAACGAAAAGAGATTCTTACTCGCCTGCGCGACGCTAACCCTACCCCAACCACAGAGCTTCACTTTAGCTCCCCTTTCGAGCTACTCGTAGCGGTAACATTGTCTGCGCAAGCCACCGATGTGGGGGTCAATAAGGCCACGGCAAAGTTATTCCCGGTTGCCAATACGCCTCAGGCAATATTTGATTTAGGGGTGGACGGACTTAAAGACTATATAAAAACAATCGGGCTTTACAATGCTAAAGCAGAAAATGTACACAAGATGTGTAAGATCCTCATTGAAAAGCACGGTGGCGAAGTACCCGAAGACCGGGATGCACTGCAGGCTCTGCCCGGCGTAGGAAGAAAGACAGCCAATGTGGTACTGAACACAGCATTTGGCTGGCCGACTATTGCGGTCGATACGCACATTTTCAGGGTATCTAATCGCACCAAACTGGCTATGGGTAAAAACGTTGACCAGGTGGAACAAAAGTTACTGAAAGTCGTACCGAAAGAATTCAAAGTCGATGTTCATCACTGGTTGATATTGCATGGACGTTACACCTGCATTGCCAGAAAGCCCCGCTGTGGCTCTTGTATTATCGAAGATCTCTGCGAGTTTAAGGACAAGACTGAGTAACTATATAGAGGCACTGATAACACCTTTCCCTGACTGGTTGCAGGGTGTCGGTAGTTATCATAGTGCCCCTGCTTTTACGCTCTGATCGCGATTAGCATGATTGTTTAGCCACGTCATAATTTTCTTATCAATGATATTTTTCTTTTCCGAGTTAGTGAAAAAGACATAGCCCACATTATGCTCTTTGCTATATCGAAACAAACCAGATGCGCTTCCGTTGAAGCCTCCATGTTGGTAAAACGTATGGCCATCAAGGTTTTCAATGTAAAGCCCCAGTCCATATTTATATATGCTGTTTCCTTTATCGGTAAGCTTTTCAGACTGAACCGATGTCATTGCCTGATAACTTTTGTGCGAAAGATAGTTATCTTCAAAAATGCCAATCAAAAACTGGGCATAAAACCTGGCGTTTGTCTGAAGGCTGGCAGCTGCATTAAAATTTGGGTTTTGTGCAGTGATGCTCCAACCTGCGTTGATTTTACCCTGCACATGCCCATCAGCTCTGTGCTGCTGTAAATAGTTCGTCCAGATAAAGCTACTCGATTCCATTTTAAGCGGACTAAGCAATGTCTTGTTGATGATCTGTTGTAGTCCGTCTAAATCGGTTTCATGCAAATGGGCTAAAACTTTCGCTAAATACTGAAAGCCCTCTCCCGAATACTGATACTGCGTACCAGGCTCAAAAGCGATGGTAAGGGGCTTATCAGGCACATATTTTCCGTCATCCGTTAAGAATCGCCAGTTTGGAAACCCGGTAGTATGAGATAATGCCATGCGCGCGGTTATTTTTTTATAGCGCTCATCATGCGCAATGTCTTGATAAGGCATGTATTCAAACAACGGGGTGTCCAATGAAAGCATTCCCTCGTCCACCATTTTCAATACAAATGCGCTAAAAACCGTTTTGGACATGGAAGCCGCATCGAACATGGTTTGTTGATTAACCGGCTTACCCGAATCAACATTACGAACACCACCATTAAATTCATAAACAATTCGCGCGTTGTTTATTAGTGCAAAAGATAAGCCTGGCACTTCAACCTCTGCGACCAGACTCTCAAGTTGCTGCTCAAGCAGTTCAGGCTGCAGAGTTCGGGAAAATCCCTCTAGCAGTTGCGCGTTTTTACCTTGCTGATTACGCGTTGAATTGTCATCATAAGATTCAAGCCCGACAGTATCTTCACGCACCAGATATTGTGCCGGATGCTGCTTCAGTGTTTCAGGTAACGCCTGACCGATTGAGGTAAATGTCATCAATATACACCCCAACGCTGTCGTAATACTGTGCCGATGCTGCATCTGTAGGCTCTCTCATTGCTGATATAATTATTATTTCACTAAGTCGCAAAAAAAGTGGTCTGGGTTTATATTCACTCAAAAAAATTGTTACAGCAACGCTACCTTATGCGGATATTCCCATCCCCCCCCCCTTCTGTTATTGCAGGTATTCTCTGAAACGTAATGTGCTATCTTTGATATTCTGTGGAGATATTTAGAAGGCTTAGGGCAAATGAATTGTAGGGTTATCAGCGCATCACTATTGTTTTTATTTTCCGGGATGGGTGTTGCCAGTGAACAAATTTCCCTTCCTGTCACATCAGATAACTCTACCGTTTATGAAAATAAGCAGCGCGCCTATTTTTCAACGCTATGGGATACGCAGGTTGTCAGCAATGTTTCCTCGCCGACGCTGACAACATTTTTACCTAAAGACAAAAAGCAAGGCAGCCCCGCGGTTATTATCGCCCCCGGCGGCGGGCTTTATGCGCTTAGCATCAACAGTGAAGGTAATGATGTAGCCCGATGGCTGGCAGATAAAGGTATTGCGGCGTTTGTGCTGCGTTATCGCCTGGTCCCCACCAAACATGATGCCACTGCGCAACTATCCGAAGAATGGGGAGCGGACTATCAGAATGTTTTAAACAAAGCAGGTAAGGTACTGCCCCTGGCAATTGAAGACGGACTCAGTGCAATGGACTACGTTCGAAAAAATGCAGCCTCTATGGGGGTAGATCCGCAAAAGATCGGTTTTATGGGATTCTCCGCGGGTGGCGCCGTAGCGCTGGGTGTGAGTTACCACTATGACGCATCGACTCGCCCGGACTTTCTGGTTCCTGTTTATCCATGGACAGATGCTATAGCGATAAAAAAACCAAAAGATGATGCGCCGCCATTGATTGTCATCGCCGCAACCGACGATAGCCTGGGACTGGCCGAAGGGGCAGTTGATGTATACCGTTCTTACCTTGCGGCAGATAAAAATGCCGCTATGCATCTTTATTCCCGGGGCGACCACGGGTTTGGAATGAGAAAGCAGGGGTTGCCTTCAGATACATGGATTGAACGCGTTCACCAGTGGCTCATTGCTGAAGGATTTGTAAGCGACTCCTGAAGCTATCCGAAGTCGCCCTGCTCTGCGCCGGGTTGCTCTATCTGATGTTTTTAGCCAGTACAATAAAGTCTTCCAGATAATTGATGTGCTGCTCATCAACACGCATACCTACGTAAATTTGTTTATGGATACCCTTACTACCAAACCGGACACTGGATACAGACATTCTTGCGGCGTATTCATCCACCAGCCAGCCCGGCAATGCACACACACCACGTCCGGCGGCTACCATTTGAAGCATTATTTCTGTGGTCTCAATCAGCTTATGCTTTTTAACCCTACAATTTGCCGGATGTAAAAACTGACTGAAAATATCCAGACGTTCCGGTTCCACTGGGTAGCTTAGTAAAACCTCTTCGCTTAAATCCTCAGGTACAACGTAGTCTTTTTGAGCAAGAGGATGACCGCTTGGAACCACCAACCTGTGCTCGTATTCAAATACGGGAATGTATTTCACACTGGGCGTGAGTAAAGGGTCAGGTGTAATAATGATATCAATCTCATAGCGATGCAACGCGCCAAGTGCACCAAACTGAAACTGCTGTCTGACATCTACATCTACCTTTGGCCACTTTTTCAGATATGGATCTATCACCTTTAACAACCACTGATAACAGGGATGACACTCCATGCCAATGCGAAGCATCCCCATTTCTCCTTTTGCCATCTGACTTAATAGCGATTCTACATGTGCAAACTGCGGTAAGATGCGATCTGCCAGCGTAACGATGCGCTCGCCAGCCGTCGTCAGTCGTAAGTTGCGGCCTGCTTTTTCCCATATAACAGTCTGAACTTGTGCCTCCAGCTTCTTAATACTATGACTGAGTGCTGACTGAGAGAGGTGCAGTGCTTCTGCGGCTTTGGTGACGGTGCCATGCTTTTTGATGGCGGTAAGAATATCCAGATGTATTCGCTCAATCATTGGTTACCTCTCAGCCTACATTTTTATAAAAACATACTAAAACATGAACAAATCTCATAGTTCAATGAAAATATATCACTTTTCTACATAATTGAACGAGGCCTATTATACGTCTAGACATCTAAACACATTCAATATTAAGGAAGCGGCTATGACAGTTATTCATAATTTAGGTTTTCCTCGCATCGGCCCTCGCCGGGAATTAAAGTTTGCGCTTGAGAACTACTGGAAAGGCAACACTGAGCGTGAGGAATTGGTGGAGACAGCCCAGGCCTGTTTTGATGATAATCTATCCCGTCAGGCGAATCTTGACCTGCAGGCGGTTGGCGACTTCTCATTGTATGATCAGGTACTGGACCACATCGTGATGTTTGGCAATATTCCGGCACGATGTAAGGCCGGTGATGACGAGCTTCATCAGTATTTTCGTTTAGCCCGCGGGCGGGCACCCGGGGATGAAAATGAACAACATGTAGCGGCCGGAGAGATGACCAAATGGTTTGATACCAATTACCATTACATCGTGCCTGAATTCACTAACGAGACCACATTCACACTGAATGACAAAGCGTTAATTAAACAAATTCACCGAGCCAGAGGTCAGGGGCTGGATGCCAAACCTGTCATTATAGGACCATTAACCTATCTGTGGCTGGGTAAGGCTAAAGACGATATAAATCCATTATCGTTGCTGGAAAAATTGCTACCGGCTTATCTGGAGCTATTGCGTAATATTAGCCGCTGCGGTGTGCAATGGGTGCAGATTGATGAGCCTGCGCTGGTGACTGACTTATCAGCCCAGTGGCAGCAGGCATATCACGTCGCTTATCAGGCTCTGTCCCACAGTCCGGTAAAGTTGTTGCTCACTACTTACTTTGGTGCGCTTGAGGACAATCTGGAACTTGCAACACAGCTGCCTGTTGAGGGCCTGCACATTGATGCTGTTCGTGCCCGTCACGAAGTCGAAGCGGTCGTTAAGCAGTTGTCTCCGAAAAAAGTGCTTTCTCTGGGGGTGATTGATGGCCGGAACATCTGGAAATCAGATCTGACAGCGACACTCGACTGGCTTGAACCTGTCGCTGCGAAACGCGGCAACCTGTTATGGATTGCGCCAAGTTGTTCTTTGCTGCATGTACCGGTCGATTTGGATAGCGAAAGCCGTATAGATCCCGAGATTAAAAGCTGGCTATCCTTTGCAACACAGAAGTTGCAGGAGTTAGACGTGCTTGGCAAAGCGCTGCGCGAGGGACGCGAGGCCGTGGCTAAACAGTTAGCAAAAAACAATGCAGCGCTGCTAAGCCGCCGGGTGTCAGCGCGTGTGCATAACGATACAGTGCGTCAGGCTATAGCAGCTATAAAGCCAGAAGACCTAACCCGAACCTCATCGTTTGCAGCGCGTAATCGTTTGCACAAAGCGCACCTTCAACTACCGCTTTACCCTACTACTACCATTGGCTCGTTCCCTCAAACCGGGGAGATCAGAAGGCTTCGGCGTGAGCGTAAGGCTAATAATCTTTCTGATTTTCATTACAATACCGCTATCAGAGAGGTTATCGCTGACTGCATCAAAGAACAGGAAAACCTGGGGCTGGATGTTCTGGTTCATGGTGAAGCAGAGCGAAATGATATGGTGGAATATTTTGGTGAACAGCTTGAAGGCTTCGCGTTTACGCAGTTCGGGTGGGTGCAATCTTATGGTTCGCGCTGTGTTAAACCGCCAATCATTTACGGTGATGTACGCCGCCCCAAACCTATGACCGTGGAATGGGTTAACTTTGCACAATCATGCACAACCAAACCCTTAAAAGGCATGCTTACCGGGCCTGTGACTATTTTAAACTGGTCATTTGTTCGTGATGATCAGCCCCGCTGGCAAACCTGTCAGCAAATCGGTCTGGCAATTCGCGATGAAGTCATCGATTTGGAAAAAGCCGGCATACGCATGATTCAGATTGATGAGGCTGCATTGCGTGAAGGCTTGCCATTACGAAAATCTGAGTGGCACAAATACCTGGATTGGGCTGTGGATGCATTTCGGCTATGTGCAAATGCGGTATATGATACAACACAAATTCATACCCATATGTGCTATTCAGAATTCAACGATATTATAGAATCCATAGCGCGACTGGATGCCGATGTAATCAGTATTGAAACTTCTCGCTCAGATATGGCGCTGCTTGATGCATTCAACGACTTTGAGTATCCCAATCAGATAGGTCCGGGGGTGTATGATATTCACTCTCCCAATACACCCTCAATTGAAAGCATGGTGTATTTACTCAACCAGGCCGCCAGTAAATTGCCAGCACAAAATCTTTGGGTAAACCCTGATTGCGGTCTTAAAACCCGTCAGTGGGAAGAGGTAAAACCTGCACTTAAAAATATGGTTGAAGCAGCTAAAGCTCTGCGCGCGAAAGCTGCGGCGGCTTAAGTAAGGAACTCGCCTTCTACGTGATGAAAGCAGCACTGGCTGCTTTCATTGTTCATACTGACCAGCGAAAGCTTTGTCTGAATGGCTTGTACCTGTGTCACATCCCTGTCACGTTATACTATTAGGTTATTGAAAAGATGAAGTGGCTGGAATCCTCATGCGACATCTGCTGATATTTTTGTTTGCTTTCTACACTACTCCGATATTTGCTCTAGATATTATTGCCCATCGTGGCGCCTCAGGTTATCTGCCTGAGCATACGCTGGAGGCTGCAACCCTCGCCTTTGCGCAGTCGCCTGATTTTATTGAGCAGGATGTGGTACTCACCCGTGATGGTATTCCAATTGTGCTACACGATATCCACCTTGAGACCGTTACCGATGTCGAGCAGGTATTTCCCGACAGGGCCCGTACTGACGGGCGTTATTATGCTATCGATTTTACGTTAGACGAACTTCGTACCCTAAAGGTGCATGAGCGGCACAACCGGTCAGGACAACAAGTTTACGAAGACCGTTATAAGGGAAGCCTGGCGCATTTTACCCTCTCATCGCTGGATGAGCATATTGAGCTTATTCAACAGCTTAATAGCGCCTTAGGTAAGAACGTCGGCATGTACATTGAGATAAAAGCTCCACGTTGGCATAAACAACAAGGCAAGGATATTTCTGCTATCGTTCTGAAGCTGTTGCGTGAACGGGGTATGTTAAAGCCTGAAGCTAAACTAGTCCTGCAGTGTTTTGATTTTTCAGAAACCCAGCGTATTCGAAAGTCTTTGGGATATAAAGGCACACTGGTTCAGCTGGTCGCGGTAAATAGCTGGAAAGAATCCGATACTGACTATCGCTGGCTACTCACGAAGGACGGACTTGATGAAGTGGCAAAAGTGGCCGATGGGATCGGTCCCTGGATCCCACTGCTCTTTGCTGAAAATGATAAGCAGCAGGGATTGGGTGATGTGAACGACTGGGTAGCGTGGGCTAAGTCCCGGGAGCTATTTCTGCACCCCTATACGTATCGTTCGGATGCTCGTATCGAAAGTATTCCGGGGCCAGTGTTATTAGAACGGCTGAACAACGAGGTGGGTATCGACGGCATTTTTACTGACCAGGTACCAGCTGTAAAAGCCTACCTGAACCAGCAAAATGATAACTAGCTTTTCGACAAACGCACTACCACTCGTCTGTTCAGCGCGCGGCTGTCACTGTTTTCATTCGATGCAATGTGACGTTTTTCACCATGTCCGGTCACTTCGATACGTTCGTCAGATACACCCAGCGCCGTAAGGTAATCTTTTACCTGAGAGGCGCGCTTTACAGAAAGCTGCTCATTGCTATAGCGCGCACCATAGCTGTCGGTATAGCCATCCAACAGAACCAGCTCAAGGTTGCTGTCCTCTTTAAGGTATTCGCCAATCATCTGCAAACGCTTCTGGGCATATTTGGTCAGCTCGGTACTGTTTTTCTGGTAGGACAGCACGGTGTATGCGATATCTTCGAAACTGTAGGGTAATAATGCGGAAACGCAGTTTACGAACTCGTGATAACTGCCGGTAAAATTACTCGCATTAAGCGCCACGGCAACCTTGTCATAACGGTTATACCAATCCTGATAATAAATGGTTGGCCAGTAGCCTTTTTCTAGCTCGCTCAGCATCGTCCATGCCGCCTCTTCCGGTAAATCCCCATCGTATTGTTTACGCAGTTTCATATCCGCTATTTCTCTGGCCTGGTGACCGGGCATCCATTTAGGCGGAACAGAATAAACAGCAGCAATGCCGGCTTTTTTAGGTAACAACGACATTTGCATTTCAAATTCCATATTCAGCTGCTTTGATGCAACACTGGTAAATGTCGCCTTTCCGTAGCCGGGAACCGAATGCGACAGCTCGCACTGGAGGCGGCTTTGCTTATCCAGCAACCAGTCTGAAGAAGCTACCGGCGCGGAATACTGGCGCATCGCTGCATTGGACGAAAACGCACATAATAGGCTTAATCCAATAAGAATCGTATGTCTGAGTTTCATACCTGCTACCGTTTAAAAAACCTGACCGTCTATCACAATATCGTCATTTTCGCGAAAAAGTTTAGCACAGATTATGTGTCCGACAGCGTCAAAGCGTGCGAAACCAAGACAGGGCTGGATATGCCCATTGAATATTGCGATAATTTTCTTTTATCGCATACGCTTCCATTCATTTGAGAGGCGCGTCAAAAGAGGTTCTATGACTGACGAAACTCCCGCTCTGGCTTCCCGGTTCAGAGGCTATTTTCCCGTTGTTATCGATGTGGAAACCGCAGGGTTTAACGCATCGACCGATGCGTTATTGGAAATAGCAGCAGTAACGCTAAAAATGGATGAGCAGGGAGATTTACATCCGGACGAAACCTTTCATGCACATGTTACGCCTTTTGAGGGGGCCAACCTTGAACCAGCGGCACTGGAATTCAATGGTATTGATCCTGAATGTGCTCTGCGCGGTGCAATTGAAGAATCACAGGCGATGAAGGGGCTGTGTAAGGCTATCCGCAAGGCGCAGAAAAACGCCAACTGTCAGCGCTCGGTAATTGTGGCTCACAATGCAAGTTTCGACCAGGGGTTTGTTAACGCGGCATTGGCGCGTAGTCAAATAAAACGCACGCCGTTTCATCCATTTGTATCCTTTGATACTACGTCGCTGGCGGGTCTGGCGGTTGGCCAGACGGTGCTGGTGAAAGCGTGTCAGGCGGCGGGCATCGCGTTTGATCAGAAAGAAGCGCACAGTGCACTATATGATGCCAGCCGGACTGCTGAGCTTTTTTGCTATATTGTTAATCGGTATAAGTCGTTGGGAGGCTGGCCTCTGCCCGACCCAAAAGCAACTGCAGAATAAAAAAAGCCCGGTTACCAGCTAACGGTAACCGGGCTCGTTCTCACCAGTGTTTGCTTATAGTTTATCAGCTTCACTGGACAGGAATTTAGCTACGCCTTCAGGACTCGCATCCATTCCTGACTTTCCTTCAGTCCAGCCTGCAGGACACACTTCACCATGTTCTTCATGGAAGCTCAGTGCGTCTACCATGCGCAACATTTCGTCAATGTTGCGACCCAGCGGTAAATCATTAACAACCTGATGACGAACCATGCCTTCTTCATCAATCAAAAATGAGCCACGGAACGCCACACCAGCTTCCGGGTGCTCAACATCATAGGCTTTACAGATTTCGTGTTTAACATCGGCAACCAGTGTGTATTTAACCGGGCCAATACCGCCTTCATTCACTGGCGTATTACGCCACGCATTGTGAGAAAACTGAGAGTCAATGGACACACCAATAACTTCCACACCGCGCTTCTGGAACTCTTCGTAACGCTTGTCAAAAGCAATAAGTTCTGAAGGACATACAAAAGTAAAATCCAGTGGGTAGAAAAAGATAACCGCCTTTTTACCCTTAATCGCTTCGCTTAGTGAAAAAGTATCAACAATCTCACCATCACCCTTTACGGCTGCGGCAGTGAAATCAGGTGCCTGACGGCCTACTAATACGCTCATGCTTTACTCCATAGAAGTATAATTTAGTTTTTATAATGGCCCGATAGCATCGCTCTTCGGGCATAGAGAATATTGGTGCGGGAACAAAAATTACAACCGTCGGTTGTAAGGAAAATTGCCTAAAACAATCTTTGATAAATCAATGGGTTTACACTTTGTGTTAAAAATTAAACATCTGAATGCTTGAACCAATCGTAAATAGCAACTATTATCATTCGCAGTGATTTTTAGAGGATTCTGTCGATGTACGTTTGTATGTGCTATGGCGTAACAGATAAAGCTATTCAACAAGCGGTAGAAGCCCACGGGGTCGGTAATCTTCGTGAGCTCCGTGAAGTTATGGAGATTGGCAGCCAGTGCGGCAGATGTATCTCTATGACGCAGGATATCATCGATGCCACAATTATTGATGAATCCTTATTCAAAGAAGTTTCCTAACCAATAGTATTGCTTTAGAACACCACCGATACGTTCGCATAATAAAATCCGCCATTAATACCACTTGGTGATGTCGGCGGATATTCAGACCCTACTTCCCCGCGGTACGGATTTAATTCAGGCCGTGCATCAAAAATGTTTTCCGCCCCCACTGACAGTGTTGTAGATTCGGTAAACAGCCAGGCTATTTCAGCATCCAAAGTAGTCACTGAACCGGAATAAATATCAAAGCCAGCCGCCGCATCAAGGTGATCTTCGTAAAAGCTACCGTAATAATTTGCCCGCCATAACCCTGTTATATTGTTCCAGTGGTGTTTAACCGTAAAGGTGCCGCGATGCGAGGGTAGATTTTCTTCAAGCATGCGAATTCTTGATGGCGTCAGATTCGCCTCAAAGCGCTGCTCACCAGAAGCATCCTGAACAGGATACAAAGACACTCTCTCAACCCGGGTATCGGTCCAGTTATACGCCAGATTCATATCGTGCAAAAACGCCCCGGTTTTAAGCTGGTAATGCAAAACTACGTCGATTCCCTGTGTCTGCGTATCAAAATCATTTGTGAAGTACTTCGCGGCTGCGTAATTCAGCGCATCATCCTGGCCAATTGCCAGCAACGCGTCTATATCCTGCTGAGTCAGTTCAATGGCAGAGGTTGTGCTGATTCTGTTGCGTAAGTCGATATTGAAATAATCAACGGTCATGTAGAGGTTATCGTCAAAAAACGCAACACCACCAAAACTGTAGTTTACAGACTCTTCCGGGCTGAGCGCATCAGCGCCTAACTGAAGCGATATAGGATGCGTAGGAGGTAGTGTTGCCTGGTCTTCCAATCCCTGTGCCGCGTAGGCAGTGGTCACGTTTATCACATTGCTCTGTCCTACCGTAGGTGCTTTGAACCCTGTACTGACAGAGCTGCGCAGAGCCAGCTGCTCAGTGACCGGTAAACGCAGCGTCAGCTTACCGTCAAATGTAGAGCCAAAGTCTGAAAAGCGCTCAACCCGGACTGCCACACCGGTTTCCAGATCGCCAAAGCGGGTTTCGGCATCCAGATACAGAGCCCAGTTGTGCCGGCTCCAGTGGCCGGCAGCCGCTGGCTGATAACCGGGAAAGCCATTAGAACCGACGCTGAATCCCTGAGATAACCCACTTTGCGGGTTAAACGCAAAAGGACCAGCCTGCCAGGATGGCTCATCACCGGCTTTTTGATGATAACTCTCTCGCCGCCATTCCAGCCCCATACCCAGGTTAACAGGCGCGATATGTTGCCAGTCCGGCTCAAAGACCTTCGACAAATCGAGATTTACCGTCCGCTCCACCTGGGCTACAGCACCTGGCGAGAAGTCGGTTGGACTGTCAGGTCCCAGAGAAGGATTAACCGTGTTCGACAACGTGTACTCAATATTTGAATATCCAACCCCGGCGCTGATATCAAACAGCCAGTTTGACGCTGTCTGCCCTTTCATGCCGAAAAAGGCTGAGGCATCATTGATGGTGCCGCCAAACCGGGGAGTAAATCCGCCAGGATACCACTCGTTAAAAGCAAAACAGTTCCTACCCACCGCTGTTTGTTCATTGGCAATCACCTGATAATCAGGCTGTGTTAGCACGTTATCTGAATCAATGGTCACCCGGGGACAGGCAATGCCCTGATTAAGGCCATCTAAATCTGCAATTAATAACGAACGTTCATCCTGATACTCGCGACTGAATACCCCGTCACGTAAGTGTGGGTGACGAAAGTAAAACCCCCCTTCAATTTTTCGCTGTGCAAGATTTCCAAACGCATAAAGCTGTTTGTTCTGGTCGATGGGGTAACCAAAATTTCCTGCCAGCTTAACATCGTGCTCAACATCCAGTGTTCCCCACACCTGAGCGGGATTTGACACAAAGGTATTGCCAGCATTCTCCAGGGCCAATGCATCGGACCGTTGCACCGTACGGGAAGTAGGCTTTTGCTGCGTGTATTCAGCGGTAAGATTGGCAAATCCCTCTTCAAAAAGAGGCAGACCAACGTTTCCCTGTAACTGCAGCAGTTGTCCGTCTGACTCGAAATACTGGCCACTTTTGACAGAAATACTGCCGCCCTCGCTGTCATCCCTTAGTACAAAATTGATGACTCCGGCTATCGCGTCTGAGCCATACTGGGCAGCCGCACCATCCCTTAATACTTCAACCTGCTTCATCGCGCTGGCAGGCAGAACCGAGATATCCGGGCCCTGAGCACCATCAGACAGCCCCCCACCTAAAAAGGTAATAACTGCTGAGCGGTGACGCCGCTTTCCATTCAATAGTAACAGCGTATGATCTGAAGCCATACCCCGCAGGTTAGCAGGGCGAACAAGACTGGTAGCATCATTAATTGGCTGATCGTTAACGTTTAGAGAGGGCACCGATGCAGCGAGCATATCCAGTAAATTGGCGCCGGACTGCGCGCGAAATGCGTCATCAGTGATGATATCCAGTGGCACTGATGAAGAGGTAACGCTTCGCGGCGAGCTTCGGGTACCAACAATGGCTATGCGCTCCAGGCCAAAAGTGAGCTTATCTGACTGTGTGTCGGCGTTATCTTTTAAAGGCGGTGGCGTGGCAGGTAGTTCGCTGACATGTCTTACCGAAAACGTACCCGTTGCATCAACATGGATGGCCAGCTCAGTACCTTCCAGTAATTTTTGAAGCCCTTCTCTTAGCGTGAATTGCCCCGATAGCGAGTTGGTTTCAAACTTTTCAACCAGCTCGTAATCAAATAAAAGTGTGGTATCGGCTTGTCGTGCAAATTCCGTAAGCGCCTCATCTGCCGACTGGGAAGAAATGGTAAAATTGAAAACCGGCTGCGCGGCGATACACTGGAAGCTCGCGCACAGGCCTGCCAGCACAGTTAAAGAACATAACGTGCGCAGGTGCTTTTTCATCGGAGATCAGAAAAGCCTGTTCCAAGCCGTTTTTTTACAGACAATGCTTTACAACTGTGTGTATTAATCACGCGCTTAGCGACACTCTTGATACTAATGAAGTTGATGCAGTAACAATAGTGTCATACTGGCACAGATATTCACGAAAGAGAATATGCTTCGGTGAACCTTATTAGTTAACTGCCCTGCGCGCTCGATGTTGCCTGGTAAAGTTCAATAACCAAGCCGTCGCCCCGCCTATGTACGATATTAAAGCTGTTCTTCAATGCAGACAGCAAGCCACTGATGTCACCCACTTTAAAATAGCCCGCCACACGCTTGTCTCGCAAAGCTTCATCAGTAATTTTGAAAGTCACCGGGGTATAGCGGCCAATTTCTTTAAGCGCAACATCCAGAGGTTCACCGGTGAATACGATCATGCCCTGCTGCCAGGCAAGGTCCTGTTGCATTACATCAGGCTGAAGCTGCAGCCGTTCACTGATATCACCTTTTACAGTTGCCTTTTCACCGGAGATAAGTAATTTTTTATCGTGCTGGATATCCGGATTAATCAGCGCTGTTGCATCACTGGCCTGCTCAGTTTCCAGCAGGTCTCTCACCAGCACCTTGCCTTCTGTTACAACCAGCTCAAAGCCATCTGTATCAGTAAGCTCCATGTTGAAGGCGGTTCCGATAGCGGTAACGGTGTTATTGGCTGCCTGCACAATAAACGGACGGTAATGGTCATGCGCTACGGTAAAGTGGGCCTCGCCCTGTTTAAGTGTGACACGCCTTACATTGCCGCTGAAATCAGTCTGTATAATACTGTTCGTGTTCAGCTGAACCAGTGTACCGTCTGACAGTTTCACATCACGCTGCTCACCAATCGCAGTAGCTATACGCTGAATGGCGTGCGCCTGTCCTGATGAATCACCCGATAACCAGGGCGTAACACCAAACAGTGTCAGGCATAAACCGACAATGACAAAAGATGCAGCAATCGCATGGCGGCTTCGGTATAAATGGCTGCGAAAGGTCTTCGAGGGCTGTTTAGGCGCAGCAGAATTCAAAGGCTGTAATTCACTAAGCACACTCATGTCGTCCCAGACATCAGCCAGCTCAAACAGAATGCGGCGGTGCCCCTGACTGGCGTTCAGCCAATGACTGAGTGCTGTCTTTTCATCTTCTGACAAGCCGCGGTCAATACGGCTTATCCAAACAGAAGCTTGCTCGTAGATTTCGTCTTTGCTGGTAAAGTGACTGATATTGTTCATTGACTTCGAACATCCTGACCTGACTGGCTATTTACCATTGAGTCGTTGTTATCACTCAGTGTAGCCATATACTTTGAACACATCAGCAGACCTTTTGCGACATGCTTTTCAACCGTGCTTTCGCTTAGCCCTACCAGTTCTGCAATTTCCTTTTGCTTCATTCCATATACTTTTTTAAGCAAAAACACCCGTTTTACATCGGGAGATAATGTCGTTGTTGCACGACAAAAATGAATAAAACGCTCTTTGCCTTCCACATGCTTTTCCAGCGTATGGCCTACCAGATCGTACGGTAGTGCATCCATATTCTCGATAGGATCGTTTAGCGTACTGGCTGCACTCGATACATGATTCAGCGCCAGGTTTCTGACTGTCTGCAGCATGTAAGTACGCTCATACTGAATATCCTGATTCAGCTGCGCTTCATAGCTCTTAATGAACGCTTCCTGCACGATATCTTCAATATCATCCGGACTAACTATGGAGCTTACTGCCCGCATCAGCTTGCCGCGATATTTGATAAACGTATCAGCGAGTGTGGATTTATCTGACATGAGTCGATTTATCGTATTTTATGAAAACCGAGACCGCATACTGTTTAAGCTTGCGGCACAAAATAGTTTAAGGCCGCTATAGTGCAGTAGCCAGTAAAAATTGTCACCTGTTAACCCGCTTAAATACGCGAGTAAAAGTGTAAAGAGGGGCTCGAGGCCCCTCATCAAACGTTAAAAGGTATAAATAGCGCGGGCGTAGTAAAAGCCCCCGTTGATACCAATTGGCGATGTCACCGGATAAGCCGCACCTGCTACTTCATTGTCGTACAGAACGTTCTCGTCAGGATATTCATCTAACGCGTTTTTCGCACCAGCGACTAACTGAATGTTTTCACCGATGTAGTATCCTACTTCCAGATCCAACGTGATTTCACTGCTAATATCTTCAATCGGCAACCCTGAATCCAAATGGTCTTCATAAATGCTGCCAAAGTAGTTCAGTCGGCCCAGTAAACGCCAGTTCTCATTGGTATGCGTGGTGGTCAAACTCCAGCGCGTAGAGGGAAGGTTGTCTTCCAGCATGCGAATACGCTCAGCGGAAATGTTATCTGAGGCTTCGTCCACTTCTGTGGATGTCCAGTTATATGCCAGTGAATACTTCGTATCACCGCCAAACATCTCATGACTGTAGTTCGCAACAACATCTACACCTTCAGTCGTCGTGTCAAAGTCGTTGGTGAAAAAGCTGACTTCTGAGAAGCTGGATGCATCACTGACGCCCTGAGCCAGCAGTGCTGCAATGTCTTCATCGGTCAGCTTTATACCAGACGTAGTACTGATGCGGTCTGTCAGTTCGATGTTGTAATAATCGGCAGTAAAGAAGAAGCCATTATCAAAGTTTGCTACCACACCGAAGCTTAAGCTTTCTGATTCTTCAGGCGTCAGCACCGTACCACCTTTTTGTACGGAAATAGGATCCGTAGGTGGCAGTGTTGCGCGGTCAATCAGTTCACCATCGGTACCAAACGCGGTTGTTACGTTACGCACGTTAGTCTGACCAATCGTTGGTGCCTTGAAGCCTGTTGAAAATGCGCCGCGAAGGGCCAGTGTATCGGTAAGCTGCCAGCGGGCTGAAATCTTGCCTTTGGTGGTATCACCGAAGTCTGAAAAGTCTTCGTAGCGCACCGCACCTGCAACCAGGAAGTTTTCAGTCAGATACATCTCTGCATCCAGGTAGAATGCTATGTTATGACGAGACGCTTCACCCTGACTGCGCGCTGATAACCCCGGAAAGCCGTTTGAGCCGATCCCAAAGCCCTGGGAAGCCAGTGGGCCGATCTCGTAAGATGCGGTATCTCCGGCGAAGCTTTCATAGGACTCATGACGATATTGGAAACCACCCGCTAAGAACAATGGGTCAGCCATGCCAATATCAATGGGCTTTGTCAGGCCAAGGTCAAAAGTCTGTTCTGATTGTGTATATCTGCCTGGTTTAAAGGATGTTGGCGTTGCCGGCCCCAGTGAAGGGTTAACGGTATTTGATATAGCAAAGTCAACTTCGTTCTGGCCCAGGTTTACACTGACATCGTAACCAATTTCATTGGCCAGTTCGCCTTTGGTACCAAATACCAGAGACATATCGGTAATGGTTCCGCCGAAACGAGGGGTGAAACCGCCCGGGAATAACTCATTAAATGCAAAACAGTTAGCGCCAACCGCTGTGCTATTATCGGCAATCAGACCATAATCAGCATCATCAAGAACATTACCGTCACTAATTCTGACTGTTGGACACTGAACACCGGTACCCACGCCGTCCAGGTCACCGACCAACAACAGCGGAGTGCCGTCGTCATCGACTCCGCCATCGTTTACACCACCGCGAGTGTGTGGGTTACGATAGTAAAATCCGCCCTCAACTTCACGCTCGGCGTAGTTACCAAACAGGTAGGCTTCAGATGAGTTGCTTAGTTCCATACCCAGGTTGGCAAACAATTTTATATCGTCTTTTATTTCCGGATTACCCCAGATTTGTGCGGGATCAGCAACAAATGTATTCCCGGCGGCAATCAATCCTGCAGCATCATCACGCTGGACACTGCGTGAGGTAGGATCAGCAGTACGGTATTCGGCAGTAAAATTGGCAAAACCATCATCGCCTAACGGCAGGCCAATGTTACCGGAAACCTGCATCATCTCACCGTCGCCCTCGTAGTAAGAGCCGTATCGCGCTTCGGCAACACCACCTTCAGAGGCGTCTTTAAGCACAAAGTTTACAACCCCGGCAATCGCATCTGAGCCGTACTGAGCTGCCGCACCATCACGCAATACTTCTACCTGTTTGAGTGCGAACGCCGGAATGACAGAAATATCCGGGCCCTGGGCACCATCTGATAAACCACCGCCCAAAAAGGTGATAACTGCAGAGCGGTGACGACGCTTACCATTGACCAATACCAGCGTATGGTCAGAGGCCATGCCACGCAGGTTCGCAGGGCGAACCAATGTTGATGCATCGTTGATCGGTTGCTCATTAACGTTAAATGATGGCACTACTGTCTGTAACATCGAGACCATGTCAGTAGAGCCCTGATTTTTGAACTCTTCATCTGAAATAATATCAATAGGTACAGGAGACTCGCCCACTGAACGTGGCGCAGCGCGAGTACCAACAACCGCAATTTGCTCTACATCTTCAGGTGCTTCCTGAGCGCTTTGCTCTGTTTGCTCCTGGGCTATCGCGGTATTAAAAGATAAGAGTGAAATTGCGGCGGATGCTGCAAAAACAGAACGAAGGTTTTTTGCCAGTGGTGACAAAGTTGTTTTCATAAGTTTCCCCGAAGAACAGTATTTTTCTTAATGCAGCCTCATCAGGCATCGTTTTTATTTTCAGGCGCAAAAAGAGAACGTTTTCACTTGTTGTTACAGGCTGAAATTCAAACCTGCGTCTTCGGTTATAAACAGTAAATGGCTGGAAAACAAACAATTCCAGGTAAAAAAATTATTTATTTTCAGAGCATAGAGGATTTTATTTTCTGACTTGTCTATATAGTTATCGGCGCTTTTACGCCGTGCAATTTTTAGTGAATCTCCCGTTCTTCACTGCATTAAAAACCCGGCTTGTGCCGGGTTCTTTTTTTCTATTCGCTTTTCTGCTTTTCAGCCGTTTCTTTAATGAGTGGCTGTAACTCGTTTTGCTGAAACATCTCAATAATAATGTCACAGCCGCCTACCAGCTCACCATCTACCCACAATTGTGGAAACGTTGGCCAGTTAGCATATTTAGGCAACTCAGCACGGATATCCGGATTTTGCAGGATATCAACATACGCAAACTGTTCACCGCAGGACATCAGCGCCTGAGCAGCCTGAGCGGAAAACCCGCAACTTGGCAATTTAGGCGAGCCTTTCATATAAAGAAGAATCGGGTTCTCTGCTATCTGCTCTTTAATTTTTTCAACTGTTGATTCAGGGGTTGTACCTTCCATTAAATCCTCGCTTTCGGTGACGTTTGCCTGAGTATATGGGCATCACGGGTCTGCCTTTCAAGGTGCCAGATAATATCATATTCAACGGGCCGCATCATAGCCGACTCACGGTGGTAACTTTTTATGAAATGCGCGTTGTGAGGTGATCTGAAAGGATTGGCGCAGCCTATGAGAAACATATTGAGCGATTAACCCTTTCACCACCGACATTGTTACTGCGACCGGATTTGAGAAAATTCAAAATTTTTGTCATTGGGTTATCAAAATTCGCCCTTATATTTTTGGTTAGTTAAGACCGTTGCAGGTTGATAGCGTGTGGCTTTTAGAGACCCACCTGCTGACCAGCAAACATTATCACCAACATGGAGACTCGTAATGGCTTTTGAATTACCAGCATTACCCTATGAAAAGAATGCACTGGAACCTCATATTTCTGCTGAGACGCTGGAATACCACTATGGTAAACACCACGCGACTTACGTATCCAAGCTGAACGGCCTGGTCGAAGGTACAGAAAACGAAAACAAGAGCCTTGAGGAGATTATCAAATCTTCAAGTGGTGGCTTGTTCAACAATGCAGCGCAGGTCTGGAACCACACATTTTACTGGAATGGCCTGAGCCCTAACGGTGGCGGTGAACCAAGCGGTGAACTAGCAGACGCGATTAACGCAAAATGGGGCTCATTCGCGGATTTCCAGGCTGCTTTTAATGACAAGGCAACAGGCAACTTCGGTTCAGGCTGGACATGGCTGGTTAAAACATCAGACGGTTCACTGGATATCGTGAACACTGATGATGCGGAAACGCCTATTTCTGGTAGCGAGCATACTCCGCTACTGACTGCGGATGTTTGGGAACATGCTTATTACATCGATTACCGTAATGCGCGTCCTAAGTATCTTGAAAACTTCTGGGCTGTCGTAAACTGGAATTTTGTAGCAGATAACTTCGCTAAATAAGCAAAATACTTATCTTGCTGACTCAAGCCCGCCATCGTGCGGGCTTTTATATATCCAAAAACCTATGTAAAAAGCTTAATAATCGACCATTACTGTTCAAAAAAAGTTCAGTTTTTCATAGAACATTTCTTTTCTGACTATTCCTAAAAAAATTCAAAAAAAATTTCGATTTTAGAAATACCGACTAAGCTGAAAGTATGGGGAGCCGTTTTCTGACTTAGAGGTACTCATGGGTATTTTCGAACATTACCAGCAACGCTACGAAGAGAGAAAGCAGGAAGAGTTTACGATTCAGGAATTTCTTGAGATATGTAAATCTGATCCGATGGCCTATGCTAACTCTGCTGAGCGTTTACTTCAGGCTATTGGCGAGCCTGAAATGATTGACACATCTAACGACCCGGCACTCAGCCGTCTTTTCTCCAATCGCATTATTGCCAGATATCCGGCATTCAGCGAGTTCTATGGTATGGAAGAGTCCATTGAACAGATTGTTTCCTACCTGCGCCACGCTGCACAGGGCTTAGAAGAGAAAAAGCAAATTCTCTACTTACTCGGTCCCGTTGGCGGTGGTAAATCATCGCTGGCTGAGCGACTTAAAGAGCTCATGCAAAAAGTCCCTATCTATATGCTTAAAGGCTCGCCGGTAAACGACCACCCTTTCTGCCTGTTTGATATCAATGAAGATGGCAATATTCTTGAGCAGGAATACGGCATCCCGAAACGGTATTTAAAAACCATTATGTCCCCCTGGGTCAGAAAGCGTCTGCATGAAGCAGGTGGCGATATTACCCAGTTTAAAGTGGTGCGCGTTTACCCTTCTATTCTGGACCAAACTGCTATCGCGAAAACAGAGCCTGGTGACGAGAATAATCAGGATATCTCATCATTGGTGGGTAAAGTCGATATTCGACGACTCGAGCAGTATGCGCAGAATGATCCTGACGCCTACAGTTATTCCGGGTCACTGTGCAAGGCTAATCAGGGACTGATGGAGTTTGTTGAGATGTTCAAAGCGCCAATCAAGGTGCTTCATCCCCTGTTAACTGCCACCCAGGAAGGAAATTACAATCCCACTGAGGGGTTTTCTGCCCTGCCCTTTGATGGCCTGATATTGGCCCACTCAAATGAGTCTGAGTGGCAATCATTCAGAAACAACAAAAACAATGAGGCATTTCTTGATCGCGTTTACATCGTGAAAGTCCCGTACTGCCTCCGTGTTACTGAAGAGATGAAAATCTACAGGAAGTTGCTGGATCACAGCGAATTAAACGGTGCCCCATGTGCCCCTGACACTTTAGAATGCTTAGCGCAGTTCACGGTGCTGTCTCGTCTTAAATCACCTGAAAACTCCAGTATCTATTCAAAGATGCGGGTTTACGACGGTGAAAGTCTTAAAGATACCGACCCGAAAGCAAAATCCTATCAGGAATATCGTGACTATGCCGGTGTCGATGAAGGCATGGAAGGGTTATCCACCCGCTTTGCGTTTAAAATTTTATCCAGAGTGTTTAACTTTGACCATCAGGAAGTCGCAGCTAATCCGGTTCACCTGTTCTACGTGTTGGAAAGACAGATCGAGCGCGAACAGTTTCCCCAGGAAACAGCCGATCGCTATCGGGAGTTTCTGAAAGGCTATCTGATTCCCCGCTATGTCGAGTTTATCGGCAAGGAAATTCAGACTGCGTATCTGGAATCATATTCAGAATATGGCCAGAACCTGTTCGACCGCTATGTCACCTATGCTGATTTCTGGATCCAGGATCAGGAATACAGAGATCCGGAGACTGGCCAGCTGTTTGACCGTGAGTCGCTCAATGCGGAGCTTGAAAAAACCGAGAAACCGGCAGGTATCAGCAATCCTAAAGATTTTCGTAACGAAATTGTCAACTTTGTCCTTCGTGCCCGAGCCAATAATGGTGGCAAAAATCCGGCATGGACGAGTTATGAAAAACTTCGCACGGTTATTGAGAAGAAAATGTTCTCAAATACAGAAGATTTGTTGCCGGTTATTTCGTTCAACACGAAAGGCTCAACCGAAGACAAGAAAAAACATGATGATTTTGTTAATCGCATGACAGAGAAAGGCTATACGCAGAAGCAGGTTCGCTTACTGTGCGAATGGTATCTAAGAGTGCGTAAAGCGTCTTAACAACATGTTCTTTGTCTGCAGTCAGAGTAGGTGCTTATGGCGCATTTTATAGACCGGCGATTAAACAGCAAAGGGAAGAGCACCGTCAATCGTCAACGCTTTCTGCGTCGTTACAAACAGCAGATTAAAAAAGCGGTGTCAGATGCAGTAGGAAGTCGTTCCGTTACCGATTTGGAGAGCGGTGAGCAGGTCAGTATCCCAACCCGGGATATCTCTGAGCCCGTTTTTCATACCGGTAAAGGTGGTCGCCGTGAAGCCGTGCATCCGGGAAACGACCAGTTTGTCACCGGCGACCGCATAGACCGCCCGCCGCAGGGTCAGGGCGGACCAGGTGACGGCGATGCCAGTGACAGCGGCGAGGGTCAGGATGACTTTGTATTTTCGATTTCCAAAGATGAGTACCTGGATTTACTCTTTGATGATTTGGCACTGCCCAATCTTCAGAAAACGCAATTCGATAAAGTTGTCGATTACGAAACTTATCGTGCCGGGTATCAGACCGATGGCGTGCCCAGCAATCTTGATATTGTTCGTTCACTTAAAGGCTCCGTTGCAAGACGTATCGCGCTAACAGGCGCCGATCGCAAGAAGCTGCGTGAGTTAGAAGAGGAATTAACTGCATTAAAAGCAGATAAACATGAAAACACGCTGGCTATCATTGCGCTGGAAAAAGACATAGAGGCGTTGCGCAAAAAGATTGCTGGTGTGCCATTTATAGATACCTTTGACCTGCGTTTTAAAAATTACGATAAACGTCCTGTCCCCACCAGCAAGGCAGTCATGTTCTGTTTGATGGATGTGTCCGGTTCCATGGACCAGGCCACCAAAGACATGGCCAAACGATTCTATATCTTGCTGTATCTCTTTTTAACCAGAACGTATGAAAATGTTGAGGTTGTCTATATTCGTCATCACACGCAGGCAAAAGAAGTCGATGAGCATGAGTTTTTTTACTCTCAGGAAACGGGTGGCACCATTGTGTCCAGTGCTTTAAGGCTAATGGATGAGATTGTTAAAGCCCGTTACAGTGATGCGAACTGGAATATCTACGCTGCACAGGCTTCAGATGGCGATAACTGGGCTGACGACTCACCGTATTGCAAAGACCTGCTGCTAAACAGCCTGCTTCCTGTCACCCGCTACTTTGCGTACATTGAGATTACAGAACGACAGCATCAGAGCTTGTGGCGAGAGTATCAGGGCGTAGAGGCAGTATCAGATAATTTTGTTTGTAAACATGTTCAGTCTGTATCAGACATTTATCCGGTCTTTCGTGAACTGTTTTCACGCACTGAACAAACGGCAGAATCAGGAGGCTGACATGGGAAGTGCTGAGCAAAAGTATACAGTGCCATTGAGTGACGGGCCTGACTGGACCTTTGACTTAATTGAACAATATGAATACCACATTGACAGAATCGCTAAAGATTTCCGCCTGGATATTTATCCCAATCAGATTGAAGTAATTACCGCTGAACAAATGATGGATGCCTATGCCAGTATCGGGATGCCGATTAATTATACGCACTGGTCATTTGGCAAAAAGTTTATTCAGACAGAGCAGCAATATCGCCGTGGTCAAATGGGCCTGGCGTACGAGATAGTTATCAATTCTAACCCCTGCATCGCGTATCTGATGGAGGAAAACACCATTACTATGCAGGCGCTGGTCATGGCGCACGCCTGTTACGGACACAACTCATTTTTCAAAGGTAACTATTTGTTTCAGACATGGACAGATGCTGATTCAATTATTGATTATCTGGTTTTTGCTAAAAATTACATTTCTAAATGCGAACAAAAGCATGGTGAGAAAGAAGTAGAGGATATTCTCGACTCTTGCCACGCACTGATGAACTATGGCGTGGACAGGTATAAACGTCCGCAAAAGATTTCATTACAGGAAGAGCGTAACCGTCAAAAGCAACGGGAAAAATATCTGCAGTCACAGGTAAATGAGTTATGGCGGACGCTACCCGATAGTAAAGCCAGTGTAGAGCCTCAGGCCATTCGCTTCCCCGAGGAGCCACAGGAAAACCTGCTTTATTTCATTGAGAAAAATGCGCCGTTACTGGAGCCGTGGCAAAGAGAACTGGTACGGATTGTCAGAAAGGTTTCTCAGTACTTTTATCCGCAAAAACAAACACAGGTTATGAATGAGGGCTGGGCGTGTTTCTGGCACTATCATATTCTCACGCAGCTTTACGACGATGGACTGGTAACAGACCGTTTTATGATGGAGTTTTTGCACAGTCATACCAGTGTCGTGATGCAACCGGAATACAACAGCCCCTATTATTCCGGCATTAACCCCTACGCGCTGGGGTTCAATATGTTCATGGATATTAAGCGGATTTGTCAGAATCCTACTGATGAAGACCGTTATTATTTACCAGATATCGCAGGTAAAGACTGGTTGGAGACCGTTCATTTTGCCATGCAGAACTTTAAGGATGAAAGCTTTATCAGTCAGTTTCTTTCACCCAAACTAATACGCGATTTCAAATTGTTCGCCGTTGAGGATGACGCTCAGAATCCGTTTATCAGTGTGAGTGCCATACATGATGAATCCGGCTATCGGGCGATAAAGGAAAAACTTTCAGCGCAATACAACCTGAGCAACAACGAGCCAAATATTCAGATTTACAATGTGGATGTACGTGGCGATCGCTCACTGACATTGCGCTACATTCCGCAAAACGGTATTCCACTGGCAGAGTCTAAAGAAGAGGTAATGCGACACCTGAACAGGCTATGGAAGTTCAATGTCAGGCTGGAACAGGAAATGGAAAACGGCGAAGTGGAAATTATCGCTGCATGCACTAAAAAAGCGAAGGTCGCTTAACCTTCGCTTCCTTCTTCGCATACTACCGCAAGGTGCGTACCCTTATGACTAACATGCAACCGGCTTCCCCCCTGAGGACAATAGTCTGAAATGTCGAGCCATGGTTGCCACGCTGGCGCAGTGGTGTCTGCAGACTCTGCGGTGTGGTTGGCTTGCCGGTTAGGCATTTCACTGACTACAGGCTCGCGAAAATCCCACGCCAGAATAACATTATCAACAATTGTCAGCGCCTTAGCACCTGGTGTCCAGGCCATGTAATACGCACTTTCTGGTAGCGTTACCAGTAAGCTTGACTGGCGGGCCTCCGGGTCGTAACTCATGAGTGTCCAGGGCTGATTTTCCGGCTCCGGGTTTTTGGTGTAGCTGAAAAGCGTGGTATCAGGAATTTTCCAAAGACTTGGACCAATATTTTTATCCAGTACTTCAGGTTTCCTGTCACGGCCAAGTCGCTGCAGTGTATGAGGCTCTCCAAGTACGAATACTAATGCCTCATCGTTGTTTATCCACGCATGATAGCCTATCGGCTCAACATCGCTGAATTTGTGTCCCCTGCCTCCATCAAACAGCCAAAGCCACTGTTTTTGCTTTTTATCAACCAGTATGGTTGAAAAACCATCGGCTTCGGGCATCGGTGTTGGTGAATATTCGGAGGTGGCGGTATAGGTCAGATTCCGGTGATACTGATTGACCAGGTTGTATTCCATAACATCGGTTTGAGAAGCTGAGCCAGCATCAAACTGTTGCGTGTAATACAGCTTCTGACCGCGGCTGAAAAAGTGGGGCTGGTTAGTGTATGAGTCAGTGTCAGTAATTTTACGGGCCTGCTCAATACTTGGCTTATTGTTTTCATAGCTAAGACTGAATAGCCATAAGTTTGAAGCCGAACTTGCCGGTGCAGATGTTAGCGATATCGCCGTGAAAATGACGCCGCTCAGAGCAAAATTTTTCATTGAATTCCCACCAGTCAGTATCCGCTATCCATGTTTTTCGGGCGCACTAACAATAGCACCAGCGCACCGGCCAGACAACTTAAGGCAGCGATGGCAAAGGTGGTATAACTGTTGGTGCCGTCCTGCCACAACTGACCAGCCCCGAAATTACCGAATGCACCACCGAATCCGAAGGCGATCCCGATATACAATGCCTGCCCGCGCCCATGATATTGAGCCGGTAAATAATGATGAATAAAATGTACCGATGTAGCGTGGTTTAAACCGAAGCTCAGGGCGTGAATCAGTTGCGTCACTACCACTATCCAGCCAATATCAGCCCACCCTGCCAGTGCGTACCAGCGTACAGCGGTAAGTAAAAGACAAAGCATCAATAGTAACCACACGCCAAACTGTCGGATGAGGCGCTGCGCAATTAAAAAGATGCCGACTTCAGCCAACACACCCAGCGCAATAAGCAAACCTGTCTGCTGACCAGAATAGTTCAGGTCGCGCATATACAATGCAAAAAAACCATAATATGGCCCAAAACTGATTTGCAGTAGTGTGGCGCTGATCATGAAGATCAGAAATGGGCGCGTTGATATACACCGCCAGAGACTTCCGGAGACCTCATTAAAATTTGTTTTAAGTGCCGGCTGGGTTAAAAAAAGCGAGCTTAAAAATAATAATGAAAGAATGAGTATACTGGCATAAACCGGCAATTCGGTAGAAGTAAGATCAAGACCTTTGCCAACGCCCACAGTCAAAATGATAAACCCGATACTGCCCCATAGCCGTATCTGCCCGTAGCTTGTGTTGGTCGGTGATACCGATTTCATTGTAATTACTTCCAGCTGCGGAAGTACTGCGGTCCAGAACATCATCATTAGACCGAATGCGAGGGTAAGCCCCCAAAAGCCGGTTACGAAAAATACTAACCCGAAGCACAGGGCGCTAAGCAAGCAGCCTAGTCGCAATATCTGAAGTGCTTTTCCGGTTCTGTCTGCCAGTCCGGCCCATATCGACGGTCCGATGATCCGCGATAATGTAATAACGGCAAATAGATTACCAATATCAGCAGAACTAAAACCCCGGCCATCCAGAAAAATGCCCAGATAAGGAACCAAAACACCGAGTTGCCCAAAGTAAAGCCAGTAAGTAACAGCCAGTAAAATAAGATTGGTTCGGGTGTGGGCTTTACCCTCACCCGATAACGCATTAACAGGCACCGTTATTTATTTGCAGTGATATCGGGTGTCTGACTGGTGGATACCGGGTTTTGCGCCCGCTGTCTCAGGCAATGGTCCATCAATGTTATAGCCAGCATCGCTTCGGCAATGGGTACAGCACGTATTCCCACGCAGGGATCGTGTCGTCCCTTTGTGACAACGTCGATTTCGTTTCCATCAATATCGATAGTTTTACCCGGTACCGAAATACTGGAAGTGGGCTTTAACGCCATGTGTACGATAAGCTCCTGACCGCTTGAAATACCGCCGAGTACACCGCCTGCATGATTAGAGCTAAATCCCTGCGGTGTAAGCGGATCACGGTGCTCACTGCCTTTTTGCTCGATGACACCGAATCCGTCTCCAATCTCTACACCTTTTACCGCATTGATACCCATCATGGCGCTGGCGATATCAGCATCCAGACGATCAAAGACAGGCTCACCCCAACCCGCCGGCATGTTGGTCGCCACAACAGACACTTTCGCCCCTATTGAGTCACCGCTTTTTTTCAGCTCTCGCATGTAGGTATCTAGCGCATCAAGCTTACTCTCATCCGGACAGAAAAAAGGGTTTGTATTGGTAATACTGTGGTCAACCTTCTCAATTTTGACAGGGCCAAGTTGAGACAGATAGCCATGAATCTGAATACCAAACTCCTGGCTGAGATATTTTTTTGCAATAGCGCCAGCCGCCACTCTGACCGCCGTTTCGCGAGCGGATGAGCGTCCCCCGCCACGATAATCCCGAGTTCCGTATTTTTGCTGATAGGTATAATCAGCATGACCTGGCCGGAATCTGTCTTTAATATTGGAGTAATCCTGGCTTCGCTGGTCCTTATTGTTAATCAGCAAACCAATACTGGTGCCGGTTGTCTGGCCCTCAAACACACCAGATAAAATCTGTACCGCATCATCTTCGCGACGTGCTGTAGTATAGCGTGAGGTACCTGGCTTTCGCCGATCCAAATCAACCTGAAGATCAGCCTCACACAGGTCCATTCCGGGAGGACAGCCATCAACCACACCGCCTATTGCGATACCGTGACTCTCACCAAAGGTGGTGACTGTAAAAAGTTTTCCGAAGCTGTTTCCTGACATAAATTATTGCCCACCCTGCATGTTCCAGTATTCCACCAGTGTTTCTTTTTGAACGGCAAAAATGCCGTGACCACCATGCTCAAAGGTCAGCCATTGTACATCAAGACCTGCAAACCGCTGTGCCATATGTACTTCACTATTTCCTACCTCAACAAACATCCATCCGCCATCATTCAGATGATTGACGCCCTGCTTAAGTAATACCTCAACAAGATCCAGCCCATCGTTGCCTGCAGCAAGGGCGAGCTCCGGTTCATGATGGTACTCTTCGGGCAGATCCGCCATATCCTGGGCATCAACATAGGGCGGATTCGACACGATCAGGTCATAGCGCTGTCCCTGCAAGTTACTGAACAAGTCAGATTCAATGGGATAAACCCGCTCACTGAGCTGATGCTCCTGTATATTTTCGTCAGCCACCGCTAACGCGTCGGAGGAAATATCTACCGCATCCACATGCGCCTCTTCAAACGCATAGGCCAAAGCTATTGCGATACAGCCCCCACCGGTGCACATATCCAGAATCATGGCGGGCGACTCTGAAAGATGATCACTAAATCGCTTTTGAATCAGCTCTGCAAAAGGTGAACGCGGAATTAATACACGCTCATCAACGTAAAACGGTAAGCCGCAAAACCAGGCTTCATGGGTAATATAAGGAAGCGGCATTCTGGTTTGAACACGCTTTAATACCAGCTCTGCCACTTTTTCCCGCTCACTTTTCGTCAGCTTGGCAGCGAAAAGTCCTTCACCGGTGTGAGTGAGCATACTCTGAGGTAAGTGCAGACCATAAAGAACAAGCGAGACAGCTTCATCCCATGGATTATCTGTACCATGACCGAAATATAACTCTGCATCATTAAATCGGCTCACTGACCAGCGCACCATATCCAGTATCGTGTGTAAATCGTTTATGGCTTCGTCGAGATAAATCTTGTCAGTCATGCTGCCTCAGGTACATCCAGTTAGGGAAAACTGGTATCATACCCAAGAATAAGCGGCGCGCCCATGCCTAATTTAATGGGTAATGTCCCCTAATCAGGATAGCTGCGAAGAGGTATTGCCGGAGAAATCGCGCATGACTACAAATAAGCCGGACCAGGACAGCGACGACTACAACTTGTTTCGCCAGGCATTTGGCAGTGTTAAGCCACTAAAGCAGGATAAAGTTGCCCCAGACCGCAAGGAAAAGCTGAAGGCAAAGTCTCGGGTTAATACAAAAAGCACCAGGCAGGAACGACAAGTCACCGCCTCATTCGCGTTTTCAGATATCTATCAGGCGGTATTACCAGACACCGGGCCTATGCGTTACTGTCGTGAAGACGTATCCACTCATTTGCTTAAGCAATTACGCCGCGGCGATTATTCACCGGACCTGATTCTGGATCTGCATGGCCTCAACCGCGAGGCGGCAAAACATGAGCTTAGTGCGCTGCTTCACACTGCGCACAAGCAACTGATCGATTGTGTTGCCATCGTTCACGGCATCGGCTCAGGTGTACTGAAAACCGCGCTTCCACACCTGCTCATACAGCACCCCCACGTGATGGCGTTTCATCAGGCCCCTCTTGAACATGGCGGACAGGGCGCCCTGTTAGTACTGGTAGAGACGACGGAGCCTGACTTCAACCCATTTCGCTGACAGCGTGCCTATTCTTCTTCCCGTGTATTATGAATAATCAGGTAAGTATAATAGCCCATCAATCCTACAATCAGTCCGATTCCCAATAGTGATCCCCATACTACCGGGTCGTGCAACATTGATACAAGCATACGTTTCTCCATAGAGGTGTTTCATAAGTAAGTATGCAATGGATGGCGAATTAGCGTACTGATCGAAATCAATAATCTCGTGTATCTAGCGGAATAAGTCACTATTGATCTTATTTGGCAATAACTATCGAGGTAGTAAGTTTGGGATATCCGGCAGACGGAAATTAAAGAGGAAGGGTGTTAGCACGGTTAATTGCACGTACAAAAAACAATTCACAATATTTTATTGCAAATAATTCTCATTTGCACTAACCTGTAATTGCCTGTTCGACGTTAGGTGATTAACGGTCTTGGCTTAGCGTCGGTGTTGGACGGGTGTGTGGTGCGCCCGTCCAACCTTTTCACGAAAACAGCTTCCAGAACCAGCTCTTATCCAGATCTTCCTGACAGCTCTTGAGCTGAGTGGCGTAACGAAGTGAGCGCGATTTCACTTTTGCTGCGACCTTTTTCAACCACGGCTTGCGGTTGTAAGATTTTCTTTTATACCCACCCCATCCTTCGTGGTAATTAAGGTACTGACTATAGGCATCCCATTTTGACGATCCATTTATCTTATACGACTTGTAGATAAACCAACCCATAAAGTCCATGGCATCATCAAAATCATCACGATCTGCCCAGCTATTGCCGGTCTCTTTTATATAGTCTCCCCAGGTTATGGTTTTTGCCTGTGAGTACCCATATGCAGAACTTACTCGTCCCCATGGGATAAGTCCGAAAAATACATAATCTTTAGGGGGCAGTGCATCATGTCGAAAGGAGCTTTCCTGAAACATCATCGCCATTGGCACATGGATAGGCACGCCCCACTTATCGCGGGTGTCGACTGCAGCGTCATACCAGTCTTCTTTTTCGTAAAAAATTTCGCAGAGGTTGCTTGCATTTTTAGGGGGAGCGGTAGCACAGCCAGTCAAAAAAACTGATAGAAAGGCAAGTGGCCAAAAAAAACTGTGAACTCGTTTGAACTTTTTCAACATCGGGTGTCCAAATTAATGTTCTAGCAAAATGTGTGTTTCCCTGGAACGTTTTTACGCCTGACGCCCTGTCAGGCGTTTTTTTATGCTTGTTCCATCGCGTAGTAATCGCGGATAAAGGTTGCAAAATCTTTATCATCTTCACTTTCAATATCTTGCTGTGCTTTCAATGACGCTTCAGCCAGAGCTGCGAAGTCGCTTTCCTGGTGGTGAGTATAGGAAAGTTTTTGGTATGTGTCTGCGTATTCTTTTGCTAACAGTAACCCCAGCGCAGAATTATCGGCATCGTCAGCCAGCAACGTTGACATAATCTGTCCTGATGGGGTTTGGTCAGGATCGCAAATCTTGCTCCACTGTGTACCAACGGCTTGAGAATATCTTTCTGTATCATTAGCTTTATCAAGAAGCCTGGCCACAGACTCAAATTTCTCAAACAGGCTTTTTGCCCAATCCCGCATTTTTACAGACTGGCCATGCTCTTTCAGGCAAAGCTCGGGGTTACGCCCTTCTAAAACGACGGCATCCATATTGTCCCGAGCTTCGGCGATTGTATCAGGCGTCAACTGTTCACTCGGCATCATCAGACAGGTCAGTAGATAAACATCCAGGAAATCCATCTGCTCTGACGAAATACCTGTTGCAGAAAATGGGTCTAAATCCAGAGCTCGTATCTCTATATAACTCACACCCCGATTAACCAGAGCATCTGTCGGTTTTTCCAGCGACAATGTAGGCTGTTTGGGCCGAATGGGTGAGTACAGCTCATTTTCGATCTGCAGGATATTATGACTAAGCTGCTGCCAGTTACCGTCTTCGCCTGCTGCAAACCCGGCGAACCGCGTGGAAGGCGTCTGCATTGCTTCTCTAAGCAACCTTACATAATTATCCAGTTCGTTATAGCAGATTTGCAAAGCTGATTGCTCGGCGTTGGTATAGCCCAAATCGCTCATTCTTAATGAAGTTGCATATGGCAGGTAATAGGTCCCCTTACCTACCTTTTCAAACTTCATTTTGTGCGATTTATTATTTAAAAACGAACTGCAAAGTGCAGGCGATGCACCAAACAGATAGGGAATTAGCCAACACGTTCTTCTGTAATTTCTTATCAGCGAGAAGTAGTCCTGCGCCACTTGTTCCTGAGTATGTTCCTGCTTATGCAATGCAGCCCAGTGTGCCCAGAAACTTTCAGAAAATGAAAAGTTATAGTGCACGCCCGCAATTGCCTGCATCATACTGCCATACCGGTTTTTTAATCCAACTCGGTAAACGCTTTTCATTTTGCCGACATTCGACTCGCCGAAATTAGCGATAGGGATGCTATCTTCATCTTCAATGAAACAGGGCATGCTCATTGGCCATAGCAACTCACCATCAATATTGTCAGAAACAAATTTGTGAATGTCCTGAAGCTGTTCTATTGATGTCTGAGCATGAATTGCTGGTGGGGTAATAAACTCCAGCAATGACTCTGAAAAGTCGGTGGTAATCGATTCATGAGTCAGCGCCGAACCCAGCGCCTCTGGATGACCCTTTTGCGACAGCGTTCCGTCCTTTTCAATACGAAGCGCTTCTCTTTCCACGCCACGACGACTCTGGGCCAGGCCTTTTATAAATGTACTGGCATTCAGCGCTTCCAGCCGCTGTTCAAAATTCAGTTGCGTCACAGTCAAATCTTAATCCGGTTTAAGGGGCTTTTCTAAATAAGGAAAAGCCCATAAAATTCAATGGTTATTACCGGTTTATACGACGAATCGCAAAATTACGGTGTTAACTCGCGTTCAGTTTTCTGTTGCAGCGACATCTCAATGACAGGAAACCCCAAAGTGAACAATTGTTCCAGAATTTTCTGCTTATCGCCAACAACAATTATTTGCATATCTTCCAACACCAACTGCTCCTGTGCCAACGCGTTCAATTCATCCGCGCTGATACTCTTGATGATTTCAAGTTGCTGTTGGCGGTAATCATCAGGCAAATTGTAGGCTTGAAGCTGACTTAAAAAGCGTGCCTTACTTGATGGTGTCTCGTATTTGAGCGCATCACTTAATGTAAAGGCATTTCGCATAAAAGTAATTTCGTCTTGCTGTATGCCTTCTTGCTTAAACTGCTTTATTTCATTAAGCATTTCAGTAATTCCCTGAGCAGTGAACTCAGCATTCAGGTCAGACGAGGCATCAAACCAACCAAGCGTTTTACCTCCGATAAATCCTGTAGATGCACCATAGGTATACCCCTTGTCTTCACGAAGGTTCAGATTAACTCTGCTGTTAAAAGCGCCACCTAAGGGAAAATTCATCAGCCGCGACTTAAAGTAAGTACCGGTTGCATCAAAGGTGGGGCCTCGCTTAACGATATGTACCACTGACTGCACGCCACCGGGGTTGTCTACCAGATAAATTTTTGACTTGTCATACTCAGGGAAATTATCAAAGGTAGGAATTGCATACGCTTTAGCCTGCCATTTTTCCATGAAATCCATGGTTTTGAGAAACGCCTCTTCCTTCAGATCGCTTACCACAACAGCATGCGCATGAGCCGGCGTGTAATACTGGTTATAAAACGCTTTGATATCTTCTAAAGAGATGTTTTGAATAGTCTTAAGCGTGCCCTCTTCGGGTAAGCTCAACCGGCTGTCTTTTCCAAACAAGACCCAATCCCGGGCCCGCGCAGCTAACGAAGAAGGGTTCTTGAGCTGCTGTTGCATACTTTGCATAACTCTTGATTTCATGCGCTGGAAATCCTGCGGTAAGAAAGCAGGATGAAACAGTTTCTCTTCAAGTAATGCCATTGTTTGTGGCAGGTTTTTTGTCAGGGATGAAACCATAACCTGTGTATATCGTCCCTGGGCAGAGAATTGTATCGAGCTGCCCAGTTTTGCCAGCTCGTTAGCAATAGCCTCATTTGAATAAGCATCGGTTGATTCATTCATCATTAACGCAGTGAGATAAGCGGTGCCCGCCTTTTCTTCTGAGTCCAGTAACATACCGCCTTCAAGGCTAAGGCTAAAGGTCACGGTGGGGGTTTCAGAGTTTGTTACACCCAGCAATGAAATACCATTGGGCAATTCGCTTTCCCAGTATTCAGGAACCTCTACAATAGGTGTTGGACCGGCGGGAGGAGGCGTGGACCGATCCGTGGTGTCAGTTACCTCTATTGGCTCAACATGCTCAGCAGGCTGTCGTTCAGGTATCTGACGCTCAGGCAATGTGAAGTTCTGTTCTCGCACTGCAAGTTGAGACTGGCCTTGTGGCACAACACTCAGCACGACACCTGCACTGTTTTTAATATATTTTCTATAAACGCGCATTACGTCTGCTGCAGTTACCGCGTTGTAGCGTTCGATATCTTCTTTTACCAAATCCGGCTTATCATGAAATGTTTCTCCCGCTGCAAGTTTGGACACTTTGCCAGCAACACTTTGAAGCCCGAAAACAGTTGATGACTCGATAGATGCTTTGACCCTTTGCAAATCATCAGGTTTAACGCCGCGTGCTTCAAATTCTTCCAAAGTCTGGTTAATAACGGTATTCAGCTTTGCCAAATCAGGCGTGCTGGCGGGGTTCGCCAATGCTAATAACTGAAATTCACAAGCCAGCTCCCGGCAGGGATGGTTAACCGCTGCCTGCACTGCCTGGCCTGACTTCACCATATTTTTGTAAAGTAACGATGTTTTGCCGCTGCCAAGGATATTGGCCAGAACATCTAACGGTGCCTCGTCCGGATGTCTTGCATACACTGTGGGATAGGTAATCTGCAACAAAGGTAAGTGAACATTGTCCTCAAGCGTAATGTAGCGGTTTTCCTCTAACTGAACAGGCTTCGGCTTAGCATCAGAAACCTCAGGACCTGCAGGAATACCACCGAAATAAGATTCGACCCAGGCTTTTGTTTTGGCAATATCAATATCGCCGCCGATAGTCAGCACAGCATTATTTGGGCCGTACCAGCGCTTGAAAAAAGCTTTCAGATCATCGACATTTACCCGATCGAGATCTTCAACGTAACCGATTGGCTGCCAGGAATAAGGATGCCCTGGTGGATACAGCGCCTCCGCAGTGCGCTCACTTCTTAACCCATAGGGTTGATTATCCACACGCTGCGCACGTTCATTTTTTACCGTCTCCCGCTGATTCTCGAATTTTTTCTGATCGACTGCCTGTAGTAAAAAGCCCATTCGGTCAGATTCGAGCCAAAGCACTTTTTCAAGTTGATTGGCAGGCACCGTCTGATAGTAATTCGTCCGATCGCTGCTTGTAGTGCCGTTCAGGTTTCCGCCAGATTCGGTAATAATCTTAAAATGCTGTTCATCGGCTACATTTTCAGATCCCTGAAACATCATATGTTCAAAAAAGTGGGCAAAGCCTGATTTGCCAATATCTTCGCGAGCTGAACCAACGTGATAGGTGACGTCCACATGCACCAATGGGTCTGATTTGTCCTGATGAAGAATAACTGTCAGGCCGTTATCCAGCGTGTACTTTTGAAAATCGATAGCAAGTTTGTCTGCCTGTGATGCTGAAACTGCCTGTGTATCACGTGCTTCAGGCTGACTGGCCTGCTGACACCCGGCTAATGCGCCGATTACTGCGCCAGTAATAAAAATGGTGTTTATGATGCGTTTATTCATCACGCCTTTTCCTTGTAGTGAACCTGACATTGTCAGAGAGAGCCTTACCATGTTCTTCTTGAACCTTAACCCACTCGACAGACTAACAAAATTCGTAACAGATAACCCCTGTACTATCACCACAGGTTGTATCAATTTGTGTAAGCTTCGCCTACAATTTACCGTCTAACCATCAGGGATTTTAAGATGAACAACACGACGTCCGTTATTGATCTGGCATTCGGGGTCTCTCAGTTAAGCGGCAACCGAAGTTTGTACGTTTCATTATTGCAGAAGTTCGCTGCGGAGTATCAGGACTTACCGGTCAGGCTAGACCATGCGCTGGCAGAAAATCGATGGCATGATGTGCGAACCCTGGTCCATACGATTAAGGGGGTAGCAGGCAATCTTGGTTGTAATGCCTTACACGAAGAAGCCCGGACCTATGAAAATGCAATCAGGGACAGTCATACCGTGCCTGCAACTCATCATACATTTATTGATACACTGGCTGAAACCCTTGGTGCTATTGAAAAACTGGCAGATGAAACCAGTGAAACCGGCGGTGCTAATATCTCGCAAACCCGGCAGACTTTTCTGGATGCACTGAACCATCATGAGTTTATCAGTGATGAAACACTAACACAGTGGATGGATGCGCTTGTTATGCCTGCAGATAAACAATCCGCAATACGCGAAGCCATTGATGAGCTGGATTACGATATTGCCATTGCAATTGTAAAAGCGCACAGTGCCTGATATACCCATTCTTTTTACCCACCCTGACTTTTACATCGTTGCTAAACCCGCCGGTGTTACTATGCACGATGCGCAGTTTGGTATTGTCACGCTGCTACGTAATCAGTTGCAGGAAACAGAATTATTTTTATGCCACCGGCTTGACGATGGCACTTCCGGTTGCCTGATACTGGCCAGAAACTCATCCGCTGCCGCAGCACTGTCTGAGTTGTTTGCAACACGCACTATCCAGAAGTTTTATGTTGCGGCGGCCTACGGTAAACCCAAAAAGAAGCAAGGTACCATCAAAGGCGACATGATTAATCGTCGCAGAGGGCAGCATATTCTGACCAAAACCCTTGAGAATCCGGCTATTACACAGTTTTTCAGTCAAAGTGTTTCTCCCGGCCTGCGTGGCTATATCGTCCGCCCGCTCACCGGCAAAACTCATCAGATAAGAGTTGCGCTGAAAAGCGTTGGCGCGCCTATACTGGGCGACACCTTGTATGGTAAAGACGACGCGGACAGGTTATATTTGCATGCTCTGCGGATTTGCTTTACCTATCAGGGGACGGCGTTTTCTGTCAGCTGCCCTGTAAATGCAGGTCAGGCATTTCTGTCGCCGGCCGGACAACACTGGTTAGGTACGCTCAGCGAGCCTGAACATCTTCCATGGCCTGAGATAAAAGGCAAAGATAGCGTCAACTAGGATATTTTATGGCTAACCCCATACGCGGTCAGGTACACATTGTCGGAAGCGGCGCTATCGGCTCTCTGATAGCAGCCGGTGCCCAGCGCAATCAAATTTCTTATAGTCTGACTCCCCGCAGACCTGAACAGCTTACCCAACGTTTGACATCCTACAGTGGTCAGTCACGCTGGTTATCTGGCAACCTGACCAGTAAACAAAAACTAGGCCCTGATGATTTGCTGATTTTTCCGTTGAAAGCTTATCAGCTTGAAGAGGCTGTTAAGCAGTGGATGGAGCGACTGGATGAGTCTACCCCGGTTCTGCTTCTGCAAAATGGAATGGGCGGGCTTGAGACAATCAGAAAGTTACTGCCCGAACATGCGGTCTATATCGCCACGACCAGTCATGGTGTATTAAAAACACAGCCCCATGAAGTAAAGCATACCGGGTTTGGTCGCACTATTTTTGGAGAGGCGCCGGACAATCCGGCGGTAGATGATGAGCAACTAGAGCGGGTATTTGAAACTGTGAGTCGTTGCTTGCAGCCGGTTACCTGGCAAAAAAATATCATCGAAGCACTCTGGCTTAAACTTGCAGTTAATGCGGTCATCAACCCGTTAACGGCACTACATGATATCCAAAACGGCGGCTTAAAAGACGAACGGTTTGCCGGCCATATCGACGATATATCTCAGGAAATGGTTGCAGTTATGCAATCTGAAGGTTATCGCTATTCAGTACAGGATCTGGTTGGCCAGGTTCGACAGGTCATCAATGCAACCTCGCAAAACTACTCGAGTATGCATCAGGATGTGAAACATAAAAGACCGACTGAAATTGATGCCATCAACGGATATATTGTGCAGACTGCACAAAAAAAAGGCATCGATGTCCCCATCAACGCCTTTTTATACAAGAAAATTAAATCGCTGGAGGCCGCTTATTCCTGACCTTCAGGACGCATGTGTGGGAACAGAATAACGTCTTTAATCGTCGGGCTATCTGTAAACAGCATCGTTAAGCGGTCGATACCAATTCCCTGCCCCGCTGTCGGCGGCAAACCGTGTTCCAGTGCACGAATATAGTCTTCATCAAAATGCATGGCCTCATCATCACCGGCATCTTTTTCTTCAACCTGCTTTCGGAAACGTTCAGCCTGGTCTTCAGAATCGTTAAGCTCACTGAAACCATTTGCAATTTCACGTCCGCCCACAAAGAACTCAAAGCGATCCGTGATAAACGGGTTATCATCGTTGCGGCGCGCCAGGGGTGAAACCTCCCACGGGTATTCAGTAATAAAGGTCGGCTGCTCCAGCTTTTCCTCTGCGGTGGCTTCGAAAATCTCGCACAGGTATTTACCTGCGCCCCAGATACCATCCACTTCAGGTTCTTTGATGTGCAACGCTTTTGCCATGGCTTTAAGCTCATCCAGATGAGATTCAGGATCACGAATCGCCGCCTCATTGGCTTCCGGCCAGTATTTAAGGATGGCATCGCCCATGCTCAGACGATCAAATGGCTTACCGAAGTTGTAATGCTTTTCTTCAAGGACATTGCCTTCTGTATCACGAACGGTATTGACCACTTCAGATGAGCCAAGGATGTCGTTCGTCAGCGTACGCAGCATGTCTTCGGTCAGGTCCATCAGATCATGATAGTCGGCATAGGCCTGGTAGAACTCCAGCATAGTAAATTCAGGGTTGTGACGCGTGGAGAGACCTTCATTACGGAAGTTACGGTTAATTTCGAACACCCGCTCTATACCGCCGACAACCAGACGCTTGAGGTATAATTCCGGTGCGATACGCAGATACATATCGATATCCATCGCATTGTGGTGCGTCACGAAAGGCTTTGCTGTGGCGCCACCAGGAATAACCTGCAACATCGGCGTCTCAACTTCGATGAACTTACGCTGTGTCAGATAGTGACGAATGCCGTTAATCAGCTCACTACGAATACGAAATGTCTCGCGCGTTTTGTCGCTGGTAATCAGATCGACATATCGCTGACGGTACTTTGTTTCCTGGTCGCTCAGGCCGTGAAACTTTTCAGGTAACGGGCGTAATGCCTTGGTCAAGAGCTCATACTCGGCCATGTCAACGTACAAGTCACCTTTGCCAGACATCTGCAACGTTCCTGCAACACCGATGATGTCGCCGATATCCAGACTACCGTACCTTGCCTTAATATCTTTTTGCGTATCTTTTGCTGCGTAAGCCTGAATCCTGCCTGTCATATCTTGAAGCAACAAAAACGGGCCGCGTTTGGCCATTATCCGGCCGGCTATGCTGACATGATTTCCCTGCTCTGCCAGGGTCTCTTTATCGAGATTACCATAAGCACTTTGCAGTTCGTCGGCGTAATTTTCACGGCGAAAACTATTGGGAAAACCATTAGCGCGGCAGTTTTCACGGATTGCGCTCAATTTTGCCCGGCGCTCGGCAATTAACTTGTTTTCGTCTTGCTGTTGACTGGTCATAACCTAATCACTTTATTGTCAGAGGCCAGATTTAAGGCTGGCTTCTATAAATTTGTCTAAATCACCGTCAAGAACGGCCTGAGTATTACGGTTTTCAATCCCGGTACGTAAATCTTTGATGCGCGAGTCATCCAGTACGTAAGAGCGAATTTGACTACCCCACCCGATATCGGATTTGCTGTCTTCCATCGCCTGCTTTTCAGCGTTTTGTTTTTGCAGCTCAAACTCATAAAGCTTGGCTTTGAGCTGTTTCATCGCCTGATCTTTATTTTTATGTTGAGAACGATCATTCTGACACTGAACTACAATGCCAGTAGGCTCGTGCGTGATACGCACTGCCGAATCTGTTCTGTTAACGTGTTGTCCACCTGCGCCAGAAGCACGGTATGTATCAACGCGTAAGTCTGAGGGATTGATATCGATTTCGATGTCATCATCAATTTCAGGGTAAACAAACGCTGAAGAAAACGACGTATGCCGACGATTGCCGGAGTCAAACGGCGACTTTCTCACCAGCCGGTGTACACCTGTCTCAGTGCGCAGCCAACCAAATGCGTATTCACCCTGAAAACGGATGGTCGCACTTTTTATACCTGCAACATCACCTTCTGACAATTCAATGATTTCGCTCTTGAAGCCGTGTGCCTCACCCCAACGAAGATACATTCTAAGGAGCATATTGGCCCAGTCCTGCGCTTCGGTGCCGCCAGAACCGGCCTGCAAATCAACATAGCAGTCTGCCGAATCATTGGGGCCGGAAAACATGCGCCGGAACTCAAGTTTTTCAAGTTGTTGCTGCAGGCCTTCTATCTCGCTTTTAGATTCTTCAAAGGTTTCTTCATCCTCAGCTTCAACAGCCAGTTCCAGTAACCCCTCAACATCCTCAGCGCCCTGTTCCAGAGCTTTGATGGTATCAACCACTTGCTCCAGAGCAACTTTCTCTTTGCCCAGACCCTGCGCATAGTCAGGGTCATTCCAGACATCGGGATTTTCAAGCTCCCGGTTAACTTCTTCTAAACGCTCTGACTTTGCATCAAAGTCAAAGATACCCCCTAAGTGCCTCAGTACGGGCCCGGATATCGGAGATGGCGTTCTGTACAGGATTGATTTCGAACATGATCCGCTTTCGCTTGATTAATAAGACCGCGAATAGTATCGAAAATACGGCTTTTTTAATAGCCGTCACAAAGAAGAAATTGGTCTTTACGGCAACTAGCGGGAATAAAGCGGGAGAAAGTAGGAGTAGCGCGGAAGACTACCCCCGGAATTATGCTTATTGGCAGACCTTTTCGCACAGGTTAGCCGTATCCCTGCCCAGCCCTTTTAGCTGTTTAATGGTTTTTTCATCGCTTATAGCGTGATTATCGTCGAGCAGGCCACTCACTTTCGCAATCGCTTTCTGGTTAGGCGCAACAATAACGCCCATATTTTCAAGTAGCATTCTTAGCACGACAAGTACACGCAAGCCACCCAGACCACCTGCAGACGATGCCATGATACCAGCCACTTTACCTTTATAAGCTTGCATGACTTTTTCATCTCCTGCCTTTCGGGACGCCCAGTCCAGTGCATTTTTCAATAATGCCGGGTAGCTGCTGTTGTATTCTGGCGAAGCAATCAAAAAGCCATCGTGATTGATCAGCAGTTCTTTAAAAGCCTGCGCCCGTTCAGGGATGCCATGGGCTGACTCTTCGTCTTCGTTAAAAATAGGCATCGCGTAATCTTCCAGGCTAATCACGGTAACTTCAGCCCCGGCTTCTCTGGCCCCCTCAACAGCAACATCAAGGATGGCCTGATTATACGAATTACGACGGATGCTTCCGGCAAACGCGAGTAGTTTTGGCATAGCGACTCCTTAAAAACAAAAGGCTGTTTTCACAGCCTTTTTTATCTATAAAACGGGAAAGTTCCCAGATATCTACAGTTTACATTTTTTCCAGCGTTTCGATACCCAACAACGATAAACCTAATGACATCGTATTGGAAACCAGAGCTGCCAATGCTAACCGACTATGACGCACTGCCACCGGCGTATCCTCTCGCAGGATCGGACATGCTTCGTAGAAACTCATAAATGCTGACGCCAGGTCATAAAGATAGGTGCACAATACATGCGGCGTAGCATCACGGGCGACCACGTTGATGGTTTCCTCAAATTGCATAAGCTGCACGGCCAGGGCATGCTCTTGTTTTTCGTTTATCTTGATATCTACAGGCAGATCCGCCACAGAGATACCGGACTTTCTGAAAATACTCTGTACCCTGGTAAATGCGTATTGCAAATAAGGCGCGGTATTGCCTTCAAAACTTAGCATGGTGTCCCAGTTGAAGACATAGTCAGTGGTACGGTTTTTACTTAAATCCGCATATTTCACCGCGCCAATGCCCACCTTGCGAGCAACTTCATCCAGCTCTTCAGCGCTCAGGTCAGAATCGCGTTTAGCAATCAGGTCACGTGCCCGGGTTACTGCTTCGTCCAGCAAGTCCACCAGCTTCACTGTACCGCCTGAGCGTGTCTTAAACGGCTTGCCATCGCTACCCAGCATCATACCGAAAGGACAATGCTCATAGCTTTGTTCCGGCTTCATGAATCCAGCTTTGCGGCCAACAATTTCAGTTTGTTTGAAATGGTAGGCCTGGCGGGCATCGGTCAGTATCAGAGTTCTGTCGGCGTTCAGTTTGCCTGAGCGATAACGCATAGCGGCCAAATCGGTAGTGGCATACAGGTAGCCGCCACCAGACTTCTGAACGATAAATACAGCAGGCTTTCCTTCTTTATCAGCAAGCTCTGGTAAAAATACAACCTGAGCCCCCTGGTCTTCCACAGCAATACCCTGCGCTTTCAAATCAGCGACCACATTGGCTAAATCATCGTTGTATGCCGACTCACCCATTACATCTTTGCGGGTCAGGCTGACATTCAGCTTTTGGTAGACTTCTTCGCTGTGCTGAATAGAAATATCTATGAACCGCTCCCACAGTGCAAGGCAAGCTTCATCACCGCCCTGCAGCTTTACCACAAATTCACGGGCGCGGTCTGCAAAGCCTTCTTCTTCATCAAAGCGCACCTTTGCTTCACGGTAAAAGTCTTCTAAGTCCGACAGCGCTGTCTCAGCCATATAATTGGCTTCCAACTTGTCGTTGAAGTGGGCCAGCAACATGCCAAACTGCGTGCCCCAGTCGCCCATGTGATTCTGACGAATAACATTATGACCCAGGAACTCGAGCAGTTTTACAACGCTGTCACCAATGATAGTCGTGCGCAGGTGACCAACGTGCATTTCTTTCGCCAGGTTGGGTGATGAATAATCCACAACCACGTTTTGCTGGCTTTGTTTGGCAATACCCAGGCGAGGATCGTGCAGGGCCAGCTCGCACTGATTTGCCAGCCATGCATCATTGAGATGGATGTTGATAAAACCAGGCCCGGCCACTTCCAGCTTTTGGGTTACATCATCCAGCTTAACCTGCTCGACAATTTTATCAGCAATATCCCGTGGCTTTTGCTTGAGCTGTTTAGCCAGCGCCATAGCACCATTGAACTGATATTCGCCGAACTCAGGCCGGGCACTCCGGGCGATGGGAACAGGTGCATTTTCCACACCCATCTCGTCTAAGGCCTGGGTAAAACGGCTAACTAATAATGCGTATATATTCATAGTTAAATCTTTAGTGCTCACGGGTTTTAGTAAACTGAATATCAGGGTAGCGCTCTTGCGCAAGTTGCAAATTGACCATAGTAGGCGCGATATAAGTTAAATTATCACCACCATCCAGCGCCAGGTTCTGCTCTGCTTTGCGACGGAATTCATCAAGCTTTCTTTCATCGTCGCTATAGACCCAGCGGGCAGTGTTTACGCTGATATGCTCATATAGCGCATCAACATTGTATTCTGCTTTAAGACGGGCAACGACCACATCAAATTGCAGTACACCTACAGCCCCGACAATAAGGTCATTATTCGCCAAAGGACGAAAAACCTGTACCGCCCCTTCTTCAGAAAGCTGAATTAAGCCTTTTAGCAGTTGTTTTTGCTTGAGGGGATCGCGCAAACGAATACGCTTGAACAGCTCAGGTGCAAAGTTTGGAATACCGGTAAATTTAAAGTTTTCACCCGAGGTGAAGGTATCACCAATACGAATGGTGCCATGGTTATGCAAACCGATAATATCACCGGCATAAGCCTCCTCCAGCAGAGCGCGGTCACCGGCCAGGAAAGTCAGGGCATCAGCAATGCGGATATCTTTGCCTATGCGCGAGTGGCGCATCTTCATGCCCTTTTCGTACTTACCGGAAACGATGCGACAAAATGCCACACGATCGCGGTGCTTTGGATCCATGTTGGCCTGAATCTTAAACACAAAACCACTGAATTGCGGTGCACTGGCTTCAATTTTGCCATCCTCTGTTTCCCGGGACTTTGGTGCCGGCGCCCAGTCCACAAGGCCATCCAACATATGGTCAACACCAAAGTTACCCAACGCAGTCCCGAAAAATACCGGCGTTAGTTCACCTTCTAGAAACAGTTCTTTATCAAATTCGTTAGAGGCGCCGCGCACCAGCTCAAGTTCGTCTCGCAACGTAGAGGCCAGTTCATCGCCCACGGCATCATCAAGCTCTGGATTGTCCAGCCCTTTTACCGTTCGGACATCCTGGATCGTATGACCCTGGCCACTTTGATACAAAATGATCTCATCGCGATAAAGATGATAAACGCCTTTAAAGCCTTTACCACTGCCAATAGGCCAGGTAATAGGCGCGCACATCATATTCAGCTCGGTTTCAACCTCATCCAGCAATTCCATTGGATCGCGGATATCGCGGTCTAGTTTGTTCATAAATGTGATGATTGGCGTATCACGCAGTCGCGTAACTTCCATCAACTTACGGGTACGATCCTCGACACCTTTAGCCGCATCGATCACCATCAGACATGAATCCACAGCGGTCAGTGTGCGGTAAGTATCCTCTGAAAAGTCTTCGTGCCCCGGCGTATCCAGCAGATTAACAAGATGGTCAGAATACGGAAATTGCATGACCGAGGTTGTTACTGAGATACCCCGCTCTTTTTCCATCTCCATCCAGTCTGATTTAGCATGCTGCCCGGATTTTTTGCCTTTAACCGTACCTGCCTTTTGCAGCGCACGACCGAACAACAATACCTTCTCAGTAATGGTGGTTTTACCCGCATCAGGGTGCGATATTATGGCGAATGTGCGACGTTTCTGAATTTCGTTCGCTAGCGCGTTATTACTCATGCTTACACTTATTCTTTAATTGACCGGGGGGCGAGATATCCGGCCATGGTGAATTACAATATCAATGGCACGGGATTATATAGTGTATAAGCTCACAAATACACACGGAGAGGGGATGGAGATAGCTGATACGCTTATTTGCGCGGGCTCGGGGTGGCAGAAAATTAGAAAGCACTGCTGATGCAGTGCTTTTTAACGGCAATGATAGTGTCTTATTTGATTTGACCGATGGCGCGCATTTCATCCTTCAAAGCACGAAGCATGTGGGCATCCGACTCATCTTGGTGCTGCGTTTCCTTCAGTCCAATCGTTTTTACCTGATTAGCCGGTGAATAGGTTGCAGTGGTACAATACTCAGGCAATTCAGTTGAAGCGATACCCTGTCCGGCTACGAACACACCGCCCCCTTCTTCCTGCCATACTGAAAACACTGACTGATAGACATCGTACATCTGGCTGCTTTTGAGTACCTGATAATTCAGGTAAGACGATGCATTGAGCCCGTGGCCTCCTGAGTAAGCGGTAAGTGCAATGCCATATTCCTGAGATAGTGTGGCAGCAGCGCGAACCGCGTAGCGCAGACCCGGCGCATGCGCTTCTTCATAATACTGGCCGGTACCATCTACGTAGTTGATTGCATCTGTAAGCATCGCATCAGCACTATCCACACTGAATTGATTCGCTGCATTATTCACCACAACAGGATCAACAGCCAGCGCATCAGCCTGTAGACCCGGCGCTTCCGCGCCCTCAAACTCACGAAGTAGCACTCCATCTAACAACATTGCGTTGTAGCTGTAACCCTTCATAGAATTATTAAGTGTGCCAGCCAGCACCGTCACAACACGGTCGGCCTCCGTGTTCCAGACAGAGTCGAAAATAGCTTGTATTTCCAGCGTTCTTGCAGCCTGCCAGTTACTGATAAGGACATTTTCTTTAGCCAGTAACGAATGATTAGCAAGCAACTCACTTTGCATTGCGTCGGGCCAGCGCTGCGTGGCACGCGCCAGTGCATAGTCACGACCCATGCTTTGAGGATAAGTTCGGTTTGCCAGGTCGCTACCCAGCTCAATATATAAGACACGGTTTGTTTTAAGCGAGGTAAGTAATAGCTCCGCCATGGCGGTTACATAGGCATCATCAGCTGCTAATGGTATGTTCAGCCACAAATCGGCAATAGCTTTATCTGCTAATTCTGTCATTGCCTCATACGGCACCCCACTGACGGTTCCCCAGTGTGCAGTTTGCATAGTGCTGCGCTGGCTCCAGCCCGATGCTCCCTGAAAACGACTTTCAGTTCCGGGTTTGCCATAAAGCGCTGCATCACTGAACAAATTTGTTGTGCGCACCACGCGACTGGATGTCAGATAGCTGACGTAATCTGCAGAAAATGTTTCTGCGTTACTTGCACCGGGACGCTGCAGCTGAATGTTCTTAAGATAATTACCGGTACCATCGGGATCTGTCTGCGTAACAGAGATAGTAAGCGGACCAGTGCCGGCATAGTGCAGAACAATCTGACCGTCCTGCTGCTCAATAATATCAGCGTTATCGAACGAAAATGCGCCCTGCCCTTCATAAGTCAGCGTGTACGAGCCCGTCTCATAGGCACCCTGTACCTTTGAGGACATTACCGTTGTAAAAATAGTGTCAGCAATCGTACCATCTTTAAGTGTCATGGAAGTGGGCCACCCCTGAGCATCCGTCAGGATATTGGCCGGACGGTCAGTAACAATACCTGCGCTGGTGCTGTAAAACCAGCCATGACTGGCATCTGATACAGATTGTCCACGCATACCGGCTGACTTCATCAGATCATTAAACATCCATGCCGTCATATCGCTACTTACCGAAGCAAGCTGAACCCCAAGCCGGTAAGTTGCAGCCTCTGCGCTTACGTCTTCGGTCAAAGTATCAGCAATATTATTGACAGGTAGTTGACCAGCATCTTCAACATCGGCTGGCGGCGTATCCTGTTCAACTTCTTCGGTCGTATCTGATATCGGAGCTTCAGGTAACGGGTTAGAAGGGGCTGGATTCGATGGCGCTGGCAAGCTTCCCGTTGTAAGCGGTTCAGACTGGTTAGGCGCTGGCAGTGGCTCACTTGAATCACTTCCACCCGAACCGCAGGCAGAAAGGGTTAAAACGGACAAACACACACTGGAAAGGAGAAATCGTCGGGTCATAACTGCAACACACTTCGTTTAAGACAGACAAGTCGCTAAAGCTCAGCGATAAGATGGGCTAAGAGTAGCTGTGAAGTGCGTGAGTTACTAAGGATTACAGGTATAAGCGACAATACGGCAGTATTGCTGCATTTGGAAAATTTAATTTAAGTCAATTTGAAGGCTTTAAAAACATTTAGTTAGACTCAACAGAAAGATATAAGTCGAAACGAATGTTAATATACAGACCTGTGCTCAACCACTGAGACAACGAAAAATCAGAAATTATTTCGCTTCATAATAATGGCGTCCTCCCTGCCATCTTTTGCTTCATAATACTTTTTTCGTACTTCCTGGCCAGTAAATCCGTGGGATTTGTATAGATTAATCGCAATACTGTTACTCGCTCTGACTTCAAGCCAAATTGTTGCCATTTTTTTTTGCGTACAAATATCAATAACTTTTTGAGTAAGCGCTTTTCCAGCCCCTTTCCCTCGCGCCCCAGGACTAACACCAATATCCATCAGTGTTGCTTCATCTGCAACCATCAGAATAATGGCATAGCCGATAACATCAGCATCACCAAGGGCAATCATTTGGTACGGCGGGGTAACACAGTCAGCGAAAGCAGCGTACGACCAGGGAGAATACGTTACCTGTTTATGAATATCATAGGCACCTTTTATCATCTCATGGTTATCAGGAGATAATGTTTGTATGGTCATTGCCGCCACAGCTTTTCCCATAAAGCAGCTTTCTGAGTGGCCGTTAACTGGCCGGGCTCGCAGGGAAGCTCAATAGTAGTTTCAGTTACCCGAAGCACTTTGCCGATTACCCATTGTGGAGAAGACTTTTCAGGGTAGCAAAGCGCCCATGCCTGGTCGACATCATCTATAAACTTAGTATGCTGCGAACGCTGCTTCTGAGTTAATGGTATAACCGCAGGCTCGACAGACTCAGACTGAGCCGGTGTCTTGCCGGTTAGTGACTCCCTTAATTGCGAAACGCGATTAATGGACCCGGTACTATCAGTTTTGGGTGATGCTGGGGATGGTGGTTTTGCTGTGCCAGATGAGTCTTTAGTCGTCGTTTCTGTCAGTACTCGTTCATCGGCGTTAATCCAGACACAGATTCCCATTTGCTGAAGTGCGGCAATTTGAGCTTGAGTAAGATGAGACATGAAACACTGGCTTCTGTATTGAGATAACTAACTATACGCCAGATAAGAGAAGATTGGCAGGGGTGGAGGGACTCGAACCCCCAACCATCGGTTTTGGAGACCGCTGTTCTACCAATTCGAACTACACCCCTAGCGCGAAATGCATTATACGTAACGGATGTTAAAGGTAAAGGATTTTTCTGCAGACGATGCGCTAAGTGGTTACTTATCCATCATTTTTGCAAAAATACCATGACCTCTACACGCAGGCCTGGCACGATGCGTTTAATGCTGCCGTCCACAACGCTTCTGTGGTATCTACCACTTCTTTTTGCTCATAGTAATAATGCTCAACGGTAGATTGCGCTATGTCGGCCTGTCTGGCATATCGGGCAATCAAGCGTTCAGTATCTTGCTCATTAAAACGATTGATACTGGCACATGAAGCCAGGTCGAAAAAACGATTCCCCATTGCAGCATATTCCCAGTCAACAATCATTACCGGATCTAATGACTGAATATGTCCCCATGACAAGTCATTGTGGCACAGAACAAGATGCTCGGCCGGCACATAGTCCAGTGCATACTGCCTGATAACCTGTTGCGTTTGCTTTACCAGCGGGTCATCTTCTTCCAAAAAGGCTTTTTCAACATAGTGAAAAAGCCTTTTTGGAAGATCCAGCGGCCTGACTGTAATTGGCTGCTTATGAATCTGAGCCAGAACGCCGGCAAGGATACCTGGCTTGTCACTATCAGCAATTTCTTGCTCTAAGCGCTTTTCCAGCCAGCTCTCTACCCAGAGATCCTGCGCTTTGTTCAGCCAGACTGGTGCAGGAGCAATCTCTCTGTGGGCCAGTTGTTCCTGCAGCAGAAACTGATGAAACCGGTTTATACCGCTGAACTCATCCCTGGCCAGCGATTTAACAGCAAAACGCGTCTCGCCATCTTTAAGTTTATAAACGCGGTTTACCTCACCACTTTGCAGCTCGGTAAGGCAGGCATTATCAGAAAGTGATAACACCGGTTTCAGTTCATTAATTATATGCGTGTGATTCATGCTGCATTTTCCATTGCCCAAGCCATTGCCAGTACCCATATACGGAGAAACCCACATATCCGGTGAAAAGACAGGCTGACAATATTAAGCCAGATTGCGCATACAGATATGCAGAAGCGAGGTTAATGAAAAACCAATACACCCAGTTTTGCAAGACTTTATGAGCGACCATGAACGTTGTGACGACACTTAGCACCTGAATACAGGCATCCAGCCACAAAAATTCATTGTTAAACTGACCCGCAGCAACAAGTGCCAGCCCCCATCCGGCCAGCAGTAATGTTGGAACAATCGCCAGGTGCCAGTACCACGGCCACGACTGCACGCCGGCTGCTGTCTGCTGCCCCTTTTTCCACTGATAATATCCGTAAACTGCCATTATCATATAAAAAAAGTTAAGCAGGGACTGAAATGGCAGCGTGACCTGCCAGAACAGATAGGTATAAATCGCCGTGCTCAAAAATGCACAAAGCCAACACCAGCTATTCTGCCGTGCAGCCAACCATACATAACCGATAGCCAGCCCGACCGCCAGCCACTCCGCGAGGGAGGTGGCCACGATCTGCTGCATAAAAGTATCAGTCATCACTACGGGACTGCATAGCATCAAAGTTTAAAAACTTAGCTACAAATACAGCCTGCCCCACTTCTTCATGGGTTCGTTGCATCTCAGCGCCAAGAATTTCCATCACCCGCTGATACTCACCTGTAACCTGTGTGCTGGTCGAACAGGTTGTAACTGTCAATTCGTCATAACAGTTGATGCGCTCTAAAAACGATTTGATTGTCGGAATAAAGCTATCCGCCAATGGGTAAAGTGATAGTTCTGCCATTACCTGCATAATTGTCTCCTAAAATTGATAACCTACGGTGACGCCATATTGTCTGCCTGCGCCTAGCTGGTAGTAAGGCTCTGGCGTTGCATAGCCAAATTCACCGTCTCTGGGATCGTTACTAAACCCACCAAAACCACGAACGTAGTAGGTTTTGTCAAACACATTGTTAGCCCAGACCGATGCGTACCAGTTCCTTTGTTCCCATTTAAGCTGAGTATTGACCAGTGTGGCGGAGGGCGACATGACATCGTGTCCGTCTGAGAAGCGATAACGGTCTTTAAAATCAACGTCCGCCTGCCACGACCAGCTATCGCTAATCAGCACGCGCGAATACAGATTGGCTGTCCAGCGTGGCGCCTGCGCCTGTTGTTGCTCATCAATGAAATCGCCGCGGGCATTGGTGTACTCTTCGAATTTTGCATCCAGGTAACCAATGCTGCCCTGAAGCTGCCAGCTATCAGTGACCTGCCAATTTGCCTCAATTTCTGCGCCGCGATTTGTTCCCAAATCGGCATTATCTATCACATCAATAAAATCAGGGGTACCATCCTGACGAGTGATAACGTCGAAATCGTTTACCTGGGTATTGTCTCTTTGCATGTAAAAAATAGCAGCGCGCAAGGTCGCCTGTGGTACAAACAGTGGCCCCTTGACCCCGAGTTCGTAGTTCCAGTTATACTCTTCATCAAAAAAGCGTTTATCTTCTGAGACCCGTTGGGCAGGATTAATGCCCGCGCCCTTGAAGCCACGCGAGATACTGGCGTACCACGTATGTTCATCAGGGGTATACTGCAACGCAGCCTTACCGCCAATCATACTGGTGTCGTATTCTCGCTGTAGCCCCTGATTATCCGCATAGTCGAACCCGTAATTTTCAAAACGCAGGCCAAATGTCAGCGCCAGCGAATCAGTAAATTGCGTATCAGTCTGCCCATATAAGGCTTTAGTCGTTGGCAGGTACTTACTGACAAAATCGTTTGCGGCGTAGGTGTACTCTCGCACTAATGCCTCTTCAACGCCCTTATAGTGCACGCCGATAAGCCAGTCGGTTGAGTTATTGAACAGTCGGGCGCTCTCAGCACTGGTAAACCGCAGTTCAGCCGTCTGCGTGTCTACTTCGCGAAAATAAGCATCAAAAGATGTATAGCCAAACGGGTGGAAGCCGGTGTAAGTCCAGTCTTCATCATAACCATAAGCGATATTATGAGAGGCATGAGTAAGCAAAGAAGTCAGCTGGCCGAAGTGATAATCGGTAGTCAGCTTTACACTGACTGCATGCGTTTGCTGGGTATCAAAACCAGGCTCGTCTGCCAGAGACTCCCGGGTATTATCCAGTGAAAATGCATCGTAGCCATTGTTTATATCGTACCAGCGATAGCTGACGTCGAGCACACTGTCACTACTTATATCCCACTGCAGAGCAGCTTTAGCTGCCGTTTCCTCAATATTGTCAGTATCTTCCCGATCCAGGAATGTATTGTTCACAAAGCCGTCGCTTGCGTTGTGCATAAATGCCACCCGATAGCGCAGCGCTGACGTTAACTCGCTGCCAGTTGCAGCTTCAATACGGTAGGAATCGTTATTTCCGACACGTACCTCAGCATGTGTCCCCTGATCCTCACCGGGCTGGTTCGACACAATCTTTACTGCGCCAGCCAGCGCACCGGTACCAAACAGTGTTGATTGCGGGCCGCGGAAAACCTCAACCTGCTGCGTATCGAACAATACGCCGGCTGCGGCAAGCCCCGAAAAGTCAAAATCATCAACTAAAAAGCTGACCGATGGATTGATAGGCTCTGCGAATTGTGAGCGCTCACCAATCCCGCGTATCTGAATAAACCGCCCTCTGGATGCGCCTGAAGCAAAATTTACATTCGGCGCCACGTTTAAAATATCATCTAGATAGGTAGCCTGGCGGGCATCAAGACGTTGTGTAGATAATACTGTTGCACTGCTACTTAATTGATCAAGCGTTGCCTGTCGAAAATCACCGGTAACAGTGATGTACTCAATGTCCTGTGTTTCGGCAACTGCGGTCGCGCTCAGAAAGGCCAGTAGTATCGCATTGTATTTCATTGAGGATCTCTTGTCTGATTAGAAAAGGATCCGGTATTGGGGCAGGAAAACTGGTTGCATTATGACACCATCCCTACGCCGGTATTATCCGGATCAGGTAAAAGGGTTCCTGTTTTACGAACAGATCTCAGCCGGATTCGGCACCCCTTGGTTGGCAGACTAACGTCTGCAGGCGCGCAGTGTATCAAGTAGTACAATAGGATCAAATAAAAAAAACGCCCGTTAAGAGTGACGGGCGGGCGTTTTTATGGCCGAATCAGCCGGTTGGTAGACACGTAACGTTTGATGACTCATGACAAAGCATTGTTTTATCAATAAACATGCTCTGAATAAGGTACAGCAACGTAATAGTGACAAACTGATTATAAGCAGCGACGGCAATATCTGACAGGACACTTTCTTGTAATTATGGGTTAATTACGTGTACTGGCAGGCGCTTTTGTTGGCGGTTAAGTTACGGAGTACTGATGACATTTCACGGATTATTCTGGTCGGCGATTATTCGTAGCTTATTAAGTTTGCGTCGTGACATGCAACTCACGAATCAGGCTGATGCGCATGCTGTTACCGCGCTTCCCGCAATCGAATCGGACCGGTTTAGCAGTCAGCAAACAGAAGCATTACTGGCTCAACTTATCCCCGCTCAAACCGTATTAAAAACGGGTCAGTCCCTGGCCGGCTATTTCGATTTTAATAAGATGGGCAATTTGGTTGTTTATATGACTTCAACGCGCGATATACAGAGTGCGTTGGATATGCTTGTTCCCAGAAGTAGTTCGTTGCTACCGGGTGAGGTGACAATGTCGACAACGGAAGTACCTGCTCTGGTCAGACTCAGCTGGTGTACTGAAAACGCAGAACTGCAAAACGAAGTCTGTGTATATTTTCTGCTGGTACTCTTTCGTCATCTTGCCGGGCGGCGATTTGACTTTGAAGAAGTGTCACTTCCCGGATCTGGTGGGCAGGTGCTGCATGCACTTTCAGATGCTAAGCGGCGCGACGGTGAGCAGGTGGCCGTTTCTTTTTCTCGTGCGTGGTTATCTCAGCCTTCCTTCTTTCATAGCCCAACCATTGAATCATTACTCGCGCCAGCATTAGCCATACGTCCTCAGTCATTTGAACATCAGTTACTGCACGTTTTCGCGCAAGCTCCGTTTCCCGCCCGCATTCGGGCAGAATGGGTCGCCGAAATCCTGGGTATGTCACTCCCTTCTTTGAGAAAAACGCTTAAGCTGGAAGCGATAACGTTCAGCGACCTGTTAAAATCGTATACGCACGGTCTATCTACCCAGCGCCTTATTCAGGGTGAAAAAACAGATGAGGTGGCGGTTTCTCTGGGTTTTTCTGACAGACGCTCGTTTGAACGAAGCTTCAAAGCATTTTCAGGTATTAATGCCGGACAAATTCGACAATTAGGTGCCCGACTCCGGTTCACACGTGGTAACGATAATCTGCTTTCTATTGTAGATAATTTGCCTCCCCTGCCCTCCACAATTCAGGCCATAGTCACTCTGAAAGACGACGATGTAACGCTGGGAAATATGGTCGCACTTATTAAAAAGGACCCGATCTTTCACGCGCATGTAATGAGCAAGGCGGGCAAAGCAACATTTGGTGGTAAGGTGACGACGCTGGAGCAGGCTGTGGGCCGTAACCTGGGGGTCGGCAATATCAAAAACCTGGCAATTATGTTTGCTGCCCAACAGCAGCTATCAGAACAATGCAGGCATCCGAAGGTGGAGCGGCTAATAGATGCAATGCTGTTTAGCGACAGCGTATATTCTATCGTGTATCAGGATACACCAGCCAATGGTGAGCATGAGAACACCCGACAGCAGTTGCTGTTTGGTACGCTGGCAGTATTTCTCGTCTTCCACGAAGAATGTGTATTTGCAGACGGGGTACTAAGAATGTGGCAGGAGAGCGAAAGCTTTCTGGCCTTTACCCGACAACTTTGCACTGAGCTTGGCATCTGCTTATATGGTGCATCATCACTTATGCTGCTTAGATGGGGCTTCGGCTATGAAACAAATCAGTCTTTATGGGAGCTGTGTAAATCCATCGAGAAGGATGACATGCAAGAAGTTCCCGCCCGTATTCTGAATGCCCATAATATTGCGTTTTCAATGCTGGCCAGCGAAACGGACTATGTGGGATTAGACAGCCTCGCTGACTCACACAAGGTGAAAATCTGCGAGGCCCTTGAACACTGGCGTTAATCGCTGGATTCGGAAAGCAGGTTCAGACTACGCAACTCCTCATCGGTTTGCGTTTTCAGACTTTCCAGCGTTTTGCCGTGTGGAACAGGCTGGCGCGTAACAGGATCGACCTTCACAAACACGATATCATCTGCAAGACAGATAGTTTTCTTTGTTGCCTTGTTCCGAACCAGGCAACTGACCGTAATCGACGTACGACCGACAGCTTTCGTCGCCAGTCCGAACTCCACGATATCACCCTGCATAGCCGGCGATTCAAAGCTGATTTCACCAATGTGCTTCGTGACCAGACAATTTGTTTCTAACTGACAAATTGCATAAATAGCAGACTCTTCATCTATCCACTCCAGAGCGCGGCCCCCGAACAGAGAGTCAGCATAATTAAGGTCGTTGGGCATCACTAAACGGCGTGATAAGAAACGCATTCGAAATCCTTCAGGTTAATAGGTTAAACTTCTTTATTTATTATACGGCAAAAACGTTGCGATGGCTTTTAAGAACCTCATTGAATGGCTCAGTGTGCCATTACGTGCAGATGCTGCGAACTATCATCGGCAGTTGATGTTGTTTGAGACAAAGGATGCCGCGCAATCAATAGAAGCGCTGGCTGACGCATTATCATCAGAACTATCCTGCGCGGTTTTAAGTGATGAGGCTCACTTCTGCGCAACTGCCAATGCACACCCGTTTGTACTATCCGATTACAAGAAGGTGCTAGGTCAGGAATTTGATATCGGCATATACAATGCGCTATGCGGTCTCCGACCTAGCGCAATACTTGCCCTGGCAGGCACACTTCGCTTTGGGGGCCGCCTAATCATACTTTGTCCTTCGCTGGAAGAATGGCCTTTTCATACCGGCGTCACGCAGCCACATTACCTGAGCCATGGTTATGCAATCAATGAAAGCCTTTTCACCCGCCTCATCATTGAAAAATTCGATCGGAACTGTACTGTTGCCATCTGTTCGAAAGATAAAAGCGTGGAGCGGCTTCCGATTAAGTACGTTACCACTTCGCAACGTTGTTATTCAGACAGCGAAAACTATCTTACAGTGAGTCAGCAACGCGTTATGGATGACTATTTGAGTTCACTGGACACAGATAAATCTTTATATGCGCTCACTGCGCCCCGGGGGCGGGGTAAGTCTGCCCTATTGGGCACTATAGCAGCCGCTCTGATAAACAGATCGCTTAAAATTTTACTTGTGAGCTCACGAGCACATAGTCAAACCGTATTTTACCGACATTTGGCAAATGCGCTTTCCTGCAAAATTCATGATGCAAGGGAATTCGTTGAGTGGTTAGCGCCCGATAATCCCAGGGCATATAACAATGATGCAGATATCATGTTGATAGATGAGGCTGCATCGCTGCCCCTGCCGGTTTTGATATCATTGACCGCAAGGAACAGCAGATGCTTTGTGACTACAACCACTTTTGGGTTTGAAGGTTCTGGTTTAGGATTTATCCACAAATTCCTGTTGCCCCTAAAAGCCAGTGGACAGCTTCGTCATCTAACATTGACCGAGCCTGTGCGCTGGGCAGCAAATGACCCGCTGGAGTCTGTTTTAGATAAAAGCCTGTTATTTACAGACGTTCAGGATGAGCCTGAGGTGTTCACTGGACCGATCACATTTTCACATCTTACAGCACAGCAGATTGATCCGGGAATACTTTCCAGACTCTATCACCTGCTCAGTGATTCCCATTACCAAACGTCTCCGGATGACCTGATGCGACTGACTGACGCCCCTGATGTATCGTTTATGTTAGCCTTTCAGGGTAAATTACTGGTCGGCGCTGCGGTTATTAACCATGAAGGTGGTAATAGACTTTCATCGTTAAGCGAAAGCATCGCACAGGGAAACAGACGTGTTAAAGGCCATCTTAGCGCGCAGAGTATTGCTCTGTTAACAGTGGATGCAGATTTAGCACATCGCTCATACTGGCGCATAAACAGAATAGCGGTTCGTGACGACTACCGAAGAAACGGTATCGCCTCATCTATGTTGAGCCACATTCAAACAGAAGCGAGAAAAATTCAGATCGACTGGCTTACCAGCTCTTATGCCTCCGATCCAGAGATAGATAATTTTTGGAAAAATGCTGATTTTGAATTGATACGGCGAGGAAAAAAGCCGGATAAGGCTAGCGGACAAATTAGTAATTTAATCGTAAAACCAGTTTCCACTTTTGCTAAAGAGAAACAAAATCAGCTCACGAATATGTATCATTTTGATACGGCTGAATCCATCGAAGAAATGAAGCGAATAGTAAATCACTTCGCTTTAGGTACGATCATTGACAGCAGAATAAAAGCGTATATAAACGGACACCGGTCAAGGGAGCTTACCGGAAATGCTTTTATCTATTTCATTACAACCAACGCTGGTTTATTGACTGAAAACTCACTGTCATATCAGTTTGTGATAAATAAGCGCTGTATAAAAGATTTAATATTGTTAAATAAATTAACGGGCAAAAAGGCGTTTGAACGAAAGTTATTAGAAGAGACGAAAACAGTCTTCAGAACGTCAAACAAAGAATGATTTATTTGATTCTAAAAACTACATGTAATCAACAGATCAAAAAAAAAAGCCCCTTTGCAGGGGCTTTTTATATTAAATATCGATTCCACGATTTTTGGCTTTTTCCTTGATATAAGGTTCCCATGCAACCGCATTACGGCGCATAGAGCTTTCTTTTTTAGCCATCTGATTATACTTCCAGGCTTGCTTGAAGTTTTCCTGATAGAAGTATGCTTCCATTAAAGAGAAATAAATCTTCCCTTCTTCTTCCGCACCACGATCAAGAGCATTGTTCAATGCTTTAACAGCGCCTTTATAATCTTCAGCAACTAAAAGAAGCGTACCTTGCTTCTGGAAATCCTGAGGGTCAGAACTCATCTGTGCAGCTTTACCGTAGTAGTTGGCCGCGATGTCATAGTTCTTTGCCTGATGGAAAGAATTCGCAATATTTCGCATCATTGATGCGTCTTCTTTTATCTCTCCGCTTTCCAGGTGCTTCTCTAGGGTTTTCGCCGCTTTGTATGGGATACCATTGGTAGAGTATAGCTGCGCAAGGTTCTTGAACTGTGATTCTTTGTCAAGGTAACCGGCGTTATAAGCTATCTCCATGGTAGACAGTGCATCATCGTAGTTTTCAACTAGCATGTAGAAAACACCCAGCTGCGTCCACCAATTTGGATTCTCAGGGAACGTATTGACAAGCGTTTCCGCAATTTCAACTGTTTCCGGGTACATCTTACGTTGATAGTACGACTGCAACTTCAATACATAAGGGTTCTTGTTCGGCTTCTCATAAAGCTCAATCGCTCTGTTTGCCGGTTCAATAACCTTATCAAGCTCTTTTGTTTCGAAGAATGCCTGTGCCATACGAACATAGGTATCGGGATCTTCTTTACAGGTAAAGTCCATCCATTCCTGATACCAGTTAATCGCTTCCTTGTAGTTCTCTTCACGTAGGTTCAGGTTCGCTACAAGCTTAAGCGTATTTGCATGTTCGCTATCATTAAGCACTTTATTTTTAACAGCATCAGTCAGGTATCGAAGCGCTTCATCAGATTTCTTCTCATCAGCTGCAAGAAGGTTTCCGATAAACCGGCCAACATACGCTTTATCAAAGTCGTCCGAAGTTTCGATATCATAAAGAATATCTAGCGCTTCTTGAACTCTGTCTTCGTTGTAGGCTTCAAATGCTTTTTGAACCTTTTTACCCGCTCGCTCACCAACAAGCTTCGTTTTACCCTTTTCATATCCAGGACAAACGACTGGCGCGTTAGACTTCGACTGCTGCGCCATCGCTGGCGCACTCACTGTAGCAGTTACACCCATTACTAAAGCAAGGGCTGACATTTTGAATGTGTTTTTCATCATGATCACTGCTCCAGTTTAAAGTCTAGCTGTACAAACATGTTGGGTTGCTTAACGCGCTTGCCTTCAACCACTTTAGGCTTGTACTTCCACTTACTCAACGCTCGGCGCGCTTCGCGGTCAAAGATACGCTTAGGGTCAGCATCGATAACTTCGATGTCTTCAACACCACCTTGCTCATTAATAGTGAATGACAGTTTTACCCAACCTTCACGTCCATCACGAGCTGCCTGTGGTGGATACTTAGGGTCAATCCTAACAATTGGTGTTGCTTCACCATCTTGCTGCATTGCACCTACTGCACCAATACTTGCGCCAACGTCACCTGTATCAATAGAAGGAACATTTAAGCTGAAACCTCCTGCATCAGGTTCTGCCGCATCCGGCTCTACAGGCTGCTGTTTTGGCGGCTGTTGCGGTGGCGGAGGTGGCGGAGGCGGTGTACGCTGACGAGTCTGCGTATCAGCCTCAGGTTCCTGCATAACAACATCGATTACCGGTGCATCAGGAACTTCATCTGCCGGGCGGTTTGAGTTTTCAATTAGTTTGGCCATCAGGACAAATAAACCGAAAGCAACCGCGGCACCTAACAATATAGAAACGATAAATCGAACCATCTTATCCCCTTGCTGCTACTGATATACGATCAACACCCGCAGCTTTGATCTGGTCCATCACTTTCACAACAGTACCATGCTTGGCCTTAACATCAGCCTGGATGATGACATAATCAGTTGGCTGTTCCGTCAACAACCGCTCGATGTTAGCTCTGACACTATCAACAGCCACTTCGCGCTTGTCTAACCACACACTGCCATCGTCAGTGATAGCGACGAAGATATTGGCGTTTTTTTTCATTGAGGCCTGATTCGCATCAGGTTTATTAACTTCAATACCTGCTTCTTTTACGAAAACAGTAGTAACTATGAAGAAGATTAGCATGATAAATACAACGTCAAGCATTGGCGTCATATCGATCTGTGCATCTTCCTCTTCAGTTCTGACTTTCCGCGCCATAATATCTCTCTCTAGTGATGTGGCAGGCTATCAACCAAGCCCTCTCTGGCCAATTTAGCTTTGGCCTCGAGACGAGAACTGATAAATAGACCCGACAATGCCGCAACCATCCCAGCCATTGTTGGGATTGTCGCCATCGAAATACCAGAAGCCATCAAACGAGCATTACTAGTACCTTGCGTTGCCATGGTTTCAAAAACACTAATCATCCCTGTCACTGTTCCCAGTAGACCGATTAATGGACACATGGCCACTAACGTTCGGATGATAAGCATGCGGGCGTCCAAATTATCAGACGCTTCGGAAATCCAGGCTTCACGGATTCTATGCGCATACCAAGAGGTTGTATCAGAGCGGGCGTCCCATCTGGTGATAATGTCTTTCTTCACCTTAGGAAAGACCGCCGTGATATACCAATAGCGCTCAATCATTAATACCCACATAAGAAAGAGCGCGGCAGCGACAAAATAAAGAACGTCACCGCCGGTAGCGATAAATTCCCTGACAGATTCCCATAATCCAATCAGGCTATTCATATTACGCTTTCTCCGCCTCTGTGTGAGCTGCAATGATACCTGCAGTTTGCTCATCAAGAATGTGGATGATTGATTTGCTGCGAGACGCAACGATGCTGTGAGTCAGAATCAGCGGCAATGCAGCAATGATACCCTGTGCTGTAGTAACAAGTGCCATTGAAATACTACCTGCCATCAGACGCGGGTCACCAGTACCAAACAGAGTAATTGTCTGGAACGTTGCAATCATACCCAGAACCGTACCTAACAGACCAAGCAGCGGTGCGATAGCAGCAAAGATCTTGATTACGTTGATACCACTTTCGATAGAAGGCAATTCTCTCAGGATTGCTTCATCCAGTTTCAGTTCAAGATTTTCAGCGTCAGAATGCTTGTTTTCCTGATAAACCTTCAGGATACGACCCAGAGGGTTACCTGATGAAGGATTACCTGGGTTCTTCAGCTGCGACTTGATCTTGCTACCAGTGATGCCAAGCGTAACCAGCTTGTAGATACCAATCAGCAAACCAATGATAAGCATTACTGTAATTGTGTAACCAACCGCACCACCTGCATGGTAACGCTCGCTCCACGTTGCTTTCTCTTTAAGCAGACCAAGGATTGCACCTTGAGAAGGGTCAGCATAGAAAGCCACAGTACCAGAAGTTGCTTCTGCCATTTCTTCAGCTGAAGAAACCAGGAAACCTTCTGGTTGACGGCCTAGTGGCTGAACTACGTCATTTTCGGCATCATAAGATAGGTAACCATCTGCACCAACAAGGTTGAAAGTACCTACACGAACAACTTCCTGCTCGCTGCTACCGCCGTCAAGGTTTACAACTTCTGTAGTGAAGCGATCAACCTGACCACCCTGAGTCATTTCTGTTTGCAGAGCAAACCAAAGATCTTCAAGTTCCTGAATGTTAGGCAAACCCTTAGATTCTTCAGACATTTCCGCAAGGAAGTCATCACGATCCGGGTACTGGGCACTAACGATTGATGTTGATACACGACCATATGCTTCAGAAGCGGCCTGACGAACAACACCAAACATTTCACCTAGTGTTCCTGTCGCCTGTTCTAATTCTGAAGATTTTTCGTTCAGCGTAGTTTCGTTATCAGAAAATTGCTGCTGAAGGCGATCACCACGGTCTTGTTCAGCCTGAAGTTCAGACTGAGCTTTTTGTAGCAATGCTTGCTTATCTGCGCGCTCTGAACGGAATTCAGCTTCACGCTCTTCGTTAATACGTGCTTCAGAAACACGGTTTTGCTTAACCTGTTCTAGCAGGTCTTGCAGGCTGGCAGCTTCCTGCGCCTGCGCGCCGGTAGAAATAACCGCCATCGTTGCAGCGGCTACAAGAGATTTAAATACTAGTTTCATTAAAACTTACTCCGCTGCTTTAATTGGTAGTTTGATTAGATCAGGTGTAATGGTGCCATTTGCCATTTTCACAGCATCAACAACAGACGCCAGATAATCATCACCTAAAGCTTTCCATTGACGCTCGTCATTATCCCAAACCCATGCACTGGATTGGTCTAAAGAAAGCGCAAGGAATGCGGTACGACCAAGGTTGAAGAAATCAACTGTATTCTCGGTACCGTTTGAGCTGATTGTACCCTGATAAGATGACATCTTAGTGCCATACTCAACTTCTACCAGATACGCTTCGATAACCTGACGGAACTGCTCTGAAACAGTAACGTTAGAGTTGGCCATCAAATCACGCAGACGCTGAATACGTTCGCGACGCTCTTCAAGGTGAATTGGAATATCCAACTCAACAAATTTTTCCAGGCTGTCAATCATGCGGAACATCAATGGAACGATGCCCTGCTTAGTTTCTTCAATACTATCAATCTGACGCTGAAGAGAATCGATACTGCGCTGTTGGTCTTCGACCAAGCTCGCGATGTAGTCGTTATAAACTTTCAGGTTCTCTGTTTGGTCAACAGTTTGACGATACTCGACCAACAACTCTTGTGACTGTTCAAACAGTGCGTTGATTTTTTCTTGAGATTTCGCTGCAGCCGCGTGAATCTTAGCTTCTTCTTTATGAAGATCGTTAAGAGTAACTGCAGAGACGGCTGCACTGCCAGACAGTGCGAATGCACCCATGACAGTAGAAGCAATAAGAGTTCTCTTGCTCATCTTGGACATAGTTCCCAACCAAATTTCTTATTTGAATCCTCGCTACATCATTGGTAGCAAGGGGCGTATAAACTTTGCTATTTCGCTTTCGGAAGGTAGCTGCCAGCGCCATTTCGCCAACACTACGAATCCATAATAGTCACATGGAACCGCTGAAAGAGTCAAGTAACACAGTCTTAACACGCTATTTGAATTTATTTTGTTCAAATAGCCAACAGTAATTGATAGTTTTTTGTACTACAAATGATTTTCGGATGACCAATTATTCGTAAAACAGCGCGCACACGAATAAGTTTGCCGTTTAAGTGAATCATTATACCAGGCGAAATCTTACGACTTATCCAAGCCGTATTGTCCAACATCAAACGCGATTGTTATTCGCTCTGCATCGTCATGAATTGGTGTGGTTCCGTGCCAGGCGTGAGAGGGGAATAACACACACTTACCTACTTCTGGTTTGATATACATTTCGGGTGAAAGTTCATGACTTTCGTATAAATAAGGTTGACCTAATTTTAGCCAGCCAGCCTTTGCTTCTTCATTTGCTATCTCAGCCGGTAACTTCAAATATATTACGCCGGATATTTTGCCTTTCGAATGAATATGATTATGGTGAAATCCCTGCCCGCTAAGCCGTACAGACCAGGAACCTATATAGTTTACCGCGTTGTCATAATCTGTAATTGTATTTATATCGATGCGCTGATTTTCACAGTATGCTTTGATACTGCTATCTAAAAATGCCTTTAATTTTCTTAACTGTTTTCCATTTCCCCTGAGCAAATGTCCCCGCGTCTGGGTTCCTTTTTCCAGTGTTTGACCTAGCGGGTTATTTTCCGATGCATGCAAAGGCATAATTTCGTCTATTAATTGTTGCCAAAATTCGCTGTCATCGGGACGGTATGAAAATGTTTCGACTGTGGCGGCAACTCCTTCAAACTTGTCGCTTATCAGTCGTGTCGCTGCATAATGATATGCTTTGGCCAGCTGATTATCCGGTTGTTGGCGAATTGTTTCCGAGAGGATTTCTTTCGCTAGCGGATAGTTTTCCGTATTCAACAGACTGATACCATAGGTAATATTATCAACGGCGGTAGTGTCAGCGTCTCGCGTTAGCTTTTCAAGAATCGGCAAAGCGTCCGATGACCTTCCTGCGTAAAGGTAAGCCTGCGCGATGATTCGACGTTTGGCAACATTCAGATAATCAGGAATCTCTATATGCTCGAGATGACTGATAGCATCGGCATAACGTCGCTCATCAACTAAAAAATCTGCGTAAGCGAGGGAAAGATGATGGGCCGTCGGATGCGCTTGAATGGCGTTTTGAAAAGACGTGAGGTATTCATCAATATTACCCGACTCCCAGAGCAACTTATTGAGGTTGATGTGAGAATCAGTATAGAGCGGATTTAGTGACAATGCTTTTTTATACCAGTTTATTGCCTCAGAAAGTTTTCCCTGATCCGACAAGGCGTTGGCCAGATTATGATATACCGCATAATGAGGCTTTTTGCATGCTAAGGATAAAAGTATATCTACAGCTTCTTGTGATTTGCCGCACAAGCGATAACACACAGCTAATTCATTGAGATTATAAGGGCTTTGAGGATTCGTGTCGTACAGCGCTTTTGCACAATTGAGCGCTTCTAAATGCCGCTCACACCCTCTATAGAAATTTAACCATAAGATAAGGCGCTTCTGCTCAGTAACAGGGTTATTTTCGATGAGCTTATTTAATACGGTACGGGCTTCATCAAAGCGATGCAATGACGTACACAAAGTAACATACCGTTCTAACCACTGCATTCTCTCCCCTTCCAGGTGGAATAACTGCTGGTAGGCCGAATATTCATCGTTGAGGCGCTGACAGAACTGCGCAACCTGAATCTTACAAAGCCAGTAGTTAGTGGTAGTTGCGTGGTAGGCGGAATACTGAGTCAGTACAGCATCAGCCTCTTTAACATCACCAAGGTGCAAATAGCAATGAACCAAGTACTGTAGGGTTACAGAATCTTTAGGGGCTTCCTTGATTCTGTCTGAGAAATAGCTGACTGCTTCATTATAATTTTTTGCGTTGAAGGCCTGTTTACCTAACTCGATTAATTCATGGCGGGAGTTACTGTTTGCCATAGCGTTAAACCTGAAAAGAAAATTTTTGCAAAAAAAAGCCGACGCAATGGCGTCGGCTTTTCTACATCAACTAACTCTTAGAAAGTCAGAGTTACGTTAGTGAACAGGTAACGACCCAGTGTGTCGTAGAAACCTGCCACAGTGTTAGCGTTTGTCGCCAGCGCACTACCAACAAGAGGTGGCTCTTTATCAAGAACGTTGTTCACACCGGCAGAGATGCGAAGGTTCTCGTTAAAGATGTAGCTACCTGACAGGTCAAAGAAGCTATATGCACTGATTTGATCTTCAGTACCTTCAATATCAACCTCGCCATAGTATCTCCAACGTGCAATTACACTGTAATCGCCCATGTTGTAGTTCGTGCTGAACGTATGACGCCATTCAGGTTGCGCAAAACAGTCAACACTAACTACGCCGGAACAATCGTAATCCTGGCTAGAATCAGCAGTCAGAGGCTTGAATGTTTTCTCAAGGTTGTAAGAGCCAATCATGCTCAGGCCCAGTGTACCTTCACCAACATCCATTGAGTAGCGTGTATCAACGTCAACACCGCGAAGCTTTATACCACCGATATTGTCAGTCAGGTTTGTTACATAAGCTTCCTGAGTTAACCACAGGCTACCTGCAGGGCTACGTTGAATGTTGTCACAGAACTGACCTGTCTGACCACAGATGTTAAGAATACGTTGCGCACCAACAGTACCAATCGTCTTCTCAACTTCTATATCAAAATAGTCCAGTGAGAAGTTGAATCCATCGAACGGAGAACCTACGATTCCCACTGTATATGTATCAGCTTCTTCCGGCTCCAGGTTAGGGTTACCGCCTGTAAACTGGTTATTTTGGTCAGCCGGGTTAGGACTGATGTTTCCATACTGGTCAGCAGTCACGCCAGTAAGCGCACATTGCTCTGCGGTTAGTGCTGGCTCGTCGCCGGCACATGGATCAGTACCCTGCCACAGCCCTACGCTTTGCGCTGCAAACAGCTCAGAAACGTTCGGAGCACGGATGGCACGGTTCCAGCTACCACGCAGTTTCCAATCCTCATTAATTGCCCAGTCAATACCTACTTTGTAAGTATTGGCGTTGCCAGATGTAGAGTAATCAGAGAAGCGGAAACCAAGGTCAACAACCAGCGCCTCAACGCCTGTCATACCTTCAATCACAGGAACACTTACTTCACCAAAGATATCGTTAACGTCAAAGCCACCGATTAAGCTTTCAGTCGGACCACCCTGACCAACCAAAGAACCTTCCTGATAGATACTGTCAGCAATACGTTCGAACTCTGTCTCACGACGCTCTAAACCGAACGATGCACCAACTGGCGTAACTGCACCAGGGAAAGCAAAGCCAAACTCACCCGCAACATAACCCTGATAAACTTCAAGCGTTGTTGTACCGTTTAGAATCGCGGTGCCGGATAACTGGCTCGCCTGCTCAGGAGTAACACCACCTGGAGTAAATACCTGATACAACAGACAATCATCTTCACATGTGCTGCCAACTTCGCCAACGCGAGGTGCAATCAAAGGAAGGTTTAAGTCATTGATATATGCAGAAGACGAAGACGTCGAACCATACATGTAGTTAACATCGTAAGACCAGTTGTCTGTTAGCCAGCCATCAACACCTACTACGATACGGAATGCATTATGCTCTAAGTTATCAGCACGCGGACCGCCTTCAACGTTACGCTTACCAATATAAGCTACGAATTGATCATCGGGGCCTTGTCCCAATGCGTCCTGCAGCTGTGCCGCCTGAGCATCTGTGATGAGTGGGTTGTTGTAATCAAATAGGTACTCAGCACCATAGAACGTACCTGATTCAGCGATCTGACCAGCAGTTTTATCCTGCATGAACGATGTTTCAAGGTATACACGCGCGCTGTCGTTTACTTCATACTCGGCAAAAGAACCTAAAGAAAAACGTTCGTTAGGACGCATGAAGTGGTTAATTGGCGCATAGTTATACAGGTTGTTTGCTTCTGATTGCGGCAGGAAGCTTCCATCACCCTGAAGTGCCCAGAACAGTTCTGTTGTATAATCCACGTCACGTGGAGCATCTGCACTGGCTACCGGCGTATTTACCGGGTAGAAGAAGAAGTTTGGCGAAACAGCAGTTGATGAACCACCACACGCTGTGGCTGAAGTATTCAGTGCACATGAGCTGTAATCACGCTCACCCTGCAGCATTTCATTGTTACGACGCCATACCGCATAGACTGTTGCATGACCACGACCACCGTCAAAGTCACCACCAGCAGTGATATTCAGGTTGTATGACTCACCACCGATACCATTGCTACCATCAGGGTAATCATAGCCAGCTTCGTCCATCAAACCTTGCATGTAGCTGTTATCGTTATTGTGCTGATAACCAGCTGCGCCAGCTTCAATTTCAAGACCCGTAAACTCGGTGTCCATAACGAAGTTAACAACACCAGAAACGGCGTCAGCACCATATACTGTTGATGCACCACCGGTTAGTACGTCTACACGCTTAACCAGAGAGGCTGGAATTTGGTTGATATCAGCTGCCTGGCTGTAAACACCGCCTGGCTGCATACGACGACCATTGATTAGAACCAGTGTACGGTTAGGACCCAAACCACGAAGGTCTAGTGTTGCTGTACCGGTAGAACCGTTGGCCTGGAATGACGTTTGAGCTGCTTCGATTTGAGGCAGTGTGTTCATCACGTCTTCAACGCGGGTAAAACCCGTTGATTCAATTACTGCCGCATCAATTGCCAATACCGGGCTTGATGTTTCCAGGTCAGTACGTTTGATACGTGAACCTGTTACAGAAATCTTTTCAACGTTCTGAGCCTGGTCTTGCTCTGCCCCTTCAGCATCTTGTGCCATTACGGGATTTGCTGCGAAAAGTGCAGCAGAGGCAGCACCAAAAGCGCACGCCAGCTTCACTGACTTTGCCAGTTTATTATTTGTAAACATGTATTGTGTCTCCCTGGACCACTAAAAGATTTAGTGATGGTAGTATAAATCGTTAAAACGACTTTTTATTTAAGTAAGACTCTTGGCCTTGGAATGATAATAACCACATCGAAGTTGTGCGGTCAACTGTCTTCAACGTGAGATGAAAAGAAAATTGAACTTTTTCATGCCCGCTTTTTGGGCAGGCTTGTCAATGTTTAGTTACACCTGATTAACATGAAAGAGAAATTCAATACCTGAAATAGACGGGAAGTTGTAGGTGTAATTTTCCTACAGCTTATAAATTAAGCGCTGCAGGTAAATCTCAAAAATTGAATAAACAGTTATCTTGTAAAGATAAATATTCATTACTACTAAGCTGCCACATACATAATTTTAACAACAATTTATATGATAAATTTTTTCTCCTAGATTTACCTGCGTTTTTTCGAATATAAAATCGCTGTCGCTGGGCCTGGAATATAAAAATTAATCTGTAGCAAATACTATTTTTAATCATAGACAAAAAAAGGCCGGTCAGAGACCGGCCTTTCAAACTAAATTATTTACGTTTTATTCGAAACGAACAGTAACGCCTGCATTCACCCGACGACCAACAAGGTCATATAGCGGATTAAATGTATAACCAGGAGGCACTTTGTTGAACACGTTTCTCACACCCAGGAACAACTCCATGTTGTCATCCAGATCGTAGTTAACGCTAACATCGTGCGTCCAGATTGAGCCTACGAAGCTAATATCGGTATCTTCTGTAGTGTCACCACCCGGCGAAACGTCAAATAACGCACTTCTGTCAATGAAGCGGCTGGTGTAGTTAACGCTCCACTGGTCGATACGGTAGTCAACGATTGTACGGAACTGGTAAGAAGGATCGCCCACTTCGCCGTCTTCTACGTTGATTTCGTCAGGACGATCCTGGAAAGCAAACTCGTTCAGCTCGTTAACTTTGTTACCCTGAATGTTGAAACGAAGTTCTCCAGGCAGGTCAAAGCGTTCCAGATCAGTAGTGTAACGAATCTGCATCTCAAGACCAGATGTTGTTAATGCTGACGCATTGATGAAGCCTGAACGAACTAACATTACGTCGTTAGTTGTAGGATCACGATCGATTTGGCTACAGAAACCTACGTCTGGACCACCGGTCGCATCAACACAGTTATCAAGAATATCCTGAGCGCTCACTGAAGTAATCGCATCGGTGATTTCGATGTCATACCAGTCCAATGTAACCGACAGGTTCTCGATGAAGGTTGGTGTCCATACAACACCTACGGTGCGAGACTCACTTTCTTCAGAGAACAAGTCAGGGTTACCACCAGACAGCGTGTCGATGCTCACGTTATCGTTAGCTTCAAAACCTGCAGGGATACCCAGTGCAGCACAGTTAGCAGCACGATCCGGATCGTCTGTAATGTTATCTGCATCACACGGGTCATTGATGTTAGAGAAGCCAGGTGACAATGGGCTAAACGCTTCATCTACGTTTGGCGCACGAACGGCCTCACCGATAGTACCGCGAAGGCGAACATCTTCAATTGGTGACCAAAGGAAACCAACCTGCCATGCATCAGCACTTCCTGCGTGAGAGTATTCAGCAGAACGGAATGCACCATCAAACGAAAGTTCTCTGGCCATAAAGACATCTGACAATACTGGTAAACGTACCTCTACGAAGAATTCTTCAACGTCGTAACCACCGAAAGAATCTGGTGTTGCGGCGTTTGTAAAGAAGCCAGCTTTGGTGAATTCATCAGTAATTGTTGTTACTTCTTCTTCACGGTATTCATAACCTAATGCGATACCAACCGGACCACCAGGTAATTCGAAATAGTTCATCGAGTCGAACGATACCGTCGCGCCATACATATCCTGCGTCAGTTCGTCTTCACGAGTTACCGTACCTGACACAAAGTCTTGCGCCGCTGACGATGCATTACCGAAACCGAATGGGTTAAATGGTACACACTGGTCGCCATTTACTTCAGCTGGATCTTCGTAACCTTCACCCTGTGCATCAGGTACCTGACTACGACAGGCAAAGCTTGCTGTAGAGGGATCGTAAACGGAGTCCAGTGCAGCATTCAGGTTTGTAGGAATTAAGTCGTTTAGCGTTTTACGAATGTTAGATGTCTGACCGTGTGTATAGTACACGTCGTAATCAAAATCAGTATTCGCCAGTGTGAAGTAACCTTCGAAACCACCTACTACACGGAACAAACGACGATCATTTGATGCAGAACGGTTACCGATATCATCGAAGAAACGAGCCATTGGTACCACTGTCTGACCGTTGTTCAACAGAGTCTGACGCGTCGCATCATCAAGATAAACATTGTCTTCTACGTTAATAGACAGGCCGCCGAAGCTGAACGAAGGCTGGAATTGCTGCGCAATATCTTTATCTACGTATTTCATATCACCGTAGAAGCGCATCTTGTCAGTCAGGTCGTAACGGAACGTACTGGCAAGTGTAATAGTATCCTGGTCAGGGATATAGTTCTCATAATCTTCTGTGAAGAAAACTGAATCATAAGGCTGATCAAAGCTACCGAATGCAAAGCTGTTTGTGCCATCACGCATAACTTGCTCTGTACCCATTCCACCTGGCGTAAAGGTCAGACGAGATGAATCGTCAAACGGGTTGATTACACCGAAGCCGTTGATCATTTCTGAACCAACGTTGCGAACGCGCAGACGGTCAGGAATGCCATCATCTTCACCCGTATTATCAGGGTTTACAATGGTGCCCCAGTTTGCCGATTGTTGCAGCTCAGGGATCAGAACTTCATTGATGCTGCTTTTTGATGCGAAGAAGGTCACGTTACCACGGCCATCGTCTGTAGTAGCACCAGTTAAAAGACTTAGTGTATGACTGCGAGCGCCGATGCTTTCAGTATCAGTAGACCCTGTTGCGCGCAGCTCAACACCTTCATAGTCATCACGAAGGATAACGTTAACAACACCTGCTACAGCGTCAGAACCGTAGATTGCAGATGCACCACCGGTGATAACCTCAATGCGATCGATCATCGCAGCAGGAATTGCACCCGTATCAACCGCATTAGAGAACGGTGAGCCCGCTACGTGACGCTTGCCATTTACTAGTGTCAACGTACGTGTGGCACCCAGAGAACGCAGGTCAGGTGAGCTCAAACCCGCGTTTGCGTTTGAGTTGTTGTTACCAATCAGCGTGCTGCCCGCAGCGATAGCAGGTAATTCAGCAAGAATTGAGCCCAGATCAGGTGAACCAAAACGTTCAATTTCGGCGGCGCCTACCGTTACGATTGGTGCAGGTGTAGAAAGTTCAGGACGTGCGATACGAGAACCAGTTACAGAAATTTTCTCTACAGTAACGTCATCATCTTCGCTTTGGGCTTCCTGTGCGAAAGCTGCGCCTGATGCAGAAATGGCTAAGGCTGTACCAAAAGCACAAGCCAGTCGGACAGACTTGGCTATCCTTGAGTTGTTAAACATCTATTTTCTCCCTGGAACGCTATTCCATCAGCAAATAATATATTTGTTATAATTGGTGATTATGCGGGCTTTTTAACCCCGGGGAGATATTACACACAATTTATTTAGACTTTCAACATATAGATGAAAGTAAATATTAAAACTTATGTTAAGTTTACTCTCCATTAGACTATGCAATACAGATTTAGCAAAACTACGCAGAAAAAATTAATTTTCTGCGTTAAATCAATAAATTAAAATACCCTTTCAGAACAATGTAGTTTTATTACAGCGTTCAGCAGAGTGATACTTAATATAAGATTTTTGCCATATTCACGAATAATGGAAGCCAAAGTAATGTTTTACCTGTTCAGGTAGCGGCGGAAGCATATCTTTAGGCAATAAGAACGTTGCAGTATTGAAGAAATCTACAAAGATTCGATTCGACTCGGTCGTCTTTTTCAGATAGTGATGCCCAGAGGAGCCGCCCGTACCTATTTTTGTTCCAAGCATTCGCTGCACCATCATGGCGTGTCTATAGCGCCATATTGTCAGCTTTTCGTCAATTTCGGTTAATGCGGTAATTAGCTGGAAAGGTACATTGAAAATGGGCTCTTCCGGATACTGTTTAATAAATAGTGTGGCTAGCATTGCTTCGTGACTGAGTCTGAATACACCGTCCTGACGCAGCGCTTCATATTTCTCTTTGTCAAACAATGCATCAAAATTTTCCCGCGTACCCTGCCAGTCTTTTAATTCCTGGGCTTTTTCTTTATCAGATAAAGTTTCATTTTCGGTGATGGTCTGTTTGTCGCTGGCCAGAAGGTCGTCAGCTGCTGACTTATAATGCTGCCAGAAAGCAAACTCATCTTTTTCGAGCAAAGGCATTCTGGCTAACCACTCATCAACTAATTCAAACAAGCTGGATTTATTTTCCAGTGCCTCCAGTAGCTCCCTGTCTTTATCTGTAAGTCGGTTGAAGAAACTTTGCTTATCGAAATCAATTCTGTATTCACGTTTCAGACCGAGGGATATTTCAAGGCGTTTGAACTGAATCGATTGGAAGCCGGAAGCGGGTACCAGATAATCACGAAACGAAAGAAACTGCTGGGGGGTCATGGTTTCCATCACACTGATCTGGTCATTCATTAACTGCTGAATCTGAATGATTCTGTGCAAGCGATGAACCACACCAATCAGCTCATCATCAGGCATACGTTCCTGACTGAATGTGTCGATGATAGCGTTCAGTTCATGTAGCACCTGTTTAAACCAAAGCTCATAAACCTGATGAACAATAATGAATAGCATTTCATCATGGGCTGGTTCACCATACTTTTCACTTTGAAAAGCCTGCGCACCCAAAATTTTGTCCAGTTGCAAGTAGTCGCCATAGTAGACTGGCGTATCGTTTCTCTTCATTTCTAAAAACAGTTGCTAAATGAGAATTTTAGTTTAACACTTTGTTAACAGGGCAGGTAATCACCAATGTGCGCACTTTGTCAGGAATGTAAAAACATCTGTACTGTGCACGGTACACTCTTAGTTGATAATGGCGGTAAACCATGAAGTTGCATAATGATATCCATAATTACTATGAACATTTAATTGTTGAGCGGATAGCGGCATTGGGGCTGGATAAAACACATACCACAGATTATCTGGCGGACTTATGCTGTCTGGCACTCAATCAGGTCCCTCCCCGTTATATCCGGTTTGAGGTAGATATGGCGTTTTATTTACCGCAAAGCGAACGGCAGCAAATGGAAATGAACGTAGATTACGCACTTAATAAAGCCAGAGAGTTTTTGGACAGGGATTCGAGTCGCGAGGTAGGTAATTAGGGTGGCAGACCTCCAGCCACATCTCGGCACATGAGTCGTCTGCTGCGGCTGCTCCCTTCCGGGCCTGACCGAGTTCACAGAGTATCATTGCGAGAGGACCAAAGGCCTACCATTGACTCTACGCTGACCCGAACGATTGCTCCAGGTCAGCGGCGCGCATTATGACGAGTTGCGCGCCAAGTTTCAACCTTTGTTTTTAAAGCGTTCCTCAGCGATGACATTTGCCACGCGATTGGTCGCCCGCCCTTCTGCATCCGCACGCTCAAATATCTCTTTCAACGTATCGCCGATTTGCTCCAGGTGATCACGTAATGCTTCGTTAGACGACGACTCCATTCGCTGATGATAAATATCAATAACACCACCCGCGTTAATAACATAATCAGGCGCATAAACAATGCCGCGCTCCTGCAGGACGTCACCAATTTCTTCACGAGCAAGTTGATTATTAGCAGCGCCGGCGATGACCTTAGCTTTAAGTGTTGAAAGGGTCTCATCGTTAATTGACGCACCCATCGCACATGGCGCAACAACATCTACATCCAGCCCGTAAATCTCTTCAGGAGCAACCGCCGTGGCACCCAGTTCTTTAACCGCCCGATCAACGCCCTCAGGGTAGATATCTGTCACAAAAAGCTTAGCGCCAGCGTTATGCAGATGTTCCGCCAGACGGTAACCAACATGTCCCATACCCTGTATAGCCACTCTGACGCCATTTAAATCTGACTTAAGCGCATGCTCAACCGACGCTTTAACCCCGACGAAGACGCCGTAAGCAGTCGAAGGCGCCGGGTTGCCATCTGCCGTTTCACCAGCATAATGATAGTGCGCTTTCGTTCCGGCAATATAGTCAGACTCCTGCGCCATTGTTTTCAAATCGGTAACCGAAATGCCGGAATCTTCGGCTGTAAAATATTTTCCGCCCAGTGAATCAACAAACTTACCCATCGCCGTCATCATTTCGGGTGTCTTAACTTTACGGGGATCGCCAATAATCACAGACTTTCCACCGCCCAGTTTCAGGTTAGCCATGGCTGATTTATACGTCATCCCTTTTGACAGTCGTAGTACGTCTGTCAGCGCTTCCGCGCTGTTTACATATGGCCACATGCGGCAACCGCCCAATGCAGGCCCAAGGTTGGTATTATGTACCGCGATAATGGCACTTAACCCTGCCGCTTCGTCGTGATAAAACGCAACATGCTCATGGTTATCAAATTCAGAATGATCGAATACAGACATAGGGCCTCAAATTGTAGTCTTAAGTTTACGAGATTCTACCGATGAATCGGGAGGACATGCCTTGCGATGTTTGTTAATGAATTTAACATACGGAAACATCGATACTAGCAAATAGTGATTGCTATGATGCTTATCCTAGATTCTTTTTCAATATATAATAGGCATCATAACAGCTTGGAATATTGTACATGAAGTTAGACAAATTTGATCGCGAGATTTTACGCGTATTGCAGCAAGATGCCACGGTTTCCATGGCCGAACTTAGCCAGAAAGTCGGGCTATCGCATACCCCGTGCTGGCGCCGCGTTAAACGGATGGAAGCAGACGGTATCATTGTCGGTAAAGTCACCCTGCTCAACAGTAAAAAACTTAATTTAGGCGTTTCTGTCTTTATCTTTGTAACGCTTAAAAATCACGATGGCGATTCACTTACCGACTTTGAACAGGCCGTTCAGTCTATTGATGAGGTGGTAGAGTGCCACACGACCAGTGGCGAGAAGGATTACCTGTTAAAGGTGGTGGTCGAGAGTATTGAGGAATATGAAAACCTGCTGAAAAACAAACTGACCCACCTTCCTTTGGTAGATCATCTCAGTTCAACGTTTGCCTTAAAACAGGTTAAGAATACCACTCAGCTTCCAATTAAAAGCCAGTAGCTACTTTGGTGCATCCGGCTGGTTTTCCGGCATCGCTTTGATAAAAGGCTCCAGGGCATTGCAGTTTGTATAAATCTTATTGATAAGTGCAAACTGTTCGATGTCCAGGCCAAAACGCTTTGCAGCATAGACCTGTGGTATCAGGCATACATCTGCAAGCGATACATCAAAATCAAAGCAATATTTTCCAGCCTGAGTCTGTAGACGCTGTTCAATAGCACTAAATCCACGCTGACTCCAGAGCCTGACCCATTTTGCCTTAGCCTCGCTGTCAGCGCCGAACTCACTTTCAAGCGCCTGCAGTACACGAAGATTATTCAGCGGTTGCATATCACAGGAAATGTCCTGTGCCAGGGCACGAACTCTGGCTCGCTCAAGCGGGTGCTCAGGAAGCAGCTGATGCGAATCCGGGTATTTCTCATCCAGAAATTCCATGATACTCATCGACTGATTCAGGATAATATCTTCGTCGTCATCGACCAGTGTAGGAACCAGCTCAGAAGGGTTCAGTTGCTGATACCCTTCCTTGTGCTGCTCTCCGCCATCTTTGACCAGGTGCACCGGAATATAGTCGTATTCCAACTGCTTAAGGTTCAGTGCAATACGCACCCTGTAGGTCGCCGATGAACGCCAGTAACCGTAAAGTTTCAGAGCCATCGTTATCTACTCTCAGGCCTTGAGTGGCTTTAGCTGCTGGTCAATGGCACCAAAGATGCTGTTACCGTTCGTATCCAACATTTCCATATGCACTTTGTCGCCAAACTGCATAAACGGTGTGGTAGGTTTACCATCGCGGATAGTCTCAATCATGCGGATCTCGGCAATACATGAGTAGCCACGGCCACCTTCAGAAACTGCTGAACCATGGTCTGTTCCCTGTTTATTAGAAACAGTGCCGGAACCAATAATCGCCCCGGCCCCCAGATTCCGCGATTTAGCTGCATGTGCTACCAGTTCAGCGAAGTTGAACGTCATGTCTTCGCCGGCTTCAGGCTTGCCAAACAATTCGCCGTTATAGGTAGTGCGAAGCGGAAGATGTACCTTGCCATCTTTCCAGGCTTCACCGAGTTCATCCGGTGTAACAGCGACCGGTGAAAATGCACTGGCAGGTTTGGACTGGAAGAAGCCAAAGCCTTTGGCCAGCTCACCTGGAATTAGACCGCGCAGGGATACATCATTGACCAGCATCAGTAAGCGAATACGCTGAGCAGCATCCTCTGCTGAACACTGCATCTGTACATCGTCGGTTACAATGGCTACCTCGCCCTCAAAGTCCACGCCCCACTCATCGCTTGGCAGAATTATATCTTCCATGGGCCCGATGAAGTCGTCTGAACCGCCCTGATACATTAGCGGATCTGACCAGAAGCTTTCCGGCATCTCTGCGCCTCTTGCCTTTCTGACCAATTCAACGTGATTTACATACGCGCTTCCGTCAGCCCACTGATAAGCTCTTGGTAAAGGCGACTCACAGCGCTGAGGGTTGAAAGTTTCAGCATCAAGCTGATTGTCATTCAGTTGCTCATAGACCTTTTTCAGATCAGGTTCAACCTGTGCCCAGTTGTCCAGGGCGTGCTGCATAGTAGGTGCAATGTCATTTAGGGAATATGCTTTAGACAAATCCCTTGAGACCATCATCAGCTGACCGTCCCGAGTATCATTTCTGTAGGTTGCGAATTTCATTTATTCTCCCTTCTGGACCTTGTCGCTTCGCCAGCTGTACACATACTCCGGATTTTCCACTGCACTGGCGGCTTCACCAATGGTCAGCGCATCTCTGGTATCCAGCATGACAGCAACTTCGTCGGTAAATTTTTTCTTGTGTTGGCGGCCCGCCTCAAACGCTTTCGGATGAGGGCCATGGGTAAAGCCTGCGGGATGGAATGTCACCATCCCCTTCTCAATGTTGTCGCGACTGAAGAAGTCACCTTCGTGATAAAACAAGACTTCATCATAATCGTCGTTGTTGTGATAAAACGGCACCTTCAATGCCCCCGGATCCGACTCAATCGGACGGGGTACAAAAGTGCAGACAACGAATCGTGCAGCGACAAATGTCGTATGGGCAGAAGGCGGCAAATGATATCGATGGCTCATAAGAGGCCGGATATCCCGCCAGTTTAGTCTGACGACACACAAGTCACCATGCCACCCGATCGCATCTAGCGGATTGTAAGGATAAGTAATAACCGAGATATTATTGTGACGCTTCACCTCGACTTTCCACTGGTTCTCATCTTGCTGCTGCAAAAAGCGATCATTAATTTGCGGTGTGTCCAGTACAGCCGGGTCAAAGATCGCATGTCCACCAACCATCCCTTTTTCAGGCAGTTGATAAGCATCATTCGTCGCTTCAATCAGCAGAAGCTGCATTGGAAGCTCAGGTTCAAGTCGCCACATTGTCGAGCGTGGAATTACGACATAGTCACCCTTGACCAGAGTCAGATGCCCAAAATCACAAAACAGCTCGCCCTGCCCCTCATGAACGAATAGCAGGTCGTCTCCGTCAGCATTACGAGCTAGCCGTTGCATTGGTTCGTGGCAGCGCCACAAGCGATACTGGCAGTGCGCATTACTTAAAATGACAGGTGCACTGAACGGGCTGGCGGAATCGGTCTGATGTCCCTGCTCATCGAGCAGGTTCAGGTCGAAGGCTCTGGGTCTTAAATCGCCTTCCCATTCACTCCATCCGGTTGGGGCATGTTTATGATGCATGTGAGTTGCAGGGCCGAAAAAGCCGCTGCGCCCCATTTCACGCTCATAAATACCCTCTTCAGGAAAGTCAGCATGGGCCTGCCGTGAGTGACTTCCCTGAGCGGTAGGAAATTTAATCCAGTTACGCATTTTGTTTCTCGTCAGAAATTACGCCGCGACGAATCTGGTCTTCTTCGATAGATTCAAACAGCGCTTTAAAGTTGCCCTCGCCAAAACCTTCATTGCCTTTACGCTGGATGATCTCAAAGAAAACCGGACCAATGACAGTGTCGGTGAAAATCTGAAGCAGTATGCCGTCCTTCATAGGCGCGCCATCAATCAGAATGCGCAGGTCTCTGAGTTTGTCCAGATCTTCACCATGGCCTTCAACGCGTGAGTCCACTGCTTCGTAATACGTATCCGGCGTGCTCATAAACTTCATACCACGGTCACGTAACTCAGATACCGTTTTATAGATGTCGTCGGTTGCCAGCGCAATATGCTGAATACCTTCGCCGTTGTACTCGCGGATAAACTCTTCTATCTGCGATTTATCGTCTGAGGACTCGTTGATTGGTATGCGAATCTTTCCACAAGGCGAAGTCATTGCTTTGCTCACAAGACCTGTCAGCTTACCTTCGATATCGAAATAACGAATTTCACGGAAATTACCAATGCGCTCATAAAAATCCGCCCAGACGGCCATGTTGCCGCGACGTACGTTGTGCGTCAGGTGGTCTACAAAGTCCAGACCGGAGTTAGCGCTTTCCATACGTGCTTTCCAGTCATCATAGAAGGCAAAGTCGACATCGTAGATATTGTCTTCCAGATAGCGATCAACAAAATAAAGCGTACTTTCGCCGATACCGTATACCGCAGGAATATTCAGCTCCATCGGCCCCAGATTACCTACAAACTGCTTAGCACCGTTTTCTATAGCATGCTGGAGCGCCTTACCCGCATCTTTCACCCGAAACGCCATACCGCAAACACTTGGCCCGCGCAGACGAGCAAACTCTTCCGCCTGGGAAGCTGGCTCGGCGTTAATAATGAAATTGATATCGTTCTGTTTGTACAGCCATACTTCCTTTGATTTGTGCTTAGCGACTTCAGCAAAGCCCAGCGAGGAGAACAGATCTTTAAGCGCGTTTATACCTTTCTCATCCGCGGCGGTATATTCAACAAATTCAAATCCGTCAGTACCCAGAGGGTTATAGGAATAATCTACGTTAGTCATGGTGAATTCCTTAATCAGTTATTTACAACACGTTTACACAATAAACATGATTACTGATGGTTTGGAAAGGTTCACCGATGAATCAATATGGCGCTGGTTTTAAACGGAAGTGTACAGAGTTTTTGACACATGGAGATAAGGCGGGGAAATATGCCAGAACCCGCTCGTAACAGGGGTTACGAGCGTATAACCAGGCTTACAGCTGTGTAACTATAACTTTACAGTGGCTTTATTTATACCGTACTCGCGTAATTTATTGGCAATGGCGGTATGGCTCAGACCTAACTTCTTAGCAAGTTGTCGGGTGCTGGGGTATGAAGGATAAAGGCGTTTAAGCAAATCACGTTCGAATTTTTTCACTTCCTCATCCAGCGTTCCATCGAAGTTCTCATCTATATATGTGGTGCTTGGCGCACAACTTGGCAACTGAATATCTTCTTTGGTAATTTCCTTGCCGTCTAGCAGGCTCAGTGCACGATATAAGGCATTTTGAAGTTGTCTTACATTACCCGGCCACGGATAATTCTGCAGATACTCTACACACGATTTACTGAGCTTAGCCGGGCGACGCCCCAATTTACCACTGTGCTGAACAATGAAGGACTCTGCCAGCGGTACAATATCCTGCTTTCTTTCTTTGAGTGAAGGCATGACTAACGCCAGTACATTCAGGCGGTAATACAACTCTTTTCTGAAGAGGCCCTCTTCGACCAGCTGGCCCAAATCCCGACAGGTTGTGCAAATGAATCGCACATCAATCTTAACGGGTTTGTCGTCGCCGACCCGGCGAAATTCACCATGCTCCATCACCCGTAATAGTTTGGCCTGAAGCTGGGTAGACATATCTGCAATTTCGTCCAGCAGTAGTGTTCCACCAGCAGCCAGTTCAAACAGGCCGGGTTTGCCTTCCGGCTGGTTAAACGCACCAGCGGCATAGCCGAATAATTCGGTTTCAGCCACGCTATCAGGCAATGACGCACAATTCAGTGCTAAAAATTCGCCCTCGTTGCGTCGACTGGCCTGGTGACAAGCGCGTGCAATCATTTCTTTACCTGTGCCCGTTTCCCCAAATATCAAAATGGGTGCATCCAGATCCGCGACCTTACGCGCCTCTTTCACTGTTTTATGCATAACCGTAGATTGTGTTATGAACTTATCAAAGCTATCGGTTTTCTGTTGATGGAAGGCTGTAAATTGCTGCCCCAATCGCATTTCAGATTTCAAAAGCACAACGGCACCAGCAATAATAGTCCCGTCTTCGCCGTCTGGCACAATGATAGGTAACATATCGGCAAGATAGTCCTGCTGAATAAACTGCACCTTCGAGGAAGCTGGCTGTATCGCGGTGGATTCGAGCCACTTATGGAAGTTAAACCCTTTTACCCACTCAGCAACGTCTTCTCCCCTGATGGAGTCAGCGGACATTTCCAGGCCGGCTGTCACCGCTTCGTTGCACATAAGAATCTGGCCACGGGTGTCTATTGAGAAAACAGGATCAGGAAGCGTCTGCAGAATCGCCGAGAGTTGATTACGCTCCCGCTCGGCGGGCATAAACGGGGTAGTTTTCACGTCGTCAATACCATCGATACGACGAATTTTGGGCATCAGATGCTGAAAGTCAGCGAATTCTATATTAGGAAAATTGAGAAAAATTTTGCCGCCTACATCTATTTCGATCCCACGAAGATCGATTTCATGTGCGACCAAGATGTCCAGAACATCCTGGGTAATGCCCAGTCTGTCCTGGCAACTTATTTCTAAACGCATACATCACTCTACTGTAAAGTATTTTTTACAGAATATCACAATCTCGTAACAAGTGAAGCATTTTTTAAAACGTCAGAAACTAGTTTTGACCACTTGCCTTCTTTTCTTTAGGCGGAAACAGTGGCTCAAAAAGACCCTGTTCTTTCGCTTTTGCAACAAGTGCCATCAGGTCCATCTCAGACAGCGTGAACAAGTCATCAAATTGCTCAAGGATGTAGTAAAGCGGCTGCATAATATCGATACGATACGGCGTACGTAATGCATCAATCGGATCGAGTGGTTTGCGTACCGGCGTATCGCTTTCCAGGGCATAAACGGTTTCACCCGGTGAAGACAGTATACCTCCGCCATAGATTCGAAGCCCCTGTGCGGTGTTGACCAAGCCGAATTCGACCGTGAACCAGTACAGACGCGCCAGGAAGACTCTGTCTTCTTTACTGGCACTAAGGCCCAGCTTACCGTAGGTATGCGTAAATTGCGCAAATGCCGGATTCGTCAATAGTGGACAATGACCGAACACCTCATGAAAAATATCCGGCTCCTGTAAATAGTCAAACTCTTCACGGGTGCGAATAAAGGTCGCTACCGGAAATTGCTTGTTAGCCAGCAACCTAAAAAATTCTGAGAAGGGGATCAATGCCGGCACTTCAGCGGTTTGCCAGCCAGTAGCTTTTTTAAGTTTGTTATTTAATTCTGGTAACTGAGGGATACCATCACTGCTAAGGCCAAGCAGATCCAGCCCTTCGTGATACTGATCACATGCACGATTCTGAATCAGGTCAATCTGGCGGTTAAAAAGTTCAGACCACACCTGATTCTCTTCATCTGTCCAATGAATGATGCCATTGCTATCAGATACTTTAGATTTGTACTGCGTATCCTTTGACATGGTAGGACCCCTGTTAAATGTGATTAATAAGTTGACCTCAAGTCTATCGAAAAATTGGTAACTAAGAAGATGTACAGCAATGATGAAAAGGTAATTTGGCGTAACACTTTATTTACAAACTTGCGCCATGCTGCTCCCGGCGCCATACATTCACAACAGGTAGAAAAGAAAAAGGCAGGGAATTCCCTGCCTTTTTAGTGCTTAATCAGATTAAATTATAGGCGGTTTATCTCGCGATTCAGCTGAAACTCGCGTGAGGTGACGTATTTTTCCATGTGGCGTAAACGTTTCTCACTTTCATCAAATCGCTGCGCTATATTGCTTAATGCGCGTTTAGGTGAGACGCCCGCCTGCCAAACCTTACTTTTAACTTCAAACTGCTCGTCAATGTCTTTTTTAGCACTACTATTGTTGCGCCAGCCTTTACCTACGTTCTGCTCAAAGGCGTGGGTAGTGTCGTGAACGTGAGGTTGCTCGAGTGGTTTTTTCTCCAGAATGAACCAACAAACGATATAGCCTACAAACATAAACGGTCCGGCTAACAGGAAGAACGCGGTGACGACCAGAATTCTTACTAACCAACGTTCCAATCCGAAGTAGTTAGCGATACCGGCACAGACACCTGCAATGCGAGCATGTTCTGTATCACGATACAACTGTCTGTTCATTCTCATGCGCGGTTTCTCCACTCTGGGGCTTCACTGTCGAGAATTGCCTCCAGTGTTTTTACCCGTTCTGACATCGCTTCTGCTTTTTCGGCCAGTTCGTGCAATGAGGCATGTTCTTCCTGACTCAGCCCCTGATTAATACGACGCTTGCTGCGATAGTGCAAAATCAGCCAAATAGGCGCGATAAAAATGATAAATAAAATAATTGGTGCCACGAGCAACCCGAGGATAGCCTCATCCATTATAATTACCTCCGACTAAAAGTTGTTGCTCACTAATCCTGCCAGCCTGATACCTGTGAGCTCGGTATCAGACTCCGGCAGTCGGCTTTATTCAGCCGGCTTATCTTTATTATTCATTTTAGCCTTTAATTTGGCTAATTCTTCATCAATTTTATCATCTGATTCCAGTTCAGCAAACTCATCATTAAGCGTTTTCTTGCCAAGATCGTAGGCTTCTACCTGAGACTCCAAATCATCAATTTTACGCTCGTATTGCTCAAAGCGACCCATTGCTGCATCGACCTTGCTGCTGTCAAGCGTGCGTTTAACTTCCAGCCGAGAGCTGGCTGTCTTCTGACGCATAATGATAGTTTTCTGACGCGCCTTAGCATCTGCCAGCTTTTCCTGTAACTGACCAATCTCTTCCTGTAATTTGCTGATTTGCTCATCAACAACAACCAGTTCTTTGTTTAATGCCTCTGCGGCTTCAGCAGACTTTTTCTTTTCCTGTAAGGCCGCACGAGCCAAATCATCGCGATCTTTACTTAACGCTAATTCAGCTTTTGCTTCCCAGTCGGCCGCATCACTCTTATACTTACTGATCTGAGCGGTAATTTCTTTTTTACTCGCCAGAGTTTTAGCAGAAGCCGAACGTACTTCTACCAGTGTGTCTTCCATCTCCTGGATAATCAGGCGAACCATTTTTTCAGGATCTTCTGCCTTATCCAGTAACGCATTAATGTTTGAGTTCACTATATCGGTGAAACGCGTGAAGATACCCATATTCAATACCTCAGACTCAAGTTGAAAAACGTGCACTATGGCACATGCTGATAAGTACTATTCAATTTGCTTGCCATATCGCAATGCTACATAACCCTATGAATAATTGAAGTTTTTTCACGTTAAAATAAATTCGTATCCGCTCAATTTTTAATTTACACTAGTTATTGGTCGAAATGACTAACTTTTGAGGGAATAGATGAGTAGATTTCGCCAGCAAGATAATTTGTTAGGTCAGGCTAACAGCTTTCTGGAAGTGCTTGAGCAGATTTCACAAATTGCACCGCTGAACAAACCGGTTTTAATTATTGGTGAACGAGGCACTGGTAAGGAGCTTGTGGCGGCACGTCTGCACTTCCTGTCGCAGCGCTGGGACCAAAACTATGTAAAGCTGAATTGTGCAGCGCTTAATGAGAACCTGTTAGAAAGTGAACTGTTCGGGTATGAGGCGGGTGCATTTACCGGCGCAGCCAAGCGTCGTGAAGGACGTTTTGAAATTGCTCACAACGGCACGCTGTTTCTTGATGAGCTGGCTAATACATCCGGCCTGGTTCAGGAAAAGCTTCTACGGGTCATTGAGTACGGTGAGTTTGAGCGGGTTGGCGGTAGTAAAACAGTAAAAACCGATGTCCGTCTGGTCGCCGCTACCAATGAAGACCTCCCCTCTTTAGCCGACGCTGGTGAATTCAGAGCCGATTTGCTGGACCGCCTGGCGTTTGATGTTATCACGATTCCGCCTTTAAGAGAGCGCCCCGAAGATATCCTTATGCTTGCTGAGCACTTTGCTATTAATATGGCGCGCGAAATGGAAATGGAGCTTTTCAGCGGGTTCACCGAGAAGGCGCGTCGTACTCTGCTTGATTATGACTGGCCGGGCAATATTCGTGAGCTTAAAAATGTTGTTGAGCGTGCGGTTTACAGATGTAACAACCCGCACCTGCCTGTTCACGAAATCATTCTCGACCCTTTTGCGTCAGCATACCGCCCTAAAGGCCGGGTAAAAACACAAGATCGTATCAGCACATCAACAGCTACCACGCAGAGCGCGGCGCCTGAACATCCAGCGGAAAATACCGAATCACTCCCCCAGCAACCCGTTGGTAATGCACTGCCAGCGAATGAGCCGGAATACCCTATCGACCTTAAAGAGCGCTCATCAGAGTATGAAATAGAAATGATCAAGCAGGCATTAGCCGACAGTCAGTTCAATCAAAAGAAAACCGCTGAAAAGCTCAGTCTTACTTATCACCAATTACGAGGTTATCTAAAGAAATACAATCTGTTAGACTCTTCTCAAGAAAGCCTCGAAGCTTAGTGACCTTTACAATGACGCGCACCGCACCGCTTCTGCTATGCCTGTTGACGCTGACTGCTATCAGCGCATGCAGTAAAAAAGACACGGATAAATTTTATCAATCCGGTATCTTATATTGCTCTGAAAGTGCGCCAGTCAACTTCAATCCGCAACTGGATACCTCAGCAACAACGTCCGATGCCACCGCACATCAGCTTTATGATCGTTTGCTTGATTTTGATGCCGAAACCGGACGCATCGTACCCAGTCTTGCCAGCAGCTGGCGCGTATCTGAAGACGGACTGACCTATACATTTCAGCTGCGAAAAGAGGTCGCTTTTCACAGCACATCTTATTTCACACCCAGCCGAACATTTAACGCCGACGATGTACTTTTTAGTATTAATCGCTGGCGGCAGCCTGGCCACCCTTTCCATGACATTTCAGGCGGGCGCTACCCTTATTTTGAAAGCCTGGGGATTGCTCAGAACATACAGACGGTAAAGCGAATCAACGGTTACCGGGTAGAAATCATTTTGAAGGAGCGGGACAGCTCATTTCTGGCCAATCTGGCCACCGATTTTTCTGTTATTCTTTCCAAAGAGTACGCTGATACGCTGGTGAACCGCTCAAAGCCGGAGCGCATTGATCACTACCCTATCGGTACAGGCCCTTACAAATTCGAAAGTTACCGTAAAGATCATTACATTCGCTATCGGGCCCATGAGGCCTACTGGCAGGATAAAGACTCCACTGACCGGCTTATTTACGATATTACGCCAAAAAGCTCACTTCGTCTGGCTAAGCTGATGACGGGTGAATGTGATGCGATTGCCTTTCCGGCGCAGACCGAGCTGGATATTATCCGCAATCGTCCGGATCTAGAACTTGCTGAAAAGCCCGGTCTGAACGTCGGCTTTTGGGCATTTAACACTCAGCGGCCACCGTTTGATAATCCTGATTTTCGCCAGGCACTGGCACACGCAATCGATAAAAACACACTGCTTGAAGCTGTCTACTTCGACAGCGCATCCAGAGCAAAAAGCCTGTTGCCGGTAGCCAGTTGGGCCTATCAGAATGATGCTGAAGATACCGCGTACAACCCGGTTTTGGCTAAGCGGTTGCTGGACAAAGCAGGTATAGAACCAGGTTTCACCATGACAATATGGGCGATGCCTATCGAGCGTGCGTACAACCCCAACGCAGCTAAAATGGCTGAGCTTATCCAGCGGTATCTCAGTGATGTGGGTATTAACGTCAACATTGTCACTTACGACTGGACCACCTTTCGCCGTCATTTGCGCGAGGGCTTACATGATTCGGTATTGATAGGCTGGTCAGCCGACAACGGTGATCCGGACAACTTCTATCGCCCGCTGCTAAGTTGTGGTGCTATCCCATCAGGTACGAACCGGGCAATGTGGTGCAATGAACGTTATGATGAGTTGCTCAATCGGGCGCTTGAGACCGAAGACCTGGCAAAACGTAAGGCTATTTATATGCAGGTGAACGCGCTGCTAAACAAAGAATTACCTATTGTACCGATCGCACACGCGTTTCGTTATCAGGCTTACCGTAAAGAGCTTAAGGGTATGCAGATAAACCCCTACGGCAGCATACGATTTGGCGGAGTAACCAAAGAACTGCCATGAGAATATTAGGTCGCTTCGGTATACTTTTTTCGTTGACGCTCTTGGTTCTGGCGATACTTTCATTTGCCCTAGCGTACCTGTTTCCGGGCGATGTGCTGACCAACCTGACCGGCATCGTTCCTCAGAACGATGCCCATCGCGAACTACTTATTCAAAAGCACCGGCTGGATGAGGCTTACTTTTTCCAGTTCGTTCACTACCTGACAGAAATGTTGCAGGGCAACTGGGGGTACAGCTTCGCTTCAGGGTTGTCGCTAAAAGAAGAGATTGGCCTGGCATTGCCGGCTACCATTGAGCTGGCATTTTACGCGATGTTTATCGCCATTGTTATCGGCTTACCAGTAGGATGCTATGCCGGGCTGAAAAGCTATACGGCGGCCGACTACTCGATAAATTCCGTTTCAATGGTGGGGTACTCTTTTCCGGTCTTCTGGCTTGCGCTGTTATTTATACTTTTATTCAGCCTTGAGTTGAACATTGCGCCACTTTCGGGCCGGATAAGCCTGCTTTTTGATGTGCCCGACAAAACCGGATTCATATTAATTGATATCCTGTTGGCTGAGAATATTGATACCAGCCTGGCACTCAGAGATGCATTTCATCATTTATTATTGCCAACCCTCGCTTTGAGCGTTATTTCTACCGCTTCGATGATACGTATGACGCGTCGCTCGGTTATTGATGTGCTCAACCGGCCCTATATTACCGCTGCACGCTCCAGAGGACTTTCGCGCTGGCAAACCTTCTCGCGCCATATATTAAGAAATGCCCTGCTACCTGTATTGCCGTTACTGGCCATTCAGATAACGTCACTTATCACCAACGCAATGATTGTAGAAACCTTGTTTTCTTGGCCTGGCATCGGTAACTGGCTTATTCAGGCAATTTATCAGCGCGACTACCCCGCATTACGGGTTGGTATGCTAGCAGTCGCAACTGTTGTTATTATGCTGACAATCACGATTGATTTGTTTAACCGTTTAATCGACCCAAGCAGGGACAAGTACGAACGTGCCACAGTTTAGTCTCTACGAAGAAGAGTATCATCCCTCCCCGCTGCAGCGAACATGGCGGGAATTTACTTCCAGCCACATCGCGGTGCTGGGGTTATTCGTGCTTGCTATTTTTTTGATCTTTGCGCTTTTCGCGCCGCTAATAGCGCCCTACAATCCGGTAGAACAGAATATCGACTCCCTCCTTATACCGCCGAGCTGGGAAACTAACGGCACTATATCTCACCTGTTCGGGACAGATGCGCTGGGACGAGATGTTTTCTCTCGAATTGTATACGGCTGCCGGGTTACCTTCGGTAGCAGTATATTGCTGGTGATTATTGCCATGCTGGTTGGTGTATCTATCGGTACATTCGCCGGAATGATGAGTGGCGTTAGATCCAGTGTAGTCAACCATTTACTTGATGCGCTGATGGCCATTCCGACCTTGTTGATTGCCATTATTATCGTTGCCATTCTGGGTACCGGTCTGGTTAACAGTATGTGGGCCATTACGCTGGCACTGATTCCCCAGTTTATACATTACACCCGCTCTTTTGTGCGCAGTGAAATGAAGAAGGAATACGTATTAGCCTCAAAACTTGATGGGGCGAACGCATGGCAGCTGTTCAGACATTCTATTTTGCCAAATATGATTGAAATGCTGGTTGTTCAGGGCTCTCTGGCACTGTCTATCGCAGTCATTGATGTATCAGCGCTGGGCTTTTTAAATCTCGGGGCACAGCCTCCGCTCCCGGAATTAGGAGCCATTCTTGCTGACGGGTTGGATGTGGCTTACCTTGCCCCCTGGAATGTCGGATTGCCCGGGCTGTCAATATTTCTTATGGTGCTGGCTATAAACATTGTAGGTGATGGCTTGCGTTCAGCACTCAGAAAAAGGGTCAGTCACTAATGCCGATGCTCGATATTAAAAATCTGACACTGGAAATTGAAACCGGTGGTACCCGGGTCAAAGCTCTGGACAAGGTTAATCTAACTATCAACAGTGGTGAAATCCGCGCACTGGTAGGCGAATCAGGTTCGGGGAAGAGCCTGATTGTTTCCGCCATCTCTGGCGCATTACCGCAAAAATTTCACCTGACGGCTGATCGCATGAGCTGGAAAGGGAAAAGCCTGTTAAGTATGCCCACCGAGGAGCGCAGGCAGCTCATGCGCCGGGATATCGCAGTGGTATTTCAGAACCCGGGGAGTGCTCTTGATCCGTCAGCCACTCTGGGCGAGCAGTTAGAAGAGAGTATTCCCGATGAACTGGTAGAGGGAAAATGGTTCTGGCAGCGCCGTCAGTCGCGACGCAAATCTGCCATATCCACCGTGCACAAGGTTGGGATAAAGCATCACCGCCATTACCTAAGTGCCTACCCTCATCAGATACCCACTGATATCAGTCAGAAGTTTATGTTGGCCATGGCGCTGATTTCGCAACCAAAGTTGCTGATTGCCGATGATCCTACGCGGGGCATGGAAACAACCACCAAAACCCAGGTACTCAAATTACTGACACGGCTGAATCAGACAAAATCGCTGTCTATTTTATTTATTAGCCATGACCTTCTGGCAATCTCCAGTATGTGTCATTCCATGACTGTACTTTACTGCGGACAGACCGTTGAATCTGGCAGGATGAAGATGCTTAGAAAGCGACCGCTGCATCCTTATACCAAAGCATTGTTAGACAGCGCGCCCAGCTTTCAGAATGATTTGCCTCCCAAAAGTCTGCTTCCGACGCTGGATGGCACCATTCCCTCGCTAAAGCACGTTCCTATCGGATGCCGTCTTGGACCAAGGTGCCCGCGTGCACAGCGTGACTGTGTTATAACGCCGGCAGTCAGACGGATCCACGATCACACTTACAGTTGTCACTTCCCGCTGCATATGGAAAAACTATGAACCAGTTAATGCATGTCAACAAACTGGTGTTCAGGCATGACCAGAATAAGCGCTGGTTAAAAAAGCCAGAGATATTTCAGCTGGGGCCTATCGACTTAACGGTCAATAAGGGCGAAACCATCGCTATTATTGGGGAAAACCGTGCCGGGAAGTCGCTACTTGCAAAGATGCTGGTTGGGGCGGTAGCTGCCGATGAGGGTGAGATTTCACTAAGTAGCGTAAGATACAATGCGGCAAAACGGCGTTCTACACGTTCATACAATGCCAGCAATGATATCCGGATGATCTTTCAGCACAGCACAGAAGCTATGAACCCGGGTATCACCGTGGGAATGATTCTGGATGAGCCCTTGCGTTTGAACACGCGGATGACGGAAAAAGAGCGCCGCGCCAGAATCGAAGAAACACTTATCAAAGTTGGCTTGTTGCGCGACCACGTGTATTTCTACCGGCATATGCTCTCTGATGGTCAGCAACAACGTGTGGCCCTGGCCCGTGCGTTGGTGCTTCAGCCTAAAATACTGGTTGCTGACGAACCGTTTGCCGCACTGGACCCTTCCATCCGCTCACAAACTGTTAATCAGATTCTTACTTTGCAAAGAGAACTGGGGTTATCGTTTATCTTTATTACCCACAATCTCGGTGTCGTCAGACATATTGCAGACAGAGTGATTGTGATGAAGAATGGCCGCATCGTAGAGTCAGGGAAAACCGAGACCATCTTCAGATGGCCTCAGCATAGTATGACTAAAAAGCTGATACTGGCGTATCAGTCACTGGTTCCTCAGCAAAAAATTACCTAGCCTACCAGCGCCAGTAATACACCAGCAGCAACTGCTGAGCCTAACACTCCGGCAACATTCGGGCCCATGGCGTGCATCAGCAGGAAGTTATGCGGGTTTGCCTGCAATCCTACCTTATTTACAACACGCGCTGCCATCGGCACCGCCGAGACGCCAGCAGCACCAATCAGCGGGTTAATGGTTCCTCCAGACAACCGACTCATTAATTTCGCCATTAACACGCCTGTGGCAGTACCAATGGCAAACGCCACTGCACCAAGTCCAAGGATCCCCAGCGTTTCTACTGTAAGAAACTTTTCTGCTGAGAGCTTTGAGCCCACTGCCAGCCCCAGGAAGATTGTCGTGGTATTGATAAGTTCGTTCTGAGTTGTCTTACTCAGCCGCTCTACCACGCCGCACTCTTTCATCAGGTTACCAAAGCAGAACATACCTACCAGCGGTGTCGCCGAAGGCAAAAACAGGATGGTCAGCATTAGCACGGCCAAAGGGAAGATAATCTTTTCCCGCTGAGAGACCGGTCTGAGTTGCGCCATTTTTATCTGCCGCTCTTCTTTGGTTGTGAGTGCCTTCATAATCGGCGGCTGGATAATCGGCACCAGTGCCATATAAGAATACGCAGCTACTGCAATCGCGCCCAACAAATCTGGTGACAGGCGGGAAGCCAGAAAGATTGCGGTAGGTCCATCCGCGCCACCGATGATTGCAATAGCGCTCGCATCCTTCAGACTGAACTCAAAACCGGGAACCATGTTAAGCGCAATAGCGCCAAACAATGTGGCAAATATCCCAAACTGTGCGGCCGCCCCTAACAGTAACATGCGGGGATTGGCGATAAGCGCACCAAAGTCAGTCATTGCTCCCACGCCCATAAAGATGAGAAGCGGGAACACACCGGTCTCAATACCTACCTCATAAATGTAGTAAAGCAGACCACCGGGCTCAGAAAAGCCTGCCAGAGGGATGTTTGTCAGCAGTGCCCCAAAGCCTATCGGGATTAGCAAAAGCGGCTCGAACTTTTTTACAATTGCCAGATACAATAATAAAAGTCCGACTCCCATCATAATCAGCTGCTGATAATGAAAGTGGGCTAGCGCTGTGCTGTCCCACAAAATACTGAATTTTTCCATGGTACCTACAGCTCGATTAAGGGTTGACCACTGGAAACTGCATCGCCTTCTTTAGCCAGCACCCGGCTCACCGTGCCATCAAACGCACTGCGAATTTCTGTTTCCATTTTCATTGCTTCAAGAATCATTACCACGTCGCCATCGGCAATTTCATCCCCTTCTGAAACCAGCACTTTAAATACATTACCAGACAATGGCGATTCAATAGCCTGTCCGCCCGCTGAAGCCTTTGGTGTGTCTTTTTCCTCAGTGTCAGCTTGTGATTTCGCTTTGGCAGGCTGAACATCTGTCAGCTCACCTGAGGCGGCCACTTCAACATGGTAAACCTTTCCATCAACGGAGACATCATAGCTGGCCGGGCCACCTTGCGAAGGTGCTGCGTTTGTTGTTTCAGCAGAAGACTGAGCTTTGCTCTGCTGCGATTTGCCCTCTGCGGAGGGCGCAGGCTCAAAGGCATCCGGATTGCCGCGGTTTTGCAAAAACTTAAGACCGATTTGAGGAAACAGTGCGTAGGTAAGCACATCGTCTACCTTAGCATCCGCAAGTGTGAAAGACTTTGCGTTGGAAAGCTCCTCAAGCTCGCTGGTAAGGCTCTCCATTTCAGGCTTCAGGTTGTCTGCAGGCCGGCAAGTCACCGGCTCGTCACCATCTAATACGCGCTGCTGCAGCTTCTCATTAACCGCCGCTGCCGTTGCGCCGTATTCTCCGCGCAAAACACCTGCGGTCTCTTTCGTGATGCTTTTGTATCTCTCACCGGTCAGGACATTCAATACCGATTGCGTACCAACTATTTGAGACGTTGGCGTTACCAGAGGGATGAAACCAAGGTCTTCTCTGACCCGGGGAATTTCTTTGAGCACTTCATCAAACTTATCTTGCGCCCCCTGCTCTTTAAGCTGGTTTTCCATGTTGGTCAACATACCACCGGGAACCTGCGCCAGCAGAATGCGCGCATCTACACCTTTCAGACTACCTTCAAACTGCGCATATTTTTTTCTGACATCTCTGAAGTAGCTGGCAATGTTTTCCAGCTCTGGCAGGGATAAGCCAGTATCGCGCTCAGTGCCCTCGACTGCAGATACGATGGTTTCAGTTGCAGTATGCCCGTAAGTCATACTCATTGAAGATATAGCCGTATCGAGCATATCAATACCGGCATCTATAGCCTTCTGATACGTCGCGGTAGACAAGCCTGTAGTGGCATGACATTGCATAGCAATGGGTACATCCACTGTCTCTTTCAGACCTTTAATCAGCTTTTCACACTCATACGGGTTTAAAAGTCCGGCCATGTCCTTAATACAGATGGAGTCGACCCCCATATTTTGCAGGTCTTTTGCCATATTCAGCCAGGTATCGAGGGTGTGGACCGGACTGACTGTATAGGCAATCGTGCCCTGGGCGTGCGCGGCACAGTCAATAGCGGACTTTACTGCCGTTTCCAGATTTCTGACATCATTCATCGCGTCAAAAATTCTGAAAACATCAACACCGTTTTGATGCGCACGTTCAACGAATTTTTTTACTACATCGTCAGCATAGTGACGGTACCCAAGCAGATTCTGTCCTCTTAACAGCATTTGCTGGCGGGTTTTGGGCATCGCTTTTTTTAACGCGCGAATGCGTTCCCACGGATCTTCACCCAAATAGCGGATGCAGGCATCGAACGTAGCACCGCCCCAGGACTCTACAGACCAGAAGCCCGCATTATCCAGCTCTTCAGCGATAGGTAACATGTCATCCAGACGCATACGGGTTGCAAGTAGCGACTGGTGGGCATCTCTCAAAACCAGTTCAGTTAGTGCCAATGGTTTGCTCATGCGTTCTCCTGCTGTTTTGTTTTTGCCTGTCGGTGTTGATGAATTGCCCCACTGATAGCAGCGATTGTTTGGGGAGTGACTTCTTGTGATGAATGACGCCCGGCGGACTTTCTGGCTGAACCCGCAGCCACAGGTTCCGGCGCCCCCGGAAATCGACGACAGGTAACTTCAATAAGTTTTATTCCGCCTATCAAAAGTGCCAGAAACGCGAATACGAATCCCATTCCTACCAGCATCAGGGTCCCAGCTTCGTTCAACTGTCCTGCTATTTCAGAATTCATTGGTGTCTCAATTTGTAAACGTGGGAATTAAGTATCATGAATATACATAAATAACAAATGAGCATGCGTACAAAATACATAAATATGCAGCATTTATTCAGCATTATGTGTCTATTTGCGGCTATATGTCGTGCGGGTCACTGGTCATTCATTGCAAAAGCTTATGATCAATAATTATATTTATCATCACTAATATAAATACTACAGTAACCAGCCAGATGACTGTGTCCTATCTGCTGACTCATCGCCTTAAGATAAGAAACGATACGACTCTTACGATGGGATCAGTCGCCGGACTGTTCAGACTGTCATAGATCAGAAGAGGAAAAGTAGTTTGGTATGAGGAGAACTAGAAATAGAACGCAAACAAAAAAGCCCACCGTAAGGTGGGCTTTCAATATGGCGCGTGTGGAAGGATTCGAACCTCCGACCGCCTGGTTCGTAGCCAGGTACTCTATCCAGCTGAGCTACACACGCGTAAAACGTAAACTTATGAGAACTCATAAGGCGACAAATTGTTAAGTGGCGCGTGTGGAAGGATTCGAACCTCCGACCGCCTGGTTCGTAGCCAGGTACTCTATCCAGCTGAGCTACACACGCGCAATAAAATGGTGTTGGTTGTCGCCGCCAACAAAATATGGCGGAGAGGGAGGGATTCGAACCCTCGATACGCGTAATGCGTATGGTTCCTTAGCAGGGAACTGGTTTCAGCCACTCACCCACCTCTCCTTGATGTGGGGCTGCATTTTACGGATTCACCTGATGGTGTCAAACCTTTTTTCAAAGAAAATGCATGCCCGTCGGGATTTTAATCACTTTGTACAAAAAAGCATAAAAATCATGATTTTTCGCACAAGCCAATACGATGACGTATTGAATCATTCACTAACTCCCTGACTTGCAGGGCGTCTCCCGAACAACCCCGCCAAGATAACAAAGAATTTGCCAGAAGCAAATCAGAAACTGCATTGGAAGGCACTGAATGCGCACTGTTTAATCACTTTGACAACTGAGAGATGAAAAATTCATCATCACAAATAATTTGCTGTTCACTTTTTCTACCTGCGTATCATATCTTTCTCAGAGTCGGACAGCAGAAATAAAAAAGGCTGGTTTAAAACCAGCCTTTTTTACCGTATCGAAATACTTCATTCTTTATCAGAACTACTTGCGTCTCCGCCTTTTTCAGCCTGGATTCGCATATATATTTCTTCACGATGAACCGACACTTCTTTAGGGGCATTTACCCCGATGCGCACCTGGTTTCCCTTAACGCCTAAGACAGTAACAGTGACTTCGTCACCCACCATCAATGTTTCACCTACACGACGAGTCAAAATAAGCATTCGCTTGCTCCTGTTCCTTATTTATGAACATATCCTTTCATTTTTGCGTTAACACCGGCACGACCCGGCGATAGCAGCAGCGATTCCCTGTTTTTGTGTCACATCAAAAACCCGCTGATCAACAGCTAAACTAGATTATAGCTTATCTGAGAGCCAAGAGGTAACAGAGTCTAACGCGGAACCAAGGTTTTCTGGCTGATCACCACCGGCCTGCGCCATGTCAGGTCGACCGCCTCCTTTGCCTCCTACCTGGCCTGCAATATAGTTTACTAACTCTCCAGCCTTAACCTTCGCTGTCAATTGTTTAGTAACGCCAACTATCAGACTCGCTTTCTTCTCGCCTGCTACCCCTAGTACTACGACGCCTTCCCCGATTCGGTTTTTAAGATCATCGACCATACCTCGCAATGCTTTCGGCTCGACACCATCGAGTTGGGTCACCAGCACTTTAACGCCGTTTATTTCCTGGGCCTGACCAAGCATATCAGCACCTTGCTGGCTAGCCAGTTTTTGTTTGGCAGCGCCCAGCGCTTTTTCAAGCTCTTTAGTTTGTGTCTGAAGCGCAGATAACCTTTGCAGCACATTTGAAGCATCGGTTTTGAGCAAGCCAGCGGCCTGGTTTATAGTGGCCTGCTGCTGCTGAATTACCTCAATAGCCGCCTCACCGGTCACCGCCTCGATTCTGCGTACACCAGACGCAATGCCGCTTTCCGACACAATTTTAAACAGTCCGATCTCGCCTGTATGAGCAACATGCGTTCCGCCACACAGTTCGACAGAAAATGGCCCCATCGTTACAACGCGGACTTTCTCATCGTATTTCTCACCGAACAGTGCCATCGCACCTGATGCTTTGGCTTCATCCAAATCCATCAACTCTGTAGCTAATGCATGATTGGCGCGAACTTCCTCATTAACCCGGCGCTCAAGAAGCGCGATCTGGTCTGAGGAAATGGCTTCAAAGTGAGAAAAGTCAAAGCGCATACGCTGTGCTTCAACCAAAGAACCTTTTTGCGTAACGTGCTCGCCTAAGACCTCACGTAACGCGGCATGCAGCAAGTGAGTGGCACTGTGGTTTTTCTTAATTGCCTCACGATTTTCGCGATCAATTTTTGCTGTCGCCTTATCGCCCTTCTTAATATTGCCGACCGCTTTACCGTAATGAGCAAACGCGTTGCCCATCTTTTGTGTATCAGTTACCACAAACTCACCACCGGCAACCTGCAACAGACCGGCATCTCCGCTCTGTCCACCGGCTTCTGCGTAAAAAGGTGTACTATCTAATACAACCACACCTTCTTCACCATCTTTCAAAGTATCGGTAAACGCATTGTCTTTAATAAGCTCAAGCACGTTAGCCTGACCTTCTACGTCGGTGTATCCGGTGAAGGAGGTAGCATGTTCAACTCGCAATTGCTCATTGTAGTTCATGCCGAAGTTGCTGGCTTTTTGAGCACGCTGGCGCTGCTCCTGCATCGCCTGCTCAAAACCCTCTTCGTCAATCTTGTAGCCGTGCTCACGTGCCACGTCGCCCGTCAGATCTGCGGGAAAACCGTAGGTATCATACAGCTTAAACACAACATCGCCGGCTACCGTATCACCGTCTAATTCTTTCAGTACATCGTTGAGCATCGCCATACCGCGAGACAGCGTTTTACTGAACTGCTCTTCCTCAACGCGCAATACTTTTTCGATAACCGGTTGTTGGTCCGCCAACTCTGGGTAGGCTTCGCCCATTTCTTTAGTCAGTGCGGCAACCAGCTTATAAAAGAAAATGTCCTGGGCACCCAGCTTATAGCCATGACGTACCGCCCGGCGGATAATGCGACGCAGCACGTAGCCGCGACCTTCGTTACCCGGCATTACACCATCACAGATAAGAAAGCTGCATGAACGGATATGGTCTGCGATAACGCGCAGCGATTTGTTCTCCAAATCAGTAGTACCCACTACCTCAGCGGTTGCTTTGATTAGTCTTTCAAAGAGGTCTATCTCATAATTGCTGTGAACATCCTGCATAATTGCAGAGATTCGCTCCAGTCCCATACCTGTATCGATTGAAGGCTTGGGCAGCGGTTCCATCGTACCGTCTTCCTGCTTGTTATACTGCATGAAAACCAGGTTCCAGATTTCGATAAAACGGTCACCATCTTCTTCAGGTGTTCCTGGCGGTCCACCCCAGATATGTTCGCCATGGTCATAGAAGATTTCAGAGCACGGTCCACATGGACCGGTATCGCCCATTGACCAGAAGTTGTCAGCAGTATCAATCCGGATGATTTTTTCTTTAGGCACACCAATATGGTTTTCCCATATATCAAATGCTTCATCATCATTATGAAACACGGTCACCAGTAACTTGTCCTTTGCCAGGCCAAGCTCTTTGGTCAGAAAGTTCCAGGCAAATTCGATAGCTTCTTTTTTAAAATAGTCACCAAAGCTGAAATTACCCATCATTTCGAAAAAAGTATGATGGCGTGCGGTATAACCCACGTTCTCAAGATCGTTATGTTTGCCGCCGGCGCGCACACATCGCTGAGATGAGACTGCGCGTGTATAACTACGTTTCTCTGTGCCCAGAAAAACATCTTTAAACTGATTCATACCAGCGTTGGTAAAAAGCAAAGTTGGATCATCAGCCGGAACCAGAGAGCTACTTGCCACGCTTTGGTGACCATGCTGTTTAAAATAGTCGAAAAACTTTTGGCGTATGTCAGCTGTTGATAATGTCATTGAGATCCAAACTTCCTATTTAATTCAGTGTTAATTCAGTTCGCGTGGGCATAGAAAATTACGCTAAAGGCACCGCGCTGACTGGCGTCAGACTTGCGCAAACAATACCACGGAAATACTACTTTTGTTAAGCTGCCTTATACGGCATTATCGCCGCGAATTGCGTATTGTATCTGCTCTTGCACAAAACCACGATATTGCAGAAACTGCATTTGCTTTTGCCGGACCTTGAAATCTTCGGGTACAGCTGCGCCGAACTTTTTAATGCGCACGCGTAGCGCAAGTTCAAACCAGTCTGGCGCTATTTCTTTGATTGCCTGGTCGATGAAGCTTTCTTCTACGTCATGTGCCGATAAGTCTGCCTTCAGCCGTCTTGGGCCCCGGCCCTTAGCAACCGCGCTTCGCACCATCGCTTCTGCAAATCGCAGGTCCGATTGTATACCGGCTTCACGAAACTCTTCGATTATCGGTGCAGTTTCAGCTTCTTCATAGCCCTTTTGCGAAAGTTTCGTGGTAATTTCTACTACGCTGTGCTCTCGTCGCGCCAACATGCGGGTAATCGCGTCGACAATGATTTTTCTGTTAGACTCTGACATGTTTTAAACTACTTGGTGCTTTAGACATTTAACGCCCCGACAACAATTATCAAAAGTGGCGCACCGTTTTCTTTATGGGATACCAAACAGAGTTTTTCAATAGCCTGTCGCACATCTCTGCGTCGCAGTGGTGTAGTCTAAATACGTCAGGTACGCCTTTTTTAAGCCACACGTTTCTTTCGTTGCTGGAAAATACCGGTTGCGTAGGTGATGAAACAGGTTGGCAACCCCACCATATGGCGGTTTTTGACGGCGATAAACTTATTGCCGTGGTCCCCGGATATATCAAGTATGACAGCTATGGCGAGTATGTTTTCGATCACGGCTGGGCGAATGCCTACCACCAGCACGGTCTTGCGTACTATCCCAAATGGGTAAACGCGGTGCCATTTACCCCGGTAACCGGTCCGCGCTTTTTACTGCACCCTGACTATGATGTCACACAGTTAACCCTATATGTTGCTGAACAGATTAAATGCCAGTTGCCCGATATCGTTTCTTCAGCCCACATATTATTTCCTCCCGGCGCAACTGCCAGGCAACTTGAAGCGTTGGATTTTCCGCGCAGGTATAGTGTTCAGTTTCAGTGGTACAACTATGACTATCAGACGTTTGATGACTTTTTGCAGGCCCTGACCTCACGAAAACGTAAAAGTATTAAAAAGGCACGCAATCAGCTTGCTCAGCAGGGCGTGACGGTTGAGCGTAAAACCGCAGAGAATATTTCCCGCGAGGACATCGCATTTTTCATACGCTGCTACCAGGCGACGTATCTGAAACGCAGTGGCCATACTGGCTATCTTAACGAAGCATTTTTTTACCAGCTTGCTGAGACATTAGCAGATAAGTTACTGCTGGTAGTGGCCAGTACCTCGGACGGTCCCTGTGCCAGTGCGTTATTACTATTTGACGAGCATGCCCTTTACGGGCGCTACTGGGGGGCGCTGGAAGATATCAATGAGCTACATTTTGAATGTTGCTATTACCAGGGTATTGAATTTTCAATAGAAAACAATCTGCGATACTTCAACCCCGGTACCCAGGGAGAGCACAAGCTTATTCGTGGGTTTGAGCCTGTGTTCTGCAACTCCTGCCACCATTTATTTGAGCCTGTCTTTCATCACGCTGTAAAAGATTTTCTACACCGTGAAACGCCTGCAATTGCTGGCTATTTCAAACAGGCGACAGATGTATTACCTTACAATGATAAAGCAAAACAGCAACTTAACGTTTTTACCAATTCCAGTGTCGATAACGACATTACAACAACGACAACAGAGAACTAACGATGAAATATAGTTTAATCGCCGCAATGGTAGCGGCATCACTGGGCTTAGCGGGCTGTGGACAGCCTGAGCAAGCCAACGCACAGGAAGCTGAACAAACTAAAACGCAAACCAGTAAAGCGTCAGCAAAAAATGATGGCAAGCCGGAACTTGGCAGCTTCGGTGTTGATTTATCAGCACGCGATGAGTCTGTTGATCCGGGTGACGACTTCTTCCGCTACGCCAGTGGTAACTGGTACGACAATTTCGAATTACCGGCAGATAAAGTTCGCTATGGTGCGTTCAGCAAACTGTATGACCGCAGCCAGGAACAGGTTAAGACGATTATCGACGATATCATGGCGCGTGATGATCTGAACGCTGAAGAGCAAATGGTTCATGATTTCTACAAAGCCTATATGGATACTGACGCGATTAACAAGAAAGGCCTTAAGCCGATCTCTGATGTAATGGGCAAAATTGATAGTCTTGAAAACCGTCAGCAACTGACTGAGCTGTTTGGCAGTGCCTGGTTGTACGGCAATGCTTCTCCGCTATATGCAGGCCTTTGGTATAACCGCCTTGATCCTAATGAATATCAGGTAACCGTAGGTGTGGGTGGACTGGGTCTGCCTGATCGCGATTACTATCTGGGCGATCAGGAGCGCTTTGCCGAAATCCGTAAAGCGTACCTCGCGCATGTTGAAGAAATGCTGACACTGGCAAACGAAGAAAATGCGGCTGAAAAAGCACAGCAGATTCTGGATTTAGAAACTAAAATTGCAGAAATCCAGTGGCCGCGTGAAAAGCGTCGTGACCGCGAACTGACACTGAATCAGATTGATCGTGAAAAATTATCTGAAGAATACAGCGATTTCGACTGGGACGCGTTTTTCAAATCTTCTGGTCTGAAAGTACCTGAGCTGAACATGACGACGCCAGAGCCAATCAAAAATGTTATCAAAATTGTTAACGATACCGATTTGGACATTTGGAAGAGCTATCTGACTTATCACACGGTTTCAAACAACGCGAACCTGTTGTCTGAAGATGTGTTCATGTCCAACTTCAACTTTTACGGCAAAACGCTGAATGGTCAGCAGGAGCCTCGCCCGCGCTGGAAGCGTGCACTTTCACAAATGTCAGGTACTGAGTCGCTTGGCTTTGCGATCGGTAAGATTTATGTCGACAAGTATTTCCCTGAAAGCTCTAAAGAGCAAATGAAGGAGCTTGTAGAGAATTTGCGCGCAGCACTTAAAAAACGTATCGAAAACCTTGACTGGATGGGTGATGACACCAAAGAAGCAGCGAAAGAAAAACTCGCCGCTTTCCGTCCCAAAATCGGTTACCCGGATGAGTGGGTTGATTTGGAAGGTGTTAAGATTTCCGATGACGAACTGGTACAGAATGTTCGTAACCTGCGTCAATTCTTCCAGCAACGTGATGTTGAAAAAGAACTTGAGCCTACAGACCGTGAGCGCTGGGGCATGACACCACAGACTGTTAATGCGTACTACAATTCATCGTTCAACGAAATTGTATTCCCTGCAGCAATTCTGCAGCCGCCATTCTTCGATCCAAATGCCGATCCGGCCGTTAATTACGGCGCTATCGGTGCGGTAATTGGTCACGAAATGGGTCACGGTTTTGATGACCAGGGCTCAAAGTCAGATGCCAAAGGTATCCAGCGTAACTGGTGGACTGAAGAAGACCTGAAAGCCTTTAACGAAAAAGTTGATAAGCTTGATGAGCAGTACAGCAAGTATGAGCCTATTGAAGGTAATACGGTTAACGGACGCCTGACACTGGGTGAAAACATCGGTGACGTGGGTGGTCTGTCAATGGCCTATGAAGCTTATAAGATCAGCCTGGATGGCAAAGAAGCACCGGTGATTGATGGCCTGACCGGAGACCAGCGTTTCTTCCTGGCCTGGGCACAGGTATGGCGCGAGAAGCGTACCGAACAAAGTCTGATGAATCAGCTTCGTTCTGACCCGCACGCACCGGCACGCTATCGTACTATGGCGCCACGCAACCTGGATGCATGGTATGAAGCGTTTGACGTAACACCCGAAGACGAGTTGTACCTGCCTAAAGAAGAGCGTGTACAAATCTGGTAAGCAGCGCATGCTGATGAACAGTTAGAAGTAAAAGGCAGCCATGTGGCTGCCTTTTTTATGATGGCCAGGAATATTCAATTGCTACCTGAAAAGACTTGGTCCTAACTTATGATAAATCTCGCTTTCAGACATCAGATTCCAGTCGTTCTCAATGAAAACCTGATGCTCCTCTTTTACCTGCCTATCTTTTAACTTACGGGCAGGCACCCCCACACAGATAGAATAGGGCTCGACATCCCTGGTCAATACTGAGCCGGCACCAATAACGGCGCCCTGGCCGATTCTTACACCCTGCAGAATAGTAACATTTGCACCGATCCACACGTCATCTTCAATAATCGGCGGTGAATGTATCTCTTTCCATTTGAGATGATGTTTTAACTTATTTTTGCGATAAAAGCGGGATGAGGTTGAGAAGCGATCTAAGGGGTGTTCACCTGCGCCAATAACGCAGTTGTAAGCAATAGAACAATAGCGCCCTATTTTGCCGCTTCGGACAATTGAACCGGCATTCACATAGGAGTAGTCGCCGATGCTTACTCCGTCAAAAATACTGACCCCTTTATATATGCGTACTTTTTTGCCCAGCTGACAACGCCTGGAGACATGGAATGAGTCGTTGCGTACGGTAGGAAATCATACTTTGAGCACTATTTTATTGAAAAGCTTTTTGAGCATACTTCCTGCTAATATCTGTTCCTGTCCATGGAGCGCGGCAGTATACCTATACTTAAGAGTAAATGACATTGATGGTAGGACATTTAATGTAGGCGCGCTGAAACTTGTTTGAACGCGCTACACAGTACCGGCAATCTTATCTATTTATAGCTGGGGGTGAGCTCTCTACGTGGCGGAAAAAGAGAATGCCGTCAAAGTGCTTATCAGATTTCATATTAATGTAAATTCCTTCAGGCATAGCCTGGTCAAAACCTGTCATCTGACGAGCGCCAATGACTTTGCGACCGCAATCAAAGATTTTCTCGGGATGGCTGAAACATGCCCAGTAATCGCCACTGGTGGCAACCATATTCACTGAGGTAAAACGCTGACTTTCTGTTAGCTGAGTGGCTACTGCCTGCCTATTATTATCTAACAGAAGCGCCTTATTGGCATGAACACGCCCGGTAACAATAATAATTACGTGCTCGTTCGCCTTCTCGATATGCGCGCTGATATTCTGCGCCATAATAGTTTCACGATCGCCGAGCTTTTTCTTCCCATCTCTTCGGGTATCAAAGGCGATAATATCTACCGCTTTCCGCTCGCCCCGTAGTGCTTTAACCCGCTTGATCAGGTTGAAGACAGCAACGCTGCTCCTTCCGTCCTGTATGTTTCTCGTCCAGAAGCTGTGTCCCAACAATTCTTTAGATGTGATTGTATCTGAAAAGTAGTGCTGGATAAGTTCATTCATATCTGCGGGTAGCTCCAGCATGAGATCAACGGGGCTTGTCTTCACTGAGTGCGAAATAAGATCTGTCACGAACCCGGCAACTTCCCGGGTGCCATGGGTCTCGCCGATAAAAAGCGGGCTGTATTTAGCGATACGATCCACGGGGACATATTCTAACTCGGGTGCCCTATCGTCAGCATGTAAAGGCAGCACTGAAAACAGTGCACCACCAATCGCGGCCAGAAGGCGTAAAATGTTGCTGCGAACATTGTTTCTCACTTTTTCTTCCCTGATTATACAGCATTGATTGGTTATCAAATCATTTGGAACCGAATTAAAACGCGCATTGCTTAAATGTCGCTACCGCTTCGCATTATTCATAACTCATAAAAAAGCCACCCGAAGGTGGCTTTGTCAGTATGACACGAGGTCAGACGCTGGCAAGTTTCCCCTCACCATCAGACCCGTCATCTTTGTCAGAAATGATACGCAAAGCACAATCCAGTGCTTCCAGGCGTGTTTTGAACATTCTTACATTTGGCTGGTGTGTATTGATGCTATCGAGCACTTTCTTCACCTCGTCCGTAGCGCCACTGATAACCAGTTCGCGCCCTGCTGCATGTGCATCAGAGGTAATAGTTTCAACAGCCATTGCTGCAGATACATCAACAACGGGGACCCGGCTAAAATCAAGTATAAGCACCTGAGAACGTTCTCTGACCCGCTCTCTGACATGGTGGCCCAAATCAGCAGCAGCACCAAAGCTTAGTGGACCGCCAAAGCTGAACATACTGACCTTTCCGCCAGCCTTCTCAAGCAATGCATTTTCTTCCGGATCGTCAAGGTTCTCTGGTATTTTATTGACCTCATCCAGTTGTAACTGTGCAACCTGACGCACATAGGCCAGAGCTGCCAGGACCACACCCACACCAACGGCGGTGATAAGGTCAACAAACACGGTCAGGCCCAATACCAGAATCATAAGAGCAAAATCCCAGCGCGGACCTGTATGTGCACGCTTCAGATAACCCCAGTCAATAATATCCAGACCAACTTTAACCAGAATACCAGCCAATACTGCATGCGGGATTTTCGCTGCCAGTGGGCTCAGTCCCAGTACGATCGCCAGCAGAACCAGTGCGTGGGTCATACCAGAGATACGATCCTTGCCACCGCTGCGAATATTAACCACGGTACGCATTGTTGCACCGGCACCCGCGATACCGCCAATCAGACCGGCCACAGTGTTACCGATACCCTGACCAATAAGCTCACGATTACTGTTATGACGTGTACGCGTCATATTATCCGCCACCAGCGAAGTCAGCAGGCTATCAATAGCCCCCAGAATCGCCAGAATAAATGCAGCTTCCAGTACCATAAATATCTTACCTTCAGTAAAGGTAGGCATATGAATACTCGGCAAGCCAGTTGGGATATCTCCCAGTATAGGCACTGACAAGGCTAAACTTACCAGCGTACCAATAATCAGCGCAGCCAGTGCACCGGGAACATATTTACCCAAAGAAGCCGGCCACTTGTAAGCAATAACCAATGTGCCAAGCCCAAGCGCCAGGGTAACAAAATCAATGTCAGCCAGTGCCTGGGGTAAATATTCCAGAGCCCCCATTGTACCGCCTGGTGGCTCGTGCCCCAGTAACCGGCCAATTTGAAGGATAATAATAATTGCCCCGATGCCCGACATAAATCCGGATATAACCGGATATGGCACTAGTCTGATGTACTGACCCACACCGAGTACGCCAAAGACGATCTGGAAAATACCCGCCATCACCACCGCGGTTAGTATCAGCTCGACATCACCGGACAAGCTGGCAAATAAACCAGCCAGAACAACAACCATCGGCCCTGTCGGCCCTGAAATCTGTGACGGTGTACCACCAAACAGTGATGCAAAAAAACCTACGGCTATTGCACCGTATAAACCGGCCATAGGGCCAAGACCTGAAGCAACTCCAAGGGCCAGTGCTAACGGCAGCGCAACGATACCCGCCGTCAGACCACCGGTGAGGTCGCCACGTAAATTAGATGTACTTATTTTCAACATGGATACTGCTTATTTTGAAGTAAGTTTTTGTTCTGCGTAAGCTTCGCTCATGCGCTCAAATGTCTTTTTGCTTTCATCGTAACAAAGCACGTCACCGGAACCGATGTTGTACACCCAGCCGTGTAATTTAACCTGACCGGTGGCAATTTTCGCTGCAACCGCAGGGTGCGTGCGAAGATGCTGTAATTGCTGTACAACATTTTCCTGTGTCACTTCTTCAAGGTTTTCGTGATCGACTTTGCCGCGACGCTCTTTTACAACTTCTGTTGCACAGCGACAATGTCCCAGCCATTCTTTAACATGCGGCAATCCTTCCAGTGCTTCAGGTTTCAATGCACCTTTCATGGCTCCACAATCAGTGTGCCCGCAAATAACAATGTGACTGACGCCAAGTGCTGCAACAGCAAATTCGATAGATGCAGTCATGCCACCTGTCTGGTTAGAATGAGGCGGGACGACGTTGCCGGCGTTGCGGCAGATAAAGAGTTCACCCGGACCGGTTTGCGTTACCAGATTAGGATCGATACGTGAGTCAGAGCAGGTGATAAAAAGAACTTCAGGGTTTTGCCCGTTTGCCAGCTTTTGAAATGTCGCTTTTTTGTTGGGATAAACTTCTTCCTGAAATTTGGCGACGCCAGAAATTACATGATCCATTCTATACTCCGCTTTTTTACAATTTTTAATAGTTATTAACGGAGTTGTAACTGATAGTCTTATAGAAATATATATGTTCTCGTGATAACCACGAGCTATCACGGGTCTATTTCAATAAAGAAACCCGGGCGAGAAAGGAAGAGCGGGCGAAGCCCGCTCTGGTTAGTCAGCGTTAAGCAGACTGAGGAAATGCGATAGTTTCAACCTGAATATTTTTAGATTTCGCATGCTCTAAAAAGTCTTTTACGGTTTCTTTTACATCGTAAGCTACCGATTTAGAGTTGGAAAAATCCAGAATAACTTTGGTATCTGCCGGAATTGAATCCAGCTTCTTAAGAATTCTGGGCTTGTTGAAAAAGGACACATCTTCAGCCATGACAATATGATGCGTTTCCATCCCTTCAGCATGGTCAACAGTATCTTTGAAGTGATAAGAGTTACGATAGCTGTGGCGCAGCGTAAAGAACAGGCTCAGCACCAGTCCCGCAATAACGCCGGTCAACAGGTCCGTTACCACCATCACCGCGATAGTTGTGATAAAGGGTAAAAACTGTTCCATCCCGTTTTTATACATCACTTTAAACGTAGCAGGCTTCATCAGTTTATAGCCAACGGTAATCAGTATTGCCGCAAGTGAAGCCAGTGGTATGTGGTTTAGCAGTGTAGCCATTGCTACCACTGAAACCAGCAGAAACACACCGTGCAAGATGGCCGACATCTTGGTTTTACCACCAAATGCGATATTCGCTGAACTTCTTACAATGACCTGCGTGATCGGTAACCCGCCTATCAGACCTGAAACAATATTACCCACGCCCTGCGCCTTTAACTCGCGGTTGGTCGGGGTAACATTCTTATTAGGGTCCAGTTTGTCCGTCGCCTCAACACAAAGCAGGGTTTCAATACTTGCTACCGCAGCCATCACCAGCGCTATGGTTATTACTTCTATATGAAACATTTGCGAAAATGCCGGAAATGACATTTCGTTCGTGAAGCTTTCGAAACTATCAATGACCGGTAATGTTACAAGCTGGTCGGCTTTTAATGGCATGCCAGCCTGCGCTAATGCCAGTGACGTAACAATACCTAATAGCACGACGACGATAGGCCCCTGAAGCAGACGAAATATTTTGTGCGCCTGTGTCAGATACTTATCCCATACCACCAGCAGAATGAGCGAAACCACTGAAATTGCCAGCGCAGAAGGTGACATCAGTGACAACGCGTGTGATATAGCTGAGAATGTATTCTCACCATTAACCTGCTGGAACGCCTCCTCACCAAGAAAGTCTGAATGCCAGCCGAATAAGTAAGGGATTTGTTTGAGTACAATCAACAAGCCTATACCAGCCAACATACCGGTGATTACCGATGAAGGAATAAAATAGGCAACAAATCCTGCCCGGGCAAACCCTAACAGAAGTTGAAATACACCCGATAAAACGACCGCACAGAGGAATAACTCCCAGCTGCCAAGGGTACCGATTGCATCAAAAACAATAACCGCCAGACCAGCCGCCGGACCACTTACGCCCAGCCGCGAGCCACTGAAAAGGCCCACCACGATGCCACCGACGATACCGGCAATCACCCCTGAGAACAGGGGAGCGCCGGACGCCAGGGCGATGCCAAGACACAGCGGTAAGGCAACGAAAAAGACGACAATACTTGCCGGGAGATCGTTTTTGATCTCAGAAAAATTTAGTTCACCTTTCATGGTTGCTACCTACTTTGCCGCCACCAGTTTGCGCTCAGCGTAGGCTTGTTCCATTTCTTCAAAAACGCCCGTCTCCGGGTTATGGCAAAGCACCGTACCGCTTTCAATATTGTAAACCCAGCCATGTAACTGAACCTGATCAGTTGCTAATTTTGCGGCAACAGCCGGATGCGTACGAAGGTGCTGCATCTGCTGTAGCACATTCTCTTTAGTCAGTTCATCCAGTTGATCTGCGGTCAGCTCCCCATGCTTTTCTTTAACCACTTCACTGGCGCAGCGACAATGGCCCAGCCACTCTTTAACGTGAGGCAGGCTGTCCAACTTCTCAGGATTCAGTGCGCCTTTCATCGCGCCGCAGTCTGTGTGGCCACATACAACGATATGAGTAACGCCAAGTGCCGCTACAGCAAACTCGATTGACGCTGTCATGCCACCCGTTTGATTTGAATGAGGGGGCACGATATTACCTGCATTTCGGCATATAAATAACTCGCCCGGATCAGTCTGCGTCACCAGGTTAGGGTCAATGCGTGAGTCAGCACAGGTGATGAACAGCACTTCAGGATTCTGGCCATTGGCGAGTTTCTGAAATGTTTCTTTCTTGGTCGGGTACACATCTTTTTGGAACTTAGCAACGCCTGAAATAACGTGATCCATATATAATCTCCGATTAATATTTAAACTAAAATATGATAATTAATACGAAGAAGTGTCCCCTGATAGCTTTATAGAAAAATACCAGTTATCACTATAGCTAAAAGCTATCAGCGAGTTTGGCGAAGAGCGGTGACAGGTTAAGTGACAATTCCGGCTAACAGTCAGGATATGTATTTAATCATATCCCGGTTATTTATGGCTTGACTGTTTCGTCTGAGTAGCGCTGTTCTATCCCCTCAAACATCTGGGTCTGACTGTTCCAGCATGTCACCGCGCCCGACTCAATATCATACATCCAGCCATGGAGTCTTAATTCACCACTGGCAATTTTTGCCGCGACAGCCGGGTGGGTCTTAATATGTTGTATTTGTTGAACCACATTTTCACAGGTCAGTTCATTAAGATGGTCGTCTGATAAATGATGGTGCTTATGTTTAAGCACTTCTACAGCACTGCGACAGTGTCCGAGCCATTCAGCCACGTGAGGCAGCCCGGCGAGTTTATCCGGGTGCAGAGCGCCTTTCATGGCGCCACAATCGGTATGCCCGCATATGATGACATCCGTTACCCCAAGCGCTGCCACGGCAAATTCAATAGAAGCGGTCATGCCGCCCGTCTGGTTACTGTGAGGTGGGATGACATTGCCCGCATTACGACATATAAACAGTTCACCCGGCTCGGTCTGGGTAACAAGGTTAGGGTCGATTCGCGAATCCGAACAGGTAATAAAGAGCACTTCCGGATTTTGCCCGTGCGCAAGCTTTTTGAATGTTGTTTTCTTTTTGGGGAACACATCGCTTTGAAACTTTGCCACCCCCTGAATTACATGTTTCATTGTTATCTTCTGCCAAAGCGCAACCTGAACGACTTTCATTCATAGTCAGATTGAAGAAGTGGTGATAACCTTTGCCTATCAGTCAGTTTTACTACGCACAGCATTCACATGTTAAGCAATGCCAAATCACCATCGTTAAACCAGATTCGTTACTTTGTTACTGTAGCCAAACACCTGAATTTTCGCCACGCCGCACAGGCTTTAGGCATTAGTCAGCCTACACTCACTACACAGATAAATGCGATGGAAGCCAGCCTGGGGCTGACCCTGTTTGAGCGCTCACGGTCAGGCACTTTATTAAGTGCCCATGGTCATGCACTATTGATGAGTGCTGAGAAAGTGCTTACCGCTAACCTGCATTTCAGTGAAATGGCCAGAAACCTGTCAGATGGCGACAATACTATGTACCGGCTGGGTATACCGCCTACGCTGGGGCCGTATCTGCTGCCACATGTACTGCCGGATATTCACGCACTGAAGCCCGGACTGAAATTTTACGTACGTGAGGCCGCCCCCACTCAGTTACAGCAGGGCCTGCTGGCAGGTGATTACGATCTCATTCTTACGCCCATGTCAGATACCAACTCGCAGATTCAAAGCCAGCCTTTATTCTATGAGCCTTTGAAATTTGTCACGGCATCAGATCACCCCTTGGCAGGACAGGATTATATTGACCCTGAGCTGATTCGGGGTGAGCAAGTACTTACACTTGAGGACCGGCACCATTTTCACCATCAGGTTCAGGAAATTTGTTTGCAGCTTGGTGCCCGGGTAGCCCGTGATTACGAAGGTACCAGTCTGGATACATTACGCCAGATGGTCGTTATGGGGATGGGCGTGGCATTTATGCCCGGTTTGTATATTCATTCTGAGTTGCATAAACCTGAAGCACTGCATGTTTGCGAGTTAGCTGACATGCCCATCGTGCGTCAGCATGTACTGGCATGGCGTAATACGTCACCATCTCGTACATTTTTTCGTGAACTGTCTTCAATGATGCGTAATATTATTGAAGATCGCCTTAAAGGCGCGGTGACGGTAACCGAGTAATACTCGCCGTAATTGATGGCTCTCAACTATAAAAAAAGCGCATCCGGACAACCTCCGATACGCTTTTTAATAGCCGTGTACTATCAGGTTTTGAACTGATTAACGACCTGCTGCAGCTCATCGGCGACTCCGCTCAACTGCGTAGCCTGTGCTGCCAGTTCAAATGCATGTTCGCTGGTACGGTCACTTAAACCAGTGATTTTTACCAGCGACCGGTTGATATCTTCGGCCACCACACTTTGTTGTTCAGTGGCATGAGCAATATGACCACTTTGCGATTGCACAGTGCCGATTGACTGACTGATACGCTCCAGCGCAGAAACCACAGATGCAGTTTTCTCAACGCCTCGCTCAGACCGCTCTTTGCCCTGCTGCATAACTTTGTCGGTCTGCTCAGCCATACTTTGCAAACGCTCAACCATACGGCGAATGTCGTCAGTAGAATCCTGCGTTCGACTTGCCAGTGAGCGTACCTCATCGGCAACCACCGCAAAGCCTCTGCCCTGCTCGCCAGCCCTTGCTGCTTCAATTGCTGCATTAAGTGCAAGCAGGTTAGTTTGTTCAGCGATACTGTTAATTACATCGATCACCGCACCGATATTATCTGATTCCTGGCTGAGTCCGTTAACCACTGACACCGCATCGTTGATAGCGTCGGCAAGCGCCTTAATCTCAGACATGGTATTTTGTGCCTCGACAGTGCCACTTCGTACTTCCTCATCGGCCAGGGTCGCCGCCTGGCTCGACTGTGCAGCATTATCGGAGATTTCAGTTACCGTGGCCGCCATTTCGGTAACGGCGGTGGACACATTATCAACCTGATCCCGCTCCTGAGAAATTTCAGCACTGGTGTTCTGCGAAACGTCTTTAAGCTGTTGGGCTGCAGCCGCAACCGCCTGCGTATTCATCGCGGTCTGACTCAGCAGCTCCCGTAATTTATCGGTAAAGCGGTTAAACTCTGTCGCCAGCTCGCCAATCTCATCGTTGGAGCGCACATCAAGGCGTTTGGTTAAATCGCCATCACCGCGGGCAATCTCTGCCATCGCTTTTTTCATTCTTAAAATTGGTGCAACAACGGTGGAGCCGGTGGCATAGGTAATTGCCAGCACCAGCGCAATGATAATCAGAGCGACAATAACAGCAGTGTAAAAAGCCTGTTCTACCGGCGCTGTTACCAGCGACTCGGGTACCAGCAGGCCCATAGACCAGTCCATTTTAGCGCCGCCGATAGTGACATGTTCAAAGACCACAACGTAATCTTCGCCTTGCCACGTGACATTCATCATGCCTTTCTTCTGCGATTGAATAGACGCGGCAACATCGTCAAAGCCTGTTGAGTCATTAAATTGTGAATCGAATTCTGCCAGCGGGGTATGTAGTGGTAGTGCCTTTGTCTCAGGCGGGAAATAAACAATGTTCTGCTCATTGTCTAACAGAAACGCGGTACCTTCATTCTGGTATTTGACTTTCTCCAGCACATCACCCAGCGTACTAATAAGAATATCAATGCCGCCCACACCCAGAAGCTGACCGTTGCGGGAGACTGATGATTGAATTACAGCAGACACGCTACCATCCTGCGAATCGACTGCTGGTTTACTCACATACAGCTCGCCTATCTCAACCGCCTGGTTAAACCAGGGCCGCTTGGTAGTGAAATAGCCCTTGGCAGAATCATTTGCATCAGGTCCCTCGGACTCAACACCCACCCGACCTGCTTCGTAAAAATACTCGCCGGTCAGCGCAGAGCCGAAAAACGCAGATTTGATATTGTCGTCGGCTTCGCTGATGTTTTCAAACAGCTGAAAAACTGTTTCAGACTGAGGCATTGCGGAGTCAGGTGCACCCCGTTGGGTATGGTCAGCAAAAAAGTTTTGCAGGAAGGGGTTACTCAAAAAAGTTCGGGCGACTTCTGCATAGCGGGCAAAAAAGCCCTCGACATTTTCCGCCTCCAGAGCGACCCGGCTGGCTAAATCGTCTTCAACAGATTTGCGTGCAACCTGGCCGATATAAGTGACTGCGATGATGGCAACAACTGCTAAAACAGCAGCAATGCTACCACCTACTATGAGCATAAATTTTTTACGTAAAGATAACGACATCATGAATTATTTTTTTTATTTCACTTATCTATAATGTCGACAGTAGCACAAGAAACTTTATTAAAACCAGTTGAAACACTTTTCAATTTTATTAAAAGCCGCTATCTTTTTGCCACTCCAGCAACAGATTATTCGCCGGCATCTGGTGGATTGTTTTGAGCTGCAACGAAGGCGCCCACTGCTGAAGCTCTTCGATGTCTCTGTACCCCCCGTATCCCTGACTTATCAGTTTGTGATGAAACGCTTCATTACTTTCACTGTTAAAGCGCCCATCCTGAATAAACGGGCCATACTGGCAGAATACACCGGTATCAGGCAACGTTGATGCAACCTGTTCCATCATTGACTGTACTTCTGCGCTTTGCATGATGTGCGCAGTATTGGCCGTAAAAATCCCGTCAGCCTGTATCTCAGGTAACGGCTCCTCCCCGATGGTTAACGACAATGGCCGGTGCAGATTAGTAGCCGGATGCAGATCGATCCAGCAATTAATGCCTTCATGATAATGCGGCTGATCGCTGGTATACCATTGCAGATGCGGTAGCTGGCTGGCAAAAAACACCGCATGCTGCCCTGTACCGCTGCCTATTTCTAATACCACCTGACTGCTTTCAAATGCCTGTGACAGAATTGCGAGAATGGGCTGTTTGTTGTTCTCGCAAGCCTGACTATAAGGTTGGTTCATAAATTCTGCCTGATAATTTTCATAAGCACCTGTTAATTCAGATTCGGCCCAAGCCATTTACGTGCGGTGTCGATATCCCAGCCCTTACGCTGCGCATAATCTTCAACCTGATCTTCCTGGATTTGCGCTACCGCAAAGTAACGGGCCTGTGGGTGAGAAAAATACCAGCCGGATACTGACGCCCCGGGCCACATGGCATAACTTTCTGTCAGCGACATTTCTGTATGCTTTTCAGCATCGAGTAAATCCCAGATAAGTTGCTTCTCTGTATGTTCGGGACAGGCCGCGTAACCCGGTGCCGGTCGAATCCCCTGATACTTTTCCCGGATAAGCGCGTCATTGTCCAGGTTTTCTTCTGGCGCATATCCCCAGTAATGCTTTCTTACCTGTTCATGCAGATATTCGGCAAACGCTTCAGCCAGGCGGTCCGCCACGGCTTTAACCATGATAGCGTTGTAATCATCGCCAGCCTGGTCAAACGCTTTTGCCAGCGCCTCTTCGCCTATACCCGCGGTGACGGCGAACGCACCAATATAATCTTCTACGTTACTGCCTTTTTCGGCCACAAAATCTGACAGGCAATAATTCGGAAATTTCTCTTTGAGCGTTTGCTGACGCAAATGATGAGAAACACCAATAATGGTGCTGCGGGTATCATCCGCATAAATTTCGATATCATCACCGCGCCGGTTGGCCGGAAACAGCCCGACAACCCCTTTTGCCTGCAGGCTGTTATTGGTAATAACATCATCCAGCATGGTATTCGCATCTTCAAACAAGGTACGGGCCTGCTCACCCACTACCTCATCATTAAGAATGCGTGGATATTTGCCCGCCAGTGACCAGGTTAAAAAGAAAGGGGTCCAGTCGATATAATCACGCAGTGTTTGCAAATCAACCGTCACCGGCGTCACGCCGGGTTGGTTTGGCTTTACCGGTGGCTCAGAAAAGTCGACGTTTGCCGCGTTATCTCTGGCCTCCTGAATGGTAATCGGTCTGGAGCGTGGCTTTTTACGGGCGTGCTGATCGCGCACCTTATCGTACTCTTTTGCCAAATCCGCAGCGTATATATCCCGGCTCGCCCGGTTCAATAGCTTCTGGCAAACCCCAACCGCACGACTGGCATTTGCCACGTAAGCCACCGGCGCATGATAATTTTGCTCTATCTTAACTGCTGTATGTGCTTTGGATGTTGTGGCACCACCAATCAGCAGCGGTAAATCAAATTCCTGGCGTTCCATTTCTTTTGCAACATGGACCATCTCATCCAGCGAAGGAGTAATTAGACCGGATAAGCCAATCATATCAACATTCTCTTCCCGCGCGGTCTGCAGAATCTTTTCACAGGGCACCATGACGCCTAAATCGATAACCTCGAAGTTATTACACTGCAACACTACGCCCACAATATTTTTACCGATATCGTGAACATCACCCTTTACTGTAGCCAGCAATATTTTGCCGGCACTTTTATTATCGTCGCTCTTTTCCGCTTCGATATAAGGCTGCAGATGCGCTACCGCTTTTTTCATAACGCGTGCCGATTTCACCACCTGCGGTAAGAACATCTTCCCCTCACCAAACAGGTCTCCGACCACGTTCATGCCATCCATCAACGGCCCTTCAATAACATGCAAAGGTCGTTCAGCCTGCTGGCGTGCCTCCTCGGTGTCATCAATGATGTAATCGGTAATACCTTTTACCAGCGCGTGTTCCAGACGTTTATTCACGGACGCCTCACGCCAGGATAAATCTTCCTTGGCCGCCGCTTTACCGTCTCCCTGATAATTGGGCGCGATGTCCAGCAGTCGTTCGGTAGCATCGTCACGCCGGTTTAATATGACGTCTTCAACGGCTTCGCGTAGCTCATCCGGAATCTCGTCGTAAACTTCCAACTGCCCTGCGTTAACGATGCCCATATCCATCCCGGCCCGGATAGCGTGATACAAAAACACTGAGTGCATGGCTTCACGCACCGGATTATTACCACGAAATGAAAACGAGATATTGGAAAGGCCGCCGGAAATATGCGAGTGCGGACATGTCTTACGAATTTCGCGCGTGGCTTCGATAAAATCCACAGCGTAATTGTTATGCTCTTCAATGCCCGTAGCGACCGCAAAAATGTTCGGGTCAAAAATAATGTCTTCCGGTGCAAAGCCTACTTTTTCAGTCAGGATTTTATAGCTGCGCTGACAAATTTCGACCTTACGGGCCTGTGTGTCAGCCTGCCCTTTTTCATCAAATGCCATTACTACTGTGGCTGCGCCATAGCGCTTTATCAGCGTGGCCTGATGAATAAATTGTTCCTCACCTTCTTTGATACTGATTGAGTTAACAATAGCCTTACCCTGCACGCACTTAAGGCCGGCCTCAATAACTTCCCATTTAGATGAGTCAATCATAATGGGCACGCGGCTGATGTCAGGCTCTGAGGCGATTAAGTTCAGAAATGTGGTCATTGCTTCCACCGAATCCAACATGGCTTCATCCATGTTCACATCGATAATCTGCGCGCCGTTTTCCACCTGCTGACGCGCAACATCCAGTGCCGTTTCATACTCGCCGTCCATAATCAGGCGCTTGAAGCGGGCTGAGCCGGTAACGTTAGTTCGCTCGCCGATATTAATAAATGTAGAAAATTCTGCTGTCACAATTCCCCCTAATGGACAAATGGTTCAAGACCGGACAAACGCATTTTCACGTCAAACCGGGGAACGTCGCGTGGCGGAAGCGCCGCTACGGCATTTGCTAGCGCCTGAATATGTTCCGGCGTGCTGCCGCAACAGCCGCCGACAATATTGACCAGCCCGGACGACGCCCATTCCTGAATGTGCGCAGCCATCTGGTCAGCTTCAAGATCATATTCACCAAACTCATTCGGCAAGCCAGCGTTTGGATGCGCAGACACCAGACATTCTGAAATCGCCGCGATTTCAGCCACATACTGACGTAATAAATCTGGGCCTAATGCACAGTTCAGCCCAAAGGAGAACGGTTCGATATGACGCAGGGAATAGTAAAAGGCTTCAGCCGTCTGGCCTGATAATGTCCTGCCCGATGCGTCGGTGATGGTACCTGACACCATAACCGGTAGCCGCTCACCGAGCCTGTCGAACACACCCTGCACGGCAAATGCCGCTGCTTTGGCGTTGAGCGTGTCGAATATTGTTTCCAGCATAATAATATCAACGCCGCCTTCAATCAGTGCCTCGCACGATTCGGTGTATGCTGCCACAAGCTGATCGAAAGTCACATTGCGCTTGCCGGGATCGTTAACATCCGGTGAAATGGAGGCCGTGCGGTTTGTAGGCCCTAACACACCTGCCACAAAACGCGGTTTATCAGGTGTCTGCCGGGTAAAGTCATCAGCGGCCCGGCGTGCAATTTTCGCAGACTCAATATTAATCAGTCGCGACTCTGCCTGCATACCATAATCGGCCATCGCAATGGGAGTGGCATTAAATGTATTTGTCTCAATAATATCAGCACCGGCCGCCAGGTAATCACAGTGAATCTGATAAACCAGGTCAGGTTGGGTTACCGACAACAAATCGTTGTTACCTTTAAGCTCGCTGGGCCAGTCTGCATACTGCTCACCCCGATAATGTGACTCATCCAGTTTATGCTGCTGAATCATCGTTCCCATTGCGCCATCTAATACAAGAATCCGCTCTTGCGCTGCGTTTGAGAGTTGGTCAAAACGATTACTGGTCACACTAATCCTCGTTACTTGGTGAATCACTGCCTGACAGTGAGTTTAAATCATACGGTGTGGTCTGATAAACGTGATAATTCAGCCAGTTGGTAAATAACAGGCTGCCGTGGGAGCGCCACCGCACCAACGGTGACTGCGAAGGGTCGTCCTGCGGATAGTAATTCACAGGAACGACAGGCGAAAGGCCGGCATCGGTGTCGCGCTGAAATTCTTCGTGCAGCGTTTCCGGATCGTACTCCGGGTGTCCGGTTACAAATACTTTACGCTTGTCATCACTGGCAGCAATATACGCCCCGGCATCAGATGATTCAGCAAGAACGCTCAGTCCATCTACCCCACTATATTGGGCCGATTCAATATGACCAAAACGAGAGTGTGGTGCAAAAAACACCGGGTCAAACCCTCGTAGCAGTTCATTGTGTTGGTCCAGGACCTGATGTTCGAACACGCCCGATATTTTTTCTGCCCGCAAATGACGGTTTACCCCATAGTGATGAAACATAGCCGCATGCGCTGCCCAGCAAAGATACAGCGTAGATTGCACATTTTTTTCTGCCCAGTCGAAGATCGCCTGCATGTTAGACCAATACTTCACCTGCTCGTAATCCAAATGTGCAAGTGGGGCCCCCGTTACCATCAGCCCATCATATTTTTTGTGCGCCACCTGAGAAAACTCATGATAAAACGCATCCATATGGGACTGCGGCGTATTCTTGGGTGCCTGATTATCAATACGAATTAAATCGACATTAATCTGCAGCGGTGTATTGGACAGTAGCCTTAACAGTTGCACTTCCGTTTCAATTTTATTCGGCATCAGATTCAGGATACCGACTTCCAGCGGACGAATATCCTGATGCGAAGCTCGCAGGCTGTCCATGGTGAAAATATTTTCTCCCAGCAAGACATCCTGTGCCGGAAGTTGTTCGGGTATTCTGATTGGCATGCTGGCTCCACACTTATCCTGATTCGATCATTGTGGCGACATGACAGAAGATGTCAACACATTTACGTCTAGACGTCTAAACGTTTTCTGTGATTGTGAGAGATGGTGGTTCTGTTTGGGTAATGATAGTAAATTTGGGAACGCTGATTGGAAACTGGTAGTTCAAGCTTTTAGCTTTTTTCCCTGGCTATTCAATTTACATATCTGTTCGGGAGAGTAGCCCAAGCAGCGTCTCCAACGAGCGAATCCCTGCCCGTGTCGAGGCTCTCTATGCGTTCTAGCAAAAGCAATTGGGCAAGGTCGCACCATCTGATTATCAATGATAACAGGGCGTTTCATGATGCTGTTAAGCGATGAACGTGGTCATCGAGTTATGCTTTTATTGAGGAAACAGGAACACCGGTGCTCTATATGGTTACCGAAATCACCGGTCTAGAATGATAGAGTGTGGTTATCCTATATTACTCGGACATAAGTGAAATCAGAGATTTTATCTGGCTGACAATTTTTTCAGGTATTACCAGCTATAGTTAGAAAATGACCCAAATCGCTCTTTATCTCTTTTCAGCGTTGCTGCGCACCTGGCGAGACTGCCTGCGAAGCAGCATGTCTGTAGTGGTTTGTCTGACGGCGCAATTTGTCACGAACGCGGCGGTTGGTGATTCCGGTTCACAGGTTGAATACACCAATCATGATGGTGCGATGTACGGCAACCTACCCAACTGTATTCAGGCAATGCAATCCTTTACGATCGCCGAATCCCCCCAGAAGCCGGCACTGCTGCTCCCTGGCAATACTCTCAGCATACTGAGCTGGAACGTACAAAAAGGCGCAGATGAAGGGTGGCTAGCCGATCTCAAAAGGCTGGGCACAGGGCGACAGCTTGTACTGCTGCAGGAAGCATTACTTACTCCGAAAATGCATGATACGCAAACAGGCCAGCTGTTCTGGTCGTTTGCGCCGGGGTACAGCACAGAGGCCTTTCGCAGTGGCCTGCTGATGTTCAGTGGCGTTGCGCCTGATATTGTATGCCGGCTTCAGATCCTGGAGCCGTGGCTTGGCAGTCCCAAGGCTACAGGAGCTGCGTTGTTTGCTATACCGGGTCGAGCCCATGGCTTGTTGGTGGTCAATTTGCATGCAGTGAACTTTAGTTTTGGACTGTCTGATTTTGAGCGTCAATTAACCCAGATTAACCAACTGCTCCGTGCTGTAAACGGACCCGCTGTGGTTGTCGGAGACTTCAATACCTGGCGCAACGGACGACTTAAGAAGATGAAAAAACTGATGAGCGGTGCTGGATTGCGGGAAGTGTCATTCCCGGTGGATAAACGAGTCAGGTTTTTCGGGCTGCCGTTGGACTATATCTGGGCGAGAGGGTTGCGGCGTGAGAGTAGCTTTACTGAAGCGGTGATGACCTCAGATCATAATCCACTCATGGCCACATTTCGACTTGATGGGAGACAAACTAATGCTACCAAATAACGAACTTCGCTCCGTATATTAGTTTACGTGTAATTGCTCCATCTTCGGGTGTTGAGCGTTTGCTCCTTGTCTTGAGTTCAACTTCGTTAAAGTGCCGGTTGCTGCCGATGGTGTTTCATCCTGCGGACGGCAGCTGTGTACGTGAAGCGGACATTCTATTTTCTTTCCCACGCAAACTCAGCATATAGTTTTTAAGGGGGAGCGGGTGCTACTATGAAGTCTCAGTAAAAAGCTCTAACAAAGCGTTGTGCCGGACAAGCCGGTGAACCCGGCGTTATTGTTCACATGAAATAGAGAATCGAATGGAATACATAGTTGGATTAATATCTTTTTTAATCGGAATTGCGGCAGGTTACTTTGCTGCTTATGGAAAAGAAAAAGGTAAAAATCGTGCCTTAAAAGAAGATATTGAAAACTTAGAGGAGCAAAAGCAGCAAGTTCAGGTCAAATACACGAAAGAAATCGAAGAACTCAAGAAAAATAATGTTCTTGATGTTGAATTAAGAAAACACAAGTATGGTGAGAAGAAGAACCAATTCGCAAAACTCTTTACCTTACTCGACGAATTTCACGCCAAAAGCAATGAGATTTTCTTAGAGCGATTTGGCCCGATTCATTCGAAGTTTATGGAAAACTATTTGGTTGATGATGAATCAACCCAAAATGAAGCTATTGCTGAGTTTAACCAAGGCATGATGGCTTTATTTGGTGAGCTACACCAAGAGCATTTAAAGCTCACAACGGAAACAAATAGCATTCGCCTGATTTCATCATCAGTTTTAGATGGTCTTCTGGATCAATTGACAGCTAATGTTGGCGAAGCAACAAATACAGCGCAAGAAATGTTGAGGATGATGGCAAGCCCCGAGTTCTGGGCTGATCAGACGATATTATCACCACTTCAGGCAAGAGCCGAAGAACAAGGCCGAGAGATTGTTTCAATTCGCGACAATATTCGTAAACAAATGAAGGTTGAATTAGACCAAATATAAAACACTAACAGGGCCATCAATTGACAGTTTTTCCGCTACGTCTTTTGTGCTTTAAAATAGTACAAATGCCCCCAATCCAAAACTGCAAATTATGGCAGCGTTACTTTTCGAAAGGTACTGATGGACACTGAAACTTTAGTAAAGCGAACATTGGAAGAGCACTTTAATCTCCAGGTCGAGAAAATCCCTGAGTCGGACAAGCGAACGCCGGACTTCCTTGTGTCCGACGGCATTAACGAATATTTGATAGAAGTCAAAGAGAAAGAGGCAAATCCAGAGCTTGGTGAAGCAAGAGAGGAAGCATTTTCGAGAGGTGAAATTTTCGAAATTTCTGAAGCTCTCGCTACAAAAAGTGTACTTCAAAATGTAGTGCGAGACGGCCGCAGGCAAATCAAAGCACACGTTACTGACGATTCAACTTTCAGAGTAGTTTGGGTTCACTGTACAGGGTTAGCTTACGACGCCACACTAGAGCAAATAATTGCTGGGCTTTATGGTAGTGAAACGGTTGTAGACTTTAGCTCCGGTGAGGCTTTTGCGGGAACTTGCTATTACTTCGGCTTTAGTCAGTTCTTTAAATATAGGGATTCAATAGACGCTGTAATGGTCACTGGCCGTAAAGGTGAGGCTACTCTCTGTGTAAACAACCATTCACCTCGGTATGAGTCTTTCAAAGCGTCTCTTTTAGTGCAATCTATGCCAGTAGGTGTCAGAGACCCTATATATGAAGAAAAGGAAGGTTGTGCTTTTGTAGTCCAAGGCGAGGTTGATCGTAGCAAACCAAATGAAGTATTGAGCTATCTCAAAGAAAAGTACAAAACAGATAAGCTCAACGTAATGAAAATGAGCCATATGGAGGTACATATGGCTGTCCCACATAGAAAAATGTAACAAGCGCAGGCACAAAATTTCCGCTGCACTTCAATTTTGCCCGCGCTGCGGGTTTTGAAGGTCTGCTTTTTGTCTTTAGCAGCCCTCTACTAATGGGTCGTTTGATTTAGTCTGAGCCCTCACCGTCCTTCCAGTTTCAGTACCTCTGGATAATAGTGAGACTTCCGATTTATTTTTTGTGAATAGTAACGATGAGCTCTGCTTCCGCTCTTGGAATATCACATGACTCCATTACTTCTTCTAGTGAGGCGCCCTGTTTGACCAGTTCTGCAGCGCGCTGATACATGCGCATAGACGGGTCCTGCAGTTTTACTTCGCGGATCTGGTTATTAAACCCGGTGATTTCTTCCTGTAATTGCTGGATATGCTTACTTTGCACCAAGGAGCGGTTTTGTTGCTCTTCTACCTGATGCCCTACATCTTTGGACTGGGCGCTTACTGATGCCACCTGTTGCCTGAGTGTCTCCAGTGTTTGCTCGGTGCGCTTACGGTACTGAAAAGATTGAATACAGAATGCCACAAGCAATACCAGTGCAATGGCAGCGATGGCCAGCGCAAGTACAGAAAATTGTGATGCATTCATAGAAAATACCGCATTATCTTTTAGATCAACAGATTAGCAAGTGATGCTGTTTGATAGCAATAAAAAAGCAGGCCCGCTGGCCTGCTTTTGCAAAACGATTGACGTTACAGGTTAGCTAACTCATCCCATTCATCGTCACTGAGCAGCTTATTCAGATCTACCAGTATCAATAATTCGCCGTCACGGTTGCTTACACCCTGGATAAACTTGGCACTTTCTTCTGTACCAACATTCGGCGCGCTGTCTATTTCTGATGTTTTCAGATAAACCACTTCGGCAACGCTGTCGACCAGAATACCCACGACCTGTTCATCGGATTCGATGATCACAATACGCGTGTTGTCAGTCGTTTCTGAGCCGGGTAAACCAAAGCGCGAGCGCGTATCAATAACCGTTACAACGTTACCGCGCAAATTGATGATACCCAGCACATAATCAGGCGCGCCCGGAACCGGCGCTATTTCCGTATAGCGTAATACTTCCTGTACCTGCATTACATTGATACCGTAGGTCTCGTCACCTAAACGGAAAGTCACCCACTGTAATACCTGGTCGTTACTATCTGGTGTATTATTGGTTGCTCTTTCTTCACTCATTAACCTGGCTCCGATTGCTAAGGCGATTAATCCTGACTGCCTAAGCCATTGTTTAGCATTAATATTAGCTGGTTTACATCAACTAACGCACACATTCTTTCTTTTACCATTCCTGCCAGCCAAGGACGCTTGGAGTTGGATTCGCGCCACTTCACTTCATCTTTTGATAAGGTCACCGTGTTGACCAGTTTATCGCTGGCCAGTCCCCACAGGCTGTCACCCAGCATTATCAAATATTGATAGTTTAGTGCCTCTGACAGATTTTGATCGTATTTTTCCGGCATAACCCACATTGCGGTATCCACAACGTTGATTTTTTGTTCCCGGTGCAGCATGACGCCCTTAAACCAATCGGGTTTACCAAACAGCGGCCCAACCTTCTCCAAGTTGTGAATACCACCAAGGGTTATCAGAGGTACCGCCAGGGTCAGACCGGCCACTTCAAAAAATAACGCCTGGAACGACTCCTCAAGCTGATCTTTCAGCGCCATCGCGGATGTTGCCGGATCGCTGACAACCTGGACGTCTGCAGACGCTTCTTCAGACTGCTCTATTACTGGTGTAGTGTCTTCAGACACTACTGCATCTTCTGATTCAGCGTCTACCACCACCTGCTCAAACTGCTCTGTGGTAGCCTCATCATCAAGGAACTGCTCAGAGGCTTTTTCCAGCAGTCTTGCTGTTGTCTGACTAACAGGATCTACAGGTGCCGGCTCTTTAAGCAGACTATCAAGATAGTCCTGCATAACCTCATCCTGTGAAACTGTATTATTTTCAGCCATGAGCTTTACTCACCGAAAGTCTTTCCAGTAACTGTTGATACGCATGCACTCCCCGGGTCTTGGGGAAAGCAACGGATGCAGGAAGCTGTGCCAGGCTGGCGTCGCGAAAACGGGTGTCCACCGGGATCATGCCTTGCCACACATCCTGTTTGTAATCTGTCATTAACCGCGCCTGCGCTTTAATCGCAGCATTTGTGCGCCGGTCGAACATAGTTGGAACAATCAGGGTATCAAACTGCTTATCCAGCGAGCGTCCCATGATTTTCAATGTTTTCATCATTCTGTCCAACCCTTTGAGAGCCAGAAACTCTGTTTGTACCGGTACCAGCACTTTGTCACACGCTGCCAGCGCATTAACCATCAAAACACCTAATACCGGCGGACAATCAATAAGCGCAAAGTCGAACTTTTGACTTACTGTGGCCAGTGCTTTTTTGAGTATCAGCCCCATCCCCGGCTCGCTACCCATCTGACGGTCCAACGTTGCCAGAGCCATAGACGCTGGCAATAGATAAAGCCCGTCGACCTTTGTCGGACACAGACAGTTAAGCACTGTATCGGCATCGATGGTGGCTTTATTAACAAAAATATCGTAAACCGAACTGGTAAGCGTATCGGCATCCACGCCAAAGTAATAGCTAAGGGATGCATGGGGGTCGGTATCAATAAGTAGCACCTGCTTTCCCTGCTGAGCGAGCAGGCCGCCCAGAGTGACTGTCGTGGTAGTTTTGCCCACGCCACCTTTCTGATTGGCAATCGTCCAGGTTCTCACGCTTTCCCCTACGCTACCGGCATCATTTCGCTGAGAATACACCCAGCCATATCGTCGATGCTGATGCTCTTATGCGCAATATTCGCTTTAGCTACAGCCTGGGGCATACCGTATACAACGCATGACGCCTGATCCTGCGCCCAGATACTTGCCCCTTTTTGCTTAAGCGTCGCGCTGCCTTCCTTACCATCCGCGCCCATACCGGTGAGAATAACGCCCATGACATCGCCACCAAAAGCCTGTGCGACACTTTCAAAGGTCACATCAACGCTGGGCTTGTAAGTCAGTGCACTATCATCAAATTCCACTACCTGCAGCGAAACGCCCGTCTGACGTCTTTGCACAAGCATCTGTTTACCGCCGGGTGCCAGATAAGCACAACCTGGCTGCAAAATATCACCCGAGCATGCTTCTTTAACATTAATTGCACACTGATTATCAAGACGCTGCGCAAACGCTGCAGTAAATGTTCCCGGCATATGCTGGACCAGCAAAATAGGATAAGGGAAATCTGCAGGTAAAGGGGTAAGTAATTTTTGTAACGCAACGGGCCCACCGGTAGAGGCTCCCACCGCCAGGCATTGATAACTTTTACCCGAGCGAGTAACAGAGGATACCGATGGAATAACAGCAGCATCCTTTTGACCGGTTAATACCGATGAGGAACGCAAGAAAGTCGATTTAGGTGCGTTTCGGGGCATGGATGGCATACCCGCAGTATTACTGCTACTCATTGCGGGCCGACGCATGCCCGTTCCACGCCGGGCCAGCAGTCTGACCTTGGTGCGCAATACGCCCGCTGCCTGTTGACGTTCTGAGGCGATTTCCTCGAACTTTTTAGGCAGGAAGTCCAGCGCACCGGCCTCCAGCGCATCCAGCGTCGCCTGCGCGCCCTGATGGGTAAGCGAAGAAAACATAAGGATAGGAACAGGCCGCTGGTTCATTATCGCTTTTACAGCGCTGATACCATCCATCACCGGCATCTCAACATCCATGGTGATAACGTCTACCGATATGCGTCCAAGCATATCGACTGCTTCCTGACCGTTCCGGGCTTCTCCGACCACTTCCAGTTCGCGGTCTGCGTTTAAAATGTCTCGAACACGTCGGCGGTAGAATGTTGAGTCGTCTACCACCAGAACTTTGAAAGCCATGAAATACTTAAATCCTTGGAAAAGGGTTTTACCGGTTAGCCTTTACGGGCATAGCGCTTGAGCAGGCCAGGAATGTCCAGAATCAGTGCAATACCACCATCGGAGGTAATCGTTGCCCCTGCCATACCAGGCGTGCCTTGTAAAAGAGCATCCAGCGGCTTAATAACAACTTCTTCCTGACCGATTAACGCATCGACCACAAAACCAACCTGCTGCGTCCCTATCTGCACTACCACAACGTGACCTTTTTCACGGTTAACGGCTTTGCCACCACGAATCAGCCAGTCGCCAAGGAAGAAAAGCGGGATAGCTTTAGAACGCACAATCATGGTCAATTGCCCGTCTACAGTATTGGTTTTCTTGATGTCCATATTGATGATTTCGCTAACTGCGCCCAAAGGAAGCGCAAATGTTTGTTTGCCAACAATAATCATCAATGTAGGAAGAATAGCCAGGGTCAGGGGTACTTTAATATCCAGCCGAGTGCCTTTGCCCAGTTGAGAGTCGATATTGATAGTACCGTTAAGCTGCGTGATTTTGGTTTTCACCACGTCCATGCCTACGCCACGACCGGATATATCACTGATTTCTGTTTTCGTGGAGAAGCCCGGCGCAAAGATTAGATTGAACGCCTCAACATCTGACATGCGAGCGGCTGCATCAGCATCCAGAACGCCACGACTGATAGCGATATCTTTGAGCTTTTCAGGGTCCATGCCTTTACCATCATCTTCGATGGTCAACAGGATATGATCGCCTTCCTGAGACGCTGACAGCCGAACGGTTCCCATCCGGGCTTTGCCGTTTTCCTGACGCTCATCAGGCATTTCAATACCGTGGTCGACAGAGTTTCGAACCAAGTGAACAAGCGGATCGGCAAGCGCCTCGACCAGATTTTTATCCAGATCAGTATCTTCGCCTTCCAGTTCCAGCGTAATCTCTTTTTTCAGGCTGCGCGCCAAATCACGCACAACCCGCGGGAAGCGTCCGAACACTTTCTTAATCGGCTGCATCCGGGTCTTCATAACGGCGCCCTGCAGGTCGCCAGTAACCACATCCAGGTTCGCAATGGCTTTAGACATCGCCTCATCACTGGTGTTAATACCCAGACTCAACAGCCGGTTTCGTACCAGTACCAGCTCCCCGACCATATTCATAATCTGATCAAGACGCTTTGTATCTACCCGTACTGTGGTTTCTGCCGGAGGTGGCGCAGCGGCAGGCTTCTTGTCATCTTTTTTGGGCGCAGGTGCTGCGCTGGGCTTGCCAGCAGGCTCTGGCTTATTTTTAGGAGGCTGTGACGCCTGCTCCTGTTGCTGACGCGCCTGACTTACGGCCTGGGTTGCCTCAACATCAACTTTAACACGTGGCTTTTCTGAACTGGTTTTCTCAGAAGTCGCGGCCTGTTCATCTTTTACAGATGGGCCCTGTCCTTTACCGTGTAATTGATCAAGCAGCGCCTCAAATTCATCATCTGTGATTTCATCATCACCGCCAGATGCACTGGCGCTGGTTTTGGCTGGCTCAGGCGCGGTTTCATCGCCTTTGGCAGCGCTGAATTGCCCTTTGCCATGAAGCTCATCCAGTAAGGCTTCAAACTCATCATCGGTAATATCGTCACCACCAGCCGGCGCGGCTGTTTCTGCGACAGGTTTGTTTTCAGTGCTGGCGGCAGCATTTTCTGGCGTAGCCGGACGACCCGGCGCGCCGCCACCGTGGAGCTCATCCAGCAGCTTTTCAAATTCATCTTCACTGATTTCGTCGATACCGCCTTCGCCATTTGCAGGCGACATGGCACTTACTTCTGGTGCCTGTGGGGTTTCTTCGACAACTAACTGCGGCTCATCATCCATATTGACCTGCGCATTAGGCTGATGGCCTGCGGTGATACCCTCACCGAAGATATTTTCATCTGGCGATTCGGGATGACTGAGTTTATGAAGTACATCTACCAGCGCAGGATCGGCAGGTTCAAGGGGTTCGCGGGCTTTGACTTTTTCGAACATCGCGACCACGACATCTGTGGCCTGCAAAATAGTATCCATTAACTCCGGAGTTAATGTCCGCTGTCCGTTTCGCATTACGTCGAAGACATTCTCGGCGCCATGGCAAATCTCAACGAGTTCGGTGAGCGACAAAAAGCCGGCACCACCTTTTACCGTATGATAACCGCGGAATATAGCATTTAATAAGTCGCCATCTTCCGGGTGATTTTCCAGGTCAACCAACTGCTCCTGAAGCTGTTCGAGTATTTCTCCGGCTTCTACGAGAAAGTCCTGTAAAATATCTTCATCAAGATCAAATGACATCAGCCCGCACTCCTTAAAAACCTAAGCTAGACAAAAGGTCGTCAACATCGTCCTGACCTTTTACAACGTCGTCGCGTTCCTCGGCATTCATAATGGGCCCTTCAGCGTCGACTTTGCCACTTTCTTTTTTCTGCGTCTGTGGAGCTGGTGTGTCACCTTCGGCATCACCGAACATGGTAAGCATATTAACCAGACTATCTTCGACTTCTTTAACCAGTTCTATCACCCGGCGGATGACCTGTCCGGTCAAATCCTGATACCCCTGCGCCATAAGTACTTCAGTGAGCAAGGCCGTTAAGCGATCTGATTCTGACGAGGCATCATTGAGCAGTTTGTCCAAATCACCGCACAAAGCTTTAAATTCACCCAGCTCTATCTGCCGCGTCATGAGCTTTTTCCACTCAGGCATGATGGTATCGATGCGCTGAGACAACGATTCAGCAATAGGCATACTGGCCTCGACAGCATCCATCGTTGTGTTAGCCGCTTTCTCGGTTTCTTCGATAACATAGGTCAGACGCGTTTGTGCATCCGGGATATCATCGTTGGCCAGACCAACTATGCGCTCATCCAGCTGAAAATTGTTTAGTGCATCGTGTAACTGGCGGGTGAGCTTGCCGACTTCAGCAAATAACTCAATTGACTCTTTCATTGAGACCGCTTCAAGCAACGCATGTGCAGAGTCGTTATCCCCCTGCTCCAGATACGTTACAAGCTGGCGCGCCTCTTCTAATGAAATAGGAACATTGACATTCGTTGTCATCCAGTTTTCCTCTTAAAACCTGAGATCGCCTGGATCAACCTAAACGTTCGAAAATTTTGTCGAGCTTTTCTTTAAGCGTTGCTGCGGTGAAAGGCTTCACAACATAACCATTTACACCAGCCTGTGCTGCTGCAACGATCTGTTCTTTTTTCGCTTCTGCCGTCACCATCAACACTGGCAAGTGTTTTAACTTCTCGTCTGCGCGGATATTGCGTAGCAAGTCAATCCCCTGCATACCTGGCATGTTCCAGTCGGTCACGACAAAGTCAAAGTCGCCCTGCTGTAACATCGGCAGCGCCGTGCTTCCGTCATCGGCTTCCTGAATGTTGGAAAACCCCAAGTCCTTAAGCAAATTCTTTATGATTCGTCTCATAGTAGAGAAATCATCTACCACAAGAATTTTCATATTTTTGTCCAAAATGGCCTCCACTGGGGACTAGTAAATTATTATTAATCGTTATTCATTGTGCTTAGTTATCGGCACGCCACGATTGCATTTTAGCTTTTAATTTTAACATGGCCTGACTGTGAATCTGGCTGACCCGTGATTCACTGACATCGAGCACTTCACCAATTTCGCGTAAATTCAACTCTTCATCATAGTATAACGACAACACAATTGCTTCACGCTCAGGCAATGTAGTGATTGCCTGTGCAAGGGCCTTTTGAAACGCCCCCTGCATTAAATCTTCTAAAGGCAAATCGTTGCCCTGGTTAGTCGGTGCGGTGATAACATCTTCCGACACCCCTAAATCTTCGATCCCCACCAGCTTGCCCGCATTTACTTCATTAAGCATCTGATGGTAGGTATCAATATCGACATTCAGTTTTTCTGCAATTTCGGTATCCCGGGCATCGCGACCGGTTTCCCGTTCAACCTCCTTAATTGCATCGGTTATCGCTCTGCCATTTTTATGTACAGAGCGCGGTGTCCAGTCGCCTTTACGTATTTCATCAAGCATCGCCCCACGAATACGGATACCGGCGAAGGTTTCGAAACTGGCACCTTTTGAACCGTCAAAATTTCGTGCAGCTTCCAGCAAACCTATCATCCCGGCTTGAATCAAATCATCTACCAGCACACTTGCAGGTAGTCGCGCCATCAAATGATGGGCGATACGTTTGACCAGAGAAGCGTGTCTTTCGACAAGCTGAGATTTATCGATTTGCTGTGAGTAAGCAGCCGCTTTGCTATTCAACGTTGCGTTCCCGTTGCTTTTTGAGAAATTAACTGTTCAATGAAAAACTCCAGGTGCCCGCCCGGCTGATTAGGTATCGGCCAGTTCGCTGCATTGTTTGCCAGTCGAGAAATGGCAACCGCTGCAGGAGAACCTGGGAATGCATCCACAATTGCAGTTTGTTTTCGTACTGCGCGACGAATATTTTCATCGAAAGGAATGGTTGCGACTAACTCTAGTGCAACATCTAAAAAACGACCAGTGACTTTGGATAACTTACTGAAAAGCTCCTGTCCTTCTCTGGCATCCCTGACCATATTAGCCACAATTTTGAAGCGGAACACACCGTGCTCGCGATTCAGAATTTTTATCAGTGCGTAGGCATCCGTCAGTGAGGTGGGTTCATCACACACCACTACCATAATATCCTGCGATGCTTTGGAGAAACTTAGCACCATATCAGATATGCCTGCGGCGGTATCTACTATCAACACGTCTATCTGTGTACGCAACTCGCTGAATGCACGAATAAGACCGGCATGTTCGGTAGGAGTGAGCTCCGCCATGGATTGTGTGCCTGACGTAGCCGGCGCTATTTTTATACCATGTGGGCCTGTCACCAACACTTCGTCCAGCGTGCATTCACCCGATAAAACGTGCGCGAGATTTTTCTCTACACGTAAGCCGAGCATAACATCCACATTCGCCAGCCCCAGGTCAGCATCAAGCACCATTACACGCTTGCCCTGCTTGGCCATAGAGATGGCGGTATTAAGGGTGATGTTAGTCTTACCTACCCCGCCTTTACCGCCGGTTACGGCGATAACTTTGATTAACCGTGACTGATTCATCTTTCGTAAGCTACTCGCTTGATCTTCAATCATACTGCCTGTGCTGAATTTTGAAGGTGATTGCCGTTAGTATGATTCAAACCGTACTTTTTATAAAGCTTTGCAGCGGCTGATACCAGAGATTTTGCATCCGCCACCTTAATATCTTCAGGAACCTGCTGACCATCAGTGACATAACTCACCGGCAACGCATGTTCGATTGCTACGCTAAGCACCTCACCCAGGCTATAACATTCGTCCAGCTTCGTGAAAATACAGCCATCCAGTTTCACGCCATCAAACGCGTTGATTATACGTTGCAGCGCCGGATATTGCGTATTAGCTTGCGCAACAAGGTACTTTCTCACCGGTTGCATCTGACCATTGTCAAACTTCGATAACTGCTTAATTAACCGGCTATCACGCTGGCTGAATCCTGCTGTATCAATAAGCACCATACGCTTGTGACGTAACTGAAACAACAGCTCTGCCAACTCTTCGCTGGACTGCGCCTTACGCACTGTACAGCCGATGATTTTGCCGTACGTTGCCAGCTGCTCATACGCTGCAATCCGATAAGTATCAATGGTAATCATCGCCACTTCATCTGCGCCGTATTTCTGTGCATAGCGGGCTGCCAGTTTCGCCACCGTAGTCGTTTTGCCTGTACCGGTGGGTCCCACCAGCGCAACCACACCGGTTTGTTGCAGAATATCATTACCTGATACATGAAGACGATTAGCCAAAAGGTTGAGTAGGTATACCCACGCTTCACGCTCGTTATATTCTTTAGGCGTGTAGTTAACCAGTTGCTCTGCCAGTGAATAGCTCAGGCCCATCCCTTCAAGACAACGGGTAAGGTAGCAATGCGTCGGGCTTTGACGCTGCTGCTTATCATTCATCAGCCCGGCCACCTGAAACTGCAGCACGTTGCGCAGCGATGCCAATTCTTCTTTGATTGCATCCAGATCACTCTGGCTGGTTTGTGCATCAGACGCGGACTGACCTGTGAACTGTGTAGCTGTATCGCTGTGTGCTACCGGACGTTCCAGATCCAGCTCATGATCATCTTCAAAATAATTAATATTGTGACCGCGCGGGGCAGGCTGTTCTGCGCGTGCGCTGGGTGCTGGCCGTGAAGGAGCTTGTGCTGGCCGCGAAGGAGCTTGCGCTGCAGCATTGATAGATTCTGACACCGGGTGCGCCGGTGCCTGACGCTGCGCTTTTTCGACCTGTTTTTCCAGCAATGCGCGCAGGCTATCAGGGCCATCATCGCCAATAATCTCGCTCAGGCTTGGTACAGCTTTACCCGCTGCTGATTGCTTTTGTGATGCAGCCGGACGCTTAGCCTGCAGGTTCACTTCCGGTTCTTTATCGTAGGCTGCTACCAGCTCGATGCCATCAGCAACCTTGCGGTTTGACATGATTACCGCATCACTGCCCAGTTCAGCTTTCACTGCATTCATCGCTTCGCGCATGTCTTTGCCAAAAAAACGTCTGATTTTCATTGCAACCTCTTTACAAGCCGTGTGTCAGATTATTGACCCACTGAACTGACAATTCTTATTTGTTTGTCATCCGGCACTTCCTGATATGACAGGACGTTCAGGCCATTGACAGAATATTTAAAGAAGCGGGATAGCACGGGTCTTAGCATTCCCGATGTCAGCAGTACCGCTGGTTCACCGGCTAATTCCTGCTGCTGACTGGCTTGTTGTAATGATTTTTGTAGCCTGTCAGCAAGACCTGGTTCGATGCCTGCGCCATCTTCTCCGCCTGCCTGTAATGACTGGTGCAACATCTGTTCCAACTCTGGCGCCAGAGTTATGACGGGGATTTCGGCGGTGCCCTGACAAATCTCCTGGGCGATAAGTCGCTTGAGTGAAATACGTACGGCAGACACCAGCACATCAGGATCCTGGCTCTTAGTGCCGTATTCACTCAATGTCTGAACAATCGTACGCATATCGCGGATAGGCACGCCCTCAAAAAGCAGTGTCTGCAAGACTTTAACCACTGTACTGAGCGGTAAAATATCCGGAACCAGTCCTTCCACAAGTTTTGGATTTGATTTGGCCAGCATATCCAGTAACTGCTGCACCTCTTCATGGCCCAGTAACTGATATGCATTATTGGTAAGTAGCTGTGATAAATGCGTGGCAACAACAGTGGCGGCATCGACAACGGTATAGCCTAGTGTTTGCGCGTGCTCACGCTGGCTAGGCTTAATCCATACCGCATCCAGACCGAAAGCCGGGTCCTGAGTCGTCCGTCCTTCCAGATTACCGAACACCTGCCCCGGGTTAATTGCCAGTTCTTCATCATGACTGATCTGCGCATCGCCAATTGTCACGCCTAACATGGCAATCGTATAGGCGTTGGGGTCCAGATCCAGATTATCGCGAATGTGCACAGGGGGAATCAAAAAGCCCAGCTCCTGCGACAGCTTTTTACGTACACCTTTGATACGGGTCAGCAATTCGCCCCCCTGGGATTTATCGACCAGCGGGATCAGACGGTAGCCCACCTCCAGACCCACTGTATCGACTTGCTGTACATCGTCCCAGCCAAGTTCTTTTGCTTCCGGCGCCTCGAGCGGCTCATCAGTAGCCAATGATGTTGCAGCTGGCTCCAGCTCAGCTTTTTTCGCCTGTTTGGTTTGCCAGTAAGCATAGCCACCGGCAATGGCCGAGAAGCCTAAAAATGCAATGTGCGGCATGCCCGGAATGATACCCATCACAAATAGTACTGCAGAGGCAATATACAGCGCCTGCTGATTGCCTAACTGGCTGCGTATCTCTTTGCCCATTTCCTGGGTTTCGTTTTCGCGGGTAACAATGATTGCAGTAGCAACAGATAACAGCAGCGATGGAATTTGCGCGACCAAACCATCACCAATGGTCAGAATCGTATAGACCTCAACAGCGTTACCAAAGGTCAGATCGTGCTGAATCATACCGATGAACAGGCCACCGACAATATTGATAAGCATAATAAACAGGCCAGCTACCGCATCCCCTTTTACAAACTTGGACGCACCGTCCATAGATCCGTAAAAGTCGGCTTCAGCGGTGATTTCCTCTCGACGTTGACGGGCCTGATCCTGGTCTATATAACCAGCATTCAAATCCGCATCGATAGCCATCTGTTTCCCGGGCATAGCGTCAAGGGTAAAGCGGGCATTAACTTCTGAGATACGTCCGGCACCAGCGGTTACTACCTTAAAGTTAATAATCAGCAAGATAGCAAATACCACCACACCAACAGCGTAATTACCGCCAATGACCACGGCACCGAAGGCTTCTATCACCTTACCGGCCGCATCACCACCTTCATGGCCGTACAATAAGACCACCCGGGTAGAGGCAACATTAAGTGCCAGCCTGAGTACGGTGGCAATAAGCAGGACAAGTGGAAAGATACCAAAGTCTATCGGACGCTGGGTGAAGACTGCCACCAGGATGATGACCAGCGATAAGGCGATGTTGAAACTGAAGAGCACGTCCAGCAGGAACGGCGGCATCGGCAGGATAACCATGCCCATAATGGCCAACAGAACGATAGGTGCGCCCAGACCGCTGGTGAACTTTTGCAACTGATTTTTATCGAACCGCTGAAGATAAGCTGCTAACTGCATTGCGTGGAATCTCTCACTATCAGAATTTTGACGCTAAAAGAATGCGATAGCTCAGGTATTTCAACTACCGTGCCATAATTAGAGGTCGTTTTTTGACAGAGAAAAGCTGTGAGATAAACCAGCAACAAATCAGCCGCATACGAAGAAATCGTATTCGCGATTATCAGCGGCGAAGCTCTTCAGGAATAGGTAAATCTTTTTTCAGTGGCTTAGGACGCTGACCTTTACCCGCTTTATAAGCGCGTAGCTGATAAACATAGGCCAAGACCTGGGCCACCGCCATAAATAACTTATTGGGTACTTCCTCGTTCACTTCCGTAGAGTAGAAAATAGCCCGCGTTAGCATGGGTGAAGGAATAAGCGGAACATCGTGCGCCGTAGCGATTTTACGAATGTGCATAGCCAGTTCATCCTGGCCTTTGGCGACGACCACCGGTGCACGGTTGCCGTCTTCCTCGTATTTAATAGCGACCGAATAGTGGGTTGGGTTGGTAACCACCACATCAGCTTCGGGGACATCCTGCATCATGCGGTTGGCTGCAGCCTGAAACTGTAAGCGGCGGATTCGGCCTTTGACCTGCGGATCCCCTTCTGCGTTTTTGTGCTCGTCTTTTACTTCCTGTTTGGTCATTTTCATTTCTTTGTTGTGCTTATGCATTTGATACGGCACATCGAAAATCGCAATGGGAATCATGCCCAGCGTCAGAAATAAAAAAGCCCATTCCAGCATGGTCATGGCATGAAACAGGTTCAGCGGATACATCTCGCGGTCAAGGTGCAATGCTTCGTTTCTAAAGTAAAACAGTGCGCCAATCGCAATCGCGCCGATAACTAAAAACTTGGCAATGGCTTTGAGTAACTCCACCACAGCATTGGGCCCAAGCATGCGCTTAAAGCCATTAATGGGGTTGATTTTATTGGCTTTCGGGGCGGCCGATTTCCAGCTGAAGTTATATCCGCCCAATGCGACACTGCCGTAAATGCCGGCCAGCATAGATACAATCATATATACCAATACCGGCCAGGCCACGGACATCAGTGCTTCACCGCTTGCAGAAAACATGTGGGAGATATCGTAAGTTTCGTCACGTGACAGCGTGAACATGCGTTTTGTCATGACGTAAATGTCTTCAGCGATAATACCGCCCATGAGCAAAAACATCACAGCACTGACAATCAATACCAGCGCCGTGGATAATTCTTTGGATCGGGCAAGCTGGCCCTTTTTTCGGGCATCATCGAGCTTTTTCTGTGTGGGTTCTTCTGTTTTATCCTGAGCGTCAGACACGATCTCCCCTCCCTAACCCGGGCAAATCCGAACCAGTTCACACATGAACTGTTCAGCCCTGTTCCACTGCGCCGAGAAATGGGCAGTAAAGTTATCCAGCGTGATCCAGATAACCAGTAAGCCAGTGATTTGCGCTATAGAAAAACCAATGCTGAAAATGTTCAGCTGCGGCGTAGCCTTTGTCATGACTCCAAAGGCCAGATTAACGATCAGCAACGATACAATAGACGCCAGTGATAATGTGACGGCGGAAATAAACATCCACGCGCCCCAGTGGGCTATCTCTCGCAATTGCTCGCCGGTAAACCAGGCACCGCCAATGGGAAAGGCATCGAAACTGGCCACCACCATCTGAATCATTGACAAATGACCGTCCATTGTCCAGAACAATAGCGTTGCCAGAATAAGATAAAACTGACCCACCGCAGGCACATTAATACCATTCACCGGGTCAACGATTGAAGCGAAGCCCAACCCTGTCTGCATAGCAACAATCTGGCCTGCCAACACAAAGGTGTTCAACACCATCATGGAAATAAACCCCATGGCGACACCGATGAGAAGCTGGCGAATAATTTCCATAAAGGTGCCCAGCCCGACCAGATTATCAATCGGTACAGGGTCAACCACCGGCATAATGATGAGCGCAAGAAAAGCTGCGAGCAGGGCCCTGACCGGTGGCGGCATTGTCTTGGCACTAATCCCAATCATCGCTGCAAACATGCCGCTTATTCGCATAAACGGTAACATTAAGTCAGCCAGAAACTGGAATATAACACCAAGCTCGTATTGCATTATCAGCCAACAACCTGCGGAATTTGCTCAACCATATGATAGAAATAATCCATCAGTTTTTTCACCAGCCAGTTGCCGCCCCAGCTTAACGCCAGTAATGTGACGATGAGACGTGGCAGGAAACTCATGGTTTGCTCGTTGATTGATGTAGCCGCCTGGAATACTGCCACAATTAACCCCACAATCAGGCTGGGAACAATGACGGCAGATACCAGCAAAATAACCATAAACATGGCTTCACGCAGTATCTCTACAAATACCTCGGGTGACATATCGCCTCCTACACGCCCATTCCAAAGCTGGTAGCCAGGGTACCAAAAATCAGGTTCCAGCCATCCACCAGTACAAATAACATTAGCTTAAAGGGCAGTGATACAATCATGGGTGATAGCATCATCATACCCATCGCCATGAGTATAGATGCCACTACCAAATCAATAATCAAAAAAGGGATAAACAACATAAAGCCTATCTGAAACGCCGTTTTCAGTTCGCTGGTAACAAACGACGGAATTAAGATTGTCAGTGGCACTTCGGAAGGCTCCTGGTACTTATCCTCATCTCCGGCAATACGCACAAAGGTTTCTAAATCTTTGACACGGGTTTGCGATAACATGAAAGCTCGCATGGGTTCCTTCGCTTCATCAAAAGCCTCTTTACTGGTCATCTGCTCGTCAAGATACGGCTGTAACGCCTTTTCGTTAATCTGATCAAAAACCGGCGCCATGATAAACAACGATAAAAACAGACTGACCCCGATTAAAATCTGATTAGACGGCGATTGCTGCAAACCAATCGCCTGACGCAGAATCGACAGCACAACAATGATGCGGGTGAATGAGGTCATCATCATGATAAACGCCGGTATCAGACTCAGCGCTGTCATGATGAACAGCGCCTGCAACGTCATCGAATAATCCTGTGTACCATCCGGGTTTGTAGATACGGTTACAGCGGAAATCCCCTGCTGCGCAAACGCAGGCATTGCCAATAGGCTTATCAGCAGTACACCCAGACAGGTTAAAAACGGTTTATTTCTCATCGTTATCGTCTCCCTTCACCGATGGGTTCATTTTGCCCGCCATGGCTTTAACCAACTTATCTTTAAACTGAGTGCCACTGGTAATGGTTTGCTGATTTGACGCTAAGTTTTTTTCCAGCTTGCACAGATGAGAAATATTATGACTGGTTACCCCAATCATGTGCTGCTCATCGCCCACTTCAATAACCATGATGCGCTCTTTGGCACCGGCTACCATGCTGGCAACCACTTTCAACTGACCACCACCACCATGAGTGACATTAAATCGTCGCATTACATAAGCAAGCGCAAAGATAATCGCAACGACCAGCAAAAGTGATAGAAAAATTGACAGTACAGATGTGGGATTGGTGATGGACTGCGTACTTTGCGCCACCGCACGGGATGAGATTACCAGAGGGAGCAATGCGCAACCCCCTGATAAAACGAATGATTTAGCGAAGCTTTTTGATTCTCTCGATTTGACTGATAACATCGGTGAGTCGGATACCAAATTTGTCGTTAACTACTACTACCTCACCATGAGCAATCAACGTGCCATTTACTAATACATCTAATGGCTCTCCGGCAACTCGATCCAACTCGACGACCGAGCCCTGATTCAGTTGCAGTAAATTCCGTATGCTTATCTGACTTCTGCCCACTTCCATAGAAATGGTAACCGGAATATCAAGAATGGTATCCAGCTTGCGTTTTTCCTCTGAGCTAATCGGTGCATCTTCGGTAAATTCATCCAGCTCTGCTGGCTGAACATAGTCCTCTGCGCCCTGATTCTCTTCCGATTCAGCCTGTTCCGCCATTGCGGCAGCCCAGTCGTCCATGCCGTCTTGTTCACTCATAACAATGCCTCTGGTTGCTAAGGCCTGGGTTACAGGTCTTCTTCAAGTACTTGCAGCTCCGCGTCATTATCAATGATGCGGCCACCGCGGGTTAATAGTTGCAGCTCTGATTTCACCGATGTAGGTCGTGGGATCTTATCGGTAATTTTCAAAGCCAGATTATCTCTGGAACGCCCCAGTTTCGCCCTGAACGTCGGTAAATCCTCAATCATCACTGTGATGTGTTCAGGCATTTCTACCGGAATAATATCGCCGGCTTTGAATTCCATCACCTGCTTGAGCGATACCTCGACATCCAGCATGTGGGTAGACAGCTCTACATCTACATCCATAATTTCATCGCGCAGAGCTTTGCTCCAGCGCAAATCGGTATCTTCTTTATCGCTTTGTACACCAGCATCCAATAGCTCCCGGATTGGCTCAAGCATTGAATACGGTAACGACACATGAAAGTCACCGCCGCCGCCATCAAGCTCGATATGAAACGAACTGATAACGACCACCTCAGTAGGACTGACAATATTGGCCATTGCCGGGTTTACTTCAGAATCAAGGTATTCAAAAGAAACATCCATGACCGGTGCCCAGGCTTCTTTGTAATCCTCGAAAATGATTTTTAGGAGCATCTGGATAATACGACGCTCAGTAGGCGTAAATTCCCGGCCTTCGATTTTGGCGTGATAACGCCCGTCACCACCGAAGAAGTTGTCCACCAGAATAAACACCAGACGCGCTTCCATGGTGATAAGACCGGTTCCCTTTAACGGGCGAAAGCGCACCATATTCAGGCTGGTGGGCACAAACAGGGTATGTATGTACTCACCAAACTTTATCATCTGAATGCCGTTAATCGATACCTCTGCAGAGCGGCGCATCATATTAAACAGGCTAACTCGCAGATGACGGGCAAAGCGCTCGTTAACAATTTCGAGCGTTGGCATTCGCCCACGGACAATCCGATCCTGTGAGGAGAAGTCATACTCGAGCGCCGAAGAGTCAGAGGGCGACTCGCTGACCTCGTCTTCTTCTACATCATCGACACCGTGTAACAGGGCATCAATTTCATCTTGAGATAATAAATCACTCACAGTTTTTTCCTGATTTATTGCATGACGAAGCCGGTGAACAGAACCTGCTCAACCACATTGGCTCCAACCGTATCGTTCATTACTTTTTGCACTTCACTGACAGCGCGCTCACGCAGGGCCACTTTACCGACCTCAGTTATCAGCTCATCGGCATTACTGCCACTGAACACCTGCAATAGTGTTCCTTCTATAAGCGGGATATGCATTTTAGCCGTTTCTTCGTTGTCGCTGCCGCGTACCATCAACTGCACCTTTATCTGCACTAACCGGTCGCGACCAGTGCCAGGTACGTTAAACGTAAACGGGCGCGGCATGGCAACATATAAAGCAGTACCCACTTTGGCATCGCCACCGACACTGGCTGGCTGATTGCCGGCAGGCTGCTCCGATTGTGTTGCTGACTCTTCTGCTACCGGTTCATCACTGCCGGAAAATAAAAAGTACCAGGCCGCACCGCCCGCCCCCAGCAATGCCACAATAATAATGGCAATAAGAGGGAGCTTGCTCTTTTTCGTTGTTTCTTCAATCTGTAATTCTTCTTCGGCCATGTTTGTCTCTACTACTTCAGACTCGTCGCGTTTTACCTAGCGGCTATTATCAATGCTCAGCACAAAAGCGCAATAATGCAAAAGACGGATTAGGCATAATCATCTATACCACCCTGGGCTTGCCGCGTTAATGGCTGGTCGATAACGTGGGTGCCTTCGTCAGCATCTGTATGACCAGCAGTCTGTCCGCCGAAACCTCTGCGGCTCTGTGACTGTGAGTCAGACTGGCCCTGACTTTGCTCCTGACTTTGCTGTCGGACCGATGACTCACCAAGTTCAATGCCCTGCTGCGCCAGCATATCCTTCAGCCTTGGTTCGGCCTGAGCGAGTGCTTCGCGGGCTTGAGGCGATTGCACAATAAAGCTGACAGATGCTGCGTCACCCTGGACATTTACCCTTACCTGCATACTGCCCATTTCAGGCGGATCCAGGCGAATCTCGGCCATCATATTCCGGCTGTTAACCATCCAGCGAATCTTCTCGGTCAGCTGTTTCTGACCATCCGGTTGATGGATATTTACCGGTTGCGATAAACCTTCGGCCTGCCGGGTCGCTGAACCAGATTCGGCCCTGACCTGCGTATTTTCTGCTATGGCTATGTCCGGCGTAGCCATCTGCGCAGCCTGCTGCGCCGCAAAGCTTGTGGTATTTGCAGCATTCAGCAGTGTATTAATTTGACTTAACTGCTGGTCAATATTCTGACTTAACGCAGGCGTCACATTTACATCAGCTTGTTGCAATGCTTCGGTTACCATTGCTTTTAAACTAATGCCGGGTTCATGGCCCTGTTGAACCTGTTTTTTCATTTCAGACATCCCCGCTACAATTGCATCGGTGATCTGTTTTTTCGCACTTTCAGATACTGAGGGCACCAAGTCCGCCACGCGTGAGGTAACGTTTTGCGCAAGCTGCTCAGTCTGCTTATCATCCAGACTGACGATATTTTCCATCAGTGACAATATTTTCGGACTGACACCTGACTCTAATGCAACGGACTCTGCTTTCATTGTTTCAGAACCGGCCCCTTGTTGCTTCGTGACCTGCCCCTTAATCATCGACAACAATAAGTCTGCATCTTTTTGCGCAACGTCACTTTCCGTTGATGCATTGAGTTTTGCTACCAGTGCTTCCAGTGACTGACTATTGTCAGCGCTCTGCTGACCTGAACTTTCACTTTGCAGCCCACTGACAATAGCTGCCGACAGCTCTTTAAGGGTAGCAGACGCTGAGCCCGCTGTTGAACCCGCTTCGCCGTCAGCACTTTTCTGTTGATTGGCAATTTCCTGACCCAGTCTGGCAATCAAATCAGGTATTGCAGGAATTTTGTCCTGTTCACGCCCGGTAGTTTCTCCTTGCAGGTTTAGCAAGTGGGCGATTTTAGCGGCTTCATCAACGATACCGGCGCTTTGCAGGGCTGCATTCTCTGTTGCCCCGGCCCCGGAGATAGCAGCGTCAGTATCTACACCTTTATTCAGGGCGTCTTCTGATAAGCTGCGGACCTGATCAACATAGGCCAGCCAGTCAATATCCTGTGCAGCTTCTTCCCTGCCGGCGATTGAATCGGTCAATTCGTCTGCTACAGCGATCGCCTCACCCTGGATGTCTTCGGATTTTGCAGCTGCCGTTTTTTCATTGTCCATTGATGCATTCGCTTCAACGTCAGACGTACGCTTATCTTCGGCGCGGTGTGAGTCCTTTGCCTTCACCCGAGAATCGCTGGCAGAGGCACTGCTATTGTCGCTGTTTTTCTGACGGATTTCGGTCTTTTTGCCAGACGCCGCTGTATTCGCGTCAGTTCGGGCAGATGCTTTATCTGCTGCGGCAGACTGATTACTTTGCCGAAACGCCTGCGAAAAAGCAGCGCCGTTGGTCGACTCCGGCTGCAAAGCAACATCACCGTCAAGATTTATCGGCAAGGCGGCAACGTCCTGACGTTTCGTGGCAATGTCTTGCATCATAACCTTAGGTTCCTTATTTGAAATTCCCGCACAGGCCTTAAAAAATCGCGCTTGTAAGCCATATCACTGAGAGCGGAAAACCGTCACTGTGATGAATAGAGCAAGTCGTGTTCCAATATTTAAAACTGACAGAAAATATGTCAGTGAGAAGGGTTAATATCTTGTTTTAGCGCGTAAAAAACGCTGGAGGGCAAACTCGTCTAGCTGGTCCTGTTCACGTCGGCCCGCCGCCACTGCCGCTTCCTGGTCTTTCTTGTCAATAAGGTAATCGACGGCTTTTCGACGCTTTTGCTGTTGAAGGTAATGCTGGCGACGCTGATCAACCACTAATGAAGCACGGGATATTATCTGATTTTGTTGCTCGCAGGCTTTATCAAGCTTAGCCACGAATTGCAGGTGCTGGTGATATTCGCGCGCGTCGAGCCCGCCATGCTGCCCGTTTCGTTGCAGGTTACGCAGATAATCCAGGCGATATTGCTGCAAGCTGTTCAGTTTCTGGCGCTGTTCATTCAGACTGTGCTGCGCCATCTGATAAGCCTGCGCTGCTTTTTCTTCCCGATCGCGCTCAACGCGAATAACGGTATCAAGCTGTCCCATCGGTTACCCGTTCCCTAGTCCGCCAGCCAGCGCTTGCATGGCTTCATGGCACTCTTCAAAAGACAGTGTTTGTTTCATCCCCTGCTGCAAAAATGCATTGATAGCAGGTTCAGCCCTGATAGCCAGGTCGATGCGTGGATCAGAGCCGCGCGCATACGCGCCAATAGCAATCAAATCCTGATTTTGCTTGTAGGTTGAGTAAACCTGGCGAATCCGGCGCGCCTGTGTCTGATGTTCTTCACTAACTACCATTGGCATAACCCGGCTGATAGATGCTTCAATATCAATAGCAGGATAATGCCCACTGTCAGCCAGCTTACGTGATAAGACCACGTGACCGTCAAGAATCGCGCGTGCGGCATCCGCAATAGGATCCTGCAAATCATCACCTTCTGTTAACACCGTATAAAAAGCGGTTATTGAGCCCTGATTCTCAGAACCATTGCCAGCCCGCTCAACCAGCGCCGGCAACCGTGCAAATACCGAAGGCGGATAGCCTTTTGTTGCCGGTGGCTCGCCCACAGCAAGGGCAATTTCACGCTGCGCCATCGCATAACGGGTCAATGAATCAATCAGCAGAAGAACATTCTTGCCCTGATCACGAAAATATTCGGCAATAGTGACCGCTGTTTCACACGCTTTTAAACGCATAAGTGGCGAGGTATCAGCCGGTGCAGCTACGATTACTGCGCGCTGACGCTCTTCTTCAGTGAGGATTTCATGAATAAATTCTTTAACCTCGCGCCCCCGCTCGCCGACCAGGCCAACCACGACAATGTCTGCCTCGCTGCCCCGGGTCATCATGCCCAAAAGAACACTTTTGCCCACGCCACTGCCGGCAAATAAGCCCATTCTCTGCCCGACACCGACGGTATTTAATGCATTTATCGAGCGCACACCGACATCCATCGGCTCGCTGATAGGCTTTCGCAATAACGGATTCATGGCAGCCCGGGTGGTAGGCATCCGGGTATCGGTTTTCAACGCGCCCAACCCATCAAGAGGCTGACCGTTGCCATCTACTACTCGCCCTAGCAGGCCCATTCCCACTGGCAAACCGCTTTCCCGGTCCAGCGGAATCACCCGCGAACCGGGGACAATACCGCGTACCGCTTCGGTGGGCATCAGGTAAGTAATATCATCGCCAAAGCCTACAACCTCGGCTTCTATTTCGCCCTCAATAGTCTGCACTTTACACTGACTGCCGACGGGTAACTGACACCCAACGGCTTCAAGCGTCAGACCGATACCACGCACCAGCTTACCGGCGGCCACAATAGGCGGCTTGGGTATCTGGTCTTTCAGGCTGTTGAAATAGTCTTCGAAGGGATCAGTCACGGTGCAATCCCTGCTCTAACAAGAATCTGTCGAGCACTTCCCGGGTCCGGCGTTCTACAGAATTATCGACGGCATTGGTGGTAGTTACTATGTCACAGCCTCCACGGGACATGGATGGTGACTCAATTAACTGCCAGCCTTTCTCCGCTACCTTTTGTGCACCGAAATGCTCAGTAATCAGTGCCACATCTTCAGGGTGCATATGCACCTGGTATGCACTTTCGTTAACGGGCAACGCTTTCATGCCTTCCGCCAGCGCCTGTAAGATAACCTGCTCGTTGGTGGTGACTTCATGACGAATAACGGTTTTAGCCAGTGCTACGGCCAGCTGCACAAGCTGTTGGCGCGACGCATCCGTGACCTGATTGAGAGGAGCGTGCAAATTATCTGTCAGTGACTGCCAAATCTCGCTTTGCGCTTCTATTTGGGAACGTGCTTCATCCAGCCCCTGTTGCAGGCCTTCTTCGTGGCCTGCCTGGCGGCCAGCCTCAAGTCCTTCCTCATAGCCCTGCGCCTTACCTTCTTCGAAACCTGTCTGTTTACCTTCGGCGTAACCTTCCTCCTGCGCTGCCTGACGAATAGCTTCAATCTCTTCCAGCGTAGGGGGTTTTATTTCTTCCTCTTCTTCGGGCGGTTCATATTTCCAGTCACTGCGACGGTTCAGTGCATTAGTCTTGTTAGCCTCGTCTGCTTCCCTGCCCGCATCGTCTACAAACGGCAAATCCCAGAGTTTAGCCTGCGCCGCGGACAAATCATCATCATACTCAGACATGGTTCAGTCTACCGAAAAAGGTTACAGGAATTCTTCGCCGCCACCGCCGCCAAGCATGATTTCGCCCGAATCAGCAAGACGTCTGGCCACAGAAAGAATCTCTTTTTGTGCAGTTTCCACTTCTGATACCCGGACTGGCCCCATGGCCTCCAAATCATCAGTAAGCATTTCAGCCGCACGTTTAGACATGTTGCGGGTAATCTTGTCCTTAAGCTCGTCGTCCGCACCTTTAATCGCTTTAAGCAGCGCATCCTGTTGGACTTCGCGCAGAATAGCCTGAATGCCTTTGTCATCCACATCGACCAGGTTATCAAAAACAAACATCAGATCTTGAATCTGCTGACTCATCTCTTCATCCTGCTCACGGATTGCGTCCATCAACTGACCTTCGATAGCCGTATCAAGATAGTTCATGATATCTGCAGCAGATTTCAGGCCGCCCATCTTGGCTGCCTGCGTACCAGCCTGACCAGCAAACTGTTTCTCCATGATTTCGTTCAGTTCTTGCAAGGCGGCAGGCTGAACTTCTTCAAGGTTGGCAATACGCATCAACAGATCCAGACGTACTTTTTCCGGGAACTGCGCCAGAATCTCGGCGCTTTGCTCAGGCTCAAGATACGATAAAACAATGGTCTGAATCTGCGGGTGCTCGTTACGAATAATTGACGCCACCTGTTTAGAATCCATCCATTTAAGAGAATCCAGACCTTTAGCGCCGTTACCCAGCAGAATCTGATCGATAAGATTCGCTGCTTTGTCTTCACCTAACGCTGCGGTCAGTGCGCGCTTCACAAAGTCCTGGCTCTGGAAGCCAATCGTGCTGTAATTCTGTATCTCTTCGATAAAATGCTTATGGACAGAGGTGATTTTGGCCTGTGTCATATCATCGACTTTAGCCATCTCCGCACCCAGCTTCTGAACCTGCTTAGGCTCAAGGTGCTTCAGGATCTGCGCGGCGTCTTCTTCCGACAGACTCAGCAGCAGGATGGCGGCTTTTTCAACACCCTCAAGCTTACCAACGTCGTAGCCGCTCTCTTCATTATTTGTTGCCAGTTCTTCAGCCATCGTCAGACGCTCCTACTACTCATCCTGCATCAGCCAGCCTTTGACGACCTGAGCTGACAGCTCAGGCTCATTGGCAACCAATGCCCGCACCGCTTTTAATACATCTTCATCTTTATGCAGATCCGGCAGCATCAGGGAACCATCTGATGCAAATCCAACCTGCCCCTCATCAAAGTCTGAGCTGAGCATACTGATGGTTTCGTCACCCAAATCCAACCCTTCGTCAGCATCATAATCATCAGAGTCGTTGGCCGTGTCGGGGTTAATCAGACGGCGTAGCATCGGACGGATGACAAAGATAATCAGAACAATGATGACCAGTGCGCCGGTTACCAGCTTCAGTATAGGTAAGAACTTCGGATCTTCCCAAAATGGCAGTTCCTCTACCACACCACTATCCATTCGGGTAAACGGTACGCTCACTACTTCTAACGAGTCACCACGGGTGACATCAAAGCCCAGGCCGCCCTGAAGTAAACGGCGGATGTTCAGTAAATCATCCTGCTTTCTGGGCGCAGAGGTCGCGCTGCCGTCTTCGGCGGTACTGTGCGCATAGTCCACCGCTACAGAGACACTCAGACGACGAATGACACCGGTTTGCTTTTTGGTGTGGCTGATAGTGGTATCCAGCTCATAGTTCCGGGTTTCTTCTTTGCTGTTGCTGCCAGGAATCGGCGCTGCATTGCCTCCCTGACCGGTGGCATCTTCAGGGATATTTGACGCCAGTGGTGGCTGATTGGTCAGTGCACCAGGGATACCGCCGTTTGCACCACCCACCGTGTTTTGTTCAATAACCATTTCGCTGCGCACAGCGGGCAAATCGGGGTTGTAGCTGCGCTGAGTTTGTTCCATGGCGGTGAAATCCATAGACACATCAACCTGAGCGGTATAGTTGCCGATTCCAAGTACAGGAATCAAAATCGCATCAATTTTCTCGAGATACTCCTGCTCGCGCTGACGTTCAATTTCGTATTCTTTACGCGCTCGTGCGCTCATTGAGTCCTGTGAGCCGGAGTTCAACAAACGACCGTTACTGTCAGTTACCGTGACATTTTCCGGGTCCATCATCTGCACTGCTGAGGCCACGATATCCACTACGGCATCAACTTCTTCACCGGTAATCGCTTTGCCCCGGCGCGCCGTTAACACGATAGTTGCGCTGGCTTTTTTCTCGCGACGGGCAAAAACATTTTCTTTTGGCATTGCCAGCAGCACACGTGCCTTCTGAATGCTGGACATGTCTTCGATGGTTGAGGCAATCTGCATTTCGCGGGCATGCTTCAAACGCTCTGACTCTACCCGTTGGCTTACGCCAAAGCCCATATCCTGCATGATGATATCTGCACCGGCATCAGTAGACTGCGTCAGCCCCTGACGGGTCATGCCCAGGCGGACATTCTGGAACTCATCATTTCGTACATAAACCGTGTTGCCTTCCAGCTTGTACTCAATCTGATTTGCGTCTAAATAATCAAGCGTTTCGATCAACTCTTCGGTAGGCATTTTGGCCAAAGGACGGTAGTCCGGTTCCTGCGCCCAAATCATAATGAACACAGCAATTGCCACACAGATGACCAGAACGATGACCAGCGCCATCTGCCGCATCATGTCAGCGCTACCCAGCGTGTCCATGAAGCCAGATTTATTTTCAGCCTCTGTTGATGCATTCATCGCATCAGAATCAGCGACAGTTAGGTTGGTTCCTGTTTCAGCCATCTGAGTAATTCCTCACCTACACCGGCATGTTCATAACTTGCTTGTATGCTTCAAGCACTTTGTTGCGTACCTGCACGGTTGCCTCAAACGCAATACCGGCTTTCTCTTTTGACACCATGACGTCTGCCAGACTTACTGATTTATCACCCATCTCAAAAGCCCGCTGTAAATCTTTTGACTGCATCTGCATGTCGTTAACACCTTCCAGTGCGCCTTTAAGCATGGTAGAAAATTCGCTGGCCGAGCCTGCGGCTTCCTGGACTTGCTGCGGCTGGGGCATTTCAGTCGACTGCAGGCGTGTCTGTCCGATCATCGCTTGCATTTCCTGGTACAGGCTGTTTCCTTTAATGTCCATTGCAACTCTCCGCTTAATGACTTGTTGTCAGATTTCTGTCTGACATCGCTCTATGGAAGAGTAAAAGCAACTAGCAGGCCAACTTTAAAATAAATTAAAATTCAATGAGTTAGAAAAGAAAAGCCAAAAAAATGACAGGCTCTGGCATGGTATATAACGAAGGGGAAGCACAAGAAAAAGTGCAAGAAGCCCGGCAGATGCAGGCAGCAGTTAATTAAACCGGCAATGTTGTTCACGCCAGCTGATACAGCAATAGTCAGCCAGCGCGATGGTGGACCGGATAATCAGGAACCAGTTACGCCGGTACCCTGAATCTATCAGGCCGGTAGTTCTATACCGTCCTCGCGCATACGCGCCAGTTTGTAACGTAAGGTTCGGGGACTAATACCCAGCTTCTCAGCGACATCCTTACGTTTGCCGTTACATGCCTCAAGCGTATCCAGAATTATCTGGTGTTCCTGCTGGCGCAGCTCTGAGCCGAGACGGCTGGGATCTTCTTCAGCGGCAGGCTGGGAATAACTGTGACTGGCAAGTGTCGCCGCCATATCGATCATCAGGTCGCCGGCATCAATACAATCACCGTTACATAATATCAGTGCCCGCTGAACAACATTCTCCAGCTCACGGACGTTGCCGGGCCATTCATACTGGGTCAGTTTATTTCTGGCCGCCGCGTTCAGGGTAATATTTCTCATACCCTGTGCTGATGCGTGGCGGCTAATAAGATGTTCAGCTAATGGCACTATGTCTCCGGGTCTGGCTGCTAATGGCTGCCAGGTAATCGGAAATACGTTTAACCGATAGAACAGATCCTCGCGAAACTTACCGGCATCGACCGCTTCTCTCAGGTCGCGGTTGCTGGTAGCAATGACTCGCACATCCAGTTGTACCGTTTTTCGTCCACCCAGACGTTCAACTTCTTTCTCCTGCAGAACCCGAAGTAATTTAGCCTGTAATGCCAAATCCATTTCCGTAATTTCGTCCAGCAGTAATGTACCGCCCTGCGCTTGTTCGAATTTACCGGGGCAAGCCTGAACAGCACCAGTAAATGCGCCCTTTTCATAGCCAAACAGCGTGGCTTCAAGCATATTTTCAGGAATGGCCGCACAGTTAATAGCAACAAACGGCGCCTGACTACGGGTAGACTGATCGTGAATATAACGTGAGAGCACTTCTTTGCCGGAGCCACTCGGTCCCAGTACCATCACCGTGGCATCGGAGCGGGCCACTTTGCGTGATAACTCGAGTAGCTGAACACTGGAAGGATCTGCCACTATTGGTGTGGTCGATTCAACTTTGCGCGCGGGCGCATAGCGCTCGACAAGATTTAACAGCACTTCAGGCGCGAAGGGCTTTGACAGATAATCGGTTGCACCATCTCGCATTGCCTGGACCGCATCATCTATTGTGGCATACGCCGTCATCAACAATACGGGCATTTGCGGAAAGCGCGACTTGATATTTTTGAGCAATACCAGCCCGCTCATCTTGGCCATCTGAATATCACTGACAACTAAGTCGACAGTATACTGGCCCAGACATACCAATGCTTCTTCAGCACTTTGTGCAGAAACCACACGGTAGCAACCCAGCGACAGCGTATCGATTAACGCCTCGCGCAGGCCGGCATCGTCTTCTACGATTAGAATGGTGGTATCACTCATACAAGTTCTCCATCAGAATGTGTCGTGGGAGCCACATGTTGTGTGGCATGTGCCGGAAACGACATGGTAAACACCGCCCCAGAACCGGCTTTATTTGCCACCGCGAACTGGCCTTTATGCGCATTCACGACAGATTTAACCACTGCCAGCCCCAATCCCGTACCATGTGTTTTGGTAGTAAAAAAGGGCTCAAATATTTTATCTTTTACTGAGTCACTGACACCCGGGCCACAGTCGGCCACTTCAATCGAAAGAAGGCTTTCAGCCATGCTGGCTTTTACAGTCACTCTGGTGCCCGGTTCACTGACCTGACAGGCATTATGAACAAGGTTGAGCACAGCGCCCTGCAATGCAGTCAAATTACCGACCAATGCTGCATCCTGCTCAAATCCTTCAAAGACCACTGATAACTGCGCCTGGTCAGCCAGCGTAATGGCATTTGGCGCGATTGCCATTTTCAAATCTGCCAACGTCAGATTACTGACAACCTGATCCTCACCAGACTTGGCGAACAACAGCATGTCATTAACCTGGCTTTCCAGTTCCTGCAAACGTGCTGTGAGCTTATGAGCAAATCCGGAGGTAGCATCCTGACCAAGATCTGAACGAGTCAGGTTAGCCGCGTAAAGCATTGCAGCCGAAAGTGGGGTTCTGATTTGATGAGCCAGCGAGGCAACCATTTTACCCAGCGCTGACAGCCGCTGCATGTGGCTGACGCGGGCCTGAAGCTGACGGGTTTCGGTCAGGTCGGTCAGAACAATCAGCTGACCTGGTTCGTTTTGTAATGGTGTTATGGATAACTTCACACGACGGCCATCTATTAAAGATACCTCGTGACCATCATCCGCGCGCGGCTTGAACGAACGGGCAATAATAGTTCGCCACAACTCGCCTTCAAGCGGCTCGCCTAATAAATCTATCGCCTGACTGTTGGCTTGTCTGACAATGCCATAACCGTCTAATACGATGACGCCAGCCGGCATTACCTGAAGCAGGTGCGATAAACGGTCGGCCTGCTGACGCAGCGCAGTTACCTCTGCAGAATCAGAAAACTGCTCATCGGCAGACGACGCAGAAAAATGCGCATCACAAATGTCATTGGCATAAGGGGAATCATGTTGCATTGAAAAATGACCGCTGTCATATGTCATACCGACCTCGTCAAAAAGCAGACGTAACTACGAATGACTAGTAACTAGCAGTTTTCAGGCCAAAATTTAAGCCTTTGTTTTCAATGGATTAGAATGGGGATAAGCGTGCTGTTGAATGTCAATTATCTGACGAGAGGGTTTCATCACGCTGAATGTTATACTTTCGCATTTTTTCGACCAGCGTTGTTCTGCGCATACCTAGTTTATCTGCAGCACGTGCAACAACCCAGTCCTGCTGTTCTAAAGCCTGAATAATCAGGTTGATTTCAAGTTCAGACAGGTACTCTTTGAGGTTCACCCCATCCTCAGGCAAATCAGAACGATACGACTCGGGTTCATCGCTTTGCTCCGGGGCAGCTTCTGGTGTGTCTTCCTGAGCAGCAGACTCAGCAAATAACGCATTGAACGCATCACGCTCTAGGAGTTCTTCGGGATATTCAGGCTGATACGCCTGCACTTCGCCGTACTGGTATTTGGGTGGCAGATCCTGAATGTCTACAATCTGACCGGGATACAAAATGCTTAAGCGCTCAACAAGATTCGACAGTTCCCTGACATTTCCGTCCCAGGAATGCTCCATTAAGGAGGCTATCGCCATTTCAGTAAACTTCACGCCTTCAACGCCGTCGCCCTTGATGCGGCTGATTAATTCCTGCAATAACAACGGAATATCTTCGCGTCGTTCACGCAGCGCCGGACTATCAATAGGAAATACATTAAGGCGGTAAAACAAATCTTCGCGGAACTTATTTTCCTGAATCATGGTTTCAAGATTGCGGTGGGTCGCCGCGACAATGCGTACATTGCATTGGATGGGTGTACTGCCACCCACTCTTTCGAAGGTGCGTTCCTGCAGAACCCGCAGTAGTTTTACCTGCATCTGCATGGGCATATCGCCAATTTCATCCAAAAACAGCGTGCCACTTTCAGCAAGCTCAAAACGACCTTTACGGGCACTGATGGCCCCCGTGAAAGCACCCTTTTCATGACCAAACAGCTCACTTTCCAGCAGCTCACCGGGAATAGCACCACAGTTTACCGGTATGAAAGGACCATCTTTACGTTCAGAAAAGAAATGTACATTACGCGCGACAACCTCTTTACCCGTACCGGATTCGCCAAGAATCAATACCGTTGCATCGGTGGGAGCAACCTGCTCGACCAGACGACGAACGGTTTGGATTTCCTCACTACGGCCTACCAGGGAACGGAATAAGCGGGTTTTTACGCCTGAAGGCTTTGTTGAACCGGGGCGGCGACGGCTGTATTCCTGGCAGCGGTGTATTGCTTGTGTCAATACCGGATAGGTCATTGGCAGCGTGCATGCACCGACAAGATTTCGCTCAGGATTGACTACGCCATCCTCTGCAACCACGGCAACAAACGGAATATGTGGAAACTGAAGAATCAGTTCCTGTGCGGTAGACACGGAAAAATCTACCAGAACAGCATCTACCGAATGAGTCTTAAGGTACTCAGCACTGCTTTTGTAAGAGCAGCTTGAGCAAGGCTCACCAATAAACGAAACAATGGTTTCAAGCTTATGAATAAGATCGCCGTTATCACTAACGAGCAGAATATCCTTCATTAAATCCCCGGAAGATGCGATTTTATTATTAACAGTCTAGCGCATCTGCATGATTGTAGCGGTAATCACAGTTAGCGCAACAACTGATCGCGTAAAATTGGTCAGAAAAAAAGCAGGCGAGCCTGCTTATTTATAGGATACGACACATTGTCTTAACTTAACAGCGCTAACACCTGTCCTTCCTGCTGAGTTGCCATCGACTGAACAGACATCGCGGCCTGGCCCTGTACATCCAGTGCAGCTTGCTGTGATGACGCCTGGGCATAATCCAGGTCAGCAATACGGCTTTGTGCCGCCGAGGAATTTACATCGGCCTGTGTCAGATTTCTGGCCGTACTGGCTAACTGATTTTGTGTTGCTCCTAACTCAGCACGATAGGCGCCGACGGTTTCAAGCGCAGCATCGGTTGCCGCCAGGGCATCATTCACACTGCCGGTGGTCACATCAACATTCAACACTGACGCAATATCATTTACCACGTCGTTGGTTTGTACATCGACATTCTCACCGGCATTGGCGCCAACCTGAAAACTCAATGCGCCCTGTTCACTCAACAGAGGCTTCCCACCGAATGTAGTCTGCTCGGCAGTTTGACTGATATTTTTCTGTAAGGCGGAGATTTCTGACTGAATGGCGCGCTTGTCGGCATCATTGAGACTGCCGTTACCTGCTTGCAGGGTTAACTCCCGAATGCGCGAAACATCGTTATTGATGCCGTCAAGGCCACCCTCAGCAACCTGAGCTAAAGAAATCCCGTCATAAACATTACTTACAGCCTGTCGGTTACCTTCAACCTGGGAGGTGAGACGGTCGATAATTTGCTGTGCGGCGGCGCCATCTGCTGCACTATTGACCTGTTTGCCACTTGCCAGCTTTTCCATCAGGTCAGTCTTTTTCTCCTGAACCTGATTGTTTTCCTGTACTTGCTTCGGAACGCCCAGACCGAACGTAGAATCTGTTATGCCTGTCATATCGCCTCCGCTTTTTGTTCACAGTATAGTAAACAGACAAAATTTCTGCAGGCAATATAAATACGTAAGTATGAAATGTAAGACCTGACGTTATAAACAAAAACCGTCATCAACCACAATGTTTTGCCCGGTTACGTACGATGACAAGTCCGATAGCAAAAATATGATAGAGCCGGTCACGTCGTTTACATCCAGCATTCCTTTACCGTTTGTTTGCTGTTTGTAGGCAGTTAAGAAACTTTGTGACTGATTGTCAAAAATGCCCCCCGGACAGATACAGTTCACCCTGAACTTACTGTCATTCACATAAGCGGCTGCATAACGACTCAGATGCTGAAGGGCAGCTTTAATCGCCGCATACTCAACGGGCATCGTCATTTGCGTATTTTCATATACCTCAAATTTGGGGGCTACAACCCCGTAAATCGAAGAAATATTAACCAGCGAGAACGGCTGCATACTTTTTTTAAAGTATTTCGCACTTTGCTGCATGAACAAAAAGGCGCTACCCAGATTTTGCGCTAAATTATCGTTGAAACTTTCCATTGTTACATCGAAGAAATGCTGGCCGTAGGACTTATTTCGCGGGTAACTACAATTTACGGCACCATCAATACTATCAATCTGTCCAAACAATGCCTCAACCTCATGAGGCTGAGTCACGTCCGTCTTTACCGTTTCTAGTCTGCCGTTATATTCAGCCTGGTTTTTCTGAGAAAAAAAGTCATTTTTATCAAACGTTAAATCTGCCGCAATGACTTTGCCGCCCTGCCCCAGAATTGCCTGGCACAGCTGAGCCCCTAACAGCCCCGCTGCGCCAGTTACCAAAATGTTTTTATTTTTTAGCAGCGCATTCAAAACCTACTTCCTCAATCATTATTTCAGCTAACTTAAAATCATAGATGTCATCGATATCGACCGCATGGCTTTTAGGAATCTCAACATGCGATACCCTGCCCTGAAATATACCTGACTGGGTCAGAATATAATCGGGCGTAGTTGTGTAAAACGAGGTAACAATATCAAAAGCCTGCGGTGCATCCTGTCTGCGCGTGATAATCTCATCAGGCGTATTCATTAGCTCCACCAAACCATCCTCTCGCAATTTCACGACATTAAAAAAAGGATTGCGATGCGTTTTAGCAATGGAAATACAAATATCGCCATCCTTATTTTTTATCCTTTCAATGGACGCTTCCACATCCCCGATACGGCGGATTGGACTGGTAGCGGGAAGGCTGACAAAAATATCAAACGCGCCATAATGCTTACTTACCCATTCTACTGCGTGACGCCATGAAAGCCATTCAGGACTGGTGTCGGTAGCTAGCGCGTCAGGCCGTTCAATCACGATAGCGCCGTGTTGGTGTGCCACATCAGCAATGCCCGCATCGTCGGTTGACACAAATACCCCGTCAATCACACTGCTCGCTTTAGCTAGCTCAATGGCGTGGGCCAGCAAAGGTTTGCCCGCTAATGGTTTGATATTTTTTCCCGGAAGTCCTTTAGAACCGCCCCTGGCAAATACAAAAGCAAATGTTTTCATCTGAGCTGATCTCTGATGCAGATTTAATTTTTGGCAACCGATTTTATATCACTTATCAGCCTGACGACGCCGAGCGATTCTGTCAAAGTGGCGACAGGGTTAACATCGTCAGCATTAGATATAAAGCGACTGAGCATATCAATGTACATGTTATTTTTATCCCACTGTGCGTCTTCATAAATAATTCGCTCGCCCTGCTTATCAAAAACAATTACCTTATTGGCAACTAAATTCCACTCAAGGGTCCCTTCACTTCCAATAACCCGGCAGGTTCTTGTGACCTTATGCTGCAGGAGGTCTAAATGGATATTGATAATCCCACCAGCCCGCGTGCTTGCCACAATATCCGCCTGATCTTCTACGTCCAAACCTAATTGGCTGGAGGATCGCACAATGGCGTGCTGGATAGTCAACGCGCCGAAAATCCACTGGCAATAATCAAATTCATGACTTAATTCGAACAGCGCTCCACCGCCTAACGCCTTTTGGGCTGTAACCGACTGCATATAATCTTTGCCTGGTCTCCATTGCGACAAATGCTGCCCTGTTTCGATAAACACGTTATAAATATCACCGAGTCTATTCTCACTTATAAACGATTTGACAATTGAAGAAGAGGGTAAAAATCTCAGACAATAGCCTACGCCTACCGGGGTGCGATTTTTGCTGGAAGCGCTCATGATTTCTTCAACATCATGAACGTTGGTGGCAACCGGTTTTTCAATCAATGTCGGTATGTTCTTTTCTATAAAAACAAGCGCGTGCGTTTTATGAAACGGGGCTGGCGAAGCGATAATCGCCACATCAATATCGGTAAAAGGGATAGCGTCAAAGCAGCTTAAAAACACATCACAGTTGTCCGGTATCGTGTCGGGTGTGCGTCCACTTGAAGACAGGGCGTACACGGTTGCCCCTGAAAACATCTTTTTTATATTAGCGCGGTGACGCCTGGCGATATTTCCAAGACCCACCACCACTGCATTGAAGGACATTACTCTAAATCCAGATACTTAATGTCTGCCTGGGCACGATTAAAGTCATCCATTCTTCCCACATCCATCCAGTACTCATGGATAGGAAACATCAAAATATTGTTTTCTTTCTTCAGACACTGCTCTAGCAATGACGGCATATCTATTTTGGTATCTTTGGGCACGGAATCTATTATCTCAGGTGAGACTACATAAATGCCGGCATTCACAAAAAAGTGATGAACCGGTTTTTCTGTCATACCGACAATCTTATTGCCTTCGTTCTCAATTACACCAAAAGGCACCTGATAATTGTATTCCTTCACACACATGGTGGCGAAGGCGCCATTATCCTGATGAAAATCCATCAGAACCTTGAAATCTACATTGGTTAATACATCACCGTTAATCATGATTAACGGACTATTCGATATGGTTTTGGGCAACAAACCCAATGCCCCACCGGTCCCCAATGGCTCCTCTTCGTGAACGTAGGTGATATTCACGCCCAGCTCTTCACCATCGCCAAAGTGGTTCGTTATTTTTTCGGCCATGTAATGTGTAGAGATATAAAAATTGTAAAAGCCAAGTTTTATAAAGCGCCGCATTATGATCTCAAGAATTGGCTTATCGCCAATTTTGAGCATTGGCTTCGGGCAACTATCGGTAAGCGGCTTTAACCGCGTTCCGAACCCACCAGACATGATGAAAACAGGATTGTCATACTTTCTCTTGCGGATTGCTTCATGAAGCGTTTTAAGACCAACAACATTATACTCATCATCGACAAGCGGCACCGACGACAGGCGTTTTCCCTTCATAAGCTCTAATAATCTGTCGTTTGACGTATTGTAGGGTGCTGTCACTGGCGCTGCATTCATCACCTGTTGGACGCAGTCGCCTATGGATACTTCCCGCAGAAGACCTCTTCTGATATCACCGTCAGTGATCGTGCCCATGAGGCGATTGCCCTCACTAACCACCAACGCAATACCTAAAGACTCGCTGTTTATGATCTCAATAGCTTCTTTTATCGTGCCTGAAGAAGAAATCAGCGTTTTTTGCCAGTGATAAGACATAATTCAGGTCCTTGTCGTAAGGTCTACTAGTAAGTTCTACAGTTAGCGACGAACTGTTTTCCCATCGTCGACGGCGCGCGTTATACATGTGCCTGCGCCAATAATGGCATTCGAGCCGATGGTCATGCCATTAATTATCGTAGCTCCAGCGCCGACGAAAACGTCGTTACCTGTTGTTACTTCACCACAAACAGTCGAGCCAGGAGCAATATGATTGCGTGAACCAATTTGGCAATCGTGCTCTATGACAGCCTGGGTATTAACGATTGTCTGCTCGCCAATAACCGCACCAGCCTGAATGATCGCGCCCGACATTATTTGTGCACCTTGTTTTATTGTTGCATAAGCAGAGACCGTAGCAGTCGGTGCAATGACCGATTCAAAGGTATACCCTTGTGCCAGAAAATACTCACAAACTTTCTTTCTGCTGTCTGCGCCCGGAAGCATCCCGATAGCATTGACCAATAAGACCTCGTCAGGCGCATAGCGTCGGACATCCTCATCGCTACTGAGATGGTTAATACCATCAAATAGCGGACTTTCCATTAGTGGTTCAGGGCTGACCACAGCAGCTATTTGCTTATCCTGCTGCAATAAAATATCTGCCAGAACCCGGGCATGCCCACCGCCTCCAATTAATATTATCGGCAGGCCCGTATTATTCTTCAACGATTAGGTCCCCCGCCCGATAATGCCGCAACGCACGTCGCCCCAGCATCTCCCAATACTGATAAGGAGAAACGCCGCTACCAGGCCTCATGGTTGTCAGATCCGCTGCGCTGAATACTTCTCCTTTGGGAACCTCACGTGCAGCCACTACACTTTTTCTGGCGATATCTTTGTTTTTCAGTTCAGACGGTGTAGGAGATTTTTGGTGAGAGCCCAAAGCCTGCTCTACTTCACGAATAGACTTGACCATCTGCGATAATTCAGTGGGATCCAGTGACGCCTTGTGATCCGGCCCGTCCATATTTTTATCCAGCGTAAAATGCTTTTCTATTACCACGGCGCCTCTGGCAACCGCTGCAATTGGCACAGATATACCTGAGCTATGATCAGAATATCCGGTAGCAAGCCCGAATTTACTTTTCATCGTATCCATGGCTCTTAAGTTTATCTCGTCAAACGGAGCGGGATACTCCGTTGTACAGTGCAGCAAGGTGACGCTGTTTTTCAGTGCTTTTTGTCCTGCCATGGAATGATAAGCGTCATCAAATGCCTGTCTTGACGGTTTAGACGTGGTATCGGCTGTCAGCCCATAGGCAATGACGCCAAGGGCAGCCTCAATTTCTGCTTCCGATGCCATTCCGGTCGACAGAATAAGCTGGCAACCGGCGCGGGCGTACTCCAAAACTAACGGAGCATTAGTCAGCTCGCCAGAAGGAATTTTAAGTCGCGACAATCCAAGCTCGTTAACTAAAAAATGAAGGCTTGTCAGATCGAATGCGGTTGATAAAAACTCAATTCCAGACTGATGGCAGTAAGACATCAGCTTGTGATGACTTTCATAAGAAAGCTCCAGGCGCGACAACATCGACAACTGTGATTCCTCACGCTGGGTATTGTGCACCTGATAATCCGCTTGTCTGGCCTGGGCTGTAACCAGCTTTTCCGCTTTGAAGGTTTGGAACTTGACCACGTCAGCGCCTGCTGCACAGGCGACGTCGACAAGCTTAAATGCTAAATCTTCACTACCATTGTGATTCACGCCAGCTTCAGCAATTATCAATGTCACTGTCATCTACCTTTAGATTGAAAAATTTTTTGAATGGTGGCCCGGAAAAACGTTTGATGATTTGCAGGACGTTTTCACTACTATCGCCCTGGCCATAGGGGTTGGTAATATTCTCGCCAGCAGCTTTATAGCGTCTGTCTAAAGCAACCCCCACCGCCTCACTAATTGCACGCTCATCTGCATCACAATGAATAACGCTTTTGGCTGCCAGGCGTCCTTTTTGGCGAACACCAATATTAACAGTCGGAACATCAAGGGAAGGCACCTCAATAATGCCACTTGATGAGTTTCCAATCACTGCAGAACAATGTTTTACAGCGCTTAAATATCGTATGTGCCCGAGCGATGGAATAGTGAGCACACGGTCAGGCGCTTTCTCGCCATATGCTGCAAGCAGTGGAATAATTTTTCTGCCCCCATTATCGGCGTTCGGATAGGTCAGAATCACCTGCAAGTAAGGATAGTCGTCCAAAGCATTCAACAACGCGCTGAAAGTTTGTTCCGGATCCTCATCGCCAGATGTAACAGGATGATAGGTTACAACAACGTAAGGCCGGGCAAGCTCGAAGCCCAGCGATGCACTAAGCTTTTCTGGTGATAAAAGAGTCGACTTGGTTAAGTGATCCAGCCCCAATGCGCCCACGTTAATGACCCGCTCCGGCGCTTCCCCCAACTGAATGACCCGTTGTCTGTATTCTTCGGTTGAGACACCGTGCAGATAACTTAGCTTTGTTATCGCGTGCCTGATATTGTCATCATAAGCACCTTCTGATATTTCCCCACCGTGTAGGTGGAGTACCGGAATGCCTAGAATCATGGCAGTCTGTGCGGCGGCAAGTGCCTCGTAGCGATCCCCCAAAATAACGATAATATCTGGCTTGAGTCTGACTAATGCATCGGTGAAGCCCAGTACACCCAAGCCAATACTTTTGGCTACCGCCGACGCTGAATTCGATGAAAGTAGAATCTCAATCTTTTCATCGATAAAAAATCCGTCTTTCTCAATTTGTTGATAGGTATTGCCAAACTCTTCACTCAGGTGAGAACCGCTTACCAGCAGTTGTAACTTCAGAGCGGGGTCGTTCTGAATGTTCTTCATCAGCCAATACAGCAATCCGTAGTCTGCTCGGGTACCGGTAAAAACGGTGACTTTTTTTATATCCATGATTTGTTAACCCACATCAGACAGAAACTGGCGAGCTGGGCAGATTGATCAGGTGAGCCTCAAAATACTCAGCATTGGGCAAGCTGCCCCGTAAAGCATTTTTATACATAGGTAACCTGTGCATCAGTCGCCATACCGGCCTGGTCATTACCCCATCACCGTTGGTTTCAGCCAATACTTTATCACGTGTTTCCTGGTCAGGGCACAGGACCGCATTTAGCCAAAAATTAGATTTTGCGTGCGCTGGTTCATCGACGAACCTGAAGATTGAGTTGTAGAAAAATGCTTTGTAATTTGCGGCCAACTCTCTCTTGCTTTTAATGAAGGTGTCCAGCTTTTCGATTTGGGCACACCCCAGTGCCGCGTTCAAATTCGGCATTCTGTAATTAAAGCCCGCTTCATCATGGTAAAACTCATAGGGGTGCGGCACTTTCGCGGTGGTAGTAATATACTTTATCCGATCGCCAAGGGCAGCATCATTGCAAAGCACCATACCGCCTCCGCCGGTCGTAATAATCTTATTGCCGTTAAAACTTATCGCACCGAACAGACCGAATGTTCCGGTATGCTGTCCTTTATAAAAAGAGCCCAGGCTTTCGGCGGCATCTTCTATCAGAGTGATACCCCACTTTTCACATACGCTGATAAGCGCGTCCAACTCCACAGGATGGCCGAAGGTATGCACAGGCAGCGCGGCTTTAATACGTCTACCGGACTTTTGATGAATACAGCCCTGTTCACTTAATACTGCATGCTGTTCAAGAAAATCGTCAACCGCGTTCGGGCACAGACCCAGCGTATTGGCAGATACATCGACGAAAACAGGTTCCGCCCCAAGATGAAATAATGCATTACAGGTTGCCACAAAGGTGAGGGCCTGAGTAATGACAAGATCACCGGCTTTTATATCAGCCAGATGCAGACTTGTGTGTAAGGCCGCCGTACCATTTGTTGTGGCAACCGCTCTGGTAGCGCCGGTATAGTTGGCCACCCGTTTTTCAAACTCATCAACATACTTGCCGACACTGGAAACAAACGTGCTGTCGATGGTATCCAACAAAAACGCCTTTTCCGTGCTATCAAACGTTGGCGCGTGTAAAGGAATGAATTCATTGGTTTTGTACAAATCCCGAATAAATTCATTAATCATTTTGCTCATCATCTGTTTGCCTTTACATCTTGCTGTCCAGGTATTTACCGGTTTCCAAATGATTGAAGTTGTTCAGCATTTCGCTGAACAGCTCAACAAGCTGAGCTTTTTCCCAATAGCCTGCACGCTTCAGTGCGTCGATAGCGTCGGAAAAGTAGTGAAGCCGCTCCTCACTGACGTCTAGTGCATTTTGAATAACGCCTATACTTTTGAAGCTATCCATATTTACGTTTTCATCAGCGGTGAAGAATTCTTCAAAATCTTTTTCGCCGGTCGTATCGCTGCTTGTGAACAAACAAGGCCATTGGCCCTTTGCAGGTAGTGTCGCCATGAGTGATCGTGCTTCCTGCTCGGACTCACAATGGTAAGGAGCGTACCCCTGTAACCTTACATATTTCTCTGCGATCTCAGCAAAGGTAATCAAATGCAACGACTCAGAAAGCTTTGGAAAAAAGATATCTCTGTTATCACCAAAGATACAGGACATAAGGCAAAGTTCGCCTGACTCTTTGGGTGTCAGGAAATAGCGTTTAATGTCGTTCGGCGCCACGATAGGCTGATTTTTTTGTAGCCGCTGATTGAAGCTGTGCAGTAAAGAGCCGTCCGAAAATGCCACATTGGCAAATCTGGCCGTGGAAATAGCAACAGACTGACTTTCACGCATCAGGTACATTTCCATAATGCGCTTCGACGCGCCCATCATATTCACCGGGTTCGCCGCTTTGTCTGTGGACACGCAAAAATATTTTTTTACACCGCTTTGGACGGATTGCTGAAGCGTTTTCAATGTATTGAAAATGTTTACATCAATCATACGCATTAAAGTGAATGGATCTTTTTCACTTCTGACATGCTTCAGCGCTGACAGGTTAAGTACGTAATCAAACTCTCCTGCGCTTTTGATAAAAGCATCATAGGCGACAGAACCGATATCAAGCGCGTAGGTTTGAAAATCACCGTCTATATAGCCAAAGCTGCTTCTGATATCACGGACCAGTTCTGCCAGGTTATTTTCGCTTATGTCGACAACATACAGTTTCTTTGGCTGCCGTTTAAAAATCTCTTTAGTGACCGCCTGGCCAATTGTGCCTGCTCCGCCTAAAACTAAAAAGCGAGACTTGCTGACAATGGTGTTAAGCGCGTTCTCTCGTGCATAGATATCGTCGCTAAATATTTCGTTCTGTCGACCGATTAGCTGTAAAACATCCGTCATGAAAGCACCTTCAGGCTAAAGAAAGTTTCATCACATTTAGAAAGCTCAGCTTTTTGCAAACGCTGTTGTAAAGAAGCAAGTGTAATCCGGCGTTTGGGTAATAAAAATATTCTCATGATGATTCGTTTAATCCCCGGATTTTATTATGCTGCTCAAAAGAGTGGTCACATCGCCGACTCCACGCATGCCGGTAATCATTCTTCATCGCCTCGATACACGCTGCCCATACTTCCAGCGCCTGGGCAAACCAGTTCAGTGTTTTTTCTTCATCCGCGTATAGATAAAGCAGGCTTATCATCGGGCCATGAAAATACAAAAGCGTACCTTTGATAACGTGAAACAGATGACCATACCGTCTGCCGCGATACGCAAACACGACTCTGGCTTGAGCTCGCAGTAAATCCGAAGCTTCCTTACGCGTTGCGTAAGGGCGCTGCCCAATCTCCAATAGGTAGTCGCATAATGATACAAATTCAGCAATACCGACTGATTCTTCCGGCTTCTCTATGTCAAACGGACGGAAGAAGCTGCTTTTTATTTCTTCGATAATTGACTGCTTATTGTGTTTAAGCGGTATACAGAGAATATCGTCGGCTTGCAGTGGTTCAGCACCCGTAATCTTTGCGCCATGACCGACATTATAAAATTGTGTGTGCGGAGAAGTTTTGACCAGATATTCAAGCTGTTGCTTCGACTGAACCAGCAAACTCGTTGCTTTTACGTGCCCTCCCAGGTTCCCTTCCAACTCGAAAGGTGCATTGGTTTCTGCGACCAGTTTTTGTTTAAAAGCCGGATCGCGATAGACGCTATGGGATGAATGCGTTGAGCCATCTACCGGATAACCATTGTCTACGCCGAACATATAGATTTCACCGAATCCCATCATTGTTGCGAATGAAAGGGCTGTATTAGCCACCAAAGGCCCGGCGAAAGGTAATTCGGGAATATTTTGTTGATGCTGCTTAAAATATTCAAGCTGTGAAAATACGGTAGCCGCTTCGGGACCTTTTAAACCCAATCCCGCCCATTGATACAGCGAGGGGACTTCAGAGTACATCACATCCACGGCTAGCAGGTTCAAATCCTTAAGGGTTTCCCGCTTATTGGTTTCCAGCAATATGTCATAGGTGACTTTAGGGCGTTCTACAAGCACATGAAAGTCTGGTTTTATACCCAGCTTTGTTAATGTCGGTAACGCTGTACCCGCAGCAAACAAAATAATATTGTCGCGGTTTTCCCGAATAACATCGATAGCCTCATCCACAGAGGGACCATTAGCAACCACGTAAGCTGTTAAGTGTTTAAATTTTTGTTTATCTTTGACGCCAACAAATGCCGGACACTGGTTATCATTAAAATTTTCGATACTGTGAGCTAGCCCTGTTACCGCATCGTTATAAAAGCCATACCCAAGCTGAATCTGATGAAAGTGATCAAAAAATGCTTTGATCAACGCATTATTTTGCTTCCCCGGTGTATGCTGATAACAAAAACTACTGATCAGTGAAAAAGCACCAACATCATTATAGACTTGTTGCACTTGCTCAAAAAATACATCATAAGTGACACCGATATGCAGAAAAACGCAACCGCTTCCTTCATCGGCTTTCTTGAAGATAACTTCCCAGTCAGTACAAAAAAGACTGGCGTAAAACATCTCAAAATCCGGTTCGCATACAAAAATGTAGTCGAAGGTATGGGATTCCAGTAATGCTGTGAGTGCGTAACCCAATCCGACACCAAACATGATACATGTTGGATAATGTACAGGCAGAGATTCCAGCAGCGGTTCATCCTCGGGGACAATATCGATGAGTGTCTTCGCCAGTTTCGCCATATGACGTATATGTAGACGCTTATCCGCTTTTATTGTGTCGTCAATCCCTCGATATAATAGCGAACGGCCAAAACTAGCTTTGGCTGTGTTTTTTGAGACCTGACGCCGCGATTGCTGATACGGGTCGTCACCATAAAGCGGCACCGTGGCATCACGCGGCACAAAATTGCCATCGCCGGATGGGCTGGCAAATACATTGAAATCCTGACGCGGTGTAAAATTCGAAATTTGTTTAAAAAGCTCAGGGTAATATGTTTTAAACGCCGCCAGATTATTTTGAAAACGCTGCTCAGAATCTTTGGCAAACTTGGTCTGGCGCGCCTGGTAATCCTGCGCTACCCTAAGTTTTTGTTCAAGTTCCAACAGTGAAGCCTGTAGATTATCCATGCGTGTTTTTACCCTGATATTTATTATTCGTTTTTAATTCGCTTTTTTTATTGAACGGAGCGATCACATCAATGAGCTGACGACTGCGTTTATTCATCGCCCCCTCCTCGTCCGTTAGCCATTCAGCCAGTTCGTAAAGATAACGCTGCTGCTCAGCGCTTAACGCCATTAATTCCGATCGCGATAATTGCCGTATTGACGCCGCTAATTTATCTGCCACCGATACCGCATCATCGTACTGCTCTTGTTCGATAAGTTCAGCAAGCGCTGCCGCATGAATTGTGACATCATTAAAGTTATTGTTTGGCATTTCTCTGTGCTCGTTATCTGGATGTAATCAACAGCAAAAGCAGGATTTTTGTCAATGTTGGCCTACGTTCGTGGTAAAAGCACAAAGTATGCCTGTTTTGCCTCGTCGTTTTTACGGCATGTGTGTCAATAATCAGGCAGGAGCAGCGCGGTAATGCAGATGTTGATAAACGGCAAACTGCCCGCAAGGGGGCATAAACTGCGTTATAAAGGTATCACGATTAGTGAAACGTCAGGGGGCGGCAATTACTTTTCCCTGACGAAACCTGGTAAAGAGTCCAGTTGTCCCATCAGATAACTACCGGCGCTACGCATTGACGCTATCAGTGTATCCAGCGAAGCATATTTGTTGCGCAGGCTGGTTTCAAGTTGCTGCATCCTGTATTGATGGTCACTGCGATCATCTTCTAAATCATCTTTTTGAATATTGAGGTAGTCCTGACGCTGTTTAAGGATCCCGCCACTGTCAACATAGCTATCAAGAATGTTACCAAAGGTCTCAGCAAGACCACCCGCATTGGTGAAAAGCTTGCCGACATCAGAAAAGCCGCTGTCAAGTGCTTCATTAACACTGCGAACCACATTATCTTTTTCGAGCTTACCATTCTGGTTCAGTGATAAACCAATATCAAAAATAGTCTGGAAATCTCCAGCATCACTGATTTGGGTGGTTAATGCGTTAGTAAGCTGATCTTTAATTGCCCTGACTGTGGCATCGCCAAAAAGGGGAGCCTTTACCGATGCAGATTGCTGATTAATCATATCAATCGTATTATTGAAGGCATTTACGAAGCTATCGATTTTTTCTGTCACCCCTTCGCGGTCAAAGGCGATATCCGCGTTAGCAATTTCGCCATTCTCACTGGGTCTTTTGGCAGTGATCGTCAGTCCTTGCACGGCATCGCTGAAAACGTTACCATCGTTGGTTATTTGAATTCCATCGACTTCTATAATTGCATCCTGTGCTACATTTTCAGGTGCAATAGCCAGACCACCAGCACCGCCACCATTTGCGACGGTAGACAAGCGATCGAGTTCAGAATTATTGTTGGTTATGACAAGATCGTTACCCGAGCCCGCTTCCGATGACTCGATGACCAGCAGGCTTTCAGAGCCTGTGTTTATAATATTGGCTGAAACACCAAAAGAACCACTGGCGTCATTGATGGCCTGACGAATATCTTCCAGAGTCGCACCCGCATCGATATCAATATCAAAGGAATTTGTACCGGCTGAAAACGTCAAAGTACTGGCGCTTGTTGCTACCACTTCATCTGCCGAAGTGAATGTATTGGCGGGGTTAGATGTATCAGTCTGAGCGCGGCTGCCCTGCGCCAGTTGCAAAACACTGATATCAAATGAGCCGGTTGTAGCGGTTTCATCCGCTTTTACCGAAACAAGATCACCTAATGAGCCGGACGTGTCAGGTTGGCGAACGGTTGCCGCACGCTGATTGAATTTATCAGGATCTGATAGCTCTTCAAAAATATCTTGCAGCTTACTCATCACGGACTTGATGCCGCCAATGCCGGTAAGCTCAACGGACAATTCAGACTCGCGCTTGGCAAACTTTTGTAATTTGGGTTGATTAGTGGCTTGCAGAGTCGAAGAAATAATGGATTCGAGGTCTATTCCAGACCCTACGCCAGCATTAGTGATTGTTGCCATACTCCCCCCTATATTTAAATAGAATTACAAACGCTCGTTGATGAAAATGCCTGACGCATGTGTTTCCTGCTCTCCATGCAGATTATGTGCCTGCTCTTTAAGACTATCGGCAATATCGCTTAAAGCTTTAGCTATCTCTCTTAATTCCTTCGGCGGAAGCTCTCTTATGATGTCGCCACTTTCTTTATCAACAACCTTGATAATAGGTGGATCGTTGGCATCATCAAATTCGAAAATTAAACTGGTCGCTTTTAAAGGAAACTGCTCATTGATAGTAGACAGCCGCTCAAGAATAAGCTGTTTATCCGGTTCTTCACTTATTGGCTTCTTAGAAACATCATTAGAGAATTCAGAAACCGTTATGTTAACGGGTGATGCCTTTTCCGGCCGCAATTGGGATTCTTTTACTGCAGTGATTTTATCAAGGCTTGCTCTGGCAGAAAAAGAGTTATCGCCCGTCATTAGGGGATAACTTTTAATGTCTGTTGAATCGTTTACCGCCATATCCGTCTCCTATTTCATTACCATTAACAGAAAATGCCCACGCGGGCATTTTCTCGGTGGTAAAGAAACAAATATAACTTAGCCCAGTAAGCTCAATGCGGCCTGTGGACGCTGATTAGCCTGAGCAAGAATAGACTGAGAAGCCTGTTGCAAAATCTGGTTTTGCGTCAGCTTTGCCGTTTCAGCGGCAAAGTCAGCATCTTTAATCCGCGATTTTGCAGCAGACAGATTTTCAGCAATATTTGACTGGTTGTTAATTGCAGATTGGAAACGGTTTTGAACCGCACCCAGCTCGGCACGTTTTTTGTCAACAACTGCTATCAAACTGTCCATACCAGCAAGAACTGCTTGTGCATTACCCTGGGTTGAAACACTTATTGCAGTTGCTTTGAATGTTGCTGCGAACGTACCAGCTGCAGTGTCTAAAGCAGATAACTGATCGCCAGTCACTGCACTGGCAATGGACGCAATACCTGACAGTGTGAAGCCATCCCCTGCCAGCGAGTTTGCTGCGGCGGTTCCGCCCACGTTTTTCATGCTAAAGCCGATAGTTTGATTGGCATCTGCACCTACTTGGAAACTTGCATCGTATGAGCCATCCAACAGATTTTGACCACCAAAGGTTGTATCTTCAGCAATACGATTGACCTCGGACATTAGAGAGCGCATCTCTTCCTGAATCGCCAGGCGGTCTTCATCAGTGTTAGAACCATTAGCAGCCTGCGAGGCAAGCGTTCTGACACGCTGAAATGAGTTGGTAATTTCATCCATTGCACCTTCAGCAGTCTGTGCCAGTGAAATACCGTCGTTGGCATTACGAATACCCTGGTTCAGACCATTGATTTGTCCTTCAAGACGGTTTGAAATCTGCAAGCCTGCTGCATCATCCTTCGCGCTGTTGATCCGAAAACCTGAAGACAACCGCTCAAAGGCTTGATCCAAACGATTTCCAGAGTTCATTAACTGACGCTGTGCGTTCAGTGAACTTACATTAGTATTTACAGTTAAAGCCATTGTAGCCTCCACTTCTTTATATAGTATCCGGTATCATTGCCTACCCCTAAGCAAGTAATTCCGGGTTCAACGAGTAACCTGAATAGATCCTCTAATTAAAGATATCGACTAGATTTACTCAACCTTTAGTTTTTTCGTTGCTTTTTGTTAACACTTTAGAATTAGCCTGGTGATGAGCAAGACTTTATAGGGATAGAGGCGACTTGGGGCTATTGCTTAATTGATACTGACTCAGGATAGAACACGCCGCTTCATTAGATGTGGATATAGATCGACGTTTATATTTTTCTGCATTAAACGCTGCCGAAGCGGCAATAATTGTCACAAAAAATGAAAAACATTGCCGTTTTGCTGACAATCCTACTTTTCACTGTTGCACAAAAAAGCGGAAGGCAAAGGCCTTCCGCTTGACTTACGATTGAGAGAGATAAACCTGTGGAAAGTTGGCGCAGGTTTTGCTTCACTTTTATTGTGTCAAAAGTTTGTACGCCTTACTTTTGTTACTATGGTACAAGCCTCCACTTCTAGCTTGCCATACTTTAAGCACCCTTATCACTACCCCTAACGATGAGGGTGCTTTCCTACCTTTACCTATTAACCCTGTAATAAGCTAAGAGCAGCCTGTGGGCGTTGATTTGCCTGACCCAGGATAGACTGCGATGCCTGCTGCAGAATCTGGTTTTTTGTCAGTTTCGCTGTTTCAGCAGCAAAGTCAGCATCTTTTATGCGGGACTTCGCGGCTGACAAGTTCTCGGAGATATTAGCCTGGTTATTGATTGCCGATTGGAACCGGTTTTGTACAGCACCCAATTCAGCGCGCTTTTTATCAACTACCGCAATTAAGCTATCCATACCTGCTAGAACTGCTTGTGCATTACCCTGGGTTGAAACACTAATTGCAGTTGCTTTAAATGTTGCTGCAAACGAACCAGCTGCGGTATCTAAAGCAGATAACTGATCGCCACTCACGGCACTGGCAATAGACGCAATACCGGATAGAGTAAAGCCATCCGTCAGCGTGTTTTCTGCAGCGGTTCCGCCCACGTTCTTCATGCTAAAGCCGATAGTCTGATTAGCATCTGCACCTACCTGGAAACTTGCATCGTATGAGCCATCCAACAGATTTTGACCACCAAAAGTTGTATCCTCAGCTATACGATTTACCTCGGTCATTAAAGAGCGAATTTCTTCTTGTATAGCCAAGCGGTCTTCATCAGTGTTAGAACCATTCGCAGCCTGTGATGCCAGCGTTCTTACGCGTTGGAAAGAGTTAGTAATCTCATCCATGGCACCTTCAGCAGTTTGCGCTAGTGAGATACCGTCGTTGGCGTTACGAATACCCTGGTCCAGGCCCATAATCTGTGATTGCAAACGGTTACTAATTTGCAGACCTGCCGCGTCATCTTTTGCGCTGTTAATTCTGAAACCTGAAGACAGACGCTCGAAAGCCTGATCCAGACCATTTGATGAACTCATCATTTGACGCTGTGCATTCAGTGAACTTACGTTAGTGTTAACTGTTAAAGCCATGGTTTATCTCCTCAATCTTACTAAAAAAGGTGTGCCGGCTCTGGCCTGGTCATCCCTTCGTTTCTGTTGATTCCGGTCTCTCATCTCCGGACAATTAAGTTAACGGCGCTACCGAAAATTACTTAAGACATTTTTTCAATTTTTGATGGTATTTTCTGAGGACGAATAACCAGCGGGGTAGGCAAAAACAAAATAAGACAATGATTTATAAAGATTTTTCGACTATTGTCGCGTTAAAAAATAACGACAAAAATCTTTTATCCGATGCATTTGCACTACGTTCTATGAAGTAGGGGTGCCGAACAAAGCCAGTCCTAAATTCTCCTTCGACACACCGATGATAGGCGCCGGGTCATTCATATTTGAGTCACGAATAATGTGGATAAGCGACAGCCGGTATTAAGCAAAATGGTAAGTGAAAACTGAACAGGATGATTAACAGGTCGAGCCCGGATAACCTGTTTGAGCTACCGCTGTACTGAGGCTGAGCAAGACGTCATGCCCGCTTACCCCTATTACCGGAATCCGACAGCTGCACTGAGCACATCTATTATCAGGCTTGCCAGTACTCGTCAGACGCAACACGCGCGACTTCTTTACAGCGAAGAGGGCTCAGTAAATAACATCGATACATCGATGATGTTAAAAAAGAAAATAGTACGGATGGAGGCGTATTTATTGCGACAGGCTCTGTCACTGCTTTGGCAGCAAATGAGCCTGTCAGTAAACGTCAATCAGGAATGAATTGTGTGAGGTTCAAAATGAGATAGCTGTCGCAGACGTTTTTACCCTGCCCGACGCGCGTAAGCTTCCTGTTTGTCGGCTTCAGGTATTTGTACCCACGCTGTGCGGATAGGTTCGAGTAGTGCGTAGGTTTCTTCTAAAGGCGCGATATTATTGCTTAGTAGCGCATCATTTACTTTCTCAATCATGTAGCTGTAGAGCGCGTACATATTTTCTGCAACTTCTCCGCCAACGTCCATATCCAGCGTATCTCGCAGATATATTAAGATTGACACCGCTTTCGAAATATTTTCTGATTTAGCCTCAAAGTCACTTCGCTCTATAGCACCTTTAGCATAGGCAATACGATCCAGCGCTCCCTGAAACAATAACAACGTCAGACGGTGCGGATCAGCAGCGGAAATATCCTGCTTAACGTTACCTTTTTTGTATGCGTTGATACCTCGTAAAGACATAAAAACTCCGATTCGTTGTAGTGCAGTGAAACGCTCAGTGCATATCTGAATTAAAATGATGCGGCTGGCTACCCGTGCTTATGCATTTTAGATAAGCCGCTTTATACACATCATATCGGCAGTTAAGATGAATCCTTAAGGTTCAATTAGCGCATTCGCTAAGATTTTTGTTTAAACTTAGCAAATGCTGGCTCAATGATTATTTGATGTAATTGAACAGTGACAAACCTGTCACTTTGCCGAAAGAAGAATAGGCAGCGTTTAATGCTGTCTCACGTTTCGTCAGTTCGGTAGCTGCTTCGGCAAAATCCACATCTTCGATAGATGAACGCACCTTTTTAGCTTCTATTTCCAAATCAACATTAGTCTGATACATCGAGCTGGCCAGATTTAACCTGCCCCCCACCGAAGAGCGTTCCTGGGCGACTCTTTCGACGCCGTTATCCAGGCCTATCAAAGCATCATCAAGCGCATTGCTAATCTCTTTTGATGAAAGCGAGTCATCCATGAGAATAGAAGATATATCGTGCAGTGTTTCGGCAATATTCTTTTTCTGGGGCGGATCAAGAGCAAATTCAACGGCGTCCCCCGGACTGCCGCTTAAGGTAAATGTCATGCCCTGGATTGAAAATGGCTCAGACGGCGTAAACGTTGCACTACCCACCGTTACACCCTGAGCGGGATTGGTCAGTGTGACCTGGTTTGGGCCGGTTATCTCAAGCCGAAACGTATTGTTCGCTGGCGTAACAGGATCGTAATTCGCTTTACTAAATGCATCGAATGTTTTCTGACTGTCGATGCCGCTATTTTCCACTACTGCAGTAGGCGTATTTACAATACTAAAATTACGTCTTGCCAGCACATTTTCAAACGCTTCCTGCCCGCTTACCGAGCGCTGAACATCCACCCCATCAGCAAGTTTAACGGTGTTGAAGCCATTGTCTCCCTGATAAGAGATTGCATCGGTTGCCCCACCATTAAAGACAAAAGGCTGTTGTTGAGACTGATGACCACCGAAAATATAGTTACCATTTGCATCCTGCGTATTCATGAGACCCAGCATCTCATCTCTTATCTGGCCCAACTCTATTCCAATAGCTTCTCTGTCACTGTTGTTTAAAGCGCCTGAGCCCGCTTGCAAAATCAGTGTTCGTGCGCGCGTCGCGGTATTGTTTATACTCTCGAAAACCACTTCCTGTTGTTCCAGGGCATTAACCAGAAAATCATTGTTACGTTGATATTGCTTGAGCTTATCGAGTTCTTCCGTCAGTCGGATAACTTTTGAAGCGCCAACAGGATCATCCGATGGTTTATTTAATTTTTTACCCGTACTTAATTCATTCTGCGTTTCAGATAACCCGCGCTGATTATCCATGATTGCACGAATATTTCTGTCGTAAAGTTGGTTAGTAGAAATACGCATAGTACGTTACCTGGCCGCCGATAAAATAGTATCAAAAAGTTCCTGCGCGGTAGATAGGATCCGCGCTGCCGCCGCATACGATTGCTGATAGCGAATCAGGTTTGCCGCCTCTTCATCAAGACTTACCCCTGATACCGAATCAAACCACGACTGAGACTGATTTTTCATCGCCTCTGCTGCCTGCAGTGAGACATCAGCAGTGGCGGACTTTTCACCCACCCTGCCCACCAGCGACGAGTAAGCATCGTGCAGACTTCGAGGCTGACCGGCAGTATTAGTACTTAACTGTACCACGCCTTTTTTCTGAATTTCTGCCAGCTTTACAGCGTTAGTATTGTCGTTAATACCCTGCGTGTTGTAACCCAGGTCAAACGCGTCACCTGCTGCAGGCTGACCGCTGAGTGAGAAATCATACCCAGGGTAATCGGCACCAAAGCCTGCTTGCTTGAGCAGGTCATTATAATTATTGCCAACAGTAGCCGTAGCCAATATGTTGTCGGAGCTATCAAGCACGTTAAAATCTGTTGCCGAGGTAAAAACCACCTTAACCGGCGCTTCAGTGCCTGCACTGGGCGGAGTGGCTATGCCACCAGCGCCATTAAAGGCGGAGACATCGTATTGCGTATTGGTGATGTTTACCGCTGAGACTTTAGCATCGCCTAAATTGGCTGCCGCGGCTTCAGCCCGCAATGGTGCGGCGAACGCTAAATCTTCTGGGCGCTGCGTGGCCAGTGACAGCGATGAAGCTGAAGCCTTCGTTGGTTGCAGTAAAAAGGCATCATCTGCTGCGTATGGCCCTGCTGAATCGAATGTGATTTCAACGCCGCCGGGAATTTCTGTATAACCGCCTGCGGTAACGCTCAGACCCGTATGAACAACCGGCGCGCCGTTTTCATCAAGCTTTGCCGACCCATCGGCATTGAGCATCTGCACATCAAAAGTTAGCGGTGCGCCCGCCCCATCTACCGATTGAACCGTGATTTTCAAATCGGCATCAGTCACTTCGGTGCCTTTGCCGGGCGTGAAGCGACCCGCCATCGTCAGGCTGTTGTCAGAATTATCAAAGTTCAGACCGGTAAGTTCAGGCAGATTGAATATATCTGTGCCCAATTGCATGTCCATATCCATACCAAGACGATTCTGCTGATTAACCGCATCGGCCATGGCCACGGCTATTTGCCCGATATCACGCTGCGCCGGGCTTAATACTTCATTGCGAAAACGAAACAGGCCACCCAGGCTGCCTCCCAGCTTACCTTCTGTAATGGGAACGGAGGCCTGAGGCTGATTGTCGACCATATTAAACGCCAGCTGAAGATGTTTATGGCCGGTATCGGCGCCTGTTTTCAGCTCGAATATATTGAAGCCGCCGTTTTCAAGCACCACCGATTCACCGGAGCTTAAATTAACCGCCTTAGTGCCGTTTTTATTTTCCCGAACCTCGATAGACATCATCTCGGCCAGCTGGTTGATGGCCTTATCACGCTCGTTCAATAAGGTATTGGGCTGATCGTTGCTGGCGCCCTGCATGCTGAGTATTTTCTGGTTCAAATCGCCGATATTCTGAATCAGTTCATTGGCCTGACTGACCTGCGCATCAAACTCAAGATTAAGTTCTTCTTCTTTAGCCAGCAGGTAATCTGAAGAAGTAGACATGCGATGGAGCAAGCCCTGTGCCTCACCTAATACCGACTCGCGCGAGGCCAGATTGGTAGGATCGTCTGCCGCGGTTTGTAACGCAGAGAAAAACTGGCTAAGGCCGGTGGATAACGCATTCGCCTCACTCGCCAGCAGATTATCGATAGCACTGGTTTTTTGTTTGAACGCTTCAAGTTCGCCCACGGCGGTTATGTCACGGCGTAACTGGTTTTGGGCAAACGTGTTTATTACGCGCTCGGTGGTCCCCCGACCGGCCCCCTGAGTATTCAGGTTGGTAAAAACAGTCTGTTCGCGAACGTAGCCTTCAGTGTTGACGTTGGCAATGTTGTTGGAAGTAGTTTGCAGAAGCTTGTTACTGGCATTTACACCGCTGCTGGCAATAGAAAATAAATCAATCATTTTAAAAATCCTCTGACCAGCTTAAGGCTGAAAGCCATTAAGTGTACTGCCCCGGTAGACTGACATGAGTTTGTCAGCATATGCCGGATCCGTTGCATAACCCGCTTGCTGTAATGCATTGAAATAGGCCTGACTATCCTGACTCTCAGCCACTGCCTTTTCATAGCGCGGACTGGATTGCAAAAAGCTGACATAATCCTGCATCGCTTCATCAATAGAGCCGTAAGCACGAAACGCCGCTTTTTGTTTAGCAGGCATTCCTTTGTCAAATTCCAGCGTGTCCACCACGGCCTGCTTTCCCTGCCAACCTTTATCCGCTTTAATGCCAAAGAGGTTGTAAGATGGCGTGCCATTACCATCGTGGATCACATACTGCCCCCACCCGGTTTCAACCGCAGCCTGGGCGATAATTGCTTTAGGATCGCCCCCCAGCTTTTCAGCTGCTTTTTGCGCATGTGGGTACAACGCTTCGATAAATGCTTTCTGGTCAGCCGCGATTGGCGCTTTATAAGCGGGGGTCACAGGTGGCGGGTTATCAGATACTGATTTGTCGGGTAACACCACATCCTGAGCGCGCTGAACATTATTAACCGCTTCGCGGTTAATAGATGATAGATTTCCATCGCCGCGAATGACGCTGGCAGAGGTATAATCAGGATTATTCTGTCCCAGCTGTTTGACAATCAAATCAGCCAGGCCCATGCCACCGTTTGAACTTAAATCAACAGCAAGTTGCTGGTCGTGCATATCGCGATAGAATTTAACCTGCTGGGAATTAAACGGGCTGTCTTCATCTGCCATAGCCTCCTGCGCCTTGCGCATGGATTTAAGCATCATCTGCACAAAAATCGCTTCAAATTGTTTGGCCGTCTCCTGCAAAGCGCTTTGATCTTCGCCTTTGGCAATCGCCTCACGCAGGTTGTTCAGACTACTTACATCATGAACATTTCGCGCCATTTCCATTTGATTACGGGTGTGCAGCGTATCCATCAGATCACCACCAGCTCGCCACGCAGTGCGCCAGCCTGACGCAATGCTTCTAAAATTGCCATTAAATCACCCGGCGCGGCGCCTACCTCGTTAACCGCTCTGACAAGCTGGTCAAGCGTGACGCCCGGCTCGAACTTAAACATTCTGCTGTCAGCTAAATCAACATCAACAATAGATTGTGCTGTAACTGCTGTATTACCATCAGCAAAGGCATTGGGCTGAGACACCTGCTGATTTTCAGAGATAGTCACTGTCAGGCCGCCGTGCGTAATGGCTGCAGGCAACAGCCTGACATCCTGGCCAATAACAATCGTCCCTGTACGGCTATTAATGACCACACGGGCCGGCGCCTCTGCAGCTTCAAATTCGAAATTCTCAAGTACCGCCAGAAATCCCACTCGCTGTCCGGCGTCCCGGGGAGCTGTAACTTTCACTGAAGCCGCATCCATAGGCGTTGCGATACTGTAACCTTTTTCAGGATCCGCACCCAGACGCTGGTTGATAGTATCCGCAAGACGTTTCGCTGTCGTAAAATCGGGGTAATGCAAATTCAGCGTGAGTGAGTCGCCGGCAGCAAAACCGCTGGGAACGGCTTGCTCGACCAGAGCACCATTAGGAATTCTGCCAACGGTGGGCGTGTTGATTACAATTTTTGAACCGTCGTTGCCCTGCGCGCCGAATCCACTGACGACCAGACTGCCCTGGGCCACTGCGTAGACCTTACCATCTACACCTTTCAAGAAAGTTTGCAGCAGCGTTCCGCCCTGCAGGCTACTCGCTTCACCCACTGATGAAACGGTGACATCAATCGTTTGTCCGGGTTTGGTAAAAGCGGGTAATTCAGCGTGTACAGCAACGGCAGCCACATTCTTAATTTTTGGCTTAGTGTTCGGATCCAGACTGATACCGAAGTTTGTCAGCATGGTGCGAAAGCTTTGCTCGGTAAAAGGGCTTTGTTCGCCGGTGCCGGGTAATCCCACAACCAGACCATAGCCAATAAGCTGATTTGAGCGCACGCCCTGAATACTGGCGACATCTTTAATACGCTGCGCTGACGCCTGTGTTGCTACAAGTAACATTACCAGGGCGAAAAATACGTTTACCGCTTTCATAACCACTCCTTAAAACGGCCAGTATTGCGAGGCAAAAAACTGCGTAAGCCAGCCTTTTTCCTGCGCCCGGGCGAAGCTACCGGTACCGCTATACTGAATTCTGGCATTGGCGACCTTGGTAGAAACAATTTCATTTTCCGGGCTGATATCCGCCGGTCTGATGATGCCGGTTAAACGAATGTACTCGTCGCCCTGATTCAGGGTCAGCCATTTTTCACCGCGAATCACCAGATTCTGGTTTGGCAGAACATCCACTACCGTTACTGAAATAGCGCCAGAGAGGCTATTACGCTGATTCGCCTGAGCATCACCGGCAAATTCATTGGCTGCGTTTACGCCAAGCTGTATGGACTCGCCTCCGATGTTTACTGCGTTACCGCCCAACCCGATAATTGGTTGTACATCAACGCCAGTTTCCTTTGACGTTGTCGTCCCGGCAGACTTTGTGGCGTTCGTATTTTCGCGCAATGTTACAGTGATAATGTCACCTACCCGACGGGCGGTAACATCTGAATACAGGCTATTTGCCATGTAAGGTTTAAACAGTGCGCCATCTTCGGCAATGTGCTCGCGAGGAATATTAGGCACAACCGGCGCAAACGACGGGTCGTTAGCCTGAACCGGAGGCTTAGGAGTACTGTTACACCCCGCCAGAACCAAAACACTGATAACCGCTACGAAAATACGCATAAGACTACTCGTTATAGCTGTTGAATAACCTGACCAAGCATCTGGTCAACTGATGAAATCACTTTTGAGTTCATCTCATAAAGACGCTGGCTCTCAATAAGGTTTACCAGTTCTTCGGTAACATTCACGTTGGAGGTCTCAAGGGTACCCTGAGAAATTGTGCCCAGCCCCTGCAGGCCAGGCACGCCCTGAATCGGCGCGCCGCTGGAAGCGGTTTCTACAAACAGGTTCTGACCCGTTGGTTGCAGACCAGTAGGGTTGATAAAGTCGGCGACATTAATTTGACCCAGTACCTGTGGCTCTGCCTGACCACGCATGGATGCAGACACCTCGCCATCCTGTGAAATAGAAATTTGCTGCGCATCTTCAGGCACGGTAATTTCTGGCTGCAAAAGAAAACCTGCACCGGCGGTAACGATCTGCCCCTGATCATTTAATGAGAACTGACCATTACGCGTATACGCTATCGACCCGTCGGGTTGCAGAATCTCAAAGTATCCGCGGCCCTGGATTGACATGTCTAAAGAGTTTTCTGTGCTCTGGATATTCCCCTGTGTATGCGCTTTTTGCGTCGCCACAACTTTAGAGCCTGAGCCCAGCATCAGTCCTGAAGGACGCTCTGTATCTGCCGAAGAGCGGCCGCCTGGCTGGTTAATGTTCTGGTACAGCAAGTCTTCAAATACCGCGCGATCTTTCTTAAAGCCTACTGTTGATGCGTTGGCCAGGTTGTTTGAAACCACCGAAACATCGGTTTGTGCAGCGTCTAGACCTGTCTTACTAATCCACAATGCCGGATGCATACTCTACTCCTCAAGCGTTCAGGCGGACTTACCGCCGGCGCGTAATCTTATTTACAGAATTCTTAATAACATGTTGCCGCGGGTTGATAACTCATCCGCCTTTTTCATCATCTTGACCTGCATTTCGTAGTGTCTTTGCAGGCTAATCATATCGACCATTTCATCGACCGCATTCACGTTCGACCCTTCAACCATGCCAGCGCGAACCTGCACCTGCGGATCAGCGTTGAGCACCGCTCCGTCTTTGGTATGGAATAAACCATCAGCACCGCGTTGAATACTGTTTAAATCAGGGTTCACCAACTTTAATCGCCCGACTTCCTGAGAAACCGTTTCCGGTGCGCCCACTGGACGAACCGAAATAGTGCCGTCAGACGCGATATTGAGATTATCCAGCGGTACCGGTAAATAAATCGGGCCATTGTCACCCATGGCGATATTGCCATGCATGTCCGTCAAAACTCCGTCAGGCCCCAGCTGGAAGCTCCCGTCGCGCGACAATGCTTCTTTACCGTCAGCGCCCTGCATGGCAAACCAGCCGTTGCCCTGAATAGCAACGTCAAGTTCCCGTCCCGTCTGCACCATCGCACCACCTTCGTAGTTATTTGACGGACTTTCGGTCATTGAAAACACGCGAGTCGGCAAACCTTCGCCGTACGCCGGCATTGCCCTTGCCTGTTCAAGCTGCGCTTTAAAGCCTGTGGTCTGCGCATTCGCCAGATTATTGGCTCTGACACCAGTGGCCAGAAGGTCTTGTTTGGCGCCGCTTGCAGCGATATACAGAAGTTTATCCATGACTGACTTTTGACGTTTTTGTGTGTAGTTACCCTTAATCCTGCAAGGGTAGTGCCAAAAGTGAACAATCAGTAGTACAGATAATAAAAGGGCCGCAGAATGCGGCCCCTGAACGGTGTGAGTAATCGGTTATCGGATATTCAGAATTGTCTGGTTAAGCTGATTATTGGCTTCCAGTGCTTTTGAGCTTGCCTGGAAGTTACGCTGCGCGATAATCAGGTCAATCAGCTCCGTGGTCAGGTTAACGTTGGCCTGTTCCAGTGCCGACGAGTTAATCTCACCGAAGGTTCCGGTGGTAGCCTCACCAGCCAGCGCTTCACCGGATTCAATACTTTCTTTCCATTGCGTGCTGCTTTCCTGGGTCAGGCCCTGTTCATTAGCAAAGCGCGCTAAGGCTACCCGAACAATAGGTTCGGAAGTACCATTAGAAAATGTTGCCCTTACCAGGCCATCTGCACCGATATCAATCCCTGTCAGACGTCCTACCGGTAACCCATCTTGCTCTAAAGACGTCACCTCGAATGTGGAAGCAAACTGGGTTGGCTCGTTGGGTGTTGCCTGGTCAGTTCTTAAATTAAAGTCAATAGTAATTTGCTGACTATCATCGGAACCATTTAATAGGATACCAGGGCCCAAAGCTTCTGTTTGAATTTTCTGAACAGGATTACCATCTGGTGCATCTAACCCAATAAAGTCTCCTCCAGCGCTAAACCTCATTCGGGCCGCGGCAACTTCGCTACCGGCAGGACCCACAGCATTAGTTGAAACAGTTGGATCAGCGTTACTACCATCCGAATTGACCAGGTCGACCATTTCCCCGTCCACCGCTGAAGCGACGTACCACTCGTTACTAGCATTCTGGTCTTTTATATAGTAGTACGTCATAACATGGCTATCTCCCAATGAATCATAGACTGTCACTGACGTAGCTGAGTTGTAGGTGAGTGGATCATCTGGGTCGAATAATTCTGGATCTTTACCTGCTTCCGCTGCTGGCAGATTCATTCTGATATCCACTTCACTGGTTGCCTGTGGCGAGCCAGAGGAATCTGGAATGCGCACAGGCTGGGTGGTGCTCAGTGCGACTGATGCGCTGGTGCCGTCTTTATTGACCGGAAAGCCCAACAGGTTGTCACCATTGCTGTTCACCACAAAATTATCTTCGTTCAGCTTGAACTGCCCGGAACGCGTGAAAGAATAGTCTCTGGAGTTGATTTCAGGAACCGTTGCAAAGAATCCATTTCCGGTAATCGCCAGATCCAGCGCAGTATTGGTAAACTGCAGACTGCCCTGAGAAAACTGCTGAGCGACCTGTTGTGTCAGTACACCATCACCCACTTTAGTTTTGCCTCCAGCCAGCAGGGATGAGGCATAAACATCGCCAAACTCTGCCCGAGACTCTTTAAAACCAACTGTATTAACGTTGGCAATGTTATTTGAAGTAACATCCAAATCTTTTTGCGCAGCGGCTACGCCACTCAGAGCTATGTTAAAAGACATATTTTATTTCTCCTGCTAACTACTGATTTGGATGACATCATCCAGTTTGATACTGACATCACCATCCAAATTCAAAATTACGCCCTGACCACTACCGGCCATGCTTACGCTACCTACATGACGATTCATCGCTGTCGGAATGGCAACCCCCTCGCCCTGAGCCTGGCCAGAAGCACTTACCACATACTGTCCCGGCGGCATTGGATTACCCTGTTGATCGGTTCCGTCCCAGGCAAACTGAATATTGCCAGCGCCCTGGGTGCCTGCATCAATCGACTTCACCACTTCCCCCTGGGAGTTCTTGATGGTGATTTTCATATCCTGAACAGTTTCTTCATTGACTACGACGCCGGAAAATCCAGCACCGGCACTGCCCATATAGCCGATGTTGCTTTCAACCAGCACGTTCTGACCGATCAGGCTTGATGCCTGTAGTGCCTGGTTGGATGTCATTGATGCGGCAAAATCTTTAAACTTGCTGTTAAGATCGGTAATTCCCTCTGCCATCGAGAACGATGTCATTTGCGAAACCATCTGATCGTTATCTACTGGTTTGCTGGGATCCTGGTGTGCAAGCTGTTCGGTTAATAATGAGAAAAAATCTTCCTGAGACAGTTTTTGTTCACTGCCGTCTGCAACTGGCTTTTGCTCTTCCTGCCAGTACAGATCATTAATCAGGCCTTTGTTATCTACTGTATTCACGGTGCTTTTCCTTTACCCTGAACCTACTGGCCCTGACCTAGCTGCAACACCCGGCGGAACAAACGCTTGGTGGTATCAGCTACCTGAACATTGGTTTCATAGCCTTTAGAGGCAGAAAGCATATTGGCCATCTCTTCAACCACATTCACGTTTGGCTTGTAGATGTAACCATCTTTATCTGCCAGAGGATTATTGGGCGCATACTCAACATTGAGTGGTGCATCGCTTTCTACAATTCCTTTAACTTGTACACCGGCCCCCTTGTTTTGATGGTCGGTGGCGCGTTGTAACTCTGCGGCAAACACCGGGTGACGCGCTTTGTAGGTTTCACCGTAGCTACTGCTTACTGTGTTTGCATTGGCAATATTGCTGGCGGTGGTGTTGAGTCTGACGTTCTCCGCTTCCATTCCGGTACTGGAGATGTTCATTACATTAAATAAGCCCATTAGCCATTTCCTCCGCTCAGCGCTTTTTTCATGCCTTTCAATTTACCATCAAGAAATTGTAATGAGGCCTGGTAGCGCATGCCGTTCTCAAGAAAAGCATTACGCTCTGCCTGAACTTCCACAGTATTGCCGTCACCGGTATCAGGTTGATTGGGAACCCGGTACTGTAACTCAAACTGGCTGGCTGTCATTTTTCCGGCGAAGTGTTTATCACTGGTTCGGGTCATGCTGCCCTGTTGATGTTCACGGGCAGAAGACATCGCTTTATTAAAGTCGATATCTCTGGCCTTATAGCCAGGGGTATTTGCGTTAGCCAGGTTTCCGGCGATGACTTCCATACGATCTTCACGTATGTTCACAGCGCGCTGGTGAAAGCCGACAAGTTTATCCAGATTTATTGCCATAAATGACACTCCTCATTTGCACAGAGGGTAGTGCAAATGAAGTGCCAAATATTTTTTGACACTTTAAATTAGCGCTGGAAATTAACCTTTGCGTTGATAATAGAGGCCTGGCTGGCAACGCTGCATGGTGAAATGCTCACCGGCATTGCCGATAGATTCAGAGGCGCCGAGGAAAAGCATGCCGCTGGGCTGCAACTGGGCGGCAATTTGTTGCAGTATTTGTTGTTTAACGGCAGGTGCGAAGTAAATCAATACGTTACGACAAAAGACGATGTCGAAGCGCCCTAGCCCGGCATAGGAATGCAACAGGTTGAGTGACCGAAAGGACACCATATTTCGCACATCCTGATTAATCTGCATCATGCCACTGACATGCGAGCTGAAAAAGCGTTGCCGGCGGTCTGCAGACAGACCCCGCGCCAAAGACAATTCGTCATACATACCAGCCTGACATTTCGTCAGCATCGATGAAGATAAATCTGTTGCCACAATTTCGGCGCCATAGGGCAAGGCGCCGGGTTTTTGTCGTTGATACTCGAGCACCGTCATGGCAATCGAATAGGGTTCCTGTCCTGACGAACAGGCGGCACTCCATATTCTGATACGCCGATTAGCAGATTTCAGCTGAGGCAATATATGAGACTTTAATAATTCAAAAGGATAAGTGTCGCGAAACCAGAGTGTTTCGTTTGTTGTCATTGCATCGATAACATCCTGCAACAACAAACGGTCACGGTTATCCAGTACAGCCCGAATAACATCGTCAAGCTGCTCAAAAGGGTATTTGTAAAGTAGCGGTGAGAGGCGGCTACGAACCAGGTACTGCTTATTTTCTCCTAGTACGATGCCACACTGCTTTTCGAGAAATTCGCTGAATTGCTGATAGCATTTCAGCGATACCTCTTTATTTTTCAAGCGAACGTCGCTCCATCATTTGTCGGTATTAACCAGCCATTTCTGGACGGCAGTAGCCAATTCGTCCGGATGAAACTTTGCGATAAAGTCATCCGCACCTACCTTTTTAACCATTGCCTGATTGAATACGCCGCTTAAAGACGTATGGAGCACTACATGCAAATTCTGTAATTCCGGATCGTTTTTAATCTCTGCGGTCAGCGTATAGCCATCCATTTCGGGCATTTCGATGTCGGACACTAACACACCCACCTTGTCGGTAACATCACCGGTTTCTGCAGCAATTTCTTTGAGCCGACGCAGCGCTTCCAGACCATTTTTTGCAACTTCAATCTCAAGACCGAGTGTGGTCAGTGCTTTTTTCACCTGACTACGGGCAACGGAAGAGTCATCGGCAATAAAAATGATTTTGTTCTCACTGCCTTCGGTAGTGAGTGTTTTAGCGACATCTTCACTAACATCGGTGCCCAGTGGCGAAATTTCGTTCAGAATTTTTTCAACGTCGAGAATTTCAATTAACTCATTCTCTACTTCAGTTACGGCCGTTAAATAACTGGCGCGCCCCGTACCTTTTGGCGGTGGCATAATGGCGTCCCAGTTTGTGTTGATAATGCGCTCTACCGCACCCACCAAAAAGCCCTGAACTGAGCGATTGTATTCAGCAATGACAATAAAAGCATTGTCGAGATTCTCTATACGTTTGCCCCCGGTCGCCATACTCAGATCGATAACTGAAATAGTCTGACCGCGGATATGCGCAACACCTCTGACTAATGAGTTCAGTTTAGGCATTGATGTTAACGGCGGGCACTGCAGAACTTCCCTCACCTTAAAAACGTTAATTCCAAAACGTTGGCGACCGTTAAGCCGAAACAACAATAACTCCAGACGATTTTGACCCACCAACTGGGTTCGCTGATTAACGGAGTCGAGAATACCTGACATACATCACCTCTAAAATAAATCGGGCACGATCATTGCGTTTAAGATTGCCACAACAAACAGAACATTAAAATCGCCAAAAAAGTGACACCGTAAAGGGTCTGTACCGACGACCGTTGCTTTTAATCATAGACAAATTAGTCTGGAACGAATACGAAAAAGTGAACATCCCGTTATGATTATTGAAAAAGCCAGTAAAATTGCGTTGTTATCTATTGGGCTGGTTTTAAGCATGGCGGCAGAAGCCTCATCCCAGTCAAAAGATAGCAGTAATCATGCCCAAATCCAGCAAGGTGTTAAAACTTATCTTGAATCTCAGCTGGCAGCGTCAACTAATGCGCAAAATATAAACATCGCTGTGTCAGACATCGACAAACGAATTAGTGTGCCCGCTTGCGCTCAAGGTTTTGAGTATTTCGCCGATGAACAAAGCCTGTCGCAGTCTTATGTATCAGTACGTGTTAGTTGTAACAACAATGAGTGGTATTTGTTCGCCAATGCTAAGGTACAAAAGACCCAGCCGGTGGTGGTCACTGCAGGCATGCTGAGTCCGGGGACGGTATTAAGCGCAGCAAACCTGACGGTGACGCAAATAGAAACAAACCGTTTGCGTCACACCGCGTATCAGCAGGTTAACGACCTTGTCGGCGCGCGGATGAAGCACAGAGTGCGGCAGGGACAACCTGTGCAATCAAATATGTTATGCTTTATATGTGAAGGTGATCGCATTACAATTAGCGCTGAGGTAGGTGGTATGCAGGTGAAAACCTCGGGTATCGCTAAGCAGGACGGCGTGATTGGTGACACTATTTCAGTGGTTAATGCCAGTTCTCAGAAGACGGTTGTCGCCGAGGTGGCAAGTACTGAGAAAGTCGTGGTTCGCTTGTAGTTGCATTGGTTGAAATCAACGAAAATAATGCTAAAGAACCTGTCGGCGCTGCCGATAACACAAGTGAGGTGTTTGTAGGTAGTGGAAAATAATTATGGCTATTAATAATGTAAATAATAACGGGGTTCCAAAAACGCCGTTAGACAATTCAAAAGTTTCTCAGCAGCAGTCGCAAAACCAGACTGCTGTGCAGCAGGAAGCAGCAGCGAAATCTCAGGCAGGCAAAGCGCCACGCCAGGATTCTGTATCGCTGACTCAGTCTGCTCAACAGCTGTCTCAGGTTCAGAAAAAAAGTACTGAGGCCCCTGTTGATCAGGAAAAAGTGGATAAGCTGAAAAAGGCAATTGAGACCGGTGAATACCGCGTTGATCCAGAATCTCTGGCGCGTAAAATCGCTCGTCTTGAAGCGCAGGTTTTCGGGATAAAGTCTTAAGGTAACTATTATGCAGTCATTGCTATCAATGTTGGATTCGCAAATTGCCCATCTGGAAAATTTAGCAGTCCTGCTGGATAAGGAACTGCATTTAATAAGTTCACGAAACGCTGAAGAACTGATGACGTTGCTCAAAGAAAAAGAGGAAACTCTCGAGAGCATTCAGGCGATTGACAGTGAAATACACCGCCACTACCAATCACAGCTGTCAGCCGAGAATCGTTCTGAGGATGTTCAGGCACGCCTTGACCAGGCACAAAAATGTCTGGAGCAGTGTCAGTATCAGACGCAAATCAATCAAACTGCCGTTGAACAGGGTCAGCTTCGTCTGACCCATCTGCGTAATCTTATGTTAGAAGTTCGGGCCAAAGAATCGCTGACTTACGATAAGAAAGGTAAGCCTTCTGGCGGTAAGCTGGGTTCGGGTGTCAGCGCCTGATTGCGCTTTTTCTAATAATAGGTGACATCTTTGATACGCTGCGGCTTCGCTGTCGACAGGTATAAATCGTAAACGCGCTGCATATCTAACTCCAGTTCAGTAACGTAGGTATCTTCACCAACGGGATAAGCCTTAACCACCCGGGCTCCACGAATAACCCCTTCTACCGAGCTTTTTAGCTGGCTATCTGTCATCACCATGTTTGCTACCGTCTGCTCACCGTCAATTTGCTGACCATAAACCTGCTCGGTTAGCTCTCTGTAAGCATCAAGCTTTGATGCTTTCATAGCCATCATCGTTCTTTGCGCATCGGAATTCCCCTGTTGAGATGTAACAGGCGCATAGCCAACCGCTGTAAGCTTTGGATAGCTTTCTGGTTCAACCGTTTCCCATTCTACATGTTTGTTGAACATGGACGTGCAACCTGGCAACGTAAGACAAAGTGCTAATGCTGCAGAACTTACCAGAGACTTTTTCATACAATACCTGACCATAAAAACAGATGACAATAACCTGACGGCGACGTGCTCAATACAGGCATTTTTGATAGTAAAGGCAAGTATTGTGCCTGTTACTCTATGCGCAAGGATCTTCGATTAAACTTTTGGAATAAAACCTGCTACATGATGTTCATTCTTCGAGTTCTACGCATGATATGACGGTTTTCAGGCAGTCTATGACATCACTAACTTCTATACATAACGCATTGTTTAATACACGGCCCGGGGTTTATAAGAAGGCAATTATTGCCCTGGTCAGTATTGTCATGCTGGTTCCATGGCAGGTTTCTGCCGCTTGGTTTGAGGCGCAGGGACAAGCGCTTGTAGTGAACGGCGATAAAGAAGACGCTAAAAAGAAAGCAACTCAGGAGGCACTGCGCCAGGCTATGTTATTTGCAGGCGCTTCTGTGCAAAGCGTGCAGACCCTGGCTAACGGCCTGTTGAAAAAAGAACAGCTAACTGTAACTGCGAATGCCGAAGTCCAGAATGTAGAGCTTATTGATGAGATTTGGGAGCGGGATATCGTTACGGTCCGTATCCGCGCTGACATTTTTCCCAAGCCAGCTTCATGTGAGGCAGCAGGCTTTCTGAAGACCATTGCCACCACCGAATTTCTTATCTCAACACCCAGCCAGGCTCAGGATGGTCAGATTCAGGAGCTGTCATCCGTCATCCCGCTAAAATTGCAGGCGTCACTGACTCAACAGACGAACGCTGCCACAATTGCCCGCATTACTGACTACCCCATCGACTGGCGCAGACAAGATTTGCGTCGACAAGCGCCTACGCTGGCCAGACAATCCCGCACGCAATATATTATTGCTGCGACCATTACGGATCTCAGTCTGAACCGTGAACCGGCCTCGATGCTTTCTTTTTGGAAAGGCGATCGGGCTACACGGCACTTTAGCCTGGATATTTCACTGATTGATGGCGTGCATGGTGGTGTACTTATGCAAAAGCAATATGGAACACGCGCCCCGTGGCGGTTTGATCAATTTGAAGATGTAGATGCCAGTGGTGCACCGTTCTGGCAATCTGCGTACGGCGAAGCGGTTGCCAGAACACTTGAACAGGTAAGTAGTGATGTGGCCGCTAAACTCGCCTGTCAGCCCGCCACCGGGAGAGTCATCCAGGTGGCTGGTAATACACTCGAAGTGTCACTGGGACGTTCTCATGGCATACAGGTAGGAGATGAATTATTCCTGTATCAGACCAAACAGGTCAGTAACCCGTTCAATGATAATTTCATCCAGTACAACCTTTATCCTGAAAGGGTAACTGTAACAGCAGCCTACGCCGACTCAGCAACGGTGAAGGTAGCAAATGATGGTATTTTGATGAATATTCAGCCAAATGACTTTGTTGCGAAACGCTAAGGGTTCAACTTGATAGCCGAATGGTTATAATGCCCCCTTCGTCCCCATAGTTTAACCGGATAAAACAAGAGCCTCCTAAGCTTTAGATCTGCGTTCGAGTCGCGGTGGGGACGCCATGGCACATTGTTATTCTTTTCTAATTAATTTATATTACTTTCTGTTGTTAGCCAGCAATAAAAATACTAATTAAGGATGGCTTTTCACAGGATGTGACGACTTGCTCTTGCGCAGTCAACGCTCGCGTATGCTTCCTTAGCTTAGTTATGTATGGCGGGCACGTGAAGCGCTGATTAATTTCAGTGTAAATCCATTGTAGCAAGAGAAAAAAATGAATAAAAAAACACTCCTTTCGCTTTCTATCGCGACCACACTATTGTCTGGGTGCGGCTCAACACCGCCTACACCAGAAGAAAAAGCAATGATGAACAAAATGCAGCAGGCACTCCTGGGTGAAGTGCAGCAGCTAGGCGGCACTCACGCCTTGCTTGGTCAACAGGCGCCTCAGCAACAAACTCCACAAGCGGCTCCAGAGCCAACTATTAGTGAAGCTGAGCTGTTAGCGAAAAAAGCAAATATTGATTCCACTGGTGGACCGGCTATCTTTTTTCGGAAGAAAGATGGCATCTCAATTAATGGTGAGATATACAACGACTACGAAGGTACCGTTGCAAATTTCGGTGGCAATAAGCTAACCGGTGAGTTTACTTATGCTGTCAGAAATTTTGATGGCTCATTCAACCTCAAATATCACAGAGCAAACTCGACCTCCGCACCGGTGAAGATTGCGACTGTTTATAAAAATGGGGCGGTCTTTAAGGTGCGTACCGTGACCAACCGAACCTTCACAGGTAACTCTGTCATTCCTACCTCAGATGGATTTATCGTAGGCCGCAGCGGTTCAGCCTTTCGCTATGTTATCGGAAATGAAAAGCCTAGCGACATAAACTTGTTAAACGGCTACCATATCGCAAAATATCAAAATGGTGATGCTGCCTCCACAGGATATATTTTGTTAGAGAAAGATCCTCGTGATCAAAACGATGACGTGGGTGGCCTGATGGATTCATTCACAAATCTGGGTAATACGCTCGGCCTGAACAAAGTCGACCATTACGTGCTTGTGAACCTCGATAAAGCAACACCGGTTCCCCTTGACGTTAACATTAAGGGTAAGAATATTGCTGAGCACTCCAACTGTCAGCGCCAGAATGCGGCTATTAATAAGTGTGAGAATGTTGAGTTTAAAGAGTCACTTTACACAAAGCTCGGCTTACCTAATAACAGTCATTATTATTGGTCTATCAGTTGGGTAAATACCCCCGAAGGTCCGCTGGCTTTTTATCGCACATCAACAAAAGTAAAAGTGGTAGATATAAACAACCAACAGGTTCATACGTTGTTTTCACGCACACTAGGTGTAAATCAGTTTACGCTGACCGAGCACCTTGATGGAAAAATTTCAATTAAAGCAAAGTTGGGGTTCAGTAGCGACGAAATAGATGACGTAGCTGATTTCATCAAAAACAACACCACCGATATCGAGCCAATTCAAAAGCTTGGCGCTTAATACTTAAGCGCCTCTTGCGGGCGCTAGTTATTGTACGAGTTTGTAATCTCGCCGCCGTCCCATATATAACAACCTGAAAGCGTGATGAACTGTGCAAAACAATGTCACGTAATCACTTTACAGGTCGTTTTGGGCGAGAGGTATGTATGCATGAGTACGACGAAGAATTAAATGCATTTCTGGAAGAGATGGACGGTGTCAGGCCAATAGCTCCTGACGATAAAGTTCATCATCATTCACCCGAACAGCAAATCAGGGAAAAGCAGGCTCGCGCTCGCCGCCATGCCTCGCAATCACCGGAGCTAAATCCCTTAAGTATGGACGGCGTTAAATCTGTTCATCCTGACGACTTTCTTAGTTATCAGCAGCCCGGTATTCAAGACGGTGTGTTTAAAAACCTGCGCATGGGAAAGTACCCTGTTGAATATCGTCTGAACCTTAAAGGTATGCCCTTAAAAGCATGCCGCGAAGCTTTTTATGACGAAATCGTAAAATGTCATGCCAGGGGAACACGTGCTTTGCTAATACAGCACGGCAGAGGCGAAAACAGTAAGCCCTTCCCAGCGCTCAAGAAAAGTTATGTGAAGCATTGGCTCGATGAACTGGAAGAAGTCATTGCGTACCATACCGCGCAGCGTCAGCATGGTGGTACAGCGGCGACTTATGTATTACTGAAAAAGCATCCGGACCAAAAATTGATAAACAGGGAAAAAAACAGGAAAGGGTAATTTCATCGTACGCCGGTTGCCCGGCGTACGACAGAAATATTATCGGCCTGATTGTACTTCGCAGGCACTGATAGCGCTATTGGCACTGGCAGAGGAACTGAAAACTGCTGTGACTATCATGAAGATCACTGCTACAGCTACCCCTGTTAAGCCAAATCCTCGTGATGAACGATTCATAGTCGTCTCTTGTTCTTACAACAATCACCTTTCGATGATTAAATTAATTTATAATCCTTTTTACTTTTGCCACCCTGGCAACAGTCACTTTAATGGACTGATTAAAAAATGACAAGGTAACAACTCAATAAATCGACACCTTGCCATGTTTTTTTGACAGTTAACCGACAAATACACGCGCGTTTCTGAACATTCGCATCCACGCGCCATCTTCCTGCCAGTCTTCCGGGTACCATGAATTCGCCACCGTCCTGAACACGCGCTCCGGATGCGGCATCATAATAGTACAGCGGCCATCCTGTGACGTTAATCCGGTAATCCCTTCCGGTGAGCCGTTCGGGTTGGCCGGATAACGCTCTGTGACTTTTCCGTAGTTATCTACGTACTGCATAGCCACCTGCTGGCTACTACGAAGCTGACTGACACCATCGGCTGCCACAAATTCTGCCCGCCCCTCACCATGTGACACGGCGATAGGCATCATTGAGCCAGCCATTCCTTTAAGCAGTACAGAGGGAGAATCATTCACCTGCACCATGGCCACCCTGGCTTCGAATCGCTCCGAACGGTTAGTTACAAAGTGTGGCCAGTGCTCAGTACCCGGAATGAGTGATTTCAGGTTAGACAGCATCTGACAACCGTTACACACGCCCAGACTGAACGTTTCCTGACGTGCAAAAAACTCTGCAAACTCGGCTTTAGCGTGTTCGTTGAACAGAATTGATTTGGCCCATCCTTCCCCGGCACCCAGCACATCACCATAAGAAAAGCCGCCGCATGCCGCCAGGCCGCTGAATTCCTTGAGGCTTTGGCGTCCGGAGAGGATATCGCTCATATGAACATCAATTGCAGCAAAACCTGCACGGGTGAAGGCTGCCGCCATTTCATTGTGAGAATTGACACCCTGCTCTCTCAAGATCGCAACTTTCGGTCTTACGCCGGTAGCAATCATGGGCGCAGCAACATCATCAGTAGTTTTAAATGACAAACTGGCGTGCAGACCCGGATCGGCTGCGTCCTGCTTAGCGTTAAACTCCTGCTCTGCACACTCTGGATTGTCACGAAGACGCTGCATGTGGCGGGTTGTCTGTGCCCACTGCGTGCGCAGACTAACCCGGCTATCAGAAAATACCGGTGCATTGCCTTTTTCGATATTGATTTGATCGTGTGAGTTGAGTGTGCCGATATCGTGGCTCACATCTGTCAGACCGAATTCGTCCAGAACTGTATTCACAGCGTCTGCATCGGAGGCTCTAATCTGAACCACTGCACCAAGCTCTTCACTGAACAGCACTGACAGCTCATCATTGCCGAGTCCGTCAATCTTGATATCGACGCCGGTTTTCCCGGCAAACGCCATTTCTGTAATAGTAGTAAACAAGCCACCATCTGAACGGTCGTGGTATGCCAGTAGCAGGCCCTTTTCAATCAGCGCCTGAATTGCGTTAAAAAAGCCTTTAAGAAGTGCCGGGCTATCCACATCAGCCGGCTGGTCACCCAGCTGACTATAAACCTGGGCCAGCGAAGAAGCACCAAGCCGGTTCTGACCATTCCCCAGATCAATAAGAAGTAAACGAGACTCGCCTTTATCTGTGCGAAGTTGCGGAGTCAGTGTCTTACGAATATCTTTAACAGCCCCGAAAGCAGAGATAACCAGAGACAGCGGTGAGGTCACTGACTTATCAGCGCCTGTATCATCCTGCCAGGCTGTTTTCATCGACATGGAGTCTTTGCCTACAGGGATTGTCAGCCCAAGTTCCGGACATAACTCTTCACCCACTGCTTTCACAGCTTCATATAAGCCGGCGTCTTCACCAGGATGTCCCGCTGCTGCCATCCAGTTTGCAGACAGCTTGATCCGTTTAAGATCACCGATATTGGCAGCTGCGATATTAGTTAACGCCTCGCCCACTGCAAGACGGGCCGAGGCGCCATGTGATAACAATGCAACCGGTGTACGCTCACCCATCGCCATTGCTTCGCCATGGTATGTGTCATAGGCGGTGGCGGTTACCGCAACATCTGCTACAGGTACCTGCCACGGGCCAACCATCTGGTCCCGATGAACCAAACCGGTTACGGAACGATCACCAATGGTAATCAGAAATGTCTTTTCCGCTACGGCTGGAAGCTGAAGAATACGGGTAACCGCATCACTAACCGTCATCTCAGCTTTTTCGATGTCTTTTGTGTCAGCGGTAGCCGACTGCACATCACGGTGCATTTTTGGCGGCTTGCCTAACAATACGTCAAGTGGCATATCGATGGGCTTGTTGTCGAACTGCGCATCATTGAGGTTCAGATGCTGTGCCTCAGTGGCTTCCCCCACCACCGCATACGGTGCCCGCTCGCGCTTACAGATAGCGTCAAAACGTTCAAGGTTTTCCGGAGCGACTGACAGCACGTAGCGTTCCTGCGATTCGTTACACCAAATCTCGAGCGGCGACATGCCCGGCTCATCGGTCAGCACATTGCGAAGTTCAAAATCACCACCCCGCCCGGCGTCGTTGACCAGTTCTGGCAGTGCATTGGACAATCCACCCGCACCTACATCGTGAATAAACTGAATAGGGTTATCGTCGCCCAGTTGCCAGCACGCATCAATCACTTCCTGACAACGGCGCTCCATCTCCGGGTTATCGCGCTGCACTGAGGCAAAATCGAGATCTTCATTAGACTGGCCCGATGCCATTGACGAAGCAGCACCGCCGCCCAAACCAATGTTCATCGCAGGTCCGCCAAGAACAATCAGTTTGGCACCTACAGTGATTTCGCCTTTTTCAATGTGATCATGACGAATGTTGCCCAACCCGCCTGCCAGCATAATAGGCTTATGATACCCACGCACTTCGGTGCCGTTGAAACTGGTAACTTCCTGCTCATAAGTTCTGAAATAACCCAGCAGATTAGGACGGCCGAATTCATTATTAAATGCCGCGCCGCCTAAAGGCCCGTCTATCATGATATCCAGAGCGCTAACGATACGCCCGGGTTTGCCGTACTCACGTTCCCACGGTTGCACTGCATCAGGAATACGCAGGTTCGACACACTGAAGCCCACCAGGCCAGCTTTGGGCTTAGATCCGCGTCCGGTTGCACCCTCATCGCGAATCTCACCGCCAGACCCTGTTGCAGCTCCCGGGAAGGGCGATATTGCTGTTGGGTGGTTATGGGTTTCCACTTTCATCAGAATGGCAATATCTTCATGAGAGTATTCGTACTGATGAGTCTGCGGATTCGGGAAAAAACGCCCGGCTGGCCAGCCCTGCATAACAGCAGCATTATCTTTATATGCTGAGTGAACATGCTCCGGACAAAGCTCATACGTATTTTTAATCATCTTGAACAGGGACTTTTCCTGTTCCTGCCCGTCAATTGTCCAGCTTGCGTTAAAGATTTTATGGCGACAGTGTTCCGAGTTTGCCTGAGCAAACATGTAGAGTTCAACATCGTTCGGGTTGCGTCCAAGCCGGGTAAAGCTTTCAAACAGATAGTCGATTTCATCCCCGGCCAGTGCCAGCCCCAATCGCTGATTGGCGGCGTCCAGTGCATCTTTGCCCTGCCCCAGAATATCGACTGATTCAAAAGAGTTGCCACTAGCATATTCAAACAGCACATGCGCATCATCAAGATCGTAGCAGACATATTCGGTCATACGATCATGCAATTGCGCAGCGATATCATCGCGCGCAGATGTACTTAGCTCACCGTCATGCTCAATATAATAAGCACAACCGCGTTCAATTCGTTCAATGGCATTAAGACCGCAATTATGGGCGATGTCTGTTGCTTTTGATGACCAGGGAGAAATTGTGCCGGGGCGGGGGGTGACGAAGAAAAGTGTGCCGTTTGCAGAAGACGAGGCGTTTTTGGGTCCGTAAGTGAGTAGCTTATCCAGAACAACCTGTTCGGTATCACTTAACGCAGTTTTGGTTTTCACCAGATGGATAAACTGCGCATTGACCTGGTTAATCGTAATGCCGGATTGACCCAGCCGTTCAATAAGTTTAGTTTGTCTAAATTCAGACAGTGCGGGAGCGCCTCGAAGGACCAACATATCGCTTTACCTGATTGTTTAATGATAGCGCGTTGTGCAAACACGGACTATCTTTAGTTTGACGGGTTTTCGGCGCGGATTATAGATGAAATCTGCGCGCTTGATAACCTCGTGGCTCAGATTCAGCAGGATTTTTTATCGCTCAAAGTATGCAGAAGAACGTTAAAGACTATTCCCCAGGATGTAGCAGACGTATCAGGGTCAGGTGTACACGTTCTGTTATGGTATTGCTCTGGTTGCTGTTGCTGACCAGCTGTCAGCCTGTATCTACCCGCTCATCATTGGAAAAAGTTGTAGACGATGGTGTACTGAAGATCGGTACTATCTTCGGCAGAACCACGTTTTACCACGGTAGCGAAGCGCCCCGCGGGTTTGAATTTGAATTAGCGCGCGGCTTTGCCAGTTATCTTGGTGTTGAGGTACAGATTTACCCGTTTTATTCCTACCAGGCGCTGATGAAAGAACTGGAACAGGGTCGTGTTGATGTGGTCGCAGCCGGCGATGCGGTACCTAAAGATTTTGCCAGACATTTTAAGCTTGGACCCGTATATCAGCAGGTTAGTCACAAGCTCGTATTTTTGCAGGGCCAGGAGCGCCCCCGCGATATTGATGATCTTACCCAGCCACTGGTAGTGGTTAAAGGCAGCAGCAATGAACACTTGCTTGAGCAGCTCAAAGACACTCATCCAGATCTCAACTGGAAAGCCACTGACAACAAAGATACGTGGGAGCTATTAGATGACGTTGCAAACGGCCGGTTGCCCTACACGCTGGTTGATACAAACACGTTGTCTTTGCAACGCAGACAGTATCCTCAGTTGAGTATCGGATTTACTGTAGAGCGCCTGGTCCCCATCGCGTGGTTACTGAATCAGCAACAGGATGACTCCTTGCGAGCGGCGGTTATTGAGTATTTTGGCACCATTCATCAGTCGGGCGTGTTCAAGGCTCTGGAAGATAAATACTTTGGCCACGTCAGAGATTTCAACTACGTTGATACCAAAGTGTTTTTGCAGGCAGCACGGGTGAAGCTGCCGGATTATGCCCATTGGTTCAAACAGTATGCGTCTGATATCGATTGGCGATTGCTTGCTGCGATGAGTTATCAGGAAAGTCACTGGAAGCCCGATGCGACTTCCTATACCGGCGTACGGGGCCTGATGATGCTGACCCGTGATACCGCCCGCGAGCTGAACATCGATTCGCGAACTGACGCTCAGAGCAGTATCAAAGGTGGCGCCCAGTATGTGAGTAATCTACTGGCCCGGATACCGGCACGTATTCGGCGGCCTGACCGGTTATGGATGGCCCTGGCAGCATATAATATAGGTATGGGTCACCTGGAAGATGCTCGCACACTGACTCAGCGCCAGGGAGGCAATCCGGACCTGTGGGTGGATGTAAAACGCCGCCTACCGCAACTGGAACAAAAAAGATACTATAAAACAACACGCTATGGATTCGCCCGTGGACACGAAGCGCGGCAGTATGTGGAAAACATACGGCGATATTATGATTCGTTAATTTATCTTGACGAAAACACCCGCTTTTTAAGTGCTCAGGCCGCACCTTCCTCTTGAATTCCTGTCATATTGCCTTCATCTACGTATGGCAGGTTAGCGCTTAGCCCGCTTACTAAGCAACTTTCTGCACCCTACATGTGATCCACTAACCTGCTAAAACACATTAAAAACACCAGGAGAGTGAATGAAACGAAACAATTTTATGAAGAACCGAAGAACTTTGAAAAATAACAATCGACGCCGGATGATGTTTAAACGCTCTCATCAGAAGGTGCTGCAACGTCGCCGCCTGTTCGTGACCAGTGATTTGATCTCTACACTCAAACCGGTAGCTAACCTTTAAGCTTTGCCGCTGCCTTCGCCGCTTTAATTTGAGCTCTGCGCTGTGTAAAAAACGATGACACCGTCTTTGCGCATTCAGCCTCCAGTACGCCCCCGGAAATCTGACACTGATGATTCAGCTTGTCATGTTGCAGCAGTTGCATGGCTGAGCCACCGGCACCGGTTTTCAGGTCATAAGCGCCGAACACTACGCGCTTAAGCCTGCCATGGACTATTGCCCCGGCACACATCGGGCAAGGTTCAAGCGTGACATAAAGCGTGGCATCAACAAGCCGGTAGTTCTTAAGATTGACTGCCGCCATCTGAATAGCCCGCATTTCGGCATGTGCACTGGGATCGTTATCTTGTATAGGCGAGTTGAATCCCTCACCAACAATACAGCCGTTTTTTACAATCACAGCGCCAACGGGCACTTCATTGATAGCTCGTGCTTTTTCGGCGAGTGTCAGCGCATAGCGCATCCACTTCTCATCATCGGCAGTGTCGATACTATTGTCTGGTGAATTTGACGAATTGATGGTCTGGTTGCTCATTCTTCTTATATGTAATTAGTAGTGATGTCATTTAACTCTATGAATTTAAAGACAATAAATTTACGGCCGGAAACTTGCGTTAGTATAACCGCTGCAAAGTCTGACAGGTCGCACTCTATGTGCAAAAAAGCAGCAATTTTCGCTAATAATGTATACACTAAACGGAAGCTAAGGGCAGGAGATATACCATGAATTTAACCGCCATTATTATAGTCGCAATCATCGCCACAACTATTATAAAACTGACTAAGTCCGGCGAAAAGTCATCAGGCAAAAATGCTGAGCTAAAAAATGCGCTTGGTGAACAGGAACGCGAAATAGCCGATCTTAAAGCAAGAATTCAGACCCTTGAAGCTATTGTTACCGATGAAGGTTATGACCTGAAAAAGAAATTCAAAGATTTAGAGGATGATAAAGTCGCTTAACAGCGCTTACCCTCCTTCAAGCAGGTATCGTTCAGCACGTTCGACACGGCGCGGTTTTCCGGCGATGACTAACACATCGCCGGCCTGCAATGATGTATCGCCGTCAGGATCTTTAATCTCTTTACCGTCCCTTCTCAATCCTTTTACTGACACACGCATGCGAGACAACGTCAGTGCATTGATGGCTTTACCCAGGCACGCAGCGTGGCCTGGTAATGAGACAGCATGGATAAACTCCAGCTTATCTTCAGTCCCATAACTGATTTCTGTCGTTTCACCGGGGTAAAAGCCATGCAGGTGATCGTATCGGCCTTTTCGCTCCTGTCTGACCCTTTTCAGGATCCTCGACATCGGAACACCGGAGTAATGCAGCACCTGTGAGATAAGCATCAGGCTGCCTTCCTGTAATTCTGGAACGACCTGAGATGCACCTGCTGCATATAGCCCCTCTAGTTCATAATCCCGCTTTGTTCTGACCATTACCTGTAATCCGGGTTGGAGCTGTCTGGCTGCATCGATAACACAAACGGCAACATCTGGCCGGTCAAAACTTATCAGCAGTAGCTTGGCGTTCCTTACGCCGGCAGATTCAAGAATGTCTTTATGCGCAACATCACCAAATATAACCGGCTCTCCGGCGTTGCGACTTTCGTGTACACGGATGGGATCCACATCAGCAACCACAAACTCCACGCCCTCCATTTTGAGCAGGCGGGCAACCGACTGTCCTACCCGGCCAAACCCGGCAATAACCACATGCCCGGTTTGAGGTTGCGCTGTGACACAAGGGGGTTGTTCCAACTGACTGGTATGTCCTGACGGGGCCAGTTTTCGGGCGAACTCAAGACTCCGGGATACCAGGTACGGCGTCACCGCCATACTGATAATGCCCATACTGACTAACACGGAAGATTGCTCCTGGGTAATCACGTTATGGCGAGCTGCAAGTGCCGCAATAACAAAGCTAAATTCGCCAATCTGGCACAACTTGAACCCGGCAGACCACGCGTGCTGGGGATCGCAGTTCACAATCCAGGCCGCAGCTCGAACCATGATGACTTTTACCACCATAATGCCAATGACGCCACCAATCACCAGCGCCAGATGATCGAACATTACCGATACATCAAGCTGCATCCCTACTGTAATGAAAAACAGTCCCATCAGAATATCTCTGAATGGCCGGATATCCGCCTCTAGTTGGTATTTATACTGGCTTTCGCCAAGCATCATACCTGCCAGGAATGCGCCCAGCGCCATGGACAGTCCAAAAACGTAAGTCAGCCCCGCAGCAAGTAGCACAACCAGAATAGTGGTAAGTACAAACAGCTCATCAGTACGTGTTCTGGCGACTTCCCGAAATAACCAGGGCAACCCCCACTTTCCGGCAGATAGCAATAACACCACAACGATAACGCCTTTTACCAGGGCAAGGACAAGCGCAAACCAGATGGATGTATCCGCACCATCACCCAAAAGAGGTACGCCAATTAGCAAGGGAACAACGGCTATATCCTGAAAAAGTAGTATGCTGATTGCCAGCTGACTACGATGCTGGTTAATGATGCCCAGCTCTGTAATTTGTTTTATAACTATCGCCGTGGAGCTTAACGCCAGCATACCACCGATAATGATTGCGGCAGGCACCGACAATGAAAAAACATAGGCAACCGCAGAGAAAAAAAACGGAGGTAAAAAGCACCTGCCCCATTCCTGCACCAAACACCAGGTTTCGCATAGCCAGCAAACGGGGTAAAGAAAACTCCAGCCCCAGTGAAAACAATAGAAAAACAATCCCTATTTCAGCAAGCAGGTGCATGTCGTCGGCATTTGTGAAAAGCCCGCTGAATGAGGGGCCTGCAATAATACCGGCCACCAGATAAGCCAGAATAGCTGGTAAATGTATGCGCCGGAATGTGGCAACCAGCGCAACTGCCAGCGTCATAAGTATCACTATTTCAGCGAATCCGTTTTCCAGCACGTTACCTCCCGAATATTGACTGGTGTGGGCACACATATTGCTTAGTGATAGCAAACACTAGTACTAAATGCGTAACCGGCAATCTTTTGACGATACGCAGATCCTTAAAAATTGCCGTGTTTAAGTGGCACAGGTTAAAGGCGCACACTATGGATTTTATCAGCAACGGTTACGACGGTACTGTCGAGGCATCCTACCCGCTATGCTCATCGCCAGCAGAGCTGACCAGCTCGCAACTGCACACATTCGTCAATAAAATCTTATCCACACTGGATTTACGTAGTCTTTGCTCTGTGTATTTTTACCAAATCAGCCATCATTTGCCTGTACGTACCTTTGATCTTAGCGGTCTTACACCTTCTTTAAGTGTAGGCGAGCATTTGTCTTTGGAAACACGGCCGGTGAAAATCAGTCTGAGCATCGGCAATACCTGCGATGAACGCGCTGATCACGCTTGTATCTACTACTTTACACGAACTTTGACCCGTGGCGAGCGCAATCTGCTGGGACAAATGCATACTATTTTTGTTCAGCAGCTAAAACAGGCACTGGCTTTTGAGCAGCTGAAGAAAATGGCGACAAAAGATACGCTTACCGGGTTAAGCAATCGTAATGGCTTCAATGAAGCCAGTATCCGATTGATTAGCCGAGCGGTACGTTACGGCGATGCTTTTGCGTTGCTGGTAATAGATTTGGACAACTTTAAAACAGTCAATGACACAATGGGTCACAACGAAGGAGATGCTGTACTTGAGCGAGTGGCGGGTCTAATTCGTAATACGCTGCGTGCCGGGGATGAGGCATTCCGTTTTGGTGGTGATGAGTTTTGTTGTCTGCTGGATTGTGCCACAGCACAATGCATCAATTCTGTGGCCAGCAGAATCAGAGACAAAGTCGGTCAGGACACTTACCTAATTGAGCGCGGCGTATCATGTAGTATCGGTGGCGCAACGTATCGCGCAGGCGACGATATCAACAGTCTGTTTGACCGTGCAGATGGCGCTTTGTACGCCGTTAAGGCGAATGGCAAAAATGCATTTGCTGCCGCCTGATTAGAAAAAGCGGCACCATGTTGCCGCTTTTTCTAATCAATTAAAGTCACTTCAAACCCGACCGGCCTGTCTGTAAAATAATAAACCTGCCTGCCCGTTACAACTGCAATCGGTTGTTGGTCAACGAAAAGCACCGGTAGGTGTTTACGCTCCCATGCCGGAATCTGCCATTCCTTCATCCACTTTTTCAGCGGCTTTGATACGCTATTTGCATTCACCCTGCATTGAACAGCAGGCATATTGGCCAAAATCCTGACCGCCTGATTTACGCTGAACTTCGCTGACGCAGACCATGGATAATCGAGCATTTCATCAGGCGATGCCATCAACGCTTCCTGCGGAGGCTGGCACAGTGGCTCTACAAGAGAGAGTTTATCTGCATAACGCCTTACCTCGCAGCCTCCCAGGCTTACCACCGGCTGAGCATCATTTCTGGCTGCACAGATTAATTGTACCTGCTCAAGTTGAGACTCACCCGGCATAGGTACGTTTTTATATGAAAACCAGGCGCGTATGATTTGCTGCTGCCACCCAGCGGAATGTTGCTGTAGCAATGCGATGCTGATTGCGTCACCTTCCATGACAGATGTCAATTTTTCGTCAGCCACTTCTTCCAGCAACTCCTGTTGCTGCGCGCAAAGTCCGGCACTTCTGCTCAGGGTTTTTGCAATTCCTGGCCAGCGTTCCCGCAGCGATGGCATCACAGTATTGCGCAGAAAGTTTCTGTCAAAGCGGTTGTCTTCATTAGATTCATCTTCAATCCATGAAAGCGCGCTTTTACGGGCAATCCGGGTAATCAGGGATTGCGGCATGTGAAGCATCGGCCGTAACACAGGCACGCCGTCGCGAATAGTTATTGCGGGCATCGCGCTTAGCCCCTTGGGCCCGGCGCCCCGTTTAGCCTGCAACAAAAAGGTTTCGGCCTGGTCGTCCTGATGCTGACCAAGCAACAGAGCTCCACGGTGAGTTTCGCAATAGTTCAAGAGGGTATGATAGCGGCCATCCCCTGGCATCGGCTTCAAGACTTTGCCTTGGCTTGGCGCTGACAGTAATATTGCGTGCAGCAAAAGGCACACCGAGGGAATCACACAATGCTTTTGCAGTGCGCCTGCCAGTGCGACGCTGACGGACTTAATCCATGATTGACATAGACTGCATGAATAGGGAGCGTGGGAGGCTGTTCACACAGCGCATAAAGCAAAACGGTGGAGTCTACCCCACCGCTAAAACCTACAACCAGACAGGAGACATCCGGTTGCGGAAATTTTTCATGCTGCAGAAGCCGGGTCAGTGACGACTGAATATCCCTCAAACTCACAATGTATGCCAGGCCACTGACTAGATCCTTAGCTAGCAATAACCGAACGACATAAGACGATCATAACGTTCGCTCATCAGATCATTAGTATCCAGCGACTGTAACTGACTTAACTGTTGTTTTAGCGTGGCTTTCAGATTAGCACCCATCGCGTCCAAAATCACGATGTGCGCCGCCTAAAGGTTCGTCCACTATGCTGTTGATCAACCCAAGCTCTTTAATTTGCTTAGCGCTTACGCCCATAGCCTCGGCCGCCTGAGGCGCTTTTTCAGCGCTCTTTCCAAAGGATAGATGCAACAACCTTCAGGCGAAATCACTGAGTAAGTGGAATATTGCAGCATATTCACGCGATCGCCCACGCCAATAGCCAGCGCGCCGCGGATCCACCTTCACCGATAACGGTACAGATAATCGGTACGCGTAGCTCCGCCATCTCCATCAGGTTTCGGGCAATAGCTTCACTTTGCCCGCGTTCTTCAGCACCCACGCCCGGATATGCCCCCGGCGTGTCAATCAACGTAATAATAGGTAAGTTGAAGCGCTCTGCCATTTTCATCAGACGTAATGCTTTACGATAACCTTCAGGTTTTGGCATACCAAAATTGCGTCTGACCTTTTCATGGGTATCACGCCCTTTTTGGTGACCAATCAGCATCACCGGCTGATCGTCCAGCATTGCTGGTCCGCCTATAATGGCCTTATCATCAGCAAACGCGCGGTCACCTGCCAGCTCATCGAAATCGGTAAAAACCCTGCCCACGTAATCTTTGGTATATGGGCGCATTGGATGGCGTGAAAGCTGCGAAATTTGCCAGGCGCCTAAATCAGAAAAAATTTTCTTCGTCAGCTCGGCGCTTTTGGCACGCAGACGGTTAATCTCTTCTTCGATGCTGACATCGAATTCACCGCCCTGATTGACCAACCGTAGCTCTTCAATTTTTGCTTCTAGTTCAGCTATGGGTTGTTCGAATTCCAAAAACTGTATATTCATTCTGTGTCCTATTTTTACTGCCACTCACCCCGGTCAGACTAATGATAACTGAGGGTAACTGCCTGCTCACCCAGACATTGCTTTAAATCGTGCAATAGCTGGTCTTCCGGAGTGACATACCACTGGGCGCCACAGGTAAGCACGGCTTCTGCATCCGGATGCAGTACGTGCAACTCGACCGGACAACTGCCGCCATTAAATTGCTGCAGTATCTCTTGCAACGAAGCCAGCTTCTCATCCTGCCACTGCTGCGAATCAATTTGCAGTGCCAGTGCGCGCGCGTTTCGTTCCCGCGCCTGCACAATGTCCATAGCGTCCCGGGCGGTGATTGTATTGCCCCCGGAGAAATCATCAAAGCTGACCTGTCCTTTTATCAGCAAAATTCTGTCTGATTCCAGGATACTTTCAAACTGTTCATACATATCCGGGAAAAAGCGGACGTCCATTCTGGCACTTTTATCGTCCAGTGTCACAATTGCCCAGCGTCGTCCACGCTTGTTAGTCAGCACTCTGACACTTAACACCAGACCGACCGCTGAGGCCAGTTGCTCTTTACCGGTAGGTCTTAAATCGACCAAACGACCATCGGTGTAATGTCTTATCTCTTTGGCATACTGGTTAATCGGATGTCCGGTTAAGTAGAGCCCGAGGGTGTCTTTTTCACCTTCCAGCCACACTTTTTCCGGCCATTGCGGTACATCAGCGAACGCCTGTTCCACCGCTTCAGGCTCAGTGGTAAGCAAGCCGAACATATCTGACTGACCAAATGACTCAGCTTTTGCATGCTGACCGGCAGCCGCGATAGCCTCTGGCAAACTAGCCATCAACGCTGCCCGATGCGGTCCCAGGTTATCCAAGGCTCCCGCCAGTACCAGCTTCTCCAATACGCGCTTGTTAACGCGCTTGATGTCCACTTTAGCACAGAAATCAAACAGATCAGTAAATTTACCCTGGTTTTCACGCGCCTCTATAATGGCCTCGATAGGGCCTTCACCCACGCCTTTGATAGCGCCGATACCATAAACAATACGACCATGCTCATCCACGGTGAATTTGTGCCGTCCGGCATTCAAATCAGGCGGTAAAATCTCCAGTCCCATTCGCTGACATTCATCGACCAGGGTCACAATTTTATCGGTATTGTCCATGTCCGCAGACATAACCGCTGCCATAAATTCTGCAGGAAAATGCGCTTTCAGCCATAGCGTCTGATAAGACACCAGCGCGTAAGCTGCTGAATGCGATTTGTTAAATCCGTATCCGGCGAATTTCTCTACCAGATCGAAAATTTTCATCGCCAGATCAGGATCGATATTGTTGTCTTTAGAGCCTTCCGCGAAAACAGCCCGCTGTTTCTCCATCTCTTCGGGTTTTTTCTTACCCATTGCACGACGAAGCAGGTCGGCGCCGCCCAGAGAGTATCCTGCCATCTCCTGAGCAATCTGCATGACCTGTTCCTGATACAGGATGATGCCGTAGGTAGGCTCAAGGATCTCTTTAAGACACTCATGCTGATAGTCCGCATCCGGATACGATATTTCTTCCCTTCCATGTTTGCGGTCAATAAAGTTATCTACCATCCCGGACTGTAGCGGGCCGGGTCTGAATAGCGCTACCAGTGCGATGATATCTTCAAAGCAATCCGGTTTAAGACGCTTGATAAGCTCTTTCATCCCCCGGGATTCGAGCTGGAATACCGCCGTGGTCTCTGCATTTTGCAGCATTCTGAAGCTACGACTGTCTACAAGGGGTATCGATGTAATATCAATTTTTTTGCCCTTACCCTCTTCAATCATATCAATAGCCCATTGAATGATTGTGAGCGTACGTAGCCCCAAAAAGTCGAACTTAACCAGTCCAGCGGTTTCTACATCGTTTTTATCAAACTGCGTAACCGGGTTATTGCCTTCATCATCACAATACAGCGGCGCAAAGTCGGTAATGGTAGTAGGGGCAATAACGACCCCACCAGCATGTTTACCAGCGTTCCTTGTTACCCCTTCCAGTATGCGTGCCATATCGATGAGATCTTTCACGTCCTCATCTTCATCGTATAGTTCAGGCAGACGCGGTTCGACATCAAAAGCTTTACCCAGCGTCATACCCGGATCTGACGGAATCAGCTTCGAGATTCTGTCAACAAACCCGTATGGATGACCCAGCACCCGGCCAACATCGCGAACCACGGCCTTCGCCGCCATGGTGCCGAATGTAATTATCTGCGATACCGCTTGTCTGCCATACAGTTCGGCAACGTGCTCGATGACCTCATCACGACGGTCCATACAAAAGTCGACGTCAAAGTCAGGCATGGAAACCCGTTCAGGGTTAAGGAATCGTTCGAAAAGCAGGTCAAATTCCAGTGGATCAAGATCTGTGATCTTCAACGCGTAAGCGACTAACGAGCCCGCACCGGAGCCCCGTCCCGGACCAACCGGAATATCGTTGTCCTTACTCCACTGGATAAATTCCATAACGATAAGAAAGTAACCCGGGAAGCCCATCTGGTTGATAACGCCCAGCTCGATTTCAAGACGCTCATCGTAAGCAGATCGTTTTTCCGCTCTTTCATTTTCATCAGGAAACAAAAACTCAAGGCGTTCTTCCAGTCCTTCCTGCGATACTTTCACCAGAAAATCTTCAGTCGTCATGCCGCCAGTGGGAAATTGGGGCAGAAAGTATTCGTTCAAACGGACAGTAACGTTACACCGCTTGGCAATTTCAACCGTATTTTCGATGGCCTCAGGAATATCGCTGAATAAGTCGATCATCTCTTCTGCTGAGCGCAGGTACTGCTGATCGCTGTAGTTTTTAGGGCGTCGCACATCCTCCAGCGTGTAACCATCGTGAATGGACACACGTATCTCATGCGCATCAAAGCCCTCTCGGCTGACAAAGCATACCTCGTTAGTGGCAACAACGGGCAGTGCACGGCTCTGTGCCAGTTCTACCGCTCTATGTAGATAATCTTCCTCGCCGGGTCGCCCGGTGCGGATAAGCTCAAGATAGAAGCGATCATTAAAATACTGCTGATAAAACGCTAATGAATCGTCTAACAGCGCTTTATTGTTTTTGGTTAAAGCAACACCCACATCGCCAAACTGCGCGCCGGATAGCACGATTACGCCCTCGGCGTGCTCGGAAAGCCAGCTTTGATCAATGACTGCCCGGTGTGAGATGTGCCCTCGCAAGTAAGCCTTGGAAATAAGAATAGTAATATTCTTATACCCTTCGTTATTCATCGCCAGCAGCGTAAGTCTGAAAGGTGTTTCGCCAAAGGCTTCATTGGTTACCCAGAAGTCAGTTCCAATGATTGGCTTTATGCCGCGACTGTGACACTCAGAATAGAATTTGACCAATCCACACATATTCATTTGGTCGGTCAGCGCCACGGCGGGCATATTCATTTGTGATACTTTTTCCAGAATGGGTTTGACCTTATTCAGGCCATCCATCATTGAAAAGTCACTGTGTACACGAAGATGAATAAAGGGCGATGTCATAACACCTGCTTATGATTAAAATTTTACGTATTCAGTACAGCCTGAACCGGCCGGAAACTCTTTCGATGACAGGGTAGTGCCCCATGCTCGGCCAACGCTGCAAAATGGGCTTTAGTCGGATACCCTTTGTGACCGGCGAACCCGTATTGCGGATAGGCTTTATCAAGCAGCACCATATCGTTATCACGCTCAACTTTGGCAAGAATGGAAGCTGCTGATATCTGTGGATACAGACTATCACCTTTTACCACAGCTTCTGAAGGATAAGACCAGTCCGGTAAACGATTGCCATCCACGTAGACAAAGTCAGGCGTAATGTCGAGGCCAGCTACAGCACGGTGCATCGCGAGCATAGTTGCATGAAGAATATTGAGCGAATCAATTTCCTGTGGGGTAGCTCTGCCTACCGACCAGGCTAGTGCATGTGTTTTTATCAGCTCAGCATAGTGCTCGCGCTTTTTTGCTGAAAGCTTTTTGGAGTCGGTCAGACCGTCAATCGGACACGCCGGGTCTAAAATGACGGCGGCAGTAACGACATCGCCCACCAATGGGCCGCGCCCTACCTCGTCAACTCCGGCTATTTGTTCAGGCATCAATTAAATCCAGTATAGCGGCTGCAGATTGCTTATCTGCGTTTTGTTTAAGGGTTTCATGCAGTGAGCAGAACCGATCGATTAGCGGCTGATTGTCGCTGTTCAGATAATGCAACAACTGTTTACTGAGCGTTTGAGGGTTGACCTCATCCTGGAGTAATTCAGGAATAATTTTTTCACCCGCAAGAAGATTTGGCAATGTGAAAAATGGTGCTTTATACAAATATTGCATAATTTTATAAGTCAGGCCTGACAGCTTATACGCTGCCACCATCGGGCTTTTGCACAACATCGCCTCAAGCGTCGCTGTACCTGACGCAAGCAGAATCACATCGCTGGCAATCATCGCATTTCTGGCATTACCACGTACCACTTTGACCTGGGTAGATGCCAGGCTGTCCGGCAGGTTTTCACTCAGGTAAGCGGTGATATCATCGTAACGATATTTATTAGCAGCAGGAATTACGAATGTGCAATCCGGCTTTTGGCGTGACACTTCAGCCATGGTTTCGGTGAATACCGGTAAAAGCGACTTTATTTCGGAGTTTCTGCTGCCTGGCAGCACTGCGATGACAGTAGCGTCTTCAGGCAGACTCAGCGCTTCACGCGCCCCTTCTTTATCCGGATGAAGCGGGATCGCATCAGCCAGGGTGTGGCCAACGTAGCGATACGGCACATTATATTTTTGATAGACATCAGCCTCAAAAGGAAACAAACCAAGTACACAGTTTGTCGCCCTGGCAATTTTATGAATACGTTTTTCGCGCCATGCCCAGATGGTGGGACTAACATAATGGACAGTTTTAATACCGAGCTTTTTAAGCTCAGCTTCTACACGAAGATTAAAATCGGGGGCGTCCACACCAACGAATATGTCCGGCGGGTTTTTCCTGAAGTGGGCAACTAACGCGTTTTTTACTTTAAGGATAGCGGGCAAATGCGCAACAACCTCAACCAGCCCCATTACTGATAATGTCTCCATATCAAATAATGAGTCGCAACCAGCGGCAATCATATTATCACCGCCGATCCCTTCAATAACCGCATTCGGGTGCTGGCGCTTCAGCTCGGCAATCATGCCTGCGGCTAATACATCTCCGGATGGTTCACCGGCAACAACACCTATTCTTAGCGGCCGACCAGACGTCATTTATCGAATAATTCCGCGTTCGGCATTTTCTAAAAACTCGACCAGAACATTAAGCTCTGATTGCGTTCCCGCTTCCTTTTTCAATATCTCTAACGCTTCATCAACCGTATTATTCGCCCGGTAAAGCGTACGATAAGCGCGCTTGATCGCCATCACGGCTTCTGAACTAAAACCACGTCGGCGCAGCCCTTCAGAATTAATCCCGGCAGGGACATTCTTTTGGCCGTTTACCATGACATAAGGAGGTACGTCGCGCAGCACAATGGCGCCGGCTCCCACAAATGCGTGATCACCCACCTTACCAAACTGGTGGATAGCAGCACCGCCGCCGAAGATGACATGATCACCAATATGAACATGGCCGGCCAGTGAAACATTATTCGCCAGAATAACGTTGTCGCCCAGTACACAGTCATGAGCCACATGGGCGTTAACCATTAACAGGTTATTGGAACCAACAATGGTAATACTCTCATCCTGAATGGTTCCACGGTGAACCGTGCTGCCCTCACGAAAAACATTGTTGTCACCAATAACCAGTTCCGTAGGCTCACCAGCATATTTTTTATCCTGGCAGTCTTCTCCAATGGAACAAAACTGGAAAAAGCGGTTAGCTTTACCAATTTTAGACGGCCCTTTTATGACGACATGGCTTTCCAGTATACAGTCATCACCCAACACTACGTTGTCGCCCACATAGCAAAAAGGGCCGATAGTGACGTTGTTGCCGATCTTAGCGGAGTCAGCAATGACGGCGGTAGAATGAATCACGTTAAACGATCTCTCTGATTGCGCACATAAATTCTGCACTACAGGCATTTTCACCATCAACGCTCGCAGTGCCCTTAAACTTCCAAATCCCTCTGCGCTCTTTTACCAGACATACATCAAAGTCTAAGCGATCTCCGGGAACCACAGGACGCTTGAAGCGCGCACAGTCTATTCCCGCATAAAGATAAAGTTTGTCAGATTTGCCCATGGTTTTGAAGCCCAGGACGCCCGCAGCCTGTGCCATTGCTTCTAAAATAAGCACTCCCGGAAATATCGGACGACCCGGAAAGTGGCCTGTAAAGCATGGCTCATTCATTGTGATATTCTTATACGCTTTAATGGATTCGCCGATTTCATAGTCGGTCACTCTGTCCACGAGCAAAAATGGATATCGATGAGGAAGTAATTCAAGAATTTCCTGAATATCAATTGTGTTGAGTGAGTTGGCCAAAAGTCTCTCCTATGCCATTGACCGCTGCGAGTTGATGTATTGCAGACGGTTTGCCGTCGTAGCCTACCTATCTGGATTATAGTCGCTTATACACTGGCGAATCTCAAGTATGTGATTTCGCAAGTATCACGCTACGTTACTACCTCACCGATTCTCAATCTGCTAAATGTATTAAAAGTCGGTGATGCCGGTGCCGGAAGGTGGACAACTGGAATTTAAAATCGGCGGCAACCATACGCTTTTTAACGCAAAAAACAAGTCAGACCAACACCTATAGCGGATCGGTCAGACCTGTTTTTTATTCAGCGATAATTGCTTTGCCTATCATAAGGCGGGTGACTTAATTGGTTTTCTTGACCTGATTAAGAACCTGTTCAGAAATGTCGTGTTGTTCTTTTGAGAAAGAAACGGCATTTGACGTAAGAACCAGATCGTAGCCTTCTTTCTTCGCTACGCCATCAATTGCTTGCTTGATAAGACCAAGCAACTTATTACGTTCTTCGTTGCTGCGACGCTGGATATTCTGTTGCAGAGGCTGACCTTTTTCAGCCAGTTGCTCACGAACGCCCTGAATTTTTTGCTGCAGTTCTTTCTTTTCCTGCTCGCTCATTGTCGCCGCGTCACGTTGCAAACGCTCTGCATAGAACTGACCGTCTTTTTGAAGCTGATTAACTTCATCAATCTGGTCTTTAAATTCCATCTGGATGTTATTGGAAATTTCAGCTGCCTGAGGCATCGCCTGAAAAACGCTCTGTACATCTACAACGCCGATCTTCTGTTCAGCCATGGCCGAACCGCTAACCAACGCACTACCTAACATCGCGGTTGCTACAAAATGTTTTGCCAACTGTTTCAAAGGGAACTCCTTTTTTAATTATTTATAAGACGCTGAGGTCAATTTTTTTAAATTAGAATGTTTGCCCGATATTAAATGTGAAGAACCTGGCGTCATCACCTTCACGTTCTTGAATGGCTTTAGAAAAACTAAACACCATGGGCCCCATCGGTGAAATCCATTGTACAGATAAACCGGCAGAACTACGATACTGCTTCCAGTCTGAATAGTCTATTAACCGACCGGCATTCTGTGTATTCGCCTGAGTCAGATCTTTGTATTTGTTGTAATCAAACTCTGTATCCCAGACGTTACCCACATCAAAGAACACACTGGTTCTGACTGAGTTATCCATATCTTCATCTACAAACGGCGTAGGCACGATAAGCTCCAGACCACCTAATGCCATAGCGTTGCCCCCTAATGAGCGCGGCGAAATGGCTATCTGCGCGTCCGATGCATCACCAGGATAAGTTTCACCATCAGGACCAATCAGGCGTCCGTTAGTGAATAACTGTACACCCCGTGGACCGACCGTGTTGTTTTCAAAGCCGCGCAGTGTATCTGCACCACCGGCCGTAAAGTTCTCGGTAAACGGCAGAATCTGGTCGTTACCATTGATATCGCCATATCCATTTCCATAACCCAGTCTTAATCTGGCCAGTACTGACCATTTATTATCCCTGGATAACGGAAAGTAGAACTTCGTATCAAAGACAGTTTTGAAGTAATTTACGTCAGAGTTTGGCGTAGTAATACTGAATGTCGCACGTTGCGATGAACCTGCTGTGGGGAATAGTCCCCGGTTCAGCGTATTACGGCTCCAGCTCACGCTGGCCAGATAACTATCATATTTAATAGGTGCTTCCGGATCGCCACCGCGGAACTGGTTATAAAACTGCTCGGTTTGCTCATAGTACCCGGTGTTATACAGCTCAACATTCGAGTAGGTCATGCCGAAGTTGATGCGATTGATTTCATCAATCGGATAACCCACATTGGCGCCTACCGACAAGCGCTTGGAGTTGTACTGAATAACGTTGAAGTCTGAACCATCAAATTCGCTGTAGCCTACAGAGCCACCTAAACTAATGCCGTCTATTGTGAAGAAGGGGTCATTATAGGTTATTTGCGCCGATTGCTGATAAGACACTGTGCTCAGGTTAACACCCACGCGCTTACCAGTACCTAGGAAGTTATCCTGCTGAATACCTGCCTGCAGGCTCAGCTTGGTTCTGTCACCGTAACCGATACCGGCATTGAAAGACCCCGAGGGCTGCTCTTCAACATTGAAGTCAACGTCAACCTTATCTTCCTGTCCGGGTATGCGGGTTGTCTCAAACTCAACTTCTTTCATATAGGTCAGACGGGATAGCTGACTCTTAGAAGATTCAAGTAAGTTGTTAGACAACCAGGCCCCTTCCATCTGGTTTACATTCTGACGCAATACATCATCTGCGGTTACCGTATTACCATTAAAGTTAATCCGGCGAACATAAATACGTTTACCCGGATCGACAGATAAGGTTAGCTTTACAGTCTTATCTTCATCGTTAATTTCAGGAACGGTGGTTACTTCCGGGTAAGCATAACCAAATCGACCCAGAAATTTCGCTATAAACTCTTCGGTATAGGTCACTTCGGCCTGATTATAGAGCTCGCCTTTGGTCAGCGGCAGCACCTTCTCGATATACTCTTCGTTACCAAGTAAATCGCCCACCAGCTCTACGCCGGAAATAGTGTATTGCTCACCCTCAGACACATTAAGCGCGATATAAATACCGTCTTTCTCAGGTGTCATAGAAACCTGCGTTGAATCAATATTGAATCGCAGGTAGCCGCGGTCCATATAGTGATTTTTAACGGTTTCCATATCACCCTGCAACGTTTGTTGCTGATAGCGGGTTTCAGATAAGAAATCCCACCAGGGCGTATCAAACTGCAGTTCCAGATCTTCCATCAACTCTGAGTCGGAGAATTCCTGATTACCAACAATGTTGATTTGTCTGATCTCTGCCGCGTCGCCTTCTTCAAACAGCAATTTCAAATCGACACGGTTTCGCGGTAGCGGCGTGATAATCGCAGACACGTCTGCATTATATTTACCGATACTGTAGAAGAAGTCCTTCAATCCGTTTTCGATGGAGGTAAGCACGGTGCGATCCAGTGGTTCGCCTACACGAATACCGTTGCCATCAAGGCTTTCCTGCAATTGCTCATCTTTAATATCATCGTTGCCTTCAAAAATGATATTACTGATGGTCGGGCGCTCGGCAACTTTAATTACCAGCGTGTTTCCATCTCGCAAGACTTCAACACTCTCAAAGTGCGTAGATGAATAAAGAGAGCGAATAGCCTGAGAGACCCGAAATGAGTTTAATCTGTCGCCGACTTCCACGGGTAGATAAGTCAGCGCCGCTCCCAATGCAACCCGTTGAAGACCTTCAACACGAATGTCTTCAACGACGAATTGGGTTTGTTCTGATGTTGCCGCGTTGGCTAAGCTAGCACTGGAGGCAATTGCTCCGGCTGCTACTAACTGTCTTAACTTCATCTATTCTTTTTATCCTGCGCCGCGTTACTTCGATGTTTGATGTCGTGTTTAGCGCTACATCCTATCAGGCGATGCGGCTAATATCGTTAAAGATGGCAATGCCCATTATCATAAACAGGACTACCCCTCCGATTCTGAATCCCCATTCCTGGGCTGCTTCTGAGACAGGCTTACCTGTCACCCATTCGATGGTAAAGTACATTAGATGACCACCATCCAGCATTGGAAGAGGAAGCAAGTTGATAATGCCTAAATTGACACTGATCAACGCTAAAAAGCTCAGAAAATATACCAGACCGTAACCAGCGCTGACACCAGCGCCCTGAGCAATGGATATCGGTCCGCTTAAATTATTCAGCGATACATCACCAGTAAGTAACTTCCCGATCATGGAAAAACTTAAAGTGATCAAACGCCAGGTTTTGTCGCCCGCTTTAACCAGCGCCTCTAGAGGGCCGTATTGATGAACGAACACATACCCCTCAGGCCAGTCCTTAAACTGAGGACTCACACCCAGATACCCTGACTGACCCTGCTCCGTATCACGGCGGGCGATCGTGGCATTAATTGTACGCGCTTGTCCATCCCGATTCACGGTAAGAGCAACATTTTCACCGGGCTTATCGCTGATTGCTTCTACCAGCGAGGCCCAGTCATCAATGGGTTCACCGTTAAACAGCGTTAGCGTATCACCCACTGCTAAACCTGCCTGTGCTGCCGGACTATCTGGCGCAACCACCGCAAGGGTGAGTGTTGCATCAGGTCTGAACGGCGTGATACCCAGGCTGCCTAATGCAGACTCCTTTTCAGGGTCAAAGTTCCAGTCAGTGGTGGTAAGTGTTGTATTAATTGTTCCCTGATTCTCTGTTTTGAGCGCTATGGGAACCTGCTGCCGACCGATATAAGATACCAGTTCAAAATTAACCGACTCCCAATCCGGCGTAGACCGGCTGCCAACGGATACTATCTCAGCCTGCTCCGGCAGTTGCGCCTGTGCGGCAATAGAATCCGGCTCAATCTGTCCGATAACAGGTTTCACTGTCTGAAGACCAATCAGATACATGGCGTACAATGCAAACAGGGCGAAAATGAAATTAACACCAGGACCGGCTGCGATAATGGCCATTCGTTGCAATACCGGCTTATGATTAAACGCTTTATCCTGTTGCCCTGGCGCGAGTGTATCGATACGTCCGTCAAGCATTCGTACATAACCGCCCAGCGGTATTGCTGCAACAACAAACTCTGTACCGTGTTTGTCTTTGCGCCGCCATAACGGTTTGCCAAAACCAATGGAGAACCGCTGTACCTGCACGCCACAGCGACGTGCGACATAAAAGTGCCCCCACTCGTGCACGGCAACTAATATACCGAGCGCGACAATAAAGGCACCAAGGCTCCATAAAAACGAAAACACTAGCGTAAACCTCTGATTAGTGTTGTAGCAGTCTCCCGGGCAAGCCTGTCCTGCTCGAGAATTTGTTGGAGTGTGGAAACATTAATTGGTTCCAATTGATCAAGGGTATGCGCGTTTACGCGGGCAATATCGGTAAAGGCTATCTCTTTATTTAAAAATGCCTCAACAGACACCTCATTGGCAGCATTCAGCCTTGTAGTGGCGGCCTGGCCCTCTTCACAGGCATCAATAGCTAACTGTAAATTGGGGTAGCGCTCATGACAGGGAGTATCGAAAGTGAATGTGCCTGCTTTCATGAAATCGAGGGGCGAAACGCCGGCTTCAATGCGTTCGGGAAAAGCCAACCCATACGCTATCGGTGTGCGCATATCCGGGTTGCCCATCTGCGCGATAACCGAACCGTCTATGTATTGCACCATCGAATGAATAGTGCTTTGCGGGTGAAGAACAACATCAATTTGCCTGGCACTTGCGCCAAATAACCAGCATGCCTCGATGAACTCCAAACCTTTATTCATCATAGTTGCTGAATCTACGGTGATTTTGCGCCCCATGCTCCAGTTCGGATGATGACAGGCCTCTTCAACGGTGATAGAAGAAAAGCTATCCAGCGGGCGCTCTCTGAAGGGACCACCAGAGCCAGTCAGTAAGATACTGCTGATACCGGACTTTTCCAGATTGCCGTATTCAAAGTCGCGAGGTAAACACTGAAATATCGCATTATGTTCGCTGTCGATAGGAAGAATGGACGCTTTAGACTGTTTCGCCGCATCAATAAATAAAGCCCCGGACATCACCAGCGCTTCTTTATTTGCTAATAAAACACGTTTGCCGGCTTTAACGGCTGCCAGAGTGGGTAGCAGGCCAGCGGCACCAACAATAGCCGCCATGACGGCGTCAACCTCAGGCGCACTGGCTACATCTTCTAATGCCTGGCTCCCGCAAAGAATTTCAGATTGCACACCCATCGCATTAGCCAGTTCCTGCGCATCCGCATAACGGCTTTCATCGGCAATAACCACATAGCGTGCCGAGCAAGTCTTAGCCTGACTGAGTAAGCGTTCCAGCTGACTGTTGCCGGTTAATGCAAATACTCTGTATTTGTCAGGGTGCCGGGCAACAACATCCAGTGTGCTACATCCTATCGACCCCGTAGCACCAAGTATTGTTAAGGTTTGCATCACGCCATCCAGGTTACATAACAGAAGGCAAATACCGGGAAGGCTGCGGTAAGGCTGTCAATACGATCTAACACACCACCGTGGCCAGGCAGTAGTTTACCACTGTCCTTAATGCCTGCGCAGCGTTTGAGCATACTTTCGTTAAGATCGCCCAGGGCTGAGACCCCAACCGTAATACAGCCGATGAGAACATGTAACCAGATTCGGGAAGGCTCAACCTGATAATGCAATGCTGCAAATGCAATAATAGCGAATGAGGCAGTGACGCCCCCTAACAGGCCCTCGAGGGTTTTGCCTGGTGATACATTAGGTCTGAGCTTGTGCCGGCCGAATTTCACACCGACGAAGAAAGCGCCGATGTCAGCCGCCCAGACAATACCTAGCACGTAAAAAATCAGTGAGGAACCGTAAAATTCGTCTACATCATGCAGACTTGTGCGAAGGCTTATAACGGCTACCCAGGTAGGAATCAGCGTTAGTGCTCCAAACCCTACGCGAATCGCGCGACTGTTTCGCCAGAATGCAGAGTATTTGGGGTAAGCAATAATCATTGCCAGCGATACTACCCACCACAGCGCCGCTATGCCGAGTATAAAGTGATACAACCCGTGAAGCTTACCCTGATGCCATATTTCCTGTTCATCGACAATCATGGAAAGCAAAATACAAACAATGAATGCTGCAACCATTAGCGCCACTTTTTTCGGACGGGCACTTATGCCGGACATATTTGCCCACTCATACGCGCCAAGGCCGATTACAGCTGCGATCGCAATCTGAAAACCCCAGATAGGAAGATAGACAATGGCATAAAGTGCCAGCGGCGCCAGTATTAATGCAGTTATTATTCGTTGTTTAAGCATGAGTGGCTTTTAAGCTCCTTGATGTCAGCCTTTCCCCGAACACTATATCATCGTTAAGGAACGCTTACCTGTTCGCCGGTCAGACCAAACCGTCGTTGCCTGGCTTTGAAATCATCCACGGCAGTCTGAAACACTGACTCGTTGAAATCCGGCCATAGCGTATCAGTAAAATAAAGCTCTGCATAAGCACATTGCCAAAGCAGAAAGTTACTAATACGGCTTTCACCGCCGGTACGGATGAGCAGGTCCAGCTCAGGTAACCCTGCCGTGCAGATATACTGACCAAACTGGGTCTCATCGACCTCGTCTAGCGATTGCTTGCCATCCAGGACATCTTGCGCCATTAGTTTAGCCGCGTGGGTAATATCCCAGCGACCACCGTAATTAGCGGCAATATTCAGCACGAGGGCACTGTTTTGCTCGGTCAGGGTTTCTGCTTTTTGAATTTTAGTGCGCAGCTTCTCGTCGAACGCTGACGTATCACCGATGACCTTCAGGCGCACATCATTTTTATGTAGTCGTTTGACTTCATTGTTCAATACAAAATTGAACAATTCCATCAATACACTGACTTCTTCCTCCGGGCGCTTCCAGTTTTCACTGCTAAAAGCAAACAGAGTTAACGACTCAATACCCGACTCCCGGGCAAAGCGTACTACTGAACGAACAGATTCAACACCGGCCTTATGCCCGAATGTACGAATCTTTCCTTTTTTCTGTGCCCAGCGACCGTTGCCATCCATAATGATAGCGACATGTCGCGGTCCTGCCACATCGGGCTGGACCGCCGCTGTCTGGGCGGTTTTTGACCGCTTTGATAACATGACAGCGTTTAGACTTCCATTAGCTCTTTTTCTTTATCCGCCAGCATCTCATCAACTTTTTTCACAAAGTCATTGGTAAGAGACTGAATGTTTTCTTCTGCTGCGCGGCTTTCATCTTCGCTGATTTCTTTTTCTTTCAGCAATTCTTTAATATCGCTATTAGCATCGCGACGAATGTTTCGAATAGCAACACGCCCCTGCTCTGCTTCATTGCGTACAACTTTGATAAGATCTTTACGACGCTCTTCAGTCAAAGCCGGCATAGGAATGCGGATAGTTGTCCCTGCGCTCATTGGGTTAAGGCCCAAATCTGACTGCATGATGGCTTTCTCGACCGCCTGAGTGGCACTTTTATCAAATACTGTCAGCGCTAACGTACGGCTATCTTCAGCCACCACGTTTGCGATTTGCTTAAGCGGTGTATCAGCACCGTAATAAGGTACCATGATACCGTCCAGTAATGCCGGATGCGCGCGGCCGGTGCGAATTTTACTTAACTGGCTTTTAAGCGCACTGATGCTTTTTTCCATACGCTCACGCGCATCTTTTTCAATTTCATCAATCACGTTTCGTTCCTATTTTTACTTTTTACAGTTTATCTGCGTGGTCAATAAGTGTCCCTTCCGGCTCACCCATTACCACAGCTTTAAGACAACCAGGCTTGTTCATATTAAATACCCGGATAGGCAGTCCGTGATCACGGGCCAGGGTAAATGCTGACAAGTCCATTACCTTTAATTCTTTTTCAAGTACTTCCTGATGCGTCAGCTTGCTATATAACTCCGCGTCCGGATTTTTAACCGGATCATCACTGTACACGCCGTCAACTTTAGTTGCTTTTAGTACGGCATCCGCTTCAATTTCGATACCCCGTAAGCATGCGGCAGAGTCAGTGGTGAAAAATGGATTACCGGTACCGGCAGAAAAAATAACAACGCGACCAGACTTAAGCAGACTGATTGCTTCTGCCCAGTTATATGCATCGCACACACCGTTTAACGGAATCGCTGACATCAGCCGGGCATTTACGAACGCGCGGTGAAGCGCATCGCGCATTGCCAACCCATTCATCACGGTAGCCAGCATACCCATGTGGTCGCCTACTACGCGATTCATACCTGCTTTGGCCAGGCCTTCACCACGAAACAGGTTACCGCCACCGATCACCAGGCCAACCTGCACGCCCAGTTCTACCAGTTCCTTTATTTCCTGTGCCATCCGGTCAAGGACTTTCGGATCGATACCGAATCCCTCAGACCCCATGAGAGCCTCTCCGCTGAGTTTTAACAAAATTCGACGATAGGCTGATTTTGGTGTGATACTCATTATGTGATATGTCCTCATGAACTCGGCTTGTCGGATTTCTCGCTTCACCTACTTTAGGTACAGCTTTGTAGAGGATGCAAGAAATAGGACAAAACGACTTTTCTTCAGTAGCGAGACAACGATATCCGCTCGTGCAATGCTATCAAAAGTCTGTCTTCACTTATAAAAAAGCACCTCCGAAGAGGTGCCCGTAGTGTATCTGACTATTGCGCCTGGCAAAAGTGAAAGGCCCTAATTATTTCTTAGCGGCTTCCATTTGCGCTGCTACTTCAGCGGCAAAGTCTTCAGATTTCTTCTCGATGCCTTCACCAACTTCAAAGCGGATGAAGTTTACTGCGTCAGCATTGTTGCTCTTCAGCAACTCACCAACTGAAGTTGAAGGATCTTTAACGAAAGGCTGACCAGTTAGGCTGATTTCGCCTGTGAACTTCTTCATGCGGCCTGCAACCATTTTCTCAGCGATGTCAGCTGGCTTACCAGACTGCATTGCGATTTCGATTTGGATAGACTTTTCTTTCTCTACCACTTCAGCAGGTACATCTTCTGGCTTAGTGAACTGTGGGCTAGCTGCTGCAACGTGCATAGCAACGTCTTTTGCCAGCTCTTCATCACCGCCTTCAAGAATCGTAATAACACCGATACGACCACCGTGAACGTATCCACCCAGCGTGTCACCGTCAACAGTGATAACGCGGCGAGGAGAGATGTTCTCACCGATTTTAGCAACCAGATTGTCACGGACAGTGCTAATTTTTTCGCCGTTTAGTTCAGCGTCATTCAACGCATCGATGTCGTTGATGCCATTTTGATGGGCAACGTTCAGAATTTCATTACCAAACTTAAGGAAACCTTCATCACGTGCTACGAAGTCAGTTTCACAGTTCAGTTCAAGCATTGTTGCACGGTTACCGTCAACTTTAGTCAGAATCACACCTTCAGCGGCGATACGACCAGCTTTTTTCGCAGCTTTAGCCTGACCAGACTTACGCATGTTTTCGATTGCCAGCTCGATGTCACCATCGGTTTCCACCAGCGCCTTTTTACAATCCATCATGCCCGCGCCTGTGCGCTCACGTAGTTCTTTAACTAGTGCTGCAGTCACTGCCATTTTTCAATTCCTCAGCATTAATATTTAAATAGATATAAGAGGCGACCGCCTCTCAAAGATATTCTTTAGTGTCTGTAACAGTGCCATAAACTCACGGCACTGTTACAGCAATGCGATTACTCAGCTGCTTCGACGAAGTCGTCTTGTTCAGCCTGAACTTCCAGGTTGCTGTCGCGACCTGCATTCACTGCATTTGCAGCAGCTTCAAGATAAAGTTGAATCGCACGGATTGCATCGTCGTTACCAGGGATAACGTAGTCAACACCGTCTGGGTTAGAGTTAGTATCTACAACACCAACTACCGGAATACCCAGGTTACGTGCTTCAGTGACTGCGATGTGCTCGTGGTCAGCATCGATAACAAAAATCGCATCAGGCAGACCGCCCATGTTTTTGATACCGCCCAGGCTGTTTTCAAGCTTGTCCATTTCACGCTGAAGCATCAGCGCTTCTTTTTTGGTCAGCTTTTCAAACGTACCGTCCTGGCTTTTTTGCTCAAGGTCTTTAAGACGCTTGATTGACTGACGAACTGTTTTCCAGTTAGTCAGCATGCCGCCCAGCCAACGCTTGTTTACGTAGAACTGGTCGCATTTAACCGCTGCTTCTTTAACTGCGTCGCCAGCAGCACGTTTAGTTCCAACAAAAAGGATTTTTCCTTTTTTACCCGCAACACCTGACAGGTAGTTCATCGCTTCGTTGAAAAGCGGAACGGTTTTTTCAAGGTTGATGATATGAACTTTGTTACGCGCACCGAAGATGAAAGGCTTCATCTTTGGGTTCCAGTAACGAGTTTGGTGACCGAAGTGAACACCTGCTTTTAGCATGTCACGCATTGAAACATTAGCCATGATTTTTCCTCTATATTGGGGTTAGGCCTCCATACACCCCTTGTATCGATCCAGCGAACTGGACACCCCGATATCAAGTGTCGGTATATGTGTGTTATTAATTAAGGTTCGTACCTGAAACAGCCACACAAGTTCAATTTTTACCCGGGCAGTGAAACAGGCGGGCGCTTTATACCATGCCGAAAGCGGTATCTCAAGAAAAAGGTGCGTTTTACTGCCTGTCCGATGGCTCACCAACTATACAGCGAAGCGCTTAATCGTTAATATAGACAGACTTTATGCTTGATAATGGCAATGGCCGTTCATATCTGGCTATTCATTATGACCAACGACTGATTGAGGATTCTGGTGGCAGCAACAATTAAAACCGCTGAAGAAATTGAAAAAATGCGCGTGGCCGGCAAGCTGGCTTCTGAAGTACTCACGATGATAACCCCTTACGTTAAAAAGGGCGTTACGACTGATGAGCTCAACACAATCTGCCACGATTATATCGTCAATGAACAAGGTGCCACTCCGGCTCCGCTAAATTATGGTGAGCCGCCGTTTCCAAAATCAATTTGTACTTCGGTAAATCACTGCATCTGCCATGGCATTCCGTCAGATAAAAAGCTCAAAGATGGCGATATCATTAATATTGATGTAACGGTGATTAAAGACGGTTATCACGGCGACACCTCCAAGATGTTTGTTGTGGGTAAGCCCTCAATTCTTGCCGAGCGTTTAGTCCGTGTAACGCAAGAGTGTCTGTACAATGCAATCAGAGAAGTGAAACCTGGTATGCGTCTGGGGGATATCGGTCATCTGTGTCAGACACACGCTGAAGCGCATAACTATTCAATTGTTCGTGAGTATTGCGGCCACGGTATTGGTAAGAACTTCCACGAAGATCCGCAAATTGTGCATTACGGCAAGCCTGGCACCGGTGAAGAGCTGGTTCCAGGGATGTGTTTTACTATTGAACCGATGGTGAACGCTGGTAAACGCTATTCTAAAATTCTGCCGGACCAATGGACGGTTGTAACGAAGGATCGCAGTCTGAGTGCCCAGTGGGAACACACGTTACTGGTAACCGAAACAGGTGTAGAAGTTCTGACTCTCAGGGAGGAAGAAGACCTGCCCAGAGTGATCAGTCACGACTAAATTAGAAAGCCGCGCCAGTCGCGGCTTTTTTTATTCCATTTTTATATAAGTATGCACTTTTATTCTTCAACTATGCGCTTTCGTGATACTGCGAACAGTAGCATTTCATGCTAAGGTGCGGCTGTTTGAATATTAAGTGAGGGTATAGCTTGAGTCTGCAGAAACTCATCGCGCAAGTTGAAAGCATCGGCTCGGTCGATGATCTTGGTGCAATCAAGCAATGTGTAAAACACTCCTATGAATGGCTGGATGACGCCTTTGACCAAAGTGCGGTTAACCAACTTGTTACCGGGCGCGCGCAATTTGTAGACGCCCTCCTTTTGCATTTGTGGCACCTACTTCGTCTTGATGAGGTAAGCGACATCACTTTATGTGCTGTTGGAGGTTACGGTCGTGGTCATCTGCAGCCCTATTCAGACATTGACTTACTCATACTCAGTCGCAAACAACTGGGGGAAGATGAGCAAGAAAAAGTCAGCCGCTTTATTACCCTGCTGTGGGACATCAAACTGGATGTTGGTCAGGCTGTTCGTACGATAAAAGAAACAGTCAAACTCGCTAAAGAAGATATTTCAATAGCGACGAACCTGGTAGAAAGCCGCCTTCTGATCGGAAACGAACATGTTTTTGAAAGCTTGCTGGATGAGCTCAACAGTCGCTCTTACTGGCCAAGCAAAGACTTTTTTACGGCTAAATATGAGGAACAAAAGGCGCGTCATGCCAAGTTTCATGGTACCGCTTATAACCTCGAGCCTAATATTAAAGAAAATCCTGGCTGTCTTCGCGACATTCAGTCTATTGGCTGGGTAGCAAAAAAACACTTTAAAGAATATGACGGCTGGAACCTGGTAGGGCACGGTTACTTTACTGAAGACGAACACAGTGAATTAATCCGCTGTCGCATGCACCTGTGGCGGATGCGCTGTGCATTGCACCTTGTGGCCGGGCGCAGTGAAAATCGCCTGTTATTTGATTACCAGCCCGAAGTGGCGATGCGGTTGGGCTATGGTGATGACGCAAAGCGTTCTGTAGAGCGCATGATGCGTGACTTTTTCAGAACCGTGCGCAGAGTCAGCGAATTCAACAAAATGTTGTTGCAGCGGTTTCGCTACGACATGCTCAATCAGAATGTAAAAGAGCAACATATTCTCAATGACGAGTATTGGTTGCTGGACAAAATGATTGCGCCGCGGCACGAAGATGTCATTAACTCCCCTGAAGCCATGCTCGACTTTTTACGCGTTGTAGCCGATACCCCTGAGGTTGAAGGGCTTGATACCGATGCTATTCGCCAGTTGCGAAATACTCGCCGGGCATTTGAAAACGAATACTTTGTTGAGCGTCCAGCATGTCGGGACCGCTTAATGGACTTGCTCCGTCACCCTCGCTTTTTTGATTTTGCATGGAATATCATGCACGAATACGGAATTTTGCAAGCCTACCTACCCGAATGGGACAAAATTGTCGGCATGATGCAGTTCGATTTATTTCATGCCTATACGGTTGATGAACACACTCACCGGTTAGTAAAGTTCATTAATCAGTATTTCAGCCGAGAAAACCAGGCATTCCCTCGCTGCAGCCGTATTGTCAGAAACCTGGATAAGCCCGACCTGCTTTATATTGCCGCAATTTTTCACGATATCGCAAAAGGCCGTGACGGGGACCACTCACAACTAGGCGCATTGGATGTTAAAAAGTTCTGTGTTCAGCATGGCATTGAGGAAAAAGACAGCAAGTTAATTTCCTGGTTAGTGGAAAATCATCTGCTGATGTCGGTGGTTGCCCAGCGTCGGGACATTTATGACCCCGAAGTTATCAATGAGTTTGCCACCACCATTCGCAGTCAGAACCACCTGAACCAGCTTTACGCGCTGACCCTGGCGGATATCCGTGCCACTAACGACAACCTTTGGAATGACTGGAAAGCTTCACTGTTACGCGAGCTTTATCTGATGACCCAAAAGGCGCTGGATAATGGCTTGCAATGTCAGGCCACCCTGGATGAGCGAGTAGAAACCCATAAGCAACTTGCCCGCCGCCTTCTGGCTGAAAGTGGCGCTGACCAAATGAAAGTTGATGTATTTTGGACGCGCATGGACGATGATTATTTTGTCCGCTTTAAGCCGGCGCAAATCGCCTGGCATACGCTGGAAATTATCAACGCTGAGACCAGCCTGTTCGTTGATGATCCGGACACGCTACTGATTCGCGCCAACGACAGAATTGCTAAAGGTGGCACAGAGATCCTGATATACGGCAAAGATCGTCAGGCGTTATTTGCGCAGGTGGCATCGGTACTGGATAGTCGGAATTGCTCTATCCATGATGCACATATTACGGTTACCCGGGATGGTTTTTGTTTCGACAGCATGTTGGTGCTGGAAAACGACGGGAGCCGACTAACTTCTGACGATCGAACCCGGGATCTGGAAGAGGCTATATTAACGCAGTTAAACAGACCAGGTTTTTCTCATAGCAACAACCGAAAGTTACCGCGTCAGATGCGGCAGTTGGATGTTCCGACCAAGGTGCGTTTTTTCTCACTGGAAGACAGCACGCTTATCGAACTGGAAGCGCTTGACGCCCCGGGCATTCTGGCTAAAGTGGGCCACGCGTTTGTAGACTGCAACGTCACACTGAAACTGGCGAAGATTGCCACCATCGGCGAACGTGCTGAAGACATTTTCATTGTCAGTAATGAACAGGGCCAGGCACTGACTCAGGAACAGCAGGTAAAACTGAAAAAACGTATTTTATTTAAACTCGACCAACTTGAAGATATCAACATACCATGAGTGAATTACAATCTATTATCGAACAGGCTTTCGAAGAGCGCGATGCCCTTTCTCCCTCTTCTGCCCCTGAAGAAATTCGACACGCTGTAAGCCAGGCAATTGATCTGCTTAATAGTGGTCAGGCGCGTGTTGCTGAAAAAATTGACGGTGAATGGACCGTTCACCAGTGGTTAAAAAAAGCAGTGCTTCTGTATTTTCGCCTGCACAATAACGATGTTATCGATGGTGCAGAAAGCCGCTATTTCGATAAAGTGCCGCTGAAATATCGCGACTATACCGCCGAACAGTTTGCCAAAGACGGGGTTCGCATTGTCCCACCAGCAGCGGTGAGAACCGGCTCTTTTGTTGGTAACAATGTGGTAGTGATGCCTTCCTATGTCAATATTGGTGCGTATGTGGGTGAAGGGACCATGGTCGACACCTGGGCGACCGTTGGCTCATGTGCTCAGATTGGGAAAAATGTTCACCTGTCTGGCGGTGTAGGTATTGGAGGTGTGCTTGAGCCGCTTCAGGCCAACCCGACGATCATTGAAGACAATTGCTTCATTGGTGCACGCTCAGAAATTGTAGAGGGCGTAATCGTTGAAGAAGGTGCTGTTATTTCTATGGGTGTATACATCGGACAAAGCACGCGTATTTACGACCGTGAGACCGGTGAAGTCCATTATGGCCGCGTACCTGCAGGTTCGGTCGTCGTGCCGGGCAGCCTGCCAGGCAAAGAAGGTGGCTATAGCCTTTATGCCGCTATCATAGTGAAGAAGGTCGATGCCAAAACCCGCGCTAAAGTAGGTATTAATGCACTACTGAGAAGTGCTGAGTAATACAAATTAGCGCTTCATGATCAGTTATACAAAAAAGGGCCTCGCATAAACGAGGCCCTTTTTTTCGCCGATGATATTTTAACCGGCAAACAGCTTGTCTTTAATACCGTTAACCCAGTCAACAACATCCTGTTCAGGCTCCAGCGTTTCAATCGCGTCGACCTCCAGCATATCAGCAACCGCGTTCCCCTGAAGCTCCGTCAGTAGTTCCTGAAAATGGCGGCCACCGCCACAGAAGTTTTCGTAACTACTGTCACCTAATGCCGCAACAGCAAATGGTTTGTTTGTCATCAGCGGGAATTCATCCTTGAGGTCCATATAGGTAAACTCAAGGTTTGGTGGAATATCTCCCTGCCCGGTCGTTGATGTGATAACCAGAATTGCGTCAGATTCAGTGAAATCAGTCACTGCCGCATCCTGAAATAACTCGCAGTCATAGCCCTGTGTAGACAAGTCTTCTTCTACCTGCTCAGCGACATGCTGGGCATTGCCATATACACTGCCGCAGAATATTCCCAGTTTCGCCATATCAATTCTTTCCTCTCATCAATTAGTTACCTGATACTCAGCCCATGATGTCAGCAAGTCGAGCATCTCTGTCCGGGGTTCAGCATTAATTGCCAGCGATTTGCCGCTCACCGGGTGTTTTATCACTATCCTGGTACAAGTTAAGGCCAAATTGCTAAAACCAAACCGTGATTTTAAAAATTTATTCTGTTTTCCGTCACCATGGGTGGTATCGCCAATAATAGGATGGCGTAAATGCACCATATGCCGGCGAAGCTGATGTTTGCGACCTGTTGTGGGCTTTAATTTTACCGTGGTATACCTGGAAGAAGGATAACGCCCCGATGCAATAGGCAATTCATAGCGCGCCAATGGGTGATACTCGGTGGTCGCCGGTTGCGGAGGAATATCACCGCGATGTTTATCCGCAATCTTGTCCGGACGAAATTTCAGGTCATAGTCGATAAGCCCGCTACCATGAATAAATCCCCTGACAATCGCAAAATATTCTTTTTGAACCTTCCGGGCCATCATCTGCATACCCAATTCACTGGCTGTTTTGCCATCATAGGCAAACAAAAGTACGCCAGAGGTGGGCCTGTCTAAACGGTGCACAGGAAAAACATGCTGGCCGATCTGGTCTCTGAGCTGTTGTACAGCAAAGCGGGTTTCCCGTTTATCGATGGGACTACGATGAACCAGTAACCCGCCAGGTTTATCGATGGCCACCAGTGTGTCATCCTGGTAAAGAATTTTAAGTGGCTCTTGTGGCTCAACACGTTCAGTCATTCTTTGCCCTACTCAGGTTATCCAGTGTCATCAAAAGATGCGTAAGCGTAAGATGATTGGATGCAAATACTTCATGTGCCATTGGTGCTACCTGCATGTTGTCAGGAACCCAGTCATTCTGCGCAAGGTAATCGCGCATTTTGGGAATATAAATAAACTGTAACCACTGTTCAAATGGCATCGCATCGGCAGCAAAAGGGGTGGCCGATGACATTGCAGCGTCACTGGGTACCTTTGCTGACCACAGGTTTTCCTGCTTTAAATATTGTTCAATCTTAGTTAGCTGGTTTTGGATAAAAGCTTTGTCTGGCACGCAAAATATCGTCTGATGGTAATTGGCCGCACAGTATAACAATCGTAAGCTGGCTGGTCATCGGACAAAGGCAAAGGTACACTACCGGTTTTTACCGCTGTACGGGAGCATTCATGGGTGCGCAGACCATCGAGTCCATAAGCGAATTTTTGCTACATGCCGGGACAAACTTCCAGATAGTAGATATGGGAAGAGAAATTACCGCTATCGACGCTCAGACATTTCTGGATATAGAAAATGCTGCGATCCCTGTCCCCCGCCCTCGCCAGCAGCATGCCTGGTTTGGCATTATCTTCTGGAACACTCAGCAAAAACAGAATGAATACATCTGGTTTGTAAAACTGCCTGTCGATGAGCAGGGCTTGCTGGTTCCTGCTAGCCGTAATCACTTTTTGCAGATTATCGTTGATGCATTGGGTAGCAGCCTGACTGAGGACAGTGAGCAGGATCAGACACTGCCTGACAACCCATACAATTTTGTTCCGAATCAGCAGCAGATGAGCCTGTTCAACGCCTATGCCCGTAACTTACTGGATAAGCCTGCCACACAGGGAATTAATGATGTTAACCGTTACCTTAGCCACCCGGCTATTGTTGACTGGACGAAGTTATCCGTTCAGGCGGTTGCTGATACAGCACTGCTTATCAATCAGCCTGATAAAAAGGAAGCGGTAAAAGCCTGTTTTCATTTATACGCCGCTGATTTTCAAAGCGTACTTTTAAGCGGATGTGAGCCGGTGTGTCTGGACAGCGATTTGGTAGAAACATTCTGCCAGGCTATTGCCGCCAGCGATGACAGTGTAAAGCGCGATCAGGCAATTTTGCGGGCGCTGACAACACAATCCGACGATCCGAGAATTCAAAATATTCTGCATGACATGATGTGCGAAGAGGCTTCACTTGATGTTGATACTCTCAGCGTTATCGCTGCTCGCCACTACAGGCAATTAAACGATGAGCTCATAAAGTTGTTTTTTGAGCAGGTTGCTAAGTGCGATGAGTCACAAGGTTTTGAGGGAGCCCTTTTTAAAGGCTTTTTTGCTGACCTGGTCCAGATACCATGTACACGCGAACGTGTATTGACGTTGCTTCGCCTGCCAGAGCGAAGTGCTACATTATCGCGCGCTATCGGTCAGCTGTTTACTCAGGCTAAAGGGTAACAGAATGACGCTGGGTGAACTGGTTCTATTTTTTTTACTAATACTTACCGGGCTACAATTCTGGCGCATCAGAAGCATCAGCGAACAGGCCTATCTGCAGATTGGGCGTTACTGTGAAACGCATCATTTGCAGCTATTGTCTGTGGCGAGAAAGCGTACCCGTCTTTCTTTTAAATATGGCAAAATTGATTGGTTATCTTCTTTTGCCTTTGAATTTTCTGGCAATGGTGAAGACCGCTATACAGGGCATGTCGATATGATCGGAAAACACGTCATCCGAACCCAGCTTCCTCCCTACAAGGTGTAGCCAGGCTTTTCTTTCAGGCATAAAAAAGCGGCAGGTCGTGGCCGCCGCTCTTTTTGAATTTTGAAGTTCCCTCTCAGCAATCCATAGCCTGTGAACTAATCCTTAGCGCACTATTTGATTACCTACTCCATTACAATCCAATACATCCGGTACTGGCTGCCTGCAGAGGCAGGTCCCTTTCCGTTACTCCCTTTTAACTGCTCATCCTGATACAGTATTCATCCGTCCTGATGTTGTCCCGTCGCATCCTGCGATTATCCTTAAGTCCCAATCCGTGAGAAAGCATACTCCATGTACGCCTGCATACCTGCATGTCCACTTCCCAATCCTTAGGGAGTCCGTGTCCGTGTAAGTCACATTCTGCGACTGCGCAACGCGCTCCTTTAAGCAATCCAATTGCTGTTTCCTGAAAGTCCCTGTCTCTACCAGTCCGTGTAGATATGCTTCCCTAGCTTCCCGAAAGTTATGTCATCCAGACTCGTCGTGTATCCTTGTGACGTTAAATATAGTACTGCTTTGGTAGTTCTTTGCTATACGTAATTACAAAAATGTTAGATTAGCCGAAGCACTAAAACTGACCTGTTTTTGAAAACCGTATATAAAACATATGCTTTAGACTTTCGTATAAAGTTATCCTCACAAATTTACTCCTGAATACTTACAAAAATGTGCGAAATGTCTTACACAGTTAAGTGCTATATTCGACATGCGATAAATGTTATTAATCGCAACTAACTATCGACTGGTCGGGTTTTAAACAGGATCGTTCCTGAGATGGAGGCAATTTCCAGAGCTTTAACAGGCTGAAAGTCACAAGACAGGAAAAACTTTTCATAGGAGGGAATGGTAGCGAACACGCCGACTCCTTCACTATCCGGATGTTCGGTAACAATACTATCCACGGCGCCTGTCAGGATGTGGCCCAGACCAGCATGTTGATAATCTGGATGGACACCAATCAACACAATCATATGGAAATGACTGGCGGGCATAGCAGCTAACACTTTTTCCTCTTTTTCTATTAGCTGCCTGGTACTGAATAAACCTGCTGTCAGCATCATCTTGACACGCCAGTGCCACATTTTCCCCGGCGTAAATCCTGCGCCGGGTTCTGCCAGACACGTTACTGCCAGCATCCTGTGGTCATCAAACAGTCCTATCAGCGTCTGACCGCTGTCCCAGAATGCATGCAGCTCTTCACGAATTGCGCTTCGAAGCCGACTGTCGTACCCCTCATTTTCTGCATGAAAGATCTGGTTTAATACAGGGTCATCAAAATACGCGTTATAAAGAATAGATGCAGCAACATTTAAATCATCCACATCAAGGTGAATGGCTTTCAGTGCATATAAATCTGGGGCTGGTGTAGAGGTTCGATGCATATCTGGCTTCTGTCTGACTAGTAAATACCTCTACACTTTGTACAATATTTAACCATATAACAAGCAAAAAAACGCCGGCATGAAAACCGGCGTTACATTTGAAAGCTTTTTTGATGCTTAAAGATGAGGAGAAGCTTTGCTGCCCCATCCAATAAGTTCACCATTTTTGAATACTAACGGTGTGCATTCGTCTTTCGTCGTTATACCGTCATCCATTGTACGCTGCGTGCGATAGTAAAGAATACGATATGTGCCGTCTTCGCGTTGATCGAGTTCGCTAAAGTCAGCAACCCCCATTTTACCGACAACTCGCTCATAGGAAGTGCCAAGGTTTAAATTAGAAATATGTTTACGATTATTGTATTCGCGATCTTCCCAGTCAGATGAATAGCCGTGGTCATCACCATCGACTGAAATAACACAACCAGAGAGCAGAACAGGCGCGCTAAGAGCGAAAATAATGGCTAAGTGTTTCATATTGTTCCTTTTTTGAATTTTTATGTGCTTAAATTGTCCGATAAGACAGTATTATCAATTTGCTTGCCACAATTAACTCTTTGTTTTGTATGGAAAATTTATGTTTCACACAAAATAAAGCACCCAACTTTTAACCGTTTTCACTATTATTTGGTGAATATTACGAATTTTCATCATTTATCTGAAAGCGTAAAATACGCCTTTTGATGTGGAGAAAACCTGTGTCTGAGTCATCTGAAATATCGTTAACTATGCTGTGCCAGCAGATTGCAGAAGAGGGGCAAACGCCTTCTGTGGCAATGCTCAGAGCGAAAGCGCCTTATAAAGTCAGCGTAACGGAAGCTATCAGCGCTATAAAGTCATTTAATGGAGCAAAACTTGCCCCGCGACCGGCCCGCAAGCAGCCTACAAAAGGCGAATTGGAAGAACGAGTGAAGGATCTGGAAAATGCGGTAGCGGTGTTGGAAAAGCGACTTAACGCGCTGACGACAGACTAACTGATTTTGAGCGAGGATATAAAGGCACTCAGATCGTCAGCCAAAATCTCTTCGCCTTTCTTACCAACTTTTTCCAGTACAACTTCGCCGGTATCGTTTTTAACGCTCAGAATAAGACTGTCGTCGTCAGTCAGACCGAAAAACAGGGTTTCAGGCTGGCGTAAGCGACGTTTCATCAGAATATGTCCGATGAGATTTTCCTGTAACCGCGCAAAGTCATCATCACTGACCACCTGAAGCAGCTCACAGGGACCCTGCGACGCGGCGGCAGTAATATTAAAAGCATAGTAGCGGGTAAAGAAGGTTTTAAATTGCGAATCGAGTGTTATCTCAAGCGCATCTTCAAGCTTCGAGAAATTATTCTTTGAATCCTGACGCACAGGCTTCCAGTTCACAACCTGACCGTCTTCCAGCGTTTGAGAACTTTGTGTTTCGTAGCACGGCGATGGCCAGTCCGGTTCATACTCGGCGGTCAACGGCTGACATGCTAGTTCACTGACTAACGTATCCATCAGTGCATCAAGTGATGCTTCAATCTGGTTGGCCATAGTTAAAAAGTTCCTCTCCTGCTGAATTTATCCATCAGCTTGCGGTATTATTGATGAATTAGGAATTAGTTTACGTGGTATGTAACAGCGATGACAAACGAAACTGAAGCAAGATTACCAGAAGGCCTTTCACTTGGCCGGGAGGTTACCTATGAAGCGCACTATAATCCAGCGCTATTGCAGGGCGTTCCCCGTGCGTTGAGCAGAGACTTGCAGGGTATTTCCGCGCAGGCGTTGCCTTTCTCAGGAGTAGACACCTGGACCGGCTATGAGCTTTCATGGCTGACGTTAAAAGGGAAACCTCAGGTTGGAATATTACAATGTGAGGTACCGGTTACCTCTGAATTTTTAATTGAGTCGAAGTCATTCAAGTTGTATCTGAACAGTTTTAACCAGACACAATTTGAAAGTCGTAGCGATGTTGAAAAAACGCTGAGGAAAGATTTGAGTAAATGCGCCGGCGAACCAGTTAGCGTCGCCATTTATTTGCCAGCAGAATTTGATAATTTTGCAGTGACGCCGTTACCGGGTACGAACATTGATGATGCTGATATAGAAATTAGCACCTATTCGCCGGATGCTTCAATATTACAAACATCCGCAACAAAGGTCAGTGAAACCCTTAACAGTGACTTGCTGAAATCTAACTGCCTGATAACCAGTCAGCCGGACTGGGCGAGTATCCTGATTAAATACGAAGGTTATGCGCTAGATCAAAGCGCGTTGTTGAAATATCTGGTTGGATATCGCCAACACAATGAGTTTCATGAACAATGTGTTGAGCGGATCTTTTGCGATCTGATTAATTTGCCAGGCATGGAAAAGCTCACCGTACTGGCACGGTATACGCGACGCGGGGGATTGGACATCAATCCGTTTCGCTCAAACTTTGAGCTCCCCTACCCAAATCGTCGCACTGCCAGACAATAAACAGGAAAAATCAGGGAATTGTGTCACACTTAATTTATGTGTAGCACCGCCATCAGGAATCAGCGGGTACAATGACAAACAAACAGCTCCAGGTGCTAAAGCAGCAACATGCATTATTGGCGCAATTTATTATTCGGCTATCGTTGTTTTATCAGGGATACTCTAAAGCCATTGATGAAGAGTTACAGACACTTCGCGGCCACTTGGGGAGTAATGCCAATTTCACGCTGGCGCACGTCAGTATAAATAAGCTTAATGCGCTTTTGCAGGAAGATGGCGGCGTATTAAGGCGATTTAAAACAGACACATTACAGTCGGTCGAAGGCGCTGCAAAAGCATTACTGGCCACCTCCGGCAAAGCCAATGCTAATACCTCAATTATAGATACAATCAGTCAGGCCAGAAGGCCTGCTGAATCTTTGTATGATGTGACCCAGTTGTGCGTTCAAACCATTACTTTATATTCGCAGGTAACCGACACGCTTCCAAAGCCTGTTGGCGTAGCGGTTAAGAGCCATTCTAATGAACCTTTGCAGGCACCGGCAACATTACTTATGGCCTTGCAGGAAGAGCTTGTGCAACTGCTGGATACCTATCAGAAACGCCTGCCCGATAATACTGAGTTAACCATATTAAAACAGAAAGTTGTCGAGGGGTTGAATAACGATGAGTTGCTGAATGTTTGTCTTACATTGCTACGACTCATCGTTAAAGATTCAATGCAGGAAGCAATCATCTCCGGAAAGGTTATTCAGAGTTTGCATCATTCACTGAGCAGCCTGCACCAGGGTCTGAATAAAAGTATTGACCAGGCGCATTGTACGTTTGCCGTTCAACAAGATGACAACCTGGCAATGCGTAAAGAGCTGATAAAGCTTGAGAATGATGTTGCCCGCTCTGATTCTTTCTCTGCTTTGAAAACACAGACGCAGCAACAGCTCAAGCAGGTAGGTAGCGCGCTTGAGAAACGCGAAGAAAATGACCGCCTGGCTCAGCAGGCGCTTAGTGGCCAGCTTGAGGCGTTAAAAGCACAGGTTGCAGAGCTTGAATCAAAAACCCGCTACTATCGCAACCGTCTGGCCAAACAGGTCGCCACCAGCCAGACTGATCCTTTAACTAAACTACCTAACCGGCAAGCTTATAACGAGCACCTTCGTAAACTATTGGATAACAGAAATATAAACGAACAGTCTTTATGCCTTGCCGTGGTGGATATTGATCATTTTAAGTCGATTAATGACAGATTCGGGCATTCTGCCGGTGACAAAACATTGCAGGTTATTGGAAAACAGCTAAGTAAGGCTTTGGATGACAACGACTTTATTGCACGATGGGGCGGTGAAGAATTTGTTTTAATACTGCCGGGTCTGAACGCTAAGTCGTTGAAACAAAAATTAGAACGGCTAAGAACCAGACTGACCGAATTACCGTTTAAGTTCAAACAAGATCGCCTGACAATTACCGCCTCCTTCGGCGGCACCTGTTTTAGTCATGGCGAGGACCCCGACGCTGTTTTTGAGCGGGCCGACAGTTTGTTATATCAGGCGAAGCGCGCCGGCCGAAATTGTGTTGTCACCGATAAGGACGACGTGTAATGAAAAAAGTGCAGTTAAACCCTCTGGGCTGGATGAGCCAGCTTTCTCAGCTTGAAGTCTCACAACTTCAGGATACTACGCATAGCGAACTTTATGACGTTTTCAGAAACTGCTGTCTGGCAGTGCTAAACAGCGGCGTAGACGAAGACGACTATGAAGTGCTGTTTGCCCCCTACGACAATTTTGATGTCAAACTGGTTCGTCGGGAACGAGGCGTAAAAATCGAGCTAATTGATCCGCCGGAAGTTGCATTTGTTGATGGTAAATTAGTCCGTGGTGTTCACGAGCACCTTTTTGCGGTAATGCGCGACATGCTGTTTATGGGTAATAAATATGCCCGCGCGCATGATACTGCAACCGATACGCTCAGTACGACTGATATGGTCTTTGATATGCTCAGGCATGCTCAGGCATTAGAGGGTAATGATGATCTTAGCACCATCGTTTGTTGGGGCGGCCACTCTATAAAAGAGCATGAGTATAAATACACGAAAGAAGTCGGTTACCAGCTTGGCCTGCGCGAAATGAACATTTGTACCGGCTGTGGACCCGGTGCCATGAAAGGTCCGATGAAAGGTGCCGCGATAGGTCATGCTAAACAGCGCTATAAAAATGGCCGTTATATCGGAATTTCAGAGCCAAGCATTATCGCTGCCGAGCCACCCAATGCGATTGTGAACGAACTTATCATTATGCCAGACATAGAAAAACGACTGGAGGCTTTCGTTCGCTTTGCCCATGGCATTGTAATTTTCCCTGGCGGTGTAGGCACAGCAGAAGAACTGCTTTACCTGCTTGGTATTCTGACGAATGAGCGCAATGCGCAGCAACCGCTGCCAGTTATTTTAACGGGACCGGCTGGCTCGCAGTCTTACTTCGAGGCAATTGATGATTTTATTGGTGCCACGTTGGGGCCAAAAGCACAAAGTAAATATCAGATAATCATCGATGATCCGGTGGAGGTTGCACGGGTACTTTGCCAGAGTAAGAGTAAGATTGAACAGTACCGCCGGGCCGTGGGTGACTCGTTTAGCTTCAACTGGTCTTTAAAAATTGATGAGCCGTTCCAGACGCCTTTTATTCCAACACATGAAAGCATGTCAGACCTGGCTCTGCATCAGGATCAAAGTGTTGCTGACCTTGCCGTGGTGCTGCGCCAGGCGTTTTCGGGCATTGTTGCCGGTAATGTTAAAGCGGAGGGCGTTCGCCAGATAAAGGAAAAGGGCCCTTTTCAACTAAACGGCGACGCAGGACTGATGAAACGTATCGATACATTACTTCGGTCCTTTGTAGAGCAACAGCGAATGAAGTTGCCTGGCTCAGAATATGTGCCGTGTTACACCATCACGCAAATCTGACCAGACGCATTCAGTTACGATTTACATTTTCTTAAATACTACATTTTAAGGTAAACTGTGCGGCGTGCTTACTAACAAGTGAAGAAGGATGAATAGTAAGGTAATTCGACTGATTCTTTTAGGTGCCGCCGCCTACGTAACGTTCGTGTTTATGGTGATCTTTTTGTATCCCGATAAACCTGAAAACATGGACTGGCAGGACCGGGAGGAGTACAACAAAGTACAGATTACCAAGCTTTCTCTGGGGGCAACTCGGGAGGAGGTATTAGCCTTGCTCGGTTCACCCGATATCACCGAAGCCAAAATGGATAGTGAAAACTCTATTCAGGTGATGTTTTATCGCACCCAACATGTGCGTGCTGACGGGCTGACCACTCAGGATGAGTGTACACCACTGTTATTTGAAAATGATCTTCTGGTCGCCTGGGGTGATGGTGCGTATCAAAGTTATTTAAAAAGTTAAGGACGGGTTTGGCTAAAGTCGAATACCACCAGCTTATTCAGCAAAGTCAGATTGCCAGCAAGGCAATTGTCAGACAGGCTAAAAATCACGATGGCGTCAATGCCGCATTAAGCATTGCTAAACGATTAATTCATTTTAGCCGACATCATCCACAGGCTGCATTAGTTGCAGTGAATTCGCTGCGCCAAGAGTCTGGCCTGTCCTCTCCCCTGCCATTGCGCACCGCGTTAATTACTACCGTTTTTGGCCAGCGTAGCAAACTAAATGATCACTATCTGCAGCATCTTGTCGCGGCGCATTATATGCTGTTTTGCACAGGCAGCTATCATAAAGACACGCAAACGCTGCATTTTGAAAAAACGCTGGTTCAAGGGCTCAAAAAACAGCTAGCGAAGCGGCATCTGAAGATTTGGCAAGATATTTTTGCTACTTACCCGGTATTGGGTCGGCCCGGATTTATCAAATACCTGCAAAGTCCTGCATTGAAAGAAACGCAGTGGTGGACGCTGGTCAGTGCATTTATTTCTACCCGGTTTACGGATAGCTTCTTTCCTGTAATGCGCAAAATTGCGCTTCACTCGCCGTTACAGCGCGAGCACATAATGCGAAGCTGGATAAAATTTCCCGGCGACATATGGCCCGGCGCTCAGGTGGCTGTTAGTCCGGAAAGCCTGATGATGTTAGCCAAAACAGATCGCCACTGTGGCATGATGAAGCAAAAGCAAGGCGAGCGAAAATTTGTTATTCGCGAACAGGTGACACTGCCTGCCCTACGATACCTGAGCTTTGATCAGTGGTATGAACTTCTGCAGCGTTTTGACTCTGAGTCAGAGTCACTTATGGCGTATCAACCCGGAGGACGCGTTTATCCTCTTAACCATCCGCCATCATCGCTACTGGCCATTATAGATTTACTCCAGCGTCCCGATCTTGAGGTGGACGTGTTAAGCCAGCGAATAGAGGGTGAAGCTGCATTTGCTAATGCCCTGAAAGTGGCAGCCAGCAACGATAATCGTCTTCAGTTACCCGTGCATGACGTAAAGCAGGCAATACTGACATTTGGCCTGGATCGCGTTGGCGATATGCTAATTCGGGAAGCGCTGGTTCAGCGTCTGACTCAAAACTATTTTCCGCTTAGCCAGATGTGTCAGAACGTACTGGACGTCAGCGCCAATTTATCATCGCTTATCGCAGCAGAGACCAACACATCACTAAGCCCGCAGGCTGCCGGATTAATCAGTAGTTTCTTACTTGCTCCGCTGTTTAGCTTACCCGCGCTTAAGGTGCTACCGCGCTTTATCCACAATAATCACAACCTGCACAACGTCAATGAGTTAGTGGGACTGAAAACAGCACATCCATTTTTAGATTTTGCGGGCGAATTAGCATCCAACTGGCATTTGCCGGCTTCACATCGTGCGCTCATTTTGCAGATGGGTCAATTGCCGTCACAATCTGCTTCAAGCCAGCAATCTGACATCGCTGTGATCATGCTTAGCCTTATCTGGACAAGACAATGGCTTTTCTGCCCCCAATTACCCGATGAAGCCAGTAAAGAAGCTGAACGACAGTGCCTGCATCTTTTATCAATTTCTACCGCTGAGCGAGCAAAATATCATGAGAAGCTTTCTCATTTGCTATACTCAACCGTTATAACCTGACAATGCAATCAAACGCGTTGTTAGATTACGACAATCATGACTAGTGCCAGAAGCCATGTTGCTATAAAATACGCGCGATTTAGTTCCTTGGCGAAATATATCTATAGCAGCTACTCACATCGCTTAGTGATTCGCCAATACAATGGCTTAATTTAGCCATTAGCTGAAACCCTTTAAAACAGAAACGACAATTTACCAGAGGATCCCCCCACATGACTCAGCAACGCATTACGGTCATTCGCGGCGACGGTATCGGCCCTGATATCATTGATGCCACCACAAAAATTCTGGACAAAGTAGGCTGTGATTTTGCCTATGACTATGCTGATGCCGGCCTGGTCGCGTTAGAAAAACATGGCGAGCTATTACCACAGGAAACTCTGGACCTGATTGCAAAAAATAAAATTGCATTAAAAGGCCCGTTGACTACCCCGGTAGGTGAAGGCTTTACCTCTATCAACGTTAGTCTGCGTAAGCAATTCAAATTATATGCAAACCTTCGCCCGGTTATGTCATTCAAAGGCACAAAAGCACGCTATGAAGACATCGACATTATCACTGTACGTGAAAATACCCAGGGTATGTATTCTGGCCTGGGTCAGACAGTTTCAGAAGATGGTAATGAAGCTGAAGCGATGAGTAAGATCACCCGTGAAGGTGCGGAGAAGATTGTTACTTTTGCCTACGAAATGGCGCGTCGCGAAGGCCGTAAAAAAGTTACTGCGGTACACAAAGCAAACATCCTGAAATCTACCTCAGGTCTTTTCTTAAAAGTTGCGCGTGAAGTTGGCGAGCGTTATCCGGACATTGAAAGTGCCGAGATGATCGTGGATAACACTTGCATGCAGTTAGTGATGAATCCGCATCAGTTCGACGTCATCGTTACCACTAACCTGTTCGGTGATATTATCTCCGATCTTTGTGCGGGTCTGGTTGGCGGCCTTGGTATGGCGCCTGGCGCAAACATTGGTGAAGACTGCGCAATTTTTGAAGCAGTTCACGGCTCAGCACCGGATATCGCCGGTAAAAATCTAGCTAACCCGACCTCAGTCATTCTGGCTGCAGTACAAATGCTTGAATACCTGAACATGGGCGACAAAGCTGAAAAAGTTCGCTCTGCATTAAAAGATGTCATTGAGTCCGGCGATCGCACTACCCGCGATTTAGGTGGCCAGGATGGTACAACTGAGTTCACTCAGGCAGTTCTGGATCGTTTGAACTAAGCGTTTAGACCTTCGGGTAACTGAATCATTGCATGATAAAAGACGCCAGACCGGCGTCTTTTTTTTTGCCTGTACTAAAACTGGTCGTCAGACTAACGTATTTCAGTAAGTTTCAATTTATTCTTTGTCTGCCAATTTCGGCTACCACAGACAAGGAATGAACAGTGAAAATTATCAAAACCGCTACGCTTAAATATCTTGCCCCACTTTTCTGTATTGCATCTCTGGCTGGTTTACCCGCAAGTTTTGCTTATGCAGACAACGCAACTGCAAGTCAGTCCCAGATCGCTGATGAGCGCATGGATCTGAATCTGGTAACGGCAGAGCAACTGGCGACGCTTCCGGGCATTGGCAAGAAAAAAGCCGAGTCTATTATTCGTTACCGCGAGGATAAAGGTCGTTTTCTTGAAGTAGAGCAGCTTACTGAAGTGAAAGGAATTGGCCCGAAATTACTGGCTAAAATTCAAAGTAAGTTGCAGGTCAGTGAATAACCTGCAAAAAAAAGCTCCCGCTCGGGAGCTTTGTCTTTAAAATTTAAGTGACGACAAATACTCTTTAAATTCATCCCCTAATGCCGGGTGGCGCAACGCGTATTCGACATTGGCTTTCATATAACCAAGTTTACTTCCGCAATCATGGCTCATGCCTTTCATGTAGTAGGCATCTACCTGCTCAATGCGCATCAGTGAATCAATGGCGTCCGTTAGCTGCACCTCGCCGCCGGCACCTGGTGGCGTATACTCCAACAGATCCCAGACTTTTTCTGAAAGTACATAGCGACCGACGATCGCCAGATCAGAAGGTGCTTCTTCCAGTGATGGCTTTTCTACCATCTTATGAATCTTTGCAGAATCACCCGGCGAAATTTCCATACCGTCTAAATCAACAATACCAAATTTGGTAATTTCTTCCTGCGGTACTTGCTCTACCATCACCTGACTGACACGGCTTGTGTTAAATTTCGCCACCATATCAGCCAGGTTATCCTTGCTCGAATCGCTGGCAACATCATCAATAATGACATCGGGCAACACGACTGCAAACGGAGAGTCACCTACCAATGGACGCGCACATAAAATGGCGTGTCCAAGGCCTGCTGCATGCCCCTGACGAACGTGCATTATGGTCACATCTTTAGGGCAGATAGACTGTACTTCTTCAAGTAACTGACGCTTTACACGCTTCTCAAGAGTAGCTTCTAACTCAAAAGACGTATCGAAGTGGTTCTCAATGCTGTTTTTACTGGCGTGAGTCACCAGAATAATTTCTTTGATACCCGCTTTCACACACTCATTCACTACGTATTGAATAAGTGGCTTATCTACTACCGGCAGCATCTCTTTAGGGATAGCTTTCGTTGCTGGCAACATACGTGTTCCCAGCCCTGCAACAGGAATTACTGCTTTTTGTACCTGACTCATGTCTATTGCGTTCCTTTTACTGATAATCCGCGACCAATAGCATAATACTCTATGCCGTATTCAGTCATGCGCTTCGGTTCGAAAAGATTACGTCCGTCAAAGACAACCGGGTCGGTTAGTTTTGACTTAATTAGTTCAAAATCCGGTGCCCGGAACATCTGCCATTCTGTGCAGATGACCATGAAGTCAGCACCGTTAAGTGTCGCCTCTTTGGTTCCCATGAGACGCAGGTCTTCACGGTCGCCATAAAGACGCTGTGTTTCTTCCATAGCTTCTGGATCGTAAGCCTGTACAATCGCACCGGCTTCCCATAAACGTTCCATAAGTACGCGGCTGGAGGCTTCTCGCATGTCATCTGTATTAGGTTTGAAAGATAAGCCCCACAATGCAACTGTTTTACCTTTTACATCATTGTTGTAGTGATGCATTATGTATTCAAACAGCTTTTCTTTTTGGTCATAGTTGACAGCTTCAACAGACTCCAAAATACGCGCGGTATAACCCACCGCATTCGCACTACGAACCAGCGCCTGCACATCTTTAGGGAAACAGGAACCGCCATAGCCACAACCAGGATAGATAAACTGATAACCTATTCTTGGATCAGAGCCAATACCATGACGAACATGCTCAATATCGGCGCCAAATCGTTCTGCCAGATTAGCGATTTCATTCATGAAGCTGATTTTAGTGGCAAGCATACAGTTTGCAGCGTATTTCGTGAGCTCCGCGCTTCGTATATCCATGGTAATCACTTTGTCGTGATTACGGTTAAACGGTGAGTACAGTTCGCGCAGTTTCTTTTCCGCATGTTCACTGTCTGTGCCCAGAATAATTCTGTCAGGGCGCATACAATCGCTGACCGCGGCCCCTTCTTTTAGAAACTCAGGGTTTGACACCACATCAAAACCACAGGATTTATCCAATGACTCAAGTGTGTCATTAACCTTAGCGCGCACCTTGTCAGCAGTTCCAACCGGCACGGTAGATTTGTTAATAATTATCTTGTGGTTATTCATATACGTCGCAACGGTTTCTGCGACTGCTAATACGTATTTCAGGTCTGCAGAACCATCTTCATCGGGAGGCGTTCCAACCGCAATGAAAATAAGTTCACCATGTTCAACACCGGCTTTTGCATCTGTAGTAAATTTCAGATGCCCAGCATCAAAGTTACTTTTTACCAGCGGGGTCAGACCCGGCTCATAAATAGGGATTTCGCCTTTTTCAAGGTTGTCGACTTTGCGCTGATCGACATCAACACAGACCACATCATGTCCGACTTCGGCCAGTACAGCGGCCTGCACTAACCCAACATATCCAATTCCAAATACTGTGACTTTCACAACCTATCCTTAAACACTTTTACTTAAAATGACACAGGCTTCAAAGATTTACCTGTTACTTTATCAAGACAGTTATCAGCTTTGAAAAGCAAACCTATAACATAGTAATCTATTTCTGAATTTTACCAGTACGCCCTGTGAGGCCATCCTTCAGCCCCTGCCACATATAACCACCACGCAGTTTACCCTGCGGGAAATACCACCGGTTTACCAGAAAGCGAAGCGGCAAGGCAGTCAGATGACGACACTTCCAATACACAGGCACGTAGCCTCTTCGGGAAAGGATAAGCACATTTCGTACCTGGTAATAAAGTCTTACTGGTGCACCACGCTTAAAGTTCATGCCAAACAGGCGATGCCTGCCATCTCCCTGACGATGGGGCATAACGACGTTTGCCGCCTTCAGTACGAGGTACCCGTGCCGTTTTGCTCGCCAGCACCACTCATGATCAACACCATCAATAAAAAGGGCGCTCTCTTTTTTGCCAATACGCTTATAGGCCAGTGTATTTATGATCATGCCAGATGCGATAATCTGGCGGGTAAGAATATGATTGTCGGTCAGATAAGTCTCTTTACTTGCCCGGGCCTTCACCTGTTTGTTGTCAAACTCACACAGAACTTGCGGCCCGATACATGCGAGCTTTTCAAATTGTTTAGCAGCAGTGTTATATGCATCAAGCAATTGATTCAAAAACGTGCCGGTTAGCTGGCTGTCCTGGTCAAGTAGTAATACCGCTTCAGCGCCCTCGGCGATGGCCTGATCTATTCCCTGATTCTGCGCTTCAGCGATGCCGGCATTTTCAGGGTTGTGGATGTAATGATTGGCCTCATCGGATATCACAGGGAGTCGGTCTGGTGAGTTATCGACCAGGATAACGGGCCAGTCTACTTGGCGAAGTGCCTTGAGCATCAGGGTAAGATGCTGAGTATCTGGATGGTAGAGGATTATTACAGCAGCAATATTCAATGTTTTACAATTTTTTCCAATAAGATTCGATCAAATTTGTACGCCCACTTCACTACACGAGCGGGCATCAGTCGCAATCCCAGAACTGCCAGTGCATAAAAGGTATTTAAAACAGAATATCGATGAAGTTTGCGCATGGCAATAAAACGCGCTTTAAATTCGTTTAGAGACTTCGTTAATCCGCGACGCTTGTAAAAGTCATTGACTCGCCGAAACCGGAGTAGCTTCTCGCGCAAATTACGAAACTGATAACCTTGTGCAGCCAGATCTATCCAAAGAAAATAGTCCTGTGTGTTTAAACGCTTTGCATCATAACGAAAGCCATCATGAAACACTTTCATGCGAATAGCGACGGTGGGATGGTTCACCGTACAGCGTCGAGGTAGCATTCGAACAATAATGTGGTGGGAGGCTGGCATTACCCTGGCACCGACAGGATCGCCAGACTCATTAACTTCAGTTAGACCAGTACCCAGAATATCTACCTCTGAATGTCCATCCAGAAACGCAACCTGCTTTTCAAGGCGTTCGGGCAAACAGGCATCGTCAGCATCCATGCGGAAGAAGTAATCAATACCCAGTTGCGTGACGGCCCACTCTATTGCCAGGTTCATACTCGCCGCCAAACCGATATTGTGACTGTTCTGCGCAACAATTATACGCGAATCACGCTGAGCAAACGCCAAAAGCATGGCCGTCGTTGCCGCTGGCACGCTACCATCAACAATAATCAGAAAGGTAAAATCGGCGTATGATTGCTCGCAAACGCTTTTGATTGCATCGTGCACCCACTCGGGTTTATCCGCCTCGTACGTCGACATGGCAACGAGCACCGGCGATTTGCACTGGGCAGGCGCTTCACTGATAAACTTAAAGGTATTGTTTACTGAATCGGGCACAAAATGACGTTACTGGCTGACAAAGGGCTGCAATAATACACGAGACGTCGAAAAGATGGAAACGGGAGGTGTTACGCTAGTTTTTTAAACTTTCTAATCATACGCCAGATATTCTGGATGATGTAACTGTATACCATGAGCAGCGCTATAAACCCGAAGAACATCGCCCACTCAGGAACAGCAAATACTTCGCCCAATACGCCAATCAGGCAATAAATACTGCCCATAAAAAGAATGGCGACGAGCGCCTGATTCGAAGAAAGTCCAGCGCGCATAAATATGTTGTGAAGATGTTTGCGGTCAGGCCGTAATACAGATTGCCCTTTGCGGGCGCGGCGATACATTATCGCGGCCATATCCATAAGTGGCAGGCCGATTAACCATACAGCTGTAATGGGTCGAAATGCCGCTTCTGTACCCTGAGCATGGTCAACCAACAGCCATACGATGGTTAATCCGACAAACATACTACCGGCATCACCCATAAATATTTTATTGCCCCGGAATCCTTTCCAGCTCAGATTGAATGCCAGAAAAGGTACGATGGCAGCGATAATGATCAATGGCTCCATTATTGCCCCGCCATTGCCCGCCAGTAAAAGGAGACACACTACCGCCAGCAATACAACCAGGCTCATTCCCCCGGCCAGACCATCTATACCATCAATCATGTTGAAGGCATTGATTACACCCACAACACAGACAATCGTAAAGAAATAACCGGCGAGTCCGAGATCGACATCGCCAATGGCAAACAAATTTCCCAAGGAAGTAATGTAGTTCTGCGCGCTCCAGGCCATGATGGCTGCAACGCCAAACTGGCACATTAACCGCCCCTTCGCACTTAACTCGAACCGGTCATCAAGCATGCCTAATAAGACAATAAAAGCGGAAGCAGTAAAAAACAGAGGATTGTTCTTCATCCACACATCAGTGACGATACTGGCAACCACAACCGCCATAAAAATAGCTACACCACCCGTTAACGGTACCATGCCATGATGGCGTTTTCTTATATTAGGCTGATCGACCAACCCAAACTGATGAGCCAGTGGTGTCATGACTACCAATAGGATTAACGCCACAAAGAATGCGGTGAATAATGGGACTATTTGAAGGTAATCGAACATGCTAAGAAAAATCCATTGTCAATCAGGTGCCAGAAAAACCACAACGCTACGACTTCAAAATGTTGATTCAGCGTAAAAAAATCCATTAAAAGCGATTGTTGTTTTTCTCCAAAGCTCAATTATTGTCAGCGCACAGAAATGAAGAAGCGGCTTTGGTAGGCCAATAATAATAAACATTCTTTAATCTGACCACCTTTTTTGTGAAAGACCAAACCAATAATTAAACGGCGTCCCAGTAGAAATCTGTTTCTTAGCACGCTTTGAATTTTTTCACCCGGGGTGAAATTTACGATTTGTATGGTATTCTATCGCCCAATTTAATACAGGCCTTGCGTTAACTTTCATGAATGCGAAGAAAAATTGCTACGTCGCGCTGATATTTACAGGAAGCGCGTTGCTTTTCGGGTGTGCCTCGGCGCCCGGTCCTGTGGTGGCCGATGTACCGCTCGTCCACCCTAATTACGCGCTCAAAAATCAGGGGCAGGTTGTGAGTATAGCCCCTATGAAAACGCTTTCCGCAGGAGAAACTATTGCGATCAGTGACTCCTCTTGGGAAATAGGACAGCAATATTTTTCGGCCTCTCGCCAGCATTGTTTCGCGCTGCGTCAGGTTGCAGCCAGTCAGCAACACGCTGTTAGCGAAGCGCGACTGTGCAAAAGTGATTCTAGCTGGATGTTCTACCCTTCGGTTTTAGCCAACAGTTTGACCGGTAAATCAGCAGCCAGATAAATGGTGAACAGTAATTCTATGAAACAATTTGTTATTCTAAGCACGACACTTTGGCTGTTGCTATCATCAACTGTGAATGCTCAGTCGCTGGCCGATCTGCAACAGTTACGTCAGCAGGCACAGCAGTCTGGCCAAAACACCGCGCCTGGTCAGGCTCAGACACAGGCAGCCCCAGCTAATGTTGCCCCGATGTCGCTATCAGGCCCCCGAACAATCACAAGCATGAATGGCGGCTTACCGCAAAACGGCCAGTACTATAATCAATCGCGACAGGGACAGCCGTTACCCGGTGAGCCAACCATAGACTCTGTTTTTCCTGAGCAAATGCCGATGGAAAACCCGCCCTATGCTGCAAATCTGTTTATTGGTGGTTTCGAGTCAGAGCGGGCCGACGGGCTAAATGATAACTATCTGATTGCTCAGGGTGATAAGATTTCCATCTGGATGTGGGGCGCGGTTAATTTTGCCGATGTCGTGACTGTTGATAATCAGGGTAATATTTTTATTCCCAACATAGGCCCGATTCATGTGGCCAATACGCCGGCAGGTTCCGTGAACAGCCGTGTAACCAGCCGAATCAAACAGGTTTATACCAATGATGTCAGTGTATATGTAAATTTACTTACCTCTACACCTGTATCTGTGTTTATCACCGGCCCCGTGCTTCGCCCCGGCCAGTATGCAGGTCAGGCCTCCGATAGTGTTTTATATTTTCTCAAACGAGCGGGCGGCATCGATTTTCAGCGTGGTAGTTTTCGGAAGATAGATATCAAAAGACAAGGTGAAATCATCGCTTCCGCGGACCTTTATGATTTTATAAAGAACGGAAAGCTACCGGATGTTTCTTTCAAGGATGGTGATGTCATTATGGTTCGCCCCGTTGGTGCCACTATCATTGTTGAAACCGGCGCGCGAAATAGTTTTACCTTTGAATTTAACGATAATGAACTCGATGGGAACAACCTTACCGAATACGCGACACCCAGAGATTTTGTCAATCAGGTTTCAATAGCCGGCGTTCGTGAGGGCAATCAATTCTCGCGATACCTTTCGCTTAATGCCTTTGAAGATTTTCCATTACGGGCGGGCGATACCGTAGAATATATTGATGATCATGAACAGAAAGTGTATCGCATAAATATTCAGGGCAGCCACACCGGTCCCTCTCAGGTAATGGTTGATAAGGGAACGCGTTTACAGGAAGTGCTAACTTATATCCAGGTGAATCAGAAGCTTTCCGACATTGATAACATTTTTTTGTTGAGGGAAAGTGTTGCTCAGCAGCAGAAGGAAATTCTGGACCGGTCATTGAAACAGCTTGAAAGAAGTATTTATACGGCACCGATCAGTTCTACCGGCGAAGGTGGCATCCGGGTTCAGGAAGCACAGCTGGTCTCCGATTTTATTGCTCGTGCTCGTGAAGTCGAGCCGCTAGGAAAGGTCGTTGTTTCTGAGGGCGACCAAACCGCCAACGTGTTACTTGAACCGAACGACACAGTAGTAATTCCAGCTGTAACCGATCTTATTCAGATTGGTGGCGAGGTGATGATGCCGCAAGCAGTAGTATTTAATCCTGAGGCCACGGCCGCAGATTATATCGCCTGGGCAGGCGGATTTACTCAGCGCGCTGATGATGAGCGTATTCTGGTGATCCGTAAGAACGGATTGGTTGAATTCGATCAGATTAATGGTGCAGTCTTCGATGAAGATGAAGGCGAAATTGATCTGAGGCCGGGCGATCAGGTTATTGTACTGCCTTCTATTGATGTAAAATCCTTGCAGGCAGTTAAAGACATCACACAGATTATTTATCAGATTGCTGTTGCAGCGAATGTAGCGCTCGACTAAAGATGATCACCTTTAAAGAACAGCTGTTAGCGTGGCGACGCGTCATTTTCGCGTTGTTTTTGCGCGAACTGCAAAGCAAATTTAATGATAAACTTGGCTTAGGCTGGGCTTTTTTCCAGCCTTTCCTGTTTATTTTCGCTTTGTCATACGCGCGAAGCCTGATATCCGGCTCGACGGTTCACTCTATGCCTATCTTATTTTTTATGCTGATAGGCATGCTTTATATCCAGTCATTTCTCACATCACTAGGACCTGTTGCAGGAGCAATAAAGAAGAACAAGCCTCTATTCGCATTTCGACAGGTGCAACCTATATCAGCTGTCATTACAGCACTGGTCACCGAGTTCTTGATAAAAGTCGGTGCCTTAATATTGCTAATCCTGACGCTTTATCTTATCGATATCGATATAAGGGTTGATAACCCACTGTTATGTATCTATCTTTTTGCGTTGCTATGGGCTTTCAGTGGCGCGGTTGCTCTGATTTTCGGTATCGCTGCCACTTATCTTCCTGAAATAGATAAGATAAAAATGTTCATTCAGCGTCCTTTGTTTTTTATTTCCTGTGTATTTTTTAGTTTGCAAGATGTGCCCGAAAAATACTGGCCGTATCTGACCTGGAATCCGATGGTGCATTTTATCGAGTTGACGCGCTACTCTGCGTTTACCTCCTACGGAAATGCTGGTGTTAGCATCGGATTTGTAACATCCGTTACCCTCGTGCTGCTTTTTTTCGGGCTAGCGCTCTATCACCTGACATGGAAGAAGGTGCTTGCTCGATGATTAAAATTGAGAAGCTCACTAAAAGCTACCCAAGTCGCCTCGGACCTCAGTATATCTTTAAGAATCTGAGCTTTTCATTTCCCACCGAAAAAAATGTCGCGATCCTGGGTAAAAACGGCGCTGGTAAATCGACATTGTTTCGCTTGCTGGCAAAAAGTGAGTACCCGGATCGTGGGCGCATTATCACTAATCGTTCCATGTCATGGCCGGTAGCACTGCAGACCGGTATTCATCCTCAGATGACTGGGCGGGAAAATACGCGGTTCATCGGAAGAATTAATAATGTACGTTCATTAGGTAAATACGAGCGCTATGTTCAGGAATTTGCAGAACTTGGAAAAAAGTTTGACCTGCCAGTTAAGACATACTCATCGGGCATGCGTGCAAAACTCGTTTTTGCCTGCTGCATGAATATTGATTTCGATGTTTATCTGATTGATGAGGCTACCTCTGTCGGCGACCCGCTATTCAGGAAAAAAGCCAAAGCGACTCTGAAGGAAAAAAGTCAGACTAGTGGTGTCATTATGGTCAGCCATGAGCTTGATCAAATCAGAGAATACTGTAATTCAGCAGTTCTCATTGATGACGGCAAACTTCGTTATTACGATGACCTCGAGGCAGGTATTGATGCTTACACCAACCCAGCCCCCAAACAAAGGTAACTGATTCGTGCTTAAGAAATCACAAAAAAAACTTAAGATGATTACGCAAAATGTTGCGAAACTATTTTTTGCTGCCTGGGTAATATATGCACTATATCTGGTGTTACTCGCAGCGCCACGCTACGAAAGTCAAAGCCAGCTGATTATCAAGACCTCGGACGGTGGCAACTCATTTGATCCGACCTCTATGTTGATGTCTACCGTGACAGATGCGCCATTGTCTACCGACAGCATTCTGGTGGAATCGTTTATATTATCCCGGGATATGTTTGATTACCTCGTTGAAGAACACAGTCTTATTGAACAATACAATTCAGACGAGGCGGATTTTTTCAGTAAGCTGGCGCTCGGTAGTACTAAAGAAGATATGTTTCAGTACTACCTCGATCATATCGATGTATCGGTAGACTCAGAGTCTGCCGTTATCACGCTTAAAACTCAGGCGTTTAATCGTGAATACGCCCATACCCTGAATCGTGCCATCATTGAACATGCCGAAAAATTTATAAACCAGATCAATAATGATTTAGCGAAATCCAAGCTGACATTTGCCAAAAATGAACATGATGTGGTTGAAGAGAAGCTACAGAATGCTAAACAGGAACTGCTGTCTTTTCAGTCGCAATACAATGTACTCGACCCTACTGCAGAAGGCGCAGCATCTCAGCAAATCGCCTTTTCTTTAGAAGCAACACTGGCGCAGAAACAGGCAGAATTACGTACACTGTCAGGAATGATGAGTGAACTGGCACCAGAAATGAAAAATCTTAAGCGCCAGATTTCTGCGCTACAGGATGCCGTCAGTCAGCAAAAAAGTGATTTAAATAAAGCGGCAGTTGATGAGAACAGTGATATTTCAATGACTGAGCTAATGGCTCAGTACAGTAATCTGCAAATCCAGCTTCAGCTTGCTATACAGGCGTACTCGTCCTCACTGATGACGCTGGAGAGTACTCGGGTAAAAGCTTACGAGAAAATTCAACATCTTGTAACAATTGAAAACCCAACCCAGCCTGATGCGAACCAATATCCCAAGGTTGTTTATAATCTGACGCTGTTTGGCGTTATTCTTTTTCTCATCTATGGCATCGGGCGCATTGTGGTAGCCACAATAAGAGAGCTTTAAGTTGTAGACTAAAAGGTGTCAACCAATCCTCACGCTACTCAGCGAGTGTGAGGAGGCTTTTCACCCCGTCTTAACTTGTGTATCGGTTCAGCCTTTAGTATAACGACGGTACTTTTGAGAACATTCAGGTCACGTAATCCGCGCAAAGCGCTTTACGTTTCGTTTTCGAACTTATAAATACAATAATACGGAATCTCATTGTGACAACAAAATCAACAAACGATACGCGCTTCTTTGGCCATCCAGGGGGGCTACAGACGCTATTTTTCACTGAAATGTGGGAGCGCATGAGCTACTACGGTATGCGCGCGCTTCTGGTTCTTTTTATGACGGCTTCACTGCAAGAAGAAGGTCTGGCATTTACGGTCGCTTCGGCCACCGCGATCTACGGGCTGTATACCGGCGCCGTTTACTTTATGGGCTTACCCGGCGGATGGATAGCCGACCGCCTGATTGGTAGTCAGCGTGCAGTCTGGTATGGCGGCATCATCATCATGTGTGGCCACATTGTGCTGGCTATTCCAAGCCATAGCACCTTTTTCATAGGCCTCATTCTGGTCGTCCTGGGTACAGGTCTTTTAAAACCTAATATAAGTGCGATGGTTGGCGGTCTTTATTCTGACAATGACGCCCGTCGCGATGGTGGTTTTACTATCTATTATATGGGTATCAATCTCGGCTCACTCATCGGCTATGGTGTATGTGGCTGGCTGGCCCCTAATATGGGTTATCACTGGGCATTTGGTGCCGCCGCGGTAGGCATGGCAATCGGTCTTGTTCAATACAAGGTGACCCAAAACCGTTTAGCAGGTAATGGCGACGAGCCAGCCACTGCCCTTACTCCAAAGGTCCACAAGGCCGGCTGGACGGGTATTGGTGTATTCCTGGCGGTGCTGGTCGGCGTAACTGCCGCAACCACAATGGGCGTACTGGTTATTGATCCTGTTGAATTGGCTAAATATGTTGCCGTCGCCTTTACGGTTATTTTTCTGGTTTATTTCGGCGGTATTTTCTTTTTCGGCAACTTAAATGAAGCTGAGAAAAAACGTATGGGCGCACTATTTTTAATTTGTGTTGCCTCCGCGTGCTTCTGGGCCGGTTTCGAACAGGCTGGCTCATCGCTTAACCTGTTCGGGCGTGACTATACTGACCGGATGATTGGTGCATTTTCAATTCCACCCGCATGGTTCCAGTCAGCTAACTCAATCTTTATTATCATCCTGTCGCCCTTCTTTGCTGCGCTATGGGTAAATCTGGGTAAACGTATGCTGGATCCTTCTTATGGCGCAAAATGCGCTGTGGGTCTGATCATTATGGCAACCGGCTTTATCGTAATGTTTTTCGCGGCTCAGCTTGCTGCCAGTGGCTTAAAAGTCGCGCCTTATTGGTTAATTATGACGTACTTCCTGCACACTGTTGGAGAGCTTTGCCTGAGCCCTGTGGCACTTAGTGCTGTTAGTAAATTGTCTCCAAAACGATTTGCGGGCCAGATGATGGGTGTCTTCGTATTAACTTATTCTATCGGTAACGTAATTGCCGGCTTGCTTGCAGGTAACTTCAATCCTGATCGCCTGGATACGATGCCCGATCTGTATATGCAAATTAGTCTTTTCAGCATCGCTATTGGTATCGTGGTGTTATTGCTGTCACTTAAAACCCGTCACTGGGAAGCACTGGCAGACAAAAGACATGAAGATGAGCCTCACCCTGTTTCACAGCAAGGCTAATAATTATCGGTTTATTGACTGATAATTAAAATTACTCAACATTGTTAAGCCGTCACATTTGTGACGGCTTTTTGCTAAAAAGGTGAGCCATGAAGCTTTATTTTTTCACCAAGAATATCCCGGGCTTAAGCAAGATGAGCCTTAAACAGCGTATGACTCTCCTTGAGGATGCTGGAAAGCGAATGAGCGTCCCCGAGAAAACACTTCTAAACGTGCTTAAGCTTTTAGTTATAGTGCCGGTGTTTGTATTTATATTGCGCACTGCCACAGACTGGACATCATTGGTGTGGGCTTTTCTGGTATTTTTACTGTATCCCATAGTGGTTAAGCCGCTTCAGTACTCACTAAGCGCTAAATACATTAAATTGCCTGATAATACGTCATCCCCTAAGGAGTAAAGATGAACACCATTCTGGTTACCGGCGGCGCCGGTTATATCGGTAGTCATACGTCGCTGCAACTACTGGAAAACGGCTTTAACGTTGTTGTTCTGGATAACCTTGCAAATTCAAGTGCTGAGTCATTGAAGCGTGTCGAAAGTCTCACTGGCAAGTCGCTGACTTTTATTCAGGGTGATATTCGCGATGGTGACCTGCTTAATGACCTGTTTAGTCAGCATGATATCGACGCAGTTATTCACTTTGCGGGACTAAAAGCGGTTGGTGAGTCAGTACAAAAGCCTCTTGATTACTATGAAAACAACGTCTACGGTACGTTGACGCTATGTAAAGCGATGCGCCAGCACAATGTTAAGAATCTGGTCTTCAGCTCTTCAGCGACTGTCTACGGCGACCCTGCCACGCTTCCATTAAAAGAAGATATGTCTACCGGGCATCCTACCAACCCTTACGGCATGTCTAAATTAATGGTAGAGCATGTTCTGACCGATTTATATCAGTCAGATGCAGCGTGGAATATTGTTTTGCTTCGTTACTTTAATCCTGTAGGTGCACACGAGTCCGGAAAGATTGGCGAAGATCCGAACGGCATTCCGAACAATCTGATGCCCTATATCTCCCAGGTGGCTACCGGAAAGCTTGAGCAGCTCAGTGTCTTTGGTGATGATTATGATACGAAAGACGGCACAGGCGTTCGCGACTATATTCACGTGGTTGATTTGGCCAATGGCCATTTAAAAGCACTGGATCGCATTGAACTCAATATGGGGCTAGATATTTATAATCTTGGCACCGGTCAGGGTTACTCTGTACTGGAGATGATCAAGGCCTTTGAGAAAGCGTCAGAAAAAACCGTCGACTATAAAATTGCCCCTCGCCGTGAGGGCGATGTGGCAGCGTGCTATGCAGATCCTACTAAGGCGGCAAAAGAGCTGAACTGGCATGCTGAGAAAGGTTTAGAGGATATGTGCAACGATGTCTGGAAATGGCAGTCGGCTAACCCGCAGGGCTATAAGGCGTAGCAAGAGCTTAAAGTTAAAATAGCAATAAAGCCCGGTTTCACCGGGCTTTTTACTTTATAAAGTTTTACTTTACTCAATGGGTCACTGGCGTGGTATTAATTATCACCATCGCCCAGCAGTGACTCAAAATCATCAAAGTTTTCTTCCTGCTCTTCAGCATCCATTTGATCGGTACCCACTTCACCATCTGTCACTCTGAATTTCAGATTCTGGAAATAAGCGTTTTTAACAAACGAGTATTGGTCGAAAGATTGCTCCAACTGCTGCTCCTGATCAAGAAGTGCAGCTCGGCCTTCTAACAGAGAAATTACAATCGTTGCGATATTAAAGTTGGTATTCAGAATAGTGTTCGGATAGGTATAACCATCAGCTACACGGCCACCGAAAGTGCGCGGGTCAGACGGTCCCAGTACGGGCAACATAAGATAAGGTCCGGTATCTATGCCCCACACAGCCAGCGTTTCACCAAAACTTTCGCGCTGTCTCTCTATACCCATTTTGGTTGCAACATCTATGGTGCCAAGTAACCCCACAGTGCTGTTAATAAAGAAGCGGCCCAGACTATCCATACCCTCGTTCAGGTCGCCCTGAAGCATGTTGTTCATGAAGTTTGCAGGCTCTTCAAGGTTGTTGGTAGCGTTTACCAGGCCCGTACGTATGAATTGGGGCATAACGGCGACATAGCCTACCGTGACCGGTCGAATCAGATAATTGTCCAGGTATTCCCAGTTAAAGGTCCAGGTTAGCCTGTTAACACTTTCCAACGGATCCCGCGGATCCGAAATATTTGCCGGATCGGCGTCCTGCGCCTGTTCGCTGGCGCCGTTTGAGGCACAGCCTGAGATAATGCCGGAGACCATGAGAAGGCCGATAACCATGGCATGTTTTATTGTTCTCACTACAATTCCTTATCAATTGTTAATGTGTGTTGGACGGACTGTCCCTGTCGAAGCGGAATTTGAATACTACCCTGCCAATCACCTGCTTCAGCGGTTACATCCTCATCCGCAGAAATACGGGCAATCAGCCGGGCTTCAGACAATGTGCCCAATGAATATCCAGCAACCATTGCATCGCTATCGGACAAGGTCACCGTTACCGGAAACCCGGACAATGGCAGTTTTACGACCGCAGCTGGCATCCGGTTTTCACTCGTTGCACTTTGGGCAAATACCACCAGATACCCCTGCGAAGGGAGCGCCTGCGAGCTGACGTTATCACCCAAACTAATAGTAAGCTCAACCTCAGTAGCGTTACCTTCACCAACTGCTGCCCTGTCCTCATCGGTGCCTTTCATCTGCGCTATTCTGGACTGTAAATCCTGCCTGAGCGGATTATCCACGGGAAGTAAATCTTTTACCCTGGAAAAAGCGCGCTCGGTTTCACTTAAATCACCCAGTTGCGCTGAGGCAACCGCCATCATAAGCGCATAATTGGTATTCTCAGGTGAGGTCTCCATCAGCGTTGACAACACGGTTTGCGCCTGCGCGATACGAGTTCGCTCTTCAGTCGCTAATAAAGCCTGAACATAACTGGTCGCTACCTGTGGATCCTGACTGATTGCGAATGCTTTCTCAAGCGCATTCAACGCTTCAGCCTGTTTACCGAGCGACATGTTCAGTCTGCCCAGAAACATCCAGCCTTGCGCATCGTCTGGCGACTCTCGCAAACGCTGCCGAATAGCAATAGCAAGCTTTTGCACATCGTCGGTGCTAAATTCAGCAGCATTACCGTTAGTCAGTTTTTCAGACAGGGCTGGAAGCGCAGCTACAGCCTCCTGTTGACGCTGTAGGCCTGTGAGCTGATTCACATTACTATAAACGTATAAACCTATCGCAATAGCCCCAAATGCCACAAACAATGCCAGTGAGTAACGTAAGTTTGTATTTTTTTGGTCTTCGGTCGTGTGCTCGTCGACCAAGGCCAGTTTCAGCTCATCGCTGGCCTGACGCTGATCATGCTCTGTAATAAGCCCCTGCTCGGCTTCATCTGATAATTCGCTAAGACGTTGGCGAATAAGAGCAATATTGGTCGCTTGTGACTTACGCCTGGCAGCGCGCTGCCACAAAATTGGCAACACTACTAATGTTATCAAAAAAGTAATCATCGCGGCGGTTAACAGATGAAATACGGACCAGGTCATGATTTATCCTGTTTTAAAATTTCATCCGCCCTGGCGAGCTTCTCTGCCATATCCGGGGAAACCTGTGGTTTGCGCCGTTTTACCACAATAATAGAGGCACAGGCGATAAAAATAAGCGGTATTAGCCACAACCAAATCGTACCTAAGGTCACAGGCGGCTCATAGTACACAAAGTCACCATAACGCGCCTTCATATAGGCAATAATTTCTGCTTCAGTTTTACCCTTTTGGAGTAACTGATGCACTTTGCGGCGCATGTCGTGCGCGATCATCGCGTCTGAATCGGCGATGTTCTGGTTCTGACACATAGGGCAACGCAAAACAGCCGTAAGCCGGTTAAACGATTCTCGCTGTGCTTCGCTGTCAAACTCATAACTGTTTTGCGCCGCCAAACTCATGGAGGAGACGAATATCAGCGCAATTATCCAGAGCCTGATCACCTGCCTGCCCCCTCTGAGCTCTGAGCATTCTGGCCAGAAAGCCTATGGTACATCGGACCTATCTTATTCTCCCAGACCCTTTCATTGATATCACCCACATGATGCATTCGAACCACACCTTCCCGGTCAATCACAAAATGTTCAGGTGCGCCTGTTACACCAAGATCCAGTGACGTATCACGATATACATCAAAAATATTGAATGCGTAAGGGTTCCCGTATCGACTTAGCAGGTCCGTGACTTCCTGCTGCACACGGTTGAGTGTTTTGGTCCCGTTATCAGGGTCCAGATCCTGGTCAAAATACAGCCCGAGAAAACGCACGCCCTGCGTTTCTTTCAGATGGGTAAGGTACGGCATCTCTACGGCACATGTCACGCACCACACTCCCCAGACATTGATTATTGTCACCTCGCCCTCGAGTGCTGCTTGGGTATAGTTTTTGTCGGGCTCCATTAAGTCAGGAAGCGAAAATTCAGGAAAAGGCCGCCCGGTTATCTGAGAATCCAGTTGACGCGGGTCGGAGGAAAGGCCGCTATATAAAAAGGCAGCCACCAGAATAAACAATATGACGGGGACAATCACAAGCCAGGATTTTTTCATGCACGGTTCTCCTGTAATGTAGCATCATCAGCTTTGCCTCTGAATTTAGCCAGCGCGGACATCCGATAGCGCCTATCGCTCATAGCACAGAGTCCCCCCAGCGCCATTATCGCACCACCGCCCCAAATCCAGACTACAAACGGTTTTATATAAACCCTGACTGCCCAGGCCCCATCATCCAGAGGCTCCCCCAAAGCAATAAACAAGTCTCTTGTTAATGTTGAATGAATTGCTGCTTCTGTCATCGGCATCCGCTGTACGGTATAAATGCGTTTCTCGGGCGAGAGACGGGTCAAAACCTCACCGTTTTCATAAACGACAAATTGGCCGGCATCAGCCTCATAATTAGGCCCCTGCAATTTTTCGATACCCTTAAATTCAAAGGTGTAGCCGCCCAGGGTTAGCTGCTCGCCGGGGAGCATACGTACATCACGTTCCTGCTCGTAGTTAGACACCAGCGTAATGCCTATCAGGGTCACCGCAAACCCGACATGACCCAGAATCATTCCCCAATGGCTGCGGGTTAGCAACTTCAGACGCGCCAGCACGCCTTTTCCCGCGTCCATCGCACCAAGTCGCTGTGTCACCTCCATTATTGATGCAATAAGGACCCAGAACGAGAGGGTCATACCCAGCACAGCCATATAGGCCTGTTGTGAATAAGAGAAAAATATAAGTAGTGCTGCGCAAAGGCTTATCCCCAGCGCAATCAGTATCTGACGGTATAAAGCAGAAACCGGTTGGTTTTTCCAGCGCGACAATGGTCCTATGCTAAGCAAAAGTACGAAGGGAACAATCAGATAAACAAACATCTTATTAAAAAATGGCGCGCCGATGGAGATAGAGCCTAACCCCAGTTCTTTATGCACCAGTGGAAGTAGTGTGCCCAACAAAACAACCAGGGTGGCGGCGCACAGGATGATGTTGTTACCCATGAGCATCACTTCTCTGGAGACTGCCTGATAACGTCCCGCGCTGCCCAGTGAAGATGCTCTGAGTGCAAATAATAAAAGCGCCCCACCAGCCAGGACTATTAGGATGCCTAATATGAATAAGCCTCTTGTGGGATCACTGGCAAAGGAATGAACGGAGACAATAACCCCTGAGCGAACCAGGAACGTGCCCAACAGGCTAAGCGAAAACGCGCCTATCGCCAGTAGAACGGTCCAGGACTTGAACACTTTGCGTTTTTCCGTCACCGCCAGCGAGTGCATAAGTGCAGTGCCTACCAGCCAGGGCATAAATGATGCGTTTTCTACTGGGTCCCAGAACCACCAACCGCCCCAGCCCAATTCGTAATAAGCCCACCAGCTGCCCAGACAGATCCCTACGGTGAGAAAGCACCAGGCCGCCAGTACCCAGGGGCGGGACCAGCGTGCCCACGTAGAATCCAGTTTACCTGCAATAAGCGCTGCACCAGCAAACGCAAAGGCAACAGAAAAGCCCACGTAGCCCATATACAGCATGGGCGGATGAATAATCATACCGAAATCCTGCAAAAGCGGATTAAGGTCACGGCCGTCTACGGGTACAAACGGAAGCATGCTGTTGAACGGGTTTGATGTAAGCAACATGAAAAGATAAAAGCCAACAGCAACCATTCCAAGTACCGATAATACCCGGGCAACCATGTCCTGAGGAATGCTTCCACTAAAGGCGGCTACGGCGACAGTCCACAGTGACAGCATCAACACCCAAAGAAGAAATGAGCCTTCATGTCCGCCCCAGACCGCCGTTAACTTATAATGCATGGGTAGCCGGGTGTTAGAGTGCTGCGCAACGTAACTTAACGAAAAGTCGTCAGTGGCAAATGCGTAAGACAAACAGAAGAAAGCAATAACCGTAAAGGTAAACATTCCGAATGCAAGGGGGCGGGCTGTGGCAATCAGCCCCGACTGATTAGTCTGCGCTCCCCACAATGGGTACACCGCCAGAAGTATGGCGCTAACCAGAGCCAGCGTAAGCGCGATATTACCCAACTCTGGTATCACTGCGAATCTCCGGCATCAGGTTTCACATGCTTTATCCCTTTCATTTTCTCCGCCAGCTCTGGAGGCATATATTCCTCATCGTGTTTGGCCAGCACTTCATGTGCCTCTATTGTAGTGGGATCGATTAGCGTACCCGTTGCTACAATCCCCTGCCCTTCCCGAAACAAATCCGGCAAAATGCCATTGTATAAGACCGTCACTGCCGGGCCGGTATCGACCAGGTCAAATGCAACCTGCAGCGTCTGACTGTTTCTGTCTACTGTACCGGGTACCACCATGCCCCCTATACGAAGTCGCTGACCAACCTGAGGTGTCTGCCCTTTTTTTCCTTCGATGATTTCAGAAGGTGTATAGAATAAATCGATATTATCATTTAGCGCATAAAGCATAAGTGAGATGGCAGCGCCTATGAGGACGATAATCCCGCTAACCACCACCAGCCGTTGTTTTCTTCGAGGATTCATAGTCGTTCCGTATTATCCCGCCCGCGCTTGTCTGGCCTGTTTTGCTTTACGCATTCTTTCTCTGCGTGCCGACTCTTTTCTGATCACATCCAGCAGTCTGCGCTTCTCAATTTTACTAGCCACAACAAGCAAAAACATACAGGCAAAACAAACCCCGATAGACAGCCAGACATAAAAGCCATAGCCCCCCATACCGAAAAACTCATCAAGCGAATCAAACTGCATGTGAATCCCCCGACTCGCTTTTGATGATGGAAATCACCCACGGGCGTGCAGATTCTCTTTTCAGAATTTCATTTTTAAGCCTGAGTACCGTCACCCAACCAATAAAGCACACGAACCCGAGTATATTAATCAGCAGCGGCCAGAGCATTTCTGAGGCGATGGACGGCTTATCAAATTTGGTAATCGTGGCTCCCTGGTGCAATGTATTCCACCATTCAACGGAAAAATGGATGATGGGAACGTTAACTACCCCCACCAGCGCCATCACTCCAGCCGCTTTCCCGGCTTGCTGCTTATCGTCAAAAGCCGAGTACAGGGCTATTACACCACAATACAAAAATAACAGAATAAGTTCCGATGTCAGCCTGGCATCCCATACCCACCAGGCTCCCCACATCGGCTTACCCCATGCCGCACCTGTAAACAGGGCGATAAAAGTCATCACAGCGCCCACTGGGGCCATCGCCATCATTGCCATAAATGCCGTTCGCCATTGCCATACGATCCCGACCAGCGCAGCCATTGCCATTGCAATATAAGTGCTCATCGAAAGCATCGCTGCGGGAACATGAAAGTAGATAATTCTGAATGAGTCGCCCTGCTGATAATCTGCAGGCGCGTAGAGCAAGCCCCACACACTGCCAGTCATCAGAAGTACGATGGCGGACACCGCAAACCAGGGCTGTAAGGTATTGCACAGTGCATACACTTTTTCTGTCTTTGCGTAAGGGTGTAACCACTTCCACATCAGTGTTGACTCACTTTCAAGGCATATGAGATAGCAAACGGTGCACTGGCTAACGCCAGACACGTCATTGCAGATATGATTGCCACCTGAGGGGCGTAAGATAACTGCATAGCTGCTGACTCTACCGCAGAGGTGGCAAAAATCAACAGCGGTATGAACACAGGCAATAGTAGCAGCGATACAAGTAAACTACCTCGCTGAAGGCCTACTGTCAGGGCCGTCGCTATCGCGCCGATGAGCGAAAGTAGCGGCGTTCCTAATAATAATGTAATGATGAGCGCCTTATACATAGGCAACGACATGTTTAAAAACATAGCCAAGACGGGAGACAGGCAGATAATTGGCAGAAAGCTCACCAGCCAGTGTGTAAGTACTTTGCTTAGTGCAATCCCGGAAAGCGGCAGCCCGCTGAGTATCAATTGCTCCAGCGTACCATCGTGATAATCATCTTTAAAAAGGCGCTCCATACCCAGCAGGCCCGACAGAATGGCCGCAATCCAGATAACGCCCGGACTGATCCTCTGCAGTATCTCAGGGCCTGGCCCCACGCCAATGGGAAAAAGACACACTACAATGAGCAGAAAAATAACAGGTTGCAGCAACTCACCCTTTTGGCGAAACGCCAAAGCCAGATCGCGTTTGAACACGCCGGTATATAATGCGCTCACGATTGCAACTCCAGCTCAATATAACTGACCGGAATATTACTTAGCATCAGGGGCTGATGCGATGTAACAATCGCTGCGCCGCCCTGATTGATAAAACCTGCAAACCGAGTCTGAATGAGTGATATACCTTCAACGTCCAGTGCAGTGAATGGTTCATCAAGAATCCATACATCTGCATCTTTGAGCCACAACCGTGCCAAAGCAACACGGCGCTGCTGTCCGGCCGACAACAACTGCACAGGAATCTCTTCCAGACCAACAAGCCCCAGCGCTTCCAAAGTAGTAAAAAGTTTTGCTTCAGAGGCTTTAACCTGATGCTGCGCGCACCAGAATGACAGATTCTCTATCGCACTTAAGCCTGCGCTTAACCCCGCTTTATGCCCCAGATAAATCAGCCGGCGTTCAAACTCACCAAATAAAGGCTGTTCATTCCACTGAACCGAGCCGCTATCAGGCTGACTCAAACCTGCCAGAATTCTTAGCAAACTGGTTTTGCCCGCGCCATTGGGGCCACGCAAATGCACTAACTGTCCGGGTGACAGTTTTAGAGACAGTGACTCAAATAACACCTTATCGCGTTTAGTGCAGGACAGCTGCGATGCGACCAACTCTGCCAAAGAAATGTTCCGTTTTCGCTACTTAGCTAACAATATCAGTCAGTCTACCATAACCGAAACATCTGAAAACGTTTAAAATCTGCCCCCTGTTCAGGGAAATGTCAGCAAATATTCACACATTTGTTTTTGTTGCCGATAACCTCAGTATGATTTCAGCTTCGTTACTTCATTCTGTTTCACAAGCCTTGTCTGCCGGTTCGGCACAGGCGCTGCCTCGCGTCCGATCCGGTGAAATTACGCAGGCGAATCTGTCGATGACAGATGGAAAGATTCAACTGACGTTATCCGGTCAAACTCTCACCGTTATGCCGGTTAAAGATGCATCCCTACGCTTGCCTGAGGGGAAAGTACGCCTTGCCCGGGATAGCGCTCAAACAGCGGTTATTCTCGAAACATTATCAGCCTCTGTTTCTGCGCCAGCACCAAAAGGCGCGTTAAGCTCTAAAGCGTTCACTGCCCTCGTGAAGTATAGCCTCCCCGTGCTGGCAAACCCTCTGAGTGCTCCGGCTTCAGTAGTGAGAGGGAATGATGGTGCTTTTCGTCTGACGCTGCGTAATGGTGCCGTGGACATTCCTCTGCCACCCGCGTTAAACGCTACCGTAACCGGGCATAAAGAGGTGCAGGTAACATTACGGGAAAACGGCCAGGGATTGACACTAGCAGCCCCTTCAGGTTCACCCGTACCGATAAAACTTTCCCGACAGAATCAGTCGCTTTTATCAGCCGCGCTTATCCAACAAAACCTGACGACGGGTGTTCAGTTATCCAGAGCGCCTTTGCCACTGCTTGAGGCGATGAAAATCCCGGTACCGGAAAATATCCATAACGCGTCATCGTTACTGATAAAGACCGGCATAAACGAAACGCTTGTTACTATAGAGCAGTTAAAACCGACCGCCCGAATCCAGTTGCCGGCAAATCTTGCTAGTTTAGTTGATAAGTCTCCCAATAAAGGCGTGCTTTCTAAACTTCAGCTACCTGAATTTCAGGTTCGAATTTCAACCCCATCGCCAACGCAAACGGTGAAGAGCACCCAACACTTATCTGACATCGGAAACATCAAAGGGCTTGCGCAGAAACTACTGCAGCATACCGGTTCGACCAATCAGGCATTAAAAGAGCTTTTGACAATACTTCGCAGTGCCTCGCCCTCAAGTCAAAGCCAACCCGAAATAAAGCGTATTGTTGAACAGCTCAGCTTTTCGAACAGCGAAGCACAGGTAAAAAAAGAAGAGGCTGAACATACAAAAAGCACTAGCGCGCCGGATAACCCAAAACATACTGTACCCAGCCCGGACCAAATAAGCCGCTTTGCACAAAGTGTGCTGCAACCTGTATCGCCATCACTCATCAGCCAGCCTGCGCCGACAAATAGTTTTAACAGTGCTCTGGTGTCACTTTTTCAATTGGTGCTGTCTGGCCGTACATCACATTCACCCGGAAATACGTCGGCAGCAGCTTATTCTCAGCTGTTGAGTCAATCGAGTAAACCGAAAAGGATCTCCGGTACAGCCGCCACACCGATGAGATTTACCAATGAGCTCGCATCTGTGGACAGGCAAGCTGGCTTACTGAATCCGCTGAAAACATTACTGGCTAATCACCAATCTGTATTTCTTAGCAACATTGAGAGCCGTAGCCAGGGAAATGAGCAATTGTATTTTTGTCTGCCATTTCGCAGTGAGTATTGCACCAAGCCTCCCGAGGTCCTCATTAAACGAGAAGCCGAAGAAGATAATAATGAGACTGAAGGTGCACGGGCGGCAAAAACCTGGTCATTGACGATGAAACTTGAAGCCGGTGAAAGTGGAGAAGTTCTGGCGAAAACAAAAATTTCTAACGAGACCATTAATTTAAATCTGTATGCTTCAACGCCTATGCTATTGGATAAGATTGAGCAAACCCTGCCTATGCTAATAAATCGTCTTTCTGCCTCTGGACTGGTTGTGGAGTCCGCGCATGCTCAGCAAGGTAAGGTTCCGGAAAGTTTACAGCATTCTCCCTATCAGGTTTTCGAGGTAACTGCATGAAGAAGTCATTTCGCTCAGCTGTCGGTCTTAAATATAATGCAGGCGACAAGCGCACCGCACCAAAAGTGATAGCAAAAGGTCATGGTGATATTGCAGAACAAATTCTCGCCCTGGCTGAAGATAACGGCGTACTGATTCACGAAGATCCAGCATTGATGGAAGTACTGAACCAGCTTGATTTAGGTCAGGATATTCCAGAGGCGCTTTATTTTACTATTGCTGAACTTATCGCATATTCTTATGTTTTACAGGGCAAAGTTCCTGAAAACTGGGAACAAACCGGCATTCCCCACAAGGTATAGTTCTATACAGCACGCTTTTCAGTCTCAAATTGAACAGTCATTCTATCCAACGCCCCTATCCTACATTGGTAAAGTTGCCCGATATTTAAACTGAGCTGTTTTAACTGATTTATCTACAGCGGTACCAGATATTGCGCATCTTCGGCAGCCCATGGGTTAATGCCGAAAGTACCGGAACACTATTACTACATCCTTTAGCTCAACGGTTCCCAAATTAATAGCACATAATAACTGACCAAAGTAAAAAACCGCCGCCAGCACAACGCTGACAGCGGTTTTTATCAATCGGTATGGTGCGCAGTTACATTTTAGCTATGTTTTGAACTGCGAACACACACTTAATGCTTACAATGTATCTTCTGACTCACCTTCAGTCGCTTCAACTTTTGGCGTTTTACTTAACAATTCTTCACGAATTTTCTGTTCGATTTCATTCGCAATCTCTTTGTTTTCTTTCAGGAAGTTAATTACATTCGCTTTGCCTTGCCCGATGCGATCGCCTTTGTAGCTGTACCAGGCTCCAGCCTTATCAACCAGCTTCTGCTTAACACCCAGGTCTATCAGCTCTGCTTCCTTACTGATACCTTCTCCGTAACGAATCATAAATTCCGCTTGTCTAAAGGGCGGAGCAACTTTGTTTTTAACAACTTTCACACGGGTTTCGTTACCCACCACTTCGTCACCTTCTTTAACCGCACCGATTCGGCGGATATCCAGACGCACAGACGAGTAAAACTTCAGCGCATTACCGCCCGTAGTGGTTTCAGGGTTGCCGAACATCACACCAATTTTCATACGAATCTGGTTGATGAATACACATAACGTATTTGACCGCTTAATATTGGCAGTCAGCTTACGAAGAGCCTGTGACATCAAACGTGCCTGCAGACCAACGTGAGAATCACCCATCTCACCTTCGATTTCTGCTTTGGGTGTTAATGCCGCCACTGAGTCGACAATAACTACATCTACAGCACCTGAACGCACCAGCATATCGCAAATTTCCAGCGCCTGTTCACCAGTATCAGGTTGCGATACCAGTAAGTCGTCGATATTCACGCCTAGTTTTTCAGCGTAAACCGGATCCAGAGCATGCTCAGCATCAACGAATGCGCAGGTCTTGCCTTTTTTCTGTGCCTCAGCAATTACCTGAAGTGTCAGGGTAGTTTTACCTGATGACTCCGGACCATATATTTCCACAACACGGCCGCAAGGCAGACCACCTATGCCCAGAGCAATATCAATACTTAGCGAACCTGTTGAGACCGCTTCAATATCCATTGCCTGGTTATCACCCAAACGCATGATCGCGCCTTTGCCAAACTGCTTTTCAATCTGACCAACGGCCGCAGAAAGCGCTTTAGATTTATTATCGTCCACAAAAACTTCCTCTGAAGTGTAGCAGTGGCCTTATCGGCGCAAGCGGCAAAAGCTGCAATTGCGCTACCACGCTATGACTAATTAATGGCAGGCATCTTATACTGTATAACCATACAGTTTCAAGTACCCATCGAATTTTATTTACGCTACAAACTCTGCGGGTTTGTCCTTTCCGAATGTTCATGCAACACATTCCAAAAGGATGCGATCTTAAGCCCAACAAACTCAAGGCTTTCAGAGGCGACCTAAAATTTACCCACAAATTATTCTGATCAAGTGCGAAATATGTAAAAGTAGATCCAACCTGTTCAATCCGCCTTAGTCAACCTTTGCCTTTCAGACTTCCGTCCGATATGTACCTGCTCTATGCGCGATACCGTTACTAAACGAAGCATCGGCGTTCATTGAATAGTAATTTATGCAGATTTAGGATTTATAGAAACTGATCGGAGGAAGAGTCTACATTTTTTACAGGCGTATAGACTTCTATATTTCAACCCATAATGACTAAATCTTGTTGTTAATGTGATCATTTCCATTTTGCTAGGGAATTTTACCATTTTTGGGAATTCCTTTACTTTCATGGAATTAGACAATTTCCGCCGTCACCGCATGATCTAATTTTCACTATCGCTGGGAATTTTGAGTAGAAAATGCTCTAGCAATATCACCTCAAAAGAAGGTTAACTATTTGAAAGTTAATATTTTTATTTATGAATTATTTTTACGGGAAGATGATATCACAGATGGTTGAAAAATTAATCAGAACTTTACTGAATGCAAAAAGCTAATCCCGAGTGATTTGTTCAACTATATACTGACGCTTGGTAATAGCTGGTGTTGCCCTTTCCAATCCAAAGCTGGAACGGTTTCCAATGAGTCTGGAATGTCGCGCTAGAAGTAATACGGGCTTGAGCAAATGGGATTTTGAATCTACAAAAACTCTTCTAATAGGCTTGCCACGAATTCAGTATCAAATTGCATTACCTGTTCGATATGGGTTGTAAAGTACATGGCGGTGAGAGTCGAAACGGGCTTTGTAGTGGCTTCAGTAGGGAAGGCCCTCGAATATAATGCGGCTTACCTATCAGCCGAGCGCGGCTACAATATTATGACAACGCCGCTTCCCCCTATGAGTAAACGAGACTATCGTTCAACAAGGCGGGCTATGAAATCTCCGCCAATCAGTCTTTTTTATAAAGCTGCGAGCTCACGAACTTATCGGATCATGTTCTCCGGATCGCGGTAAAACCCAGTGTTGTCAAAGGAAGGTTGTAACACGCCTTTCTCAGCACGGTGGCACATAGCACCCACATCGTCTAGCGTAAGCTTCAGTGTGACAAAGTACGGTTTTAGAAAAATTATAGCGTCTTGCGCGGCTTTGTTTTGGAACTCAACGCTATGGCCGGTTTTCATCTGCACTTCTTTAAAGGTGTCTATGAATTTTTAATGCTATTACCATCAATAGTACGCTGCAAGAAGCCGCCTGCAAGCACAAAGCGCACTGCATAGGCATGCGCCATAGTTAAGGGTGGCGACATCACAGGGTTATGCTTCTTATAATTGAACAAATCACTTAGGATATCGGCAAATACCTCAATCCCTAAGTTTGCCTACCGCTCGATTACCTGTGCCAATACCTCGGTAGCTTGCCCCGAAGACTCGACTTCAAAAGGATCGTTCACGGCGAAGTCATTCTCCTTATCCTTCTGATTTAGCGTTGTATCATATTTGCCAAGTTCATAACGTGACATTGTGGCATCGACAATAGCAATACGCAGTGCAACTATAAGATCTGGGTAGGCTTTTAACATTGCACAAGTCTGGAGTAATCGCTGCTGAGGGCCATCGGGGCCATCTATCGCTGACCAAATACGCTGCATTGCACCCTCATAGCTTTTAAAGGCGATGCCACTTTGCTTGGCAAAAGCTTGAGCTGCATCATTGCCGTTATGAGCTGCACCTAGTTCTTCAAGTACAAACTGATATGCAACTTCAGCGTTGCTTATACGCTCCCATATGACGCCCGCCAATACCAATGCGCAAGGCTTTAAGCCACGGGCGTCTATCATTTCTTTAATTGGGTTCTTCTTTTTTCTTTTTTCTTTTTTCTTTTTTCTTTTTAACCATCCAAACATTGAGTCTTCCTTGTACTCTATATTTTTAAAGAGATTTCTTGGCAACACGGCCTGTAAACTGGGTAATCCCTCCCCCCTAGACATTTAAACAATTGCAGGCAAACTTACACCTCAGCACCTGTCCCCAAATCATTATTTTTCCTAAAAAATTCACTTAAAACTCCATGAGTAGAAATCGTCAAACTCCTCATTGCCCGTGTCATCGCAACGTGCAGAAGCGACCTTTCAGACATTTCGTGTTCACGCAGTTCCACCGGATCGTCAGATTTGAAGTTTCTTAACGGCAAGGTATTTTTATTTACGCCCACTATGAAAACATTCTGAAACTCCAACCCTTTCACCCGGTGCATCGTCGCTAAGCGCACCCCATCTTGATGTCTGCGGTCAATACCGTTTGCCATTACCTCATATGTTTTTATACCCGCTTTTGACAGCGCATTACCAAAAGCATCTCTGATGGACTTGGTTCGCGCCACAACACACATATCCCTAAGCTTAGCCCCTGCCGCTTCCAGCTGCTCTATACGCTCAACCACAGCGTCAGCTTCTTCAATAAAGTTATTTTTGACAATGATTTCAGGCATCTCACCATGCATCAGGGAAATGTACCCCTTACTGGTGTCTTCACCGTTATCGAGATCATCAACAGGCACATTTGAAAGTACTGATACCGCTAATTGCTTAGTTTCTTCTGTGGTCCGATAGTTGACCCGAAGCTTTCTGCTGCGGCCAATAATATTAATACCACAACGCCCCAAGACCACTTTATTTCGATAAATGCGCTGATGTCCGTCACCAACGATAAAAATGTCGTTTTTATCTTCTGCAACTAAGCGACGTATTAACTCGTAAGCCTGACTCCCCATATCTTGTCCCTCATCGACGATCACTGAGGAATAAATGGGTTTAATATTTTTACTATCGATGATTGCAATGCAGTCTCTCATCGCATCAGGCATTTCTTTAATTTTTTTATGGTTCAGTTGCAGTAAGTACTCTTCAAACACAGACCAAGCCAGCAATCTTTCCTTGCGGTTTAGCCTCGTTCCGCGACCAGTTCGTTTAGCCCTTATATATTCAGATTTTTCCGTAATACTTTGCTCTTGAATAACCAACTTCCACTCTTCCTCGTAGAAGTGATCAGACAAATCAAGCGAGGCTGACTTGTTGTCCAGTGCCTTTTGCCAGCTACTTACACGCTTTGGGTTCGTATCACCGGGATAAACGATGTCATAGTTGTAACTATTCCGCTTCAAAAACTTATGAACCCATGAATCGATATTTATCGTTTCGATATTAGACAGTTCTGCGTGGCTGCATATTTGTTCCAGATGCTCCGAGATATCAGAAGCCAAATTTTTGGTAAACGTCGTAAAAAGTATTTTTTTATTAGATACCTCTGGCAATTGCGAGGAAAGCCATTTGGCACGGTGGATTGCAGCGACAGTCTTGCCAGTTCCAGCCCCTCCCAACACACGAACGGGCCCATTCCAATCTCGCTCAACGAGTTTTCTTTGAGATGGGTGAAGGAATACGCGCCACTTCTCTAAGGGCGCATCGAGCATTTGTTCTAGATCTTCGTCATCAACAACCACAAAACGTCGCTTTGAACCTTCTCTGGCCAATGCGGCAGCAAAGTCGTCAGTATCAACATCTTCAGCAACATTCGAGCGATAGTCCTCCAGCACTTCTTCATAGGGAATGCCATCCGCCAGAAAGTACAAGGCCTCATAAGCATCATTGGGCAGCTTTTCACTAAATGCGGCTAATAACTCCATACTTTGAAGTGCCTTCACCTGCTCCGTGAACTCTTCTGGTAAACCAAGCTCGATTAACTGTTGCGAGTTATAGTTTTCGAAGAGTGGACTAAGTTGCTGCTCAATTGGCTCAGGTTCAATATGAAATTTTTCATCCTTGTGTTGATGTATGGATCCAGCTTTAACCTCGGTTGCATATAACTGAATGACCCCTGTTTTAGGATGAATTTTACATTGATGTCGACGAGCCCATTCGTAAGCATCGTCATGATGGTCAACCCATAGCAAAATATATACGCTACCTTGTTGGGGTTTTAGCACTATCCCCCGATAAGACTGATCAATCCTTACAGACCGCATATCAGGATTTGCAGCATCATTTATTTTTTCGTAATTAATCCCCGTCGCAAGTGGAGCATTGCGAAACTTGCTGACAAATTGATTTACTTTTTTTTGCTGTGCCTTTGGCAGTTTCACAATTGATGTTAAAAAGTCTTGCGATATTGCAACCTGAATATCCATATCAAATTCCCAGTCCTTCAGCTTCAATGACAGTTAGAAACCGCTTCCCTTTCTCCCAGATAGAATAGTAGTTCTTTCACATCTAATTATTTAACCACCATCCACAGTTAGATCTAATTTTCGAGTTACCCACTCCGTGTCCCTTACAAAGTTTCGCATTGCCTGCGTATAGCATTAGTGGTTATTATTTAATTGCTTAAACATGAATATCTATCTCAAACTGCTTGCGAGCTGTTCTATTTGACTGATGGCATGGCGCATACTGTAAACTTTCCAGCCTTCTCGTGTAGCAGCTATTGCTTCTGTTTTATTTATGGCTACGCCTATTTTTTTGAGTGGCCAAGCTAGTTCCAGCTCTGCAACAACCTCGTCTTTACTGTTTTGAACTTCTTCCCCAACCTCAGGAAGCGACACATGATACTGCTCAAGCAAATCAACCACACCGTACATACCCGGATCAGCCAAATCATATATATCTTTCCAGCTTTCCTTCACATTAAGCCTCTGCGCACTTCGCAACTGCGTAATAAGCTTGGTCTCTTCATGTTTGACAAAAATATGTTCATGATCAGGCTGCTTACGATGGCAGTCACAGCAAAGTGGGGTAAGATTTTTAAAAGAATTATCTGACTTTACGCCATTTATGTGATGAACATGCAAAAGCCTTTTATGGGCGCTTAAATCAAGGCCGCACTGCTGGCAATGGTATTCATATTTCTCGCGTACTTTTTTCGAAATGCTATCCCAGTCATGGGTATAGTAACTGGCTCTTTTCTCCGCCACACCGGTGGGCATGTATTTGAAGAACGAGCTATAGGTATCGAAAAACTCAGCTAACTTAAAATTCTTCGCAAATTGTTTACGCTCTGATTGGCTACTGAGTGAAGTAAACTTTGTGTAGTTGATGCCTTTTAGACATAACTGACAGACCGCAAGCTTCGTCTCACCCTCAATGTGCTCATTCGTGTAACTGTCAGTGCCAGAAACGTCGAAAACACCATCTAGTCTGTTGGTTACGACATATCGATCAAAACGCCCCTTGCGTCGCATTTCATCGAGTTTGGTGCAGTCTGCCACATGGTATTTGTTACCCAGCGAGCCGTCTTCAAGCACTTTGTGAATTTTATTACCGTAACTATGATCTTTGATGTAAAGGAGTACCTGCCTTCCCTGATAACTTGCTAGCCCAGTGTCGAATTCAATATCTTCAAAGCTGACCTCAATACCTTTATTGAGCTGAATGTCCAGTGGCTCGATGGGCACAACTTCATTACTAAAATCGATTTCAACATTTTGAGCGCCCATCTTCATAACTGCCGACTCTAGTATAGAGAGGTCTACGTTTAGTTTAATTGCCATCTACAGCCCATCTACGATTTTTCGAATTTGGATATCTGCGTTGGTGATCACACGGAATGTAACTCTTCGCGATTTCTCTTTGTTCTCACTGCCGTCGGCATTTAACTTTAATCGGGACGACGCTAACCCAACTGCGGCAAAAGAAGACTTTATCCACTTTCTCTGTTGACTGTTTAAGTTGGGTAGAAGGTACGAATAATTCAACACTGAGCGCGTGCGGTTTTGCGACAACGTCATGTTAAAGAAGTAAGCATCATCGGGATGGGTATCGACTCCCCACTCGGATGAGGTATGTCCTTCAATCCTTACTTCGTCGATACTTTCCTTATATGTTTCCAGTACCTCAAGGTAACGGGGTATAAAGTTTGAAAGTATTTCTTCGAACTCAGGGTTCAAACTACTTTCCCCAGTGGCAAAAAGCACTTCCGGCGAATTAAAGTGAAACGCAAGTGTCTTCTCGTCTATTGAGGCCTTCCACTTAACTAGGTCTTTTTTAAATTCCTCATTCAGGGCATCAAAAATTGCCACCTGATTTTGTTGGTAGGCAACAGCGACATCTTTTATTTTGTCCCGTTCAATCGAAACATGTCGCATAAAAGCAATAGCGATAAAAAGGAAGACCATCATAAGGCCTGCCATCAAATCTGAAACTGTTAACCAGTGCTCGCCATCCTCTTTTCCCCGAGAAGAGCCAAATATTGAGTTCATTTCAGCCATTTTTAACTAGCCTTCTTGACTACAATACTCATTTGCTCTGTCAGGTATGAGTAATCCTTAACAAATTGATTGGCAATTTGACCAAGGTTTTTACCCATCGCCTGCATCACGGAGTTGAGCTCCCTTTGCATGGACTGATCAATCAGATTCAATTGCTCTTGAACGGCTTCACCAGTCTTGCCTACCTGATCCCTTAAGCTCGCATCAAGATTAGAGAACATCCGCTGCATATGCTGTGTTTGAGAAGCAGACACATCGTCCAGTGAACTTTCAAGACGTTTTTGCATCGCCCCCGAATTCAGATAATAAGTGCACCACTCATGGTTAACGGGTGATAGATGATCAACTGCCTGTTGGTGGTATTCTAAAGTCGCCAAACAATTAGAGTATTACCATGAGTTACAAGCAGTTGATCGAGGGACAACGATACCAGATTGAGGCCTACTTACGCGAGGGTTTCAGTTATCGGGAGATCGGAAAACGTCTGAGCGTGAGTCACAGCACAATCAGCCGGGAAGTAAATCGCAATAGAATTCGGGATAACCACTATTTGCCGGAAGTCGCTCAGGCAAAAGCACTGAAGCGCCGCAGCCAGGCCGCAAAGTTCAGGATATCTGAACTGACGATTACCTTTGTTGAGTTCGGGCTGAACCAGAAATGGAGCCCTGAGCAGATTGCTGGTGTAGGTAAAATCATCGGTCATCACGTCAGTCACGAATGGATTTATCGCTACGTCCAGCGTGATAAATTACGTGGCGGTAGGTTGTACAAACAGCTGCGCCAGAGTCACAGAAGGTATCGTAAAGGTGACCGTGCGAAGCGGATAATTATCCCGAATCGCGTTGGCATTGAGCATCGTCCCGCTATCGTGAACAAGAAAAAGCGGTTCGGTGACTGGGAAGCTGACACGGTTCTGGGCAAGCAAGGAACGGGCGCGATTGTTAGTTTAGTCGAGCGCAAAAGTAAGCTTTACCTGATACGCAAAGTGCCAGCGAAAAGCGCAGCAGACGTGGCCCGAGCCATGGTTGGGATGCTCTGGAAATATCGAGGTCATGTCCGAACAATCACAGCGGACAACGGCAGCGAATTCTGTGACCACGCGCTGGTCGCTGAGAAGCTCAAAACCAATATCTACTTCGCGAATCCGTACTCATCATGGGAACGCGGACTGAATGAGAACTTCAACGGTTTACTGCGCCAGTACATCCGGAAAGGCACCGATTTACGGACGGTATCGGATAGGCAAATTAGTGAAATAGAGCGGGCATTAAATGCCAGACCGAGAAAGTGCCTCGGCTTCAGGCAACCTGTTGCGGTATTCAATGAATTACGCAAGGCTGCCTAATTTAGCGAGTGGTGCACTTCGGAGTTGAATTCGCGACTCGATACTTTGAGTAACCGCATCTCTTGCAGAGGAAGTATCAGTAACTAATGCTTTGTTCGCATCTTTAAGCGTTGTAGCCAACGCCTCAGAGTCAGATTTCAAATTGTGGATCATATCTCGCACATGTGCGTTTAAGTCATCCACCGTGTCTTTTAGATGGTCTTTGATAACTTCAGTCTGACTTGTTACGTGAGTAGCAGTGGTCTGTAAGCTTGAATTTGTTTGATGTACGCTTTCCGAGAAGCCAGTAGCTCCCTCGGAAATGACTTTCGAAACATCAGCCGCACTGGTAGCAAGCTTTTCACCAATCGTATCAACTCCTTCTTTCGTGTTTGAAACAAACTTATCAAGAAGCTCATTGGACGAAGAAATATGAGACTGGATATATTTATCAGACTCGGTCAATAGCTCTTTATAATGCGTACTTGCAGTCTCTACGGAAGCGGCGATTGTTTGCACTGTTTCATCAATTTGTTTACGAATTTCAGGAACGGCATCAACTGCGCGGTCTCTGATATCCTTAAACGCCTCTAAATGACGTTCCAGCTCTCCTAGTTGATGTTGATTGACCTCCATCACTTCTTTCAAATTAGTCATACTTTCTGGAATGACTTTAGACTCAGAGCTAATTTTCGCTACGGACGCCTCGGTGGCTGATATAGATTCCACGCCAAGTTTGTATTGCTCTGTCATTTCAGAAATCTGAACTTTATAGTTCTCCTGCCACGTGACAAGTTCCTTTACTGCCTCGTTTAGCTGCTGGAAGTTCTCACCAAATTGCTCAGTCAAATTTTTATTAAAGTCCGAAATAACCTGCTTAAGAGCTTCAATAACAGTTTCTGTAGCCGACTTGGACAACATGTCAGCAAAGTCCTGCATCTTGATCCACAGTTTGTCACTGAACTGATTAAATGCTTCCTTTTGCGACGCTAGTTGCTCGCTAATCACATTAAGCTTTTCGGCAGCTTCCTGTTGAGATTTTAAGGTTACTTTTTGATTATCATTAATATCGCCTCTCAGTAACTTCATTTGGCTGAGAATGGAACCATCGCCATCCCCTCCAATTGCCGTCACAAGTGATTCAATTGATGATCTTTGACTGTTAATAGAAGCGAGTATGTCTTCAGGAGAGGCACTTGCTACAGACTCAGGGTCCGCTGGCGAACTAATAAATCCACTAGACTGGAGAACCTTGAAACAAATTGAGAGAAATATTCCCAATAGACTCGTAAAAAACGCCGTTTTCAGGCCATCAAGTAATCCCTGAATACTTCCATCAATATCATTGACGTCGAAAGCCATCAAGCCGACAACGATACCTGCGAAAGTGCCGAATATACCTAAGGATGTCAGTAAGACGGGAGTGTAAGTCACAAACTCGGTGGCTTTACCCTTCTTAGAAAAGCGACACGCGAATAAAAATGCTACCAAAAGTAGCGTACCAACAACGATGGTTAGTACACGCGCAAGCTCTACGGCCTGTTCGTTCTGCAAGCTAGTAATTTCCATTGCAAATCCTTTTCAATACGACGTGGAAACTGGGTTTTGTGAACTTTAATTTTGAAACTCAGGTACTTGAATCAGCACTAACACTACGTTTTTATAATAATCCACAACCACCCTATACTAAAGTATTGGTTCTAAGATTTATATACCTTGCATCTTAGTTATTCAGATAGAGGCTTTTGTTCACTAAACCTCTCAATTGATCATGTATCTTTTGAGTCTTAGCACAACAATTTAAATTGCACTATTTCCAAACAATGTATCAGTTGTATAACTTTTTTCTTGCTACGTTTTCACACTCTATATCTACACCTTTAAACCAGTCTGTCGCAACTCATTGCCTATCTCTCGTTTATAAGAACGTGGGGGTTGAAAACTTCGCTAGTCATGATTGAAATATACTCCCAGCTATCGGGTAAATACCCTCGGGGTGAAGAAGCTGATTTGATTTAGACTTCAGCGCAGCGGCACAATGATGTTCGTTCTGTTCAAACATCCCTTTTAGCGCTTTGTTTTGATTTTGCGTCGCAACAGGCAACTCCGTCAGCAACCAGTCGCAGAATACCTGACTGTTCATCACAACGTGATTATTTTGCTGAACTTGAACTGCCACCAGTTCTTGGCGCTGCCTAAGACCGATGGCATTTTGCCAACGAAGATATGAGCATATGACCGCGCCCTCTATCGACTCAGTATTTCCGACAGACGCAGTGAGGCCATTGAATTCATATGACTTGGCCTGTTCAAGTAAAAGCTTAAAGATAAAGTTGTCCAAATCCATCATCTCGCAATTACCACGTTGACTGTGAAGCGTTCTATCAAAGGTCACATCCCAACGCGTTTTTCTTACACCCAGCTCCATGGCAATCTCTTCCGGAAGCCGGATCTGCCAAAGCAAGTCTTTATGGATCTTGTCGACCACTTCTATGCCTAACAGATTGAACATGCCTGCCACAAATGACTTTACATGCTCAGAAGTGATATTAAGTTCTTCTTTAGCTTCGTCCGGGTCAAATCCAGCAGCATAGTCAAATAGCTCACGTTGCTTGCTTGCCGCATTTTTGGCTTTTTCCAATGCCTCCTCGATACGCTCTCTGGTGCGAGTGATCCCCTCACTTGTCGCCTCCTGAAGAATACTCTCGACGTCTACTAAGTCGGCAACCTCCCCCATAATGTCTTCACCCAGACGCTCATTATACTCACCACTAACGGATGATAAGTCGCCAACAACTTGTTCGATGCGCTCGTGCATAAGTTCCATAATCTGATCATCCATCGACTCGGGAGAATAAAGATTAAACACGATGACTCGGTGTTTTTGCCCATAGCGGTATAAACGGCCAATACGCTGTACCAGCCTCATCGGGTTCCAAGGTAGGTCATAGTTGACCATGATGTGACACTTATCCTGAAGATTAATACCTTCACCACCAGCTTCGGTAGAAATCAGAAACTGTCCACCTGATTCAAAGTTTCTGATGGCGAATTTACGATCCTGATGTTTCATCGACCCATTGATCAAATCGACGCTTCCAACACCAAACTGCTGCTCAAGGGCATGCTTCAAATAATCCTGCGTTGAGCGGTATTCTGTGAAAATTAATACTTTTTCTGATTTATGATTCGCCAGTATTGATGGCATCAATTCATTCAGGAACTTCCGAAGCTTGGGGTCATGCTTGAGTACTTCTTCACTTTCGGCTATCAAAATATCAAGCTGTTCTAACTCACCGTCAAAGAACTCCTTCCCCTGAAGCGCTTCTAACTGTTTCTCTTCAGCCTCGCCAACATAACGTTCGTCGTGATCCGAAGTCTCATTCACTGCAACAGACTCCGCTTCCTGCAATAAACGAAGTTTTCGGTTGTAAAGGGCCTTATTGATGGCTTTGGCGCTAGAAGTAGCCAGCTTACGGTAAACGGTCATTACAAACCCAATTGCATTGCCGGCTTGTCCCATTTCACTGGCGATCAGATAGCCTTTGCGAAGGTAAGACTGCAATGATTCGTCGAACTCTCGCATTGCCTCGTCCTGAGCGACTCTTATCGCTCTGGTAGTCTTGCCTTTAAAAATGAAATTGCCTTCCAAGTCCGTCACATCTGACTTGTTATTCCTGATCATCATCTCTGAGAGAACTTCAGGATTGAGCGCCAATGTTTGAATTTCCTCCTTCCGGTCAGGATTAAGCAGCATCAACAAACTCTGAAACTTATCCTGTTTCCCCTGATGGGGTGTAGCACTGAGCAATACCATTGCCTTGGTTTTGGGCCGTAAATAATTGGCAAGTTGGAAACGCTGAGAGGCATCGAACTTAAGACCATACTGGCGTCTGCTGAGACGGTGCGCCTCGTCAAAAATCACAAGATCCCAATTATCTGCTCGCAGTAATTTTTCCAGATGGTTTTCATCCTTGAAACGGTCAATGGAGCCAATGACATGTTTATACATGCCCCACTCGCGCTCTTCCTCAATCTGAAAATTTTCACCATAGATACGAAATTCGCTCAGACCGAATTTATTATGCAATTCCTCTTTCCATTGGGCGGTCAACCCGGCTGGAGTGATCAATAACACACGTTCTGCTTGGCCTCGCTGTTCGAGTGCCTTTAGCAACATCCCCGTTTCAATAGTTTTACCAAGGCCAACATCATCCGCAATCAGCCAATTAAGATGCCCTGATGCAAGAATGTGGTGAACTAAATGGACCTGATGAGGTAACGGATCAATATCCAAACGCGATAGTGAACCTGTATTTTCATTCCAGTTTTCAATTGCATGGGCAAGTACTTTCAGCCTGAATTTTTGCGGCGCTGTGCCGTCGCCAAAATCATTGGTGCAAAAGCGGTGCTTTACTCCCTTTATCCATGCTAGCCGTTCATATGGCAGCCAACGCGTTTCTCCTTGATCTGAAAAATGCACAAGTACCTGATGATATCCAGCGATTTCCTTTGTCTTGAGAACGGCTCCCTCGCCCAAGGACTTCTCTGCTTTGGATATAGGAACATGTTGCACTTCCATACCAAGCATAAAGCCAGATGAGACTGACTCCAGCGGCACTAATGATGGGCTTTCTTTGGTCTCTCTCCAATTTACTTTTAAAGAAATCCCGTCCATGCCTTCCATGATTTGCTGCACGAGCCCTGTTCCATATTTTTCATGTGCGACCCAGCATCTTTTTACTGGCTTTAGCCGTTTTTGAGCTTGCATTATTCAGTATCTCCTTTACCAGACTTGCCGCTCCGCTTGTATAGTTCCAACATATATTCATTGGTGTATAAATCACTGGCGTAGTAACTTTTTGTCGTATATTGCTCTATTAAGTCAACTCCCAACGCGTTTAACTTTTCCATCGGGTTACTGTGTGGCTGTGAAAGCCATTCAGCCTCTAAACCATCATGCTCCTCTGGCAAGTCAAATGCGCTAAACAGGCTGGTTTCGTTTCGCCTGTTAAGTCGATATAAAAATAAATACTTGTTAAACGCAGGGAAGCAAAGCCGCAAAATTCGATTGTGATACCAGTACTCAAATTCACGCTCTAACAGGTCATAAACTTCATCTAAGGTTGGCAATTGCTCAAACAACCGCACTAAGTGAAGCGCTTGTTTCCAACTGCAATGTCTGTAGGTAGCGTCAGCACTTTCGCCCGATGCCCACGCTTTGGAAAAAGTGATCCAGTACCTTGAGGAATCCTGCCAAAGTCTTTTGACAGCAAAAGCAAGGTCCAATTCATCAAATGTTGCTCCGGCTTTCACCTCTCTCTCCAACGCTCTTCTGGTGCTACTCCAACCGGGTGTTGAAAATACCTCTATCAAGAAAGGTAAGGTTTTAGTGTGCCAATCAAAGTCCAGAATACATTCAACAGCGACAACCCTCGCTCGCTCTTCTCTGCTTAATTGATTTTCGAGTGCCGATGTATTTTCAGAATCTTCTTCAAGTTCATCACTTTCATCATCCCAGAAGTCGAAAAGATCCGCTTCGTTATCATCAAATAAGAAATGCTCCTCTGAATCATCATCCGGAACAATTTTTTGAGGTTCGCCTGCTGAAGTGACTTCATCTTGCAACTCTTGCTCATCAACATAATCATTGAGAAATTCAAAGTCATCCTTTTCCCATTGCGGATCTGCATCGTCAATGGCCTGACTTTGCAACGGTGTGATGGTTGATTCGGAATTGGGTTCTACTACATCAGGTAACGTGGTTATATTTTCAGCGTCCAGCGGTTCACCATGATGCGGTTCTGGCAGCTCTGGTGTCGTTTCTTGCGCTGAATCTGCACCGGGTTGGCTCGTTAGAGGAACTTGCGCGTTATCAACCTCAGCATTTGCCGATGCTTCTTTTTCAGACTTTGCTTTATAGACAACACGAACCTCGCGCCTATCATTATCTGCGACAGGTTGGCGAGCCGATTTAAGCATTAACGTTTTACGTGCGTTATTCTTACTATCATGAGCATCAGTTTCCAACGTTGACGACTCGCTATGCTCTGAAGCTACGCTGTCCGGCTCAGAATGTAGTTCATTATTAGTATTTGAAACTGATTGGTTGTTTTGAGTAGATGGTGAATCGGCAGGATCAATATATTTTGATTCCGCTGAATGCTCCTCACGTGTGGGCGGTGGAGCCACAACTTCACGTTTTTTGTATCTGATATTGGCATCATCAGCGAATTCCGCTGATTCGCTTTGACTGCTTGTTTTGAGCCTTAATGTTGGTCCGGGTGAAGGTTTTTGCTGAGTAATGGTTTGGTCAAAGTGATACTCCGCTTCCTCTAACTGACTTGATTTCGCTTCTAAGTACGCAAAGTCAGTTTCATCAGGCAGGTCATCATCAGAACCATGTACCATCGAGCTATCAACCATCGCATCTTTGTGCTCACGTGCTTTTTTTGCCTGACCAGACCGAGCATGCAAGCCTGCTAGCACTTCACGGATCTTTTCTGAACACGAGCGGGATAAGAGCGATTGCTCCAAAAGGGCGATTGCGTTTTTAATCTCGCCCTTGGCCACCAAATCTGAAGCCCTTCGCAACGTTTCCGCTTCACTGAGAAAATTCACCCAACCGTATTCAGGCATGGCTGGCCCCTAAGGTTCGGTTAACTGAGTAACAAATTTCTATAAATATCATCCTGATAATTGCCATATTACATCCTTGCTTATAACTCTCCTGCAAAGGCTTTTTGGCTCAAAGCTAAGAAATAATTATGCGCCCGAATTCAGATAATAACTGCACCACTCATGATCAAGCGGTGTTCGAATGACAACGATACCAGACCGAAGTATGCTAAAGCGAGGGTTTCAGCTGTTGATATTTTCTGGTCGCTCGACAGCTCTGCACGTGATATGGTCATTGGGTCATTAAGTTTTTGATGGCATCATTATACGAATGGCAGGCATTCACCCATATAAAAAACCTCAGCCCCCATTCATGTAAAGCTTACGTTAGTCCAATTGCTTAGTTTTCCATCCGCTCCTAGTATGATTATAATATGTCCAAAGAATCAGTGGCTATTCAAGTCCTATAGGATAGCTGGTCAATAAAAAAGCATGTATACGGCGTTGGTTGAGAGCTCAATGATATCAGACGGGTATAAAGCTAACACTCAATAACCTCATGAAGTGGCTTGCTAGGTTTAGTCTTTAAGATTGTTAAGGTAGGTTTACCCTTCTCTTTTTCGCGTTTCAATTGTTCTGAAATAAATTTTGTCGCTGCTTGCCTTATTCTTGATTTCACTTAGAGAATCTTCGCGACCGCTAAACCGGCCCCACCGCGTTGTGTCAGTTCCTGCATGGCTGAATTTCCGGGACTTAGGTATATGCATGCCTAAGTTCGCTCTCTTTTTGATGCGACCTTCTGCTTAACTACTTCACCAGTAAGTACAAGTGATTCAGATTAAAGATATAGTTTCCGATACTAGCGATAACCACGAGGGCGAATGGCCTTAGAGACGATTCACCCTGCAATAAAAATGGCTTGATTATTTTTTAGAACGTCTAGCTACAATACCTAGCATACCTAGTGAAAAGATCATGAGTGTGGCGGGTTCGCTGACATTTACAGTATCTGCATTTTGCTGCGGTCTGACTAAGGCAACACCGTAGTTATTGTGAGAGTCAGTTAGTCTAATATTATCCTTTGTCATTAAAGCGTTCGCCGGCTGGAAAACAGAACGAGTTTCTTGGGTTTGTTTGATGTACTTACGGGCATAAGACCAGTCTTTCACACTTGCGATGTTGTAACGATTATCGCCGTCCTCATCAGAACCGAAAAATGCACTTATTTCTTGTCTGGAATTGAGATAAGTTAGCGAATATTCCTCGTTATCAATATCAGAAGAGCTTACTCTTGAGCCGAAGAGGTCGAGAAAAGTATTATAGATAGGAACATCATCAAAAGGAGCTTCACTATGTAACTGGTATTCACTCTCATTACTAGTCCAAGTGTTGTTCGAAAAAAAATCACTAAACAATGCTTCCATTTGAGAATTTGATGCCAAACTCCAGCCTGAATATTGCTCTAAAGAACTATTAATAGATAAGCCACTAGTTACATCCCATTGTAACCACTCAAGCGTTCCATCACTTACAATATTTGTGTCGGTATCCAGTGTATATTTATTGGCGGTGACCAATGCGGCATTAGCAAAGTGTGATGCACAAATAAACGTAGTTGCTGAAACAATCTTCCAGAATTTTTTCTTCATTTTCTTCCCTATTTTACTGCTTTTATTACAAATAATTAGATGCTTAGCAGCGTTCATTTAGGCAAGATCCACACCAAATAAAATACTTATTATTAACAAAGACTTACTGAAAACTGCATGGGCTTCAGAAAAAAACTGTAAAAAAAACTGACAAATAATAAATTCGGGTATCAGCTTTCACGGTACTAATACTAGCTCATATTCGAGGCTATCATTACGAATCGTGTGACGAACATTTGATTCGATACCGCGTTAATAGTAACCATATTTGGGAAAGATTATTTCAAATGTAGTTATGTTTTAAAGACAGATATCATAGCGAAGTTCGCAGGTCTGCCATCAGGCGTCCGCTACTGGCACTAAGCCAAGGAGGGGTTTAAGAGCAGCAATAGGTGCTGTTGATTCGCATACCTGCGACCTTCTGCTTCAGGTCTTGAGTTTAAGGGAGATTATTAAATCTGCTCGGTCCCGTTAGGCAATTCTGTCAGAGCTCGATCATTGTCTGTCTTCCAAGCAATCCTCCAATTCATCTAGGTCAGTTTTAGGGACAGGTAAATGAGGCAAAATCTCATCATACATTCCATCAGAAAAGCTTAAAGCCCAATCCTCTATTTCAGACGTCGTTAATCCTGAGTCACCAGATGAAATATCTAAATTGTATCCTTTTAGCTCAAATTCTATTCTAGGAATATAGTATGTACAAAATCCATCAACGGTTTTAGCACTTTTCTGTGCAGTCAGTGTCGCGATCCAGCTGAGCTCTACACTAGTTTGATTTGTTTCAGAGTTAAATAAGCAGTTGCCTCTAGCATAGTAGTCATTGGCCACGCCGTCAGATTCGAAAACTTCAGTTCCAGCGTGAAACATACCTATATGGTCTAAAATACTCATAATTCAAATATATTACCTTAATAAATACACTGCGATTTAGTAGATACTTGGTGCATCGGGTCATCCAAAAATGAGGCATCTACGCCCTTCTTTGCTTACTTTTTCCAACGAGCATATCAAACATCAACTCAGCAAAACGTCGTTATGCATCCTTACTCCGACAACACTTTCAGTGTCATATCAGAATGAACCATATTGCGCTATCTAAAAACCGTGGCGTGAAGTTTTTCATACACCGTTTCAGCTATAAGTCTGCCCCTATCAAGAATTTTCGTCTCATTAATCTCGTCGATATTCAATAAGGTTGTCGAGATCGGGTAACTCTTTCCTCTGAGAATTTGAATCTTTTGTTGCGGAGGATAGTCCTTGAGATCTTCGGAATTGGTTTTTGAGTCAACTAGCAGTAAATTACCTATGGAACCAACCAGTGAGTCACATATTTGATTTGACGACTGCGGGATCAAATGTTCGATGGTTAGACTTTTATAGTCCACAGACAGCCCGTTACTTACCCCACTCATTAAAATCTTAAGAGCATATACAATTATGGGCTTATGCTTAGTCTTATTATCTAGGTATTCCAATTCTTGAAACTTAACCAAAAACTCTTCTTTGGCTGGAAATTTACTTTTCAGAAATGAATTGAGCTCGTTAAAAACGTGTTGGATGTCATCGTTTCCTTCAGCGTGTGATAACTGACATGCTATCCTAGAATAGTTAGTTGAAATGGACCCCGAAGAGCGCTGTGATGTTACTGCATTGAACGCATAATGAAACGCTACAATTTTATCGAGCGCTTTCTTTAAACCTCTTAACTTCAGAACTTTTTTTTCATGAGCTCTCAACAGCGCTAAAACCATTGAAGACTGTTGCTTTACCTTGAAGGCTCTGAGATGTGTTAATGAGTCTCGAACCTCATATTCAATTTTTTCCCATCTAACTGACCGTGGCTGTATAGCCTTTCTATAAATGTACGATGATTCATTTAGCTGTTCTACTAACTTTTGTGCATTAACGTCACTAGCACCGATGTAAGCTTTTACCTCTGAAAATAGCTTCTTATCCGTTGTGTATCCATGCTTTGATAACCAATAATGAAGCAGAAATGTATCGAGTACCTTTTCATCATTAACGTCATCCAGTCGCTTGACTAGTGTGTTCCAACTTTCTTTAGCCAAATCTAATATTGAGCTTTTAGTTTTAAGTTTTTTGAGTATTAGATTTTTTATCAAGTCGGCAGTTGTTAAGTCTCTGCCTCGTGCGTTGAGAGTCTCAAAAATCAAATAGGCATCTTCTTCGCTATCAAGTTGGATAAATACAAGTTTTAAGGATAGAACTTTATCTCTTAGTTCTTTTAAAGCTACTACTGGATCTGCTTCATGGTTCGTAAATAAAGAAGGTTGAAGGTTTGCTTCAGCACTTAACTCGGGAACGTGTTCCACGAGTTTTTTGTTAAGCAGTTTATAAGCAACTTCTAGCTTTTTCTCTTCATTTCCTACGTCACACTTTAGGCTTGAACCGTTATAAGTTTGAATATGCGCTTGAAGATAAGGGAAGGAAGTTTCAGCTTTGACTACAAACTCGTCTTCATTATCAATATTCGCTTTCTCAATATATTTGTGTACACCTTTGGCTAAATTCTCCTCACCAAGTTTAATGAAGCCATTACGTATAGCAGACAAAAGAAGTGTAATTGTTGTTAGACGCTGTTGACCGTCTACTATACCAAAGTAAGGACGCCTAGTTTGGTATACGACCATCGAGCCAATGAAATAATTAGCGTCGGCTTCACTGGTAATATCATTCCAAAAGCTCTCCACTTCATCGAGTTCCCATGAATAGGGCCTCTGAAAGCGTGGAATCTTAAAATATCCGAGGGAGAATATGTCCTGTATTTCTTTGTCATCCGCCTCAATCTTCATAATTTTTATTTTTCCTTTAACAACATATCAAACATCAATTCAGCAAAGCGTTTTGAGGCATCCTTGCTAGATAGAACTTTCATGGCCATATCTGAATGGATTCCCATGCTGTCGATTACCGCTTTGTTTATAGCGGTAGGAAACGCACCAAGTAATGCTTGTTCTTTGGTGTTGTTGTTAACCTGCTCCATGGCTTCTTCATTTTCTTCGACTTTATTTCGAATAGTATTCGCGTAGCTGAGCATATCGCCATCAGTGAAATTTTCGCCAGCGAAGAGGTCGTTCATCCGGTCGATTATTTCTCTCAAAAACTCGGTTTTCTTTTCACGAGGCGTAGCCCCTGCCCCTTCTCTTACAGGGTTCAGGTAAGATTTCTCTTTCTCTGCAACAAGCCGAAGGTCCTGTTCCCGGCGTTTGTGTAACTTGTGATGTGTCATCACTACATCTTCTAACGGAATCTCTTCATTGACCACCTCAACTCGAAGCAGCGGGAATAGCTCTTTTGCAAATAGGTTCAGTTTCTCTAACTCATCATCTTCGAAGTTAACGATCTGTGAGCTGAATTCATAGAAGCGGCAGAAGCCCATTAGATCTTTACGAAACACTTCTAGCTCATCCCGCGCTTTCTTTGTTTCAACAACACTATTATCTGCAAAGTTTACTGCCTTTTCGTTGCCTTCAGCTTTCGCTCTCCGCAGTTCTTTTTGCGCATGTTTATGTACTTCGCTAGCTTCTTTGAATCGATACTTGAATCGTTCAACTGCTGGCTTACAGATACTTACAAGTTTTCCTTGGCCAACTTTTTTGTCGTGGTAGGCTTTGAAAAACGCTTCTACTTCGTGCCACTGGTAGATACGGGCTTCATCTAACTTATGCTTTAATTCGTAAACCAGATTTGGGTCCGAAACGGTATTTAGCTCAGCGGTTTGAAAGAAAACTTTGAACTCTTTCAAGACGTCCTGTGGGTCGTTGACGAAGTCGAGGACAAACGTTTGGTCTTTGCCCGGATAAGTCCGGTTCAAGCGAGATAGTGTCTGAATGCATTCGACCCCTTTTAGAGGTTTATCGACATACATCGCCACTAATTTAGGCTGGTCAAAGCCCGTTTGGAATTTATTCGCAACCAGCATGACTTGGTAGTCCGGTGTATCAAAGGCCTTTCTCATATCTCTGCCTTTTAACCCCGGATTCATACCATTTTCTGTGAAAGCGGAATCTGGTATGTCCGGATCATTCACCTCGCCGGAAAACGCTACCATCGCATTTATGCCTTCGTACCCTCTTTCTTTCACGTATTTCTCAAAGGCAGTTTTGTAACGTACCGCCTCTAGACGGCTTGATGTTACAACCATCGCTTTTGCTTCGCCTGATAATAGGTATTTGATTCGGTTGTTGAAGTGCTCGATTATGACTTCGACTTTCTGGGCGATATTATAGGGGTGTAACCTTACCCATTTTGCAAGTTTAGACGCAGCCTTTTTGCTGTCGACCTCTTCATCAGAGTCGGGAGATTTATGTGCAAGCTTATATGCTACGTTATAGCTAGTATAGTTTTGCAATACATCAAGAATGAACCCTTCCTCGATGGCCTGACGCATGGAATAAACATGGAACGGATGAGGCTTGTTGTCGTCACTTAACGGTTCATCAGGCTTTTCTGGCCGACCGAAAAGTTCAAGGGTTTTGCCTTTAGGGGTGGCAGTGAAAGCGAAATAGCTAATTTTGTTTGAGCCCTTTCGTGCTTCCAAGGTTAGTCGGAGAATGTCATCGCTACTTAGTTCTTCATCGCTTTTATCTAGTTGTTCTGCCATCAGCACCTCACGCAACTTTCTTGCGGTGGTGCCGGTTTGGCTGGAGTGAGCTTCATCTGCAATAACCGCGAAGCTCTTACCCGCTAAGTTTGTGTCTTCTCTTATCGCGTCGAGTACAAAGGGGAACGTTTGGATAGTTACAATGATAATTGCGGTGCCAGACTTTAATGCCTCGGCAAGTTGAGCTGACTTTGCGCCCTGCCCATCTTCACGATTCACACGGGCAATCATGCCTTCATTATGTTCAAACTGATAGATTGTGTCTTGAAGCTGACTGTCCAATACAGTTCTATCTGTAATGACTATGACTGAGTCAAAAACTTTATCGCCTGACTTTTTATTAAGTTCAGGGTGATCAGAATGGTAGTGCAAAGAAGCAGTTTGATGGCTTAGCCAAGCAATAGAATTTGACTTGCCAGACCCCGCACTATGTTGAATCAAATATTTCTGCCCGGTTCCTTCTATTTCCACTGCACTGAGCAATGACGATACTGCTGACCATTGATGATAACGAGGAAATATCATTGTCTCTTTACGAGATATTTTTCCGCTGGGTTGTTCCTCTTCTTTAACTTGCAGATGTATGTAACGACCTAATATTGTCAGTAAACTGTCGCGAGCAAATACCTCCTTCCACAAATATTCTGTCGAATACCCTGTCTTATTTATATCATTGCCGCTACCACCATCCGATGTACCTTGGTCAAACGGCAAGAAAAAGGTTTTATGCCCATCCAGTTTGGTTGTCATCGCCACATTGTTCTGGCTTACTGCGAAATGCACCAAGGCACCACGCTTAAATGTCAGTAACGGCTCAGGCTTTTTGGTGACAGGATCCTTGGGGAGCCTGTCTTTCATATACTGAATTTTGGCGTTTTCGATGCTTTGCTTAAATTCAGATTTCAGTTCGAGCGTGGCAATAGGTAGTCCATTGATAAACAGCACAAGATCAATACGCCACTTTTTAGCTGTCTTTTTGTTCGCGTCTGGTTGAACATCATCGTCGTTTATATCTGCATAAGGGCTATAAACGACTTCAGGTACTACGCGCAGGATATTCTGGTTATAGCGATCGGAAGCGTCGGGATTAAGATCATGGTCAGGTTTGAATGCACAGAGCGAGAACTTAGCCCCGCGATCCACTACCTTGTTACGTAGCACCCAAAGCGTACCTTTGTTTGGGTTTTCCAAATCTCTCACAACAGCTTTTAACAGCGCCTCTTCGGGATCTTTATGAAAGCTGGATAGCTTTTGCCACTGTTGCGGATGGGTCGCTTTTACATAGGCAATCAGGTCTTCCGGGTACAACGCTCGCTGCTTGTCATAATGCTTGTTCTGACCAACTTCCCAACCTTGGTTAGCCAATGCCTGTATAATATCATTCTGAAAAATCACCTCCTGTGATTTGCTAGGCATACGCTTCCTCCGTTTGGGTGGGGTGCCAGTGGCGAACGTCGATTTTTCCTGTCACGGCAGCAGAAATTAGAGATATCTTTCGTTCTTTTAATAGGGAAATAGAAGATGTAGCTTTCTTAATAAGCTTATCGTACTTTGATGCTTGCGATTCTATGAGCTCTTTAATTTTGTTCTGCTCGTCCAACGGTGGCAATGCGATGAATATATCAGAAAGAATTCCGATATTTATCACACCCATCGTTCCTCCCCGACTTAAAACTTCAAATTGTTTATAAGAAACATCTGACTGCATAAACTTTGCTAAGTAATCACTAGCGACCACTGATGAAGGGCGAATAAGCATTAATCTTGGGTTAATGATACCTGCCTCAAACATCGTAGGAACTACGCTGACTTTTCCAAAAGTACCAACACAGCTCAAAATTAGGTCACCACTTGCAATCGAATACCTTTTCAATATGTTGAAGTTTTGTTCATTGATGTAATAGTCGCCAACATCAAAAGAATTAGCGATTGCATGCTCTTGTCCATAGACCTTAAATCCTGATGGAACATACATATCTTTTGTTATTGATGAACCAAATGGACCTGCAATTATTGATTTAGCAGTGTGTTTTATTCGTACAACTTCCCAATGTTCCGGTACTTCCCCTATCCACTCAATCCCCGAGTCTTTCATCGGCACATCGGGGTTCAGGCCTTTGGTCACAGCATGGGAAATGACGGCTTGGCGCTTTTCTTTTAGCAGTTCAATCAGCTTTTCCTGCTTGGCAATCAGCGCATCGATTTTGGCGGTTTCGTGGTCGAGAAAGTCTGCGATTAAAATTTGTTCTTTTTTGCTGGGCTTGAGCGCATAAAAATTTGCCAAGTCAGCAGAAGACAACTCTAGAAATGTTGTACCTTTACCAAGGTTTTCTAGTTCCAGTTTGCTTAACTTTAACCAGTAAAAGTAAAATCTATTATCATCGCCATAGGAGTCAAGAGACTTACACCCCTGATTTGTTGAAATAGACGAACTCGCTATAGCTAGTGAGCCTATAGGTGCCCTACTGGATACGATTATTGAACCTTGACTGACAAGTGACGCACCGCAAGAACTGAGACCTAGTTTCGAAATATTCCTTTTGCCTTTAGATAAGTAACTATTCGAGCTTTTTTCCATGTCAGCCGGAGTAATCCAAGGTATATCACCATCCCAATATTCCTCTACAGATGAACTCGGCGTCGAACCATTAACGACTTTGAACGTATGTTTGAGCTTTCCAACATACCAATCTGATGGAATATATCCTATCCAGTTAATTCCTGAATCCTTATACTCAGGATACCGCTGATACTTTTCAGCCATCAGGAATGCACCTCTTGCAATAACTGCATAATCTCGGCACTGACTTTATCTAAGTCAGCATCGATTTCTTCCAGACTACGCTGCGGCTTATACTCATAGAAATGACGGTTAAATGGGATTTCATAACCTACAATCCCCACTTGACCGTCTTGCTCATCGCGTTTGCTTTCATCTATCCATGCAAGCGGTACATGTGGTTTTACCTCGCGCTCGAAATAAGCGTAAATATCTTCTTTGAGAGGGACGTTTTCATAGTCACGAAGGTCTGGATTAGGCTCCATCTCACCTTTATTTTTGCCCGACTCAAAATAGCAAATCTCTGCATTGTCATCGTGCTCACCGAAAAATTTCACCAGCGCTTTCTTTTCTGCTGATGTCGGCTTATCGCTGGAAACGGCTTTCAAGAAGGCTTTGCGACTAATAAATATTGTGCCGTCTTCTAGTTTAGATAGTGTCGCGTAACCCGCAGGCGCTTCTATATCCGTAATTTCAGGTTGTTTCTTCTGGATAGTTTCGAGTACTTGCTGGCAATAAGCTTCCAGTTTCTCTTTGGTGATGGTGAAAGATAGCTGTAGTGGCCGTTCAACAGTAATTCGACGGTAACCGAAGTCTTGATAGTCAAAAATCTTGCTAATCTGGCGCTCGTTTTCCGGAGAAGCTTTAAAGCCACCAAACAGTCGCACTATTTCTTCAATGCTTTCTTCAGGCAGGTATTTACGTTTCGAGCCTAAGGACTTACGCATGGACGAAAAGAAATTGTTCTGCGGATTTTCTTTGTCGTCAGTACTGGCATTAATGAGCTGCACTTTACTTTTGCGATGGGATGGTTTGTGATTGGAAATTACCCAGATATAAGTGGCAATACCGGTGTTGTAGAACATGTCTGTTGGTAGCGCTATAATGGCTTCAACTAAGTCGTGTTCTAGTACATAGCGACGAATTTCACTTTCACCACTGCCTGCCCCGCCTGTGAAAAGTGGTGAGCCATTCAGAATAATACCAATGCGTGAGCCACCTTCCTGCGGGCTGCGCATCTTACTGATAAGGTGAAGCAGGAATAACAGCGAACCATCAGAAACACGCGGAAGCCCCGGCCCGAAGCGACCTTCGTAGCCTTTCACTTTATGCTCATCGGTGATTGTCTTTTGGACTTTCTTCCAGTCGATTCCAAAAGGCGGATTGCTTAGAAGGTAATCAAAATTAGCAAACTCTAACTGGTCGTTCGACAGCGTATTGCCCAGCTTGATGTTATCGACTTCTTGCCCTTTCACCAGCATATCGGCTTTACAGATGGCATAAGACTCAGGATTAAGCTCTTGACCGAATGCGACCAACCTTGCGCGGTTATTCATCTCAAGCACGTATTCCATGCCAGCAGATAAAAAGCCCCCCGTTCCTGCGGTTGGGTCGTAGATGGTTCTTACGATCCCCGGTTGGGTTAGTACATCATTGTCTTCAATGAAGGTAAGTGACGTTGTCAGCCTGACGATATCCCGTGGAGTAAAGTGCTCCCCGGCTGTTTCGTTTGAGCTTTCTGCAAACCGGCGTATCAATTCTTCAAACACCAGACCCATGTGGTAGTTATCAATGGTGTCCGGATGCAAGTCTGTAACTGCAAAGCGCTTGGCTACCTTATAGAGCAAGTCAGCTTCATCGAGTTTGTCGATAGTATTGAAAAAATCAAATTGTTCAAAAATTTCGCGGGCACTTGGGCTGAAGGCACGGACATAGGCTTCTATGTTATCTGCCACCCCGGTTTCGCCGAGGTGGTTTAAATCCATACGGCTGGTGTTGTAGAAGCTCAAATCCGCAACATGCTTCAGGATTTGTTCCTGTGCCTCTGCTGGCATAGCTTTAACTTCATCGTACTTTGCAACAATGGCGTCCTTTTTATCCGCGAGAACGCATTCCAGACGACGCAGCAATGTGAAAGGTAAAATGATTCGACCATATTGGCTTTGTTTAAAGTCACCGCGAAGCAGGTCGGCTACCGACCAGATGAAGGCCGCTGTTGAAGAGAAATTTTCTGTCATGAGTCCTGTACTACGTAACTACTTTCCTTTATATCCTCCTAATTTACAGCTTTGGGCAGCATTTTAAAATGTTTAAGCGAGAGTTAGTCTTCCAGTTGCGATATACGCGCTCACATCTACTCTAGAATGTCGCACCATCGCAGCATAACCGTAAAAATATTATATCTCATTGATATTTTGCCGCTTCCTGATATTCAATTCAGTGAAACTAACTTTGAAAGTTATTTCCATTTGGCCACCACTTTTTCACATCAATGGAAGTCCTCTGAATAAGTGGTTAACCTCTTAAAGTATTACCATGTGGAACGCGCCTCGTCCTCAGGCTTTCATACTCAATGGCTTTTGACTCCACACGGCCAGCTCAGTACTTATAACGTTGCTCGCCCCCGAATGATGTAGGACCACGACAATCCGCTCAGATCAGTTATAGTTCATAGAGGTCGGAGTAAACTTTTAGTGTGAGGCAAGAGATGACAATTTCAAAAGAAAAACTGAAGTCCGAAATTGACGCTTTCTTTGGCAGTGAACGGGAGTTGAGAGATAAGTGGCTTAACACTCCGCTTCCGATACTTGTAGGAGAGCGTCCTCTCGATTATTTTTCTACTGAAGAACGAAGAACTCGTTTACATGAAGTGATTGGTGAAATGAAGTTTGGTGAGACTGCATAATTCGAAATAAGCGCACCTGCTTATTTAATTTCATCAGCAGGTGCTTTAGCCCTGAAATTTTCAGGTAGAAATGTAAGAATTAGCAAGCCTGTAATAAGGCTTTGAGCGGGTAAAATCCTCCCGATACGTCAACCTTATAAGCAACGGCCTGATGCTGGTTTGAAGTCAATTGAGAAGAGTATCCTCTGCTGTCAAACCCCCTGTAATTTGAACTAGATATGTAGCGCGAGCCTGTACCGGGACTGATACTTACGCCTCCCATTTCGCTCGCCATACTATCCAACTTAGAACGCATGCTTGGATGCAATTTGACGACCAGAATCCCTTTCTTAAGCCCTGCTTCACGACTGATATAGGCGACGGTATTATCGCCACGTAATATTGACAGTTCTTTTGACGTTCTGGACTTGCTTGGTGCTACTATAAGGTTCAACTGGGCAACCTGCTCTCGAATTTGTCGCTCAACATCATCCAGCATAAAACCATCAGACGGTGACACCAGTGAACCAGAAGACTTTGTAGAGACAGACTGACTTTTGTTATTCGTAGCTTGTTGAACTGGCTCACCCATTCTAGCTGTCTTCGTTGATGTCGAGCGCTGCTCTGCTCCCACGTAACGTTTAAGTGACTCACTACTCAAATTCGAGTTTTTGTGATTGAGTTGGCTCAATAGTAGCTGTTTAGCTACGTCAATCGTGTCAGCATTGGTTTTGCCTGATAGCTTATCTCGCGGTTTCTCCCCCAGAAAATAAGCAATTCTTTCTGCATTGGCACCCGACGGGTGCGGCAATCCGATAAGTAATTGGCTTCTATTTAATAGCCCACGTTCACACAAAGAAAGTAAAATTTTGTCTACGCCTTGACCCATGGGAAGATAAAAAGCGGATTCAGGTAACTGACGCACTTCATCAGCAAGACAGTGGTCGATCATTTGCTTGAGAAGCGGATCTGAAAGGCCTTTTTTTGCTGAGCTGATGGGCGTACCTGCCTGTAGCGTCGGATAGCGAAAGACTGACGTACTGTGGAGCAGGTGATTGTTTTTGGTAAACAGCGTCCCGCAGGTATCTATACCTAACTCTCTGCTTATGCCCACGTAATCCAGCAGGCGAACAAGGTTGTTCCTCAAAGCACCACTGAATGCACCAGTTTGCTTAGCCTTTTCCGATATGGTATCGATTCTCTCGCCACTTTTAATTAGTGCAGAGGCCTCTACGTTGGCATTGTTAGCCTGAGTCGCGCCGGGCGATATGCCCACGAGCACGACTTTTGCATGTTTATTAATATGCTCGAATGGTGAAAAATACACGTCGATTTCGCCACGTGATTCGATCCGCAGTTCATCAATAAAAGGGGATCCATTGCTATAGTTGCGCAGTGCTTCGATATGATTTTTTAACTGATTGTTGTCCATAACATCCTCAGTAGTCTCTTCTTAAACGACGGACGGTGTAATACCCGCAAGTGATCACAATGTCTTCCTCGTTACTACTTATAAAATAGGGTTGGTTCTTCGCGCTTAACCGTTCAATGATACGGTTGAGCACTTTCCTGATTCGTTTTCTTTTCTTTGTATCAATTTCTGGCAATGTATTAAGCAACCGTAAAGCTTCTTTTGCTGCACGAACCCACTTGAGTTTTTCGTTCTTGGGAACGGTGGTTAAAGACGTTCCTCCATGTTGTTCGACAACTTGACCAATACCAGCAAGTACAGTAAGTTCCTGCTCATTAAGGGAGCGTTGTGCAAGGCGAAGCTTCGCATGATGACTCATCTTCATTTTTTATCCTCCAGCGTTATACCGAATAACATCAGCAGATATCTGGCATCATCAGATAAAATTTGCGCGTGAGTCGATTCATTAGCTTTTGTCTGAGAATCCATGTGAGCTTCTCCTTATAAAGAATTAATTTTTTAATACTTCTTCTTTGGGTACAAACTTCCACTCGGCAGCGGATACAATGCCAAAGTTCCCTTTCTCATTTGGCCTACGCCATTTTGCCTGAGTCATAAACAGCAAGTGGTTTCGGGCTTCTATGAAAGATTCAAAGTATTGCTCATTGCCTTTTTCACCTACCTGATAACCCCGTGTCATTCTGCATTTGCTTGTAAAATAAGAACCATCCTTTGCGACCGGAATATATAGAAGGCTCTCAGCCTGCTCCCGCTTATTTAGCTCAATAAAATTAATCGTTGGCTTGAATGAATTGCGCTGGCTCAGCCAATTTTTTGCTTCTGTAACGGAGGTGTAATGCTTCCCTCCACTAGAACGAAACTTTAAAGACTTTGCGTTTTTCGAAATATCGTTCCTGACACTCTGAACCGACATATCTGCAATAGCAGCCAGTTCACGAAGTTCTATCTCGCCCGATGTGTACGTGAAGTCGTCATCCAGATCGAAAAGATCTCTCATACTGATCCCGTCGTGTATGACCAATTCATGCCGGGCTTGGGCAGCGAGTGTAATCGTTTCTATAAGACCTAGAGAGTTGTCATCAAATGCATTAAACGGATAGCCTGCGTATAGTTCCTCTAACGCTGAATACACCCTCATATCCGAAAAGTCATCAGGCAACATTTCTCCTTCATGCAAGTGGCCGCATATGCCATACCTGTATTGACGCTCAAGTGTTTGCAGTAGCTCCTCTGCCTCGAGGCTCTCTTTATCGATTGAAAGTGACTCATTCATTAACGAGGCCGCTTGAAAATGCGCTCGCAACAGTTGTTCTGCTCTTTCTTCTAACAAAACCTTTGTAATTTTCTTATGTTTAATCTGTTCCATATCTGGCTACTTGTTAACTATTTAATTACTTAACGTGCAGAAATATTATGAGCAAACCCTCTCAAACGCAAGCCTAAAAAGTAAAAAATATAATAATAAAAAGGCAGGATAAAGTAAATAATTGAATTTAAAGGAGTTATTTAGTTGCGCACGGGAATGGATTTATTATTCATTCGAGTTGGACGATAAGCATCCTCGCAGTTTTTTTCAGAACAATATCAGTTACGGCAGAGCCGCTCTTCATCTGAATAGAAACTGCCATTAAATGCACAGAGAACATTATCAAAGGCATCAAGAACTATCTTACGTTCGCTGTACTCCGGGTTAATGCTACTCACCATAGAGCGCTGAATTTCTTAATTGGATACGTAGGCATTAAAGCCCACCGTTTATGTGCGTTTTACTGACCCGGTCAGAAAGGCTGGAATCTTTTTTTCATCAAGTGCTTTGCTTGCTCAGTCATCCACGCGGCGATTTTTCAATTCGGTGAGTCTGCCTATAAGCTCAAGAATTAGTGCTGCATCTGCTGCATCTGTTGAGAACTCGCAGCTGTCACCAAACCCAAATGCAACTTTTCCATCGCAAGTCACCACGCAAGCAGCCAGCGCATCGCTCATTAACGGTGTACAGATTTCGCTAACGAGATTTTGCTCATTGTCATTCTTCATGTTCTAGTACCAATTGGCGATACCTTCGGTTGGGTGTTCATATCGGTTAATAATTCGGCGATGTAAACCTTCGGGGGATAGGTCTATCCTAGTACCTTTATTTAGGAATTAGAAAACAATTTTTATAAATCATTGCTAAGCACTTTCTCCCCGCAGTTCTTGTGGAACAAGAAGGCGATTAAAGCACTTCGTTCGAACTGATGTTATCTTGTTAAATGCGCGAGCAAAGCAGGTCGTAAAATATAGAGCAGCGCTAACATAATAAGGTTATGAAAGACCATCGACCACGAATCGCTTAATTTCTCCTAGATCTCTTCTTCTCATCTCTTTCAGACTAAACAGTATGGCCCGAAACTCTTGCCACTCGATAGTGCGGGACACTAGTTCATATATCTCATCACTATCCAGCTCAACATCCCACTTTGACAAGTTCGCATTGATTGCGTCAGCAATTTTTTCATCTAAAAAACCAAAAGACGCAAGCGCCAATGTTCTGTTGGCATCAAGGTCCGTGATTAATTGCTCGAGGCGACGCCTGTTGGGAACCTCCCCGCGCTCTATACGACTTAAGTAACTCTCAGACACTCCGATCCGAGAGGCAACGGCCTGTAGTGAATACTTATTTTTATCCTGCTTCTTCTTAAGTAGTCGGCATTGTTTGATGTATGAATGCATAAAACTGAACTTATTTATTCAGAAATAAAAACCGACTATAGCAGTTGCGCTGGAAAACTCGAATTTTTTATTTAGAGCGACTTTCTCTGGAAAACACTATCCAAAGCCACTTATCAACTACAAATAAATGTGCATAAAAAAGATAATTCTTATAACTTTATGAAATATAAACCATTATAGCTTTACCATAAAGACAACATCATAAAGCTTACAAAAAAAGATACTTAAATATAACGATTTCAACCACTTAAAAAATTAAAAACATCTTCAAAAACTTGCTTAGTGGGATGGTAGTTCTAGCATTAAAAGTCCGACCCACACTGAGGATTTGAAATGAAAGCCGTCCAATACAGAAAGAAAAAGCTTGCACGCAAGCTGTACAGACACAGTCGAGCAAAGTCTAGTCTGACGAATGCATGCACACTAAACAACCAACCCCAGTTTGCTGAAAGCTACTTGGAGCTGGTCTATCAGAAGAAACTGGAGCTTGATAAAGAATCTACACTCCTTGAGTCGCAGCCTTTCACCTTGATTTATCAGCGCAATGACAGACCCGGATTCGACTACACGTTTACGCCTGACATACTCACTACCTCTGTGTCAGAGCAGGAGTGCCTTCATGAAGTGAAGTGTTCAGCAAGACTCACCGAAGAGATGGAAGAGCGGCATCAGTTTTTTAAAGATGCACTCGCAGAAGATGGCATTGATTTCAAAGTGGTCACTGAGAGAGACATTGGCAACTGGTTAGTGATGAGCAATATCATGCTTCTCAGCGGTTATCTAAAATGCGTTCACACTGAACAAGAGATAGTTCAATTAGTTAGCATGCTGCCCCTTGCAAGTAGCTACAAGCACTGTCAGCGCCTTGCTATCGACAAAGGGTTTCAACCCAACATCATTATGCACCTGATAGCACGTGGCTACTTCTTATTTGATATGGAAGACACACTAAAGGGCAATACCTTTTTATATCAACCTAATCAGCTTCTTTCGAGGGGTGCAGCATGATAAGTACCAAGCCTAACTTCTCCCTCACTGAAGGGACTGAGTTCATACTGAATAATGAGCGCTTTCAAATTGCCATGATTAAAGGGCTACAGGTTGTACTAGAGAGCGAAACCCAAGTGCTCACGTTTTCCCAAGCCCAAATCGTAACGCAATATAGACAGGGGCTGATAACACCAGCGCCGCCAAAAACCAAATCAATATCGCTGGTTCTGAACCTGTCTCCCGAGGACCGGGAAACTATGCACTTTCGCGAAGAGGTCGTGCTGCAAATGCTCAAGGAGTCGCCTAATGCCCCTACGGCCAAACGAAATATATTGTGTGCTTACGATGAGATACAAAAACGTAGCCGGGGCAAAAAAATCAGTTTTCCGCACCATGGAACCGCTGCTCGCTGGCTAAAGCGGTACAGAGATGCCAACAATGATAAATATGCGCTGATAGACAACTACCAACAAACCCAAGGCAGAGGTGCTGGCCTGCCGCTTGAAGTCAAAGAGGTGGTATCCGACTTCATTCATAAATATTATTTAGAACGACGTTTAAGCCCGAATAAAGCCTTCGAATTTCTCAAGTCGAAAATGCCTAGCATTCTTCCGGGATTTAAGTGCCCCTCAAAGAGTGTTTTCTATGAATGTGTAAATGAAATTGATGCCGATTACGTTACATTTCACCGTGAAGGGCCGTACGCTAGGAATCAAGCTCAGCGACAGGCGTTAAAAAAATACGAGTTGTATTACCCTTTCTCTCGCTGGGAAATGGACGGTGTAGTTGCTCAAATCGGACTGCTATGCCCGGTCACATTTAAATTTCTCGGTATCGCTACCATTATGTTCGCCTTCGATTGCTACACAAAGGTGGTGCCGGGTTACGCCGTTCTGATTTCTAAGAAAAAAGCAGAAAACTCAGAACTGGCCGTTAGTTGCTTCAAAAACGCGGTATTACCAAACGAGGACGGGTCAGGTTTCTTTGGGTTGCCTCTCGTCTTGTCTGCCGATGCCGGGACTGCATTCACAAGTACGCCCTTTACGCACTTCATGGCGATGACTGATGTAAACCGCGTTACAACTGTTGTCCGGAAACCTGAAAAAAGACCGTTTATCGAACGCTTCAATTTGACATTCCGCAGAGGTTGCCTTGAGGACTTACCCGGCTACGGCGGCGTGCTCAAACTGAATGAAAAATTTTATATCGAAGATAATGTAGAAAAAGCCGCTACTCTTACTGTTGATGAATTCATGATAAAGCTTGACCAATTCATCACACACTACAATGAGGAAGCGCATTCTTCGCTTCTTGACCGCTCCCCAAAATCTGTATGGGAACATCATATTAGTGACAATCCGGGGTTAGTCAGATTGCCGGGCGATGATGTCTCGGGGAATAGTCCTTATGAAGCACAAAGTAAGCTAAAACTGTTCGAACATTTTTCAGGAAGATGCATAAAAGCCACACTTCAAGGTCATAAAGGGATTGTAGTCGAAAAACGGTACTACAACTCTGTGGAATTGAGAGAGACCTTTAAGTATCTCAATAAAGAGAAAAAGGCATTGACGGTATATTTTGACCACATCGATATTTCAACTGTCGTCGTAGTTTCGCCGACGTCAAATAACTTTGTCATTGTTCCGATTACCGATGGTCGAGTTCAACAGCCCATGTCCAAAAGCCAGTATGACGCCATCGTTGAAGCCCCGTTTTCTGATATCCCGAAAGCGAGCACAACGCCATGGGACGCAAAATGTCATATCGTCGATGGCGCGATGGCTCGCCGCAAAGCGCAAGAGCTGGCAAAAGTGAAAGAAAATCGCGAAAAGAACAAAAAACGTCGCGAGAAAGAGCTTGAGTACGAAGGCATTGACTTAGGTAATGGCCCACAACTGCACGCCGCCATTTCTGATCTCAAGTCTGAAAATGCCGCCCTTCCTATTACTATTGATGTCGACCAACCTGAGTCTGAAAAGGTGAATGACCTTTCCGATGTCTTGTTGCCAAAACACGCTGCAAAAGGGGGGAGTCGAGGTGAATTTTAATATTATCGAACGCCACAGAAGTGGACCGCGACGCCAGTACATCGACATGTCATTTACGCAAAGAGCGTTAGACAACTTGTTGCACGCACTCGCCTCAGCAACAACCCCGTCGCCTAATGGTGCAATCATTACAGGTTCGACCGGCGTGGGTAAGTCATCATTAATTTCTTTATTCGCAAAACAGGCAAATAACTACTTGAACAATGACCTTGCCGTAGTGATCGTACAATCTAAGAATATATTGGGCGAAAAAACATTTCACTCAGCTGTGCTGGAGGTTCTGGGAGACCTCACACCAACTAGAGGTACATATGACAGCATGGACGTGAGATTGACTGCACTTATCAAAGGACTTGGAGTGCAAATGATTATCTTTGATGACTATCACCATTTGGTTAATCAACGCGGTGACGAGTCGATACATAAAATCACGGAGTCGCTCAAATCTCTATCAAATAAAAATAAGGTTAGTATCGGATTTGTTGGATTACCTGAAGTAATCACTGTACTGGACATTAACAAACAAATCGATACGCGCTTTCCCCACAGATATTTTATACCTCCCCAGAGCATCGTTTCAGAAACCGCCAAAAAAGACTTTCGAAACTTTCTGGATGGATACATCTGTAGCCAAAAATTATCGCTAGGCTTTGATGCCACCAGTGATGACAACTTGTTGCACTTTTATTGCGCTACCGAGGGCATTCTCCGTAACGTGGAAAACCTCATCACTAAAACGAAAATGGATGTTTGGGGCGAAGGACGAGAGACGTTGGAGATGCAGGACTTTGCGTTAACGGTGTTATCAATAATGCCTTTACACCTTTTGGTGAGGAACACCCGAAAATCATCAAAAAATAAGAAGTTTTCATCAATAGCTGATGATGCACAGGTCAGAGCATTAAGCATCATTCCCTTCTTTAACAGTGCTACAGAGGTCAAGAAATGGCTGGGAACACGATGACACATAATCGCAGAATACCTATCCCAACACTTCCTAAAACAGGTGAAAGTTGTATTGGCTATTTCGACAGGCTCGCAATACTTCATGGATATGGCGGCTCGCAAGAGCTCCTATCCATTTTAGGAGCAAAGGTACGTTCATCAACCTTAGACACTTATAAAGGTCAGTTGAGGGCTATCGAGTCACTGAAAGCAGTGTTCCCTTTATCTCAACGTGATAAGCTCGCGGCTCACGGATTCGAGTTCGCAGAGAGTAAACTATTCAGAGCGAGGGGGTTAAGGGTCTGCCCTGAATGCGTTGATGAGAATACCTGTCATAACTTCAGGTTTCAGACAATAGATGTCACCGTCTGTCCAACACACAACTGTCTTTTAATAGACAAATGCCACGCTTGCGAAAAGCCAGTTGCCAGTACCTCTACTCGCGCTTGTGTACACTGCGGTAATTTCCTTTTCACTCAGAAACGCTCAATATCCCCCTCCTACAAACAATTGATGACAGACCGGCGCAAAAAGGGCGTGATGTTCGAGCAGCTAATTCTGACTGTCGCGCAGTTTCTCGCCCGCCCTTTCGATTTCATAGGTGCAGCCATAGATCTTAAAAAATTATCTTGTGATAAGGCACACGAGGTATTCACTGTGTTGTCTTATTTTATTTACTGCGACTCTTACCGACGTCAGTACAAATCAGATTACTCGCAAAAAATCGAAGCTCCTGACTTTTTTGGAAAAATGGAGTCTGCATTTAAACAGAGAAAGTTTGCTCAGCTGGAAGCACTTCTTGGTACGCATTCTTTGCTTAACCTGTATACGCTGGAAAAGCCGAGTCCGTTGAAGTTGGTGAAAACCTTAGAGCCTTGCTTAAATACGGCGCATTACGAGCGCCGTCTACCAAAGTCAATGCACAGCCCAGAACAGTGGTCAAAGGCACTCACTCAGCAGAATATTGTAGACATGCTCCACTTCGAATTAGCTGACGTAAAATACCTGCAACACACCAATCACATAAAAAAATTACATGGTGAGGTAGCTTCTCATAGCTGTTACCACGTTGAAGAGCTTGCAGAGTCGTTGTTGCAAGCAATACCTCAATCAGATAAACGTTTTCTTTTCGAAATTCGATTCTCAGAGATTAACTCTCAAGTACTGGGCAGATTTTTATTAAGTAAGGCGGAGCTACTAAATAGCGTTATCTGCGGGAAAATTACATCTAGAAGAGTGTCGCTCGAACACCATGACAGATTACAGGATGCAATTTTTTTGGATTTAGAAGCTCTGGAATCGTTCGTTGTAAATCACTTCGCCAATACTCCATCAAAAGTGTCAATGGGGCATTTAGCATGGCTACTTAGTATGAATGCTGAAGATTTTAAGCGGGCACACAAGCAATCTCCCTTCATCGGTTTGCATAAGGTCAAAAGCGACCTTCTCTCAGCAGACAGCATTCCAAATTTTTTCTCAAACTATGTTTGTGTTTCCCGACTTGCTTACTTATCGCAAATTGACCCATATGAGCTGATAGGTTACCTCAACACTTTGAACGTTGAAAAGCGCACTCTTTCAGTCAACAGTCACCTCAGCATTCTTTATAGAAGAACCCCTGAAGTTAGTGCAGTGATTTCAGATCTGGAACGGATCGGAAAACTGAAAATCAACTTCGCAATTAACTAGTCTGTCTCCCCCAGTCAAATAATTCATAGCGCATTTTTCAAAAGATGCGCTATTATTAGCCTATTAAGATACTTTGACGTTCCCCATCATTTTTAGTGGTTGAGAACGCTATATGAATTTTTTCCGCTTGCAGTACCTCCGATCACACGATGTTTCGGAATTTTGCTTTTGTTAGCACTATGTTCTGGAATTTTTGATCGCATCAGTTTGGAAACTGAACTACAGATCCCTTATCTAGCGTGGCTTCGTTTCGCAAGTACATTCAGAAGTCACAGGGTAGTTTTCAACTAGCCAATCGTGCAGATAATGCAGTGCAAAATGCACCGCAGCCGATCGCACATCGTTACGGTTTCCTGCAAAATGCTGCTTCGTTGAAACCGTGTCGCCCAGTAGCGAAAACCCGAACCATACAGTACCCACCGGTTTGTCCTTGCTGCCCCCACCAGGACCAGCAACACCGCTGACACTGATGGCCAGTGGCGCACCGGTTCGCTGAGCGGTGCCAAAAGCCATTGCTTCAACGCACTGACGTGAAACAGCCCCGTAGGATTCCAGTATACCGACATCAACATTCAATAATGACTGCTTAGCATCGTTAGAATAGGTAACGAACGACTGCTCAAACCAATTCGAACTGCCAGCTACAGAGGTAAATGCAAAGGCCAGTCCGCCCCCGGTACATGATTCAGCGCAGCTGACACTTAACGTGTTGTCAGTTAACAGCTGTCCGATTCGTGTTATCATCTGCTGGCTTTGCCCGGCCACAGAAACGGTTGAAAAAGCCTGACTCATATCAATAATACGTAGCAAAGTTTTATTCTTCGCAGTGTACCATTTCCCTGGCAGCAGCACATCACCCGGCAGCAGCCTGACACTGGTATAGCAAATAAACGATACAATCGAGGCACCTTTGGAATCACATACGCCAATGATGCGCCAGTACCTGAACATAAAGGCGCAGCACCCCACTATTTTATTGTTCTATCGTATGGGCGATTTTTATGAATTGTTCTACGATGATGCGAAACGCGCAGCACAATTGCTAGATATCTCGCTGACCGCCCGGGGCAAGTCAGGAGGCGATCCTATACCGATGGCGGGTGTTCCCTACCATGCTGTAGAGAGCTATCTGGCACGACTGGTTAAAATGGGTGAGTCGGTGGCTATCTGTGAACAAGTTGGCGACCCGGCTACCAGCAAAGGCCCGGTGGAAAGGAAAGTGCAGCGTATAGTGACGCCCGGCACAGTAACTGACGAAGCCCTGCTTGAAGAGCGGCGCGACAATGTTCTGGCAGCGGTAAGCGGTACGACAGATGGCTACGGGCTGGCAACGCTGGATGTAAGCAGCGGACGATTCGTTGTTTCGGAATGTGAGGGGGACGAGGCGTTACTGGCCGAGTTACAGCGGGTCAATCCCGCAGAGCTGCTTTACCCAGAAGGCTTTACCGGCATTGCTTTGATAGAAAAGCTCAAAGGTATCCGCCGACGCCCTGAGTGGGAGTTCGAATACGATACCGCTGTAGAGCAGCTGAACAATCAGTTTAATACCCGTGCACTCACAGGTTTTGGTGTTGAGGATATGCGCCAGGGCTTGAGTAGCGCTGGTTGTGTTTTACAGTATGTGAAGGATACTCAGCGTACTGCCCTGCCCCATATTAACGCTATTCAAAAAGATGTTCAGGAAACCCGTGTTCAGTTAGATGCAGCCACGCGTCGCAATCTTGAAATCACGCAAAACATGGGTGGCAATCAGGATCACACACTATTCAGCGTACTGGATAACACTGCGACGGCGATGGGTAGCCGTATGTTGCAGCGATTTCTGCACTCCCCGATTACCGACAGACACGAGCTGAATGCACGTCAGGATGCCATTGCTGCGCTGCTCGATGCAGCGGGACACGACATCGCAGACCAGTTAAAACAAATTGGTGATATTGAGCGCATAATGGCGCGTCTGGCGCTTCGCTCCGCTCGGCCCCGGGATTTTGCCCGGCTTCGTAACGCCTTCAATGCCCTGCCTGCACTATGCGAGTCTCTGGCGCCGTTTAATACACCGCTGTTACATAGCTTAAGTGATGAAATTGGCACCTACCCGCAACTTCAGGACCTGCTTAACAACGCGATAATAGACAATCCTCCGGTAGTGCTGCGGGATGGCGGTGTAATTGCTCCCGGCTATAGTGAAGAACTGGACGAGTTAAGGGATCTGTCTCAGGGTGCGACTAACTACCTTCAGGCACTTGAACTGCGAGAGCGTGAGCGCACCGGCATCAGCACGCTGAAGGTCGGCTATAACAAAGTGCATGGTTTCTTTATTGAAATTAGCCGGGCGCAGAGTGCCCAGGCGCCCACAGACTATATTCGCCGGCAAACCCTTAAAAACACTGAGCGGTATATCACGCCCGAGCTTAAAGAACATGAAGATAAAGTTCTCACCAGTCAAAGCCGCGCTCTCGCGCTGGAAAAGCAGCTTTATGAAGCACTGTTTGACCACTTTCATTCATTCCTGAATGCGCTAATCAATACGGCCGCAGCGTTGGCAAAACTCGACGTTATCCAAACCCTCGCTGAGCGAGCAGAAGCACTGGACCTGCATCGTCCCAGTCTGACCGAAGCGCGTCAGATTACTTATCAGGAAGGTCGTCATCCGGTGGTGGAAAATGTCATGAGCGACCCGTTCATCGCCAACCCGCTGACTATGGACGATGAACAAAGAATGCTGATTATTACAGGTCCAAACATGGGCGGTAAATCAACCTATATGCGCCAGACAGCGTTGATTGTACTTATGGCATATATTGGCAGCTTCGTTCCGGCGCGCAACGCTGTCATTGGCAAAGTAGACCGCATTTTTACCCGCATTGGTGCTTCTGATGATTTGGCATCCGGCCGGTCCACGTTCATGGTGGAGATGACCGAGACAGCCAACATATTACACAACGCCACCGAACATTCTCTGGTGCTTATGGACGAAATAGGTCGCGGTACCAGTACCTACGATGGTTTGTCGCTGGCCTGGGCGTGTGCGCATTATCTGGCCAGTCAGATTCATGCCTATACGTTGTTTGCCACGCATTATTTTGAACTGACCCAGCTGCCCGAACATCTTAATGGTGTCGTGAATGTACATCTTGATGCCATTGAGCATGATGAAACGATCCGGTTTATGCATGCGGTTGAACAGGGTGCTGCCAGTCAAAGTTACGGGCTTCAGGTCGCTATGCTTGCAGGCGTTCCCCGCAATGTTATTCGCGCTGCTAAATCTAAGTTGCATGAACTGGAAAACAGTGCGGATATCACTGCGCGTCCATCATTAGATGCTGGCGCCGTGCAAGCCGCGCTGGACTTACCTGCTCCGGCACAACCCGGCAAGCTGGACGAGGCTATGGCAGCCGTCAATCCCGACGATCTGTCACCACGGCAGGCGCTTGATTTGATTTATACACTAAAACGCCTGCAGGATAGCTAATACAGTCAGTCTACTGTGCTGTTTTGTGCTTGTTTCACATAAATAAAGCGCCGCAGACGCTGGCAAACTGATTGTTTGCCAGCCAGTCTTTGGGTATACTATTGCGCCGTCCAAGTGTTGTGGAATTGCGCCGCAAACACTCATTACCCATACAATCCAACGCCTTAGGTTTCGCATGACAAACTATATTTTCGTCACAGGTGGTGTTGTATCATCGCTAGGTAAAGGTATTGCTGCTGCATCTCTGGCAGCTATCCTGGAAGCGCGTGGTCTTACCGTCACAATGCTAAAACTGGATCCATATATTAATGTCGATCCGGGAACAATGAGCCCGATTCAGCACGGTGAGGTTTTTGTTACCGATGACGGAGCTGAAACCGATCTGGATTTAGGTCACTACGAACGTTTCATTCGTACCCGTATGACCAAACGAAATAACTTCACCACCGGACGGGTGTATGAAGAAGTACTTCGACGCGAGCGCCGCGGTGATTATCTGGGTGCAACTATTCAGGTTATTCCTCACATTACTAACGAAATCAAACGTCGTGTCATCGAAGGTGCTGAAGGCCACGATGTTGCCATTGTCGAGGTTGGCGGAACGGTTGGTGATATCGAGTCGCAACCATTTTTGGAAGCGATTCGCCAGCTAGGCACCGAGGTTGGCCGTGAACGCGCGATGTATATGCACCTTACACTGGTGCCCTATATGCCGGCATCTGGTGAAGTGAAAACCAAGCCTACCCAGCATTCTGTTAAAGAACTGCGCTCTATCGGTATTCAGCCCGACATTCTTGTTTGTCGCTCTGTGGGGGCACTACCCGCAACCGAACGTTCTAAAATAGCTCTGTTCACCAACGTCGCTGATAAAGCGGTTATCTCATTAAAAGATGTCGACAGCATTTATCGCATTCCGGCTGCACTAAAAGCACAGGGAATGGATCAATTGGTTGTTGATCGCTTCAGACTGGATTGCAAAGAAGCCGACCTGACCGAGTGGGAACAGGTGCTTTATGCAGAATCCAATCCTACCGGCGAAGTGAATATCGGTATGATTGGTAAATATGTTGAACTGCCTGATGCTTACAAGTCGGTGAACGAAGCGCTCAAGCATGCCGGCCTTAAAAACCGTCTGACGGTCAACATTCATCATATTGACTCACAGGATGTTGAGACTAAAGGTGTTCAGATATTAGAGCCACTTGATGCGATTCTGGTACCTGGCGGCTTTGGCGAGCGCGGCATTGAAGGCAAAATAGCAGCAGCGAAATATGCTCGCGAGAACAAGGTTCCGTATCTGGGCATTTGTTTGGGTATGCAGGTTGCGCTTATTGAATTCGCCCGCAATGTAGCAGGTATGGAAAACGCAAATAGCACCGAGTTCAATCAGGATACACCGTTTCCGGTTGTAGGTCTGATTACAGAGTGGCTGGATGCTGACGGAAGTACCGAGATTCGTACAGAAGAATCCGACCTGGGCGGTACGATGCGTTTGGGTAGTCAGCTGTGCCACCTGATCCCAGATACCAAGGTACATGATCTGTATGGCAGTGAAACTATCTATGAACGTCACCGTCATCGCTACGAAGTGAACAACAATCTGCGCGATAAGATCGAGAAGGCGGGTCTGAAAGTGAGTGGTTTGTCCACTGACAAACGACTTGTAGAAGTTATCGAAATCCCTGACCATCCGTGGTTTGTGGCTGGCCAGTTTCACCCGGAATTCACTTCTACACCCCGCGACGGACACCCGCTTTTCAAGGGGTTTGTAGCGGCTGCTGGCAAATATCAAAAAGAAAATCATTAATTTCTAATTAAGGAGTGCCATGGTTACATGCGCATTCCGACAACGTTGAGGAAATATCATGGCGAAGATTAGTCGCATTATTGGTCGCGAAATCCTGGATTCTCGCGGTAACCCTACGGTAGAAGCAGATGTATATCTGGATAGCGGCGTGATGGGCCGTGCTGCAGCACCTTCTGGTGCATCTACCGGCTCTCGCGAAGCGCTTGAGCTGCGTGATGGCGATAAATCTCGTTACATGGGTAAGGGTGTTACAAAAGCGGTTGCTGCAATTAACGACACTATCGCCCCGGCGCTGACTGGCAAAGATCCGCTGGTTCAAAAAGAAATTGATGAGCTGATGCTTGATCTTGATGGCACAGAGAACAAAGAAAACCTGGGCGCTAATGCGATTCTGGCGGTTTCTCTGGCTGTGGCTAAAGCGGCAGCTGAAGAAAAAGGTGTTGCATTGTATGAGCACATTGCAGATTTAAACGGCACACCGGGCGAATATTCTATGCCGGTGCCTATGATGAATATCATCAACGGCGGTGAACACGCTGACAACAACGTCGATATTCAGGAATTCATGGTTCAGCCGGTAGGTGCAGCAAGCTTTAAAGAAGCGCTGCGCATGGGTGCTGAAATCTTCCATAACCTGAAAAAAGTACTCTCTGCAAAAGGCCTGAATACAGCAGTAGGTGATGAAGGTGGTTTTGCACCGAACCTGAGCTCTAACGCTGAAGCACTGGCAGTTATCGTTGAAGCTGTTGAAAAAGCCGGCTACAAAATGAATGAAGATGTCACGCTTGCGCTGGATTGTGCGGCATCAGAGTTTTATAAAGATGGCCAATATGTGTTGTCTGGTGAAGACAAGAGCTTTGATGCGGAAGGTTTTGGTGATTACCTTGCCGACCTGACAAATCAGTATCCTATTGTGTCTATTGAAGACGGCCTTGATGAAAGTGATTGGGATGGCTGGGCGAGCCTGACAAACAAAATTGGCAGCAAAGTTCAGCTCGTAGGTGATGACTTGTTTGTAACCAATACCAAGATCCTTCAGCGCGGTATTGAAAACAACATCGGCAATTCCATTTTGATTAAGTTTAATCAAATCGGCTCTCTGACCGAAACACTAAACGCTATCAAAATGGCGAAAGATGCGGGCTTCACTGCGGTTATTTCTCACCGTTCAGGCGAAACCGAAGATGCCACGATTGCTGATTTGGCAGTAGGTACTGCTGCAGGTCAAATCAAGACCGGCTCACTGTGTCGTTCAGACCGTGTTGCAAAATATAACCAGTTGCTTCGTATCGAACAGGCGCTGGGCAGCGCTGCGACTTATCGCGGTCGCTCTGAAATAAAAGGCCAGTAAGGCTTTTCGGGCCGGCGCAGTAGCGACCGGCCCAACTTCCTGTTAGGTTATGACAACCATTTATCATAACCGGCAAACCGATGGCATCAGGCTTGGACCCGAATCAGACAAACTTTTTTGTTCAGCGTAACGATCTGGATACCACGCCTGCGCACTTTGCCGAGTTATGCACCGCGCTTTATGAACGCGAACTCATGACATTGGCAACCTCCCTGCCCGATGACAAGTCACTTATTCAACAAAAAATACGTGGATTACCTCACCACATACGTCATGCTGCGCATTTTATGGCGCGTCAAATTTCTCCGCTTAAACTTGATAGTCACAATGCTGCCTGGCTGGCAAAACAACCTGGCAAATGCCCGGCTGATAAAGTAACCGGTGCTGCCACCGAGCAATGGCTGAGCCGATATGCAACGCCGGGGCTGGTCGCATGTGTGCTGGTAGAGCACTATGATGCAAGCCATATTGAACTGGATTCTATTGACAGAATAGATACCGGCAAAGCACAGGTGCATGTCAACAAATACCGATGGTTCTCGTTTGAAGGCGAGGCCCAAACTACCCGCTCGCAATATACCCGTCTTACATTACTTAAGCCTACCAAGGCGACCGTGTCTGCTGCCTGTTGTGGCCACCGATGGAACCATCGTGGCAAAGTCAGTCCCAGAACACTGTCACTACGCGAATTATTACTCGCTTCCAGCCTCGACTGGAAACATTTTCGTCATCCGGTGAAGTTCCAACTGGACTGACCAAACATGAAAATTCAGCCCGTTCAATAGCCGGCAAAAAATAATCAAAAAAGAGATGTAAACAAAGGTTGACCTGCTGCCCCTCACTGGTTACATTGATGGACACATTCTGGTCAGGCAATATAGTTTTCTTATGATTATGCAACGCCTTCTTACTCTTCTACTCCTTATGGCAGCAAGACTGCACGGGTAGATAGCGACCAGCAAATTCTACAAAAACCCGTGCCACAGGCGCGGGTTTTTTTTGGCTAAATCAACAGGCGAGACAGTGCTATGACGAATCAGGTAAAAATCTTTGATACGACACTTCGCGACGGTGAGCAAGCGTTGCCAGCGAGTTTAAGTGGCAAAGAAAAACTCCGAATCGCTTTGGCTTTGGAGCGCCTCGGAGTGGATATTATCGAAGCAGGGTTCCCGGTTTCATCACCGGGCGATTTTGAATCTGTCAGAAGTATTGCCCGGGAAGTGAAAAATGCCACCGTTTGCGGGCTGGCCCGTGCTGTCCCTGCTGATATTGAAGCGTGTGCCAAAGCGTTAAATGTTGCCGATCATTTTCGTATTCACACTTTCATTGCTACCTCAGAGATACACGTCGGTGCAAAATTAAGAAAGTCACAGGATGAAGTGGTCGATATGGCGGTTGCTGCTGTGGAACTGGCCCGCAACGCCACCGATGACGTCGAGTTCTCCTGTGAAGATGCCGGCAGAACGCACATAGATTATTTATGCAGAATGGTAGAGGCAGCTATTGATGCCGGCGCCTCTACAGTCAACATTCCCGATACGGTCGGCTACACCACCCCCACAGAGTTTGGCGGCATAATCAGCCAGTTGTTTAATCGCGTGCCGAATATCGACAAAGCAATTATCAGCGTGCATTGTCACAATGATTTGGGTCTGGCTGTTGCTAATTCGCTGGCCGCCATTGAAGCAGGTGCCAGACAGGTCGAGTGCACAGTTAACGGTATTGGAGAGCGGGCGGGCAATTGTTCTTTAGAAGAAATAGCCATGATCCTGAAAACCCGACAGGACATGCTGGGGCTGACTACCGGTATCGATACCACAGAAATATCCAGAACCTCTAAGCTGGTCAGTCAGCTGTGTAATATGCCGGTCCAGGCAAATAAAGCTATTGTCGGTGCCAACGCTTTCAGTCACTCCTCGGGTATTCACCAGGATGGTGTGCTCAAAGCGCAAAATACATACGAAATCATGACTCCGGAAAGTGTCGGCATTAATAAAAATAACCTGAACCTGACATCCCGCTCTGGTCGCCATGTCATCAAACACAGATTGTCTGAGTTGGGATATAAAACCAGTGATTACGACTTGGAAGCCGTTTATACCGCATTTCTGAAACTGGCTGACGCCAAAGGCACAGTCTACGATTACGATTTAGAAGCGCTGTTATTCTTTGATCAGCAAAAACACGAAGCCGCCTATTACAAGCTATTGTACTTGCAGGCAAACAGCGGCCGGGAAATCATTCCCAGTGCCACCGTGAAGCTTGCTGTGGGTGAACAGGAGATTACCCGGGCGGCAACAGGAAACGGACCGGTTGATGCCGCGTATGAGGCAATTAAGGATATTCTGGGTCATCCGGAGATAGACATTGTTGATTTCACCCTGGACTCAAAAGGCGAAGGGGCAGACGCATTAGCCCAGGTAAGTGTTATCGCCGAATATAAAGGCCGCCGGTTTCATGGAATCGGACTTGCCACAGATATTGTGGAAGCAGGTGTCAACGCCCTGATTTACGTATTAAATAATACCCATATCGCTGATCAGATTGATCATCACAAAAGCCAACAGGAACAGGTAGCAGGAGTGTAAATGAAGCAATTTTCTATTGCCGTATTAGCCGGTGACGGGATTGGCCCGGAAGTCATGGAGCAGGCCGATAAAGTCCTTGATGCTGTTGAGCAACGATTCGATGTATCCATCAACCGTACTGCTTATCCGGTAGGTGGGTTTGCCATTGATACCGAAGGCGAGGCCCTTCCGGCAAAAACCCTGCAGGGCTGTGAGCAGGCCGATGCAATTTTATTCGGCTCTATTGGTGGACCGAAATGGGATACCCTGCCACCGGAAAAGCGCCCGGAGCGTGCCGCGCTTCTTACCCTGCGCAGCCATTTTGATTTATTCAGTAACCTCAGACCGGCGCGAATTTACCCTGAATTGGCGCATCTGTCCCCTCTTCGTGAAGATATTGCTAAAAGCGGCGTGGATGTATTGGTGGTGCGCGAATTGACCAGCGGTATTTATTTTGGCCAGCCCAAAGGTCGAGATGGTGAAGGTGAGGACGAATATGCATTCGACACCATGCGCTATTCAAAAAAAGAGATTCGAAGAATAGCGCATTCGGCATTTCAGGCAGCGCAAAAGCGAAACAAAAAAGTGACATCGGTGGATAAAGCGAATGTACTGACCACCAGTCGTTTGTGGCGGGAAGTTACTGAAGAGGTAGCCGCTGACTATCCGGAAGTCAAACTGGAACATATCTATATTGATAATGCGACCATGCAGGTCATGAAAAACCCGGCGCAGTTTGACGTCATGCTTTGTTCGAATCTCTTCGGCGATATCATCTCAGATGAATGCGCTATGATGACCGGCTCTATGGGCCTGCTACCCTCTGCCAGTATCAATGAGGAAGGCTTCGGTCTGTACGAACCGGCAGGAGGTTCAGCCCCGGATATTGCAGGTAAAAATCTGGCTAATCCGATTGCACAAATTCTTTCTGCCGCCATGATGCTGCGCTATAGCCTGAATCTTGACAGCGCGGCAGAGGCTGTTGAAAAAGCGGTATACCATGTGCTCGAGCAGGGCGTTCTGACTGCCGAACTTATCAGCAGCGACGCAAAGGCTGCCTCCACCAGTGAGGTGGGTGATGCTATCGCCCGCCATATAACCGAGCATAAGGCGTAAATGATGGCCAAAACATTGTATGAGAAAGTTTTCGATGCCCATGTCATCGACACCATTGACGGTGACAGCCTGCTGTATATTGACCGGCATCTTATTCATGAGGTGACCTCACCACAGGCTTTTGCCGGACTTGAAGGAAAGCAGCGTAAAGTCAGACGGCCCGATCGCACCATTGCCACTATGGATCACAGCATTTCTACCCGCTCACTGGCACTTGATGCCTGTGGCCCGCAAAATGCCCTTCAGCTAAAAACGCTACAGCAAAACTGTGAGGCGCACGGTATCCGTCTATTCCCAGTAGGTCATCAAAAGCAGGGGATTGTGCACGTGATGGGACCGGAGCTTGGATTAATACAGCCTGGCATGACAGTAGTATGCGGCGACTCCCATACCGCGACGCATGGCGCATTCGGCGCACTGGCGTTTGGTATTGGCACCTCTCAGGTGGAACATGTTCTTGCTACCCAGACCCTCAAGCAGAGCAAAGCCAAGAGCATGCTGATACAGGTTGATGGCACGTTGAGTCAGGGCATTACTGCCAAAGATATCGTTCTGGCTATCATCGGAAAAATTGGCCATGCCGGTGCAACTGGTTACGTTATTGAATACGCAGGTAGTGCGATTGAGTCGCTGTCGATGGAATCACGCATGACTATCTGCAACATGAGCATAGAAGCCGGTGCCAAGGCCGGGATGATAGCGCCTGACCAGGTTACTTTCGATTATCTGAAAGGCCGCGAGTATGCGCCAGATAGTGACTTTGACGCTGCCTGTGAATACTGGCAGTCACTACATTCTGACTCAGACGCTTCCTTTGATGCTGTAATTAACCTGCATGCTGATGATATTCAGCCACAGGTAACCTGGGGAACAAATCCGGGTCAGGTAATCGGGGTTAGTGAACCCATTCCCGGCCCCGATTCATTTACCGATACGGTAGAGCAGGAAAGCGCCCGAAAAGCATTGTCATACATGGGATTGCAGGCTGGAGCCACTCTCGACGCTGTCTCAGTGAGTCACGTATTTATTGGTTCCTGTACCAATGGCAGAATTGAGGATCTGCGCGCGGCGGCCAGTATTGCTCGTCACGGCAAGGTCGATAACAATGTTACCGCAATCGTGGTGCCCGGATCAGCCGCCGTCAAACGTCAGGCTGAGGCCGAGGGCCTGGATAAGATTTTTACCGAATCCGGATTTGAGTGGCGCTTGCCGGGCTGCTCAATGTGCCTTGGCATGAATGATGATATTCTGGGGGCGCAGGATCGATGCGCTTCCACCAGCAACCGTAATTTTGAAGGCAGGCAGGGCCGTGGCGCTCGTACCCATCTGGTTAGCCCTGCGATGGCTGCCGCTGCTGCGTTACGAGGCCGCTTTACTGACGTCAGAGAATTTGGAGAGAGCCAATGAGTTCACAACAGGGCTTTACTATTCACAGCGGTACCGCCTGCCCGCTCGATCAGGCCAATGTGGATACAGACCAAATCATTCCAAAACAGTTTCTGACCGGCGTTACACGTACCGGATATGGAAAACATCTGTTTCACGACTGGCGCTACCTGGATTTACATGAGGAGCAACCCAATCCGGATTTCGCTCTCAATAAGCCGGAGTATCGTGGCGCCAGTATCTTGCTGACCAGAGAAAACTTCGGATGCGGCTCCAGCCGCGAGCACGCCCCTTGGGCGCTGGATGATTTCGGGTTTCGTGTAATCATCGCGACCAGTTTTGCTGACATATTTTATGGTAACTGCATCAATAACCAATTGTTGCCGGTTTCGCTGAAAAAAGCCGAGATCGATGCCTTATTTGAGCGGGTCCAATATGCACCTCAAACGCTGATCACTATCGATCTGAAGGCACAGACTGTTTCTGTCGAGGATGACCAATGGCAGTTTGAAATTGCAGAACATCATAAGCACAATCTTTTAAAAGGATTGGACGCGATAGGCCAAACGCTCGAGAAACAGGCAGCTATCGAAAAATATGAACAAAGTCAGCCGCAGTGGCTGTGATTTGGACTATACTAACGGGCGGCGCTTAACGCGCCGTTTTTGGTTTCTGCAGTACGGTTTCAAAAGCGGTATGCTATGCCCTTTCGCCGTGGTCAGATAGGATGTTGGCTACTTCGCATCCCCCACATCTTGAGATATGTTGTACAGGAGCGTGAAAGGAGCATGTGTGCATAAAAACCTTTCCATTGATGAGTTAAAGCCCGGCATGTTTGTTAGCCAGGTGACAGAACAAACGGGAAAAATTCGGGTTCGTTCTGGCGGCCTGGTAAAAACAGAAGCTGTTATCAGCCAGTTACGGGAACGTGGTATTCGCCGCGTCGATGTTGATCTTAGCCGCAGTAAGCTGCCCGATGTATCCAATGCCAGTGAAACTGTCGCAGCGCTCGAAAAGCCGGAAAAGTCTGACGTGACACCTCAGGCTATTGTGCAGGCCGATGCGCTGTATCAAAAAGCGGTCAGCCTGCAACGCAGTCTTGTAAAGTCGCTAAAAGATGGTGCAGCAAATGATTTGAAGGGTGCTGACTCGCTGTCACAAAGCATCATCGAAAGCGTTTTTGATAATCAGGATGCCATATCCTGCCTGACCATGATCAAGGACGCCGATGAGTATACGCTGGAGCATGCCATAAATTGCAGCATACTGATGGCTATTTTCGCCGCCAAGCGGGGATTCGACCGGGATACCATCGACAATATTTGTATGGGCACCCTGCTCATGGATATTGGTATGTCATTACTGCCCGCAGAATTACGCCAGCAGAGCGGGCCGCTTTCTGAAGATGATAAAGCCGTAATAGAATCCCATGTTGAACAGGGTCTTGCTGTCGTAGAGCAATATGCTGACATTTCGGATTTGGCATTAACTATTGTCGCCCAGCATCATGAGCGTGTGGATGGCAGTGGTTACCCGGAACGACTTCAGGGTGAGCAAATTTCAGAATTTGCCCGAATGGCTGCCATTGTTGATACTTATGATGCGATGATTTCTAACCGTCCCCACCAGGCTTCTGTCACACCGGCTGTGGCATTGAAGCGTCTGACAAAAAGTCCGGGGCTGGATCAGGACCTGGTGAAGCAGTTTGTGGCACTCATCGGGATTCATCCTGTAGGTTCACTGGTACAACTGGCCAGTGGCAAGCTGGGCATTGTCGTGAAGACCAATGCATCTGATATGCTTAAACCTGTGGTTATGGTGTTCTACAGTGTAAATGGCGGTCATTACAGCGAAGTGAAACGTATTGATTTGTCATCATCAAACGATGAGATCACCGGCGGTGTCCGGCCTGACGATTTCAATATAAACCTGCCCAAATTCTTTCGCGACGTGTTTGTCCATCAGATGCCGGCTTAGCGCTTACCAGTCGGTAAGCGCTGCCATGGTGAAGCGTTCGTTTTCAAACTCCAGCACCACACGCTGCCCCTCGATGGCGACGATTTGCACTTTATCTGCAATCCAGTCGCCCTCGCCTAACTGATTCCCGTTCACTCTGACCCAGCGATCTGACGGGTTAGATGCGTACATATGCGCACTGAACTTCATGGTGGGCAGACGGGTCAGCATTCTCACCGGAAGCTCGTCTACGCGCTGAATATCCTGGCTCACCGTTACCGGTGCTTCTGCCGGTACCTCACCACTTGCCCCATCACTGTCCAGATCTTCAATCGCTTTATTGAATTTATCCAGCAGTTCCTGAGAAACCTGCCCCTGTGTAGGCACATCAGGCTGGTTCAATACAGTACCTTCATAGTTATCGCCCCCGGTCGTTATTGGCTGTGAGGGGTCAGTGGATGCCTCACTGTTCTGATTATCCGACTGGGTAGTATTAAGCTCGCCGTCAACAGCTGACGCGTTTTGCTCTTGCTGCTCTGAACTATCCTGTTCCGCTGGCTGATTCGCGGTTACCTGTTCATCTTCAGATGTGGTAGCAGGCGTCTCTGACTGTCCTCCGGATTCAGCCGGTGTTTCGTCAGAGGTGTCCGGTGTCTCTTGTGCAGAATTGTTTTGTTTAGAACTGGCAGGGGTTTCGTTCGTTGATACCGTTTCTGATATATTTTGCATTAACCGCGGCCACCAGATATGGCTGGTGCCACCAGCAAAGCCGATAAGCCCGCCTAATAAAGCCAATAGTACATAAGCGCCTACCAGCTTTGATGATCGTCGCCATGCGCCGGGTAAGCTCTGCACGCTTGGCAAAAATAAACTTCGGTTAAATTGCTCTGTCAGGTTTTTATCCACGCCAGAACGCTTGTCATGGTCGCCCCGAAGTAATTGCTGCGTATGAGTACGGTGATTAAGTCGCGCATCAATCTCTACCGTTTGCTCAGGGTCGATCTCAACTTCCTGCACGCCCATCTCAGCCAGACCCTGTACCATTGCCTGACTGGAAACCAGTCCTGACTTTCGGATGTTTACCGGCCCGTTCTGTCTGGTAATACGCGTGATTACCATCCCCGGCCGCAACGCCTCGATTCCTATCAGCTTAGACATACCACCTCCCGGCCAGAAAGCCGAGTACCAGTGACACGATAAGTACTACTGTCATCCAAACTGTTTGCTGGCCCCGCAAACGTTGCGCAATAACATCTTCGCCAAGAATTTGTTCACCGGCAGCCAGTAATACTGATTTTTTAACCACAGCATGCTGTTTGGTAAAAGAGAGCGTCAGCGCTCTGTCGCATAGCAGGTTAATAACGCGGGGAATACCTGCAGTAATGCGATGGACAGTACGAACTGCAGCAGGACTGAAAATGCTGATATCTCCCTGGGCAACATCCAGACGGTGCGCCATGTATGCACTTACTTCAGGGGCTGTCAGGGGGAGCAGATGATAACGCGCGGTAATACGCTGTGCTAACTGCCGCAGCTCATTACGTTTTAATAATTGCTGCAGCTCCGGCTGGCCAATTAAAACCACTTTCAGTAGTTTTTCACGGTTAGTCTCAAGGTTGGTTAATAAACGAAGCTGTTCAAGTACTTCTGGCATCAGGTGCTGCGCCTCGTCAATCAGCAATACGGTATTCATACCCGACTGATGGTTGCGCGCCAGACGACTGAGTATCTGGTCAGTAAAATACTTCAGACTGGCTTTGTCCGGGTCGTAGCTGATTCCCAACTCATCACAGACAGTAGCCAGAAGCTCTATGGCTGATAAAGTAGGGTTTAGAATCATCGCAACCTGCGTATTATCGGGAAGCTGCTGTAATAGCTTGCGCGAAACGGTCGTCTTTCCGGTGCCCACCTCGCCGGTCAGCATAACAAAGCCACCACTTTCACGCAGACCGAAAGTCAGGTGCGCCAGCGCCTCTTTGTGGCGCGGACTCATATAAAGGTAGTCCGGATTCGGCGCTATCGAGAACGGATTATCGTTCAGGCCGAAGTAATTCAGATACATGAAGTTTCTTATTTATAAACGCGATAATCTTTAAACTAACCAGCCCCTTGCGATATGTCAAAATCTTCGCCGTGAAAAGCATTTTTATCTGTATTAAGGCATAATGCAGCCATCATCCAATCAGCTGATATCTGTTATGAAAATATACCTTGTCGGCGGCGCCGTGCGCGACCAGATGCTGAACCGGCCGGTTACCGAGCGCGACTGGGTGGTTACTGGTGCCCGCCCCTCAACGCTACTAAATAAAGGCTATACGCAGGTTGGTAAGGACTTCCCCGTTTTTCTGCATCCAAAAACCAAAGAGGAATATGCGCTGGCGCGTCTGGAACGCAAGTCTGGGCAAGGCTATACCGGGTTTGTCTGTGATGCCGGTCCGACTGTCACCCTCGAAGAAGACTTACTTCGCCGGGATCTGACAATCAATGCCATGGCACAGGATGAAAACGGGCAGATCATCGACCCTTTTGATGGCCAGCGAGATCTTGCGCAAAAGCTACTACGCCACGTGTCCCCGGCGTTTAGTGAAGACCCCTTGCGGGTACTGCGTGTGGCAAGGTTTGCTGCTCGCTATCACTATCTTGGATTTACCGTCGCTGAAGAAACCATGACGCTCATGCGTGAAATGGCACAAAGTGACATGCTAAAAGAGTTAACCGCTGAGCGTGTGTGGCAGGAAACTCGTCGAGCCCTGATGGAGCAGGACCCTGCGGTGTTTTTTACCACCCTGGAGCAGGCTGACGCTTTGAGTGACTGGTTTGCTCCACTGACGCCGTTTGATAAAAATTTTCAGTCCATACTATCGTTGTCCGCTGAGCGAAGCATCGCTTTGCCATGCCGGTTCGGCGCGCTCATGAGCTACCTGACTTATGCGCAGGTAAAAGCGCTCACTACTGCCCTGAAATGCCCGAATGATATCAGCGCACTGGCATTACTGGCCGCAGATTTTGCCGATGCTCTTATCCATACAACTGATGCTGAAGCGTTGCTGAGTGTTTTTAATCAGTGCGATGTATGGCGCAGACCCGAGCGCTTCGCCCTGCTGTTGCGAATATGCGAACTAAAAGCGCTTAATGATCAAATAGACTGGTCATCTGACACCATTCAGCGGCCTCTTGATGCTGCGCAGAATGTGGATGTTCAGCAAATCATCGCGCAGGGATATAAAGGCCCCGAAATAAAAACGGCGTTAAATCAGGCTCGCCTGAAAGTCGTCTCAGAAAAGCTGTCTTTTTAGAATCTGAAGGTTATTGCCACAAAGCGTGTCATGTTACACTATCGCCATTCATGCCTATTGATAACACTTCTATGACATTTCAGGACTTAGAGCTTGATGATACCTTATGTCACGCCGTTGCCGACATGGGGTTTTCAAAACCAACATCAATTCAGTCTCTGGTAATTCCAGAGGCGATGGACAGCCGGGACATTCTGGCCAGCGCGCCCACCGGAACAGGTAAAACTGCTGCGTTTTTGCTTCCTGCCTGTCAGTTTTTGCTCGACTACCCTCGTCAGGAACCGGGGGCCACACGGGTGCTGATTCTAACGCCCACCCGTGAATTAGCCATCCAGGTTTATGAACAGGCCCGTGCGATCACAGCAAAAACCGATTTGGTCTGCGGTGTTATCACCGGTGGTATCAATTATGGTACAGACAAAGAAACGCTGAGCCAGAATCTGGATATTCTGGTTGCGACACCCGGCCGCCTGTTTGAACACATCGAAAAAGAGACGGCTGACTGTCGCGACATTGAATGCCTGATTCTGGATGAAGCGGACCGGATGCTGGATATGGGCTTTGCCAGCATTGTGAATCAAATTGCCGCAGAAGCACGCTGGCGTAAGCAAAACATGCTGTTTTCGGCGACCCTGGCCGGTAAGGGTGTCAGAGAGTTTGCGACTAATATTCTTAACGACCCTGCGGTACTTGAGGCGCAGCCTTCACGTAAGGAAAAAGCCAAAATTCATCAGTGGTATCACCTGGCCGATGACCTGACGCATAAGCAGGCACTGCTATTACACATTCTGCAAAACGATATCAGTAATGCCATCGTATTTGTAAAAACCCGTGACCGTTTACAGGCGCTCAAAGATTTTCTGGCTGCAGAAGGGGTCATGGTTTGCTGGCTGCAGGGAGAAATGCCCCAGGATAAGCGGAATGCGGCCCTGGCACGGTTTAAAAGCGGTGAGGTTCCGGTATTACTGGCTACCGATGTGGCAGCACGTGGTATTGATGTACCTAATGTGTCTCATGTCATCAATTATGATATGCCGCGTAAGGCTGATATCTATGTGCACCGTATTGGTCGCACCGGACGGGCCGGCGCAAAAGGCACTGCAATATCTCTGGTTGAGGCACACGATATTGAGATGGTTGCACGGGTCGGCAGATTTACCGACGAGCCTATGAAGCCACGTGTTATTGACAGTCTGCGCCCGAAGCATAAAACGCCTAAAGCGCCGGTAAAGAAAAAGAAAGTGAAAAAGTCAGCCGCTAAAAAGAAGGCTAAAGGTAAAAAGTAACAGCGAGAATCCTATGTCCTTTCCCGAAAAAATAGTCCTGGCATCAGGCAACAGCGGTAAGGTAAAAGAGTTTGCCAAACTGTTTGCTGAATACGAAGTACAGGTCGTTCCACAAAAAGAGCTTGGCGTGGGCGATGTGCCCGAAACCGGCACGACGTTTGTTGAAAATGCGGTCATCAAGGCGCGACATGCTGCCAGAGAAACCGGCCTGCCAGCCATAGCAGATGATTCGGGGCTGGTGGTTAACGCCCTGGGCGGGGCACCAGGTATTTATTCAGCCCGGTTTGCCGGACAGGATGCGACCGATACGCAAAATGTTGAATTACTGCTGTCTCGCATGCATAACGAAGCTGATCGCAGAGCGCATTTTATGTGCACGCTGGTTTTTATGCGTCACGCTGATGACCCGGTGCCACTAATTAGTCAGGGCCACTGGCATGGTCTTATCACACAGCAGGTCTCCGGTCACGGCGGGTTCGGTTATGACCCGGTGTTTCATGTTCCCTCTCACGAGTGCACTGCTGCTGAGTTAGACAGTAAAACTAAAAACAGCATCAGTCATCGCGGCCAGGCCATGGCGTTTTTAGTTCAGCAAATGAGGCAAACCTTTGCGTAATCCGCCCCTTGGCCTCTATATCCATATTCCATGGTGCGTGCAAAAGTGCCCCTACTGTGATTTTAACTCTCATGGTCTGAAAAACTCATTGCCTGAAACCGAATATGTTGCGCATTTATTGGATGATTTAGCCAACGATGCAAAGCGTATAGGCAGTCGCGAGGTAACAAGCATATTTATTGGCGGAGGAACGCCGAGCCTTTTCAGTGAGGCCGCCATTGCAACATTGCTCAAGGGCGTCAGACAGCGCGTAAATCTGTCACCTGAGGCAGAGATTACTCTGGAGGCGAACCCCGGCACCCTTGAGGCAGATCGCTTTCGAGGGTATGTGCAGGCGGGTGTTAACCGAATTTCAATCGGCATTCAAAGCTTTCAGGCACAGCATTTGTCGGCTCTGGGTCGTATTCATAACAGCGAACAGGCCATGTCTGCGATCTGCCAGGCACACGATGCCGGACTAAACAGTTTCAACGTAGATTTAATGCATGGTTTGCCGGACCAGACGCTGGATAATGCCATGAGCGACCTCACTCAGGCTATTGCTCAGAACCCGGCGCACCTATCCTGGTACCAACTGACTATTGAGCCTAATACGCCATTTTATTCAAAGCCACCGGATCTTCCTGATGACGATACTCTCTGGGATATTCAGACGCATGGTCACGCTTTGCTTAAAGATGCCGGTTATCACCAGTATGAAATTTCTGGCTATTGCCAGCCTGGCTTTGAGTGCCAGCATAATCTGAATTACTGGCGGTTCGGGGATTATCTGGGTATTGGCTGCGGTGCGCATGGTAAAATTACTGACACAGCCTCTAATACGATTTACCGCACTGTGAAAGTGAAGCATCCCAGAGGCTACATGGAACTGGCGCGTCCGTATCTGGACCAGCAAACAACAGTAAATCGTGAGGATTTGGCTTTTGAGTTTTTCATGAACCGTTTCAGGTTGGTAGAGCCATGCCCGAAACAGGCGTTTACCGACTTTACCGGTACAGCGTTAAGCTCGGTTCAGCAAGCGAGTCTTGAGCAGGCTTACGATCAAAAGCTGCTCGATGTCGACAGGGAGCACTGGCAGGTCACCGACAAAGGGCGACGTTATCTCAACAGCCTGCTTTCAGCGTTTGTCTAATCGTCGATATGCCGGTGTTGATGTTCATCGGTGATAATGTCAAAGTTCGCCATTTCTGGCACGTCACGACGAAGTTGCTCTTCAAGCTTATTAAGCGCTTTTAGCTTATTGCAGAACCAGTGGGCTTTGTTGCGCAGTGTCAGCGCTTTAGGCGCCATCTCACCGCCGAGTTGCAGTTCCACAGCTTCCAACTGACGGGATAATCGCGCGACACGTTCACTATCAACATCGGTGTTGTTAGAGTTGATGCCGCTGATGGCTGATAATATGCCGCCGACCGAGGCGGAGATACCGCCCTCAAGTTGCGCTTCAATTTCAGTATCGACAAACTCGTCTACACTTTCCAGCGATCCTGGACCGATAAAATAGTGATCACTGGCATGACGAAACTTCTCTTTTACTCTTTCCTTCACCCGCATCATGGCAGATTGCAGGCGCTCGTAACTGTCATGATCAGTGCCCACCAGCCCCTGATAAACATGGTCGATGGTATCTACCGCCAGATCCACGCCTTCTGTAGCCAGCACAATCATCTGCGGTACCACATAGTGCAGGCCTTCAGCATAGTCCTTAAGCCAGGTGGTATGCTGTTCATCCAGCTCGACCCAGCGCCCGCCCACAAACAACTGCTCCCGATCGTTGATTTGCAGAATTGTTCGGGATTTTTCCATCACCCTTATTTGCTCATCGTTAACCACCAGGCCGTAAGCAAAATCAATATCACAGGTGAATTCGTCTGCGACTGCCTGTGAGCAGCACAGAAAAAAGAGTATACCCGCGTAAACGGTGTTGGAGAGTCTCTGCATTTTCATCATTATTATTTTGAACGGCAGAACTATAAATAAAAAGGCGGGTTGAGTCCAACCTGCGTAATTTCAGGTTGAACTCAATGTGACGTAGTGAGTAATCGTTGTTTAACTACGAGCCGGTGTAGGTGCGCACCAAACGAACATAGACAAAACGGTCTTTTCGTTTCACCGAGTGGCTGGAGTTAAAAAACGCGACCACCCAGGCGCCGTCCGGGTCGCTGACAGAGGGTGTCGATGTCCAGAAATCATCTTGTGGCGTCCCCGGAAAAACCGTTTGGTTAATTGCCGGTCGCACACACTGACGTTCGGTTACGGATGCCAGTTCCTTGATGTTAGGCACGCGCCACCCTTGCTGATCTTTATCGTCCTGCTGTTGCGCTGATTCAAGCGCCTCCTGCCAGGACATCGGCTGAGCATCGCCGGTGCAGGTGGTACCGTCCCAGGTCTGCCCTTGCGCACAGCGCTTCCATACCAGATTCGTTTGCGTGTCGCGCACCTCATCCTGCGCCACTTCGATAAAATCGTCTGTGGGCGTGGTTTCAGAAGCCTGCGACAGGCAAATTTGCGCCAGCGCTGCCGGACTTAACATCATTCCTGCAAGTAATGCGATTGCTTTCATTAGTTTCTCCCCGCCCTGACCAGACGAACCCGGATGGCACGATCCTTTTTAAGGAAATTATCTACGCCAGTAGCAAAATCTATAGCCACTGAATTTTGCGCCGCGTCGTTGGTCACACCGTCCGCGCCCGGGCGAGAGGTCCAGTACCACAGCGGTGCTTCAGTCATACTCCCTGTATTGGGAAAATACATCTCATCCACCATCTGCGCATTATCTTTGCCAAAGTGCAGCAGGCTCATCAACTCCTGGTGCGTAGGCAGGCGCCAGTCGTAGAAACCACACAGGCCTTCACGGTTCACCTCAGCGATAAGCGCGTTGGTGTTACAGTTGGTTATTGAACAGCTGGCTGCAGCCGGATTCAGTGAGCCATTTACGCCGCCATTATTTTCTTCCTGATACCAGCCATAGGTATGCTGGGTATCATGCAGTCCGCCCCGGGTCGTTTTCACTTCCCAGACCAGTCCCGTGGTGTTATCTCTGACACACGACCAGTCTGATGCATTATCGTCCTGCTCATCGCCGTTATCATTAACCTTGGTAAAGTCAAAGCCTGCGTCGCCAGCGCCTGCCTTTTCCAGTAGTCCCTCGCTGGCAACGACATCGGCACCGCGTTGTCCATCCTGACCGGCGAACGCATTCTGCTGAGTCTGCACCACTACATCAGTAGTGGCCTGGGCGGTAACGCCCGTGTCGTTTAACCTAGCCACCGGCATCGGCCGAACTTTAACGTTTATGGTATCGCTGGCAAGATTGCCATTTGCATCCGTGACATTCAGTACAAATGTTACGCTGGTTTCACTGTCTACATCCGGGGCCAGGGCAAAGGTGGACAACGTATCAGGTTCTTTCACCGTCATTCCCGCTAATCCTGAAGATTCCCAGTTAACGGTAAATGGAAAGGCATCGGGTACCGATGAATCAGCTGAGCCTTCAAGTACGATGGGCTCGCCGCTAAAAATGGCCTGATTATATCCAGCGCTCACTGTCGGCGCAGTGTCGGAATCAGCTTTCACCACTATTTGCACTGTTTCTGTATGGGTTGCGCCTTCATGGTCTGTAACGGTAAGACTGAAACCCAGCGTCTGCTCTGAAGAAGCAATCGGCGTAGTGATAGTCAGTTGAGGTTTGTTCAGTGCAAGACCGCCGGTAACATCAACCCCTTCGGTCTGTGTCCATAGCCATTCACTGATAGGATCCTGTGGGTCCTTTGCATCAGCATCCGTACTGTTAGCACCATCAAGGGTAAGAGAAATACCTGCGGCATAGCGATCGTTGTCATCAGCGGCCGGCGTAACGTCAATAACAGCAAGCGGCTCGCTGTTTTCCGGTAGCCCGGTTATCACTAACGTATCAGACCCTGTCGCCCCGCCTTCTCCCGAGACTCTTACGGTAAGAGTATAGGTAGCCTGCTCTTCCAAAACCGGCAACGTAACCGTCGCCTCGCCAGAGGTTTCGTCTTCCTGAGTGATTTCCAGCGACGGGCTGGCCGACCACTGGTAGGAAAGTGTTTCTTCAGAATCCTGCGTTTGAGCACTAACTGTCACCGTGCTTTGTTCCGGTGCCTGAACATCAGCGCCGGCATTAACCAGCAGCTGTGCCGGAGCAGGTGTACTGTCGCTGCTGTCAGAACCGCCTCCACAGGCGCCAAGCATCATACCAAGTGCAGCTGCGCCAATCAGGCGCCGGTACGGGTACGTACCTGGGTTTTGTTTTACAAACCACGTCATAACATCTGTATTCCCGGATAAGCGAGGTATCAGAACATATCCTGCTGTCTTTCCAGCGCCTCACTCTGTGCCACCTGTATGGCTTCAAGCTGCTTTTTACCAGCGGCGATATCGGTCACATCGTAAATCATCATACTGATATTCTCGACACGTCCGTTGGCCGAAACCAGGGGCGACAGCGTGATGTTCTGATACATGTACTGTTCATTACCTGTAATCGGCCGGTAATTGGGAAACTTAAATAAATATGGACGCTGCTCCCACGTCATGAATGCGCGGGTTTTAAGCTCGAAGACCGGTCTGGCTTTCTGCGCAAACCACGATTCGGTGATATCCGGAAACAACGTAAACAGCGTTTTGTCGCGTACATCGCTGGGAAGCATACCACTGTGGCTTTCCATAAAACCGTTCCAGACTTTCACGCGAAATTCCCGATCTAAGACCACAATGCCGACATCAACGGTTTGCAGCATATCCATCATCCAGTGAAAGGCCTGCAGTTCTTCTAAGGATTCAGACATCACATATCCTCCAGCAGGTGGGCGAGTTTGGCGTTCATCGTATCCATTGAGTCTTCAGTGAAAAGCAACATAAGATCGCAACGTACATTGTATCCTTCCAGACCATAACTCAGCTCTATGGCCAGAGTTCTGCGCCATTTCAGACTATTAGCAGAAATAATGTCGGTGATAGCCCGGTGCTGACCCAGCACAATGGGGTGGCCCTGACTGAAATTAATATCCAGCTGCTCCGCCAGCCCGGTTAGGCACGTTCCAATGAGAATACTGGCCGCATCCATCAACAGCTCAAGCTGGATCCTGTCATCCACCTCTCCCTGCACATTTAAAATCCGCGCCACATCCTCGAAGCTTGAGTCGCTGAGAATACACAGCGCCTCGCCGCGGACACCCGGCCCCAAAAAGCCCTGACAGACTGCGCTGACCTCCTCATGACCTTCAATATCAGAAAGCATCATGTGAAGCTCTGAAACCTCAATCAGGTTTACGTTGGGAATAGGCAAATGTACGAACACGTTCATAATGCGCGCGAGGTGGTCCCCTGCCCGCCCCATCGCAATATTGGTAATTTCCTGATAGCAGTCGCGAATAGCAGGATCAAGCGAAGCTTTTTGCGGGTGGGGCTCACCTTCTTCCGTTAAAATGCGGTTATCGATAAGCGTTTTTTTCAGGATGTCCGGGTTGACCGGTTTTTGGATAAAATCTGATGCGCCCATGGCGGTTACCCGTTCGTGAGCTTCTGGCTGTATGTCACCGGAAACAACGATGGTGGTAACAGGAAGTTGTTCGTTACGAATGGCACTTAATGTTTCATAGCCATCCACCTGTGGCATATTAAGATCAAGCAGCAACAGGTTGCCCTTACCCTGCCGTATCAGCGCCAGTGCTTCGCCACCGTGCTTGGCGAAATGAACAGCAATCTGCCAATCCTGCGGTAAACTTTTTGCCACCTGCTTTCGCGCAACCAGAGAGTCGTCACACACTACTACTGAAAACATTTGCGCTTTATCCCTCCCGATATCGTGGCCAGCTGAGATATTGCAAACGCACATTCCCTGCAAGGCCTGCTAAAAACCAACAGTCTTAAACCTTAGCTCTTATCGGCAGGTTGTCTATAGGACATAAGGTTAAAATGCGAATTAACTAAAAACCAGAGGTAAAACAATGGCCGTCATAATGCCGTTCAGACAAAGTCCCAGGCTGGCCATCGCAGCCACGTCTTCTCCCATACTCAGCGCTTTTGCGGTGCCCACAGCATGAGCCACTGATCCAAGCGCTATCCCCTGAGCCTGCCGGTCAGCAACCTGAAATAGCCCAAAGCTAAGTGGCGCGGCGATAGCGCCGGCAATACCGGTGATGATGACAAACACAGCCGCAAGTTCCGGAACGCCACCAATAACACGGCTGGTTTCCATAGCCAGCGGCGTAGTAATTGATTTTGCCAGCATCGTCATCTGAAGTGCCAGCGGTGCATCAACCACAAACAAACATAGCCAGGCAAGTACCGGGGCGATGATACCGCCAACCCCGATAGCCAGCACCAAACGCCAGCCTAGCTCGCGTACCTTTTGCCACTGCGCAAACATCGGCAGGGCCAGCGCCACAGTGGCCGGGCCCAGCAACCAATGCAGTAATCCGGCATGTTGTTGATAATCCTCAATACCGGTTCCGGTTATTACTGATAAAGCCATAACGCCAATGGCTGTAATCACCAGCGGGTGCAAAAGCGGATTGTTTCCCGCTGCCCGGTTTATTTTGATGGCCCCGGCATATATAGCCAGTGTTATCGATAACCACTGCAGTCCCGGTATCGTGGCTGTATTCAAAAGCACCTGCCACAATTCATGCATCACATCTGACACAATATCAATCATGGTGCTGCTCCCTTTTCGATGCAGAAAATATCCGTACCGCCCCCCAGGCCGTTGCCCCCAGGCTCAGCGCCGTACTAATGAAAATAGCTACAGAAATACTTAGCAGGTAAGGCGCAATATCCTGCCACATCAGCATTACCGCACATACCGCCGGAACAAACAGTACGGTCATATGGGAGAGTAACGGCCGGGCCCCGCTGCCCACGCTTGCCGGCGTTCTTTTTAAAAGCAGAAGCGCAAAAAGCAAAATCAATAAACCAACCAACGCACCGGGTAAGGGCAAGCCGGCTGACTGAACAATGACTTCACCGAGGATGTAGAATGCAAAAAGCGTCAACATGCCAAAGCACTGCTTTAGCACATTGAAAAGGAAGGCAGGCATAATGTCCTTGCTACCAGATAGTGATGGTATCATCCTACTGAAGGTGCAATGGCAGTACCAGTCTTAGCGTGGGGATATTACGTATTATATTGCCAGAAACCGGCGAAGTGGCGACGACTTATTTTAAGCCGGGTACCGTCATCAAGCACCACGTAAGCAACCCGGTTGGCGCATTGCTCAACCATTTTGACAAAGTGCCGGTTAACTAGCTCTGAACGGTTCACGCGTTGAAAGGTATCATCTGTCAGCTTGCGGCTAAGATCAGCCAACGTTGTTCTGACCACAAAATTTTCACCCGAAGTATAAATACACATGTAGTCGCCGGCAGCCTGAATCCAGTTAATGTCTTCGCAAGCCAGACTACACCAGGCATTGTCGCTACGAAAACTCACCCGTTTTTTTGCGCGCTGCGATAAACGTGAACGTAGCCATGATGCGATTTCATCCGGGGCAATATTCAGCTTCAGCATCATATTTTCCAGTAAATGTCTGATTCGCTGCCGCTGGATATGTTCCTGCAACCTGACTGATATATCACTAACCACCTGCATAACGTGTTGCTCTCGCAGTGGCAGATGAATAAATGCTGCAGCTCCACATTCAAACGCTTTCAGTGCATCAGCATTGTTGCTCCCCACTACCACCAACTGCAGTCTGGCGCTCGTAAACTGCATAGATAACCTGGTCGCATGCGCTGGTTCACATACACATATTGTGTACTGGTTATCCGGCATAATTTCAGCATCAGAAGTTACATGTTGTACCGCGTGAACATCAGGATGATACGCCAACAAATGTTGAAGCTGAGTAGCTACATTATTGGGCCGTAATAATAAGAAAGCGGAAAGCGTGGTGAGCGCCGGTTGGCTGTCGTCAGCTTGAAGCGGGGTATCATCAGGGTCAGCAGAAGCAATAACCTGTTGGTAAGAAACAAGCTTTTGCTCCCACACTGACAAAGATGTTTTCATGATTAACGAGAAGCCGTTAGGGTACGGTCATATTTTAGTCTGCGGGCAAGCAAATCACCAGTTGCGTCGGCTTTATTCACCTGCGCAAAGGTATGAATGTCCATGCTGTCACAAACCAAACCTTTTTCTACCGCACGATAAGTCAGCCCGCTTTTCTTTATCGCCATGTGCAGCTGAAACGATTTGTTGTCTCTGATTGCGGTACAGATTTTTACCAGGTCTGATTCAAGGTATTTGGGGTAACTGGCATTAGCACTAAATGAAATACCACCTGCAACCACACAAACTGACATTACGGTCGCTGCTGTTCTTGCCCATGATTTTACGTTTTTCATCGCTCTTCTCCAGATAACCCGACACCGCGTCGGGTGTACTGTTAAAGTAGTGAATTATTCGAAGAAGGTTATGCGGGTTTCGTTAAACCGACAGTATTTGAGATTGTGCGACAAAAACAAAAAATTCGGGGATAAACGGTCGGACTGGGGTGCTGTTTATCGCATGAGTGACATACTTTGTAACAGCCTTCGAAACAAGTACATTCGAAAAGACAGGCTCAATACACGGGATGTAAAGGGAGTATGGGGAAGTCAGAAAAAGTCTCAGAAAAGTCGGGAAGTACCAGCGGACTTCCCGGCCCGGATTTATCAGAAGAAGCTGTCCTGATGAATTTTTATAAAGGATGGCGTACCTACTTTGCTGTAGTCTACTTTGTATTCTTTGCCATTCAAGGTTTGAATAAACAACAACGTTTTCTCATCGCCGAATACTTCGCCGGTAGTAATATCTACCAATTCCATATCCATCATCTTCGCATCGCGCTTGTTTTCAGGCACTTTGCCTTCGTATTGTTTCAGACCACGAAAGGTTACTAATACTGGTGGCTTCTCGTCACCATTCATTATAAGCAAGTCGTACTTTCTAACCTTGTGAATTATTGTGTTACGACCGCTTACCAGAAAGGGCTTTTCTGTCATTCTGTTCTCCGCACAAGCTGGCAATCAGGTTAGTTGTATAAAAATCCAAAGATAGCAAAGAAACCATGGCGTTGCACTTATCACTATCATTAAATAATTTATCTTAGTTCTGTTTCAGATACTCCTGATGCGGGGCGTCCCACCTTATCCATTCCCGGCTGGTTAAATTACGCAGTACTTTTGTGCATTCCTGAGAGGAATCCTCACCCAGGTTGCATGACGCTTTCTCTCTTTGCATTGCCCGAAACACGATCTCCCTGAGCGAGGCTGACAGCCGTAAGTCTTCCACATTGGCTTTTATTGGCAGATCAACCGTTACCCGGTTAGGCTTTGCACATGAGGTTGGCGCTTTATCATCAGCAGGCGCATCACACTGACCGCTCGCCAGCATGAATGACCATAGTGAAGACGGGTCTCTAACCTGCTTGAGTTCTATGCGCATGAAAGAATGCCCAACACGCAAAGACTGAAACATGGCGGTATGATTGACAGGCGCCGCTGCATTGTCTTCCAGCAAGTGATTCTCAGTAAATGGCAAGCCGAGCGTAAAACGAATGGACGATGCTCTTTGCAGTAGTTTCTCGTTAGCATCAATCTGAACGGTGACCGGGCTCTTTTGCGTCTTACAGCTATCAGTAAATGTTAATAATGAAACGGTACGGGACTGGTAATCGTTGGGAATAAATGAAAGGGCCTGCCAACGGCCATCAATTTTGACTCTGGGCTCGGACAGATAAAATGCCAGATAGTCGACATCCCATAACTTATTATCAAGCTTAATCTGATGACTGCAATCTTCAGCCGACTGTAAATCTGAAAACCTCACCGGTATGTCCCCCGGTAATTTTGAAGGGCTCAAAAACCCGCAACCAGCAATAATAAGCGTTGTAAGTACAAGCGCGCCGAACCCAACAGAGTGATTCATAAAACCCGTAGCTAAATGATTAATCCTGCCTGGCAGTTTATCTTTAACCCGATGGCTGCGCAAAGCCTTCCCCTTTCGCAAGAGTATACAGATAAAACAAACCTGCTTCCAGGCTGTTACCGATTGATGCTTAAATGAGCAACTGGCCACCCAAACGATAAAAAACCCACCTTGAGCGGGTGACAACCCACAAAAAACTGCTTATACTTCGCGGCACTGGATGGGTGCAATCGTGCGCAGCCAGAATATCCTCAGGCCCCATAGCTCAGTTGGTTAGAGCATCCGACTCATAATCGGCAGGTCCCCTGTTCAAGTCAGGGTGGGGCCACCATTTTTCTTACGTTTCAACGATAGTTACTACTAACCTGATTCGGTTGGTGCTACCTCTGTGCTACTTGCTAGTATAACACCCAGCCTTGGATGAAAACCAAAATACTCTATATTATTTCTTATAGGGCTTGTTTCTAGACAACTGTATTATACCGCTAGGCATTTTTTTGTTGGTAATGTCCACTTCCTTTAATAGATTATTAGTTGGTATAGGTTCAACTTCATCTGACAGTCAGATGCCTACGAAGTACTCTGCCAGATCAAGCGAAACTTAAACGATAGCGGGTGAAAATCCCGAATTAAGTAACTTCACTGTTCTTCCTTTACGCCCTAAAACAAAGAAGATACAAAGAGTTGATATGAGAACCTACGCAAAATCAGTGGTTCTAAATTTAGAGTCGATGATATATTAACTCCTTCTTTAAGAAAAAATCTTCAAGCACATAGTAAAAATTAGAGGAGCTTACATTGAGCGCTACTCATTACAAACACTACATCAAAGGGGTTTTAAGTAACGTTTTTGCTTACACCTTGATTGATTTGCTCTTCACCATTCTGTACGCCGTTATCATAGGTGGGCTGTATTACCTCTATGCAATTTTAATAGGTGAGCAAGCGTTAGTTAATAAAAGCCAAATATTAGGTTTCACTCAAATTTTTATAGGCTTTTATCTTATTGCAATTTCGTTTACTTCAATTAACGCTTACATAAAATTCAAAAAAATCTTTAAAGCCTCAAAAATGGATTAATTTAATGTTTGAACACATCAAACAAGCTCAAGAGAGAGAAATTTCCAAGGATAGCGAAAAAATAATACTCTCGATGAAAAATGACGACTATCTTTCAGCTGCCCATCACATTTCATCATTATTAATAGCAGCACTTGCTTTTATCCTGATTATTATTGGCATGAGTTTTTTAGAAGGCTCGAGACCCAACAACTTTCTGGGATATGGGCTACTGCTAACAGCAGGGATGATAATTATTTTTCATGAATCGAAGAAACGAAAAAGAAGTTATATAAAAAAGTACGCTCACGTAATAGTAAAAACTAGGCTTCTTGCTATGAAGTATTGGTTTGCAGACTATTTAGCTAAATATTTTTGGCTTAGCTTGGCGGTATTATTAGCTACATCTGTGTTAATACTTGAAGCGTCATTGACTGGCGTTGATGGATGGGCATCAGCTGAACTGTATCAAGGGAGAAAATATTCTTCATCAATAACAATGGCAATAACGACGGCTTCTGGTCTTCTAGCGTCTCAGGTAGCCCTATTCAGCTTTATGATGCAACAAGTGCACAGTAAATACTCGGGTGTTGTAGCACAAACAGTCGCCAGTCATAGGTCGTTTAAGTTACTTGCACTATATCCTGTTATCGGTCTATCTACTCCGTTCTTGTTGCATAACTTTGGAGCACCAAAGTCAATTGAGAGCCTGATCCTTCCTGCTATTGGTTTTATGATGCTTGTAGGGCTTTTGCTCACAGTAATGGTAGCGAAAGCGGGTTTAAGTGAAAGCCGCGCTGTTAGATATTTCGGAGTGGCCTCTGCAAAGCGAATTAATACCGTAATGCTACCACCTATAAAAGTAAATTCTCAGGTCTATCAATATTTCTGGAGGTCATTAAATTTTTTAGGATTAGACTTTAGAAACAAAGACCGCTTTCAATTAATTACTCCGCCATCAAAAGGTTATGACGTAGCAATGGAGTCAATTGGTGCTTTGCTTGGCATCGCTAATAAGGCGGCACTGGAAGGGCAGCATGATGTGTTTATTTCTAGTTTAATTTCAATAGAAGCAACCATGGAAGCTTACGCTGCAAAACGAAAATATTATGTTAGTAGCGAGGATGAAGTTTTCACATATCTAAACTACCAATTTTGTGCTCTTGTAGAGTCCACTTCAAAGATTCCTAACCAGTATTTAATCTCTAATTTGACTAGTTCAGTTGGCAATATTGCTAAATTAACTTACAGCATTGGTAATATACCTCGAGAATTAGTTGAAGATGGGCATCCAGGGAACTCCAACAACTTTACAACAGCGCTTTGGATGGGATTATTAGTTCAGTGTTTTGAGCATACTCACACACTGACTAGGAGTACTGCTGCACATGCATCAATTGGAAAAATGTCCGACTTGGCAAAAACCTCAATTATGTTTAATGATTCGGATGCAATCACGCTAACTTATTTACCTTCAATTAAGAAAGTCTATGCCTTATGTATTACACAGTTGAATGACGCTTATCACAAAGAGCTAGCAGGTGCCTGCTTAAGTAAATTAATGGAAAATTTAATGACTCTCAGTGTATTTCGAGACACATTGAGAGGCACCCACCAGGATGCATTCGAAGAGACACTTAATCTTATATGTGATCTATCGAAACTTTACTTAGCAGTCGATTCATCAGGATCGCTAACGTTAAACGACCCTTTGAATATAGCTCTTACTAAAACGTCCGCCGATAAAAATTGTATGCAAGAGATATTTTTTGTAGTTGCAAATAAGGATATCTCTGGAAATTATTCTTACCGTGTGGCGATTTCTGACTTAAGAAAAATAATCGAAAAAATTCATGAAATGGCTACATTTTCGCTAAGACAAAATATCTATACATCATATTATTATTTACACGCGCTATTTGAAGTACTTTATTTGGTTGTAAGAGGCCTTCCCACTAAATTCAATGAGTACGATGAAATGGATCATCAGGAGCAGGCAAACTTTGGTTTTGATGTAGAACTGGTTTCTACAGAGCAAATGTTGATAGAGCTAATTACTGATAAACTACAAGACCTTACCTCTCAATTTTACAAGTCTGAAAGAGTCCCTTCCGAATGGCAGCATTCTGTTTTTTCTTCCCTTGGTATATTAATAATTCGCTTTACTGATAGAGAAGAAGAGTTCATAAAAGACAAAGTCACTGATTTAGTGAACAGCTATTATTTGCTTGTGAAGAATGACATTGATGCAGGAAAAAGAGCTCACTACGATAGTGAAAAATATCTTCAATTAGTTGGAGCCTGGATAAGGCATTTCGATTTGGGCGAAGGCGTCGCCCAAAATATTGAATACTTATTAACCAGCATAACAATTAGCAGAAACCATCGAGGCGGAAGAGAAAAATACGGCCAATATGGGTATCCAGTAATACATCATAATGACTTTTTTCTTTACCCCTTAAGAAATATTAGACACCCCAAAATATTGACAGAAGACGATGTCCGTATATTTTCAACGTTCGGTGACCGATTGATAAATGATGAGATATTAATACCTTTCGCAAGAAATTTGATTGAAAAGAGAATGCGATAGCTGGTAGACGATGAAATCGGAGCGTGTATATTAGATCCGCTAACCGATTTTAGCACTACTTTCGGTTGCTTTTCAGATCAGTCGGGGAAATCAGTAGCAAAATGTAAATGTCGATACGAATTACTATAGGCTTGTTCTGGGAGTATTTATTAACTTTCCCGGCTATATTAGATAAACTTCAGTTATCTCAGGCCGGAAATGCCCCATCTCTTGTGAAACAGTTTCCAGAGCAACAGATCGCCTAAGCCCTGAAGCTATTAATTCACGCATCCGTTCTTGCGCATAGCTATGTCGCAACCCATGCGCGCCTGTAGAGAAGAACAAAGTGCGTTTTGATGCTTTGCTGAAGGAGTCTGACCATCGCTTCCCTGCCCCAATATCATAGCGCTGGAGATAATTAATTTTCCGATCTTTGACGGTTACTGGGTTTTCAAATCTGCGCTGTTCGAGTTGCTCGACAAGGTCATTAGGTAGTAGTACGTGACGAATCAACCCGCCTTTACCCTGCACCGTGTAAAGCTGCCCTTCTCGCCCTGCCCATTTCGAGTTTAAAGCGGGACGTTTGTCAGGGTTTCGCTCTTCAGCTCTGGCAAGCGTCAGAAGCTCATGTGCTCTTAATCCAGCAGCATATGCTATTTGAGTGGAAAGTTGATGTGTGTCAGTTTGATGTTCGGATACTGCTTGAGCCTGCGCCGACGTGTAGGCTCTGGACCTTTTAATTTCTTCCAGCTCTGACTTTACACGATATAAGGTTGTTTTAGGGGGAAGTTTTCCATTCATTTGCATCATTGCCTGAATGGCTTGGCGCTCCATATCAAGAGCTTTCTGCCCTACAGCTTCCGCTCGGTATTCAAGGTAATACCTGGCAACGTCTGGTGTCAGTGACTGAAGCCCGTTTACTTTGTTTTCCTTTGTCCACTTGGCTACAGTCTTAAGAGCTTGTTCGTAATTACGGGCTGTACCATATGACTTGATAATTCTTGCTTTTGTCAGCCCTTTAACGACATTTTCCGCCTGCGTTTCCGCTTTAGCGAACTTAGGCATTTCTGTCCAGCCAACGTTTCACCGTGGTCCAGTTTACTACAACACCTCTACGAACAAGCCAGCGCTGAAGCTCCGCTTTACTTGCGCCCTCTTCATAGAGTTTACGTAAGTGAACACTGTACTTGTCTAGCTTCGACGGCTTATGCCGCTTTCTGGCGATTAGTCGGGTCTCGGCTTTGAGCTGAGACACTTCATGTACTTCATTAAACATTATGTCATTCCTTAGGTTGTAAGATTAACTGGCTGTAATCAGCTCAGCGACACTTAAGCCTATTCGCCCCTGTTTAGCGCATAACGCAAGGCTCGGACCGATCTCGCCTGGGATTTAAAAATCAAAATAGATAGAAACGGCAGCAACTAAGCGCCGAACTTGAACGCCGAAAATGCGGCGCGGCATGACATATATTTAGAAAGACGTGAGGGTGCCTCACTACGTGGAAACGGCAGCTGGAGTGCGCCGACTTTTTTCGTTGCCCGAACGGGCTAGTGATTTAAAGATTACCTACATATAAATCAGGATGCAATCTGCAAATAAATTTCTGCGTGTAAGCGCCAGAACCCAGACGCCCGCTATGTTGAAGGCGACTTTTCGACTTCGACATAGCGGGCGGCGGAGCGCCCGAATAAAAGAGAGGGATATTGCTCATGATGCCTCTGTTTTACGGGTGGGTTCTTAGCGAAATTCACCAGGCAAGCGGGCATAAAAGATGAAAATATAGAAAGCATGAGAAAGCTTATCATTGAGTTCGCTATACTTCGCTATTGTCTGTTTTGATGGAACTCTAATATCGCTTCAGCTAAATCATCTTCAACGCAAAACAGAAATGCAGTGGGCACGTTAAGCACTGCGCTTAAGGCCAACACCGTTTTAAAGTCTGGTGTATGAACACCACGCTCGTACTGGTTCATGCGCGCAGACGCTACAAAATTGTCCATCCCTGCCAGTATCCCTAATTGCTTTTGGGATAGCCCTACCCTTGTTCTTGCCTGTTTTAACCGTATTGGGAACGGCGAACCATCATTTGCTTTCAATTGGTGTACGACATCTGCTATTGAAAACTAAGATTTTCTTAGCTTTAATAGCACCTAGATACTAAGGAATACTTAGCCATCAATTTGGCATGCCAAATTGAGCGTGGAGGTAAAAATGGGATTCGAAGGTTTTTTAGGGATTTTAGCGGTTGTCGCTTTATTCGTCGTAAGTGCCTTTTTAGGCAGTGATGGAACAGACAGCAAAGGAAATGAACAATTGGATAAGCTGGATGATGGTATGGGAAATGTTATCGCTGATGGTGAGCACATGACTCGTGAAGAGGCTGAGGATGCTCAGGCGCGAGGCGAGCTTTACGATACCTATCTATAATAATTAGGCATGCCTAATTTTGAGCGGGCTTTTTTGACTAATGAAAAACAGGCACTAAATCAGTACGAGGCTGACATGACAACATATGAATGGTTTCAGGTTTGGGTATTAATGGTTTTGGCTTTTCGAACTACCCGTCGCTATTACAAACTTAAGCACGATCTTTTTAAAGCCATTGAACAAGGAAAAATGAACTCATGCTCCCTGTAATAGTGAGTAGCCTAATGATTCTTTGCTGTGTCGCATTTTTCGCCTGGCTTTTTCATACTCATACCGATAAAGAGTAGCGTACTTTCTAGGCTAAAAATGAAGATTTCCGATTTGGCATGCCAAATCGCTCTCCTCTTAGATACCATCTCCATAACACAAATTTTTTCTTTTGTCCCAGTAAAACCCTGAATCACTCGCCCTAGCTTTTCGTCCACTCAGTTGGTCATTACGTTGTAGTTTCATCGGTAAGCATTGAACATTACCAGTGAACAGAGGTAACTACTGTGATGAACCGACACTTGAAAACAAAGCCTGACTTCTACTTATTGGAAGAAGTAGCGGTCATACTCCGCTCAAGTAAAAGAACTATATACAATCGCATATACAGAAACCGTGTGTATGGTGAGCAAAACCCAGTCCCCCCCTACATAAAGATGAATGGGAAGTTACTCTTTCCTTCCAAAGATTTTGACAATTGGATAGATAGCCAGAAAACAAGCGGTTAGTTTGCGTATAGGATGTAAATATCTAATGAAGTCCGCAAGCGAACTAATCCGGGAGTTATCTTTTTGCGAAGATGTCCCCAAAAAATATATAGCGTACTACCCGACGGTGCTGATTGATCCGGTACTACTGCCTTTGCACCAAAAGCAAATCGCATCGATAACTTCGGCGAAAAAAGAAAATGCCAGACGCACTTTAAAATTAGAATGCAAGAACGGCATTCCGAGCGGCACATTTGGCCGCATAAGCATTTGTTACTGGCAGACTCAATTCAAAAAGCTTGAAAATACCACAGGAATAGAAAAAGCAATTGAGGGAGAGCTAGGCAAGTCGCAACGACAGGTATTTCTTGATGTTGTAGGCAAAGATCAAAGTGGTTCTCGCCAACTAACCAGTTTCTACTCTAGTTTCCGTTCGGCTCTCGATATGAAGATCTTCAACGATGAGCGGTTCACGGCAGCAGAAATCTCTAACGAGAAGGAAGCCAAACCATTCTTGCTAAAAGATGTCAAAAAATCAATGCCAGTCGATTTCAGAGCCTTTCAACTGCTATACCAGCTCAAATCTCCATTGGGGATCGACCTATACCTATTTTTGAACATGAAAAATTACTCGATGAATCAACAGGGAAGCAAAATAAACAAGTTTATCCTATGGTCCACCCTTGAAGCTGTGCTATTTACTGAACGTTGTCGCTGCAAAAACCTTTACGAATTCAAACAACGTGTCATAAAGGCGTTGGGGCATGTTGTTCATTGCCTTCCTACGAGCTTGATTAAAGTAACGGATACAGGAATAGCGTTTAGAAGTGGATCCACTGCTGTTCAATCTGTAGCCTGATTTTATGGAATAGAATGTATTCGACAAAAATACTAGTGCCACAAAACACATATTGTTGTGTACGAAAAAAGTTCAGTTTATGCTGGCAGGAAATAAAAAAGGATGTGGTAAATGGAATTTTTGATCGCGGCTATTGTTATTTATGTTTTATATAAGCTTATTTCAGGCACAAGCTCATCTAACTCAAGTACAAACACTTATAATAAATCAAATAATGCTTCATTGAGGAACAAAAAACAGAATGACTTCTCGATCAAAGTAACGTCGTCAAATGATGAATATGATGATGACGACTTTGCTACGTTCACAATACGTACAAGTTTCGGTCAGGAACCAGAGAAATCTCCGAACAAAACAAAAGGCCGTTGGATCAAAGAGAACGAGCAGCTAAATATAAACGGTCGAAAAGTACTTCGCGGCTTTTATTACTTTGGCGGAGTCATGGATTCATTGGACGGCTATGGAATTGAGCCTTCCTTAGTAGATGAGAAACGTCCCGCATCAAAGTCAAACTCTTATCTTTATACAGATGATTCACTAGGCTATTGGCCCAGTTATGCATCACTATCAAAAGACTGTAGGGGGGCATACCTGAGCTGGCTAGCATCTGACCGTTCAGATCCAGAAACCCCAATAGGTTATGTCTTCATATATTTTTATGGGTTTGAAAGAAGAGTCATAGAAGGCAGGTCAAAAGCTCTTGTGCCAGACAGTGAGTTCACCGCTATTTTTAATGAAGTTTTAAGGCTTCAAAAGATTTTCGACTCTAATCGCTCATTTAAAAATTATTCGTCGAACTTTCTAGAGCTGATGGCTCTGCTGAGGCCGACTTTACTCGAAAACAGATTGGATGAGATACCCGAAACGAATAACGCAATGGCGTTTAAAGTAAAGCTTGCAGAAACGGTAGTCAAAGGTGATCCTGTAAATCATAATTTATCTCTTGAGTGGCTAAAGGATACTTATGAATATTCGATGAAGACCCCTGCAAGGAGGTGTGAGGGAGAATTCAAACAGTTATTCACCCTCAGATTTAAAGAAAAATTTGGCGAAGGAATTAATGTCAAACCCAACAAAACAAAGCTTCGACTTTCTTATCACCCGTCGAGTAATGGTATTCATGCTGTTGACCTAGAATTAGATGAGCTGCCAGATCCAAGCATTCTTAAAGGACCCATAAAAAAAATCATTCCGATAGCTGAGCAATGTACAGAAGAGCTGAGCAGCTACAGTCGATACTTGGGCAAAGCTGACACTTCAAAAGATGATATTGCTGCATTAATGCTTTTACCCAGGGAGTTGGCTAACGAATCTAACTCTCCAGTTATAGAATCATTTAGGGCTTGGGCAAAGGGTGTGATTGAATCTCATGGTGGGCTCGCCACTGTGAAAGAATTTTGGTCTCAAACTGGAATGCCTCTGCCCAAGTCCTGCAATAAAAAGGAAAACGAGCTACTGATCAACTTAGCTTCTAAGGCTGATATAGGAATCGCTCCCGATCAACGCTTTCACCATACAAAATTCAAGCTGGATGACAAAATAGTATTATTTTCTCCAGGCCACGGTGAGTTTTTTGAGCCAAGTGCAGCATTTAATCAAACAAGTTTGGCAATCCGTTTAGGAGCGATGGTTGCGACTATCGATGGCACGGTAGACGAACACGAAAAGCTCACTCTTCAAAACCTAATTGGACATGACGACAACCTGTCACCTTCTGAAAAGAGTTCATTGAATGCATATCTTATCTGGCGCTTAAACACTCCAACCAACAGCACAGGGTTGAAAGCAAGGATCAGCACACTATTAACTGATCAAGTTGAATATTTAAAACGATTCATTCTTTCAATAGCACTTGCTGACGGGAAAATCGACTCATCTGAAATAAAACAAATTGAAAAGTTGTACGCGTCCTTGGGTTTAGACAAATCACTTGTGTCAAGCGACATTCATGCATTCGCATCCACTAAGCGATCCGTATCGAATGTAAGTACACGCACTACCGCCACTAAAGATACTTTCAGTTTAGATGAAAGTGTTTTAGCCGTTCATGAAAGCGACACTCAAGACGCTAAAAGTGTTTTGGAAAGTATCTTTGCAGTTGATGACGAACCTGAAGTCGAAGCGAACGTGCTTTCTAGCGAGTCTCAGAACGGTTTGGATATTCCACACAACAAACTTTTCGATATGTTGATTGAAAGAGAATCATGGTCTCGTAAAGAAATCATAGAATTGTGTGCCAATCTAAATCTGATGATAGACGGAGCACTGGAAACAATAAACGACTGGGCTTATGAGAAGGTTGATGCGCCGGTACTGGATGATGATGGTGATATTTATGTTGATACCGAGATAGTCGAAGAACTTAAGGGATAAAAAAATGGCAGCAAAAAGAATCCGTGCGAAAGAAAGAGACGCGATTATACAATCACTTAAATCAGGGGTCACGCCTAAAGTTGGTATCCAGCATATTCAAGTTGGGCGGGTTAACGAACTAAAGGCCCTTATACAGGACATTGAGCGTATTTCAGATGGGGGGGCAGCTTTCAGGCTTATTGTCGGAGATTATGGATCGGGAAAAACATTCTTTTTAAGTGTTGTAAGAGCAATTGCACTAGAACACAAGTTAGTAGCAGTCAACGCAGACTTATCCCCTGACAGACGCATCCACGCCTCCGCTGGTCAAGCGCGAAACCTTTACTCTGAGCTTATGCGAAGTATGTCTACTCGCAATAGGCCTGATGGAAATGCACTTACCAGCGTCGTTGAAAAATTTATATCAGAAACGATAAAGGAGTCAGATTCTACTGGGCAAAGTATCAATAACATTATTCACGAAAAGCTCTCTTCACTTTCTGAACTTGTTGGTGGCTATGATTTTGCCAAGGTTATTGAAGCGTATTGGGAAGGGCATGAGCAAGATAATGAAACATTGAAAGCTAATGCAATAAAATGGCTACGTGCTGAATATTCTACCAAGACTGATGCTCGCAAGGACTTAGGTGTAAGGACAATTATCTCAGATGCTTCTTTCTATGACGCTTTGAAGTTAATGAGTTTATTTGTTCGACAAGCTGGCTACAAAGGCCTATTGGTTAATCTGGATGAAATGGTAAATCTGTATAAGTTAAATAACACAACAGCCAGAACATCTAATTACGAGCAGATTTTGCGAATATTGAATGACTGTTTGCAGGGATCAGCTGAACATATTGGATTTCTGCTTGGCGGCACTCCCCAGTTTCTACTTGATCCACGAAAAGGGCTATATAGCTATGAGGCTCTTCAATCAAGACTTGCCGATAACAGTTTTGCGAAACAAGCTGGTGTTATCGACTACTCATCTCCAGCGTTGCATCTAGCTAGTTTAACTCCGGAAGAGCTTTATATTCTGCTAAAAAATCTAAGACATGTATTTGCCGAAGGTGATGAAAATAAATACTTTGTTCCGGATGAATCACTAAAAGCATTCCTCAGACATTGTAATCAAACTATTGGAGATGCTTACTTTAAAACCCCACGTAATACCATCAAAGCATTTTTAGACATGCTTGCGGTAATCGATCAAAACCCTGAAATTGATTGGCGCAGTCTACTTTCATCTGTTGCCATTGAGGAAGAAAAACCTTCCGACGTAGAGCTAGAGACCGAAGACGATGAAGATGGTCTTGCTGACTTCAAACTATGATTAATGAACATGAAAAATTAGATATCAGGGTTCAGCGCTGGATATTTAAGCAAGGTTGGACTAGCTTACGGGAAATTCAGTGCTGCGCTATAGAACCAATACTTTCTCAAAAAACAGATGTACTAATAAGCGCATCAACAGCTGCCGGCAAAACTGAAGCGTTCTTCTTACCAGCTCTTAGCACGGTAGTAGACCAGGAAGACGGAATCGGCATACTTTATATAAGCCCACTCAAAGCACTTATAAACGACCAGGACAGGCGATTAGAGAGCCTATCTGACTTATTAGATATAACAGTAACGCCCTGGCATGGCGATAGCCCTAAGGGCCGAAAAAATAAGTTGAAGTCATCGCCATCAGGAGTAGTCCTAATTACGCCTGAATCATTAGAGTCCTTGCTCATTAGGGATTCAGGTTGGATGAAATCTGCTTTTTATAATTTGAAATATATAGTCATCGACGAGTTTCACGCATTTATTGGCACAGAACGAGGCCATCATCTACTCTCCCTACTACATAGACTCGAGCACTTGCTTGGAAGATTAAAAGAGCCTATTCCAAGAGTGGCATTAAGCGCCACACTGGGTGAATTAGAAAAAGTGCCTTCGTCTCTTCGTCCAAATCACTCTATGCCTTGCAAGATAATCAAAGATTCTCGGTCAACATCAACATTAAAAGTGCAAGTCAAAGGGTATGTAAACCCTGTAAAGCTGGATGAAAATCTTCCTATCGATGCAGAATATAAAATTTGCCAAGACTTATATAGATTTTGTAGAGGCGGAAACCATCTCGTGTTTGCAAATAGTAGAAATCGTACTGAAAGCCTTGCTGCAACACTGGCAGACTTCTGTGAAGACAATACCGTACCAAATGAGTTCTTTCCTCACCACGGTTCCCTATCGAAGGACTTGAGGGAAGGTTTGGAAAAGCGACTACAGCAAGAGCAGTATCCAACAACTGCAATATGTACGATGACTCTTGAGCTGGGAATAGATATAGGCAAAGTTAACTCAGTGGTTCAAGTAACTTCCCCTCACTCTATTTCTAGCCTCCGGCAAAGAATGGGCCGCTCAGGAAGAAGAGGGGGACCATCGATTCTTCGCATGCTCATATCAGAGGATGAATTGACCAAAGACTCTAGTGTTATCGATAAACTTAGGTTAGAACTAATTCAGTCATTGGCAATGATCAGACTACTTATTGGCAGTAAGTGGTATGAGCCAGCTGATACTTCGCTATACCATTTCTCTACCCTCTTACACCAAATTCTCGCTGTGATCGCGCAATGGGGTGGAATTAGGGCCGACCAGCTATTTAATTTGCTTTGTAAGGAAGGGCCTTTCCAGAACGTTAATGGCGAAGACTTTAAGGCATTGCTAGTTCATATGGGTAGGACAGAGCTCATAACTCAATTAGAGAATGGAGAATTAGTATTGGGGCTGTTAGGTGAAAAGCTTTCAAGTCATTATTCCTTTTATGCGGTCTTCAAAACCCCAGAAGAGTATCGAGTTATCAGCGGAGCAAAAACGCTCGGAACACTTCCCATCGACTCTTTAGTGTTGGTCGGTCAGAACATAGTTTTCGGAGGTAAGCGTTGGAAAGTTAGCGACATAGACAGTGACAAGAAAACCATCTACGTAAAACATGCCAAAGGAGGTAAGCCGCCTAAGTTTGGTGGGGGTGGCATGCACGTGCATGACGTTGTGCGCCAAGAGATGTTCAAAATCTTGGTTGAAGGTGATTACCGCATTGCTGTTGGTGGCAACAAGATCGACTTTGCTGATGTAACTGCTAATGGGTTATTTCATGAGAGCGTCAATTTTTTTAGAGATGCAAACCTTCCTAATGAACGACTGCTTCAAGTTGGGAGTATCACGTACATTTTCCCTTGGCTAGGTGACAAAACAGTGAACACCATCGTGGCTTTGTTAATTCGAGAGGGGTATGAAGCTGGTGCCTATGCGGGCGTTATTGAGATAGAAAAATCAACGTTAGAAGAAGTTAGATCATCGCTGCTTAAATTAAAGCCTGAGATACTAATGTCGGAAACCGAATTAGCACTGCAAGTACCAGAAAAGCACATAGAGAAATTTGATGAGCTATTACCTGACAGCTTACTATCTATTGGGTACGGAGCTAAGGCGTTTGATATAAACGCGGTAAATAGTTGGTTGAAAACAATCTAATAAGTAAAGAGCCCTTATAGGCGCCCTCCAGATTAAACGCTGTATCTTCATATGCTCAGTTAGCATACAGATACTGTGTGTACGAAAAAAGTTCGCAGTGGGTACGAAAAAGGTTCTGTTTGTGTACCAGAAAAGTTTGAAATCGACTTATCCACGTACGAAAAAAGTTTTCATTGTGTATCAAAAAAGTTCTATCGCCTGTGAAGTTCTTGCTATACTTGGGCTGTAGAGAGCCGCTATTAGTTATCTTTTAATTCTTATTTATTTATCTTTTACTGAACATCAGATTATGTGTATGAGCAAACTCTTAATTATTCAAATTTAAAAGAACTCACTATTCTCTCATCTCTACTGCCTTGCAGTTTACGAAAAAGTAACCTCGTTTTATCCCATTTCTTCTTAAAGATATAAACTCTAAGCGTGATTTTTTACCGTCTGGGATTGCATTCCATACTTTCTCTGATAACGGTAACCAAGCACTTTCTGTTGATTGAGGAAAAGAATAAAAGATGGCAGGCTTTTCATTTATATGCCCAAATTCCGTCTTGCTAATTTCGTCGTATGCCTTGTCTACAACAAGCTTTTCTCCGTCTTTATATAGGTCGAATACTAATGGACCTATATCTGTACTCCCTCTAAAGTAACCTATTTCGTGACTGTGTAACTTTTCAAGCCTAGTTTTAACTAGTTCGTACTCTTCTTTTTTCAATGGGACAGACTTTGTAGTGGTAACGTCCCTTTTCCTTTCACCAAACAGGTATTCAGCAATATAATCGTAAAGACCTCTTGAATCGTGTTTACCAGCAGTAAAGATGTTAGGTTTTAACTGGTATCTATCTTTTTCTATCAACCCCATTTTAAGAAGTGCAATTTCACCGTACAACCGATAGTAGGCTCCGAGCCCGCTTTCATAAGAAGCGCCAATGTCTGAATGGGCTCCAGGCAAAGCCATTTGAACCATTCTATTTGAAGTAGATATTCTTGGTGGTTTGCAGGTATGAAAGCTTAGAAACGACACATCCCCTGGCAAAGGAAAAAAGTCTACGTCAAAATCTCTCACGACTGGAAATAATCTTCTGGTCTCATCATTGGCGATAAAGTGCAGTAAAAAGTCGGTAGAAGGTGATATACCAAGATCTAATTGCTCAATTACTCCCGTTGCAACCGTATCGTATAGTATTCCGCTTGTTCTTACTAAAACGCCCCCTGGATTTTTCTGGTCAACTACTAAGCTAGTTTGAAATTTATTACTCACCTGATTCATGAAATGGCGAGCGATAGCAGCACCTCTACTAAATCCCAGTGTTAGAACCCTTAACTCCAGGTCTTGACTCTGCTGAACAGCATTATCTAAATATTTCGATAGTTCATTTAATGCCCGTTCCGCTGTTTCGACACAGCTGAAGCATTTTGCCGCGTCAAATCTACTATTAATTATTCCACCATGAGTGCCCGGACCACTGTAATACTTACCATCGTAACCGTTTACACCATGAAGCAGATCGAAAAGATGAGCTACTATTGTTTGGGTCGAGCCATCTGTAATATCATCTTTATCGTTATCGGTTCCATCGAAAGCAACGACATAGTAAATAATTTTTTTATTATTCGGATTTATTCTCCAGTTGGGAACTTGGAGGTAAAGCCCTGCATGTTCAACTTGTTTACGCTCTTCAAAAGTAATCGGTACCGGCTCATCTCCAGAAAAGAAGCTAGTGCATGCAGACAGAGTGCTGAGAAACGTCGCGAAAAAAATAACTTTAATGAATGGGTGCACAAAAACTCCTTATGTTGCATAAATCATTGTGTCTCATTAAGAGTCACAAAAAATAAGCTATGGATGGAATCACACCTTTAGCTAAAATTTTAATTCATTAAAATGGGAAGTAGACACTCAAATGTCGTGCCTCATCTAACTCTGAAAGTTAAACTGGCACAGTTCTAAAGAGCTGCTAACGCAGGCATCATTTTATCTATGCGGTTTAAATTTTATTAACGCATGAAGCATGCTGAGAGAACAAGGCTGTAGGGATAGAAAAAACAAAATTGACTGGGAGAAGCCCAAAAACTTTTATCAGAAAAAAAAGCCGACATATAGTCGACTTCATGAAATCTGTAAAAGATGTTACTTAATTGATGCGCGAGTCTTTGTGCGGACTCTGCCTTCTTGCTTAGCTTTGCCGATAGCGTTGTGAAGCATACGCAAACCAGCAACTTTTCTCTTAGACACGTTACGAGTTTGGTTTAAAGGCATAAAAATCTCCAGTATCACTGTTATGTAAGTTCTCTATCAACTCACACGTCCATCTTAACTTAACACCCTTATACTTGGCAAGTCTCTTATAGAAAGCATTCAATTTAGGGTACTGTGCTTCTGCAACATACATTGAAGGCTTTATTTCACTACAAGCATAATGTGAGGAAATATAGGCCAGCAGAATCTGACCTAAAATGTTCATTTCCTTGAAACCAAGGTTATTCGGTGGACGGTCGAAGTATGTACCCTGATCGTAGTTTTTAGATAAGTCAAACTTGACCTCAAACGACCGAGCAGAGTCTTCCACGTCTAGAGCTTGCGCTCCTGAAGCTAACATATCACCACCGACTGTCATTAGGTTGTAAGGGGTGAAAAAAATTATGTATCGATTTCCACTGACAGTGAATTCTGCGAATTCAACGCCAGTCCCATCACCATCAACGTTGTCAGCTATATTTATTGTCAGTGGGAGATGACTTAAAACCTCCGCACATGAGAAGGTATTGAGTAAATCGCCGACTATCTGACTACCAACCAGTTCATTACTGTACTGCAAATTGTAATGAAACACCTTCCCGCCAGTCGACTCGATACAAGTCTCTATATAAGCAAGCGGAAGGCCTTGCCCACTAACACCAAGAAATAAAACAATATCGTCAGGTTGCCAAACTACTTCGGTCAAATCTATTTGAGGAGTGAAGCGATATTCAACAAGGGAAGCTGGACTTTGTAAGCTACCGTAAATGTGTGTAACCGTGCCCTTTGCCTGCTCGATCAAAGTGTCAACATTAAGTGTGTAGTGAATAAAAGGAATACCCAAATGGGAGCAAACATTCTCAATTAACACGCATTCACGATGCGCTTCACCAGGCCTGAAACGGTCAAACTCCTCAGAGATTTGTTGAGCCACATTAACAGCCTCGTCATTATCTGCTTCGGTAAATGCCGTGTACAAGGGGTGACGCGAAATATCATTGTAGGTAGGTGCGCCTGACGTGGAAGATAATCCAGCGCCGGAAATCAGCACTATTCTCATTTAAAGCAATTTCCTTTTACATAAACAAAGTGGAAAGCACCAAAAGTTGCCAAGCTCGCGATTATATCAGTAATGTCGGCTTTAAGGGAAAAACTCAAACAAGAGACGCATACCTTTGGTTACAAAGAGGTAAATCCCTAAGTAGCAAGGCATATTACCAATGATAAACCGTCGAGTAGACGAGGAAATGGGTACTTATTAATCGCAAATAGCGGAGCTCTACCTTTTCTTCCGTGTGAATCAAAATATAGGGTTGCAACATGTCAGACTTGATAGCGCTAACCTTTTATCGGTATCGCCCCCTTTTTTAGAAATGTGCAATTAGATCCTCAACACTATTTCAACCAATACTCGATGCTCTCGACTACCCCACTCTATTTTCATATCTCTTACTACATTATTAGTGCTGACATTAGCTCCATCCGCTGCTCCTTACTCAAGTTTGCTAACTGCAGTCTTAGTGGTTCTAAAGAACTTTCACCACCACAGTTTATATCTCCAGCGTATTCCGACAGTCTTTTACATATCCTATCTGCTGGCTCCCTTAATTCTTCAGCCGTAAGCACGGTATAGCCCGCTGTAACATCACTGCGACTGGTTTTGTGGTTAAGTAGTCGTTTCAGTGTATAAGTCCCGACTCCTATTGTTTCAGCAACAGAACAAAACGTACGGCGAAGGTCATGTAGCGTAAAAGAGACTTCAGCCCTCGCGTTCATTTGCTTAATAATTTTCTTAGGCTCCACCACTCTGCCATGATGGTTATCCGCCCCAAAAACAAACCCTGAAACGCGATACTCAGCTCTTCTCTTAAAAATTTCCTCAAGTGGCTTGGTGATTGGCAGTTCCAGTCCATGGCCATTCTTTGTATCGTCTAAGCAGAATAATTGGTCGTCTAAAAATACGTTTTTCCATTCCAGCTCAAGTAACTCCGTTTTGCGCAGGCCGGTAAACGCCATGAATTCAACAAAGTCACATACTGTTGCAGTAAAGTCTTGTCTGTGAATGATGGCTTCATCACGCATCTCATTAATAACCGTAAGGAATGGCTTTAACTGTGAGGGTCGAAGTCGTGTCTGCTTGCGGGCTACATTGTTCCAGCAACGTTTTTCCGACAAAATAGTAACAGGGTTATGAGGAAACAAGGTTCTGCCGTCTGAGGATTTATACTCAGCTCTGGCGAAGTTAAAAAGCGCTCTGAGCGTTCTCATAGCTAAGTCGGCCTGTGCAGGGCTGCGCTTAGTCAGTTCGCAGTGCCGACGATAGATGCGGGTTTCTGTGAGGTCAGCCAAACGCTTTTTGGCCCAATCATCAAAGTAACAGTCCATCACCTGCTGGTAGCCACGTAATGTCGTTGCTTTAAGCTTCCTTGAAAGCTTATAGCTTTCGTATACTGTTTCTAACGTGACTGAGGCGGCCCTAAAGTGACGTTTGCTATCATTTGGATTCATTCCATCCGCAATGTCCGCCATGGCCTTCCTGGCTTGTTTACGAGCCTGCTCTAGGGGAATGGATGGAAAAGAGCCGATAGTGACCGACAATGGCTTTTGCGTGCCAGGAAGCTTCTTATAAACCCGAAAAGTCTTCTTGTTTGATGGAAGAACATCAATGATTAAGCCTGGCATTTGAGCGTCGTAATATCGAGCTCGTTTGTCTGAGCCTGACAGTTTCTCAATGGCTTGTTCTGTAAATCTGAATTTTGTTGCTGACATGCTGTGCTACCTCTGTGCTACTTTGAGCGCAAAATCTAATGCGCTGAATTGCTTAAAAAATTAAGCAACAGAGATAACAAAACCTCAATAACCCAATGATTTATATGAAACAATAAGTAATTGCAAGGTAAATAAAGTAACTACCGGTAAAGGCTCGGTTTGAGTCTCATAATCGGCAGGTCCCCTGTTCAAGTCAGGGTGGGGCCACCATTTCTTCTTTTCAAATAAACAGTAACTAGCCTGCTTTTGTTCTAAGACACCCTTCGCATCGCTTTACTTAAGCGTTTTCAATAATTAATTCAATCGTAGTCACATTAAAGACTGTTAGCCTATTGAGTAAACGAAAAAACGACCTCTGACAATATCGATCAGTCCGGCAAGTGGAGAGCCAGTGACAGCAATTTGCGGTGGCCTTGCTCTATCTTAGTTACGCTATAATTATAAATATCGGGACGAAATAAAAACACTCTGTTAAACAGGTTGAAGATCACCTTATCAGCTCTGAATTCACCGCCTTTACTGGCTTTTTTCAACACAATATTGAGCTTAAAGTAGCGCCCGCTTCCCATTGGGTCATTGTGACGAAGTACACTGTGGCCTTGCGGGTAAGTTACCAGGTTCAGAGAAACCCGCTTTGATGATAACAACACCTTATTTCGTACTTTGGTCATCTGTACTCCTCATTTAAAGAACACCCTTAGGTTTGAACAATCGTTCAAACCTAAGGGTGTCACACATAATGAGTCGTGCAAATCTGACGGTGAAACCTTTTTGTTATATGAAAATTGTATCTGACCTAATAGGCCGTTACTCAGGTTAAAAAATCGCAAGTGACTTTCGTTATAAACCTGTCCAGTTCTATCAATGTCGACGAGGCACGAGAAGGCCAGCTAAAGTTTCCTTTTTGCTATTACAGGTACAGCCTGGATATCCACTTTTCATAGGTGCATCGTTTAGGGCTTACCCCTACTCATCAGGCATGTTGTTGTGAGTACGCCCTGTGATTATTAAGTATTAAACCATCCTGCTGCGATAAACAGTTGTTTGCCTTAAGTTACTGACAAAACAATGAACTTCAGAAACTCTCTGGCGTATAATTGAAATTGATCGCTCTAAAACTGCAGGTATTTCGCTGTGTCTGAGCGGAGTGTAATTCGGATATTGAGTACCGGGAAAACAATAAGCAAATGACAGTTTCTACAACGAGCCCCAAGGGAGGCCCGCAGACAAAAGTACTGAAAACACTCCTTTTGCTTGCCGTCATCTATACGCTGTATCTTGCAAAATCACTTCTCATACCACTTTTTTTCTCTGCGTTTGTCGCTTTGTTGCTAAGTCCGCTGGTGGCGATTGCCAGAAGAATCTATATCCCACGAACAATATCAGCCGCTGCATTGATGGTGCTGCTTCTTACGCCGTTCACATTCTTAGGGCTGCAGTTAGCTGAGCCGGCAGAGCGATGGATGCAGGCTTTACCCAAGATGGCTGCTGAAATTACTGAGGAAATTAATGAGATTAGCGACAGCTTGGTAGAAGAATCCGAGAAGCCGGTCGCTGAACCTCAAGAAGAAGAGAGTGATTCGTTTTTCGACTGGTTCGGTGACGATGATGATGAGAAAGAAGCTGAAAAAGCGGAGTCTCCACCGGAAGAACAAAATACCGTTTCTGATAAATTGAAGCAAAATAGTATTGAGATGGCGATCTCAGTGTTGAGTAATGCGCCCCTGTTGCTCGCCCAGATCTTTGCCTGCCTTATATTTATATTTTTTCTGCTGGTTTTTGGTCCCGGCTTATTTAAAGTATTTATCCGCGACTTTCCCATAGTTACGAACAAACGCCGAGCACTGGTGCTTGTTCACCACATCCAGACAGAGTTGTCTGCCTATATTGTCACCATTAGCATCATTAACGCGCTGCTGGGTACAGCAACCGCTATTGTCTTCACTTATCTGGGCATAGATGACGCTATCTTGTGGGGTGCACTGGTTGCGTTGATGAACTTTGTTCCGTATCTGGGCGGATTAGCCAGCTGCAGCATATTGCTCGTGGCAGGGATGGTGCAGTTCGGGCTTGTCAGTACCGCGTTTCTGCCTGCTGCAGTATTTTTGGGAATCAATATTCTGGAATCTCAGTTAATCACGCCAGCGGTTTTGGGCAGAAGTATGCAATTGAACCCGCTTATTATCATTCTCTGGTTATCGGTAGCTGGCTGGTTATGGGGCATTGTAGGAGTATTGCTAGCGGTGCCACTTCTAATGAGCTTTAAAATTATTCTGAAAAACCTTGGCGCACTACCGCACTGGGTGAGACTAATAGAAACAAAGTAGCCTGTTGTCATCGTCGGCCATAAATAGCCTTCGCGTATGTTTACTGTGCGGCTATTTGTTTGACTTAGAACTTGTATTTGGGCTGTTTTTTCAGGTTATTTTGCGCAATCGCGGCCTATTTCTTTGCAATATGCACAGACCTCGTGAATAGTGCCTTTTACAGAAAGACACGCCGCCAACACTGTGATTACAAATAACATTTCTCGTGCTTTTTCGATCCCTGCTATTAAAGCCCAAACGCAAAACATCAGTGTAGAAAACGCTAAAAGTGTCGCGATAAATTTATAATATATCTTTTCATACCTCACTACTCGATAAATACAAAAAGGGGCGCCATACGAACCCTCAAGACTATTAATTTATTCAGATTTTCTAAGAGTAGAATCAATATTTTGATGGATGGCTGTGCCTATAGCAGCACCATTTTTACCAACAGCATTTACGGCGTACAACTGAACTAAAAGGTAGTTAGCTTTGCTCGCCTCGGGTGGAACAGCGTTTCCCATCAGCTTGCGACAGCTTTGGGAGTAAGATTATTGGTGGAACGCCTGCAAAAACAACCATGTATTATGGCCAGATATGCACAACGCTTGGATGAGAAAGTGTCCGCTGGTTCAATAGTCTGATGCTTCACGTTGATTAATATCTCTTACGCTAAGGCCAAGTTCTTTCACCTTTATGGTGTCGTAAAAATCAAACTGCACCGGGCAACCTGCATCTATCATCTGAAGCCACACATAACGCAAGTTATCGGGTCGCTCTCCTTTCCAGAATTGCCTGGTTTTATTGATATAGGCAATGACGGGCGCGGTGTGCCCATCACGATAAATCTGGCTGATGAGGCTAAAGTCCGGTCCGAAACTATCAAGTACTGCCGAGTTGCCTGACTCAATTGACTTTAAAAGATAATCGAAAGCGCTCTCCTGTTTACCCTGCCGGTAAGCCAGCCACGCCTGAGCGATACCGACTGCATGCTTTTCGCTGCCAAAACTGTCAAAAACATCGCCCGCGATTTGTTGCCTGACACTAAGCGCATCCACATGACTGAAAACCGTATTTATTTTGGCCTTAACTTCATCAACCGGGTCAAACTGCGCACTGAACTTAAGGTGCTGGCTTAAATCACTGATTGTTCGAAATGCATTATCGTCAGCGGCGAGGCTTCTTTCGTAGTTCTGCCATGTTTCATCCAGTAAGCGTCGGTTTTTCGCCTCAAAGCTGGCATACCTTTCCTGCATAAATTTCTGGTATTCGGGGTCGTCACAGCCTTCCTCATAGTCAGCGCGGGCGCTCAAGCAGGCTAACAAACCGATGCTGATGACGATGGTGGGAATAGCTTTCATCAACTGGCTCACTGTTAGATTTTTCTACATATTACTACAGCCAAGATGCGAAGATTGATCTGCGGTAAACAGGCGGAGCGTGCATGCCGCTGACGCTCACGTTAAGCGATGCAGTAATTCTAAGCAGCAACAACCAGTAAGAAGAATAAGACTGATTAGCAGTGAACTTTGTTTTTAGGCTTACAGGGGTTGCCTACAGCAATGGTTCCTGGCGCAATACTTTTTGTTACCACGCTACCGGCCCCAATAACACATTTGTCGCCAATAACCACACCAGGCAGAATAGTAACGTCGCCGCCTATCCAGACATCATTACCGATAGTGATGGGCTCAGCAAACCCGATATGCTGTGCACGCTCTTCAGGATCGATAGGATGATGCGCTGTATAAAATGATGTATTAGGCCCGATAAACACATTATTGCCTATGGTCACTTTGCAGCAATCCAATACTGTCCAGTTGAAATTGATGAAAATGTGACTGCCCAGATGAATATTGTGACCGTAGTCGATGCGTACAGGTTTTTCGATGTGAATATCTTCACCGCATTGTCCGAATAACTCACTGAGTAATTTCTCGCGCGCCTTCACTTCGCGCGGCCCAAGTGCGTTGATTTTATCGACTAAATCGCGTGTTTTATAGCGTATTTCCACTAAATCAGGATCGTTTATCCAATACTTTTCACCGGCTATCATTTTGTCGTGCGCTGTCATAATTTCATCCTAATATCGCTAATTTTAGACGCTGTCAGTAATGGCTCTGCTAACCGCAAAACTTGCTAAGTACTATCATACTACAGTAAAACTGATACATTGAAATCACGCGCACTGATAGTCAATTCATTCCGCAAGCCTTGCATAGCTGCACAACGGTTACGCGTCTCATCCGGTAGTTTAATAAAACAAACATTTCGTACAGTTCATTTTTCTTCGAAGTCGTTTAGGCTTTTTCGTAATCGCCATGGCTATGAATCTTTGTAACAAGCCTTTTAAAGAAGAACGGCGATACAAGCTCTCAGAATGGAGCTTCCAGTCCAGAAGTAAGATGACCAGTGGTGATAAGAAAAAGGTAAATAAAACAAAGGCTGACATGGCTGTGTCAGCCTGACTCCTCAGTGAGGATAAAGCAATGAACAGAACGAAAAAACTATTAGCTTGCATGGGCGTTTTTATACTGACCGCATGCTCATCTAATGTAACGAAGGAGCCTGCTTCCAGTACTGATGCCCCCCCTATCGGCTACCGCGCAAAAGGTGCAGAACAATGCAAAGCTTGCATTAGCGCATTGTGGCAAAGGTAAGGTTAGCGCCGTGTCTGCACAGGGATATGAATGCAAATAACGTTTTACCGGTTAGGCATTCCGCTTAAGCTAAATGATGCCTGATTAGTCAGACGATATAAGATGGAACTTTTGCTGTCTGCCATCCAGATAGCGAACCTGTTTACCGTCAAAAAATGCATCTTCTTCTAACATGATGCGAATCTTTTTATCCCATTCGGGCACGTAACTGGTAGCGTTGAGTTCAATGGAATACGCTGTATTTGGGTAGAGCGGGTAGTCTCCTACCACCGGCAGACCTTCCTGCGCATCCCACATACCTATGGTAGGGCCGGCTGCGTGGCCGTGAAAACCCAGAGGATGCGTATAAATAGACGGTGTAATGCCGGCCTTAACCGCCTGGTGTCTGGATGTACGCAGGATCTCGTTTCCACTTCTGCCTTTTATGAAGTTACCAGTAAGAATATCCTGGAGTTGGTTACCCGCTTTGAGCGCCTTTACCAGCCCTGCCGGTGGCTCTGTTTCGCCAGGCCTTAATACGTATGCGTGTTGTTGCTGATCTGTGTTTAATCGCAGGTAGGTAATACCAAAATCTACGTGTAACAGGTCCCCAGGCTGTATGACGTTCTCCTCAGGCCGTTGACTGAAGTCGCGCTGCTCCTGCCCCTTTGTCGCTCGCTGAATTGACACTGTTGGATGAAACCAGTTTTCAAGCCCCATCGCTTTACTCTGGTCTCGTAGCCACCAAACGATGTCATCAGTACTCGTTTTACCCGGCGTAACTACCGCATTCGAAAAGGCCTTGGCAATTAGTTCATGACCAATTTCAGCTAACTGAGGGTAATAGGTCATTTCCAGTTCACTGCGCGTCTCCAGCCATGCAATAGCAAGTTCTTGTGCTGATACGACACGTGCATGCAGTTTATCAGGCAACGCAGCCATGAATTGTGCTTTTTCGGTACTGCTCATACCATCAGCCAGCGCGAAGGATTTTGAAACATTGATACCGATTCGGTCAGGATCACGGGTTTTGATAATCTCGGCCAATGCCGCCCACTGATCTGGCTGAGCATCTTTATCCCACGCTTTTTCAAATGTATCGCCCATCGCGTATCGTGCTACCGCTAATGTTTCCAATGGCTGACCGTCTCCAGGGTAATAGATAACCAGCATGGTATGCCTGCGTGCGGAGAGCCAGGTGGAAGGCAGCATGGTTTTCAATACCGGATCTTCGTTGTACTCACGCGACATGGTTACCCACATGTCGATACCGGTCCGCTTCATAAGATGAGGCAAAACCTGCTCAAACCGCTGCTGCAATATATTATCGATGATTTGTGCCCGCTGTTTCATGCTGGCAACATTTACAGCCGACACGGGCAGAGAAAGAAGCACTAAAAATAAGACCAGAAGACTTCGCATAGCAGATAACACCTTGTCACAGTGAAGTTTTAATAAACATTACCCATAATAGGCATGATTCGAAAACAACCTCAAAGGTTTCGCTGCTGAAGTATTAATCTGTTAAGCCATCAAACCGGTTGCGACTTACACTGTCCGCTATTCATTATCTTTGAACCTTGCTGCATTTTGGTCTTCCTGACGTTTGACATCACCTTTGCCGAAAAAGGCCGGGTATGGCTCTGGTATTTCCAGCGCCCGCTGAGTAGCCGGACGTGCATCAATACGCTCAAGCCACTCTTGGAGATGCGGCAACCCGTCTACACTGACGTTTGCCCAGTAATATGCCCGGGTCCAGGTATACATAGCCATATCTGCAATGGTGTATTGTGCATCAACTAAATAGGTTCGCCCTTCCAGGCGCGTGTTCAGTACTTCTATCAACCTTCGGCTCTCATCCACATAGCGTTTTATAGCAAATGGATCCCCGTTGCCATTTTTAGCAGCAATACGTTGAAAGTACATCGCTTGTCCCATCATAGGTCCGACACCGGCCATCTGAAACATGAGCCATTGCAGGGTTTCTGAACGGCTATTAGCATCTTTTGGCAAAAACTTTCCATACTTTTCTGCCAGATACCAAAGAATAGCTCCAGACTCAAACACCACAAAATCGTTATTGGTGCGATCCACGACTGTCGGGATCCTTCCGTTTGGATTGAGTTTCAGATACTCAGACGATTTTTGTTCTTTCTTCGAAAAATCGATATGCGTCAGATCATATTCCACACCGGCCTCTTCCAAAAATACGACGGGCTTCCAGCCGTTCATGGTTGAAGCAGTATAAAGGTGAATATCTTTTGATTTACTCATCAGCGTTTCCGTTTATAACCTGACAGATACAGAGAGGTTACTGACCTGGTATTGGAGCTGCTATACGGGCTGAATCGAAAAAGCGCTTAATAATATAGCTGGCAGGGTGAGTGGTGATGCTGACCACTCACCATTAATTGCTTCTGCAAACTATTTCTCATCCAAGTAGAATGGAATATTCGCTGTCGCGACCTTGCCACTGCCACTTAGCGCATAAGCAAACAAACGATAGCCTCCCGGCGCCGTTGGTGCAGTAAGTGTAAGCGTACCGTCTCTTGCATCCACGATTAATCCTTCTACGGGTTTTGGTCTTGCTTCCGGATCGCCGCCCGCTTTTATATCGGTACTTTCTGGCAGCACTTCCCAGCGAATAGTTGTTCCATCATCCTGATATTCTTTAAGCGTCAGCTTGGCAGTCATAGATTCTGCGGCCTGCACGTGAATACTATCGGTAGCCTGCTTGCCATTAATGGTGAAATTCTGAATTGACGGGGCTCTTACCTCAGGCCACTCGCCATTCCAGTTATGGTAAAGCGAGTCCACCACTTCATTGGGATAGCCCGCCTCGGTGAATACGCCGTACCAGGTGGGTGTGGTTTCCTGTTTCTGGCCCCATAAAAACGCATAAGAGCCCAGTGCGCGACCAGGAGCACCCTGAATGCCGCCTTCATAACGACTTCGATATGATGCCGCTTTTTGGGTGCTGGTTTGCTCAATGGGTACATCCCAGTCAGTGCGTTCGACCTGCCAATGGCCGGTGGGGCCCCACTCCGTTACTACATAAGGACCGTCGTACCCCATATCCATCAAGTCCTGTGGCAGCGATTCCAGCCCGCCATAAATGTTTATGCTCAGATAATCAATATCCGGAACCCGGGTTAAAACCAACTCCAGCTTTTCCTTGTCGATACCAGCAGTAACCGTGGTAATGAGATGATTAGGGTCCAGCTTTTTTATCATAGCCGCGATATCCTGTACTGCAAACCACACGTCCTTATTGGTATAGAATAAGTCTACCTCGTTGCCAATACCCCAGGTCAGAAGTGCGGGATGGTCTTTGTACTTTAAAACCTGCTTGCGAACCTCTGCTTTTTGCTTCGCAACGGCATCTTTGTCACTGTAATCAAAACCGTGGCGCTCATGCCCCAAACGCAAACCCAGCATGACGGTCAGTCCGTGTTTGTGCGCTTCATCCAGAATGGCCTTTGCGTTATCGGTGTCCCAGGTGCGCAGAGAATTCGCGCCCGATTTCGCCAGCAGCGCCAGCCGGGTCCGCCCCCCTGCCCCCTTGATAAAATAGGGTTCACCGTTTCTTAAAATTGTGTAGCCGTCATCTGTTTGAGCCAGAGTAGTTTTGACCGGTGACGCTGCGGAGGATACGCTCTGTGACTGCGTTTCAGCGTCCGAATGTGTGCAGGCAGCTATGAGTAGCGTACATAACCCTGCCAGCATTAATTTATAGTTGTACATGTTGCCCCTTCAAAAGCATGTTTGTAAGCGCTATCATTTCATGTATACGACGAAGTTTCATCTATTTAACAATTTAAAAACATCAAATTCTGTTGTCTGGCTAAAAATGTTTCTTTTCCGGATTCTAATCATGCAGGCATGATGCAATATGCCCGACCCAGAATTCGGGAGGATGTCTGACAGCCTGATCACCGATACTAATTTCACAAATACAATAGTTATCGGTTTCGCTTCGCGGCAACGGTAAAACGACAATGCCCGTGCGCGCCGCGTACTCCAAAATTTTTTCAGCGATGTTTTTACTTTCAGAGGGAATTTTCAAATGAAACATCGCAGCCTGAACGGTTTGCGGGCATACAGTGAAACCTGCGTGAGCCAGTTGCCGGCCCAAAGTATTTGCGTAACTGATAAACCCTGTCATCTTATCGCCAAACTTTTCAAGCCCGTAACGCGCAGCGAGGACTTCCGGATACAGAGAAACAGGATTTCCCCCCGCTCTTCTTGCCCAAACCCGGGCATCATCAATAAGCCATGAATCTGCCAGTAATGCCGCACCTGAAATGCCATTTAAATCTTTGTAAAAACTGACATAAAGGCTATCAAAAAGACTCGCAATCTCTTGCAGATTACGCTGATAAAAAACGGTGGTTTGCCATACCCTTGCACCATCCATATGCAGCGCTACCTGGTTTGCGTCGCACCAGTGACGGATGGAAACCAGTGTTTCCCAGTCAGGCATCACCCCGCCTAACTCCCGCATTGGCGTTTCAATAATCAGCGCGCAGATATCAGTGGCATCGAGCTTATCAAGGTCCGCGCTTACAACCACAGTATCTGGCCGGCCGACGGTTTTTACCCGCAGCCCCCACAATGCCTCTATGGCATTGTGTTCATGAAGCAACAGGTGCGATGTGGGATGAAGGGCAACTGCATGCCGACTGGTGTTTTCGCTGTAGCACCTCATCGCTACATTTTGAGCCAGCGTCCCAGTGGGCAAAAACAACGCATCGGGCTTACCAAACAACCTGGCCACATCGGCTTCAAATGCCTGTGCAATGCCGCCCCGGCCATAAACATCGCGACTATCCTCAGGTTGCGCATAGTCACTAAGACATTTCAGCTCGTCTTCGATGCTGACCTGATAACTTCTGTGAATAGTGGCAACACTTTGTTTTGTAAGTTGCGAATAACGCTCTTTTTGCTGCGCTGATACTGGCATGTAGCTATCCTGAAGCTGTTGTTTACTTTATTTCATGTGCACTTTACCGCCGACTATCTTTAGTGCCGGCGCGCCACGGATCATGGTTTCCCGCGCAAACTGCTGACCACAGCCAGGGCATATACAGCTTGTTTCGGTATAATCTTCAACAATACGTTCTGTAAAACATTTGACCAGCGCGCCTTTACCGCCTTTGCGATATTTAAATATCGGCGCTTTGCACTGTAAGCAGGATATCTGAACAGTGCGCCGGGGACCTTTTTTATTTGGTTTCGCCATTGTTCCCTGCCAATTAATAGTATTTAGATCATATGGTAAGGATTGCGTCTTAGCATTACTACCCTTGCAATCACAGGTATCTGACATGCTTGCATCTGATTAAAAGCTCAAAATTCCCTCGACACTGGCGTGATGATTCTTTATATTGCGCGCCCGCAGCTTCCGAAGCGAAGCCCTACATTCTTCACTCTATTTACCCGCTGGACACCTGATTTGATTACTACCGCCAATATCACAATGCAGTTTGGCTCTGAGCCATTATTTGAAAACATTTCCGCCAAATTCGGTAACGGAAACCGATATGGTCTCATTGGTGCCAATGGCTGTGGTAAATCCACGCTGATGAAAATTTTAAGCGGAAAGCTAACACCGTCTGCTGGCAACGTTTCTATGGCACCCGGAACAAAATTGGGCGTACTTAGCCAGGACCAGTTTGCCTTTGAAGAAATGAGTGTGGTTGATACCGTTATCATGGGTGACCATGAGTTATGGACGGTCAAGCAGGAACGCGACGAGATCTATAGCAAACCTGAGATGAGCGAAGAAGACGGCATGCGTGTGGCGGAACTGGAAACGCAGTTTGCCGAAATGGATGGCTACACAGCAGAAGCCAGAGCGGGCGATATTTTAAGCGCAGCAGGTATAGAAGAAGCCTATCATTTTGGTCTGATGAAAGAGGTGGCACCTGGTAAGAAAGTGCGTGTTCTGTTGGCCCAGGCATTGTTTGCAGACCCGGACATTTTACTTCTCGACGAGCCTACCAATAACCTCGACATTTATACTATTCACTGGCTGGCGGAAGAACTGACTCAGCGTAAATCGACTATGATCATTATCTCCCATGACAGGCACTTTCTGAACTCTGTCTGCACTCATATGGCTGATATCGACTATGGTGAATTACGCGTGTATCCGGGCAACTATGACGCGTTCGCCGAAGCGGCGGCACTGGCTCAGGAGCAGTTACACCAGGAAAATGCCAAAAAGTCAGCAGAGATTGAAGAATTACAAAGCTTTGTGGCACGCTTTTCAGCCAACGCATCAAAAGCGAAGCAAGCGACCTCCCGGGCCCGTCGACTGGAAAAAATAGAACTGACCGATATTAAGGCCTCCAGTCGCCGCAAACCATTTATCCAGTTTAAGCAACATAAGAAACTTCATCGCCTTGCGATCACTTTAGAAGATCTTGGCCATGGTTATGCCGATCTGCCTCTGTTTAGTCAGGGCAATCTATTGCTGGAAGCAGGATCACGACTTGCCATTATCGGCGAGAACGGCGCGGGCAAAACGACATTACTTAAATGTCTTATTGATGACCTTGAAGCGAATGAAGGTACAGTGAAATGGGCTGAAAATGCGTCTGTAGGCTATATCCCCCAGGACAGCACCAAAGACTTTTCCAGTGACCTGACACTGTTCGAATGGATGTCCCAATGGCGGGGCCCTAAACATGACGACCTGCAGGTTAAAGGCATGCTGGGACGCCTGCTATTTACCTCAGATGATTTTAATAAGAAGGTCAGCGTCTGCTCTGGTGGAGAAAAGAACCGCCTTCTGTTTGGCAAACTCATGCTTCAGGATATTAATGTGCTGGTGATGGACGAGCCTACCAATCACCTGGATATGGAATCAATTGAAGCTTTGAACCATGCCTTAATGAACTTTGATGGCACCGTCATATTTGTTAGCCATGATCGCGAATTTGTTTCGTCTCTGGCAACACAGGTTATTGAGATAAAGGATAAAAAGCTTAATAATTTTGAAGGTACTTACGAAGAGTTCCTGGCGCATTCAGCAGCGTAAATAAACATCGTCACATTCGAATAAGAATACATAGTGACAGCGGAAAGAGTATAGTCGGGTGAGTGAGCAGCCACCAGCCAGAATAGTCGATATACCGGTAACGACGCTCTTTTCCGCTTCTCAGTGACTGACGAATCGTTGTTGGCGTTATTGAAAAAATAAAGGCGCCAAAAATAGTTAACTGGTTTAGTAACATACAAAGTGTGAATACTAAGACGCTGCCCAGCAGCACGTTTTTATATAACGACACCGTATTATTTTCATTTCCAGGTTAGCCTGGCTGCTTTAATTTTCTGTGCACCAGCCAGCAGATAAATCACCGTTCAATCTGCTTTTTTCTTATCAGGTAACCTAAAAAGATAATTAGCATCGCACTGATAAACCAGGGATTTGAAGAGATAGCAACACCTGCATTCACCCTGTCGAACACTGCGACAAAAAGACAGATTATTGCAGATAAGATGACGGTAATATCTAACATTACAGCTTTAGCAAACACGATTCCTCACATAAAGTTTTGTTGTTAGTTAAGAAAGAATCCGCTTTGAAAATAAGGCCTCGGCTCAGGTAGTAAGAAAAAGCATTATTAAACTTCACCAAGTGTATTTACTTTGTTTATAGCAACTCCGTAGAACAAACATGCTAACGACATAAACACTGATGTTACCAAAACGTGTGAAGGCGCTATGACGCCCAGAAACATCAGAAGTATTGTACAAATGACTGATATCGAAATTGAAAAACCTAACTTCTTTAGCATAACTCCACCTAAGCAACAGTGTGGGGTTCATCCCACACTGTTTAAACGTTTACGGATAACTGTACATTGCCAGACCTGATGAGATAATTGATGCTCCGAGCAGGATACCTGCACCGATTGGATTAGCTACTGCCAGCCCCATCCCGAGAAATGCCGTGGCAGCACCGACTGATACGCCCCACTCTGCAACACCGCCGCCAGCTACACTTTCGATTTCAGCCATGCTCATTTCTTTCATACTTAAGTTCCTTCTATAGTTTAAAAATATTGGCTTAATTTTGGATGCCTGTTTCGGTCAGACACAGTAATTGTAGTTAGTTGGTGCCAAAGAAATACTGGCCAAAGTATCGTTTTATCAACGGGTTTCACGCCAGGGGACGATGTAAGGAAGAGAAGTTTCGCGTGATATATCCCCTATAAAAAAGCCTGCTGGTTAAAGCAGGCTGAAGAAGAAATGCCAGGAACCACAAATTTACGATTAGATCAGTCGCGATTTGCGTCGACACACCAATGTTCTATAAGTGCGGCGCTGTACTTTCACCTGTACCTAAGTGTAGGAATAGCCCCAATAGTGGGTTAAGCCATTGATGCAATTCACGTATACTTACCGGTTACAGAATTATGGAGTCTTTATGCACCTGTTACGAACTACCGCGTTTACCGCTTCGCTTTCATTATCTGCCTGCGCATTGGCTCAGGAACCTACGCTGCTGGATGTTCAACACAGCTGGGCAAAAATAAACTATCAGACCGATGATGCTGACCAGCAGCTTTCGCAATACAAATCTCTGATAGAGGACGCTGACGCTTTGGTAGCAGCATCAGAAGACGATGCCGCTGCGCTAACCTGGCTGGGCATCTCGCAAGCCAGTGCTGCGCGGGCTAAAGGGGGTCTTGGTGCGCTTGATTTTGCTGAAGATGCAAAAGAAAATTTTGAGAAAGCTATAGCGATTGATCCGACGGTACTCGATGGCGCTGCGCTATTTAGTCTTGGGGCCCTGTACCATAAAGTCCCGGGCTGGCCAGTCAGCTTTGGTGATGATGATGAAGCAGAAGCGCTGTTCAAACGAGCGCTGGAGGTCAGCCCTGATGGGATGGACGCAAACTATTTTTACGCTGAGTTTTTGATTGATGAGGGTGAATACGCCGAGGCATACCAGTACCTGAATAAGGCGAAAAAAGCGTCACCTCGCCCGGATCGTCCCCTTGCGGATAAAGGCCGCCGGCAGGCTATCGACGCGCTACTTGAGAAAGTGGAAAAGGAGCGTTGATTGAGCGTTAAATGTCTGACATTCCAGTTCTCTGATTTTTCTCGAAAAATACGATTAACATAATCTAATTTCCTTATTTCCTTTTTTCGTCATTATCTACGATGCTTAATAAGCATCAACATGTTAAAGAAATAACATAAAGAGGAAACAATTATGTTAAAGCGCGCATTGACCGTGGCCGCTGCGGTCTCTATTGCACTTTCACCGGTAGCCATGGCCGCCGAACAGCAAATGCAGTCTAAGGAAGTGAGAAGTAACGCTTTCTGGTGGCCTGAACAACTGAATCTTGGGCCGCTGCGTGCCCATGGCCCTGAATCAAACCCTTACGGCGACGATTTTAATTATGCTGAAGCCTTCAATCAGCTTGACTTACAGGCGGTTAAAAAGGATATACGCGCAGTACTGACTGAGTCTCAGGATTGGTGGCCTGCCGACTATGGCCATTATGGCCCTTTCTTTATTCGCATGGCATGGCACGCGGCAGGAACCTATCGTGTTCACGATGGACGTGGCGGTGCTGGTGGTGGCCAACAACGCTTTGACCCGCTTAATAGCTGGCCGGACAATGCCAACCTCGATAAAGCCCGCCGACTGTTATGGCCGATAAAGCAAAAATATGGCCGTAGTATTTCCTGGGCCGACTTAATGGCGCTGACCGGTAACGTGGCACTTGAAGACATGGGCTTTAAAACCTTCGGGTATGCGGGTGGTCGCGTCGACGACTGGGAACCGGACCTGGTGTACTGGGGACCGGAAAGTAAGTTTCTGACAGATGAGCGTCGCGATAAAAAAGGTAAGCTTAAAGGCCCCCTTGCTGCTGTTGAAATGGGCCTGATCTATGTTAACCCGGAAGGTCCTCACGGTAAGCCTGACCCTATTGCGGCAGCGAACGACATCCGTATGTCATTCGGCAGAATGGCGATGAACGATGAAGAAATTGTTGCGCTGATTGCAGGCGGCCATACTTTTGGTAAAGCACACGGCGCTAAAAAAGCCGACTGTCTGGATAAAGAGCCTGCGGCTGCCGGTGTTGAAGAACAGGGTTTTGGCTGGAAAAACAAATGCGGTAAGGGCAATGCCGAGGATACGATGACCAGTGGTCTGGAGGGTGCCTGGACGGTGACTCCTACCAAGTGGACAACCAACTACCTGGATAATCTTTTCTCTTTTGAATGGAAACAGACTAAGAGCCCGGCAGGTGCAACACAGTGGATACCGAAGTCAGAATCTGCTGCCAACATGGTTCCCGATGCACACGATAAAACAAAACGTCATGCGCCCATCATGTTCACCACTGACCTGGCAATAAAAGAAGATCCGGCGTTCAGAGAAATCGCACTGCGCTTTAAGGAAAACCCTGAGGAGTTTGAAAAAGCATTTGCCAAAGCCTGGTTCAAGCTTAATCACCGCGACTTAGGACCCCGTGCACGTTATCTGGGTGATGAAGTGCCTGACGAAATTCTTAAGTGGCAGGATCCGATCCCTGAGGTCGACTATACCCTGATTAACGATAAGCAGATTGCTCAGCTTAAAAAGCAAATTCTGGATACTGGTCTGACAGTACCTGAGCTGGTAAGAACGGCCTGGGCTTCAGCAGCCAGTTATCGTGATACAGATATGCGTGGCGGCGCTAACGGTGCGCGGGTAAGACTGGCGCCTCAAAACAGCTGGCCGGTGAACAATCCTGACGAGTTGAGCAAGGTGCTGGCTGAGCTGGAAAAGGTTCAGAAAGACTTCAATGAGAACGCATCAGGCACGCAGGTGTCTTTGGCTGATACGATTGTGCTTGCCGGTGCCGCCGCTGTTGAAAAAGCTGCAAGCGATGCCGGTTATGATGTGACGGTTCCATTTAAACCTGGCCGCGCTGATGCGACAGCAGCAATGACCGACCAGAAGTCATTTGCCTATCTTGAGCCGAAAGCTGATGCGTTCAGAAATTATTATTCAGACGACGCCTGGAAGTCACCAGCAGAAATGATGGTAGAGCGTGCTGATCTTCTTTCTCTGACAGTACCTGAAATGACAGTGCTTCTTGGCGGCATGCGCAGCCTGAATGCCAACCATGGCGAAGAGCAGCATGGCGTTCTGACCACCACGCCGGGCCAACTGAACAATGCGTTCTTTGTTAACCTGCTGGATATGTCGACACTGTGGGAAAAATCGTCTGACGATGAGACCATTTATGTCGGTAAAGATCGTCAGTCAGGCAAACAAAAATGGACCGCGACCCCGGTTGACCTTATTTTCGGGTCAAACTCTGAGTTGCGTGCTATTGCAGAAGTTTACGCATCAGACAACGCTAAGCAGAAATTCGTTGATGATTTTGTCAGCGCATGGACAAAGGTCATGACGAACGATCGCTTCGACCTTAAGTCGTAAAAGCTTCACCACCATTGTAAAGCCGCTCACTTGAGCGGCTTTTTCTTTTACGATTAATTGGTTACAGTGACGTGCTACTCACATGGATATTTATTGTATGCGCCGATTAATAACCTGCCTGCTTTTTGTCACATTACCGCTATGCGTTCAGGCCGCAGAGAAAACCGAAAAACTTCTGTTTATCGGAAACAGCTTTACCTTTTTCAATGGCGGTATTGAACATCACGCCAGCCAGCTTGCTCGTTATGCCAGGCAAAGCGCAAACCCACTGGCGTTTCGTAATGCATTTGGTGGTGAGACATTGCAGGGGCATATACAGCGTCGCAATACCCCCGACATTATCAACATGCAGCCATGGAACCATGTCATTATTCAGGGCTACAGCAATGAACCGCTTACTGATTACAAGCGATTTGAAAATGCAGCCAAAACACTGTCTGAAATGGCTGCCAACCAGGGCGCGCAATCGCACCTTCTTATCACCTGGGCTTACCGAAACCGGCCAGTGATGATTGAAAAACTACAAGACGCTTATTTAAAAGCCGCCCGTCACCTGGGCAATGATGCCATCCCCGCAGGACCGGCATTTGCGCTGGCACTTGAACGCCGCCCATCGCTTAACCTGTATAGTGATAACAAACATCCTAACCTGGCGGGCACATATCTGGCTGCGTGTGTTGTTTACCAGTGGTTATTTGATAAGCCTGCTACGCAAAGTCAGTACACCGCGGGCTTACCGGCTGAACTTGCTACATTTTTGCAAACTGTGGCGCAGGATACGGTTATTGCTTTTCGTGACAAATGACGACCAGCCCGAACGTGCGTCTTTTGCGCTTGAACGGTATAATAACGCGCTATGCCATATTTGATTCCTGAGTCACCCCATCATACCCGGTATGAAGTTAAGAAAAGCCAGTTCACTGGATACGCTGCACCGGCATCGAGCCGCGAGCAGGCGATGGACTTTCTTGCTGCGTTAAGACAACAGTATCCGGATGCCCGGCACCATTGCTGGGCCTATCTGCTGGGGCCGCCAGCGGCGCCTGTTAGCGTGGCGATGAATGATGATGGCGAGCCCAGTGGCACGGCGGGCAAACCAATATTAAACGTACTTCAGCATAATAATGTTGGCGATGTCGTTATCGTGGTGGTTCGCTATTTCGGTGGGATAAAGCTGGGCGCAGGAGGGTTAGTCAGAGCCTACTCAGCGGCCGCGCAGATGACACTGGAATCACTACCTACCCGACAATTAGTTAAACAGACAACACTAAAAGTTGAAACTGACTTTCGGCATGAGCAGTTTGTGCGTCATTATGTTGAACAGCATCAGGGGGACATACTGCAAACACACTACCAGCAACATGTAGTGATTGAGCTTTCATTGCCCGATGAGAGCATTGATGAGCTATTTTCACTGGCTGGTAGTATGGGGTTTACGGTTCGCTCTGACTAGGTCAGCATGATGTTTACGCCAGCGTTAACTCAACTTCGATATTACCACGGGTCGCATTTGAATACGGGCAAACCTCATGAGCCTGTTCCACCAGCTTTTGGGCATCCGCTTTAGGCATATCCCCTAAATCTACGGTTAAGGTTACCGCAATAGCAAAACCTTTCTCGATAGGGCCAATGGCAACATCGCCTTTAACCGAAATGTTATCTTCCAGTTTGATCTTCTGTGCACCGGCAACATGCCTCAGTGCGCCGATAAAGCACGCAGAATAGCCTGCGGCGAACAGCTGCTCAGGATTGGTGCCAGCCCCATCATCGCCGCCCAGCGCCTTTGGTACTGACAAATCTGTTTTCAGGCGACCATCGCTGGATTCCGCACTACCATCTCTTCCACCTGTTGCAGTCGCTGTGCCTGTGTATATTACGCTGTCTAACTTATGCATGATTATCTCCTGCTGTTAATTTACTTTGCATGCAAACTAAATTATCAAATTATGGGTTGCTGTTCAAGTATTTTGTATGCAAAATATTCAACGAGGTGAAATATGAATAATCCACTCGCGTTGAAAAACCAGTTATGTCACCGGTTTTATACATTATCTAACGCATTTAATCGGGCTTACCGACCGCTATTAAGCAAGCTGGATGTAACCTATCCGCAATATATTGTTTTGCTTAGTCTGTGGGAGGAAGACGCCGTAAGCATTTCCAGACTGGTCGAGCATACCCGTGTCGACAGTGGCGCCATGAGCCTGATCCTCAAAAAGCTTGAGAAGAAAGGGTTTATAACCTTCACATTTAACGACAGTGACCGCCGAAGTCGTATCGTGACACTGACCGATTTTGGCAGGGAAAAAAAAGCGGAAGCAGCGTCGATACCGCATCAAATGCGGTGCAACTTACACAATATTTCTGACGAAGAAGCCATCATGCTGGTCGGCTTGCTGGATAAATTAACCAGCGAGCTTGATGAAACATTATGCTCGGCTGAATAACAAATTTATCATTCAACTCATCGAATTTGATCCGTTTAGCGTATAATGTTCAGTGAACACTTGTACGCTAAAAGGTGCCTGTAAGATGTCGTCAGTACCCTCCCCGGCTTACTCTGCAAAAGAAGAATGGATTAACAGCCTCAGTCATGGTGTCGGTCTCGTTGCCGCTATTGTAGGGCTGGTATTTATCCTGTTACGAGCGCAGGATCCCCTCGCTATTACTGTATCTGCTGTTTATGGCAGTACGCTGATACTGATGTTTTTAAGCTCTACTCTGTATCACGCTATTACCCATCAACGCGCTAAAGGCTGGTTGAAGCTGTTCGACCACAGTGCCATCTATCTGCTTATTGCAGGAACTTATACGCCCCTGTTGCTGGTTTCGGTAGGCGGATGGCTGGGCATAACAATGACCGTGCTAGTCTGGGTACTCGCGCTGGGTGGCGTGATGTTTAAGCTTATTGCTCAGCATCGTTTTCCGCGAATTTCAGTGGCGACTTATCTACTGCTTGGTTGGATAGCGCTGGGGATAATTTATCCATTATATATGGCGCTTCCCGGAGCAGGTCTGTGGCTGATAGTCGCCGGCGGCCTGTGCTTTAGCATCGGGGTTATCTTCTATGTAGCAAAAAAGGTAAAATATACACACGCCATCTGGCACATGTTTGTTATCGGTGGCTGTAGCTGTCATTATTTTTCCATTTATTACTACGTTGTTTGAAGGGTTAACGCGGTATGGAGCAACCTGAAACCTATCAGGATACACGCAGCACGAATGGTGCAAACGAACTTCGCTGGTTCAGAACCAGCGTTGGCCGGATTGGTCTTGGTCCACGGCCCGATGATGCACTTATGCAGGCACTTAAGACCGATGGTGTATCGCATATCGCTACCGTACAAACCTCGGATGAACAAGCCCACGCTATAAAAGGACTCTGTGAGACATTTGATACGCAATGGGTGTGGCTGCCAATAGAGAATATTCGTGATAGCTCGAAAGCGGAAGTAGCAATGCTGCAAAAATATCTTGCAGAATTACGACAAATTCTTACACAGGGAGGTAGCGTCTACCTGCACTGCGATAAATCCCGTTACCGCTGCCGACTCATGTTTTATGCGCTTTGTCACCATCTCAAAATGCCTTCTTCCAGCGCATACCCTGCCATGCATTCTTTTTCTGCAGACGGTGCAAACCGTATTGCCCGAGAAGATTTATACTGGGCCGCGGACCTGGGTGCGTCTGTAAAATACCAGGCCTGACCCCACATGCGGAAGACCTTGTAATTAAGCAGGTCGCGCTTTTGCATACTATTTGCTTTCTTAATAATTGCTTTTTGGTATTCGTGCGCACTTGCTTTGTTTATGTCGGGCCTGCCTGCTATTAGCATCTGCTCGCATCATGCGTAATCTGATACCTCACCCCTGCGGCATTTAAGCGCAGCAATTTTCTTTTCCGCTTCAATTCAAGGATATCGGCATATGTTGTTACATCGCGCGAAACGGTTGTCACGCCTGATTATCGGTCTATCTCTCATCGCCACTCCGACTGCAACTAGCTTTGCAGCGACATCATCGACACAACAAATGTTTGTGGCAGGTCAGCCAGGTACTGCAGCCCTCAGGCAGATGGATGAGCAGATGACCCTCAGTGATATTGAAGCTTTGGTTGTGTCGTTAAAAAACGACAAACAATATAAACGTATGCTGCAGAAAATGCAGGCTGATGAAACATTAGCCGCCGCTAAAATCTTATCGGCACTTCAAGACACAGGAACATTATATGATGTCACCACAACGCTGATTCAGCAGAATGCTGCTGATGCTCAGCAACTAGTTCGTGCCGCGATGCTGCTTTTCCCCGTTGATCGTTACGCACTTTACCATGCGCTGCTGGCTGACAGTTCGCTGTCTGCCAGTCAAATTAAATCATGGGCCTCGTCCACCGGTGTCCTGACCAACAAATTATATGCGGATGAGGCTTTTGATAGCGCCGGTATTGCTATTGAGCCGCTGATAGAGTCACTTAGCATCAGTATTGTCGGGCAATCCGCAGACACGCGGGCGTCGGTTTATTACCGGCGCTCCAGTCAATCCAACGGTGAGTGGCAGCGTGGCAAAGATCTACAGTGGGAACCGGTAACCGCGAACCTCACCGGTCCGCTGGTATATCTTGAGCCCGATACTGCTTATGAACTGAAAATCAGACTTGAGCAAGCGGATGGTAGTGCTCAAACGGTAACGCGCCAAACCGCAACCCGCGCTGAAACACCACCGATAGATCCCGATAAAGTTTACCAGCTCAGCGATATCTATAACGGTGGAACGCTGGACCTTGAAGCATTGGGCATAGAGGGTAAACCAGGTGCCTGGGCAAAAATAGTTGGTAATCCAACGCTGCCAATTGTTGCCCCCGACGGCAACAAGCATGCTATTGATATTGGTAACAACAGCTATGTTTATTTTGAAAACATTACTGTGAAAGGCGGCAGAACACATAGTGTTTATGCTGAAAAGGCGCATCATATATGGATAAATCAGTGTGATATCTCTGACTGGGGGCGCTCACCTAATATTCTAAAAAATGGTGTTGCCTACGAATTAGAGGATGCGCAGCCTATAAACTATGACTCAGCCATTTACCTTCGCCAAACAGGTGTGGTTACGGTGGAAAACTGTCATGTCCATGATCCTAATGCACTGGCTAACGACTGGCGGTATGGTCACCCAAAAGGTCCGAATGCTTTTTTCGCTCATGCAAATCACCCCAACCCCGAGTTTAAAGGGCAGGTAATTTTAAGAAACAATGTTTTTGAAGGGAAACCAGAGCACCGCTTCAACGATGTTGTAGAAGGTCGCAAAAATGGTGAGCCTTTAGGTGGCTTTGTCAGAGACTCTGCCATTTATGGCAATACTTTCAGATATGCTAATGATGATGGCATTGAGATCGATGGTGGCCAGTACAATGTGCTGGTTTACAACAATGAAATATCTCACAGCTATACGGGAGTGAGTGCTATCCCCACCCGTGTTGGTCCGGCCTTCATCTTTAATAACTATATTCACGATTGGGAGATCAAACTGGCAAACAGTGGGCTGCTGTGAAACTGGGCGGATTGTTTGCCGGTGCATTCGGGAAAAGCCATATTTATCATAACCTGATAACAGTAGGTCGAAATGGTATTGCGGCGTCGCGCTTTCAGGAAGATAACACCTTCTATACCCATGCTCAGAACAATATCGTTATCACACAAAAAGACGCCAACATGGTAGGCCTTAATGTGTATGACCCTCAGCAGTTCGGGCAAACCCGCTATGTGAACAATTATTTTTTCAATACAAAAAAAGGCGAACCTAAAATGGAAGGAACCATCACGGTGCCATACGCGTATCCTTCTGAGGTGAATACAAAAAATGCAGAAAACTGGGCGGATAGCGCTGGTCAGGTGATGTTTCCTGCTAACGACACGTATTACATCCCCAATTTCACTCTGAAAAACGCTCAACAGGATGCGTATATCAACGGGGTGGTAAATTAAGGCAGGCTTTGTGCTTGTCTTCGGCATATTTTTTAAACATGGAATGTAACGCAGTACATGTCATTAAAAGCTAAATCTTTAGCGGGCGCCTTTTTCAATTTGTCAGCCAACGGCTTTGCGCAAATTGTTAACTTCGTTGTTTACGCTATCATGGCCCGGATCCTCGAAGTTGAGGCGTTCGGGCTTGTTGCCATCTGTCTGATGGTCGTAGAGTTTTGTAATTTATTTGTCACCGTCGGCATTAGCCAGAACCTCATTCAACGCAAAGACTGGGATAATCAGTTTGCCAGCCTGTCGTTCTGGGTATTAATGGGAGTCTCTGGCGCCATTGCGACGCTGATTTTTGTTGTTGCTGTTCCCATTGCCTGGTACACCTATTCTGAACTCGCCGCTCAATTAATTGCCGCGCTGGCCATTGTGCCTATTGCTAATGGTTTCAGGCTGGTACACAAAGCCAAACTTGAGCGCAATTTTGAAAATAAAAAGCTGGCGGTTTACGACACTATTGGCGTGCTTATCGGCGGCATCGTATCGGTTGTCACCGCCCTGGATGGCTTCGGCGCCTGGGCAATTATCTTTGGCAAAATCGTTCAGGCAGTGGTATCGACTGTTCTGACTTGCGTGCGTTCAGATTTCAAACCTGAAAAGGTCACCGATAAATCTCATTTACCGGAAATAATCACATTTGCTAAACCCCTTATTGCGATGTCTTTTGTTAACTTTTTCTCGCAAAAGGCGTCGAATATCATCATTGCCTTTTTCCTTGGTGCATCAACCTTCGCGTTCGCGTCAGTCGCCAGGCAGGGGGTTTCGGTAATCAATAACCTCACCTTTCAGCCACTGAACCGGATTGCGCTGGCCGGACTTTCTCGGGTAAGTACTGATAACCTCAGCCACACCTTTGGCCGAATGGTGGGCATGACTGCCATTTTTGTATCGCCGGTCTATTTTGGTGTAGGTGCAATCGCTCACCCGTTTGTTGAACTGGTGTTTGGTGATAAATGGACCACCAGCGCGTATCTGCTATCCATACTGGCAATTATGGCCCCTACTCAGGTTATGGCTTATTACCTGCCAAACCTGCTGATCTCCAGAGGCATGCCGCATCAAGCTTTCAAACTGAATATGATAAACCTGGTAGTGAATATGGCTCTGCCGCTCATGGCTGTGCCCTGGGGACTGTACGGCGTTATTGTTGCTTTGGTCATTGCTAACTACATCACACTGTTTCTGAAATTCGCACTGGTTAAAAAACACCTTGGTATCGGTATAAAGGATGCGTTGGCCAATACCTGGATGTTCTCAATGGCCTCGGTAGTGATGTACGGTGTGGTTTTATACCTTGAACGCTTTAATATTTACGGACTCGATAACATTTTTGTCAATATCGCTGCACTTGTTGTCACTGGCGCCGCTATCTATGCGGGCATATTATTGCTTTTCTTCCGTCGTAAGAGCTTCAAAGTAATGGCAGAACTTAAGCGCTCAAAAAGCCAGAAAGCGGTTAAAAAGAAAGTACCGCCTCAGGAATCCGGCACAGCTGAGCGCTGATCATCTGGTGCACTGGCTAACACTGCCCGCCCTCTCGGGCAGTTATTCCCTTTCGCTTTTTGCAAAGAATCGACGGGTAAGAGCTTCACAATTAAGACTCACTTTTTCAAACATAACCTTTAACTTACATAGAAAAGTTCAAAAAATTAAATCAAAAACAGATAGTTAAGATAAAAATCAAGAGTGGCACGATAGATGCTTGGTTAGTGTATATATTTTAGAATTGCCAGTCCATGGAGACAGACAATGGAAACCTTATGTGCACTTGCTTTTGCTTATCAGTGCGTTCTTATTCTTCGCCGTACTCAGTTTGCCGGAATTGCGATGCGGGCGCCGGCGTAATAAGCATATTTCCAGTCTAATGTTGTATCTCACCTTTCTTTTTTCCTGGCATCATCAGAGACGACATTATGCAAACTTATCTTCCTCAGCAGGAAGAGAACCTCAAAGCATTTATCGCGCAAAAAGGTTTTCCCTGCGTTGGTGCTAAAACAGCACTTCACAAAGAACAAATTCATCATCATCACTTTGGTCCCCTGCACGATACTTCAGATAACCTGGACATATTAGATGCCATCTATCGCTTTATCGAAGGCTTTAACCTTCAAGATGATATGTTTTCTTCTTTTGTCTGTACGTTCGAGGGACCGTGGGATCATAGCGAGCGACAATACGAACGCCTGTTATGGGAAAAACTTCAGCAGCTTTATGATATCGACAGCAAGTTACACGGGTGGGACAACCATGTAAGTAACGACCCGGACCATGCTGATTTTAGCTTTAGTCTTGGTGGACATGCATTTTTTATTGTCTGTCTGAATCCAGCGAGCCGTCGTAAAAGCCGAAGATATGACTCACCGGCCATAGTGTTCAATCTGCATCAACAGTTTGATCAGCTGCGCACGGAAGGAAAGTTTGAAGACTTTCGTGACCATATTCGAAAAAGAGACACTGTTTTTAGTGGTGGCGATAATCCAATGCTGGATAATCATGGTAGTGATTCTGAAGCTAAACAATACAGCGGGCGACAGTTAGAAGAAAACTGGCAGTGTCCGTTTCATACGAATCAGGAGCAACAAAATAATGGATAAAATCGCACCGCGTAGCGGCACCGCATTCGAATTAAAAGCCGGACAGCAGTTAAAGGTCATTGACCCAGAGGGCGAGCAGGTCGCTGATTTGTACGCGTTCAACAGCAGTAATCACAACGAATATTTATCATCAGGCCGTTCTCTGGACTACAACGAAAGCGTGAATTTTGGTAAAGGCTCAAAGCTATACTCTAACGATAGCCGTGAAATGTTCGAGATTGTTGAAGATACTGTAGAGGACCATGACTTTCTGCTCACCCCGTGTAGTAAGGCAACGTTCCGCCATTTTTACCCTGATGAGGAACCTGTACCGGGTTGTCACGGTAATCTGGCGAAAGCATTTTCAGCATATGGAATCCCTGAGCATCTTATTAATACAACCTTTAATACATTTATGAACGTAGCCATAGATGAAAACGGGAAGCTATCTGTACTGCCACCTAAAAGTAAGGCCGGTGACTTCACCGTGTTTGAGGCCAAAATGGATATGATTGTCGGTTTGACCGCCTGCTCTGCCGGCGAGTCGAATAACTTCAGCTATAAACCGATTTGCTACGAAATTTTATAGATATTAAAAAGGGTGCTAACGCACCCTGTTTTGTATTGCTGTCTCATACGCCCCATAAATCGAACGGGAATGCCTGATAAAGCTTTCTGGCTATGGGAGTAAAATCAGGTGGTCTGGGGATATCGATCTTTAACCCTTCCTCGACTGAGCTTACTTTGGGAATATCCTTTCTACCAGTCCCCTGATAATAGTCTTCGTACTTAAACATAGACTCACCGCTATTAGAGTCCAGAAACACTGCCGGAATGCCATACGCTTCAGCGATAATCACCCCATGTAACGAGCTTGAAATCACACGTTTACTGTTCACAATGGATTCGATAAACGAGCCAGGGTATTGCATCGGTGTAACCAGTGCGTCTTCATGCCCTTCATAATGTGACATGTCATCGTTCATATGATTAATAACGATATACTCTCTGGCTTCGCCCTTTTGCATCAGCGACTTAGGGTAAAAATACGGTAGTAAAATAGCCGGATCACCGTAAACGGCTGGTACATCAATACCACGGTTCATCAGATATTCTCGGGTTAACGGCCCTCTGACCGCACGAACATCTAATTGCTTGAAGCGGTTGACCTTATCGTCCATTTTTTTGTTAAGGCCGGTGCCCCAGATAGTATCTCCGGTATTAGCAAAGTGCAGGACGGAACCGACACTTACCAGCTTATTGTCGTGGCTGAGTTTGTCCGTAATCATCTTGCCTTTCATTGCTATTATTCTGTTTACCAGATCGTATGCAACGAAATCGCCGATATTCGGCCGGGGATCCTTTTTCGACTGCCACCAGAAAATCAACGACTTCTCTTTGGCATATTTTTGCTTCTCGGCCCATTTATAAAACATCTGTTGTCCTTTATTACTTATATCTGGTGACGGCTTAGCGCGGATTGTCAGCGCGCTATAAAAACCGCTTTTTCAAACGGCGGAAAATGCTTTCCCGGTTAAATCGCAGCAGTTCATCATTAACGTTAAACTCGCGCATAAACTGCTCAGTCCATGCTTTGTTTATTGTATCGCTTTGCTTCTTGGTGACAGGCGCTGTTGGAATTCGGCGACTATCGACCTCGATGTGCATCATATCTGCGATACGTAAAATCGTATTTGCGGTGTTGCTTTTCACATCGTTGAAGTTCAGGTCCATGTATTTAGCGCCACTGGCACTCAATGTGTATTTCCAGGAACTGTTCTCAAACAAAATTCTGCGCAGACCGTTATCAATATCTTCAAAGCGATATTCCGGCTGTTTCTGCTTTTCTTGTTTTGAGATCCAGGCCCCTGTTTGTTTTGCCACGGCCAGTGATACTGCCTGTGACATCACATCCTGACGGGTCAGCAATACAAAATGTGGATTGGGAAACATCGACTGAACCCGACTAAATCCACCCAGTGTTTCAAGGTGGCAGTAATGTAATTTGATTCCGAACACCCCATTGGGCGAAGTACGACGGTGCATAAGTTGTTGCATCACTTCTGCAGTATCAGACGTTCCAAATTTTTTCTTCCACTGATTCAGGTTTTTGGTATTGGCATATTCCAGCGGAAATCCAAATGCGCCAGTTTCGTGAAGCGCATGGCCAAGCATGTGACTTCCTGATCGCACAGTAGAGGCGATAATCAACGTTTTCTTGGTTTCTGTCTGGTTAGGGTAGTCATGCTCGTCGGCAAACTGATCTTCGTACAATTCCATGTTTGTCTCTTCGCTAAGTTAGGCGCGCTGACGCACTTTTTTAAGAGATACGGCGGCAATATGCTCCATCGTCACCCGCAACCCGGCTAATCTTATTGACTGCATTATCCAGCGGGCTTTCTGCTGCTTTAACGGCAGATAAACCAGTAATTGAGCGGCTACACGTTTGCGGTAATTTTCCTCGCCCAAAAAAGCCCGGTGTTTATCTGCAGAGCGTAATCTGACGATAGCCTGTTCAGGCGTCATTCTGGCAACTTTAGCGCCGATACCGTCCATATTCATAAAGCGGTACATAAATATTGCCCTGGGTATATTCACCAGCTTATAACCCTTTTGCAGGAGCCGGACATACATATCCCAGTCCTGTCCGTTTGGTAGTGACTCGTCGAACCGTTCTTTTATGGCGAGGTCGCGGCGTATACTGAACCCGCTCATCCCACAATATTGATTGCCTGTACGAAGAACATCGGCCTGTACTGTTTCATCGGGTTGAACAAACACCTCATCTTCTTTCCCCAGGTTCTGATAGCCACTCACAACAGCATCAGCGCCTTCTTCGTAAGCTCGAACATGTTCCAGCAAATAGTCGGGCATCCAGATATCATCATCATCCAAAAAGGCAATAATATCGCCTTTGGCCGTATCTACACCGATGTTGCGCGCCTTATTAGCGCCTGAAGAGGTATCGAGGGGTTTGTAGATAAAATTGCTATGATGAGAAAATGCTTCGATAACCTGTTCATATGGCAAGGAAGATGCATCATTCACCACAATAACTTCCAGTGGCTTTACAATTTGAGCATAAACGCCATCCAGCGCTTCTTTCAGTTCATTCGGTCGATTAAAAGTCGTAATGACAACGCTGACTGTATAGCTCATAGATTCCCTGTGAAGTAAAAAATAAAACGCGTATTTGGTTAAGGAAATTCCATAGAATTTCTTTGATGTAGATGAACAGGAGCAAGAATCGTGCAAGAAATCTTAAAGCAGCAATCGGAAAAATATTTATCGAGGTATCCGAAGATATTTTTCTGCCATGTACCTAAGTGTGCGGGCGTATCTTTATCTAAGGCCATTTATGCGTCTGTCTATCCTAGCGTGCTTAAAGCCACTAAGTTTGCAGGCCATATCGATCTGAAAAGTAGTCGGGTCAGTGCGCAGTTATTGGATATTGATATGATGACTGCAAGAGAGTGTCAGCTGATTTCTCACCTGGACGCTTCCAGTATGCTGTATACCAATGGTCACTGCATTGCACGTCCTTCTGTAGTCAGTAAATATTCCCAGAAGTGGCACTTTCTTACGATACTTCGCGACCCTGTTGACCGCTTTATTTCTGAGTTTGTATATAACCGTTATAAAGAATCCGAGTGGCTGAAACATGATCAGGATATAGAGCAGTATGTTGACTCTGATAAGGGCATCAGCGCGGGATTAACGTACGCAAGATATTTTTCCGGTATAAATGATAGCCAGCAGATTCTGGCCAATCCTGACGCAGCTGTTGAAGCGGCTGTAGCTAATTTAAGACGATTTGCGGTAGCTGGCACACTTGATGACATGCCAGCCTGGATAAATCAGTTCAACCAGCGCTTTAATACAAAGATTAATATCGACAGCAAAAATAAGAGCCCGAATCAGGGTGCGTCTTCTGACATAACCGCTAACAGTGATGTTATGAGCCGGATAGCGCAGCTATGCGAGATTGACTCACAGATTTATCAGCAGCTAAAAGCAATTAAACCTGCCGCTTAGCTAGCTACCTAAAGAGACAGGCCATCACGTCGGATGGCCTGTTGGAATATTAAAGAACTTTTCGCCAGGACAGCTGGACTTCACGATCGCCATACTTTTGCATCGCCTGTTCAATCACAATGTCGGCGCTTGTGTAGGATAATGCTGGCAACTGAGTATCAAGGTGCGCTGCATTCAGCACCTGTACAAATGAAAACTCCGCTGCCTTAGCGCGGCCAAACTCTGAATCGAAACACAAAACATTCGCCCCGAGGCTCAGCGCCATATAAAACGTGCCGGATGAAATCATCGCTCCATCTTCATGAGGGATAATGACATAGCGAGCACCTGCAACCGCCTTTTCCAGGTCATCCTGTTCGATAAATGCGTTATGCCAGGTCACATCAAGGTTACGCTGAGAAATTATCTCATTGAGTAACCGGGTATGCGCTTCATCGGAACACTTACCCATGATCGTTAATGACTGAGATACCGGCCAAGCCCTAAGCAACTTATCCAGACGCTTATAGGGTTTGATTACACCAAAGTACAGATAATCAATTGTCCGCGGTCGCCCTCTTGTTTGTTCGATAACGGTACTTAGTGCAGCATCCGGTTGATACAGCGGATGGCGTACAACCTGGCCAGAGATAGCATTTACGGGCTCCAGCGTTACCGTTTGATGCGCAACCTTATTAAGTAACCAGACCGTGACTCTGAACAGGAGATTCTCCCGCGCCAGGTTATGTGGCTTGAAATTATGTCTTAGCCAGATAATACGATGGCTGAACAGGCGCATTGCCATAATGCTGATGAAAAAGCTGAAAATAAATAGTATACGCCGTAGTCCTTTCAGGCCTTTTCTGAAGGGCTGGTCTTCATACCAGTTAAGTACTACTGTGTTTTTTTCTCGCTTACCCAGGTTTGCTGACGAGAATAATGCTTTAAGTGGCTCAATGTGAAAGCCCTGCCTGGCATAGACCTCTTTGGTACGTTCAATAAAACCATTGTTATGCTCAAACGGGTAAAGGTAAAGCGAACGGTATGTACTCATCAGTTCGCCCTGCGTGTTGTCACGCCAGTTGTACCGGTCAGGCTATTCACAACATCATAAGTCTCTACCGCAATATTGTCCCAGTTAAACGTTTCCAGAAAGCGTCCCTGATCTATCTGCAGGTTTAAAGATTCAAGCTGAGTAAATTTAGTGGCCAGATGGTCAGTGTCCCCTACCTTGAAATAACAGTCCTCTGGCAAGCCGATATCAGTATTTGGAGTGATATCGCTAAGTACCACCTGAGTACCTGCTGCAATTGCTTCAAGGGCAACTATGGGAAGCCCTTCGTGGTACGAAGGCAGACAGAAAACCCGTGCAAACTTGTATAGCGCGTGCAATTCGTCCCCACTGCGCCGCCCGGCAATCATGATATTCGGCGAAGCCTGTTCCAATAATGCCCGGGAATAAGCATCTTCATGATCTGCGCTTCCTACCACGACAAGTTTCAAGTCTGAATTACTTTTTCGGTAAGCCTCAACCAAATCATGAAACCCTTTTTCCGGGACCAGTCTGCCCACAGTCAATATGTATTCCCCCGGCAAAATGTCCAGGTCTCGGGGCAACTTGTCAGCGGAAAGGTTGGCATCGACACCTGTTAATGCCCCGTTGGGAACATAGCAAATTTTTCTGGCGTGTCGCGGATGTGCCTGTTGCAATCGCGCTGTCAGAGATTTACCCACGACGACGGTTTTATTAGCAAACCGGATACCCAGCGACTCACCGGTTTTCAGCAGGCTTTTAGCAAATGAATTCCATTTTTGTCTGTCATAGTCGGCGCCGTGATGTGTCACCAGCACTTTCATACCCAATAACCTGGCTAACGGTGTGAACAGCGCCGGTCCGATAGCGTGAAGATGAAGGACATCAGGTTTTACCACAAAACGGGCATAAATTATGGCCAGAAATGTGTGCAGAAACGTTTCGAAAAATTTGTGTTTAAGCGTCCAGACCGAGCGAAGCTTAACGCCTTCAAATTCTTTATTCCGGCTGTCTACGTAGGGCGAGCGACAAATAACAGTGATGTCTGCCCCCTCTTTAACCATGCGCGGGTATAACTGCTGACAGTGTGACTCAATCCCTCCCATTACATTAGGAATACCGCGAAGTCCAACAGCACAAAGCTTCATATTTCTCTCCAGTAACAGCTACCTACGCAGCCAGTTATACTCTTACAAAACGACTTAAAAAGGCGGGAACGTGAGTTTCATCTGCACTGAGCAGGCGCACAGGCGCAAGTGTGTTACCAATCAAAATGGCATACAGAATTAAGCCTTCTATGTTCCACAATGGCATGGTGGCGAAGCACATGATCAGAAATCCCACCATGGATGAACAAAGCATTAACGAGTAACGCCTGTTCTTAATGCGTAGCGATTGCTTTAAGAAGCCTGTGACTGCAAGCAGGAAGCACAATAAACCGAATGCACCGTATTCAAACAAAAACGACACATACGTGTTATGGGCGTACTTGGGGAAGCGGCCACTCCAGGACTCCGGCCCCCACCCCACTAGCTGATGAATCCAGTCACCCTGCCAGTAGGTGTAGATATACTGGCTCCAGATATAAACCCGGGCAGAGAAAATGTCTTTTTCTGCTTCGGAGTAATACATAGGGGCCTTCATAAGCTCGTCCAGCGATCCCAGGAAGACAAATACATCCGCAAAACGGTCCTGCATTGAATATGACAGAAGTAAAAACGCCAGTCCCATGCCAAAAAAGGCAGCAATCAAAAACACTGCCTTATAACGCGGAGCAATACGCGCTTCCATTGAGTTAAACGCAAAAATCGCCGCGAGAGGTAAAATGGCCAACACTGAGGTACGGTAATTGGCAATCACGAGTAAGATACAGCCTAAGCCAAATAAAAAAGTTCTGAACCGGATATAGCCTGCTGAAATCAGCCCTACCACCAGCGTAAAACTGGCGATAATCATAGAAAAGGCGGCTTCGTGGTTATACCCGCCAATATAACTGGTAGAACCATCAGCTTCGGTCGCTTTGGCCTCGCCTAAAAGAATCGACATGATCTGTAAACTGACCGGCAGAAAGAATGCTACCAGCAGTTTTCGCAACACCTCGTCTTTGCCCACTTTCCTGACTGCCATAAAAATTGCACCGGTGACAGTTAGAAAGAACATCCACTTAACCATGACGTTGATGAGACCTACCACAGCACCGTTGAGCACACCGCTGAGGATAATACTGGCGAAAAACAGGTAGATAAGTCCCAGCTTTTGCAGGGTCAAAAAGTTACGGGGCAACAGAAGCAATCCCATGCCGGCAATACCGATAGAAGAAAGCGCGTTGATTGAGAACCCGGCTATCAGCGGCTCGTAAGTTATGTCATGAAATGCTGACAGGAAAAATCTTAACCATAATGCGACAACTGCAAATGCAAGATACTTGTTGCATCGCCGTGAAATCGCACCATATACCAGATAAGCGCTGATTAGTCCGAATACCAGCTTAACCAGCAGGAACATAAACCGTATCCTCAGCGCCTGGGGTTAAATCCAGACAAGTCATCATTTTCTGACGAAAAATCTCATTACTGAAAGCCTGTGCGCGCTCTGTGCTTTTTGCCGAGTAACGAGCTAGTTCTGTCGGCGCGTTCAAAAAGTCCATAGCATCGGCAACAGCCTTAGCGTCATTCACCGGGCAAAGACAGCCATACTGAGAAGGCGTAAACTGCTCAATATGTAGTGGATACTCACCTGACAGAATCTCAGCAGGGCCGGATTCACAATTTGTTGCAACAACAGCCTTACCCAGGCACATAGCTTCGACAATCGCGTTTGGAAACCCTTCGGCATTAGAAGTAGAAACAAAATACCGTGCCTGCTTAATATACGGATAAGGATTCGATTTAAAACCCGGAAAGTGTACCCGTTCGCTAAGCCCAAGCCGGGAAACCTGCTCTTTAAGGGCAGCTTCCTGATCACCCTGCCCGAGGATAACTAAATCTTCGGGCACATCACTCTTTGCGTAGGCATCAATCAAAAGCCTGAAATTTTTGTTTTTTACAAGGCGGCCGGTGCCAATTATGTAAGCATTCTGAGGCAAGTCGTCCACAGGTTTATCAGCCAGCTCATGAATCGCATCAATATCATAGGGGTTATACACTGTCTGAACCCGATCTTCCTTCACATTAAAGTGCTCAACTAAATCGGCCTTAACCCCTTCTGAAACAGCCATTACCCGATGGGCTCTGGGATAAGTCGCTTTTACCATTACTTTACTGATGGTGTCTTTCAGGCCACCGGGGAAGTGACTACTTGTGTTAACGCGTTCACTAATAACGGCCTGATAGCCTAATTGGTGAGATAACACGACGTTCAGCATATTACTGCGGGTCAGAAAGCTTAAGCACAGTGAGGGAGACAACTGTTTGAGCAATGGCTTCAGCTGACGGTATCCCTGTACCAGGCTCCCTTCGGTATTGAGCGTAATCTTATTTACATAATCCGGACACTCATGCGCCTCGGCAAGTGCATCAAGTAAAACCAGATGAACATGAATCTGGTGCTGCGTAAAATACGGCTCCATGATGCTAAGAAGCTTGCACATAACCCGCTCAGCACCACCTCCCTCAAGAGAGTTGATAATAAAAGCGATACTGTTATGTCGATTCATTGTGAATTCCTCAAGCTATAACCGTTAATGCATATCAGACCGCTTCAGATTGCCACAGGCATCTGATAACCATCTATCGCGACATCCTTGATTTTACCGACAGCAGGATCGTTCAAAATACGTGCTGTTGGGGCCCATTGCTAATATGACTGTTCATCACTTGATTCATCTTTTATGCCAACTGGCAGATTACCGCCAATCCCATGGCATGAAAGCACGCATTGGTATTTTATTTACTCAGCACTTCACAGTAAGTATCTGGTTATTTCCTAATTAGAGTGATATGCGCAGTCTGGGTTATGCGGGTATTATCAATAAGTACTGTTGAAGCCGTGTTTAGGCCCATGCTTTAGTCTTACTGACTGTATCTATCAGGCAACATTTTCAATAAGTGTGTAATTTTCTTTCTTTTTCATATAGTTCTCTTCCTTCTTCCATCACATATACCTGTCGCCACATACCGTCACCTGGCGCACATACTTACCTGAAAATGCCAGAATGAAAGTACAGCAGCGCTATGCCTGCCTATACATAAGACATGGCTGGATCTTTGCTAGAACAATCTGATCCTTTGTTCAAACACAATGAGTAACAAGCGAGTGAACAAAAGCGGACTATTGGTCCAGCACACGGACTATAGATACATAGCGTGACCGGAACAGCATTTTTCGAGCCGGATATTTCGCCACAGATAATGAGGAGTAAGAACAATTACGGCGAGAACACACCTTTTAGCTGCGCTAACATTGCATATGCCAGGTCGCTATTACCTGGGGGCATTTCTGCTGGTGCTGTTGTGGCTTCCGCTTCCATTAGGCTCTGCAACCACATCAGGTTGGCTGGCGGTAAGTCTGATTGTGGTGGCGCTAACCGCGTTGTATATCCGTCAGTTCTCCTCCAGCGCACTCCCCGTGATTCGGCAGAACCGTTTAATTTTTGCTTGCTGGTTTGTTCTTATCATCTGGCACATTCTGTTGCTGATCCCCTTGCCCGAAAGCCTGATTGAAGCTATCCGACCACAGCGAAACTTTCTTGCCTTCAGCGAACATAATGATTGGCTGGCACTTACCTATAGCACGACGGACACGCTAATATCGTTGCTGAGAGTGGTGACTTATACAGGCCTGTTCACACTGGCATTATTGCTTTTCCGGTCTGCCCGGCGCCTTAAAATATTGCTTCGATGCTTATTGGCAGTCGGACTTTTCCAAACCCTATATGCAGCGCTTCCGGTCTTTTTTGCAATGCAAAGCAGTCTGATTCTGGACCTGCCCGTCAAAGACGGCGCAAGTGGTACTTTATTGCGAGGCGTCTCTTACGGGCATTTACTATTGATTGCCTTATGCGCCGTACTTGGGTTACTTATCATCCGTATCAAGCCATCGGCAACGGGCAATCTGCGCCAGCGTATCAGGCGCATCGTTAACTATTTTTTTGGTCGTAAGGCGGTTTTACGCATTGCCACCCTATTACTTTATGGGGGCCTGGTTATGGCCGCTCAGGCTGAGGTTATCTGGGCGACAGTTATCGCGACAGTATTTGCAGTGGTGACAGGGTTTATTCTGTTTTCACCCCGCCCGAAGTTATTCAGTACATTTATGCTTAGTCTGCTTTGCGCCAATGTGCTGATGATACTGGCAGCCTCCTATCTGGCTGACCGCGCGCTAGTACTTGATGAGCCTCCCTACGTAACACTGGAGGATCGGCAGTGGTCGCCCGCCACGCCAGGCGTGGCCGATCATCTTATCCTTGGCGCCGGACCGGGCACCGCTAAGGATATCGAGGCTGACGAACTGCCACTACCGGTTTCAGGTGTAATACCCGTGGGAGAAACAGATGTGACGCAATTTTTGGCTGAATACGGCGTGCCAGCAAGCCTGATATTTGTTGCACTGTTTATGGTGAGTCTGGGTAATGCCGTAATTGCAATGGCACGCCGTCGACACCTTGTTTTTCGTGCAACGGCATTAAGCTGTGCTGGCGCACTGGCCGGAACGGCATATCTTGCAATCGTATCCACCTCCCTGCAAACCCCGACTGTCATGGCATACGTTGCTGTGCTGATGGCTGTTTCGCTGGTATGCTTGCAGTGTCGTAAATATCAAAAGGCATGATGTGTACAAAATTAAGCATTCCGGTGCGCAATTACCGGCTGTGCAACGGCTGTTATCAAAGATGCCACAGGACGTTGCTGACAGCTTTACTGAAGAGCAGCTTGAAAGCCTGGCGCAAAGCATTGGCACTGCACGCTGGAAAACACACAAGTTAGACTGGCGTGTAACCATCAAGTTATGGCGACACCGGTATTATCTGGTATTACTGGCCGGACGTAATCGACGCCAGCCTTCCCGGTTACATCAAACTATCGGGAAGACCTGGCTGGCGTTGATGATTTGTATTTTTCTTACAATATCCGTGCTGTTGGGGCTGGTATGTTTGTATGTGCTGAAGTCTGCTCTGGGCATCAACCTTTTCGAGACATTTTCGCTGGGCATCTGGCACTGAACAGCCAGTTGATTAAACGTTTGGGTTACTCACTCATTACAATTTTTCGTGGCATTTGCACGAACAACTGCTCTGCTTTCTCAGCTGAGTGCAGCGCAGTGACACGCTTATAGGCATCACCCATTTCGTTAGGTCTGCGTTTGGTATCATGCGTATCAGATGCAACCAGATCTATCTGATTATTTTCCAGCATAGACTCGGCAATCCGCTGTACATGGTCTCCGAATCGGCCGGTGAATGCACCGGCAGTGACCTGCAGTAAACAGCCCTGGTTTCTGAGCCACTGTATCTTCTCTGGCTGCTTCCAGATATCTCTGTTTCGCTCAGGATGAGGCACTAATGGCTGCACGCCTGCATTTCGTAACCAGCGAAAAAGCTGGTCGAGCCCGGCCGGCATATTACTGTGAGGCATTTCAAGAAGTAAAACCTGCTTGCTATCCAGAGTACCCAGATAAGGCAGTTTGTCTTCTTTAAACCAGATTGGCACCATCTCATTAATACGAATTTCGCCGGCCCATGACAAAGCCAGCTTAATACCGGCTTTGTCAACTTCGTTTACCAGTTCATCGAAACCCTGTTTGATGACAGGCTTAGTATTGTCAAACGTCCCCCAGTGCATGTGGGGCGTACAGACTAAGTGCGTGACACCAGCATCAACAGTTTGCCTGGCCATATCCAGGGCCATTTCCATTGTTCTGGCGCCATCATCTATGCCGGGAATGATATGACTGTGTACGTCGATCATAGACATCACCCACTCAAAAATTAGTTAGCATTATAGCCGTACTGGTCATAAAAACCGCCGTATCGTTCAGAAACGTCCGAACGACGCAGATCGACCTGGTTAAGAACAACGCCATCAACCCGGTGCCCGACTTGCAGGAAGCGCCCCAGTCCATTTTGAATCATCTTCTCACTGGTGCTGTCTGCGCGAACCACGTATATCACAGAGTCACAGGCTTTAGATACCACCATCGCATCACTCACTGCCTGTGTGGGTGCTGTATCAACCACTACATACTTATAATGTTTTTTCAGATAAGTGATAAGTGCGTTAAACCCTTCACCGGCCAACAGTTCCTGCGGATTAGACGGGATACTGCCCGCGCAAATCAAATCAATACCAGACTGCTCGTCGTGTACCAGACATTCATCCAACGAGTGGGTCTTCATTGTCAGGTTAGATAGCCCGGGCTGATAATTTGGCACATTAAAACGCTTACCAATTGAAGGACGGCGCAGGTCGGCGTCAATTAAAATAGTCTTGTCCAGTTGCCCCAGCGCAAAAGCCAGGTTGGTAGACACGGTGGACTTACCTTCTTTGGGGACACTTGATGTTACCAGAATCGCCTGGTTCTGCTTTTCAAGATTGGTCAGCGACAGGCTGGTGCGCAACGTCCGCACCGCTTCACTGAACTGATGGTATTTATTGTCAAAGAATGCACGCAGCGGCATAGTTTCTTTGCGTTTTTGTGGAATGAGCGGAATAAGCCCAAGCATACGCTGTCCCAGCTTTTTCTCCACATCTTCCACAGAACGAACGCCACTGTTAAGGGCTTCCAGCACAAAGGCCAGAAAGACACCGAAACCGAAACTAATAACAAATGCAGCGCCAATCAACAACGTACGATTTGGTTTAGAGGGATTATTGGGCGCGACCGCCGGATCCAGAATTCTTGCATTGGCTGATTCAAAGCCGCCGACTTCGCTGGTTTCCTTGAGGCGGGTAAACATAGAGCTGTACAGCTGCTGATTGATATCGACCTCGCGCTGAAGGGCGCGACGCTGGTTCTCTAACCCGGATAACTTGCGGTATTCCGATTTCGCCTGGCCCACCTCTTCCTGTAGATTGGCAACACGTTCCTGGGAAGCCCGGTATTGCGTAGTAATACTGGAAATGAGATCACGAATTTGCGTTTGCAGCGTATCGCGTACGGAAGACAGCTCGGCCTGGGCAGCTACCATCTTAGGGTGTTTAGGTCCGAACACTTTACTCAGTTCACTTACCCGGCTCTGCGCTTCTGATTGCTGGCGGCGAACACTTTGAATATTGGGATGATTCAGCACTTCAGGCAACCGGGACAGCGCATTGATATCAGCGCCGTTACGCTGAGTCTGCTCATAAATCGTCCGGTTCTGTTTCAACGTGGATTGCGCATCTAATAACTGGTCACTCAATTCTTCAAGCTCTTCAGCTGCCAGACCAACAACCCCGTTACTCAGATTGACCAGTTGGTTTTCTTCGTAAAATTCGGTGAGTTTGCGTTCCGCCTCTTCCAGTTTATCTTTCAGGCCTTCCATACTTTCAGTCAAAAATGACGTCGCTTTGGTGGTCATATCGACCTTGGCCTGCAGATAGTTTTCAACGTAAACATCACCCATAGCATTGGCGATGCGTGCTGCCAGTTCGGGCGACTCGCTAACTGCTGTAATCTCGATGACCTGCGTATTGTTCACCAGATTAACAGAAATGGAGTTCATCAGTTTATTAATGGCAGCCTGGCGGCGCTTCTCCGCTCGCTGCGTTTGCGTCAGCGTTTTCTTTTTCTTTTCAGGTAAGAAGGTAAGCTTCGACTTAATCCATTGCTTCACATCTTTGACAATATCAAACCCGCCAGACGATTTTGGCATGAAGACTGGGTCATTAGACAAATCAAGCTCGTCCACCGCCCGGGATGCTACCTGGCGTGACTGAATAATTTCGTACTGCGTTTGCATGTAGTCTTTTCGGGTCGTGTCGGACTTATACACTTCCTCGATAGACATCAGGTTAGCTGGCTGTGATTCAATTAAAAGACTGGCTGTCGCTGAGTAAATTGGCGTCATCTTCATTACAATTAACGCCACCAGCACGGTGAACAGCACAGCAAGCAGAATGATTCGACCAGCATAACGCTTAAATACCTGCCAATAGTGTGCAAAATCGATGGTTTCATCATCGAGGATATTGGCTTGCAGCTGATCCCTCACTTTACTAGACATAGATTTTCCTTCGAAATCTGGCTATAACTGACACGCTTCATCATCAGAAGAAGCGCTGTGGTACGGTGATAATATCGCCGGGTTGGATCAGATGACCAACATCCACCTCTATGGTGCGTTGCTGACCATTTTTTTCACGAATTATCTGGATGTCTGAGCGCGACGCACGCTCTGTGTAACCGCCGGCCAAAGCAGCCGCTTTATTGACCGATAAACCAGGCTGGTAGGGGTACCCGCCAGGACTTTTTACCTCTCCGTCGATAAAGAACGGGCGATATTCAACAATGGATACCGCAATGGAAGGGTTTATCAGATAGTCGCCTTCCAAACCATCGTAGATCAGACTTTCAACTTCAGAAAGCGTGAGGCCAACCAGTTTCAGGTCGCCCAGAAACGGGTAATTAATTTTGCCAACGTCAGGGATTCGGGTTTCCATGGACAAGTCACTCTGACCAAAAACTTTAATCAGGATTTTGTCACCGACACCCAGCCGGTACTGACTCATGTTCACGTTCCCCTCTTGTGCTGCTGCGTTACAAACGAACAACAACAACACGAATGTCAGCACATACCTCACGCTTTTCTCCATTATAAAGTTACCTTCGCGGTCAGACCGATTACGTCACGATCATAATCTATAGTCTCGCGGTTACTATCTCGTTCATTTATTTGATAAAAAACACCTAATTGCAGCCAGCGGCGGAAATCATAATCGGCGCCAAGCGTTATTTTGGTGGTCTCATCTTCGCGAAGGTCGGCAGGCTGGCCTTCATAATCATCAGTAGCAAATGCAAAACGGGCAGTGGTAGAAAAGCGCTCAAGCCACGCATGCTCCCAGCTGACACTGTAATCATGACTGCGAATATAGTCGGCTTCACTATTGGTTTCACGGGTATCGGCGCTGGTCGCAATTTTTATCTGCGAATAGCTCACCGGCTTATAAGCCATACCTACTTCCCACGCAACGCCAGAAAAATCATCGCGGCCGGCATCATCAAACTTTTTCTGCGTGTAACCAATCTTAGCAAAGCTGCGGGTGTAGTCGTTGGTCTGCCAGGTTAAACCAGCCAGAACCGTGTTTTCTACAGAATCCAAAGAACGCTCAGCCTGCTGCTGTTCATCGTAGGTAATTTCCTGGCGGTTAGCATCAAGCACAAGGTTAGTGCTGGGTGCTACGCGATAGTAGAATGCAGCGCCATACCTGAAGTAATCGCGGTCGCGGAAGCGCAGGAAATTTGTGTCGCGAAAGCCCAACACTTCCGGCCTGTCATCGTAGTTCATTATCTCGTACCCTGCCGACACTTCAACGCGGCCCGTAGATGATAATCCGCCATAAGACAGCGTGCCGTCCAAATTTGCGTTTTTATACGTGTCAGGTTCACTCAGCGCATTACCGAAACCGTTTGAGTAAACACGACCACGATCATCGTGACCGTCTTCAAAGTTTGCTCTGGCTGTAAACCGACTACGCTCTGAAAAAACAAAGTCGCCGTCGGCGTGCAGAAAGTGGTCGGTATAATTATCTGCTTCGCTGGAGAAGTACTCTCCTCGCTCAAGGCGATAACCTAATTCTATTTCATTGCCATTAAGTTCGGTAACCGCGCGAAGCTCAGGTGAGACCACGCCAACCCAACTGGTTATTTCGGCATCCTGTTCACTGGCGTAAGTGACGTTATCAATATGCAGAAAGTCCGTATTCAGAACAGGGATGAGGTCGACGCTGCCCATTTTGTATCTGCCCGCCTCTTGAGCGTGACTAACACCAACAGCAATCAAAGACAGTGCGAGTGCACTGGAAGCCTGCTTTATCATGTTCTCTCCGGTTAATGTGGTTTAAGTGACTAAAATGCTTCTATGCACCTACCGCCACAGGTTTAAACGCGAAATAGCCTTCTACCGCCGAGCCAACATCCTGTCGCTCTATGACTGACGCTAAGGAGTCAGACGGCCTTACAACGCTAGCTATAGACAGGCTATTCACGCTTATCTTCACTAAATGTAGATATCGAACGGTCTCAAGCGAATTTCGTGCCATCAACGGTAATGGCAGAAATATAATCCGGGATGGTGTTAAGTAAAATTATCTTTCAATGCGTTAATTTCACCGTCTCATACTTATCGAAGCAACCTGATACTTCATTCCTTTTTAGTAGGATCGGAAAGAAAGGCAGTAAATGTTGTAATAAATTTACATTTTTGTTTTTTGGCTGCGGAATTAACGCAGTGACTATAGCGAACTAAGATTTGGAACACTTTGTGCATTTAGTTACAGCAGTATCTAGTATCCAATGAAGTTTTAAGATGTGTGAATTCGGTCGAGCCTTCGTTTTTCCTGGTTTACCACTTATCGGAGCGAATGAATTATGAAATTCAACTTACTGCAAAGTCAGGCGCTAAATAGCAACAGTAGTTCTCGTGATGAGAGAAGAAGTGGTATCACAGGTCACTATCAAAGCAGTTTCTCTACGGTGTATCGTCTTATCGATCTGTCGCTGATTACCGTCTGTTTCTACGCTGCCGTTTTTTATTACGAACTGACTCTGACCACTACAGGTATGATACTGCTGTTTATCAACGTTGTATCGTTTCAACTGGCCGCTGAGGCACTGGACCTGTATCGCTCATGGCGCAGCAGCCGAACCAGCTCTATGCTCAAAAGTGCCGCAGGCACCTGGTTGTTGAGCTTCGTGGTAACGCTGACGCTTGGCTTTTTATTCTCACATAGCGTAACCCTGTCTCCGGCCATGGTAATGTTTTGGTTTGCAACGTCGTTTGTGGCACTCACAGTTTGGCGCGGCATTATGCGTCAGTTTCTGTTCAAGGTACGCCGCAGTGGCATGAATACGCGCTCAGCGATTATTGTTGGTGCCACAGAGGTTGGCTACGACATGGCACAGCAAATGGCTGCTAATGAACACCTTGGCATTCAGTTTAAAGGCATGTATGACGACCGCCCTTCCGACCGTTTAACTGCTGAACAAAAGCATGATATCAAAGGCAGTATTGACGACGCCATTGAACTAGCGCGTCACCACCAGGTTGATTACATTTATATCGCCCTGCCTACCGCTGCAGAGGGCCGTATTAAAAACATTCTTGAAAAATGCAGCGATACCACGGCAAATGTTTATCTCATCCCGAATTTCTTTATGTATTCACTGCTTAATTCGCGCTGGCAGACAGTTGGTAATGTGCAGGCGCTAAGTATCTACGATACGCCTTTCCAGGGTGCTAACGATGTACTAAAACGTATTGAGGATGTTGTAGTATCCAGCATTATTCTGGCCTTTTTAGCTATTCCTATGCTCTGTATCGCGGCCGCGGTCAAACTGACGTCTAAGGGACCGGCTATCTTTAAACAAAAGCGCTATGGATTGGATGGTAAAGAAATTACAGTTTATAAATTCCGCTCTATGTCTACGCAAGACAATGGGCCGGAAGTTAAGCAGGCGACCAAAAATGATCCTCGGGTAACAAAGCTGGGTGCGTTTTTACGTAAGACCTCTTTGGATGAGTTGCCTCAGTTTATCAATGTTTTACAGGGACGAATGTCGATTGTAGGGCCCAGACCACATGCGGTTGCCCATAACGAGCAATACCGAAAGCTGATCACAGGCTACATGTTGCGTCATAAAATTCGCCCGGGTATTACTGGCTGGGCACAGGTTAATGGTCTTCGCGGTGAAACAGAAACTGTTAACAAGATGGCGAAGCGGGTGGAATACGACTTAGATTACATGCATCGTTGGTCGGTCTGGTTTGACTTAAAAATTATCTTAAAGACCGTGGTTGGCGGGTTCTCCGGCAACAACGTTTACTAACGCATAGAAAAGGCCCGCATGTCGGGCCTTTTTTCTTTCAGCTTTCATTTCCAGACACTGGGTCAAACTTTCACACTCAAATCCGGGACGGAATCGTATGTGCCAGCGGTCACTATATCCGCATGTTGAAAATAAACGACAGTTTTGACCTTTTAGCTAATAAAATAGAATGAGCTAATCAGTTGAGTGTCGGATATGGTAACAGCGGCGCCAGTATCTCACCTATGCGTCTGAATAAGCGCATTCTGGTGGTGCCTGAGCGCCACACCAGCCCGATTTCTCTGAACGCATCATCTTCAGCAGGCATTGCTTTAAGTGCTGTGTTTTTAAGAATATCCTGATTAATTGCCAGCTCAGGTAAGAAGGTATAGCCCAGCTTGCTGTTCGCCAGCTGCACCAGCGTATATAGGCTACTTGCAGCCAGACTACTGACCTGCTCCTGATGTTGCAGACCACAGGCACTCACCGCATGTCCTGTCATACAATGCTCTTGTTGCAGCAAAAATATGCTTTTTTTCGGCAATGTCGAAATATCCAGCGGGTTGGGCAATGTCTTACTTAGTTCTTCGTGCGCGACAAGATGAAAGGGGTCATGGCCAAGCACCATTTGCTTACACCCCGGCGTTTCCATTGGCAGCGCAAGTACCAGCAAATCAAGTTCTCCGTCACTAAGTTGCTGCAGTAAGTTGTCCGTTGTGTCTTCCTGCAACTCGAGTCCAATTTCCGGTAAAAACGCGTTAAATGCACCAATTAACCCCTCAAACAGGAACGGCGCTATGGTAGGGATCACGCCCAGTTTAAGCTTTCCACTCTGCCAGTTTCCTGCATTCTGTGCATATTCGACTAACTCGCCAGCTTCCTGCAGTATCAGTTTACTTCGCTCTACCACATCCAACCCCAGGGAAGTGAAAACAAATGTTTTATGTTCACGCTCCAGCAATTGAGAACCGAAATGTTCCTCCAGATTCTGGATTGCCGTACTCAACGTCGACTGACTGACATTACACCGGTGCGCGGCCCGGTGAAAGTGCTGTTCCTGATGCAGTGTCACTAAGTAGTGCAAATGCTTTAGATTAGGCCACTTCATAAATCAACTTTTAGATTAAGAATGATATTTTTAATCTAGCATAAGTATCACTGAAAGGTAAATTGATTCTCTCTACTGACCTTGAGACAGGAAATTACAGCGTCATAATTTATTCATCATAAGTGCCCGATTTTTAGTCGGTTAGCGCTTATAATAAATCTAAAGGCTTAAAAAAAGCCGTATGAATACCTGTACTTTCTTTTAAAGGTTTCGTCTTGAGGATGTTATGAAGGGACATTTTACCAACATAGTTTGTGTGTTAAACGATACCCATAAGCAGGATGAGGTGGTTGCTCAGGCGATCCATGTCGCCAAGCGACATCAGGCCAGACTTACTGTCGTTCTTAAACTGGATGCTCTGCCGCCAAACGCTAAAATGGTGATGCAATCCTTTGCCTACCTTGAAACGCAGACCAGTATAGAATCTTCGGCTCAGGTCTGGTTGAAGGATAAGGCGCAAGCCTGGCAGGAAAAGTACCCGCTGGATACTGATGTCCGGGTTGGCGACAGTAACAACGATTTTCTGCACTATATTGTGGAATCTGGTTTTGACCTGGTCATCAAGCTTTCTGAGGCCGACTTTCTGGAGCGCTTATTTGGCAGCGAAGACATGAACCTGCTAAGAAAGTGTCCGTGCCCGGTGTGGGTTGTTCATCGTGGAAACAGTCGACAGTACGATACCATCGTTGCCTGTCTGGACCTAAACTATCATTACCCTGAACATGAAGTGTCGGTGCGCAAAAAACTTAACATGGACATTCTGCGGTATGCCTCTCAGGTCGCTTTAATGGAATTTGCCCAACTACATATTATTCATGTTTACGATGCGGTTCCTGAGAATATTGCCCGGGGTGGGTTTATCTCTGTGGATGAAAATCACCTTACCAGTGACCTTCAGGATATTTATGCAGAGCGTGATGCTGAACTTGACCGTCTTTTGGCAAATCTGGAAGAAGAGCTTGATGACGGCACACTGGAATATCTTGCTCCGCAGCGTCACATCACTCACGGATACCCGCGTCGTGAAATTGCCATAGCAGCGCGCTCCCTGGGTGCGAAAGCCGTTGTAATGGGTACGGTGGCCCGTATCGGTGTTCCTGGCTTTATTATGGGCGGCACCGCGGAGGAGACGATCAGTCAGTTAGACTGTGCAGTATTAGGTATTAAGCCGGAAGGGTTTATCTCGCCGGTAAGTGAGTAACAATAATCAGTTAATACAAAAAAAGCCCCGACATGCGGGGCTTTTTCAATGCTGATACATTCAGGCGACGTTAAAGACGCCCTTAAGTAAATAGAAAAAGATAACAGACAATATGGCACCTGCGGGCAGTGTAATTACCCAGGACACTACGATATTTCGCACGATCCCCAGGTTTAGCGCTGATACGCCTCTTGCCATTCCCACACCTAACACAGCGCCTACCAGCGTTTGTGTTGTAGAAATTGGCAGACCTGTTCCAGAAGCAATAACCACCGTACATGCTGCAGCCAGCTCTGCGGCAAATCCGCGACTCGGTGTAAGGTGAGTAATGCCCTGCCCGATTGTTTTTATCACCCGATGGCCGAACAGTGCCAGACCGGCCACTATTCCCAGACCACCCAGTGGCAGAATCCACGGCGCCAGTGTAGAGCTGGAGTTGATTTCGCCACCAGAGTTTACCACGCTGACAACCGCAGCCAGTGGGCCAATAGCATTAGCTACATCGTTGGACCCGTGAGCAAACGCCATACAACAAGCGGTAACCACCATCAGAATCGCAAAGACCTTTTCCACATTAGCAGTTTGCAGATCAGCATCATGAGATTCGCTGTAATGCACTCGCTTTATCCAGAGCTTGCCCAGCGCGGCCAACAGAATACCTATGGCAATGGCCAGCAGGTAGCCATTGAGCGTAGATAGCTCCATGCCAACGTGTTTAAGTCCTTTTTTAATGGTAACCAGAGACATTACAAAGCCAGCCAGCGCCATATAAAAAGGCACGTACCGTTTGGCATTCTCAAGAGGTTTATCAGTGCTGAAAATGAGCTTCTGAGCACTCATGAAAATCAGATAAGCGATGATTCCAGAGATGGCAGGTGTTACTACCCAACTGCCGACAATACCACCAACTTTGCCCCACGACACCGCATCCATACTGACGCCTGTCGCCGTAAAGCCGATAATCGCACCGATGATAGAGTGAGTCGTTGAGACGGGCCAGCCCAGCCAGGAAGCCAACGCCAGCCAGATACCTGCAGCGAAGAGGGAGGCAATCATGCCCAACACCAGATAATCCGGCTTATCCACGAAGAAAGCCGAATCAATAATTCCTTTTCGTATGGTCGAGGTCACTTCACCACCCGCCAGATAGGCTCCGGCAAATTCGAAGATCATCGCGATGATGATAGCTTGCTTAATGGTAAGTGCTTTAGAGCCAACAGAGGTTCCCATGGCATTTGCCACGTCGTTGGCGCCTATTCCCCACGCCATGATAAATCCTACAGCAGCAGCCAGCAGGATAAGTGTCGTTCCATAATTTTGCAGAAGTTCCACAGGCAAGTGCTCCTGATTATTTATGGCTGACGCCAGACTGTACGTGGCGCAGGATGTAAATTTTTTGCCTTCTCAGGCAGGCGAAATTGCTATCGTGCGAGTTATTTTCGTTTCTCAGCATAGGTCAATATTTAAACTGATCTCGTTTTGGCAGCGCGCATGATAACGTAATCATTCGTTTTGCCATAGTCTAAAAACTGGTTAATCGTAAAATTGAGATAAAAGTAATGCCAGTTGTCGATTTTAGACGCAATTGTTTCAGTTTTATGACAACTCGCCGACGCTTATTCAAGATTCTCCAGGGTCTGGCTGAGGTTCTCCAAAGGCGTATGACGAATATCCTCCCCCCGGGTTAGCGTAACAACGTATTCGCAAATATTCTTACACCGGTCCCCGACCCGCTCCAGCGAACGTAGTGCCCAAAGTATTTCCAGCCAGTCCTGCATTGACTCATTACTGCTTTCCATCTCTTTAACGATATAGGCCAGCAACCGCTTGTATTCACTGTCTATACGATTGTCCTGATCGTACACCTCTAGTGCGGAATTATCGTCCTGTCGCGCAAACGCATCAAAGGTACCACGCATCATCGCTACTACCTTTTCTCCGATAGATAACATACTGCTTTTGACACTTTCAGAATTCGGTATCTTCTGCTTTGTGACCAATCTGGCCATGCGCTCAATTTCATCTCCCATACGCTCTATATCGGTGATGGCCTTAGAGATAATCATAACCAGTCGCAGGTCAGATGCGGTGGGATGCCGTTTGGCAATTATCCGCATACACTCCTTGTCGATCTGAATCTCCATCGAGTTAATACGCAGATCGTTCAGCGCCACTTTTTCCGCCAGACCACTATGGTTAAGGCGAATAGCTTTCAGCGTATCGATAAGCTGTTGCTCGACCTCTCCACCCATGGTCAGTACAGAGTTACGTAAATCTTCTAGCTCGGTATTAAACTTACCCGATATGTGCGTGTTAAAGGCGATTTGTCTCATTGCTGATACTCCTAACCATACCGGCCGGTAATGTAATCTTCCGTCTGTTTTTGTTCAGGCGTAGTGAATAATGTGTCGCTGTCACTGTACTCGATAAGCCTGCCCTGGTGTAAAAACGCCGTGTAGTCTGAAACTCGCGCCGCCTGTTGCATGTTGTGTGTAACAATGATGATGGTACAGCGGTGCTTAAGCTCACCGATAAGCTCTTCAATAAAAAGCGTGGTTAACGGGTCCAGGGCAGAAGTTGGTTCATCGAGCAGCAATATATCTGGTTTTAACGCCAGCGCCCGCGCAATGACCAGGCGCTGTTGCTGACCGCCGGAAAGTACTGAGGCTGACTCAAACAAGCGATCCTTGACCTCTTTCCACAATGCGGCATCCTTTAACGCGCGCTCAACTGCATCATCCAGCTGACGCCGTACTTTTATCCCCTGCAGCTTTAACCCGTAACAGACATTTTCATAGATACTCATGGGAAAAGGATTAGGGCGCTGAAATACCATGCCCACCTGTGTGCGCAGCTCAGAAACATTCTGCTTTTTGTTGTTAATATCTCTATCGCCGATGTATATCTGCCCCTGATAACGACACTGGGGGTTCAGGTCATTCATACGGTTAAAGCTACTAATTAGTGTGGACTTTCCACAACCGCTTTGCCCGATAAGCGCGGTCACCCGGTGCTTTGGTATGCGCATAGTAATATTCTCAAGCACATGCTTGTTACCAAACTGCAGGCTCAAATCCTCTACTCTGATAGCGGTCAGTGCATCACTGAGGTTATCTAAGTCCAGATGCTCGTGATCAAATAGCTTAAGCATGCCCTACCTTCTTTCGTAACGTCGACGCAATCTGGCTCTTAGCAATACAGCCAGAATATTGAGAATAAATACCACCACCAGCAGCAACAGGCAGGCGGCGAACATCATTGATGCACTTTTTGCATCAGTCTGACTGTGAAACGCCCCATCGTATATAAGTACACCCAGATGCATGAACTGCCGCTCTAAATGAAGATACGGAAATTCACCGTCTACCGGTAGGTTGGGTGCAAACTTCACCGCTCCCACCAGCATGAGCGGTGCAACCTCACCGGCAGCGCGCGCAATGGCCAGAATCACCCCGGTCATGATCCCCGGTGATGCCATCGGCAAGATAGTATGCCATACAGTCTCTGCCTTGGTTGCACCAAGCGCGTAGCTACCCGCCTTTAAGCCCTGCGGTACATTTCGCAGGCCTTCTTCAGTAGCTACAATAACCACCGGCAGGGTAAGGATTGCCATAGTCAGAGAAGCCCAGAAAACGCCGGGCGTTCCCATGGTTGGCGCAGGCAGCGACTGTTCGAAAAAAAGTTTATCCAGTGAGCCGCCTACGCCGTAGATAAAAAATCCCAGCCCGAAAACCCCATAAACAATCGATGGCACACCGGCCATATTACTGACGCATATCCGGATTATTGAAGTCATCGCGTTGTCTGGTGCGTATTCATTGAGATATACCGCGGCCAGAACACCAAACGGCGTGACAATGATGGTCATTAGAAACACCATCAGAACGGTGCCGAACAGTGCCGGAAATACTCCTCCGGCGGTATTCGCCTGCTTGGGAGATTCAGTTAAAAAGCGCCCTACCCGGTTTAGCGCAACGCCTACCTTTGCCAGGGCTGACAACTGTCCGGTATGTTCCAGGCTATGAACATCCATCAGCGGCACGGAGATCTCATCCCCCTGTGCCAGACGCAGATTCAGCCGGTAACTGTCTCGCTCGCGCTCTAGTTCAAGTACCTGTGAGTGCCACCGGTTAAATGCACTGTTAAGCTTCTTACGGGCGGGTGCACTTTTACTGACATTTCGCTTGTCTAATTCCGTTAGTTGCAGATGAATATCTGATAATGACTCATCGCGGATAGCAGTAATACGTGCATCAATCCGGGCTACTTTTTCTCGCACTGCATCAATTTGTGAAATGCCAGTCGAGGTACTTTCCGGTGATTCAACACTGACAGGTTCCGCCAACACTACGCGACCGTCGTTCAATGCTATTCTGGCTGCTTCTGGGGCGGACTTTAATGAAAGCGTTCTGTTACTTTCCAGTAATATCTGGCGGCCGTATGGTGACTGAGCATCCGATAGCTGCAACCACCGCATGGGTTGACCATCCTGAACATACTTACTTTGAATCTGGGCATAAACCGTTTTAGGCTGGTCGTCTATGCTGGATAAAAAGCTGACCCGGTGAACATCCTGGGGCCAGAAATACCCGCCTCCGCGCGTCACAATTAACAACACAATACTCAGCATCGCCAATAGCAGCAGGCCGGTGAAAAACGCGCCGGCGCCAATAAAGAGTGCCTGTCGCTGCCCCTGGTTAAAAACGTTTCGACGGTTACTCATAGCGTAAGTGCCTGCGTAAACGCTGTCGTAACAATTCAGCCACGGTATTTACTAAAAAGGTAAAGCCAAAAAGAATACAAGCGGTAAAAAATAGAATTTGATAGTGAGTACTTCCTACGTCTGCTTCCGGCAGCTCTATAGTAAGGTTCGCTGTTAATGCCCGTAACCCTTCCAGCAGGTCCCAGGAAGCAATGGGCGTATTACCGGTGACCATCAGCACGATCATCGTTTCACCGAATGCCCGGCCAAAACCGAACATAATAGCCGCCAGGATACCCGGCGTCGCTACGTGAAGTACCACCCGACGTAATGTTTGCAATCGCGTAGCACCCAGTGCAAAAGAGGCCTGTTTTAGATCGGCGGGCACGCCGGCAATAGCATCTTCAGTCAGGGTGTAAATACTGGGAGAAATAGCGATACCAAGTGCGATAGCAACCACTATTGCTGTCTTGCCGACAGGGCTCTGTGTTTGCGTGGTCAATGCTGCTATATGGGTCTCTCCCATCATATCCAGTATCCAGGGAGGAGCCCACACCATGCTGGCATAACCAAGGATAAGAATAACAATAACCGCAATGAGGAGTTCCAGGCCGGGTGGCCAGTTGCCTGAGCGGCGAGCAAGGTATTGTTGCGTCAATGCAGCGATAACCAGAACAAAAGGCACCGTGACCAGAAAAAAAGCGATGGCAAACAACATATTTGCCGCCAGTGGCGAGAGCCATATCGCAGCAATAAACCCAATTAATACAGACGGGATCGCCTCAAGCATTTCTATTCCCGGCTTTACCATTTGTCGCAACCGGCTCCGGGCAAAAAAACCGGTATAAATAGCGGCACCAACCGACAGCGGAATAGCCACCAGCAATGCAAGCAGAGACGCTTTCAGGCTACCGATAAGCAATGGCAGCAGACTGTACTTTTGCTCCTGAAAATCGGAAGCACTTGATGTCTGCCATACGTGTCGCGGCTCGGCATATCCCTCATATTGCTGAGGACTGAATAAAGAATCCCAGGTGGTTATGCCCGACAAAAAGTCGACCTGATATCGGGCCAGTGTTTGAGATGAGAATACGTAAAGGCGGTCAGCATACCAGCTCAAATCAGTTGCAGGGGCTGGAATCCGCGTCTCAGACACAACCTCACCTGTCAGGCGATTGAGAAGAAGTAACCGCTCACTTTCAGTAAGCATAATTAGCGCATTACTACTAGGGTGCGCAGCGATAACTAAAGGCGCAGAATCAGTGAAAAATGCGTAGGTAGGCATGAAGGCTAATGTACCACCGTCATTGTATAGCACCCAACGGGTCACTTTACCCTCATCGGATGCGGTAAAAAACGTGCGGTCTTTAGCTATTGATTGCCACCACACGATGTTTTGCTGCATGTCAGAGGTGCGCAGGGCCTCACCTTTTACATCATAAAATGTAATTGTATTTTCGGACAACGTAGCCAATTGACCAACATTCGGCAGTACCAGTATTGACTGGTCTTTGTCATAGGTCTGGTCAAATACGCGTGTGGGATCGCTCTGATCGATCCACCGTACATACTGTCGATTGTCTGTGGTGATTGTGGCAACGATCCAGCGATCAGACAGCTGCACATCCCAATGCTCACGCTTTTGCCAGATGGCCTTATTTAGCGCAAATGAGAACCCCTGTCCGGGACCGGTGCTATTGCTTTCAAGCGATGCGTTTTTGGACGACAGGCTATTCAATCCTCTGAGGCCAGAGACACGTAACAATCCAGAAGCAGACACGGTCACCAGGTAATGTTCTCCAGCCAGATTAACCACTGTGGCTTCATGTTCACAGGGATGATGAAAAGTTCTGGATGCAGACAAAGCCTGGCCTTGTGGCAATGCAAGGGTAACGGCACAGTTTGCTGTTTTAAGCATTGCAGGCTGGCCTTCGCCAAGATCGCCGCTGCCGATAAAGTGCGAATCTGCAGAAGCCTGATACGTCATGTTATGGGAAATTTGTGGTGTGAACGCCAGAGGAAGTGCCTGACTGATAAGATGGGTAATCAGAATCAGCATCGTCAACAGTACCAGGCCGCCGAATGCACTGACCATAATTCGCATCCGTTTATCTTTGCGCATGCGGTGCCTGGTTTTATTTTTTATTGTGGAATTCATGCTGTTAACGGCACTTTTAAGATGCAAATTACGGTGGTTAGCCGCCCATGATGTGGTATTTTAGCTACTATTATCAAGTGAAAGTTGTCTGTCAGCAACCGCAACCTGTCGGGCGTCTGAACAGGATGCCTGCCCACTGTTATTAACCGGAGTGTTTATGCAACCAGTCGTGATTTCAATCATGGGAAAAGACAAAGCAGGGATCGTTGATGCCATTGCGAAAAATGTATACCAACATGGTGGTAACTGGCAAAGCAGTAGCTTTGCACATATGGCCGGAATGTTTACCGGCTTTGTGGAAGTGCAGGTGCCTGAAGACAGGCATGAAGAACTGGTCGCCTCGCTCAATGGTATCGCAGATTTATCAGTACAGGCGGTATCGCTTAAAAACGCGCAGGACAGCTTATCTGATACGCTGACAGTTGAGGTAATGGGTAACGATAAACCCGGTATCGTTCAGGAGCTGACCTCAACACTAAACCAGTTCAACCTGAATATTGTGACATTTGATTCGGGATGTGAGAGTGCGCCGAACTGGGGCAGCCTTATGTTCAAAGCAACAGCCGTGGTCCGGGTACCGGAAGACTTTGATGAGGTCCGTCTGCAGTCAGCGTTAGAGGCGCTGGCCAATGACCTTGTCGTTGACATCTCTACCCGGATGTAAGTCTTAGATGTGTCACAGGCGTGTCACGCGAAGCTGACATGCTTGGCCCATTTTTACCCGATAACAGAAGAGCAACATGGAATCGCAGACGCTTTATTATTCTAAAGAACTGAGCTGGCTGGCATTTAATGAGCGGGTCCTGCAGGAAGCTGCAGACGAAAATAACCCTGCAGTGGAGCGCATTCGCTTTCTGGGCATTTACTCTAACAATCTGGACGAGTTCTACCGGGTTCGTGCCGCCGATGTAAAGCGCCAGATAACTATTGCACAGAACGATGGCAATGAGCAGGAAGCGGCAGAAAAAACGGCGCTAATGGAGCAAATCCAGAAAAAAGTAGTGTCGCTGTCGGAAAAATTTAATCAGATCCACAAAGATGTGGTCAGGACACTCGCCCGCTACAACATCTTTATCCTACGCAAAAACGATCTGGATGATTATCAGCGTACCTGGGTACGTAACTTTTTCGTCAATAAAATCCTGCGACATATCGCGCCTATTCTTATCGACAAAAAAACTGACCTGTTAAGTCGTCTTAATGGCACCGCGGTGTACCTGTATGTGGCTATCCGCCGCAAAGATCGCAATACACGTTATGCTGCGCTGCAGGTACCCACGCAGGAAATGTCTCGGTTTGTGCAGATCCCCCCTCAAAAAAGTCGTAAGAAAAAGCACATTGTGTTGCTCGACGATATAATACAGCTGTGCCTTGAGGACATTTTTCGCGGGTTTGTTAAGTACGACTCGCTGGAAGCCTACTCGTTTAAAATGACCCGCGACAGCGAGTACTCAATCAATGATGAAATTGATGAAAGTTATGTAGAAAAAATGTCTGAAAGCATGAAGCAGCGGCTGATTGCTGAACCGGTAAGGGTTATCCACGATAACCAGATGCCATCGGATATGGTGAAGGACTTGCGCAAGCGTCTTAAAATTACCTCGCTGGATACCATGCATGCGGCGGGTCATTATCGCAATTTTAAAGACTTCATTGGATTTCCGAACGTAGGCCGTGAGTATCTTGAACATCAGACATTGCCTGCTATAGATACGTCTGAGTTTTCGCGGTTTAACACCGTTTTCGATGCAATAACGGCGCACGATATACTACTGTACTACCCTTATCACCGCTTTTTGCATTTCACCGAGTTTGTTCGTCAGGCTGCTTTCGACCCCAGCGTAAAGTCTATTCGCATTAATATTTACCGGGTTGCCAGCAACTCCCGAATAGTAAACTCACTGATAGATGCCGTGGACAATGGTAAAAAAGTGACGGTGGTCGTCGAGTTAAGGGCGCGCTTTGACGAAGAGGCTAACATTGAATGGTCAAAGCGTATGACGGATGCTGGCATCCGGGTAGTACTGGGTGTCCCTACGCTCAAAATCCACAGTAAACTTTGTCTGGTATCTCGCGAAGAGCGCGGCTCACTGGTTCATTATGCGCACTTTGGTACAGGCAACTTTAACGAGAAAACCGCAAAAATCTATACGGATTTCAGCCTGTTCACCCGCAATCAGGAGCTGGCCGAAGAAGCGGTGAATGTGTTCGATCTAATTCAGTACCCTTATCGTCGCTATAAATTTCAGCATTTACAGATTTCGCCTTTAAATGCGCGCACGAAAATACAATCACTTATCCGTCAGGAAATTCAGCATTTAAAAGAAGGCAGAAACGCGCAAATTACCTTTAAACTTAACAATCTTGTCGATAAAGAACTTATCGATGATTTGTATCGCGCCAGTCAGGCGGGTGTGAAGATTCGCGGACTTGTCAGAGGAATGTGTTCACTGGTGCCCGGCCTGAAAGGTATCAGCGATAACATTACGTTAATCTCAATTGTTGACCGCTTTTTAGAGCACCCCCGAGTGATGATTTTTGGCGAAGGCGATGAGCGTAAAGTGTTCATCTCCTCGGCAGACTGGATGACCCGCAATATGGATAACCGTATTGAGGTGGGTTGCCCGATTTACGATAAACGGCTACAGCAGCGAATTGTGGATATCGTTGAATTACAGTTCCGCGATACACTTAAAGCCCGGCAGATTGATAAAGACCAACGAAATCACTATGTCCGCCGGGGTAACCGTAAGAAATTGCGCTCCCAGATAGAAATTTATGACTATCTGAAAAAGCTGGAACAGTGAGTAGTTAAATGACACAACAAGAGTCAGCGCTGGTGAATGTCGAAAGCCGGGAAGTGAGCAAGGTTGCCGCCCTGGATATAGGTTCCAACAGCTTTCATCTGGTAGTGGCCCGCATCAACGCCGGCTCAGTACAAATTCTTCATCGTGTGAAACAGAAGGTCAGATTAGCCAGTGGTCTCAGCGATGATGGCACATTGAGCGACGAGGCCATTGAGCGCGGACTTGCTACACTGCAGGTAATTGCCGAAAGTCTCAAAGGGTTTGAGCCGGACTCGGTCAGGGTAGTTGCCACTCATACATTACGGCGCGCCAGGAATGCACGTACTTTTATACGAAAAGCGATGGACGTGTTTCCCTATCCTATCGAGATCATCACCGGCGAGGAAGAAGCCCGACTTATTTACTCCGGGGTTGCACACACCAGTCACCATGAAGGTCGCCGACTGGTCATTGATATTGGTGGTGGCTCGACGGAGTTTGTTGTGGGTGAAGCGTTTGACCCTGCTGTATGTGCCAGCCTGCAAATGGGCTGCGTCTCGTTTACAGAACGTTTTTTCAAAGACGGCAGGCTGACGCAAAGTGCATTTAATAGAGCCGTGACCGCAGCTCAACAGGAACTGGAAGCAATCCAGACAAGGTTGATCAAACTTGGCTGGGAGGGCTGTATCGGCACATCAGGCACCATTAAAACCCTGTACAGTCTGGCACAGCGAGAGCGTACCAATGGCCACGACGTGCCGGTTACCGCCAAAAGCCTAAGGGCTCTGGTTAAAGCGTTTGTTGAAGCCGGTCACATCGACAACCTTACCATGCCTGAAATCAGTGAAGACCGGCGCAATGTTATTGCGGGCGGGCTGGCTATATTACTTGGTGCGTTCAAGGCGCTGAAGGTTAAGGGCTTGTACTATTCTTCCGCGGCGCTGCGCGAAGGCGTGCTGTATCAGATGGAAGATGAGCTTCATAATGCTGATATTCGCAGCCGTACTGCCGCCAGCCTGGCCACACGGTATGATATTGATACCGAGCAGGCCAACATGGTGCTAGGGACGTCCCGGTACCTTTTCGAGCGCTGTGCAAAAGTGTGGAAGTTAAAACACAAGGATTTTCGAAGCATGCTCAGCTGGGCAGCAACACTGCATGAAGTGGGACTGCAAATTAATTCTCACGGTGTCCAGCGTCATTCGGCCTATATTCTGGCTAATGTGGATATGCCGGGCTTTACGCAGGAACAGCAGCAACTTCTGGCAACGCTTGTACGTTTTTACCGAAAAAAAATTAAAACTGCTGAAATTCCTGAGTTTAACCAGTATGACGTAAAAAGTGTCCGCCGTCTTATTGGACTGCTCCGTTTATCAACGTTGTTAAATATCAAACGTCAGCAAATGTTCCTGCCAGAATTTGAGGTAGAGGTGACGAAAACATCGCTGTCACTGGTGTTTCCCGATGACTGGCTTTCACAACGCCCTATTCTTTCTGCCGACCTGGATCAGGAACAGGCTTATTGGAAAGCCATCGACATGGCCCTGTCAGTACGGTAATTCGGGTCAAACACGATAACCTTATCGCGTCCTGATGATTTGGCTTCATAAAGTGCAGAGTCCGCACGATCAATAGCAGCAAACAGATCGCAATCTCTGGCGACTTCAGCAAGACCGAAGGAAGCCGTCAGCGCTATGGAGTGTGTATCGATAATAACCGGTTGTCGGGCAACACTCTGTCTGAGCCTTTCAGCAAGAGCAGAAGCATCTTCAACTGAACAGCCTGGCAGTACGACCAGAAATTCTTCCCCACCCCAGCGGATCAGTACATCACTCTCACGGAGTTCCTGCTGCAGATGGTAGGTGAAATGATTAAGGGCCCTGTCGCCGGTCAGATGTCCGTACTGGTCGTTAATGCTTTTGAAATGGTCAATATCTGTGACAAGTACACATACTTTCTCCCGATGAACCTGCATAGTATCCACAAATGTCGATGCATAATCCTGTAGGAAGTGGCGATTATGACATTTGGTGAGCGGATCCTGATAAATTTGCTTTCTCAGCCTGACAACCAGCGAGTGAATAACTGATGCAGCAAATCCCAGCATGACATTGAGCATCAAAACTACCACCAGTCCCATCGCCAGTAACATTTGCTGCGCGCCTGATGAAACCACATCAAACAGATAAACAGGAACACTGGTCAGGCACACCAGAATATTTACCAACAATAAATGACACAACACGCGGTCCCCCGGATTCCGGCGGTCCATTGATGTGAGCTTTACCTGTAAAGCCAGTAACTGGGGGATAAAAACACTTATCGCCAGCAACACATCAGAAAACCAGAAAGGTATTGCCAGCCAAAACGCCATTACACTGAACACTTGAACGACAACCAGATGGGCAATAATCAGTGCCAGGTGGGAAGTGCGTGGCTGTTTTCCGTGTCGTTTGATGATGGTCAGAAAAACCATGTACGCGGCAAGTGTGAAACTGATATTACAACCAGCAGCATGCAATGCAGGCATGTCCAGAGCGCGCAAACATAGAAAAACAAACCCCAGCCAGAGAAAAAATAAGAACAATCGGGCGTAATACGCGGCGCTGGCCTTATCTGTCTGGGAAGGCGTAGGCAGGGCATAAGAAAAAACGATACCGATTAGCGCAAATGCGCCCACCATCGCAATAAGTATCGTAATTAAAATGACTTCTTCCACATGACCTCTTCTGCTATCAGCGCTCTTCGCAATACAACGAATTTAAATGCGAATAAACTTACTAATCTTATAGAGTAAAATGAGTGTAGACCTCTTTAATTTTTTTAATAATTGTTAATTAGTCGTAGATGACGTGTTCTGCTGACCGGAGGGAAAGCTTCTGAAGTGATATAAAACGCAGTAAGAATGTACTGATATGGCAAGTCAGCCAAATGTTGTTGGTGACTGAAAGCAAAACGCCCGATTGTGAGAACCGGGCGTTAAAATTACTCTATTAGCCAAACGGCAATTAACGGTTTAACGTTAACTTCTGGAAGCCTGATAAATCGACTCAATCGCTTCGTCCAGCGATTTCTCAAAATCGTCCTGAGACTGGTTGGCGTTGATACCTTCTGTCAGCGCGCGGGAGAAACTGGCAATCATGCCTTTATTCTCAGCCAGCTTTTTATTGGCATCTTCACGGCTATAGCCACCCGATAACGCAACCACTTTAATCACTTTAGGGTGATTTATCAGCGCTTCATAAAAGTTTGCTTCGTTGGGTAATGTCAGCTTCAGCATGACATATTCGCCATCACCCAGTGCATCAAGCTGCGCCAGAATCTCCTCTTTCAGGATGGCTTCGGCTTGCGCTTTTTCCGCACTGTTAATATCAACTTCCGGCTCGATAATAGGAACAAGCCCTGCCGCGATAATTTGGCGGCCTACCTCAAACTGTTGTTTCACAACCTCTTTGATACCTGTCTCGTTACCCAGTTTGATAACTGAGCGCATTTTGGTACCAAAAACATTCTGCGCATTGGCTTTTTCTAATAGTGAAACCAGTTCTGGCATCGGCTTCATCGTCTGAACGCCATCTTTTTCGTCATTCAGACCTTTATCGACTTTCAGAAACGGCACAACCTGCTTTTCTTCCCACAGATAACGTGCGCTGGACTTACCTTCTATCTCACGATCCAACGTATTTTCAAACAGGATAGCACCCAAAACACGGTCGCCATTGAATGGCTGGCTAGTGATAATGCGCGTACGCATCTGGTGCACCATGTCGAACATTTCGTTGTCGTTACTATACTGAGACTCTTCAACCCCATACAGGCGAAGTGCTTTAGGCGTACTACCGCCACTTTGATCCAATGCTGCGATAAAACCATCAGCTGTTTTAATTTTATCCAGCATAGCGTGCTGTGCTTGTGATGCCATGAGCAACACTCCTTATTGTGACTGCTGTAAAGAGCAGGTGTAGGGTTTATAGTTTTTTCCGGCGAACGTCACTGTTCGCCGGATACAGAATTCATCTGAACTGTGTTATTTATTGATTTTTTTCTTCTAACACAGCGACCGCCGGTAATGTTTTACCTTCTAAAAATTCCAGAAAGGCGCCACCACCGGTCGAGATGTACGATATTTTATCAGCGATTTCATATTTATCTACTGCCGCCAGCGTATCGCCACCACCGGCAATTGAGAATGCATCACTTTGCGCAATGGCTTCTGCGATGCCTTTTGTACCAGCACCAAACTGGTCGAACTCAAAAACGCCAACTGGTCCATTCCAGACAATGGTCCCGGCATTTTTAAGAATAACCTTTAACGCATCTGTTGATTCAGGACCAATATCGAAAATCATGTCATCGTCAGCTACCTCTGCCACCGTTTTCAGATGGGCCGGTTCGTCTTCAGCAAATTGCTTTCCAACGACCACATCGGTAGGTACCGGAATATCACCGCCGTTACTTTGCGCGTCGTTTATCAGTGATTTGGCCTCATCAACTAAGTCCACTTCCACCAGTGACTTGCCAACATTGTGACCATTGGCAGCGATAAACGTGTTGGCGATACCACCACCAACGATGAGCTGGTCAACTTTTTCAGCCAGGGATTTAAGTACGGTCAGCTTTGTCGATACTTTCGAGCCGCCGACGATAGCCACCATAGGACGCTTTGGGTTATCCAGCGCCTTGCCAAGCGCATCAAGTTCTGCTGCCAGTAACGGACCGGCGCAGGCTTTGGGTGCAAATTTTGCCACACCATGCGTAGAGGCCTGCGCTCTGTGTGCAGTACCAAATGCATCCATCACAAAGATGTCACACAATGACGCATATTGTTTGGCCAGCGTTTCGTCGTCTTTTTTCTCACCCTTGTTGAAACGAACATTTTCAAGAATAACCAGTTCACCGGGTTGAATATCCACGCCGTCCAGATAGTCCGTGACCAGTTTCACCTCAACATCTAAAGCGTCATTAAGATAATCCACTACCGGCTGAAGTGAGAATTCAGACTCAGGCTGACCTTCGGTGGGACGCCCAAGATGTGACATCACCATCACTGCTGCACCGGCGTCCAGCGCCTTTTTAATAGTGGGAATTGATGCCTTGATTCTGGCATCCGAGGTGACCGTGCCGTTTTTCACCGGCACATTGAGATCTTGACGAATTAAAACCCGTTGCCCCTGCAACGAGAAATCCTGCATTGTTGGAATAGCCATAACGTCTCCCTAATAGCGTTAGAATACTGCGGTATAAATCGCAGCAAACAAAAAGTTATCCTGCACTGCCTGCATGATACATTGCCTGTGCAGTATCGATCATGCGGTTAGCAAATCCCCACTCGTTGTCGCACCAAATTAACGTCTTGGTTAATTGTCCATGACTCACGCGGGTTTGCGTTCCATCGACGATGCAAGAGTGGGGGTCGTGATTAAAATCTACTGAAACCAGGGGTTCTTCGGTGTAATCCAAAATTCCCGACAGACGACCCTGTCTGGCTTTTCTAAATACCGAATTAACCTCATCAATGCACACATTCTGCGCCAGCGTCACGCTCAAATCCATCGCCGTCACATTGATAGTGGGCACACGAACAGCTATCGCTTCGAATTTGCCGGCAAACTTAGGCAGGATACGTTCAATCCCACGAGCCAGACGCGTATCTACCGGAATAATCGACTGGCTGGCTGCACGTGTTCTGCGCAAATCATCATGATAGGCATCAATGACCATCTGGTCGTGCATTGAGGAATGGATGGTTGTGATTGTGCCGCTTTGTACACCAAAATGTTTATCCAGAACCTGAATGACCGGCACGATACAATTGGTGGTACATGAACCGTTAGATACCAGACGATGCTCTGGTAATAACGTGTCTTCGTTGCTGCCAAAGATAATGGTGTTATCTAAATCGTTACTGCCGGGTTGGGAAAAAAGCACCTTACCCGCGCCCGCATCAAGATGTTTTTGTCCGGCCTCTCGATCGGAGTAAATGCCCGTGCATTCAAGCACGATATCAACAGCAAGCTCCTTCCAGGGCAGACTTTCAATATCCTGACAGGCGGTCAGCGCAATGCTGTCGCCTGCAACCTGCAGTGTCGTGTTTTTTAATGCTACATCAAAAGGAAACCGCCCGTGGGCGGTATCATATTTTAACAGATGGGCCACGCCTTCTGGCTTGGCAACCTCGTTAATAGCGACAACACGAATGTGCTGGTTGCGCCCTGTTTCATACAGGGCACGCAGCACATTTCGTCCTATCCGGCCAAAGCCGTTTATGGCAACTCTTACCATTAAGCGCCAGACCTACAGCAGAGATTTCGCAGCATCAACCACTGCATCAGTCGTAATATTAAAGTGAGCAAACAAATCGCCGGCTGGTGCAGATTCGCCAAACGAATCCATACCCACGATCGCACCGTTATAGCCCACATATTTGTACCAGCTGTCTTTTGACAAGGCTTCGACTGCAACCCGGCGGCTGACGCTGGCCGGTAATACGCTTTCGCGGTATTCAGCAGGCTGACTGTCAAAAACATCAGTAGAAGGCATTGATACAACACGTGCCTTTGTGCCCTGCTCCGCTAATGCCTGCGCGGCCTCAATTGCCAATTGTACTTCAGACCCTGAACCTATCAGAATAACGTCAGGTGTGCCTTCACAATCTTTTAGTATGTAGCCGCCTTTCTCGATTAGCTTGACCTGCTCAGCAGAACGCTCCTGTTGAGGCACGCCCTGACGAGTGAAGACAAGTGTCGTCGGACCATCTTCGCGCAATATCGCCTGCTTCCAGGCAACGGCCGATTCGACCTGATCACATGGACGCCAGTTATCCAGATTCGGCGTTGAACGTAACGCTACCATTTGCTCTACAGGCTGGTGTGTAGGGCCATCTTCGCCCAGTCCGATAGAATCGTGGGTATAAACAAAAATTGCCGGAGACTTCATCAGCGCTGCCATTCTCACGGCATTACGGGCATATTCCATAAACATAAGGAACGTTGCGCCGTAAGCTTTGAAACCGCCATGAAGACTAATTCCATTCATCATCGCTGACATTGCGAATTCGCGCACCCCGTAATAGATGTAGTTTCCGCTGGCATCAGCGGTTTCAACACCTTTACTATCGTCCCATAAGGTCAGATTCGATGCTGCTAAATCTGCTGAGCCACCCAGTAGTTCAGGAAGCACTGGACCGTAAGCATTCAGCGTTGCCTGAGAAGCCTTACGGGTTGCTACAGTTTCAGGGTTAGCCTGAAGCTTCGCAATATATTCATCAGCAACCGCAACAAAGTTTTCCGGGGCTTTATTGGCAACCCGACGCTCGAACTCGGCTGCCAGTTCAGGATAGGCCTTTTTATACTCAGCAAATGCTGATTCCCAGTCAGACTGTGCTTTTTGCCCACGCTCTTTGGCATCCCACTCAGCGTAAACATCTGAAGGTACTTCAAAGGCAGGAGCTGTCCATCCAAGTTCCTGACGGGTCAGTTCAATTTCATCCTCACCCAGCGCTGCGCCGTGAGAGCTTTCTTTGCCTTGTTTATTCGGTGAGCCAAACCCAATGATGGTTTTGCAGATAATCAGTGTAGGCTGGGTAGTATTGGCCTGCGCCTGTTCAATCGCTTTTCTGATCTGGTCAGCGTCATGTCCATCAACATGCTCAATAACCTGCCAGTTATAGGATTTAAAGCGGGCGGCGGTATCATCGGTAAACCATCCCTCAACCTCACCATCAATTGAAATGCCGTTGTCATCGTAAAACGCAATCAGTTTACCCAGACCCAGTGTACCGGCCAGTGAACAGCTTTCATGGGAAATACCTTCCATCAGGCAGCCATCGCCTAAAAAGGTGTAAGTATGGTGATCAACAATCGCGTGATTGTCGCGGTTAAACTGAGCCGCCAGCACTTTTTCTGCCAGCGCCATACCCACAGCATTACTCAGCCCCTGGCCCAGCGGCCCGGTAGTAGTTTCAACACCCGGCGTATAGCCATATTCAGGGTGACCCGGTGTTTTGGAATGCAATTGACGGAAATTTTTCAATTCTTCGATAGGCAGATCATAGCCGGTAAGGTGCAGTAGCGAATACAGCAGCATTGAGCCATGACCATTAGATAGCACAAACCGATCGCGGTTTGCCCATTCAGGATTAGTAGGATTGTGCGACATGTAATCACACCACAGAACCTGCGCAATATCGGCCATTCCCATAGGCGCACCGGGGTGGCCTGATTTAGCTTTTTGTACCGCGTCCATACTTAACGCACGAACAGCATTGGCGAGTTCTCGACGAGTGGGCATGTTATCTCCTGGTTTTGTTCCTACGGACCAAAACATACGTAAGCAGTATTTTTTAGCTCACAGTAATGTTGTGACCGCTGTTTTAACAGTAAAACTATTTTTACCTAACCACCTGCCCACTGCAATGTGTTTCGTAAAGGCAGGCGGCTTTATGCAAATTTGATAAGCGATTGAATAAAAAACATCACAGATGTCAACCAAACGTAACAAATGGACTTTTAGACGTCCAGAAGTAGAGACTGGTAATTTTTATTGATTCGCGTACAATTCACACCTTTAAAGTGTCACATTTTACGGAGACGTTATGGCAACGCAGTTATTTACCTCCGAATCGGTCTCAGAAGGCCACCCGGATAAAATTGCAGATCAAATCTCTGATGCCGTTCTTGATGCAATTCTCGACCAGGACCCCCGCGCACGGGTTGCCTGTGAAACCTATGTAAAAACCGGCATGGTACTGGTTGGTGGAGAAATTACTACCTCAGCCTGGGTCGATATTGAAGAACTGACCCGTCAGACAGTCAAGGATATTGGCTATACCCATTCTGATATGGGCTTTGATGCTGATTCATGCGCTATCTTAAACGCGATTGGAAAGCAATCTCCGGATATCAATCAGGGTGTTGATCGCGCTGCGCCGGAAGAACAGGGTGCCGGCGACCAGGGGTTGATGTTCGGCTATGCCAGTAACGAAACTGACGTACTTATGCCCGCCCCCATTACCTATGCTCACCGTCTGGTCCAAAAGCAGGCTGAAGTGCGTAAGTCAGGCAAGCTCGATTTTCTGCGTCCTGATGCGAAAAGCCAGGTGACATTTGTCTATGAAAACAATCAGCCTGTGGGCGTTGACGCCGTGGTCTTATCAACCCAGCATTGCGATAGCGTGTCCACCGAACAGGTTCGCGAAGCGGTAATGGAAGAAATCATTAAACCGGTTCTGCCGGAACAGTGGCTTACCAACCGCACGCGTTTTCACATTAATCCAACCGGGCGTTTTGTGATTGGCGGGCCGATGGGTGACTGTGGCCTGACGGGACGTAAAATTATTGTCGATACTTATGGCGGTATGGCGCGTCACGGTGGCGGCGCATTCTCGGGTAAAGATCCGTCAAAAGTCGATCGCTCTGCTGCCTATGCCGGTCGATATGTGGCCAAGAATATTGTGGCCGCCGGGTTAGCCGATCGCTGCGAGATTCAAATTTCTTACGCAATTGGGGTAGCAGAACCTACATCCATTAGTATCGAGACATTCGGTACGGGTAAAGTGGATGAGCAAACGCTTGTAGCACTGGTGCGCGAGCATTTTGACCTGCGCCCTTATGGCCTGATAAAAATGCTGGATCTGGAACGGCCAATTTTCCGCCAGACCGCAGCTTATGGTCACTTCGGCCGGGATGCCTTTCCGTGGGAAAATACGGATAAAGCAGCGTCTTTAAAAGCTGCACTTTAATAATCAGATACCGGTTCTGTCATCAGAGCCGGTTTTTTTATATACACATCAGATACCTTATCTTCTTCTACCCCATCGCCCGTTGTCACTGCATTGTTCAATTGTTAAACTTCCAATCGTTGAAAAAACGATCACTTTAAGAATTTTTAACGTAGGAAAAATGTACTAAATGATAAAAATATATACCGCCACTTCCTCGCGAATCTGGGGTATCGCATTATTATAAAAAGACACACCGCGTTCAGCGGTCAGGGCACTTACTCAACGTTCGGATGTCGCTTTATGAAAGGTAAATATCTTTTATATGCTCTTGCAGGCGCTTTAAGTACATCGGCTTTTGCTGAAGATGGTTTTAATTTCAAACCAATATCTTCGCAGGTAGATATTGTTAAACAGGAATACCAGGCAGATGTATTTTACAAAAATTATCGCTTACCGAACTGGTCGTTTGGCCTGAAGTATGAGCGCGAAATGCCTTATCACCCATTATGGATCGATGCGATCGAAACTTACCGCCCGGTAGACTCAATCAGACTGCTGGCAAGACGTGCGCTGCCTACCGCAAATTCACAGCGCGTTTTCGCTGCATTGCAAACCAGTAATAATCAAAATTATCAGTCAGTCCAGCAAGTGTATATACCTGAGAACGCGGGTGTCGCGGCTAGCCTGGGCTGGGAACTTGGTGATGCCAGCCGTTTCAATATGGCGGTTGAATATGAATATCGCGCAGTGGGCGAGCTGGATATTTCAAGTATCGAGCTGGGCGTTAAGTACCACTTTTAAACTGAAGCGTAATGTCAAATTTGCTACACAGAGGTTAAGTGTCTGACAATCGCTTCCACATGAATATCCGTAGTATCAAATAGCGTGAATGGCACATCGCTTTGTTCAATAAGCAATCCAATTTCAGTACACCCTAAAATGAATCCGGTCACTCCCGTTGCGGCCAAACTCTCCATAATAGCAATAAACCGATTTTTGGCCGTTGAAGTAACCTTTCCCTGGCAAAGTTCATCATAAATAATCGTGTGGATGTCCTCACGCTCGTTTTGTGCCGGGACAGAAACTGTCAGACCGCTTTCGTGTAAGGCGCCCTTATAAAAATCTGCTTCCATAGTGAAACGCGTGCCCAACAGCCCAACATGTTGATGCTTTTCCCGAAGGCACGTATTGGCGGTATTAGAAACAAGATTAATAAGCGGAACGGAAATAGCAGCGTTAACGGCGGGTGCGCAGCGGTGCATAGTATTAGTCGCAATGGCGATAGCCGTTGCACCTGATGCCTCAAGCCGGCGGGCTGTGTCTGCCATCAGATTATCAAGTTTGTCCCACTGCCCGCTATGCTGCCACTGACAAACGGTGGCAAAATCAAGACTGTGGATGAGCAAGTCAGCACTGTGCATTCCACCCAACCGAGAAGCAACTCTCTCATTGGCTTTTTTGTAATAAACCGAGGTGGACTCCCAGCTCATTCCACCAATAATGCCCACACACTGTTGTTTCATGCTTTCACTGCCAACTTTTTTAAAATGTTGGGTTAACTCTGACTCAGCGATTGCATAAACGTCAACTGAATAAGCTCAGCATCCGAGCTCGCGCGATGACGCCTGTCATTAAACTGCGCCAGCAGCTCCTCCTTGACCTTATCCCAAACATCCATTTGCCGCTCTTTCAGTAAAAAGTCGAGGGAAGATACCCGGAAATTCATCGATACACCGGCTGCGTCAAATAGCTTAATCAGCCAGGGGTAATCCACAACCCAGCCATCACAATATACGGTAGGCGTATCGATAAAATCATTGAGCTTTTGACAGACTTCGGTAGCGGCCTGCCCGTACGTATACAGATCATCCCGACTGATACCGTGCAACTGCTGCGCCTGTTCATCCCAGTGATGCCAGTCGTCGGCGGGTTTTATCAGACTGCAGAACCGTTCACCGTCGGCACGAATTACGCCGACCTCTACCGGGTAACTTTGCGCACCGAATCCAGAGGCTTCTACATCAATAATTGTCGGGGGTAACTGCGACATATGTGCGTATTCTCCTGAAGCGTTCACTGAAAAATTCACACACACTGGCGTGACCGGACTAAAAAAATAACAACACCAAACTGCAAAACTGCGGTAAATTCACACCATAAGTATAATTGTCATACACAGGGAAGGCGCTATGCTTCTTATACCTAAATTTTTTGTCAGAATGATATTTTGATGGCTGTCCGTAATTATTTGTTTCTCATCTGCTTATTACTGTCTTTTAATGTAGTGGGATCGGTGCAGGCAGCCGCGCCATCACAGTCACCGCTAGTTATCGCGGTCGATGCTGATTTCAGTACGGTTGCTGCCGAAGGGGGGGAAGCCATCTTTCGTGGTGCCCAGCTGGCAGTAGATGAGATAAATCAACAAGGCGGGTTGCTCGGACATCCTGTACAGCTGATTCGTTCTGACCACAGAGGAAATCCTGGCCGGGGTATCGCTAATATCAATAAGCTGGCAGAGACCGACAACTTGCTGGCCGTTGTGGGCGGCGTTCACACGCCTGTTGCCATGGCTCAGCTGGATGCGATTCATAAGCATAATCTGCTGTATCTGGGCGCGTGGGCAGCGGGAACGCCAGTAGTTGAAAATGGCTACGCACCCAACAATGTATTCAGAGTATCCATTCGTGACAGCGAAGCAGCCAGTGTGCTGCTACAGCATGCCCGCTCGCGGGGGCTTAAGCGGGTAGCGCTGGTACTTGAGCGTACTGGCTGGGGGCGCTCGAATTATGACTCTTTGCATAAGGCGGCCGCCGAACTGGATATCGAAATCGTCAAAGTTACCTGGATTAACTGGCAACAGGCAACGTTTGAACAGGATGCTGGCGCTATCGCTGATACCAATGCGCAAGCCATCATCTTAGTGGCTAATGCCCCTGAAGCGGCGGTGGTAACACGCGCTGTACACAAGCAATTTTCAACGCCACTGCCTATTATTGCCCATTGGGGGCTGGCAGGCGGGGACTTTGTGTCGATGGTTTCTTTGCCTGTGCTCGCAGCCATGGATATTAATGTTATTCAGACATTTAGTTTTTTACACCAGACAAAGGCTCAGGCGCGATCACTTTTCTCCCAATATAAGAAGCGATACGGAACGGATATTTCTGCTGATTCGGTGCCGGCTGTAGTAGGCCTTGCTCATGCTTATGATGTAGTCAACCTTCTGGCTGCTGCGGTTAAGCGTGCCGAGTGTATCAATACAGATGCTGTGCGCGATGCTCTGGAAAACCTGCCCGCTTTAAAAGGCGTAGTGAAAACCTATGAACCCGCTTTTACTTCAACGCGACATGATGCACTATGGGCTGATGATTATTTCATGTCACGTTTTGATAAAATGGGGAACCTGATTCCCTATAAGAGATAATAGATGCCGCACCCAGTATCCCTGGCGGGAAAACTTCAACGCGTTCTTTTCCCCCGGCTGCTCGCCGCTTTGTTTCTGGTAAGTGGGTTAATCTGTGGTGCCGTCTTGTATTTTGCTCAGGAACAGGTTGCAGAAAGACAACGGCATCATGCAAAAATTCTTCAGGATGATATTCAAATCAGTCTGCAAGACGCTCTTCGCCTTTTACAAAGTGTTGCTGATAACGACATCATCGTAAATAGTTTTATTGACTATGAGCAGCGCGACACCTACCTGCCACTGTTTTTTCGTACATTAAGACTCACACGCGCTGACTCGTATCGGCTTGCGCTTTATGATTTCGCCGCCCAGCCGATTATTACCAAAAACTGGAGCACGCCGCTGCCAGATACATTCGTGCAGCAGTGGCAGTCGAACACGCTTGAGGCAGGCTCCAGAACGGTTGCCGTTACATCCGATGGTGTCATGCTTGCCGTGCCGGTAAAACTGGGCGATAGCGTGGAAGGCGCACTGGTACTATATGTTGATAAGATTGATGATTTAATCTACGCCCGTGAAAATTCGGCCGTTCAACTCATCACCGACACTAGCGGCACTATCTTGTATAGCAGTAAAACCGATGTAGTCGCCCGCGGACAGTCTTTAACTGAAAGTCAGTTTACCAACTGGATTGGTCATACCATGCAGTGGAATGCATTAACAGTGCATAGCCTGGCTCCACTGAGCACGGTCTATCAATCGCTGTTCTGGTTATTGCCACTTCTGTTATGCTGTGTTGTAGCCACCGTTTTAATCAGTGTTTATGCCGTAAGACGCTCCGCCAGTCTTGCAGGTGAGACACTGTCATCCCTGCATCATTCGATTGCCGAAAGTATGCATACTCAAACGGCTTCCCGTTCTGTAGCACCTGCTGATGAAGCTGCTGAGCTTGCCCTCATTCGAAATGCGTTCGATGAGCTTAAAGATAACCTGCTTACCATATCGCTTTCCAATCGACAGTTTTCCAATGTTATCGACTCACTGGAAGAGTTACTGGTTGTGCTGGATAAAGATGACAATGTTCTGATGGCTAACCGCCCTTACAGCGACAGCGCCCAGGCACTTGGTTTTGACCACCAGATGCTCAGTCGCCTAAAAAAAGAGGCCAGCGAGAGCAGCAGCACTATTGATAAAATCTATATGAGCAATTCGCAGCAGGAGATAATTATAAAATGGGAGTTGCTACCACTTAGTGACCAGAATAAAAATGTTATTGGCAGCATTCTTATCGGTAACAACGTGACAGAACGGCGAAACCTTGAAAGCATGAACAGACTTATGAGCCATGCGATGCAAAGTGCTACCGTGGCTATCGGCATTGCTGAATTTTCAGCAAACCGGTTATTCATCGTTTACGTCAACGAGTACTTTACCCGCCTGACCGGCTACACCTTAAGCAGTGTGAAAAATAAGCCACTGGTAACCCTTACCGGACCACAAACTGACTTACAAAAAGTCGACAATATCAATACACGGATCCACGCTGGTGAATCGGTAGATGAAACCCTGACGCTGTATAAGCAAAACGGCGATGTTTTCTACACACGCCTGATTCTTACACCCGTGCGTCATAATAAAACGATAACTCACTATGTGGCGTTTTGTCAGGATATCACCGAGCAGGAACAAACCCGTCGTTACCTTATTGATGCGAAAACGAAGGCTGAAGAATCAGCCCGCCTGAAGTCCAGCTTTCTGGCCAGCATGAGCCATGAAGTCAGAACACCGCTACATGGTGTATCAGGCACGTTACAGCTGCTAAATAACACACCGCTGGATGACAAACAGGACTATTATCTGTCTCTGGCGCGGCAAAGTCTGCAAAACCTTCAGTACATCGTTGATGACATCCTCGATTTTTCAAAGATTGAGGCCGGCCAGCTAAACATTGAGCATATTAATTTTAACCTGCCACTACTTATTTCTACCGTCACCGCCCAGTATGAGGCGGTGTGTGAACAAAAATCCATTGCCCTTCATACCACTTCACAATTCAGTGACACAACGATGGTGTGTGGTGATCCCGTGCGATTACGTCAAATACTGGGGAACCTGCTTAGTAATGCGGTAAAGTTCACCGAAAGCGGACAGATAACCACGGAGTTTCTGTTGGAGCAGAATGCGCATGAACTCGCCTTGACCGGACGGGTGACTGACTCTGGCATCGGCATTGACAAAGATAAACGCCAGTCGATATTTGAGGTATTTACGCAGGAAGATAGCACCACGACCCGGCGTTTCGGCGGCACCGGGCTGGGACTGGCAATCACGCGTCAGCTATGTCAGCTTCTTGGTGGTAATATCGAGGTAGATAGTGAAAAGGGCATCGGCAGTACTTTTCAGTTCACCGTTAAACTTTTGCCAGCTGTCGACATGGCTGATGCAGGAACAACGATAAATCCTATGCAGCCGGATGCGATTGCCGCACAGTCTCTTCGCATTCTGTTGGTGGAAGACAATAAGGTAAATCAAATTATCGCCAGGGAGAATTTAAAGCACCATAAACTGATGATGGCAGACACCGGAGAAGCCGCACTAACAGCCCTAAGACAGGTGAAAAAGCCTTTTGACCTGGTCCTGATGGATTGCCAGATGCCAGTGATGGATGGCTACGAGGCAACCCGCCGAATTCGTGCCGGAGAAGCAGGTACAACACATCAGTCGGTGCCGGTAGTGGCACTTACCGCCAATGCAATGAAAGGGGATAAAGAGGCCTGCTTTGAAGCCGGTATGACCGACTATATCTCCAAACCTTTCACCTCTGAGGATCTGGCCCGCGTACTGGCACGTATATCTGCCTGAAAAATATAAACCGGTTTGCTTTAGCTGGCACAGTATTCGCTTGGCTACCGTTATTGTTTATTTATTCTGTATCCGGATACACGTTCAGTTTATGACATCTTCCTCACACGACAAACAAGCGGTCAAAACCGCGCAGCGACAGGCTGTTCACCTGACTACCAGTGAGCAAGTCCTGCGTATTTCTGCGTTATTAATCGCTGTGGTGATGGGGTTTATCTGTTTGCAATCAGGTACAGCATATTTTACCGCCTCACGATCTGCAGAACAGGTTGAGTCATGGTTTACCGGTGATAGCCTGCCTGAGATTAGCACTTTGCAGTCTGTGCAAAAAAACCTGGAAAGCGTTGATACCGCCCTGCTTGACGACGCCTCAGTAAAAATAGCGCTGGCTAAGCTTTATATTGTCAGGGCGCAGACTCAGACCAGTGACGTATATTACGAAGCTGCCCGTAAAGCAATATCTGATGCCAGACTGATGCAGCCCAGTCACTTTGAGGCGCTGGCATTACAGGTTTTTCTGGATGATTATCTGAAGCAAAATGACGAAGATACGTTTGCTGCAATGTCGACGCTGTTAAACCTGGCCCCTTATGAAAAGAATGTTCAGCAGCTTGTTGGTCCGATAATGATTAAACGCTGGTATGAACTTCCCGGTGAGTTACAACAAGCTGGTGAGAAGTTAATGACCAGCGCACTGCGGGAGCCCGAAACCAGAGAACAGATGCTCTCGGCAATGGCGCGATACAAGGTCGCTGCACCTTTCAGTTGTTGCTCGCCAAACAAGGCGACGTCTGCAAGATTACGTATGCTGGAGGCTGAAGCGGCTAATGCCACCTACCGGTAATTATCATCCCGTCGATAAGCTCGCGCGATTTTTTCTTTATTTTATCCTCATCGTTTCGCCCTGGCTGCATGGCGCAGAGCTGGAATGGGAACAGCTTTTCACAGCAGCAGGCATTTTCATTGTATTGCTGTTTATTCTTACATCCAGACATGTGCCGCTCATCACTGAGAAGCAGGCTGTGCCAATTATATGCCTGTTCGCACTTTGGCTGGCATACTGTACTTTGTATCTTATCCCTCTTCCCCATGATGTTATAAAGTTCATCAGCCCGGCGACCTCTGACTGGCATACACAGGTAGATATGGCCAGTGCCGGCTACCTTTCTGTCTACCGGCAGGCATCTTTAATTGAGCTTTTAAAATACGGTGCTTTGGTGGCGCTTTTTATTATCGTGATTACCCTTTTTAGTAATCTGACAAAGTTGCGTCAACTGGCACTTGTCCTGGTAGCAGGTGGTGTTATCACAGCAATTTACTCTCAGTTAAACTACCTGACCGGCGGCGACTTTGAACTGGTTTCGGCGATTCCGCCCTGGGACTTCAGTTGGCAGGAGGGGATCAGAGGTACATTTAGTTATAAAAACCAATATGCCATGTATATGGTCATGACCCTGTGTGTCGCCGCTGGTTTAACGGCGGACTCAGTGATAACACACCGCAGGGCGAACGGAAAATGGCTAAGCGCACGCACTGCATGGCTAAGCATTGCCCTTGTTATCCTGATGATAACCTTGCTTAACACCAGCTCTCGTGGCGCGCTGATGGCCGTTATCTTAGCTTCAGTCATCACTGGCACATTACTCATTGTAAGAAACCGATTCCTGGCTACGCGAATTTTGACCAGAAAAGTAATTCTATGTGGCGCTCTGGCACTGGTTCTTCTGGGAGCCGGCTTTACCCAGTCGTCCATATACGAGCGGTTTACCAGTCAGAAAATGGAAGATAACGGTCGCTCAATGCTACGTCAGACTGCCATCCAGGTGTTTGCCGATTACCCGGTAGCAGGTACAGGTCCCGGTACCTATCCATTTGTGCAGCACCAGTACAAACCGTTATTGTTAGGCAATTCGCAAATGTCGAAGCGTGCGCATAATGACTATCTGGAAACACTGGCAACCCAGGGGGTAGCCGGGTTTATATTACTGTTCCTGCCATTGGCATTAATGTGGTTTATGATGATGCGCACCTCGCTAATTACATCAGGAGCCGGACTGTTAATAGGGTGTCAGACTGCGGTTCTTGCTTACCTTATTCAGGCGACATTCGACGTCAATGCCGGTGTCTATATTCTCCCTGTTATGTTTATTTTGCTATTGAGTATTGGCTGGAAACTATCAAGTCAGTCACTGAGCGAGCAAGCTACGTTTACCCGCGCGTAAGTCCTCCCTACCGTTCCATTGGGTCAGGCGTGTGACAATTAACACTTTTTTCACCTTTACATGAACACTAACTGCCTGTTTGTGCGTATGTAAGCCCATATTCAATCATTTCTATTTTTGCCCAGAGAAATCAGGCTTAACAGGAGAGTAAGATGTCACACTTTGTTGCACTCAATCCTCATCAGCACCAGAACCTTAAGGTTTTACCGGACAAAGTGGCGCAGACTGGCAGTCAGAATCAAACTATTTCCGTAGTGCTGAGTGAATTCAGTGACTTGATTGTGCAATACCCGATTGTGTTTACTAAAGATCCAGAGTCCGGTCAGTTTGTCTGCTCTGCCTTGCTGGGATTTGAAAAAGGCGAAAACCTGTACTGGCGCAATAATCGCTGGGAAGGATTGTACATTCCGGCACAAGTTCAGCGTCGTCCCTTTTACATAGGCCAGCAACACGATGAGGAAGGTGACCATCATCTGGTTTGTGTCAATACCCAGAGCGACGCGGTCAGTGAAACGGAAGGTGAACCTCTGTTTAGCGAAGATGGTAAACCTACACCTCTTATGGCTGATAAACAGGAACTGTTAGCACTGCTGTTGGAAGGTGAGCCGCAAACCAAAGCCTTTATCAAAGCACTGGTAGAGCTTGAGTTACTGACACCCATTGCGCTGGATATTGCGTTTATTGATGGTTCGTCAAAGAAAGTGGAAGGCATTTATACTATTGATGAAGACCGGCTGGCAGGGTTGTATGGAGAAACTGTCGCTATTCTGCATGAACGCGGATTTCTGGCACCAGCCTATACCATGCTGGCCTCGCATGCGCATATCTATTCGCTGATTGAGCGAAAAAATAGCAAGCTGTCGAAAAAGTAAAAGAAAAAATAAGCGGCCTTGCCGCTTATTAAAATGAGTGGAGTCGGCCGATAAGCCGGGTTCTGTCGTGGGCAACCATTCCTCTAGGCCAGTCATTGCTGACTGGCTCCAGCAACCTACCCGATCCCCATGCGGGCCGCACGTAACGGGATCCTATTTGGTCTTGCTCCGGGTGGAGTTTACCATGCCACAAACTGTTGCCAGCTGTGCGGTGCGCTCTTACCGCACCCTTTCACCCTTACCGGCGCTTACGCGCTTAGGCGGTTTACTCTCTGCTGCACTGGTCGTCGGCTCGCGCCGCCCAGACGTTATCTGGCACCCTGCCCTGTGGAGCCCGGACTTTCCTCCCCTTTCAAAAGAAAGCGGCGATTGCCTGGCCAACTCCGCGGCGCATTCTACCTGACTTATTCACAAAGTACGACTATAAACGCTTTTGAATATGACCCGCACTGCCTGATTGTACAAACGAGCGCAGCGATTATTTATTACACTTCGTCGCGGGTCGCATATTCAGTATAGGGCTAAACAACCTCTATAGATTCATCCGCTTATATAAGATAATCTCAAAAGTAAACTAAAGTAGTAAGGACTTAACAAAAATTTAAAATATAGTAAAAAGGAACTATTCAAATGGAAGGTTGGATTGGTGTTAGTTTCACAAGACTATGTATTAATTGTTGATGATCAATTAAGTACTGTGACAGCCATCGAGGCCTGTTTGAAAGGCGTATGTCGGGTTGTATCAACCACCTCTCCGTTTAATGCGCTACGCCTGATACAACAGTACGCGCCGGCATTGATTATTCTGGATGTTGAGATGCCACAGCTCAACGGATTTGAGTTATTTGAGAAGCTTCTCGCCAGCCAACACGATTTTTCATCAAAAGTTATTTTCATCACCTCTCACTGTGATGCCGTTGTAGAAAAGCGGGCCCTCTCATTAGGCGCTATCGATTTCATTCATAAGCCTATTAATCATGAGCTTTGTAAACTGCGAATTACAAACCATCTCCAGTCAATCAAAAGACAATCAGCCTTATCTGCCGCTCACGATAGGTTAGTTCAGGAAAAAAACAGGCTAACTGTCACGCTTGAGTCAATTGCTGATGCGGTGATTACCACAGATGAAGGTTTGCAGATAAGTTATATGAACGCATCTGCTCAGCGACTCACTGGATGGCAATTACAACAAGCGGCAGGTGAACATATTGATACTGTAATGCGCCTGTCTGACATAAGTGCAGGTACTACCGCTCCCTCGCCGTTAACGGCAGCGCTTGAACAAAAGCGCACCGTCCTGAGTGACTTAAATATCCAACTGAACAACAGGTATGGCGACGCGTATCAGGTTGAATACAGCGCATCCCCCGTTCTGACAGGAGATGGTGTTATTGCAGGCGGCGTTGTCGTTTTCCGCGATGTTACCGATGCTGTCAGGATGGCTTCGCAAATGACACATATCACCAACCACGACCCGCTAACAGGCTTACCCAACAGAGTGCTGTTTCATGAGCGAATCTGCCAGGCAATGACAAATGCTGGCTATACAGATTCGTTGGTTGCCGTCTTAATTATCGATATCGATAATTTTAAAACTGTTAATGAGTTACTGGGTCACGCGGTTGGCGACAGCATCATTAATCATGTTGCCCGTCATATCGAAAGTGCTATCAGCAGTAAGTACACGCTTTCTCACATTGGTGGTGATGAGTTTGCGTTGCTAATTGATAATGTCGCAAATATTTCCCGAGTCAATGTACTGGCTGCGAATATCCTTAAAACGAAAGAGTCGCCTTTTATATTAAACGGGGAAAAACACCACCTCTCGCTGAGCATAGGTATAAGCGTCTTCCCAACAGATGCGGGTTGTCCGGAAGATTTGATGCGAAATGCAGATGCAGCCATGTACAAGGTCAAAACCCAGGGTAAAAATAACTTTGGCTATTATTCTGAGCGGCTACTGGATGAACTTAAAGATCGCGTAGAAATGGAAAAGCTTTTACGCCAATCTCTTCATTCAGACAATTTAGTTTTGCATTATCAGCCCAAGGTAGAGTTAAAAACTGGCCGAATTACGGGTGCAGAGGTTTTAGTCAGATTGCAGGACAAACGAGGCAACCTTATTTTCCCTGACCGCTTTATCAGCATAGCCGAGGAAACCAGCCTGATTATAAAACTGGGTCAACAGGTTTTACGCAAGGCATGCACATATGCCGCCGAGTGCATGCAATTACAACGCCCTTTGAAAATTGCCGTAAACATTGATGCGCAGCATTTTACCCAAGCCGATTTTCCAAATTTTGTTGCCGGAATTTTAAAAGAGACCGGTTTACCTCCGGCATATCTGGAGCTTGAGGTAACCGAAACAGCATTGATGAATGACGTAAACGCGGCAAGGTGCGCGATTGAAAAGCTTAGCGAGATTGGCGTCTCTATTGCCCTGGATGATTTTGGAACCGGGTACTCAAGTTTATCTTACTTACGAACATTTGATTTAGATGTGTTGAAAATAGATCGCTCGTTTTTGAAAGACGCCACCGATAACGCCCAGGCAAGACATATTATAAAAGCCATTGTGAGTCTGGCTGAAATGTTGGGGCTGGCACTGGTTTGCGAGGGAATTGAGACTGAGCGCCAGCTTGGTTTAATTCTCGACCTGGGTTGCTGCGAAGGTCAGGGGTACCTGTTCAGCCAACCGGCAAGTAAAAGCAATTTCGACATGCTGTTTTGCGACGGCTTCGCGCATTTGTGTCAATCATGCGAAGCATCCTAGACACGCATTGCACCTTAAAAATAATAATATACATACGGCTGCCTGATTAAATGAGTAATGATGAAGATTTATCTTTGATAGAAAAACCGCTCGCATTAATAGTTGATGACGAGCAAATCAGCAGGACTGTTTTAGACACAATGCTGGAAAGTAACTATCAGTGTATATCTGTCAATAGCGGACCGAGTGCGCTGACATGGCTGGCGAATCATCACCCCGATGTCATCATTCTTGATATGAATATGCCCGGGATGAGTGGACTTGAAGTCTGCAGGCACATAAAGTTGTTACCAGAAATGCAGGATGTGCCTGTTATTTTTGTCACCGGCTCTGACTCCACAGAGATCCAGGATGCTTGTTGGGAATCCGGTGCTGCCGATTTTGCGTTGAAGCCTGTTGTCGCTTCTACATTACTGCATCGAATCAAAGTGCATGTTCAAAACAAAAAGCGGATTGAGCTGCTCAACGAGCTGACTTATAAAGACCACCTGACCAAAATGCACAATCGCTACTACCTGGCTCAGGAAGTGCCCAATCTGATAAAGCAGGTTATTCGGGACAATGCGAAGTTAAGTGCTATTTTAATCGATATTGACCATTTTAAAGGTTTTAATGACACCTACGGCCACCTTGCCGGTGACAATTGCCTAAGACAGGTTGCCAGCACAATAGCCAGTGTTTTACGGCGTCCATCAGACAAAGTTATCCGATTCGGGGGAGAGGAGTTTCTTGTTCTGCTGCCCTACACAGATGAATCAGGCTGCGAAGTGGTCGCCCGTATACTCGTAGAAAGCATCAAGGCACTAAACATTGATAACCGGGTGAGTAAGCATAACGTTCTTACGATTAGCGCAGGTTGTCAGGTGGTGAATGCTGCTATCGAACCAATAGGCCTCGAAACGCTTATCAGTGATGCTGATGATGCGCTTTTAGAAGCCAAATCATTAGGGAAAAACAGGTATGTACGGTTTGCATCCCGGCAATTATCGTCGGCCGGGTAATCACAAAACGCAATCAAACCGTGAGCAACGTATTTGATAGATAATCTGCTTACGCTATAGATTATTGCATAGAGTTTACTGATAGTTACCACTGGCTGAGATGGCCTGTTTTAACTCACAGCGACAAAGCACATTTTTACTCAATTTTAACCAGCGTGCTATCGCCACTCCTGAATTGGTTCTTCGGCAACACTATCCGAAAACAGGTGCCTAATTCCTCGCTGCTGGATACGGTTACTTCTCCACCATGACCTTCTACGGCCGACTTAACAAAGGCCAGGCCAATACCCCAACTTCTGTTCAGCTTTTCATTGCGGGCATCGCTACTTTTCAGGTATTTGAAGATTTCTTCCCAGTGATTTTTTTCAATAGGGTTGCCAAAGTTGTGGACTTCAACAACGATGTGTTCATCCTCTTTTTTGGCAAAGATGGTCACATTCTCCTCTTTACCGCCATATTTAAACGCGTTGGAGATAAGATTTTCCAATACACGCCGAAATATTATTTCATCAAAAACATAGGCAATTTCATTGTCGGGTAACGCCAGCTTCACTCGCTCTCCATAAAAGTTAACTGCGTCCTCTGCCACGGAAGATAAAAAGCCTGAAAAGTCACCATCATCAAAATTAATTTCGATGCCTTGTCCGGACTCAACAGACAATGTCTGAAGCATATCTTCCAACATGGCGGAAATGCGTCCGGCCGCGGTGTTAATTCTTTGCCCGAATGCCGGTGTGCGAACAATACTGTGCTGTTCTGCTGCTAACTCGCCAAGCATAGATATAACATAAAGGGGGGAGCGTATATCATGTACAACGGTACCCAGAAGTTTGCGCTGCGTAGCGTGAAGTGATTCAGTGAATACGGCCATGGATTCCCGGGTGCAACGCTCAATCACACAGGTTACAATTTCCAAGTGGTCTATATCCAACACCTGTTGCTTTTGCAAAAACTCTACCAGCACCTTTCGCAAAATGGTGTATTCCCAGTAAATTTTATCGGCGTTGTATGCATTAATACCTGCCCGCTGCTTGCCATGCTTTTTACCACCAAGCTTTGTATCTTGAATCTCGCCTTCATCATAGTTCAGGTCGCCATCCGGCAGTTGTCTGACATTGTCACCGTTATGATAAAAGGTGAGCAACTCCTCAATAAGCGCATCAATGATATACACCATATGATTGGCGAACTCAGCATCTGACAGCGACACCTCCTTTCCGAACTCTTCCTTTACCTGTCTGACCCACTGGTTTATTAAACTTAAGCGATGGCTTTTTAGCAGGTCAATGACCTTTAATGTCATGCTATGACCGGATGTCTGAATACTGTTCATGCTGCTTTCTGGAGTTTTGTTACGTCGAAAATAAGACTAATTAAAAATATTTTAGCGTCAGATAACGAGAAGTAATAATTAAACTTTAAAACAATTCAAAATTCGATATTACTACCCGGTAAGCCTGTATTGCTGACAGTACTAATGGTCTGACAGAAAACTAAAATGTGTTTAAATAGCAAAAAGCCCTCATTCGAGGGCTTTTGATTTATTTAAACTTTATTTCCGGCGTTATCAGTCTGGAAGTACCGCATTATGATAAACATCCTGTACGTCATCACAGTCGTTTAGCATGTCCATGAATTTTTCAAACATTGGACGGTCTTCTTCGCTGATTTCAGTTTCCGTCTGAGGAATAAACGTAATCTCTTCAGTATCCAGCGTTAAATCCGGATAGGCATTGGTTAATGCCGTACGCACATTGTTGAACTCAGTATGTGGCGCGTAAACCGTAATTTTACCATCCTGTTCTTCCACTTCAGAAACATCAACATCTTCTTCCATCAACACTTCAAGGACAGCGTCTTCGTCATCACCGGCGAACTGAAAAACTGCCTGGTGATCGAACATATGGCTTACGGCACCCGGGGCACCAATTTTGGCATTTGTTTTTGTAAAGCAATTGCGTACATCTGTAATGGTACGGTTTGCGTTATCGGTCAAACAATCGACAATAACCATGCAGTTGCCCGGGCCAAAACCTTCATAGCGTGCAGGCTCATAATTTTCACCGGCCCCACCGGCTGCCTTATCAATGGCTTTATCGATGACATGAGCGGGTACCTGATCTTTCTTAGCCTTGTCCATCAACCGGCGAAGTGACAGGTTTGTCTCAGGGTCGCTCCCACCGTTTTTCGCACAAACATAAATTTCTTTTCCGTATTTGGAATAGACCTTTGTCTTTGCACCCGCCGTTTTCGCCATGGCGGCCTTTCTTACTTCAAATGCTCTTCCCATTATTTGATCTCTTACTTATTGGGTGTGGCCGCGCCGTGCCACGAATTGCGATACATGAGTAAGTTTACCCACAATCATGAATGCTGAACAGCGCTTTAAGGCAGATGTTCGGTTGCCAGATAATCGTGTGATTGCATTTCTTTTAACCGGCTCATACAACGCTGGAATTCAAAGCTCAGCTTGCCTTGCGAATATAGCTCATCCATAGGCACCGCCGCTGACATAATCAGCTTAACATGGCGTTCGTAAAATTCGTCAACCATAGCGATAAAGCGCCTGGCCACATCGTCATTGTTCTGTCCCATGGGCTTTACATTTGCCACCAGCACAGAATGATAACAGCGACTGATTTCGATATAGTCACTCTGACTTCGGGGCCCCTCGCACAATTCTTTAAATTCAATCATGATTACCCCGTCAGCATTCAGACACGTGCGGATCTTGCGGTTGTTTATGTCTATCGCTTCATCCCGGGTGCCCTTCTCCGGTGCCAGTTGTGCAAAATACTCATGTAAATTGGCAGTGGCATCCTCATCCAGAGGATGATGGTACAATTCGGCCTGCTCCAGCGTACGCAGGCGATAATCCACGCCACTATCAACATTAATGACTTCGGTATGCTTATTAATCAGGTCTATCGCCGGTAAGAAGCGTGCGCGCTGCAACCCGTTCTTATACAAGTCGTTCGGTACAATGTTCGATGTGGCAACCAGTGTAATGCCGTGGCCAAAAAGCTCCTGCATCAATGTGCCTAATATCATGGCATCCGTAATGTCAGAAACGAAGAACTCATCAAAACAAATGATTCGCGCCTCTTTAGCCAGCTTTGCTGCAATAATCTTTAACGGGTCCTGAGCTTGCTTCAGCTGTTTTAATTCGTCATGGATACGGTGCATGAACCGGTGAAAGTGCACACGCATTTTATCGTCAAAAGGCAGACATTCATAAAAGGTATCGACCAGATACGTTTTACCTCTTCCCACGCCACCGTAAAAGTAAATGCCTTTTGCAGGCTCAGGTTTCGATGTTTTACCAAACCACTTCTTCAGACTGGCTCCCAGCCCCGCTTGCGCTTCGGGCTTGTCCAGCAGGTCATCATATAAACGCTGCAACGCTTTTACGGCATTTTCCTGCGCGGGGTCATGGTGAAATTCGGGATGTTTCAGGTCTTCCTGATAGGTTTCCCATGGTGTCATTAAAGTTACTACTCCTGAAAGTGCCGGCAAGAGTGATCAGCTGCACCGACCTGCTTGAAAATTGCTTATGGCACACATACTTTGATGTAAAATATCAACGCACAGTTAACCCACCAGGATCATGCCAATCGCTGGCTGGCCTGTGGGCTGCGGTTTTCAGCTGCGATTATACCTAATCCCGGGCGAAACTAAAAAAACCTTACACCGCCTGTTGAATGCATTATACCGGTAAGCAATGTTCCTGTTGAACAGTATTGATAGCGTGAACTTGGTATAGTAGAAATAAGTACTAAAGAAGTAAGAGGTTATGCATCTGGTCTGGCCTCTGCTGTAAATTTTCGGAGATATAAATGGAAGTCCTGATTCCTCTTGCCCTACTGGTCGTTGGCCTTATCATCGGTTTTTTTGTCGCCCGGTATGTGTATACCCGTGACGGCAGCAATAAATCCGTCAAACAAGCTGAGAAAAACGTAAAAGAAATTATGGCTCAGCAAGCTGAGCACCACTTTCATCAAAGTCGCCAAATCGTTGATGCAATGGAAAACCAGTGTCAGTCACTACGTATGCAGATTGAAGAATACGAAGCATTACTGAAAAATGATGTCGGTGACGAAAACGATACTGTGCCGTTTTATGGCGAGCAGGCATCAGCCTACTTGCGAAATAATTTGCATGGCCGGGAAAAAACCAAGGTAAAAACCGTAGCGGGCACTCAGCCTAAGGATTTCGCCGGCGCAAGTTCCGGGTTGTTCGTCGGCAGTGACAAACCATCTGCCGCAACAGAAGAAGAAAAATAGGAACTTTTCATACTTTTTTTGTGTCTGTCTGACAATACAGACGTTTCGCAATAATCATGAGGAGTGTAAGCGAATATGAAAAAGTCTCTTCGCCAGGTCGTTGTTATTTCTGGAGTTGTAGCCAGCTCTGTGGCCATGTCCGTACCTGTCCAGGCCGGACTGCCATTCTTCAGTGACAACAATAAACAGGAAGTCCCTTCTCTGGCGCCTATGCTGGAAGAAGCGACCCCTGCCGTTGTGAGTATTTCGGTTGAAGGTACGCAAACTGCCCGTCAGCAGGTACCTGAGATGTTTCGTTATTTCTTCGGTGGACCGCAGGAACAGGTGCAGGAACGCCCGTTTCGTGGTTTGGGTTCGGGCGTCATTATTGATGCAGAAAAAGGCTATGTCGTAACCAATAATCATGTCGTGGATAACGCTGATGAGATAACGGTCAAGTTGAAGGATGGTCGTGAAATCAAAGCCAAGAAGCTTGGCGCTGATGAGCAAAGCGACATTGCGTTACTGAAGATAAAGGCAGAGAATCTGACTGACCTGCCTTTGGCTGACTCAGATAGCAGCCGTGTGGGTGACTACGTAGTAGCTATTGGTAACCCGTTCGGCCTTTCACAAACCGTCACATCAGGCATTATCAGTGCGCTTGGCCGCTCGGGTCTCAATATCGGTGGCTATGAGGATTTTATCCAAACTGATGCAGCCATAAACCGTGGAAACTCCGGTGGTGCGCTGGTGAACCTCAACGGCGAGTTGGTTGGCATCAACACTGCTATCTTCGGCCCGAACGGTGGCAATGTCGGTATCGGGTTTGCGATTCCCAGCAATATGATGAAAAGCCTCGTAGACCAGATTGCCGAATTTGGTGAGGTTCGTCGCGGACTGCTGGGTATACTGGGCAATGATGTTGACGCCGGTCTGGCCGAGGCAATGAATGTCCCTGTTAATAAAGGCGCGTTCATACGGGAAGTTCAGCCTGAAACTGCCGCGGAGAAAGCAGGCCTGCGTGCAGGTGATATCATCACTGCTGTCAACGGCAGAAAACTAAGTGGCTTCAGAGAACTGGCAGCCCGCATCTCCAGCATGGGGGCCGGCGCTGAGGTTGACCTGACTATTCTGCGTGATGGTGATAAACAAACCATCAAGGTGACGCTGGATGATGCGAGTAAAACGCAGGTGACTGCGGCACAGCTGCATCCGGCACTGGAAGGTGCGGAGCTTGCTAACGGCGAAGATGAAGCCGGTAACAAAGGTGTTGAGGTAACAGAACTGGATCGTGGCAGCCCGGCTGCGCGAATTGGTCTGCAGCCTGAAGATGTTATCGTCAGCGTTAATCGCCAGCGTATAGAAAGTATCGCTGAACTGCGCGAGGCAATGGATGCATCTCAGGGTGTCATTGCATTAAATATCAAACGCGGCGCTTCTACCCGTTACCTGGTTATACGCCAGTAGCAGGGTACGCTGAACCAAACTTAAGCCACCTTACGGTGGCTTATTTTTTGGATGATAAAAACCTTCGCTAATACGTAGGGCACACCTAAGTTACTGGCTTTACGCCAATTAACAGTTTCTTTTGGCAATCCTCGATCGGCGATGTTATTCTTAAATTCACTGATAAATTGCCTCCCTCCCACTTCTGCGGAGGCGTAAATATAAGAAGAAACCGTGGCAAGCAGGCAATTTTTTAGTTTCCTTTTCAAATCTATTCTTTTAGGCGTGATTGTCGCTGCTCTGATGCTGTTTCTGGTGCCAAACCTGAGACAGGGTGACGGCTTTGCACAAAACGTCTTTAACCCCGGTAGCAGCAGCGCCAGTCGCATTACGTATAAAGATGCGGTTAATAAGGCTGGCCCCGCAGTGGTTAACATATACAGCGTGAGCATAGAAAACGATGTCGGCTTTTATCGCAGCCGTCCGCGGGAGCGGACCAGTCTGGGTTCAGGCGTTATCATGACTGAGTCAGGGTATATCCTGACAAATAACCATGTGGTACAAAATGCCGATAGTATTGTTGTGGCCGTTCAGGATGGCCAGATTCTTGAGGCACACATTGTTGGCTACGATCAGTATACCGACTTAGCAGTGTTGAAAGTTGATGACGGCGTAAACCTTCACGTTATCCCCCAGTCTGAAGATCCTGATGTGGCTGTAGGTGATATGGTCATGGCCATTGGTAATCCGTTTGATTTAGGGCAGACCGTAACACACGGTATCGTTAGCCGGGCGGGTCGAAAAGGCTTATCGAATTTTGTTGATTTTATACAAACTGATGCGGTGTTAAATCAGGGTAATTCAGGCGGTGCATTGGTCGACAGTAATGGGGTATTAGTAGGTATTACTAATGCCAACTTCCAGGTACGCGATGGCAGAAACGGCGTAAGAAATGTTGATGGTATCAACTTTGCGGTGCCTTATGAGCTTGCCAAACGCGTTATGGACGAAATTGTTACCGATGGTCGCGTTACCCGCGGTCAGCTGGGATTCATTGGTCAGGAAATTGCGAATCGACCAGGTGTTACTGTCACCGCTGTGGCAAAACAAAGCCCTGCAGCCAAAGCTGGCCTGAAGCCAAACGATGTCATACTGGCCATCAATGATATTAAACTTGAAAGTGCATCTAAAACGCTGGATATGATTGCGGAAACCGAACCGGGTACGCAACTGAAGCTGCAGATAAGCCGTGATGGTGAGTTGATGGATATGAATGTAACGGTAGCAGAATTAGGAGGTTAAGCCGCCGAAGCGGCTTAACACCCACTAACTATTGTTTCGCTTGCCTGAAGTGTCCTGCTTTTCAGCATGAGAAGTATTATCCCGCTGAGCAGTTTTAATTCCATCTTCCTGCTTTTCATCCGCCAGCGCATAAGGCGGTTCACCAATGAATAACATCGTCATTACCATCATGGCGAAAAGTACAGTCGGAATGGAGTGGCGAAGCTCTAAATATGGACGAAGCCGAAGAATAACGTATTTCAAACCAACTTTTCCCTGCATACGTTCGTTAAACCACTTTTTTCTTATTCGTCTCTACAATCCAAGGGTCTCTTTGAAAACCTGGCCTCCTGCCAGTTTTTCAACAGCCCGTTCGCAGTTACTTCATAAACCGGACAGATTGAAGATTACGCAAGAGTATACTGTATTTTTAGCGCAATGCATCTACAGTTGGGCGAATTTTGCCATATTTTCTGTAAGGACGGTTATTCGATCAGTTAATGGGGTATGTTTTTTTGTACCTTTGTAGAGGAACGCTATACCTTACACGGTACTTCCCACCTCGAACCGGATACAAAAAAGCGCAGCCACGCTTCGCCTTCTTTCATTCATCAACACTAATTAACTGTCACTGACGCGGGTGATGTTCGCGCCCAATCCGCCCAGCTTTTCTTCTATGGCTTCATAGCCACGATCAAGGTGGTAGATACGAGTTACGTGTGTTTCCCCTTCGGCAATCAGACCTGCGATCACCAGACTGGCAGAAGCACGTAAATCAGTTGCCATTACCGGTGCACCTTTTAGCTTTGAAGCGCCATTTGATACAGCACTGTTTGCCTCAAGGGCAATTTCGGCGCCCATCCTTTGTAGTTCCGGGACGTGCATGAAGCGATTTTCGAATATGGTCTCTGTCACGACACCGGTGCCTTCGGCGATACAGTTGAGAGTAACAAACTGCGCCTGCATATCTGTTGGAAATGCAGGATGTGGCGCTGTTTTCACCTGCACAGCTTTAGGGGTTTTCCCCTCCATGTCCAGCTCAATCCAATCATCACCGCAGGTAATTTTGGCCCCGGCTTGCTGTAACTTATTAAGTACCGCATCCAGTGTTTCCGGTGCAGCATGCGTGCAACGCACCTTCCCGCCAGATACTGCCGCAGCAACCAGAAATGTACCGGTCTCGATACGATCCGGCAACACCCGGTAATCACAGCCGGAAAGTGAAGGTACACCAGTAATATGAATATTGTCGGTACCCGCTCCAGTAATCTTTGCTCCCATCTGCTTGAGACAGTTAGCCAAGTCCACAATTTCGGGTTCACGGGCGGCATTTTCTAGTACTGTTTCGCCTTCTGCCAGCGCAGCGGCCATCATCAGATTTTCGGTGGCGCCGACACTGACCATATCCATAAATATACGCGCTCCCTGCAAACGTCCGTCGACGTGCGCGCGAATATAGCCCTCTTCCACCTCTATTTTGGCGCCCATTTGCTCAAGGCCTGCAAGATGTAAATTTACCGGTCTTGCACCAATCGCACAGCCACCGGGCAACGAGACATTTGCTTTGCCAAATTTTGCCAGTAAGGGCCCTAACACCAATATAGAGGCTCGCATGGTTTTTACGAGGTCGTAGGAAGCTGTAACGCTATTGAGCTGCCCTGCGGACAAACAAATCTCACCCTGACCATTATTTTCAACGCCAACCCCCAATTCCTTAAGAAGTGCGGTTGTGGTGTTTATATCTCTTAACGCGGGTACATTGGTATAACGACAACGTTCCTCAGTTAACAGACTGGTCATTAATAAAGGCAGAGCCGCATTCTTGGCACCGGAAATTCGTACCTCACCATGCAACGCAGGTGATTTTTTAATAACAAGTTTATCCACGGGCAGACTCGGATTATTGAGGGATATTAAACTGGCGCTCACGCTGCCAGTCTGCTTCGCTGAAGGTTTTTATTGATATTGCATGCATAGTACCGTCTGCAATTTTATCAGACAGTGGCGCATAGATAGCCTGCTGTCGTTTGACACGGCTTAATTGAGCAAGCTCATCACTCACGGCAATAATTGTATAATGGGAGCCATCGCTCTTCACGTGTACTTCCGCAAGATCCAATGCTTTTTTAAGCATCGATTCAATTTCAGCTACATCCATAAATCATTCTGCTCTGTATTGGTTACTTTAAAACTATTCTACAGGTAAAAGGGTATCAACGTCGCTGATTTTAGCGAGTTTAATAAGTTTTTCCGGAGCATCTGTAAGTTTTACTTCAACGTTATTCTGACGTCCATCCCGAATAGCATTAATCAACCATGCCAGACCAGCGCTATCGACGCGCTCTACCTCTGCCAAATCGAAGGTGCAGGTGCCCTGTTGTTCCAACATCGACTTTTCAGACGACGATAATGCAGGCCACCAGTTTTTTGAGAGCGTCTCGCGGTCAAGATGTCCGTGCACCCTGACCACGCCCTTATCATTTACCTGAAAAAGACTCACGCACTTTCCTTCAAATCCATTTCTTTTTCAAGTTCTACAGGGTTATCAATTTTACTCTGCATCAGGTCGATAACTTTTTGTATTCCTTCCTGGCGAATAATAGATTCGAACTCACTACGCTTACTGTCCAGCAGGCTGATACCTTCTGCGACCATATCAAAAGCCCCCCATTCGTTCGTTTTTGAATCTTTGCGAACTTTAAATGCAACCTTAATTTCAGGGCGGTTCGGATCTTTAACAATAGCACGCACTACAACATAGCTGGCATCGCCTACATCAGAGGACGGTTCAAATACCACTTCCTGATCATCGTAGTAGTTCATCGCTACAGCGTATGTAGTAATCAGGTACTCGCGAAATACTTTCACAAACTCCTGGAGTTCATCACGTTCGACTTTCGATGCGTATTTGCCAAGTACTTTATAGGCTGCAAACTTATAATCGATATAAGGCAGCAGCTCTTCTTTCATAATCGTCCGCATTTGCTCAGGGTTGTTTTTAATAGACGCCTGATTATCCTTGATGCGATCGAACGTACGCATAGCCACGTCTTCAATCATTTCATAGGGATTTTTCTGATTGACTTCCTGCGCCTGAACTGCACCGGTAATAAGCATGAGAGTCATGCAAAAAGTTGACAGTATTTTTTTCACTGCGAGTCTCCTAACTAAAAATTTATTCGCCATTATCACTATCACCGCGATTAAACAGAAACTGCCCAATCAGATCTTCCAGTACCAGTGCTGACTTCGTATCCTGAAGATAATCGCCATCTTTAAGATTTGCGATTCCGTCAAACGAAAATCCCGGCTGAAAACCAACATACTGTTCGCCCAGCAACCCTGAAGTCAGGATAGAAACGGAGCTGGTTTCGGGAAATTCGCTGTACTTACTAATAATGCTTAGCTCAACCACCGGGGTGTAATCTTTCTTATCCAAACTAATGGATGTCACACGACCAATGGTCACTCCACCAACTTTTACGGCTGAACGCTCTTTAAGACCGCCAATATTGTCAAATTTTGCATAAAGCGTGTAAGTGTCGCCATCTGTTGTCATGCTCTGATTAGCCACTTTGAGTGCTAATAGTAAAACTGCGCCAACGGTTAATACGACGAACACGCCCACCATAAGTTCCGCTTTATATCTGTTCATGTTACTCCCCTACTCAATTCCGAACATAAGGGCGGTTAACACGAAATCCAGCCCCAGTACTGCTAAAGATGAAAATACCACCGTTTCAGTGGTGGCTTTACTAATGCCTTCTGAGGTAGGCGTTGAATCATACCCCTTAAATATGGCAATCCAGGTCACAACAATGGCAAAAACGAGGCTTTTTATTACACCGTTGCCTACATCACTTCCCAGATCTACTGATGACTGCATCAATGACCAGTAGCTACCTGCATCAACGCCGAGCCAGTCAACGCCAACAAGATGACCACCTAAAATACCGACCGCACTGAAAATCACAGCCAGCATAGGCATAGAGATCAAGCCCGCCCAGAAGCGCGGCGATATAACCCGACGCAGCGGATCTACCGCCATCATTTCCATACTGCTGAGCTGCTCTGTGGTTTTCATCAAACCAATTTCAGCAGTCAGCGCCGAACCAGCCCTGCCTGCAAAAAGCAGTGCTGTTACCACCGGTCCGAGCTCACGTAATAACGACAGTGCCACCATAGGCCCCAGGCTGCCTTCCGCGCCGTAATCGACCAGAATGGTATAGCCCTGAAGCGCCATAACCATGCCGATAAACAAACCAGATACGATGATAATCAGTAAAGACTGAACACCTACTACGTGAATTTGCTTAATGGTTAGCGCAATATTTTTGAGTTTAGGTAGCGCAAAAAGTGCACCGAACAGCATGACGCCAGCGCGGCCCACAGCTTCCACTCGCGCAATAGTGCCTGCGCCTAATGAACGAAACGGATTCATGACCGGGCTCCGAAGAATGAAGTCTCAAGCTCATCTGACGGATAATGAAAAGGCACAGGTCCGTCGGCTTCTCCCTTGAGAAACTGCTGAACTAATTCTGAGCCGCTGTTTCTGATTTCATCAGCTGTCCCTTCGCCAATAACCTTCTTATCTGCCAGAATGTAGATGTGGTCGGCGATGGTCAGTACTTCGGTAACATCGTGGGTGACCACGATACTGGTTAAATTCAAAGCATCATTGAGCTGACGAATCAGCTTTACCAGTACCCCCATCGAAATAGGATCCTGTCCGGCAAAAGGCTCATCATACATAATGAGATCCGGATCCAGTGCTATAGCTCTTGCTAATGCTGCCCGGCGAGCCATTCCCCCGGACAACTCACTGGGCATCAGTTCGCTTGCCCCGCGTAGCCCCACAGCCTGCAGTTTAAGGTCAACAATCGTATCAATAATGTCTTTATCGAGCTGTGTATGCTCTTTAAGCGGAAAGGCGACGTTATCGCGCACACTCATATCGGTAAACAGCGCGCCGCTTTGGAACAGCATGCTCATGCGCCGACGAGTCTTGTAAAGGCGAGAGCGATTCATCGATACAACCGAATCTCCATCAAACTGAATATCGCCGTTTTCCGGTTGTAACTGCCCGCCAATAAGCTTAAGCAGCGTTGTCTTACCTATACCGCTAGGCCCCATGACGGCGGTAATCTTGCCGCGGGGCACGTTTAGCGAAACGCCGTCATAAATGAGACGGTCACCTCGCTTAAACGTCAGATTGTCCACTGTGACTAAATTATCCATATCAGAATCAGATTATTCCTTGATGAGTGTCTGGCAGCCCTGCTCAGCTGCTCGGAAGATAAGGAAAATAAAATGTAAAATAATCATTTACCTAGATTTGGCGCACATTGTACTTTGTTTTGATATTCCCTTCCAAAAGGAATTAGTTACAAGTTATGTTCTAAAATCACGAACGAATGGCAGTGATCTGCACGACGCTGGCTAGCAGATAATAGGCGAGTAGCCTCAGTTCCTGCACAATTGCCGTTAGTTACAGCACGTTCGATACAAAATTGAGCAAGCAAACACCAGGCCATCTGTATCCGATGCCACATAGCATGTAAAACTATTCACTTTTGCCTGACCGGGCCCAGCGCTCGGTTAACTGAAATTTACGACAAGTGTAGAGTTCGTTGCCCCTCAATAGTTAAAACAAGACTATTAATTTGCGCCATGTTCGCTGATAACTTAGCTACCAGCGTGAAAGTGACACTGCAAATAACAACGCACATGTCAGGTCGCTTAAATCATAATAGCCATAGGCAAAGCGTGCTGATTCTGCGACAATCAGCGCAAACTCATAAACATAGATCAACGCGTGCTATTACAGGTTTCCATTTTTGTTCTAGGCTTAATCGTCCTTAGCTGGGCAGCCGACCGGTTCGTGTATGGTGCATCAGCATTGGCGCGAAACATCGGCATTTCTCCCATGATGATTGGTTTAACCATTGTTGCAATGGGTTCATCAGCGCCGGAAATTGTTGTCTCCGCAATAGCATCCGTGAACGGATCTCCGGATACCGCGGTTGGAAATGCGCTTGGTTCCAATATTACCAATATCGGTTTAGTCCTTGCCGTTACCGCATTAGTTAAACCGCTTGTCGTGTCCTCAACAACGCTTAAACGCGAGATGCCGGCACTTCTGGTGATTACATTGCTGGCCATGGTGTTTATGTACAACGGCCGTTTGGCGCATTTCGAAGGCCTGATTCTTTTCGGACTGTTTATCTTTGTATTGGCAGGCATGGCCTGGTTGTCCTTGCACGTTGAGAAAAGTGACCCTCTGATGGCGGACACCGTCGATGAAGTCCCCGCCGGGGTGAACACCGGCATGGCGGTGGTATGGATTGGCGTTGGACTGGTATTACTTCCCTTAAGCGCCCACTATATTGTGGATTCTGCCGTTTTCATGGCGCGCTACTTTGGCGTATCAGATCTGGTCATAGGCCTGACAATTATTGCGCTGGGCACCAGCTTACCTGAGCTGGCGGCCAGTATTGCAGGTGTGCGCAAGGGTGAAGATGACCTTGCGCTGGGAAACATCATCGGCTCGAATATCTTTAACTTGCTGGCAGTACTCGCCATGCCGGGTTTGATAGCCCCGGGTCCTATCGATCCGGACGTCTATAACCGGGATATGTACGTTATGCTCGGACTGACAGTTATGCTCTTTTTCTTCAGCTTCAGTATCATTGGAAAAAAACAGATAGGCCGACTAGAAGGCACTTTGCTGTTGGCCGGATTTTTAGGATATCAATACTGGTTATTCGGATAGTGTGATATGCATGAAACATTTCTGGCGTCTGCCAGGCGCGTTATCGAAATAGAAACGACGGCCATTCAACAACTGGCTGAGAGGCTTGATGACAAATTCATTAAAGCCTGCGAGTTACTCAATAACTGTACGGGAAAGGTTGTTGTCAGCGGTATGGGTAAATCTGGCCATATTGGCAATAAAATAGCCGCCACACTCGCCAGTACCGGTACCCCCTCTTTTTTTATGCATCCCGGAGAAGCCAACCATGGTGACCTGGGCATGTTGGGTAAAGGTGATGTGTTACTGGCAATATCAAACTCCGGTGAAACCGGTGAGTTGCTTAATTTACTGCCCGTCGTCAAGCGTCTGAATGTTCCTATTATCGCTATGACCAATAAAGCGTCCAGTAGCCTGGGGCAGCATGCCGATGTGGTGCTTGATATCAGCGTGCAAAAGGAAGCATGCCCACTGGGTCTGGCTCCCACTGCCAGCACCACGGCAACGTTAGTTTTAGGCGATGCGCTGGCAATTGCATTACTGGATGCCCGTGGCTTCACGCCTGATGACTTTGCTTTATCCCACCCTGGGGGAAGTCTGGGCCGCAAACTGTTGTTGAAAGTGCAGGATATCATGCTTCAGGGTGATGGGTTACCTCTGGTCACCACGGGGGCGACCGTTAGCGAAGCACTGCTTGAGATATCAAGTAAGGGACTTGGGATGACCGGCGTGGTGAGCAGTGATGGAAAACTTGCTGGTATTTTCACTGATGGTGATTTGCGCCGTATTCTGGATGCAAAAGCCGATATTCATACTACGTCTATTGATAAAGTTATGACCCATGGCGGTAAAACCGTCCAATCGCAGACACTGGCCGTAGAAGCCCTGAACACAATGGAAAATTGCAAAATAACGGCACTGATGGTGGTAGATAATGAACGTCGCCCGGTCGGTGCTTTCAATATGCATATGCTACTTAAAGCCGGAGTTTTATAATGCCTCACGTTGTTACTCACTATGGAATGATCGAAGAAAAAACATTTGAGCGCCTAAAAGGACTTAAATTGTTAGTTTGCGACGTCGATGGCGTATTCTCAGATGGCCGTATCTACCTTGGCAATGATGGTGAAGAACTTAAAGCTTTTCACACCCGTGATGGCTTTGGAGTAAAGTCATTAATCAATACCGGCACGAAGGTTGCTGTGATAACCGGTAGAACATCTGCTATTGTTGAAAGAAGAATGCAGCATCTGGGTGTCCATCATATTGTTCAGGGTATAGAGGACAAGGCATCAGCAATTAAAAAACTGTGTGATGAGCTGAACTTACAACCACTTGAAGTGGCCGCTATTGGTGATGATGTACCCGATTTAGGTATGTATTCATATGCCGACACAAAAGTTGCAGTTAAAGATGCACATGCCAGAGTGACCAGTGCAGCCAACTGGGTATTAACCAAGCCAGGTGGTTTTGGGGCAGTGCGAGAGCTTTGCGATATCATCTGTCAGGCGAAGGGCCGTGGTGATACTACAACCGGGTCGAGCACATGAGTCGACTTCGTTTAAGTATAGGCGCGCTGTTTGTACTGGTTTTACTGGTTTACTTTCCAATCTGGATTTCAGAGCCTGATAAGTCAGTACAATCGCAGGGCAATACGGCATTGAAGCCAGCCTATACGGCGAAAAATCTGACTACTACTTTGTATGACGGGGAAGGAAAGCTGAATCATCAGGTATTTGCAAAGCGTATGGAGCATTACGACCAGCTGGATTTTGTATTGTTCGAGGAACCTGAATATACCGTTTATATGGACGGGGGGCAGACGCCCTGGCAAGTAACAGCTAATGAAGGCACGCTGTACAACAATAACCTGATAGAACTCGAAGCCGATGTTACGGTCACAAGTTCACAAAATGAATTTTTGAAAAGTATTAAGACTGAATTTATTCGCATCAACCTGGAAGATAAAACCTTATCGACTGAACAGCCTGTCGTGGTTCGCGGCGTTGAGTTTGTCGTCGATAGTAACGGGCTGAAAGGGAATCTTCGTTCACAAGAATATGAGTTAAATAATCATGTACAAACTGTTTATTCGCCTGGCCGTTAGTCTGCTGGCAACAATAGTAATATCCACCAGCGCATTGGCTGACACATCAGATTTTCAAAAGCCCATCACTGTTGATGCCAGAACGCAGTCTATGGACGGCAAAAATAAAATCACCCGTTTTAAAGACAATGTGAAAATTACGCAGGGCACCCTTGTTATCGAAGCTGACGAAGTCGAAGTGAGTGCGAAAAATGGCGAAGGACGCGAAATTATGATTGCCCGGGGCAACCCCGCCCGCTATTCGCAAACCATGGATGATGGCAGCAAAGTTCAGGCGCAGGCTAATGAACTTCGCTATGAAGTGGCTAAGCGCACGATATCAATGACCGGTGATGCGCAGATCAAACAAAATACCAGCATGGTGCAGGGTGACAGCATCACTTACGACATGATGAAAGAGCAGTTACTGGCAACCAGCAGCGATGATAATGAAGAAAGCCGGGTTAAAACGGTATTTCGCCCTGAAGCCATCAAAGAGCTTAATGAAAAAGAAAACAACGAAAGCAGTGAGGATAACGAGTAATTATGGCAACGTTGTCGGCGCAAAATCTGGCTAAGTCGTATAAATCCAGGCAAGTCGTCACCGATGTCAGCCTGGCTGTATCCACCGGGCAAATTGTCGGACTGTTAGGCCCCAACGGGGCGGGAAAAACTACCACTTTCTATATGATTGTAGGGTTAGTGCCATTAGACAAGGGAAAGATCCATATAGACGATAATGAGCTTACCCATCTGCCCATGCATGAAAGAGCACGCAAGGGCATTGGTTATCTGCCTCAGGAAGCATCAATCTTTCGAAAGCTGACCGTGCACGAAAACATCATGGCAATTTTGCAAACCAGGCAGGACCTTTCTGCAGAAAAAAGAGAGGAAGAAGCCGATGCGCTCCTTGATGAATTTAATATCAACCATATACGTAATAGTACAGGGATGAGCCTTTCAGGCGGCGAACGTCGTCGTGTAGAAATAGCCAGAGCGCTGGCGGCCAACCCACAGTTTATTTTACTGGATGAACCCTTTGCCGGTGTAGACCCTATATCAGTAAACGACATAAAAAAAATCATCCAGCATTTACGTGATCGAGGAATAGGCATTCTGATTACTGATCATAACGTTCGCGAAACGCTGGATGTATGTGAGGAAGCCTACATCGTAAGTCACGGCGAGTTAATTGCTCAAGGCAGTGCTGAGCAGGTGTTAAGCAACCAGAAAGTACGAGAAGTATACCTAGGTGAACAATTCAGGCTATAGTTAACAAAGCACTACTGAATTTCGTTATTTTTCACCTCCATTAAACGCGTACAGAGTTAAAAATAAGACGTAGATGAAACCATCGTTACAGTTAAAATTTAGCCAACAACTTACCATGACGCCCCAGTTGCAGCAGGCGATTAAGCTTCTGCAGTTGTCTACGCTGGATCTTCAGCAGGAGATACAGGAAGCGCTTGACTCCAACCCTTTACTAGAGGTCGAGGAAGGCAGTGATAACGAGGCTTCTGAGAAAAATAATCTCGATAACGATTCAGACAACGCTGAGGCAACCGCCAGTGCATCGGACAACATGGACTCAGGTGAAGCGCTTGAGAAGAACGACCTGCCCGATGAACTGCCGATCGACAGCACATGGGATGAATATTATTCAGCCTCCTCTGCCCCCGCACCCGGCCCGAGTAACGATGAGGACCAGGTATTTCAGGGTGAAACATCAGAAAACATTCAGGACCATTTGCTGTGGCAGATGCGTTTGACTCATTTTTCCGATACAGACCGTGCTATTGCTACTGCAATCATTGATTCAATCGATGAATCAGGTTATCTGACGGTTACTGTCGAAGACATTCTGCAAAGTGTCAATGATGAGGATATGGAAGAACCCATCGAAGAAGACGAAGTAGAATGCGTACTTAAACGTATTCAGTTATTTGATCCTATCGGTTCCGGTTCGCGCTCTCCTCAGGAATGTTTATTAGTGCAGCTTCGCCAGTTTGCACCTGAGACCCCGTGGGTTGCTGAAGCAAAAACCCTGCTGGAGGATTACTCGGATCTGTTGGGAAGTAAAGACTATCGCACGCTTATGCGTAAATCACGGCTGAAAGAAGACCAGTTGCGTGAGGCAATGCGTTTATTGCAAACCTTAAATCCCCGCCCGGGTAGTGCTTTGGTGACTAAAGAGCCAGAATATGTCATTCCGGATGTTTCAGTGGCGAAGAAAAATGGCCGCTGGACGGTAGAGCTAAACCCTGACAGCCTGCCCAAGTTAAGCGTAAATCAGCAATATGCTGCAATGAGTCGCAGAGCTAAGAACAGCAGTGATTCGCAGTTTATTCGCTCGCACATGCAGGAAGCCAAATGGTTTATCAAAAGCCTTGAGTCGCGCAATGATACGCTGCTCAAAGTGGCAAACTGTATTGTGCAACAACAAATGGGCTTTTTTGAGCATGGCCCTGAAATGATGAAACCTATGGTGCTAAACGATGTCGCAGAAATGGTGGACATGCATGAATCGACAATTTCCCGGGTAACCACCCAGAAATACATGCATACCCCCCGTGGCATCTTTGAGTTGAAATACTTCTTCTCCAGTCACGTGGCGACTGAATCGGGCGGGGAGTGTTCCTCAACCGCGATACGGGCTCTGATTAAGAAACTGGTCGCGGCTGAAACCCCGAGCAAGCCACTTAGTGACAGCAAGATTGCTACATTGTTAGCCGAGCAAGGTATTAAGGTTGCCCGGCGGACAATAGCAAAATACAGGGAATCACTGTCGATTCCCCCGTCTAACCAACGCAAAAGCCTCATTTAGCAGTTAATGGCAAGCTCACAATAAGGAAGACGAAATATGCAAATAAACCTTACTGGTCATCATATCGATATCACCGATTCTTTGCGTAATTATGTCGACACAAAGTTTAGCAAGCTCGAACGGCATTTCGACCACATTTCAAATGTGCACGTTATTTTAAATGTTGAAAAGCTGAACCAAAAAGCGGAAGCCACGGTTCATCTAAGCGGCGCGGAGGTATTTGCATCATCAGAAAACACGGATATGTATGCAGCGATTGACAGTATGGTTGATAAACTGGACAGACAGGTTATCAAGCATAAGGAAAAGCTGAAAAAGCATTAATGTCTAATATGGATATTCAAGCCATTGTAAGCCTGGACCGCACTAAGTGTGCGGTTCAGTGCAATAGTAAAAAGCGCATCCTTGAAATTATCAGCGGTATAGCCGCAGATAATAATGCTGAGGTCGAAGCGGAGACTGTGCTCAACGCACTACTTTCCCGTGAGCGTATGGGTAGTACCGGCATCGGCAACGGCATCGCCCTCCCCCATGGACGCTTGCCCGGGCTGGCAAATGTCATCGCAATTGTTGTGACCAGCGATCCAGCCATCGATTTTGATGCTATTGATAACAAACCTGTTGATATTTTCTTTACTTTGCTTGTTCCTGAGGAACAAACTGAAGGTCACCTGCAAACACTTGCGCTGGTCGCCGGAAAGCTCAGCGATAAAGAAACTGTAAAAGCCATTCGCCGGGCATCAACCAGTGATGATATAGTGAAGGCATTAAAATAATCTCTGCGGCCTTTCGCGTGTAACGGAGAAATGTTTTGAAGCTTATTATCATCAGTGGACGCTCTGGCTCCGGTAAATCCGTAGCGCTCAGAGCATTGGAAGATTTAGGGTATTATTGTGTAGACAATATTCCCGTTAATCTGCTTCCCGCATTAACCCATTCTGTGTCAGAAGAATACGACCAGGTTGCGGTGAGTATTGATGTTCGAAACCTACCTAAAGATCCTGCAGAGTTAGTTGAGATCCTCGATTATCTGCCTCAGTCCTGGGGCGTTACGATTGTTTACATTGACGCCAGTGACGATATTCTGGTGAAACGCTTTAGCGAAACACGCCGCTTACACCCACTGGCAAAACTCAATAAGTCCCTATCTGATGCGATCTATACAGAACGTGAACTGCTTGCCCCGGTGGCAGAGCGCGCGGATTTGTATATTGATACTGACTCTATGTCGATACATCAACTTGCTGAGCTTATTCGTGAACGTATATTGGGTAAAAAGAGCTCACGGCTGGTTTTAGTTTTCGAATCTTTCGGCTTCAAACACGGCATTCCAAAAGATGCAGACTATGTCTTCGATGCGCGCTTTTTACCTAACCCACACTGGGAACCAGATTTAAAGCATTTTACGGGACTGGATGCGCCCGTTGAGATATTTTTAGGTTCGCAGCCTATTGTGACGAAGTTCATCTGGCAAATTCAGAACCTGATTACTACCTGGTTACCGCACCTTGAGCGCAATAACCGTAGTTATGTCACCGTGGCTATCGGTTGTACCGGCGGCCAGCACCGCTCAGTATTTGTCGCTCAGACGCTGGCAAAAACGTTCCGGGATATACATCCGGATGTTCAAATACGGCACAGGGAGCTTGCTGAAAAATGAGCATAGAGAAACAGCTGACTATCGAAAACAAACTTGGGTTACATGCCCGCGCTGCGACCCAGCTGGTAGAGCTCGCCAACCAATTCGATGCCCGAGTTACCTTGGTAAAAGGTGACAAAACTGCAGACGCTAACAGTGTACTTGGCCTGATGATGCTGGAAAGTCACCAGGGCGAAACCGTTACCGTTATCAGCGACGGGCCGGATGCTGAATCAGCTATGCAGGCAATCGAGAGTTTGATTGCAGGGCGGTTTAACGAAGCAGAATAACAGACTATAAAAGCAAACCTGCACCCAGAATAAATAGTAACCGGAACCTATCCGGCTTCAGAATCATCCGTTTTTCCACGAAGGATTGACAGTGGCAGAAGCATTAGAATCTAAATTTGCACAAGGCCAGTTGCGTACGCTTAACGCAGCGCTCAATGACGGCCGATTTGTCTCTGTACGCAAGATATTGCATGAACTGCCCCCCTCGGATGTCGCGCTGGTGCTTGAGTCCAGCCCCACAAAAACACGGGATGAGTTATGGGAATTAATTGATGGCGAGTTTCACGGCGACATTTTAGAAGAGCTGTCTGAAGACGTACGAAACGGCATCATCACTAAGATGGCGCCGCTGCGCGTAGTGGACGCGCTTGAGGAAATGGACACCGACGACCTTGCAGAAACACTTAGCAGCCTGCCTGATGAGGTGCTACAGGACATTCTGCAGTCCATGGACGCACAGGACAGAGTAAGAGCGGAACAAGCCCTGTCGTATGGTGAGGAAACCGCTGGTTTCATCATGAACACTGATACCATTACATTGCGTCCTGATGTAACGGTAGATGTCGTGCTCAGATATATACGGCTGAAAGGCGAGCTACCTGAAAATACCGATACGTTGTATGTTGTCAATCGCACTGACAATCTGGTGGGACTGGTCCCGGTGGCCAGGCTGCTGACTGCCGACCCGGAAGATAAAGTCTCCGAAGTAATGGATGAGGATGCCGAGGCTATTCCGGTTAATATGCCAGATGATGAAGTGGCGAGTCTGTTCGAGCGTTATAACTGGCTGTCAGCACCGGTGGTTGATGAAAAAAATCGCCTGGTAGGACGTATAACCATTGATGACGTGGTAGATATTATCCGTGAAGACGCCGAGCACTCGATGATGAGTATGGCCGGTCTCGACGATGAAGAAGATACATTTGCGCCTGTATGGCAAAGTACTCAGCGCCGCTCGGTCTGGTTAGGCGTTAACCTGGTGACTGCACTGATGGCAGCAGCTGTCAGTGACTTATTTGAGGCGACGCTCAGCCAGCTCGCCGTTTTGGCCATTCTCAATACTATCGTTCCCAGTATGGGCGGTGTAGCGGGTAATCAGACACTGACACTGGTAATTCGGGGTATGGCGTTAGGCCATGTAAATCCAAGCAACTCACGATGGCTTGTGAGCAAGGAACTGGCAATTGGCTTTTTAAACGGTGTCATCTGGGCCGTGCTCATTGCAACCGTCATCGCCCTTTGGAAACAAAATCTTATGCTTGGTGCCATTATTGCTTTTGCTATGATGGTAAATCTGCTGGCCGCTGCGCTGGCTGGCGCTACATTACCAATTATCATGAAAAAGCTTAAGATCGATCCGGCACTGGCGGGGAGTGTGATTCTGACCACAATTACTGATGTTGTCGGTATATTCGCATTTTTAGGCACAGCAACACTATTTTTGATGTAAAAATGGCACGCCCCGTTTACGGGCACAAAAAAAGCTCCTTAAGGAGCTTTTTTTATTCAGATAAATCACTTTTTACTTAATGATTTTAAGATTTGGTTTGCCTTTTTTGGGCGGTACCGGAGCACTGTCAGCATCCGCTTCATTAACATCGGCCGATGGCTTAGACGAAGATGTATCATCGCTAACCTGTACATCTTCCAGTGATGTTCCAGCTGATGGCTCAGTAAGCTCTTCTTCTACAGCAAACACGGTCCCTGCGCCGTTCTCACGCGCATAAATGGCCATAACGGCCTGGCACGGCATACGAATCTGGCGAGGCTGACCACCAAATCGCGCCTGGAAGGAAAGAAACTCCAGATCCAGACCAAAGTTAACGCAGGCTGAAGGCGAGACATTCAATACTATCTGGCCGTCCTTCACGAACTCCTGGGGCACTTCTGTCAACGCATTTGTCGCATCCACCACGATATATGGCGTCATGTCGTTATCGACTATCCAATCGAAAAATGCGCGTAACAGGTAAGGCTGATTAGGGGTCATAGTGCTCATAACGGGTTGTGAATTTCGCGTTCCTGATCGGTCAGCGATGCTTTGAATGAGCCGCGCTCAAAAATACGTGTCATGTAGGCATTTATTTCCTTCGCACCAGCACCTTTCAACTCGATGCCCAATGCAGGTAAACGCCACAGTAGCGGAGCCAGATAACAATCAACCAGACTGAACTCTTCACTCATAAAGTACGGCAGTTCAGAGAAGACCGGTGCAAGAGATAACAGCGCCTCACGCAATTCATTTCGTGCCGACTCAACATCACCTTCACCACGGAAGATGCGAGCTGCCAGCGAGTACCAGTCCTGCTCGATGCGGTGCATCATCAGGCGGCTTTGCCCTCGTGAAACAGGGTAAACCGGCATAAGCGGCGGATGCGGGAAGCGCTCATCAAGATATTCCATAATGATGTGCGACTTATACAATACAAGCTCTCGGTCAACGAGTGTTGGAACAGTTCCGTAGGGGTTCAGATCGAGCAGGTCCTCTGGCAGATTGCTAGGATCTGTGTAGCTGATTTCTACACCTACGCCTTTTTCGGCCAGAACAATCCGTACCTGGTGACTATAAATATCGATACTATCTGAGAACAACGTCATGATAGAGCGTTTATTCGCGGCTACGGCCATTAATTTTCCTCCGTCGAGAGACTTTCACACTGTCTCCCAATCGACAGTGCGCCTAAAGCTGAAAAAGGGGGCAGATTGCCCCCTTTGGTATTATACAGAAAATGAAAGGTTTAGTGTACTTCTCGCCAGTAATCTTTTTTCAGAAGAAAAACAAATACAAACAGCACAAGAATAAACACCAGTACCCATTTACCTATTTTTTCCGACTGCAAACGGAATGGCTCGCCGGTGTATTCAAGGAAGTTAACCAAATCTCCAATAGCCTGATCGTATTCTTCTGGCGACAAAGCCCCGTCTCCATCAGACTGAATACCTGCATATCGCTTAACCTGCTCACCATCAACCATGACTTCCTCATAGGTTTCACGGGGCGTTCCCTGTAACGGCTGCAATACATGCGGCATACCAACTTCAGGGAATACTTTATTATTCACACCAAAGGGGCGCTCATCGTCAACATAAAACGTTCGCAAGTAGGTATATAGCCAGTCACCACCACGCACACGTGCCACCAGGGTAAGGTCGGGTGGTGCCGCACCAAACCACGTTGCAGCGCCCTCTTCCGGCATCGCGCGTTTCATATAATCGGTGACTTTATCCCCGGTGAACTGCAGGTATTCTTCGCCGAGTTCTTCAGGGATCCCCAAATCATTAAATGTTCTGGAATATCGCTGATATTTCATCGAATGGCAGCCGGAACAGTAGTTCATATAGATTTGTGCGCCACGTTGCAGCGAGGCCTTATCTGTCAAATCAATTGGCGCTTCATCCAGGTGAACATTACCGCCTGCTGCGCTGGCCCATAGCGGCACGAATAAAGACATCAATACTATCAGTTTCTTCATTTCGGGATCCTCGCTGGAACAGGTTTAGTGTTTTCATTTTTACTGTATAAGAACAGTGCAACGAAGAATCCAAAGTAAAGTACAGTCGCTATCTGTGATGCGATAATCTTCCAGTTTTCCTGAGGCGTTCCGCCCAGATACCCAAGAAAGATAAATACAACAGCGAAGACCAACAGATTTACCTTGTGCAGGCCGCAACGATAACGCCATGACCTTACACGTCCTCTGTCAATCCACGGCATGGCAAACAACGCTGCGATCGCACCAAACATCGCCAATACGCCAAACAGCTTATCTGGTACAGCTTTCAAAATTGCATAGAACGGCGTGAAGTACCAGACAGGGAAGATATGTTCAGGTGTTTTCAGCGGGTTAGCGATTTCGAAGTTAGGATGTTCCAGAAATTTGCCGCCCATTTCTGGCGCAAAAAACATAACGTAGCAAAAGGCCGCCAGGAACACACAAAATGCGACAAGGTCTTTAAGCACTATATGCGGGAAGAACGGTACCACATCATCCGCAATATCGTATTTATCAGTGTAATACTCATGGATGGTATAAGGTGTTTTCTCACTTTCTGACAACGAGCCCTTTTTATGCTTAATTGCCACACCATCTGGGTTATTCGACCCTACTTCGTGCAGCGCAATAATATGCAAAAAGACCAGAATGACGATTACCAGCGGCAATGCTATGACGTGCAAAGCAAAGAACCGGTTTAATGTCGCACCGGAGATAACATAGTCACCCTGCAGCCAGATAACCAAATCAGGTCCAATAACAGGAATAGCACCAAATAATGAGACAATAACCTGGGCGCCCCAATAGGACATTTGTCCCCAGGGGAGTACATAGCCCATGAACGCTTCAGCCATCAGTGCCAGGTAGATGAACATACCAAACACCCAAAGCAGCTCGCGCGGCTTTTGATAAGAGCCGTAAATCATGCCGCGGAACATGTGCATATAGACAACAATAAAGAATGCCGAAGCGCCCGTACTGTGCATGTAACGGATAATCCAGCCGTAGTCTATCTCGCGCATGATGTACTCAACAGAGGCAAAAGCGCCTTCTGCTGTAGGTACATAATTCATGGTGAGCCAAATGCCGGTAATAATCTGGTTTACCAAAACGATAGTGGCTAGAAAACCAAATACATACCAAAAGTTCATATTGCGCGGGGCCGGATACTGGATAGCATGCATATTTGCCACGCGCATCAAAGGTATGCGCTGTTCAACCCAGTTCATAAATCCATTCATGTTATGCTTCCTCCGCGGTTGAGCCGATGATCATTGTCGTGTCATCAACATACTGGTAAGGCGGTACAACAAGATTTAGCGGGGCAGGAACATTTTGAAAAACGCGACCGGCCATATCAAACTTTGAACCATGACACGGGCAAAAGAAACCATCGGGCACGCCTTCCACTATTTCTTCAAACGCGCCATTTTTAAGATGAGTCGGTGAGCAGCCTAAGTGCGTACAGATTCCTACCAGTACCAGATATTCTTCTTTAAGTGACCGGTAATAATTTTTGGCAAAAGCAGGTTGTTGCTCGGCTTCAGAGGACGGGTCTTTCAGGTTTGCCTCGTGCTGCTTCAGCTCTTCCAGAATTTCGGGCGTACGGCGTACAATCCAGACCGGTTTACTGCGCCACATTACCCGAATAAGTTGTCCGGGTTCTATTCCACTGATATCTACTTCTACATCTGCACCCGCTGCCTTTGCTTTAGCACTGGGGTTCCATGACGCAATGAATGGTACGGCGGCCCCTGCAACGCCTACCGCGCCAACTACTGAGGTTGCCACAGTCAGAAAACGACGTCGGGTATTATCTCCCGGCCCTTTCTCAGGCGCAGACTCTTTTGCATCTACAGATACATCGCTCATCCACATTTCTCCAGGTTGGATTGTTATGGCAGACCTATCAGCAGACACTGACAACACCGTCCTGTCATAACGCTGGTCATTAACGCGACTGCAGCACGCTATCGACTCAGACAAACATTTTTTTATAATATGTTATTTTTCGTACAAAATCATACGGGAAAAGCCTTTCTGTTTACAAGGTTTTACTTCCCTTACCTGAATAAAAAAGTATCAAATTACAGTAGACTTTCGCTTACACCTGCAACAACAGGCCGTTCACAAATTGTACGGCAATAAAATTCGGTGTTTTTTTACCGACAGACAGAGGATTAAGAAATCGTAAGAATTCAGATTTCGGCAGGCAGATTTTTCATCAGACATAAAAAAACCCGGTAAAACCGGGTTTTTCGTAAAAGCGAAAAATTAACGCTTTGAGAATTGCGGACGCTTACGCGCTTTGTGCAGACCCACTTTCTTACGTTCAACACGACGATCGTCACGAGTAACGAAGCCAGCTTTACGTAATGATGGGCGCAGTGCCTCATCGTAGTCCATAAGTGCACGAGTAAGGCCGTGGCGGATTGCGCCAGCCTGACCGTTTGAACCACCACCTGCAACAGTGATGTAAACGTCAAACTTTTCAGTCATTTCTACAAGTTCTAGTGGCTGACGAACAACCATGCACTCGGTTTCACGACCAAAGTACTCATCAAGAGCACGTTTGTTTACTGTGATGTTACCTGTACCTGGACGCAGGAACACACGAGCAGTAGAACTTTTGCGGCGGCCAGTGCCGTAGTATTGAGTATCTGCCATGTCAGTTGCTCCTTAGATGTCCAAAACTTGTGGTTGCTGTGCTGCGTGAGCGTGTTCGCCACCAGCGTAAACTTTCATTTTACGGAACATTGCACGACCCAGAGGACCTTTTGGCAGCATTCCTTTAACTGCTTTCTCAAGCACCATTTCAGGCTTATGAGCAATCAGTTTTTCAAAGTTTGTTTCTTTCAGACCACCTGGGTAACCTGTGTGAGAATAGTACATCTTGTTCAGTGCTTTATTACCTGTTACAGCAACTTTTTCAGCATTGATAACGATGATGTAGTCACCAGTGTCTACGTGAGGCGTGTACTCTGGCTTATGCTTACCGCGCAGACGACGCGCAATTTCAGACGCCAGACGGCCTAAAGTTTTGTCTGTGGCATCTACCACATACCAGTCACGTTGTACCGTTTCTGGCTTAGCAACAAAAGTTTTCATTTAAATTCACCCGAATAATTTCGTCGTTACTGATTCCATAATTGAAATCACCTAAAATCAATCCGTGAGCCCCTTCGAGCCTGTTGATTCTTCCACCTTCCCAAAGGTGGGTGTAACTGGGCAGGGCGCGAATTATACAGGTTTTGCATAAAAAGCGAACCCTTAAATGCGAAAATTTAACTGGTAAAGCTTAAAAAAATCGTTAGGGTGTCAAAACTTTCGCAAACAACGGCTTCAGACCATGCATTTAAAGGGATTTTTGCTTTTTGGGTTGCTTCTAATTACGCCATATTCTTTAGCTGTAATCCCCGAAAATAACGCGGTAAATACTGCGCGCGCCCAACGGTCTGAAATCATCGTTTTCACCAAAGCATTTTCTGGTGACGACTATGGCAGGTACCACATAGATGTACTGCGCGAAGCGCTGGCGATTACCCGTGATGATAACATCACCGAAACATTACGCCCGCATCCTCTGGAGCTTACACAGAGCCGGCAAATTAAGCTGTTACAAGCCGATAAGGCTGATGTAATGTGGAGCGTAACCAGCGATGAGCTCGAAACATCGTTAATACCGGTGCGCTTTCCGTTGTTGCAGGGTTTTGGTGGTCAACGGGTTCTGGCAATCGCCCCCCGGCGACAGGCTTCTCTTCCTGCTACCTTGTCACTGGAACGACTAAAACAATTCCCTTCGGTTCAGGGCGGGGACTGGCCGGATTACCATATTCTCTCAGCTAATAAGTTCAATGTCGCGGGAGCGCCCTGGAGCAGTTGGTATATGACCATGTATAAAATGGTTGAAAGGGATATGGTGACTTACTTTCCGCGTAACATTATTGAAGTCCACCGGGACCTGGCGCATCATCATTCCCTTCAGGTGGTGGTAGAGCAGAATCACCTGTTGTCCTACCCCAGCTATGAATATTTTTTTGTTAATCCGTCACGTCCCGAGTTAGCCAAACGGCTGAAGAAAGGCCTGTTGAAGCTTCTGGCCACCGGACAACTCAAGACGAAGTTTGAAGCTATCCCCGAACACCGTAAAGCCCAACGCGTGCTGAAAGAGCAAAACCGGGTTGTACATCGACTGAGCAACCCAATTCTTTCTTACCAGTGGGCATCGCCGCACTGGGCAACAACGCCTGATGCATCATATAAAGAATTCAGTCAGCGTTTTTCTCAGCCGCTTTCGCATCCTGCCACCACTGTTCCAGCGCCTCAAGATCCATATCGCTGAGTGACAGCTTCTGTTCAGTAGCGCGTTTTTCAATAAACCTGAATCGCGCAGTAAATTTGTGACTGGCTTTGCGTAGCGCGGTATCCGCATCTACGTTGCAGTGCCTGGCAAGATTGACCATCGCAAACAATGCGTCCCCAATTTCTTCTTCCACGCGTTGCTCACAAAGCTGACGGGCGTTAACCTCAGCCTCAATCTCATCAATCTCTTCGCGAACTTTATCAATAACAGGTGCAATGGTGTGCCAGTCAAACCCTACCCTGGCGCATTGTTTCTGTACTTTTTGTGCCAGCTTCAGTGCCGGTAGGCCTGATGGTACAGCATCAAAAATACTGTCGTCAGCCCCAACGCTTTTTTTCTCGGTCGCTTTAATTGCCTCCCACTGCGCCTCTAAGTCCTTTTCATCCACCTGCGTATCGCCAAACACATGCGGGTGACGGCGGGTCATTTTATCGCAGATAGCGCTGGCGACAGACTCGAAGTCAAACTCACCATTTTCTTTGGCTATCTGGCTGTAAAAGACAATTTGAAACAGCAGGTCCCCCAGCTCTTGGCGCACAGCCTCACTATCATTGCTGGCAATTGCATCTGCTACCTCATAGGCTTCTTCGATGGTGTACCGCGTCAGCGAAGCCATCGTTTGCTTTTTGTCCCACGGGCAGCCATCCGGAGAACGAAGCCTCTCCATGATATTCAGCAATCGATTCAGCTGCGTATTATCTGGCTCACTGTGTTTTTCGTTGTACATCCGTGATCCCTTTTAACTGGCGCAACCGCGTCATCACCCGGGTGAGCGCTTCCAGCGTTTTAACTTCCACTGATATATCGATGGTTGCAGTCTGCCGGGGCTTATCACTGGCACTGTTAACACTCAGCAATGCGACATTTTCGTTAGCCAGCACGGTGGTAATATCTCGCAGCATCCCATCTCTGTCGGCGCAAAAGATAATAAGCATGGCTTCAAAGCCAACTTCCAGTGCATCTGACCAGTTCACTTCAATCAGTCGCTCCGGATGCTGTTCACTTAAATTCTGCAATTGGTCACAGGCTGTCTTATGCACACTAACGCCCCTTCCCTGCGTGATATAACCCACGATGTCGTCGCCGGGTACCGGTTTACAGCAATTTGCCAACTGACTCATCAGGTGCCCTACACCTTCAACAACCACGGTATCGCTCTTTCCTTTTGAGCCTGCACTACGCCGGGTTTTGAGTTTAGGACTGATTTGAGGCTCGGGTTCAGGTGGGTTCAGTTGCTGCTGCAAATAGTGCACAACAGACATAACCCGAACGTCACCTGCGCCTATTGCAGCATGTAAATCTTCCAGGTGTTGCAGGTTAAACTTTTTAGTCGCCTGTGAAGCCATCTTCAATGGCACGGCCGCGCGGTGCAACTCGCGCTCAAGCAACTCTTTTCCTGCCTGCTGGTTTTTCTCTTTATCCTGCTTTTTGAAGAAAGAGTGGATGGTCGCCCTGGCTCGGGAGGAGTGCACATACCCCAGCCCCGGGTGCATCCAGTCGCGACTGGGATTCAGTGCCTTACCAGTGTGCACTTCAACCTGATCACCGCTTTGCAATTGATAGGTAAACGGCACAATGCGCCCGTTTACTTTGGCACCAATACACCGATGGCCAACGTTACTGTGAATATAATAAGCAAAGTCCAACGGCGTTGAGCCCTGGGGCAGGTCTATAACATCGCCTTTTGGCGTAAACACGTAGACCCGGTCGTCAAAGACCTGGCTTCGCAGTTCTTCCACCAAATCACCGGACTCGGCGACCTCTTCCTGCCACAGCAGAATTTTACGCAACCAGTTGATGCGATCTTCAGACCCACTTCCTTTGCCACTGCCTCCCTCTTTATACTTCCAGTGGGCAGCAACCCCCAGCTCTGCATCCTGATGCATTTGCTGGGTGCGGATTTGAATTTCAACCGGTTTGCCCTCTGGGCCAACAATAACAGTGTGAATTGACTGGTAACCGTTAGCCTTGGGTGTAGCGATATAATCGTCAAACTCTTTGGGGATGTGCTTGTATTTTGCGTGAACAACACCCAGCGCAGCGTAACAATCCTGTAAGCGGTCGGCAATTATTCGCAGGGCCCGGATGTCAAATAACTGCTCAAACGTAAGGCGCTTTTTCTGCATTTTCTTCCAGATAGAAAAAATATGCTTTGGCCGCCCATACACCTCGGCCTTGATACCCTGCTCGTCCACCAGCGACTGAAGCTCATCAACGATGTTATCAATATACTGTGCCCGCGCTTTACGCTTACCATCGAGCTGTTTGGCAATTTGCTTGTAAGTTACAGGGTGCAGGTATCTGAACGCCAGATCTTCAAGCTCCCACTTCAACTGACCGATACCCAGACGGTTCGCCAGCGGTGCGTAAATTGTCGCGCACTCACGGGCAACCATGACCCGTGTTTCCTCGTCGGCCTTTTTAACCTGCTGCAGCGCGCAAATACGTTCAGCCATCTTGATGACCACAGCACGCACGTCCTCAACCATCGCCAGTAACATGCGCCTGATACTGTCGATATGCTGTTCGTCGGGTACCTGCTTCATGCCTGAACGACGTGAGTGTAATGCTTTAATCGCATCCATCTTTCTCACACCGGTAATCAGCTGTTCTACCTGGGCACCGAACTGTATTTTGATCTGCTCTTCATCTAATGCATGCTGTTCGCAGTAGGGCAGCACCAACGCCGCTTGCAGCGTATCATCATCCATGTTGAGCTGCGCCAGGATTTCGACCATTTCCTGCCCCACTAACAAGCGTTCGGGGGCACTGGAGATCTCGCGAAGTTTCTGCTTTGTTTGTTCTGTTAGCGCCAGGCTGTCCAGCCACATCTCAAAGGGCGGACGCGTAGCCTCATGTACTTTCCGTGTTGATACCATTGCTTACCAACTCGCTGAATTATTAGTATGTTGCATGTGAGAATAACGCCATGACTTCAAGGTGACGGGTATAAGGAAACATCTCAATCAAGCCGATTTTTTCAATGTTATAGCCTGCGTCAAGAAGAATTCTGGCATCACGGGTAAAGCTGTTTGGATTGCAAGAAACATACAAAACCTGTTTTGTTTTAGCCTGGCTGACCTGTCTGCATACCTCTGCCGCGCCTTCCCGGGAAGGGTCCAGCAATATTTTGGTAACTTCATGCCCCAACGCATTTTGCACGCTGGCAGCGTCATTCAAATCCAGGTGCTGCCATGAGACATTTTCAATGCCTTGTTGTTGTGCGGCGGCCTGCCCTTTTTGCACCATCGCTGCCACACCTTCTACGGCGTAAACATGTCCGGCATGGCTGGCCAGAGGAAAGCTCAAATTTCCTAACCCCGCAAACCAGTCGGCCACGGTGTCATCCCTGTCCGGAGCAAGCCAGCTAATCGCCTGCGCCACCATCTTCTCATTAACTTGTGCATTAACCTGTACGAAATCATCCGGTGTCGGGGTTAAATAAAATTCTCCGCCGGTTTTACAGATAAGCGTAGCCTCGCGGTGCAGGGTTTCAAAGTCTCCGCTCATATTTTCAATAACAACGTTGACCTTTTCACTAATCGCAAATTGCGTAAGAGCCTGACGAAAAGTAAGCGGTAAATCACGCGTAGCTTTAAGCGTAAACTCTGTCACATTGTCGCCGGATAATGCCTGAATATGACCGATATGCTGTATTGCCGGAAATGATGTCAGTACTTCGCGCAGCGCAGGCATGACTTCCTGTAGCTTGCGCTCAAGTACCGGACAGGTCTGAATATCAACAATAGCCTTGCTGTTGTTTTGCCTGAAACCGATTTTTACCGCATTGGGATTACGGGCATCTATGGCAAACCGGGCCTTTCTGCGATAGGTGGGACGCGTTCCGATAATCGCAGGTTGCCAGGGCAAATCGGTGATATTCAGGTGATGCGCCCAATAATCGCTCATGGCATCTTGTCGCTCACTAAGGGCGTCATCGGCACTAATATGCTGAAGCTGGCAGCCGCCACACTTTGCATAATAGGGACAAAACGGATCGACGCGAAGCGGGCCTGGTTTAACCACCCGTTCAGTTACCGCCTTGCTCACCTGCTTCTGACTGCTGGTCACTTTAACCTTCACCTGCTCGCCAGGCAGCGCGCCTTCAACGAACATAATAGGTTTTTGGGAACGACTGACCCCGACACCATGCATATCCAGGCTTTCCACTGTCACTGTTTTAACTGTGCTGCCTTTACGTGCCTTTTTGGCAGGTTTATAAAAACTGACCATAATTGCCCTGTATATTTAGCCTTCAATAATTACGGTCGCCACCGCATAGTGTTTTTCATCGGAGATGGACAGGTAACAACTGCGCGCCTTTTTTTCCTCAAAAACGCTCAGCGCTCCCTGGGAAAACGTCAGGTACGGCGCGCCGTTCTCGTCGTTGTCAACGTGCATATGTTGCCACGATACACCTCGTCCGATCCCGGTTTGTAAGGCTTTAGCCGCAGCTTCTTTGGCGGCAAATCGCTTGGCCAGATAACGCACAGGTTCAGCATGGTGCTCATACTGTGCTTGCTCTGCGTGGGTAAGAATACGCTGCACAAACCTGGGTTGCCGACTTACGGTTTCTTCAATGCGGGCGATTTCAACAATGTCGGTGCCTAAGCCAATAATAGCCATTAACGCAGTGCCATGGTGGTCGCTCTGGCCTCCTGCATAAGCGCTCGCATGTCTGCAACTGCTTTGTGCAAACCATCAAATGCTGCACGGGCAATAATTGCATGGCCAATATTCAGTTCAATCACTTCAGGAATGGCCGCTATCGCTTTAACATTATGGTAGTGCAGGCCATGGCCGGCGTTCACTCTGATGCCCGCCTGATGCGCATACTCTATGCCGGCTTTAAGCCGCGTCAGCTCATTATGCACCTGCGCCTCATTCGTCGCTTCAGCATACTGGCCGGTATGAATTTCTATATAGGGTGCCCCGCACTCCAGTGCTGCATCTATCTGTGCCCTATCAGCATCAATAAATAACGAAACAGCGATACCAGCCTCTTTCAGGCGGCTACAGGCAGCCTTTGTCTGCGCCAGATTACCGGCGACATCAAGTCCGCCTTCTGTGGTCAGCTCCTGACGCTTTTCTGGTACCAGACAACAAAAAGCAGGCTGGGTTTTCTCAGCAATCGCCAGCATTTCATCGGTTAGCGCCATCTCAAGATTAAGGCGGGTGTTGATAGTTTGCGCCAGTAACGCCACGTCTCTGTCTTTAATGTGACGGCGATCTTCGCGTAAGTGAACTGTGATACCGTCTGCGCCCGCGCGTTCTGCGATATCCGCCGCATGTACAGGGTCAGGATAGCTGGTGCCTCGCGCATTTCTCAGCGTAGCAATATGATCAATGTTCACGCCCAGTAAAATGTCACTCATAACGTCTTTTCCGATGCCATAAATTAAAGCAGCAGTGTAACGAAAAAAGTCGCGCGGCGGCAGGGTTTAACGAAATAATTCGCGGCTTTTGAGCGGCTTATCCCCTAACAGCAGGTGAAGTGCCTGTCGGGTGATAATTTTAGCGGTTTTGCGTGCTGCCTGGGTCCAGTTTCCCTCAGTCATATCAATAAGGCCCTGTCCGGGAAAGCGTCCTCGCTGAATATGCGCCGGTGCGGCCATGACGCCTTGCTCTGCTACAAAGATGTACCATTGATCACTTTGTACCGGCTGGTCGCTGGCGGCGTCATTCAGCCAATCCGGCAAAAGCCCCATTTCTTCCAGCAGCGCAAACTCAAATTGACGTAATACCACATCTTCCATTTGGTGTTGCTCGCTCAGCAATCCCAGTGCCTGCTGGTAATGCGTAAATAGTGCTTCACTGGCCAGCCCTGCTGGCATTACGCGGTTAATCAGTTCATTAAGATACATGGCACAAAATAGTGCCTTGCCGGCCAATCGGTGTGATGGGCCGCCGCTTTCAATCTGATTAAGGTTTCTTAGTTCTGACTTGCCAGATAGCTGAATACGAACTGGCCCGAAGGGTTGTAAAAGACTTTTGCGATCCGACTTACTGTTTTTGACGCCCTTTGCCACCGCCGACACCCGCCCTCCGGAGAGCGTGAAAAAATCAACCAGATAACTGGTTTCCCGGTACGAACGACGGTGTAATACATATGCATCCAGCCAAAGCGCTTCAGGCATCGATTTCAGGCTCGCTTTATACGTACAACTTTCATTTGCTCAAACTCAATACCGGCTACCGTTTCTTCGTAACGGTAGTAAGTCAGGTTTACGGTGGCCCCTTTTAGTGAACGGTAGTTACCTTTTCGCCGGAATATAAATGGCACATCATATCCTTCCAGCATTATCGTATGACGTATCCATTCCCCCTCTTCGCGCTGTACATGCGACACCGCTTTTACGCCCTCACTGTGAATCAGGCTGGTATGTTTATCGGTAAGCGCTTTGGGATCAGTTTTCATACGGCGCAATCTCCTGAACCATTAACTGCACCGTTTCCTGACCACGAAATGCGTTAACATCCAACTGATAAACAAGCTGTACATAGCGAGTCTGATAGTTTGGCCAGACTGATGTATCGACGTTAAATGCTATGGCATCCACCTCTTCACCACTATCAAGCCTAAGTGCCAGTTTGAGGTGCTTTTCTTTTAGCAGCCGCTGATTAGCAATTTCAAATATACCGTCAAACGCCGGCGCCTCAAATCCCTGTCCAAATGGTACAGCCTGCTTCAGCAACCGCGCTACACTCAGCGAAACCTCATCAACGTCAAGCTCACCGTCTGTAACAATATGTTGTGAATCCCCTACCTTTTCCAGATGCGTGGCAACGACATCATCAAATGTTTGCTGGAACACCGTCAAAGATGTTAACGGCAGGCTCAGACCAGCAGCCATAGCATGGCCACCAAATTTAGGTATAAGACCAGGCTGGCGAATATTGACCTCTTCCAGCACATCACGAATATGCACGCCATTGATTGAGCGGGCCGACCCTTTTATGGTCTCATCATCCTGATGCGCAAAAGCAATAGTCGGGCGTTTATATTTGTCTTTAATTCGACCGGCGACAATACCAATAACGCCCTGGTGAAAATCCTTCTGATAGACCACCAGCCCGGCTGGCAGACTCGACGCATTCACCGACACCGCTGCAATAGCGGCCTCTGCCTCTTCCTTCATCTCTGACTCAATGGTTCGCCGTTGTTGGTTCAGGCGGTCAAGCTCTGTAGCCATATAGCGCGCCTGCATAGAATCCTCACAAAGCAAACACTCTATCCCCAGCGCCATATCATCCAGTCGGCCGGCTGCATTCAAGCGGGGTCCCACAACAAACCCTAAATCTGAGGCCCCGATATTTTCTGACGGTCTGCCAGCGACTTCCAGAAGCGCACGAATACCCGGCCGGCATCGCCCTGCTCTGATCCGTTGTAGTCCCTGATGCACCAAAATACGATTGTTTTTATCCAGCACCACAACATCGGCAACGGTGCCTACTGCAACGATATCCAATAACTCAGCCAGGTTTGGTGGCGCGCTCCCGTGTTGCTCAAACCAGTTATCCTGCTGCAACCGGGCTCTGACAGCCAGCATCAAATAAAAAGCGACACCCACACCCGCCAGGTTTTTAGACATGAAGCCACAATCGGGTTGATTCGGGTTTACAATCGCGTCAGCCGCAGGCAGCTCTGCTCCCGGTAAATGGTGGTCGGTCACCACAACTGTGGCACCGCGTGATTTTGCCCTGTTTACGCCCTCAAGACAGGCAATACCATTGTCTACCGTGAGAATAACCTGAGCACCATCATCACAGGCAACATCGACAATTTCCGGGCTCAGACCATAGCCAAAATCGAAGCGGTTGGGGACAAGATAAGAGATATTTTCCAGTCCCATCTGGCGCAGACCCAGCATACAGACCGCTGTACTGGTGGCACCGTCAGCATCAAAATCGCCGACAATAACGACACGCTGCTGCTCGGCGATGGCAGTTTGGAGTATCGCCGCTGCCTGTCCAATCCCTTTTAGGTTCTCGTAATGGCAAAGTGCGTTGACCCGGGTATCCAGGTCATCGACAGAAACGACATTGCGACCGCGATAGACCCGGTCAAGCACGGGGTGCAACGCATCGCCCAGTGAAGCGGTCTGTAATTCACGTCGGATAATTGCCAGTCCCATAGGGGTACACCTTTACGATTTTGATTAATTGAGTGGGGAAGTGGTTCGATATTATTTTAACCGGAAATAGTGTGAGGGACTATCTCCGGTTTAAATCATGCCTGAAAGACACCACACTGATAAGTGTCGATGTCTTTTAAGCGAATAAGAGGCTGTTATTCAACGTCCAGCGCCTGCGACAACATGCCAGCTGGCTGATAACCCGGGATCAGCGTCCCATCATCAAGGATAATATTCGGTGTACCGGTAACCCCCACCGACTGACCAAACTGGTACTGCTCTGCTACCGTATTTTCACACTGCGTAGGTGCAATATCTTTATCCTGTTTGGCTTCGGTCAGCGCGGTCTTAGTATCATCAGCACACCATACAGAAACCATTTCTTTATAAGTCGGAGAACTTAATCCGTTTCGCGGAAAGGCGAGGTAGTTTACGGTGATCCCCAGCGCATTAAGCTGATCGATTTCTTTATGCATTTTGCGGCAATAACCACAGGTTGTATCTGTAAATACCGTAATCTCATGCTTTTCATTTTTTGCCTCAAAACGAATCGCATCATCTTTAAACTTTTTAATACCGTTTAAGCGCATATCTGCCAGCGCTGACTCTGTAATATTCTGCATACCGTTTTGCATATCGAAAATACGGGCCTGCATGAAGTAGCGACCGTTATCGCTGACATAAAAAAGTCCGCGGTCTGTGGTAGCCTGTTTAAGCCCCTCAACCGGTGAATCAGCAAGCGCGGTAACATTCATACCCAAAACACTTTCCAGCTTTTGCTTGAGCGCATCATCCTGCGCGTGGGTTATGCCGATTGAGGCCGTTGTCAGGGCCAGAATGCTAATTAGTTTTTTAATCACAATTTCTCCTTACTCGGTCACATAGTCTACAGACCGGTAATCCTGCTTTTTACTTTCATTTTTTACGCATACTACCACAGGATAAGCTAACACCAAGTTATCAGCCGCGCGGGTGATGCGTTTGTATCAGGTTTTGCAGACGCTCTGTGGCAACATGGGTGTAGATTTGTGTCGTGGATAAATCACTGTGCCCCAATAGCATCTGAACGACCCTCAGGTCTGCGCCATGATTCAGCAAATGGGTGGCAAATGCATGACGTAAGGTATGCGGGGACAGATGCTCACTGATACCGGCCCGCACAGCGTAGTGCTTGATACGATGCCAGAATGTCTGGCGGGTCATCTTCTGCCCGCGGCGGCTTAAAAACAAAATATCACTGGTTTGCTTTACCAGAGAAGGTCTGGCATGCCTGAGATAACTGTCAATCCAGTCCATGGCGTCTTCACCTAACGGAACAAGACGCTCTTTATTGCCCTTCCCCGTTACCCGCACCACACCCTGAATGAGACTGACCTGCTCCATGGTCAGGCCGATCAGCTCGCTGACCCGTAGCCCTGTAGCATAAAGTACCTCCAACATGCACCGATCGCGATGTTCAACATCGTCTTCAATGTCCGGCGCATTTAACAATGCCTCTACCTGAGCCTCGCTCAGTGATGACGGGAGTCGCTGGGGTGTTTTTGGATTGCTTAGTACCGATACCGGGTTATCAGGGCGTGTGTGAATGGCAATTAAATAATTAAAAAATGCCCGCATCGCACTCATACATCGCTGCGTGCTGCGTGTAGACAGCCCACTGTCGTGCCGGTGCCACAGGTAGTCCTGTATCATTTCAGTACTTAAACGGCTGATGTCGCAAAAAGACTGCTGCTGACAAAACAGTGCCAGCTTCGTCAAATCGGTCCGGTAGCTTTGCTGGGTATGTTCACTGAGCCCCTTTTCCAGCCAGAGCATCTGGATAAAATTATCAATCAACCCCCGATTGTCATCGGTTAACTGTGCCTGCGCCACTAACTAAATACCCCGATGGTTTTTGATAATTTCGTAAGCAGCCTGAATATCCTGCGTCTTGTTTTTAGCCATTTCCAGTGCTTGTTCAGGCAGACCCTTGGCCGCCAGTTTATCAGGATGGTGTTCGCTCATTCGTTTTCGATAAGCACGCTTCACCGCTTTATCATCGTCCTTTTCAGAAACACCGAGAATCTGATAGGCATCTGAAAGCGAATGCGTTTCATCATAACTTGCCTGCTGATTTTGCCCCCCGGCCCGCTGTCTGAATCGGCGCTGCGCGTCGTATGCGGCAATCAGATAATCCAGATCGTGCTTTTTAAAGCCCAGCGCTTTGGCGACTTTGTCCAGCACCCGTTTCTCGCCTAGTGTCACGTTACCGTCAGCGAAAGCGGCCTGAATGAGGATCTCGAGAAATACCTGAAGAATGTCACGACGTCCGTGGCAATTGTCATACAGTGTTTTGAGGGTATCGGTAATAGGATAGTCGGACGCTTTGCCCTCGCGAAATGCCTGTTGCGCCTCGCGCCGGGCATCGCCCTGCAACTGCATTTCATCCATCAGGGCCGAGGCAAGCTGGATCTCGCGCGGGGTGACCTGACCATCAGATTTTGCAAGATGACCTAATGCGGCGAATAAGCTGTGAAAAAATATCGCCTGCTGCTTTAGTCCCGACTGGTCCGTAAAAAACCGCCCGAAGCCACCCAGCTTGTTAAAGTCCTGACTGTATGCGCGATCAAAAAGGTGCCCGACAATGAGGCCAAGAATCGCACCGGGTATTTTCAGGAACATAAAACCAAAAATCAGACCCAGTAGTTTGCCCCAGAATGGCATCTTTACAACCTCCTCATCACCGACATCCGCTGAACTCATTCGCTTATACGTGGTCAGTGGCACTATAACTCAAAAATCAAAATAGAAAATATCGTATCGACAGGCAACTAATATTGCAGGCTAACCGTAAGCTGAATACATAATGTGCGGGTTTGCGCATAAAAATCGTCGTTAACCATGATTTTTTTAGCTCATCGGTTGGTTATTGGATTAGAAGGGCTTAGAATTAGCGGTTAATTTTCGCTTTGCGGCGCGAAATGCGTCACCTCGACGCAAATATAAAAAGCAGTCGGAGTCAGCTGACCCCGAAGAATATAAGTTATCTACTACCACAGGCTATCCATCATCGCATGAAAACTACCTGCGCTTCGTTATTATTGTGTGCTTTAAGCTGGCAAGCTTATGCCCAGTCTGCAAACAATACCCGCGATAATGATGATGCCGACAATTCGCTGCTTTGCCCGGTGTCGCCGGTTCAGTTTTCAACGGACAAACTGATGGCACCCGGTGAGGTGATGGTTGAGGCAAACCGTACAGAAGTGCTGTCACAAAAAGAGGCAAATTTCAGTGGTAATGTGGATATAACCTCTGATGCCGCCACTATTCGCGCCGATGAAGCAAAAATCCGTAATAATGGACGCCGGTTACATGCCTCAGGCGATGTGCTGTACCAGGATGCTCAGTTGAAAGTCAGCAGTGATGAGGTTTCTCTGGATTCAGCGCAGGAAACCCTGCAAATGCAGAATACGGAGTATTTTTTCAATGGTTCCAGTGGCCGGGGCACCGCGCAGACCATAGATTTATCGACTGCTGACGGACTCACCCTTGAAGATGTCAGATTTACCACCTGCCCGGCGGGCGCTGAAGACTGGTCTATCCGCGCATCAGAGATAGATATTGCACGTGGCTCATTATGGGGAGAAGCCAAAAACACCCGCTTTTATGTCGGTGATGTGCCCGTATTCTACCTGCCGTATTTCGCGTTTCCTGTAAGTAATCAGCGTCAGACGGGGCTGCTTTTCCCTGAAATCGGCAGTTCATCGAATACCGGTATTGATTACGAGCAGCCTTTTTACTGGAATATGGCACCTGATTATGACATGACCCTGTCGCCCCGGGTAATGTCAAAGCGTGGGGTACAGCTTAAGACAGAGTTCCGCCACCTCAGTGAGCAGGGCTACAGTGTTGTGGATGTTGAGTACCTGCCTTCGGACAAAGATACCACCAGTGACGATCACCGCTATTTCTACCGCATCAAGCACGATGGGGTTCTGGGTGAGAACTGGACAGTAGGTGTCGATGTCAATGGTATCAGCGACGACAACTATATTGTCGATCTGGGCTCAGATGATTACAACCGGGCTGATACGCATTTGTTCCGTACTGTGGGCTTCAATTATTTTTCTGAAAATATGACCCTTGATCTGCATATCCGCGACTTTGAAACCATTGGGGATCGTCCGGATAATTATCGCGCGCTACCCGAAGCCCGACTAAATATGAATCAGCCGCTGGGCTCGTTGCTGGAATTCAGACTTGATTCAGAACTGGCTTACTTTGACAATGCCGATGAAACCAAACCCACTGCCATGCGTTTTCATGTGGCACCGTCACTGGCACTGCCCTATCAGCGCCACTGGGGGGAGTTAACCGCTGAAGCGACACTAATGAATACGACCTATCAGCAAAATAATGTTGAAGGAACAGAGCTGGATGAAGACGTAAACCGCTTACTGGGTCGTGGCCGGCTTTACGGCACCCTGTACTTTGAAAGAAACGGCAGTTGGTTTGATAAAACAGATACTATGACCTTTGAGCCCAAGGTGCAGTATCTGTATACCAGCTATGAAGACCAGAGCAACATCGGATTATACGATACAACAACATTGCTGACCGATGTCGAAGGGTTGTTCAGAGGTCGCGAGTACACCGGTCTTGACAGGATTATTGATAATAATCAAATCACCCTTGGCGCCACCTCGCGAATTATGGATGAACAAAACCGGGAACAATTTGCGATAAGTCTGGGTCAGATATTCTATCTTGAAGATAATCGTATAATGTCTCCGGACGGTGAACGGGATCGCTCGGCACTGGCTGCAGAACTGGATTGGCGATTTGACTCTCACTGGTATTTCCATTCTGATATACAAATCACGACGCAAACCGATAAGGTGGAAAGAAGCAGCCTTGGGCTGGAATATCGTCGTGACAGTGAGAGCCTTATTCAGCTGACCCATCGCTATGTGCGTGAGCTAAGTGGTGAAACTATTGATCAGGTCGGCTTGTCGGTAAGCTGGCCTATCAGTAAAAACTGGCACTGGGTCGGGCGCTCATACCGGGATTTGGAGCGCCATCGTAGTATTGAAACGTACGTGGGTGTTGAATACGAATCCTGCTGTTGGGCTGTGCAAATCGTGGCGCAGCGTCAGCTTAGTAACCGTTTTGGCGTTGACGGACTACAGTCGACCGATGAATATGATTCCGGCGTAGGCTTACAATTTATCTTCAAAGGGTTAGGATCCGGAAAATCCAGCCGCCGCATGCTTGAAGATGGTATGTTTGGTTATCGGCAACCCTATAATTTGAATTAATTTACCCTGCCGGCGGAAGCTCTGCCGGCCACATTAACGACAATAAAGAGTAATTATGAAGTTCATTATCCGGGCTATGTGTTTAAGTGCCTTGCTTACTGTTACATGCTGGGCACAGCAAGTTTCACTGGACCGCGTAGCGGTAATCGTTGATCAGGGCGTTATCCTTGAAAGCGAGATTGAAAAACTGATTGCTGAGGTAAAGCGCAGCGCGCAGTCAGAAGATCAGGAGCTGCCTTCTGATCGTGTTCTGCGTACACAGGCAATCGAACGCCTTATTCTTAAAAACCTGCAGATGCAGCGTGCAGAGCGAATGGGTATCCAGGTATCTGATCCGCAGCTGGAGCAGACCATCACGAACATTGCGCAAAACCAGAACCTGACTGTAGATCAATTACGCCAGGCAATTGCACAGGATGGACTGAGCTATGACGATTATCGCGAAAATGTTCGCGAAGAACTGATTGTGGGTGAAGTACGTCGCGCCAATGTTCGCCGTCGTATTTACATCACGCCGCAGGAAGTCAACTCACTGGTTGAGCTGATGAACGAGCAAGGCGCTGAACAAGCCGAGTATAATCTTGGCCATATTCTGATTGGTCTGCCATCAGAACCCGACGAAGAAGAAGTACAGAATGCGCGAGCCCGTGCTGACCGTGTTTTGCAGCTGCTGCGCGATGGTTCTGACTTTGCCAAGATCGCTATCACTTCATCTTCTGGTTCAAACGCTCTTGAAGGCGGTGACATGGGTTGGCTGAATATCAACTCTATGCCAACGCTTTTTGCTGAAGCGGTACAGGGTAAAAGTAAAGATGACTTAATCGGCCCGATTCGTAGTGGTGCTGGTTTTCATATTCTGAAAATTAAAGATACCCGCGGTATTGAAAAGGTTACTGTGGAAGAGGTGAATTCACGTCACATTCTCATCAAGCCCTCTATTATTCTCAGTGAAGAAAAAGCCAAAGAGCGTCTTGAAACATTCCGCGAGCAGGTGATTGCCGGAGACGCTGATTTTGCTGAGCTGGCCAAAGAGCACTCAGAAGATCCCGGGTCTGCGCTTAAAGGCGGTAATCTGGGCTGGGCAGATCCAACCATGTATGTACCTGCATTCCAAAAAGCACTCTCTAACCTTGAGCCGGGTGAATATAGTCAGCCGATTCGTTCGACACACGGCTGGCACTTAATCCAACTTGAGGATCGTCGTTTTGATGATGCCACAGAGAAGCGTAAAGAAGATAAGGCGCGTCAGCTCATATACAGCCGTAAATTTAAAGAAGAATCTGAGACCTGGTTACGCGAGATGCGTGATGCCGCCTATATTGAGGTGCTGTAAATTACCGTGTCTACGAAACCGTTAAAAATAGCAGTCACCCCCGGCGAACCCGCCGGGATTGGTCCTGATCTTATCCTGCAACTGGCGCAGCAGGCGTGGGATGCACAACTGGTGGTTTTTGCTGATCAGGCGGTTCTGGCACAGCGCGCGGAACAGCTGGGCTTATCTATCACGCTGACCCCGTATGAAAATACCGAAACCCGTCTGCAAACGCCTGGTGAGTTATTTATTCGCCAGATCGACACAGACGCGCCAGTCCAGCCAGGAACGCTGGATAGCGCTAATGGAAAGTACGTTGTAGAAACGTTACGTCAGGCGTGTCAGGCCAATATGGAAGAAGGCTTTGATGCGGTGGTGACCGGGCCGGTTCATAAGGGAATCATCAACGAAGCCGGTGTCTCATTTTCAGGGCACACTGAGTTTTTTGCCTATCAGTCTAATACCATAGATGTGGTTATGTTATTGGCAACTGAAGGACTGAACGTGGCATTGGCTACCACCCATATACCTTTGGAATATGTTGCCAAAGCCATTACTGAAGAGCGTCTGCACCGGGTCATCCGAATCATTGATGCAGATTTAAAACAGAAGTTTGGCATCGCCAGCCCGCATATTTATGTGTGCGGCTTAAATCCCCATGCCGGAGAGAACGGTCACATTGGTAAAGAAGAGCTTCTGACCATCATTCCTGCGCTTGAAACGCTGCGTGAGGAAGGAATTAACCTGACGGGACCGCTTCCTGCTGATACAATCTTCCAACCAAAATATCTGGAAAATGCCGACGTGGTGCTTGCGATGTATCACGATCAGGGACTACCAGTATTAAAATTCAAAGGCTTCGGGGCTGCGGTAAATATCACATTAGGCCTGCCTTTCATCCGCACTTCTGTCGACCACGGCACAGCAACGGATTTAGCCGGCACCGGTCAGGCTGATGCAGGTAGTTTTAGAAAAGCCCTCGAAAAAGCCATAGAACTTGCGAACAGTCACCTATGAGTAAAACCCATTTAGGCCATACTGCGAGAAAGCGGTTTGGTCAGAATTTTCTGCACGATGATTATGTCATCGAGCAAATTGTTAATGCTATCAACCCCCAGGATGGCGAAAACCTGGTTGAAATCGGGCCGGGTCTGGGCGCGCTTACCGATCCTGTCTGCGAACGCGTAAATGCACTGACGGTTGTCGAGCTTGACCGCGATCTGGCCAAACGCCTTCGCCATCATCCGTTTCATGGTGAGAAACTGAACATCATCGAACAGGATGCATTAACACTGGATTTCAGCTCAGTACTGGCTGCGCGGGATGACCAGGAAAAGCGGCTGCGGGTTTTTGGTAATCTTCCTTATAATATCTCTACCCCGTTGATGTTCCACCTGTTTTACTTCACCGACAGTATTAGCGACATGCACTTTATGTTGCAAAAAGAGGTGGTTAATCGTCTGGCTGCGGGCCCGGGATCGAAGAACTATGGTCGTCTGTCGGTAATGGCGCAGTATTACTGTCAGGTTATGCCGGTATTAACTGTGCCGCCGGACGCCTTCAAGCCACCACCAAAGGTTGACTCTGCCGTAGTACGGCTGATCCCCCATCGCACACCGCCGGTAGATGTCACATCAGTAAATACGCTTGAACGGGTTTCCGCGCAGGCATTTAATCAACGCCGCAAAACGATTCGCAACAGCCTTAAAGACTGTATTAGCGAGCAGGCATTGTCAGAGCTGGGGCTGAATCCGGGCACACGAGCAGAAACGCTTTCGCTGCAAGATTTCGCCAGCATTGCCAATTATATTTCTGCGCAAGAGGTACCGCAGGAGTGAAAGAGTCATTAATTAAAGTTGATGTCACCACGCGGCATCTTCCGGACCATCCCGCCAATACGGATGAAAAATATGCCTTTGCCTATCAGATCGTCATCACAAACGAATCTGATCTGCCCGTTCAGTTAATCAGTCGTTACTGGCTGATTACGGATGGATCGGGCAAAAAATCTGAAGTTCAGGGCGAAGGCGTTATCGGCAAGCAGCCCAACATTGCACCGGGCGGAAATTTTGAGTATACCAGCGGCGCTGTCATTGACACCCCGGTGGGTACCATGGAAGGCTACTATCAGATGCAAACGGAAGATGGCGATATGTTCAAAGTTCCTATCGACGTCTTTACACTCGCCGTTCCCAATATCATCAATTAATTCTACTGCAATTTAGTAAGGCATTTCATGGCGTCAGGTCAGACAATTATCGTGGGCGATATCCAGGGCTGTTACACCGGCTTAAGAAAACTGCTGGATAAATGTCAGTTTGATCCCGCCTCCGATCGCCTGCTTGCAGTTGGCGATTTGGTCGCGCGGGGAGAAGACTCACTGGCAACGGTGGACTACCTCATGAGCCTGGGTAATCGTTTTGATTCGGTACTGGGCAACCATGATTTGCACCTGCTATCTGTGATAGAAGGGATCCGCTCACCTAACGCTAAAGATAATCTTCAAAACCTGTTGGGCAGTGAAAGGCTGGAGGATATTGGCCGCTGGTTACGCACCTTCGGACTCGCTCTGAAAGCTGATGAACACCATACTCTGGTTCATGCAGGTTTATTTCCACAATGGGGAACTGATCAGTTACTTGCATTAAGTGATGAAGTCAGCGAATGGCTAACATCAGATCGCTACCCGGAACTGTTGCACAATATGTACGACAATGACCCAGAGCAATGGAATGAGCAACTATCCGGTTTTGCCCGATTACGGTTTATTATTAATGCCTGCACCCGCATGCGATTTGTTTCAACCGATTACAAACTGGATTTGAAAGAAAAAGGAAAACCAGGCTCTGCACCCGAGCATCTCAAACCGTGGTTTAACCTGGAGAATAAAGCCTTAAAAGATAAAGAAAAAGTTATATTCGGGCATTGGGCCGCGTTAAACGGTGTAACAGACAAAAAGCAGGTCATTGGTTTGGATACAGGTTATGTCTGGGGCAATGAAATGACAGCTTACTGCATCGAAACCGGCGTCATCACGCACCTTCCCGCGAAATAAGTTCAACTCGCCTGTTCTGAACGTCTGGTTTATCGAATATACGCCTCCTCTTATATGATACTTTTGTATCATTATTTTACTTAAGATCGCCGTGCTTAAGTCGATATAATACAAGAATCGCGCAATTTTGCGGCGCAGCCACTTAAAACTAAACAATTAATGTGAAATTTTAAGCGCAATCTGTAATGATTTGGCATTAGCCGTCTATATTATAATGACAATTGGGTAGTAGCAGGAGTTCCGATGAAAATTACGGTGGCCAAACGAATAATTGGTGGTTTTCTTACCATCAGTCTTTTACTGATCTTAATCAGTATTTCCTCATTGTATAACCTCAACTCCATCGGTGCGGCCACAGACGAGGTGAATAATACTGCCATTCCTACGATTTCAGGCAGCAACACGCTTAAAGCCACATTCCTGAATATGGGCCGTTTAACGTTTGAATCATATATTGAAGAAGAACTATCAGGCCTGAATGAAAAACAGGAAAGCTTCAATAAAAGTAAGGCGACCTTTGATAAAACGTACTCACAGCTCAACAGCATAGTCAGTGATGATCCCGCGCTGAAGTCTTCTTTGGATAAGGTCCACGACAGTTACAGCAACTACATCGCTAATGCTGAGAAGATGTATAAAATGCATCGTCAGTATATGAGTATGCGCAACAATATCGAAGATCAGTTAGGGGTTGCTGAAGATAATGCTGATGATGCATCAACCTATCTGTTGGATTTTTCATACCTGCCAGAGGTTGAGTCTAACCCTTCACTGCAGGAGGCTGCCAGAATTGGTGGTGAACTGGAAAGCGCCCTGCTTTCTATGCTGACGGTTTCTAACGAATATGTAAAAACCCAGACGATTATTCGCTCAGAAACACTGAGCAACGAAGTTTCCCTGGTGGTTGATAATGTTTCCGAAAAGCTTTCCGCGATGCTGGATGCCGCGAATGGTCAGGATGCGTCAGGTAGTCTTGAAGAAATTAGTGAAATGGTTAGCGAGGCATTGGATGCAATCTCCGGCAATGATGGCGTGGTACAGCTTCATCAGGATCGTTTGTCGTACCGCAATGCTGCAGAACAGGCGCTTAACGCATCAGATAAGAATATTCAGGCGGCTATGGCCGAGCTTGAGAAACTGCTTACGCTGACAAATCAGCGTGCGGCTGAAATTGATGAGCAGGTCACTGATAAGGTGTCTAACGGCAATCTGATTGTGATTATTGTTGTCGTTGCTTCGTTAATTGCAGCGGCTATTATCGGCTACTTCACCGTACGTGCGATTACCCGTCCGCTGAACCGGGTTAATGAGCTGCTTCAGGTAGCTTCGTCCGGCGACCTGACACATAAACTTGATGACTCAGCTAAAGATGAGTTCGGTCAGCTTGCGCGCAACTGTAATTTGCTTATCGCTAATCTTAAATCGTTGATTAATGGCATCAATGATCGTGCAGAACAGTTAGCTGCTGCATCGGAGCAAACCTCTACGGTGACGTCCCAGACCACGCATTCAATACAGGACCAGAAGTCGCAGATATCACAGGTGGCTACTGCGACGACAGAAATGCATTCTACCTCTCAACTGGTTGTGCAAAATGCTGAGGATACCCTTAGTCAGATTCGTCACGCCGATAGTGAGGCAGAAAAAGTTCGTCAGATTTCTTTAGAAAATAAACGCACCATTGAAGTATTGGCGAAAGATGTTCAGGAAGCAGCAACGGTTATCAATAAACTGCATCAGGACAGCGCGAGCATCGGGGGCATTCTGGATGTTATTCGCGGAGTGGCTGATCAGACCAACCTGCTTGCGCTTAACGCGGCAATTGAAGCAGCGCGTGCGGGTGAACAGGGTCGAGGTTTCGCGGTAGTAGCTGACGAGGTAAGAACGCTGGCAAGTCGAACGCAAGAGTCTACGCAGGAAATCAATGCCATGATTGAAGTATTGCAGGCCGGCGCTGAGCGCGCGGTAGATGTGATGAATCAGGGTAAAGACCAGACGGCAGTTTGTGTTGAACAAACTGACTCTGCAACCCGTGCGCTGGATATCATTTCCACGGCAGTACGCCAGGCTCATGATGTCAGCTCTCAGATTGAACAATCTGCACGAGAGCAGAATATTGTATCTCAGGAAATCAGCGAAAAGCTGGAAACAATTGTCGGCATTGCTGAAGAGACAACGGTGGGCGCACAACAAACCTCCGAATCAAGTCTTGAGGTTGCTCGTCTGGCAGAGGAATTACAACACTCGATACGACAGTTTAAGGTATAAAAAACCTTTACAGAAAAAAGCGGCCTTGAGCCGCTTTTTTTGTTTTTCTTTCTCCAGTTTACACCTTTCTGTTATCCCCCGCTTACCCTGTGATCTGAAAATGTTTTTAAGGCTTTGTAATAACACGATTAAGCGCATCTAAACCTAAATGAGAATTATACTCATTTGCATTGACATAGAGTCAGATCTCAATAAACTAGGCCCACTTCATCACACTCGGAATGTGAACACACAAGGACCTAGAAAAATTATGAGAACACACCATGCCGTTACCGGCGTTGCATTTGCTATTCAGGCTGCGCTTTCTTTCAATGCCTACGCTGTTGCCGTTCCCGATGACAGCGAAATTGAACGTGTTGTTGTTACTGCCACTGGCTTTGAACAAAAGCTTTCGCAGGCACCGGCAAGTATTTCAGTTATCACGGCGGAGGATATTAAAACCCGTGCATTCACCTCTCTGCTTGATGCAGTGAAATACCAGGAAGGTATCGATGTTGGCTCAACCCGGGATAAAACCGGTCAGGGTAGCATCAGTATGCGGGGACTCACCGGCGAGTATACCCTGGTGCTTATTGACGGCCGACGACAAAACAACCACGGTGATATTTACCCGAACAACTTTGGTGGCAATGCGTTTAATCATATTCCTCCGGTAGAAACCATAGAGCGTGTTGAAGTCATTCGCGGGCCGGCGTCTACCCTCTATGGCGCGGATGCACTGGGTGGCGTTATTAATGTAATTACTAAAAAGCATACCGACGAGTGGAACGGCGCAATTACTTTCGGGCGCAGCTTTCAGTCTGATAATGATTTCGGCGATGATATTACCACTGACTTTTCAGTAAACGGACCGGTGATCGCTGATACGCTGAGTCTGGGCTTCAGAGGTAGCCTGTACGAACAGCAGGCCTCTACGCCACAACTTTCACCGGCTGTCGACCCCAACGGTACCGTGCACGTCCGTTCGCTGGGTTTTGGCAGTGGCGGTCGTACCGTCGACAACACCAACGAGCATTACGGCTTCACTGTTAACTATACTCCCGCTAAGGGACATGAGCTGACGCTTAATTATGATAATTCTCATCAGGAGTACGACAATACACCAGAGTACAACCTGGAAGCCGACGAAATTATTTACCCGCTGGGTACCCGGGACAGTATAGAGAGTCTTTGGCAGGAGCGACGCGGTCAGGTTAACCCCCGTGCCGGTTATGCGGCAGAGCAGGAGTTCGACCGTCAGTGGTGGTCCTTGGCATACGATGGCGAATACGGATTCGGCTCGTTAATGGCCGCCCTTTCCTACGTTGATACGCAAAACAATGGCCGTACACTGCCATTAAGCGTTGCCGAGCGCCTGCTGTTGCAACAAATGTATGACGGAAGTGGTCAGTATGAAGGCTTATCTGAAGAAGCCCGCCGCGACCTGGCAGAAGAGACCTTCCTACCCCGCCCTGACCGTCCTCTGGACAGCAGTCAGTACACGTTTGATATCCGGGCGGATATTCCGCTTAAGGACCTTGCAGGCGACCACAACTTGGTTCTGGGCGGGCAGATAATTGACGGTGAACTGCAGGACGGTGTATTCGGCCTTGAGTCAGGCAACGCTGGCGCGATCCAGGAGCAAAAGATGTATTCTGTTTTTGCTGAGGATAACTGGATGATGACCGACGCCCTGACAGTAACAGCCGGGGTTCGTTACGACGACCATGATGTATTTGGCAGCCAGACCTCTCCACGTCTGTATGCCGTTTATAATCTCAACGACTTCTGGACGCTGAAAGGCGGGGTCAGTACCGGTTATAAAACGCCCCAAACTACCGACCTGTATGACGGGGTTACCGGTTTTGGTGGTCAGGGAACCAGTCCGTTTGCCGGAAACCCGGAGCTTGAACCGGAAACCAGCGTAAACTCGGAAGTTGCCCTGTACTGGAGTACCGGCGAGCACAATTTCAATATCACCTATTTCAACACTCGATTTGATGACAAAATTGCCCGCGGCGACACGGTGCTTAGCTGTGAGGTGACCGGTAACGTTCGCCCCTGCGTAAACCTGGGTGAATATGACCAGCTTGGTTATGATACCTACAGTCAGAAAATAAACATTGATGAAGTTGATTTACAAGGGGTAGAGCTTGCCGGACGCTACGCCTTTTTGCCTGACTGGTCAGTTTATGCGAACTATACATGGACCGACAGTGAACAAAAAAGTGGTAGTCAGGCGGGCCTGCCGCTGACCAATACCGCAGAGCATATGGCCAACGCTAATCTTGAGTGGCAGGTAACCGGTGACCTTAATGTGTACTTGCAGGGCGAGTGGCGCTCTGACAGATACCGCGGTTACGACGCTGTTTTTGAACGAGAGCTTTACTTTGAAAACTACGCCCTGCTTAATCTGGGCGCTCGCTGGACGCTGAATGACAACGTGACGTTAAATCTGCGGGTGAATAACCTGCTGGATAAGGACTTTACTACCTATTCCGTTGAGTATAACGATCTGAATGGCGACGGCGAGTTCGAATACCTCACCGGACGCGGCGTGGTCAGCGAGGTAGCATTCACTGACGATTACAATGTGAAAGATAAAACCAGAAATGTCTGGGCCAGTGTTACGGCCACTTTCTGATCGACTGGTCAGGCAGACATAATTTTTTCGCCGGCTTTACACCATTCAATACCAATAACGCGGCCATAAGGGCCGCTTATTCATTTAATGGTCTTTCACTGACAGATAGTCAGAAAGTGGCACGCGATGGTATTGTGGCGACGCATCGAAAAACAGGTTTAGTAAATTCATATGCCCAGAACCAAAAACTACCAGGATACGCTCTTTCGGCGCTGCAGGAATACGCTGGATATTGCGGAAAATCCGTAGGTTCCGATTAAACCAGCGCCCGGTCTCAAAGTCTGCCCCGAAATATGGGCTGCTTTCGGTTTCGTAGCTGAACGGGCCAATAAGATAGTTTCCCAACGTTTTCTGAATGTTTTCTTCGGTGTTCAGCCGTAATAACTCTGCGGCGATACCATCAGTTTTAAACACTGGCTTATCCGTATAGCGCAGATGCTTGTCTGGATTGTTCTGATAAAATCTGCCAAAGGCTTTTTCCTCACTTTTATCATTCAGCACCCTTGTAACTTCGTCATACATGTTACCCCACGCATCGGCTGCATAAACCTGGTCGTGGCCAAGCGCTTTGGCAAGACGAAATCCCAGTTGATACGCTTCTGACCTGCGCGTATCAATAAAGCTCTCTGTGCTTTTGTATTTATCAAACTGCGCTGTAAGCTCTGGCTGACGCCGATAAGGGAATTCAACAACAATGTGAGTAGGGGCAAACGCCTTTAGCTGCTTTACAATTTGTTGGATCTGATGCTGCGCTGGTTCTGACAGTACATCTATTTGGTTCTGGCTATCAGTTTTCTGAACATCAAGATTAGGAAAATTGAAATGGAAGCTACCCACCGTCAGTACTTCAACGGGTGACTTGCGAATATGTGAGTTAGCAGTCGCTGCAACCTCTGTTGCCATCAAGACCAGAAAGACTAAAAAGTAGCGTCGCATAAATGCCTCTGTTAATTTTCAGGACGCGCCAATTTACGGTCACATGCTATACACATCAACCTTGAAAATGTAATGAAATCTTACACCTGCCTGCTCCCCCCTTTTCATCGATACATGAATAAAATCAATCGTTTTTCCCTGGTGCGATGTAACCAAAGATACAACAAACAGATAGGACTTATCATGCTTCGACTCATCTCAGTGTTTGCCTTTTTCACTGCTGTACTGACCACTCCTGTTTATGGCGCCGCTTTTACCACCGGACCGGTCTTCGACAAATTTGGAAAAAAGGCGGATATCGCACATGCACCGCTGGATGAAGCAACATCATTTAAAGTGGCCTTTGATGTCGCCTCCGGGGCGAAGCCCGGCACAATAAACCGGAAGTTCGATAGTGCGTCGCGTTTTATCAATATGCATGTTGCTAATGGTGTTAAACAGGAAAACATAGAGCTAGTCATTGTCGTGCACGGCAGCGCAACGCTTGATTTGCTTAATAAGGATGCCTATCAGCAAAAAAAATCTGCATCAAATGCAAATCTTCCGCTGTTAAACGCATTACTTGACGAAAACGTCAGGTTAATTGTGTGCGGGCAGTCTATGGCCGGCCATAGCTTGTCTGCCGAACAATTTATCGAAGGCGTCTCTGTGAGCTTGTCGGCAATGACCGCACACGCGCTTTTACAACAGCAGGGATACACACTCAACCCTTTCTAACAATAAAAATGTGGTGCACAAGAGTGACTTATGCATGATCGAAAAGTCGCAAATACTTCTATAATGATTATATATCTCTGAATATTTATACATCTGCAGATAGTCGCCCCGGCGGAACCATTTGACGGGGCACTATGTGCGTGTCAGTCAGCACCATACTGCTACTCTGCTCAACGTTCTCGCTACGTAATGCACCCTCGCTTACTGGTGTTTGCGATGTATAAACTAACCACAGTCTGATTACGCTGATTAGAAAGGATGCGGGTGTTCAGCTCAGTGAACGATGCACAGGAGCATCAATTACGAGAGGATAGCGCAATGTCGCAAAATAATAATAAGCAAGAAGATGCTGACAGCTCACAGGAAAAGGTTCGCGTAAATAAGATCCCGTTTTACGGGTCTGTAATCGGTATTATTACCTTTGCGTTATGGGCTATGTTTTTTACCGAGTCGGCCAGTTCCCTGATTGGTAAAGCACTCACCTGGATCTCTTCAACATTTGGCTGGTTTTACTTTCTGGCTATTTTTGTCTATTTGCTATTCGTGATTGTTGTTGCTATCTCACCGTGGGGAAAGATCCGGCTCGGTCAAGAGCATACACGACCGGAATTTAATATTGTCACCTGGGCTGCCATGCTATTCGCTGCGGGCATCGGCATTGATTTAATTTTCTTCTGTATCGTGGAGCCGGTCACGCAGTTTATGGCACCGCCGGTAGATATGGGCGCTGATGGTGACGCTGCACGCAACGCGATTAAAATAACGCTCTTTCACTGGGGCTTGTCAGGATGGGGCGTGTATACGCTGGTCGGTATGGCACTGGCGTTTTTCAGTTACCGTCACGGTCTGCCACTGGCAATCCGCTCTGCCCTGTATCCTGTTTTTGGTAAAAAGATTTACGGACCTATTGGCCACACCGTTGATATCGCGGCGGTGCTGGGAACGGTGTTCGGTATTGCAACCAGCCTGGGGATCGGTCTGATTCAGCTTAATTATGGACTGAACCATGTGTTTGGGGTACCGGAAGGCCTGACTACGCAGGTTGTTCTGGCCATCGTGGTTATTGTCTTTGCGGCAATTTCTGCGGTAACCGGCGTGGAGAAAGGCATCCGCCGTTTATCTGAATTTAACATGCTGATGGCACTATTACTGATGCTGTTTGTGCTGTTCGTTGGTGAAACGCGCTTCTTACTTAACGCACTGGTACTGAATATTGGCGACTATTTTTCTGACTTCGTCAGCATGTCGTTTAATACTTATGCCTTTGACCAGCCTACAGACTGGCTGAATGCCTGGACGCTATTCTTCTGGGCATGGTGGATAGCATGGGGGCCGTTTGTCGGACTGTTTCTGGCGCGTATCTCCCGGGGTCGTACTATCGGCGAGTTCGTCGCAGGCACATTGATTCTGCCATTGTCATTCATGATTGTCTGGATGTCAGTGATGGGTAACAGTGCCATTGATATGGTGATGAACGGGGCACAGGAATTTGGACAGCAAGCTATGGATAACCCTGGCTCTGCGATTTATATCTTCCTGGAAAGTATTCCCTGGGCAGGATTAACCACAATTATCGTAAGTATTCTGGCGTTTGTTTTCTTTATCACTTCGGGTGACTCGGGTTCACTGGTACTTTCAAATCTTACCTCTGTACTTAAAGACCCCTACAGCGATGCGCCCGCCTGGATGCGTATTATGTGGGCCTCAATAATCGGGCTACTTACCATCGCGCTGTTACTGGCCGACGGACTTACCGCGTTGCAAAGCGCCGTAGTTGTAACGGGGCTTCCTTTTGCAGTGGTATTGTGTCTGATGATGCTGGGACTGTTCAAAGCGCTACGTGTGGAAGGACTTAAACAAAAAACGTCGGATGCTAATCTGCCCAGCGGTACGCGCGTCGGTGAGACCGGTCAGAACTGGACGCAAAGACTGCACCGTTTCGTAAGCTTCCCTGATCACGAGCAATGTCGTAAATTCCTCGATGATGTAGCGATGCCTGCCATGAAGGAAGTTGAGAGCGCCCTGAGAGAGCGGGATTTAGATGTCAGCATTTCTGAAAACCGTGATTCAGATGATGAATTCATGTCATTGCAGGTCGATTTACATGAAGCGCAGGACTTTTATTATGAGCTTCGCCCCAGTCAGTATTCGATGCCGTCTTTCGCAACACGTTCTGCAAAGAGTGGTTCAAAATACTACCGTGTAGAGCCGCTTCTGGCCGAAGGTGGCCAGGGTTACGATTTAATGGGCTATACGAAGGCGCAGGTGATAGAGGATATCCTCACCCAGTTTGAACGGCATATGCATTTTCTGCATGCACAGCGTATCCAGCCAGGTGCCGATACCAACCTGTTTAAGCCGGGTAACAATTAACCCCGCAGCCTGAACCTGGTAATTAATCCAAAAGGCCACCCGTAGAACGGTGGCCTTTTTTTATTCTTACCTTTTACTCGCTGCGCCGCTAGATGCTGCATAGACCGTATTACCAATTATTAATGCGCTGTGCAGCCACATCCCCCGTAACAATCTGGACATTCAAACAGGAGAACAGCAATGACGAAAGCATACCAGACTAATACAAAGGTAGAGTGGGAATGGGGTAACGGCAAAGGTCAGGGTAAAGTTCGTGAAGTGTTTTGGGAAGAGGTCACCCGTAAGCTACAGGGCGAAGACGTCACCCGTAAAGCAGATGACAACAACCCCGCCTACCTGATTGAACAGGAAGACGGCGATGAAGTACTAAAGCTGCATGATGAGCTTGAAAAGGCGAATAGTTGATAGTCAGGGCACTTTCGCCCTGGCCTGCCCTATTCAAACAATGAGCGATGCAAGCCCTGAACTATTTCAGTACTGTCGTTTTCGTTAACCAAAAATGACATATTGTGCGGATTCGCACCAAAGCAAATCATTCTCAGATTATACTCAGAAACCGCAGCAAATATTTTGCTTGATACCCCTTTAGCGCTTTGCATATGGTTCCCAACTACAGTAACCAAGTCATAGCCCCCTTCTACCTTCACATCACAGAAGGTTTCCAGTTCAGCAATGGTTTCTTTATTGAGCCGCTGGGCCACGGAGTTTGCCGGGTTATCCAGCGTAAAAGACACTGAAATTTCTGATGTGGTCACCAGATCCACACTGAGCCGGTGTTTAGCGATAATGGTGAACACCTGTTGCAAAAAGCCCTGCGCGTACATCATCTGCGGCGTTTTTACCGTAACCATTACCTGTTCTTTGCGCCGTGTAATTGCCCTGTATGGAGGCTCATGCTCACAATCGCGCATGATCCAGGTGCCGCCTTTTTCAGGCTCACGACTGGAACCGACAAACACTTTAATGTCCTGACGTAGCGCTGGCTCCATTGTTGCCGGATGCAGGACTTTCGCGCCGAAGGTTGCCATCTCAGCGGCTTCTTCGAAGCTTAGCTCTGGCAGAGGGTGTGCATTAGGAGCAATGCGCGGGTCGGTCGTGTAAACACCGGTGACATCGGTCCATATTTCACACACATCGGCTTGCAGTGCCTCGGCAAGCAGCGCGGCGGTGAAGTCTGACCCTCCACGCCCAAGCGTTGTCGTGCGGCCCTGCTCGTCTGCGCCGACAAACCCCTGGGTAACTACCATGGCGTTTTCAATCTCAGGGCGCAGCAACAGCTCTGACAGTTCATGAATCGTTTCAAGCTGTGGCGCGGCTTCGCCAAATTCGCTATCTGTACGTAGTACTTTTCGTACATCAAAATTTATTACAGCATTGTGCTGTTCGCCGACAACTGCACTGAACAGCAATGAGGACATGCGTTCGCCCATAGACAGCAGTTGGTCTTTTAAATCATCGCGATGAAGAATTTCTTCGTGAAATGCCAGTTCGCGCATCTCGGCCAGTAAATCCTCAAGTTTCCCTTCAACTGCATCAGGGTTAGACAGCTTCGTAAGAATAGCATTTTCTATCTCTTCTACCGCCTTACACACGTCGCTGATTTGTTCCTGGGTCATGGGTGTATGCGCCATACTGACAAGGTGGTTAGTTACACCAGCCGACGCACTAACTACCACAATGCGCGTTGCTTCATTAGCCAGTACAATACGTGCACATTTTTGCATTGCCTCATAGTTGGCAACGCTGGTCCCGCCAAACTTGGCGATGGTTAATGCCTGAGTCACATTCGTCTCCATTTAGTCCTGATTATCTGATGGCGGATTGATTTTGATGGTGTCACCTTCTGATACATCGTGAGCGGCAAACCACCCCTGATTCATCTCAAGTGCGTAGGCCACCACGCCCGACGCGCCCACAGACGTTAAGTCATGGGGCTGCAACGCTTTAATATCTGTAATAACACCCTGCTTGTTTATAAATGCCACATCAAGCGGTATATAGGTATTTTTCATCCACATACTGGCTTGTTTAGGCGGCGAGAATCGGAACAACATGCCACAGTCATTACATAAACTACGCCGGTTCATCAGTCCCTGCGCTCGCTGCTCAAAGGTCTGCGCATACTCAAACTCATAGTTCTCACCGGCAATTGCCACCGACACTTCATCAAAGCTGATCTGAGATGAGTCATTCGCCTTGGCGCAGCTACTCAATAGCCAGGCGGACATAAAACAAAGCAGCAGTAAGGATATTCTCATGATGTTTTAACTTGTTAGTGATTCAGACGCTTATGGCAGTCTACCTGCGCCTGCATGGATTATCTACAGGCCAAAAAAAAGCCGGGCGTATTGCCCGGCTTGTTCGTCTCACAATTGACTTATCAGGCGATATTCAGCGTTGGAATAATCTTCGCCTTCGCGTCTTCTTCTGCCTGTTTAAAGCTTTCCATCTTGTCAAAGTTCAGGTAGCGATATACATCAGCCGACATAGAGTCAATCTTACCTGCGTACTCCATATACTCTTCAGCAGTAGGAATACGGCCTACGATTGCACCAACCGCGGCAAGCTCTGCCGATGTCAGGTAAACATTCGCGCCATCACCTAAACGGTTAGGGAAGTTACGCGTTGAGGTAGACAGTACCGTAGCACCGGCATCTACACGCGCCTGGTTACCCATACACAAAGAGCAGCCCGGCATTTCGGTACGTACACCTACACGACCGTAGATGTTGTAGTAGCCTTCTTCCATCAGCTGCGCTTTATCCATCTTGGTCGGTGGAGAGATCCACAGACGGGTTGGCAGCGTCTTGCCATAGTTGTCCAGCAGTTTACCTGCTGCACGGAAGTGACCGATGTTAGTCATACACGAACCGATGAACACTTCATCAACATTGTCACCAGCAACATCTGACAGCGTTTTGGCATCGTCAGGATCGTTCGGGCAACATACGATTGGCTCTTTGATGTCATCAAGGTTAATTTCAATCACTTCAGCGTATTCTGCATCAGCATCAGCACGCATCAGTTCAGGGTTCGCCAGCCACTCTTCCATCTTCTGCGCACGACGCTCAAGTGTACGAGGGTCGCCATAACCTTCGTTGATCATCCAGCGTAGCATGGTGATGTTTGAGTTCAGGTACTCTGCAATCGACTCTTCAGACAGATTGATAGTACAGCCAGCTGCTGAGCGCTCAGCCGAGGCATCTGACAGTTCGAATGCCTGTTCAACGGTTAAGTCTTCCAGACCTTCAATCTCAAGAATACGACCAGAGAACTGGTTGATCTTACCTTTCTTCTCTACCGTCAGCAGACCTTGCTTGATACCGTATAACGGAATCGCATGTACCAGGTCACGCAATGTGATACCTGGCTGACGCTTACCGGTAAAGCGAACCAGAATAGACTCTGGCATATCCAGCGGCATGACACCTGTTGCAGCAGCAAATGCTACCAAACCAGAACCTGCCGGGAATGAGATCCCCAGAGGGAAACGGGTGTGCGAGTCACCACCGGTACCTACTGTATCAGGCAGCAACATACGGTTCAGCCAGCTGTGGATAATACCGTCACCCGGACGCAGTGAAACACCACCACGGTTCATAATAAAGTCAGGCAGGGTGTGCTGTGTTTCGATGTCAACCGGCTTAGGATAAGCTGCAGTGTGACAGAAAGACTGCATGGTCAGGTCAGCAGTGAAGCCCAGACATGCCAGATCTTTCAGTTCGTCACGGGTCATTGGGCCAGTGGTATCCTGAGAACCAACTGTCGTCATCTTAGGCTCGCAGTATGTGCCAGGACGGATACCGTCAACACCACATGCTTTACCTACCATCTTCTGCGCCAGCGAGTAACCCTTGCCGCTGTCTGCAGGCTGTTCAGGTTTGCGGAACAGATCTGTTGGTCCCAGACCCAGTGCCTCACGGGCTTTTTCAGTCAGACCGCGACCGATAATAAGGTTGATACGGCCACCAGCACGAACTTCATCAAGAATTACTTTTGATTTGTAGTTGTACTCAGCCAGTACTTCGCCAGTTTCGTGGTTCGTGATCTTGCCTTCAAACGGATAGATGTCGATGACATCACCCATGTTCATTTTTTCTACGTCGGCTTCAAATACCAACGCACCGGCATCTTCCATTGTGTTAAAGAAGATTGGTGCAACTTTAGAACCGATACATACACCGCCACCACGCTTGTTAGGAACGCCTGGCAGATCTTCGCCGAAGAACCACAGTACAGAGTTAGTCGCAGACTTACGCGAAGAACCGGTACCTACCACATCGCCAACAAAGGCAACCGGGTGTCCCTGATTTTTCACGTCTTCGATTTGCTTCATCGGACCTTTAACACCGTGCTCTTCCGGCTCCAGACCGTCGCGAGTCATTTTGTAGGCCGCCAGTGCGTGTAAAGGAATATCCGGGCGTGACCATGCATCCGGTGCCGGAGACAAGTCATCAGTATTGGTTTCACCGGTTACCTTGAATACGGAATAGGTGATTTTGTCATCCATTTTCGGACGTGAGGTAAACCATTCACCTTCTGCCCATGATTCAATCACTTCGGTAGCGTATTTATTACCGGCCTTATGCTTTTCTTCCACATCGTGGAACGCATCAAACATTAACAGCGTGTGTTTAAGTTCTTTCGTAGCAAGTGGTGCAAGCTTGTCATCATCAAGCAGTTCAATCAGCGTCGCGATGTTGTAACCGCCGTGCATGTTGCCTAATAACTCAACCGCTTTTTCGCGGCTAATCAGCGGGCTGGTGTCTTCGCCTTTCGCGACAGCACTTAAAAAGCCGGCTTTTACGTAAGCGGCTTCATCTACACCAGGAGGAACGCGCTCTGAAATCAGTTCAAGCAGATAATCTTCTTCGCCTGCAGGTGGGTTTTTCAGCAACTCAACCAGACTGGCAACCTGTTCGGCGTTCAGTGCTTTGGGAGGGATACCTTGTTCAGCACGTTCTTCTACGTGTTTACGATACTCTTCTAACACGATTTCTTCCTCATGGTTAATCCTGCCGGTGAAGTTAACGGTCTTGGCGACAGGACGTGACTAAATAAAAACGCGGGGATTATAGCGGGTTAATGAACTTTTTTGAATGATTAAGGCCTTTCAATCTTTTATGACCGGTATTCAGCCGGTCAATGCCCATACACGGGCTTATAATTACTGACTATTGGCCGACACTTTCAATATGGTGGCCTCTTCGCCGTCAGTGAGCAGCAGCACGGCGCCATTATCAGTGACATTTACATCGCGCAGGCGCTGTGAGATATCGCTAAATACAGTCTCAACGTCAGACGCTGCGTTCAGGTCAACAGCCAGCAGCGCTTCTTTTTTCAATGTAGTGATTAATAACTTGCCGGATAACTGCGGGAATTGCTCACCGCTGTAGTAAATCATACCGGAAGGCGCTACCGACGGCGTCCAGTTAACAATGGGCGGCTTCATATCAGGATAGCTTCGAAACGGACTGATACGGGCACCGGAATAATCATCGCCCATCGTCGCAACTGGCCAGCCGTAGTTTTCACCTTCCTCGATCAGATTGATTTCATCGCCACCTGCCGGCCCATGTTCATGTGCAATAATCTGATTGTCTTTAATAACCAGCCCCTGCGTGTTGCGATGGCCTAATGAAAAAATATAGGGCGCCTCGGGAAAGGGAGGTGACTGAGGCGCACTGCCGTCTTCGCGAAAGCGCAGAATTTTTCCCAGTTGGCTGGTCTTTACCTGAGCCTGTTCGCGATAATCGAAGCCGTCACCCGTAGTCACCAGCCAGGTGCCGTCATCCAGCACTGCCAGCCGTCCACCAAAATGTACCGGTGTATCTTTAGTGGGTGTAACAGCAAGTATCTGCTCAATGTCTTTAAGTACGCCGTTATCCAGTATTGCGCTGACGACTACCAGTTGGTTGCTGTCGGGCGTTCCACGGGTATAGCTGACAAGCACGCGACCTGAGGTGTAATAATCCTGCGTCAGTGCAAGGTCCAGCAAACCACCCTGCCCTTCGCTGTATAACTCAGGTAATGTCTGCTGATGGCGTTCAGCCTCACCGTTATTATCTACCACCACCAGCGCACCGTGCTTTTCAGTAACGATGAACTGATTATCGGGCAGCGCTACCAATGCCCATGGTCGTTTTAGCGGTAAATCGATGGCTTGTGATAACGAATAGCGCATCGGTTCGGCTAAAGATGATGCGCTTACTAACAACACCAGCATCCAGGCATATTTCATCGCTAACTCCAGATTTATTCGCACTTTATAAGGTAAAGTTACAGTGACTTAACCTTATAAACAACTGTTGGATTATTCGTCAGATAGCCATTACACTGGCTTACCATCATACTTCTATTCTGCTATACCTATGCAAATTCATAGCGCCCTGCCGTTTATCAAAGCTTATTTTTTCAGCTGGATTGTCACGTATATGCTGGCCAGTATCTTCCATACTCAACGTGTTTTGCATGGGTTAGCCGAGCTTGACGTTGCGATAAGCCTGACTGACCGGGCCGCTACCACCCTGGATGATATCATCGGACTGCTACCTAAATATGGTAGTGCCATCGCGCTGGCGCTGTTGATCGCATTTCTGATAGCAATAATATTAACGCGACGACGCACTCGCGTGGCGCCGTGGACTATTGCCGCTGGTGCCTCTGCCATGCTGGTTATGCTTTTGGCCATGCAGCCCATTATGAACGTGACACTAATTGCAGGCGCGCGTGAGGCGGTGGGAATCGCATTGCAGTGTCTGGCCGGGGCTATCGGGGGGTTACTTTTTGCCAGCCTGTACGGTTATTTTCAAAGTAAACAAACTACCACAACATAAAAAAACGCCGCGTGAAGCGGCGTTTTTTTATTAGAAAGTTATGATGAGAGCTCTGCATCCAGTTGTTCTTTGCTGCTCTTCTCAGACTGAACAAACTTTTTCCACTGCTGGGCAATGCCACGGCTTTTAGGGAATTTCTCTGCTTCAGCTAACTGGTTGAGTGCTTTTGCATACTGACCCGTGTTGTACAGCGCCATGCCTTTTACCAGGTGCGGCATACCTTCGTTACGAAGCTGTCCCTTTTCCAGTGCTTGCTCCGCCGAGCTGATAGCCTTATCCCACTTTTCAGAATTCAGGTAAATTTGTGCCAGTTGCGCATCCAGCTCACCGTCCTCGGATAACGCTGCAGCTTCAGTGAGGGCTGGAATGGCCTTCTCGTTTTCCTTAGCCAGTTGCCAGCTTTGACCCAGAAAACGCCAGTTACGCAGGTTTTTCTCCAACGTGCCGTCTGCCAGGGCCTGCTCCATCAGCTTTGCCCCTTTGTAAGGTGCGCGATGGTAGTAGTAAAGCTGCGCCAGATTAAAGATATCGGCTGCACTTTGCACATAACCCTGCTGATAAGCGGTTTCCATGATGGCCAGTTGCTTACGCTCTTCACCAAGCTCACCGAACATGCCCGCCAGCTGAATCCAGTACTTAGGTTCGTTAAATAACTTAACCATTTTAACCAGGATTTCTTTTACTTTTTCAGGGCGTTTCAGCTCGTAGTAAATGGCGCGCTGCAGAATTAACCAACCTTCATCAGGGATCATCCCCCTGGCTTCATGCTCGGCAACGGCCTGGTCAATATAGCCAGCGGCCTCTTCATAGCTCTTGTTCTGATACAGCGCCTGAGCTTTCAATACCTTATTTTTAGCAGGAATATCACCTTCATTCAGAGATTCCCAGCGTTCAAGATATTCAACCACCTCGGCATAGTTCCCCTGCATCAGGTGTAGCTGTGCCAGAGAAAACAGTGTCGACATTTCAAACTTACGTGGAATAGGCTGCTGCTCAACCACGGTAGCGAACGACTCAAGTGCTTTTTCGTACTGCTCATCATTGTAGTAAATGAAGCCATAGAAATTATACATCATGGCCTGTTCGTAACTGTTCATAGAGCTTTTCTTACCCTCAACTTCATCAAGGATAGAAATTGCTTCTTTAATGTCACCTTCATCCGCTGCCGTTTGTGCCCGCGATAACTGATCGTAAACCTTTGAGCGCAGTGTTGGCACCTTACGGGTTTTCTTTTCGCTGGCTTTCTGCTGGGCAACGGCATCTGTTGAGATGAACATTGCCGGCACCGCTGCCCCATAAACTGAGGCAACAACTGCTGCCGCTAACAGGCGTTTTGATAATGATTTATGCATATCGAATTACCCGTCTATCTGGAAAGTAATACGGTTTTGCACACCGGATACTTCCGTGGCTTCGCCATTTACAACACGAGGCTTATATTTGAACTTCATGGCTGCATCAATGGCTGCCTGCTCAAAAATACCTTCCGGATTTGCTTCAACGACCATAGGGTCACGAACCGCACCTTGCTTGGTTACTGTGAACTCAACGATAACAAAGCCTTCAATACCACGCTGCAGTGCACGGCGAGGATAAACCGGAGATACTTTAACTATCGGTAAGTATTCCCCATCACCCGAATCCAGTGCCAATCCACCATCCAGGCCACCGTCAGCACCGACATCAGAACTGAAATCCATAGAGGTACCTTCTGCATCCGGCGAAGGCGAGTCCATTTGCTGCGGCTGCATTTGCGGCGGTGGCTGCTCTGGTTTAGGCGGCTTACGCGGCTTGCGATCTTTTTGCTCTACCGTTTCCTCCTGCTTGACCCTTACAAAGTCAAGCACACTTCCCTTTGGCGGCTCCGTCAGTGCGCTGCCACCCATTTTGATCAGTGACTGCATCAAAAAGAACAGGCCTAACGTAATCGCCAGAGAAGCGAAGAATGCAATAATAAATCGTGGCATGACTTACTGCTCTTGTGCTGCGATTGAAACGTCGTAAACACCCGCGGCGCGTGAAGCATCCATCACTTTGATAAGTGTTTCAGTTGTCGCTTTCTTATCAGCCTGAATGACCACCGTACCCTGCGGATTTTCGGCATGCAGGCGCTCAATGTTTGCCTGTACCGCGCGCTCATCGACGCGACGCTTATTGATCCAAATTTCGCCCGTATCAGAAATCGCGATTAGGACATTTGCACGATCTTTTTTAACTGCCGTAGATGCCTCAGGACGATTCACATCAATGCCTGCTTCTTTAACGAACGACGCAGTTACGATGAAGAAGATTAGCATGATAAAAACAACGTCCAGCATGGGCGTCATATCGATTTGTGCTTCTTCTTCGTCAACCAGGTTTTGAAAATGCTGCTTCATAATTTGATACCTTAACTTAATGTCTTATCAGACATTACGTTCAATGATGATTGCATCCTCAAGATGCGTGCGTTCAGATTTCGCTTTACGGTTAAGCCAGGTTGAGGCAAAAACCCCGGACAGTGCACCAACCATTCCGGCCATTGTCGGAATCGTTGCTTTTGAAACCCCTGATGCCATCGAGCGTGCATTCCCAGATCCAGAGATTGCCATTACATCAAAAACTTCAATCATACCGGTTACCGTTCCCAGCAGACCCAGAAGCGGACAAAGCGCCACCAAAGCCTGAATAATCGGGATGCTGCCATTCAACTGAATGGATAAGGTCGAAATCTTTTTCTGTCTTACCTGCTCGGCGTACCACGAAGTGCGATCAGAGCGAGCTTTCCACTCTTTGATAGCCTGCTTCTTCTTACTTTTGTGCCAGACCAGGATGTACATCGCACGTTCGAGGATCAAAAGCCACATAACGAATATCAGCAGACCGATGACCAGGAGAACCTGGCCACCTGTTTCTGTGAAATCGCGAATTGCTTCGAGAAACTCAAACATGATTAGCTCCGCTCAGCGCGCTCTGCGATAACCCCTGCAGCTTGTTCCTGCAGAATGTAAACGATGTTTTTGCTACGGGTATTCAGCATGGCGTAAAGCAGTGTCATAGGAATAGCCACAACCAGACCCAGAACCGTTGTAACCAGCGCGGTAGAGATACCACCTGCCATCAGTTTGGGGTCACCCGTACCAAACAATGTGATTGCCTGGAAGGTATTAATCATACCGGTAACCGTACCCAACAGACCCATCAGCGGTGCAACAACTGAGATAATTTTGATGATGGTCAGATTACGGCTCAGCTTAGGCACTTCACCTAAAATCGCTTCGGTTAAGTGCAGTTCCAGCGCTTCAGTATCCGCATGTGGATACGTATCACGGACTTTCAGTACACGACCCAGGGGGTTCGTTGTTTTGATTTCTTTAGACTTAAGCTGCTTATCAACTTTTGCTTTAGTGATTGTTAATGCAACCAGGCGCCAGATAGCCAGAATAAGACCGAACGCACCTACAATAAGAATGATGTAACCAACCACGCCACCTTGTTCAACACGCTCTTTAAGCGTTGGTGCCTGAACCAGCAGGCCCAGAATAGAACCACCAGTGGGGTCAATACCAAACTCAACGATGTTACCGTCTGAGTTTTGCAGCGCTGAAGCAGAATCCTGATAGCGGTCGGCCGGCTGACGTACTAACTCTGCAACCGTGCCGGTAGTGCCGTTGTAATCAAGATATTTACCATCTGATACCAACGCGAAAGGCCCTACACGAACGACTTCTTTAGTGACTTTCTCGCCGCCCGCTTCAACCACTGAGGTCTCAAAGGCTTCAACGTCACCTGACTCGGTCATCTCACGCTGTATTTCGAACCAGACGCGCTCGATTTCTTCAATAGATGCCAGCTTAGAGCTTTTGCCCATTTCCTGCGCCATGTTGTCCAGAAATTCTGAACGGCCCGGGATTTGTGCTGAAATCACAGAGTTCTGGAATTTGCTTTTGGTATCACCAGCTACCTGCTGTAGCACACCGAACAGCTCTTTCAGTGAGCCCATACGGTTATCCAGCGCACCATTTAAGTCAGCCAGTTTAAATTCGTTTTCTTCAAACTGGGTTTCAAGTTGTTCAGATTGCTGCAGCAACTGGTCACGCTTGGCACGCGTTTCATCAAGAATCTGGTCCTGCTGTGCACGCTGCTGCATGAAACGTTCTTCACGTTGCTTGTTCTGCTGGCTTTGCGTGAACTGACCTTCTTCCAGTTGCTTAAGCAACGCATCAAGGTCAAGCGCGCGGTCATTCTGGGCCACTGCGCCAAAGCTCAGGCCAATGGCAGTCAGACCAACTACAAGTTTTTTCATTTGTTTAAACATGGTCATCAACCTCTTACTCTGTCATTGCCACTGGCAGCATCAGCATGTCTGGTGCCAGTTGTTTCTTCGCCATTCTCAGGCCTTTAGTAATCTGGGTGCGGTAGCTGCTGTCCAGCTCTTCCCATTGGCGGGTTTGCTTGTTCCAGACACCCTGACTGCTGGCATCGCGGGTTTGATAAATCAGTGCGGTACGACCTAAGCGTAAAAACTCAACGTCACGCTCCTGACCGTCGATTTCATGAATACCGTTATAGGCTTCCATTGTACGGCCGTATTCCATTTCTACCTGGTATGCTTCCATCACCCGACGGAATTTTTCTGATGCTGCAACATCAGCGCGGTCCATCAGATTTTTAAGGTCAGCAACACGATTTGCACGCTCTTCCGGTAAGAAGGGCACATCCAGTTCGATGAACTGCTCAAGACCTTCAATCATGCGAATCATCAATGGCGTAATTTGACGCTCGATTACCGATACTTCATCGATAGAGTCGTTCAAATCAGACATTTCCTGCTTCTGATTTTCAATCTGTTTACGCAACTGCGCGTTGTAAACTTCCAGACCTTCAATCTCTTTATTCAGAGTTTTAAACTGCTGTAGTTTACTGTCGATTTGGTTGGTGATTTTGTTGATTTTTTCCTGTGACTGCGCCGCCGATTCATTGATCTTTGCCGCCTCGTCCACAACGGGTTTTAAATCTTCATCATCTTGCGCCATAGCAGCTGATGCCATCATGGCACTTGCCAGTAGCAAGGAGTTGAAAAGCTTCATACACTCAAACCTTTTAATTTAAAAAAATCGGTATGCACCGACCAGAATAGAAACTGCGCGTAGGATAGGAGTTTTCTGTGACAGTTTTATTACATGACTGTCATAGTTAAACGAAGGTAGATGTTTCTTTCAGAAGATATAAAAAGAGCCGCGACATGCGGCTCTTTGAGGGGTTTAGAACGTGTAGCTATAGCTTAAGCCGAATTCAATTCCGCGTTCTTCGCGCAACAAATCAAGGCCTTCCTGTTCAATGCGTTTTTCCTGGTCCAGCAGGTTTTTAATACTGAATTTCACCTGCGAATTGAAATCCGGATAATACGAGTAATTAAAGTCGATTGAATGGAACGTCTGTTCCTCTGCATCTTCATTACCACGTGTTCCGGGCACGATAATTCGTGGACCAAAGGCGTTATAAACCAGTGTGGCAGAATGCTCGCCATTGGGTGAGTCATAACCCATCTGCAGGTTCAGTACCCACTCAGAGTGACCAACCAGACGACGCTCGTTGTTGGTAACGATATTCGACGCGCTGGTTGCATCAAGCGCATCAAGTAACTGGCGCTCAAACAGACTGGTGCGATCATCATCGGCAGCACCGATGACAACTTCTGAGTCGGACATGGTCACGTTACCAGTCACGAAGAAGTCGACCAAACGGTCATCGATGATGCTCAGGTCCTGCAGAAACTCGACTTCCACACCGTATAATTCACCGGACTCACCGTTGGCAGTCAGCAAGTTTGGCGCTGCACCACCTACTGTACCCAGCTCAACCAGCTCAATCGGGTTTTCGATGTCTTTGTAGAATATCGCTGCTGACAGGTTATTACCGGCTTCACGATACCATTCCCAACGAAAATCTGCGTTGCGAAGTTTTGAGCTTTTCAGCAAAGGCGAACCACGTACCAGGAACTCTGTTAACGGGTCAATGAAGAACGTGGTACTGATATCACGTAGATCCGGACGAATTGCCGATTCACTGATATTAAAGCGGAACTGCATCTCATCATCCATGATGTAAGTGACCGCCAGTGACGGGAAGAAATCATCTTCCATAAACGCCAATTGCGCAATTTCCTCAGACTCTACCGAGAACGTGTTCGCGTGCGCGGAAAACGGCACGGAAATCTGACGGAAGTCTTCATACCGCACACCGCCTGAGAAGCGCCACTTATTATTGATAAACGCATCAGCCATCAGGTAATACGCATCAACTTTAGTTCCTGCGGCGTATTCATCACCGTCAGCCATGTTTGACTGTAAGATTCCGGCACCGGTTGAACTGCCGTAAAAGTCGTCACTGGCCAACTGGTCTGCAGCAAAGATCTCATCAATTTGATCACCGAACAAGGCGTCATCTGCTATAGCACGGTGCGGAACCTGAATCGTGATATTTTCTGCTTTACGGGCTTTTTCGAAAAAGTCCGCACCAGCCTTAACTTCCAGATCGATGCCATCAAGCATGATGGGATAGCCTAAGTTCCAGCCCCACGTATCAGAAACATCCCGCAGACTCTGATACTGACGATTCACGTTAGTTGCAGATACATCCTGCAGTTGCTGTGAGATAAACTCACCATCGTCCAGATTCTTCTGGTAGGTCGCTGACAAGCCACCGGGCGCATCCCGGTTTGCACGACTGGTGCCGGCATACCAATCGAAATACATGAAGTTAAGCTTAGGGAAGTTGTGCGTGCCTTTGATTTGGCTGGAGGTCATACGACGCTCTTCAAAAAGCATATCAACACGCTCAAGTTCACGGGTGCCAAAAATAGTTTCGTTCACGTCAACAAAATCACGCACACGAACACGATCGTTCATGTCGTGCAGTATAACGTTAGTAAGCTCCAGGCGATGGTTACTGTTGTATTCGTAACCTACGTTAAACATTCCGCTCCAACTGACGCTTTGCTCTGTTTCAACACCATCATACGATTGTGCAAAGCACTTACCATTTTCTTTTTCACTGTCTGGTAAGTCAGCGCAGCCGACGGTACCCAGATTAGTACCTGACTTTTCCCGCCCGACATTCCATTCGTTTTCGTAAGAAATGGCTGATAAGAATCCGAATTCACCAACATCGGTAACAAAGCGGTTACCTAATGTGGCGCCAATATCAAAATCAGGGTCTACATTTTTAGGATCCGGGCCGATATCCCAGAACATTGAGCCCAGCATTTCCTTGCGCTCTTCAAGCGTCAGCGGATAAGTGCCAGAGCCTTCAATGCCATCATCGGCCTGTGCTTTATCCAGATTAGACTGAATCACACCAGACAGTGCACGCGTACCATCGTCGCGACCTGTCCAGTCATCACCACCGCCACTGTAGAAAAAGCCATCTGTAGAATTGTTGGTGTTATAGTCAACGCCACCAGAAAGCTTGAAAACAAATTCCGACGGGATGGACTTGGTGCGGATATTTACATTACCCCCACCGAAGTGTGCTGGCATATCCGGAGAAAACGACTTTTGTACGTTCAGGCTTTCAATAATATCCGATGGAAATAAATCCAGCGGTACAACTGAGCGGGTTGGATCCGGGCTGGGTACGCCCATGCCGTTTAGCTGTGTACTTGAGTAGCGCTCACCTAAACCACGCACATAAATAAATTTGCCATCTACCAGGGTTAGACCTGTTACACGACGAAGTGCTGATGCTGCGTCACCGTCGCCGGTACGTGAGATCTGGTCAGCACCTAAAATATCTGCCACGAATGCCTGATTCTGACGTTCCTGCAATACCGCTGCGGCTGTGCCTTTGAGTCGTGTGCCGGTGGCAACAACTTCTTCGATGACTTCCTGTTCATCGGCCTGAGTCTGACCTTCCTGCGCCAGTGCTGCCTGAGAGGAAAGTGCGCTCGCCATTAGTGCTACGCTTACTGCTGCGTATAGCTTCGATTTTGATGGCATCGAACGGCTTTTGTAAATCATGCTAAAAAACTCCGTTAGAGCTGAGTCTGGAATTAGGGGCTTCTAACAGCTTAGGCGCCGTATCAGGCGCCTAAGCATTTTTATCTACTTTATGGGGTAAGCCTTATTCCAGACCTACTGTTACCCAGCTTTCAGTCCAGTCAGTTGTAGCATCCATCGCACCAATATAGTCGGTAGCATCGAAGAAGCTATCGTCAATACTGACACTGCCTTCAAGCAATACAGAGCCTTCAGCCGGCTGATAGCCGTTGTCAGCCAGTCCCAGGCCATCCTGTGCAACAACACTGTTACCGTCCTGCCCTTCGAACCAGGCTTGCGTAAAGCCGTCGCTGCCGTCGTCGTCGCTGAAGTTATTGCCTTCAGCACAGGCAACCACAGAATTGGTCATAGTCAAATCACCCGCATCGGCATTGGCTTGTGACTCTGCACCATTAATACGCAGACAGTTGCTGTAAGCATCTGGTCCGGTAATGACAAAACCAGAAAGCGCACCCGCAGTACCAGCACGTAAACGAACACCATTAGCATCGTCTGCACCGATGATAGTCACGTTGGCAACGGTAGGGTTTGTCAACGGCGTCGCCGCTGCATCAAATTCGCTGTTATCTGATTCAAAGGCATTGTCACCATCAGCAGCATCCTGTTTGATAAGCACATATTGCGCTTTACCCGTCCAGCCGAATGACCAGTCGAAAGAGTCGTCACCGTTAGCTGTGAGCACAATGTGCTTAACATTAACTGTGCCACCGAAAAATTCGATACCGTCATCCAGATTCTGGTGAACCTGAATATAGTCGACCTCAGTGCCTGAACCTACACCAGCAAAGCTGATTCCGTTTAACTCGTCACCGTTACCCAGCGTACGACCTGCGTGCTTGACGATGACATAGTTAAGCACACCAGAGTTATCTTCAGGCATGTTTCCGCCAAACTGACCGGCGTCACCTTCTGCAGAAACACCACAGTTGTTCAGTTCGTCTTCGGTCGCTTCGCCTACCTGATCACCACATGAGTTAGCTGGCGCACGGCCCAGTAATACCAGTCCGCCCCACTGACCAATTGTAGTTTCCTGACCAGTTACGTCCTGAATAGATGTCATCGTGATGGGCGCTTCAGCTGTACCGTTTGCCATGATTTGAGAACCACGACGAACAACCAGAAAATCTTCACCGGCCTGGCCAATGATGGTAGTGCCTGCTTCGATAGTCAGTACCGCTGAGTTTTCGTTATCGCCACCTACTGCAGTACGGCCATCCAGTACCCAGTGCGCATCGGCGCTTAGTGTCGCATCTTCGTTGAATTCAACATTTGAAGATAACTGGTAAACCGGTTTATCTGTAATTTCAGGAAAGTTAGCTGAAACGTCGGATGCCAGGCCTGCAGAGACCAGTGGATTAGCATCGCCATCTGTTGGAGGATCAGTCGGGGTGGGATTAGCAGTGCCGCCTTCGTTTGTAACGTCACCTTCATTGATATTAATGTCACCGCCGCAACCAGCAAGCACTAGCGCGCTGGCAATTGCAGATGCTTGAAACAGATGCTTAATAGTCATTCGATTCTCCGTCAGGACTATGTATTTTTAAAAGACAGGAGAAGACTACATAAGCTTAATGACACTTTTGTTACATTATGACACTGTCACAAAAGTTTTATATTTTTGCCGGAACTGAAAAATATAGCTTTAAATTCAATTATTTACACTAAACCTTAAGTGATATTTTATATGATTTCCGTTTAACGAGTCGCTTTTTTCAGCATGCAGGCCAGGACCCACTGATTTTTTGAGCTACAGTAAAAGGTCACCTGCCTGATAGGCTATATCGCCCCCTGGCGGCATTTACTTCTCATCCAGTAAACGCCGCTGGCGTAGTAAGACATCATCACGTACCGGAAAGTAGCCATCTCTGGCTACCTGTTGCTGACCCTGCCGGGACAAAATAAAACGCAGAAACTCTCTTTCCAGTACTGGCAACGGTTTCCCCGGTGCCTTATTGATGACGAGATAAAGAAAACGGGAAAAAGGATACGTTTCATTGCGAACTGTGTCGCTGGTGAGCGGTATAAGGTGTGCTTTATCTTCACCGATAGGCAGTGCACGCACCCCGGCAGTTTTATACCCGTATGCTGCGTATCCCATGCCGTTTCGACTGGTAGCCACCGAGAGCACAACAGAGGCCGAGCCGGGCTGCTCATTAACAGTGGCTCTGAAATCGCCGTCGCACAGGGCCATGACTTTAAACAGCCCGTAAGTGCCCGAAACGGAATTACGCCCAAACAGACGGATGGGGGAATTGCTAATGCCGGTATCCACCCCTAACTGATGCCAGCGAGTGATTGGCTCTGGCCCGCCGCAAAAGCGGGTGTGTGAGAAGATAGCATCAACCTCTTGCAGTGTGGCTCCTTCAATTGGATTGCGCCGCTCTACAAAAATGGCAATGGCGTCCATGGCAACCCGCAATACGGTAGGCGGATAGCCGTGTTCTCGCGTGAATTCACGAATTTCGCTGGGCTTCAGCGCCCGGCTCATCGGGCCGATGGTTGCCGTGCCTTCGGTAAGTGCCGGCGGCGCAGTCGATGAACCTGACGCCTGTATCTGAAATTTCACCTGCGGGTAGAGCGTCTTAAATTCCTGCGACCAGAATGTCATCAGGTTTGCCAGCGTATCAGAGCCCACAGACGTAATTTTGCCTGCCACACCTGGCTGGCGCGTATATTCCGGAACATCATCAGTAGCCGCCATGAGTACAGCAGGCATTACGCAAATGAATAACGCGGCGATTGTTTTGAGCATTATGTCCCCGCTATCAATTCCTGACTGAGTAAAAACGAAAACTCACTACCCTGCCCGACAGTACTGGCAATTTCGAGTCTTGAGTTATGGTGAGTCAGCACATGTTTAACTATCGACAGCCCCAGTCCGGAGCCGCCGGTCTTACGGGAACGGGCCTTATCTACCCGGTAGAAACGCTCCGTCAGACGCGCCAGGTGATTTTGCGCAATGCCATCACCGTTATCTACCACCATAAAGCGTGCGCCCTCGTTATCGGCTTTCCAGTAAACGTCTATCTGACCACCAGCGGGCGTATAATGTACGGCGTTAAACACCAGGTTAGAGCAGGCGCTGCGCAGCTCTGTTTCTACCCCGAACACTTTCAGCGCATTATCAATGTGAAAAGTAATCGTGTGATGCTTATCTTTATTCAGAGCCTGCGCCTCAGCTTCCATCTGCCGGAACATTGCCGGCATATCCACGATGTTTTCGTAAATGCGCTCAGAGCTTGCCTCAATACGCGATAATACCAGTAAGTCCTCGACCAGATTTTGCATCCGCTGGGTCTGGGCAGCCATCTCGTTTATCGCTTTGGCCTGAAACGGGTTTTCCTGTTCATCAGCGGGCAACAACTCAAGATAGCCATGCAGTACCGTCAATGGCGTGCGCAGTTCATGTGACACATTAGCCACAAAGTCTTTACGCATTTCTTCTAACTGCGACACCCGGGTAATGTCGCGGGCGATCAGCAGCAGGTGCGCCTCGCCATAAGGCATGATGCGGTACTCGAATGTCTTGCCCGGGTTGGTGGGAGCCGGCACCTCAATGGGATGGTCGAAATCCCCGGCATGAAAATAAGCAATAAAGTCAGGATGGCGGATAAGGTTATCCAGACGCCGTCCGGCATCGGCCGGCCACTTCAATCCTAGATCGAGGCGGGCCAAACGGTTACACCAAATAATGTTGGCTTTGGCATCGACTACCACAGCCGCGTCAGGAAGTGCTTCAGAACCTTCGCGAAAACGCTTTACCAGCTCACCCAGCTCTTTGCGTTTATTGCGATTACGCCGCTGCAGGTAATAGATACCTTCATAAATATGTTCCCACACCCCCTTTACAGTAGGTGGCGACATCTTGCGGCTGTGCCACAACCAGCGATTCAGCTTGAGCAGTTGCCAATAGTTGATAGTAAGCAACACCAGCGCCCCCAGCGTTATCGCCAGCAACATGTCATCCAGGTACCATCCCACTACAGCAAACACCAGCAAATAACCGCCTAATCGCAGCAGGCTTTTTAACCAGGAAAAAGGATAATACATAGTTGACGCGTCAAACCTTGGTTGGGGAGATGAGCAAAGGCACAGTGTAGAGAACTGTGCCGGTAAAGGAAGTTATTTTGTAGAAAAGCGATACCCTGCACCACGAACTGTTTGAATCATCGCATCGTGGCTATGCTTGGCAATTGCTTTACGCAGACGACGAATGTGAACATCTACGGTACGATCTTCCACATACACATTCGTGCCCCAAACGTTGTCCAGCAGCTGCTCGCGTGAATAAACCCGCTCAGGGTGTGTCATAAAAAAGTGCAGCAACTTGAATTCGGTGGGCCCCATATCTACCGCTTCGTCGTTTGCCGACACACGATGCGAGGTGGGTTCCAGTTTCAGTCCGTTAAACTCGATGGGCTCTTCTTTTGAAGTTGGCGTCACGCGACGCATTACCGCTTTAATTCGCGCTACCAGCTCTTTAGGTGAAAACGGCTTGGTAATGTAATCATCAGCGCCTGCATCCAGCCCTCGAATCTTGTCGTCTTCCTCACCACGTGCGGTAAGCATAATGACCGGGATATCGCGGGTAAACTCATGTTGTTTAAGATTTTTAGCCAGCTGAACACCGCTGCCACCGGGTAACATCCAGTCCAGCAAAATCAGATCCGGATACGGCTCACAGATTTTTTCCTGTGCAATATCATAGTCTTCCGCTTCAACGGTAGTAAAACCAGATTGCTCCAGGACAAACTTTAACATTTCGCGAATTGGCGCTTCGTCCTCTACCAATAAGACTGTCCGAGACATAGACTGTTTCCTGCTCATTTTTAAACGCCGCCATTATTCATTGAATCTGTGACAGTTTTATTAAATGGGTTACAGTTATATGTCAAGTTTTTGACCAAACCATTGCAAAGCGGGGTTTACGTTATTCTGCTTGTTTAAACACCAATTTGTGCATATTCTTGGGCAATGAGGAAAAGGATCAGGGTAAGGATATGTGGTTCACATGACCCCAGTAAAAACCGGCTTGTCGAAAAAATTGCTGACGCGTGTTCTGTCGGTTTATTTTATCCTGACATTCATCGTGACTGTGGGCCAGATTTTCACTGAGTATTTCAGCACCAAGCAGAATATTGAAGGTGAGCTACAAACTCTTAAAAATACGTTTTCTACCAGTCTGACCCGAGCAATATGGGAACTTAATACGCCCCAGGCGCTGACTATCGCCCGCGGCCTGATGGAACTGCCTATCGTTGAAGGCGTTCAAATTCGTGATGAAACCGGCGAATATATTGCCAACCTTGGCAATACCGCAGATCAGCCCCGTCAGCCTATCAACAGCGGTATGATGCAGGACCACCCCGGCGGCGTTTTCGGCTACAGCTTCCCGCTTATTTTTGAGTTTTCCGGGCGCGCCTCGCACGTCGGTGATGTTACCCTGTATTCCAGTTTTGATATTATTTACAGTCGGATCGAAATCGGCATTTTCTTTCTGATTGGTAATGCCATTGTCAAAACGGCCTTTCTGGTCTTCCTGTTTATGACGGCCTTTCGCCGCTTGCTATCTGAACCGCTGGCCAGTATCACCGAGCAAATGAGTGCTTTTGATCCTGAGCACCCTAAAGACTCGAAAATTTCTGTTTTTGTTGAGGACGATAATGAACTTCGTCGTCTGCAGTTTTCCTACAATCAGGTTATCGATGATCTGATAGCCTCGCAGAACAAGTTGCGTGGCACGCAAATGAAACTGGAACGCAGTTACCAGCAGATTGATGAACAAAATCTGCTGCTGGAACAGGAAGTCGCCAAAAAGACCGCTTCGCTGTCGCAGATAATGCTGGATCTCGAGCAGCAAAAAGATGAGCTAATCGGCAATCAGCGTGAGCTGCGTGCCGAAATTGAAAACCGACAGCGCGTTGAAAACGAGCTGAGAAAGCGAAACAACGAGCTGGCCAGCTCAATGGACACACTCAACCAAGCCAAAGACCAGTTGCTGGAGTCTGAGCGAATGGCCACCTTAGGCGGCCTTGTTGCCGGTATCACCCATGATGTAAATACTCCTATCGGAGTGAGCGTGACAGCGGCCAGCTTCCTTGAAGACAGGCTGAACAAACTGCAAAAGCAGTTTGAAGATAAAACCCTGACTGCGGGTCAGATGGAAAGTTTTCTGGATGAATCCCACCAGACAACCTCATTATTGATGAAGAACCTGCAGCGCGCCTGTGAGCTTATCGAGTCGTTCAAACAGATTTCGGTTGACCAAACCAGTGACGCTGAGCGCAAGTTCAATCTTGGTGAGTACATCGATGAGGTCATGCAGTCACTCAAACCCAGCTTCAAACACACTACACATAAATTTAATATTGAGTGCCCCGACGATTTGGTCATTCGCTGTGCGCCCGGCGTTATCGCCCAAATCATTACGAATATGGTAATGAACTCGCTGATTCACGGTTTCGACGGTGTCCATAATGGACGGGTTTCCCTTAGCGTGAGTGTCGACGGCGATGACGTTGTTATGGATTATCGCGATAACGGTAAAGGGCTTACCGAAGCGCAATTAGATAAGCTTTTTGATGCCTTTTTTACCACCCGTCGCAGTGACGGCGGCAGCGGACTGGGCACCCACATCATGTATAACCTGGTGACCCAGGCATTAAACGGTACAATTACGCCGACCAGCGCGCCGGGCAAAGGCTTAAGTTACCATATCCGCTTCCCGCTGCGCCGTTAGTAAATTTACGCCTAAAGGCCGTTGCGCGAACGGAGTCCGATTGGTACGCTTGCCGCCCGTAATTTTGAAAGTAGCGTGTGGCAATGTGGTTTAAAAATATAAAAGCCTATCAGATAACCCAACCCTTATCGTTGGATGACGATGACCTGCAAAAAGCATTAAGTGAGTTCACATTCCGGCCGTGTGGTAGTCAGGATTTGGCGACCAGTGGCTTCGTATCCCCTTTTTCTCAGGTGGGACAGGATACGATGATGTTCCACAAAGTTCAGGAACGTTACTGGATCACCATCAAAAAGCAGGAGCGTATTCTGCCTTCTACGGTGGTGAACGCTGAACTGGCGGAAAAAGTTGCCAAAATCGAAGCTGAGACCGGTTCTCCTGTCGGCAAGAAAGCGCAAAGCGATCTTAAGCAGGAAATCATTACTCAACTGATGCCTCGTGCTTTTACTAAAAACAGCTATACCCATGGATTTATCTCATTACCTGACAATCTGGTTGTCGTGGACAGCTCATCAGATGGCAAGGCTGAAGGGTTTCTGGCCATGGTGAGAAAAGCCATTACCTCTTTGCCAGTGGTCCCGCTGGCTCGTCGTAGTCTGCAATCGGAGCTTACTCACTGGCTGACGGAAGGTGCACCGGATAATATCGAGCTGCTTGAAGAGGCTGAACTTAAGTCCACCGATGATTTGGAAAGCGTTATCCGCTGTAAGAATCAGCCACTGGACAGTGAAGAGATCCAGCTTCACCTTGACTCAGGCAAACTGGTACAGAAAATCGGTTTTGCGTGGCAAGATACGCTGACTGCGCTGATTGCTGAAGATGGCTCTTTTAAGCGCATCAAATTTACCGACCGGATGAAAGAAGAGATGGACGATATTCCGAAAGATCAGGCTTCGGCACGTCTGGATGCAGAGTTTACCCTGATGTCCTCTGAACTCTGTTTTTTTCTGGACGATATGCGCAAAACGCTCAAATTGGACGACGCATAACGGTACCGTATTAGTTAAAGGCGGATTTCACCCGCCTTTAACTATCGCATCATAAATCTACACCGAGTACTAAAATCGCTTTTGCAATGCAAACTCGAATCTGCGTTGCGCGCCAAACCAGCAGTTACCAGCGTCAAAACATGCCCCGACGTAGTCGTTATCTGTCAGATTACTTACGCTGCCCGATAGCGTCATGTCATAAGTAGGAATGTCATAAGAAAGTACTGCATCGATTAAAGTATATGAAGGAACTGTATCGCTATTATACTTATCAAGCTGCGTTTCGCCCACGTATCTCACACCGGCGCCTGCGGTCAGTCCTTGCAATAGATCGTCAAAGAAATAGTTCGCCCATACCGACGCTGTTTCTTCAGCCACCCAAACAGGCGTTTTGCCGATAAGTTTCTGGTCTAGCGGATTGTCAGTCACTTCCATATCCAGTAACGTTGCATTCGCCTGAATAGTAAGCTGCGGGGTAAACTGATGACTCAGCTCAAGCTCGCCCCCCTTGGACTGAACTTCGCCATTTTGCGTTTGACGGGCAAAATCAGGTGTGTTTACAACGACATTTTGTTTATTCAAAACAAAATAAGCGGCGGTGAATGTCGTTTTACCTGAAGCGCTTTGAAATTTCGTACCTACTTCTGTCTGATTGGCCGTAGTGGGCTTGAAAGCCTCCCCCGTTTGCGCATCTGTACCTGTCACAGGCTCGAACGATTCTGAATAATTGGCATAAATTCGCCAGCCTGACTCGAAGCGGTACATTGCAGCCACCCTGCCAGAAAACTGCGACTGATCGATGGTGGCAGTACTCCCATAAGCGCTTTGCGCGTAGATGTTAGCAACCTCGTCAGTGCTATCGTAATGGTCATAACGACCATTTAGTAATACCGTTATACTACCTAACGTGATTTCATCCTGAGCATAAAACCCTAACTGACGAATATCTATCTGATGGTCTTCCTGATAAAACGATAACGGCAGTGCATCAACATCAAACAGCTCATTATCGATATTGTTAAGTGCAAGCACCGGCGTTTGCATCCCCAGAGTATCTTTATAAGCAACCTGAGAGTCTGACTCTTGATAGTCCATCCCGAACAGAAGCTGGTGCGATATTGTCTCATTATCCACTATGCCGGAAAGCTGAGTATCTACCGTCACGCCGTCAATGGTTTCATCGGTCAGGTAGGCAGATCGCAATAAGGTGACTTCGTCTTCAGCCAGCGTGTTGTGATAAGTGTTCTGCTGTAACGCGTCAGCATCTGTATAACGCAATTTTTGCAATACCGACCAGGCATCATTAATTTCATGATGAAGTTTATAACCCAGCATCAATACATCCCGCGAAAACTGGTTCCAATTCTTGTCTCCAGCATATGTATCCGGCGCAAGCTTGCCATATGGCGCCTCAAAGAGCGTGCCCACAGAGGGTAATGGCGTAGAGGGAACCATCTGTGGGTCTTCCTGATAATATGCAGTCAAAGAAACCTCGGTAGCATCCGAGATATCCATGGTCAAAGATGGTGCGAATGTATAGCGTTCAGTTTCGGTGGTTTGCTGATAACCGTCGCGACTACGCCCTAGTGCGACTATTCGATAACGACTATTCTCATCAATCTCATCGGCACTATCAAGCCCAAGTTCAAGCAGATTATCAGAACCTACAGCCAGCCGGACTATTGTTTCGTCTTCTTTTTCCGGATACTTGGCAACCTGGTTTACCAGGCCACCAGGCGGCACTACACCATAGAGTGAAGAGGCGGGACCTTTTAGTATCTCTAGCGACTCTGTGGCGAAAGCATCCACCTGAGGATAAAGGTTCCAGTTGTTATTCGTAAGTAATGGCAACCCATCATAAAATGTTTGATAGGTAGTGAAGCCACGAATCGTAAACTGATCAAAAATCGTTATGGTAGGACGGCTTTCTGTTGTTACTCCCGAGACATAACGCAACGCTTTGCTAACAGTGTCTGCCTGGCGAAGCTGTAACAAAGACTGGTCGATAACACTGATACTTACGGGCGACTCAATGGGTTTGACAGAAGATTTGGTGGCTGTGTTGCGGTAAGCCTGTAGAGGATGAACTTCGATGTGCTCCAGTTCATTGCTACTCTGATCGGTCTGCGCTGAAACCTGACCGGCAATTACCGCTGACATCAGGCTGGCAAAGACATATCGCCGAGGGATGATAACCATTATAAAAAATCCATTCCTATAAATGTTTTGAAACAGGAAAGGAATATACCATCATTAACTGCAAATGATAATTATTACTATTTTCACTTGCTCTTACGGATAACAGATTATATCGATAAACGTGGTTTTTCCGTTTTCGTCACGGTAGCCATGCTCGGCATCAGCAGACAAAATAAATTGCTCATTAGCATTTACGGTATGCCAGGCGTTTTGCTGGAAAACAGCAAGCCGTCCCTCCAGAACATGGATATGTTCAGTTACACCTGACGCATGCGCGGACGAACGCTGTTCATGACGGTTAGTCAGCGTTATTTCAAAGGTCTCCATGCGAGTAACGGGATTGAATGAAAATAACGTGCTCACCTGCATATTCGGGTCGTGGGCAAACGCCGCCTGGTGCTGCTTACTAAATGCGTAGGCATCATCCTTATCAGAGTGAATAAATGATGAGAAAGAGGCATCAAGTCCGGTCGCAATCTTCCATAAGGTTGCAATTGTCGGGCTCGACTCTTCCCGCTCTATCTGGCCAAGCATCGCTTTAGATACACCAGTCGCCTGCGCCGTCTTATCCAGCGACCACCCCTTGTTTTTGCGCAGGTGTTTCAGCTGCGTCGCAATCTGCCGGGTAATCATTTCCGACTCTTTCACATTTCACCTCTTGTGCGTTATAGCGCACAGTGCTATCTTGCACTGTGCGCTTTAACGCACAGTGTACCAGCCTGATCAATCGCGTAAAGGAGCCTTTGTGTTCAAATCTCTCAGTGTCAGTCATATCGCCGCAGGGTTAACCGCGGTGGTGGTGGGTTACAGTAGCGCGGTTGTGTTGGTCATTGAAGCGGCACGCACGGCTGGCGCATCACCAGATATGGTTGTGAGCTGGCTGTTTGCCTTAGGTATAGGTATGGGACTTAGCTGCATTGTATTTTCTTTGCGCTACAAAATACCTGTTGTCACCGCCTGGTCTACGCCCGGCGCTGCGTTTTTGCTAAGTGCCGCCGCAGTATTTCCGCTGAGCGAAGTGATTGGCGCATTTGTCATCGCCGGGATCTGTACGTTGGCCTGTGCGCAGAGTCGTGCGCTGACCCGCTTAATTACCGCCATCCCTACGAACATTGCTTCGGCACTGCTGGCGGGTATTGTACTGCCTATTTGTCTGAACATTTTTGCCGATGTGACACAGGCACCACTTATTACCGCTGTTTTTATCGCGACATATGTTATTGCCGGGCATCTTATACCACGCTATCTGATGCTTTTATTGCTGGTTCTGGGTGTGGGTTGCAGCGTTTGGTTAGGTGATTTGTCCGCGCTGAACTGGCAGGTCAGCGTGGCTGCGCCAGTCTGGGTATCCCCCGACTTCAGCGTGGCTTCTGCGATAAGCCTTGGTTTTCCTTTATTTATTATCACGATGCTGTCGCAAAATGTACCGGGCATGGCCATCCTGAAAAGTTACGACTTTAAACCCGACCACAAGACAGTGTTAAGTGGTTTGGGAGGATTACAGATTGCACTGGGCCCGTTCGGCGGCTTTGCATTTAACTACGCCGCGATTACAGCGGCCATCTGTATGGGTGAAGACGCCGGAGATAAGCGAGAGCATCGCTACCTGGCTGCGGTGGTCGCCGGGTGTGCTTATATCGGGCTGGGACTGGCAGCAGGGCTGGTGGTGATGCTCTTTACCAGTATGCCGGAAGTTGTCATACACTTACTGGCCGGGCTTGCGTTGCTGGGTACGCTACAAAGTGCGCTATTAAACAGTATGGTACAGGAGCGTTACCGCAAAGCAGCATTAATGACGCTGGTCTGTACGGCATCGGGAATGAGTTTATTTAAACTGGGGGCGCCCGTGTGGGGTCTTGGGCTGGGCTTACTGATGCTTATGCTGGAGCGCACTCGCTACAAAAAAACACCTTCTGTAGCGAATACACAATCCAACGACACCTAATCAGGCAAAGATTTGCCGGGCGTTATTTCGTAATTCGGCGAACTCTTCTGTTTCGACGTCCTCAATTCCGCTTAATGCGCCGCGCTCGATAGCGCGTTTGAGCACCACGTCCTTCTTATCACCCATTCGGCCGGCCAGTGCAGCACCAACTCGCACAAAATCCAGATAGCCCAGTGTTTTAGGCACCATCGAGATATCCCGCCAATGCTCAGCTGAATTCACAAATGACGGACCAAAGCCCCACTCACGCATGATGCTGCCACCGATAGGCCCTGACACCTTCTGAATAGCCTCATCCAGGAAGGTCGGATTGGCAAACACATCTTCGTTTCGCTCAGCTTCAGTAAGAATCGGCAGTACACCGATATTATGAACAAGCGCCGTCAGCGTCATAGTATCCACACTGATTTCACGCTTGTTAGACTTATTGGCATAAGTCTGCAGCGCGGCCAACGCATTGGCTACCACTTCAATAGTATCGGCCCATTCTTTACGAAGATACTCACCTACCAGCGTATTTTTTGAGACAAACAGTTGCTCCATCGCAAGTGCGGTAGCAATGTTCTTTATTTGCTGCAGACCTATACGGGTAACGGCCTGACTCACAGAGTTAACTTTTACGGTCCGCCCAAGGTAGGCACTGTTAGCGATTTTAATAATCCTTGCGGCCAATGATGGGTCTTTGCTGATGACATCCCCCATTTTTCCCAAATTAACATCAGGATCATCAGCGGTACGTCTTACCTGTAATGCAATAGCAGGAAGCGTGGGCAGCACCAGCGTATCGTTATTTATTTTTTCTACAAGGATGGTAAGTAGTGCATTTTCTGTAGACATAGACTGTCCTTCTACGGCAAAAGAATCATTATTATCGGAACGGGGAGGACGAAAGCCGCTTTATTTTCTATAGCTTCAACATGGCATCAGCACATCCCTGTTAATCAACTATATCAGCCAATTCCGGATTCCGCACGTGTGCAAAAATAGTCCAGCGTATTGGATACTATAGCGTTGCCGGCAAGGAATGGTTATGCTTGGCTTACAGAGGGCAGGTAGCACAGCCGACCGCCTTTCCAAACGGGCCCGGGAAAGCCCACAATAATAATAATGACCAGCTAACAGAATAACTGATAAGAGAACTATGTTTACAAGCAGAATTACCAAAACAGCACTCGCGGTTGCCGCCGCGGTATTTTTAAATACCGGCTGCAGCGAGGCACCTGAAAACGAAACCGCTACTGGCAGTGCAGAGCAGCAAACTGTTGCCTCCACTAACGACATAAAAAAACAGGAGTCCGCCGCCCTGACGGTTGATCGTAAAAGATTATCAATCTACCAGCCTGTGGATCTGGATGCGGATCTCAGTCACCTAAGCGACAACCAGCAAAAGATGGTTGGTTTGTTGATCGATGCTTCTGAAATTATGGATGACCTGTTCTGGCAACAGGCGTTCGGTGGTGAAAAGTCCGCTTTTCTTAATCGCCTGAACGATGACGAGACAGTCCATTTTGCCCGGATAAATTATGGTCCGTGGGATCGGCTGAACGGCGACGCCGCATTCTTATCTGGTGTCGACAGCAAACCTGAGGGTGCGCAGTTTTATCCTGAAGATATGACCAAAGAAGAGTTTGAGAAAGCCGACTTTGACGATAAAAAAGGCCTTTATTCACTGGTTCGACGCAACGACAATGGCGAGCTTTACACCGTCCCCTATTCAAAAGCTTACAAGGCGCAGTTGAATGATGCGGCTGAACTGCTCAAGCAGGCTGCTGAGCTTGCTGAAGATGAAGGTTTTGCAAATTATCTGTCACTGCGTGCACAAGCGTTGGTCAGTAACGAATATCTTGATTCAGATATGGCCTGGATGGATATGAAAACCAACCCGGTAGAGCTGGTAATCGGGCCTATCGAAACCTATGAAGATCAATTATTTGGTTATCGTGCGGCGTTTGAAGCCTATGTTCTGGTTAAAGATAAAGCGTGGAGCGATAAACTATCGCGTTACGCGCAGTTTCTTCCTGAACTGCAGCAAGGCCTGCCGGTTCCTGAAGAATACAAGGCGCAGATGCCGGGGTCCGATGCTGACTTAGGCGCGTACGATGTGGTGTATTACGCAGGTCACTCCAACGCCGGCAGTAAAACCATCGCGATTAATCTGCCTAACGATGAACGCGTTCAGTTAGAAAAAGGCACCCGTCGTCTGCAACTGAAAAATGCCATGCGTGCCAAATTCGATCAGATTCTGATGCCGATTTCCGAGGCGTTGATTGTGCCAGAACAGCGTGAGCACATTACTTTTGATGCGTTTTTCGCTAACACAATGTTTCACGAAGTGGCGCATGGACTGGGTATCAAAAACACACTGGATGGAAAAGGCACTGTTCGCGCTGCGTTAAAAGAACACGCCTCTGCGTTAGAGGAAGGCAAGGCCGATATACTTGGCCTGTATATGGTGCAGAGCCTGTTAGAGAAAGGCGAAATTACCGAAGGAACACTGGAAGATTATTATGTGACTTTCATGGCGGGCATTTTCCGCTCTGTGCGTTTTGGTGCTTCCAGTGCCCATGGAAAGGCCAATATGATCAGGTTCAACTACTTTGCTCAGGAAGGCGCATTTGAAAAAACTGAGAAAGGCATGTACCGCGTAAACATGAATAAGATGCAGGCTGCGGTGAAGTCATTATCGCAAAAAATCCTGACGCTACAGGGTGACGGCGATTATAAAGGCGTTAGCGAGCTGGTTGAAAAAATGGGTGTCATAAAGCCTGAGTTAGCCAGCGACCTGGCAAAGCTGGAAAAAGCCGATATCCCGGTGGATATTCACTTTAATCAGGGTAAAGAACAGCTAGGTCTGTAAACATTAAACGCAGAGCTGCCTGATGCCGCTCTGCGTTTTACCCACCGAAGATTATTCTAAGTTTTTGGGCTTGTCAGTGTACGGTGGCCAGCCCAGCAGTTTACCACCCAGTACGTGCAGATGAATGTGGTAAACACTTTGTCCACCAAATTCATTGCAGTTCATTACAGTGCGATAGCCTTCCTCAGCAATGCCCATCTCATCGGCAACCTTAGCCGCTACCACAGACAAATGTCCCACCAATTCCCTGTCCTGCTTAGTAATATCATTAATGGTAGCAATGGCTTTTTTCGGGATTACCAGAAAGTGGACCGGTGCCTGAGGATTAATGTCCTTGAATGCCAGGGCCTGTTCATCTTCATATAGAATTTCAGCATCAATTTCGCGATTGATAATTTTTGTAAAAATAGTCTCAGACATAGCGAATCCTTTTAAATATGAATGAAAGGCAACCTGTCGATTGCCTCTATCCGAACACGAACCAGAGCAATATTGCTCCCAGTATCAGTCGATAGATAACAAACGGTAACATCCCGATACGGGATATCCAGCTAAGGAACAGGTAAATACAAAGGTACGCGCTGACAAAAGAAAACGCAGCACCATAGAAAAGTGCACTCCAGTCTACCTGCTCGCCAGAGCCTGCCAGTTCAAGCACAGCCAGCGTACCTGCTCCGAGGATAACCGGAATTGACAGTAAAAACGAGAAGCGGGCGGCGCTCTCGCGATTAAAGCCCAGCATTAATGCAGCGGTCATGGTAATACCCGAGCGTGACGTGCCGGGAATCAGCGCAAGCGCCTGAGCAAGCCCGATAATTACAGCACCTTTGAGGCCCATAGCTGATAAATCTTTGGTGTGCCTGGCAGATTTATCGGCATACCAGAGTAACAGACCAAATATAATCGTCGTGGCAGCTATAACCAGTGCGCTACGCGCATTAAGCTCAATCCAGTCTTTAAGCAGAAAGCCGGCAATGACCGCAGGGATCGTTGCCAGAATGACATACCATGCCAGCTTACTGTCCTGTGTCTGGTCAGACGAAAACCCTCTGGTCAGCCAGGCGCCGGCCATACGAAATATATCTTCACGAAAATAAATCATGACGGCAAGCAGGCTACCTACGTGCACCGCTACATCAAAAGCCAGACCCTGATTAACCCAGCCTAATAATTCAGCGGGAAGAATCAGGTGAGCAGAACTACTGATTGGCAAAAACTCTGTGATTCCCTGAATGATTGCCAGAATAATAATTTCAAAAAGCGTCATTGCTTATACATCTCTCCAGTCAAATACTACGGGCCACAACGGCTGGTCTTTATTCTCAAATTGCTGCCATAAATACTGATAGGTTTTATTCTCTGCCGGATGGATGTCATCCGGCACCAGTTCAGCTAAGGGGCGTAATACAAATGCGTTATACAGAATCTCTTCTCTGGGCAGCGTGACAGGCTGCGAAGTCACTACGTTATTAAACGTTAAAAGATCCAGGTCCAGTGTTCGTGAACAAAACTTTTTCTCACTGTGCGTTCTCCCATGATCCCGTTCAATAGCCTTTAATCTGTCGTTAACTTGCGCCACACTGAGGTCGGTAAAAGCACTGACAACCAGGTTGTAAAATGTCTCCCCGTCAAAGCCAACCGCCTCACTTTCGTATACTGATGAGCACTGAACATCTTTAAAGTGAGTTTTAAGCGCGGCCACTCCTTCGCGGGTATGTCTTGCCCTTTCAATGTTCGAGCCAACACTGATAAGAATTTTATTAAGCATTGTGTTTTGATGCAGAAATGGTGACAGTTACCGCCCGCGCATCAGGCAGTATATTGGGTTTGGTAATGGCCAGAGAAACAGACGAAACCGCAAACGCAGAAAGTACGGACTGACAAAGAAAGTGGCCCAGTGCCTCTAACAGCTCAAACCGGGTGGCGCCCGCTTCGTTTTGTATGAAGTCAGCCAGCTTTGCATAGTCGATAGTATCGGCAACGTTATCGCTGATGCGCGCCTGCATCAGATCAGCACAAATACTGACATCTATCAGCAGGCGGGTTTTTTGCGTTCTTTCCCAGTCATAAACGCCAATAAGCGCATCAACGTTTAAGTCGCGAATGTGAATCTGATCCATATATTTCAGCCAGTTCTTGCAGCTGACGTATTCTCGCCCAGACGCAACTTAACGTATGCGACTGGCGCATTTACGCGCTTTTTAGTAGTGTGAGGCAAGTGTAACCTGAACCTCGACCGTATTACATGATTGCAACTATTATTTTGATGGTAAGTGTGGCTTACCTGTGCGGTTCACTTTCCAGTGCCGTGGTCATCAGTCGTTTGTACCGGTTACCTGATCCGCGTCAGGCGGGATCACAGAATCCCGGCGCAACGAATGTATATCGCCTGGGCGGTCGAATTCCGGCTGTTTTAGTGTTGGTAATGGATATTCTGAAAGGTACGCTGCCGGTATATGTCAGCTACTGGATTGGAATAGATGCAGTCGCACTGGGGGTTATTGCAATTGCAGCCTGCCTTGGTCATATCTTCCCGCTGTATTTTGGCTTTAAAGGCGGCAAAGCCGTAGCCACTGCTTTTGGCGCTATGCTTCCTATCGGTTTGGAGCTGGGTGCACTGCTTATTTTTACATGGGGTGTAGCGCTGTTTATCTGGGGTTACTCATCGCTTGCTGCAATAATCACCGTTGCCCTTGCCCCGCTATATGTTTGGTTTATCAAGCCACTTTACACGCTGCCTGTGGCAATGCTCTCAATATTAATTATTGCACGACACCGGGCAAACATCGTCAGGCTATTGAAAGGCGAAGAATCTAAGGTGTGGAATAAACAGGGCAAACTAAAGTCAGATAGCCAGCCCTGAACATGCAAAAGCCTTTACACTGGCTCAAGCGAGTCAAGCGGCCAGCGTGGGTTGGCTGTCGCGCCCAGCGAAACGGTTTGACCTGCTTTTAAACGCTGCATGCCGGCATAGGCGATCATGGCGCCATTGTCAGTGCAAAAAGCCAGATTGGGGTAAAAGACCTCCCCGTTCAACTTGCGCATCATTGTTTCCATTTCACAACGTAACCGCTTATTAGCACTTACCCCACCAGCGATTACCAGACGTTTCAGCCCGGTTTGCTTTAGCGCTCGTCGACATTTGATCATCAGTGTATCTACCACAGCTTCTTCAAATGCATAGGCAATATTGGCGTGGGTTTGTTTATCATCGGCAGCATCTCGAATGGTGTTTGCGGCAAACGTTTTCAGACCGCTGAAACTGAAATCCAGCCCTGGTCTGTCTGTCATCGGGCGCGGGAACTGATAATGCCCAGGCTCGCCCTGTTCGGCCAGCTTAGCCAGCAGCGGGCCACCCGGGTAATCCAGACCCAGTAATTTGGCGGTCTTATCAAACGCTTCGCCTGCGGCATCATCAATGGACTCGCCCAGCACTTCATAGCGCCCGATACCGGCTACGTTTACCAGCATAGAATGCCCGCCGGAGACCAGTAATGCGACAAACGGAAATGCCGGCGCATTGTCTTCCAGCATAGGGGCTAACAAATGCCCTTCCATATGATGTACACCCACTGCAGGTACGTCCCAGGCATAGGCCAGTGCCCTGCCCACAGAAGAGCCTACCAGCAATGCGCCCACCAGGCCCGGCCCTTGTGTAAATGCAATGCCGTCCAACTCGTCAGGGGCGGTGTTAGCATCCTGCATGGCCTTTTCAATCAGCGGAAGGGTTTTACGCACATGATCCCGGGAAGCCAGCTCAGGGACCACGCCCCCGTAATCAGCATGTAATTTTACCTGACTGTACAATTCATGAGATAATAGGCCCTGCTCGTCATCGTAGACAGCAATACCGGTCTCATCACAGGATGTTTCAATTCCCAGAATGCGCATAAGGTGATCCGACTTGGTAAAAAATGTGGGCCGAAGTTTACCGTTTATCATCATAGGTGGGAATGGCGGATCACGCATTTTGTCAGAAACTGGCTATTTTTTAGCAATTCTGTCTTTACATTTGCCCCGCGAATGATTAGAATTTCGCACCATTTTTAACCCGGGTGCCCTTTTGTGAGCATAATTTGCCCGGTTCAACCGTGATAATTTTGAGGTGAGTACTTAATGCCTATCGTTAAAGTTAGAGAAAACGAGCCGTTTGACGTTGCGCTTCGTCGTTTCAAGCGTTCTTGTGAAAAAGCAGGCGTTCTGTCAGAAGTTCGTCGTCGTGAATTTTTCGAAAAGCCGACCTGGGAACGTAAACGCAAGAAAGCTGCAGCGAAGAAACGTCATCTGAAAAAGCTGGCTCGCGAAAACGCACGTCGCGTAAAACTCTACTAAGATAGTGTTTATTCTCAAAGGTGCCTGAAGGCACCTTTGTCGTTTCTAAGGCTTGGTTTTTTCAAAAGGTCCTGTCATGGCATTAATTGACGAATTAAAAGAAGCACAAAAAGATGCAATGCGGGCGAAAGACAAAGTTCGCCTGGGCACAATTCGTATGGCGATTGCAGCCATCCGTCAGCGTGAAATTGATGATCAGATAACACTAACTGATGCAGATATACTGGCAGTGTTGACTAAGATGGTTAAACAGCGTCAGGATGCAGCGCAGCAGTATGACGATGCTGGTCGTGAAGAGTTGGCGGCAAAAGAACGTGCCGAAATAACCGTTATCGAAACCTTCCTGCCCCAGCCGCTCAGTGATGCTGAACTGGATGCGTTAATCGATGAAGCCATGGCTGATACCGGCGCAACTGGTATGCAGGATATGGGTAAGGTTATGGGACAACTTAAACCTAAAGTTCAGGGCCGCACTGATATGGGCGCGTTGAGCGCAAGAATCAAATCTCGCCTGAACGGCTAACGACTTCGGCGCAGCGAATCATTGTTGCGCCTTTTTCCTATCTTGTTAAAGTAACTCCTTTATTCCTGTAATCTGAATTCATGGCCGGAAAAATACCCCGGGATTTCATTGATGATCTCCTGTCCAGAACCGACGTTGTCGATATTGTAGATAGTCGGGTAAAGTTAAAAAAAGCTGGCAAGAATTATCAGGCTTGCTGCCCCTTTCATAACGAAAAAACGCCTTCCTTTACTGTCAGTCAGGACAAACAGTTTTATCACTGCTTCGGATGCGGTGCACACGGCAACGCTATCTCTTTTATGATGGAGTTCGATCGCCTTGAGTTTGTTGAGGCAATTGAAGAACTCGCTAAATTCCATGGGTTGGATGTGCCCCGTGAGCAAGGCGGGCCGCCAGCGATGTCTCAGGCTAAAAAGCAGCAGCTGGAAGATGATCATACCCTGATGGAACAGGTCGCCCGTTACTTTCAGCATCAGTTACGCAGCCACCCTAACAGTCAAAAAGCCATCAGCTATTTGAAAGGCCGTGGCTTATCCGGTGATGTTGTCAAACAGTGGGAAGTTGGTTATGCCCCCAGTGAGTGGGACGGCGTACTAAGCACGTTTGGCACTACTAATGACCGTATACGACAATTGATCGACCTTAAACTGGTCAATCAGAACGACAGTGGCAAACAATACGATTTTTTCCGTGACCGGATAATGTTTCCGATTCGGGACAGGCGTGGACGAGTTGTGGGTTTTGGCGGCCGCGTGCTGGAAAACGACAGCGGGCCGAAGTACCTGAACTCGCCGGAAACGCGCATCTTTCATAAAGGTCAGGAACTCTACGGATACTATCAGGTCCGCCAGAATAATCGGCATCTGGATAAGATCATGGTCGTTGAAGGCTATATGGATGTCGTTGCGCTCAGTCAGTTCGACATTAATATTGCTACAGCGGCGCTGGGCACTGCAACTACACCGGACCACCTGAATTTACTGATGCGCTCCACCAATCATATTGTGTGTTGCTACGATGGAGATAACGCCGGACGACAGGCCGCCTGGCGGGCGCTGGAAAATGCCCTTCCCGCGCTAAAAGATGGTGTAAAACTGACATTCATGTTTCTGCCTGACGGCGAAGACCCTGATACGATGGTACGCAAAGTCGGCGCTGACAGCCTGCTTTCAATGCTAAATGATGATGCCCTGCCGTTGTCGCGCTTTTTCTTTGAAACTCTGCTCAAAGAGCACGAAGTCGGCACGCCGGAAGGCAAACTGGCTTTAAAAGCAGCCGCTCAACCGCTGATAGATACGGTACTGGGCGACAATCAACGGGCGATGCTTGCCGAGGAACTGGCAAAACATACTGGCGAGTATGACCGGTTCAGATTGCAGCAGGACATCGCACAGGCCAACCAAAAGTCTTCCCGTCCGGGTGGCACTAGTACCCGCCATACTGTGCAAAAGACGCGGTTATCACCAGTACGCACATTGGTTAGGCTACTGCTTGATTCCCCCTCGCTGGCTGGTCGCTGCGAAGAGGTAATGCCAGCATTACTCGCCAATAGTGGTATTGCTGGCATCACTCTGCTGAGCGACATTCACCAGTATTGTTTGAATAACAGACAGGCAACAACCGCGCAGCTTATTGAAAACTTCCGGGATCATCCCCATTCATCAGCTATCGCAAAGTTACTGCAGCAGGAACATCTGGTAAATGAGGCGGATGAAGAGCGGGTATTCACCGATAGCTTTGCCCGCCTTCTTGACTGGCATTTTGATAGTCGCATCGAAACGTTACTTTCTCGCTCCCGCGTACAACCGCTTAGTCGGGCCGAGAAAGAAGAACTGACGATGCTGATGAAAGAGCGCCAGTCAAAACACTAAGAATCAGAGCGGTGTTGCGGTGAAAAGTACCAACTATTTTTGGTTAAAAAACATGCCGGTAGCCTAGTATAAATAACGCTTTATCTGTTATACTGGTCAATTCGCTGCAAGCTTACGTAAGTAATTGCAGAACGATTTTTCAGCCGAAAAAGAGGGTCAGAGGCCCTGACAGGTGCGGTAACAAGACGACAGCAAGCATGAACGAGCAATGGATTAAACGTTGGCTTGGTCATGCTTTTTTGCTTAATTAATAATTGTGAGAAGTGTAGGTTCTATGGCGCAAAGCAAGCAATCTCAGATTAAACTCCTGATTGCAAAAGGTAAAGAGCAAGGTTACTTAACTTTTGCAGAAGTAAACGACCACCTGCCGCAAGACATAGTCGATTCTGATCAAATCGAAGATATTATTCGCATGATTAATGACATGGGTATTCAGGTATCTGAATCCGCTCCGGATTCTGACGAATTACTCATGCAGGAAACAACCGCTGATGAAGATGCAGCAGAGGCTGCAGCTCAGGCGCTGGCAACTGTAGAAAGTGAAATAGGCCGCACCACCGACCCGGTTCGTATGTATATGCGTGAAATGGGTACGGTTGAGCTTCTGACTCGCGAAGGTGAAATTGAAATCGCCAAGCGCATTGAAGATGGGATTAACCAGGTTCAGTGCTCAGTAGCCGAATACCCCGAAGCGATTACCTATCTGCTTGAGCAGTGGGATCTGTATGAAGCCGAAGAAATACGCCTTGGCGATATTATTTCAGGTTTTGTCGACCCTGATGACGACCGTGATCTGGCGCCTACGGCGACACACATCGGCTCTGAACTTTCAGAAGAAGAACTGGAAGATGAAGACGATGACGACAAGGATGACGATGACGATTCTGATGAAGATGATAGCGGCGTTGATCCTGAACAGGCACGTGAAAAGTTCGCAGAGCTGCGTGATCAGTACGGCAAAGCCCGTGATGTAATCGAGACCCAGGGTCGCGCGCATCCGGACTCACGCAAAGAAATTGCAGCACTGAGCGAAATTTTCAAAGAATTCCGCCTGGTGCCTAAGCAGTTTGATCGCATGGTTAAAAACATGCGCGATATGATGGACAAAGTACGTATCCAGGAACGTCTGGTTATGAAGTACAGTGTCATCAATGCCAAAATGCCTAAAAAGGATTTCATCAAAGCATTCGCGGGTAACGAAACGTCTACCGAATGGTTAGGTGAAGCGATTAATGGCAGCCATGCTTACAGCGATGCGCTGGCGCAGCATAAAGAAGATATCGAGCGTAGCGTATCGAAAATGACGCAGGTTGAGCAGGAAACAGGCTTAATCATCGCCGATATTAAAGATATCAATCGCCGTATGTCGATTGGTGAAGCAAAAGCGCGCCGGGCCAAGAAGGAAATGGTTGAGGCCAACTTGCGTCTGGTTATTTCGATTGCTAAGAAATACACCAATCGCGGATTGCAATTCCTGGATCTTATTCAGGAAGGTAATATTGGTCTGATGAAGGCAGTTGATAAATTTGAATACCGTCGTGGTTACAAATTTTCGACCTACGCAACATGGTGGATTCGCCAGGCGATTACCCGCTCAATTGCTGACCAGGCGCGGACTATCCGTATTCCGGTTCATATGATCGAGACCATTAACAAGCTGAACCGTATTTCCCGTCAAATGTTACAGGAAATGGGCCGCGAGCCAAGCCCGGAGGAATTGTCAGAACGCATGCTGATGCCGGAAGACAAAATCCGTAAGGTGCTTAAAATCGCTAAAGAGCCAATTTCTATGGAAACACCTATTGGCGATGATGAAGATTCACATCTGGGTGACTTTATTGAGGACAGCACCATTATTCAGCCGTTGGACTCTGCCACAGGTGGTAGCCTGAAGGGTGCGACGCAAGAGGTTCTGGCCGGGTTAACCGCTCGTGAAGCTAAAGTACTGAGAATGCGCTTCGGCATTGATATGAATACTGACCATACGCTGGAAGAAGTGGGTAAGCAGTTTGATGTTACCCGCGAACGTATTCGTCAGATTGAAGCCAAAGCGTTACGGAAGCTTCGCCATCCCAGCCGCTCTGAGCAGCTGCGCAGTTTCTTGGACGAGTAACTGTATAAAGTCAGAAAAAAGCCCGCATCAGCGGGCTTTTTTGTCTCTGGTGATTTACCTGAGCAATATTTATCGCTAGCTTACAGGTTGCAATAATTAAGGGGAAACCAGCATGCAATGGCAATGGGCAAAACTTGAGGCGTTAGGCGCTACGGATGTTCACGCAATGTATCAGCTGCGTCAGAATGTATTTATTCTGGAGCAGACGTGTCTTTATCCTGACATTGATGAGCTGGATGAAAAAGCCTGGCATTTACTGGGCTGGCAGGGAAGCAAGCTAACTGCGTATGCGCGATTGCTGGCCCCTGGAATTAAGTATCCTGAGCCTGCAATGGGCCGTGTTTTGATTTCTATGCAGGCACGCGGTCAGCAGTTAGGGCGCAAGCTGGTCAGCGAAGCCCTGACATATAGTCAGACCACATTCAGCACCTCCGCTATGCGCATTTCAGCACAGCTTCATTTAGCGGCCTTTTACGAGAGCTTCGGTTTTGTCACTGAAGGGGATGCCTATGATGAAGACGGCATCCCGCATATTGAGATGTCTCGCCGCTGAGCAGATATTCCTTTTCCGCTCTATACCCGAATAATCCAACTGTTGGGTTGTGCGTATCTAAGGGAGTCCATTACAAACCTACCGAAATCAAGGAAATGATGTGATTCAGGCGCCTTACCTGCTCTTTATCGGCGATGCTACCGACCCGTTAAGTATCAAAATGGCCCGCAGTGTAGCTGACTGGCGGGCGCAAAAATGTCTTGGTGAATACCGGCTACCCGGATGTGAAGTAACAACCGGCTGCCCATCGTTAAGTATCGCGCAGGCTGCCGAACGAGGCGCAAAAAGCTTTATTTTAGGGTTCGCCAATAGTGGCGGGCATTTGGATGAGCGTTACCTGCCACATATTATCGAAGCCATTGAGTCAGGCATGGATGTGGTAAGCGGCCTGCATGATAAGCTGACAAATTATCCTGAGCTGGTTAAAAAGGCTGAAATTGCCGGTGTGCGCCTTATAGATATCCGCCACCCTGCCCTGCGCCTGTCTACCGGAACAGGGAAAAAGCGAACAGGAAAGCGGCTTCTCACCGTAGGTACCGATTGTTCAGTAGGTAAAATGTATACGTCGCTAAGCCTGACCCAGGCCATGGCGGAGCAAGGACGCCAGGCCACATTCAGAGCCACTGGCCAAAGCGGTATTCTTGTCGCCGGTGAAGGCATACCAATAGACTGCGTGGTGGCGGATTTTATTTCAGGCGCGGCTGAGTCTCTTAGTCCGGACAACGATCCAGCTCACTGGGATATCATCGAAGGCCAGGGCTCTTTATTTCATCCGGCGTTTGCCGGCGTCAGTCTGGGCTTACTGCATGGCTCGCAACCCGATGCACTCGCTATATGTCATGCACTGAACCGTTCGCATATGCGCGGTTTGCCGCATGTTCCACAGCCCTCTCTTTCTGCAACGATCAACGCCAATCTGGAAGCAGCCCGCCTCACCAATCCTGATGTTTACGTAGCAGGGATAGCGGTAAATACGTCGGCCGTGAAAGAGGATGAGGCGACAGCGTGGTGTCGTAAAACCAGTGATTCGTTCGGCTTACCCTGTGTCGATCCGGTTCGCCATGATGTGTCAGTATTGCTGGAGCGTTTATGAGATTAACGATTGAAGCGAAGCATGAAACATTGCCTCTAGCGCAGACTTTTGCCATTTCACGCGGCGCCAAGACACAGGCTGATGTAGTTGTGGTAACGGTCACCAACGGTGAGTTTACCGGTTGGGGGGAATCAGTTCCCTATGCCCGTTATGATCAGAGTATTGAAGATACGCTGAATAAAATTAAATGCACAAAACCAGCAATTAAACATATTGATGACCACCGCCGCCTTAATGCAATTTTACCGGCATGTGCCGCCAGAAATGCACTGGATTGCGCTTTGTGGGATCTAAAGTCAAAAATTGAAAACAAGCCGGTCGCTCAGCTTATCGACCTGCAGGAAGTAAAGTCCTGCGTAACGGCGCAAACTGTAAGTGTTGCCAGTACTCAGGAAATGCAAAAGAACGCCCGGGCATTATGTAACAGTGAATTAATCAAGGTAAAACTAGATCCGGACGATGTCATCGAAAAAGTCAGTGCTATCCATGAAGTATGCCCGGATAGTCGCTTTATTATTGATGCCAATGAAGGCTGGAATTTATCGTTATTAAAGGAAGTGGCGCCACAGTTAGCCAGGTTGAATGTTGCGCTGATTGAACAGCCACTGCCCGCGGACGACGACGAAGGGTTAACTGACTATCAGTGCCCTGTCCCGTTGTGTGCAGATGAATCATGCCATACCACCGCATCGCTCAAGCAGTTAGTCGGCAAATATCAGGCTATCAATATCAAGCTAGACAAGACCGGGGGACTGACCGAAGCACGTTCCTTAATGAAGGCAGCCAGGCTTTACGAGCTGGATATCATGGTGGGCTGTATGGTGGCCTCCTCACTGGCTATGGCCCCGGCATACCTGCTGGCGGGCGGCGCAGATTATGTTGATCTTGATGGTCCGGTACTGGTAGCAGAAGACCGTCAAAACGGGTTTATTATCGAAAATGGCATTATGAAACGCCCGGACTCACTGTTGTGGGGCAGTGGCCGGTAATGGATAGTCAGTAATGACAACCCTCGATTACACCATCATCGCCAGCTATCTGATTGGGCTGTTATTACTGGGTGCGCTATACCGCAGACACGGTGGGGGCAATGATTACTTTTTGGCTGGGCGCGCCTTGTCATGGCCTGCGATAACATTATCAGTCATGGCGACTCAGCTTTCGGCTATAAGCTTTATTTCAGCCCCGGCTTTTGTCGGTATCAGGGAAGGTGGCGGACTTATCTGGTTGTCCTATGAGCTGGCTTTGCCGGCTGCGGTTGCTATTATGCTGTGGCGTCTGTTGCCCTCATTGCACAAAGCTGGTGTAGTCAGCGTTTATGACTATCTGGAGCGACGTTTTACCCGTTCAACACGATTGTTAATTAGCTTCGTATTCCAACTTAGCCGTTCATTTGCGACCGCGATAATGATTTACGCCATCTCTCTGATTTTACAGGGCACTATTGGCCTTAATCAGTATCACGCCATTGCGCTTATCGGGGTAATCACACTTATTTATTCAGCTATGGGCGGCATGCGCGCGGTGGTATACGGTGATGCGCTGCAAATGATACTGATTGTCAGTGGTGCTGCCATATGTCTGTTTGTAGGCCTTCAGGAAGCCGGTGGTTTCAGTAATGTGCTTGCTCTGGTTGAGCCACAGCGGCTACAGGCTATCAATTTGGAGTCCGCCGGTTTTGCCGGGTCTGATTTCGGGCTGTTGCCTATGTTATTTGGCGGCATCATTCTTTATGCCTCTTATTATGGTTGTGATCAGTCTGAAGCGCAGCGAGCTTTGTCAACGCGCAGTCTCAGTGATTTGCGAAAGATGCTGGTTGCGGTCGCATTACTGCGCTTTCCCATCACCCTGCTCTATTGTGTTACCGGGCTGGTTATCGGCGTATTATTCTTAAACAACGCATCATTGATGGACCAGATCCCTGATGGTAAGCCAGACTGGATGATGCCGATCTTTATTGTTGAGTACCTGCCCAGCGGATTAGTCGGCTTTCTGGTAGTCGCCATCATGGCAGCGGCAATGTCCTCATTAAGCTCTGCAATTAATAGTCTGGCGGCAGTGTCCGTGGAAGATATTTATCGCCTGAAAGGCCGGCGTCCGAAAAGCCATGAGTATGTGCGACAGGCTCGCCTGGCGGGTATCGGCTGGGGTATCGTTACCCTGGTGTTGTCCCTCTATGCCGGCGATATTGCCCCTACAGTCATAGAGGCAATCAATAAAATCGGCTCAGTATTCTATGGTCCCGTGCTGGCTACCTTTCTGCTGGGGATCCATACCCGCCGCACGTCTTCTCGTGCAGTCAATATCGGCCTGACTGCCGGAGTGGTCTGTAATATCCTGCTGTGGATTCTGGACATTCCGCTATTCTGGTTCTGGTGGAATGTCATTGGTTTTACTGTCACTGTTGTTGTCGCCCTGCTTATTGCATCAGTGCGCCCCGACGCTATTCCCAAAACATTACCTTCTGTGAAAGGTGCTGGCACATCACTGCTTGGCGCGCTGGTTTGCTGGTCATTTGTACTGCTTGGTTTAAGTATTATTATACCCATGATTTTAAAAGCCTGACAGCTAAGAACCTTTTGCTGCCTGTCCAGCCTTTACATTACTTTGTAGTAAGTTGCTGAGTAGCGAGGACATCGGCCCTAAAATTAGACATATCTAATATATCGAACTATTTTTGTAGTTCAGCCTGTAATGTTGCAGGTCTGAAATGAGGATACGACGATGAAGAAACACGTGATTGGAGGTGTCTTATTTTGTGTATTTAGTTTTTTAACTATTCAAAATGCCTATGCTGATGACCATCAACCCCCGTTTAAAGGCGGTAACTACTGGGAAGTAACCGGCATCAAGACTGAGGATGGCGCAGGTCTTAAATACAGCAAGTGGTTAGCTGCTGAGTGGCGTAAAAGCATGGAATTTGCCGTTTCCAAGGGCTGGCTGGAAAGCTATACCGTGTTGTATAACGTACACGCCCGCGCTGATGAGCCGGACATCTATATTGTTCGTCAGTTCAAAGACTGGGCATCAGAAGATGAAAATGACAAGCGCCGTGGCGAGTATATGGAATGGGCCAAAAAAAGTATGGAAAAAATGGAAAACGAAAGTGGTGATCGTGCAGAATATCGCACAATCATGAGCACAGTATTGTTGCAGGAAATGCTTCCACGCAACGAGTAAGTCATTTCTTTTACCATATGCAGGAGCCTTGCAGTACCTGCCTCCCCCAAATCGCACTGTAACGCTGAGACTCCGCCTCCATTTCACTTCGATAAGCTATTTTATCTGCGATCTTCAGCCAGTGGTAAAATCGCGCTATCCTCATCGGAGATTGATAAGGAGCGCAAGATGGAAGCAACATTCTGGCACAACAAATGGGAAACCAATGAGATTGGCTTTCACGAAAAAGAGTATAATCCGGGCCTGACTCGGCATTTTAGTGGCCTTGATTTACCTTCCGGTAGTCGGGTATTTGTTCCGCTTTGCGGTAAAACCCGGGATATTCACTGGCTGCTTAAAGAAGGGTTTAAAGTTGTCGGTGCTGAGCTTAGCGAACTCGCCGTTAAACAGCTTTTTGAAGAATTACAGACCCAACCCGCGGTAGAGGATACAGCATCCGGAAAAATCTATACCGCCCCCGGCATTCAGGTATTCACCGGTGATATTTTTCAGCTGACCGGTAACAGCATCGGGCGCATAGATGGCATATATGACCGTGCGGCCCTGGTCGCCCTGCCTGATTCAATGCGAAAAAAATATACTGAACATTTGCGAGCTATCACCGATACCGCACCTCAGCTTGTGATCACTTTCACCTATGACCAGGCTCATATGGATGGACCGCCTTTCAGTGTCCCCGCTGCTGAGATTGAGACTTTCTATGCGCCCTTCTATCAGCTTAAACAAGTTCAGGACTCAGAGGTAAAAGGCGGGTTAAAAGGTCAGTGCGAAGCAAGGATTAATGTGTGGCAATTAATTGAGAAAGCCTAAGTTCGTCTTATTGAAACGTTTTATCCCAAAACTTGATATTTCTTTGCTGAACCGAAACGGTACTGTCTGATTATCAATGTGTGACAAATCACAGATTAATCAAAAGGAAATACTGGATGAAAGTAATGAATAAACCGCTTCTGGCGGCTGCAATGTCTGCAGTGCTTATGACACCTGCCGCTTTCGCTGAGTCTACAACGTATAACATTGACCCGGACCATACCAGCGTTATTGCAAGCTGGAGCCACTTTGGTTTTTCCAATCCAACTGCAACGTTTGACGATGCATCGGGCACCATTACCTTTGACGATGAAGATGCCAGCGCATCAAGTATCAATGTCACTATTCCGGTAGATACTGTCGATTCTTACGTGAAAAAGCTCACCAATGAATTCATGAACGAAGAGTATTTCAATGTTGATGAGTACCCTGAAGCGACATTCAAAAGTACCCGCGTTGAAGAAGCCGGTAACGATGAATATAAAGTGCATGGCGATCTGACCATCAAAGGCACAACAAAACCGGTTACTTTTGATGTGACACTGAACAAGCAGGGTCAGCATCCGATGACGAAAAAGCAGGCCATTGGCTTTGACGCAACGACAACCATCATGCGTTCAGATTTTGGTATCGATAAGTACGTACCGAATGTTTCTGATGAAGTCATGCTGCGTATTACCACCGAAGCGCAGGCAAAATAGTTGTATTAACGCGCGGCACCCGCCGCGCGATACTTTCCCCAATCGCCAAATCAGGGCAATTGTTCCGGCCTGAGCGCCATTCGCCAATTGTGAACCACCCTTCCCTCTGGTAGCGTTATACCCCTGTTTTAGAAAAAATAGAGAATTCCGGTTGTGTTTGAATTAGCCGCTTTCAGCTTAAAGGGCAATGTAAGTGACGCCGAGTGGAAAACCCGGGTCGATCTGGCAGCCTGTTATCGTCTGGTCGCTGACATGGGATGGGGAGATCTGATTTACACGCATATCTCAGCGAAAGTACCTGATACCGAGTACTATCTGGTTAACGCGTTCGGACTCACCTTTGACGAGGTCACTGCCTCAAACCTGGTGAAAGTCGACTTGCAGGGTAATATCCAGGATGACACGCCCTATGCTATCAACCCTGCTGGGTTTACTATCCATAGCGCTATTCACGAAGCGCGCAGCGATGCCAAATGCATTGTGCATCTGCACACAAAAGCCACCATCACCGTGGCATCACTTAAAGGTGGGCTTCAGCCGTGGAGTCAGTATTCATTGTTCTCTTTGCCTTCATTAAGTTATCACGATTATGAAGGGCTGGCTGTGAACGATGATGAACGGGTACGTCTGCAGCAAAACCTGGGTGACACCAACCACATGCTGCTGCCTAATCATGGTGGCCTGACACTTGGTACAACAGTGGGCGATGCCTTTATGCGGTTTTATGACTTGCAACGCGCCTGTGAAATTCAGGTAGAACTCATGAATTCAGGGCGCGAGGTTATCCCTGTTCCACAATCTATTGTCGATGGTATTTATGATCAGGCCAGTAAAGTGCACTCTGGCCAGACCGGTGGACAGAAAGCCTGGCCAGCGATGCTAAGAAAAGTATGGAAGATGGACCCCGGGTTTTGCGAATAACGCCCAGTAATACAGGATAAAAAATGAAAGTTACCAAAGTAGAAATTTTTGATATTGAATGTCCGGATCGTCCGCCATGGAACCCTGTGTTTGTCAGAGTCTACACAGATGAGGGCATTACCGGTGTAGGTGAGGCTGGTCTGGCCTATGATTTGGGTCATAGTGCTGCTGCGCATATGATTAAAGAGATTGCCGAAGCCATGTTGATTGGCTGGAACCCGTTTAATACCGAGCACCTGTGGAGTCGCATGTTGCGGGAAAGCTTCTGGGGACTGGGCGGCGGCCCTGTCATATATGCAGCTATGAGCGCCATTGACACCGCGCTGTGGGATATCCGCGCACGAGCGCTTAACGTGCCCGTATATGACCTGCTCGGTGGTCGCACCAACGATAAACTTCGCTGTTACGCTAGTCAGCTTCAGTTTGACTGGGATAAAGACATTACCAAACTGAATGCGCCTGAAGAGTACGGTCGCGCGGCGGAAAAAGCCATGGCCGAGGGCTACGATGCCATCAAGGTTGACCCGATTGTTTATGATAAAGACGGCGTTACCCATTTTGATCGCACTAAGCTGTTCACCAAATCAGAAATGAAACTGTTCCGCGCCAGATTGCAGGCTATCCGCGATGCTATGGGCGATGAAGGCGACATTATATTTGAATGTCATAGCTTACTGGGCGCCTCAACCGCCATTCAACTGGCTGATATTGTTGAAGACATAGGCTGTTTGTATTACGAAGAACCTGTGAATTATCTTAACGCCAAGCTACATGACAAAGTCGCCCGTCGTGTGAATGTGCCAATCGCAGGCGGAGAGAGGTTATATAACCGTTGGGATATCCGCCCGTATCTGGAAGATCAGTCACTGGATGTATTACAGCCCGATGTTGGTTTGTGTGGTGGCTTCACTGAAACGAAAAAAGTCTGTGATTATGCGGACATTTACGATGTGCGTATACAAGCCCATGTGTGTGGCGGACCGGTGGCTACTGCAGCTGCCCTGCACCTGGAAACTGCCATTCCAAACTTTCTGATACATGAGCATCATACCTATGCCACGAAACACTGGAACCGTGAATTATGTATACAGGATTTCCAGCCTGAAAATGGCTACATCAGCGCACCGGACACGCCGGGACTGGGCATTGAGCTGAACGACGACATTGTTTATCGCTCACCTTATATGACGATTACGTCACTGAAATAACGCTATTTAAGATAAGGCATACCATTCAAAAAGGGAGTGACTACTCCCTTTTTTTAGTCGTCAGCATAGCCACTGCCGATAGCCCTAAATGGCATTTCCAGCCCCAACTCGGGCACTTGCCGGGCGACCCATGCCGGAAACGTATTGCTGTTGGGACCGGGAAATACCTGATACTCGTCAGCCCAGGGATACGCATCTACTGCCTGCTCAATATCAGGAATGAGCGAAGCCGCCTTATCCCCCGTTAATGACAGTATTTTTTCTGGCTTTGCGCCATACCAGAATCTGTCAGGTGTACTGGTACGGTAAGATTTGAGTGCAGGCAGCCCACGATCTGTACGCCAGCCCACGACCTCATAGACGGTATAGTCCTGCGCATCCGGTGCTTTTGTAGCAATCCAGGTATGCACAGCAAACCAGCCTTTCCAACTGAATGCATCAGCCGCGTACACCTCAATAACAGCCTGAGGAGTTTTAGAAGGCTCCGGCGCAATGCCCGCCGGTTCGCGACTTGCAGTACGCCAGTCACCACTGGAGCACCCAGTGATGAGACCTGTGAAAAAAACTATAAGAATATATTTGTGCATAAGCTCGGCCTGCGTGGTAATACACTTTTTACGCAGCAACATACTGACTGGTTGTTACTGATTTTTAATCTGGTTGAGACTGGCTAAAAGCGATACCAGCGATGGGCGTTCTCATTCAAAAGTGCGCTCAGGTGCACTGCAGGAAGACTATTAACCAGGCGCTGCCAGTAAGCAGGATAGTCACAACTAAACAGACACAGCGGAAAATTGCTGCCCAGCATGACCCGCTGCATACCAAATAACGTGATAAGCGTGTCGATAATGTCAGCCACCTGACCTGTGTTCCACTGCCGCGTCGAGCCCATCATTTCCCACCCCGACGCCTTGATTGCCACATTCGGATTTTGCGCCAGATGCTGCAGACTATCTCGCCATACAGGATCATCCACCGTCTCACCAGGTATCATACCGGCGTGGTTGATAATACATTTGACACCGGTTGTATTCAGAACGTGAAGCAGGGCGCGAGTAGCCTGGCTGTCACTGGCAGAAAATTGCGCTTCAAAATGCCAGCCTCTTTTTGCTAACCGCTTAAAACTTTCAAGCGTACGAGGATGATTGAGTACAGACACCGCCTGCTCATCAAGAATATGCCGTATACCACAAACACTATGTAATTCCGCCAGTTTAGCCAGCGTATCTGAAAAATTGGCGTCGGTAATATCAGCCCCGGCAACTGTCCGTAACGGCAGTGAAGCCGAGTGCTCCAGGTATTCAATCTCACGCCACGGCATGTTGTTGTCATACCCTGCCTCAATATGAACGATACCGCTTAAGTGAACAGGGTCGGTCAGGCTGATGTCCTGTTGAGAAAATGAGCGCCTGATGAGGTGTTTATCAGGCCAGTGAGGTGCATTTTCGGCTTGCAGCCAGTGATACTCACCTTTTTCAAGGTCGAACAAGTGTACGTGTGAATCAATTAACGGATACATCAACGCGCAGTGTAGCCCCCATCGATAACCTGCAGGCTACCGGTAATAAACGCAGACTTTCCACCCGCCAGAAATAATACCAGTTCTGCAACTTCTTCTGGCTGGCCTAAGCGACCAAGGGGCTGCTGTGAAGCTTCGTCAGCTACCACGTCATCCTTATTTGCCCCTGACTTTTCAACATAACGATTAATGGCATTATGAAACAGCGGGGTCTCGATGGTGCCAGGACAAACAGCATTGGCCCGGATGCGGTATTCGGCATAGTCCAACGCCGTCGTTTTCACCATAGATGCGAGTGCGGCTTTTGACAGATTGTAAGCAAATGAACCCGGCTTACCCACCAGGCTTTGATCAGATCCCATAACAACAATTGCGCCCTCGCGCTGTGACTTCATTACCGGAAGTACGGATTGAATGGCGGCATAGGCACCTTTCACATTGATAGCAAAAACGCGGTCCAGCTCCGCCTCGCTGGTTTGCTCAATAGTGCCGGAAAAGTGAATGCCAGCATTGGATACCAGCGCATCAATACGTGAAGCCTGCTCAACTACCCGACTTATGCACTGCCTGACCTGTTCAGTATCAGCCACATCGCACTGAAGCCACTGACCATGCTCCACCGGACGAGCAAAATCTTCCAAATCCAGATTGAACACCCGATAGCCATTTGCCGACATTTTCTCGCTGACAGCCAGCCCGATTCCCTGGCTCCCGCCAGTTACCACACACACCGGAGATACGTAGGACATTGCCACCCTTTTTAGGTTAAAAATTTTCGCTCAAGCATGACCAACGCATGCTTAAAAAGCAAGTGTGGTGACACTGGATAGCACTTGCGAAAGAGTTGGTATATTGTGGCTTAAGCGAATCACAACCTGCTTGATGCTAAAGCAACTTCCTATAGGTGGTTCGCTATCGTTTATATGACACAAAGGAATTGCCTATGAAACACCCAGCCAGACGAAAATTTTTATCATTCGCCGGTATGGCAGCCGGGTCAATATGTGCCGCCACCGCGTTGCCGGTGAGCGCACACGGCTCCTCTTCCTGTAAAGGTGTGTCGTCGGTGGTTCATATGGTGTATTTCTGGCTTAATAATCCTGACTCCGCCGAGGACCGGGAATCTTTGGTGAAGGGTTTAAACAGCTTACGTGAGATTAAACATATCCAGGCCCTGCATGTGGGTGTGCCTGCTGCTACTGAGTCACGGGATGTCATTGACTCTAGTTATCAGGTATCTGAAATGATGATGTTTGACAGTATTGAAGATCAGAACGCTTACCAGAGCCATCCACTTCACAAAAAATTTATTGAAGATTACAGCCACCTGTGGAAAAAGGTGGTGGTATACGATTCTGTCAGCGCGTAACTGGCTTGTACCTATTCAACGGCCTGCAAATGATCAAGTAAACTGAGCGGCGTCGAAACTGCCGCTCAGTGCCATAACGTTTATGTCCAGCTTACCAGCCCAATCACACCAAAATACGCCAGGTAAATGACTACCACCAGCTGAAGCGCAAGATAGACAGCTACAAAGCCGCGCAGCCAGCGTGACGTTGATGGACCACGATATTTAATGCGTTTCCAGCATGCCCATAATGTGACTATAGCTAACAGGATTGACGCAATAAACAGCGCCACGGAAATGGGCCCCGGTCCACCGAGATTGTCAAAAGGATTGCTGAGCCCTACACCGATTAAGACTAAAAACGCCACGGCAATCAGGGCAGATAAAGACATCCATTTACGCAGCTGCAGGCTATGGGCGCCGACTATTTTACCTCGTGCCTTATTGATCAGCCAGACAGGCGTGTAAACTACAGTAATAACCAGCGTCAGAAACCACGCCAAAAATATAACCTTATCTGCTATAGCGCCAAATGCAGAGGTCGTAACGAAAACCCGATCACCGTAATGAATGACGTCTCCAGCTACCGGATCGGTGGCGCTGGTCATTACAATCTCTCCCTTATCATTGCTCCAAATATCATTGCCAACATAAACAATATCTCGTTGCCAGCCAGGATTTGCCACCATAGAAAGGTGTGCACCCTCATCGTTGATATCAATTAAAACAGGCGAAGCTATTCTCTCGATAAAATACTGCTTTTCTATACGCGGATTGATAAGACGATAGTAACCTGACAGTTCCTGCCACCGCTGGGGTACCGGTTCCGCCTTTACAGTCGGTACAGTATTCTCCTGTGCGATAAAGTCTGCCAGCAATCTTGCAGCTTTATAGAATGCCCTGGGGTTTTCATCATTAAGGAGTAGCGCAAAGCCGGTCCCGTTGTCAGGTAAATAAGACAGCTCCGACGTCCATCCGGGTAACGAGCCATCGTGGCCCCGATATCCCCAGCCATCATAATAACGAGAGAAGTTATAGACCCCATACCCGGCATCAAATTTACCCGCATTGGTGGTTTGAGATTGCTCCATACGCTTGATGGATTCAGCATTTAGCAACGGCTTTCCCCGTTCTGTAAAAAAGGTCAGTAGACGCTGCATATCACTAATGCTAGATGAGGCGCCCCCCGCGGGGTACATCAGTAAATGGTCGTGCTCTACGATATTGCCCCCACTATGTCCTTCTGCCATCGTGACCGACTCAAGCGCGGTGCCGTAAAATGTGTGATTCATGCCTAAAGGTGTGAATATCTCGGTTTGCACATAGTCGGTAAAAGGCTGCTCCGTGACTTTTTCAATAAGCAGCGCGGTAACCGCCGCAGCGGTGTTTGAATAGGAATGGCGAGTACCGGGAGCCCACCGGCTGATATGACTGTCAGGCTGAAAACGCAACGCTTCAGTTAAAGGCATCACTGGCTGATTATCATACACAAATTCTGCCAGCGACATTTCGTCAAAGCCTGTTGTGCTTTCCAACAAATGTTTAACTTTTAACGGGTGTGTTGCTTCCCAAGGATTTTCAAATTCGAATTCTGGCAGCACTTCGGCAACGTTCGAATCGGGATCTATCCTCCCCTCCTCAATAAGCTGCATTGCCGCAATCCCTACAAACATTTTACTTATAGAAGCAATTCGGTAAGCGGTGTCGGCGGTAACCGGAGTTTCCTGCCCTTTTTGTAACGAGCCTATCGTTTTTATATGCGCAGGTTTATCAGGTTGAACAATTGCGTAGGACAGTGAGGGAAGGTTTTCTTTTTTGACCAGTTCGGCCATGCTTTTATCAAGTGAATCAAGGGTAACGGGAGGGGATTCGCTGGCCAGCGCGGGGAGACAAAACAGCCACCCACTCACCGCCATAGCCATTGCAAGTAACCTTATCGGCTTCAACATGATGTACTTCCTTTTATAAATTAACATCCTGTACTGATCCATCGCATGGATCACAGGCCGCACATCAATGGTTATTCGTTTTTATCTGAGGATGGCAGCCATAACACTACGCTTAAAAAGCAGAAAAAGAAAAGGGTAACAATTGTTCTGCCAAAAATGCGTGAGCGTTTGAAATTTAAGTATTTATCGCTATCTACTTTATCAGAACGGGTGAAAAAATCACCTGATATTTGATGGTAAGGCAGGCTTTACCAACTGTAGTAGCGTATTAAAAAACATCGTTCTGACTGACTGGAAATGCTGCCCTTGGCCACAACATAGCCGCAAATGAGAAGTTGTTCGAAACGTATTCCACTTATGACGTCTGCTACACCAGCAATGTGATACCCATGCCTCAAATTGAGCAATCATTGGGTAAGATTTTTGTCTTTTTAAAAGTACTATGATTTAAAGAACATATAATCCATCAGCATTAAAAACACACAAGTACAAAAGAACCAATAGCCTATCTTTTCTATTTTACTCTTTTCCTTCATATCTTTTCCTTGAAAGCCGGGGCCAACATAAATGGCCCCGAAAACTGTTAGGGAATGTTGTGAGCAGCATCATACAAGGACGAGCCTAGCCAGCTACCGATATGACCAAAAGCACCTGCCCCGTAGTCAGTCAAAAACAGTGCCCACACTGCGACCGCCATTCCCCCTGAAATGTCATCCACTTCATGTTGTTTTAATTCAATCGTTTTCTAAATCCTTATTGAAGGTTTAGTCTGCTGAATCCAGTGTCACGGTACAGCCAGACATGAATACTGTATAACAGCACGCATACCGTAACCGCTGTACTAAAGCCCGTGTTTTCTGGCTTACGCGCATGCTTTTACTCTGGATATTTGAACCAGAGCTATCATCCGATCATCGCAGGGGATTATTAATTTGCTGTAATACCAGCGAGTTAGCTGCTTCACGCATGAACTTTCTGTTTGCGATACAGTAGAAATGTGTATGAAACTGCTCCTGATTATATTCGCTACCGTGCTACTGGGCGGCTGTGCAAAACTGATGTTTGCCACGGCTAACACCACCACACTCACTTTTGATGGTGATATCACCGAAAATATTGCTTATGGCACTGCGTCCCGTCAAAAGCTGGATATTTTCGTCCCTGAGGACCTGGATGAAGGCACTGCGCCAGTTGTGATATTTTTTCATGGTGGCCGCTGGAGCTTTGGTTCAAAAGATCAGTATCAGTTTGTCGGCATACGCCTGGCCTCGATGGGTTATGTAGCGGTATTACCTAATACAAGGCTGTACCCGGAAGTGAAATTTCCGACATTTGTTGATGATGCTGCAGCAGCGGTGGCGTGGATACAAAACAATATTCAAAAGTACGGCGGCAGTGAACAATTAATTATCAGTGGACACTCATCAGGTGCGCATATTGGTGCATTAGTGGTAGCCGACGAAAGTTATCTGAAAAAAGCCGGCGGCGATCCACAAGGCATTGATGCATTTGTAGGAATGAACGGTCCGTATGACTTTACGCCTAAAGCAGATGACCTTCGGGATATGTTTGGCCCGCCCGAACAGTTCGACAAAATGGTTGTCACCCATTATATCGATGGTGGTGAGCCCCCGTTTGCGCTGATGTATTCATCAAATGATAAGACGGTGCACGAGCAGAACCTGAAACGACTAAAGGCAAAAATAGAATCGGTGGATGGCCAGGTCAGTACCTACATTTATGATAAGGGCGAACATACCGGAACCGTCGCCGCATTAAGCTGGGCTAATCCTGATGATTTGCCAGTGGCAGATGACATGCAGGCCTTTATACAAAAATATGTTCTTACCCCGAAGCAAAGGTAACAGGCTGTATTCCGTGAGATGTTTTTACTTCCAGCCCTGACGCCAGTTATCGGTTTTCTTAAGTTCACGCCAGTCAATTGCATATTCATTGTTTGAGTGTATTGCCTCAATCACACAATGAACAACAGCACCCGCTTCGTTATATTCAACTTCAGTAACGGTGAAGTGCTTTTCTTTGTTCACATGCCGCACGGCTGTCCATTTACTATGAAGTAGCTTTGTCGGACTGACTGGGTTCATACACGTGCCTCGATGCATTTTGGTAGTACCCGATGGCGTTCTTTCCACCCCGTTGCTATAACGGTAATTAGCAAAATGATTATTAATCAACTCAGGCTTATTAACCGGGCACTACAGCGTAGTGGTGATGATGGTTTTTAGATTAACGCACAGTTAAATGGATGGAAGTTAAATTTTTTATAAATCAGCGACCGATGCTTGGCGGTGCGTAAATTGTGCGTATAATTGCAAATTCAAACACCCGTTTAAATTTAATAGGAGTGGGTTATGCCTCAGTATCAGGCCCCTATGGCAGACTATCAGTTTCTGCTTAAAGAGTGGTTGTCATTAGACACACACTATCAACAGCTGGGTATCAGCGACTTCGACTTTGAACTTGCTAATGAAGTTATCTCTCAGGGCGCGAAGTTCGCCGAAGATGTGATAGCACCGCTAAACCGCACTGGTGATGAGCAAGGCTGTAAGCTTGAAAACGGCAAGGTGACCACCCCTGACGGTTTTGCTGAGGCATATAAAGAATATATCGCAAATGGCTGGAACAGCATGCTGGGTTCGGCCGACTATGATGGCCAGGAGCTGCCCTATTCGATGGCTGTACCGGTACATGAAATGCTTCATTCTGCCAACCTGAGCTGGCGCCTGACCAGCATGCTTACGGAAAGCGCCGTTCTTGCCGTGACACGCCATGCCAGCGAAGCACTTAAGTCACAGTATCTGGCTAAGCTGATAAGCGGTGAGTGGACCGGTACAATGAACCTGACTGAACCTCACGCTGGTACCGATTTGGCACTGCTAAATACTAAAGCTGAGCCGCAGGATGATGGCAGTTATACCATTACCGGAAATAAAATCTTTATCACCGGTGGCGACCACGAGTGGACCAGCAACATTATCCACATGGTACTGGCCCGTCTGCCTGATGCACCTGCAGGTGTTAAAGGCATCAGCTTATTCCTGGTTCCTAAATTTCTGCTGGATGATAACAATGAGCCTGCCGAGGCCAATGCGGTTTCTGTCGGCAGTATCGAACATAAGATGGGTATTAAAGGCAGCCCCACCTGTGTAATGAATTATGATGGCGCCAAAGGCTGGCTGATTGGCGAGGAAAACAAAGGTCTGGCTTGCATGTTCACAATGATGAACGACGCACGCTTTCAGGTCGGTCTGGAAGGTCTGGGCGCAGCCGAGGCGTCTTTTCAGGGTGCCCTGGAATACGCTCGTGAGCGGGTGCAGTCGCGTGCGCCACAGGGTGTTCAGAATCCTGACGGAAAAGCCGACCCCATTGTTTTTCAGCCCGATGTGGCACGCATGTTGTTAACCCAGAAAACACAGACTGAAGGCTGCCGGGCGCTTGCGGTGTTGTATTCAAAGTATATGGACATTGAACGCCTGGGCAATGATGAAGACAAGAATACCGCAGGTCAGGTGCTGCAATTTTTAACGCCGGTGTGTAAAGCCTTTATGACCGATATGGGACTGGAAGCGAGTAGTCTGGGGGTTCAGGTACTTGGCGGCCACGGTTATATTCGTGAATGGGGTATGGAGCAGCTAATGCGTGACGTACGTATTGCGCAGCTTTATGAAGGCACCAATGGTATTCAGGCGCTGGATCTTATCGGTCGAAAGCTGACCCGCGATAAGGGCCAGATGATGGAAACCACTTATATCGAGTTTGGTAAGCTGGTTGAAAATATTCAGGATGACACTGTTAAAGCACAGGCTCAGGCATTACTGGATGACTGGCGTGCAAGTTCAGCCGATTGTCTGGCGTTGGATCCGGCCGATGTCGCCAGTGCCGCGTGCGATTACCTTGCCTACACCGCTTATTCTCTGATTGGCGTACTTTGGTATAGCATGGCAGATAGCGCATCACGTAGTGAAAACCAAACTATCGCCAGTGCAAAAGCCAAGTCCAGAGACTTTTATATCGCTCGCATTTTACCGCGTCGTGATGCTCACAAAGTAGCGATGAAAGCAGGAAAAGCGTCGGTACTGTCAATTTCAGGTAGTGAGTTCGATTATCTTTGATCTCGCGTATACCGGATAACAAAAAGCCCCGTACCAGCGGGGCTTTTTTTATATCGATAAATATCTACCGAACTAGTTCAGCGCCTTAAACCGCACAGCGGCACCACCAGCATTCGCCAGATACAAGTCGATGCTGTCTTTCGCAGTAACGGTTTTTGTCTCATAACTCATTGCATACGGGTTATCTTTCCACTGCGTATCCTGCTTGTCCTGATAGATCTGGGCTTCATATTTTTGCCCTGATTTAAGAAAATCCAGTTTTACCGTGACAGTCCGGGGCTCTTCATTGGTAATAGCGCCAAGGTACCAGTCATCACCTGAGTAGTCCCTGTGCTTTTTCTCTTGTCTGGCAATAACGATAAAGTCGCCAACTTCACCCTGCAGCGCTTCAGTTTTTTCCCAGTCGGTAGGGACATCCTGAATAAACTGGAAGGCCTGCTTATGTTCAAGATAATTCTCCGGTAAATCCGCCGCCATCTGAATAGGGCTGTACAATACAACGTACTGTGCAAGCTGACGCGTTAATGTTGACATCGGGCGGCGTACAAAGTCGGCCGTATCGTTTTCCGGCACTTCAGGACGCTTATAATCGAAGTCGAAAATGCCTGGTGTGAAGTCCATAGGGCCGGCCAGCATGCGGGTGAATGACATGGTAGGAATATGATTAGCCGGATTAGGCGCACCAGCACCCGAGTTGTATTCCTGCCCGCGCGCACTTTCCCGTGAAATCCAGTTAGGATAGGTACGACGTAGCCCCGTGTCTTTCACTGATTCGTGCGTGTTTATAGCCAGCTCGTATTTTGCCGCTGTACTGACATTATTAATGAAGTGATTGACCACAGGCTGGCTGTCAGTAAATTCATAGCGCATCACGCCGTTTTCATCCCGACGTTTCAGGTTCTGACCAAATGCCACATAACCTGTTTTAATCTGCTCTACACCATGGTCCTGATACAACTTGAAGCCATCTTCCATTTGCTCTTCATAGTTGGTGATACCGCCAGAAGTCTCGTGGTGACCGATAAGCGTAACGCCTTTTTTCTTACCGTAATCAGTTACCGCTTTGATATCAAAGTCCGGATAGCTCTCGGTAAAGCTGAATAGCTGAGAGTTTTCGATCCAGTTGCCATCCCAGCCTTTATTCCAGCCTTCCACTAATACTCCGTCAAAGCCATATTTGGCGGCAAAGTCCATATATTCTTTAGTACGTTCGGTGGTTGCCCCATGTTTCTCACCAGAGCCCCAGGTGTATTTGCCGATATGCATGCCCCACCAGATGCCAACATATTTACCCGGGTTAATCCAATCAACCTCACCCAGTTTATTAGGTTCATTGAGGTTAAGTGAAATGTAGGAATTGATAAGATCAACCGCTTGTTCACCCACAGTTACAGTGCGCCACGGTGTGGTGAAGCTGCCTTCTTTATGCACCAGTGTACCATCAGCCCGCGGAGCCAGATTAGCCTCTAAACGGCCTCCATCCTGACGCTGCAGACTCATTCCGGCGTAATCAACCAGTGCCGCTTCGTGAATGGCCAGATGCGTGCCGTCTTCATATTTAACGGTGAACGGGGTGTGCGCCAGATCTACGTCCTGCAAAGGCGTTTCACGGTAAAGGTATTCATAGCGCTCACGGCCCTGTCCGGGGATCCAATAAGCTGTAGCATTGTCTGAATTAGTCAGGTGAAACTGTGTCAGTTCGCGCGTAATGTTGCGCTGCCCACCACCAGGGACTTCGTAGCGAAAGCCGATGCCATCATCAAAAACACGGGCGCGAACCACAAACTTGCGCTGCGCATCATCGGTATGCGTAAACTCCACAGCCAGTTCATTATACTTGTTTTCGATGATACGCTGTTCGCCCCAGGGCTGCTCCCAGGTGTCATCATGCTTATCACGGCTGATCTCTTTTACCGAAAAGTCACGATACATCGGCTGTGCCTGTTCAAAGGTAAAGCCCAGCTTACTGGCATCAATCAGTTTTTTACCCTTGAATGTCAGCGAATACTCAGCCAGTTCATTTTCATCTGAAAATGTCAGAACTAAATCGCCGTCCGGAGATTTTACCGAAATATCCTCGGCATGAGCAGTAAACGCAAGCATACCCAGCGCAAGTGTGAAATATCGCATAGCTTTCCTCTTCGTTGTGATTGTCAAAGCATAGCAGTGAGACAACGTAAATACAGTTTTAATATTAAGCAGTTAACGTATTCGAAGATCATAATTTAACGACCGTAATAGTCAGTCAGATTGTCAGAGATAAAAAAACCAGGCTGTTGCCTGGTTTTTTAAAAGGTAATGCGCTTTTAGTTAAACAATGAACGCAAACTGCTTACCTTTGCACGCCCCCGCCCGCGGTCTTCACGTTTGCATCCTTTACGGGTGCACAGGTCGCGGAAGAAACGTACATCTTTGTTATTTACACGCCCATCATTATTCAAATCCAGCTCTGGGTCGACAGGCTGCTTAAACAGCACAGCTTTAATGAACAGGCGGAAGTCAGAGGTATCGACATCGCCGTCACCATCCATATCGCCCAGCAGGGTCAGGTTAAAACTGGTTACAACCGGATCATGGTCAGAGGCACGATACAGCAGGGTATTAAGCCATGCGTCTGGCTTGTATTCACTGTTGTAGTCGACTGCCGGCATTTCATCAGCGTTGATATGCCATGCTGTCGCATCAGTTAATGCTTCTTTCATAGTACCGCTCACTAACTGATAATCCAGCGTGCCGGACTCACCACGGAAGGTATAGGTATAGACCTTTTTACCATCTACCTGTTCCAGTGTATTGGTATAGCCTGAACTGGTCAGGTAAGTGATTGGGTTTTCCTGCGCGTAGGCATTCATGTCACCCATTATCACCTTCGATACATCTGCATACTGGGCTTCCAGCCAGGTATTCAGTGCAATCGCGGCTCGCGTGCGGGTTACATCACAGTTACCGGCAAGGGGATCGTCATCACCGGCGCCACATGACGAACCTTTTGATTTCAGGTGATTAACACTGATAACAAATTCGCGATTGGTGTCTTTATGGGTGAAGCGCTGTGTCAGTGCCGGTCTGTTACGGTCAGTAAATAACGGGCCGTTTTCGTCACTGATGCTGTTTTGCGGTGTCAGAATTTTCGCACTGCCAACTGGCGCCACCCTGTCTTTGCGATAAAGCAGACCGGTGGTGATGTCGTCGGTACCAATGGTTTCGACACCGGCATCAACAAAGGCATAAACATCAGCGCCGGTTTGCTGATTCAGTGCATCGGTGAGCTGTGCAATCATGCTCAGCGGACCAAAACCGTCGTTTTCAATTTCCATCAGGCCGATAGCATCAGCATCCAGCTCTAACATCGCGCTGACAATTTTCTCAAGCTGACGTTCATATTCCGCCACGGTATCGGCACCACGAGAGGTAGGGAAGCCTTCTCCCTGACCGTTACCATTAAACAGGTTCAGTACATTGAAACTGGCCAGTGTCAGGTTTCCTTCCACAAGCTCTGGCTCATCGGTACGGGCATTTTCCTTCACAACATCCACTAAACCCAGCGGACGCACGCGATAATTTGAAAACCCGTAATCCATCACACCCACAACCTGAGACACCTTGTCGCCCAGACGAATCGGGTTGTAGGGATCTATGCCTCCGGCACCAAGCAGATACTGTGAATTACCACTACCATCGGCATTATCATCAATGATCAGCATATCGCGCGCGTTTGCAGCTGCCAGTGCGTCGGCCTGTTCAGAATCAGGCGCAAAAAGCTGAGTAGGAATGAACAAACGCTCAGAAGATACAGTTACCTCACCATACTGACTGTAGCTATAAACATTGTTTATTACCCAGTCAGACTGATTAGAAATCAGCATGCCTTCAACCGCCTCAAAGTCAGCTTCATCATTTACTGGCAGGCTCAGAGTTACCGCAGAAACGCTGTCTGTACCACATACCTGAGGGGTTGACTGAACACTAAGCTGGGTTCGGCCATAACGCTCAGAAACACTGGCGGTAAAGCGCACTACGTCCCCAGCCATCAATGCACTGTTATCACCGGGTGCATAGACAAATACCCCTTCAGAGGTCGCCGGATTGGTATCAGCATCCTGATCTTCTTCCTGAATGAAGAAGCCACTGAGATCTGGCGTAATATGAGTAATCACCGCTTCTACCTCAACAGTCTGACCAGCCAGCGGCGAGGAAAAGCTATCACCCTGCACTTCATGAATCAGGGTAGCGGGCGCGTAGCAGGTTGAAGGCTGTTCAGGATCGCCCCCGTTATCGCCATTACCGTATTGGCCCAATCCGTCAAAGGTATTTTTGGCAAAGCCATCCCATTGAACAGCAGGATCAAACGCATCATAGGCATTGGCATCGCCGGTGCTGACAGAGGATTTGCGGCGAAGCGTGTTGTCTTTCGTGCTGGTATCGCCACTGCCCCACTCGGTTCTGACACCAATCTGGCCGATAGCATCGATAATTTCGCCGTTATGCAGTAATACCACCGCATCGTCGCCATTAAAACTAACCTGTGAAGTCAGCATGTCAGCCACACTGGTCACCGGCGCATCAGACTGGTTGTTAGCCAGAACGAATACATCGCCGGGCGCCAGGTCGCCGCTTAAGGTGATCGGGCTGTTCCCATTTTCGCTGCCATTAGCAAAAATTTGTACTGCATAATCAGCTAAAGACAGGGTTGCAGAACCCAGGTTCACAATTTCCAGCGCCTTATTGTAGCTGCCGCCTTCCACGTACTCTGAGAAAAACGGCTGAGCCGGACTCAGGCTATAGGTACCTACCGGAATAGGTGTAACCGCAGTGGCATTATCGGCCTGTCCATCCAGCGTATCTTTGCCCGGAATCATCCAGTCATCGGCACTGAACTCACCATCAGGTACACCGGCTGTGCGATAGGCGAAGCTGTCGGCGTATTCCCATGCCTGGCCACTGCCATCAACGTCGGTCTCACCGTAAAGGTCAATGCGATCACCATTACAGAAAACTTCAATGGCATCGTCGCCGTTTATCGACATAGCCCCGCTGGTGTAATCAGGTGCGAAACCAAAGAAGTTCGTGAAGCCGGTGCTTTCACTGGCAATATACAGATACTCACCCGCATTGACTGAAACAGAAGGAAAAACAAATTCTTCACCCGATGAGCCATTACCGTTATTGGCAGAGCCCACACCGCATACGCTCAAATCAGCGATATCCTGCGCAACATAAAGCTCAATGCCTTTCGGCACGCCGCCACTAAGCGGGCCGTCAAACACAGCGCTGAGCACCAGTGGTGCGGCAGTTGGCAGCTCCGGCTCAACCGGTTCTTCCGGCTCAGATGGCGTGCTGTCATCACAGCTGTCTGCATCATAGAACATGCTTACCCAGTCCGGATTATCCACAAACGGGTTGCGATTGCCCTGATACTCATAAATAGCGTGCTGACGTGTTAGTTCACTGGCATCGACCGGATCAGCATTATGCCACTCAATCATGGTGCATAGCTTACCCAGTTCAGGGCTGCCGGAATCAGTGATGCGATTGACGAGCGACAGGTCTGGGGTAATGTCATTACCCATGCCTTCATAACGCACATCCATGTACATCATCATTCGCGCAACATCGCCTTTGATGTCATCGCGTGGCTCGAAGGAATCGCCATCGATGCGATTGTCCGGCGCCTCGGCTAACGGCGAGTCAGAGAAGTCAAAATCAAGGTTGCCACGACTGGCGTTGACTGAGATATCAGTCGGTCTCAGATGCTGAATATCCGTATACGCTTCTGTTGCGCTGCTGCTAAAGCCATGGCTTTTCGGCCAGCTATGCTCGCGATTCCAGTTATCCGGATTGGTCGATGCAGCCCCCGAACCATTCGAGGATTTAGCCAGTGAACGGTTCGAATAAAACAGAATAATGTTATCCGGGTTAGCCGGATCCTGGTCAGTTGCAGTCAGCGCTGACCAGACCTGTGAATAGGTAAGCTGGCGCTGGTCGGCTGCAATCACATCGCTTAACGTTGCGCGAATAGTTGCCATATCATAGCCAGCCTCGATTTGGGACTGAACAGCAGCATAATAGGCGGCTGCATCGAAAGTAGCAGCGTCAGCCACCTTATCCAGTGCCGGACAGTTGGTGCAAACACCTTCAGGAATACCATCACTGTCGCCAGGCTCAGCATCATCAGACAGCGTATGCTCGCCCAGACCGGAAAAATCGTCTTTTGCCAGTCCGGTATATTCCTGTGCCGGGGCAAAAACATCAAACGGGTCAGTATCGCCGGTATGGACCGTTGGTTTGCGCACCAGTGTGTTATCTTTGGTGCTTACCGGACTGGTTCCCCACTGCGGGTCTGGTCGAAAGCCGACCTGACCCAGGCTGTCTACCACCACGCCGTCTTTCGTCAGTACTACAGCATCATCACCGTTGAATAAATTCTGCGATGTAAGTTGCTGAGCAAACTGACTTAATGCTGTATCACTGCGGTTATCGGCGATAACCCAGGTGGCGTTAGCGTCAACGGTTCCTTCCAGCGTAATAATGGCGCTGGCGTCGGTTTGGCCGTTTGAATACACAGAAAGTGTATAGCCTGTAAGAGAGAGCGGTTGTGACGTGGTATTGTAAAGCTCGAGAGCCTTGTTATAGCTGCTTCCTTCAACATATTGCGAAATCAGCACATCAGCGCTGACCGGTGTTGATAAACACAATGCCAGGGGCAGCAGGGTAGATTTTTTCATTCTTGTCGTTCCTGCTTTTTTTGAAAACTATCCTTCGGTACAGGAAGACTATAAGGGATTTGCTACAGAAAAGTGACAGAAAATCGACAATTTGTGACGGAAATTTGACCCTCGCACAGAGTGAACAGCCACAAATGCAGGCTCTATGCGGCAATGAGGGGTCTCATTGCCGAAAACAAAGCCCATCATTTTTATTTCGGCCTAGCGGCGGTCTGCTCAAGGGTCTTTTCAAACCAGTCTCTGATCATGGCTTTTTCGTAAGTAAGATTTTCTGAGCGGCGATTGATACGCGTGCCTCTGTCCATAAACGACATATCTTTTAGTTTTACATCAGCGCTTTGTAGTGTAGCGCCACTTGCGTCTGAAAGTGTGTAACTAAAATGCATGCGTGGAATATATAGCGGCTTGACCAGCCGGATATCGGCGCCGCCTACGCCACCCAGAAAACTGGCAGGCCAGACTTCACCCGCCAGGTCGAGGTCAGTCACGGTCATTGATAAGGTCTGACCGTCGGGGAGCTTTTCAGCCAGTTCGGTAATATATGCTTCCATGTCTTTGAAAATCATTTCCCGGAAGGACTTGCGGGATTGATTGGAGGGGCGGATGTCCTGATAAGACTCGGGCTCCTGCCAGGTAACACTTACTTCAGCGGCCGCGCTGGCAGTTCCAGCATACAGCCCGGCAATACTCAGCATTGCCACAGCAAACTTTGCCATTGTGGATACCTCACACAGATTGACACATGAATGATTACGTCTGGGTGTTAGAGCACGTTCATCATGGCAAGTTCATTTAATGGTCATAATTTAATACTAACCAGGGCTATTGCCAGAACGTGTGTCAGGTATAGAGTATGCTGGGAAAACTTAACAGAAGATGAATACGTTTATCGTTTTGCCAGTAACGGTGATTCGGACAGATAACTGCAAAACTGATGGCGGTTGTCTCCGGCAATAAAAGGATTTTTATCGTCGTTTAAACAATACGTTTTATGAAAATGGTTCACATTCTGACGACTTGATGTGACAGAATCAAAATAGTCCTGCTGGAAAGGACGCATTGAAGAATACAGGCCACTGGACTGCTCACGAAGATCGTGTAGCGCCATTTTATCAGGCAACGCTTCTATCGTGATAAGCCAATGCGTAACCGTTTGCTGAGCACTGGACAAAAAGTCCTGTACTATCGGCATGCGCAATACAATCACTAAAGCGGCAATCTCAATAAAGACCAGTATTTTGCGAATCATAAAAATTATCTATTCCTCCTGTATGCATGAAAGGTTAGTTTACTTTTACAGTAGGAAAAATAAGTATTTTTATACCTATAGATAAATTTTGAACATCTGCACCGGCTGAATTCAGCCATCACAGCATATTCCAGTTTTATCTGTGACGTTTAATGCCAGCTGTACGCTGATTTTTTGATCTGCATTAAACTATTATGATTATGCGCTGTTATGATAGGGGCGCTTTTCTACGCAAAAGGGTTTTGCATGAGCGAACGTATTCCGGTTAAAAATGTATCAAAGGTGGAAGTCCACCAGCCTCGCCGTGCTACCAAAAAACGCCATTCTTCACGAAGTCGCATTTACGTTCGCGCCGTTAAAGGCCCGCTTGAGACATTTCGTCGTTTCTTCGGCCTGTTCTTTCTGGCGTTATTCGCGGTGTTGCCTTTTATTCAGTATAACGGGCAGCAGGCGATACTGCTGGATATCGGTGAGCAGCGCTTTTCTCTGTTTTCATTGACCCTCTGGCCGCAGGATCTGACACTGCTGGCTTACCTGTTTATTATCTCCGCCTTCGCGCTGTTTTTTGTCACAACCTTTGCCGGGCGCGTGTGGTGCGGCTTCATGTGTCCGCAAACAACCTGGGTCTATATCTACACCTGGTTTGAGGAAAAAATAGAGGGTAGCCGTAACAAGCGAATGAAGCTGGACGAACGCCCTATGGACTGGGACAAATTCTGGCGCAAAACCCTCAAACAGGTTTGCTGGTGGGCAGTAGCCATTCTCACTGCGCTGCTGTTCGTTGGCTATTTCACGCCGGTACGCCAGTTGTTTATAGACTTTTTTACCTTTCAGACCAGTTTTTGGGCGACCTTCTCTATTCTGTTTTTTGCAGTCTGCACCTGGGGTAACGCCGGGTACATGCGGGAAATTATGTGTACGCATATTTGCCCGTATGCGCGCTTTCAGTCGGCGATGTTTGATCGCGACACAATCACAGTGGCCTACGACGCCCGCCGTGGTGAGGCACGTGGCCCGCGCCCGCGCAAAATTCCGCACGACGCATTAAGTGAAAAGGGGCTTGGCGACTGTATTGACTGCCACCTGTGCGTGCAGGTCTGTCCGACCGGTATCGATATCCGCAACGGCTTGCAGTATGAGTGTATTAATTGTGGTGCTTGCGTAGATGCCTGTAACGGGGTTATGGATAAAATGAATTACCCTAAGGGGCTCATCCGTTTTACCTCAGAAGATGCGCTGGCCGGCGGAACCACCCGGGTTTTCCGGCCCAAGTTAATTGGCTACTTTGTGGTATTGCTTATTATGCTTGCTGTCTTTGCCGCCAATGTTATCTATCGCGTGCCACTTGAGGTAGATATCATCAGAGACCGGAATTCACTGTATCGCGAGACTAACGAAGGCCTGATTGAAAACGTTTATACCCTTAAGGTACTGAACAAATCGCAACAACGCCTGACTTACACAATTGATGTTCAGGGCCTGCCCTCGTACGACCTTATCGGCAATAATACCGTTACTGTTGGTGGCGGAGAAGTCGCAACATTACCGATTTCGGTTGCCACCGATGCCTATAATCTGGAAGATGCCGTCACAGAAATTCAATTCAAGGTGTCTACAACCTCTTCGCAGGGCGAAACGATACAGGTTACAGAGCCTTCTAAATTTTTATACCAATAGGGATGTATGACCGATTTTACCTTCACCGGCCTGACGCCTGATGTGGTGCTTGATGCACTTGAGGCCTGTGGCATCTATCCACAATCCGGTTTGCTTGCGCTAAATAGTTATGAAAATCGCGTCTACCAGTTTCAGGCCGACGATGGCCGACGCCTGGTAGTCAAGTTCTACCGCCCTGACCGCTGGACCAACGCACAAATTCAGGAAGAGCACGATTTTTCCTGGCAGGTTAGCGATGCCGACATTCCACTGGTAGCACCGCTGAAAATTGACGGGCAAACGCTGCATACTTATCAGGGCTTCCGGTTTACCGTGTTCCCGTCAGTCGGCGGGCGCCAGTTTGAAATTGATAATCTGGATCAGTTGGAGTGGATGGGCCGTTTTATCGGGCGGATGCACAGAGTCAGTCAGACACAAAGCTTCACGCACCGGCCGGCTATCAGCACTGAAACATTTCTGGACGAACCTTATCGCGAATTACAGCAAAGTGCGCTGTTACCCGACCACCTTAAATCAGCGTTTTTTGCGATTGCCGAACCGCTCATTGACCTAACCAAAAAACATTATCGGCCCGTCAACGAAATCAGGCTGCATGGGGACTGTCACCCGGGGAATATTCTGTGGCGTGACGGCCCGATTTTTGTGGATTTAGATGACTGTCGCAGCGGGCCAGCCATTCAGGACCTGTGGATGATGCTTAGCGGCGATCGTCAGCAGCAACTGCTTCAGATCGATGTTCTGGCTGAAGCCTATGAAGAGTTTCATTCGCTGGATAAGCGAGAACTGGCATTGATTGAACCGCTTCGTGCTATGCGCATGATTCACTATATGGCGTGGCTTTCCCGTCGCTGGCAGGACCCTGCTTTTCCCCGGGCATTTCCGTGGTTCGCAGATGATAAATACTGGGAAGGACAGATTCTGGCGCTCAAAGAGCAAATGTCAGCACTTCAGGAGCCGCCACTGACCCTTGGTATGTAACGCCGGTGTTTGCCGAAGCCGGGCTGGCCGGAATGTTTGTCAGCGCCTTTCTGGCTGCCACTCTGCTGCCATTAGGCTCTGAAGCTGTATTACTTGCTCTGCTTTACGCCGATTACCCGGTTATCCCGCTTATTATTACTGCGACAGCCGGCAATGTCGGTGGCTCACTGGTAAATTACTGGCTTGGCTGGCGCTTTGGCAGAGCGGGCATAATGCGCATTGCCAAAGTCCCTGAACATCGCCTGGTTAAAGCCGAACATCAATTCCGGCTATGGGGAAGGTGGAGCCTGTGTCTGGCATGGGTACCTGTTATTGGCGATCCGCTGACCTTTATTGCCGGCATACTTCGCATCAGTCCGGTGTGGTTCGTGGTGCTGGTCACTGCTGGTAAGGCCAGCCGCTACATTATAATTTCTCAGCTCGCCGCGTAACTGTGGTTTGTTTTGCCCGTGCTATAACGTATACTCCGGCGCTATTCAGGTGCTTGTTTTTATTACAAGTTAAACGGGAAGTCAGTGAAAAGCTGACGCTGCCCCCGCAACGGTAAGCTCAGATCTCCGATCTTCATTTACATTAGCAAATGCTAAACGTCACTGTGAGCACTCATGGGAAGACGTAAATGGCTTCGAAATGACGAAGCGAGCCAGCCCGGATACCGGCCTGATACGCGGCTGACACTGAGTCAGCCTTTCCTATCAGCTGCACTCGGGCGGAGTGCTGTTACGGAATCATTTCATGAAGAACCCATTATTTACTACGACCGCTTTGTCGGCGGCATTCGCGTTATCCGGCATCGTTTCGCCGGCTTTTTCACAGCCATTCCCCACTGATGCAGAAACCCTGACGGTAACCGGCTCTCGTCTGGCGCTTGGCCGTTCTGAACTGGCGGCGGTATCCACGGTCATCGACCAACGAGAAATTGAGCGCTCAGGCGCCCTTCAGATCACAGACCTGCTACGCGCACTGCCCGGCGTAACGATTGCACAGTCCGGCAGTACCGGCGCACTTACCGAAATACGCCTGCGCGGTAGTGAAACCAATCACTTACTGGTAGTTATTGACGGTGTTATTGCCAATGATATTGGTCAGGGGAGTACCATCGACCTGGCGCATTTAAATACTGCGAATATTGCTCGCATTGAATTGCTGCGTGGTGCACAAAGCGCATTGTGGGGAAGCGGCGCGGTGGCCGGTGTATTAAATATCACAACCACTGCCGGTGCCGGGCAAAAAGATGCTGTGCAGGCAGAGGTCGGCATCGGCACGCAAGGGACTACATCAGCGTCAGCATCGGCCAGCGGCACGCAAGGCAAGGTATCTTTTAATGCCTATGCAAACTGGTTGAATACCAATGGAGATAATATCGCCCTGACCGGGGGTGAGGATGACGGATACCGGAACATTGCCACAGGGGGCGCTTTGCGCTGGCAGGCAAGCCCACAACACCGCTTCTCGGCTAACCTCCGTCTGGTTGATTATGCCAGCGATTTTGATGCTATCGACAGCATTGAGACCGGGTTACCCGTGGATGCGGACAATGTGACCGATGGCAAGCAAATCAATGCGCTCATCGGTTGGGATTTTACTCCGCAGGATGTCGCTTATAGCAGCAGCGTTACCGGTAGCTATCGCAAAGATAAAAATGACAGCGTTGCCAGTGGTCGTTTTGCTGGAGGTACCACCGGTGAGCGCTTTCAACTGACCTGGCTAAATCGCTACGATATCGGCGACTGGCAGCTTGCTGGCGGTCTGGAGTACCTCACGCGTCAGTTCAGCCAGCGCGGGCTGGTGGATTTTGGCGATCCCAATCAAAGCCAGCAAGACCATACGGTAAGTGTGTTTGGTGAAACCGCCACCGAACTTGCTGACACCCTGTTATTGTCACTTTCTGCACGGTTTGATGACAATTCAGAATTTGATGATGCTGTGAGTTACCGGGCCGGCCTGAACTGGCCAGTCACCGATCAGTATACGGTGTTTACCAGTGTCAGCCGGGCAGTTAAGACACCTTCTTTTACCGAACGCTTTGGCTATTACCCGCAAACATTTACCGGCAACCCGGACTTGCAGCCGGAAACCAGTCAGCAGTGGGAAGCGGGAGCAAGAGCAACGTTTACGTCGGCACTGCAAGGTCAGCTAAGCATCTTTTCAACACAGCTTGAAGATGAGATAAACGGGTATGTTTATAACCCGGAAACATTCATCACTACCGCCGAAAATAAAGATACCGACAGTGACCGTGAGGGGATTGAGGCTGAGCTTACCTATCAGCAAGATGATATTACGGTGCGCACCGGTTACAGCTATGTGAATAGCGAAGAAGACGGTGTAGATGAGCTGCGCAGAGCAAATCATCAGGCTTCTGTGAGTGTGCTAGCCCCACTGCCCATCGACAATATGTCGTTTTATGCTAAAGCAGCCTATACCGGTAGTCGCGACGACATTTACTACCCACCCTATCCACAACCTGCGCAACGTGTCGCGTTGTCTGCCTATACGCTGGTTGATTTAAGTGTTAGCTACCAGGCGACATCTCAGTGGTCTGCGGCTCTGCGTATCGATAATCTGCTGGATGAGGAATATCAGGATATTGTTGGCTTTTCGGCCCGCGAACGGCGTGCTGTGTTGTCGGTTACCTGGCAAGGCTAACTCCCCCCACCGATAAACGGGAATACACATTCATAATGAATATTCCCGTTTTTTTGTCATAAACCCATATTCCTGACTATAGTGTGAAGTTATAAAAATAAATCCGCTATGCCTGCACTACTGGATGTTGGCGCGGGGTTGCCGGGCCCAATGACTAATAATTATAAAAACTTGTTACAGCAGCTGCCGTCCTGTCTGATTTTCAAACAGAAAAATAGCAGCACGCTTTACCTGTCAGACGTACTGACACAGCACCTGAGTCTATCTCAGACCACATTTTCAGACGATGTCCCCTGCCCGATTCAATTTTACTGTGGCCGCACCGGCGACGCGCTGACCGGCGATGCATCTCCCCTGGTCATCGCCGAACATCACCATGCATTGTGTCAGCAAGTAGTACTGCAATGTGGCGCGCGACGCTTTTACAGCCACCTGCAAAGCAAACTTGTTAGCGATAACGACACAGCATGGCTGGTTATTGAGGTTACGCTCAATCAGCCCTATCAGACGCACCAGACGCTATCTGCCTGGCAGGAGAAATTATCATTCAGCATGATGCTTTCTGCTATTTCTACCCGGTTAATTAATGCCAGAGATGACGAGGCAGATTCATTGATTGAGCAAAGCCTGGGTACCTTTGGTGAATATCTGAAGGCCCAGCGCTGCTATCTGTTTTGCTTCTCTTCGGATAATGCGCTTATGGATAACACGCATGAGTGGGTCGCGCCGGGCGTAACGCCATTTAAAGATGAGCTGCAACAGGTGCCGGTAGCAGAACAACTCCCCTACTTTGATACGGTAATCAAACAGGACCATGCATTTGTAGTCGGCGATGTTGAGGAACTTCCCGCTACTGCGGCACTGGAAAAGGCGGAGTTCCAGCGGGAAGGGATCCGCGCGGTTTTATGTGTTGCAGTACATGTTAATGATGACCTGTTTGGTTTTATCGGGTGCGATTTTCTAACCGGTCCGCATTGCTGGACCGAGCACGAAATCAAGTCGATTAAGCTTATCGGTGAGATGGTCAGCGAAACGCTGTCCAGTATTACAACCAGACAATCGCTACAACGCGTACAGCAGGAATTATTACAGGCCAACGCCCGTCTTAAAGTGCTGGTAAACCTGGATGGACTGACCCACATTGCTAATCGCCGCCATTTTGATGAGACACTGGAAACGCAGTGGCGAAGCATTGCAGAAAGTGGCCTGAGTTTGCTGTTTATCGATGTGGACAACTTCAAGCACTATAACGATAACTATGGCCATCAGGCCGGCGATGAAGTGCTACAGGCTATTGCCTGCGTGCTGGATGATGTCGCCGATAGCCTTAACGGGCTGGCTGCCAGATATGGCGGTGAAGAGTTCGCTATAATACTACCCGGGCAACAGCATAAAGAAGCCACCACTGCTGCCTCTCGGGTGATGCGCGCGGTAAGTACACTTAATATCGCCTTTGCATCGTCCGAAAAAACTGATCGGGTCACAGTAAGTATCGGTCTGGCTGACAGTATGAGTGCAACGTCACCTCAGTCGCTAATTAATCAGGCCGATGCGGCACTTTACAAAGCCAAACAATCCGGCCGCAATACTATCGTCAGCTTTCCGACCACACAACGCGCATCAAACAGAATGGCTACCGGTGCTTATAGATAGATCTATTTATTCTATAATGCCGTTGAGATAGCCCTGACTTTCTGAAACCACGCTTTGTACCTTCACAGATGCATTTTAATCATTAATATTTCGGTTAATGCCCACTCCACTGCGGTCGCTGCCGGCTGAAAAGCAGCCACAGCTATGTTATCGTTACCTCGCAGCCTTATATGAAGATGTGCATCAGACACATCCGTAATTTTGCGCTATTCGCGCTTGTTTAGTCAGCAAGTGATATCCATCCGATTATCGGAGGCACAATTATGAAACGCTTACTGGCCCATTTAAATAACCTCTCTGAAAGTCCGGCGTTACTAAATCAGGAAGTAACCACCGTGCTGTCGATTTTTTGTGAAAAGTTCGAGCGGCGCGTACAGGAAATCGATACGATTTCTGACGAAGGGTATGTCAAAGTAACATTCAGCGATGAGACTATCGGCTATGTGGATGTCGATAAAAACGTACTGATTGAGATAGAAGACTCTTTTCAGTTGACGGTTTTCACGTTTGCCCGACACAACAACCAGTGGCAGTTCAGCGAGCGTAACTGCTATGACATTGCAGGCACCATGACCCCACAGGCTTCGCGCCTTGCGCCCCGCATGGCGCAGTCTTCTTCACCCGCCTGACAAATGTAGTTTGTCGGGCTGCATGCTCTGCCCGACGTGTTGTGTCTGTTAAGCCACTTGTATCAGTGAGTGCTCGCCCCCACCGTCTTTGGTAACGTTATTATTACCGGAGCCGACATGACTTCTCCCGTACCTCTTTCAATTCTTGATCTTGCACATATCGGTGAAAACCAGAGTGTTCAGCAGGCGATGGCAAAAAGCCAGGCTATTGCCGTACTCGCTGAAAACAGTCAGTTTGAACGTCTGTGGCTGGCTGAACACCATGGCATGCGAGGCGTTGCCAGTGCCGCCACATCAACACTTCTGGCTAACCTTGGTGCGCTAACACAGTCAATTCGCTTAGGATCCGGTGGTGTTATGCTGCCAAACCACGCGCCATTGGTGGTTGCTGAGCAATATGGCACGCTGGACGCGCTTTACCCCGGTCGTATCGATTTGGGACTGGGCCGTGCGCCGGGCACTGATCCTGCCACCTCAAATGCACTACGCCGAGACCTGAATAAAAATGTGGGCGACTATCCTTCTGATATTCAGCAGCTTCAGCGCTATTTATCTGATGATAGTGGGGATGCACAAGTCCTCGCGGTGCCGGGGGCAGGCAGCCATGTGCCCTTGTATCTGTTAGGTTCCAGCCTTTACTCTGCTCAACTGGCCGGCAAACTGGGGCTACCTTTCTCGTTTGCTTCCCACTTTGCGCCTGACGCTTTATTTGATGCTATCAACATCTACAAAATGAACTTTTCGCCTTCTGCGCAACTCAATAAACCTTATGTGATGGCCGGAGTAATGGCGGTAGTCGCAGAGTCTGACGATGACGCAAATTATCATTTCAGTTCGGTGCAGCAACAGTTCGCTAATTTACGCAGGGGGGCAAACGCGCCCATGCCGGCACCGGTGGATGATATATACAAACATCTCAGTGAAGTCGAAGTACAGACCATCAACCGAACGCTGCGCTATGCGGTGAAAGGCACACCGGACAGCGTAGAGAAACAATTGAGCGAGTTTGTGGAGGCAACAGGCGTCGACGAGGTCATCCTGTCTTTCCCCGTGTACGATGATAAACAGTGCCTTGAATCCATCAGGCTGGTCGGCGAGATGCACAGCATCAAAGCTGCGCCCTCCTGGCAGGCTTGAATCTTTACCGTCGACAAGCTCAGAAAAAGATAGCGACTAGGCGAAGTAACAATGCTGTGGTAACCTCACTCACAGATATGGATAAAGGAAATGTTGCATGAAAAAAATCGCATTATTTTTTGTTATGGCTATTTTGCTTCCTTTGCAGGCTTGCGCTGCAGATGCAAAATGGGAAGAGGGAAAGCACTATCGGGTGCTGGACGAAGCGGCTACTGAGCAGCCTGAAATTCTTGAGTTCTTCTCTTTCTGGTGTCCGCACTGCTACCAGTTTGAGCCACTGGTAGATGAAATAAAATCCAAAATTTCTGATAATACTGAGTTTAAAAAAATTCATGTGAATTTCATGGGCTTTACCGAGCAAAGTATTCAGGATGATGCGACCCGTGCCATGATGGTAGCACGCGCTGTGAAGCAGGAAGACGCACTGAATGCTGCGATTTTTGATTATATTCATAAGCAGCGCGCCAGTGTTACCGGCATGAAAGATTTGCGTAATATCTTCGTCGTAAACGGTGTTGATAACGCCGAGTTTGATAAGCTTTCTAACAGCTTTGGTGTTAACAACATGATGAAGAGAAACAATAAGGTACTGGAAAACTATCGTCAGTATGTACGTGGTGTACCTAACTTTATTGTAAACGGTCGTTATCAGGCACAATTTACCTCCGATATGTCTGAAGACGATATCGTTGAGCTTATTGTTTGGTTAAGCAAACAGGATTAATCCTGTCGCCCGAATTGAAGCGCGCCCTTGTGGCGCGTTTTTTGTTTTTAAAGGACAAATAAATGACTGTATCCCTTTCCCAGCTGGACTTTATCAATGAGCTGGACAAGCTAAAGGCGGTGAAGCGCCAGATGTTATTACCCGGTGAAGACAACCGGCAGGAAAACAGTGCTGAGCATTCATGGCATGTCGCGCTCACCGCATTGATGCTAAAAGATTACGCTGAGCATCCGGTTGATATCGACCGGGTTATCAAAATGATACTGCTGCATGATTTAGTTGAGATAGATGCCGGCGATATGTTTGCCTTTGCTGATGAGCAGGATCACGCTGAGCAGGAACTTAAAGAGCTGGCTGCTGCCAAGCGGATTTTCGGCCTGCTCAAAGAATCGCAGGGCCAGCATTACCTGAAGTTGTGGTTGGAGTTTGAAGCCGCTGAAACTAACGATGCGCGCTTTGCTAAGGCGATGGATCGTATTCTTCCCCTGTTTCAGAATATGAAAAATAATGGTGGTAGCTGGGCTCGCCATAAGGTCACTAAGCAAAAAATACTCGACAGAAACCAGATGCTCGAAACGGCTGCGCCGCTTTTATGGCAGTACGTCAATGAACAACTGGATATCGCTGAGCAAAACGGCTGGCTGGCAACACAATAATATCCATATGAACCTGTATGGTTGTTGACGGGTAGCAATAATCATTGGTTTGCATTTAACACTTGTGTTGCTATGGATAATTTTCTTAATGGATGGGCCGAGGCTGCACGCACCAGTCTTGGCTTTTTTTGGATGGCACTGTGGGCCTTTGCGCTGGGCTATGTGATTTCCAGCCTGATACAACTGCTGGTTACCCGCGAAAAAATGCAGAAAGTCATGCATGGCGGCGATCCCAAAAGCGTATCCCTTGGCACCTTTTTCGGCTTTATTTCGTCTTCCTGTAGTTTTGCTGCACTGGCAACGACCCGGGCACTGTTTGCAAAAGGCGCAGGCTTTATTCCGGCAATGGCCTTTCTGCTGGCCTCTACCAACCTGGTCATAGAACTGGGGTTTGTTATTGCTATTTTTCTGGGCTGGCAGTTTGTGGTCGCCGAGTATATCGGCGGTGTGTTACTTATTCTCAGTGTCTGGTTGTTTGTGTGGCTCACCCGTCCGGACAAACTTATAAAAAATGTTCGTCAGCGGTTATCAGACAATAGTGACAATGAAGATAACAATCCGCCTTCATTTGCCGAACTTATCACATCCAAATCTGGCTGGCAAAAGCTTGGCATGAAGTATGTCATGGAATGGCAGATGATATGGAAGGATGTACTAATCGGCTTCACTGTTGCAGGACTAATTGCCGCCTTCGTTCCTGATGCTTTTTTTGAAGCATTGTTCGTTGGAACCGGCAGCGATGAATCACTGTCCTTCTGGCAAATACTTTTACAGACGCTTGTCGGACCGCTGGCGGCATTCTTTACCTTTATCGGATCCATGGGAAATATACCTCTGGCAGCCCTGCTTTTTGATAAAGGTGTCAGCTTTGCCGGTGTGATGGCGTTTATATTCTCAGACTTAGTTGTTTACCCTGTATTGCGCATTAATGCACGCTACTATGGCTGGAAGATGGCATTTTATATTCTGGGGCTGCTGCTGGCAGCACTGGTTACGACATCACTTTTACTGCATTACGGATTTAATCTGGCAGGCTTTCTACCTGATACAACATCTTCGGGCAGTATCAGCGATCGGAACATGTTTGCGGTAGATTATGGATTTGTCCTTAATCTGGTCTTTATTGCGTTAAGCGGCGTGCTTGTATACTTTTGGCGCGCGGCGAAAAACAGCCATCAGCATCATGGTCACGACCATGGTGAGAAAAAGCAGTCGCGTTCACTGAGCGAGTGGCTCAACCTTATCCTGGTGGCTGCTTGTATTATCTGGCTTGTCATTGGCGCCGGTCTGCTAATCGCAGGTTAAATAAACGCCCCTGGGCAGTATATGCTCAGGGGCGATTTTATTTAAGGCCTAATCAGGGTACAGGACGCTCCAGATTTTCCTGCCAGGCGTTGTCAGGGTCACCACCAAAACACAGATCTTTATTTAATGCATCTATCGCATTTAATTCATCGTCTGTCAGCGTAAAACCATCTAAAGCCAGATTCGCCGCAATATGCTTTTCGCTTTCTGATTTAGGAATAACAATTCGCCCTTGCTGAATGTCCCATTTCAAAATGATTTGCCCAGTGGAGACTTCATACTTTTCAGCCATATCGTTGATAACTTTTTCTGCTACCGGTTTATCCTCAGCTTTCACGTCACTCCATGAGCCTGAGCCCAGTGGCGACCAGCATGACACCGCAATACCTTTACTTTCACAATATTCAACCAGCGGCTTTTGCGTCAGGTAGGGGTGCAACTCAATCTGGTTATACACCGGCTTTATCTCGGCAATTTCAAACAGCTGCTGAATGTCCTGCTTTCTGAAATTAGATAATCCCAGCGACTTTGCTATACCCTCTGCATGCAGCTTTTCCATCGCCTGCCATGTCGGGCGTGTTTTTTCCGGGTAAGGCCAGTGGACAAGATACAGGTCGACGTAGTCCATCTGCAGTCGCTCAAGACTTTCATCCATCGCTTTAAATGTAGACTGGTAGCCCTGTTGGGTATCCCACACTTTGGTGGTGATAAAAAACTGTTCCCGCTGCAACCGGGATTCGGCAATGGCCTGTCCGACACTACGTTCGTTACCATAAAAAGAGGCGGTATCGATATGACGATAACCCGCATCAATAGCTTTCAGGATAGTATCTTTGACATATCCGTCATCCTGATGCATCTCGCCAATTGCGGCTGTACCGAACCCGACCTGGGGGATGGACCGTCCATCGCGTAACTGAATATTCTGCATCGCGTTCTCCTTATTCTCAGACATAATTGAGGACCTGCCTGACAGATAAACAGCACTACTGTCGTGCTTTGTTTGATAAGCGAGGGGGAATGCAGAAGATCAGTTAATTAATGTGGTTAAGCGAAAGGCAACGCGCTTTTATTGCGCTGCATCCATAATTCACTTGCCTTTTGCTGCGCCGCTGACAAATCAAGGGATTCCCGTAACATAAGCAAAGCGGTTAAGGTACCTACCACGGATTGTTCTGCGTAGCGGTGTGACTGTTCCCCCGCCCATACCGCCAGCATCGTAGCGACATTCATATGACGCTCTTTCAGTGCCCAGTCGCCGTCATAGGCATCAAAAGTAACCTCTTCAGTGACGCCATTTCGGGTGAGATGTAACCGGGTATCGCGTTCCCGATTTACTTCAGGATCTCCGCCGTCACCCCGAAAGCACAGTGAATCGTAGTCACTAAACAATTCGTTGACACGCGCATGCTTGATATCCAGGCCAGTGTGAAAGACGCCCTGAACACTGAAGTCGCTCTGTGTTGGATTAAGTAATCGCCCGAGCGTGTTCGCACAGGAACGTAATCCAAATACTTCCCTGAGTTTAATAATGTCATCCAGCGGCTTGAGCACAACCGACAAATCAAGGTAGCTGGCATTTTTATGCTGTAACTGTGTATGTGCCTGCTCGACCGTATTGACCTCGGACAAGCCGAGACCGGGCAGTACATAACTGGCGTACATGCGGCCGGAGCCAGGCTCATGGGCACCATGCATAAAGACTTTATATCCGGCACGTGCCATACATGCCAGGCTAAGTAAAAACCACGGTAACTGGCGGCGTTTACCGGCATAGCACCCTACATCCAGCGTACTGCCCAGAGCGGTAACATCACTGCCAATCAGCTCTCTGCATGCCTGTAAAAAGCCGGCAATTTCTTCGGGGGTTTCCTCACGCGTGCGAAGCAGCATTAAAAATGCGCCACGCTGTTCACCGGTAACCTTGCCGGCCAGCACCATCTTCATAGCCTCGTAAGCTTCGCATTGCGTCAGGCTGCGACTGCCCTTCTGGCCTTTGCCGATAATTTTTATATATTGACTGAATGTCGCGGACAAAGCGTTCCCCTATTAAATATCAATAAGTACTGTAGCAGCCATCTCATTTAAACTGTAGTGACAAAAAAACCCGCTACGACCAGAGTCGAAGCGGGCTTTTAATATCACGGCTAACCCTAGCCCAGTTGGTCTGAGGCCACCTTATAGCGTGGATCTTCTACTACGTTGATCTCAACGAACTTGTTGGCCTTCTTGAGCAAAGCCCGGCAGTCGCTGCTAATGTGGCGAATATGCAGTTTCTTACCTTGTTGCTCATATTTATCTGCCAACGTATCCAGCGCATCCACGCCGGATGAATCCCAGACGCGGCTTTTGTTAAAATCGATCACTACATCCTGCGGATCGTTGGCCACATCGAACAAATCTTTGAAATGACTGATTGAGCCAAAAAAGAGCGGCCCGTCCAGTTCATAGACCTTCCAGCCATCGTTATCAATATGGGTTTTCGCCCCAATGTGCCGAGCGTGTTTCCAGGCAAAAACCAGCGCTGATACAATGACACCAACGATAACGGCGATGGCCAGGTCGGCGATTACCGTAACCCCGGTAACCAGGAACAGCACAAACGCATCTTCGCGGTTGACCCCGCGGACAATTCTGAATGACGCCCACTCAAAGGTGGCAATAACCACAACAAACATAACGCCAACCAGCGCGGCCAGCGGTATCATTTCAATCAATGGTGCGGCGAATAGAATAAAGCCCAACAAGACTAACGCTGCAGTAATGCCTGACAAGCGACCACGGCCACCAGAGTTAATATTAATCATGCTCTGACCAATCATTGCGCAACCGCCCATGCCACCAAAGAAGCCATTTACGCTGTTGGCAACACCCTGACCTACACACTCTCTGTTGCCGCGGCCGCGGGTATCTGTCATCTCATCAATAAGGGTAAGCGTTAGTAGCGATTCAATCAGGCCAACCAGGCACAGTATTATGGAGGTTGGCAGCACAATCATAACGGTTTCCCATGTCATCGGAACCATCGGTATTGAGAAGGTAGGCAGTTCTCCGGCCAGTGTGGCCGTTGCTTTTTGGTCAGCAGGTAGCAAGTCACGAACAAAATCAATAACCGTGCGCGCTTCCAGACCCATGGTATGGACCAGTACCGTGACAACAATAATTGCTACCAGCGATGCAGGAACCGCTTTGGTCAGCTTAGGCAACAGATAAATGATAGCCATAGTGAGGCCCACCAGTCCCAGCATCATGTATAACATGGTGCCTTCCATCCATTGCCACTCGCCTACTGCATTTTGCACCTTGAACTGACCAAGTTGCGCCAGGAAAATCACAATCGCCAGACCGTTTACAAAGCCCAGCATTACAGGGTATGGGACCAGCCGGATAAATTTACCCAGTCGGAAAACACCACAGAGAATCTGTAGTACCCCCGCCAATACCACCGCGGCAAATAGGTACTGCACGCCGTGCTCGGCCACCAGCGCAACCGTGACCACGGCCATGGCTCCGGTCGCGCCAGAAATCATGCCGGGGCGGCCGCCGATGGCAGACGTAATCAGTCCCATCATGAATGCGGCATACAGCCCTATCATCGGCTCTACACCTGCAACAAATGCAAAAGCAACCGCTTCGGGAACCAGCGCAAGGGCAACGGTAATTCCGGATAGCACATCGTTTTTCACATTGCTGTCTTTGTTATTAATCAAATCAAACATGACTTTCCAATGAGATGTATGGTTAAAAATCGGGCGGCGATTCTATCACCATCCAGGGGTAAAGTCCTTTAACAGAATGTTAAACCTGATTTTTTCATTAATTTGCTAAAGCAAGGTCAGGCTGACCTTAAGGCGACAGAAAATGATTCGTTGTCGTAGTGTTTCAGTGGCCATTGCATACAGGACGCAGTGCAGGCAAACTAACGGCTTTAGCCTGTTTTTGCGGATTTAGCATTCAGGCTTACAGATACATTACTCAATGAAGGGGACGGCCCGTGGTACCTTATTTGTTAACCGGTTTATCGGTATTGGTAGCCGGTGTAATTCACTGGAGCGCACCACATGCTTTTTGGCGCGCAACACTGACTTCTACTGCAACAATTTTACTGCTATCAATTGCAGCATTATTTATCTTCCAGTCGTCAGGATTTCTGGTTAGTGAAGAAACCGGACAAAGTGCAGATATCGCAGATTCTTTATTACTAGTAACCGGACTGGTGTCTTTCTTTGGTCTGCTAATTTCAATTTTTGTCGGCTGGTTTTTACGCGCAATCAGATAGCGGGCTGTTCAGACCCGCACTTAGCTCCTTTCAGCTTTATGATTTTGTACAGCGATGCGGTACCAGATGATGACCCACACCGCGGCACCTAACCAGCCGGCCAGGATATCGGTGGGCCAGTGCACGCCCAGATAGACACGGCTAAAGCCAATGAACAGCGTGGTAATTCCTGCAACAATGAAAAACAGACGCCGTACATTTCTCAGACTGGTTACACATAAACTGGCTGCAGCTAAAGTAAAGTAAGTAATCGCTGACATCATAGCGTGCGCGGAAGGGAAGCTGCTGGTGAATACCCGGGTGCCGTGGCCGACCAGATCAGGACGTGGTCGGGTAAAGCCGTGCTTCAGCGCAAAGGTGACTGCCAGCGCCAGCAAAATTCCTGCGACCATTTGCATTGCTAACCTTGCATGACCCACAAGATACAAAAGTAATGCCCCAAGGCCTGTAAGGTAGAGTAAAACCCAGTTACTGCCTAACGCAGTAATATCCCGCATTCCTTCTTCCAGCCACCCCGGGCCCAACGGGTCGGCCAGATTTCCATCAACACGAAGCCCTTTAATGATCATCGTATCAATAGCAGGCGTGTTATCCAGGGTAACCCAGACAGCCAGCAGCCCGAACAGGACCAGTGATAAACCGGCTGTCCAGCTTAGTTGTCGGTTACTCGGCTTTTTAAAATACATACTGTGAGACATAGGCATCGTATACTTATTCAATCCGTTACCAATGGATACTGCCATTTACGCGCTAGAGATTAGCCAACAGTTGTCTTCTATCTGGTAGACTATGTGTTTTGTCCTGCTTGCCATTTTATGTACGGATTCATAACCAATACCCTGGGCCCCGTTCTTGTGCTGCTAATGATGGGCTATTTGCTATATCGTCGCGGCATGCTTAATGACACATTTATAGAAACAGGCTCAAAACTTGTTTTTAATCTGGCATTACCTGCCTTATTGTTTCTTGCCATTGCTACTGCCGATTTTTCAAAAGCTGCCAACCCCCACCTCATCCTGTTAGGTATCGTCTGTACCTTTAGTTATTTTCTGGCACTCATGGCATTCAGCCACTTCTTTGTTACGCCTCAAAATGCACGTGGTGTCGTTATACAGGGCGGGTTCAGAGCCAACATGGGTATTATCGGATTGGCTTATTGCGCCAACACCTATGGCTCTGAAGGCCTTGCCGTAGCATCGGTTTATTTAGGCGGGGTTACCGTACTTTTTAATATTCTTTCGGTGTTTGTACTGAATTTCTATCTTGATGGTGAGCGGTCGGTGTCACAACACATTCGCGGTGTTCTTACCAACCCCTTAATCGTTGCTATTGCCTGCGCGTTGCCACTTTCCTATTTTGAAATTGCTCTGCCAGCTTTTATAGAATCCACCGGAGAGTATTTTGCTCAGTTAACATTACCACTGGCACTGATCTGTACGGGCGCCACGCTGGAGTTTCGTTCGTTTTCCGGTGACAGTAGAAATTTAATCATTGCCACGGTAAGCAAGTGCTTACTTTACCCATTATTTTTAACAGGTTGTGCGTATTGGGTGGGCTTCAGACATATGGAATTGGGTATTGTGATGCTGTTAAGTATCGCACCTACCGCCGCTGCCAGTTATATCATGGCGCGCAATCTTGGTGGTGATCCGAGACTTGCAGCCAGTATTATCGCACTGACTACCATCGTTTCATTACCTGTGACTGCGCTGGCATTCTCGGCACTGGCTTCAGCCAACTTACTTTAAAGGGCTACAACGCATAATCCAAAAAATTAACCCTATCCCTTTACAATACATTCAACAAATACAATCAGGTTCATCAGCATGTGGCTGATAATTCAGTTCCAGGGGTTGCGATGAGAAGACAACGTTTTACTTAGCAAGCTCATCCCCGATTATGCGCACAATGAAGAGGCCGCCCTTAAAGCCCGTTCGGCAATTTACTGGGCCGATGAGCTGCCCAAAGCGCCGGTCCTGTTGCTGCATGCTAAAGATGACGAGCGAGTTAGCTTCGATAACGCCACCAAAATGGCAGCACAGCTTGAAAAACACGGCATCACGCACAATCTGGTTTCATTTGAAAACGGTGGCCACGACCTTCGTGGTCATCAGGAAGAAAGAAAATCATTAATTCTGGATTGGTTTGAAACGCACCTTCGATAACCAGTAGGTTCGTGCCAGGCGTTCGCAAAATTCTGACTGTTTATTCGAAAAATCCATAAATATATGAGAATAATTCTCACTTACAATATTAGTTTTCGTTTTATGGATAACCTATGTCACAGCGCCCACAACCACGCAAAGCCGCGCCATATTTACTGACTGTTATTAATAATACCTTACTGACACCCAATATGCGCCGGCTCACGCTATCGGGCGCACAACTCGCGCGCTTTCCCGATATATCTGCATCGCATTACGTAAAATTGTTGTTTGATTTTGATGGTCAGCCAATCACTACAACAGAGGTGTCGCCGGACGACGCACTGATGCGCACCTATACGGTACGCGCAATAAACCAGGCCGAACAGACGATGTGCATCGATGTTGTTATGCACGCACATAATACGGACTGCGACGAGCACTCTGGCCCGGCCTCGCGGTGGGCGGCAAGTGCAAAACCCGGCGATAGCATTGCAGTGGCAGGTCCGGGGTCGTCCAAAGGATTGGCGCAAACACGTGACTGGGTGCTTTTCATTGGTGATATGACTGCCCTGCCTGCAATTTCTGCTTATCTGGAAGTTTTACCTGAAGATACGAGAGGCTATGCAATCATTGAAATTATCAGTGAGCATGACAAACAGGCACTCAACAAACCTGAAGGCGTGCAGATTATCTGGGCAGAACAGGATACCGGTGCATTCCAACGGCATGTTGAAACGCTTGTATGGTTACCCGGCACTCCCGGAGTATGGATAGCCTGTGAGTTTTCACAAATGCGGGCACTTCGACAACTGATGACTAATAGATTTGCGCTTCCCCACCAGCAACTATACGTGAGTAGTTACTGGCGGAAGGGACGTAGCGAAGATCAACATAAATTAGACAAACAAAACGACCTTAAAGCGTATGCAATGTCCCGGCGTGGCTAAGTCAAACTGACTTTTCACCACCCCGGCACTGCGGAGATGCGTTGACAGAGCCACCTCGCTTTTCCCACTCTTCTGGCGTGTAGGTATGTAGCGCTAACGCGTGCACCGGTCCTTCAAGCGCATCGGCCAACAGCGCGTTCACCTGACGGTGACGGCCAATCAAACGACTACCGTCGAACTGCTCGCTGACCACAGTGACTTTGAAGTGGCTTTGTGCGCCATCAGGTACATTGTGCATGTGGCTCTCGTCCTGCACATCCAGAAAAACGGGCGTCAGATGCTCGTTAAGCTTTTGCTCAATATAGGATTTTACTTGCATGACCGGACACCTGCTTATGCGTTATTGGATTTGATAGATGAGTGAATATACCGATAAGTCAGATTAATTCTATCATCGATTTGTCGGGCAGTCTTCGCAATACCATGCTGATAAAATTGCTGGGTGGTGCCTTTCATTACCAGCAGGCTGCCATGCTCTAGCATCACTTTACTTTTACTTTTTGATTGTTTATGCATCAGCACAAATGGTCGCGCCTGGCCCAGAGTGACCGAGGCGATAACCGGATGCTTACCAAGCTCGGGTTCATCATCGGCGTGCATGCCCATACTATCCTGCCCGTGGCGATACCAGTTAGCCAGCACACTGTTAAACGCAGCCTGACACTGTTTTGCCAGTTGCTGACGTAAGTCGCTGAGTGTTGTCGTCCAGGGCGCAGGGGTCATGGAAAGTCCGGAGTAGCTATACTGCGCGTCGGGGTCGCCATGCCAGGCTTGCAGGCGGGGAATTTTTACCAGCTTGCCGTAGATTTTGATGGTATCCTGATGCCAATCTAGTTCGCCTTCCAACTGCTGCTTTATAACTGACGCTTGATCGGCTGATAACCAGCCTGGATAGTAAGTTACATCTGCATCGGGTAAAGGCAAAATCTGTGGCTGTACGGCGCTGCTGTTGTCAAATAAATCAGGTTGCATGCGTCTTTCCACCTCAACTGAAAAGAAGTTATGAACACCACTTTTTCACTGTTGGAACGTCAGTTGTATCTGGCCAGGTATCCAGAAAAACATCAGCACAAAAGTTTGCAGGCCTGGGACAGTGCTGATGAGCTTATCATCGAGCATACTGTTGAAAACCAGGCCGACCTGGATACTAGCAAGTGTATCATATTAAACGATGATTTCGGTGCCCTGGGCACATGGTATGCCTCTGGGCCAAAGCCGTTAAGACCGTGCTGGTACAGCGACTCCTGGATTGCCCATCGCTCACTGACCAGAAATCTGCAGGCCAATGATTGCGAAACCGCTTTTGATAATACCGGCACGCTCAGTCAACCGGCCACGGCCTGTACCAGCCTTTCTCAATTGCCGTCTTATCCCACCTTAATTCTGATTAAGATACCGCGCACCCTGGCCTTGCTGGAAGAGCAGCTCATAACGCTAAGCACGCTGGTAACCCCCACAACAACCATTGTTGCAGCGGGCAAAGTGAAAACTATCACCCGCACTGTGCTGGGCTTATTTGAAAAGTATATTGGTGCAACGACTACCTCGCTGGCGAAAAAGAAGTCGCGACTCATTTTTTGTGAGCCTGATTCAAAAACCCTGGCAAATCACCCTTCTTCGCCCTACCCCACTATTTGGCAGCAGGAAGCGGTAAACGGACAGCCGATGACAATGGTGAACCACGCCAATGTCTTTTCCCGGCAGTCTCTGGATATTGGTGCGCGCCTGTTGCTTGAACACATGGCTGTTACGAATAACGAGCGTATTATTGATTTGGGCTGTGGCAACGGTGTACTGGGGCTTAACGCACTGGCACTTGCACCGGAAGCCTGGGTAACCTTTGCTGATGAGTCGTTTATGGCGCTGCAAAGTGCCCGTGACAGTGTGGAGGCAACCTTTCCCGATGCACTTCCACGCTGCCGGTTCCACGCCGATAACTGTCTGGAATCACTGCTGGAACAAGGCGAAGCAGGGACGGTTGATAAAGTTTTTTGCAACCCGCCTTTCCACCAGCAAAATGCGGTTACCGATCATATCGCCTGGCAAATGTTTCACGACAGCCGCGAAATACTACGACGGGGCGGTCACCTGATTGTGGTAGCAAACCGACATTTAGGCTATCACGTAACACTTAAGCGATTGTTTAAAGGTGTAAAGGTGCTTGCAAGCAACCGCAAATTCGTTATTTTAAGCGCAGCTAAGCGATAAATCAGGAGCTCTTATGTTTCGCTATCTACTTTTTGTACTTATTCTGGTCGCCAGCCAGACAATGGCCCAGGGCAAGGACGACGGTTCAAATGTTCAGCCAGATAACTACTATCCCAGGGTAAAACTGGAAACGTCCATGGGCGAGATTATTATTGAGCTGGATCGCCGTCGCGCGCCAATCACCTCCAACAATTTTTTGCGCTATGTAAGCAAAAACGGTTACAACGGTACGTTGTTTCACCGGGTAGTGCCTAACTTTGTGGTACAGGGTGGCGGCTATAACCAGGATTTTGAGCAGAAGCCCAGTTACCCGGAGATTTTTAATGAGTCAGGTAACGGCATGAAAAATGAGCTGTATACTGTGGCAATGGCCCGCCAGAATCAGCCTCATTCTGCTACGCGACAATTCTTTTTTAATGTAAACGATAACCCGAGTCTCGATCCTGGCAAGGAGTGGGGTTACGCCGTGTTTGGCATGGTTGTAGAAGGTCAGGAAGTTGTTGATAAAATGATGGAAGTAGAAACCGAGTATCAGATGCGGTTACGTGAGCCCAACAGCCCTGTTGAGCCCATTGTGTTAGAAAAAGCGACGGTATTACCCGGACCCTGAGACCGCTACTTTAAATTTGTCATGTCGCGCCAGTAAAAAACCTGGCGCTCGACATTTGGCATGAATATCGTGCCACGCTGTTCAAACCCCAGTCTGCCCAGTAACTTTCTGGAGCTGTTATTGTCACGATGCGCCATTGCCGTAATGTAACCACAATCAAAGTGTTCAATTGCCCATTCAAGAATAGCTTCAGCGCCTTCCTGAGCGTATCCTTTGCCCCTGGCATCGCTAAGTAGCGCAAAGCCCAGATCGGGACAGGTAAAAATATCTCTGTTTAATAACCCACACATTCCCTGCGGTTTACCAGTATCCAGACGCTCCATTACCCACAAGCCGTACCCCCATTTATCGAAATGCTCGAGTGTATTGTCAATGTAGCGGCGTGCATCGCGTACAGAGTGCACCGCGCGATTACCAATAAAGCGCACCCATACCGGGTCGTTGTTGAGCTCGTAGATCCACTGGGCATCATAAGAAGCCGGCTTTCTGAGCGTCAGCCTGGCGGTGGTCATGGTAAAATCAGTCATGCAACACCTCTTGCAAAAGCGTGTCTATTTGATTGTGTTCATCGGTGCTAACCCTGCCGGGGCGCGGATAGAAAGGCTGAAGCCTGTCCTGCTTCACATGAGCTGGCCATTGGCGGGTGAGCCTGACAAATGCCTGAGCCTGCGGTTTCCCCCCGTGACTCAGGCAGCCGGCCAGACAGGTATCAATGTAAGTCTGGGAAACCGGAAAGTCGGGCTCTGCAGGATGCACATCCAGTGTCTGACAAATCCAGAGCTGCTTATCCGACAAACGCTGAAGCAGGTAATCGTGGGCATCCCGGGTGAAGTCAGTGGAGATAGCATCGGCAGACACCTGCGTGAATGTATAATCTTTTTCACGCTCTGCCAGCGCCGGACTTAACGGGGTAGGAATAAGTTGCGCGTTCAGGGTCGCGCCGGTTTCAGGCAGTGCCCCAACGTAGGTTTGTTGCTCTTGCCAGCTGCGCGTCACCCACGCCCGGTAAAAGCCTTCGACCGTCACCATCACACCCTGATGCTCAATATTTGAAAAACGTTGTCGGCTGTCAGCGTTCATCAGCGAGCCGTAGCCCAGCACAAGATGGGGGTAATCAAATGACGCGAACCAGTTTTTGAGCTGTGTCAGAGTCAAGCTGACAACCTCCTGATAACTATGGTGTTGTTACACAGTGTATCAGTTAAGCGTAGATGACTCACCCCTGACGAAAAGCGCCGGGGTGAGTCAGCTCACGGTGTCGCTTAGAACAAAGCGCGCACGCCTACCGTGAAGTTACGGCCAGGCAGCGGGGCCTGATTTTTCAGGAAAGAGGTATGCACTCTGGCCTCTTCATCCAGCAGGTTGTCAGCGCTGGCGAAAAATACCCAGTCTGCACCTGCGCCGGGCATTTCATATTCCACGCCGGCATTTACCATCGTGTAGCTATCAGTCGTGGTTTCGTAAGGTGCGACATACTCTTGCTCATCATTAAAAGTGAAACCGAGATCAGCGCGCAATCCCTGGTGCTCATAAGATAGCGTAGAGCCTACACGAAGAGGCGGAATACGCGGTAGATCCTGATTATCCAGCTTTGCGCGAATCATGTCGCCAAATACTTCAACCCGCCACTCGGTATTCAGATCCACATAGACCTGCGCTTCCATTCCATAGATATCGGCGTCGGCCTGGCGAAAGCTAAAGACTTCCAGCCCTTCCTCATGGGCCTCTTCCATCTCTCCGGCGTGGTCATCATCATGTGCCTCACCTTCGTGTTCTTCATGCTCATCGTGACCATCTGCAGCCAGTAATCCGGTCGCACTCTGATAGATATAATCATCTGCCTGATTATAGAAAAAAGACACCGTATAGCCCCAGTCACCTGTAAATTTACGGAAAGTCAGATCGATATTATTACTGACTTCCTCACTGACAGGTTGCAGCTCTTCTGACAACTCACCTTCACTGTCGAGGCCATACACTAATCCTACTTCGTAGGTTTGTGTTGCCAGATGCGGTCCACCGGCGAAAAGTTCCTGCTGACTCGGTGCCCGCTCGTTGCGAGAGGCAGTGAAAGCCATTGAATAACCGTCCTCATACTCCCAGTTGAAACCAGCAGATAATGACGTAGACGTAAAGTCGTAATCTGAGAAGTTGTACGTATGCATTTCGTCAGCATGTTCTTCATGCTCATCGTGCATCTCTTCCGCGTGTTCCTCATGTTCTTCATGCTCGTCATGATGTGCTTCCTCATCATGACCAGTATCAAGATCCAGTTGCGTGTCGGCCACATCATACTGCGTATTTTCAATACGTGCGCCCAGCTCAACCGTCAGATTGCCAAACCGCTTCTGCTCTACCAGAAATAAAGCCATAACATCGGTTTCGGTAGGAGGCGTGAATGCTTCAGCGCCCACAGCACTGTAGTCGCTGGTGCTTGCCTGGACACCGATTACGCCATGCCAGCCATCAATCTTGACGTGATTTGCCGTTAAACGAAGGTTGGTGCTGTCATTAGTAAAACGCGTGCCGGTTACACCGCCCTCTAATTCAACGTGTTCATAATCAGTATGGGCAAGCCCGAATTTAATATTGTTCAGCCCTTTAACCGGTGAGTGCAACTCTCCCGCCATCTGATATCGGGTCATATCCACGTCAATACGTGTACCGCCTTCTTCAGCTATTTCTTCTGCATGCTCATCTTCATGCTCACCCTCATGCTCTTCGTCATGTTCATGACCTTCTTCCTCATGGTGGTGATGATGACCGGGAACGCCGTATTCATTATCAAGTTTTTCAACGGCAAAACCGATGAAACCTTCATCCTGAATATAACTTAAGCCCGCTGTGATGTTGGTGGTATCCATCTGACTGTTTTCAAGCACACCGGAGGGCTCATCCTCATCAGGCTCTACAGAGGCGTAGCCGGGAATGTCCACATTGTCTGTTTTACGCTTAAAGCCATCAACGTGATAGGCAATATCACCCTGTGCACCGGTGACGTCTACTTTGCCAAACTTTCCGTTGTCTGCTGTGGAGTAACGCGCTTCAGCCTCGCCCTCAATACCCACTGGTTTCTCAGAGGGAATACGGCGATCAACCACATTAACAACACCGCCTATCGCACCACTGCCATACTGCAAGGTGGCCGGCCCCCGTAAAATCTCAACCTGCGTCGCGCTTGAAGTGCTGGTAGCAACATTGTGGTCTGGTCCAATGCGGGAGACATCAGACACATCCAGACCATTTTGCACAATCTTTACCCGCGGACCATCGTTACCCCGAATAACCGGGCTACTGGATACAGGTCCAAAATAGGTACTGTGCACCCCTGGTGTATTATTGAGTGTCTCACCCAGTGTAGGTGCCTGCTGGCGTCTTAACTCAGCTTCGCTTAATACAGAAACCGGCGTGACCGATTCCAAAACAGACGCCTGCATAGCCGTTGCGGTTACCAGAATGTTTTCTACTGAAGATGCTGACAAAGTGAAGTTAACTTCAGGGTTGCCTGTAACCTGCCCCAGGTCTTTATCACCATGCAGGTAGTTGTCTGAAGAAACATGAATATGTACATCCTCGGCAGGCACATCGACCAGGGTATATCGTCCCTGCTCATCGGTAGTGACAACCTTTCTTGAGCCTTCTACAGTTACTTTAGCACCTGCAACAGGGTTGCCCTGTTCATCAGTAACCTGACCAGTAATATCGTTTGCCAAAGCACCTGCTGAAATGGCAGATAAGATTGCCGCGGTCAGTATCGAGCGTGAAAACATGTGATTCCTTCGTTTTTAGAATATTGCCTAATGTTATGTTATAACATTTTTACGTTTTAACTGTTGAATGTCAATGGTTAGTCATCGACAAGTCAGGTTACTCGTCAAATGCGTAGCGATGGTTAGAAATAGCTGTCAGTAGTAATCAGAAAAGCAGAAACGTGCACACGCGAAGTGCGTGTGAAAACAGATAGCAGTGGAGGTTAAGCGCGGCTGACCGGAAAGTTTATCACCTGCTCAATATGCGTAGCGCCGGTCTTTAACATTAACAGGCGGTCAACGCCCAGCGCGACACCAGCACAATCTGGCAGGCCCGCCTCAAGTGCCTGCAGAAAATTTTCATCAATGGCAATCGTCGGCATACCCATTTGCTGGCGCATCTGATTGTCCTGTTCAAAGCGTTTGCGCTGCTCATCAGCATCAGCAAGCTCATAAAAGCCGTTTGCCAGCTCAGCACCTTTAAAATACACCTCAAACCTGTCCGCTGTACGCGGGTCCTGCTCGCTGAGCCGGGCCAGAGCCGCCTGTCCGGCAGGAAAGCCGTATACAAAACACGGCCGATGCTGACCAATCAGCGGTTCAACAACCATTGCAAAAATTAACTGAAGCAAATCATCGTGGCTCAATCTCTCTGGCCCATCAATATTTATATTCAGCCGTGGTAGCGCATCAATAAGTTGCCCGTGGGTCACGGCTAATGGGTCCAGGCCGGTGTGCCGAACCATAATTTGCTGGTAGGTAAAGCGTTCACCAGACTCCGTGCCCAGCGTTTGCTGTAAAAGGGCATTCACCTCGTCCATCAACATGAGATGGTCAAAGTCGGGACGGTACCATTCAAGCATCGTAAACTCAGGGTTATGCCAACGCCCTGCTCCTTCATGTCTGAACGCTTTGCATAATTGATAAATTGGCCCGCTCTGCGCACATAACAGCCGCTTCATGGCATATTCAGGAGAGGTTTGCAGATATAACGATTGCGCTTTACCAGTATGACTGTGGGAAAAGCCGGTGTAGAAGGCGTCTAAATGCACATCCGTGACCGAGCCCTGGCTTAGCAATGGCGTGTCAACTTCCAACACATCTCGTGCATAAAAAAATTCACGGATCTCCCGAAGCAAGTGTGCGCGGGCGTGTCGGGTTCGGTGCGAGGTTGTTGGCTGCCAGGAAGTGGTCATAGGAAAACGAAGGTGGACAGACAACCCGGACGGGCTGTCTGCATAACCACTTATTTTTGTACGCGGGACACGTACTCACCCGAGCGGGTGTCAACTTTAATAACTTCACCAGTCTGAACAAACAGCGGTACACGTACTACAGCGCCAGTGCTAAGTGTTGCCGGCTTACCACCTGTACCAGCAGTGTCACCTTTCAGACCTGGGTCTGTTTCAGTGATTTCCAGCTCGACAAAGTTAGGTGGAGTAACGGTAATCGGCGTGCCATTCCATAGCGTGATCGTGCACACGTCATTTTCGACCAGCCATTTGATATTATCACCCACCGCTTTTTCATCTGCAGCGATTTGTTCGAATGTATCGTTATTCATAAAGTGATAGAATTCGCCGTCTGTGTACAGGTACGCCAGTTCGGTGTCCAGTACATCAGCGCTTTCGACGGTTTCGCCAGAACGGAATGTTTTTTCCAGTACTTTATTAGAAATCAGTTTACGAATTTTAACGCGGTTGAATGCCTGGCCCTTGCCCGGCTTAACGTATTCGTTTTCTAAAATGTTACAAGGCTCGCCGTCCAACATAATTTTCAGGCCACCTTTGAATTCGTTGGTGCTGTAATTAGCCATAAATCCTCTGATAAAACATAAGGTGTAAAAATACAAGTGGCGCAAATAATACCTAAAAAACCGATGACTGTAGAGCATAACTGGCAAAAAGAGTTAGCCATGAGCTTTTCCGACCCGGTAAAGCTGCTTGAATACCTTGAATTAGATGTAGAAGCGCTTAAACATCATGGCGAAGCCAGAACGTTATTTCCCCTGCGCGTGCCGCGCCATTTCGCCTCGTTAATGGAAAAAGGCAACTGGCAGGATCCGCTCCTGCAACAGGTCATGCCGCTGGACAGCGAGTTTATCCAGACACCAGGCTTTAGTACCGATCCCCTCGAAGAGCAGGATACTGCTGGCAAAGGTCTGTTACATAAATACCAGAGCCGGGTGTTATTTATTGTGCGCGGCGGATGCGCAGTAAACTGCAGATATTGTTTTCGCCGGCATTTTCCCTACGCCGATAACTCGGTCAGTCGTCACCAATGGGAGGAGGCCCTGCAGTATATTCGCGAGCACCCGGAAGTTAACGAAGTTATTTACTCAGGCGGCGACCCGCTGATGGCTAAAGACGATTTTCTGCAGTGGTTGACCGGGCAAGTCGCCGCGCTCCCTCAAATTAAGCGCCTGCGCGTACACTCGCGGCTGCCGGTGGTATTGCCTGAAAGGCTGGAGCACACGATGTTGAAATGGATGACATCTACCCGGCTTAATACTGTACTGGTACTGCATATCAATCATGCAAATGAAATCAGTGATGCGCTTAAAGAGCGACTTCGCGCATTTCGTCAAGCCGGCGTAACGCTGTTAAACCAGGGCGTACTTTTAAAAGGGATTAATGATAGCGCTGATGCGCAGGTGGCACTGAGTGAAGCGCTGTTTTCTGCGGGTATCCTGCCCTACTACCTGTTTATGCTGGACAAAGTGCAGGGCGCAGCCCATTTTGATATCAGCGAAGCGCAGGCCAGAAGTATTATGGCCCAGATGATAAAGCGTTTGCCAGGCTACCTGGTGCCGACCCTCGCCAGAGAAATCGGCGGGCAACCTGGCAAAACGCCTGTCGATTTACACCTGCAACCAAACACCTAAGCGTAGGTATTAACCGTACCGCCCAGCGCCGGGTTAGCAGATGAGGGTTGTGGTACGTCAGCGGCTGATTCCAGCAGCTGAAGCGACGCCCGACCTTCCTGCTCTTGCTGACTTTTTGCCAGCTTAGCAGAAACTAATTCGAGCGCCGCACCGGATGTTGCAGAGGCGTTTGCGCCTTGTATATCCATACCAGTTTCCTTTGTTGCTTGTCGCAACGCTAAAAAGCAGGCAGAATTGCCCGCTTCTACTGGCTATCGGCCGGACATCCCAATTCTTTAGTTTCAATTCCAGAGGCCATTATGCAAGCAGTGCACGCACAATTACAGGAAACGATTCAGGCGCTTTATCGCAAAGCAGTGGATGCGGATAATAAGCTGGACCAGCTACAGCAAGCACAACAAGGTAAATTTACTGCGGTATTCAGCACTGACAGTGGTTTCAGAAGTAAGTCAAAACGCTTCACACCTTATGTGCAGGAAATTGCAGAAGATTGGCAACAGCTCAAAGAGATGGATGAAGAAGAAGCGAAAACTGCGCTGCCGCAACTAGTGGCAAAACTTCAGTTAGCGCTGGAAACGGTAACCCGCTTCCAGCAATCGCTTAAGTAAGTCAGCCAGCAAATTCTCGGCTATAAAATGGCATCCGCGCCAGCCTGGCGCGGATCTGCTCGACTTCCTGCAGGTAAGCCTCGCTATCGACTTTTTCGTAGCGGCGGGTGAACTCCTGTTTAGACAAACCTTCTGTTAACCCATCAATTTCCGGCATATAAATACTTTCATCCGGCGTGCCTGCCAACGTATCCTGAGCACGCAGCGCGGTGTCAGGATCAGCCAGTACCCGGGCCATTTCTACCCCGGCCAAATCGGCGGTTAAATCTACAAAGCTGTAGCCAGAGCCACCCATCCCTCTATCCATCAGCTCTTTAAACTCACCAATAGCCACCGTCACATCCTGCTCACTGAGCATTTTCAGGGCAGCAGAAATAATGAAGTGCTTCGATAAGTCTGATCGGCCCCGCAGTAGCACAGAAGAAGCGGGCTTAAGCGCATGCTCAACATCAGGCTGCACATCGCCTACAAAATTAGCGATACGGTGATGGCCGATAAAGATAGCCAGCGCCAAGACAGCAGCTTTATTATGCTGAAGTACATTTTCCTGAGTACTTTGCTCTCGCGCCCGCGCCATGATCAGATTCAGATAAGCGTTAAATGGCTGAGGCTTTTTCTTTAACGCAATCTCGCGGCCGGCAATATACCGAAGGTAATAAGCGGTCAGCTTTGTCAGTTCATCGCGCTCATCGTCAAAGCCAGCCCGAATTTCATTTAACTGCATTAAAAAGCTGTCCATGGGCTTCAGAGACACCGCTACCTGCGTATCTGTCATCGCCACCCGCGTTATTTGTTCTTTTGCCTGTGTACCTATCTCGCTATCGGTATAGATATTCAGGGCAGACTCTACTAACCCTACCGCAAAGGGACCCGGCAAGCTCAGGCTACCTATCTGAACGTAATCAATATCCAGCTCGTCTGCTGGCAACACTTTAATTTCAAGGTTTAAATACAGTGTGGTAACCAGGGCTGGTACTGCGACACTGGCTTCTATTGTGCCATGATCAGGCTGGATGGCTGAGGTACCATGGATATAGGGTGCCGCACGTTGCACGAAGCCTACAAGACTTTCCACCTGTTGCTCACTAACCGTAATGACATGACCACGCTCCCGGTCATTGATACTTCGGCGAATCTGCGCCAGCAACTTTTTAACGGTGTCGGCGTCAGCAATTTGCTCAGAAGCATTAGCACTGATGGAAGGACTGGTATCCAGGACCAACACCATCAGGAGCACCACCACCGCGAGCAAACCTGTTATCAGTGCGCCCAAAAAACGTATTACTGACAAACCTTGATACCTACTTTTCTGTTAGAACGCGTATTTTTGGCTATCACGCGTATAAATTCAATGAAATTTAACCCGTTAAACGGTATTCAGGCTGTCATTTCTTTATCCAGCCATTGCGTCAGGCTGGAATAAGTAGCCTGCGCCGCGCTGAAGTCATGCGAGGCCGACTGGGCAGTTGGAATGACGACACAGGAAATACCTGCAGCCACGGCAGCCTTCATACCGTGCATGGTGTCCTCTACGGCCACCGCATTAGCGGCCGACACGCTGGCCATCGCCAATGCCTTAAGGTAACTCTCCGGGTGAGGTTTACTTTGTTCTACATCCTCAACACTCACTGTCAGGCTGATATATTCGCGCAATTTATGATGAGTTAATGTTTGCTCTACCGACAGTTGACTGCCGCCGGTCACGATGCCTAACTGATATCCGGCCTGATGACAGCGCTCAATGGCTATGCGCGCATCTTCGATAAGCGGGAATGCCCGATCTTTAAGATATTCCCGGGTGAGCTGATGTTTTTGCGCAGCGATATCCGTTGGATTGGCAGGCAGGGAAAAGTGACGCGTTACATCAATGGCATTTTGAGCAACCGGCATGCCGACCAGCATGTCGTTGTGCAGCGACTCACTTAACGTTATGCCGTAACGGCCGAGTAACGTTTGCCATAGCGTGTAATGCACTGCTTCTGAGTCGACCAGCGTGCCGTCGTGATCGAACAAAATAAGTGTAGTAGCCGGCGTAATTACAGACTGCACTGACAATGGTCTCTCCTTACTCATTTTGCCCTGGTTTACCATCCTAAGGGGCAGTTTTGTTTTGTGAACCACACGTAATAATTAATTTACTTGCGTTCAGACCAATATTAATGCAGTTTATGGGCCTAATCCGCCCCCTATCGGCCCTGTATAGTTAGAGATCACCGACAAAGGAATTGTCTTGCTCGATACTTTTACACTTGTAGTCTGCACTACAATAATCAACGCGATGATGATTGTGACGCTCGTCGCGCTTTATCGCACGAGTCCGTCTGAAAAGTCTATTCTGGACTGGCTAGGCGGAATTTGCTGCTTTTTTGTTACCAATATTGCTGGCCTGACGCTCTCGGCAAACCTGTTAAATCACTGGCTTACGCCAGCAGTGGCTAATACCTTGTTTGTTGCAGGCAATGCCATGATATTCAGTGGTATTTACCGATATCTCCACGGTCAGCACAAATGGCCTCTGGTCTGCTCAGTTGCCGCTATTACGTTTCTGGTACACCTCTTTCCCTTTATGCATGAAAACATCGAAAGCCGGATATTGGTTACCTATCCGCTTATCATAGCAATTTGCTTATCGGCCGTTGTGATCTTATGTCGTCGTCAATGGCAGACCCGATTATTCGGGCTACTTCCTCTGACCATTGTGATGGGTGCTTTCACCGCTCAATTGGCCTTGCGCTTTTTCGCGCTGGTATTGGAAAACGTTGGTATTAACGTGTTCAGCCATAGCCTGATTATCAATACAGGGACGTTGGGAGTGATGCTTTACGTTATGGCATTAGCCATGAGTGTAGCCTACCTGGTGAACTGGGTTCGGGAACAAAGCCTGAAAAAAATCTCCCGTACAGACACACTCACCGGTTGGTTAAACCGGCGTGATTTTACCTACCGTATGCCACAGCTGTTTTCAACAACCCGTCATCATCGCCAGCCTTTTGCCTGCATTGTTATGGATATCGATATGTTCAAACAGGTGAATGACACATATGGTCATACGGTGGGTGACGAGGTGTTAATCCATGTCAGCCACCAGATGCGCTGTGTCACCCGTGATTGTGAGTATCATTACCGGCTGGGTGGCGAGGAGTTTGTTCTGCTGCTTCCCGACTGCGATGAAAAGCAGGCAATGACAGTCGCGGAGCGTGTGAGAAAAGCCGTTGAATCATCGCCCTACCTTCACGAAGATAACACGCTTGACTGTTCAATCAGCCTTGGCGTAGCGGTTATTACGGCAAACGGTGAAGGCGAATGGGAGAGCTTACTTAAAGCGGCTGACAACGCGATGTATAAAGCCAAAGCATCTGGCAGAAATACCATCAGGCTCGATGTCCTCAGCCGTCCGCGACAACATGCAGCGAACGGCAGCTCCTATCAGGCTAGCAAGAACTTATCAGCCTGACGCAGGATAACAGCACGTACCTTTTTGGCCAGAAGCTGGTTCTCCTTGGTCCATTCCCGACTTGCCTCACCGCGCACCTCTGTCCATTTTTTAAACGAAGAGCGCGGGCTGAGCATACCGGCAGAGTCGGTTTCCTGAACAGACTTATCCGGGTTGCCTGCCCACTCGGTGTATTGCGCTTCAGGTAAGCGAAATGCATAGCACCGTAATGTCTGGGTTTCAAAGTTAGGTTTTATTGCCAGGATCCCTCTGATAGCATCTTCGCTATACTCCTCACCGTAATGTTTAAGCACATTTTGCGTCTGAAAAATATAATCTGACAAATCGTTCTGTACTTTACGGTCCAGCTTATTCAATAAACTGGTATCAATTTCGCGCCCTGCCTGATACCAGGTATCATTTAAATACAAAGCGGTGGAAGAGGCATCCAGTTCTTTAAGCAGTGTGTCAGCAAGGTACTGACAACTGTCTTCACTGGATTTTTCCTCCAGCTTTTGCACCATATCATCCACCTGCTTTTCAATGTCACTTAGCAGTGCCAGGCGTTGCCGCGAACGAAATGTATTGAACACGGTACAAAAATGACGCACCAGTTTTTCAGCAGTATTGCGAGTCAGTAGATCCAGGAATAGCGGCTCGGGATGGTGGCAGGCAACGATGCCCCATAGCTTACCTGAGATAATCAAAGGAATTGAAAATGACGCACCAACATCCATATTTCTCAGGTACTGAATATGCACAGTCGAAACGCTGCGTAAGTCCGACCAGGTCAAATCCGGAATATCTTCCTGCTGCGACACAATATCAATTGGGGACTCATCCACGTTCGGAATAATGCGGGAGGGATTCTGAAAGTACATTCTGCGCGCGATAGCCGGAATATCTGATGCAGGAAATTTTAATCCCATGTAGCCGTTATCATCGTCGGAAGTGGCCTCTGAGACCACTTCGCCAACCCAGTCACTATCGAAGCGATAAAGCATCAGGCGGTGAAACGGCAAAATGCTGTGCAGCGTTTTAAGCAACTGGTTGTAATAATCTTCAGCCTGCCAGCTTCCCGGCGCATCGGGGTAAAGCTCAGACTCCAGTGCCTGATAAGAAGGCAGGTTCTCAGGGGGATTGTCTCTTTCTAGCTCAACCAGTATTGCACCTTCTGAGCGAATAAGACGGATGTGCAAAGCACTATTAGCGACTGTATGATGATAGTGCAGGCTCCGTTCACCCGGCTGGTTATCCAGCGCCGAAAGCATCGACTCATCTAACCAGTCCAGACTATCAATAGATTCACCCAGCAGTGATTGCGCGTCCTGTGTAATAAACTCGCTGATATTATTACTTACATGAGTTATCGTCTGGCTTTCCTCATCAAAGATGATAAGTGCGCCGAAAGCCTGAATACGTCCTGACAGATGAAGCTTTTCTTTTTCGCAATTCGCTAGTAACTCTTCAACATCCATCCGGTGCTCCTCTTTAATTTATTCGGCAAGTGCGTTGCTGGGACGCGACGTTAACATGTCAGTTAACTGATTACTGCCTTTTGGCTTATAAAGATAATAACCCTGTACAATTTCACACGATTCTTCTTTAAGTACCGCCAGCTGCGCTTCCGTTTCTACGCCTTCGGCTACAACCTGCAGCCCCATCGCGCTGGCCATGCGAATAATTGCCAGCGCCACTGCACGATCGTCGTCATTTTCAGCAATACCATTGATAAAGCTTTTATCAATCTTAACTTCCTGAATAGGTAACTGGCGCAGCTGTGATAACGAAGAGTGACCAACACCAAAATCATCGACACTCAACGTGATACCCAGCTCGACCAGCTTATTGAGCTCTGATACCAGAATATCCAGTCGCTCGGCCAGAGCGCTTTCGGTAATTTCGAACTTCAGCGTGTCAGGCTTGATGCTGTATTTGTCCATCAGCTTCTTTAACTGTTTAACAAAAGAAGAGTCTTTAAGCTGTTTGACCGATACATTAACGGCGACTTTCGGTATAGAGACATTCTCTTTGCGCCACTGGCTCATTTGTTTGAAGACCAGCTCTATAGCGTGGATACCGACTTCTTCAATCAGACGGCCTTTTTCAGCCACCTCAATAAAGCGCAGTGCAGAGGTGTCCTTCAAGGCATCGCTATCACAGCGCAATAGTGCCTCAATTCCCACAATAGCACCTGACGCCACCTCAACCTGAGGCTGAAAATCTATTGAGAACAAATCGTCTCGCAGTGCATCGCGCAGGGCTTTTTCTATATCTAGCTTATCGTCTGCTTCTTTTTTCATTTCTTCAGTGAAGAACTGATACTGGTTACGCCCCTGCTCTTTAGCACGGTACATGGCAGTATCGGCATTTTTCAACAATGTGAAGTTTTCCTCGCCGTCTTCCGGGAAGACAGCAATGCCAATGCTGCTGGATGCAAAGAGGGTGTGTTCGTTAATTTCAAACGGTGCGTTGATGATATTGATAATACGGTTAGCTACCTCATCAATTTCATCCACGGATTCTGCCTGCAGAATCGCAACAAATTCATCACCGCCCATTCTCGCCAGCATATCGGTATCCCTGACACACTTTTGCAAGCGGCGCGTGACCTGCTTAAGCAGCAAATCACCAATGTTGTGGCCCAGACTGTCGTTAATCTTTTTAAAGTCATCTAAGTCGAAAAACAGCACCGCGCACAATTGCTCCTGACGCCGCGCGTTACCTAACATCAGCTCAAGGCGCTCCATCAGCACATTGCGGTTTGGTAGTCGTGTGAGCTCATCATGCGTCGCTAAGAACTCAATCTTACGCTGCACATTCTTTATTTCGTTTACATCGCTGTATGTCAGTACGTAATTAAGATGTTTGCCATCCGCGTCTTTCACCACGTTGATCGTCAGCCACAGACCGATTTTATTTCCCTGGCTATTGATGTTGTTAATCTCACCCTGCCAGTAGCTCTGCTCATCAAGGACTGTGCGGATCCCTTCAAAAAACGACTCAGAATGCTCGTCTGATGCCAGGTCTCGGGGCGTTTTACCTATCAGATATTGCAGGTCAAAGCCTGTCAGCTCTGTGAACGCCTCGTTGGAGGTAATAATTTTTTTCGATTCGTCGGTGACCAGAATTGCTTCACCGGTGCGGTCGAACAGCTTACCGGCCAGCTTCAACTGCTCGTTAGCATGTCTTGCGCGGGTAATATCATTTGCCTGCGTACAGATGGATTTAACCGTACCGTCGCTGTCAAAAATCGGGAAGCGAACCGCATCCAGCACGCAGCGCCCCTGCTCATTTTCAAACTCATCCACCGAGCGGACCGGTGATAGTGAGCGCATGGTATCCAGATCTTTTTCCCGCAAGCTGCGCGCGGTTTCTTTTTCAAAGATGTGGTTGTCTGTTTTGCCAATAACATCTTCGGCGCTTAAATTGAAAATCTCTTCAAACCGGGCATTCACAAACTCATAGCGCCCTGAGCTGTCTTTTAGCGCAATCACTGATAGTGAGTTGTTCATGATAGACAGTAGCTGGTCCTGATTTTTCTCAACATCCTCATGGGCTTTTACCAGTTCAGAGTTGTCGATAATTACCAGAATCGCGCCGGTGACCTTGTTTTTGGCATTCATCAGCGGCGTTATAAACAGGTTCAGTGTTTCACGCTCGCTGGGTTTGATGATGATATTCAGCTTGCCACCACTTTTCATGGTGGACTTCAGCCTGCTATCAATATCAATAAAGTATTCGGGCAGGTTCAGCTGCGAAATTGGCTTTTTGTGCGTGCCGCTATTGAGATGGTATTTACGATCAGCCGCATCATTGGTGCGACTCAGACGCAGATCTTCATCAAAGATAAACAGTGGGAAGTCCAGTGTGTCATACACACTTTCCAGCTCGCTATTAATAGAAGATAGCTCGGCAGACTTGCGCATGCTTTCTTCATTAACACTGATCAGCTCTTCGTTGGTAGCCTGCAACTCCTCGTTCGTTGCCTCAAGCTCCTCGTTATTCGCCTGCAGCTCTTCGTTGGCCGCCTGCACTTCTTCATTGAGCGCCTGCATCTCTTCTGCAGATGCCGCCATCTCTTCAGTCAGTGTCTGAAGCTGTTCGCGTGCAGCGATAAGCTCGGCAACATCGGCATTTTCAGTATCGTAATTGCCATCGTTGGTAACGATAGAATCTTCATCCGCCTGACGAAAATTAACGATATACAGATCAGAGTCTTCTTTTTCCAGCGGGATCACGGCAAGTCGCCAGTGCTCCTGATTTTTCTTTTCAACCTGACGCGGGCGGCTGATAGCGGTGTCCTCGTCACGCTTCACTTTGTTAAAAGCAGACAATAACTCTGCTGAGAACTCTGAAACAATCAACTTCGATAGATTCAGATCCGGAGAGCCCGACGGGAAATTAACAAATGGTTGTAAGTCGCCACGGGAATGCAAAATGGTAAATCGCGAATTAATCAAAATACTGGGGCCGAACTCCCGCACCAATGTCTCATTGAACAGGCGTTCATAGCTATTTGATGTAGATTCCTTCACCCGGGTTGGGGTTACTACGCCCTTCAGCATTCTGGGCACTGCCGGACGTTTAGAGCCTTCGCTGACTTTAAAAATACGGCTGCGTCTGTCTACCGCTACAAAGTATTCTTCTTTCAGGCCTATGGATTCTGACTTACCCAAAAACAGAATCCCGGCGTCCACCAGTGAATAACGAAACAGGGACAATACACGCTGCTGTAACTCGGTATTGAAGTAGATCATGACGTTTCTGAACGAAATCATGTCCAGATGTAAGAACGGCGGATCGCGGGTAATATCCTGGCGCGAAAAAGTAATAACATCCCGCAGATTTTTCTTCGGCTGATAAGCATCATCTTCAAAGCGAAAATACTTTTCCACCAATTCAGATTCCACACTGCTCACTGAGTGTGAGGAATAGCTGCCTTTGCGCGCGATGGTCAGTGCGTTTTCGTCAATGTCTGTACCGAAGACCTGTAAATTGACATTTTTATCCTGCTTATTTATCTCTTCAAGAAACAGAATAGCAATAGAATACGCTTCCTCACCCGTGGCACAACCTGCCACCCAGACGCGGATGTTTTCACCACGCTTTTTGCCCTCTACGGTATCGGCAATATAGCGCTGCACAGAGCTGAAGGCATCTTTGTCACGAAAGAAGTTTGTTACCGATATCAGTAGTTCTTTTGACAGCGCCTGCACTTCTTCAGGATCTTGTTTAAGCTGCTTCAGGTAAGCCTTCAGGTTATCTTTCTCGGTGGCGATAAGACGGCGGTTAACCCGACGCAGCAGCGTAGACTGCTTATAAAAGCTGAAGTCGATTTTTGTAGTATCACGTACTACATCGTACATCTCGTTCATTAGCTTATTGCGGGCTTCCTCAGAATTCGGAAAGAAGCTTTCAACAATATTGCTGGTAAAGGAGGCAATCTCCTGCCCCATATCTTCAGGCGTAAGTACACGATCCACATCTACAGCTTTGAGCGATGCGGTCGGCATGCCGTCATACTTTGCTGTTTCAGGACTTTGCACAATGGCGAAGCCACCTGCACTTTTGATATTTCTCAGGCCACGGGAACCATCACTGCCGGTGCCCGACAATACAATCCCGATACTGTGATCGCCAAGCTCTTCAGCCAGTGATTCAAACAGAATGTTAACCGAAGGCTTAGGCGTCACATCTTCCGGCTTTTGCTCTAATTTCAGGTGCCCCTGACGCAAAACGATGTGATGTCCCGGCGGGCCCACATAAATGGTATTTTTCTTAACTTTGACGTCGTTGGTAATTTCTTCAACGTCAAAGGAGGTCTCTCTTGCCAGAATATCCGACATCTGACTTTTATGACTGGGCGATAAATGCTGGGCGATGACCAGGCTGGCGTTTACATCTTTCGGCAGATTAGAAACAAGACTGATCAGCGCTTCGATGCCACCAGCTGACGAACCAACGCCAACAATGAAGGGGCTATCTGCTGTATTACTTGTCTCAGATGACTCTTTTTTTGCCATTATAATTAATTCCGGTTACTCGCCTTTCGTTGCCTGAAGCAGACAACATAATTTACGCACATAATCTGTGCGTCTCAGTTTTGTCAGATGACTTCGGCTTTATTACCCTTACTTTCCAGCCAGCTACGACGATCGCCACTACGCTTCTTAGCCAGTAGCATATCCATCAGCTCAAGCATATCAGTAGCATCTTCTACGGTTAGCTGCACCAGTCGGCGGGTGTTGGGGTCCATCGTGGTTTCACGCAATTGCATCGGGTTCATTTCACCCAATCCTTTAAAGCGCTGAACGTTTACCTTACCACGTTTTTTCTCTGCTTCGATACGATCAAGGATCCCCTGCTTTTCTGCCTCATCGAGTGCATAAAACACTTCCTTGCCAACATCAATTCTAAACAGCGGTGGCATCGCCACATACACATGCCCGTAATCCACCAGCACCTTAAAATGTTTTACAAAAAGCGCACAGAGTAGTGTCGCAATGTGCAATCCGTCAGAGTCGGCATCGGCCAGAATACATATCTTTCCGTAACGAAGTCCGTCCAGATTTTCTGCGCCCGGGTCGATACCCAGCGCCACAGAAATATCATGAATTTCCTGCGATCCCAGCACCTGCGAAGAATCCACCTCCCAGCTGTTAAGAATTTTACCCCGCAGCGGCATAATAGCCTGAAACTCACGATCCCGGGCTTGCTTGGCAGAGCCCCCCGCAGAGTCACCTTCCACCAGGAACAGCTCAGAATAGTTGATATCTTGCGACGAGCAGTCGGTCAGTTTACCCGGCAGTGCCGGGCCCTGTGTAACTTTTTTACGCGCCACTTTCTTATTCTGCCGCATTCTGCGCTGGGCATTGCTGATACACATTTCTGCCAGCGCTTCAGCCACATCGGTGTGCTGATTAAGCCATAAACTGAAAGCATCTTTAACTACGCCAGAGACAAACGCAGACGCCTGACGCGACGATAAGCGCTCTTTAGTTTGACCCGCGAACTGTGGATCCTGCATTTTTGTGGACAGAATATACGCACAACGATCCCAGATATCATCCGGTGTAAGTTTCACACCCCGCGGCAACAGATTCCGGAATTCGCAAAACTCACGCATAGACTCCAGTAAGCCTTGTCGCAGCCCGTTAACATGCGTTCCGCCCTGGGCGGTAGGAATCAGGTTTACATAACTTTCCGTCACCAGCTCGCCGCCATCAGGCAACCACATTACAGCCCAGTCAGCGGCTTCGGTATTTCCGCTATATGCCTCTACAAAAGGCGCATCGGCCGGAATCGTTTCGTATTGTTCTACCGATTGGTGCAGGTAGTCCTGCAAGCCATCCTCAAAGTACCATTCATAGGTTTCTTTGGTGACTTTATTGTCAAACTTAATGCGAAGACCCGGGCAGAGCACCGCTTTTGCGCGCAAATTATGAATAAGCCGTGACGCCGAGAATTTAGCGGAATCGAAATACTGCGGATCAGGCCAGAAGTGAACGCGAGTGCCGGTATTGCGCTTTCCGCAAGAATCTACCACCCGCAGGTCTTCGACTTTATCACCATTGGCAAAATCAATCTGATAGACATTGGCATCACGGCGGATTGTGACCTCGACCTTGGTCGATAAGGCGTTCACCACAGAAATACCAACGCCATGCAAACCGCCGGAGAAGGCGTAGTTTTTATTTGAAAACTTGCCGCCGGCATGTAGCTTGGACATGATGAGCTCGACGCCGGAAATTTTTTCTTCCGGGTGGATATCCACCGGCATGCCGCGCCCGTCATCAGTCACTTCCAGAGACTGATCTTCATGTAGGATAACTTTTATATTCGACGCATGACCTGCCAGCGCCTCGTCCACACTGTTATCAATGACCTCCTGTCCCAGATGATTGGGTCTGGCAGTATCGGTATACATGCCAGGGCGGCGCTGAACCGGTTCCAGGCCGTTGAGAACTTCAATTGCTTCAGAGTTATATTGATTTGCCATAGTTATCGTTTTTATTCTTGGTTAATGCCAAAGATTCCGGCAGGTGTCGACAGTGCAATCGTGCCACATCATATCGATGTTATCACACGTTGGTACGATATTAGCTATTCCGATGGTATCAATAGTGTCAAGGCCGGGCAATTGCCCCTCGTGCTTTACCCAACGCTGAGAAAGCTGGCAATGGCTGGCAGATGATTGGGATAGTTGATAAAACTATGATCGCCACCCTGCTCGATGACCAGCGTGCCTGCTTTGTATTTAGCCTGAGCCTGGCGATAATCCAGTGTTTCATCACCGGTTTGCAACATAACATGATAGGCGTCAGGCGTACTGAGCACCTCTGTATCAAGGGCTTTCAGCACATCCATATCCTCAGCAACAAGCTCAAACACCTCATTGGTATAAGGGTTTACGTGCTCACCCAGATAATCAATAAGCAGCTCATAAGGTTTAACCGCCGGATTGATCAAGACCGCTTTGCCGCCAAACCGTTCCACCAGATACGTGGCCAGATAACCGCCCATTGAGCTACCTATCACTTTCAAACCATCCTGAAGAAGCTCAGGGTGTGAATTTATATATCTTTCTAACTGACCAAATACCTTTGACGGGTAATTCGAAAGTGCCGGTGTGTGAACGACAACATCGGGGTGATGTTCGGCAAACCACTGTACGGTTGATTTTGCCTTGACAGATTGGGGCGAACTTAAAAAACCGTGCAGGTACAACACATTACTCATCTAATTCTCCTGATAAACGTTGAAAAGGTGCCATCCGGGGCCAAGTCTATCACCCGCAGGCCCGGCGCCGTACTTTCCACGCCGAATTCCGGGGTCATACGCCATTGCCAGCAGCTCGATGGGGCAGACAGCACAGCACGCCCATCAACCGCATGTTCGCGTACTGCGTGGATATGACCATAAATCATCGCTTCGATTTTTTCTTGCTGTCTGAACCAGCTAATGACCTCATCGGCATTTTCCAGTTCGTGCTTATCCATCCAGCTTCCTGTTGTAAATGGATGGTGGTGTAACGCCACAAGGTGAAAATGGTCCGGGTGCGCATCAACTTCACCGCTGATGCTATTCAATTGTTGTGTTTCCACCCGTCCACGGGTACCGGAAAACGTAGAGTCGATGCCGTGGATATGCCACTGCCCTAGCTGCCAGGCGCTTCCGGCCGTTAATGTGGCTCGTTTCAGCATAGGGTTGAAATAAGGATTTACATCATGATTGCCCGGTATCACTTTGAAAGGGATGGACGGGCAGTAATCATTTAGCAGTCTTGTGAAGTGCGTATAACTGTTCGCACTGTCATCGCCGCTGATATCGCCGGTAATCAAAAGCGCATCTGGCGCTAATGCCTGGCTTAACTGTAAACACTGCTGTAATGAACTGTACGGATTAATATCACCATATGCCGTGCGTGTGGTGTCGGACAATAAATGGCAATCTGTTATTTGTATCAGCCGCATCAGGCTTCGCTGGTAACCCTGGGATGGTGTTTCAGGCAAAATTGTAACCATTCAGCCAGGAAAATATTCACCATTTGTTTTTCGTTACGCTGACGCATTTTGGTGTTGGGGTAATCATAAGAAGCGGCAAAGGCGCCGGTATTCTGGCTACTGATAACCTCGGCCACTCTGGCGTCGTGGTATAATCTGACAGTCATCGCCGGCTTAAGATACGCCGGCGTAAACGCATTAACCTGTTCAACATTTAGTGTTGTTGTATAGCGGGCTGTCTCGGTAATAGTAATGCGATAACTCAGGGCATTTTTTACGGTAAACTCATACGTCATGTCCGCAGTGTCACAGTCGGGCAACACCCGTAAAAACTGGGCGTAATTTAATTCGCAGACCGCCTGCATGCTGGGCAGGTTCGGAACATATTTACGGGTAACCCTGTTTGAATTTTTCACTGTTTTTGCCAACTTTCGAGTAATTCCTGCTTATTCATAAAAAACCATTGTAGCGCAATAATGGACGCAGCATTGTCAATATGGCCATTTTTAAGCCATTCAAGTGCATCACTTTCAGCAACCCGATGCACGCAAATATCCTCCGATTCACTGTCCAGACCATGCACCCCATGTGCTGTGGTTGCGTCTGTTCGGGCAACAAAAATATCGATTCGTTCCGTTGTTCCGCCCGGGCTGGCCAGATAGGAGGTGGCCCGGGTGAGGTTCTTCAAATCAATGCCCGCTTCTTCCTGTGCTTCGCGGTGACACACTGTTTCAGGCGTTTCGCCTTCATCAATGATGCCCGCGACAATTTCGATAAGCCATGGCTTATTACTGGTCTCTACCGCACCTATCCTGAATTGTTCTATTAAAACAAATTCGCCGGTAGCGGGATCATAGGGCAACACCGCTACTGCGTGACCACGTTCAAACACTTCACGGCGAATCGGTCCGCTCCATCCGCCGTTAAACAGCTTATGGGTGAAGGTATATTCTGTTGTTTTGAAAAAACCCTGATACAGTGGCTTTTTATCGGAAACTTTCACGTCACTTGAGTTAAATCTATGTATTTTATTGTTCACTTACATTCACCTTCGCATGTAAAAAAGATAAGATAGCCACAAAATAAGATTCGTAGTTGAACTACGAACACGCGGGCAGCGCACATGGGTGGCATCTTGCATACCGGCAGCTTCATACTTTGTTGAAACGCACGACGACGTATTACATTCTGTTACAGTTAAATACGCTTCGTTACGACATTGGACTACCGGATTGCATTTGATTTTCATACACTTGACAACCTAAAGCAGTCTGAAAGACGCATAATTGATACAGGAAGGCGAATTAATGAAACGTACACTTCTGTCGCTAGTAATTAGCCTCGGTGTGACCAGCTCTGCACTGGCAGACGACTTATATGATGTATATCAGCAAGCGCTGAACAATGACCCGGTCGTTAACAGAGCAAAGGCCCAACGAGACGCTGCCTTTGAAGGAATTCCTATTAGCCGTGCCAATCTGTTACCACAGATATCCGGCTCGGTGAGCTACCAACAGTCCAGCCGTGAAAACACACAGTTTGCCGGTGATCAGGAAAATGTCACGCTGATTATTGTTGACGCTGACTCAGATACAACCCAATACGGTCTGAGCATGGACATGTCTTTGTATGACCATGCCAATTGGGTGGGTCTGAACCGCGCGGAAAAAACCGCCGAGCAAAGTGACGCCCAATTAGCTGTTGCCATGCAAGAGCTGATTGTTCGCACCGTAAATTCTTATTTTGCCGTGCTGCGTGCCAAAGACAACCTAGAGTTTGTACGTGCCGAGAAGCGCGCTATCGAGCGTCAGCTGGAACAGACTAAGCAGCGATTTGAAGTGGGCTTGACCGCAATTACCGATGTGCATGAGGCGCAGGCAAACTTTGACAATACTGTGGCACAGGAAATACAGGCGCAGAACCAGGTGGAACTGGCGCTGGAAGAGCTTCGCGTTATCACCGGTAAATACCATGACCGTCTGTACCCGCTGGATACCGATTCGTTTTCAGCTACCATGCCGTCTCCCTCTAAACCTGAGGAGTGGCTGGAAATAGCAGAAGACAAAAACTTATCTCTGTTGGTTGACCGACTGGCACTGGATATTGCAAAAGATGATATCAGTCAGGCACGGGCGGGCCATTACCCTACCCTCGGTTTATCTGCACAGGCCAACCGCACTAAAAATGATATTTCCGGCGACCGACTCAATATTGAAACGCCGTATCTGGATGATTACAGTGTGGGTGTAAATCTGAACGTCCCCATTTTCCAGGGGCTTCGGGTAAGCAGTCAGACTGACCAGGCGAAATATTTATATGTTGCTGCCAGTCAGGACGTGGAACAGACATATCGCCAGACAGTACAGTCGGTACGCAGCTCGTTTAACGATATCAATGCCGCGATTTCAACAATTCGCGCGTTGGAGCAGGCTGTAGTTTCTGCACAAAGTGCGTTAAAAGCCACAGAGGCAGGTTTTGATGTGGGTACGCGCACCATTGTTGATGTATTGGACAGCACCCGTAACCTGTTTAATGCCCGTAGTAACCTTGCCGGTGCAAGGTACGATTTTATTCAGGCTGTGGTTACCCTCAAGCAGGCTGCAGGTACGCTGACGCAGGAAGACGTACAAATGATTAATAAGGGCCTACGCCCGCCAGAGCCAGAGAGCTCAGGTAATTAATCAGTGAGTGATCAAAAAAGGGGCCATGAGGCCCCTTTTTTAGCTGTTCGTACTCATAACCCGGCGCGACTATGACGCCAGCTTACGATTGACATTTTCCAGTAACCCCGACAAAGCTTTGATTTTACTTTTAAACTCCACCACAGACTCAGGCTCTGGTGTAAATTTATCGAGTTCTTTGGAAAATTGGTTTAATTTGCGCTGTAACGTTATAAGATCGCTATCCATGTGAATCCTGGTTTCCCTACCGGTATGCGTGTTATTAATAGTGTAGCAATTATCAGCAATTTGCAATAATCACGTAGCCAATTGTGTTCCATCTATAAGTAAATTACATGCAAGCTGCTCAGTTACAAAGAAAATTTGAGTCCATTCGGGCCAATAAAATTTTTGAAACCTTCGTTATTACCGTCATTATTGCTTCCGCCTTACTGGTGGGAGCGAAAACCTATGACATGCCCAGTGGATTTGCGTCACTGACGCTAATCCTTGACTGGTTTATCAGTATTTTTTTCTTAACAGAAATTACCATTCGATTCTTAGGTGAACCCCGGAAGCGGGACTTTTTCAAAAGCTTCTGGAACTGGTTTGATACGCTGATCGTTGTCGTCTCACTTATCCCTGCTGATAGTACTGACCTGGCCATTGTCGGGCGACTGGTACGAGTCTTTCGTGTGCTGCGGATGATTTCTATCATACCGGAGCTTCGCATACTGCTTGTGTCTCTGGTAAAAGCGCTGCCACAGCTGGGCTACGTTATGCTATTGATGTTCATTATCTTCTACATCTACGCGGCTATAGGCAGCACATTATTTGAGGATATTAATCCAACCCTGTGGGGTGACATCACGATTTCAATGCTGACCCTGTTCCGGGTCATGACATTCGAGGATTGGACAGATGTCATGTACGAAACCATGGAAGTCTATTCATTAAGCTGGTTTTACTACCTTACGTTTATCTTCTTCACCGCCTTCGCATTTTTAAACATGGTGATTGGCATCGTGGTGAACGTGATGGAGCGGGAAAATGCAAAAGTGCGCGCCGAGGAAGAAAAAGACAGCGGCGAGCCTACGATGCAGGATGTTATGAATGAGCTTAGCGCGCTTAAAGCGGTAGTTAATCAACAGCAAAATCAGAAGAGCAATAACAGTTAACGTCGTTGCCTGAAGGTATTCAGTTGTCTCCGCCTACCGTCAGGCAAGTCTTTTGGGGCTTGCCTTGTACCCTGCTATCACTCTTGTCTGACATGTGTTTCTGATATGAAAGTGGCTGTTAGTCCAACAAGGGGCCGAATTTAAAACTAAAAGCTTTGATACTGAAAATGATGTGTGAATACACCCAGCCCGAAGCACCTATAATGCATTTAAAACAGATCATAGCGCCTGCCAATACCGTAATCTTATACTTTCGCCTTCAAGGAATATTATGAATACCAGGCAACTGGCGAAGAGAACGTTTATTCAGGCCAGTATCACCGCACTGGTTGTGCTTCTCACCTGGTGGGTAGTTATCAGTGGTAAAATTTTTCTTACCGTATTCGGGGCCATATTACTGGCCATTTTGTTTCGACGCTCAGCAAGCTGGCTTGAGGCGAAAACATCGATTTCACACAAGATTTGGCTACCATTAACCATTGTTGTGCCTGTACTGCTGTTTGCTCTGTTTTTTTGGTATACCGCGCCGCAGATAAATACGCAGGCCACGCAGTTAATGGAACGCCTGCCCCAGGCAATTAGCCATATGCAGGAGCAATTTTATCAATTGCGCTGGGCGGGAAAAATTGATGATGAAATAGAAAGCCTGCGTGATTACGATCCACAAATAGGCACCATCATTAATGCGGCTTCCAACTTTTTTTCAACGACCGCAAACGGGATTGGCAGTATGATTTTCGCCATTTTCCTGGGTTTGTTTATTCTGGTTAATCCTTCTACTTATGTGAACGGCACCGTGCTGCTCGTTCCACCGGCGCATCGTCAGCGCGCCCGGGAAATTCTGGATGCGTGCGCTGTAGCGCTGTCAGGCTGGCTGGTTGCTAAAATTACCTCAATGATTGTCGTCGGCGTGTTAACCACAATAGGGCTATGGGCGCTAGGTATCGAGCTTGCGTTAATACTCGGCATTATTGCCGCGCTTCTCTCTTTCATCCCGAATCTGGGGCCGATTATTGCGTTCATTCCTGCTGCAATGGTCAGTATGATCACCGGTCTGGACGCACTGATTTACGTCACCGTGCTGTATGTTGCTATTCAGGCAGTTGAAAGCTATATCATAACGCCGGTGCTGCAGGCAGAGATTGCCGACTTGCCACCCGCACTCACGCTCATTGCGCAGGTTTGTCTTGCCGCCCTTGTGGGTATGACAGGGATTTTACTGGCAGCGCCGTTGGTGGTCACACTTATGGTAATTATCAGAATGTGGTATGTCGAAGGTGTGCTGGGCACGTCACAGGATAAAAGCAGCTTGTAGTTTGAAGTCTCATCGAAACCCAAAAGGCGCCTGTCGGCGCCTTTTTTATATCTGTACCAGCGTTTGTAATTACAACTGAGACTGGAGTGACTGCGCACGCTGCTGTGCTTCACCGCTAAACTCGCGGGCACTCAGACGGCGCTCTGCCAGTTGCTTTTTATTGTTCTTCACCAGTACTTCAACATAATTAAGATAAACCATGTCGTTCCGGATCTTTTCGACATCAACATTATCGTAAAGCTTCAGAGCTGGTTCATACCGTTCACGTTTGAGAAGGATCTGCGCGAAGGTATCAACGGCATCCGCACTTCTGGGCTGCAGGTCGACAGCCCGACGCGCCAGAGGCTGAGCTTTACCTAGCTCACCATCTTCCATATGCAGATAAGCCAGATTGTTCAATACAACAAAGTTATCCGGTAGCTTTTCAAGAACCTGCGAGTAAATCTCTTTGGCCTGCTGACGATCTGTGCCAATCAGGCGCTCAGCATAAAGCATAGTGGCGCGGATATCATCCGGATGCGCTTGATAATGTTCCTGCAAAAAGGCGAATGTCTCCTCTTTTTTGCCGGCACTTTCCAGACTGGCTACAACTAATAAGGTATTTTTAGGATTAGCGGTATCATTATAAGCTGCTTTAGCATCTTCAATTGCCGCTTCCTCATTGCCTTCCAGAAGATTAATGCGAGCGGTAATGCCGCGCACAAATGGAACCTCAAGCACCTGTTCAGGCACATTCTCTAATACCTTACGCGCCTCTCCCGGCTTTTTCTGTACAGCAAGGAAATAAGCTTTTAAGACACGTACCTGCGTGTCCGGTCGCTTTTCAAGAAAACTGTTTATGGTGGATAGTGCATCAGCATGATTATTCTGTGCATCATCTAATAACAACTTACCCAACACCGCGCCTTTGTCTGCCGGGTATAGCGAAACCCACTTTTTGTAGTGGTCCTGCGCCTTTTTCACCGCACCTGAGCGCAACAGTGCCTGGCCTTCCATCTGCCAGTAACCTTTAGGTGCATTTTTGTTGGCTTTAAACGTGGCCAGCGTGTCCAGCACGTCGTCGTAGTTTTGATCGGCGAACTGCAAACGTGCCAGTGCCAGGCGTAATGCCTCATCATCTTTATTTTTCGATAATGTTTCTTCAATACGCGTTTTAATCTGTGCTTTGTCTCCACCACGCTGACTGACGGATGCGTACAAGAGCCCTAATGCTTTGGTGTCAGTTGCATCCTGTTTGAGCACGCTTTCAAGTAGCTTTTCTGCATCCTGATATTTTTCACTGATGATATACAGTTTTGCCTGCGCCAGCTGAACCTGACGATTATCGGGCCCAAGCTCACTGGCTTTGTTCATAATGGAGGTGGCTTCGTCGATATTTTTTTCTTTAAGCGCCAGCTCGGCGAGATAAATGTAAGGCGCCGGATCGTCTGGGTTATTCTCGATCCACTTATTGGCCATTTCGCGGGCTTTTTCGCTTTGCCCGGTATTTACGTATGCTGCCAGTAAGGTTTTTTGTGTAGCAACATTATCCGGTGCCTGCTCTGCTGCACTTTGCAGATTTACCAGGCCCTCAACATCGTTTACAGATAATTGAAGTACACCAAGACGTGCCAAATCTTCGGCTTCCTGACTCAGCTCACTACTTTTATCAATCATCTTTTGCGCATCGACCATGTTACCTTCGCGCAATAACTGAAATCCGGCTTTAGAAAACAGCGCTGCATCTGTTTCGTTCTCGCCGTCCACCCGCGACAAAATCATGGTCGCTTCTTCGTTATCGCCCTGACGTAGCAGGCTATCGGCCAGCATTCTCAGCGCCGGATGATTGTCCGGCAAATTCGAAGCAATCATCGACAAATGTTGACTGGTAGCAGAATAATCTTCCAGCTTATACGCTGCGTAACCGGCAATTAAGCGGGCTGCCGGACCCGCCTGACCTGATTGTATGGCTTTTTCCAGATGAATAAGCGCCGCTTCATAATTCTCTTTGGCCGATTCGATTATCCCCTGATACTGGTTCAGCAATCCATTATTGGGATACTGCTTAAGCATTTTGCTGACATAAGGGCTGGCTTCGCCGACCTGGCGCGTCTCAATCAGCAGGCTTACCAGCGCAAACTTTTTACTTAAGTCGTTTGGATTAGCATCCACATAGGCTTTGTAGTTATCAATTGCAGCCTGCAGATCTCCGGTCAGCGCGCTCAGCTTTGCTAACTGAAGCAGGACGTCATTATTGTCAGGCGATTTTTCTGCCGCCGCTTTTGTCTTTTCCAGTGCGGCAGCATAATCTTTTTGCATAATATCCGGGTAAGCCAGGCTCAGTGACTGGTACACCGAATCGGTCTGCATCTGACTGACTTCTTCAATCAGCGTTTGTGCTTCCTGTTGCTTATCCAGTTGCACCAACGCCTGCAATTTGTAAAACGCAACTTCAGCAGCTTCGCTCTCGCTCATGCCTTCATGGCGGATTTCCATATCAACCAGCGCATTTTCAGCACCGGTCTGCTGGTAAGCTTTGGACAGTAGCGGAATAATCTCGGATGCCGAATAGCCCAGCTCCAGCGCTCGGTTCAGCTCTTTCTCGGCGGCTTCCATTTGACCGGTAGCCATGTAAAGCCGGCCCAGCTCAAAGCGCGCCTCGCCAGATTTCGGGTCGGCTTTAATGGCATTTTTATATTCGATAATAGCCGCTTCTATATCCTGCTGTTGGGTATAACCACGCGCAGCTTCCAGATGTTCGTCCATGGATTTTTCGCCGCAACCGCCCAAAGCCAGAGAAACGGATAGCGCTACGCAAAGCGGCGCAAATTTTTTACTCACTGTAGTTAATTTCATCCTATACACCTGTATTCACTGTCGTTTTAGTTGTGTAACTGATTGAGTTTATCGTCTGATGAAGATATTGCCAGAGAAGATTAATAATCCAATATTGATCCTCTTTCGTAACGGCCACGGTTTTACATGGTATCTGACACGCAGATGCCCTATAATAATGGTTTTGCAATAACACCAGCGCAATTTTGTCGCTGAGTCTGCCTTACCCATCAGGATCGTGAATGACCACTACTGTCGATTTGACATTTAAAGACCTCAACTTACCACAACCTATCTTACAAGCCCTTGAGAAAGTCGGCTACGAAAAGCCATCGCCGATTCAAGCTGAAAGTATACCGTTGCTATTGGAAGGCCACGATCTGTTGGGGCAGGCACAAACAGGGACGGGAAAAACGGCGGCGTTTGCGCTGCCTATGCTGGCAAATATTGATGCCGATGCCAGACATCCGCAATTATTAGTACTTGCGCCTACTCGCGAGTTGGCCATCCAGGTAGCTGAAGCCTTTCAGGTATATGCCAGCTTTTCACAAAAGATTAAAGTACTGCCTGTATACGGTGGTCAGTCTTATGATAACCAGATTCGCCAGCTTAAACGTGGCGTGCAGGTTGTTGTGGGCACACCGGGTCGTATCATCGACCACATCAAACGCAAAACGCTGAATCTGGGTGAGCTGAAGTACCTGGTGCTTGATGAAGCTGACGAAATGCTGCGCATGGGCTTTATCGATGATGTTGAAACTATTTTGTCCAATGCACCAGAAGAGCGTCAGACTGCGCTGTTCTCGGCCACCATGCCAGGACCAATCAAAAAGATTACCCAGCGTTATCTGAAAGATCCCAAGCACGTAAAAATTGAGTCGAAAGTTTCTACCGCCTCTACCATACGTCAGCGTTATTGTCAGGTGGCTGGTCATCATAAGCTTGAAGCCCTGACCAGAATCATGGAAGTCGAGCCGTTTGATGGCATGATCATCTTTGTTCGTACCAAAACCGCTACGGTTGAACTGGCCGAGAAGCTGTCTGCCCGGGGTTACGATGTTGAGCCACTTAACGGCGATATCCCTCAAAACGCCCGTGAGCGTACAGTTGATAAGCTTAAGAAAGGTGATATCGATATTCTGGTAGCGACCGATGTTGTGGCTCGTGGTCTGGATGTTGAGCGTGTCAGTCACGTGGTCAACTTTGACGTTCCTTACGACACAGAGTCTTACGTTCACCGTATTGGTCGTACTGGCCGTGCCGGACGTGCCGGTGATGCGATTCTGTTTATTTCTCATCGTGAAAAGCGGATGCTGTTTGCTATTGAGAAAACAACGCGTCAGCCCATCGAGGTAATGCCGATTCCTTCAATCAACGAATTGAACGAAACCCGCTTATCGAAGTTCAAGCAATCTGTTGCAGAAGCCTGCACCGATGACAGCATTGAATCTCTCATGCCTATCGTTGAGTCGCTGAAGCAAGAAACAGAAGCTGATCCTGAAACGCTGCTGGCTGCGCTGGTCAAGCTTGCTCAGGGTAACGAGCCGTTATTGCTAAAAGAGTCAGATCGCCCTGACCTGCACAGCAAACCACCTCGTCAGGACAGAAACAGCCGCGATCGTGGTAATGATCGTGAGCGCAAAAAGCCCCGCGGTAAAAGTAAGCCAGAAGCTGGCATGCAGCGTTACCGTATCGAAGTAGGCCATACCCATGGTGCTAAGCCGGGCAATATTGTTGGTGCCATTGCTAATGAGGCCAACCTGAAGAGTAAAAATATTGGTGCTATCGAAATTTATGACAATTTCAGCACGGTGGATTTACCTGACGGTATGCCAGAACAAACCCGCGATATATTGCGTAAGACCCGTGTTGCCGGTCAGCGCTTAAACCTTCGCGAGTGGAGCGATACACCGCCTAAACGCCGTGGCCCAAAGCGCTAAGGTATAACAACTTAACTGGATATAATTAAACGTAATATATTTTCCGATTTAATTGTTTCTAATAAATAAGTAAAAGCGTCAAAATGGCGCTTTTACTGTTTCTGGCACCTGAGAAAATTCATGCGTTACTTTCCTGTCTTTCTTGATACCCGTTCACTGCATTGCCTGATAGTCGGCGCAGGAGAAGTGGCAGCGCGCAAACTGGAATTAATTCTTAAAAGTGAGGCGCAGGTGACCGTCGTAGCGCCCGATATCTGTAATACCGTTGCCAGCTATGCAGAGCATTCTCAGGTTAATATTCAGCAGCGACCATTCGATGAAAGGGATTTGGCAGGCGCGGATATTGCCTTTGTTGCCACCAGTGACGAAGCGCTTAATGCTCATATCCGTCACCTCGGCGATAAATACAATGTTCTGGTGAATGTTGTGGATAACACCCCACTTTGCCAGTTCATCACACCTTCTATTATCGATCGCTCTCCAATCACTATTGCGATGAGCAGTGGCGGCGTTGCGCCGGTGTTGCTGCGTTATCTGCGCCAGAAGCTGGAGAGCGTAATACCAGCTAATGTCAGTCGCCTCGGCCGTTTTTCAGAAAAATTCCGCGATAAGGTTAAGCAAACCCTTAACGGTGTCACCGCCCGGCGTTATTTCTGGGAAGACGTGCTGGATGGCGATATTGCTGAACTGGTTGAAAAAGGCCAGAACGATAAGGCCGAGCAGCGATTTGAGGAGGCCCTGAGTGCTGCCGCTTCAGATACCACGCCTCAGGGTCAGGTTTATCTGGTGGGTGCCGGACCGGGTGATCCAGATCTACTGACATTCATAGCCCTGCGGCTGATGCAGAAAGCCGATGTGGTGATATACGACAGGCTGGTGTCTGCGCCAATTCTGGAGTTGGTCAGACGGGATGCCGAAAAAATATATGTCGGTAAACAAAAATCGAATCACTCGTTACCTCAGGATGACATCAATACGCTGATGGTGACCGAAGCGAAAAAGGGCAACCGTGTCGTTCGCTTAAAAGGCGGTGACCCCTTTATCTTCGGCCGCGGCGGCGAAGAAATACAGGTGTTATTGCAGCATGGTATAGATTTTCAGGTGGTGCCGGGCATTACGGCTGCCAGCGGTGCTGCCAGCTACGCCGGTATTCCCCTTACCCATCGCGACCATGCACAATCGGTCACTTTTACCACCGGACATTTAAAAGATGGTACGGTCGATTTGGACTGGCAGGCGCTGGCCAGCGGGCATCGCACTCTGGTGTTTTATATGGGTCTGACCGGGCTGCCTATCATCTGCCAGAAGCTTATAGAGCATGGCTTAAACGCTTCCACCCCCATCGCACTGATTCAGCAGGCCACTTTACCTGAGCAGCGGGTAGTGACAGGAACTCTGTCGGATATCACAGATAATCCTGAAACGGAACATATGCAGCCGCCGACGCTTATTATTGTAGGTAGTGTGGTGTCTCTACATCATCAACTTGACTGGTTTACTACTTCATAGCATTGATTTCGCTGCTTTAACTTTACCTTTATCAAATGGTGCGCATAATAGATTGAAGGGTTTAAATAATAAGCAGTAGAAATGCAGAGTTGCCGTTTGTTTATTGGTTTGTTGTTATGGATGTTTACCGGTCACGCGATTGGCGAGCAGCTCAGCTTTTCCGCTTCCCAAAGTGCCGAAGCACTAAGCTACGATTACCGCTGGTCTCGCCAGGGCCAGTCCCCCGCCTCTTTATCATTCAGTCTTGACCGTCAGGCTATGGTAGAAGCGCCTGCCATACAAAAAACCTACTCCCTTGCGCTGGTTCAGCGTTACGTCTACGTTGAGCTGATGAAAGCGGCCAAAGAAATCGACCCTAAACAAGCCAGGGTGAAAATAAACCGCCTCCATCGCGGGATAGAAATCAGAGTAAGCTCTACCAGCGAAGCCACAAACAAGCGTATTTCTGAAGAGCTAAGCGCTTTGCGAGAACAGGCTTACGATAGTTACCTGAAAGAAAATTACTACACACGGTATACCACAGTATTTAATGAAGAAGCTGTTAAGCCTGATCATATCCGTTTTATTAACGAATATATCGAACCCCTTATCCCTCTTTCTCAGGCCATATATGATTCGGTCAGTCAGCAGGCTGATGCAAGGGAATACTTTAACTTCTTACTAGGCTGGGTACAGAGTATTCCCTACGATCGCCTGTCTAATCGTGCTGATAATAATGGTGGCGGCTTTTTACCACCGGCAGGTTTGCTGGCACAAAACAAAGGTGATTGTGACAGTAAATCAGTACTGACTGCCGCCATTGCCCGAGGCTTTCTGCCTGATACTCCAATGATTCTGGTATTGTTGCCCCGCCATGCTCTTCTTGGCGTGGCGCTGGCACCGCAGGCAGGTGATCAAACGCTCACTTATGATGGGAAGACCTACGTACTGTTTGAGCCTACCGGACCAGCGAAGTTGCCCATGGGCGAGGTAGCGCCGGACAGCCGACAGGCGCTGGCCAACAGACATTTTACCATTGAACAGATTTAACGCCCCGATTGGGGCGTTAACAAATAGGCGTGTTATAAATGCTCTTCTGCAAATTGGGCCAGACGCGAGCGCACGACCCCATCGAGATTAAGCGTGGCACTGCCCGAGAAGTTCTTAAACTTTTCGACCAGATAAGTAAGGCCCGATGTCACCGGCGACAGATAGTTACTGTCGATTTGTGCCAGGTTACCGCTACATATCAGCTTGGTGCCTTCGCCACATCGGGTGATAATCGTTTTTAACTGGGCCGCCGTCAGATTCTGAGATTCATCGAGAATAACAATAGCATTCTGAATGCTTCGCCCTCGCATGAAGTTCACCGATTTATACTGAATATTGGCCTTTTCCATGATGTAGCTCATCGAGCTTTTGGCATTCTCATCATGCTTGTGCAGGACTTCCAGCGAATCGGTGATTGCAGCCAGCCATGGCAACATCTTCTCTTCCTCGGTACCGGGTAAGAATCCGATAGATTCAGCGATATCCGGCGTGCTGCGGGTCACAATGATCTTGTCATACATGTTCTTTTCCACCACCATTTCCAGGGCGGCGGCCAGGGCAAGCAGGGTTTTACCACTGCCGGCAGGACCGGTAAGTATCACCAGATCGATGTGCGCATCCAGTAGCGCGTGAAGCGCCATTGCCTGTCCGATATTTTTTGGGGTGATCCCCCAGGCATGACGACTCATCAGCCGCTCGTACCCCAAATCAAGCAGCTCGATATGGTCGTCATCTACCGACTCTACCAAGCCAGCAAAATGGCGGGAATCATCCAGCAAAAACTCATTCACATAGGCTTCCGGCAGCACGCTACGTGCAAGTGTGTGAATGGTATCGCGACCTTCAGAGCGGCTTTCCACAGACTTTACCTGCTCCCAGAAATTGCCTTCGAACTGATGATAACCCCGTGACAGATATTTGATGTCACTGATTAGCTGGTCGGTACGATAATCTTCAACATTCGCCAGACCGGCACCTTTTGCTTTCAGGCGCATATTCAGGTCTTTGGTGACCAGAACCACCTGCTGTGGCGCAAAAGCCTTTTGCAGGTGCAGAGCAACATTGATAATACGGTTATCGTTTTCGTTACTGGTAAATACCTGTTGCGACTCCGCCATACTCAGATCAGTAAAAATAGATAAGGCCCCGGTGGGAGCATCTTTACCGGCCCCCAGACCCTGCATACTCACGCCTTCGATCATCGCCTCGGGCGATGCGTCGTGGAGCAAATCCTCCATGGCGCGAATAGACACCCGCGCATCGCGGGCCACATCTTTTTTGCTGTCTTTAATGTAATCCAGTTCTTCGAGAACTGTCATGGGAATAACAACGTCGTGTTCTTTAAACGAGAGAAATGCGTGAGGTTCGTGAAGCAGTATGTTTGTGTCGAGGACGTAGATTTTGGTTTCTGGCGATTTTTTTCCTGGCATCCTTCACTCCGGTTGTCAAAGCTATGCCCGTCTGTACAGCTGACGCGCAACAGACGATAGCGGGAGGAGGCGGTCGAACTTTACGACCCACTCCGTGTCGCATCGACTTACACTTTCACCATAATCCAGAATTTGCGCTTTATCACTACTTTTTGAAATTTATTTTTTTCAACGCGGAAAATTCCACCTGAAACTGAGAAAAATCCTATATTTTAAGCAGGCACTGCCAAAGTGAACTTTATTCAGCAGGGCCGGATAAGTACAATACTGCCCCTTTGAAACACAGACAGCTAGGTATCATGAGTTCAGCAAGCGAGTACGCGGTAGGCCAGCGTTGGCTAAGTAATACAGAATCCGAACTGGGGTTAGGTGCGATTGTTAATCAGGACTTTCGCTCCGTAGAAGTTTTTTATCCAGCGACGGGAGAGAGCCGAAAGTACACCAAAAATGATGCCCCGCTGACCCGCCTCACCTTTGAAGTGGGTGATACCATTAAAAGCCAGGATGGCTGGAGCATGGAGGTTTCAGACATTGAGATCTCTCAGGATGTAGTTATCTATCATGGTAAACACACTGAGACCGGCGAGACCAGCCGCTTACCTGAAACCATGCTCGACCATCATATTCGTCTTAATCAGCCTGAACAGCGCTTGTTCAGCATGCAGCATGATATTCCTAAATGGTTTGACCTGCGTCTGAAAGCCTTTACCCACATGAGTGACTATCAGCGCAGCCAGACCATCGGTCTTGCTGGTGCCCGGATCGAGCTTATTCCCCATCAGCTACACATTGCTTCTCAGGTTGGTAACCGGCACGCGCCCCGCGTTTTGCTTGCCGATGAAGTCGGTCTGGGTAAGACCATTGAAGCAGCATTGATTATCCACCAGCAAATCAAGACGGCGCGAGCCCAGCGCGTGCTGATTGTGGTCCCGGATTCACTGGTGCATCAATGGCTGGTTGAAATGCTACGACGCGTCAATCTGGCCTTCGCCATTTTTGATGAAAGCCGCTGCGAGGCGATGGACGAATCGGAACAAAATCCGTTTGAGCAGGAACAACTGGTGTTGTGTAGCCTGGACTTTCTGCGTGACAACACCAAACGTCACGAACAGGCACTTGCAGCAGGCTGGGATTTACTGGTAGTGGATGAGGCGCACCATCTTGTATGGTCAGCTGAGGCCCCCTCTGCCGATTACCAGTGTATCGAAGCTCTGGCACAAACCATCGCAGGTGTGCTATTGCTTACTGCCACACCAGACCAGCTGGGGCACGAGAGCCACTTTGCCCGACTGCGGTTACTTGACCCTGCCAGATTTCATGACTACGACACCTTTTTAAACGAAGAGTCACAGTACAGTGAACTGGCAGAAGCAGTTACCCCCTTGTTGGGCGATGACACGCTCGATGACGAACAAATAAAGCGCATCCGCGAACTTGCTCCTCACAGTGCCAGCGAACTAACCAATCTGGATGATTTTGATCAGCGTGACGCGCTACTGCACGCACTTATTGATCGTCATGGCACCGGCAGGCTGCTATTCAGAAACCGCCGCGCCGGCATCACCGGCTTTCCCGAGCGTCATCTGCAGGCCCACCCTCTGCCACTGCCGGATGTTTATGAAGACATGCTGGAACTGACCGACGATTTGGACGAGGCTCTTTATCCTGAGCGCCAGCCTTCTCTGGTTAACAGCTGGACCGATCTGGATCCCCGCGTAGAGTGGCTGCTTGAGTTCTTACCATCGGTTAAACCCGAGAAGGTTTTGCTGATTTGCGCCAGCGCGGTCACTGCGCAGCAACTGGGCGAAGCTATCCGCTTACGCACCGGCATCCGCCACAGTGTTTTCCATGAAGGTATGAGTATTGTCGAGCGTGACAAGGCTGCGCACTTTTTTGCCGATGATGAAGAAGGCGCGCAAATTCTGCTGTGTAGTGAAATTGGCTCTGAGGGGCGCAACTTCCAGTTTGCTCACCACCTGGTATTGTTCGACCTGCCTATGACACCGGACCTGCTTGAACAGCGTATCGGACGCCTTGATCGAATCGGTCAGACCAAAGATATTCAGATTCATGTTCCTTATCTTGAAGATACCGCGCAATCGGTCCTTTTGGACTGGTATCACGATGGCTTAGGTGCGTTTACACAAACCTGTCCAACCGGTACAGGTGTATTTGAACAGGTTAAGGACCAGCTGACCGATTGCTTGCTGGTACCACAAGACAAGGAAAGCCGGGCTGCGCTGGTTTCCAGAACCCACGAAATCAATCAGTCGCTGCGCAAGCAACTGGATGCCGGTCGCGACCGGTTACTTGAGCTCAACGCCTCGGGTAAAGGTAAAGTGGAAGACTTGCTGGATGACATTATTGCCCAGGATGCTAATGACGCACTGGCAGATTTTATGAACTGGCTATTTGATGCCATCGGTGTAAATCAGGAAGATAAAGGCAATGATTGCTTTATCCTGCGTCCGGGTGAATCAATGGTTAATAGTCTGCCCGGGCTGGATCCTGAAGGCATGACGGTAACCTACCGACGCCGCGTAGCCACTACATTAGAGCATGTGCACTATCTGAGCTGGGACCATCCGCTGGTACACAATGCTGTTGATGTTATTCTTACCGATACTATTGGTAAAGCAAGCCTTGGGTTTATTGCTGATCGCACCTTACCCAAAGGTGCCTACTGGCTAGAAGCCTTGTTCACCTTAAGTGTAAATGCACCAGCGCATCTGCAGGCGTCGCGCTTCCTGCCAGCCATCCCTATAAAGTTGTGCATTGATGCGCAGGGGGAAGAGAGCGACACCACCTTCGAGAAGACCCGCCGCGCCAATAAGAAAATTGCCCAGCAACTTATCGGCGCGCTGAAAACGCCGGTGAATAACCAGATTGATAAAGCCCGTGAGCTAGCCTCAGCGCAAGCTGAAACGCTGCTGACGCAAGCGCGTGACACGATGAAGTCTTCATTAGGAGCAGAGACCGAACGCCTGCGCGAATTACAACAGGACAACCCGGCGATAAGAGATAGCGAGATTGCCTTTATCGATGACCAAATTGCGGCGCTGGATGCGGCATTTGACGATGCTGAAGTACAATTGGATGCACTACGAATTGTGGTGAATAACCCTTAATGGCCAATCCCCCGTTTGTTTACAATCCGCCCCTGTCGCCTTACCTGGATATTCTTTATCAGGACGAGGCGATTTTGGTGGCCAATAAGCCCAGCGGGCTGCTCAGTGTGCCGGGTAAGGCTGAAGCGCATAAGGACTCATTGATCACCCGCGTTAAGCGAGTGTATCCGAATGCAGCTGTAGTCCATCGCCTGGATATGGCAACTTCAGGCATTATGATAATGGCACTGACCAAAGAGGCTAATCGTTTTTTGTCGCAACAGTTTGCAACCCGGCAAACCCAGAAGCGCTATTATGCACGGGTAGATGGCTGCATGCGCCAGCCCGCCGGCATGGTAGACCTGCCATTAATTTGTGACTGGCCCAACCGGCCAAAACAAATGGTTTGTCACGAAAATGGAAAGCCTTCTGTGACCTATTATTCGGTGGTAAGCAAAAATGACAGCGAAAGCCTGGTTGCGCTTAAGCCGGTCACTGGACGCTCTCATCAGTTGCGGGTACATATGCTGGCGCTGGGCCATCCCATTTTGGGCGACCGCCTGTACGCACACCCTGATGCCCTGGCGAAAGCACCCCGTTTACAATTGCACGCCCAGACCCTGATTATTCGTCACCCCGAAACATCAAAATGGTGTCACTTTGAAACGGCGATCCCCTTTAGCGAGCACGTTCCGGCGCCACTTACGGTACCAGAGTATATTAGCTAATAGACTGTATTGCTGAAGCTATCGCATCGCAATGCTCAGAACAGAGGTGCTGTAAGATCTGGCTTTATCCGGGTGTGGTTATGACGATAAGCCATATGCTCAAACTCAATAGCACTCACAGGCTTACTGATGAAATACCCCTGAATAAAGTCACAGCCTAAGGGTTTGAGCAAATCATGCTGCGCTTGTGTTTCCACTCCCTCAGCTACCACCTGAACGTTCAGAAGTTTCGCCAGGTGCGTGGTGCCCTTGCACAGGCGATAATCAATATTTGACTGATTAAGTGAAGACACAAAGGATCGGTCAATTTTAAGATAGTCCACAGGGTAGTGTTTCAGGTGCATCAGCGAGGAATACCCTGTTCCAAAATCATCCAATGCAATCTGAACACCCAAGGCCCGGTATTTCCCCAGCTCATTCTGCGTTGCTTCAGAATATTCGAGCATTGAATGCTCTGTGATCTCAATAACCAGGTTTTTGCCGGAAAGTTTTCTGCATAATAATTGTTGTTCCAGCTGACATGCCCCGTATTCCGGGTCAATAAGCTCCAGTGCAGACTTATTGATAGCCAGTTGAAAGTCTTCGCCGAAAAGAGTTGTCCACCGCTCTAACTGACATAATGCCTGCCGCTCTACCCAGTTACCTAATCTGCCGATTATCCCGTTTTTCTCAGCAAGAGGAATAAAATGGTCAGGAGACAGACGGCCCAAACGCGGATGATTCCAGCGCACCAGCGCCTCTGCCTTTAATATTGTGCCCGAGTGAATGCTCATGATTGGCTGAAAAAACAATTCGAGTTCATCATTGGCGATGGCATTTGTCAGCTCTGCCGGCGAAAGCATGTATACAGAGCGCTTTGAGGCAACGCCGGGGAAGTAGACCTGGTTTTTGCCTGCACCTTTGGCCAGATACATCGCATCGTCGGCAGCCTTAAATAGCTCAGTAAGCGATTCTCCGTCTTTGGGAAAGCCAGCTACACCCATGCTGGCCGACAATGATACTGCGGCACCATTAATATGCGAAATCCGGGTAATATCCTCTATAATTGCATTCGCCGTTTCACTGACTTTACCGGTAGTTTTGCAATCACGCAGACAAACCACAAATTCGTCCCCTCCCAGTCTGCCAGCAATATCATTTCGCTTTAGGTGCTTTGTCAGGATACTGGCCACGGCGTTCAGCAACATATCGCCAACATCGTGCCCATAGCTATCGTTGTAGAACTTGAAGTTGTCCAGGTCGAGAAAGAACAAATAGAAGGGTTGCTTGGTACGGCGGCTTACACTTAATACCTCTGATACTTTTTCCTGAATCCCCGCACGATTGAAAAGGTGCGTCAGCGGATCCTCAATCGCTTGCTGCCGAATCATCGCTTCCTGCTCGACTTCATGGTTAATATTACGCGAAATCATTGAAATACCGATGATTTGCTGGCTTGCATCAAATACCGGAGACACCGAAACAGAAACATGAGTCAGCCTGCCGTTATGGGGCTTCACCGTAGTTCTGAAGTGGCGAATGACCTGCCCCTTAGCCACTTTCTCAATTAATGCATCCTGGGACTCTATTTCACCCAATACCCGCGACGCCGGCTGACCGACAATCTCACCGCTTGTAAATCCATAAAGCCTGCAGGCTGCATCGTTGCAGGTCAGCACCACCCCACAAGGCGACAGGCTGACAATCGCATCCTCGGAAGACTCCACCAGCGATTTGTAGCGCTTGATCATAGTGGTATCTTCAACGCGCCGGGTGGAATCCATCATAAAGCCATCGACGTATTGCTGCCCGTTCTCATCCTCACATACTCTGAATGAGTCCGTGATCCATCGTATATTACCCCGGCTATCTTTTATCCGGTACTCAAGGGTCTGCTCTACCCTGCATGTATCAATTGCCGCTTTGACCTTTTCCCTGTCTTCTTTGAGAATCAGAGACAAAAACGCTGTCGACTGCTGTGCGTTCATAAAATAGTGCGCAGGAATACCGGTCAGCGTGCGAATTGCAGCACTGACATAGTGCATGGTCCAGCTTTCATCATTTGCGCGCCGATAAGCAACGCCGGGGATGTTTGTGACCAGTGTCCGGAATTTTTTCTCTTTCAGCTTCAGGCTATCTTCCATTTTGACACGCTGTCGAAGGTCAGACAGAAATGCCACAAAGTAATCCTGCCCGGGGAGTGCCGCATGACCTATACTCAATCTGACAGCTATTCTTGAACCATCTTTATGAAGCGCTTCTACGTCACGGCCTGAGCCAATAACTTTTGGTTTTTTCGTTAGCAGATACTGTTTTATAAAGTTGTCGTGTTGGTGATGATAGGGAGTGGGCACGATCTTGTTAACGTTGAAACCAACTAGATCATCTGCATACCAGCCCAGCAGTGATGTGGTCGCGTGGTTGACACTGACTACAATACCTTTGTTATTAATTGTAATGATACTGTCTACCGCACTGTTCATTATCGTGCGCATCTTTTCTTCACTGGACTGGTACTCCAGCGAGAGTAATTTGTACTTGGTTATCAAAGTGATAGCAAAAACAATAAATGCGATAACCACAGTAGCACCAGCCACGCCATAAGCCAGCAGCTGCGACATATTCGCGCCTGGTTCCTCCAACTCCATGCCGGGAGGCAATACAAAGCGCGCCGCGGCCATTCCGGTATAATGCATGCCTGAAATTGCACCGCCCATCACAATAGACGCCAGAAAGTTAATAACCAGCGTATGGGTTTTCACTAGCTTGCTACCCAGATAAAACCGGATCCACAGTGACAATACGGCAAGCGCTACCGCAACCGCGATGGAGATAATGAAAGTGCTTATATCGTAGCGTAGCAATGGTGCCATCTCCATTGCCGCCATGCCCAGGTAATGCATGGCGCCGATACCTGCACCGACCAGCATCCCGCAAATCAGTAACGATTTTTTCGAGGTTTGATGAGTGGAAATAAAGTTTAGCGCGATCCAGGATGCCCCGACACTGGGCACAATAGATAGCAAAGTGATAAAGCTGTCGTAGCTGACCACCGTACATAAATCAAAGGCCAGCATGCCTAAAAAGTGCATGGACCATACGCCAATCCCCATCGCCAGCCCACCGACAAATATGGCAGTTTGTCGGCCCCAACGGCTGGTAAAAACCGAGGCATAGGAAATGGCATGAAGCGCAACAAATGAAGAAAGAATGGCAATAAGAATCGAAAGCAGCACGAGCGAAGGGGAATAATCGCCAACAACCAGTAACCCTGATTCAGGAAGGGAAAAAAGGCTAATCGGCTGATCATCCATAATCTGCTGCGCTCCGTTGTCTGCACTTCAACTTTTGTATAATAAGATTTAGTCGACAACCTTAAAGCTGTCTAATGGCTCGCAACAAAGGTGAAGTTAAACAGCGTATAAACAGGCATAGCCGAGCATTGAAAGACACACCTTTGCGCGTGGAATAACAGCGGTGAAGATTGTAGAAGAAGGGTGCCGACTTGAATTTTTTATTATAAATAAACAACAACTTAGTTAAATTACAAAGTAAATATAAGGAGTGAGAGCTCTGTCAACCCGAATTTCGGGACTAAGTAATAATACGTATTTTTATTAGACTTTCGAAATGGACTTTTGGTGACAGACTGCTACGCGGTACAGAAGTAGCATTTCCATTCAAATCACAGGCTAATAATCAGTCATCAACTGACCTAATCACTCTCGCCAAACTCGTCTTCAAACGCTTTTATTTCTGATTTCAGGCGGCTTCTCTGCTCAAAGCTTAGTGTCTGCATTTCAAGTAACATTTGGCGGCGCTCGATTTGTTCTGTGGCTACTGCTGAAACACGCTTCTTTAACCAAGACTCATTAATGTCCCCATTTGCATAATGCCTTTTTTTGATACCTTCTATCAATTGAGCTGTTTCACCCATATTTTTAAGTGAGCTTTCGATTTGCATCTGTAATTCAGAGCTCGTCAGCAGACTTGGCGCGCCGTCCACCACACGGTCAAACAAACCTTTGTTACCGTTTAATGCTGACCCCAATGCCAAGAGTCGCCCATGCTCAGGCCCATAGCCCAAATGTGTCGATATCAGTTCGGCGCTATCAAGATCTTTCAATCGTGTCACTGAAAGAAAACTATATTCAAACGTTTGATAGCTGCCTAAATCGATAAATTGCTGGATCTCCGCTGGAGTAATTTCGGGATCCAACGCCATCGCAATAATGAGTGGCGTATCAATACCTGGTCCTTCATCTAAAGGAACGTTAACAGTCAGAATACCTTCTTCAATCAATCTAAAAACGAGCGCTGTGGTATCTTTTCCTTCTGCTGCAAGCTCGATAAAAAACCTTAATACTTCTTCATCGCTTATCTGCTGTAGACGTTCGAACTTAGCCAGAATGTCTACCGATATCTCCGGTTTATCTTCTGTGGGGAGAAGGTCCTTATGATTATCAGTATTAATATCACTGTTCGTCGTGGATGCGGATGATATAGCTTTTGAAAGGGGTTGGAGCTGCATTTTTTCGGGCTTTGGGGGCGTTACAAGTTCCGGTGCAACCGGCTCAACCTCAATGCTATTCCACAATAGTATTGCTATTACAATAAGCGCTGCGGCCACGGCTATGATTTGTTTTACCACATGAATATCCTTTTTCTGCGGTTCAAATTTTGGTTTTTAACAGCCTAAAGGCAGGGTACAGTTAATGCAAGCAGTGCTACAGGCCATGGCTCATACGCTAGCACTACTTACTCAGGGTCGGAAATTTATTTCCAGTCTAATCCCATCGCAGTAATGACACGCCTTGCATTTTCGGCACAGCTTACGTCTTCCGGCTTTGCCTCTACCTGCTCCAAAATCGAACGCAGGTGACGTTTATTCTGTTTAAGTTTTGCTTCCAGCTTTTCGGTCTCGGTCAGCTTTTTACGTAACGCATCAACCAGGGCACTGTGGTCCCAGTTAACCGAGTCTGAGGGTAATAGCGGACGTAGCTCGTCCAGGCTGAAACCAGCCTGCTGACCCTGAACAATAAGATTCAGTACCGCTTCTGTTTCAGGCGAATAATCTCGATAGCCATTTGCTGACCGACTTACCTTCGGTAAAAGCCCTATACTTTCATAAAAGCGAATTTTCGATGGCGCAAGTTGCATACGTTTGGCCAGCTCACCAATTTTCATTTTGTCTCCTGCGAGAAAAGTTATAATACTCTATTGACCTTAAAGTTAACTTTAACATTATACTTTTTATCACCTGTTTCAGACAAAGGTTATTTCATGCACGTTATATTAGGTGCCAGCGGGCAGATTGGAAGTGAGCTAGCGCAAGTCTTACACACCGATTACACCACAGATATTCGGGTAGTCAGCAGAAACCCGATTAAAATAAACGATACAGACACACTATATAGTGCTGATCTGATGGATCCCCGGCAGACTCTTGAAGCAACCAAAGGTGCTGACACCGTGTGGTTCACTGCCGGTCTACCGATGGATACATCCCGATGGGAAAAACAATGGCCGGTGATGATGGAAAATGTCATCAACGCCTGTGCAACCAATAACGCCAGGCTCGTCTATTTTGATAACACCTATATGTACCCACAGACCAGTGAACCCATGGATGAAACTACGCGCTTTGATCCCGTGGGAAGAAAAGGCAGGGTTCGTGCCTTAATCACAAATATGCTGCTGGAGGCGATGCAAAATGGCCGGGTAAACGCGATGATTTGCCGCGCCCCTGAATTTTACGGGCCCGGTAAAACACAAAGTATCACCAATACCATAGTGCTGGACAAACTTCGTAATAAGCAAACGGCCAACGTATTTTTAAGCGCAACGACCGTGCGCTCCCTTATTTATACGCCAGATGCGAGCAGAGCAATGGCGCTGTTAGGTCACACGGAAGATGCGTATGGGCAAACCTGGCACCTGCCATGTGATGATGAGCGCCTCTCCTATACGCAAATGATTAAAATTGCTGGCGAGATACTCAATACGCCGTGTGACTTTAAAGTACTGAAAAAGTGGCAACTCACCTTAGCAGGTTTGGTAAGCAAATCTGTTCGCGAGACCTGGGAGTTACTGCCCCGGTATGAAGTGGATAACATCTTTGTGTCAAATAAGTTTAAACAACGCTTTCCCGCATTTACCGTAACCCCCTACAAAGAAGGGCTTAGTGCGACGTTAAAGCAGCCTACCGATAACAACGGGCTTAACAGATAACTTCAGAATACAAATCGGCCGCCGATATCAGTTGTATTACGTTGCTGCAGGTATATTGCTTTGAAAGTGTCATTTCCAGTCTTGCTGTTTTTTCTGGTGAGTACAACCTCAGCTGCCAGTTCGTTAAATGAAGCGCTTATGGCACGTTATAGCGAACAGGAGCGCATCAGCTTTCTGGCCGGTGATGAAGAGCAAATCGCCCTGAATTTTCCGCCCACTGCGACACTAAAGCGTGGCGTTGCGGTAGTCCTGGCGGAAACTGGCTATCAGGGTTTGACGCTGCAGTCTGGCAGTGCACTGGCCCGGCGGATGCGTCGCTGGGGCTGGCATGTTGTTGTTGTCCCTGTGAAATTTGATTCTGAGGCTGAGCAAAGTAACCAGGCATCAACGCCCACAGCGTATACCGATAATACCGGCCAATGGCTTCAGGCCGAAACCTGGCAAACACACCTGAGACTTGTGACTGCCGGGATCTTCAGTCAGTTTGCAGATGAGCCGGGATACAAGCTTGTTGTTTGTCAGGGTATGACAGCCGCGCAACTATTAAACCTCAATGCTCAGCAAAAAGTTTCCGCTCCGGATTCTTACATCGTTATCGCCCCATTCTGGCCTGAAGCATCGCAAAATCAGCAGATAGCCAGCTGGATTGCCGACACGGCGGTGCCCGTGCTGGATATTGCAGGCGGGCTGGCCAATCACTGGTCGGCCAAAACAATGGCCCTACGCAATGATAGTGCACAGTCAGGTTTGAAAATGCATTACCGACAGCGCCAGCTACCAGAATCTGCAGCAGGTATTTCAGGTATCCCCGGTCATACTTCTCCGTTTATTTCGCGGCTAAGCAAAGAAATTTATGGGTGGACACGGTATTTGGGCTGGTAAAAAAGACAGTTCACTTCGTTTTCACTTCCAATTCAATGCCTTGTTTGCTCTACTTATCGGCAATGGTAAATAATGAAATTCGCACTATAATTGAAAAATTATAACGATATTACCGGCAACGGTTCAGTGAAAGTTAATAACTTTATCAACGAGAAGTCTCAGCAACTGTGTTATTACCTGCGCGGCTACTGGGGAAATCTCATTGCCTATTCAGAGCTGGAATTATTCTTCTGGGATGTGCTGGAGGAATGGAGCCAGGTCGAGTATAGCCTTGAGCAGCCCTACAGCAGTCAGGAACGGGTATTCTGGCACCTGCTTCATCAGATTCACTACTGGGACGCCCAGAAAATCATGCTGGATGATGATCTCATCGAAGAGCTGCAACGCTGTGCGTGTTTTCTTGAAGGGACAGGCCGTTGTCCTATAGACTGTGTTGGCATTCGCCCGTAAATAAGGTGCGTGCTTCACTGTCTGCCCCGCCATCTGCTAAATAACCCGCAGTCAGGCTGTAGATGTAACTCTGTCTTATAGCGTCACACTTTCATGCCATTACCTGCTTTTATTAATGCGTACCACGACAGACGCCTGCTAAGTATATTCTTATTCGGAATTTCCAGCGGCTTCCCCTTTGTGATGATTGGCTCAGTCATGTCAGCCTGGCTGTCTGATGAAGGGCTTTCCCGTTCCAGTATTGGTCTGTTCGGTATCATTTTTAACGTCTACGCCTTCAACTTTTTGTGGTCGCCTCTGCTAGACCGCATCAGGCCACCTGCCCTCGGCCAGCGCCGGGGCTGGATTCTGGCGATGCAGCTAGCCATCATCACCTGTTGCCTAGTTATGTCCAGGCTGGACGTCGCCAACGAACTATTCACAATGGCACTGTTGGGATTACTCATCGCGATATTTTCATCGACACAGGATATTGCCATCGATGCGTACCGTATTGACATCATTCGGGATGATGAGAAAGATAAATTATCGGCCGGTTCATCGCTGGCGACTGCCGGATGGTGGACGGGTTATGGTGGCCTGGGCGCACTGCCGTTTGTGATGGCCGATATGCCTGGATGGAACTGGTCCACTATCTATTTGCTGCTGGCGTCCATCATGGCGGTAATAAGCATTTTCACCTTGCTGGCTAAAGAACCTGACATCGATCGGGAACTTGTTGCCCGTCAGGCTTACAAACGCTACGAAGATGCCACCGGCGGGCACCAGGGGCGAAGTGCCATTTTTGCCTGGCTCGGTGTCACACTCATCGAACCCTTTCGTGAGTTTTTTCAGCGCAGTGGCGTAAGACTGGCACTGTCTATTTTGTTATTTATCTTTTTATTCAAGTTAGGTGAAGCGTTCCTTGGCCGGATGAGCATTGTCTTTTATAAAGAAGTCGGCTTTACCAACACGGATATTGGTTACTATTCCAAACTGCTTAACTGGTGGGTGACCATTGTCTTTTCCATCATCGGGGGCATGATGAACATCCGCTATGGTATATATCGCGGGTTGTTAATTGCAGGTATCGCCATGGCCAGCAGTAACCTGATGTTCGCGTGGATAGCAGAGGTCGGCCCGAATAAAACGTTGTTCGCTGCTACCATCATTGTTGATGGCTTTACGTCAGCCTGGAGCACGGTTGCCATGGTGGCATTTATCAGTCTGATGTGTAACCGCGCTTTTTCAGCATCGCAATACGCCCTGATGGCGTCGCTTAGCGTGGCGGGTAAGAATACTCTGGCTGCCGGAAGCGGCTGGATCGTCGATGCGATGAACGGAAACTGGAGCCTGTTTTTCATTTTAACAGCGGTAATGGTTATTCCCGGTTTGCTGTTTTTGCGCAGTCTGAAGCATGATATTTCCCGGGCAGAAAAAGCCAGCGCCTGATAACTATCAGGTGCCGGTTTTCACCATATCGGCAGTCTTCACACAGGCCTGGTTCCGCCCCTGCGTTTTTGCATCATACAGAGCGATATCCGCCTGCTCCAGCCACGCCATAGCGCTACGGTAAGATGCATCAAATGGCGCCAGCCCCAGGCTTACTGTAAAGCGAATTTCAGTGTCTTCGTGGTTTACAGTGGCTTGCTGCGCAGATTCGCGTATGCGTTCAGCCACCAGGCTTGCTTTATCACAGTCGGCGTCGGTCAGGATCACGACAAACTCTTCTCCGCCATACCGACCGGCCAGGTCTGTTTCACGAACCGTTTCGCGAATAATTTCAGCCAGCGCCTGAATAACCTTATCGCCCGCCTGGTGCCCATAGGTATCGTTAACCTGTTTGAAATGATCAATGTCCAGCATCATTGCTGTTACAGGCTTGTCACGGCGGCGCGCCAGCTTGAATGTATTATCAAACCGCTCCTGCCAATAGCGCCTGTTATACAGCCCGGTGAGGCCGTCAACACGACTCATGTACTTTAATTCTTCATTAAGACGTTCAACGCGTAACTTACCCAGCGCCTGAGCCGTTACATCGTAAACCATCATGCACATCCGCTCGACACTACCGTCGGTGGAGGTCAGCGGAAACATGGTGACGTTCTGGAACATACTGGCTGAATCAGAGGTAATGGGCCGGTTACAGCCGAAGCGAAATAAGTACGGGCGCTGCTCCCAGATAAGAAACACCGGGGTCTTAAGATTAAATACCGGCTCAGCTTTGGCACGTAACCACTCTTCATCAATTTCTTTAAAGTGGGAAAAAAGCGGCTTACCGCAGATCTGACTGGGAAGAATGTCGGAATGATTCTCCATAAACTGATTCCAGACCTCAACATTGAAGTCCCGATCCAGCACAACAATGCCCACTTCCAGTGAGCTAAGCAATTCATGTTGCCAGTGAAGCTGAGCGATTTCGCTTGGGTTCATACCGCCTCCTCTTCAAGGTCGACCAGACGCGTATAAATCTTTTCCATCGCATCGTCGGGGAATAAAAGCAGCAAGTCAAAACTGATATCGTGGCTTTTAATGGCGTAGGCAATCTCCACCGCCATGACTTTGCTCCAGCGTGAAATATTATCACTTAATAACACTTCCAGCCCCCTGTCGCGGCCCAACAGAATCGGCTGGGTGTGGCTGAAGTTAACATTGAGCTGATCGGAAAGCGCATTTAAACAGGCGCCTATCAGTATATTGGAAACATCCATCAGCGCTTCTAATGACAACTGGCTGGTATGCTCAGCGCCTTCTTCCTTTAACGAATAGCCTAACATCTCGACCATGCTACGGGTGTTTGTATCGTTAAAGATAACCAGTGCCTCGCCCTTTATGCCAGCGCTGACAAAGCCCTTTGATACTGCTGAAACCCGCTCATTACGATTAATTTCCGCAATAGCCATATGCAGCTCATTGCTTTCAATCAAATTAACATTGGGAATAGGCAGGTCGACAAACTCACCCAGCAATCGGGCCAGACTCTCTCCGGCTCGGCCCATAGCAACATTTACCAGTTCACGATAAATATCAAGCTTATCCGGTGACTGACTCTGTCTGGCGTTTACCGCCTGTTTTCTGCATGTCGCATCGGCCGCCCCACTATAAATACCGTACTGGCTAAGCAGAGACATTAGCTTTGAATTGTCGATGGGCTTGCGAATGAACTCCAGCGCACCTAGGGCCAGCATACGTTCACGCGCTTCTGGCTGGACATCACCGGATACAACAATAACAAGACAAGGTAAATCATCCTGCCGGATAGCTTTCATGGTCTGATAGCCATCCATCACCGGCATATTCAGATCCAGAAACATCACATCGCCTTTACCCTGGCGAATTAGTGACAGGGCCTCTTCACCGTTAACGGCGAAGGTAATCTCCACGTCCCACCCATCAGGAATCGATCGGGCGAGTTGTCGGCGGGCAAAGCCTGAGTCATCGCAAATCAGAACAGGTGTGGTCATGCTGGTCCTTTTTAAATGGCCACCGGCGCTTTAATGTGCGGATGCGCCTGATAATTTTCCAGGGTAAAATCATCGATGGTGAAGCCAAAGATATCTTTTACCTCTGGATTGATACGCATTACAGGACGGGGATAAGGTGTTCTGGAAAGCTGAGTATCAGCCTGCTCCAGATGATTCACATACAGGTGCGCATCACCCAGGGTATGAATAAAGTCGCCCGGCTCAAGATCGCACACCTGTGCCACCATCATAGTTAACAATGCATAGCTGGCAATGTTGAAAGGTACACCTAAAAATATATCACCGCTGCGCTGGTAAAGCTGACAGGAAAGCCGCCCCTCCAACACATAAAATTGAAAAAGCGTATGGCAGGGGGGCAATGCCTGGCGCTGCTGCGCGGCATTCTCTTTCGGGCTGATTGAGGTGTCAGGCAAAACAGCCGGGTTCCATGCACTGACAATTAATCGGCGAGAATCCGGGTTGGTTTTGATTTGTTCAATAACCTGTGCGATCTGGTCAATAGTACCGCCGTCAGGGGTCGGCCAGCTGCGCCATTGCGCCCCGTAGACCGGGCCCAGCTCACCTTCGTCGGTGGCCCATTCATCCCATATAGACACACCGTTTTCTTTCAAATAGCGAATATTGGTTTCGCCTTTTAAAAACCATAACAGCTCGTGGATGATTGACCGTAAATGACATTTCTTTGTCGTAACAAGCGGGAAACCCTCGCGCAAATCGAAACGCATCTGATGGCCGAATACGCTCAACGTTCCCGTGCCGGTACGATCTTCTTTTTTCACGCCGTTATCACGAACGTGCTGCATTAACGACAGGTACTCTTTCATTTTATTATTGCTTCTGGTTAGTCGTTGAAACGCCAGGCGCCTTTCGGTAAGCACCTACCATCAGCCAGATTCCCAGCGCAATCATGGGAACACACAATAACTGCCCCTGGCTCAGACCCACATCGTACAGACCAAGATGCGCATCAGGCTGGCGGAAGTACTCAACAAAGAAACGAAACGCGCCATAGCCCAGCAGGAACAACCCACTCACTGCGCCAGTTGGACGAGGTTTGGCCGAATATAACCAGAGTATGATAAACAGCACAACGCCTTCAAGCGCGAATTCGTACAATTGCGATGGATGACGGGGCACATTGCCGGCATTAGGAAAGATGATCGCCCAGGGCACATCGGTGGGTCGCCCCCACAATTCAGCGTTTAAAAAGTTTCCAATTCGCCCTGCCCCCAAGCCGATGGGAACCAGCGGTGCGATAAAATCGCCCACCTCTAAAAATTTCGCGTTCATTCGTTTGGCCTGCCACGCCAGCGCCGCTAATACCCCAAGTAAACCACCGTGGAATGACATGCCTCCCGCCCAGATTTTAAACAGGTAAAGCGGGTTCGCCAGAAACATGTCGAACTGATAAAACAGCACATAGCCAATTCGTCCGCCCAGAATAACACCGACGAATCCCCAGAAAAGCAGATCTGCCAGTTGCTCCTTACTCCAGCTGGTTTGCTCAAGCCGCTTATGCGCCAGCAAATAGGCGGCCACAAAGCCCACTAGATACATAAGCCCGTACCAACGAACGTGCAACGGTCCCAGACTAAAAATGATGGGATCGATATTCGGGAAAACCAGATAACTGCCTTCTGCCATGATTTATTCTATTCCTACGATCATGCGAATACTAACCAGCACCAATAAACCAGCCAGTACCTTTTTCAAAACTTTTGTGTCCATTCTCTGCCCAAGCCGGGCACCAATGCCCGCGGTAAAAATGGAGGTGGTAACAATACCGAAAGTTGCGGGTAAATACACGTACCCTATCGCACCGGAAGGCAGAGTCAGCTCCTTCATCCCGGCGATAATAAAACTGGCACTACCGAATATGGCAATAATAAGACCGCTGACTGCCGCGCAGCCAATGGCTTGGCGTATATTCACCTGAAACCAGACTAGGGCTGGAACCAGTAATGCTCCGCCACCAATTCCCATCAGCGCACTGATAAAACCTGTTATCCCACCGACAATACCCAGTGCTTTATTTGTTGCGGTGTGTTTAGAGGCTTCACGCTTACCGAACACCATTTGCAAAGCAATAAGCATGACCAGAACAGCAAAGATATTTTTCAGAAGATGACCGGAGATATGGCTTGCAAACTGGGCACCCAGCGTGGCACCGATTGCTATTCCTATTCCGGCATACAGCACCAGCTTTTTATCAATATTACCCAGTCTGTAGTGCGCTGCCGCCGAAGACATTCCGGTGAAAATGATGGTAGACAGTGACGTGGCAATTGCCATCGGCATAACCAAATCGGTATCCAGATGCAAAAAGTGCACGAGCAGATAAGACAGTGCCGGCACAATAATTACGCCACCACCTATTCCGAGCATGCCCGCCAGTAAGCCGACTACCAGGCCGATGCCCAGACAAAAACTAAAGATGATATAGACCGGTTCCATGCCCTGTTCCACGCGAGCGCAGTCACAAATAGTGACGGCGAGAAAGAAAAAATTCGCGGCTAGACTAACACAAAAATGCCGGGCTTTCGTGACAGATATGACCAGAGTTCAGGGTCAGGAGCCAGCCCGGATAAGCCCCCCAAGCCCTTTTTGCTCAAGATAATCGTTGATGTGAGCGTATACATCCTGATGTGTATGCGCGGTAAGTGCACAGGAAAGTAAATTCTTACTTTCCTGTAAATTCACATTTCTGACAACCCAGTTTATTTTGCGCAAGTTATGCGCATTCATGCTCAACCGGCGATAGCCCATTCCCATCAACAGAATGGCGCCACCGGGTTCACCGGCGATTTCACCGCACACGGTGACCGGAATGTTATTGGCATCAGCCTGACGAACAATGTCGTACAATGCACTTAAAACGGCCGGATGGTAGCTATTATACAAACCCGCCACCCGGGTATTATTGCGATCGACAGCCAGCAGATACTGGGTTAAATCGTTACTACCAACAGAGAAAAAATCGACGTGTTTTGCCAGTTGCGGCAACTGATAGAGCACCGAAGGCACCTCTAACATGACACCGATTTTCGGTTTTACCAGTAACTGCCCGGTTTCATTGGCTTCTTCACGTACTTCAAAAAATGCCTGATCAATCAACCGGGTTGCTTCCTGCACCTCATTGACTGAAGAAATCATCGGCAGCATGATTTGAAGGTTTTTAAGCCCCAGACTGGCTTTAAGCATCGCCCTGATTTGCACCAGAAAGATCTCAGGATGGTCCAGCGTCAGTCGCACACCGCGCCAGCCCAGAAACGGGTTTTCTTCATTAATCGGAAAATAGGGTAAGGGTTTATCCCCGCCCACATCCAGGGTTCGCATGGTGACCTGCTGCTCAGGCACGCAGTGCAGCACTTCGCTGTAAAGTTTTATCTGTTCTTTTTCTGACGGGAAACTTTCACGCAGCATAAAGGGAATTTCTGTGCGATAAAGGCCAATGCCATTGCCCTGACTCCGGGCTACCGTTTCAATCTCTACCGATAATCCTGCATTGATAAGCAGCGACATCCGGCACCCGTCCTGCGTTTCACAGGCCTTGTCTGCCTCAGCATCGATACGCTCTGATAACAGGTCTTCTTCTTCGATCAGTTGCGCAAAACTCTGTCGAATAGACTTATCCGGTGAGATGAGGACTTCACCGGAATAGCCGTCCAGCAATATTTCCTTGTTTTCCAGCAGACTGGGAGAGACATTCTGACACCCCATCACCGCAGGCACGCCCATAGCTCTTGCCAGAATGGCTGCGTGGGAATTGTTCGACCCGCGGATGGAAATGATACCTTTAAGATATTCGCGCGGAAATTCTGCCAGCATAGTGGCTGACACTTCCTCAGCGACTAAAATGCTGTCACGGGTAGCATTGGGTAGGGCGTGATCTTCGCCGCGGGTTAGTTGCAGGATATTAACCAGAATACGGTTAGACAGGTCGATAATATCTATCGCCCGCTCCTGCATGTACGGGTCATCCATATTGGCAAACCGTGCTGCGTAGTCCTCCACCACCATTTTAAGCGAAGATCCTGCGCACCACTTTTCCTGAATTTTTGCCTCGACCTCACGCCCCAGACTATTCGCATCAAGCAGATGATGGTAAAGCTGGAATATTGCCTTCACATCTTCAGGGATACTCTCTTCAAGACTACCGGATAGCTCATCCACCTGCTTACGGGTAATCTCAACGGCTTTTCGGTAAATCTGTACTTCACGCTGCAAATCGTCTGCGCGCTTTACCACCAGGCGACGTAAATCGACCGTAGAATCAGTGGAGAAGCCATGTCCAATGGCCAGGCCAGGCGACCCAGCTATGCCCATCACTTTTTTTTGGCGGACACCAGAAGGCACAATATCGTTATTGCTGAGTGCGCCACGAATCTCTGCGTTAGTGATTTCCAGCGCAAGCTGCGCTGCCAGCGTGACCAGAAAGGCTTCTTCATCTTCACTGAAAAAACGCATTTTAGCCTGCTGCATGGTAATAACACCCAATACATTACGCTGATGGATAATGGGGGTGCCCAGAAAAGCTTTATAATTTTCTTCGTGAACTTCGGGGTAGTGTTTAAAACGCGGATGCTCGTGAGCGTTCTGGATATTGAGTGGCTCTTCCCGCTGCCCTACCAGACCAATAAGACCTTCAGAAAAGCCGATGCGAACCTGATCAACCGCACCAGGATGCAAACCGTCGGTGGCTTTAAGGATAAATTCCTGATGCTCATAGTCGGCCAGATAAATGGAGCAGGAGTCCACCTGCATGACCTGTTTAACCCGGCTAGCCACCCGGAACAACGCCTGTTCAAGCGCAGGAATCTGACTCATTTCCTGAACAATGCGTTTAAGTGTCGTGAGCATACTGCCCTGGCTAGCCACTAAGTCGGTCTCCTATCTTACCCTCGTCGCCGTTTTCGATGGCGCTTACCATGACCTGACTGCCCGGGTTTTCCCATAGGCGGCATTGCCACAGTGACAAATTCTTTCATAACTTTGCGATAGACATCTCGTTTGAATGACACCACATTTCTGACCGGGTACCAATAACTTACCCAGCGCCAGTCATCAAATTCCGGGTGACCGGATTTGAGAACATCGACATCGGCATCAGCACAGGTTAACTGTAATAAAAACCATTTTTGCTTCTGCCCGATACACACGGGGTTACTGCCCTGTCGTATCAGTCGTTTTGGCAGTTTATAGCGCAGCCAGTTTCGTGTTACTCCCAAGATAGTGACATCTTTTGGCCGTAGCCCTACCTCTTCATGTAACTCCCTGTACATTGCTTGCTCTGCAGTTTCCCCTTCATCAATTCCGCCTTGTGGAAACTGCCATGAATGTTGACCATAACGTCTTGCCCAAAACACTTGTCCCATTTTGTTGCAAATCACTATGCCCACATTCGCACGGAATCCGTCGGCATCTATCACTTAGACTCCCGGGCACCTTAAATTTTTCTCTTATCTGCATTTGACCATAATATGCTGCCCATTCAAAGCATTAATCCTGCAAGGGTTTTTGAGCGCGCTGTGGTCGCCTTTTCTTTCGCAGTGCAGCATCGTACACTGGCGCTGATTAATAACATAAAGGCAAACTGTGAAGCCCCCTTCCACTCCCCCGTCAAATATTGATGAATTATTACAGCGATGCCAGCAGATAGCTGGCCTGTCGCTGGGCGAACTGGCTTCGCTGGCGTCGATTCAGGTGCCCCGGAATTTACAAAGACACAAGGGCTGGCAGGGGCAGTTACTGGAACTATGGCTTGGCGCAACAGCAGGCTCCAAGCCGCAGCAGGACTTTCCCGATTTAGGGGTGGAACTTAAAACCATTCCCATAGACAGGCGCTGGCAACCTCTTGAGACCACTTATGTTTGCTATGCCCCGCTAATGAATCCACCCGGCGTTACATGGCTAACCAGCAATGTCAGAAACAAACTTGCCCGGGTATTGTGGTTACCGATAGAAGGAGACAGGGAGATTCCGGTTAGTGAGCGGCGGGTTGCCAATGGTTTTTTGTGGACACCCGGTGAAGATGAGGACGCGCTGTTACAAAAAGACTGGGAAGAGCTCACCGAGATGATTGTGCTGGGGCATGTAGAAAAAATCACTGCGCGGCATGGCAATGCACTGCACCTTCGGCCTAAAGCGGCAGATGGCAGCGTACTGACCGATGCCCTTGGCCCCGAGGGAGAACGTATCAGAACGCGCCCCAGAGGCTTTTATTTACGCAAAAACTTTACGCAAACATTACTTATGCGGGCCTTTAGTTAGGCTGGTCTTCCTTAACGCCTTGTCGTTCACAATCAGACGTTTGCTGACAGGCCATTGCAAACTCGCTGAAGGATTGTTTTTCAAGCAAGCGGGTAGCCAGCGCAAGAGTCGTTGCATCCACTTGTGCCTGTTCAGCCACCTCTTTGATAGTAAGTGTTGATAATGAGGCTGACGGATACCGGCTCACCACCCGCCACGCGCGACTTACAGCACGGCGCATATCGTCCTGCCCGGCTGAAGCATCTTCCATCATGTGATAATCCAGCACGCTTGGCGAGGTTCGTTGCGGGACAGTCAGCAGGTACAGTAATGCAAGCATAACGGCTGCCACGACCAGATCCAGCCCGGTTTGCCAGGCCACAATATGTAAAAAGCCGAACGTCACCGCGGTAACCAGCAATATACCTATCATTGTCAGTCCTACCGTGGTGCCCAGTGCGCCAGCAATCCAGTGTAGCTGATATCTGGCAGGCGTCACGACCTGATCGGGCAGGTGCTTGTGATATTTTTGCACAAGTTCAGTCATCAATAAGCTGATAACCAGTACTGCGAAACCGCTGATCATGGCACTGGCATAAACCGGCCAGAAGTCCAGTGGATGCCCGACCGGAGTGGTTTCTATAATCATGTGCTTTTCAGCTATGCCGGAAAATGCAAAGGGTAGCTGTATCAGTACGCACAATAGTACGGGTAACCACAGCAAATAGCGGGTGCGGGAAAGTCTGGCGACCAGAACCGGTTTCAGTGCGCGGTAATATAACGCCATCAGCAGCACGGGGACCCAGTCAGTGGCACCATAAAACAGCGTTAGTGGACCGTTGATCATGGCGATAACTTCATCCAGCAGGCACAGGGGCCAAACCAGCATCGCAATGTCTAACCACACTTTACTCTGGATAGCATTACGTCGCGTCAGATAGATAGCGACACTGGCTAACCACATCATGCCAAGCACGATGATGCTGTATAATATCCATGGGTGTTTTTCCGGCATCGTCATTCCCTCACTTCAGACTACTACCGGCTTACCAGTAAATATCGCCCTGCATACCCACTTTACGGGTACGCTCCATGACTTTAAGCAAGTTCGCTTCTTTTTCGGTTATCCACTCTGCGATATCGCGCTGCTCCTGTGGGTCTGCGTCGCTAATCATCGTTCTGAGCATCTGCAAGGCTTTAAGTTCGTCAATGCCGGTCAGAATATCCAGCCAGGGAGCTCTGAATGCGTGGCGTTCGCCGCTGAATAAGTCAGCCAGCAGAAAGCCATTCCATAATGTTTGCCGTAACACCACTTCTATCGCGATATAGTTTGCTGCGGCCATAGGCTGCGCCGGCGACATACTTTGCTGCACAGTCTGCCAACCCTGAGACAACCAGCCTTTTGCATGCTCGGTAACAGGCATATGTGACGTCGTTGATTCGTTTTGCCATGGCTTTTCAGTCAGCAGGCGCGTAACCGTCAGCTTAATCGCGGTGGACTCGGTAGAGTGCATCAGTGTTTCAGGGTCGTGAGCGTGAATCAGTCCGGCTTTGCGCCCCTGAAGATAGCTTTGCAGTGAAGGGTAGCGGCTCAGGCATTTGTTAAACAGGCTTTTTTTGGATACGACATGTCTCAAGCTCTGTAAGTCTTCCTGCCAGGCCCATTGAGGAACATATGCCATCAGCTGCTTATGCAACTCAAGCATCTGCGTGCACTGCAATACTGGTAAATAAAGCGATACAGCCTGCAACAATAAGCGAATACTGACCGTCACTTCTGCCAGTACCTTCGCCGAACCGGTTTGCAAAAACAAATGCTCATGGTATTGCCAGTGCGACAGTGCCTGCTGCGCGGCAGCCATAAAAGCGGTTTCGGTTGAAGCATCATCTGGCAACGCAAGAAAATCCGGTAATGCAGAGACAGACGGCGACATGCCATTGAGCAGCTGATAGCCCTGGGCCGCTTTAGATACATCGCTCACCCGCACCGGAAGTATGCTATTGATGATATCAGCGATATCAAACAGGGGCGGTACGTCACCGGCTTTCATTTCCAGTTCTATCTCATTAATTGCAGAGCGTGCTTTGCTGGTAAATGCCTCACCTTCATCCAGCACAACTTCAATTTCACTTCCGTTATGTTCGATATCAATCGCATGGCGGGTAAAATGGGTCGAAAACTGGTGTTCCAGCGACTTATTCAGTGCTGAAGCATTGACCCCTTTTGGCCAGACTTTTTTATCAAATAAGGTGAGATCCGGCGTGGCTTCCTCCAGTGGAATATTATACTCAGCCCGCTCGTGCAGACCGCCACGCACAGTACCCTGAGTTTTAAGCGTCTGCTCAAACTCACCATTATTGCCTCTTACCCTGAAGCCCATTTTGTGGGTCTGAAAATCATGATCCGGCGTATCGTAGTAGTCATTTTGCAGTGACATATGATGCGGCGCGGACACTGTCATCCCTAACTGCTTAAGCGCCGGGACTACTTTTTCCAGGAAATCATCGAGCGTGTTATGACGGGAAACAAATTTTAATTCAATTTCAGACATGAAATAAGACAGGGTAAAATGAGGATGACATGTGTCAGTCACCTTACCCGCGAGACAGCATTATAGCAATGGATAGTCTTTGTTTTTATCAAATTCCGCTTAACCTTCATGCACAGGCGCGTTAAAGTAAGCGATTAATCGTCCGGGGTAAGCGGCATGATGCTTGCCTCTAATTTTCACAGTCTCTAACATCCCTTGTTGGATCAATACGTTTACGGATACTTTATGTTTCGAAAGTGGCTCGCGCTGGTAATGGTCGCGTTTTCGTTCCAGGCTTTTGGCCTGCAGGATACTCCGGACATGGAACCGTCCTCATCGCACTATATTAAAGATGAACTGTATATTTTTATGCATTCAGGTGCTGGCAGAAACTATCGCATTCTGGGTAGTGTTGAAGCCGGTACCCCTATCACGATTCTGGAAAATAATCGCGATGCGGAATTCATGAAAATTAAAGAACATACCGAAGGCCGTACCGGCTGGGTAGAAAGCCGCTATGTGACAGATGAAATGTCCCGTGCAGAGCAACTGCCGATTATCTCCGGGCGTCTGGCCGATAGCCAGGCCAGTTTGCAGGGTCTGCAGTCTGAAAACGGTCGCCTTAAACAGCAGCTAAGTAGCGCCAGACGTGAACTGAACGAGCTGAAAACACAAACTGACTCTCAGGCCAGAGAAATAAAGCAACTTTCCTCTACGCTGGAAAATCAGGAAAAAGATGAGATGGTGAAGTGGTTTACCCGCGGCGGCATGGTCGCAGGTGCAGGTGTATTGCTTGGTGTCATCCTCACATTCCTGCCTAAGAAACGTGGTCGTAACAGCGAGTGGGTGTAATAAGCAGCTAAAAAAGCGCGGTTCAGCAAAGCAGAAAAACTGAATTGTGGCCTTTTCAAGGTTGCTAATGTGTTGCTATAAAGACACACATCAGACTGATACGTTGTCATTCGACATTCTGTTTGCATAAAAAACCCGGCGCTCAGGCCGGGTTTTTATTTTCTATATGACGTAACGTCTATTCGTCATCTTCAACCAGTGTCATCAATGAGGTGTTACCTCCTGATGCCGTAGTATCAATACTGATGGCCTTCTCGGTAACCAGACGCTGAATCAGGTTATCGTTGTACTCAGCGGTAATGACCGGGATAATTGCACCACCCTCTCTGGATGCCAGCATGGCAGAGATTTGTGCAGTCCGCTCGGTCTGAGAGTCAACCACAACACCGGACAGATCTTCATCCATCAATAGCGCACCAAGATGTTCAAGTTTGGCTACCTGGAACACGCCATCGGGTGCACCGGTAGAATTGAACTTCTTCTGAAACTCTTTCGCTTCTTCGTAGAACAAGTCAGAAACCACTGATACCACAACATTACCTGTTGCCAGCGCGGTAACAATCGACAACGCCCAGTATTCAAAGGTAACGCCTTTATCAGCGAAACATACCAGAATCCCGCGCGGTTCAAGATACAACTTATTAGACTCACCCGTTGGTCCTGGCAGCACTGTTGGCTTAGCCATCTTCTTATCAACATTGATAAGTTGCTGGCGGCTGGTTGCAAGGGTGCGGTTCAAGTCGTCAGCCAGCTCGTCAACGATATCAACCTTCGCAATTTTGGCCAGTAACTGACGTACTGCCGAAATACGATCGTTTAACGGCGTATGACGCCATTTTGACTGAACCTCTAACGCCTGATCCATCAGTTTCGCAGCTTTCTTCGACGCCTTATCATCACTGACCAGTTTTTCGTCCAGATGCTCGATATCTTCCACTTTAGATGGCTTAGGCGTTGCCCGCTCCATCATCAGACGTGGCAGATAGTTAGGGCCACCTGCTTTAGGACCGGTACCTGACAGGCCGCGACCACCAAATGGCTGAACACCTACAATCGCGCCAATCATATTACGGTTGATATATACGTTACCGGCACGGCTAAGTGCAGCAAGCTCATAGGCACGGTCTTCGATGCGCGAGTGAATACCCATGGTCAGGCCGTAGCCTGTACTGTTAATCTTATCAACTACACCTTCAATCTCATCGCCTTTGAAGCGAATGATATGTATAACAGGACCAAATGTTTCCTGCTCAAGCACATCAATACCTTCAATTTCATAAAGCGTCGGCGGATAGAAGGTAGCGTTATCTACGCCCTCTGGCAGTTTGCATTGATGCAGCAATTTGCCATGGTCTTTCATATACTCTTCGTGCTTCGTCAGGCTATCCAGTGCTTTTTGGTCAATAACCGGACCCACGTCGGTGCGCAGATACAGCGGATCACCAATGTGCAGCTCTTCCATCGCCCCAATCAGCATTTCGGAAAGCTTATCAGCGATATCTTCCTGTACATACAACACACGCAACGCAGAACAGCGCTGACCGGCACTCTGGAAGCCCGAATGTACAATGTCATCAATAACCTGTTCAGGTAGTGCTGTAGAATCTACGATCATGCAATTCTGCCCACCGGTTTCGGCGATAAGCGGAACCTGTTCACCACCGCGCGACGCCAGCGTCTGCGAAATCATAGTCCCGGTTTGCGTTGAACCGGTAAACATGACCGCTTTGATCCGCTCATCAGGAAGCAGGGTTTCACCCACGCCTTTACCCGGGCAGATAAGCAGTTGTAATGCATCATCAGGCAGGCCTACCGAACGCATGATTTCAATACAGCGGCGCGCAATAATACTTGTTTGTTCTGCCGGCTTGGCAATAACCGTGTTACCGGTAACCAGTGCTGCAGCTAACTGGCCGGTAAAAATTGCTAGCGGGAAGTTCCACGGAGAGATACATAGCACGACACCACGAGGTACCAAACGCTGATCTTCATCCAGCTTACGAGCTCTGGCCGCATAGTAGCGTAAGAAGTCCACAGCTTCGCGCACTTCGTCAATACCATCCTGAGCGACTTTACCGGCCTCACGAATACAGATGGCAATAAGCTCGCCCATGTGGCGTTCCAAGGCGTATGCGGTACGCTCAAGTATCTCGGCACGCTCTTCAACCGAGCGTTTCGCCCAGGCCTCAAATCCGTCTGACGTTACATCCAGCGCTTTACGCATATCGTCTTCATTAGCGTACTTGTGGTAGCCAACAATATCGCTATGATCAGCCGGGTTTCTGACGGCAGTGCCGCCTTCAGGGATATCACTTTCCTGCATTGAGTAGAAGCTATTCCACTTATCCAGTTCGTGGGATAACGCATTCACTGCAATATGGTCGGTCAAATCCAGGCCGTGAGAGTTCAGCCTTTCATCGCCATATAATTCACGGGGAAGCTTAATCTGATGATTGTAGCGATCTTTAAGACGCTGGGTTTTCTCGACCGGATCTTCCAGCAATGATTCTACCGGCTTCTCGTCGTCAACAATGGCATTAACGAACGAAGAATTCGCACCGTTTTCCAGCAGTCGACGCACCAGATAGGCCAGTAGATCTTCATGATCCCCTACCGGCGCGTATACGCGGCATTGAATTTTATCTTCTGAAACAACCTGATCGTAAAGGGTATCACCCATACCGTGCAGACACTGGAATTCAAAGCCTTCTTTATCATCGCCGGCCAGCTCAAGAATAACAGATGCAGTATACGCATTGTGCGTAGCGAACTGCGGATACAGCGTATCGCGGTAATCCAACAGACGGTTGGCGCAGGCATGGTAAGACACGTCAGTTGAAGACTTGCGCGTAAATACCGGGAAGGTATCAACCCCAGCCTGTTGGCTAAGTTTGATTTCTGTATCCCAGTACGCACCTTTTACCAGACGAACCATCATCGTACGGCCAGTATCTTCGGTAAGTTTGCGCAGCCAGTCGATGACGTGCAGTCCGCGTTTCTGATATGCCTGTACGGCCACACCGAAACCTGTCCAGCCTTCCAGCTCTTCATCGCGGAACACTTTTTCAATGATATCAAGAGATATATCAAGTCGATCGGCTTCTTCTGCATCAACAGTCAGCTTGATATTATATTCTTTTGCCATCAGACATAGTGCTTTAAGCTTCGGTGGAATTTCTTCCATAACCCGCTCATGCTGCAAAAACTCGAAACGTGGGTGCAGCGCTGACAATTTAACAGATATACCTGGTGACTTTTTAGGGCCTCGGCCATCGCCTGCTTTACCAATTACCTTGATGGCTTTTTCGTAAGCGTCATAAAAACGCTCGGCATCTTTCATGGTCCGGGCAGCTTCACCCAGCATGTCGTAAGAATAAACGTAGCCTTTTTTCTCTTTTTCTTTCGCACGTTCAACCGCATCTTCAATAGTCTCGCCCATAACGAACTGGCGACCCATAATGCGCATTGCCAGATTCATAGAGCGACGAATAACCGGCTCGCCTAAACGGCCCAGCGTGCGCTTGAGCAGGCCAAACTGTTCACTTTTACGCTTGTCGGCATAGTTAACCATATTGCCGGTTAATAGCAGGCCCCACGCAGAAGCGTTAACAAATAATGATTCAGAGTTACCTAAATGAGGTGTCCACTTACCCTGAGAAAGCTTATCGCGAATCAGTGCATCCTGGGTTTCTTCATCAGGAACACGCAGTAGCGCTTCGGCCAGACACATCAAAACGACCCCTTCGGCCGTCGAGAGTGAATATTCATTTAGCAGCGCATCTATTCCACCATGGCCTTCCTGCTCGCGGCGGATTTTAAGCACCATTTTACGGGCTCTTTCCCAGGCGCGTGAACGGGCACGGGGATTAACTTCGGCAATAGGAAGAATTTGGTCGATAGCCACCGATTCGTCAATCCGGTAGTGATCGCGAATGCGCTGGCGAATAGAAGATAGGGTATTTAAGTCTTCGTTAGTTAGCATTGCTCGCCTTAATAGTAATAATGTTTAGAATTACAGCTTGTTCGCAAAGCACACCCTTCGATAAATTGCATACAATGCAAGCGAAATCGAATACGTCCACTTTTTGATCGCTTGTTGGCCTTTTAACTGCTGCGAGAGGGTTAGAGATCAGCTTCACTACCCCAATTCGCGGATACTAGCATAAAAGGATTAGCGGCCAACCATCCTTACACAAAAGGCATTAGCGCCGCTGTTTTCGGTAAACTTTATACATAGCAGTAACTTTTGGTGACTTAGCGGGCATATCGTCGACAAGTTCGTTTACCTGTTGGGCTGTTTTTCTATTACTAAAGAAACCTGAGTGTAGTCAGTGTTTTCACGGCTTCAAGGTGAAGAGGTAGTCATGCAGGTATTTGCTAAGGGAGAAATGACAAATTAGCAGCTGTGTAAATGTGACAGGGTTCGCTGCTTTCGGTGATCTCCTTCTGTACGTAAAATTACTGACTTTTGCGCGACGAAATAAAGATAATTAACGCTCAGTAACAACATTAAGTTTGTCTCATAATTTTTCAAACCACGGATTTTTGCGCTTATAGTTGGTAAGTGTGTCATGCCCATGTAAACTGGCAGCATAATGATGTACTGGTCGCAGGCATAGCCTGTGCGTTTGCCGGTATTACGTTGCGCTGATGAATAACAGGTTATCACTGTGTTGAAGGAAAAATGGGTGCCACTGGTGTTACTGGTACTGCTGGGTTTATTACAGTACCGACTGTGGCTTGGCAAAAACAGCATTGTCGATTACATGGCACTTGAAAAAGATGTGCAGCGTCAGTCGTTGCAAAACGCTAATCTGAAGCAACGTAATGTTTTACTTCAGGCTGATATCAGTGATCTTAAAATCGGCCTGGAAGCCATTGAAGAACGCGCCAGAAATGAACTGGGCCTGATAAAAGAAGGCGAGACATTTTATCGGATCCTCCCCGCAGAACAGCAGTAACTATGAACCATCCAGAAATTTATGCAGTTGTACCGGCCGCCGGAATCGGTAGTCGAATGCAGGCAGACCGGCCCAAACAATATTTATCTGTTGCCGGCAAGACAATATTAGAACACACACTTGATACGCTCATTAGTCATCCTGACATCCACCATATTGTTATTGCCATCAGCGATACGGACGATTACTTCAGCACTTTGCCGGTGAGTCAGGCTAAGTGGTTAACCGTTGTTTCCGGCGGGCATGATCGCGCCTCTTCAGTACACAATGGTCTTACAGCGCTGCCTGCGCAAAGTTGGGCGCTGGTGCATGATGCGGCGCGTCCGTGTTTATCCCATGAAGACATCACCAGGTTGCTTAGCGTAATCAGCAGCGATACGAGCAGTGGCGGCATTCTGGCCAGCCCGGTGCGCGATACCATGAAACGTGCCGTCGTATCACCTGGCAGCGATATCACAGTCTCTCACACAGAATGTCGCGAAAACCTGTGGCACGCCCTCACACCACAGCTTTTTAATACCGGTGTACTGCGCCACGCGCTGGAACAGGGTGCTGCGGCAGGTGTGACCATTACAGATGAAGCGTCTGCCATGGAGGCACAGGGTCATCAGGTCAGGTTAATAGAAGGTAATCCGGCTAATATTAAAATAACGCGGCCGGCTGATTTACCACTGGCCAGGTTTTATCTTTCAGAACAATCAAATCAGGACAAAAGGTAGCACTATGCGAATTGGTCACGGCTATGATGTACACAAATTCGGTGGCGATGGCCCCATAGTCATTGGCGGAATGACTATCGCTCACGAACAGGGGTTATTAGCCCACTCCGATGGCGATGTGCTGCTACATGCATTATGCGATGCAATTTTAGGCGCCGCTGCGTTGGGTGATATTGGCAAACATTTTCCTGATACTGATGATGCCTACGCAGGTGCCGACAGCCGCGAGCTTCTGCGCCATGTGATGAAAGTGATTGAGGCAAAAGGCTACAAACTTGGCAATGCTGACATGACAATTGTTGCACAGGCGCCAAAAATGGCGCCGCACATTGATGCGATGCGCGAACATATTGCGCAGGATTGTCGGGTTGACGCTGATGCGATAAATGTTAAAGCAACCACCACTGAAAAGCTGGGGTTTGCCGGACGCAAAGAAGGCATAGCAGCACACGCCGTGGTTCTGTTAGATAAAGTGGCCCGCTAATGAAGCTTTCAACCAGTCACTGGCATTATCTTTACGGTGAACCTACTGCCATCGCGCTTTTTAAACAGCACGCTGAAGACTTTGTCGTGGTCGAGGACCTGGGTTATCCCCTGTCCGGCGATGGTGAGCATCAGTTTATACTGGTAGAAAAGGTCAATGCGAACACGGCATTTGTTGCTGAGGCACTGGCAAAATACACCGGGCTGCCGCTTCGCAGTGTGACCTATGCGGGTCGAAAAGATAAATACGCCCTCACCCGCCAGTGGTTTGGCCTGCATGCGCCGGGCAAAGCAGACTTTGATTTCAGCGGCTTTACCTTACCCGGCGTACAGGTGCTTAGTCAGACACGTCACAATAAAAAGCTTAAAACCGGTCAGCTTAGGGGAAACCGGTTTACTATCACGCTGCGCGAAACAAAAGATAGCGATGCATTGATAGAGCGCCTGATAACTGTCAGAGATAATGGCGTGCCTAATTACTTTGGCGAGCAGCGCTTCGGCGTAGTACGTGCAGATGAAAACGTTGAACGCCAGGAAGGGGGCAATCTGATTCTTGCTGCGCGCATGGTTGAGGGTGAAACAATCCGTAACCGCAATAAGCGCTCCATGGCCTTATCTGCCCTACGCAGTCATTTATTCAATAGCCAGCTCAGCGCACGGATTGAAAAATCCTGTTTTGACCAGGTGCTACCCGGCGATGCACTGATTCTGAAAGGCTCAAACAGCTTTTTCATTAACGATGGATCGGACCACACGGTACAGCAACGCTATCAGACTAAGGATTTGAGTCCGTCTGCAGCAATGTGGGGGGCCGGAAAACAGGCCACGACTGCAGATGCTCTGGCACTTGAAAACGAGGTGGTCAGTGCGTTTCAACCGGTAGCAGACTTTCTGGCTAAGGCTGGGCTTAAGCAGGAACGTCGTAGCATAAAAATATGGCCGGAAAATCTTGAATGGGAACAGCAAGGTGATACATTTACTGTTTGCTTTTCGCTACCCAGCGGATGTTTTGCAACGTCTGTTATTCGTGAGTGCGTTATCACTGACTAATTAATGTATAACTGACTATGGAGTCGCTATGAGAATTCTCCTGAGCAACGACGATAGTGTATTTGCCAAAGGCATAAATGTACTGTTCAACGCGCTGAATGAAAAGCATGATGTCACTGTTATCGCCCCTGACCGTAACTGCTCTGGTGCCAGCAATGCCTTATCATTGCATCAGCCACTTCGCATTCAGCAGTTGGATAACGGATTTTACTCAGTCAACGGCACGCCCTCTGACTGTGTTCATGTTGGTGTAAACAGTTTCATGGATGACGAGCCAGAGCTGGTAGTTTCGGGCATAAATCATGGCGCGAACCTGGGTGACGATGTTATTTACTCAGGCACTGTTGCTGCAGCCACTGAGGGACGTTACATGGGGCTGCCGGCCATCGCTGTATCGCTGACCAATCATGAGGGCAACCATTTTGAAACTGCCGCGCAGGTCGTGCTGGATATAATAGATAAATTACAGCAGCATCCGCTTGAAGCTAATCAGATACTGAATGTGAATGTGCCTGATGTGCCGTATAATTCACTTAACGGCATAAAAGTCACCCGTCAGGGTCGTCGGCATCGTGCGGAAGGTATGGTAAAAACCAAAGATCCGTTTGGTCGTACAATTTTCTGGTACGGTCCGGCAGGCGCTGAGCAGGATGCTTCGGAAGGCACAGATTTTCACGCTATCGCCAATAATTATTGTTCAGTCACACCGCTGGATGTGGATATGACTGCACACAACAGCCTGGAAACTATGAAAAACTGGCTGGATAAATAACAATTATAATTAGTTTTTTCGTCAGGAAACGAATACTGCAATGAGAACGTCGAGAAAAGGGGAGACACTCGCTGAATTGCTTTACCAGGAAGGTGTAAGAAATCAGCAGGTACTTAACGCGATTGCCGCCACACCGCGCGAGTTGTTTCTACCCGATGCGCTTAAACACAAAGCTTATCAGAATACCGCCCTGCCAATAGGTCAGGGTCAGACTATTTCGCAGCCCTATATCGTTGCCCGAATGACTGAATTGCTGCTTGATGCAGCGAATCAGCCAAAGAAGGTGCTGGAGATAGGAACGGGGTCGGGGTATCAGACTGCCATTCTGGCACAATTATTCGATAACGTTTTCAGCGTTGAGCGAATAAAAAGCCTGCAATTTCAGGCCAAACGCCGGATGAATCACCTGGACTTGCATAATATTGCTATGAAACACGGTGATGGCTGGCGTGGCTGGGCATCAAAAGGTCCGTTCGATGCGATTATTGTTACCGCTGCAGCAAGCCGCATTCCTGATGATTTGCTGGCGCAGATCGAAGACGGTGGCCGGCTGATCATTCCGGTGGGTAACGAACAACAACAACTTTTATGTATCGATCGGATCGATGGTGAGCTGCAGACACAAACGGTTGAATCTGTACGCTTCGTCCCGCTGGTCGAAGGAGATCTTCTTTGAAAATATTCCAGCCTTGTTATGACCTGGCTATTCGTTGGTCCCGCCACAAACACGCCAGTCGTTATCTGGGCGGACTAAGCTTTGCAGAATCTATGTTTTTCCCTATCCCCCCTGATGTCATGCTGGCACCCATGTCGCTTTCACAGCCTTCACGGGCATGGTATTTCGCCATGCTTACCACGCTTGCCAGCGTGCTTGGAGGTATTGCCGGATATTTGCTGGGTTACTTTGCGTTCGAGGCATGGATAGAGCCCCTGATTGTTTCAGCAGGCTATGGCGATAAAATGGCGCAAGCCACAGGTTGGTTTAAAGAATACGGTATCTGGGTCGTATTTCTTGCTGGATTTTCGCCCATCCCCTACAAAGTCTTCACGATAAGCGCCGGTGTAATGCAAATGGCGATTATCCCCTTTATTATTGCCTCAGCCATTGGTCGTGGTGCGCGCTTCTTTCTGGTTGCGGCACTAATGAAATGGGGCGGCGCAGCCATGGAAGAGAAGCTGCGACAATATATCGAAATATTAGGCTGGATCGCCGTCGGCCTGGTCATCGCTGCCTACTTTATTTTGAAAGGCTGATTCTGATGCTGAGCAGAATCTGGTTGTATCTGCTCGTTTTGTCGAGCGCGCTGTTATTAAGCAGTTGCGCTTCCGATCATACCCCTGCCCCGGTTGTTACATTAAATAGCCAGCCAGATCCTAAAGATTTTCACTATTCCGGCGATACCTATACTGTTAAATCAGGAGATACCCTGTTTGCAATTGCCTGGTACGCGAATATGGATTACCGGGACATCGCACAGTACAACGGATTGCGTGCACCTTACGGTATTTATCCCGGGCAGAAACTGCGTCTGACGCAGCCCAAAACTGTTGCAAAAGCGCCCAATTATCGTACAAAAAGCAAACCAACCGTTTCTGGTCAGACCTCAGTATCGAAGCGAAAAAATACAGTTGACCGACCTAAGAAGCAGGCGTATGGTGATCGTAAAAATAATGTTAACAACCAGACGGTTAAGCCCGCCAAAAGTGTGACGCCAAGCGTCAAAAACACGTCGCGAAAACAGTTTCCAGACCGTGTTGCGCAGTGGGTTTGGCCCGCATCAGGTAAGTTAATTGACACATTCAGTCGGAACGAATCCGGAAGAAAAGGTATAGGAATCTCTGGGGCCAGGGGAACAGCAATAAAAGCTGCGGCGTCAGGGAAAGTTGTCTATGCCGGAAATGGCCTGAGAGGCTACGGTAACTTAATAATTATTAAGCATACTGATAGTTTTCTAAGTGCATATGCGCACAACGATCAGATCACTGTAAAAGAACAGCAGTGGGTGAAAGCAGGGCAGACGATCGGCAGTATGGGTGATAGTGGCACGAACCTTGTAAAGCTTCACTTTGAGGTTCGTTACAGAGGCAAATCTTTGGATCCGCTTCGCTACCTTCCTCAGCGATCAAAATAACAATAAACAATAAACAATAAACAATAATAAGAGATACAAAGGAGAACATTTGAGGTAATTAAATTTACGCAGGAGATGCCGTCATGGGAAAAACAAAAACCCCAAAGACACAAAAGCCTCACGAAGATATCGATGAAATGGATGATATCGTCGTACAAGATGAAATGTTAGATACCAGCGATGATGACAGCAATGATGTTTTCATTACGCAGGAAGAAACCAGCAAAAACCTGGATGCCACTCAGTTATATCTGGGTGAAATAGGGTTTTCCCCACTACTTACCGCTGAAGAAGAAGTGCATTTTGCACGTCGTGCGCTAAAAGGCTGTGAAGCCTCTCGCAAGCGTATGATTGTCAGCAACTTACGCCTTGTTGTTAAAATTGCCCGTCGTTATAACAATCGTGGTCTTGCGCTGTTAGATCTGATTGAAGAAGGTAACCTGGGATTGATCCGCGCGGTCGAAAAATTCGATCCTGAACGCGGATTCAGATTCTCAACCTATGCGACATGGTGGATTCGACAAACTATCGAACGCGCTATCATGAATCAGACCAGGACAATTCGCCTGCCTATTCATGTAGTTAAAGAATTGAATGTTTACTTGCGTGCTGCCAGAGAACTGTCTCAAAAACTTGACCATGAGCCTACCGCTGAAGAAATCGCCCGGGCATTGGACAAGCCAGTAGAAGATGTCACTAAGATGCTTCGCCTGAATGAGCGTATTACATCGGTAGACACCCCAATAGGCGGTGAGAACGATAAAGCGCTGCTGGATATTCTTGCCGACCAGCATGAATACAGCCCCGAAGAAAACCTGCAGGATTCTGACATTAAGTCGAATATTGTAGGTTGGCTGGAAGAGCTTAACCCTAAACAACGGGAAGTACTGGCCCGACGTTTCGGCTTACTGGGATACGAACCCTCTACGCTTGAAGATGTTGGCGCTGAAATCGGGCTTACGCGCGAGCGTGTTCGTCAGATTCAGGTAGAGGCACTACGCCGACTTCGCGAGATGCTCAGCCACCAAGGTTTGTCTCTTGAGAGCCTGTTTGAGCATATGGGCGAGTAATCGGTTAACTAGCTAACCATATACAAAAAAACCGCTTAGCGACCCTAAGCGGTTTTTTATTTTTGTAAGTAAAGATTTGTTCTTATTCGCTATTCACACCTTTGAGGTATCTGTCGGCTCGCGCTGATAAAGTGCAGACCTTCCCTTCTCTGGTGCGTTTTAGACCCGATTAGCAACGCTCCAACGTGACAAAGCGATAGCTATAAGGATTTTTTTCGTCTGCAGTATGCGCTTCTGTAGCCACTTCCTGCCAGTGATATTGCGTGTAATCCGGAAATTGCGTATCACCCTCTACGTCAGCATCAATGAATGTCAGATAAAGAGTATCTGCACGCTCCAGTAACGCACTGTAGATGCTTCCGCCGCCGATAATCATAATCTCACCAGCAGCATCAGACAATCGCTCAGCCTGTTCCAGCGCCTCATCAACAGAACGAGTCACATGGGCGTCACCCGGTGCAAAGTCATCCTGTCGGGTAATGACAATATTCGGGCGGCCAGGTAGTGCTCTACCTATCGACTCATAGGTTTTACGACCCATGACCACCGGCTTTCCCAGGGTAACCGATTTAAAATGACGAAGATCAGCTGGCAAATGCCATGGCATGTCATTATCGGCGCCGATGATGCGATTGGCGGCCATAGCGGCTATCATTGCTATTTTCATTGGCGACGACCTTTATTTACGGTATTCAACTTCAACGTCGTAGTCGTCTTCATCCCAGTCATCATCATCATCGTCAACGTCTGCATCAGCCAGCGTGTTTTTATGATAGGAATCCCACTTGAAATTCACCTCTTCGTCAGTTTCCTCTTCCACTACTTCAGCTGGCATATCTTCGATAAACTTCATAACTTCGTTACAAAGCTCGTCGGTATTCAGCTTCTGGAAAGCAGAGATGTGATAAACACGGCCATCCCATTCAAGCTCATTGGTAATGCGCTCTACGAGTTCTTCAACTTCTTCTTCAAGCAGTAAGTCTACTTTATTAAAGACCAGCCAGCGTGGCTTTTGTGCCAGTTTGGGGCTGTATTTTTCAAGCTCGTTAGTAATGGTGCGAATATTCTCTATCGGATCGCTGCCATCGACTGGCATCAGGTCCACAAGATGCAGCAGTACGCGGCAACGCTCCAGATGCTTAAGAAAACGGATACCCAGGCCGGCACCATCGGCGGCACCTTCAATCAGGCCAGGAATATCTGCAATGACAAAGCTGCGTTGCGCATGTTGTCTTACCACGCCCAGATTAGGAACCAGCGTGGTAAACGGATAATCTGCCACTTTAGGTTTAGCTGCAGAAACAGAACGTATGAATGTAGATTTACCAGCATTTGGCATACCCAGTAATCCAACATCAGCCAGTAGCATCAGTTCCAGCTTAAGATTGCGTATCTCACCCGGCGTACCATTGGTTTTCTGGCGTGGGGCACGGTTTACACTACTTTTGAAGCGCGCGTTACCTAAACCATGGAAGCCACCCTGGGCGACTTTAAGTTTTTGACCGTGACGGGTTAAATCACCCAACGTTTCGCCTGTTTCCGTATCGGTAGCACGTGTACCGACCGGTACCTTCAGCGTTAAATCAGACCCTTTACGGCCGATACAATTGCTGCCTTGTCCATTTTGACCGCGTTCAGCACGGTGAAAGCGTTCAAACTGATAATCAATCAGCGTGTTCAGGTTCTCATCTGCTTCCAGATAGACATTGCCACCATCACCGCCGTCACCACCATCCGGGCCGCCTTTAGGGACATATTTTTCACGTCGAAAGCCAACTACGCCGTTGCCGCCATCGCCAGCTTCAACACGAATTTCAGCTTCATCAACAAATTTCATTTATAACTCCGGATGTTTCCAGTTATGCCTGTGTAACAGGCTAGCTGTGATGCGTTGATCAGTTTATGAATACTAAGTTTACACTAATGCCTGGCATGCATCACGATATTGACAGGATTTGATACACAACGGGGAAGAGAAGAAACAAAAAACCCCGCTAGCGCGGGGTTTTTTCAAAGCTTTTTAAGCAAAAAGCGTTTGCGCTTATTCTGCTACAATGCTTACGAACTTACGGTTCTTAGGACCTTTAACGTCGAACTGAACCTTGCCGTCCTGAAGTGCAAACAATGTATGGTCTTTACCGATACCAATGCCGTCACCTGCGTGGAAACGTGTACCACGTTGTCTAACGATGATGTTACCAGCAAGAACAGATTCACCACCAAAGCGTTTAACACCAAGGCGTTTACTTATGGAATCGCGACCGTTTTTAGTACTACCACCAGCTTTTTTGTGTGCCATGTGTTCGTGCTCCTCTTATGCGTTGATACCAGTGATTTTCACTTCTGTGAACCACTGACGGTGACCCGCTTGCTGACGGGAATGCTTACGACGACGGAACTTGACGATTTTGATCTTTTCGCCACGACCGTGTTGTACAACCTCAGCAGTAATTTTACCACCAGCAACTAAAGGGGTGCCGATCTTAACGTCGTCACCGTTACTAACCATCAATACGTTATCGAATTCAACAGTCTCGCCTGGCGCGACTTCGATCTTCTCTAGACGAACGGTCTGGCCTTCAGCCACACGGTGCTGTTTACCGCCACTTTGGAAAACCGCGTACATATTCTACTCCGCTCTGCGTCACTTGACGCTTCAATTCAAAAAACAGGGCGCGAATGATACGTGAAACATGCTTTAACCACAACCCCACATCGCATAAAATTTGGTTATTTTTCGCACCGGGGTCATGAAGACGTACAATTCGCAGTTCAGGCGCGCGAATTTAGCACAAAATCAGCGTTTTGTGCACTGCAAAAATAGCAAATCAGCATCTGTGTAATCGTATCAATCTGTAAAGATCGCCAAATGATCGCACTGCGATCTTGATTTCGAAAGCGGCTTAGTCAGCAAAAAATTTAAAAAGACCCGCTCCGCTTAATTTGTCAGGCCACCGTCTGATAAACCGTACTTTTTATAATCATCCTGTGCATAGAAAATCCTGAATACGATTATCAGCAGGTTTTTAGGACAATCTGGTGGCAGTGACGTGCGATTAAGGTACAATCGGCTGCAAACCCAAATACCTGTCTTTATTTTTTGCCGATGCATATGGACTTAGAGCAAATCCGGGCGCTGACTGCTGATGATATGAAGGCGGTCAATCAGCTGATTCAACAGCAAGTCGACTCTGATGTTTCACTGATTAACCAGCTTGGTTTCTACATTGTAAATAGCGGGGGCAAACGCCTTCGTCCGCTGCTGAGCGTGCTGGCTGCACGCGCTATGAATATACAGAATAACGACCATCATACGCTGGCAGCGATTATCGAATTTATTCACACAGCAACGTTGCTACACGATGATGTGGTAGATGAGTCAACACTGCGTCGGGGCCGTGAAACAGCCAATGCAATTTTTGGCAATCAGGCCAGTGTACTTGTCGGTGATTTTTTATATACCCGATCATTTCAGATGATGGTCAGCCTTAAGCGTATGCGCGTGATGGAAATTCTGTCTGAAGCAACAAACCAGATTGCTGAAGGGGAAGTGTTGCAGCTTATGAACTGCAATGACCCTGATACCTCCGAAAAGCGCTATTTCGACGTCATCTATGGCAAAACAGCTCGCTTGTTTGAGGCGGCCACGCAGTTATCCGCGATACTGACCGATCAGTCGCAGGATATGGAGCGCGCCATGCAGGATTATGGCAAGCATCTGGGTACGGCTTTCCAGCTTGCTGATGATATTCTCGATTACGCAGCAGATGCTGAAGAAATGGGTAAAAATGTGGGTGATGACCTGGCTGAAGGTAAACCGACACTGCCCTTATTGTATGCGATGTGGAATGCGCCCAGCGCACAGGATAGTGAGCTGATCAAAGAGGCAATCGAAAAAGCGAATGGCCTGCCTCAGCTTTCACGCATTCAGCAAATTATGGGGCAAACCGGCGCACTTACCTATACGCAGGACTGCGCAATGAAAGAGATGCAACTGGCTATAGACAGTCTGGCTCCGGTGCCTGACTCTCCCTATAAAGACGCGCTGATTGGACTGGCGCACCTGGCGGTAGCCCGCACTAAATAGCTGTAACACAGGCATGGCTTTTCAATAGCCTTGCCTGTTTTAATCCCGAAGGCATTGTTGCCACCGGTATCATGCAGCGCCGCCTTCCAGCATATATCCCACCATGCCGATTAAAAAACCAATAATTGCACCTAGCGGTGGCAGCCAGGAATTTTGCATTCTGACCTGAGGTGCAATGTCCTGAAATACCGAATACAGGATTCCCCCCGCAGCAAATAACATTATTCCCCCTACCAGCGTGGTGAATTCGGCCAGAAAAAAGTATCCAACCAAAGCCATCACCGGCCCGAGCAGGGCAAGCACAGTAAACTTTAAGATAAGAGATTTGGGTGAACGGGACCCGGCTTCACGCATTTCCCGAAAAGCATTAAACCCTTCAGGTAAATTCTGAACAGTTATAAGCACACCAATAAGCAATGTGCTGCCACCCAAAGCAGCGGCAGTGCCCAGAGCGATAGATTCAGGAATAAAGTCACTGAGCATTGCAGCCAACTGGCTGGCGGGTGTTTGGTTGGCGGCCAGATAGCGGTCCAGCGCCATAAAGCTTAGCGCCCCACCCAGTAAACAGGCTGCGGCAGGAAACGTCGTCAATTCCTTCGTACCTTCTGGAACAAGGACCAGCGCTACTGCAGAGACCAGCGCCCCACCGCCAAGCGCCATCACACCGTGCCGGAACTCTTCTTCCAGCCAGCGAGGCTGTAGATTTTCTATCTTGGCCAATAAGGCACCGGCTGGCATTGCCATCCCCGCCATTGTTGCAATTAGAATCAGATAAACAATATGCGAGTCGGGTGATGGCAAAGCAAAGGCTCCTTACAAATCAAGATCCCGGGTCATGTTTTCGTTCTTGTCCCGGTGCACGATAATATTATCTTCGATACGGATACCGCCATAAGGGCGGTATAAATCCACTGTATCCCAGTTAATATATTTAGATGCTTCGGTAGATTTGAGATCAGCAAGCAGACTGTCGATGAAATATAATCCCGGCTCAATGGTAAAGACCTGCCGCGGCTCGACCATTCGTGTGCAACGTAAGAACGGATGATCATCCGGTGACGGTTTGGGTGTGCCGCGATCATCATTAAACTGCCCGCCCACATCGTGTACCTGCAGACCCAGGAAGTGACCAATGCCGTGGGGGAAGAATGTGCGGGTTATGCCCTGCTCTACGATATCCTGTGGCTGTAGATTGACCAGGCCGACGTCATGCAGGATCTGCGCGATTCCATCATGGGCCAGCAAATGAATATCGGTATAGCCAACATTCGGTTTGAGCGCCTCGCCCAGCGTTACCGTTACTTTATCCACCCGCTCAATCAGCTCTGCGAAGCGATCGTTTTCACGGCTGTAAGTACGGGTGATATCCGCGGCATAACCATGGAAATTCGCACCGGCATCAATTAAAAAAGAGCGGTTATATGCCGGCGCGTCAGTATCACACTGCATGTAATGCAAAATAGCGGCATGTTCATTCAGCGCAACGATACTGTTGTAAGGCACATCGTTGTCGCCCTGACGACTGGCCTGCGCATAGGCCAGGTTAATATCAAATTCGCTTTTGCCTTCGTGAAACGCTGCGGCAGCCGCTTTGTGGCCCGCCACCGCCAGTTTGTTGGCTTCGCGCATGCAGTCCAGCTCATAATCGGTTTTATAAGCACGCTGATAATGAAGATAATGCAGCACGCGATCAGGGTTAACATTTTCAAACCCCAGTGCTTTGGCTACCTCGATGTATTCGCCAATGTAGGCAAAACGCGGCTTGTCATACGGTAAATGCTTTTCTACTGCATCAGCCTGTTGCAACATGACTAAATCGAAGTGCTCTGTCCAGAAGTCGTTTGGCTCAGGCGGAACTTTATGCCAGAAATCCACCGGACGATAAAAAATCAGTTTCGGCTTTGACTTGCCGTCGACCACCAGCCAGCAATTAGGGTTATCCACCACCGGCACCCAGGCTTTAAACTGCGGGTTCACTTTGAACGGATAATGATTATCATCCAGAAACAACCGCTTTCCCTGACCAGAATGAATCACCAGACCATCTAATCCTTCCCGTTGCAACGCCTCTGCGGTTCGCTGCTGCAATGTGTTAATGTGTGCCTTATAGGTGGATTCAAAATTCGACATAAAACCTCTTTGAAGTTGGTCTGAAAAAGGGATGTATAATGCCTACTGTAACATTCACAGTAGGATTACTGCCAGTTATTGGGCCCCGCACATCTGTAACATACCGCCTGGTGAGCATTCACCATTAGACTAAATTTGCCTGCTTACCGATCACATATTCAGCACTTTTAGCTATAGTTTACACGCGGCGTTAAATCAGCCAACGGTAATCAGGCAGGAGCAACTATGGAAATAAAGGTTTCGTGGGGCAGCAATGACGATGTCGATGTCTTAACAGACAGTGTTTTGAATACGTTTACCTCATTAGAAACCGCCAGCATGGCGGTGGTCTATTTTAACTGCCGACACGACGCGGAACACCTTCGCACGGCGTTAGCTGAACGCTTGCCCTGCCCGTTTATGCTGGCATCATCCTCGAACGGTGTTCTGGCAAGTACGCCTGAAGGTGCCACTGCCCGCGCTGATCTTGCTATTATGCTGCTGTATGACAAAGCCGGAAACTATGGCTGTGCCAGTTTACCGATTAGTGAAGACATGCCTGGGCAAGATGCCCGCCTTGCACTGCAGCATGCTTTACGCGATAGCGGCGCGCAGTATGAAGCCCCCTCGCTGCTCTACTGTATTTTTCCCTCAGGCAAAGAAGAAATATTATTAAAAGGCATTGCCGAAGAAGTGGGCGAGAAAATACCGGTATTCGGTGGCACCATGGCCGATAATGACGTGTCCGGACACTGGTACACCGGCGCGCATCAGAGCGGCTCTGACCATCACATGACCGTGGCCGCCATGTTTCCCGGCGCACCTGTCGGTGTAAGCTACAGCTCAGGTTATCGTCCCGGGCCACACATATGTAAAGTGACCAAAGCTACGGGGCGAATTATTGAGACCCTTGATAATGAACCCGCGGCTCAGGTATACAACCGGCTCACCGGCGGGCAGATAGAAACCGCTTTATCCGGTGGTCCTATTCTTTCCCTGACCACCTTGCATCCCTTCGGCCATAAAATCAGCCACAGTGGCGGCATTTCAGAGTACCTGCTAAGTCACCCTGATGCGGTCACGGAGCACCAGGGCCTGTCAGTATTTTCAGATGTTGAGCAGGGTACAGATCTGATTGTCATGGAAGGCAGTGAAGAGAGTCTGATAGCCCGTGCCGAAAAGGTAATTGAAAATGCCATTTCATTGTTACCTCAGGATACGCCACCTGCCGGTGTATTACTGGTGTATTGTGCAGGCTGTATGTTTACTATCGAAAATCAGCTGGCGCGGATGCTTGATACATTATCTACGCGATTTACCAATATTCCCATTCTGGGCATCTATACCTTCGGCGAGCAGGGGCATTTCCTGGATGGTCACAACCGGCACGGCAATCTGATGATCTCGGCAGTGGCGTTTGGCAAATGAATGATAAGTACGAAGACGTTGTAGAAAACCTAAACCTGGTCTACCGATTAAAGGAACAGGCGCAGGCGCTGCATAATCAGTCGGAACTGATGCTACGGGGTGTCAGAGCGGTATTGGATGCTGAGCATCCCGAGGCACTGTATCAGCGCATGTTTGATAACTTCAGCCAGATTATCCCCCATACAACCTGTCTCATTCTGGAACCGTTTAATGCTACTCATCTGCGCTGCAGTTTCTCGACACTGCCCGAGATAGTGGATCAGCAGTGGGAAATTGGCGAAATGCTGACAAAGGTCATCGGGGGCAAAACGCTGGCGATGTACAATGTTGCCCGCCACCCAACCTGGCAGGACGTACCTCTGGCCCGGGATACACGCATCAAAAGCTTGTTGATGAGCCCCTTTATCGTAAAGGATGAGCTTAGCGTTATTGTATTTGCTCACGAGGAACTTGGCTTTTATACCGATGAACATGTACAGATAGCCAAGCGCTACCGGGAATTTACCGAACAAACCCTGCTAAGTGTGAACGCCCGTTTACTCGCTATGGCGTCTGAACAGCTGAAAAAAGAAAAAGAACAGGTCGAGCAGTCGCTTATCGCTTCTGAAAAAATGGCCTCGGTAGGGTTACTGGCTGCCGGCGTTGCGCATGAAATAAATAACCCGGTTGGCTTTGTTGCCAGTAACATCGATTACCTGAAAACGTCCGTACCCACGCTTATCGACTTCTGCAAAACGCTTGAGGGCGCTTTTGAAAAAGGGTCTCAGGCTGATTTGGCCGCACTACAGGCTCAATACGAACAGCACCAGATCCCGCAGCTACTCGATGACATCTGCGATATTTGTGAGGAATCTGAAGAGGGCCTCATCCGGGTGGCTAACATCACCACCAGTCTGAAAAGTTTTACCCGTACGGATGTCGGTGACCAGGAACATTTTTGCGTGAATCAGGCTATTGAGGATACGCTGCCACTGGTCAACCCGGAACTGAAGCACCACGTCAGTATTGAGCTTACCCTAAATGACGTTCCACCGGTTGTCGGCAGTGCCCGAAAGTTAAGTCAGGTGCTTATCAATCTGATGATGAATGCCGGTCAGGCAATATGCGGACAGGGGGTAATTCAAATTGAGACCACGCGTGTGACCAGTGCCCTTCCTGCGCCGGGCGGTTTCAGCGATCAGGTGATTATCCGTGTAGAGGATAACGGGCCGGGTATGTCAAAGCAGGTACGTGAGCAGATTTTTCAGCCGTTTTATACCACCAAACCGCCCGGCGAAGGCACCGGGCTGGGTTTGTATATTTCAATGAATATTGTTGAGGCCATGGGCGGCCATATCAGCGTAGAGAGCGAGGAGAACCGGGGCACTGTATTCACCATACGGCTGCCGGTTCCTCATACCTGATAATTAATCCGGTGCCAGTTGCATCGCCTGACGACGTGAGTCCATGCGCTCAGCCGAAGGAATAGCACTTTCTGCAAGCTGCTGAAACAACGCGCTGGGCGCCCCAAGCTGATACTCATAAATATACCGGTAAGCCATCACTGCTTTAACGTAATGGCGGGTTTCCTTATAAGGGATATTTTCAATCCAGATATCGGTTTCCATGGCTGTGGTTTCCGGTAACCACTCCAGCACTTTTCGCCAGCCAGCATTGTACGAGGCAGAAATCAGCACCGGATTATCTCCCAGCTTGTCACCCAGATAACGCAAGTACTGCACGCCATATTGCAGATTATTGGCCGGTTCAAACAAGGCTGTACGATTCAGCGTAGGAATATTACTCTGACGGCGGGCATCAGCATTGCGCTGGGCCAGATACCGGGCAGTACCGGGCATTAACTGCATTAAACCTGCTGCCCCCGCCGGCGATACTGCATCAGCTCTGAACGAGCTTTCACGGCGTGCAATGGCCATGGCGAATGCAGGTTGCACATTGTATGTTTCACCCACAGAGGTGAATTCGTTGGCGTAAGCCAGAGGGAATCGCTTTTCGATATCGTTAAGATAGCCGCTGCGCGAAAAGCTGATAATAGATTGGTCATACCAACCCCACTCACTGGCCAGTAACGCGGCATCTTTTACGTTAGCGGTATCGATGTGGGTGAGCAGATAATACCACTCACGGCGCGCTTCTAACTGACGCCCCATTTGCAAAAACTCGTAAGCACGCTGCGCACTGGGCAGCGTTGCTACTGTCTGAATAGCCTTGGCGTCGTGGGGTGCAGGTTTGTGCAACAATGCCGGTTTCTGCCCTACCTTGGCGCTGGCCAGAAAACCATAATAATGACGCTGTCCAGCCAGATCGTTATACAACTCATCGGCCTGCTCGTGATAGCCCTGTGCTTCCAATGCCCGGGCCTGCCAGTACATAAAGTTATCGTTACGACGCATGCTCTGAGGTGCGGTATTAATCAGTGCTAACACATCCCCCCATTTACGCTGGCGCAGTAAATAGGATAAGTGCCAGCGCTTCACATCTTCCTCGGCCCCTTTTACATCAGCAAGACGCAACCACTCACCGGCATCCGGCTTGTTATCGATGGCTTTACTCAGTGCAATGACACGATGAATTGCCATTAGCTCATCATCACTGAATAGCTTCTTCTGTGAATAATGATTGTAGGCTTTTACCGCTTTATCGCTGTCCTGCCAGGCCAGGCGTTTAAGGCCGTATACCACCATTGGCTGTTCATAGTCAGGATGGGAAAAACTATAGCGACTGAACGATAAAATGTGCGCCGGATTGTTTCGCACCGCTAACCAGCGGTCAGCCAAATGTTGTACTGAAGCAGGCAGTTTGCGCTTCAGGTAAGGCACCAAACGTGGGTTTCCGCTGGTTGCGGCTTTTTCAATCCGCCCCATAACCATTTCTTCGGTCATCATGCCTGCCCGTTGCCACTGCCGGAATACCGGATCGCACTCATCAGGCTGTGACTGACCATTCAGCCAGATAGGCTCAACCTTGCTGAGCCAGTAGCGCGGATTGCGGGCATCTTTTAGCTGATATTGCAGGTACTGGCAGGTAATGGTGGCGCCCAGTCCGTCCCGGTAGTTGGCTAAAAATGCTGATCGTGCACCTTTTTCGGCCAGATAGCGCAGCCATGATGAGCGCATGCCGTAGCTGGCGGGACGGCCATCATAGCGCGATAAAAATTGCTCAATCTCATCACGATGCACCAGATCCATTTGACGGTATAAGCGCTGCCGTTCCAGATACGGATACAGCGGGTAGCCTTTTAAATGAGCGTATTGCTGTTTCAGGCCATCCAGCGATGCATAAGAAACCGTACGCAGTTTTTCTTCAAAAAACTCATACTGCTCACGTTTTGCTGACTGACCGGCATCCGGCAAAATGCTGGTTGCACTGGCACTACTACTGCTCAGACAAAGTAAAATAAACGACAGCGACCAATGGCCCGGGCGCCTGTTCTGAAGAAAAGAAAAAGAAAAGAGTTTGCTTAACTGCATGATGCCATCCCGTAAGAACGCCTGCTACCTGACCTGCCTTCTGCTATAGCAATCCAACATCAGGGGATTTTGGGCAAAGTGTTGCACAAATATTCTGCAAGTATGAACAAGTATAGACAAAGAAAATAGTGTTTCTGTCGAATTTAATCTTTGCATCGACCCGACAACGAGAAACTTTAGCCGAACCATTGCCAAGGCTCGCCTGTATACCTATTCTGGTAAATTATTATACAGTTGTGAATGATAAATTCGACCTTGAATTTGCAACACTTTGACGCCATCTGTAGAACAAATTGAAACGCGCGTTTGAATTTTTGTTGAATTTTTCTTTTTGTTTGTCAAAAATCAACCCACCCTAACGCGTTAATGTGTGACAGTGGAACGATATTCGGGTTCAACTGACTAAGCATTAGCAACCCGGCCATCGCCGAAGGAGAATAAAATGATATATGAAGGCAAGAGTCTGGCAGTCAAACTGCTGGATGACGGTTTTGCTGAACTGGTATTTGATGCCCAGGGTTCAGTAAATAAGTTTGATCGCCAGACAGTCACCGAACTGGATGAAGCTACCGTTGCGCTTAAAGATCGCAGCGATGTTAAAGGTGTACTGGTACGCAGTGCTAAATCTACATTTATCGTAGGTGCTGATATTACCGAGTTCACTGCATTATTCAGCGCACCTGAAGATGAAGTACTGAGCTGGGTTGAGAAAACCTCTCAGGTATTCGATCGGTTCGAAGATTTGCCTTTCCCTACCATTGCTGCGGTAAATGGATTTGCACTGGGTGGCGGCTGTGAAATGGCGCTGGCCTGTGACATGCGTGTTGCTGACACCTCAGCATCTATCGGATTACCAGAAGTGAAGCTTGGCCTGATGCCTGGTTTCGGCGGTACTGTGCGCCTGCCTCGTGTTATTGGTTCTGACAATGCCCTTGAGTGGATGACAACCGGTAAAGATCGTAAAGGTCAGCAAGCGCTGGAAGAAGGTGCGGTTGATGCAGTTGTTGCACCAGATGCATTAGCCGATGCAGCGTTAGCTATGCTGAAAGACGCCGCCGCGGAAAAACTGGACTGGCAATCTCGCCGGGCCCAGAAAAAAGCGCCGCTGCAATTAAATAAAAACGAAGCCACTATGAGCTTTTCAACCGCTCAGGCAATGGTCGCCGCGAAAGCCGGTAAGCACTACCCTGCCCCGCACCTGATGGTAGAAACCGTTCAAAAAGCCGCATCGCTTGATCGCGATGGCGCGCTGAAGCTGGAAAATCAGGGCTTTGTAAAACTGGCGAAAACCGATGCGGCACAAGCGCAAATCGGTATTTTCCTGGCTGACCAGCAGGTTAAAGGCAAAGGCAAAAAGCTGGCGAAGTCGTCAGATAAGTCGATTGACCTTACCGCTGTACTGGGTGCCGGCATCATGGGTGGCGGTATCGCTTACCAGAGCGCCGTTAAAGGCACGCCGGTCATCATGAAAGATATTAATCGCGATGCACTGGATCTGGGCTTAAAAGAAGCCGCTAAGATCCTGGGTAAAGGCATGCAGCGCGGTAAAGTGGATGCCACCAAAATGGCCACCACCCTTAATGCTATTACCCCAACACTGGAATACAGCACGTTAAAAGATGCTGATTTGGTGATTGAGGCGGTTGTTGAGAATCCCAAAGTAAAAGCATCGGTCCTGCAGGAAACTGAAGAGACGGTTTCAGATGACGCCATCATCTGTTCAAACACCTCGACCATCTCTATCGATAAGCTGGCCGAAAGCCTGAAAAAACCAGAACGCTTCTGCGGCATGCACTTCTTTAACCCTGTGCACCGTATGCCACTGGTAGAAATCATCCGCGGTAAAGATACCACTGATGCGACCGTGAATGCTGTGGTAGCCGCAACGATGAAAATGGGTAAAACCCCTATCGTGGTTAATGACTGCCCCGGCTTTTTGGTCAACCGCGTGTTATTCCCTTATTTTGCTGGTTTCAGCAAGCTGGTATTAGATGGCGCTGACTTCACAAAAGTCGACAAAGTCATGGAAAAAGATTTCGGCTGGCCAATGGGCCCGGCGTACCTGCTTGATGTGGTAGGTATGGACACGGCGAATCACGCTGCCGGTGTAATGGCTGACGGCTTCCCAGAGCGTATGGAGTCCATTGAAAACGACCCGGTTACGCTGATGTACAACGAGAAGCGTCTTGGCCAGAAAAATGGCAAAGGCTTCTATAACTACGGCACGGATAAGCGTGGTCGCCCCACCAAAGATGCTGCCGATGAAGCATACTCGCTGATTAACCAGCATGCTGCCTCAGACCAGTCGTTTGAAAAAGATGAAATTATCGCGCGCCTGATGATTCCAATGGCCAACGAAGCGATTCGTTGTCTGGAAGAAAACATCGTGGGTAGTGCGGCAGAAGCAGATATGGCACTGCTGTACGGTTTGGGCTTCCCGCCATTCCGTGGTGGTGTATTCCGCTGGATAGAAACCATGGGGCTGGACAAGTTCGTTGAACTTGCCGACAAGTACGCGCACCTAGGTGCGATTTATCAGGTCACAGACGGCGTTCGCAAGATGGCCGCTGATGGCAAATCCTACTTCGCTTAATCCCCAAGGAGAATAACATGAAAGAAGTCGTCGTTATCGATTGTATTCGTACCCCCATGGGTCGCTCCAAGGGCGGTGTTTTTAGAAATGTGCGCGCCGAAACCTTATCAGCGCACCTGATGACAACCTTACTTGAACGTAACCCTAATCTTGATCCGACTGAGATCGAGGACATCATCTGGGGTTGTGTACAGCAAACCAAAGAACAGGGCTTTAACATTGCCCGTAACGCGCAGTTGCTAACCGATATTCCGCGTAGCACCAGTGCGGTAACCGTTAACCGCCTGTGCGGTTCATCTATGCAGGCATTGCATGATGCTGCCAAAGGCATCATGACCGGCAACGGTGATGTGTTTATGATTGGTGGTGTGGAGCACATGGGTCATGTGCCTATGAACTACAACCTGGATTTCCACCCTGGTCTGGCGAAGCATACTGCTAAAGCTTCAGGCAATATGGGTATGACTGCAGAACTGCTGGGCCGCCAGAACGGCATCACCCGTGAAATGCAGGACGCCTTTGGTGCCCGCTCTCACCAACGTGCAGCGAAAGCGCACGAAGAAGGTCGCTGGGCGAATGAAATCGCACCTATCGAAGGGCACGACCAGAACGGCGCGCTGAAAATGGTAGATTACGATGAGGTTATCCGCCCTGAAACCACGGTTGATACGCTGGCTGGTTTACGCCCGGTGTTTGATCCGGTGAACGGTACGGTAACAGCAGGTACGTCGTCAGCCATTTCAGACGGCGCCTCTGCCATGCTGCTGATGTCAGCAGATAAAGCCAAAGCGCTTGGACTTAAGCCGCGCGCTAAAATTCGTGCCATGGGTGTTTCTGGCTGTGATGCCGCAATTATGGGTTACGGCCCGGTGCCTGCCACACAAAAAGCACTGAAACGTGCCGGCATGAGCATGGACGACATTGAGCTTGCCGAGTTCAACGAAGCCTTTGCCGCGCAGGCGCTCTCGTGCATTAAACAGCTTGGCTGGCTGGATAACTATGATGAAAAAGTTAACCTAAACGGTGGTGCTATTGCACTGGGTCACCCACTGGGCTGCTCAGGTGCGCGTATCAGCACAACGCTGCTTAACCTGATGGAAGCGAACGACAAGTCTGTCGGTCTGGCCACCATGTGTATTGGTTTAGGTCAGGGTATCGCGACGATCTTTGAGCGCGTGTAACTGACTAAATAAGACTAAAAGGGCCTTCGGGCCCTTTTTTATTTTGGCGGCACAACGGATACCAATGGGCTAACGACGGCATTACCCCCGCGCTGCATAACATGCGTGTAAATTTGAGTCGTTTTGACATCGGTATGGCCAAGTTGCTCCTGAACAGTACGGATATCCGCACCTCGCAGTAGTAAATGCGTTGCAAAGCTATGGCGTAATGTGTGTGGCGAAACCGATTTATCAATTTTTGCATCGTATGTCGCATTTCGTACCGCGCGTTGCAACTGCTTTTCATCAATATAATGACGTCTTAATTGCTGCGACTCCGGGTCGATACTTAACTTTGCTGCAGGGAACAGATACTGCCAATTTGGCCTGAATCGCTCAGCGGGATACTTTTTTACCAGCTGATGCGGCATCCACACGCCAGCATACTCGGGAACCGTGCAATCCTGTTGGGTTATCTGAACCACACGTTCACACTGTGTTTTTAATAGCGGGATAAGTGAGTCTGCAAGCGTCACGACTCTGTGCTTTCCTCCTTTGCCGTTCCAGATTCGCACGCATTTAAAATCAAAATCAATATCTTTTACCCGCAACCTTACACATTCCATGAGCCTCAAACCGCTCCCGTAGAGCATTGCTACGGGCAAAAAATGCCTTTCGCTTACCATGCCAAGCAAACGGTTCATCTCTTCGACGGTAAGTACCACCGGCAATTTACGTGGCCTGCTGCTGTTTACAAAATCAAGATCTTTGGCGATATCAATTTTCAAATACTTCTGATAGAGAAAAACCAATGCGTTTAACGCTGTAGCCTGGGTACTTGCAGAAAGATTTCGCCTGACCGCAAGCTGAGTCAGATAGGCCTCAATATGACTACTATCCAGCTTTGAAGGGTGACTGTAATTATGAAAGCGAATGTAGTCGGCAATCCAAATCAGATAAGTGCGAATTGTGCGTTTTGCATATCGCTTCATCATCATGAAGTTGCTTACGTCGCGAATAAACTGTGATTTCATATAAAAATAAAAACAGAATATTTAAGTTAGTAACGTGCATCTACTGACCCTAAGATGGGTTAGAAAAAGTCCATCCCACTTTGGGGTATTTCACGCCAGAGAGTAGATGGTGCAAAAAATTTTGTTTGAGGATACTATGAGTTATGGATTCACGCCCGAAGGAAAACGGTGTAAATGATTACCCCGTTTCGGGTGATATTAAATTGTTATACGCAAAGATGAAGTTTCGTAGAAAAATTTATATCAAAGTTTATCAAGATCGATTTGTGAGCCGAAAATTTGGTGAAGAGCACGAAGAAATTACTTTGTGCAATGAATTATCAAACTCACGAACATTGCTGGGTGACTGGAGGACATTAGAAAGCTCTCTGGTGCAGGTATTGAGTAAGCATTGCCAATTAATTCATAAAATTTATAAGCCGGTTCTTCTTATCCATTTAATTCCAACTTTTGAGGGCGGTTATACCACGTCCGAATTGAGGTTATTTCAAGAGCTTGGTAAATCAGCAGGTGCTCATTTCTGCTTTATGTGTGAGGATAAGTATGGTCCGTTATCAAATGAGCAAATAAAGGCAGTTTTTCGGGTTCTTTAGCTTTTTGCGTATAACAATCAAATTAAGTCGCTCGCGGGCTCGCTGGGACACAAACATGGCGGTTGTGTCGCTACGCTCCGATTATAACCGCCATGTTTGCGCCCCTTATTTGGGTGTTAGCAGTCATTGCTTATGAATCAACTAAATAGAAATTTTGTATTGAGTAAGGAATTCTCAGAAAACTCTTTCATAAGCATTTTTCATGAAAGCCAAACTTGGAACGATGTTGAATACTTTAAACTAGAGAATTATCTTTATGAGGAGTGCGAGAAGCACTTGAGCGTCAGTGTCATTCCAAGAGAAGTACTATGGCCAGCAATTCGTATCTATAGTTACTTATCAAATGCTATCGGTTGTCATCTTGACCCAAATGATGGGTTTGAAATTATTGGCATAAGCCAAAAGCAGCTATATCAAAGACGTGAAAGGTTACAGCTGGTATTCGAAGGATTTTTTCAAGGTGAAATGCCAGCCAAGAAGTATATTGGATATTAAGCTAAATATACTGCTAACAAAAAAATTATGTCGTGCGCAGGGCGCACTGGGACGCAAAAACGTGGGCTCGCGCGTGGCGCGATGATTTTAACCCACGCCTTTGCGCCCCATATTTAAAAGTTAGCTGATTAAATCAACCGCTTATAAGGAATATAAATGCAAGATGCCACTTTAAAATCGATTACAGCCACATTTCAAAATGGTGTTGCAAAGGCTGATGGGAAATTCTGGATTACGGAAACTGATATTCATTTCGCCCCATATAATAAAGATTATGGGCTTGGGCCTCTTAAAATTGAAAGAAGCTCAATTTCAAAAGTAAAAAAATGCTCAGGTAAAGGTGCAGGTATTCTACCTATAACATTTGATGCAATTGAAGTTTCATTACTTGATGACAGTATATACCAATTCATAGTGTCAAATCCTAATGAGTTAGTCGTACTCCTGAGCAAATAATCAGCTAACAAACGCATTAAATCGCTCGCAAGCTCGCTGGGACGCTAACACATGGGCTGCGTCACTTCGTTCCTATTTTAGCCCATGTGTTATCGCCCTTTATGCGGGTGTTAGCTGCCCGTTGAGAAATAAGGATGTCTCCAGATTATTCTGAATATAGTCAAAAAGAACTACGTGAAGCTTTGATTTCAATAGATAAGGATTCGTATCCAGAAAATTATGAAAAGTTGGTTTTAGAGCTTTCGAAAGATGGATTTGTTTGGTCTGTCCTTATAATCTTAATGGCGGGACTACCCCTGCTTCATTCTTTTTTGTGCAGTTGGACATTATCTGGACATGGTATAGTAACGAGGCAAGCAGACAATTTTTTGTTTACACTAACGCAATTGTTTTATTCTTATATCTGCTCGTTGGTTATATTATTCGCAATAGTGAGATGGCCGTGAGACAGCTAACAAACAAATTAAGGCACTCGCTTCGCTCGCTGGGACGCAAACATGGCGGCTGGGTCACTTCGTTCCGATTATAGCCGCCATGTTTACGCCCCTTATTTGGGTGTTAGTTGCTTCGAGGTTGTATGGATTATTTTGAAACAATTTTATTGGGTGTCACGGCTGGCGTATTAACATCTCTTACTCTTTTATTTATGAAGAGTGTATGGGTGAATTCTATCCTTCCGATGTACCAAGCTGCACGATATCAAGGAGCAGATGTTTCGGGTGTTTGGAACAGTGAATATAAAAACGAAGAAATCAATAGTGAGGCTTCTTTTTCATTAGATATACGACAGCGAGCGCACAAATTAAATGGCTCACTGTATTTCTCCTATAAATCGCAAGAAGAGAAAACTAGTGTTAATTACAATTTCGAGGGTGAGTACTGGGAAGGGTGTTTAACCTTAAGTTGCAGAAACAAAGACAGAAAAGGTTTTGCTCAAGGTGCACTTTTCTTGAAAGTAACACATAACGGGCGAAGGTTAGAAGGTACATTTTCCTATAGAAGCTCAAAAACAGGTGATGTAGTTAACAATCCAATCTACATGGATCGCAACTAACAAATCGCTGTAGTCGGTCGCAAGCTCCCTGGGACAATAACACGTGGGCTCAGTCGCTTCGCTCCAAATTTTAGCTCACGTGTTATTGCCCCTAAGCGGGGTGTTAGGAATACTTTTGAACTCATACGTAGATTTAAGCATTGAGCAGTTTTTGTCATGGGAGCATCGTAAAGAATGCCCTAGAACTATTAGTTTCCCGTCAGAATATGATAGGCAAACAGACCTACGTATCGCTTGTACACAATTAAATTTATCACAATCAAAACAGAAAAAATTAGTCGATGAATGGGCTGAACTTATACCAACTTTAACTGATGTAGAGCATATTTGGTTTTACAGTCGCGTACCTCAAAAACTACTCAATTCGGTTGCAAGCTTACCCAAATTAAGGTCACTTTTTATAAAATGGAGCGGTAATGGAATTACTGATTTGGTAAAACTTGGTGACTTAAAATCATTGGAGAGACTATATATTGGTAGTTGTACTCAGTTAGAAACATTAGACAGTTTGAAGAAACTAACTAAGTTGAAGTGGCTTGAGATGCATGAGCTTAAAAAAATCAATGATATTACTGCAATTAAAAGCCTAAAGAACTTAGTTGGCTTAACATTTACTGGCGGTATGTTTGGTAAGCAGCTTCTAACAAATATTGATGCCATCTCTCATTTAAAAAATCTTGAATTTCTCGATTTTCATAGATTAAAGGTAGAAAGTGAAGATGTATCCGCTATTGCTAAATTGAAAAAACTCAAATATTTAGATCTTCCTATTTATTACCCTTTATCCGAGTTTGCTCGAATTTATTCTGCTTTGCCAAATTGTGATCATGACATTTACGCCTACCGTAAAGCAAATGAAATTTGCGTAAAGTGCATGAAGGGTGAAATGGTGTTGCCTATGGCTAAGAACAAAAGGCAGATTTGCACAGTTTGTAGTGAACAAAAAGTAAAGAAACTAGAAGACGAATTTTTAGGTTTAGTGGCGTCGTATTCCTAACAAGTCAATTCAGTAGGACAAAAAACAGTTGGTTTTGCTCCTGCGTCGCTAATTTTAACCAACTGGTTTTTGCCTCTGATTGAGGCGTTAGGTGTCATCAAGGATGAATGAATATTTTAGGCTGTTTTTAGCTCTACTTTTGCACATATCGTGTTTTGCTACTGGGTTTTCGATTTTTAATATGACCGGGCTCAACCCTAAAAATCCTGAACCATCTATGTGGAGTCAGCTTCTTTTTATTGTAATTGGCTTGGGGGTCATTGTTTATATCTCGACAAAGTCTGAAGAGCCATTTAAACGCACTTTAGTTAAGCTACTATTGCAAAGTCTTGAGTGGTTATTTCTTCTGCTTTCATTAACACTAGTAGGAAAGTTATTTTCAGATAAAACTTTGTCCTTCAATTGGTTTTTAGCTGCAGTTGCAGTGGCAACTACAATGGCAACCCATAAATTAAAAAATAGTAAGTGGCTAAATGCCACCTAACAAAAAAATCAAGCTCGCCCGCTGCGCGGGCTGGGACGCATACATGCGGGGCGGCTTCGCCATTATGCCCCACATGCCTGCGCCCCTTATTTAAAAGTTAGCAGTCGAATAGGTGTAATCATGATCAGGGATTTTTCAGAATACATTACCCAGCACATGACCGAGAGCGGACTTAGTCATCGGCCATTACCAGGTGAGCACCATTTTGTAAGCATTTATCTTGTTCCTAGACTTTACCGAATAAATAAGCGAATTCCAGATTATGTAAATCCTGACGGAACAAAAAAAGTAATCGGAGACGTTGTCTATTACAAAGATCATGAGCACCAGTTAGGTATTGAGGTGAAACTCGGCACGGTTAGATTAACGAAGAATGAATTTAATACTTGGATTGTAAGTTCAGATGAAGTTGAGTGGCCTCACACATTTTTGGGTGTTGGTAAACGAGGCTTAGTTTTAAGTTCTTGGAAGCATTTCAGAGACGCTTATCTTAAAGCAGTAAACCATAAAATGAAGGATTGGGCTCCTAAACCATAAAATGAAGGATTGGGCTCCTAAACCAATTGAAAAAGGTTACGGCCCGTCTAAAAATGTTGACGAGCTATTCAATTTTTTCGATCCTCAATTTACATTTACAAGAGAACTTGATGCCCAAAAGGCATTGCACAGTGAGCTAGACTTTTTAAAGGCGCTTCGTAGTGAAATCGACTACTAACGAGGCCATAAACACGCGCGCGGTGGCGCGCTGGGACAGTAACACAGCGGCGGCCTCGATATTCTCGCCGCTATGTTATTGCCCGTTAAGTAAAAGGTTATGTTTTCGGTGAAAAAATTGAAGCTTGCCAGGTTTGTAAAAGTTGAAGTAATAGACTTGGGGTAATTGCGCCAACAGCGTTATCACTTTATCCAATACTGTTGCTATTCTCTGGGGAAGCAGTTTTTTGGGGTCGTGGGGAAAACGTTATTTATTATGAAAATGACGCCGGTTTCGTTTCGTTGCTCTGGTTCGGTTCCAGTATTTGCCTGCTTACTCACTTTCTCTTCCGCCCAATCAGAATATTTAACTACAGAACTCGCAAACACCTCATCTGCATCTCTGCGGCTTTAGTCTGCATTCGATTAACATCGGCGGTTGTATTAGTGTAAGAAAATAATAATACGTTAGCCGCTTATAAGGATACAAGAATGACAATACTTCGGATAAGTCGTGACAGCGGCTTTGCGGACAGAATGAGAGACTACACAGTTATTGCCAATGGCACCTTCTTAGGTAGGATAGGGAACGGCGAAACCAAAGATTTTGAAATTGATACAAATGAGCAAGAAGTATATTTAAGGGTAGATTGGTGCCGTTCTAATAAACTCACCGTTGTTCCCTCAGAGGATGGAGTTATTCACCTTACAGCCGAATCATCACTGCGTGGTTTTAAATTGTTTTTGGCGCTTGTATACATAGCGTTAATGCCAACCAAATACATCAGGTTATCTCAGGTTCATGGCTAACAATGCGCTTTTGATACTCACTTCGTTCTCACGGAAACAAACACGGGTCAGCTTCGCGATTATAGCCCCGCGCCTTCGCCGCAAAGCTTAAAGTTGGATTGCATGGAAAACTAAGTGATCACTGTGATTGTTGCAGATATTTTTGGTAGAACACCAGCTCTTGAAGAGTTGGCAAGTACCATTTGTAAGAACTATCTCATCGTCGACCCTTATGATGCTCAAAATGAGATGTTCCAAACTGAAAGCGATGCATATGAGTATTTCTCCTCTAATATTGGCTTGGAAAATTACAGTGCGCATTTGATTAACTCGCTTACCAAATTGGACTCTTCTGTAAACCTCGTCGGATTTAGTGTCGGTGCTGCTGCCATTTGGAATCTCTCAGGAAGTTTTGCATTTTCTCACGTAAACAAAGCCACGTGCTTTTACGGTTCACAAATTAGAAATAACCGAAAAGTTGCCCCACTATTTCCAGTAACTCTCATTTTCCCTAGAGCAGAAAAACATTTTTCGGTATCAGAATTAATCTCAGAATTGTACAACACAGAAAGAATCACAATTAGACAGGTGCCTTACTTTCATGGTTTTATGAATAGGTGCTCAACGAACTTCAACTTGCAAGGATACGAAAGTGAGCTTCGAACGCTTGCTGCTTGTGCTATTTAAAAAAATCAAGCTCGTCCTAGAGTTGCCCCACTTTCGGGTACGCAAACATACAGACTGTGTCTGTAGTGGTCAATAAAACCCGGACACCTTTTTAGCTAATTCTTCCGCTTTTGCCGGTGGTAGCCCATCGTTAAATTGATGCGGTCTTTCCCAGTTGTAATAATTCATCAGGTAATATCCCACATCTCGTTTTGCTTCATTAGGCGAACGGTAGCCGGTTGATGGCATCCATTCGGATTTCAGACTTCTGAACACGCGTTCCATTGGGCTATTGTCCCAGCAGTTCCCCCGGCGACTCATGCTCTGGCTCATCTTGTAACGCCACAGCCTTTGTCTGAATTTACGAGCGCCGTACTGAGAGCCCTGATCGCTGTGGAACATCACGCCTGTTGGCTTACCTCTCAGCTCGTAAGCCATATCTAAAGCTCTTGCGGCAAGCTCCGCGTCCGGTCGGTGTGATATACTCCAGCCGATAACTCTGCGGGTGTGCAGGTCAATTACGACGGCTGCGTAATACCATGCTGAACCTGTCCAGATGAAGGTAATATCGCCGCACCAAGCCTGGTTGGGCTGCTCCACACTGAACTGCCTGTCCAGTAAATTAGGGATATCTGGCCGCTCAACCTGTACGGTTTTATAGGCGTGCTTACCCGGCTGCTTGCTCATCAGCCCTTGTTCTTTCATCAGCCGACCTACTTTGAATCGGCCCATGACGATGCTTTCATCGCGAAGCATATCGACAAGCGTTCGTGTGCCAGCAGACTGACGACTCTTATCGATCAGACGCTTCACTCTGGCGCGCAGAATACGCCGTTTAGCACCAATCAGCCGGTGTCGCTTTCGTCGTTCATAAAAACTACTGACACCAACACCTAAAGCTGAACAGACCAATTCTGTTGATTCATGCACTCTCAACCGGTCTATCAGCGCGTGGACTTCAGGTCGTCGGACATTAAGAGTCTGCTTCACAGCGAGCAGTAGCCTTTTTTAGAATGGTCTTTTCTCTTTCCAAGCGATTCACGCGAGCTTCCAGCTCCTGAATACGCTGCTGCTCTTGCGACAGCGCTTTGGACTTCGGTGTGCTACCGCCGCGTTCAGACTCAAGCTGCTGAACCCATTTGCGCAGAGTATTTTCGTGAACGTCTACTGCACGTCCGGCTTCGACCACGCTATATCCCTGATCGAGCACCAGACTGGCTGCATCATGTTTAAATTCCGGACTGAATGACCGTCTTTGTCTTCTCATTGAACACCTCGTTATTAAGTGTAATGCTATCACTTAAAACGGTGTTCGGGTTTAGTCTGCCACTACACTGGGATAAAAAGGGGCTCCTGATTGTAGACTCGCTTGGGAATCAAGTATTTCTTAGCTATGCGTTATTCTCGAAGCCGGATATCGAAAAGGTTTACGAATTTGTCTCCGAAAATAATGAATAAATGTTGATGAACTACAACAAATCACCTCGAAATGGCTCATCTACAGCGCCACGAGAATACAAACACAAGGGACGTTTATGAGGTTTTTAATCATATTAGTTGCGCTGCTCGTTACAACTTCAATACAAGCGGAAGATGGTCTGTTTACTCGTTTATTTTTTGAAAAGTTAAAGACAGATAGCAACGTAGCCCAGAGCTATAACACCGGATTTTTAGCAGAGTTTAATAGCAATAACACTGTGGATATCGCCGAGCTATACAACCTTCATATAATTAACAGAAAGCTGGAAGATGGAACGGTAAACATTTTCATTTCCCTAAAGGATATTTCTACCGGCAAACCCTACAACATAGGCGCTAATGCCGAAGACTTTGTCATTGGTGAACAAAAATCATTCAGTTTCGAAAACAATGGCTATCACTACAGCATCAGCATCGACACGTCGTTAAACGCGCTACCTGGAAGTTGACGCAGGTTACGATGACTGTTGTTAGGTTAATGATACCGGCTGGCAAAAGCCGCGGTTACTCAGCAGGCATTTACAGATTAATGAGAACGTTACCCGGACTGATATGAAGTTAATAGGTAAAATTATCGGCGCTGCGGTGCTTACCCTGGTAGCCCTTTACTACGGCACTTTTCTGATAATGCCCAGCGTAACCGTGAGTAACGACAGCGGCGCAACAATTCAGTCTGTATATGTCACCCTGCCTGATTCGACCTTGAATTTTGGAAGCATCGAGCGCCAGCAGAAAAATACTATTCACTATGCCCTGCACCAAAATAACGGCGATTATCAATACCGCGTTGTAGACTCAGATGGCGCTATACGAACAGGCCGATGCGGGTCGGTAATGAACAATGAGATTCATAAACGCGTTCAGATACAAGTTAACAAACACGATGTGATTTGCAGCGATTGAAAACCAGGCATTTATAGATAGACGAATGCCTCCGGGTTTCGTATTTTAAATGACTCGGACACTCAAAAGCTCAGCGCTAAAAAAGGATTAAAATGGACTTTAAAAACATGCCGAAGCAACGAAGTCATTTTCTGGCTGGCGTCGCTGCTGGAATTGCCGATTACCAAGGCATTAGCAAGTTTACAGTAAGAAGCTTCTTCGTTATTACCGCCATTGTTACCGGCGGGCTGGGTATTCTATTGTATTCAGTTTTGGCGCTTTTAATGCCACCGCCCCCGCAATAAATTTATATAGCTAGCGATTACTTGCACGCAACTACATAAGAAATCATGCGCGAATTAACGAGGCAGTAACGACAGTCGCACCTGATGGGAAAGCAGGTTTATTTTTGAGCGTTATCACTACTTTTTAGTCAAAAGTTTAACACTGATTATCCAGCCCCAGCGTCACCCCCTTGCATTTAAAGGTGTATAGAGCCTGGCCCGTAAGTTGCTGTTTGAGATGGTTAATTTATTAAAGGAATAAAAAAATGAAAAAGTTGCTAACCGCGTCTCTGTTAATTGCCTTTCTTCTGGTTGTTTATTCACAATTTACTGAACTGGCTTATAAGCTTGGCTTCGCTGAGCTTAAAATGGTTGCCGTGTTGGAAAACGCCGAAAAGATGAAAGTTAAATGCGATGCATATGCCCTTGGTTATTTTGATGAAATTAAGCTGCAGAATAAGTTTCAGCAATGTATCAATGACTACGAGGCAGAAGGCTATGAGGTTATCAGCAGAAGCGAAACCTGATCATTAGTTGATTGCGTGCGCATTTTCACGCAATCTTTCGATACCACTTACTAGTAAATTTAGAAATAAAAAGGACTTTGAATGTTTAAATACGTTTGCGCAGCGTTAGTTGTTTTGAGCACGTTTTACTGCAGTGCCACTCACGCCAGTCAGGAGGCACAGCGTTTTGGAACCTGCCTTACCGACTCGATGACCGGTAAGGAAAGAAAAAATCTAGCGAAATGGATTTTTCTGGGTATGTCTACTCATAGCACAATCAGGCCCTATGCGAATGTCACTAAAGACGATATTGACGAGATTAATCAGTACGTAGGCTCGCTAATCACGCGGTTGGTCACCGAAGATTGCCCGGAACAGGCCAAGGCTGCAGCCGACTTAACGGGGGCAGCTGCATTTGAGCAAGCCTTTAAAATTGTTGGCGAGGTGGCAATGCAGGAATTAATGACGGAACCCAGCGTTGGTCAGTCATTAGGCGCTTTTGAAAAGTATCTTGATCAGCAAAAGTTTAACGATGTTTTTCAATAAGCCAGCACTCAGTTGGTCTGCTTATTTACAAAAGCTGGCAACAAAGGAGTGACCAGGTTGAAAACATGTTTTGCGCTTATCTTACTGCTTACGAGTTTTTGCACAGTAGCCGCCTCAACTATCGAACTGGAAGATGGCTTTGTAGAATATGAGATCAAGGGAAACGGCGACATCCCCGTTTTGTTTGATGCAGGTGCAGTATCAGGCATGGCTGGGTGGGATGCTATCTGGCAGGATTTACCGGAAGGTATAACAGCGCTGAGATTTTCACGCCAGGGAGAAGGAAACTCAGACTCTTGCGAAGGCCAGCGAAGCGCGGCTGATTACGTTGATGAGGTTGCGCAGTTACTCTCTGCTTTACAGATAAAGACACCTATCGTTTATGTCAGCCACTCATTTGGAGGGATCACGGCAAGAAATTTTGCAGCTGCACACACCAGTGAGATAGCTGCGCTACTTATGGTTGACCCGGCAAACCCGCGTGATGTGGAGATTGTGACACAACTTAATCCTGAAGATGGCCATCTCGAAGTAAGCAACGTTAAAGAAAATGATTATAAGATGGGCGCTGGAACATGGTGCTTTTTAGATGTTGTATGGGATAAATCGGATAGTGTCGGCTATGCAGAGATAGGTGATATTCCAGTTACGCTGATTGCCGGAACCCGGGCTGAAACATCCCCCTCCCACACGCTTGAGACACAGCGCGGCCGCGCGCTTTGGGGGAAATACCAAAGCGAGTGGGTCAATCAGTTTCCGCGTGGCAAAGCGGTATTGGCCCCGCATAGCGGTCATATGGTACAGGATGATCAGCCAGCACTTGTGCTTAACGAGCTGGTCAAATTGCTAAACAGGCTGGAAAACGTGAACTGATGACTGTTCTGCTATTGGCAACCCGATGATTCTCAGGCCTTTTGTAATGGGAGATTCAACGCGCCTGGTTTCTCTGCTTAACGACAAGGATATGTCGAAATGGACCGCGCATATTCCTTATCCTTACACTTTAGAAGATGCTAAAACCTGGCTGTCGTCTCATCCCACGTCACCTCGCAGGGCGCTGGCCATTGAGCTAGATGGATCGCTGGCTGGCTGTATTTCTTACTGGCCAACAGATTCGGGGGCGACCGAAATCGGCTACTGGGTAGCAAAACCGTGGTGGAGCCAGGGGATTGCTACTCAGGCGATAACCCTGCTCTGCGAGTCTTATCTAGCTGAGCACCACGAAGTCATTGCTACAGTAGCAGAACAAAATATTGCGTCTCAGCGTGCGTTAATGAAGTGTGGATTTACGTGTAGCGACGAGTGCGGTATTACGCGTAATGACGACGCGCTTAACGCCTTGCGCTTTGTAAAGAATAAGACCTGACTCGTATTTTCCCGAGGAGCTCATCGTGAAAAAGCAGTTTATCTGGGCGTGTATTATTTCTTTTGTTTTGCTTTTTGAACATTTGAACCATCTTCTTTTGCTAATTATTGTAACTGATTTCGCACCTGTAGAAGCTATCTCCAGGGCGTTTGCTCATACCTCGATAACATCTGTGCTGTTTATAGGCGCGTTTCGCATTATCCCATTCGTACCGCTTGTGCTATGTGCAATGTTCACGAACCTTTTTAATTCGCTGAAAGGTAAGGTCGCATTATGGCTGAGTCTGGGGATGACCGTATTCATTATTTTCACAGGATACTGGGAGATCATGCGCCCCTTATATACAGATGAGCATGCATCTTCCACAGCAAGTATCGGTTATATCTTCGTGCCTGTTGTTGCGCTGAGTTACGCCGTTGCTGCTGGTTTTGCTGCATACTTTATCTTTTACATTGCAGAAATTATTTCTAAGCGAAAGTAGTGTTCGAAAACTTCTTCAGGTAAGTTTACTTATTCGCCGCGCCGGCAACTTTTATTGGGTGTCGTAGCTTTGTCTGCCAGATGACGCCGATGTGTCGTAACTGTAAAAAGGACTGTTCCTGTATCGTTCATATCGAACTTACAAAGGAACATTAAAATGGAAATGAAAGTAAATTCGAAACTGATCGTTCAGTACAGACATCAGCGGGCGTGGAGTCAGCAGCACCTGTCGATGGTGGCCGGTGTCAGCCTGCGAACCATCCAACGCATTGAAAATGAAGGTAACGCATCGTTTGATACCCTAAAAGCCATTGCCTCTGCCTTCGATATTGAAGTTAATGAGATTACGCAAAAGCCATCCCGGATTAAAGCAGTTCACGCCAGGCTTTCTGCCTCTGCGTTAGTCATCGGCAGTGTATTACTCAGTATATTTATTACTTCATCAACTACTGCCGCAACCGGAATAGAGATTCAGGCAAAAACCATTTCACAGTCGAAGGACAAGTCTGCGACCGATTTCACCGGTGAAGTCAGCATGTTTATCCCGCATAACGAGCCGTTCAACATAGCTACAGTCCGGCGCGATGCGCAGTCTTCCAATAACTTCTTTCAACTGAGGATTACCGCTGAAAATGCGACTTTTTTAGTCCGTGACGCCGAGATTACGGTGGCTGAAGAAGGCGTAAAAATTGTGGCAGTACAGGTCACCGCAAGAAACAACGGTATCCCAAAATAACGAACGAAAATATGCGCTGCTTGGCAAATTCAACAATGCTTAGGAAGCAGCGCTTTCAACATGGACGAGTATATAAAAGATGGAACGCGAAGAATTATACCGGGGTAAAACCTGGATTGCAGGCGGTGTCTACGCAGGAATAGCAGATTATTACGGGCTCAGAAAGGGTGCCATTCAGGGGGTATTCGTTTTGGGCACTATTATGTTTCTGGTTCCGGTATTTATTTATATTGTATTGAGGCTGCTTATACCTAAACGACCACGCTAAGACTCAAAAACAATTCTGAATTTTGCGAGTTCGATGAAGTGATACAGCCAGTAAAGCTAAAATCAATGAGAGTAATATTCGTCGACCCACTCTTATTTTTTGTGTCTGTGTTTATTCACGAATCAGGGCATGCCATAACCGGAAAACTTGCAGGGGTTGGCAACCCTGTTGTTCAGGTGTGGCCGGGCGTAGAGGTCTATCCAAACATAGCAACATTGCCATTCGCGGCGCACTGGCCTGCTAATCGTGTCGCCTCGGTAAGCTTTGCCCGGCAGAAGCGCACTGATGTGCAGTTTCATCCTGCCATCGACAATCAATATTTTCTTCCCTCGCCTGTCTTTGTGAGTGACTCCCCGACCAAGAATGTTATCGCGCCGCCTGTTGTAGGTGTCATGGGTAGCGGTCTTACCTATTTGCTATCTGTAATTTGTTTGATGAACCTATGGCTGTTTAAGCCTCAAGGCGTATTTCGCACTGTGCTGGTAGCAGGCTCGCTACTTTTTTACGATTTACTCTTCTACGCTGTTTTTCCCACATTTTTCGGACTACCTCATGTTGTATTTTTCGGTGGCTCGGTGTCTGAACCCGTTATATATCTGGCACAGATGGGAGTGGCATCATGGCTTTCGATCTCCGTAATAATTGCGCTCAGCGCCCTCCATATCGCTATTCTGGTAAAGCTGCAAACAAATAGCACCACCTGAAAACAAGCAATACAGTTATCAATATTCAGAACGTCAACATGAAGTGGTACTATGCATAAAGGATATTCAGGATAAGTAATAACGAGGCGTGGCAGCCCAGCCACAATTCCAAAAGACGCATTGTCGCTATGTGTATGTGGTGCCTGATTAAGGTTGATTAAAATCAGTCAGTTAAATGGATTTTTTATGTTTAGAAAATTAAGTTACTTCGCTCTTCTGTCGCTCACGCTTTTTTCTGCTCATGCTGCTCAGTTTAATCCGGGAGAGGATTATCTGGAGCTTGATACAGCAGCCACCAAAGAGAAAGAGATTACCGAATACTTTTCTTTTTACTGTCCTGCCTGCTTCCGCCAGGAGCCTTTTATGAAAGAGCTCGAAGCGGCTATTCCTGAAAGTGCGACATTCAAAAAGAATCACGTAGACAGCATGCCCGGCAGAAACCCGCAAATCGAGCGGCTGCTCACCAAAGCACTGGTAACGGCGACATTTCTAAAAGCCGAAGATAAAATGGTTCCGGCTATCTTTAACTATATTCACGTAGACAATGCCACTATCGATAACGAAAAAGACATCCGCAATCTTTTTATCGTTAATGGAATCGATCCGAAATCGTTCGACAAAACCTTCTCTTCTTTCGCAGTGAATACTCAGGCGAAGAAAATGGAGAAAAATACGGCCTTTGTGCGCAGCCAGGGATTCACGGGTGTTCCTACCCTCATCGTAAACGGGAAGTATAAGCCATTGACGAACAATATAAAAACGATGAAGGAGTACCAGGAACTGGTTCTTTTTCTGTTAAATAAAAAGGCGTGACAGTACCTTATCAGCGTTACATTACTTTGTAGTAAAAAGCAGGAAATACATGGATAAGCAACACGCGCTTCTCAACCTTGCGCGAACACGGCAGGCCACGCGCTATGAGGGATATACTGCAATAGGTGATTACGATGATGGCGTTTGGGAATGCGACTATATTTCGCCATTCAGCCTGTCATCACATAATGCTGACGCAGAGATTCTGATTATATTGCAGGACTGGTGCTCTGAAGAAAGCTTCGATATGCCAGTGTGCCGTGAAACCTTATCGTTGGGTCACACACCTTCGGTACGCACCAACATCAATTTAAAGCGTTTGTTGCAACAGCATTTTGGCAAGGCGCTTGAAGATGTTTATGCCACGAATCTGTTTCCCTTTGTTAAACCCGGCCCGATGAACGCACCGATCCGCGCCAAAGATCTTGCGCGAGCCGCTTCCGATTTTACCCTTCCGCTTATTGATATCGTGCAGCCTGAAATCGCAGTGAGTCTGGGTACCGCTTCATTTAACGCGCTGCGTAAAGCTTGCGGTTTAAAAAGTGTTGCTAATGTTGAAGAGGCTGTAAATTCAAGTTTTGTACACAACCATACCCGAATTTTTTGTCAGGCTCATACCGGCCAGTTGGGCCAGAATAACCGCAACCGCGGCGGTGTTAATCGTGTAGAGCGTGATTGGGCAGCGATGAAGCAAATATTTGATGGTAAGCCGGCGCCCGTCTGCCCGCCTTGCTGAACATTGTTATCCCTGTTCAGGTTTTAAAGCTATTACACCATTGAAAAAGGAACTTTTATGAAACCCATACCCTTGCTATTTCTGGCCTTGTTTCTGACTACAATAGCGTGCAATGCCCTCGCCGCGCGTCATTATGATGCACTTTTAAACCAGGTCGAAAAGCTGGCGCAGCAAGCTGACCGGTGTAAAGCAACCAAAAATGCAAGTAGTGAAGCGTGTACGCTATTTGCCAACGCCCTGAACCAGGGTGGCATGAGTACTATTTCGTTATTTAAAAATAAACTGTCAGCGATTATTGAACAGGATGCCGATGCAGGGATAGAAGCCAGTCAGCAAATGCTACGCATAGGTCAGGCCGCAGTGATACTGACCAAAAGTCGTTAATGGGATGAGACGATTTGGGAACATCTGGCTGACAGCAGCGCGATTGCTGAGCGTACTGTTTATTGTGGCAAGTAGCGCCACTCTGGCGAACGAACCCTTTAAAATATTGCGCAGCCAGGTAGTAACCCTGACAGAGCCGGACACCGAGCGTGCTTACCCGTTGTATATAAAACTTCCTCGCTCCTACACAAACAAAGCGAAAAAACGCTATCCGGTCGTTTATCTGATGGATGCCCCCTATAGCTTTCCAATCGCCTCAGGGGCAACGCGTTACCCAATGAATAGCGGCGATTTGCAAGAGGCCATTCTGGTTGGTATCGCTTATGTGCGCGGTTCGAAAGGTCCTGCCAGCAGAGTGCGGGACTTTACCCCTGTCCGGGCTTCTGACTGGAAACTACAAACCGGCAACGCCGCCGGCCATGCCGCCTTTATTCAAAATATAATATTCCCGCATATAGAAAAAAATTACCGGACTGATAACAAAACTCGCACCTTTGTTGGTAACTCGCTTGGAGGTTTGTTTGGTGCTTACATTTTGTTTTCTCAGCCCGATATGTTTACCAGCTATATTCTGGGAAGCCCTTCTGTGTGGTTTAAGGACGAATATCTGCTATCGCTTTCGGCCACAGCCACTGATGTGCCTGTGAAGGTATTTATTGGCGTAGGTAGTCTGGAAACCCGCGCTGCTGGTGAAAAGCACGAAATGGTGACCGGGGCGAAGCAATTAGCGCAGAAAATACGAGAAATAGCCGGTAACAACATGGCGGTGAAGTTACAGATTGTTGAAGGCGCGCGACATTCAACCGCCTTCCCCACAACGCTGATTCAAGGGTTAGACTGGATTTATGGCCAGTCCCGTTAAACACGTATCTTGCGTAACATTGGCATAGAACGGAAGCGGCTACGCCCTTATATGTAACAGGAAACACTATGAAATCATGGAACGATTTATCACTACTACAAAAAGCAATCATCGGCCTGGCTTTGACTATCGGCGCTGCGTTTCTTCCTGAAATTGCACTGCTGGTCAATTGGGGCGGCATGGAAATCGCCTTTGCGATGATTCTGGCATCACTTTCACCCTTTATCCACTGGCTGATGACAAGGCTTAACCGACTGCGCGGGACAATGCTACTTGCTGTGAACGCTTTTACACAAAGCGCCTCTGCCCGTCCCCGGGTTTATATTTTACAAAGCATGTTTGTCGGCACTGCTTTTGTCATGACCGGCTCCGCCTTTGCGATCACCTTCATGTTGCCGGGCATGCTGTTTAATTCAATTTTGGTGTAGGTATAGGAATGCAACGGGTCATCGTATTTAAATCCAGAGGCTTCTGGTCGAGTGAAGTAGATATCAACAAGCTTAATGACAAAATAACCCGGTTTAACGATAGCGGTTGGCGGGTGGTATCAATTACGCCCAACACTACAATTTTTGGTGCTGTCGTATCGTATTCGTTACTGCTTGAGGCAGAGCCTCCGGCTATTTCCTAGGCATTTTTCCCCGTGTGGCCTACTGTTTAAAGACTTACGTTACGGAGAATAGCAATGTCTTATATTGATGGTTTTGTGGCAGCGGTGCCTACTGACAATAAACAGCAATATCTTGAGCATGCGCAAAAAGCAGCAGCCATTTTCAAAGAGTTTGGCGCATTGAAGGTGGTTGAAACATGGGGCGATGAGGTGCCTGACGGCGAGGTCACTTCTTTCCCTATGGCGGTCAAAGCAAAAAGCGACGAACGTGTCGTCTTCTCCTGGATCATCTGGCCATCAAAACAGGTACGCGATGACGCGTGGCAGAAAGTAATGGCGGACAGCCGGATGCAACCGGAGAATAATCCGATGCCCTTTGACGGAAAACGTTTAATATACGGCGGTTTTGATTTACTGTTAGAAAGCTGACAGTCTCGTTCACAGATCCAACGAACAATAATTTAATCTACCGGCCTATACGGCCGTTGACGTTTTTATTTTGCCTCAGGGAAGCGGCATGAATCTTAAAGTACTATTGATAGCACTTGCTCTGATACCTCTCAATTCTCAGGCTGAGACACCGGCAACATCCGTTAGCGCCCAGGCAGACACTATCGTTTATTCCGGCGACATTTCTGATTCCGCCAATGAAGCGGTGCTATCACTGTTAAAGATGCATCCGCAAACACTTACTACGCTGGCGATCACCAGCCCGGGAGGCGAAGTTAACGCAGGGATGGACCTGGGCGACATGGTCTTTTCTCATCAGTTGAGTGTGAATATTGAAGATTATTGTTTGTCGTCATGCGCGAACTATGTGTTTACCGCGGCCCCACAACACCACATATCTAACCGGGCAGTGATCGGCTTTCATGGTGGCGTCACCGGCATGGAGGACTCATTTGATAACGTCGTCCTGACCATGCCGGAATCTCAACGTGCTGCGGCCAAGGCGACGTTTGCGAACTACATCCAAAGCGCCATCGAACGCCAACGACGATTTTTCAAAAAAATTGGCGTTGATCCTGCCATTACAACCCTCGGCCAGGCGCCAGTCTACGATCAGTACGAAGCGTCGGAAGCCTATGTGGGCTGGTATTACTCCATAGACGATTTATATACGTTGGGTGTTAAGCATATTGAAGTCATCAATCCGCCCTGGAAACAAAGAGATCTTTCACAGACAGTGAAATTTTTCAAAGTCAGCGTATCCGGCAGCGAATAGCTTCATTGGTTACTCCTACGCGTGCTCGCTGACGCTCTGGATGAAAAAACATTAAAAGCACAGGAATATGGGAATGGAAGGTGTTGTTAGTGAGGTAAGCAATAAACAATGCTAGACAGCCAGCCATAATTGGTGGCACATTATCGATGATTTTCTTTTAACACTTACAAAGGATGGTAAGGTTTTTTGCCCCCTTTGATCACGGACGAAATGATGAAATTCCAACGCGCACTTTTTGCATTACTGCCTTCTTTTTTACTTTTCGGCTGCAACTCAGACAGTACCGATTCCGGAGAAGTCTGCACAGCCGAAGCAGTACCTGCGATATCTGTATCAGTTATCGATGACCAAACCGGAGACTTGATATCCTGCGGCGCAACGTTGGAGATACAGGATACGGGTTTTGAGGAAACGGTGACCAACACCGACGGTGACAGTTGTGACAACAACGCGCCCCTTGAAGGTGCGTTCGAGCGGCCGGGCTATTACAACCTTACCGTTTATAAAGAGGGCTATGAATACTGGTATGAATACAACGTTGAAGTGCCCGACGGTGATGAATGTCATGTTGAAACAGTTGACCTCGAGGCACGTCTGATAAGCGCTGAATAGCGTAAAAGACGGTATTACAAAGCAAACGCGGGGGGCGCAGATGAAAATGTTTTTGGCAATATTTGCTGCGCTGTTATCTGCCATGATGTTGCCGGGTTGCGTTTTATCAGAAGAACACGCAGACACGATGACACCAACAGTAGACATGGGCGCAACCTGCCGACTTGAAACTTGCCCGGATTGTGCACCTGTTAATGCCTGCCCCTTGGATAAGCAGGAAATTCTCGGCGCCTCGTGCTCGTGCCCCACGCCTAACGGTATTCAGTACGGACAGGTCACCCGATAGCCCCTGCTTATTAACAACGAATGTGCTCAAACACGAAGAGAACCCAGTAATGCTTTCATTGAACGCGACCTTACTAGGCCAGGTTATTGCCGTTTTGATGGTAATAATGGCGATTGCCGGTTACTACCTGGGCAAAAGAAAAACCCAGACACCGGTATTGACTACAATCATTGCTATTGTCTCGTCACTTTTACCTCCACTTGCGCTGTTATTTCTGATGGCGCTGGTGCTTAAAAATGATGTGGCTGCGCAGTCTGATAATCTTTAGCAATGAGTAAAATTCTAAGGATGGTGAAAAATGAGTGATTACGCATCTTTCGGTAGCGGCTTGGGTGTTATTTGGCTGGGACTTACCGCCGTTCTTCATTGTGCATTTGCATTAGCTGTCTGGTTGCAGGCTCGCAAGGGGCAGCAACCCGGCAATGTAACCTGGCTGGTTCCACCTTCAATCTGGGCGTTGGCCACCCTCTTGCTTGGCCCGTATTTCGCTGCTGTATACTGGTTTATTCATCACTCATCGTGGGGTGGGTTCAACAACGACGCAGTACGCTCGCTTAAAGCGCGTCGAAGACAGCTTACTGATTAATCCGCAAGCTGTGCTATTGCACACATTTTACAACCGTTCATGGAGACCCGGTGAAGTACAAGGGTAAAATTGTTCAGTGGAATGATGAGAAAGGTTACGGTTTCGTTCAACCTGTAGATGGCTCGCAGCGCGTGTTCTTTCATATCAGCGCGTTTACGCGGGGTGATCGCCGTCCGGTCAATGGTGATTTCGTTATTTACACATTGGCCAGCACCAGTCAGGGTGAAATGCGTGCTGAGCGCGTAACCTACTCAGCAAAAGGAACACGAAAAAGCGCTAAGTCGGGAGTCAGTAAGGTCCCCGCCATTATTGCTGTCAGTCTTATTGGCGGACTGACCACGCTTTCCGTTTTGGAAGAAGTGCCGGCATTTGTGCCAGCGCTGTATGGTGTAGCAAGTCTGATCGCGTTTGTGATTTACGCCAAAGATAAATCTGCCGCAAAGCAGGGTAAGTGGCGTACGCCTGAAAGTCATCTTCATCTGATAAGCCTTCTGGGTGGCTGGTCCGGCGGCCTGATGGCACAATCCTATCTGCGTCACAAATCCAGCAAAACATCATTTCTTGTCGTTTTCTGGATAACCGTATTGGTAAACATGCTTGCTCTCTCCTGTTACCTTGAGCCGTCGCTTCTTCCAGAGTCATTTCAGCCCTTGCTGAAAAAATATCGTTAAGCGCAATCCAGCGGTAACAGCTTGTTACATTATACCAAGTGTCCAGCGCTGAACTTTCCTCTATCTTGCCAGCCTTACCTGTGTAATTCACTGTGTTTCGATTATCAGGAAAGTATTCGGTCTTTCAAATATAAGGATATATTGCAATGAAAATCATTCATCTTTTCGCCATAACGCTGGCCACGTCATTTTCCTGCTCAGCCTTCGCGCAAACGACACCTGCCGACGATCAGGACATTGCTTCACAAATCTCGGTTGGGGTGGGACTTGGCACTATGTACAGCGGCCTGGGAGCCAATGTTGCCTGGACCTCACCTACCGATCTTAAATATATTTCAGCAGGCTGCACTGCGCAAAAAGAATGTGGATTGGGCATTGGGTGGATAAAAACCGACTTGTTTGACAGCGCCTCTAACAAACATGGGATGGGCATTTATCTGAGCAAAGTCGACGAAGAATGGCAATGGGATGTGCGCAATGTAGATGGCCGGATGGTGTATGATGGCCAAGAAAAAGATGTTTACGGGCTGGGACTGAGCTATACGTATTTTATGAACGGTATAAATAAGTCCGGGACCACCGCCGGTGTGTCTTTTCATGCTACAAACAGTGACTATGATGATAAAGAGATCTGGCTGCAACTGGGTTATCAGTTCTGATAAATAAATAGCGGCACTACGCTGGCAATACTAACGGAAGAGGAAGATTTATATGAAAACTGTATTTCGTATTGTGCTTGGATTTGTCTTGCTGGCAGCGGCGCTCGCTGCCTATAGCTACGGCCATACCACCGGCACATTTCTGTTTATTGTTGCCGGCTTCGCCTTAGAAGCGAGCTTTTGGTTCAACCTGTTTCCGGTCAGAAGAAAGGCACCCCGATAGACAATCGGTAAAACAGGGCTACGGCCTCATCAAGGGGTCTTTTAACGGGCAATGTATTTGGGGGAGGCGGTTTGAAAGCTGGTCAACACTGGCCCGTTATTGCAGGCTTTAGCGCTACCGTTATCGGGATGATTGCTTTCGCGGCGCACTGGCATCTGTGGGGCTATTTTGAAGGGCCGTTACCCGGTTACGAAATACTACTTTTCCCCGGTAACATGACGCTTCGCTATTTGTGGCATCCGTTACTGACAGAAGAGCTGTCTTTAAGCGTAAAACTGATATTACTGTTTGCTGGCCAGTTTTTTGTCGTCACGCTGTTGTGTCTGGGGCTGCGCATGCTAATCAGAATAAAAGATAAGCTCATCCGCCAGTGACGTTTGTTTTCAGAAACCTCATGTCACGTTAATGTCGCAACATAATGGGATATTTAACTTTCCACCGTCAGGTATCCAATGCTACAACTACTGGTACCGAGCGGTTAGCCATAAACTTCATAAGGATGTGATGATGCGGTATGTCTCTTTTCTCATTTGTGCAATAGTACTCACCGGATGTGCATCTGGCCCGCCAAAGGTCCAGCCTGGTGAACAGTTTGCGCAAAAAGGCGCGGTAGTGTCAGCCCCCTCTGATAGCGGCTGGTTATTGCTGGAACATACTGAAGAGAGTATTGCGCTCGCCCGCCCCTATCCTGAACAAGAATCTGTTGTATTGAATACCTATTATTTCTGGATAGGCGAAACAGTCAGTGACGATGTGTTTTTTGAAACGCTCATCGAAGGCAGAAAGCAGGTTGGTGACGAAAAGCGCTTTAACCAGCTTGATGTCAGTTACCAGAACACGACCTTTCAGGAGCAGTCGTGCCTGAAGTATGAGGGTGTGGCTGAATATCAGCAGAACACTGACAAATTGCCTGCTGGCTCAGCATACTTTACTAATCGCGGTTATATCTGCCGATCAAAACTGGATAACGCCAGTGCCATTTTAATGGAAATCTCAATGCGCTCGGCTTCCCCTGAAATGCCCGAACAGACAATAGCGCTGGGCGAGCGCTTTTTTTCCAATATCCGCCTGACCGAAACGCAGTAGCATCAGGAATCGGCCAGTGCAAAGTCCTTCAATCTTCATACCTATTGCCCGATATTTGCTCCTAACCCTGAGTATATTTTGGTTATGTGCATCAGCATTTGCCAGGGAAAACACTGAACTTGTTTCAGTGCTGCTTGAGATGAAGGCTCAGGACCAGGCTGTGCGTGAAGTAATAAAACAAAGCGGCGTAAATTTGTCGCAAGCTCAGGTTGATCGCATAACGGACACTGACGCGAAACACACCAGACAACTTAAAGCGATTATCAGCGATCACGGCTGGCCGTCACTTTCCCTTGTAGGTGAAAATGGCGTTCAGGCGGCTTTTTTGTTGGTGCAGCATTCGCCTGACATCGCCTTTCAAAAAGCCATGCTCCCGCATATTTTTCATGCATATCAGAACAACCAGGGTATCACAGGCCAGGAGGTAGCACTTCTGACTGACAGAGTTCTGGTCAAAACCGGGCAGCCTCAAAACTATGGTACACAGGCTGATATTACATCGAACACGGTCACATTTTTCCCCATTGCAGATGCCGATGATGTAGATAAACGCCGGGCAGAGATGGGCTTACCCCCGCTTATCGACTACAAAGAGATGTTGGAGCAGTTTTATGCAAAATAACGCTGCAGGATGTCGTATTACCTGCTTGTGGATAATGAACTAATGAGCAGTGCGCAGCGCCTTCGCCACATTACATTACGCCAGTATGTTAAAAAACGTACCGGTGTCGCACTTGGTGCAAGCGGCTCGATGAGCAATATGCTGCGCCGCTCACTGGGCGCGCCGACATTTTCGGGCTTCTGGCAATACTGGAATCCGGTATGGGGGTATTATTTGAGCCGGTATATTGCCCGCCCTGTAGGTAAAGTCACTGTCCCCGGGTTCGCTACTCTGGTGACTTTTGCGGTCAGCGGCGCTTTACATGATCTTGCTGTCAGTGCGGTAAAAGCAAAAGTTATATTCTTTTTTACACCCTGGTTTCTGTTAATGGGATTAATGGTCGTGATCACTGTTCATACAGGCGTTTCGCTAAAACATCACCGCTGGAGCACCCGCGCGCTGTGTAATCTGGCGTTAATCGCGGCAGGATTCGCAATGGCGAAAGCAGTAGAAAATCAGTTTCATACCTGGCAAGGCTAAAACAAGCGTCTCATTGAAAAGGAGATTTGATGTTATTAATGCAGTCCAGAACCCAGCATTTGTTTAGTCTGCTTATTTTTTATTGCATATTGATGGCGGGCTTTGCGGTAGTGACGCTCATTACTCATCCGCTCAGTGAGTTTTTTGATGAGATGCTTTTCAGTGCGCTAAAGTGGTTCGCCATATTTAGTGTGATATTCCTGTGGCTGGCAATATTTAACTCCGGTAGGTCAAAACTTACTGAACGTGGTGTAACGCTTGATGAAAGTGGCATCGGTTATGTTTACTGGGGTCGGGAGGTAAAAGTATTGTGGCATGAGATAACAAGCTGGAATGTAAAAAAAGGCGTCTTTGGCCAATTTTTTATTAACGGTAAAGACAATAAACACCTACGATTTAGTTACTACACTTTTTCTTCGTGGCAACGCGACAAGATTAACCAGGCACTTCTGAACCACTGCCCCGACAAGCAAGAGAAATCAACGGAATAAGCCAGTCATACTTTAAGGACAAAACATGAAAACCATTGTTATTCTTATCAGCACCATACTTTGCTGCTCCTGTGCCACCATGCGCACCATCGATCCTCCGGGAAACCAGGTCAACATCTCGTATTTTGGTTACGACAGCTATTGCAAAGATATTCCCCGGGTGTACAGCGGCGTGTCGCATAATTTTTGTGTGTTATATGGTAAGCCCAACGGCTACACGACCAACTTTCAAAAAACGCATTTTACCTACTTACTGGTAGACTCTGTTGTCTCAGCCGCCGCGGACACACTGATTCTGCCATACACACTGGTTACGCAAACCAGTAAAGGTAATATAAAAGTAAACTAATCTGAAAAGTCAGGAAATAGCAATGGAATTTATAGCAGAGGCCTTTTTAAAGTTGGTTGTTGCAGGGGTTAAACTGTTTGAACTGCATACGCTGGCACAGTTCTTCCGGAGCAGGAAAACGACACTTGAAAGATGGGCAGAAAAGTCGACACGGGATCAGCTCGCCGTTAATGTGATTGAAGAAAATGACGGCAAGCATTTGCCGAAGAACAAATGAAAACCTGTTTGAAATTTAACCATTGCGTATGAGATAGTTGTTTTTGTTAAAAGGAATAGCAACAAGGCAAACAAGGAGAGTCATGATGCTACGCAAATCTGCAGCGATGTTAACGCTGTTTACCCTTTTTCCCGTTATCGCCGCTACCCAGTACGCTGATGTCCTGGTGACACCAATCGATAATGCATCAGCCGTTTGGCAGCGCGCTTCTGATAACACCCCCAAATATCCCGTTGCACTGGCGCGTGAAGGAAAGCGCGGTTGCGCAGTCATACGGTTTGTAGTCTCTGAAGAAGGGGAAGCTTCAGATATTTCCGTGGTTGAATCTGTTCCTGATGTTGACATGGGTCGTGAGGCATTAAAGCTGATTCGTCACTGGGAGTGGGTCACAAAAAGCAATAAGACTGCAACAGCAGAAGATAAAACCCTGCGGCTGGATTTTTGTATGGGCGGAAGCTCTGTGGCTGAAGCACACCAGCGCTGTATGAGGCAGGCAGAATACCGGTGCAGTCAGTAACAAATACGTAATCAGCCGTTACAGCGCAATCCCCTTATCGTCACATGTGCTTACAGTTTATGGCGCCTATAATGTCTTTAATACGTTATGGTCATCGCAGACGTTTTATGTATACCGGCACTGGCCTGACTTTGCCACTGCTGCCTTATTGTAATTTACTGACGGCTCAGTGTTCATTTTGCTCAGATGGCGAATTTACCCAAATCAACAGCTCTGGCTAATGTCTGCCCCACTGTTGCCAACGATCTTATAATGGGTTGGGTTCGCTGTAGGTTTATTTTTTTGACTGCCTTTATAAAGACTTCTGGGGTTTCTGACTGTGTGATTTTGTTGTTTTTGCCCTGTTACAGATGCTCCAAATACGACGGCTACTCGTAAAAGCAACATAATATTTACATTTGCCGCTTTTCGGAATATTCCGGACATAGGTTCCGGCGCTACCAACTCAGGTGAATAGCATGCTCAACGTCATTGTCACAGATATCTTCGGCAAAACGCCTGCGCTTAACCGTATTATTGCGCGCTTATCCGGCGAGGTGAAAGTCGTCGATCCCTACGAAGGAACCTTCAACCGGTTCAGAGATGAAGCTGAAGCTTACAACAGCTTTTGCAGACAGGGTGGCTTACAAAGCTATACCCATGCTTTATGTAATTCCGTTAAATACAACGACCAGCCGCAATATTATATTGGTTTTGGCATTGGCGCTGCTGCATTGTGGCGAGCCTCGGCGCACCCGGCCCTTTCCAGGGCGCGGGCTGGCATTGCATTTTATGGTGCCCAGATCAGACATTTTGCCCAGGTTTCACCGCGGTTCCCTATGACGCTGGTACTGCCCGATTATGATTCAAGTTACTCAGTGGGGCAGATTGTTGAGAAAGTGTCACGGCATAATTTTGTAACGGTTAAACGCACTGCTATGGGTGAGGGGTTCATGAATATTCAGTCTGCAAACTACAGCAGCTTTGGGTTTGAAAAATATTGCCGGGCGCTCGCCAGACAATCACTGTACTATGCAAATACGTCAGCAGACGTATCCGCAAAAAGCTTTCAGGAATGCATTCGACAGGGTTAAGGATAAACAGGTTATATAATGTCAGGGAAACGACACAACAGATTCGCTGTACTCCAACAAAGTCATAATATTGAGGATATGGATGTTACCATCAGCTATCATCGCCTGACCGGCCGAGTGCGGGTTTTTATCGACCAGCGCAAAGTGCTTTCGCGACTGACATGGCTATCACCCTTTATAAACCATACCTTTTATATCCAGTCGACAGCCTACCGGCTTCGTATAAAGTCATTTTTCTCCTGGTCTGCAAAATTATACTGTGGCGCAGTATGTTGTAGTGATGAGCTGTTACCTGCGCGCCGCAAACAGGTTGAGGTCAGGTGGATAACCAGCAGTATACTTTTTCTTACGCGACTTCTTTCTAAAGTTTTATAGCTTTCTTTCAATAACTTAAAAAACACTACTCATCAGCTCAAAAGTGTCTTATGTTAAAAAGGACAGTGGCAAAAGACCGCTGAATCTAATTAACAGGAGCAATGGAATGACCGACATTCACCAAGACAGTACCCCCTCATCAACTCAGCCGCACGGTACACCGATTCGTGATTCTGCGTTGACAGAGGCGCAACAGGAAGCCAAAACTCACGCCATCGTGGCATACGTATTTATGGTATTGGGATTAATAACCGGCATCTTCTGGCTGGTCGGGGCTATTTGGGCAATGGTGAAAAAATCAGATGCCCGCGGCACGCCATTTGAAGATCATTACGCTAATATCATCAAAACATTCTGGATAGGACTGGTGGTATCAATCATTAGCATACCACTGGCGGTGATCCTGATTGGCTATATTACACTTTTCGCCATCTGGATTTGGTCTATCTACCGCATTGTTAAAGGCGTGGCCCGACTTAGCGCCAATCAACCCTATTACAGCTAACTGCCCGTTTTATAATGTATTTATTACCGTGGGTACTGGTAAAGCCGGTGTTGGTAGACTAAGGTTAAATCAGTGCCCCTTATCGGGCTAACTTTCAGGAATCACTGTAAATGGAAGCTGTAACGGGAATCGGCGGGCTCTTTTTTCGCTCTAAGTCCCCTGAAAAACTCGCAGGGTGGTATGAGAAAAATCTTGGTATTAGCCCTGTACCAGATAGCTATGACAAAGCGGGCTGGCAGCAGCAAGCAGGAACGACTGTATTTGCGCCATTCAAAAACAACTCAGATTATTTTGGCGACGACAGTAAAAGCTGGATGATTAACTTTCGCGTTAACAATCTGGACGCAATGGTAGCGCAGCTTGAAGGCGCAGGGATTCCTGTTTCAGTCGATTCAACCATTTACCCTAACGGGCGGTTTGCAAGGTTATGCGATCCTGAAGGGAACCCTATTGAACTATGGGAGCCTAACACTCCATAACACAAATCAATCATCCCTCCTAAGGAGCCTTTGATGGAACATCCACTTTCATGCGAATGTAACACCGTCCAGGGCCATGTACTTCCCGGCGCAACCGCCAGCAGAGTTTTATGCTACTGCAAAGATTGTCAGGCGTTCGCCCGATACCTGAATGCTCAGGACACCGTATTAAATGTGCAGGGCGGCACCCATATTGTGCAGCTGGCCGCCTCGCGAGTGGTTATTACTAAAGGTCAGTCCCATATCGCTGCGGTTCGTTTGTCAGATCGCGGGCTGATTCGCTGGTACGCCAGTTGTTGCAATACGCCTATCGGTAATACGCTGCCGACAAATCAGCTTCCCTTTGTGGGTCTTGTCGACAACATTCTTAATCAGGCATCTATTCCAAATGACTTTCCGGGAAAAATTGCGGTAGTCCATACCCAGTCTGCAATTGGCCATCCCAAACCATCAGCACACGGTTTACCCGGCACCATGTGGCGCTTTCTGCGCATCGTAGCAAAAGCCCGTATGTCTGGTGCGTATAAGCAATCACCATTTTTTGATGATGACGGCAAACCGGTTGTCGATCCGGTTGTGCTAAGTGATGCAGAAAGGAAAAAGCTTAAAAATGCGGGTGCAACGTAACAGAATTTCGTTTGATTGCCTGAGCAGAGCATGACATAACCCGAAAGCGGTAAGTATTGTTGATTAGAGTGTTTTATCTTCGCAGAAGCCTTTCGCGCGCAGCCAGCAGGCGCTTATATCGTTACTTGTCCGCGCTATTTAGCAATCATCTTATATTTTTACACTAAAGTTCAGTGTCAGAACGCCTGTTGCTGCGCTATTTTATAAATAGGTAGCGCGGTGCTTCAATCGTACCGCTTCACCACGGGGAAAGCGTTATGTTGCACATTCATCAGGTTAGCCTGTTAATACTGAAAACACTGGCTCGTCCGCGTGTTATTCAGGCCCTTTTTCTTTCATCATGTGCTGTATCGCTAGGCTACTTGTTGTCGTGGCCCTTCCTGTGGCTTTTATTTCCGATATTGCTGGTCAGCGAGATTGTACTTTTGGTTGGAAGCAAACCTGCTTCATTACCTTTTTCCAGTGAGGAGATCAGCCCCTGGAAGTCGCTTCGCGTTGCCGATGGATTTCTTTATGTTGGGCGCAATGCATTACCGGTGTCCTCTGTGCCGGTAGCAATACTGGCGCATCAGAATAATTATGTCACTTTACAGTTACCGCAAAATACCATCGGCGGCAAAATTCCGGTAATAACATTCAGCCCCATTTACTTTCCTGCCGTTAAAGCATTTATACGGCTTCGCTTGCCAGATACGGCAATGCATATACTCGCGGCCGGCCATACCGCTGCACCTGAGATAAGAAAGGCTTCGTAACGTTAATTATCGTTGTTGAATCGCCAGTCACCGGGCATTACACGATGTTCATATTTTAATCTAACAACGCCATACGCCAGATGTAGCAAGGGCTGTACATAACCAGTTTATGACGTTTTTACGACAGTTAGATGAAACAATTCTAGGAAGACACCCTTAATTTGTATATAATTTGTAAACGCGTGTGTTATACGTAGTGCTGGCGCAGTTGTAGATTTACAAAGGCGCAGGTTTTCCTGATAAAAGAAGAGGACAAGCCTATGTCTATCTATCTTTGTATTAGCGGTATCGTTTTTAGTGTTTATCTTATCGCCAACCTGTGGGCAATGAGTTCAAACCGTTTGAATCAGCCAGGGTATGTGCTTACCGATTTGGACGGTTTAGTTGGCGTTCGTCACAACAGCCTGTCCCGATTATTTTCAGGCTTCACCACCCTTGTTGCTAAACAACACATACGTCGCATACAGGTATCTTCAGAATGTCTGACGCTGTTTACTGACGCTGATGACTGCGTCAATATTTGGCTTTCTGATCGCTACTTGCCTATTAATGCAAATTACGCCAAAGTACTCTTTCCTCAGGCCGAGTTTGTAGATAGCCCGTTTCTCCCCTAAAAATTTATTCCTCTTACTGTTTTTACAAAGATAAAACAGTGCATTAACGGGAATGATAAAACTCGTAAAGCTTCCCTACCACCGCTCTCAATTGCACCAATATGGACATCGCCTCTGAACATCGTGATTACCTGATGTGCGCGTATAATCCTCATCGATTTTCACACCGCATAGCAATTATCGCTTTACAGGAAAATTAGTCACATGCAGAAAACACAACACGGTTTTGTTGAAGACCTTTTTGCGCTGGTCTGCGCAGGACTATTTGTCGCGTTCGGCGTTTACTTATTTCAGTCTCAGGACTTAATGGTCGGAGGCGCAGCAGGGCTGGCATTACTCGGCACGCATGCGTTGCCAATGGACTTTGGCCTGATATTTTTTCTTATCAATTTGCCTTTCTATGCGCTGGCATGGACACAAATAGGCAAACGCTTCACGATCAACACCTTTATTTCGGTTACTACGGTATCGGTATTGTCTGAACAAATTCCTAAATTTGTAGACATCTCAAATGCTAATCCCCTGTTTGCCGCTATTTTTGGTGGAATGCTGATTGGCGTGGGTATGCTGATTATGTTTCGCCACACCTCTAGTTTGGGCGGAGTGGGTATTCTGGCGTTCTTTCTGCAAGGAAAATATGGCATTCGCGCCGGTACGTTTCAGTTAAGTGTAGACACAGTAATTCTGTTGAGCGCGCTGGTATTTATAGAATGGCCACTGGTGGTGGTATCAGTGCTGGCCGCTTTTTGTCTGAACATGGTGCTTTCGCTAAACCATCGCCCGGAGCGTTACGAAGCCGCACCTCAGGCGCGTCAGATTAGCGTGGAACATGGCGCACAGCCCCAGGGAAGTTAATCAGGTAATATTCAATAAAAAAGGTCGCGAAAGCGGCCTTTTTTATTGCGCAGTTATAAAGAAAAAAACCCGGCAGAAGCCGGGCAAGGAACATGAGGATTACTTCGCTGCTTTTTTCGGATTGGGCTAGTCACGATCAAAAAATCGCTGAAGCCTTCTTTGATTGTTATGACTGCGTCCGTACAACAAAAAGGCATCCGAAGGTTGCGCAACATCTTTACTATATCTCTAACCCCGCGATGCTGCCTTTATTCTTTAGGCTAAAGTTACAGCGACGTATCCAGTAGCATCATCAGTATAAAGCCGCCCAGTAGTGTGAACGTTGCCAGATTCTGATTACCGTTATTATGGGTTTCCGGAATAATTTCATCGCTGATAACAAACAACATGGCACCAGCGGCAAAAGCCAGCGCCCAGGGCATCAGCGATTCCAGTGTAGCCACCGCCATAGCTCCCAGTAAGCCTCCTACCGGCTCTACCAGGCCCGACGCAATACCGATAAGCGCAGAGCGAAGTGGTGTATACCCTACTGACAGCAATGCCACGGCCACCGCCAGTCCTTCAGGAATATTCTGCAGCCCAATGCCGATAGCCAGCGTGACCCCGTTTTTGACCTCACCGCCCGCAAAGCCAACACCTACGGCAAGCCCTTCAGGAAAGTTATGTAAGGTAATAGCGGTAACAAACAGCCAGATGCGGCTTAGCTTGTAGGCATCGCTACCTTCACGGCCCCGCGAAAAATGTTCGTGGGGTACGTATTGGTGGATAAGGAACAGCACTGCCGCACCAAGAAAGGTTCCCCCGGCCACGGATAAGGGCCCGGCCAGGCTGCTATCATAATGTTCAGAGCCGTATTCAAGCGCTGGTAACAGAAGCGAAAAGAAAGTGGCGGCTAACATAATGCCTGCTGCCAGACTTAAAAGGCCGTCTTCCATACGGCGCGACAGACGTCTTATAGTAAAAACGCCCAATGAGCCCAGTGCGGTACCTGCACTGGCACATAAGCTGGCCACAAAGCCCATTACAACTACACTACCGGGATCCATACTCTGCTTAATTGTTGATGATGAAGTTACCGACAGGTATTGCTTATCGGTAGCGAACAACTCGTGGTACGCGTGGTGACACGCGAGTCATGAGCTCATAAGATATTGTGCCGGCACATGCGGCTACTTCATCAATACGCAGCTTTTCGCCCCAAAGCTCAACAAAATCACCAATTTGCACCTGACCAACCTCAGTAACATCCACGGTCAGCATGTCCATTGAAACGCGCCCTGCCAGCGGTGCACGCTGACCATTTACCAGTACCGGCGTACCGTTGGAGCAGTGCCTTGGATAACCATCCGCGTAACCAATTCCGATAGTGGCAATAATACTGTCCTTCTGCGCCTGCCAGGCCTGTCCATAGCCTACGTATTCTCCGGCTTTAATGTGCCGTAGTGCAATAACAGAAGCACGCAGTGTCATTGCAGGCTGAACACGGGATAGATAGGAGGCATCGTGCATAGGGTTACTGCCAAATACACCTAACCCAACCCGGTTCCAGTTGCCATGGGAGGCAGGCCAGCCAAGCGTGGCGGGCGAATTAGCGATACTGACGGCCAGGCCGGTTTGCTTCACCAGTCTGGCAAATTTGTCCAACTGATTAGCAGTGGCCGAATTATCGGTATCATCCGCACTGGCCATGTGGGTAACCAGTACACAGTCATCACCAATAATCTGGCTGTAGTCTGTCAGCGCGCGCTGCGCATCTTCAGGTGTCATTCCCAGCCGGTGCATACCGGTATCTACTTTAAGCCAGATCCCAGGCGGCTGTGTCGGCGTCTGTCTTTTTACCCATTCCAGCTGGGTGGTGTCATGAACAACAATGGTCAGATTTTCGTCGCGAGCCTGCAAACATTCTTTTTCCTGATGCGGGCCTTCCAGAACCACGATAGGCGCATCAATACCGGCTTCACGAAGCTTAATAGCTTCCTCGGTAATAGCGACAGCGAAGGCGGGCGCTTTGTTTCTTAAAATGCGCGCAACATTGATCGCGCCATGCCCGTAAGCATCGGCCTTGATGACCACCATTGTCTGGCTTTGCGGTGCCAGACTGCACAGGTAGTCAAAGTTGTGAATAATGGCATCTGCGTGAATGATTGCCTGAGTTTGTCTGCTCAACGTATTGTTACTGATTGCTAAACCGGATGGCCAGCATACTAGCATGAAAATACCCCGGCATTGGAAGCCAGCCTCGCTACCACGTACATTTTTAACGGTCGCTGGCAAAATTGTAGCGCTGCCGGCTTGCAAGCCGTTTTCATCAGGTCGATACTGCCCGCTATCATCAGTTTTACTACAGGTACTTTATGGCAGGCTCCCAGGAAACGCTGCTGGCGCAACTTGATACGCTCATTTCCGAAGGCAGAAACCCCGCAACCATGCATATTGATGAAGGTACATCGCTGGATATCGTCCGTATGATAAACCGTGAGGATCATCATGTAGCCCCGGCGATTGAAAAGATATTACCTGAAATTGCGGAGGCGGTGGATCGTATTGTGGACGGTCTCAGCCGCAAAGGCAGGCTTTTTTATATCGGCGCGGGAACCAGTGGCCGGTTAGGTATTCTGGATGCGGTAGAGTGCAGACCGACCTTCTCTGTCGATGACACCCTGGTAAACGGCATTATCGCTGGCGGCGAGCGCGCCATCATGCATGCGGTGGAAGGTGCAGAAGATGACGAAGTTCAGGGTCAAAAAGATTTAGATGCCCACACCATCACCCGCAATGATGTAGTTGTTGGCCTGTCGGCCAGCGGCCGGACACCCTATGTGTGTGGTGCGCTTCGCCGGGCCAGCGATCATGGCTGTACAACGATCGGTATCGCCTGTACACCTGAATCACCAGTATTGACGTTATCAGATATCGCCTTATGCCCGGTGGTGGGCCCGGAAGCGCTTACCGGTTCGACCCGAATGAAGTCAGGTACTGCACAAAAGCTGATTTTAAATATGTTGTCTACCGCGTCCATGATCAGGCTGGGCAAAACTTATCAAAATCTGATGGTTGATGTGAATGCGTCTAACGAAAAGCTGCGGGCGCGGGCTATCCGTATTGTTATACAGGCCACCGGCTGCGAGATATCGATAGCAAAGCAGGCTTTAAGTGAGGCCGGGCAGAAGACCAAAGTGGCCATTGTTATGGTTCTGTGTAACGTTGATGCAACAATAGCCAGTGAGATGCTTCAAAACAGCAACGGTTTTTTACGCCAGGCAACAAAGGAGTAAATATGAAAGTGTTATACGCACTACTCTTACTACTGTCAGTTATCGCGCTTCCCGCTTACGCATTGCAGGTCGCTGCCGAGCAACCGGCTAAGTACCTGCCATTGTTGAAGGAAAAGCGGGTTGCTGCAGTTGTTAACCAGACCAGTCAGGCCCTGGACGGGCATCTGGTAGATTTCCTGCTCAGTGAAGATATCAATCTGATAAAGATCATGGCACCGGAGCACGGCTTTCGCGGTAAACAAGCTGCCGGTGAGACGGTTATCGACAACATTGATACAAAAACCGGTCTGCCCGTCGTCTCCCTCTACGGTAAGAATAAAAAGCCATCTCCTGATATGCTCAGTGATGTTGATGTATTGCTGTTCGATATACAGGATGTCGGCACCCGTTTTTACACCTATATCAGCACGCTGCACTATGTCATGGAAGCCGCTGCCGAGAACGATGTGACCGTAGTGGTATTGGACAGACCCAACCCTAACGGGGCTTTCGTTGACGGCCCGGTAAGACAGCCTGGCTTTACCTCATTTGTGGGTGTCGATCCGCTGCCATTGTTACACGGCATGACTGTCGCCGAACTGGCCCTCATGATCAAAGGCGAAGGATGGATAAATCAGGCTGAAAGACTAACCTTGCATACGGTAGCGGTAGAAAACTATTCACGTAACATGGCGATTACCTTACCGGTTCCCCCCAGCCCTAACCTGCCTAATGCGACTGCCGTGCGTCTTTACCCGTCATTATGTTTGTTTGAGGGAACCACTGTCAGTGTCGGGCGCGGTACACCTTATCCGTTTCAGATCATCGGCCATAACAATGTTCGACTGGGCGATTTAACCATCACCCCTGAAGCAGTGGATGCTGCACCGTCACCTAAACTGGAAGGTACTGAGCTGATGGCGAGGGATCTTCGTCAAAGTGCCATGAAGGGTTTCGATATCAGCTTGCTGATAAACACCTACCAGCAGTTCGTAAACGCCGGCGAGACATTTTTCAGCCATCCCGATTTTTTCGATAAGCTGGCCGGGACGGACGAACTCAGGAAAGCGATGGTTGCCGGGCAGGATGCAGCCACCATAAGAAAGCAGTGGCAGCCTGAGCTTGATGCGTTTAAAAAACGCCGGGCGCCCTATCTGCTTTACTGATAAAACAAACGGGTTGATACCCGTGCGTTTATCCCATTAAATGAGTTTATTACTGTAATGTCTGGATTCGTTACCGGTGCCTGAGAACGCGCTCTATTCAGTTAAAAACCACTGGCAGGCTTTTGTCACCCAATTAGAAGGTGTTTTAAAGCCTGAGCAGCTTATTCGCGATTTAAGTCGTCGCACCGCTTACAGTACGGATGCCAGCTTTTACCACCTCACGCCCCGGCTAGTGCTGAAACTCGACGACACAACGCAGGTTCAGCGCGTGCTAAAACTCGCCTGTCGCTGGCTGGTGCCGGTGACTTTTCGCGCCGCCGGTACCAGTTTGTCAGGACAGGCAATCAGCGATTCTGTGTTAATTCTGTTATCTGAGCAGTGGAGACAGACTGACGTACTGGACGAAGGCGCGCGCATCCGGCTTCAGCCCGGTGTTATTGGCGCTTTTGCAAACCAGATACTGGCGCCCTATAAACGTAAGATAGGGCCGGACCCAGCCTCCATCGCAACCTGTAAAATCGGCGGCATCGCTGCGAACAATGCATCAGGCATGTGTTGTGGCGTTAAACACAACAGTTACCACACGATGGAACACATGACGTTCGTGCTGTCTGACGGCACCCGGGTCGACACGGCAGATGCCCGGTCAGTGAAACAGTTTTATCGAAAGCATGACGGGCTGGTAAGCGCCATCAGGCGGCTACGGGCTGATGTGTGTGCTGACGAGGTATTAACGGAGCGCATACGGCACCAGTATCGGTTTAAAAACACGCTGGGATATGGCCTGAATGCCTTACTCGATTTCGAGGAACCGGTAGATATTATTACCCATTTGATGATTGGCTCTGAGGGGACTCTGGGGTTTATCGGTGATATCACTTACCGCACTATAAAACTGCCTGCTTTTAAAGCGACGGGCCTGTACCTGTTTGACACAGCCAGGCAAGCCTGCGATGCCATTGAAGCACTGTCAGACGCAGGGGCCGATGCGGTTGAGTTAATGGACGCCCGGGCGCTGCGCTCAGTAGCCGATTTACTGGCCCCCTTCTCCACCCGGCCGGTATCCTCAGACAATGTCGCGCTGCTTATCGAGCTAACCGCTGATAATCAGCAGACGCTGGATAGCGCACAGGAATCGGTCACATCCTTTTTTGAAACTGAAAAAACAATTCACGCCCTGCAACCTTTTACCCGCGATATATCTGCAATCACCACACTATGGAATATCCGCAAAGGCTTATTCCCTGCCGTCGGGGCAGTCAGAGAAAGCGGTACGACGGTTATCATAGAAGATGTGGCTTTTGATCAACATAAGCTGGCTGACGGCATTCAGTTGTTGCAACAATTGTTTGAAAAATACCGCTACGACGAGGCCATCATTTTCGGGCATGCGCTGGATGGCAATGTGCATTTTGTTTTTACACAGCGGTTTGACAGCACTAAAGAAAAAAACCGTTATCGTGATTTTATGGAGGATGTCAGTAAGCTAGTCACTGACAAGCTTCATGGCACATTAAAAGCGGAGCATGGTACCGGTCGCAATATGGCACCATTTATTCGGCAGCAGTGGGGTGGACGTGCGCTGGATGTAATGAAACGCCTTAAACATATTCTGGACCCGGCGGCCATTCTTAACCCCGGTGTCATTATCAACGATGATCCGGATGCGCACCTGAAAAACCTTAAGCAGTTACCGTCGGTCGACGAAGAAATAGACAGCTGTATAGAATGTGGATTTTGTGAACCGCAGTGTCCGTCTGCATCACTCACATTATCACCGCGACAACGTATCGCGCTGATGCGACGGGCAACGCAGTTGCCGGCCGCAGAACAGGCTGAAATAAGAAAGGATTTTGTCTACGCCGGAGATAAAACCTGTGCGGCTACGGGTCTGTGTGCCACAGCCTGTCCGGTAGGTATTAACACGGGCACCTGGATAAAAAAGCGCAGGCATGCCGAGTCACCCGACAGCCTTCATTTTATGGCTGAGCATTTGAAACTGTCGCACTCGCTGGCTCGCGGCACACTCAATCTTGCAACGGGCGTTGCTGCTGTCACCTCGAAAAAGACGCTGCAAGCCGCTACCCGCTCGGCTCACCGCCTGAGCCAACGTATTCCTGTTTTCGCCCAAACCACGCCAGCGGCCGCAACCACCGAGTACTTCGCCGGTCAGCGCTTTACAGACAAAGTTGTGTTTATCCCTGCGTGCCCCAACCGTGTTTTCGGCAGCGAAGACAAACAACAGAGTCTGACAAAAACGGTTGTTGAGCTTCTTAATAAAGCCAGCATCGAGGTGCGATATCCCGATGCACTGACGTCTTTATGCTGTGGTCAGCCCTTTGAAAGCCACGGCAATATGCAGGCTGCGCAACAGTACCGGGAGGCCTTTGCTGCGGCGCTTCAAAAAGCCAGTGAAAATGGCCGCTATCCCATTATTACCGACAACAGTGCCTGTGCGCTGAGCAGCTTATCAGCGCAGGGAATAAAAGTGACAGAGCTGGCGCAATTTCTGAATGAGATTGTAGCTGCCCGACTGCATATTACGCCGGTCACGGAACCCATTGCGTTACATCTCACGTGCAGCAGTCAGCACCTCGATGGAGCTAATGGGCTTCGTTCACTAGCTGAAAAATTATGTACCAACATTTTTGTTCCCAGCCATATTACCTGTTGCGGGTTTGCCGGCGATAAGGGTTTCACCACACCGGAGTTAAATCAGGCTGCACTGTCTCCCCTTCGCGAACAGCTTCCAGCTGAATGTAACAGGGGTATCAGCAACAGCCGAACCTGTGAAATTGGTTTGTCGCAGTCCGGCGGTATTCCGTATCAGCACATTGCTTACCTGATGAACGAGGTAAGTGAGTCTTTACCTACTAAGGAATGTGGACGATGAAAGCATATATGGATGTGGTTTATAAACAGTTTGATGCGCTGCACTGGCGCTCATTACACCAGCCGCATCTGACACTGGCTGATATCCAGCCAATCTTGCGTACCTTATCCACTTACACGGCTATTGATGTTTCTCTGGTAGGGCATTCTTATAACGGCAAGCCAATTCATCAAATACGCATAGGTCATGGGGACAAGCGAGTGATGGGCTGGACGCAAATGCATGGTGACGAACCAACGGCTACCGCCGCCATTTTAGATTGGTTTAAGATATTGGTTAGCGCGCCCGCGCTGGTTGCACCGACTGCGTTTTTTTCACAGTGCAGACTGTGCTTTATTGTCATGCTTAACCCTGACGGCGCGCAGAGAAAAACACGTCGTAATGCACAGTCTATTGATATTAACCGTGATGCCCGCGTGTTACAAAGCCCTGAAGGCGTGCTTTTGATGCAGCAGGTGAAACGCTTCTCTCCACACATTGCGTTTAACCTGCATGACCAGAACCCTTATTATCTGGCAGGGGTTAAAGATAAGCACAAACGACCGTCTACGATGGCTTTTTTTGCCCCGCCTTTTGATGCACAGCACACTGATGATCATAACCGTCAGCGCGCCAAGCAACTAATAGCCAGTATGCATCACATGCTTGGCGACTACTTTGACGTAGCCATTGCCCGCTATGTTGATGGATATTCGGCACGATGTTTTGGCGACACCATCGCAGGTATGTGCAGTACGATTTTGATAGAAAGCGGCGCGCATCCTGACGACCCGTGCCGGCATACTGCCAGAAAAATGAATGTTATGGCGCTTCATTATGCCGTGCTCGCCTTCGTTCTGGATGAAAGCCTGGCTTCTGAGAAAGATTATTACGCTATTCCGGAAAACGTAGAAGACGGCATGTGCGACCTGTTGTTAAGACATGTGCAGATGGGTCAGCCGGAGCAGCCGTACTTTGCCGACATTAGCATCAATGTATTGCAGGATGGTGCACGGGTTACCGATATTGGTGACTTGGCGTCCCATGCCGGGTTTACTGAAAAGGCCTGCGACAACTGGCGACTGTTGCCCGACAAACCATACCAGGTGACAGCACCTCTTACTCTAACGCAATCGCACTATCGCACGCTTTTACTACAAGGTTTCAACAGGTTTATTGATAGTGAACACAAACTTACTATTGAAACCTCATTACCGGTTGTGGTCAGTACCTCGGCTGCTAACGACATTCACGGCCCGGCTTTAGGGGCACGCCCGGCTATCCTGTTAACAAAGCATCAGGCACCGGGACTGGCGGTCATCGACGGTACCTTCATTGAGCTTGAGCCTGATTAACCGGCGTCGATGTCAGCGTTACCGGCGAGCGGCCTGTCGGCGTCTGAAGCCCGAGCAGCGTTTTGGCCAGTGTAGTGAAAACGGCGCCTCTGGCTTCGCCGGAGTTTGTGACCTCAACGTTGTAGCCAAATGTTGCCAACTGCACATCACTGACAGATGAAAAGTCGGCGGCGTTATAGGGCGCCCGCATACTGACAAATACATTCGTTGCTCCTGCTTTACCGGACTTTTCCATCAGCTTTTGAAAAAATGCGTGACGCTCTGTCAGTCGGCTACGTTGTTTTATCAGTGCCTGCGGATCTAACCCTCCCATTTCAGCCACCGTGTGGGCAGGGGTGATGTCGCCGACTATAAGCACATCATCGCTATTCCATTGCTGCCATGGCGACTTATCAGGCAGTTTAACGAGTGGTCGACATGCTACAGTGATCTGGCTTTCCAGCATTTTTATCGCGTTGACGATAGCGTTACAACGCGCTGCATCGGGCATAACGATTCGCCAGCGACCCTTCTGATTCAGTGGTAAAGCCTGTTTCCCGCCGATAAGTGTAAGCGCCGCATCGGCAAGGCGTTGTTCAGTGCGCGCCGCGTCGTTATCCGGTAGCTGTTGAACGGCTGCCTGCAACCTGTTTTTAAGCGGTTGCCGAGTGAATTGCCCTACATTAAATCGTGACTTGGTCGCGGCAACCCGCTGCGCTGACGCAGTAAGTTGTTCTTTATCCAGCTGACCCGCTTCAAGCTGTTTTAGCAGATAACGGCGTAGTCCGTGAAACGCTTCTATATCTTTGTCATTGCGTATCGCAAAAGGCATCAGTGCGATATCCGCCCCCGCATTGAACGTTTTAATCAGTGCATCCCGGGGTGAAAAGTAATGGGCGATTCCTGCCATATCCATGGCATCGGTAACAATCAGACCATCAAACCCTAATTCGTCACGTAGTACGCCGGTAAGAATGGGCTTTGATAACGTCGCTGGTACCACCCGCATTTGTCCATTGCGGGTTTTCACCTTACTGCCGTCCAGTTGCGGATACTGAATATGCGCTGTCATCACCATTGCCGGTGGCTGGTTTTCTATGATGGTTTTAAACGGTAAGAGATCGACAGCATTGACACGCTGACGGCTGTGCGTAACTTCAGGCAGGCCGGTATGACTGTCTACATGTGTATCCCCGTGCCCGGGGAAGTGTTTGATAGCACTGAGGATGTTGTGCTGCTCAAACGCGCTGACCGTAACTTGCCCGAGGCGGGCTACCTGCTCAGCTGATTCACCGTAACTGCGCACATTAATGACAGGGTTCTGCGGATTCACGTTTACATCAACAGACGGCGCGAAATTGACGTTAAAGCCTAATAGTTTCATTGATGAGGCTAATTTTTCCGCCACCGCCTGTGCATATTGCGCGTCGTCATCGCCGCTTGCCCCAATGGCCATATTTCCGACAAAGCGCGTCGCAATGCTATCGGGGATGCGGGCAACCCGGCCGCCTTCCTGGTCGATGGCAATAAACAATGGTGGCAAATCGTGTTCAGCCATCAGGCTTTGCAACTGATAATTCAGTGCAACCAGTTGCTCTGTGCTTTGGATGTTTTCTGAAAATAAAATGACCCCGCCAATGCGCCCCTCGGTCAGCAGCGACTTCAGTGCTGATGGCAATGTGGTCATGGGTGTACGGCACGATGCAGATGGCGTGTTATCTTCGCAGAAGTAGCGAAAATCCAGCATTAGCTTTTGTCCCAGCATCGTCGATGGGTCATCACGGTCTGCCGCAGTTGCCTGGCTGGAAAAAACGAAGAAGAGAAAAAAAATGCAAATCAGTGCAGCGTTATACATAAGAACCTGTTGAATGGCGGCAATGTTTCGAATAGTACTTCACCCCCTGTTTAAATTAAATGGTTGCCGGTTAAGGCATCGCATCAAATGCGTTCAGCAGGTATCATGGGATTAAGCATATAAGAACGCGGGCTGAAGACGGACTATACCCAGAGGCTTTCATCTTAGACCGGCGCAACAGAGAATCATAAGAATACAGGATTAATTACATGGACTGGCTGTCTATTGTCCCCCCCCTTGTGGCCATTGTGGTCGTTTTCTGGAAAAAAGAAGTCATTATGGCACTGCTTCTGGCTGTGCTGACGGCGGAGGCACTCATTCTGCTGCAATCGGCGGGCGAAAGTGTGCTGTTGTCGCCCATCACGTCGGTAGAACGAGTTATAGAGGTTGCAGCCAGTCCTGGCAATACACGGATATTGCTGTTTTCAGTGTTGGTCGGGGCATTACTGGCATATATCAGGGACTCAGGAGGCGTGGCTGCCATGGTGAACTGGCTAACCGGCAAAGGCGTTGCCAAAAGTCGGCGTCAGGTCGGCGGACTTACGATGGCCACAGGTATTGCTGTATTCATAGAGTCGAATCTGAGTGTGCTGACATCAGGTATTTTCGCCCGCGGCCTGTTCGATAAATTTAAAATAAGTCGTGCCCGTCTGGCTTACATTATCGACAGTACCAGTGCGCCGGTATGTATATTGATTCTGTTGAATGGCTGGGGAGCCTTTGTACTGGGGATGCTGGAAACCTACGAGTTGCCCGTTTCTGCCGTCAGCGTGCTGTGGGGTACCGTGCCACTTAACTTCTACGCCCTGTTTACCCTGCTTATCGTGATTTATACCATTGTGACCGATAAGGTCCATGGACCAATGGCAGCCGAAGAACAAAAGCAGCATTTGCAGGAAACGCAGCTGGAAAGCGAGCCCGCTACCAAAGCACGGTTTATGACCATTCCTCTGGCGGTAATGGTATTCAGCATGGTGGGTTTCATGTTCTGGACCGGCGATGGTGTGCTGGCAGAGGGTAGTGGCAGTAAATCGGTATTGTATGCCACCGTGCTGGCTACAGCCGTCGCATACTTGTTGCTATTGGGTCACAAACGGTTTACCCATCATGAGGCGGTGAAGGTCGGCTTTAAAGGAATGGGTGAGCTGCTACCGCTGGTTACGATTGTTCTGTTATCGCTGACACTGGGAAGCAGCCTCAAAGTGCTGGGCACCGGCGTCTTCGTGTCGGGCATAGTCGGTGAGTACCTACCACTGGTGCTCATCGTCCCGATGTTGTTCCTGGCTGGCGCTATCATGAGTTTCACCACAGGCACTTCCTGGGGCACGTTTGCTATTTTGATTCCTATCGGTGTACCACTTATCCAGACTCTGGGTTTGCCCCCATCGCTGGTAATAGCGGCGATTCTGGGTGGTGGTATTTTCGGCGACCACTGTTCACCGATCTCAGACACCTCCGCGGTATCTTCTATTGCAGCAGGCTGCGATTTACTGACCCATGTCAGGACTCAGTTACCTTATGCGCTGCTTGCCGGAGGCATGACACTGATAGCTTACTTTCTTGCCAGTGTCATGATGATCGGCTGAGATCAGGTAGCAAAAAGCTGGTCGGGAGAGGCGAACGCCTTAAACTCCAGCGCATTGCCTGCCGGGTCTTTAAAGAACATAGTGGCTTGTTCACCCGGCTGGCCCTTAAAGCGAACATAGGGCGAGATAATAAAGTCTATTTGCGCGGCTTCCAGGCGGCTTGCCAGTGACTGCCATTGCGGCATGGTCAGCACCACACCAAAGTGGGGCACGGGCACAGCGTGATCATCAACAGCATTCTCGCCTGCCAGACCAGGCATAGATTCAACTTCATGTGTAACCAACTGGTGTCCGAAGAAGTTCCAGTCTATCCATTGTGTGTCACTACGCCCCTGCTCACATCCTAGAGTATGGCCATAAAATGTGCGGGCTTTGTTCAGGTCGTCCACCGGAATTGCCAGATGAAACGGTTGTGGCATTATCTTCTCCTATAACAACTTTTTTAACGCGGCCAGTTTCAAGCTGGAAAATGGCGCATATCTTACTTTTACATCCATCCAGAATTTACGTGACATCACCGCTTTTAAGTGGCTTAGCTCATCAAAGCCAGCTTTGCCATGATAGCGTCCCATTCCACTGGTACCCACACCACCAAAGGGTAGTTCAGGGTTTGTCATAAACATAATCGTATCATTAACACATACGCTACCTGCACTGACCTGCCGGACGATACGCTGCTCAACGGTTTTGCTGGAAGTAAAAAGATACAAAGCCAGTGGTTTGGGTTGTGCTTTGATGACAGGAAGCATGTCAGATAACTGTGTGGTGGCAATAATAGGCAGGATGGGCCCGAAAATTTCTTCACGCATAACCAATGCATCGATAGGCGGGTTCTCAATAAGTGTGGGCGCCATGGTACAGTTTTCATGGTCGACCTGTCCCCCGCTAATCACATTCATCCCTTCCAGATAGCTTTCCAGTCGCTGTAGATGGCGCGCATTGATTATCTTACCGTAGTCTTCACTGTTTGCTGGCGACTTACCATATTGCTCGCGGATCTCAGCCTTGATGGCTTTGATTAGCGCATCTTTCACACACGCTTCTACCACGACATAATCCGGTGCAACACAGGTTTGCCCGCAGTTCATCCACTTTCCCCAAACAATCCGGCGCGCGGTTACAGCTATATCTGCTGATCGTTCGACCAGACAAGGACTTTTGCCGCCAAGCTCCAGAGTGACTGAACTAAGATGTTGCGATGCTGCCTGCATCACTATTTTACCGACGGTTTCCCCGCCGGTGTAAAAGATATGATCCCAGGGAAGCGCCAGCAGATCAGTGGTGATCGCCTTACCGCCCTCGATCACAGCGATCGCGCTATTGTCAAGATACCTGGGGATAAGTTTTTGGATAAGGGCTGAGGTCGCCGGTGCCAGCTCCGATGGTTTAAGCAATACACAGTTACCTGCGGCAATAGCTGCAATACAGGGAGCCAGTACCAGTTGCAGGGGGTAATTCCATGCGCCAATCACCAGAACCGCACCTAAAGGCTCTGCAATAATGTAGCTCTTGCCCGGTTGGGCGGCCATTGGTGTCGAAACTTTTCTAGGCTTAGCCCATCGTTTCAAATGCTTTACTGTATGCTCAATATCATTTAATAAAAAGCCGATTTCTGATACCCAGCTTTCTGTCTTACACTTACCTAAATCCTTGTATAGCGCGTCCTGTAAAGCGTCGGACTCATTTTCAAGTAATCGTTTAAGTGCATCCAGCTGACTTTTTCGCCAGCTCAGGTCAAAGGTTTTTCCGGTATCGAAACTGGTTTTAAGCTGTTCGTATACGGCTACGCTTTGCGCGGCGTTTTCCTGAAGATACTCACCGGATGAATTAGAAGAGTCGGACATTCACGTATCACTGCTGATTGAGATTTATGCAGTATACCAGAGCATCGTGGACTTAAAAGCTGAAGCGAATTGGGAGGGATTTTAAAGCACAGCCTGCTTGCACAGGCTGTGGATAACTTTATGGATAAAGTGTGATCACGCGTCGTAAGGATGACGCAAAACGATCGTTTCGTTGCGATCCGGGCCGGTAGAAACAATATCTACCGGCACGCCGGTGATCTGCTCAAGACGGGTGATGTAATCTTTCGCCGCCTGAGGCAGTGCATCGTAAGACTGTACACCAAATGTATTTTCAGACCAGCCCGGCATCTCTTCGTAAACCGGCGTAATTTGCTCATAGTCATCTGCCGCCATAGGTGGCACGTCTTTGACATTGCCCTGCTCGTCTTTATAACCAACACAAATTTGCAGAGACTCAAGACCATCTAGTACATCCAGTTTAGTCAGACACAAACCGGTAATAGAGTTAATTTGAACAGCACGTTTCATGGCTACCGCATCAAACCAGCCAGTACGACGTTTACGCCCGGTGGTAGCACCAAACTCATGGCCTTTCTCACCCAGATGCTGACCAACATCGCAATCCAGTTCTGTCGGGAACGGACCTGAACCAACGCGGGTTGTATAGGCTTTAACAATACCCAGTACATAGTCCAGGTTCAACGGACCGAAGCCTGCGCCGGTTGCTACGCCACCCACTGTGGTATTCGATGAGGTTACATAAGGGTAGGTACCGTGATCGATATCAAGCAATGTACCCTGCGCACCTTCAAACATGATAGGTACACCGGCATGGTGCGCTTTATCCAGCGTATCGGTGACATCCACCACCATAGATTTCAGGATATCAGCAACAGCCATCGCTTCTTCGTACACTTTATCGAAGTCTACGGCTTCTTCTTTGTAATACTGCGTCAGCGTAAAGTTGTGCACATCCAGCACTTCTTTTAGCTTGGATTTGAAATCTTCACCATTGAATAAGTCACCTACGCGCAGACCACGTCGTGATACTTTATCTTCGTACGCCGGACCAATACCACGACCTGTCGTGCCGATAGCACGTGCACCACGGGCTTTTTCGCGCGCCACATCAAGGGCAATGTGATAAGGCAGAATAAGCGGGCAGGCTTCGCTGATTTTCAAACGATCGCGCACCGGAACGCCACGGTCTTCCAGCATTTTAATTTCGGTCATCAGTGCTTCAGGGCTTAACACCACACCGTTGCCGATTATGCAGGTGACATTGTCGCGAAGAATACCTGACGGAATTAAGTGAAGAACGGTCTTCTCACCGTTGATTACCAGCGTGTGACCCGCATTATGTCCGCCCTGATAACGAACCACATATTTTGCACGGTCAGTTAGAAGATCTACTACTTTACCTTTACCCTCGTCACCCCACTGGGTGCCAAGTACCACTACGTTCTTAGCCATGAATCGAATGCGTAAAAAAATTAGGCGGGGATTCTACCAGAGATCAACCACTGTGATCATCTGTTTTTATGCGCAATTTATGCACAAACTGTTATGTGTTGCCGTGCAATAGCTTTGAGCAATTACAATGCTATTAATCATTCACAAAACCTGATGTATCACCCTATCAGGAAAAATAGAGCTGCTAAACCGGCAATAACCAACAATGCACCAGATTGCCGCAATTCGCCGACGGGTGACTGACTAAGCTTTTGCATCAGGCGCTGCCAGCGGTTTGGAAACAAAAGCGGCCCCACACCTTCAAATATGAGTAGCAGAGCAAACGCTACCCATATGCTATCGGTCATTTCATTCATGTTGCAGACACACTAAATCAATATCTTGCGGGTCATGATATAAACCAAAGCCGAAGCGTAGTCGGTTGCCCCGAAAATCGGTCTGGATATTGTTATTGCGCAAAAACTGAGAAAGCATCTCGGTGACCTCACTGTCTGGCAGATTAAACGTCAGAAAATGTCCCCGTAGATTTTCATCTTCAATCATCAGGTTGTCCCGGTTCAGTAACGGGTGTCCCTGTGCATCAAGTAACTGCAGGAAATGTTGCTGGAGCTGCTTTACGTGCTGGTTGATGGTCGCTACGTCAATCTTCTCCTGCTCAAATAAGCGCAGCACGGCACGCAGGCGATACAACGCGCAAAAATCCATCGTCGCACCAGCAAAGCGCATGGCATCACTGGCATAATTTACTTTATCAGAGCGCGGCTCGTGGAGTTCTCCAAACTCTGCAAACCAGCCTGTATAAACTGGTCGTAAAGTGCATCCGGGAGGCACGTGGGCAAAACAGGCGCCCTCCCCCGCCTGGGCATACTTATAAGCACCGCCAAGATAGAAAATCCGGTCAGCGATGGGTGCCAGATCTGTAGGAAGCGCCATAAAACCGTGATAACCGTCGATAACGATGAGTGTGTCAGAATCAGACACTGCATCGATAATTTCCGGTAAATGTCTGACCACATACCCTGAATTGAAAAAGACCTGACTGAAAAAAATCATGTCCCATTTTTGCTGCCGAATAGCTTCAATAAAGCGAGTTTCAAAATCGTCGAACGGAAGGGTCGCCACCTGATGCAGCGATATCGTACCGGTTTCATTAAGGCGGCTAATTTGCCGGTTGAAACTGTGAAACTCACTGTCTGTCGATAAAATAGCCGGCTTTTTTGTGTAGTCGAGACAACTTAACAGGCGGGCTACCAGTTCATGGGTATTTGGCGCAAATACAATCTGCTCCGGCATACCCGTGTTGAGGATATCGCTGATATACGACTGAACCTGCGGCACTGCTTCCGAGAAAAAATGTGCCCATTTTTCGTCAACATACCGTGCGCTGTCTTCCCAGTATTCGAGCATGGCTTCTCGCGTCACGTCGGGCCAGTAATAGTGACTGTGGCAACTATAGTGTTGCACAGAGGCATTGGCGGTTAGAAAACGCCGGTAATATTGCTTATACATGGCAGCTCAGTTCGTAAAGATTTTGTAAACTCTAACAAAAAATTATTGTACAGAGTAGTTATCTAAACGCAGGCAGTTTCGTATACAATACAGATTAGCAAGTACTTACTTGTTCCCTGTACGGAGCACTACGAGCAGAATTAATTATGCGATTTCCCAGCTATGGCCAATACTCACTGGATAAATCCGGCAATATGCTGGAAGTGTATGCCACTGGCGCATGGACGATGCCAACAACCCGCGCATTTGTAGAAGAACTGAAGATTCTGGCGACCTCATTCGATGATCAGCCCTGGGCGGCGCTGCTTGATGGCAGGCGCTGGGTACTCACCACTCCTGAGTGTCAGAAGGTGTTGGCTGATGCCATCGTGATGTGTATTGAAAACGGCTTGCAGCGTTCAGGCTATGTGCTGGATACAGGCATGGTGAAGCGCGCGCAAATAGAGCGAACGCATCCTAATTTGCAGGATCATAATCAGTATCCAAACTACACCCGCCATTATTTTGAAGGGTATTTTGCAGCGCTGAAGTGGCTCAAATCCGAAGGCTATACCCCATAAAAAAAGCCCGCATGAGCGGGCTTTTTTACTGCTATTGATGCACTAGTAAAGCAGGCTGTATACCTTACGACGATACAGCGACTTTTGCGGGTCGCCATCTGCCAGTGCGTTAATCATATCCAGCATGACTTTTTTCGCTTCACCGAAGTTCAGGTCAGTAAGCAACACCTGATGCAGCAGTGGCAGCGCTTCATCAACTTTATGTGCCTGCTGTAACTGAATAGCCAAGTCGATTTTTAATTGTAAGTCGTCCGGGTTGTTTTCTACCGCTGTTTGCAACTCTCTCAGTTCTGGCGAGTCAGCGGCCTGTTCAGCCAGTTCAACTTTTCCGGTCAGTGTTTGATAGCGCTGGTCCTGGTCCACCAGCCGAATAGTTTCCAGTTCTGCTTTTGCCTGCGCAACAGAACCCGTTTCGATTAAACAGTCGATATACAAATATTTTGCGTCGATATTTTCGGCATTAAGATCGACCGCCTGTTTAGCCAGCGGAAATGCGCTTTGATAGTCTCCCTGCTGGACAAACTGCGCGGCCTGCTGCATCTCAGCATCGCCTGGCTGGGGAAGATACTTGGCGAGCATCTCACGAATCTGACTCTCTGACTGCATGCCAGCAAAGCCATCCACAGGCTGACCAGCCTGCACGACCATCACGGTAGGCAGGTTACGGATGCCGAACTGGGCGGCAATTTCCTGCTGTGCTTCACAGTCTACGCGCGCCAGAATCATCTCATTTTTATATTCAGATGCGATTTTTTCCAGCATTGGCATCAGGTCTTTACAGGGCTCGCACCATTGCGCCCAAAAGTCTACCAATACCAGCTTTTCCTGCGATTGCTGCAAGATTACCTGCTGGAAATTCTCAGGCGTAATATCTACCACATTATTTTCGACTAGGTTGTCCATCGTTATTTGCCCGTGATTTTACAATTTGCCTGATGATATGGGGTAAGGCGCTGAAAAAACAAGCCACCCGGTGTTTGCAATGCTGCGGATGCAGCCGTACAGTTAACAATCATGTTACATGAGGATAATCGCCATGTCTGAACATAAAGAATATCAACACTTTAAGGATTTCTATCCCTACTACCTCTCGGAGCATCAGGATGCTACCTGCCGACTACTCCACTTCGTGGGGTCCTGGATAGTACTTGCGGTAATAGCGCTGGCGATCCTCACTACCCAATGGTGGTATTTGTTATTGCTACCAGTAATAGGCTACGGGTTTGCCTGGGTAGGACATTTTTTCTATGAGAAAAACCGTCCGGCTACATTCTCGTACCCATTCTATAGTCTGATGGGCGACTGGGTGATGTTCAAAGATATCCTGACTGGCCGGGTATCACTGAAAGGTCGCGCGCATGATGACCTGAACACATCTCACTCGCACAAACACTAACAACAAAAAGGAACCTCTATGGGGATTAAACGAACCTGGCTGGGACTCAGCGCAGCGCTGCTTTCCACGCTGACGTACGGGCAAACTAAAGACAACGCATTGCCTGACACACTACAGTACAATGATGTGTTCAACATCGAATATGCCTCATCTCCCTTTTTTGGTCAGGACGATGAAACGCTGTATTACGTGCGTCGCAGCATGGATATCATGTCTGACAGAACATTGTCTTCACTATGGCAAATCGACCTGGACGGCAACGCCCATCGGCCGTTCCTTACTGATAAAGGCAACATCTATCAGCCTGTTCTCTCCCCCGATGGCACCAAACTGGCTTTTGTCAGCGACCACGGCGGCAGCGCGCAATTGTACGTCCACTATATGGACAGTGGGTTGCAGGCGAAGCTGACTAACCTGCAGGAAGGCCCGTCGAATATTGTTTGGTCTCCCGATAGCGAACAACTTGCATTCACTGCCTTCACCCCCGCACAGCCTGAAACGCTTTTTAAAGGAATGCCAGGCAAACCGGAAGGCGCGAAATGGGCCGAGACAGCGAAATATATCGAGCGCACAGAATACCGCTCAGATGGTGCCGGTTACCTTCGGGATGGCCATAGCCAGATTTATATTCTACCTGTAGCCGGTGGTACGGCGCGACAACTGACCACCGGGGATTATCCTAACAGTGGCAATCTGAGTTTCTCCGGTGACGGCAAGTGGATTTATTTTGCCGGCGATCGCGCTGAAAACTACGCCCTTCACCCATTGCGTTCAGATGTATTTCGGGTGAACACCACCAGTCGTAAGGTTGAACAGGTAACAACCGTTGAAGGTCCGGAGGGCAATCCAAAGGTCAGTCCCGATGGTAAATACCTGGCATTCACACAGCTTAACGATCGCAAGAAGTCTTATCAAAATAGCGATCTGGTTATCATGAAACTGCCATCCGGTAACATGACGCGCCTCACCAGCGACCTGGATCGAAGCATTGGTGCGTTTGAATGGGCAGATGACAGTCGCTCTCTGGTATTTGCTTATCAGGATAAAGGCCAGACCCGACTTGCCCGTACCAGTTTGAAAGGAAAAGTCAGTAAGCTTGATGTCACAATTGGCGGGCAGTCGCTTGGCAGACCCTATACCTCTGGTGAGTTTGCACTGGCCAGCGACGGGACAATTGCTTACACCACCGACGACCCGCTGCGCCCGGCTGATTTAGCCGTAGCAGATAAAAAGGGTAAAAGTACCGTACTGACGCAACTTAACGAAGATGCGTTCGGCCACCTGAATCTGGCTAATGTTGAAAGCCTGCCAGTCAAAGCGTCGGTAGATGATCGTGATATTGATGCCTGGATTGCCTATCCACCCAATTACGACAAAAATAAGTCCTACCCGATGATTCTTGAAATCCACGGTGGCCCGCACGCGGCGTATGGTCCGCATTTTTCCATGGAAATTCAGCTCATGGCGGCCAATGGTTACGTTGTCGTCTGGTCAAATCCTCGCGGGAGCTCATCTTACGGTGAAGAATTTGGCAATCTTATCCATCATAATTATCCCTCCGACGACTATCAGGATCTGATGGACGTGGTAGATGCTGCTGTAGCAAAAGGCAATATCGACAAAGATAATCTGTTTATTACCGGTGGCTCCGGTGGCGGTGTACTGACAGCCTGGTCAATTGGTAAAACGGATCGCTTCTCTGCGGCGGTGGTTGCCAAGCCGGTTATTAACTGGATGAGCTTTGCGCTGACAGCTGATGCCTATCCTTACTTTTCTCAGTATTGGATGCCGGGTAAGCCATGGGAAGTCGCAGATCATCTGTGGGAGCACTCGCCGCTGTCGTTAGTGGGCAACGTAAAAACGCCTACATTACTGCTAACCGGTGAGTCTGATTACCGCACGCCAATCAGTGAGTCGGAGCAGTTTTATCAGGCGCTTCGATTACAGGGTGTAGAGTCTGCTATGGTAAGAATCCCCGGCGCCTCGCACGGTATTGCTGCGAAGCCATCCAGACTGATTCAGAAAGTCGGTAATATTCTGGCATGGTTTGAACGATATCGTTCAGATAAGCGCTCCGATAAGTCTGAATAAATTAAAGGTACAAAAAAGCGGGCATCTAGCCCGCTTTCTTTATGTCTGCCTGAAAAGCAACGTTATTTAATTACACCGCAAAGCGCACGGGCGCCGCCTCCACCGAGTTTTTCAGGTGAGTCTGAATAGTTGTCGCCACCAGCATGCACCATCAGAGCACGGTCTTCTATGTCGCTCATAGAAAGGCGTGTCGCAATCACCGGATGTTTAGCGTCGCCGTCTTCACCGACGTAAAGTAGCGGTAGATCACCCATGTGGCTGTTATCAGACCATGGATAACCGTGTGAATCCGTTTTTTCCGGGTCGTAATGGCTGCCAGCAGCACCGGCGGGCGTTTCATCACCGTTTTTCATTGCACTTTCACACGAAGGATTTTCATGTACGTGAAAGCCGTGACCGCCGGGCTCCAGTCCTGTCAGGGAAGGCGTAAACACCAGACCATCGTCATGCTCTTCAATCGTAACCGTCCCCATCTTCTCACCGGATTCGGGGTCCATCATCTCGATAGTTTTCGCATCAGACATTGCCTGCGCGCTCAGTGCAGCCAGTGTAAACGGAAGTGCTGTTAAAAATCTTTTCATCATAAAAATACCCATGTCGCTAGAGAAGTTGACCCGACTGCTGTAACGGGTGTGAAGAAATACTGACTCTGCTTATTGGTACAAGAACGGGCGGACGAAAAGATCAATGCGGTCGGGTTACCCATTGTATAACCCGACCCTTAGAACATTTAACGGGATGGATTCATCGCGCGGTTAATATCTACCAGCGCTTCTGCATTTTCGTAATATTGCGGCGTCAGTCTGCGTTGCGATACCTGTTCGTACGCGTAGGCGTAAGAAAGAACATTGGCATCCTGCAGGTTACTGCCGATAAAGGACAGCCCGACAGGTAAGGCGTGCACACCACCCATGGGAACTGTAGTATGCGGATAACCTGCTCGTGCAGCAGCAGAGCCATATCCCGGCCAGCCACCTGGCCACACGTCACCGTTGATGGGATCGACCCGTGGTGCGATAACGCCGGTTGGTGCTACTAAAACATCGACATCTTCGTTAGCCAGCAACGCATCAATGTTTTTACGGCTGATCTGCTGTACCTGCCTGACGCTTTCCCGGTAACCGTCGCTGTCCAGAGAGTCCATGTCCTGTGATGCAACAAAAATGCTTTGATCGAATAATGCCAGTTCATCACTGGCATGCGCTTCATTATACGCAATCAATGCTTCCAGCGAGCGGGGCTCAACCTGTTCAGATGCAGTAGAGGCGAGGTAATCGTTTATGCCCGATTTGAATTCGTATTTAAGCAGGTCGTAAGCCATCTTACCGAAATTATCCGGCGTCTGAGGCTCTTCATTTATATCTACCAGCACCGCACCTGCCGCTTCCAGGTCTTTTAGAGCGCGATCAAAAAGTGCCTGAATACGGGCATCTGAGCCGGTAGCAAAGCGCAGTACGCCAACCCTGACGCCCTCCAGCGCGTCGTCATTTAACCGACTTGTATAGTCTGTCTGCGGAGTTTCTGTCGCCATTGCATTCATCATCATTGCAGCACCAGTGACAGTTTTGGTCATCGGGCCGGCTGTATCCTGAGAATGAGAAATTGGCACAATAAAGTCCTGCGGCACAATGCCGACACTGGGCTTAAACCCTACAATGCCGTTAACTGTGGAAGGGCAGGTGATAGATCCATTGGTTTCTGTACCGACAGTTGCTGCAGCCAAAGATGCCGCCATCGCAGCGCCGGATCCGGAGCTTGAGCCGCAGGGGTTCCTGTCCAACATGTGAGGATTTCTCACCTGACCACCCAGCGCAGACCAGCCGCTCATGGAGTGTTCGGAGCGAAAGTTAGCCCACTGGCTTAAGTTCGTCTTACCAAGAATAATAGCCCCCTGTGCACGCAGACCGGCAACCAGCGGACTGTCCCGTCCGGTTACATTATTTTGCAGCGCCAGAGCGCCGGCCGTGGTTGGCATCGCATCTTTGGATTCGATGTTATCCTTAAGCAGTACGGGGACACCATGTAAAGGCCCCAGAATCTGACCGACCTCGCGCTGCTCGTCCAGCGCTGTGGCAATATCTAATGCATCGGGATTAAGCGTCAGCACACTATTTAAGCCCGGGCCACGTTTATCTACCGCGTCAATTCTTGCAAGATACTGGGCCACCAGCTCCCGAGATGTCACCGTCCCATCCGCCAGCGCCTCGGATATCTGTGGAAGTGTCATTGCTAATGCGCGGGAGGGCTGATAATCAGTAGCTACCGGCTCTGCAGGAACTGATTCTGCGGTACGATTTGAAGAGGTACACCCACTGAGTATTCCCACGGTTAGTGCTGCTACAACTAATGCAGTCTTTGTTGATTTTGCCTTCATGGTATCTCCCTGTTTTTGTTATAACTTAAGGAATGCCTGTTCAAATAGCAAACACCTGTTCAGCCGCATGTGTGCTGATCATTGTTTAACACCTCTGGTGATGAGGCCGTCGCGGGCCGAAGCCGTCTTAAAAGGCAATATTGTTGACGATGACTTTACTCTTTTGCAGGCAAAAAAAAGCCAGCAAAAGCTGGCTATGTTTTATTTAGCTGGCGAAAGCTGAAGCAGCTTGCCTTTGGGTGCATCGGTAAGCACGTAGATAAGCCCGTCAGGACCGACCTCAACATCGCGAATACGCTCACCGCGATCTTTTAAGTATTCGTGCTGTTCACCGGGTTTGTCACCTTCCATTTCAATGCGTCGCAAGTGGGTAAACTTAAGCGCACCTACCAGCAAATCGCCCTGCCAGTCAGCAAAAGCAGACTTGTCGTAAAAGGCCATACCGCTGGGTGCGATGGAGGGATCCCAGTAAATCACCGGTTGCTCCATACCTTTCTGCTCAGTTTTTTCAGAAATGATACTGTCGTCATAATCAATACCGTAGGTAATGACCGGCCAGCCATAATTGGCGCCTTTGGACAGCTTGTTGACCTCATCACCACCTTGCGGACCATGTTCCATTGCCCAGACGTCGCCGGTTTTCGGGTGTACCGTTAACCCCTGGACATTTCGATGGCCATAGGTGAACACCTCAGGCGCCTGCCCATCAACAAATGGATTATCCTCAGGCACCGCGCCATCCGGGCGTATTCTGACGATTTTCCCCAAATGGTTATCAGTGTTTTGCGCTTCATCCATATACTTATAGCGATCACCTAATGTGATATATAAGTTCTTGTCGGCATCAAACGCTAAGCGGCAGCCAAAGTGAAACCCGTTATCCACCAGAGGCTCTGCCACGAACAATGTTGTGACACCTTCCAGCGCATTATCCTTCAGTGTTGCTTTAGCAACAGAGCTACTGTTGCCGCCCTCGCCTTTACGGCTGTAGCAAAAGTAGATTGTCTGATTAGAGGCATAATCAGGATCTGCCAAAATGTCCAGCATTCCTCCCTGATTAACCGCTTCTACAGCAGGGGTATTCGCAACAGGTTCGCTCAACCCGTTCTCAAATGAGAAGCGGCGAATACTGCCTTTTCGCTCGGTCAGCAATAAATCACCGTCAGGCAGAAAAGTCATCCCCCAGGGATTGGCAAGTTTGGTCGCCAGTTCTTTAACCTGAATATTGTCTGAAGCCTGCGCGCTGGCGCCGGCAACCAAAAAAAGACCCGGCAGCAAGGCTGCCAGGCTTTTTGCAATAGTTGTTTTTTTCATGGTTGTTTTTATTAGCTGGAAGTTTGTGCTCGCAGCATCCACGCCGTCTTTTCGTGAATGCGCATACGGTCTGAAATTAGTGCGATAGAGGATTCATCATCAGCTTCCTGCGCCATTTTGAGCGCTTCGCGACTGGTTTTAACCACCTGCTCATGGCCATGGCACAGCAGTTGAACCATCTCTGTTGCTTCTGGTACGCCTTCAACCTCTTCTATGGAGCTGAGCTCTGAAAATGCTTTATAAGTGCCTGGTGCGACTACGCCCAGTGTGCGGATACGCTCAGCAATATCGTCTACAGCCTCTGCCAATTCTGTATAGTGCTCTTCAAACATTAAATGCAGGGTACGAAATTGCGGTCCCGACACATTCCAGTGAAAATTGTGGGTTTGCAAATAAAGCGTATAAGAATCTGCCAGCAGCTTTTTCAGCCCTTCTGCCACACTGTTTCTATCTGCTTCAGAAATACCAATATCAATCTTGCTCATCATTCGCTCCTTTATCAGTTTTTGCGATGAATTTAAGACTTTTGCATCTGTGTTCTAGATACTGATAAGAACAGGTTTTGGATTACCGGAGTAAGTATACAGGCTCAGTGGTGATCATGCTGCGACTTTGCCTTATCGTGTTCGGCTGGATGTACCTGGAATGTCTGGCTGACCGGTGGGCGATTACCCAAAAGAAATGTCACATCTACCGTCATTTTCACGGTTAAGGGTTTATTAAGTCCGGTGAGCATGATGTGTTTTCCGCCCGCTTCAAACCTGACTGTCTGACCAGCATTAAGCGTTAGCTTATGCAAGGGCCGCATACTGACTATCTCATCGTCTACCACTGTTTCATGCAAGCTAGCTCCTTTGGCGATGGTACTGCTTACAGAGATCCCCGTCACTACAACTGGCTCATCGCTGGTATTTGTCAGGGTAAAATAGCCGGCAGCAGAATTAGCCATGGGGAATGTTGCTGATAAATAGCTGTCAGATATTGCGATTTGAGATGGTTGCTGAGCCATACAGGCAAAGCTACTACACAGAATTAACAAAATAGAAAGTTGACGCCACATAAGCATAAGTCATTCTATGGATTGAATAATCCATATTACAACGGGCGAAATAAGAAGCAAGAAAGAATGGTGCCGACTGCCGGAATCGAACTGGCGACCTACTGATTACAAGTCAGTTGCTCTACCAACTGAGCTAAGTCGGCACACAAGAGGTGCATCAACTGACCAATTCAGGCCAGCTAACGGATGCGTATTTTAGTCAGACGTGGCAACTTGTCAATACCCGGCAGCTACCACATGCTGATTATTTGAACGTAAGCAGTCTGTCTGCTTCTTTTTCGAGCTCCGGAAAGTACTCGGTGGGCACATAGCCAGACAATTTGTGCAGTTTTTCGCCCAGCTGTGCATAGCTGTCTGCGGTGACATTAATATGCCCCATTTTACGCTTTTCTCTTACCGACTTACCGTACCAGTGTAAGTGACACCCTGGAATACTGAGCAAATCTCTGGAAAACGTGCTGCAGCCAATAACATTTATCATCGCCGAAGGTGACAACGCACGGGTGTCGCCTAGCGGCAGCCCGACCAGCGCGCGCAAGTGATTTTCAAACTGACTGGTATGGGCACCACTGAGGCTCCAGTGCCCCGAGTTATGAACGCGTGGCGCCAGTTCATTAACCAACAGCTCTTCACCGCACTGGAACATTTCTACGGCCAGCACACCCACATACTGCATGCCTTCTGCCAGTGTGGTAAATATTTGCTGTGCCTGCTCCGCTAACGCTTCACTTACCTGGCTGGCTGGCGCAACAGAGACATGCAACTGACCGTTATGATGAAGATTTTCGGCCAAAGGATAGACCTTAATTTCTCCGCTTCGACTGCGCACACCAATTAGCGACAGTTCGCGCTCGAATTGCAGCATTTTCTCGACAACCAGTGGAACGGCTTCCAGATCCAGCCCTGACAGAGCGTCTTTGATGCTTTCTAACTGGCTGGCGTCTTTCAGGCGCCACTGACCGTAACCATCATAACCATCGCGACTCGCTTTAATAATCAGCTTATCGCCGAGTGTTTTGACGCAATCGTCCAACTGGTCCAGATGTGTAACGATTCTGTGCGGGCAATTGGGTATGCTGAACCTTTCCAGCAAATGTTTTTCACGAACGCGGTCCGCCCCCACCAGTATCGCATCCATAGACGGCATAAGCTTATCTGTTTTGGCAGCCTGTTCGAGTAAACGCTCAGGCACATGCTCAAATTCAACCGTTAGCGCATCGGAAGACTCGATGGCCTGAACCAGATTCTGTTCAAGCGGTCGCTTACTGACCGGGTGCACAACAGTGTCATCTTTAACGTCCACCGCCTGTACATCAATACCCAGTGGAACGCCTGCCAAATACATCATTTGCGCCAGCTGACCGGCGCCATACACGAGTACTCTCATTCGTCCAGCTCCAGATCCGCGTTTTGCAACACGGTGTCTGTCTGGTTCTGACGAAACGCGATAATCGCGTCCTTCACAGCGTTATCCTGCAAAGCAACAACCTGCGCGGCCAAAAGTCCGGCATTAGCTGCGCCAGCCTCACCGATCGCCAGTGTCCCCACTGCAACACCTTTTGGCATTTGCACAATCGATAACAGTGAATCCAGGCCGTTCAGTGCCTTTGATTTTACCGGGCAACCAAATACGGGTAAGTGGGTATGCGCAGCAATCATGCCCGGCAGGTGCGCCGCACCACCAGCGCCGGCGATAATACAGCTAAAACCTTCATCAGCTGCTGACTCAGCAAACTCTACCAGCAAATTAGGGGTGCGATGGGCCGAGACCACACGAGCCTCAAATTCCACACCAAATGCTTTTAACATCTTCGCAGCCTGCTGCATGGTAGGCCAATCGGATGTAGAACCCATAACAATTGCGACTTTAGCCATGTAAATGCTTCTCCACTGGATTTTGACCATCGTGCGTAGACGTGCCGGCTTCAGATAACCGGTGTCCCGAAAAGGCGCAAGATTGTAGCGTAAAAAGCCAACAATGCCCATAACCTAACAAGCAGGAAACTGAACCACATGGCCGGTATTTTAATACAAAGCTATCAAAATGAACTGCTTAGCGTGCGTTTAGAAACTGCCTGATTAGCTCGCAAATATAAGATTTTTTTGCTTTGTGATGTACTAAATATTCAGGTTTCTGCACTCGTGCATAGCACCTTCTGCGTGAATTAACGTAAGAGTAGTAATTATTATAATTTTCCCGAAAACGGGATGGAAACGCAGTGTCGGACGCTAAAACTTGCCGGGCGGGTTTTGCGACATGTTTTAACTGAGGCGAACGATGAGTTTGAAAAAGACCGTACAACAGCTAAACCACGTTGTTACCAACTTCTACAGGAGCGAATCTTCTGCGGGTATCGTATTGATGGCTGCCACGGCGCTTGCGCTGTTTGTAGCTAACTCCCCGCTTGAATATTGGTATAACCAACTAATCGAAGTACCGGTAGTTATTGCAGCCGGTGACTGGGGCATCGAAAAACCTCTGTTACTGTGGATAAACGATGGTCTGATGGCAGTGTTTTTCTTTCATGTCGGGCTTGAGTTAAAAAGGGAAGTTTGCGAGGGCGAGCTATCCAATCCCAAGGAGATCGTCTTGCCCGCTGCTGGCGCTGTGGGCGGTATGGCTATTCCTGCTTTAATTTATGTCTGGATTAACTGGGGCGATAGTCAGGCAATGTCCGGTTGGGCGATTCCTGCTGCCACAGATATTGCCTTCGCGTTAGGCGTGCTGGCTTTACTGGGCAGTCGCGTACCGGCCAGTCTCAAAGTATTTCTGGTAACACTGGCCATTATTGATGACATTGGTGCCATCGTTATTATTGCGCTGTTTTATACCAGCAACATTACCGAAACCGCACTGTATATTGCAGCAGGATGTCTCATTGTATTGTGGATGATGAACCGCCGTAATGTGGTAGATTTACCCTCATACATACTTGTAGGCCTGGTGCTGTGGGTGGCACTACTTAAATCAGGTGTGCATGCCACACTTGCCGGTGTTGTACTGGCAGCGTTTATTCCTATGCGTAGCCATAATGACCCCTCACATTCACCGGTAACCAAGCTCGAACATGAGCTGAGTGCATCGGTTAGTTTTGCTATTTTACCTATTTTTGCGTTTGCCAATGCCGGCATTAATTTTGGGGCTATTCGTCCGGAAGGCATATTTCATCCGGTGACATTCGGCATATTTCTGGGTCTGACTGTGGGCAAACAGCTCGGTGTATTTACCTTTTGCTGGATTGTTGTAAAACTTGGGCTGGCAAAGTTGCCCGCTGACCTGAAGTTCCGTCATATTTATGGCTGTTCTTTGTTGTGCGGGATTGGCTTTACCATGAGTTTGTTTATCGGGGCACTGGCTTTTGAGCAATCAGGCGTCAATCGCATGTTCGATGAACGGGTAGGCATTTTGGCCGGTTCACTGGTCTCGGCTATCGCCGGATACATTGTACTGTATGTCATAGGCCGGGGTAAGGCTGAGGAAGCGGCGCAAAATGCTGAAAATGTGAATGAGCCAGAAGTAATTACCGAACCTGACTCTAACCAGCGATAAACTGACTCAGCGCAGCGATTAGTCGCTCACGCTTAATCGGCTTGGATAAATGCAAGTTCATGCCTGCCGCCAGGCAGGCATCACGGTCTTCGTTAAAGGCATTTGCGGTCAGGGCGATAACGGGCGTGTTTTGATTCGGGCCGGGTTCGCTGCGCAAGCTACGGGTGGTTTCAAAACCGTCTTTAACCGGCATCTGACAATCCATTAAAATAACATCAAACTTGCGCTTTGCGAGTACCCTGAGGGCCGTTTCACCTTCGGCCACCCGCATGCTTTTAGCGCCAAAATGACTGAGCATATCAATCACTATCTGGGCGTTAACATCGTTGTCTTCTACAACCAGAATCATTGCGTTTGGTTTGATAGTAGCGGCAACTGGTGACACCTGCCCCTGTTGCGGCTCAGCTGAGACATTCAAGGGCAGATGTACGGTGAATGTGGCACCCTGCCCCGGCTGGCTATTTACAGTAATCATGCCGTTGAGAAGTTTAACCAGCTTCTGTGTAATGGCTAATCCCAGTCCTGTACCACCGTAATGCCTAGTGGTAGATGCATCCGCCTGTTCAAATTCATTGAATATCTGTTGCTGATTGTCCTCGCTTATCCCGATACCAGTATCAGAAACAGTGAGCGTAAGCATGTTTTCATTGAAAGCGGCCTGAAGGGTCACCGTCCCCTCAGAGGTAAACTTAATGGCGTTGCTCAGTAAGTTATTAAGAATCTGGCTGATTTTGCCGGGATCGCCGTTCACGTACGCCGGAATTTTGCCCAGGTTCGCCATTAACCGGTTAGATCTTTGCCGCGCGGATTGCTGATAAGTTGCAAGTGCATTGTTAAGTAAGTCAGGCAGATTAAAGTTAACCGACTCTGTGGTCATCTTGCCCGCTTCAATTTTTGATAAGTCCAGAATTGCATCCAGAATCATCAGAAGCTGCGATGCCGACTGGGCAATCGTATTTACCCGCCTGTGCGTAACCTCGTCCAGGGACTGTTGCAGCAGATTATCGCAATTGCCAATAATTCCATTCATCGGGGTTCGGATTTCATGACTCATATTTGCCAGAAACTCCGTTTTCGCCTTACTGGCCTTTTGCGCCTCCAGTAAGGCATCTTCCAACGAGTTTGTTTTCTCTTTTACGCGGCTTTCCAGTGATGTATTCAGCTCTTCAAGTTGATTATTCAGCTGTTGATGTCGCTGATTAGCAGATGCCAGCTTACCAAATGCATAGCGCAGGCGTTGCTGGAGCTGGGAGAACGCTTCATCAAGCGCGCTGATTTCCTGCAGGTAAAGTCGACTGTCGTGGTCTATGCCCAGTGTTCCATCCATCGCCGGATTAAGATTTTTAAAGTGTTCAGCAAGGTTTTTAAGCGGACCTGCCAATAACCAGGCAATACCAAAGCCGGCTATAATGCCTAAGAGACACACCACGATAAGCAGTGCTAGCGCCCGAAGCATATATTCGCCGATAAGGCGTTCGTACCACATAACATCGTAGTACAGACTTACTTTCCAGTTGTTAGTCGCCAAAGGCTCAGTTTCATTCAGCCAGATTTTGCTATTTAACTGAAAAAGGCCCGCGCAGTACTGCTCCTGACACACATCAAATTGCGGCAAACTCATTGGCGCCAGGCCAAGCGCTGGCGAAGCATAAATCACTTTATCGTTAGCATCCTGAATGAGCATAGCAAAGCCGGGAATATTCTGCGCATCAAAATAAGCAAAGCTTTGCAAAGACAGCGAGCCTTCCAGAATGCCCCTGAATTGCTTCTGCTCATCTATCACCGGTGCGGATATAGCCACGATGATATCGTCGCCAAACCCTCTTCCCTTAAATACTTCAGAAATAAACGGCGCATTCGACGATTCAACCGCAGCGAAGTACTGACGCTGTTTAACATTAGTCAGGCCCACCTTATTCGCCCGTTGCAACACGCTTCGGGGAAATGCATGGGTTATCTCTCCGTTTCCATCAGCGATCAGCAGGGTCAGGAAGTCCGGGTTTGCCTGTGCCAGCAGCGGCAGTAGTTGAGCCTGGTTGTCTGTCTGTGAGGAGAGAATGCCAGCATTTTGAATAATTGCTGCCCGGTGCCTTGCAATAAAGCTATCCAGTTGTTCTGAAAGAACCTGTGTGCGCTGGCGCATGTACAGTTCGATATCACTCATCTGATCAACCTGCACACTATTAATGTGCAAATAGTTAACGACAAGATTGCCGGTAAAAAATACAGCCGCGAAAAAATAAGTAAGAAGAGGGCTAAACGAGACAGGCTGCATACCCGACAGGGGTCTGACCGCGAACACTGTAAGATAAATCAAATGGCCGCAAACCACGGCCGTTATTCCTGACAGCCAGGTGACCACAGCAGAAGTCAGCGCCACTACAAATATCTGCTCATGCAAAATATACTGGATGAACAGCAGTGCAGGTAATGCAACAAGGGACCAGCCAAGGCCAGCCACCATCAGTATCCTGAAATGCCCTTTTTTATAGCACGTCAGGCTGGCAATAACAGGTTGAAGGCTGAGTATGAGCAAAGACAGATAGTTATCATAGCGCCACCACAAGGGCGCAAATATAACCGCAATAAGAGGAACAGAAACCCGCGAAGGAAAAAGCAGTGCCGAAGCAATGGCAAAGATACCACCAAAGGTGGCTACACCTTCGGTGATAATAGGTTCTGGTAAAAAATTTACCACGGCGCCGAGAATAGCCAATGCTACTGCAACAACAACTGACTGCACGCTATCCTCAAAAAATTACGCCATATAAACTTAACCCTAGTTACTTTTATTCATATAGTCTATTGTCATTTTGGTTAATAGACTTACGCCTAATTTCATGCCTTTATCATCAACATAAAACTCTGGCGTATGGTGAGCCGGTGATTCTTCAACCGAAACGTCTAATGGTTTGCCACCTACCCAAAGATATAAACCCGGGACTTCTTCCTGAAAGAAAGAGAAATCCTCAGCGCCGGTAACCGGCTTGGACAACAAAACATTTTCTTTTCCGGCAGCTTCCTGAATAGTTGGCAGCATACGAGCAGTCAGATCGGGATCGTTGAAGGTAATCGGATAACTATAATCCAGCGGCAGTGTCAGCTCGGCTTTTGCGCCCATACTATCAGCAATGCCCTTTACCTTGCGCTCCATCGCTTCATAGATATGTTCTCTGGCTTCTTTACTCAGCGTTCGGATAGTCCCTACCAATTCAACGTCTTCAGGGATAATATTGGAACGGTTCCCGCCATGAATTGAGCCAACTGAAACCACAGCAGCACTATCAATAACTTTGATTTCTCGGCTAACGATGGTCTGTAAAGACATGACCATTTGTGCTGCGGTTACAATAGGATCGACGCTTTTCCACGGATATGCGCCGTGTGCCTGCTTGCCCTTGATAACAATTTTAAACGGATCAACAGCGGCCATTGCCCCTTCCGGTGTATAGCGCACTTTGCCAATATCCGTGTTGGCATTAATGTGAAGCCCGAAGATGACATCTACATCCGGCGATTTAAGAACACCTTCTTTTACCATAACCTCAGCACCGCCTTTCTCTCCCGGAGGTGCGCCTTCTTCAGCGGGCTGGAAGATAAATTTTACCTTACCGCGCAGCTGATCTTTCATCTGGGTCAGCACTTCGGCAGCGCCCATCAGCATTGCCATGTGCGTATCATGCCCACAGGCGTGCATGACCGGAACGGTATTACCATCAAATTCACCGGTTTTGGTTGATTTCCAGGGTAAATCATTACGTTCTTTAACGGGCAGTCCGTCCATGTCGGCACGTAATGCCACGGTAGGCCCTGGCTTGCCACTATCCAGCACGGCTACTACACCCGTTTTGGCGACTTCAGTGGTTATTTCAACATCCAGCGTTTTCAGGTATTCAGTGATGTATTTAGCGGTTTCAAACTCACGGTTCGATAGCTCAGGGTTTTCGTGAAAATGATGACGCCATTCAATGACCTGTGGCTCAACATTATCAACCAGTTCATCAACGCTTTGTGCTGATGCCGTGCCAAAGGCCAGCCCAAGTGCCAGTCCCAGAAGTGTTTTTTTCATGTGCGTTCCCCGTTTTATATTTTCTTTACAGTATCAAAAATAATCAGCGCCGGGGAATAAAGATCATTTGTGCTGTTTTTAGCAGGCATAAAAAAAGCGCACCGAAGTGCGCTTTTTTCGAAAGAAAGGGTGTTAGCTTTTCTGTCGTTTCATTGCACCAAAGAATTCATCATTGGTTTTTGTCATCGAAAGCTTGTTGATGAGGAACTCCATCGCATCAATCTCAGACATCTCGTGCACAATCTTGCGCAGGATCCACATCTTCTGCAGTTCATCCTGGCTGGTCAGCAATTCTTCACGACGCGTACCTGAGCGATTGAAATCGATGGCCGGGAATACACGTTTTTCAGCAATCTTACGATTCAGATGCAGTTCCATGTTTCCGGTACCTTTAAACTCTTCATAGATGACTTCGTCCATCTTAGAGCCGGTATCAATCAGGGCCGTTGCAATGATAGTCAGACTTCCGCCTTCTTCTACATTACGTGCGGCACCAAAGAAGCGCTTGGGCTTGTGCAGCGCATTGGCATCCACACCACCTGTCAGTACCTTGCCGGACGACGGAATCACTGTGTTATAGGCACGGGCCAGACGAGTGATTGAATCAAGCAGAATAACCACGTCTTTTTTGTGCTCAACAAGACGCTTGGCTTTCTCGATAACCATCTCAGCAACCTGAACGTGGCGGCTGGCTGGCTCATCAAACGTCGATGCAACTACTTCACCCTGAACCAGGCGGTGCATCTCAGTAACTTCTTCCGGGCGCTCGTCAATAAGCAGTACCATCAGTTCGCATTCTGGCTGGTTCGCCGCAATAGATTGCGCAATATTTTGCAGCAATAACGTCTTACCGGCTTTAGGCGGTGCGACAATCAGGCCGCGCTGCCCCTTACCAATCGGTGACGCCAGGTCAAGAACACGTGCAGTGATATCTTCCGTTGACCCGTTACCACGCTCCATACGAAGACGTGATGCGGCATGCAATGGGGTAAGGTTTTCAAAAAGGATTTTATTGCGGGAGTTTTCAGGCTTGTCGAAGTTTACTTCGCGAATTTTTAACAGGGCAAAATATCGCTCACTGTCTTTTGGTGGCCTGATTTTTCCGGCGATGGTATCACCGGTACGCAAATTGAAACGTCGTATCTGGCTGGGAGAGACATAAATGTCATCAGGACCGGCTAAATACGAAGAGTCTGCCGAGCGAAGAAATCCAAAACCATCCTGTAGAATCTCCAGAACGCCGTCACCAAAAATATCTTCACCGCTTTTGGCATGGGCTTTCAGAATTGAGAAAATGATGTCTTGTTTTCTGGCTCGCGCCATGTTTTCCAGGCCCATTTTTTCGGCCAGGTTAACCAACTCGCTGATTGGTTTGTTCTTTAGTTCAGTTAAATTCATACTGGTGGGTCTTTGTGTGTACTTGGACTTCGCTTACAGACTACTCGGTCGCTTATTCATTATTAGAAAAGGTTTTGTATACCCAGATACGGGCTAGCAGAACGCTGCTCAGATGAGAGCTACCAAAACGTTAGCACCATAATGGAAGCTCGTCCAGCGTTTTACCGCGGAACTGTTAAAAAAGATCGAATTTTTATCGTTTAAACCTTATGTTTAGCTAATATAGCGCGGTTTTTTGTCACGCTATTAATAAAATTTCCCTGCATTACCGGTCGACACCGCCACTTTTTACGTTCACCAACGACAGCGGGTTGCGCCAGTGTAAAACGGTTTTTGCCCGCGCGCTTTGAGCTGTACATTGCCATATCTGCTTCATGAATCATTTCGTCAAGAGACTGGCCATCCATACTGTATCGCCAGGTGGCGCCGACGCTGACCGTCACGCGGCTAACCACATTTTCACTATACGCCAGTTGAATCTTTGCCACGCTGTTGACGATATCCTCTGCTATTCGGCGTACGCCTTTTTCACCGGTACGTGGCAGCATGACCAGAAACTCCTCGCCACCAAACCGGATTACTGTATCGCCCGGTCGCTTACAGTTAGCACTGACTGCCTGGGCGACAGCTTTAAGGCAGCGGTCGCCGTGTTCATGCCCGAAGGTATCGTTAAGCTTTTTGAAATCATCAATATCTAACAAGATAATTCCCAGTTCTCTTTCTTCACGAGCCAGGTCGCCGGCTATACGCAAAGCTTCATTGTGCATAAAGTTGCGATTTTTTACCCCAGTCAGAGCGTCGTGCATGAGAAGCTTCTCCATCGTTTTTAGTTGCAGATAATTTTTAAGATGATTGCGTGAGCGGTGAATCAGGGTGGCCGGCACAGGGTTGACCACAAAATCGGTGGCACCGGCCTGCCAACAACGCTCCTGAATGGCATCGCTGATATTGTTGGTGACCATAATGACAGGCATATCGCTGCAGTCTTTGCGCTGACGAAGTGTCTGGCACAACGTCAGGCCGCTTTCATCATCCATATCCAGTGCAATGAGCACCAAGTCAGGTGACACACCTGCATCAAAAAATGCGCTAACATCCTGCGTACTATCCACTGCAGCAACAGTAAAGTGCTGACTTAAAACCCGGCACAGCGCTTCGCGTTGATGAGCATTATCATCAACCACCAGCACCCGGCACTGCTCAAATGACTTTACTAAGCGCATGGTCAGTGTCCTTTTGTCAGGTGAACCGCAGACTCAACCTTATTGCTACCTTCCGGTCGGCTAAACAATGAAGCCAGGCTTTTTATTTTTCCCTGACCTCGCAGCAAGCTGGCTTTGAGATAAAAGTGCAGCTTTTCACGGGTTGTGAAGGTGAAGTTGCCATCTTTGTTATACCGGTGCAGCTTGCTGGCTTGCTTAAGATTATCGGTAGCTTTGCAGCTTTCAGTATTCACAGAGCGCGTTGTTTGGTTTGCGCGGCCGGCGTTTCTGGTATTCATTTGCTCTGGCGAACGTTCAGCGTAGTGTCTGCATACCGGTGCTTTGCGATAGCTTTTGTCAGCCCACAACGGCATACAGGCAGTGATATTTTCAGGCCATTTCTGGCATGGGTCGTTTTTGAAAAAGCGCGCCTCGCGCCAGTTTATCCGATAAAAGCGACGGCGCTCTGTCACTGTCTGACGGGTATCTTCCAAACCATGATGACGCTGATCTTCGTCTGTGAAATAGAAGTTTGCCAGCCACACATCCATGCGGTTTTTATCGGCGCGAAGCGCTTTTTCAAGCAAGGGCCGTGGTGAGGTATGCAGCAACTCATTAGCATTGACGATGTACCACCAGTCGTTCTCATCGTACAGATGGTGGTACATATTATATATCCGGTTTCTAAGCTGCGGCCGATAGGCCTCGTCGCTGCGAACGGCAATCACAATCTGTTTAAACCGGACTGCCATGTTCTGCACAATTTCCCAGGTGCCGTCATCAGAATGATTGTCAAAAAGATAAATGCGGTGGCAAAACTTCATGGCATTCAATAAGGTTTCTTCAATAATGTCAGCTTCATTTTTAACGACACAGATCGCATTGATTTTCATTTTGAAGATTCCTTTAATTGCTATGCTTGAACCAGCGGGCTGGTGCTCGCACCTGCTGCTGAATAAGTCCCATTAGCGCAAGCGAACCGAACAGAAGCTTGTAAACAGGTTTGCGGTTTGCCCGCGTATCATTAAGCAGAGCCAGCGCATTGGCATAGTGGCCTGCAAGTAGATTCTGTCGCGCTACGTGACAAAGATGGGCAGCGCAATACCGTTCGATATCCCGTTGTAGTTGCTCGTCCATCTGACTGTTTTTTAGCCGCAGCCCCAAACGAGCGCTGAAGGGACACTCCCGAACCGGGGCCGTCGTTTCCGCTACATGCTTGCCCGCAACGCGGTAATAGCGCACATGTACGTTCGGGCTGTAGGCGATAGGACCTTTTAATGCCACCTTCACAAACAGCTCCTGGTCCTCACCCGCTGATTCGCCTGCTGGAAAGCCGCCCGTTTCAACAAACAGGGTTTTCTTAATCACCGAAGAAGACATTACAAAAGGGGTATCTCCACGGGATGCCACACTGAAGTAGTTGTCTATCAGCATGCCGTAAGGATTAACGTAAGGCAGTCTGATTCTGGCATCGGCGCACATGCCGTGCTGGTCGATACACTGATAGCGACTGGCATAAAACTCTGCTTCAGGAAAGTGTGTGATGAGCATGGCCATCTCTTCGGTAAAAAACGGCATCCATTGATCGTTGGCGTTCATAAATGCGATGTACGGGTTTTTGGCATGTGCGACACCCGTATTGCGTGCAACCGCTACACCCTGATTGTTCTGGCTTATCAGTCTGACCTTTGGCAAATTCGCTTGCGCGATACGTTCTGCCCCGTTGTCGGTAGAACCATCATCAACCACGATAATCTCGTCAACCGGATATTTTTGTAACTGCACGCTTTCAATAGCATTAATAATCTGTTCAGCATTGTTGTACAGTGGAATAACCACGCTAAATTCAGGCTTGTTCATACTGCTGCCCCCAATTGATGAATGCGGTCTGGATCGCGTCTGAAACAGGCAGGCTGGCAGACGATTTAGTACTGTGAGTGATCTCCAGCACTTTATTGAGTAATGCATCCGGGTTGATGTTATCTGCATCCATTTGATAATCAGCCGGAATGCCTACCTGATGGCACCACTGCACACTTTTTGAATGGTAGTTAAGCGCCATACACGGTGTGTTTGTCATATAAGAGAAGATATTGCAGTGCAGGCGCATGCCGACGACTGCGGAAAACGACGCCAGGATTTTAAGCATTTCCAGCGGATCCGGGTTGTAATCCACAATGTTTAGCGGCACCCGTCCCCCGATTCTGGCGCGGATCTTATTGTGTATATGATGGTCACCGTAGACTGGGTGGCCATTAAAGCTCAACAACGTGACAGGCTGCGCCGTGTGGTACCACAGCTTTTCAATGAATTCGCAGATGCGTACCACACGCATTGCTTCTGCCTTAGCATTTACCGATGCTGGTGCACTGGTGGGCCGGGCGCACAGATTAATCGCTACACCACTGCGCGGCTGCTGTGTGGCCTTAGCGCCGAAAGACAACAGTGTCGGCGCCAGGTCAAAGGCTTTAACCAGATTTGCGCGAGGCGCAATATGTTTAGCGATATCAAAACTTCCCTGGTCGCGCAGAGCGACTAACCCACACTCGTTTAAAAAGTCACGGCAGGCCAGCTCGTCGTTCAGGTAGGTGAAAGGCGCAATACCCACCCCCAGTGCCATACTTTTCCCTTTACCGGCCAGTGCCATCATGTGGCGTTTCTGATTGATGTCAGCAGCTGAATTAAGTACCGAGCCACCGCCAAAAATAATTCGTTTGCTGCGCGCTGCACCGATGTAGTGGGTCATTCTGTTCTGACCTTTAAAAGCCGGTTTTTCATGAAGCGTCGCGATGTCAGCGCTAAAACCGCTGGGCAACGTTTTGTTGTAAGAAGAAACCAGCATTTTTTTGCAGCCCAATACGGATTGAGCACCATAAAGTGTCGCCAGCAATAACGCGTCGTCGCCGCTGTTTTGCATGCCGTAATGGCCAACCAGATAAGCATCGTATTTTGAAATCATAGGGTTTCTCCAATATTCCCTGCGCGGTACACAAGGAGAATTGCAGAAACCGGTCCAACTTTTATCTTTATGTTTTATATGCGTTTTTTAAAAATCACGGAGAATGTTTATTAATTTGCAAAGCGCGATTTTTTATTCTGCAACAGTAATGCAATATGGTTTTCAGGTAGCGTTGTGAGTCAGCTGGCCAACTGGCATTTAAAAAAACAGTAAACCTGCTCCAGGCCCTGCTCACTTATCTTGTGATAATGAATCCCGCTGCTGCCCGACAACCGTGACATGCCCGATGATATGTTTTGGCGGATTGGAGTGAGGGTATGACTAACCACTAACGGAGCCTGGCCTGGCAGTGGCGCGGGTATTGCCCAAAAACGTCTTATTGAAATAGTTAAAAAAAAAGCCCCTCACAGAGGGGCTGAACAGTGGGAGAACACACCTTATGAAGAAATCGTTTTGTTGATTAGTAAGCCCCTTTGGCTGCTAATACCGCAGGCACCGTCATTGCCAGTATTTTCATATCTGTCCAGATAGACTGCTCGACGATATAGCGCTTATCCAGATTCAGTTGCTCTTCGAACGTGGTATCTGCGCGACCTGATACCTGCCACAGACCTGTCAGACCCGGTTTGCAGTAAAGGCGTGGCATAATTTGACGGTTATACTGGCAGTATTCGCTGACAAGGTGAGGGCGTGGCCCAATCATTGCCATGTCACCTTTAACCACATTGATAAGTTGCGGTAACTCATCCACTGAATACTTGCGCAGATATTTGCCGATACGCGTTATGCGCGGATCGTGGTAAAACTTCTGGCAGATACCATCGCGATCACTGTTGCTGGCAACCGGGGCTTTATATTGTGGCGAACCCGGCACATGCATCGAACGCAGTTTGTAGCAACGAAACTGGCGACCAAACTCTCCTACGCGGGTTTGGGCAAATAGCACAGGTCCCTGACTTTCCATTTTAATAAACAATGCTATCAGCAGAAGTACGGGCGACAGACACAACAAAATAGTTAATGCCGCTGCCTGCTGTAAAAACATCGGAATGCCTTTGTGCATGTAACGCGCTTTGTTTTGCAAAGCTTCATCTACACTAACGGCCGGTGCAGTAACTACGGTGGCGTGAGCCTGGTGTAAAGGACGTGCTGTGTTCATGGCTTCATTCCCTTTTCAATGTGGGTAATTCTTAGAAAATCTGTATTACTGGCATACATTGTGTTGGTCAGTGTCAGGTGACGTGGTAAGCGTTTCATTTTCAGTGACCTAATTACTTCAACGTGTGATAACCATAGATAGCCACATTCATGCCATTTCCGAAATAAATATTTAACCTATTGTTATTTAAATACTTTACAAAAAATGACTAAAGCTAACTTCAGCGACATAGGGCGTTTGAAATGCGTTTTGAATTGCAAATTGCGAGGTTATTTTTATTTTGAAAAGACCCGCAGCAATAGCGTTAGCTTTTAAAGCCGGTATACAGGTGTAAAAGTTGGGTGCCCCACCATTAAGTAGTTTACTTTGATGCTTCCTTCGAAGCCTTGATTAACCAGGCATGACACGAGCACTTTTATGGAATGGGCGCGAGCGAATTACTGCAAGAGCTGGTAATATTCCCGCCACAGCGGCATGTTATTGTTCACGCATCAGAATGCGTCTTGCTACTTACTAATTCAGGAAGCCCATGGCACTTAAAGCGACCATTTTTAAAGCCCACCTTTCCATCTCAGATATGGATCGAAACTATTATAATGATCATAACCTGACAATAGCCCGTCATCCGTCTGAAAACGACGAGCGCATGATGCTGCGTATCATTGCGTTTATCGAGAATGCCCACGAGCGACTGCAATTCACAAAAGGATTGTCAGATGATGAAGTGCCGGACTTATGGCAAAAAAGCTTCAGCGATGAAATAGAACTGTGGATAGAGCTGGGCCAGCCTTCTGAGCAGCGGATAAAAAAAGGCTGTAACCAAAGTCAGCACATGATGATTTATGCTTACGCTGATAACAGCTTTGATGTCTGGTGGAACAAAGAGAAAAACAAATTGCAAAGCAGGAAAAACTTGTCTGTACGTACTGTTTCTGAAGCACTTGCAACTTCGCTGGCAAACGCTGTTCAGCGCTCTATGCAAATTCAGGTAACCATTCAGGACGGGCAGATGTGGCTGACTATCGAAGGCGCAGATACCACCGAAAGTGTTGAAGTAGCAATAGAGAAACATTTGTAATGAAAAAGCTATCTGCCGTACAGCTTAAACAACAAGCGTTGATTTTCAGTGTTGCAGACAATCTTGAAGCGCAGGGCCGGGAAGAATTAGCCGGTATGGTGCAGTGCTGGTTTACGGTGGAATATCACCAGTTCCCAGGCTCACTACTGCTTCGCTTTCAATTTGAAAGTGCTGAGCAGCTGGCTAAAGCGGAACCTGAGTTACGAAAGTGGCAACGGCGCCTGAGCGCCGCTTTGTTAAAAAAAGGCGTGGTGCTTAAAGACATGCGCCGACATCTGGTCTTTACACTTCTGGGCCCTGAAGATTAAAAAGTGCAGACTTGCTACTGTCGCCGGTCATCAGAACGGCTTTAGTCTCCCGGACCTGCTGAGTTCTGTCAGCTGTTGTACCACTGCCAGATACCTAATGAGTAACCACTTATCAAATCGATACCCAGCGCAGATTTTACCAGATAAAGCATAAGCACCGTAAAACAGGCCGCCAGCGTAAAACTGATCGTTACGAATAAAAGCAATGAGAAAACAGCGATAGCCTGCTCACGTTTAGACAGAGTCCGCCGGTTTCTGCCCATCAGAAAAACCAGATAAAAACTAAACGGGATGAAAGGCAGTTTGATAGTAGAGCGCACATCCACGGCGTGAAGACGGCCGCCCCGGGCACCTACTACCGATGCCAGCGCGCAAAGTTGTTCAGTCGTAAAACTGTTTGCTATCGCAGGGTTAAGGCGCTTCAGCAGCGCCTGCATAGCGGGATCAGCCGTCGGGTGAATGGTTGATTTACGGTTTTTCAATGGCTAACTCCTTATACAGCCAGTTGTTTTTTTGCCAGTCGCTTCGTAGCTCTGGCTTCAAAAAAGCGATAATAGCGCCTAGGCAGCACACTCAGACATACCGATGCGGCGACGATTAATGTTGTACCGGGCGTTTCTGCCACCATTCGCCAGTTGGTAAATACTGCTTTAAAAAAATAGGCAAACGCTAATCGGGTTTCTCCTGTCTGAGAAGCATTTAGCGCCAGGCGGCGAAGCTGATAAGCATGTGCCAGGGAGAACCAGCGATTCACTCTGGCTGGATGAGAGGAACGATATTTCGCCATCACATCCAGCCAGCTAGCGTATTGCTCGGCCAGGCTGACCGGAAGTTTTCCAGCAGTGTCACGCACGTGTGTGGTGGGGATAGACACCCCCTCAACCCTTAAGCCCGAATACAGAGCGATTTTAAGCCAAAAATCGAGTTTTACTGCGTCGCGCAGCGTTTCATCGAAATAACAGATCCGCCCCGATTCGTGCACCGGACTGCATGCGTTTAACTTATTCAGTGTAGCTCGGCGGATAACGGCGGCAGAGCCATTTCCTATAAGGTTGTGGCAGACAACCTCCCTCAGGCCGATATCGTAAAGTCTTGGGAACTGACCCAGTCCGGTGAGTTGCCCCTGCTTGTCTATAAACAAAGAGGGACTATAACTGGCCCCCACTCGCGCACTGCTATCCAGGTGCGCAATGTGACTGGATAGTTTGTTTTTCAGCCAGCGGTCATGCCAATCGATAAGCGCAATATATTGACCCCGTGCGAAGTAGATTCCGGTATTGCGCGCAGCTGCCCCCCCCTGACTTACCTGTGAAATAATCCTGATTCGCGGGTCATCGAAGCTCGCCAGTAGTGCCAGCGTTCCATCCGTGCTGCCATCATTTACACAAATGACTTCAAAGTCGTCGAAGTCCTGAGCCAGTACAGAGTCCAGTGCAACATTCAAATATTCAGCACCATTGATAACCGGCATGATCACACTGACCTTAGGCGCGGAACTACTCATCGGGCGCGCATCCTTCTTCAGGGGGTGGTTTTTGGTCAAAAGTGATATCGGCGCGAACAACCTGGGCGACGACTGTTTTACCTGATAGTCAGACAGCATGATCCGTCAGCCTGCGGTTTCGACCTTTCTTTTCGTGTCGAAATATTAATGGAGGTAAACAAATCATTATATAGCTCACTCGGTTTATCGATTGAGCTATGTCTGTTTCAATTCCCGTTCCAGATTTTAAATAAAAATAACCTGCTGATTTTTAAGCTGATTACTTGGTAATTTTATTGCCGTTCGCAATATGCAATAAGTATTTCGCAAAATCGAATGTGTTAAAGTTACTGCCAGGACTGAATTTTACGATATAACGTAGACGGGCTTACACCTAACGCACCCGCCGCCTGCACCACGTTATCACCGTAAAATGCAATAGCATGCTCGATGGCTTTTCGCTCAGTGACAGCAAGCGGCTCCACTTTATCCGAATCATAGCCTGCCAGTCTGGCATCCATGGTATCTGGCATAGGTATCACAGCTTCAGGCTGTGCACTATCCGTCGATGGCTGTGTCGCAATGGAGGAGCGGCGCGCAACCGATAGTTGATTGAGCTGGTCACTGGGTAAGCGAAGCTGTTCGCCCAACTGTTTGCTGGTTAGCAAGGGGCCTTCGTTCATAATCACACAACTGTGAATCAGGTTCTGCAACTGTCTGACATTACCAGGCCAGCTATATTGAGAAAGAAATACCTCAGCGTCAGAAGAAAAGCCTACAAACTCTTTTTCTTCTGATGCCGCGAACTGTTGCAGGAACTGATTGGCAATTTGGACTGCATCGTTGTCACGTTCGCGTAGCGGTGGCAAGTCTATAGAGATAACATTGAGGCGATAGTAGAGATCTTCCCGAAGCTTCTTTTCTCTTATTGCTTCAAGGGGTTCCCGGTTTGTTGCACATACAAACCTCACATCAACCTTCTCTGTTTTGCCTGAACCCACTTTCTGGAAAGTACCTGTTTGGATGAACCGCAAAATTTTCGCCTGCAGCGTCATGTCCATCTCACCCAATTCATCAAGAAACAATGTTCCGCCATCGGCCAGTGTTGCCGCCCCGTCCCGATTGCTTACTGCCCCCGAGAACGCGCCTTTCACATGGCCGAAAATCTCTGACTCCATCAGCTCAGAGGGAATAGCAGCACAATTGAGCGCTATAAACGGGTCAAGCTTACGCTGACTTAGGTTGTGCAGCGCCTGGGCAGCCACTTCTTTACCAGTACCACTTTCCCCGGTAATAAACACAGATGCCCGGCTGGGCGCACTTCGCTCAATAATGCTATACACCATTTGCATAGCGATAGAGTCACCGATAAAACCATCCAGATTTTTGCGCCGCCTGCGCTCATAGCGTGCCAGCGTCTTTCGCAACAACGTTCGTTCGCTAATCAATTCTCTGGCCTGTATGGCTTGCTCGACAAGTATTCGTAACGCATGGTTGTCCCAGGGCTTTTGCAGGTAGCTCCAGACCCGACCTTTATTAATACCTTCCAGCACATTATCTAAATCAGCATGCGCTGTTAGCATTATGCGAATCGTATCGGGAAACCGGTTTGCAATCTGCGCGCATAACTCATGACCATTCATAACGGGCATGGTTAGGTCAGTGATAACAATATCCACCGGTTCCTGTTCCATCTTATCAATGGCTTCCTGTCCGTTTCCGGCTGTACTAACTTTTACAGAAGGCAGATTTCTTAAGGTTCGCATCAGCGAATTGAGGATCGCCTGTTCATCGTCAACCAGTAATAAATGGATTTTTGTCATTATGGCGTTCCTGCCGTTTTTGATTACATCACAACTGTACTACCCAATTTAGGCACAATTTATGCCTCGTTCAACTTTTCCATTGCGATTCCCGGGGTATTTTAATGATGAACATGTCTGAAGCCGGCAGTGCAAGAAAACCCATCGTCCTCTGTATCGATGATGAGCCGGCAGTGCTGCGGTCAATCAAACGTACATTACAGCCCCTGAATATTACGCTATTGGCGACAGATAACCCTGATAAAGCCATCGAGGCGCTACGTCGCTACCGCGTGAGCGTGCTGTTAACCGACCTGTTGATGCCTGCAATGCCGGGTAGCGAATTGTTAAAGACCGCATCTGAATTGCAACCTGGCATGTACCATCTGGTTTTATCCGGACATACAGATGTAAGCACAATTGCCTCGACCCTTAGCGCCAGCCGTGTCGACCATATCATGCAAAAGCCATGGGAGAGCGCTGAGCTACTTGATACGGTTCGCGAAGGGCTGGAGGTTGCTGCGATAAAGGCAAAGAATATTCATCTGCGTCGACAGTCACAGAAGCTCAACCGAGCTTTAAATCAGGAGAAACTGGTATTGCGCCCCGGCGTTGAGAAACGTACCCGGCAGCTAAAAAGCTTGCTGTCGCAGATGCGCGAGCGTCAGCAGCAAACAGAGTCTGTTTTGCTGAATATAGTAGAACAGCACCCATGGTTGAGGGTGCGCGAAAGCGCCCGGATTGGTAATGCGACAGCACGAGTACTGGACCAGCTTACGCAATCGATGACGCTGTCAGCAGATCTGCAACACGCTATATTGCTGGCGGGAAAATTATGTCAGATTGGTCTGGTCAGCGCAGCCACAAGCTTTGATGACCAAAATCTTAAATCAATGAGCTTTGAATTACGCTCACGCTTTTATAGCCAGACTGACGCGGTGCTTGAGATTTTTTCTCCCAGCCAGGCGCTTAATACCACCGCCCAGATTTTGCACGAGCAATTTGAATATGTGAACGGCCAGGGTTATCCGGGAAAACGTGCGGGCGACCAGATTACGCTGGGCGCGCGTATTCTGGCAGTAGCGCGTGATTATTGCTGGTTGCGTAATGGCTTTTTGAACGGGGTGATGCACAATCATGATGAAGCGATCATGGTTATCTATCGCCACCGTGATATTTTCTACGATAGTCGGTTAATAGGGCTGCTGGAAAAGTTAGCCTGAAGCAGCCTGATGAGGTGCTATGGGCAGAAGCAGCGTGACACGGGTACCTACACCCAGTTCAGACGTAACACTGATTTCACCCTCGTGTGCATCCATGATTGAGCGTGAAATAGCTAACCCCAGACCGGTTCCCTCGCCCACTGGCTTTGATGTAAAGAAAGGCGAAAATATCTCTTCTAAATCTTTTTCTGGAATGCCGCATCCATTATCGGTTATCTCGACCTGAATGTATTGCTGTACCTGCACCGAGGTAATCGAAATTTTACCTTCTGTTTCAATAGCGTGACTGGCATTAACAATGAGATTGAGCAGCACCTGCTCTATTTCGCCGCGGTCGCCGAATACGTCGCCTGACTGCTGACTTAGCCGGATATCAAACTGCACCGGCACCTTTATGGTGGCAGCAGCGATTTTCACTGCCTGTTCAATACAGGCGTTGAGATCGAAATAGCCGCGCTCCTGAGAGGTAGAGTGGGTAAATGATTTCAGGTTTTTAACAATATCTGCAATACGTTTCAGGCCATATGCATTGTCTTCCAACACTTCCTGCAGGTCGCTTTTTAAAAAGCTAATGTCCATTTGATTAAGAAAGTCGCTAAGCTGTGCGTCTTCTGTGGACTCGTTAATGCGCTCAACAATGCTTAATAACTTAGTTACCGTTTCAGTTAAAAACTGGTGATTTGCCTGGATAAAGCCTACCGGGTTATTGATTTCATGTGCCACCCCTGCAGCCAGCTGGCCCAGTGTCGACATTCGGTCTGCTATCACCAGTTGCTTTTGTGTGGCGGCTAAGTCCTGTCGCATTTTTTCCAGTACACTTTCGCTGGACTCGCGGTACCGGGTTTCGATTTGCCGCGCGACACCCAACCGTAAGTGCTCTATGGTTGTGTCCAGTACATACAGTTTTTCTTCATCAATAAACTCTGACTCAAGAAAAAATACCAGCCAGCCAATTTCACCGGGCTCAGCCTGAAAGTTGGAGCTTAAAAGCCAGCCTGCTACTCCGGCACGCTCATCCGCCACACCTTGAATACTCCATGAATCCAGCAGCTCGGTATGATGTGACGGAAAGCTCCAGCTTTTATAATCAGCCAGCGCAGCATTGCTGCCATCTTTAAACATAATAATCGGGGCGGGGGTGGTGCTTATTTTACCTGCTTTGCAAAAAAAACAGGCGCCAATAGAGGCGTCGCAAAAGTTCATCGTCAAATCGATGGTCGATGTTACCAGCGGGGTAACCCCGTCATCGTTAGAGATGTAACGGCTGGAGCGCGACAGGTATTCCAGTTCCGCCTGTTTTTTCTGGGCCACTGACACCGACTCTTTAAGGGCTTTATTGGAGTAATAAATACGCTGAGAGAATTCTTCCAACTGTGCCTCGGCCGCTTTACGGGCCAGCCGTTCACGGTTTAATCGTCGCTCTAGTAGCTGAATTTTTGAATTCAGTTCATCGTTTTGCAAAGTGATACTCCGGCCTGTTCACAGCGGCCCCACCACTGGCGTGGCGTGGGTTGTTTAATAGTAGCAACAATTTTGCGTTTGAACAGACGGGTAACAGTCAATTGTTTGGTTATTCAGATACAAAAAAGGCACCCGAAGGTGCCTTTTACAACTTATTTTCGCTCATTACAGATTTTCGTTCAGGAACTCTGTAAGTTGTGCTTTTGATAACGCACCTACTTTGGTCGCTGCAACGTTACCACCTTTGAATAGCAACAAAGTCGGGATGCCGCGAATGCCATATTTAGGCGGCGTTTCATTATTTTCATCGACATTCAACTTACCAACTGTTAACTTGCCTTCGAACTCGGACGCAACTTCTTCCAGAATTGGCGCGATCATTTTACAAGGGCCGCACCATTCCGCCCAGAAGTCGACCAGCACAGGACCGTCAGCATTGATAACGTCTGCCTCAAATTTGTCGTCAGTTAACTGGATAATTTTGTCGCTCATTCTGTTCTCCATTGATTGGTCAGTCGCTGATTTGTTCAGCCACACCATAAGTGTTATAAGAAACTGTCTTTTTTAATGCAAGCACTGATAAGCTATAAGCTATGCAAACAACTCATTTAACCGAAACAAATTTTTCCGATTTGCCTATCAATGACAAGGTACTTTCGGCGCTTCAATCAGCAAATTTCACCCATTGTACACCGATTCAGGCTTTAGCTTTACCTCCATTACTGGATGGCCTTGATATTGCCGGGCAAGCCCAGACCGGAACCGGTAAAACCATTGCGTTTCTGGTCGCCACGTTCCACTATCTGATGGCTAATGCTGCCAAAGATAACGCGGATTCGAAAGGGCCGAAAGCAATAATTATGGCACCAACCCGTGAGCTGGCCGTTCAGATATACAACGACGCCAAACCACTGAGTGAACACACTGGGTTATCACTTGGATTGATATATGGGGGTGAAGGTTATCAAAGTCAACGCGAAACGCTTGAAGAAGGTGTCGATATTATTATCGGGACGACCGGGCGTATTCTGGACTATTACAAACAAAATGTGTTCAGCCTTGCGCATATCCAGGTAGCCGTTCTGGATGAAGCCGATCGTATGTTCGATTTGGGCTTCATCAAAGATATCCGCTTTTTGTTTAAGCGTATGCCTCCGGCGTCAGAACGTCTGAGCATGCTCTTTTCTGCTACACTGAGTTATCGGGTTCAGGAACTGGCTTACGAGCATATGAATAACCCTACTCATGTTCAGGTTGAGCCGGAAACGAAAACCGCCAAGCGGGTAAGTGAGGAGCTGTTCTATCCGTCTGACGACGATAAAATGCGGTTACTGCTTACCCTGATGGAAGAAGAGTGGCCTGAACGTGCCATTGTTTTTGCCAATACCAAGCATACCTGCGAAAAGGTGAATGACTGGCTTGAAGCCGACGGTCACCGGGTAGGCTTGCTCAGCGGTGATGTTCCGCAGAAAAAGCGCATGAGCATCCTGGATGATTTCACAAAAGGTAAGCTTGATATCCTGGTCGCGACCGATGTCGCAGCACGTGGATTGCACATTGATGCAGTAAGCCATGTTTTCAACTATGATTTACCTGATGACGCTGAAGACTATGTCCACAGGATCGGTCGTACCGGTCGGGCCGGCAAAAGCGGTATCGCAATCAGCTTTGCATGTGAAAAATACGCGCTGAATCTGCCTGCTATCGAGCAGTACATTCATCATGCGATTCCGGTCACAGATTACGACCGCACAGCTCTGCTTGAGGATGTGAAACCGCCCCGGGCACGTCAGCGTAAACGGACACCCAACGCACGTAATTCAAATCGTCGCGGTCGGAGTCGGGGAAAACCGTCAAATAAGAATAACTAACTATGCAGCCTGAAATCCAACATGATACGTTGGTCCACAGTGAGCACTATGCCGCAGTAGACTTAGGGTCAAACAGTTTTCATATGGTCGTTGTCCATGTCGTCAATGGCAATGTGCAGATCATTGGCAAGGTGAAACAAAAAGTACGCCTTGCCGCTGGTTTGAATGAAGACATGGAGTTGGATGAAATAAGCATGGAGCGGGGCTGGCAATGTTTGCAAACCTTTGCTGAGCGCCTGCAGGACATCCCCCCTTCCAATATTCGTATTGTGGCCACCGCAACCCTGCGTCTGGCCACTAATGCACAAACATTCATTCGTAGAGCCGAACAGATTCTTCACCATAAACTTGATGTTATCAGCGGTGAGGAAGAAGCACGGCAAATTTATCTTGGGGTAGCGTATACCTCAGCCAATCAGGGTAATTCACTGGTAATAGATATTGGTGGTGCCAGTACTGAAATTATCATTGGCAATGACATGCAGCCTATTCATCTGAAAAGTCTGGATATGGGTTGCGTGACCTTTATGGAGCGCTATTTTCCAAAGGGTCAAATTACACAACAAAACTTTGATACCGCTAAAGCACAGGCTGGCGCATTGCTGGATGACGTCAGCGATGCCTTTTTGTGTTTTGACTGGCAGAACTGCCTCGGCGCCTCTGGCACTCCCCAGGCCATTACAGAAATTCTGGTTGCCCAGCAAATCAGCGATGCGATTCGGCTTGATTATTTGTACGAGCTTGAGAAACAGTGTGTTGCGTGTGGTTCTATTGAGAATCTTGATATCAAAGGGCTTGAAGAAAACCGCAAACCTATTTTTCCCAGCGGCCTGGCTATTCTTATCTGTTTGTTTGAGAAGCTGAATATCAAAGCCATGAATATATCAGCCGGCGCACTGCGCGAAGGCCTTATTTACGGCATGCTGGATAATCTCCAGGAAAATGACCGGCGCGTTCAAACGCTTAATCATGCCATCAGTCGTTACCACATCGAAAAATCTCATGCAGATTCGGTGCGGGGTGTCGCCCTAACGCTTTGCCGTCAGCTATGCGCGCAGGCTGCTATCTGTCATCTTGATACAGAAGCGGTATTAGGAGCCGCCGCCACCTTACACGAAATAGGGTTGCATATTGAATACAAAAAGCACCATGAACACGGTGCTTATATTCTTTCTCATATCGATTTGCCCGGCTACACGCGGTTACAGCGTGAAGCTATTCGTGACCTGGTGCTTTCGCACCGCCTGACCATTAATACAGCGGTGTTTGATAACTACCACGAAGAAGTTCAGCCCATGTTACTGGCGCTGGTCAGAATTTTGCGCCTTGCTACTGTGCTGTGTCTGCGCAGACACAATAAGCACATCCCTGACGTTACCCTGGACATTGATGGCGATCGCTGGACGCTGACGTTACCAGATGGCTGGTTGAATAGTCATCCGCTGATTAACGCGGAGCTGGCCAATGAAACCTGGCTACAGCACCGCGCCGGATGGGAGTTACGCTGTCAGTAATTTTTGGGTTAGCGGTTGAGCAGTTCTGCCGCATCAGGGGCGAAGTAAGTTAAAATACCATCGGCCCCTGCCCGTTTGAATGCCAGCAATGACTCAAGAATTACCGCTTCTTTGCTCAACCAGCCATTGGCAAATGCCGCCTGGTGCATCGCAAATTCACCACTAACCTGATAAGCAAATGTAGGTACTTTCAGTTCCTGTTTACAGCGGCGCACGATATCCAGATAAGGCATGCCGGGCTTCACCATCACCATATCTGCCCCTTCCTGCAAATCCATTACGATTTCGTGAATAGCTTCATCGCTGTTTGCAGGATCCATCTGATAGGACTTTTTATTGCCACCTTTAATATTGCCGGCTGAGCCGACCGCATCTCTGAATGGTCCATAATAAGCCGATGCATACTTAGCTGAGTACGCCATGATACAGGTATTCACATGCCCGGCATCTTCCAGCGTGTTGCGGATGGCGCCGATACGTCCGTCCATCATGTCCGATGGTGCTACCATATCAGCGCCCGCCTCGGCATGAGACAATGCCTGTTGCTGAAGGACTGCAACGGTATCGTCATTCAGCACATAGCCGTTGCTGTCAATCAGGCCATCCTGCCCGTGAGAGGTAAACGGATCGAGTGCCACATCAGACATTATAATAACGTTGTCAAACCGTGCCTTAATCTGACGGATAGCTGTTTGAACCAGCCCTTCAGGATTAAACGCTTCGCTGGCACAGTCTGTTTTAAGCTCGGCAGGCGTTACCGGAAAAGGTGCGTAAGTGCGAATACCTGACGCCACCAGCTTATCTAACTCTTTCAGCCATAAATCCACTGACTGACGGAAAACCCCCGGCATTGATGGAACCGCTTCGCGCTGATTACTTCCCGGCAAAATGAAAATAGGATAAATAAGATCGTTGGTACTCAGGTGATTTTCAGCCACCATATCGCGCAGCGCATCGTGAGAACGTAAACGGCGCATGCGCCGGGATGGAAAAGTAGAAAACGTCATGAAGTCTGTCCTGGTAATTGTTGGGCGATAACCTTATTACGGCCGGCGGCTTTGGCTGCATACAGCAACTTGTCAGCATGATTAAACAATTCCGCTTGCAGACCATCACTGATTATTACGCTGGATGCAACACCCGCGCTGATAGTGATATGCAGTTTATTACCATCAATATCAAGGGGCGCATCCGCTATTGCCTGTCGCATAAATTCTGCCACCTGCTGAGCCCCTGTCAGCTCAGTATTAGGCAGAAGCACCACAAATTCTTCTCCGCCATAGCGACACACATCATCACCGGGGCGCTTTAATTGTTCTTTCAGCCGGGCTGCCACCTGACTCAGACAGGCATCGCCGACGGTGTGACCATAGTCGTCATTAATCTGCTTGAAATGATCGATATCTATCAGTGCAATAGACAAAGGCGTCTGTTCACGCCGGCTGCGTCGGCTCTCTGCCTGTAAACGCTTATCAAAATGACGCCGGTTGCGAATGCCGGTGAGCGGGTCTGTCGTGTTCAGGGTCGACAGCTCCTGATTGGCATCGGACAACTCCCTGAGCGCAACTTCCAGCTCAAGCGTGCGCTCCTGAACCTGATATTCAAGATCATCCTGATACTGCTGTTGCACATTTAAAAGCTCTTCACGGGTTTTGAGCATCGCTTTTTCCTGCGACAGTGCCTGTTCTTTGATGGCAAATACCTGCTCGCGGTTATGACTGTAATTAATTGCCAGCACCAGGGCCAGCAGCAGCGTTTCGATACTGGCTCCCAGCATCAGCAAAAAATTTGAGGGCACCGGTGAGGTGATAATACCGAGATTGTCCAGGCTGGCAGTAAATGCACTGAGTAGCAAAATAAACCAGGCAAATGCATAGTAACGGGCAATACGAACCCCTTTAATGGCTATCCATATACCAACGGAAAGCGTAAAAATCACGGTAAAACTGACCATGATCAGAAACGTTTTAATCAGGAAGCTGTAAGGAAGAATAAAGCTAACCAGCAAGCTTATAAAAAATAATCCGGCCACGACTTTCAGTGCACGGGACAGCCGCGCGCTGTATCGGGAAACGCTAAGGATCCGGTCAGAAAAAAGGACAGCAAACATGATGGTCGCATTGGCAAAAATAGCCACCGCGCGGCCCTGAAACCAAACCAGCTCGGGCCAGATAATCGCATAGCCGATACCGTGCATAGCAGCGATGGTCAGCGCCAGTGAAAACACATAGCCAGAGTAAACAAAAAATGTGGTGCTGCGGTTGGTAATAAATAAAAAGAAGTTACTGACACCTACCGCAAACAATACGCCCAGGAATAGTCCCATCATCAGGTTATGGGATGCGGTATAACTGACGAACCGCTCTTTTTCCCAGTAGCGCAGCGGCACTTTTATAGAGCCTGAGCTCTCAACGCGCAGATAAACCTGCAAAGCACCAGAGGTAGAAGGAAGCTCGAATGCCAGCGTGGGTACCAGCAAACTTCGCTGAATGTAGATACGCTCGTCACCACTGACAAAATGCTGCAACAGTGTTTGGCCGGACGAATCAAAGACGAATACATCTACGTTGTCTAAAAGCGGGTAATTTATTTCAAGAATATAATCTTGCTGAGATGCACGCGCAGGTAACGTAAATCGAAACCAGTGACCGGCCTCATGCATCCCCAGGTTGACCGGGTTGCTTACCGGATTCCAGGTATTCCGGGATGAGGCCATAACCTCAGTGAGAGAGGATCCCTCTTCGGCTTCCACGTGATAGGAGAGTGCGCTGACTGATGCTTCATTGCTTTGGTATGGCGTAAGTGTCTGATAGATGAAAGCCAGAAAGCCTGCTACCAGGACAAAAACCAGTAACAGCCAGCCGTCATAATTGCGCGGGGTGCTCGCATCAAACTGCATCATGTCAGCCCTGTATTACAGTCCAAACAGGCGAAATGTGTTAGTCACACTCACCGCAGCGATATCCTCTATCGGTTTATTAAGAAGTGCTCCGACTTCCTCTGCAACTGCGCTGATGAACGCAGGTTCGTTATTACGTTTTCGGGGGCGCTTGTTTTTGGGAAACAGATACGGCGCGTCGGTTTCTAAAATCAGCCTGTCCAACGGCAGGTCCTGCAGCGCCTCTCTTAAGGATTCCCCCCGCTTCGGATCGCAAAGCCAGCCAGTAATCCCAATATAAAGTCCACGAGCAAGATAAGCCTGCATTTGTTCAGAGGTGCCGGTAAAACAATGCGCAATACCTTCAATACCCTTCACCTGCTCTAAACAGGCGATCTGATGCTCAAACGCATCACGCTCATGCAAATAAACAGGCTTGTGTAACCGCTGTGCTATGTCAAGTTGTGCTTTAAATACCGCGACCTGAGTATCGCGGGGCGAAAAGTCACGATTAAAATCTAAACCGCACTCGCCCACGGCTACCACGCCCGGCGCTGTGGCCAACTGCTCCAGCCGTTTTAAATCATCATCTGTTACCAGGCGCGCGTTATGTGGATGAACGCCTATCGTATAACACAGTGTATCGGGGTACTGCTGATACAGCGCTGCTGCCGCCTCCCATTCTGACGGCTCAGTGGTGATCAGACAAAGCCCGGTGACATTATTCTCCCGCGCCCTGTTGATCACCTCATGGGGGGCAAACCGGCTATCCAGTAAGTTTACGCCGGCGTCAAACCATTGCATTTAGTCAATCCGCTCTACTTTGATACGACGGTTAGTCCCTTCTACGCCGAGGTAAAATACGCCAAAAAAGCCGCGAGATACCGTCGCCTTATCACTGATTTCAGCTTTGAAATAACCATCATTTTTCTGCTGCCAGATCATGCCATTTTCAAGTTTCAGAATCAGTTTGCCACGGGGACTCTTTTCCAGACCAATGACTGCACTGGTTACTTCCTCCACTTCTTCTTTATCGGGTTTCTGGCGATTTTCTAAACCAAATTCTTTCACCGCAGTTTCTGATTTGCGTGCTGTCTGTTCAGGTTGCGGGGCCGTTGAAGTGGTATCGGCTTTTCTGCCTGCAGTGCGATTAGCCGGCTTTACCTCTGAGGAGCCTGACTGTTGTCTGACCGTTTTCTTCGCGGCTTTGCTTTGCAATATGTCACTGGCGTAGGCATCGAAGCACTCCAGTCTGGCCGGGTTATCGGCTATCTGCGCACATTTTTCCAGTTCAGTGTGTTCGTTCGCTGCAACACTTTTAGCGCCAGTCAATAAGACTATTCCTGCGCTTAAACAGGCAAACCATTTCATTGTGATTTCTCCAACATTAACTCACTCAATTATCAGTTGCAGGGTTATCTTCCTGCTCATCTGAATGATTATTTTTACTGTAAAAGCCGCCGACAATGACACCCACCTCGAACAGTAACCACATAGGTAAGGCCAACAGGGTTTGAGAAATGACATCAGGTGGGGTCAGCAGCATGCCGATAACAAATACCCCGACAATGACGAAGGGCCGTTTTGCACGCAGTGATTTTGCATCTGTTACGCCGGTCCAGCACATCAGAATGATGGCGATGGGAATTTCAAATGACACGCCGAAAGCAAAGAATAATTTCAAAACGAAGTCGAGGTAAGAAGAAATATCGGTACTCACCGTAACGCCGCTTGGAGCGACACTGGTGAAAAACGCAAACGCCAGGGGAAAAACCACAAAATACGCAAAGGCCATACCGGCATAAAAAAGCAAGGTGCTTGAGACCAGTAGCGGCATAACGAGCTTTTTCTCAGTTTTGTACAAACCCGGCGCGATGAATGCCCAAACCTGATAAAGCACATAGGGTATTGCAATAAAAAATGACAATACCAGTGTCAGCTTAAAGGGGGCGAAAAACGGCGATGCCACATCGGTGGCGATCATTGAGGCATTTTCAGGTAAGACTGCCATCAGAGGGCTGGCAAGATAGTGATAAAGATCTTCAGCAAAATAAACCAGACAAAGAAATACAGCCAGTACACTGAGTAATGCACGTAATATGCGATTTCGCAATTCAACAAGATGCGAAATCAGATTGTTAGCGTCGGTCATTGTTTTTTCTTATAGGGTTCCTGCACAGATTCGGCTGCATCTTTGAGCTCGTCTACGCTTTTTTTCAGATCCGGCGAAATATCTTTTAGCCCCTGCTGCTCTGCTTTTTTCAAATTTTCGTGAAGTTCATGCACCCTGAGCTGATGCTCAACCTCTTGCTTAAATCCACTGGCAGCATTACGCACACCCCGTACCGTATTCATGGTCGAGCGAATGGCACCGGGCAGGCGCTCCGGGCCCAGTACCAATAGCGCCAGGACACCTATGACCAACAGTTCCCAAAAACCGATATCAAACATCAGGATTTTTCTTTAACGTCGCTCTGTGTAGTTGTGGCAGTCGGCTTCTCTTTATTTTCCATTTGCTGGTTTTGCTCAAAATCAGCATCTTTCTTTGTCTCATTCTGATCATCATCAACCGCTTTTTTGAAGCCCTTGATGGCACCGCCCAAGTCAGAGCCGATACTTTTCAATCGTTTTGTTCCGAACAACAAAACCACAATCGCAAGTATAATCAGCAATTGCCAGACGCTAATACCCATAACCATCTCCTATAAATATGCAACTACAGTATGCCATTGCCAGCCTTCGCTTTCACCACAATATTTTTGGCGTTTTGTAATGGCAGATGACAAAGATGCTTACGTATGAAGGATCTATTTGACTTCACCTGCATATAACTTAATGCTTGATGTAGGAAGGATAAGTAGTAAGGCAGGGTATGGCGTGTTTAACTTTAGCAGTATGTTCGTTACTGGCAATGCCCGGTGACGTATTGACTGCGCCTGCAACAGCCCCACCCACTCCGGTAGCGCAAAGTGCATCGGTCCCTCTAAATGATACCTGGATGGATTTATGGCAGCAGAATCTGACTGAATCCATGAATTATACCGTGCAGCAGATTGATAGCTTTTTCGCGCTACAGGGCTCTCAACGGCACGAAGATGCCCGGGCTGAGGGGCGAATCAGTCTTGGCTGGGAACCCCGCACCCGGGATTTATCAGAATTTGACGTCAGGTTTAAAATTCGGGTACAGCTTCCCGCGCTGGAAAACCGTGTCGACCTGCTGTTAAGTGATGACGAAGACACGCAGCAAAATGCCTCAATTAAGGCGGCACGTCAGCCCATTGAGCGCCAACGCAGAAACACCACTATCGCGTTGCGATATCGCTCCAGTGAAAGCTCACATATGTCTTATAAGATTGGCACAGGTCGTCGTTATCAAGCCTATGTAAAAGCCCGCTTCGAGGATATGGCGGCGTATTCGAACCAGCTGGCGCTGTTTTATGATGCTGAGGCTTACGCCTTTACCCGGGATGAGTTTGGCGCAGAACTTGGCGCTACCGTGCAGTACATCAGCAAGCGAGACCATGTGTTTCGGTTTAATAATCGATTTTTCTATCGTGACCGGAGTGAGGATTGGATTTGGCGTCATGAAGCCCAGTTTTTACAGCCGGTAGATGACAAAACCGCCATGGTCTATACCCTGTTCACCGAGGGCGAATCCCGTCCGAATTACAGACTGGGCGAGGTCTATACCAGTGCAAAACTGCGTACCAACCCCACCCGCGACTGGCTTTTTTTCGAAGTAGAACCTTTTGTACTGTTCACCCGCGATGAAGACTTTAAACCATCCTATGGTGTCGCACTGCGGGTAGAAGCCTACTACGGCAACCCCTGAATATAAATCAGGGCCGCAATGCACGCTCCCCACGCGCCAAACCACATACGCCGGTTCGCGACGACTCGATGATTTCAGCACACTGATTCATCGTGGTGGCAAATGCATCGAGCTTATCGGTAGTACCGGTGATTTCAATGGTGTAGTTTGATGAATTGACATCCACAATACGCGCCCTGAAGATATCCGCATTGCGCTTTACCTCTGCACGCATCGTTTCAGTACGCGTAGCGACTTTGACCAGCATCAGCTCGCGCTCAACATGTGCGTTTTCGGTCAGATCCACCACCTTGAGCACATCAATCAGCTTATTAACCTGTTTGGTAATTTGCTCGATGATCCTGTCATCACCGTGGGTTGTGATGGTTAGCCGAGACAGCGATGCATCATCGGTTGGCGCTACGCAAAGGGAGTCAACATTGTAACCGCGCTGAGAAAAAACACCCACAATCCGCGATAGCGCCCCGGGTGCATTCTCCATCAATACTGAAATGATTCTTTTCATCAGGTGCGCTCCGTCTTGCTCAGGCGCATGTCATCCATGGCACCAAATTTAATCTGCATGGGATAGACATGCTCATTCTGATCCACTGCGATATCCATAAATACCAGCCTGTCTTTATGACTGAAGCAGGTTTTCATCGCATCATCTAATTCATCGGGGTGATTCACTTTAATCCCGACGTGACCATAGGCTTCTGCCAGTTTTACAAAATCAGGCATAGACTCCATATAAGAGTGAGAATGGCGACCTTTATAAATCATATCCTGCCACTGACGAACCATACCCAGCGCGCGATTGTTCAAAGAAATAATTTTTACTGGCAGGTTGTATTGCAAACAGGTCGACAGCTCCTGAATGTTCATCTGAATACTACCGTCGCCGGTCACCACCACTGAAACTGCGTTTGGGTGAGCAAACTGTACGCCCATCGCGGCCGGCAGACCAAACCCCATCGTGCCCAGACCGCCTGAATTAATCCACTGGCGCGGCTTTTTATAAGGGTAATACAGCGCTGCAAACATTTGGTGCTGGCCTACATCTGAACTGACAAAGGCATCACCATTGGTATGCTTGTAAAGCGACTCGATAACAGCCTGCGGTTTAATTGTTTCAGTCGACGACGTATAGCTAAGACACTGTTTACTGCGCCACTGGTTGATTTGCTCCCACCATTCTGAAACCTTTGTGGGCTGCTCACTAAAATCATACGACTCCAGCGCTTTAAGCAATTGCTGAGCGACCTTATCGACACTTCCCACGACCGGAATATGCGCATTAACCGTTTTTGAAATTGACGCCGGATCGATGTCAACGTGGATGATATCTGCATGGGGACAGAACTTATCGACATTATTAGTCACGCGATCATCAAAGCGTGCACCAAGCGCAAGGATGCAATCAGCATTGTGCATAGCCTTGTTGGCTTCAAGCGTGCCATGCATCCCAAGCATGCCGACAAATTGATCGTGCGTACCAGAGATTGCGCCTAACCCCATCAGGGTGCAGGTAACCGGTGCGTGAAGCAGCTCTGCCAGCTCTGTCACCAGCGATGACGCATCACATGCAATAGCGCCACCACCGACATATAGCACCGGACGCTTTGCTTTGGTCAGTGACTGCACCGCCTTTTTAATTTGCTTGGCATGGCCCTTTTGCGTCGGGTTATAGGAACGCATCGTGACATCTGTCGGAAATTCATACGGATGTTCTTCCTGAACATTGACAATATCCTTGGGCAAATCAACAACCACCGGACCGGGGCGACCCGTATTGGCAATATAAAATGCTTTGGCAATGGCTTCAGGAATATCCACAGCTCGCTTAACCAGAAAGCTGTGTTTAACAATTGGGCGCGAGCAACCCACCATATCGGTTTCCTGAAACGCATCTTCACCAATATGCATTGAGGGAACCTGCCCGGAAAGTACGACCATCGGAATAGAATCCATATAAGCCGTCGCGATACCGGTAATGGTATTCGTGGCACCAGGGCCTGAGGTCACCAGCACGGTACCGGTTTTACCGGTAGAACGTGCATAACCATCTGCCATATGCGCTGCCGCCTGTTCGTGGCGAACCAGTACGTGCTTTACCGCATCCTGAGCGAATAACGCATCATAAATATCAAGCACTGCTCCACCGGGATAACCAAATACGTGTGTTACACCTACATCTTTTAGCGCTTCCACCACCATGGCGGCGCCCGACATCATTTTCACTGTCGTCTCTCCTTTGGTTGCCCGGAATCGAAATTAACCCTATAGCCGGACTATATCGAAGGAGTACAAAAGTTAAAACAGTAAAAACACAAAAAAGTGAGACATATATTCCTATATAGAAAATAAATAGGATGTATATTTCACGTAAGCCAAATCACCGCCCTTAATTTAGAATAAATTAACATTTTGGTAACACATCAGGATTCAGGATTTTCAGATGGTACGAAGTCGGGCAGCGCATCTTCATCAACAGCATCACTTTGCGGTTCTGTTGCAAAGCAACCATGCATACCGCGCGGCCGCACCCGGTGTATTCGCTTAAGATATTTAAGCCAAACCCGTTCAACAAGTGTTTGTGGCAAGGCATTTCCCCGCGCAACGGCCAGGATCTTTTCTTCAGAATCACTGGCAGGCTCTATCACACCATCGGTGAGCGCCTGCAGTAAGGCGCCGTATTCAGATAGCGCCCGGCTCTCGGCAATCGTAAAGTCTCCTGAGCGTGAGAAACCATAAGGATAGTTTTTAGGATCATGAAACCGGCGTGTATTAAGGCGCTTTCGCGAGAGTTTGGGCGTTGTCATTCTCTGTATTAACCATATATGAGTTAAAGACGGAGAGCCATAGCTCTACTTCAGCATGGCAATAGAATATGCGCTGTCGGTAATGCGCATGTTTAATGAGTTGTAGATTTGCCCGAAAGGAATGTCAATACAGTGGACAGTGGGTTCACTGAAAGTTCACACCACTGTCATGTTACAGCGCCGAAGTTACTGCTGTAAAAAGGAGTCTAATTACACCACAGGTTAATAATGTTGTAGCTGTTTTAACGTTTTTTGGGCACCCATGCCCATAACATCTCACAGGTAACAGGCTCTATACCGGCCGCGTCGGTGACGGTAACCTGCACCATCACTTCCCCTTTATCCTGCGTATTCATTAATTCGATTTGTTCGTCCGTCAATGTGGCAACAGCTGTCATATCCCCCGTTGCTCGCTTCACATAATTCAGCTTCATTGATTTTATCAGTGGAAGCTTGTCACCCGGTAAATTCGTGCCAACAACAAAACCGGTCGCTGACTCCGCCAGCAGCGCCATACCTGCTGCATGAACACTTCCGATATGATTTTGCACCTTTTTATAATTTTTCTGCCTGAACGTGACAGATTGTAGATCGGTACTTAGGATCTCAAGACTTACAGTACGAGTCAGCTTAACTTTGTACCGGAACATCCACGTTAACAGGCGGCGCGATAGCCATGAAGGATATGTGTTCACTTTCTTGGCGAAAGCACGAAGTGGATTTGATTGAGACATAGTATTCTTCGTTTTATCTGGTAAGACCAGTAAGATAAATCGCTGAACAAAAAATTGCAAACTAGCTGATGTGAATTATTTTGCACTGGCAGGTAAGTTCTCAACTGCTCATCACATCAAAACCGAGGTTATAAGATGAGCACCTGAAACCGGAATAACGAGATAATCTTCTACCATCAGTGCACTTTATATAAAGGTGCCGATACGTATATCGAGTAAAAGGTGACTGTTCAGCTAATTGCTCTATTCGAATTAGCATGTCTGCGTCACTTCCCTCCTGTCGATGACCTCGTAACGAGATATGCGCTCGACCAGCTGAGCTACTTATATATGGATAGAAAAGAAAATTGGAGCGGGAAACAGATTCGTAACTGCCAACCACGTTGTCGCGACCCCAACCTTGGCAATCACTTCGTGACGAGGTATGTGCTCGACCAGCTGAACTACTTATATATGGGTAAGACTTTGAAAATTGGAGCGGGAAACGAGATTCGTAACTGCCAACCACGTTGTCGCGACCCCAACCCTGGCAATCACTTCGTGACGAGGTATGTGCTCGACCAGCTGAACTACTTATATATGGGTAAGACTTTGAAAATTGGAGCGGGAAACAGATTGATAACTGCCAACCACGGTGTCGCGCCCCCAACCTTGGCAATCACTTCGTGACGAGGTATGTGCTCGACCAGCTGAGCTACTTATATATGGATAGAAAAGAAAATTGGAGCGGGAAACGAGATTCGAACTCGCGACCCCAACCTTGGCAAGGTTGTGCTCTACCAGCTGAGCTATTCCCGCATTGTGTGCGTTCTTTCGTTCATCTGACCGATTTCTTCGTCACTTGCCAAGTCTTGGCAATCACTTCGTGACGAGGTATGTACTCGACCAGCTGAGCTATTCCCGCATAAAGAAGGCATTGAAAAATTGGAGCGGGAAACGAGATTCGAACTCGCGACCCCAACCTTGGCAAGGTTGTGCTCTACCAGCTGAGCTATTCCCGCAATCATCTTTCAATACTTTTGCGAAACAGGGTGTCTCGTAAAAGTGGAGCGCATTGTACAAAATTTTTGGCAATGCGCAACACCTAATGAGAAGAAATCTGCAAAAAAGCCGTTTGAGTGCCTAAATACTAAACACTTTCTCACGATAGAATTTCAATTCTTCAATAGATTCACGAATATCATCCAGAGCCAGATGAACGCCCTTTTTAGTAAATCCTTCCAATGCCTCAGGCTTCCAGCGTCGGGTCAGCTCTTTTATTGTGCTGACATCGATACTGCGATAATGGAAGTATGCTTCCAGCTCTGGCATATATTTCACCATGAACCGGCGATCCTGGCCGATGGTGTTACCACAAAGCGGCGATTTGCCTGCGTCTACATACTCTTGCAAAAACGCGATTGTCTGGCGAGCAGCCTCATCTTCATTTACCCGACTTTCGCGACACCTCGCGGTCAGGCCACTTTCGCCATGCGTTTTTGTACACCACTCGTCCATGCCATCAAGAATGCTGTCTGGCTGATGAACAGCGATAACCGGCCCTTCAGCCAGGATGTTGAGCTGCGGATCGGTCACAATGGTTGCGATTTCCAGTACTTTACAGGTTTCGGGATCGAGCCCGGTCATCTCCATGTCAATCCATACCAGGTTCAAATCGTGCTTACTCATTATCTCTGTCCTTTTCTTTTACGCTTTTAACATGGCACCTGCGCCATACAAACGTTATGATTGGCATAGTATACGCTAACTTATCATGGAATCGTGGCGAAGAAACCTAAACTCACCCAGCGTCAGAAACGTCAGGTTGCGGCTAACCGCAAGCGCCGTTTAAACGACAAGCAAGACACTCTGTCAGCAGCGAGCGCTGACACCTCCTCTTTGCAAAGCGGCACAGTTGTCGGTCGTTTTGGAAAACATGCCGATGTGGAAGATGCATCTGGTCAGGTTGCCCGATGTCATATCCGCCGCACTATCGAATCAGTAGTGTGTGGTGATCATGTGCTGTTTGACGCACCGGATGAGCAACAAGAAGGCGTAAGTGGTGTCATTGAAATTGTCAAAGACCGGCAATCTGTGCTCACCCGTCCTGATTTCTATGATGGTGTTAAACCTATTGCAGCCAACATCGATCAAATTATCATCGTCAGTGCTGTGATGCCCAGCTTATCGCTGAATATTATCGATCGTTACATCGTAGCCTGTGAAGATATCGGCATCACTCCGGTTATCGTGCTTAATAAAGTTGAACTGATGGATGAGGCAACCTTATCGGAAACCCGTCAGCAACTGGCCGATTATGAATCCCTGGGATACGCCGTTTATTTCACCAGCTGTAAAACGCAGCAGGGCATTGAAACCCTTAACGGTATTTTAAAAGACAAAGTCAGTATTTTTGTCGGTCAGTCCGGGGTAGGCAAATCCAGTATAATTAATCAGGTTTTGCCTGATGCGCAGGAACTGGTTGGCGCGATTTCGGATAACTCAGGGCTTGGACAGCACACCACCACCGCAGCAAAGCTGTTACATTTGCCAGCGGGGGGTGATTTGATTGACTCTCCCGGTGTCAGAGAATTCGGTTTGTGGCATCTTCCGGTCGAGCGAGTCACCTGGGGATTCATTGAATTTCGTGATTTTCTGGGAGGCTGTAAATTTCGTGACTGTAAGCATCTTAATGACCCGGGATGTCTGATTAGGGAAGCCACCGAGATGGGTAAAATAAGCCCTGCTCGCTATGCCAGCTATCATAAAATTCTGACCTCTATGGAAGAAAATCGTCCCAGCCACAGCGGACCATTTTAAAATAATGGCAACTTAGGTTGCCGTTATGCCATCCAGCTTGTTCTCATAACCGTAAATTCCTTTTTATCCGTATCAGATACGGTACAATCGCGCTGTTCAATAAAGGAGAAGCATTGTGCTGGACTGGTTAAAAGTTAACCTTCAATATTTGTTACCTAAACACCTGGTTTCCAGGCTAATTGGTAAGCTTGCCTCGGCGCGTGCCGGTAAGCTAACAACCTGGTTGATCAAACTGTTTATCAAGCATTATAAGGTTGATATGCACGAGGCGTTGTATTCTCAGCCAGAGCACTATAAAACCTTTAATGATTTCTTTACCCGTCCTTTGCAACCTGATGCGCGCCCCATTGAGGGTGACGAGAATACTCTTGTACATCCGGTAGACGGCGCTGTTAGTCAGTTTGGCGATATTCTGGATGACAGTATTTTTCAGGCGAAAGGCCACAATTATAGTCTTACCACCCTGCTTGGCGGCAAACCCGAGCTAGCCAAGCCATTCAAGGGCGGCAAATTTGCTACTGTTTATTTGGCTCCCCGCGATTACCACCGTATTCATATGCCGGTTGATGGTACGTTAACTGACATGATTTATGTTCCAGGTGAACTGTTTTCAGTCAATCCGTTAACAGCCAGCAACATCCCCGGACTGTTCGCGCGCAACGAACGTGTGGTTGCCTTGTTTGATACTCCGGTGGGTAAAATGGCGATGGTATTGGTCGGTGCAACAATTGTAGCAAGCATCGAAACCATCTGGGCGGGCACTGTAACCCCTCCGGCGGGCAAAAATGTACAGCACTGGCAATATGACACAGAAGGCGAGCACAGTGTTCATATTAAGAAAGGTGACGAATTAGGCCGGTTTAAGTTAGGTTCAACTATCGTAGCCTGTTTTGAACCAGGTGCCATAGAGTTTGAAGATCTGAGCGCAGGCCAGGTCACTCGCCTGGGAGAACACTTTGCCTATAATGCGCAAACGATGTCTGCTAATACTGATACACAAGAGCCTGAATCCGTCTAAATGGATCCGGTCAAACGCAGCCTCATTACGCTGCACCTCACGGTCGTTCTGCTAGGCGGAACGGCCCTGTTTTCCCAGATTATTCCTCTATCGGCTCGTGATATCACACTGGGCCGTTCGGTGTTCGCGTGCCTGGCGTTATTCGCGTTCATGGCCGTCACAAAAACATCGTTTCGGTTAAACAGTAAAAAAGATTACAGCATTGCTATTGCACTGGGCATTCTGATGGCGATGCACTGGGTAACGTATTTCGCAGCAATGCAATATGCCGGTGTATCGGTAGGAATGATAGCGCTATTTACCTTTCCGGTAATCACGGTACTGATTGAGCCCTTTTTCGAACGTAGCCGCTTATCCTGGCAGGACTTAATCAGCGCCATCGTTGTATTTTTGGGTATCGCTTTAATTGTGCCTGAAAATACGCTGAATAATGATGTGACGCTGGGCGTAGTGGTAGGAATAATTTCTGCGGTACTTTATGCAATCCGGAATCTGGTCCACCGCCAGCACTTTTCTCAGTATTCAGGCGCAAAGGCAATGGCCTGGCAAATCCTGTTGGTATGTATTTGTCTGGTGCCACTTTCCACCGGAGGCTTACCTGATGCACAGCTCTCCACATGGGGCCTGTTGATCGCGCTGGGTACCGTATTTACCGCTTTACCGCACGCCCTTATTGCAGCCTCTCTGACACATCTTAAAGCAACGACATTTTCGCTCATTGCCTGTATGCAGCCATTTTATGGTGTGATTCTGGCAGTGATTCTGTTGGGAGAAGCCCCTGGCTGGAAGACTTTGCTGGGCGGAATTCTGGTAACGTCAGCCTCAGTCTACGAGACGGTAAAAACACATAAATTGGCTAAAGGAGCGCAGTAATGTGGATTCTGGCGCATCGCGGCGCAAGCAAACAAGCCCCTGAGAATACCCGCAAAGCCTTTCGTCTTGCTATGGAACAACAGGCAACCGGCATTGAGTTTGACACCTACCAGGTAGAGAATGAGATTATTGTTATCCATGATCGCCGCCTGGAAAGAACCACCAACGGTCACGGACAAATCAACAACTCAAGTCTTGAGTACCTGCGCTCGCTGGATGCCGGCGAAGGCGAACAAATTCCGTTTCTGACTGATGCGTTAGGTTGTCTGCCTGCTGACGCAATGTGCAATATTGAAATTAAATCGCTGTATGATATCCCGCGCTGGCTTCAGTGTTTGGATGCATCTTTACAGCATATTGCCATGCCCAGAGACAACATCATTGTTTCGTCGTTTAACCACCGCTGGCTCAAACGCATTCATCAGCTTGAACCCGATTTAAAGCTAGGCGCGCTGACTTCCTCTTACCCGGAGGAAGGCGTTGAGTTCGCACGGAAGCTTAATGCGTATTCTGTACACGTTAGCCTGGACGTGGTGGATGAAGAGTTGGTCAGAATGGCAAAAGCAGAAGGTTTGCAAATACTGGTTTTTACCGTAGATGACCCTCTGGATATGCAAATGCTCAGAGACTGGGGCGTTGACGGTATATTTACCAACGTGCCGGACGAAGCCAGACGAGTACTGCTTTAAACCCGCTGGCGTTAGCGCTTATTTGGTGACGCTGGAAAGCGTTTGCGTATAGGTGGGCTTGCGTCGCTGAAATCGTGTTTTTCTGATAAGACGCATGTTAATAACATGAGCAAGAACTATCAGCATTGCACCTGCCGCAATAGTAAACGGCTCAAACTGCTCACCCAGAAAGTTTTTATGCCAGTAAATTAATCCGCCAGCACTGATAATAGCAACCGGGTAATACTGCCCGTGAAAGCGAACAGCGCCTGAAATGAGTGCTATTGCACCAATCAGCATTGAGAAAAGCAGAATCGTGCGTTCAAACCAGGTTTGCGCAAAAAATGTTGAAGAAACAAGCGGTAATAATGGCACCAAAACAGGCAGTGACAAACAGTGAACCGCACACAGGCTGGAGATCCAGATCCCCAGTTTATCGAGTTTGGATGGATTGTCGGTCGGTAATGCCACGGGCGCTATCCAGTCTGATTGAACAATGAACGTTATATTATAACATTAAACGCCATTTCAAAACACTTTGATCAAAATTTAATTATTCTGGTGCGCTTAATAATGCATCAGCTACCTGTGTATCAGGTATCTTCTCGTTTATCGCTGGCAACACATCACTGACCGGTACCAGCCTGACATCAAACTCCTGCGCTAGCGCATCGTTCAAAAAGGCCAGCGTTTGCGGATACGGATGAGCAATAGCGACCGCTACCCCATGCTGGTGTGCCCGGTGTACCAGTCTGGCAAACTGAATTTTCATGAAGGCAGTGGTGGGCTGGTGATCTAGAAAAATATGACGGCGCAACGCTGGCACCCCCATCTTTTTTGCCACACCTTCGGCTACTGACTGTGCAGTGGTTCGACTGTCTACAAAAAATAAGCCGCGTTCTTTCACCACCTGCATAACACTTTGCATTGCCAGAGGCTGTTCAGTGAGTTTGCTGCCCATGTGATTGTTCACCCCAATAGCCTGGGGCAAAGAATCCAGTGAGCGCTTAAGCGTAGCCGAAATATCCTGCGGAAGCATTGCGCTGGTTAGTGCCGCAGGCCCAAGATTATCTGCACCTAATGACTCCATCGGCATGTGTAGCATGATATCACGTCCCTGTGCGCTGGCTTTATCAGCCAGGCTTCGACCCAGAGGTGTAAACGGTAATACCGAAAAGGTAACACCCTGGGGCAGAGAAAGCGCGGCTGTATCAGTTTGCCGATACCCTAAATCGTCGAGAATAATTACAATGCGAGGGTCAGTTGCTGCGCTTACCGGGCCAAAGGTAAGCAAAAGCAAAGCAATGCTGAACAGATGTAATGTTTTAGCACGTATTACTGTCATAACGCGTTGCAGAGTGTTCGCCAGAGCCATATTACAGCGCCAACCATGAGGCAGGATTCAGCGCCTTCCCTTTATGCCGGATTTCAAAATAAAGGTTTGGATAGCTTTGACCACCACTTTGACCAACCAGTGCGATCGCATCGCCCTGAGCAACTTTGTCACCGGCTTGCTTGAGTAACGCCTGGTTATGACCATAAACACTCATGTAGCCTTTACCGTGGTCAACAATGGTCACCAGACCAAAGCCTTTAAGCCAGTTCGCATAGAGTACCTGACCAGAGGCGATAGAATTAACCTGACGTCCCTCTGATGCTTCAATAACGATGCCTTTCCAGCGCACCTGTCCCTGTCGACGCTCGCCAAACAGGCGACGAACCTTACCGTCAGCAGGTACCGGCAGACGTCCCTTTGACTGAGCCAGCCCGGCCATTTTCTGCTTGGCCTGTTCAGCGGCACGTCGTGCCTGCTCTATCGCTTCAATAAGTGCCTGTTCTGATGCCTGTAATTCCCTGACCTGGGCGGCATCGCTGGCAATTTTCTGGTTAAGTCTGGCCAGGGTTTGTTCCCGATCCTGCTGCCGGGCCTGCAATGCCGATTTTTGATTTTGCTGACGCGCCAGTAATGCTTCCAACTCACTGGCTTTTTGCTCAAGCTCTGCATTAACCTGCTCAAGTCGCGCTACATTTTGCTTAAACTTATCAATTTCAGCTTTGCGCGCCCTGCTGACATATTTGTAGTAAGTGAGCACACGTTCGAAGGATTTTGCTTCCTGCTGATAAAACATCATTTTGGCGTAATCGTAGTGGCCTGCCATAAATGCACTGCGCAACTGACTGGCCAGCATTGATTGCTGAGCGACAATTGCGTCTTTTAGCGCCTGCTGTTCTTCGCGGAGCGAGGCTTGCTGTTGCTGGTTTTGAGATAATGATTGCTGGGTATCGTTAAGCGCCCGGGCCGCCTGGCCGATTTGTCTTTCAGACTCAGCCAGTACTTCCTGCAGCTCCTGTGCATTGGCCTGATTTGCTTTCAGGGTTTCCTGACGCTGCTTTAGCTGAGCCTGCAATTCCGCCAGCTTTTGCTGGTCTGAGGCCTGCGCGAGCACATTGCCTGTGATCAGCATCAACATGCACACAAGAGTGTACCTGAGCATAGTCATTCGTTGATACTGCTTATTGTTCATGTTTTACATCTGGCGCCATCATTCTGGATACATTTCACCAGTTTTTCCCCCCCCCAGCAAGTAAAGCCGATGTTCGCCTGCAGTAAAACTGTCTTCTATGCAGGAAAAATCACAGCAATAGGAAGACAGATGAGCGTTCTGCGCTGGTTTCTGCGCTGATTTTCTATATACTTTGCTCTCATTTTTATGATCTGTAAGGTTAGAAGTCATGGATCAGCTCATCGAATTTGCGAGCAATAATATTATTCTGGCTGGCCTCTGGGTGGCCCTGGTAGCCATGTTGGTGTACAGCTTCGTTGCTGGATTTACTTCACCGGTTAAAGAAGTCGGTACACACGAACTCACCCAACTGGTAAATAAGAGCGATGCGGTAGTGTTGGATGTACGCTCACCTAAAGAGTTCAAATCTGGCCATATTCTGGGTGCAAGACAGTTGAAGCAGGAAGAAGTGAAAAGCCGCGACTTCAAAAAGCTTGAAAACCAGAAGGACAAACCCATTATTGTTGTATGCGCAATGGGCAGTAGCGCCCGTGCTATCGGAAATGCGATGGCCAAGGCCGGGTTCAGCAATGTTAAAGTGTTAAAAGGCGGGATGAACGCCTGGCAGAATGCCAGCCTTCCTCTGGCCAAATAAGGTAAATATGAGCAAGGTCGAAATTTATACAAAAGGTTATTGTCCTTTTTGTCATCGTGCGAAAGCACTGTTAGAGCAAAAAGGTGTCAGTTACACAGAAATTGAAATTGATGTGCAGCCCGAGCGACGTGACGAGATGATCACGCGTGCAAATGGTGGCTACACGGTGCCGCAAATATTCATTGGCGAACACCATGTTGGTGGTTGTGATGAAATGTATGCACTGGAAGCACAAAACAAACTCGATGCACTGCTTGCGTAAGCAGCAGGGTGCAACTTAAAAATATAAGTAGGAAGCAGCATGGCAGAAGAAAATCAACAAAACGGCGCCCCTAACGGACAACAGGCCCAGGGTCCTCAGTTTAATATTCAGCGTATTTATACAAAGGACATCTCTTTTGAATCGCCTAATGCCCCTGGCGTTTTCACTAAAGAGTGGAAGCCTGAAGTAAAGCTGGATTTGGATACCAAGACAGCGCAGCTTGAAGAAAATGTCTACGAAGTAACGCTATCAGTAACGGTAACCGCCTCTTTGGGCGAAGAAACAGCCTTTTTGTGCGAAGTTCAACAGGCCGGTATTTTTGCTATTGGCGAGATGCCAGAAGCGAACAAGGCTCATACGCTGGGCTCATTCTGTCCTAACGTATTGTTCCCGTACGCACGTGAAACAATTTCCAATTTAGTGAATCGTGGCACGTTCCCTCCGCTGAATCTGGCACCGGTGAACTTTGACGCCATCTTCTCTGCTTACATGCAAAAGCGTGCAGAGCAACAAGGCCAGGAAGGTCAACAGAACCTCGACGCCTGATTTACGATCATGCAAACAAATGAATCTATAACGGTTCTCGGGGCGGGGTCATACGGCACCGCCCTCGCTTTTTGCCTGGCAAGAAATGGTAATACAACCTATCTATGGGGCCGCGACCCAGAGCACATGCAGGCTCTGCAAACCCAGCGGGAAAATGCACGTTATTTACCTGGTGCGCGTTTCCCTGAGTCGCTCGTGGCAGACTCAGACCTGAAAAAGGTTGTTGCTGCAAGCCGCGATATTCTGGTGGTTGTACCCAGTCACGCATTTAAAGCCATGCTAACCACCCTTAAGCCACTGTTACGCCCTGATCACCGTATCATTTGGGCTACAAAAGGGCTTGAGCCAGGTACGGGCCGTTTATTGCGCGAAGTTGCACTGGATATTCTGGGTGATACTTACCCGCTCGCAGTACTGTCAGGGCCAACTTTTGCAAAAGAAATGGTTGCAGGATTACCTACTGCAATATCGCTGTCTTCCACCAGCCAGAAGCTGGTCGATGACTTTGCCCATAAGCTGCATTGTAGTAAGTCATTCCGGGTTTATAAAAATCCTGACTTTATCGGCGTGCAGTTAGGTGGTGCAGTAAAAAATGTTATTGCAATAGGCGCCGGACTGGCTGACGGCCTTGGTTTTGGTGCGAACGCCCGAACCGCGCTTATAACCCGCGGTCTGGCTGAGCTAACACGCCTGGGTGTAACACTGGGAGCCAAACCGGAAACCTTTATGGGCATGGCCGGTCTGGGAGATCTGGTATTAACCTGTACCGACAACCAGTCACGCAATCGGCGCTTTGGTCTGGCGTTAGGTCAGGGTAAAGAAGTTAATGATGCAATGAAAGAAATTGGTCAGGTCGTAGAAGGCTTCAGGAATACTGAAGAGGTGCATACACTGGCCCAGCGTATGAACGTTGAAATGCCTATCTGCGAACAGATCTATGCGGTGTTGTATCAGGGTAAGCCCCCGAAGGAAGCGGCAATTTCACTTTTGGCGCGGGACCTTAAAAACGAGCTTTAATAGCGCGCTTTAAGTTAGCAAATCATTTAAAAAAGCTGCCTGAAATCAGGCAGCTTTTTTTTATGGGTTCTATTTGTACAGCTCATGTCCGGAACGCCACCAGCACCACAGAGAAACAAACAGCAGGGCACTGTTTATCTGCAGTGAAGCCGCAGTGAGAACTGCCTGCTGATGTTTCAATCCGTAAGCAACAATAAGTCCGGCAACGCTCAGTGCGCAGATGCGAAGCCAGCGACGCCGGTCAAATCCAGGCTTTAGCAGGCTAAGTGCGCATCCGCCGGTAAGCAGCAGCCAGAAGGTCAGTGTTAGCGACACGTTTAAGTAAAGCCCGGCCACAGCGGTAACGGATAGTGCGCTGATGCTACCCCACACCAGTGCACTCCACATAGCAGACAGGCGCGGCGGGTTGCCCTGCTTAGCTAACCAGATATCCATACCTGATACGCACAGTGCGGTGAGCATAATGCCAAGCAGAAAATACAGTAATTTTACTGGCATACCGGCAAAGTCACCAAAGTGTAGCCGGTATATTGAGTATATGAGCTGCTTACCCCAATGCCCGTCATCATAATGGGCGGTATCTATAAACTCACCTTTAGAATTAAAGCGATAGTTTTCAGAGTAAATCAGCTTGTCAGTGACCTGGGCGTAGATTTCAATAAACTGCTGCGGCGTGCCTACGTCATGTACGGTCAGGAAAATCGGTTTATGGCCGGTCTCCATATCGTTAAATGCAGTGATTGCTGTTTCGACATCTGGAAAGTCAGCCTGCTGCGTGAGCGCAGGCTCCGGCGTGAAGACTTTATCCATGACCGCCTGTCTGTTTCCGTCGTGATCAAGCTGCGCCACCAAAGTCAGGATTAGTCCAGCCATACCAAAATAGACGCCGGTCATTCCTATTATCAGATGAAACGGCGATGCCCAGATGCCCAAGCGATTATGCAAATCGATACGTCCCGGTTGACCGCTTCCACCGCGTCGCCATTTGAATGCATCTTTAGCCAGTTTTTTATGGGCAAAAAACCCTGAAATAACCAGCATACAGATAACAGCGCCTAGTGTACTGACAACAATAATTCCGATGGTCGATGGTAAGTGAAGATAATAATGCAGGTCGATAAGCATTTTTGACCAGGGAAAGGCTTCTGTTTCCAACAGGTTGCCCTGCTGATCGGCAAATACTGCCTTATGATCATTTTCGACCACCAGACGTGGAATACCTGATGTAGGAAAAACCACATGATAGTGCTCGGTCTGTGCGGTATTTTCTGTAGCAAAGTCTGTGAGCGCCTTACTGACAGCATCTGCACTGACAGCATCGAACTCCTCTATCTGTGGCTGCTCCCAGCGCTCAAGTTCCTGATTAAATACAACCAGCGTACCTGACAGGCAGACTAAATATAAAAAGGCGCTTAAGAACACGCCCACCCATTGATGAGCGTGAAGTGCCGGCTTTCTTGAGAATATTTTCATGCATTAAACCATCAGTGTGATACTGGCCAGGGCGGTCAATAAACTGTGCCAGCCAAGGATAATAAGACGGTCTGTGCGTGCCAGATACTGATACATCATAAGCGCCCAGATAATTGGCTGAAACACCACACACAACGCCAGTTGTCCAGCTTCAGCGACAGGAATCAGTCGGCTTAACGCGACCGCTAACACCACACTTAGCACAAGTTGAATCACCAGTAAGGTGATGCCAGTGACCAGGTGAAATATTCCTTTTTTCCATGAGGAAGACAGTGTCCTTGGCGGAACCGGCTTTTGTGAATAAGGCTTAAAGCTGCGCTCTTTTATTACCATCGCCCAAATCAGCAGGCCAGGCAGGAACAGCGCAATAAAGCTGCCCTGCTCCCACCCCATATCATGACTGAACAGATAGCCGGACGCGCTCACCAGAGCTAATGCAGCGATCCAGCCGCTGCGATTCTTCTGCCGCCAGCTTATCCACACGGCGATGACGGCGAAAAAACTGGTGAGTATTGCCAGAAATATCATTACAGTCGGTCCTGAATCAGAATTGATAGGTCAGCGATGCATTGATATTGCGCTCCAGCCCCGGAAAGCAATCACCGCGAGTCAGGCAGGAGGTAACATAAGTTTTATCGGTCAGATTACGCACGTTAAGCCGGGCAGTTAACCGGTCACTGATGATGGTTTCCACCATCAGGTCAGCCAGCGTATAGTCTGGTGTTTCATAACGAAGTGCAGCATTCTCTGACACACTCTGACCGACGTAACGTACACCAGCGCCCATGCGCCAGTCCTCCAGCATCTCGGGCTGCCAGGTAACCCACAATGACCCGTTGCTGTCAGGCTGGCCGGCCAGTTCGAAACCATTAGGATCTTCAGCATCCATAACGGATGCATTTAGCTCTACCGTAACGTTATTCAGCACCACACGACTTTCCAGCTCAAGCCCTGTAATCGTAGACTTGCCCTGCTGCTGAGCCGCCTCTACAGGTAGCGAATTAGGATTAGGCAGGTTGGAAATCTCAATGTCATACCACGCCAGAGTAACAAAGCCGGGCACAGCGCTAAGTGCATACTTCAGCCCCGCCTCATATTGCCTTCCCTCTTCAGGCTGAAGCTGATTGCCGTTAATATCCAGCCCAACCACCGTTTCAAATGATTCAGCATAGCTGACATACGGTGACAACCCATTATCCAACCGATACAGCACCCCGGCTGAATAGGAGGTCTGCGAATCTTCCTGCGTGCCCACCCCATTGTCGTTATCGACGCGATCATGGCGCGCACCCAGCGTAAACCGCCACTGATCCAATGAGATTTGGTCAGACAGATACAGGCCAAGATCCCGAACGGTTTGTTCGGGCTGGTCATTGTATATAGCATCGAAAACACTTTGATCAGGCGCGCCGGTATACTGCGGGTTTGCCAGATCTAACGCAAAACTGAAGTTGCCGTTAAATGCGCCACCACCCGAATAATATGCAGAATTGGTGTCTGTTGTGACATGCTGATACTGGATGCCTCCCAGGATATTATGGGTCAGGGGGCCGGTCTGAACCTCTTTGGCTAACCGCACATCAATCGCCTTTTGTTCAAAGGTGTTATCGGCCTGATAAAACGTGCGTGCCGCGGTAGTATCTGATGGCACCACCTGATCGCCAATAAAGTCATTCAGATAACGGCTCACTCCAGCGCCTGTAAATACCGGCCACGCCTGATGGTAGTCTGCTTCGCCATCTCGCCACAGCGCCGTAAATGTAAGCGATGTGGCATCGTCAAACGCATGCTCACCTAACAGGGTTACCTGTTTTGATTCGGTGTCGTAGCGATTGAATCCGGGCTCTCCGGCATATACGTTCTGGTCGGGCAGGTAACTGCCATCGGGTAAAGCCTCAAGCGTACCTTCAATAGGAATAAACTGCGCGGCAGTGTCACTATCGGTATTCTGGTACAGTCCAATCAGCGTGATTTTGGTTGCTGCAGTGGGCGCAAAGCTGACTGATGGCATGAGGACTTTCGTATCATCGTTGACATAATCAACCTGGGTGTCTGCATCGCGATAAATACCTACTACCCGCCCCTGCCAGATTTCATCGTCAGTCAGCGCGCCATTTAAATCTACATTTACCTGCTTTTTGTCGAAACTGCCGTACTCAAGCATAATTTCACTGCCGGTACGCATGTTCGGTGTTTTAGATACATAATTCACCAAACCACCGGGGGAGCCCTGACCATACAACACGGATGCAGGGCCTTTTAGTAACTCGACCTGCTCCAGAGTATAGACTTCAGCGCGGGTAGAATTGTAGCTTCCGAAAAGCTCCTGAATAGAATCGCGATAGCGGGGAATCGCCAGTCCTCTGCTGCTTATTGAATCGCCACGGGTAGCATAACCATAGGTTTCCCCGGTCACCCCCGCCATGTATGTCACTGTCTGAGAAAGATTGAACGCCCCTTTGTCTTCCAGATCTGCGGCGGTTTCAATCGATACTGAACGCGCAAGTTCAACAATAGGAACGGCAGATTTAGTTGCACCAAACGCACTTCGCGTACCGGTTACCTCGATTTTTTCAATATCGCTGGTTGCGGTATCAGTTTGCTGAGCGAAAGAAGAGAATGACTGCAATGCGCCACAGATTGCTAAGGCAAGAAGAGTAGGTTTGTCCATAAATTCAAAATTATCACTAACATGTAAAAGAATGTCGTTACTTTAGCGGCCCCACCTTCAAATGTAAATAGTAATAATTCTCATTTAAATTAGCATTTTTGAATTTATCTTGCTCCGGGATAGCCAAACTGTCGCCAGCTTTCATACACAAAAACGGAAACCGCATTGGATAAATTCATGCTTCGGCTATCAGGCAGCATAGGAATACGAACACGTTGTTCGGGAGGTAACGATTGAATAAAATCGTCCGGCAGACCGCGGGTTTCAGGCCCAAAAATAAGTGCATCACCCTGCTTGTATTCAATATCAGAATGAAAAGCCCGTCCCTTGGTTGTGCAGGCCAGTACGCGCTTTGGTTCGCGAGCGCGAAGATAGGTTTCAAGATCGCCGTGGCGCTCCACATTTGCAAACTCATGATAGTCCAGACCGGCCCGGCGGACACGCTTGTCATCCCAGTCAAAGCCCAGCGGCTCAATAAGATGCAATGCAAATCCACTGTTTGCACACAGGCGAATAATGTTACCGGTATTTGGAGGAATTTCAGGCTGATACAGAACGATGTCAATCATGGCAATACCTGTTGAAAGGGGCTAAACAGAAGATAAGACGTCAGCCAACTGGCTGACGAGCGCATAGCTTAAGCTGCAGGGTGACCGGCGACAAGCTCTATTCAGCGCGCAATTTCACAGCTGGGCAAAGAAAAAGCGCAATACAGACTCCATGGCGGGTTGTCGGTACGCGTCGGATTCTATAAAAAGCTCATGCTCAGCACCCGGTATTTGCGTAAATGCACAGTGCGGCATCTTTGCTGCTACCTCTTCCTGAATAGCATTATCCACCACCTTGTCAGCCCCGGCACTAAGCAGTAATACGGGTAACTTCAGCTCATTGGCACGCTGACGGATGGTTTTCATCGCCTCTCGGGCAGCAGCAAGCCACTGGCCGGTCACGCCACCAAGCTGAATTTCAGGGCTTTCGTTATAGAGTTTTCTGAACCAGTCGTAGCGAATACGGCTATGGGTGAGTTTGTTAAGGGCAAACGGTACCGGCTTGTAGTCTCGCTGACCGAAGAAAAAATCATTTTTCTGACCACGTCTGACGGCGCGCTTATCACTCATCCATAGAAGAATACTGGCCACGCTGTCTGGCAAGGCAGGCCGAATACCAAACATGGGGGAGCAAAACGCCACACAGCTAAACATCGCCGGGTGCCGAAGTATAGTCAGCGCGCCAATAGCACTGCCCATTGAGTGACAGAGTAAGGCTGCCTGCCCCTGTTTATTGGGCTGTACAATATGCTCATAAAAGTAAACCAAATCATCGACGTAATCATCAAATGAGCTGACATAGCCATGATGGGGGTTATCTGTCATGCGCCCTGACAACCCCTGCCCCCGGTGATCAAGGATGAACACAGCCAGTCCGTGCTGATACAGGTCATACATCACTTCTTTATATTTTAATAGCGACTCAATACGTCCTGAGCTGATGACCACCGTGCCCTGACAGTCATCAGGTATTGCCCAGGCATAACTGACACGTACGCCGTGCTGACCTGAAAAAGCGCCCTGCCTGACGTGATTTTTCCAAAATGGTAAAATACATTGTTCTATACAATCGGTAAGCTCAGTCTCAGCGATTAGTTTTATCTGTTTCATTTTTTGGTTTTGCTGAAAAGTTGAGAGTAATCTGCAAGCCGCCCAAATCGGATGGTTTGGCATATATTTGTCCATGATGCGTGCTCATCGCCGCTTTTGCAATCGCCAGACCCAGTCCTACTCCCCCTGACGCTCTGTCCCGTGCCGATTCAGCGCGATAAAACGGCTTGAATATCTCTTCCAAATCGCTGTCATCCAGCCCCGGCCCATCATCGTCCACCTCTATAGAGTATGCGGTCGCATCTGACAAAACAGAGACTTTTATCTGAGCATTTGCGTATCGAATAGCATTGCGAAGCACGTTCTCCAGTGCTGCCGTAAACAGTGGTTTATTCACCCATACGGTTTTGTCCGGTATTGCTTCAACAGTGAGCACCTTTTCCAGCTGCCTGGCTTCGAACTCACCGTCTTCTGTTATCGGGAATATCAAATCACATAAGCGATAATGCGCAAACGCTTCTGTGGTAAATGTAGCGCGGTTAATGGTTAACAGATGCCCGATAAGTGTTTCCATCTGCTCAGCTTCTTTTTCAATGCGTTGCAAATGCGCCTGCTGCCCCAGCTTTTGTACCGCCAGCCCTACAGCCATTTGCAGGCGCGTCAGTGGCGATCTCAATTCATGAGAGATATCAGCCAGCAGTCTTTCCTGCGACTGCCACATTGTCTGCAGCTGATCGGCCATTTTATTGAAATTACGCGCTAAGTCGCCCAACTCATCCTGCCGATGCATTTTCTCATCAGTTCTTGCCTCCCAGTCTCCCGCTGCAAGTTTTTGACTAGCCTGCTGGATATGCTGAATCGGTTTGACCAGAGACCGGGCAAACCAATATGACAATAGCATACTCATAATAATGCCAGTTCCGATTAACCAACCAAGCACTTCGAAGGGCGCGGGCGGCGGCTCGCGATCGGTCAGAAACAGGGCATATTGGTTATTTTCATACGTGACAGTTACCGGGCCAAGGAACATGCGTCCACGCTGACGCAAAACGATGGGCGATGACTGCGATTGCACATTGAGTAGTCTGTGTAAAAATGCCGGCCGCATCGTTCTTCTTGAGTGCTTCAAAACCAGCTCTCCGGAGGAGTCTACCGCGATTACCTGGAAAGGAATGCGTCGCTCTACCCGCATTAACGCTTTTTTCAGAGACGTTGATTGGGCCTCTGCACTGGCAAGAGCCTGTGTTACAGACAACAGTGCGTCAGCTTGCTTCTGGGATGGTGTGGATACTTCTACGCTGTCGTTCCAGACCCGGCTAAGCCAGAAGGCGCTGGCGGCGGTAATCAACGTGGTTAACCAAAACCAGAGAAACAAGCGCCCCACCAGCCGCTTTACAGGATTCATACTCATCCGCCGGTCACCATAAGGTAACCAGCCCCGCGAACGGTTTTTATTTTTTCGTCACGACTGACTGCTGCGAGCTTTTTTCGAAGATTGCTTACATGCATATCAATACTACGGTCGTAAGGGCTGAGCTTCTTTTCAAGAATTTGTTCAGAAATTTGAATTTTACTGACACGTTCTCCGGCATGTGTCATCAGAAGGTGCAGAATAGAAAATTCTGTACTGGTTAGTGACAGCGGCTGTGCATCGCAGGCAGCCTGCTGCCGGGATACACTAAGGCTGATACCATTCACCAACAAATCCTGCTGGCTGTTCATTCGGCTACCCAGTGCCAACCGTCGCAGAATCGCACTTATTCTTGCCAGTAACTCACGGTGATTAAACGGTTTTGCCAGATAGTCATCAGCACCAAGCTCAAGCCCCAGAATTTTATCATAGTCGTCTCCCTTGGCAGTTAACATTAAAACGGGGATAAGGTGTGTCTGTCTTAACTGCCTGAGCACCTCAAAACCATTAAGGTGAGGCATCATGACATCCAGTAATATCAGTGATGGGGGTTGATTCGTTTTGGCCAGGCGCAGTCCTTCACGGGGATCATTGGCAATGTTCACTGCAAAACCTTCATGTTGCAGGTAGTCACGCAGCATGGACGTCAGCTCAGTGTCATCATCAATAATCAAAATTCTTACATGTGTGTCAGCGGTGTACATAATTCTGTTCTCATGTGCCAGGTGCGTGGCTTAACTTTTCGCAGTGAAGTACGCTTAGTTTAACTAAATTTGGCTGACGTCAAATACGCACTTCTGAACTTTACAAACCTTTACACAAACCCGCGCCTTCTTTGCATAGACGTTGATTACACTTATCAGCGTCAACCAAGGAGACGAATATGAAAACAGTATGTCTTATTGCCGCTGTCAGTGGCATTTTAATCAGCAGCGGGGTGGCCGCAAAACATAAATCTCCCTCAAGCCCATACCACATGATGGTCAGCGAACTACGGCATTTACCGGATATCACCGACGCACAGAGAGATGAAATAAAGCAGGTATTGCAGGATGCCCGCGAGCGACATTCTGGCCAAAGACCTTCTGACGGCCAGCGGCCGCAGTTTGCTAACGAAAATACGTTTCTTGCTGATTACGACAGCCAGGCTGAACAGCGACGGGCACGGGCTTTGCAAAAGGCGCGCACGCGCCATGATATTTATCGGGTGCTTAATGAGACGCAGCGCCAGTGGCTAGCTGATGGTGAAGAACGCAAGCGTGACCGTCACCAGCGCGGTGCAAGACGAACCGACAAACCACACAGCTTTCGTGAGCTGGATTTGTCTGATGCGCAGCGCATTGCAATAAAAGCAATAATGAAGCAGGCAAAAACGTCCGGAAAAACGATTCATAAAACGTTAGCGTCGCTCAGAGCAGAGGAATCTGGGCTTATTCATACAGCCGAATTTGATGAAGCTGCATGGAATAGCTGGTTTGATGGCTATGCAGAGCAAAAACGGCAAGCCGCCCTGCTACGATATCAAACACGAAGTGCTATTCATGCACAGCTAAGTGATGAGCAGCGAGAAAAGCTGGCCAAGCAGCACCGAGGCCCTCACTCCCATTGAGTATATCAAGCCGGGCTAATAGTCCGGCTTTTGTGGCTTGAAATCCTGACTTAAAAACAGTGGCGAGGTCACCATTAAATCGGCGGTTGCACTGGTACAGGCAACCGGGACATTCCACACAGAGCAAAGCCGCAGCAGAGCTTTAACATCAGGGTCGTGGGGCGCCGGATTCAGTGGGTCCCAAAAGAAAAACAATGCATCCAGCTCACCTTCCGCTATTTTGGCACCGATCTGCTGATCACCACCCAGGGGCCCGCTTTTTAAGCGCAGAACATCCAGACCGGTTTGCTCAATAATTCGCTGACCGGTCGTTCCTGTGGCAACGATGTCACACTGCTGCATAACGCTCAGGTGTTTCTCTATCCACGCCAGTAATTCTGTTTTCTTGTGATCATGCGCTACCAGTGCGATTCGTTTGGTCATAGTAATTTTGCCTGCTCCCCTGAATAATTAATGACTTTATATGCTGCTCGCCACGACTTTTCAATATTGTTACGAAACTAAGTAATTATCCAAACTGATTTTTTTATACTGCCTCAGAGTAATTATCCAAAAATTAAAACGATATTGCGTCATTTCCACTCCGACCACTTTAAATATTTATATAAAATTATTGAATAATTATTCCATTAAGTTACTATGACGATTCGTTTAGATTATTTGAGTATCTCAGGATTATTTATGCACAGTGCAGAAGCCGGCAAATGCTGGCAGGGCATTGCCATTGAACCCGTTATCACTCCCCCGCCTCGCTATGTGATGCGGTGTGCCCGACGACGAATTACAGCGTAATACGTAGGGTATAGCACGCACGTATACTATAGCGCGCTTTTTACCTTTACTCGCAGCATGCGATAGCCCTCTGGCATCAGGCGGTAAAGGTAAAAGGTGTTTTTTTCCTTCTTTGTCTACACTGTTCATATGTTAAAAGTATCGATTATCGGCGCCAGCGGATACGCCGGCGCACAATTAGTGGAGTTGGTAACCAATCATCCTGAAATGGCGCTCAAGCGCACACTGGTGTCTGCGCAAAGCGAAGATGCAGGAAAGTCACTGAGTCAGCTGCATGGCAGGCTGGCCCACTTGTCGGAACTGGAATTAGAGCCAGTCAGTGATGGCCTGATCGAGTTATTAGCCACCACCATGGATGTTATTTTTCTTGCCACCCCGCACCAGGCCAGTCACAAGTGGGTCGAACCACTAAGTGCAGGAAAAGCCAAAGTACTGGATTTATCCGGTGCCTTTCGGCTTAAAGATACGGACATATTCAAGCACTTTTATGGCTTTACCCATACAGCTGATACAGGCCTTGCAAAAGCTGTCTACGGACTTGCTGAGTGGTATCCCGAACAAATTCAGCAGGCATCAGTGGTAGCCGTTCCCGGCTGCTATCCCACAGCTTCCCTGTTTGCACTCAAACCACTTATGGAGGCAGGGCTGCTGGATGAGCAGACCCGCCCGGTTATTAATGCTGTTTCAGGCGTCAGTGGTGCTGGTCGCAAAGCCGCGCTTACCACCAGTTTTCAGGAAGTTAGTTTGCAGGCATATGGTGTACTGGGCCATCGCCACACGCCTGAAATAGAAGCCTATCTGGGTGCCCCGGTTATCTTCACGCCGCATCTGGGTAATTTTAAGCGGGGTATTCTGGCAACCGTTACAGTTAAAACTAAATCTGGCACGAGCAGCGCTGAGGTTGCTCAGGCCTTTGATGATGCATACCAGAACAAACCTCTGGTGCGCTTACTTCAGCAGTTTCCTAAAGTCGACGATGTTGCCCTGACCCCGTTTGTTGATGTTTATCATAAGCTTGATGAAGCCAGCGGCTACGCGGTGATAGGCGTTGCCATCGATAACGTGATGAAAGGCGCTGCCTCGCAGGCGATTCAGTGCGCTAACCTCATGGCCGGATGGCCCTCAGAAAAAGGATTGCTTCACCTATGATGCCGCACCCGGTAGTAATTAAAATCGGCGGCGCCCTGCTTGATGATGAAAAAGCGGCGCGTCAGCTAATGACCAGAATCAAAACACTGCAACAGCATCGCGCGGTCATTGTTGTGCATGGTGGCGGGCCCATGGTCGAAACCATGATGACCGGGATGGGCCTGACCAGTGAAAAGGTCGACGGATTGCGCGTTACCCCTGATGCCCATATGCCGGTGGTTTGCGGCGCGCTGGCAGGAAGTGCAAATAAACAGTTATGCGCACTGGCAATCGGTGCGGGGATCACGCCCACCGGCTTGTCACTGATGGATGGCAATATGATTACCTGTCAGGCCATCGCCAGTGAACTCGGTGCGGTAGGTCAGGCAACGCCAAATAGCAGCGTACTTCTGGAGCTTCTCATTGGTGAACAGTTTTTGCCGGTAATCAGCTCTATCGGCTGCAGTAAGAATGGCCGTTTACTCAATATAAATGCAGATCAGGCTGCCACGGCGGTAGCACAACTGATGGGCGCTGAGCTGTTATTTTTATCTAATGTGGAAGGCGTACTTGATGAGCACGGACAGCGTTTAGCCACACTGGATAAAGCACAGCTTGCCTCCCTGGTCCAGACCGGCGTAATCACCGACGGCATGAAAGTAAAGACTGATGCAGCACTACAGGCAGCCTTGCAACTGAAACGTCCGGTATTTATCGGTAGCTGGCATACAGATCCCGAAGCATTACTTAATGCAACAACAGGTACAAAAATACAACCAGAGGCTACAAAGGCCGGAGACAATTCATGAAACAGGATTTACTGACATTTGCCGACTGGGCACCAGAAGACATGGCGCAACTGCTGGAGCTGGCTCAAACCATCAAGCAGTCGCCCGGCCGTTATGCCAATGTACTGGCCGGTAAGTCTATCGTCGCCCTGTTCGAAAAGCCTTCGTTACGAACCCGCGTAAGTTTTGAAATAGGTATTCACAAGCTCGGCGGACACATGGTTTACCTCGATAGCCAGGCCGGAAAACTGGCTGGCCGTGAGGATGCGGTGGATGTAGCAGCCAACCTTGCGTGCTGGGCTGACGGCATAGTCGCCAGAGTATTTTCACATAATACACTGCAACAGTTTGCTGAGGCTGCGCATGTGCCTGTTATCAACGCATTGTGTGATATCTATCACCCCTGCCAGGCCTTGGCAGATTACCTCACTTTGTATGAAACCTACGGCAAGGTAAAAGGCCTGACTTTGGCCTATGTGGGTGACGGCAATAACGTTACCCATTCACTGCTCATTGTTGGCGCACTTTTAGGTTGTCATCAGATTGTCATCACCCCACCCGACCATGAAGTGGACCCGGATATCTTTGAAAAAGCGCAAACCATTGCCCGTACAACCGGAGTTAACATCGTGCAAAGCCACGATGTAGCCATGGCCGAGGGTGCTGATGTGATTTATGCAGACACATGGTTATCCATGGGAGATGAAACGCCCCTGTCGGCAATAAAAGATACATTTATGCCCTACCAGGTCAACGAGGCATTGATGCAGAAAACCGGTGCAAAATATGTCATGCATTGTCAGCCTGCACATCGGGATCTGGAAATTACCGGCACACTGATTGATAGCGACTGCTCACTATTAATGACCCAGGCTGAAAACCGTATGCACGGGCAAAACGCAATTTTAACGCACCTGCTGGGCGCGTAAGAGGAACTAGCTATGTCACAAAAAATCAATAAAGTTGTTCTGGCCTACTCAGGCGGACTGGATACCTCGGCCATTATTCCATGGCTTAAAGAAAACTACGGCTGCGAGGTCGTTGCCTTTGCTGCGGATGTCGGTCAGGGCGATGAGGAGCTTGAAGGCTTGCATGATAAGGCCATTGCATCAGGCGCCAGCGAGTGCCATATCGTCGATCTGAAAGAAGAGTTTGTTAAAGACTATATTTATCCCACCATTAAAACCGGCGCGGTCTACGAGGGCGAGTATCTGTTAGGTACCTCCATGGCGCGCCCTGTGATTGCCAAGGCGCAGGTGGAAGTCGCCCGGAAAGTGGGCGCTGATGCGCTTAGCCACGGCTGCACCGGTAAAGGCAATGATCAGGTTCGTTTTGAAAGCACTTTTTCAGCGCTTGCGCCGGAACTAACGGTGATTGCGCCATGGCGCGAATGGGATATGGTGTCCAGAGAGGATTTACTCGATTATCTGGCTCAGCGTGATATTCCCACCAGCGCGTCGGCAACCAAAATATACAGTCGTGATGCGAACGCCTGGCATATTTCACACGAAGGTGGCGAACTTGAGGACCCGTGGCAGGAACCGTCAAAACAGGTCTGGACAATGACTGTTGCCCCGGAAGATGCACCCGACGAGCCTCAAAGAGTCACGCTTAGCTTTGATAAAGGTGAGCTTACTCACGTCAACGATGAAGCATTATCACCCTATCAGGCGCTGGTTACGCTGAATAAGCTTGCCGCGGCGCACGGTGTGGGCCGGATTGATATTGTTGAAAACCGCCTTGTCGGTATGAAGTCACGGGGTTGCTATGAAACGCCGGGCGGCACCGTTTTAATGAAAGCCTATAAAGCACTGGAAACGATGGTACTGGATAAGGCGGCCCTGAAATATCGCGAACAAATCGGCTTGGAGTTTTCCCATGTTATGTATGATGGCCGCTGGTTTACCGCCCTTAATGATGCCTTATTAGCGGGAGCCGATGCCTTTGCACAAAAGGTCACCGGCGATATTGTCGTTAAACTTTACAAAGGCACCGCAACAGTCACCCAGCGTCGTTCACCTAATAGCCTGTATTCTGAGGATTTTGCGACCTTTGGCGCTGATGATGTTTATGACCAGAAGCATGCTGAAGGTTTCATTCGCTTATTCAGCTTATCAAGCCGGATAGCTGCGCTTAAAGACCAGCAGAAATAGGGGGCACTCATGGCACTTTGGGGAGGCCGGTTCAGCGCTGGCAGTAGCAGTATGTTTCGTCAGGTGAATGACTCACTACCGTTTGACCAGGTGATGGCCGCTCAGGATCTACAGGGCTCAGTAATCTGGTCTCGTGCTTTAAAAAAAGCAGGGGTGCTGACTGACGAAGAGCAGCAACAACTGGAAACGGCACTGCTTGATCTTAAAGAACAGGCAGAGCACGGCACACTTGACTTTGCGAGCAGCGCAGAAGAAGACATTCATAGCTTCGTTGAGGCTGCGCTTATCGAAAAGTTAGGCGATACAGGCCGAAAACTTCATACCGGACGCAGCAGAAATGATCAGGTTGCCACGGATTTCAGGTTATGGGTACGTGAGCATGTCGCCTCATTAAAGGCAGATTTAACAACACTTTCCCAGTCCTTGTTGCAGGTAGCTGACAGACACCGTAACGCTATCATACCGGGCTACACCCACCTGCAGCGGGCGCAACCTGTGCTTTTTGCACACTGGTGTCTGGCCTATGTTGAGATGTTTAAGCGTGACGCCAGCCGGCTGGATGACTTATCGGCACGGCTTAATCAGTGCCCGTTGGGCTGTGGTGCTCTGGCCGGTACGACCTACCCGGTCGACCGGCATGATATCGCCAGGCAACTGGGGTTTGACGGACCTTGCCTAAACAGCCTTGATGCCGTTTCAGACCGTGACTTTGTATTAGAGCTTCTGTTTTGTGCCAGCACCAGCATGATGCATATTTCCCGGATGGCCGAAGATTTAATTTTTTATAATTCTGGTGAAGCTGGCTTTCTTCAGCTTGGCGATGCCGTTACATCAGGTTCGTCACTGATGCCACAAAAGAAAAATCCTGACGCGCTGGAATTGATGCGCGGTAAGTGCGGTCGGGTTTTCGGTGCATTGCAGTCGCTGCTGGTTACCATGAAAGGCTTACCGCTGGCGTACAACAAGGATATGCAGGAAGACAAGGAAGGCGCTATTGATACTGTTAATCAATGGCATTGTTGTTTGTGTATCGCGTCTGAGGTTCTCGACTCTTTAAGCCTTAATGAATCGCGTTGTCGCGAAGCCGCTGCCCAGGGCTTTGCCAATGCCACCGAACTGGCTGATTACCTGGTGGGTAAAGGCATACCGTTTCGGACCGGTCATGACATCGCCGGACAGGTGGTGTTAAAAGCGCTGGATGAAGGATGCGCCATAGAAGACCTGCCTCTTTCAACGCTGCAAAGTGTCTGCGATAAAATTGAAGATGATGTTTACCCCGTTCTTCAGTTGGAATATGGCATCAACAAACGCAATATTCTGGGCGGTACCAGTATGCAAACAGTGCATCAGGCTCTGGATGAAGCACTATCTGCTGTCGCATCATAAGGAAACCAAATATGGTTTTGCAACAATCCGAAGGCATTAAGTTATTTCGAAGCTCATTGCCTTACATCAATGCACACAGAGGAAAAACATTTGTCCTGATGTTTGGCGGCGAGGCCATAGAAGATCCTAATTTTGCCAATATCATTCACGATATTGCGTTATTAGCCAGCCTCGGCGTCCGGCTGGTGTTGGTGCACGGCGCTCGCCCACAGATAGACGAGCGCGTCGCTCTGCGCGCAATTGAGAGCCGTTTTGCCAATGGTGTCCGGGTCACCGACAAACCGACGCTGGAGTGTGTTAAAGATGCAGCCGGCTCGGTACGCTCCCAGATAGAAGCCCTGCTGACCATGGGGCTGCCCAACTCGCCTATGCACGGTGCGCAAATCAGAGTGTGTACGGGCAATCTGGTCGTTGCCAAACCGATGGGTGTTCGCGAGGGTGTCGATTTTGAAAACACCGGGCTGGTGCGGCGAATTGATACTACCGGCATAAATGATCATCTCAATGATGGCTCCATCGTGTTGCTTTCACCTATGGGCTACTCAGCAACCGGTGAAGTATTTAATCTGTCCCACGAGGACGTCGCCACCCAGGCTGCCATCGCGCTGGCAGCAGATAAAATTATTGTGTTTTCCAACTATGAGGGTGTTTATAACCAGTCTGGCAAGTTACTGCGTACTATTGAAAGGCCCCGGCTTGAAGAAATGATGCGCGATGGTGAAATCAACACCGAAGAAACCGTGTTGCGTGCATTGATCACCAGTGTCGCAGCAGGTATTCCTCGCGCTCATTGTGTCAGCTATGAGAAAGACGGTGCGCTTTTACAGGAACTGTTTACCCGTGACGGTGCTGGCTCTCTAGTGCTTGAACATCATTACGAGCAGCTACGTACAGCGACTATTGACGATGTAGGCGGAATACTGAACCTGATTAAGCCACTTGAAGAAAGTGGCGCGCTGGTAAAGCGGTCGAGAGAGCGACTGGAAAATGAGATCGACCAGTTTATTGTCATTGTGCGTGACGGTATGATCATCGGGTGCGCTGCACTTTACCTCTATCCACAGGATAATTGCGCGGAACTGGCCTGCGTCGCCACCCATTCAGATTATCGCGGTAAGAACCGGGGGGAGCGTATTTTAGAAGCCGTGAAGCAGCGGGCAATGGAAAACGGAATCAATAATCTGTTTGTATTGACGACGCTCACTGCTCACTGGTTTTTAGAGCAAGGCTTTCAGCCTGCAGATATATCGATGCTGCCAGGCGCTAAAAAAGAGCTTTACAACTTTCAGCGTAACTCCAAAGTATTCACGCTTTCGCTCACCTGATCTTCCTTGGCATCGGGGCCGCATCTCACGTAAAATCGGCCTCCCGCAATTAAGAGTCTTTAGATTATGAAATGTCGCATGGTAGGCGGACTAGTGTTGTTCGCTTTATTACTTGGTGGTTGCAGTTATGTTAAACAGCCGAATGATAAAAAAATGAAAAAATTGCTGTCCGGCATGCCTGAATATTCGGCAGGTGAAGCATTCGGAAAGCGGGATTTCCGATTCTTAATTGTCATAGACGGTGAACAAACCACTCAGCCGGACGTACCGGCTTGTTTAGTTACACGATTTGGAACAAAATCGTTATCGAATACCAGTTATGAAGCGGGTAGCTATGCGTACGACAAATACGCGGCTGTTGCCAGGGTATACGCCAAGTATTTTAATGCGGCATTATTGGCGTCACTGAAAACGCGAAACTGGGATAAATGCGAAGGTAAAGTGCCTGTCGCTGACTCTTAGGTAATGCTTTTCGGTATCTGAATTTATTTTATCCAAACACGTCACTCAAAGTGAATTATGTCGATTTCCGACTGTCTATAGGAGGTTCGGAAGGTTGATTCTTCGCGCAGAATAGCTTTTACTGGTGAGATGATGGTATGAGGAAGATATATGCAAGAGCCTGTTACGCTCAAATGCGAAGACGGCTATCAATTGTCTGCAACATTATTCAGACCGACTAAACCCTTATGCGGTGCCATAGTTATTGCACCGGCTACGGGCATTAAGCGTCAGTTTTATGCCCATTTCGCCACCTTTTTGGCAGACTATGGTTTTGCGGTTCTCACATTCGACAACCGCGGCATCGGTGAGTCTGTGAGCACATCAACACGCAAGAGCGATGCTGATTTAGTTGCCTGGGGCAAGCTGGATATGCCTGCAGCGCTGGATACACTTGAACAATTTTATCCTGACCAATCCTATTTCCTGGTGGGCCATAGCGCCGGCGGGCAATTGATTGGCCTGATGAGCAATGCCCATAAGCTTAAAGCGTTCATAAATTTTGGTAGCTCATCAGGCTCTTTGCGTAATATGCGTTTGCGCTACCGTCTGAAAGCCCATTTTTTTATGAATGTGTTTATACCCGTTTCCAACTTTTTGTTTGGTCACACTAAGGCTAACTGGGTGGGAATGGGAGAGCCCCTGCCTCGCGGCGTAGCACGTCAGTGGCGACAGTGGTGTAACGGCCAGGGCTATGTGCAGACCAGCTTTGGAAAAGAAGTCACTGATCATTATTATTCCAGCCTTGCTGTCCCCTCGAAGTGGATCATCGCCAGTGACGATGACATTGCCAATGAAGCTAACCTGAAAGAAATGATTTCGGTCTACGAAGGCAGTAATGCAAGATATTGCGTGCTATACCCTGCCGCCTTCGGTCTGGATGATATCGGACACATGCGGTTTTTCTCCAGAAGCTCGCAACGGTTATGGCCGTTGGTAACCAACTTTTTCGACGAACATCTGCAACCTGCCGGCGGAACCTTCTAACCGGCCCGCTCTGCCTCTCATTTTTGTGTTAGCGCTTTTATTTACAGCCCGGACTGCATAGGTTTTTTAAACGCCGGCCAGCCTGTCGCAACGGAAATGATACCGAAAACCAGAAGCATCATTGGATACCAGCAGTATGCTGTTATGGACAAAGGCGAAATCCCCGCGATTGCCGCTGCAGTAAGAAGCTGCGGGCTATAGGGAACCATGCCCTGACAGGCACAGGAAAAGATATCCAGCAGACTGGCCACCCGGCGAGGATCTGCACTGTATTCATCACCCAAATTTTTTGCGATAGGCCCGGCAGTGACAATCGCAATAGTATTATTGGCTGTGGTCAGATCAAGAAAACCTACCAGAGAAGCAATGCTGAACTCTGCACCGCGTTTCGATTTTACCCTGCGCGTTAACAGCTTAATCAACCAGGCAATACCGCCATATGCTGTCATCAACGCCACAATCCCACCAATAGTTATCGCAATAAGTGCCAGATTTTGCATCCACCCCATACCGGTTTGAATACTTGCGAATAACCCGAACACATCAAAAGATCCATTAACAAGCCCCACCAGCGCCGCACTTCCAATACCACTGGCCAGCACCAGCACAACGTTCATTCCGGTCAGCGCACACCCTACAATCACGATAAAGGGTAAAACATTAATCAGCGTGTAGCTCTCTTCGTTCAGTGGCGGCGGTGTGCCAGTGTCAACGAAAAACAATAAGGCTGCAGTGATGATTGCCGCCGGTGTGACCACCAGCAAATTGGCTTTAAACTTATCGGTCAGCCTGACATTCTGGCTGCGTGTTGCAGCAATCGTGGTATCAGAGACAAAGGAAAGATTATCACCAAACATCGCACCGGAAATCACCACTCCCATTAACAGATGTGACGATAACCCCAGCGACTCAGCCAGCCCTACCCCGATGGGAGAGAGCGCTGTAATGGTTCCCATGGATGTCCCCATGGCAAATGAGATGAAGCAGCAAATGATAAACAGGCCCGGCAACAGCAAAGACTGTGGCACCCAGCTTAATGCCAGGTTAACGGTGGCATCACGGGCCCCAATATCAATGGTCAGAGAATAAAATGCGCCGGCCATCAAAAAGATAATGACGAGCAGAATAATATTGCTGTTGCCGCCGCCCTGACAAAACAGCTGAACCTTTTCACTGATACTTAATGTCTGGCCTTTTGGCTGGAGTAAAAGTGCAAAACCTGCAGCCAGCATGAATCCAACCAATACGGGCATGGCGGTGATGTCGCTGGTCGCAACACCTGCAAATATAATCAGGCCGACAAAAACAAAAATCGGGGTGATACCCAGAATGTTTGGAGATGGAGAGGACTGCATTGCGCTTACACCAGAATCAAAACTAAAGTCAGCGCAGGAGCCTAGCGCATCTGCCGGTGCTTTCAAGTAATTACTTAGGCTAAAAAAACGTAAATTATTCTCTAAATTCAGGTGTACCAGCGCAGACTCGCGCTGATAATTACCCGCTTTTGAGATGCTGTTAAATTAGGATTGAGCAAGTATGCTTAAATTGGTAAATGGCTAAATCTGACGCTGGAGCTATATCGATAGTAATGTTCAACAGCGCTTTATTTCAAAAAAGCGTCTATTTCTCACACTCATTCGGCCAGCCGTACTTCTCAACGTAATCCCGAAGATTCTCAGCATTTTTGGCATACCTTTTATCTTTTTCAAACCGGTCTTTAACTGATTGGTGAATGGATACTGTGCCCTTACCGTGCGCTATACTTCTCATGTGCTCGCCTCTCAGTCGGTAAAAATGCCGTTTAGAAGGATTGAGCTTTGGTAATTGGCTGGATGGCGTTGCTTTTGTCCAGTGCAGCTCTAATTCTAATCCGAACTGGCTCGCCTGATTTGCCATCCACTGCATGGGAATGTGTGAAGCTAAATATCCATTGTCATCAGGTTTGAGGCCACCTCCCACATCACTATGATAGCCGCAAAACCAGGTTTGTTTTAAATCTAAACCAGGTACCGGATCCCATATGGACGGCATAAAATCTTCACGTCTCTCATCTATCGCCAGAGCATGACGGGCGACTCGCACATTTTTGCCTAATTTGGTGTCATAAAACTCGTCACGGTCTTCAAAAAGGCCAAGAAAAGATATGGGAATACCTAATGCGCCAACGGTGTCCCAAACACCCACGAAAAATACTTCGCGGCTTGAGTGACTGTATTTTTTGCGAAAGTTTACTGATGTCTCGCCGGAGGGTTTGTTTTGAATCCCGCCTTTTCTATATATGGTGAAAGCGTCTTCAACGCGGTTTGCATGTTCGCGTTTTAAAATGCCGCAATTATTAATAAGGCCACACAGAGAGCGCACAGTATATGCACCTCGACTAAAGCCAAACAAAAAAAGTTTGTCACCCGCAGTATAGTTTTGGATTATATACCGATAGGCATCCTGAATATTTTTCATAACGCCTTTACCCGTAATACCGCCACTTAGGTTGTCGTGATAACTCCCTACTCCCCAGTCGTAAAACACTTGCTGGGCAGTGCCCTGCTCCGTCATAGGATTGATTGATCTGGCAAACCTCAATACGTTAGTAGGCAAATCTTTTTTTACATCCTTCTCCGGACGATTCTAGGTTCCATCACTACAAATAACAATATGCTTCATGAGGATTTCTCCCGCGATTTTACGCTGCCATTAGCTCAGACTGGTCTGCATCCTTTGCTCTATAGAAATCCCAACCTTTTCGCGCGGCGTTGATGATGACGCCAATGACAAAACGAATAGCGATGAACTCTGCAGATTCCAGTAAATACGGAATATCGATTTTCTGATTAGCAAGACCCGACAGTCTGCTTATCAGTCGTGTGGCTTCATCATCAGAAAGGCCTTTATCGACACTCCTGACCAGGCCATAAATTTCGTTAGGCAAGCTGTCATACAGAAAGCCATCGACCTTGAGAACGACTTTGATAAGGATTTTCTCTTCTGTAGTTTCACCGATAATGGGAACATTGATGAGATCATTAAGTCGCTCAGCAAGCGCCTTCACTTCATTCTGAGTCATCTTGCTGCGTTTACCCGGCGGGGCGTAATATTCATCTAAAAGTTGTTTGAACTGCTCGTCAGTCAAATCGACAATTTTTGGCATAGTTGCTCACTCCTCATAAACGTTGAGGGCGACCGTAGAGAGACGGGCTAAGCCTGGTCGCACTACTACACAAGTTCTTTGTCTCTTTTAGCCAGACAGCAAAGATAGGTCTCACAATAAGTAGGGACTATGTGGCTGTTGTCTCAGTAATACTTACGGCAGGGATAGATCTAAATAGTCGAACTGAGATAGGTATATTAATTTGGCGTTGCTATTGATATGTATAGACTACACACTGAAAAGTACCAAATTGGTAAGAGAGAAGTGAAAGCTTCTGTATAGAATCACACCTCATCTCTTTGGCGTTCATGGTAACGTTAGTAATATAGAGTCAGGGAAGAATACAAATGGAACCAGACTACTCGACTTACAGCCTAAGAGATTTATTAGAAGCACGGGAGGCAATTGATAAAGCCGCTCATCCGCTTCGATACTTTAAAATCTGTCAGGAAATAGAGGACAGAGTTAAGCAGCCCGCTAACGTGAAGGCGTATCACAGCAAAGATTTTTTTGCAGTAATCATTTTTGTAAAAGCCATGATGCTGTTTTCCGGATTTGTCTTTACTCATAAGCTATATATTGCATACACAGAAGGGCATATTTCATGGCGAGGACGATCAACATATTATGCAGAACTACATCCAGAAGCCTTTAATCTAGTCGTGATAATAATTCTCGCCTTCCTAATTTTTACCTTATACATCGTGTTTACTAATCACTGGACGCGTAGGAATGGTCGGCATCTGAAGCGATGAGAGACGAGCTAAAAACAGTGGACTTATTGTTTGTGTGTGATTTCTCTTACATAAGGGAATAAAACTGAACACTATCCACCAACCGAGAACATTCTATTCAGGGGCAAGCAGCGTTGCCCCTGATGTGTCTACTTCATCGCTTTATCGATATCGCTGGCTTTGTGTCGCTCTTTCAGTTGGGCGTCATCACCCCAGAAACGATTTACAATGATGCCGCGCTGCACCGCTTTTCGATCCGCGACTTGCTTTGCCCAGCGCATCAGATGTTTATAATCCTCTACCTGTAGAAACTTTGCTGCATCGTATAATTTACCCAGAACCAGATTTCCATACCACGGCCAGATCGCCATATCAGCGATAGAGTATTCATCCCCGGCCATATACTCGTTAAATGACAGATGCTTATCCAGTACGTCCAGCTGACGCTTGGTCTCCATCGTGAAACGGTCAATCGGGTACTTCATACTGTAGGGAGCGTAGGCGTAAAAGTGACCGAAACCGCCACCTAGATAAGGTGCTGAGCCAACTTGCCAGAACAGCCAGTTGTTACATTCGGTGCGAGCAATAGGGTCCTCAGGCACAAAGCGTTCAAATTTTTCAGCCAGATACTGAAGGATAGAGCCCGATTCAAACAGGCGAATAGGTGGGTTCTGGCTATGATCCATCATCGCGGGAATTTTTGAGTTTGGATTAACGTTTACAAAGCCGGTAGAGAACTGATCGCCGTCACCGATAGAAACAGGCCAGGCGTCATAATTCGCTTTTTTCTCACCGGCTGCGAGTAACTCTTCAAGCATGATAGTGACTTTTTGACCATTTGGGGTGGCCATTGAATAAAGCTGCAAATCGTGGTCGCCGACAGGCAAAGCCTGTTCATGAGTTGGGCCGGACGTCGGCCGATTGGTTTTGGAAAACTGACTGCCGTCTTCCTTTTCCCACTTCCAGACTTTTGGCGGTGTATAGGTCTCTTTTTCTTTGCTCATGATTGCTCCTGATATTTGCAAACTGTTGAGCTGGATACGCAAAAGAATGGTGTTTGGTTGTCACATAAAAAAGGCAGATGCTTGTGCACCTGCCTTTATCGAATAAAAGGCGAGCCTTCCGTTGCCCGCAAACTGGCTGGCTAGTTGAAGGTCACTTCTGTGGTTTCACCCACACTTACCTGTGTCTCTTCAACCGCCTGAAATTCGAAGTTTTCATCTGTCTCCGGCTCGTCCTGATAGGCCAGACAACTAAATGCGACGGTATAGTCGCCTGCTGGCACATAGCCAATCTCGAAGTCATATGTATCTGCTGTTTCATCGTAAACAACATTGGCTACCGATAACGGACGTATCTCATCAGATTCTGCGTCAGCATCATCACCCAACAGAGTCGGATCCAGTTCACTGCCTTCATAGAGATAAACCGCGTTGCCGCTATCCGCATCAGCCTTCACTGAACATGCTTCATCAGTTATCAGTGACATAGGTACGCTGCCACTCAGTGTACCTACCGCATCATTGCTGACCAGACGCACACCTCTTGGTTTAAGGAATACCGCGTCCTGCCCCTGGGGGTTAACCAGACTCTTTCGCAGGTCAAACTCTACGGTGAAAATCTGACTGGTTTCGGGTTGCGCCTCAAAGCCATCGAGTTTCAGTTTTTGGCTGGGTACTTCCAGCGGATAGGTTCCATCGTCCATTACAACAAACGAATCTTCATCAATAACTAATCGCAACTGACTGTATTCACCAGAAGGGATCTCTACCTCATCCACCAGATTCGCAAATTTTTCACCCTGAAGCTCCAGCAAATCGAACATGCGTGGGCTACCAGATGGGTCCGTAACATCAATCACGACGGGTTCGCCATCACCCACCAGCTCAACTTCACTGAAATACACAACAACCTCAGACGCGTTATCAACGGGAGCGTCAGATACGTTCAGGGTAAAGTTTGTGATGAAGGTTTCTTCAGAGGTTGAAGCATCGTTATCAACAGCGCCAGAGTCATCACTGCCACCGCCTCCTCCACATGCGCTTAACAGCGTGACCGAAGACAGGCAGGCCAGAGTAAGCAGCCCTTTTTTAAAACGTGATGCAGTTGCAGACCGAACTGGTAATGGATACAGCAAATCAATTTCCTCATGTCAGTTCAAAACAGCTACCTATAGATACACGACAAGTAGATAGCGAATATGCTGAAGAGATAGCGATATCTGTGCCAAAGACTAATAGACGCTATTAAACAATAAGTTAGGAGTTTTTTTGTGAAGTGCGATTTGCCTTCGCGTTTTTAAACGTTGCAGACCAGCAACACTTCATGGGGAGAGAAAAAAATTTGTGAAAATCCGGATAAAAAATACTCAGATTTACCGGTGGTAACAAGCATTAATTTTTGATGCCTCTATGGAGCGTTTCTATATCGTGCTATTGCCGCAAGATACAAGGCGGTAAATAAATACTATCAGAAAATAAGCGTAAAACCTGACATTGTAGCCAGATACAGACGTTATTAAAAAGAGTGTATTAAACAAGAAGCGGCCTGAAATGTAAGCGGGTGCTCACCAACTAATTCAGGCCGCGCCGGTATTATGTAGTCGGGCTTAAATGCTCACCCGTTTGTAAGGACGATATTCAGGACGCCAGAAATTACGTTCGATGCTGGACATTAGTGCTTCTTCAGTCATCTCGAGGGCTAAATCCTGTTCCATTGCCACTCTGGCAACCGCGTACGCGATTTGGCGGCTTAAATCGGCAATTTGTGTCAGCGGAGGTAAAAGCTCTCCTGTGCCGGTGTTCGCCATCGGTGATGCAGAAGCAAGCGCATTACTGGCAGCCATCAGCATTTCATCACTGATAAGACGAGCTTTGCTGGCAATCACTCCAAGCCCGATGCCAGGGAAGATATAACTATTGTTACACTGCGCAATCGGGTAGGTTTTGCCTTTGTACTCAACAGGTCTGAACGGACTTCCTGTTGCAATAACCACTTCGCCATCAGTCCACTCTATAACTTGCTCAGGGCGGGCTTCTACCTGACGGGAAGGGTTACTCAGCGGGAAGATAATAGGCAGCTCGCAGTTAAGCTTCATCGCTCTGACTACCTGTTCAGTGAATAGTCCGGGCTGGCCGGATACCCCGATAAGTACATCAGGTTTTGCACAGTTAACCACATCAAGTAGCGACGCGTACTCGCCTGAGAACGTCCAGTCTTCAATTTGTGCCATGGGCGCAGCAAGTTTCGCCTGGAAGTCGCGCAGGTTTTCCATGCCTTCTGTCACCAACCCGTAACGGTCAACCATGAAGACCTGGCGTCTGGCCTGTTCATCTGACAAGCCTTCGTGCCGCATCTGCTGAATCAGCATTTCAGCGATACCACAGCCTGCCGAACCTGCACCGACGAATACAACATTCAAATCTGATAATTTTTGTTCTTTCATCCGGCATGCTGCCAGGATGGTCCCCAATGTCACAGCTGCCGTGCCCTGGATATCATCATTAAAGCAACAAATTTCATCACGGTAGCGATTCAGCAGAGGCATGGCGTTTGGTTGTGCAAAATCCTCAAACTGAATCATGACGTCAGGCCAGCGCCGCTTAACGGCTTTGATGAACATATCCACGAACTCATCATAATCCTGCTGACCAATACGAGGATGACGCGCGCCCATATACATGGGATCATTGAGCAGCTTCTCGTTATTAGTACCCACATCCAGCATCACCGGTAGGGTATAAGCCGGGCTGATTCCGCCACAGGCGGTATAAAGCGATAGTTTACCAATGGGTATCCCCATACCGCCGATGCCCTGGTCACCCAGACCAAGAATTCGCTCTCCGTCGGTAACGACAATGACCTTTACTTTGCGTTTGGTGGCGTTGCGAACAATATCATCCAGCTGGTGACGTTCTTCCCACGATACAAATAAGCCCCGTGAAGAGCGGTAGATATCAGAAAACTGTTCACAGGCATCACCTACGGTAGGTGTGTAAATGATTGGCATCATTTCATCGATATGACGCTGTACAAGGCGATAAAATAAGGTTTCGTTATTATCCTGGATAGCGCGCAGATAGATATGTTTGTTAAGCGGATCGTCAAACGTATTGTACTGCATATAAGCACGCTCAACCTGCTCTTCGATCGTCTCGAAGCGAGGTGGCAACAGCCCGGTAAGGTTAAAGGACGCGCGCTCTCTGGCGGTAAATGAACTGCCTTTATTCAGCAGCGGAGTTTCTAGCAATGAAGGCCCGGAATGGGGAATATAAAGATATCGGTTATCGTCTTGTGACATTTTCTTTCCGAATGTTAGTTCAGGCAACAACTCATCTGAGCCAGCTCAGGTACAAAAGTGAATTAAAATATTTCTTCTGGCTCAGGCGCGTTTTTCGTATCTTCTTGTGCAGGATCGACCACGTCATCATCCCTTACATAGGATGTCGGCTCGGTTCCTTTTTCGAAATACTCGAATAGTGTCGTATGGTCAGTCCGCCGGGTCAACTTTCCACTGGTACGATCAATGCGAACACGGACAATATTTTCAGGTACCGGTAACGCTTCTTCCGGCTTTCCTTCAAGGACTTCCTTCATAAACCGGATCCAGGCTGGCTGCGCGGCATGGGAGCCACTCTCACTACCAATCATAGCATTACCAATCCAGTTAAACCGCTCAGGATTGCGATTGATAAGATTCTGATTGCGTGTGGCACGCCCCAGATTACGGTTCATGTCATCAAAGCCCACCCAGGCAGTGACCACCATATCTTTTTGAAATCCCGAGAACCACGCGTCTCTGGAATCGTTGGTGGTACCGGTTTTACCGGCCAAATCGTCCCGTTGCAACAGGTTCTTCGCGCGCCAGCCGGTCCCCATCCAGTACGTTTTCTTATTCCAGTTACCGTTTGCCTGCACACCGGTACGCATCATATCGGCAACCAAAAACGCGTTTTGCGCACTAATGACCCGCGGTGCAGAGCGTTTAGGCGCTTCCATTTCAGAAGTGGGCTGACTAACATCCAGCGCCATCGCTAACTGTTGTTCAACATCCTGCTCTACCGACCTCACATCAGGCTCGTCACATTCGTCACAGGCCCAGACAGGTTCTGCCTGCCATAAAACCGTATTTTGCTCATCCAGCACTCTGTCAATGAAGTGCGGCTTAACCAGATATCCGCCGTTAGCAATGGTGGCGATGCCTCTGGCTACTTCCAACGGTGTATGTGAGCCGGAGCCTAATGCCAGCGTCTCATCACGGGGAATATCTTCACGCTGAAAGCCAAAGCGCTCAAGATAGGTGGCGGTATTGTCCAGCCCAACCCCACGCAGCAAGCGTACTGAGACCACGTTTTTAGACTTACCCAGCGCCATACGCATGCGAATAGGACCGTCGTATTCCGGTGGTGAATTCTTGGGACGCCAGGCAACGCCCGTCGCCTGATTCCACTGGTTGATTGGCGCATCGTTAATAATTGACGCTGTGGTATAACCATTATTGAGTGCCGCAGAATAAACAAACGGCTTGATGTTTGACCCTACCTGGCGTTTAGCCTGCGTTGCCCGGTTGAACTGACTTTGATAAAAGCTATAACCACCCACAACCGCCTGCACTGCACCGTTTTTCGGGTTCAGCGCGACCAATGCGCCACTTACCGTAGGCATCTGCGCTAACCGCCATTCGCCTTCCTGTTTACGAATGTAAATCACAGCACCTTCGCGCAGAATATCAGCCGCTGTTTCCGGCTCTTCCCCCTGACGCGAATCCGTAATATACGGCCGGGCCCAGTCGATATTTTCCCAGCTTAGGGTTCGGGTGTTTGCATCTGCATCCAGCACGTCAACAGATTGCTCGTCCACTGTCATAACAACGGCAGGCACTAAAGGTGCAATACGATCAACTTTATTCAGCGCACTGAGCATCTTCTGATTGTCCCAGTCTTCACGGGACATTTCTGCAGGCGAATCATCTGTGTTTGCGTTAACAGCATCTTGTTGCGGCTCGTCAGGTTCCACGGCCTGAGTATCCGGCGCCTCACCGTCTTCCGGGCGATTCCAAAGATAATCTAACGGCCCGCGATAGCCGTGCCTTTCATCGTAATCGTGAAGATTTCTGACCACAGCATCCTGTGCTGCCTGCTGAATATCGGAAGGCGCTGTGGCATAAACCTGATAACCGCCGGTCTCTGCTTCTTCCTTACCGTAAATCTCAACCATTTCACTATAAATAAGATCGGCAAGGTATGGGGCGCTGATTTCAATTTCTGCACCGTGCTTTTTGGCGGTTACCCCTTCATTAACCGCCTGGTCAAACTGCTGGCGGGTAATAAGTTGCTCATCGAGCATGCGAAGTAAGACCACTCTGCGACGTTCAACCGCACGGTCAGGACGACTAATCGGATTGAGCACTGAAGGTGCTTTGGGCAAGCCGGCAATAGTCGCAATTTGCGCCAGACTGAGATCCTGCAACGGCTTACCGTAATAAACCTGCGCAGCAGCACCTACACCAAACGCCCGGTGACCAAGCTCAACTTTATTCAGATATAACTCAAGGATCTCTTCTTTGGATAAAAGCTGCTCCATATGCCAGGCAATGAAGATTTCTTTTATTTTGCGAATGTACGTTTTTTCCCGAGTCAGGAAGAATCCACGGGCCAGCTGCATGGTCAGTGTACTTGCACCCTGTTGCTTCTCGCCCGTTATCAGCAGATTTAACGCAGCGCGTCCGATCCCGATAGGATCGATGCCGGCATGTTGATAAAAGCGGCTGTCCTCCGTCGCTAGCACCGCATCGATCATTTGCTGCGGAACGTCCTCAAGTTTTACCGGGATCCGCCGTTTAACACCATACTGAGAGATTAATTTGCCGTCCTGCGTGTAGATTCGCATGGGCGTTTGCAGCCTAACATCCTTCAGGACAGTGACGCTGGGCAAGTCTGGTTTGATATAAAAATAGATACCGATCAGAGCGGCTGAGCCGACGATCGCACCGATAAAGATAAGAATTAACAGGGATTTTAGAAACTTCACGGAGACTTCATTACCAAGGCCAAAATGCCCAATTGATTAATATTCTATACGTACGTGCTTTTATGAGAACCAAAATATTCAAAAAAAGTGCGTAAGATTCTAAATTAAAGCAGACCCCAAACTTTGGATCACCGGTTACTACCATGAAATCGTTGTTTAGGAAAAAGATGCCGTCTATTGTGGGCCTTGATATAGGCACTCGTCAAATTAAAGCGGTACTAATTGAAAAATCCGGCGACCAGTACAAACTGGCCGGTTTTGCCTGCGAGCTAATCAACAAAGAAGCATTCCATGAACGTGAAATTCGTGATTTTGATGCGGTTGGCCTGGCACTGAAAAAAGTGCAGAAGGCATTAAAGGTTAAAGGCAAACAGGTGGCTATCGCCGTTTCTGGCAGCTCAGTTATCACAAAAGTGGTACAGATGGAGCCCGATCAAAGTGACCTCGAATTAGAAGGCCAGATAGAGATCGAAGCTGACAGCCTGATTCCTTATCCCCTGGATGAAGTTTACCTCGACTTTGAAGAACTCGGCCCCAGCCAAAGCCACGCTGGTAAAGTCAATGTACTGCTGTCAGCGGCACACAAAGACATGGTAGACAATCGCATCACCCTGGTACGTGAAGTTCCGTTTGAACCAAAGGTGGTGGACATCGAAGGTTATGCACTAGGTAATGCCCTGACACATTTCTACCCTTCCGAAGAAGACGAACGCGTGTGTTGCATGAATATCGGTGCCACGCTTTTACAAATGTGTGTCTGGCAAAATGGCAACGTTATTTATGCCAAAGAGCACAGCTTTGGCATGGGCATGTTAGTACAGGACATCTCTGTCATTCAGATGATGGACAAAGAAGAGGCCGAACGTCAGCTGTTGGACAAAACGCTGACCGGTAACTGGCAGGAAGAAACCTTACCTATTTTTACCGCTAACCTGGTACAGCAAATCAACCGCGCTTTACAGATGTACATGAGCACGTCGCATACTGAGCGCCCCCAAAAATTATTGTTGTCAGGTGGCGGTGCCACACTGACTGCGCTGACAGATGCGCTACAACAGGACCTCGGGCTGGAAATAGAAGTTTTCGACCCGTTTGCAGGGATGCAGATTAGCGAAAAGATTGACCCTCAACGTCTTAAAAGTGTCACCCCGCAGCTAGCAATCGCGGCAGGGTTGGCCAGCCGGAGTTTCGACACATGGCACATGTAAACCTGCTTCCCTGGCGTGAACAGCAGCGCCAGTTACAAAAAAAGAATTATTTAGGCTTCCTGGCTTTGGTAGCGCTTACCATTGGACTGATTTTCTGGGTAGCCGGTCAGACGATAGAACAGCAAACACAGCATCAGAATGCACGTAACACGTTTCTGACGCAGGAAATTGCCAAGCTGGATGCGCAAATTTCGCAAATTCAGAAAATCAAAGATAAAAAGTCTGCCATTGAACAGCGGATGGCCCTGATCGGCCAGCTGCAGGTAAGCAGAAACGTCGCTCCGCGGGTATTCCATGAACTTGCGCAAATTGTGCCGCCGGGCGTGTCTTTTAAAACAATGCAACGCTCAGGAAACAGCATCACTATTGAAGGCATCAGTGAGTCAAATAACCGGCTGTCAGATTTTATGCGTCGCATTGAAAATTCAGAGGTGTTTTCTCACGGTGATTTATCGTCAATTGTTGCCGATACTTCCGCAGCCGATGCGGTAAGTGGCTTTACCTTAACCTTTCAGATCAGCCCGGACGTTGCGCCTGTTCCTGCTGATACTACCGCCAAGAAGAGTTAGCCATGAAGTTTGATGTAAATAAACTAAAAGAGCTGAACGACCTGGATTTCGAACAGGTTGCTATCTGGCCCAGGGAAGTAAAAATTGTCGTTGCCGTATTTGTGGCAATCATTATAGCGGGTATCAGTTACTGGTTTGTGGTTAAGCCAAAACTGCCCGTGCTGGAAGCTGCTCAGAAAAAAGAAGCCGAACTTAAAATGCAGTTCGAGGCAAAATACCGGATTGCGGTTAACCTTGATGCTTACGAAGAGCAGTTGGCAAAAATAAAACAGGATTTCTCATCAATGCTACGTTCGCTGCCCACCAGCAACGAAACGCCGGGTTTGCTGGACGATGTTACTTATGTCGGCACCTCATCAGGCTTGACGTTTAAAGTATTGAACTGGCAGCAGGAAATTCCAAAAGAATTCTACACTGAGCTTCCTATTGAGATGGAAGTCAGCGGCGATTATCACAGCTTTGGCCAGTTTGCCTCAAAAGTGGCTGACCTACCGCGTATCGTAACACTGCATAATTTCCGTCTTGAGCAACAAGATGAACGGCTGCAACTGCGTTTGCAGGCAAAAACCTACCGTACCGCACTTACCGGTGTTCAGGAGACAGAAAATGAAGCTGAGTAACGTCATTTTTCCGACACTTTGTATTGGCCTGCTATCTGCATGTGCGCCCCAAATGGATGATTTAACGGCATATACCAATAAGGTGAAGCAAAACACTCAGGTGTATATCGAACCTTATCCGGAGTTTTCATCGCAACCAGCGTTTCAGTATGACTCAACCGATCGTAGAAGCCCATTCAAGCGACCCGTTGACAGAAGTGAGCCACTGGTTGCCAAAACGCAGTCAAATTGTCTGCAGCCAGATTATGATCGTCGCAAAGAGTCGTTAGAACAGTACGGGCTCGATGCGCTGGCATATACTGGCAGCTTTAAAAGTAAAGGGACTGAATGGGTATTATTCAAAACAGCGGATGGATCGTTGTTAAAAGGTACCCGGGGCAGTCGAATCGGCTTATTTTACGGCACGATAAAGTCTATTAACCGCCAGTCTGTAAAAATAGAACAGTTGCTTCCCGACGGTGCGGGATGTTGGCAAAGGGAAGAAACCACGTTGTCGCTGAACTCGACAGCAGGAGAGAATAATAATGTCTGAGCGATATATTTTTAATAAACGGTTAAACAGTACGCATCGCAGAAAGTGGATGCTATTCACAGGTCTGATGGCGTTTTTCTTCGTGATGAACGGCATGCCGCTGGCCGGTGCGCAGGAACAGCCCGTTTTACTTGATCCGTATGAAGAAAACGAAGCGGGTTTTAACAATATTCTGACCAACATCGATTTTACCCGCGCTAAAAATAATACGGCCGTTACACTGGTATCTTTTGAGAACGACAATGTCAGCCCGCAATTGGTTGAATCTCAGGGACAGCTTACTGTTACATTGCCTGGTGTAGCGCTGGCAGAGGAGCAGTTTGTTGAACTGGATGTCACGCAGTTTGGCACTGCGGTTACCCATATAGAAAGCTTTCAGGATGAAGAGTCAGCGCGCTTAGTGATTGACTATGTTGACCCGGTATTTGCCCGCCACACCATGACCGATGAAGGGCTGCGCATCGAAATTGAACCGATGAGCGAAGAAGAGCAGGAAGCGTTAAACGAGAAATCAAAGTATACCGGTAAACCTATCTCGCTGGATTTTCAGGATGTTCCTGTGCGTCAGGTTCTGCAGATTATTGCACAGGTTAATGACTTTAACCTGGTTACTACCGACACCGTAACCGGCAATGTCACCATTCAGCTTTCCGGCGTGCCATGGGATCAGGCGCTTGATATGATTTTACGTATCAAAGGTCTGGATAAGCGTCTTGACGGTAACATCTTACTGGTCGCACCGTCTGAAGAGCTGGCGGCTCGCGAGACACAACAGCTTCAGTCTGAGCAACAGGTCAAAGAACTGGCGCCGATGCAAACTGCAAATATCACCGTTAACTATGCAAAAGCACAGGAAATGGCGGCTATCCTTAAATCTGAACAAGGTGGCATTTTAAGTGAACGTGGCTCGGTCAGTGTTGATGAGCGTACTAATACCTTGCTGGTCAGAGACACTCAGGAGTCTATTGATCAGGCACGGGCTACCGTAAATGCGCTGGATATTCCGGTGAAGCAGGTACTCATTGAGTCACGCATGGTAACGGTGCGTGACAATGTGGGTGAAGAGCTGGGTGTTCGCTGGGGAATCACAGACCGAGGCTCTGATGCCGCCGTGTCCGGCTCGCTTGAAGGTGCTGACACTGCTGCCGGTGGTGTTCTGCCCAGTATTGATAATCGCCTGAATGTTAATTTGCCAGTTGCTGCTGCAGGTGCCGGGCGCATCGGATTTCAGGTTGCCAGCCTGGTAGATGGTACGATTCTGGACCTTGAGCTGTCTGCACTGGAGTCTGAAAACAAAGGTGAAATCATTGCCAGCCCGCGCATCACGGTAGCTAACCAACGTGAAGCATACATCGAGCAGGGTACTGAAATACCCTACGTACAGGCAACGTCATCGGGTGCCACGTCTGTCGAGTTCAAGAAAGCCGTATTAAGCTTAAAAGTGACTCCTCATATTACGCCTGATAACCGGGTCATTCTGGACCTTGTGGTCACTCAGGATACGCGTGGCGAAACCGTTTCGACCTCTACGGGCCCTGCGGTAGCCATAGATACACAGGAAATAAAAACCCAGGTTCTGGTGGAAAATGGCGAAACTGTCGTACTAGGGGGTATTTTCCAGCAACTTAATACTGATGATATCTCGAAAGTGCCGTTATTCGGCGACCTGCCGGTCGTAGGCAATCTGTTTAAGAAAAGCTCTGAGATTTATCAGAAACGTGAACTACTCATCTTTGTGACGCCTAAAATTGTGACAGAGACGCTTTAAAACGCGATAATGATGAAAAAGGCGTCGCAAGACGCCTTTTTTTGTGAATAAACGTTCTCTAACCCGCTGTTTTTCAAGCCTGCCGATTAAAACAACAACAAAACTTGCATCAGGACAGATGAAACTGAGATAATCCCGCTCTCGAAAATTAAGCGAGGTTCTAGAGTGGTGCTTATAAATCGAGATTTTGAGCACGCGTAAATGGGTAGGCTGAGAAGGTAAGAGACGCGCCGCCCTTAACATAATGAAAGTTGTGATATAAGCAAATATGGCTGAAAAACGTAATATCTTTTTGGTTGGCCCAATGGGTGCTGGCAAAAGTACCATTGGCAGACATCTGGCAGACGAACTTCACCTTGAATTTTTTGACTCAGATCAGGAAATCGAACGCCGCACTGGCGCTGACATTGCGTGGATTTTTGATTTAGAGGGTGAAGATGGCTTTCGCAAGCGCGAAGAAAACGTCATTTACGATCTTACCGACAAGCAAGGTATTGTGCTGGCAACCGGTGGCGGTTCAGTGATGAATAAAGACGTTCGTAACCGTCTTTCTGCACGGGGTATCGTTGTATATCTGCAGACCACTATTGATAAACAGGTTGCCCGTACTCAGCGTGATAAACGCAGACCGCTACTTCAGCATGGCGAGCCTGAGACTGTACTTCGCGAGTTAGCCGAAGTGCGCAATCCGCTTTATGAAGAAGTCGCGGATTATGTTATCGATACCGATGACCAGTCTGCTCGTGCAGTAGCTAACCAGATTGTCAGTAAAATTGATTTGTTTTAATTAACATCAGGAGTTGCGCTCATGTCGACGTTAACAGTGGATTTAAACGAGCGTAGTTATCCCATTGAGATAAAAGCCGGTCTACTTACGCAGGCTGGCTTTTTTATGCCTTATATAAAAGGGCCAATGGCGGTTATCGTGACTAACGAAACCGTAGCGCCGTTATATCTGAATGATGTCATCGCTGCCTGTGGCAATAAGCAAGTCGAAACCATTATTATCCCCGATGGTGAGCAGTATAAGTCACTTGCGCAGTATGAACGCATAATGACCCGTTTGCTTGAGCTTAATGCCGCTCGCGATACGACCCTTATAGCATTAGGTGGCGGTGTAGTTGGTGACTTATGTGGCTTTGTCGCCAGTACTTATCAGCGTGGCGTGCCTTTCATTCAGGTACCCACTACCCTGTTATCACAGGTAGACTCATCGGTAGGGGGAAAAACCGCCGTCAATCACCCGTTGGGTAAAAATATGATTGGCGCATTTTACCAGCCGGTACTGGTTGCGATAGATGTCAACACACTGCAAAGCCTGCCTTCAAGGGAGTTCGCCGCAGGTATGGCTGAGGTGATCAAATACGGCATTATTTATGATGCTGACTTTTTCTCACATCTTGAGCAAACAGTGTCAGCCCTCCAAGCATTAGATGAAAAAGCGCTAATTGATGTTATCTACCGCTGTTGTGCGATTAAAGCAGAGGTTGTCGCCCAGGATGAGCGTGAAGGCGGATTACGTGCCATTTTGAACCTGGGGCATACGTTTGGCCATGCTATCGAAGCGGAGCAGGGATATGGTAACTGGCTCCACGGCGAGGCTGTTGCAGCTGGAATGGTAATGGCCTGTCAGGCGGCTGAGAAACTGGACTGGCTAAACACCGCGCAAACTGCGCGTGTTAAGCAGTTAATCAGTGCGTTTTCATTGCCGGTAAACGGGCCCGATTCAATGACAATTGATGCGTATCTGCCACATATGCGTAGAGATAAAAAAGTAGAAGCCGGACAGCTTCGCTTTGTCATTCCTACAACTATCGGAAAGGCAGTAGTGACGCAACAGGTCACTGAGCAAATGCTGACAGACATACTGGGCCGTTGATCATAATCAGTAATATCGCTATTTACTGAGTGCGAGTACAGGCTGTGAAAATCTGGCAGTTATTGATGGGCAAGTCTTTAGGGAGCGCGCGTGCAATCACCGCTGCATGAACGACTGGAGTATCTGGTTACCTATTCCTCTCAACTGATTTTTGTCAGTGGAGACTCTGTTGCGCAGCAGCAAAAGACCCTTGATGCCTTTGTTTTCAATCAAAACGATGACACAGACATTGCCTACCTGACAGCCAAACCGAACCTTGAGCTACATGACTACCGAAGACAACTTTGCCAGCAGTTACTGGGTCAGCAGGTAGGTAGCTATGTTCGCCCGCTTAACGAACTCATGGCGGGTTTGAACCAGCACCAGGGGCCGGTACTGATCACAATTACGCAAGCTGAACATATGCCTGATGCATTACTTCAGGAGCTTTGGGACTTAGTTTTGCAAAGCCGGTTTGCCAGTAACAAACAGCACCTGAACGTACTGTTGTTTGGCCAATCTGACTGGGCGGAAAAGGCAAAGCAGTGGCTACCTGCAAAAAACACCAATACGCCTTTGCTCATATCCAGCCAGTCTGTCATGGCGCAACAGGTCGGTTCAGAGCTAGACCAGCTTATCAGTCAGCGCCGTCAAGCATTTCAGGCCAGACTGGATGAGCGTAGTGCCGCTCAGCAAACTGTTACCCACAACAGGCTAAAATCCCCCTGGTTCTGGGGCATCGCCATTTTGCTTTTTTTACTAAGCTTTACTGCGCTGGTTGCGTGGCAGTATTCCAGCGAGCTGGAAGCTTTATTTTCCCCAATACAAAACGAAACTGCACGCGAACAGCCATCGCTGCCGCCTCCGGGAAGTGCTTACCGCGACTTAGTCGAGACTCCCCCGCCAACTGCAATCGATAAATCAACACAAGACACAGCAGCAACAGCGGCGGCTCCAGAAACCACTGCACCAGAAGTTAAAACGTCACAGCCCGATCCGCAAAGAGATTCCAGTGATGATGTTGCTACCGCACAACCCAGAATCACTGACTGGCAAAGTGCGGTGGAGGATATGAACAAAAAACGCGCGGCGCGCACCGAAGCGCCATCAGCCACTACTGATGATGCTATAGAGAAAGAGAAACCGGATGCTGCGCCAGACAAAGCGCCAGTGCCTCAGATTGATGCAGAGTTTGCCGCATCAATGATTAAGCTGGCCCGCGAAAATAGCGTAGCAACAACAACGCCGCAAACCGAATCCCAGGAGCCCGAGACCCTGGATAACCAGTTACTTTTATCACTTCTGACCCCGCAGGATTATGTTATCCAACTGGCCGGGCTCAAAGATGAACCCTTGCTGCGCGATTTCATCAATGATCATCAGCTTCAGGACAAAGTCTGGATATACCAAACCCGGCGATACGGTGGCCCCTGGTATGTACTCCTGTTTAAACAGCCTTTCGGGTCGGTCACTGAAGCCCGCCAGGCAATGTCTCTGTTGCCGCAATATCCTGGTAAGAGCAATGCCTTTGTAAAGGCCGCTGATCAGGTACTTGTGGAAATAAAGAATAACACCTGACTACTCCTTTCACTTGATTTACAAAAACTTGCTTCTTTGAACGGTTTGATTTTCAGCAGACATGATCAATCCGCATTAGCCTAATGTATAAGTACTATCTCATTAACCCGGTAACCCCACAGATGTTCGCAGCATTGTTTGGGAAGATTCAGGAATGTCCCGATTCAGACAAATAACCTCATGCAAAAATATTCTCAGTTAATAACCCGTCCCGGAAAGATGCAATACGGCATTTTAATTTTGCTGGCAGTGACCGTGCTTGGTGGGTCAGCGTGGGCGTTGATTAAAGCGCAACAACCGGGTGCGCAATCAATTGGTTTTCTTGGCGCTTATGGCACTGCCGTTTTTATTCTGGAAGCTATCTCAGCTATTTTACTTTACGCCCACTTTCGTCGCACGGGAATGCTGACATTCGCCATTTTGTCTATGGCCTACCTCTGGGTTGCATTGCTAGCGCCTTTTCAGGTCGGGCTCCTGACCGATAACCTGGAAACATTTTCCTTAATTACAGCCTCTACCGGCGATGCGGCCTGGCTTTGGATTGCCTGGCACCTGGGCTTTCCCATTATCATTACCGCCGGCATGCTGGTCGATGGCTCCTACCCTATAGTAACCCGCAAAGTATGGCGTTGGACAATTGCACTTTTCGGCCTGGAACTACTGATCATTGGTGGCATCATATCTGGCACATTACTATCCTGGGTTGAGTTACCGACGCTGATTTCTGAAAGCCGGGCTTATTCGGATTCGTTGTCATTGATATACGGCCCCGCGGTGATGTTTTGCTGCGCCCTGGCGCTCACCGTTGTGGTAGTAAAAGGTAAATTTGAAAATGAGATTTATGCCTGGCTATCGCTGGCAATGCTTGCAGCATTGTGTGAAGCAATACTGTCAATCTATGCCGGAGCCCGGTTTAGCTATGGCTGGTACGCGGCGCGGGTTCTAAGTCTGGTATCATCGGCTGCTGTAGTCGTCAGCCTGCTGATTGAAAATATTCATCTGCAATATAAAGTGGTTAAACAAAACCAGACGCTTAAGCGCATGGCGACCATGGATGAGCTATCCGGCTTAGCAAACCGCAGAGAGCTGGATGAACGTCTCAAAGCTGAGATCAAACGTGCGATGCGCGACAGAACGACAATTAGCATGATTCTGCTGGATATTGATAAATTCAAACAGTTCAACGACACGCATGGGCATCTTATCGGAGACTTGTGTTTAAAACATGTCGCGAAGTGTTTGCAACGCAATATCTTGCGTCATACCGATTTAGCGGCGCGCTACGGCGGTGAAGAATTTGCCATCCTTTTACCAAACACCAGCGAAAACGACGCATTTGATTTGGCTGAGCACATTCGCAAGACTATCGCTTACTCTCCCATTGTAATGGAAGATGGAAAAATGCTTTCGGTAACAGCCAGCTTCGGTATCGCTTCGCTTGTACCCAGCCAGGCAGAAGACGCAACAGAGTTACTCAGTATTGCAGATGCCTCACTCTATAGTGCTAAAAAGGCAGGCCGAAATTGTGTACAGCGTCCATCTCAGTCATGGCATGCCAGCCGCGATGAGCTTGAGAAAAAAGTATCGTCTAATACGCACTATCTGCGCGGAAGAACTGTACAGTCAGGACACAAACGTTAACGTAGCGACCACAAATACCGGGTATTTTCGTGATAGTTCATATTGTCGGTTGTCGCGATCGATGATGCCGGATACAATCACTTAACTGGGTATTGTGTTGGTCTGCTTCGTCTGACTTTTTAGCGCTACACCTGCCAAATAATAACAGTTCATATCGAATTGAAGCACACCTGTAGCTTCGACTGCGTGTAGGTATTAATCAATCAGCATGACGCAAAAGAAAAACCGGGCCTTTTTGAAGTGGGCCGGGGGTAAGTACAGTCTGGTAGAGCACATTAATGCGAAGTTGCCGCAAGCTAACAAACTCATAGAGCCTTTTGTTGGTGCTGGATCGGTGTTTTTAAATACCGACTACAAACGCTATCTGCTTAATGATATTAACCCTGATCTGATTAACCTCTATAATTTGCTTAAGGCTCAGCCGGATGCGCTGGTTTTCGACACTCAGCGTTATTTCACCGGCGCGTATAATCGCGAAGATGCCTACTACGCTCTTCGCGAAGAGTTTAATCGTACCAGTGACGAGTATCATCGAGCGGTGCTCTTCGTCTACCTGAACCGTCACGGTTACAATGGGTTGTGTCGCTATAGTCTGGGGGGGCGCTTCAATGTACCGTTTGGACGCTACAAAAAACCTTACTTCCCGGCTGAGGAAATGTACCGATTTGCCGAAAAAGCGCAACGCGCGACTTTTACCTGCCTGCCATTTGAGAAAATGTTTTCCCGGGCCCGCAAAGGAAATGTGATTTACTGCGACCCGCCCTACGCGCCCATCAGTAAAACAGCAGCTTTTACAAGCTACGCTACCCGCGGGTTTGGTATGGACGCACAATCAAAACTTGCATCACTGGCACATAAAACATCAACACGACGGGGCATACCTGTTCTTATCTCAAACCATGATTTACCCGTCATCAGAACAATGTATCAGGGCGCGTCAATCTCGATGCTTTCAGTAAAACGTTCTATCAGCCAGAAAGGCGCAATGCGCAAGCCCGCAGCCGAAGTACTTGCTTATTTTTCGCCACCGGATATGGCCCGCGCGCTTTAACCGAACACTAGTTGCTGGTGATAAACAGCACCAGCCCCATCAGACCGCCTACCAACAGCACAGTAAAGATAATGCCGGTGATAATATACGGAAGGGGTGACTTCTCGGAAAAATCCCGCTGATAGTTTTGCTGACTTTGCACGCCAAACGCACTAGCCAACACGCTCAAAATGACTGAGATGATGCGGGGACGAGATTTGTCCGACTGATTAATTACCCTGGCCAGAAAAACGACTATCTGATTCGCCGCCATAAAGAAGCTCCAGCAAATCGAAGAAGTGGAATTGAAACGAAAGTGACTTACCGGACGCCCAGGCTCGCCAGCTAATTTGGATTTGCGAACCACACTCACTCTCAACGTGCTCAGCGTTTGCACCTGAGGTTACTTTCTGATGGCATTGCTCTGCCTGATCCAGCGCACTGACAGAGGCTAACATCCATACACCTGCTGTAACACTTCCCAGAGCAGCCAGCGTTTTTACCTTTTCCCTGATAAACATGGTGGGCTCGTAGATTAAAATTTAACCTCATTATAATACGTTGGCAGAAATGAACAAGCTGATCTTTTGTTCGGAAACAAAAAAGCCGATGCGCAGGTTATCTGCACACCGGCTTCATCATACCATGTGCGTTAAAGCTGGAAATCTACCGCATAAGAAACAACAAATTTTATCTCGTCGTTGTCATAAGCACCACCAGCGGCAGGCTCATCAGAATCCATATCTGTACCGGTAATGGCAAAGCCAAATCCATCTTTAGATAATGATACCGCCCAGTCCACATAGCTGTCTGTTAACCCGTTGAACGCTTCAGCAAAGTCGCCCTGATGGTGACCAACATGCAAGCCTAACTCGGTGCCATTCATGATTGGCATTGCGTAATCCAGAGAAACATATGTTGCTTTACCAAATCCGAAGTCCTGACCCGGGGCTTCATCAGCTTCGGTATTGGCTAAAACATAGAGGCTCAGACTCAGCGCATCGTAGCCGACTGTGCCGTAGATCTCGCCGAAATCAAACTCTGCTTCAGCGTCATAGTTGTAATAAAGATAACCCACATCATAGCTGAAGCCTTGTGCCTCACCTGCAAAACCCGCGTAAAGGTCGTGTTCGTAAGAGTACACATCATCAGCGCCATACTGAACATTCGACGCCCAGGTACCGGCATAGAAGCCACTATCATGAGCATAGTCAATACCGCCCTGTACTGCAGCTTCGTTGGTTGTCTGAGTCAACCCGCGCCATATATAGTTATTGGTCACGCTGACATTTGCCGTCAGTTCATCTGCATGGCTTGGGGCAGAAACTAAACCCGCTGCAATAAGACTGGCAACGACAGGTGCTAGCAATGTCTTTCTCATGAGTGTTCTCCAAATTTCGATAAGTCGATAATAATTAAGTTTTTTCTGTCAATTCTTATTGTTGGCATGACTCAACGCAAAACGGGTGCCCGAGCGTTAGAAAGATGGAAATACAAGTAGAAAAAAGTGCATAACTAGTTGTTTAAAATGAATAAATATTTTATTGAATTGTCTATTTATCTCGCCCGACAACCTGTATGCAAAGATGCTTATGCACCATAAGAAAGCAAGCCATGCACTACTGCACAACTTATGCGCAAAATATAAAAGGCAGATGAAAGTGGTGCCAAATCTGTCTGTTACATGACGGAGTTAGGAAAATACGGTAGTCTGTGATTCATTCTTCATGCTCCCTGAAAGCGCAACAAGTAAGCTGTTTATACAGACGTTGCGTATCAGGTCTCGTTTTTTGTCTCAAAGGAAAAAGCATGTCTGACTTTTTGATTGCGCCATCCATCCTGTCCGCTGACTTTGCGCGACTGGGTGAAGAGGTAGATGCTGTACTCGCAGCCGGTGCAGATATTGTGCATTTTGATGTAATGGATAACCACTATGTACCCAATTTGACTATTGGCCCAATGGTCTGCAAAGCATTGCGTGATTATGGCGTTACCGCCCCCATTGACGTGCACTTAATGGTGGAACCTGTGGACGACATGATTGAAAAGTTCGCCGAGGCCGGGGCCAGCTATATCAGTTTTCATCCTGAGGCCTCGGCCCACGTTGATCGTTCAATTCAGGCAATCATTGATGCAGGCTGTCAGCCAGGTCTGGTACTTAATCCGGCAACCCCTCTGCACTATCTGGATTACACACTGGAAAAGCTGCATCACGTTCTGATTATGTCAGTTAATCCTGGCTTCGGCGGACAGCAGTTTCTGGATTCAACCTATGATAAACTGCGCGATGTTAAGCGCCGCATCGATCAAAGCGGCAAAAATATTCGAATTGAAATTGACGGTGGCGTAAAAGTGGATAACATTCGTGCCGTAGCAGAAGCAGGTGCAGATATGTTTGTCGCCGGGTCTGCAATCTTCAATGCGCCGGACTATAAAGCTGTTATCGATAAGATGCGCAGCGAGCTAAGTCATATTGCGCAATAAGTTTTATATTCTTTATTAGTGTCAGGAACTATCATGAGTCACAAACCTATTGTTTTAAGCGGCTGCCAGCCATCGGGGCAGTTAACCATCGGCAATTACATGGGCGCACTGAAACAGTGGGTATCAATGCAGGACGATTTTGAGTGCCTGTATATGCTGGTAGATTTGCACGCAATTACTGTACGTCAGGATCCTAAAAACCTGTATGAAGCATGCCTTGATGGCCTGGCATTGTACTTAGCTTGCGGTATCGATCCTGATAAAAGTACGCTTTTTGTTCAATCGCATGTACCTGAACATGCACAGCTTTCGTGGGTATTAAACTGTTATGCGCAGATGGGTGAGCTCAATCGCATGACCCAGTTTAAAGACAAGTCTGCGAAGAATATGAGTAATATCAATGTCGGCTTGTATGCATACCCGGTATTACAGGCGGCAGATATCTTACTCTATCAGGCCGATAAAGTGCCTGTCGGTGAGGACCAGAAGCAGCATCTGGAACTGACCCGAGATATTGCGACACGTTTTAATAACCTTTACAGCGGTGACGTATTTACCCTACCCGATCCTTACATCCCGGAGTTCGGCGCCCGAATAATGAGCCTACAGGAGCCCGATCGTAAGATGTCTAAATCTGACACAAACCCGAATAACTTTATCGGTTTGCTGGAAGAGCCCAAAAAGCTGACTAAGAAGATAAAACGTGCTGTGACAGATTCTGACGAACAGGCCAGAATTTACTTCAATCCGGAAGAGAAGCCCGGTGTATCGAATCTGCTTACATTACTATCACTGGCCACTGGCAAGTCTATTGACGCGCTTGTGCCAGAGTATGAAGATAAAATGTATGGACACCTGAAAGGTGATGTCGCTGATGCGGTTGTCTCGCTGGTTGAACCTATTCAGCAACGTTTCCACACCCTTCGAAACGATCGTGCCTATCTGGATAGCGTGATGAAAGACGGCGCTGCAAAAGCGTCTGAAAAGGCAGCAGTTACCTTACAGAAAGTGTATGAAGCAGTAGGATTTATCGCGAAACCATAGCGCGCTTTTTGTGTTACTACTTATAGATAATTTTGATTCCTTTACCCACAACCTTGCCCGGTACTTTGTAGAACTGGGCGAGGATGTGAAGGTTATCAGAAACAATCAGCTATCTTTAGATGAGATAGAAACACTGGCCCCTCAGAAAATTGTGATATCCCCTGGGCCCTGCACGCCTGACCAATCTGGTGTCAGTCTTGAGGTCATCCGGTATGCTGCCGGTCGCATCCCCTTACTGGGAGTTTGCCTTGGCCATCAGGCTATCGGTCAGGTTTTTGGCGCGACAGTAACAAATGCTCGTCATATTTTGCATGGCAAAGTATCTAGCGTGGAACATGCTAACTCAGGTCTGTTTAGCAATTTACCCACCCGCTTTAATGCTACACGATATCACTCGCTGGTCATTGAGCCCTCCACCCTGCCCGATACATTTAATGTTGATGCCTGGGTAGAGGATGACAGTGGTTACCGGGAAATAATGGCTATCTCACATCAGACCTATCCTGTCTGGGGCATTCAGTTTCATCCGGAATCCTTACTGACAGAGCATGGTCATACCATGCTGAACAACTTCTTACTGAGTGCCAAATCCTCTATAAAATCAGTCTGATTTAATGTTTTTACATTGCTGCCGATAAAAGGAGAATCGTTCAAGCTTCAGGTCGGGAAAACGCAATGTTAGCTACTTTGTCTTCAGATAATACTGCCAGAAATTATCTTCATACCCCGCATTCCACGCCAGGCTCTGAAGCTACACAATCATCAGTACCTGCTGCCGTTAATATTGAAGCGCAATTTGAGCAGTTTATGTTGCAATCTGGCAATATCCGACCTTTAGTGCGGCGCCGGCCAGGCGAAGTGCGGTTTGAGGACTCTGAGCAAAGCTATGCCCGTCGACGTTTACTTGAAATCGAGAAAATCACGCTGAAAAGTAAACAGCGTCATGCGCAATCCAGCGCGTCGCTGGCCGATAAAATAAGTCATGTGCTTCACCAGTCTGTGTGTATGCAAATCGATCAACACCTTGACCGCCCCGCCACACTCTTCAGCCAGTATATTGGTTGCGCAGCCACGATGGCTAACCTGTTTCGATTGCTACATTCGGGCAGCGGCTCAATTGCAAAGGTGACCTCATTAATTGCTTCTGTTCCCTGGATGGAACAAGGACTTATCAGACTTGTAAACCGATCAGCACTTCGCCGCAGGGACGCGCAGGGCAATGCACGAACGGTAAAACAATTGCGCACAGCATTAAGTTACCTGGGCATTGATAATCTCGCGGTTCTGATCCCCACTTTGATATCTGAGCGCGTTGCTCCCGCTTCACGCCATGGTTTTATCAAAATCAGTGAGCAGCACCAAGCCTTTGCCAGTGCTTCAACCACAACTGCGGTCCATCTGGCAAAACATACCGGACAGTGTGCCAATAGTGCTGCGGTACTCTGCATGGCATTTAATGTCGCACGCGCCATCCTTTGCCACAGGTTTTTTTCTGATTTCGATAATGTACAAAAAGCGATGCTGAGCGAGGCTCGTCAGCGCAATGCGCAAAAACAACAGGATATCCTGAGCGATATCACCCCCTGCGCCCGTCATTTGCAGAAACTTATCGAACAGAAGGCTGACGGGCTTGCCGCAAGTTTGATTGGTGTTCTTAACCTTTCTTCAGACACATTAAACAGCACTGCACTGAGAGTTGCCGAAAAAGCGACTGACTCAGAGCCTCTTGCAAAAATTATCATTCAGGCCCGGCAATATGCAAAAGTGCGTATGCTGTACAGAGCCAGATTGTTAACCAAAGAAACAGGCAAAATAGCTTTGCGTTCGCAACAGTACCCTGCCGGTTCTCTGGATTTACTGAAATCTGGCGACATTTTCGCGAATCCCGCAGCCTTCCTGGTTAGCATCTGAAAAAAATTTTGTGGATATTCATGCACTATCCGGCTGTCAGGGCTGAATAGTTCTGCACAACCATTACTCATCCCCTCTACGGCTTTACACGTATTCAGTCTGTTCTGCGGCTATATTAGATAGTTATTCACTTTTCCTGCAAAACAAGCCAAACCCCTTGAAAATAAAGGGCTTGCAGTAGTGTGCAGGAAGACAAACGCGGCTGATAATGACATAATATTGACCAAATTTATTTTCTAATTGTGTTTCACAACTGCGCAATTACGCGCCAGAAACGCCTGATAGAGAGGTAATGACCTATGAATGTAACTCGAGCAACGTTTGATGAAGTGATGGTTCCTAACTACAACCCGGCGGCGATGGTTCCGGTACGGGGCGAGGGCTCTCGTGTATGGGATCAGGACGGTGCGGAGTACATCGATTTTGCTGGCGGTATCGCAGTAAATGTACTGGGTCACTGTCACCCTGAGCTGGTTAATGCATTAACCGAACAGGGCAACAAACTATGGCATCTGAGCAATGTATTCACTAACGAACCTGCACTTCGCCTGGCGTCAAAACTGACCGATGCAACATTTGCCGATCGTGTCTATTTTGCTAACTCTGGTGCAGAAGCCAACGAAGCGGCTCTGAAGCTGGCTCGTCGCTGGGCGCTGGATAAGTTTGGTGAAGAGAAAAATCAGATTATCGCCTTCAACAAAGGTTTCCACGGCCGTACGTTCTTCACAGTTACTGTTGGTGGTCAGTCTGCCTATTCTGATGGCTTTGGACCAAAACCAGGTGCAGTAGACCATTGCGAATACAACAATCTAGAAGCCTTTGAAAAGCTTATTTCTGATAAAACATGCGCAGTGATGATGGAACCTCTGCAGGGTGAGGGCGGAATCATTTCCCCTGATCCTGACTTTGTTAAGGGCGTGCGCGAATTATGCGATAAACACAATGCTCTGCTTATCTTTGATGAAGTGCAGTCAGGTGTAGGTCGTACCGGTCACCTTTATGCGTATATGGGCCTGGGTGTAACACCCGACATTCTGACTTCTGCTAAATCACTAGGCGGTGGCTTCCCGATTGGCGCCATGCTGACTACTACTGCTATTGCCGAGCACCTTAAACCGGGTACGCATGGTAGTACATACGGCGGTAATCCACTGGCTTGTGCCGTTGCTGAAAAAGCACTGGATATCGTTAATACTCGCGAAGTGCTAAGTGGCGTGGAAGCTAAAGAAGCACTGTACAGAGAGTTACTGGGTAAAATTAACGACAAGTACAACGTCTTTGAGGAAATTCGTGGTAAAGGCATGCTGCTAGGTTGTGCCCTTAATAAAGAATACGAAGGCCGTGCGCGCGACTTCCTGGTTGCATCAGCTAACGAACACCTGATGGTACTTGTAGCCGGAGCAAATGTAGTACGTTTTGCGCCTTCTCTGATTATCCCGGATGAAGATATCCGCGAAGGTCTGGCGCGTTTCGAGCGTGCGGTTGCCGCTGTTGTTGAAGCCAAGTAAATAACCAGTTGAGTAAGCGAACATGAATATCATTCGCCCAATCAGACAAAGCGACTATTCGTCTTTGCACGAAATTGCCGTAGAATCTGGCATCGGTTTCACTTCATTGCCCGTCAATGAAGAGTTGCTGAAGAACAAAATTGAGCGCGCAGAAGCCGGCTTTACCAGTCAGGTTAGTCAACCTGGCTGCGAGTCGTATCTGTTTGTCATGGAAGATACCCAGACGGGTAAAGTGGTAGGAACGACGGGCATCGAAGCTGCAGTTGGCCTGGATGACGCGTTTTATCATTACCATCTGGGTAAGGTGGTTCACGCATCCCGTGAACTGAATATCCACAACACTGTAGATATTCTTACCTTCTGCAACGATTACACCGGCGTTACGGAAATCTGCACCCTGTTTTTGCGGGAGTGCGCCCGGGGCGGCATCAATGGTCGCTTTCTGTCTAAAGTCAGATTTTTGTTCATGATGGAACACCGTGAGCGCTTCTCTGAAACCATTATTGCCGAGATGCGCGGAGTGAGTGACGAAGAAGGTCGCTCACCGTTCTGGCAGTGGTTAGAAGAGCATTTCTTCTCTATGGATTTCCCTACCGCAGATTATCTGTCGGGTATCGGCAATAAGGTTTTTATTGCAGAACTTATGCCCAAATATCCTATTTATGTCAGCTTACTAAGTCAGCGCGCCCAGGAAGTGATTGGTCAGGTACACGAGAAAACGCGTCCTGCACTGCAACTTCTGCAGGAAGAAGGCTTTAGCTGCCGTGGCTACGTAGATATTTTCGACGGGGGCCCGACGGTTGAAGCGAACCTGACACATATTCGTACTGCGCAGGAAAGTCGTAAGCTGCCTATCATCATTGATGACCAGACAGCAGCGCAGGGGCGTAGCTACTACATTATTAACACATCGGTAGATGACTTCAGAGCGGTTGCTACAGAAATGGTTGTCAGTGAAGAACAGCAAGTGGCTGTGATTTCACGCCAGGCAGCAGCAGCACTAAATATCAGTGCCGGTGAATACGTGCGCTTTGCGCCCGTACATTCGAAAAATTAATACAGGATAACTACATGCAAACGACACACTTTATCAATGGTGAATGGGTCGCAGGTGAAGGACACGATATTACGTCCACCGATCCAGCAAAGAACGCAGTTATCTGGGAAGGTAAATCCGCCACCGCCCAGCAGGTCGACAGTGCAATCTCAGCGGCGCGTCAGGCATCGCCCGAGTGGGCCAGAAAATCGGTTGACGAGCGGTTGGCCATTATCAAGAAGTTCGGTGAGTTATTAGAACAGAACAAAGATGCTCTGGCTAAAGTCATCGCCAAAGAAACGGGTAAACCTGAGTGGGAAACCGCGACAGAAGTTGGCGCGATGATGGGCAAAATTGGTATTTCCGAGAAAGCCTACAACGAACGTACCGGTACAGTTGAAAATGCAATGCCGGTAGGTAAAGCTTTTATTCGCCATAAGCCGCATGGCGTCGTTGCTGTGTTTGGTCCTTATAACTTTCCGGGCCACCTGCCCAACGGACACATTGTTCCGGCACTGCTGGCTGGTAACACTGTTATATTTAAGCCAAGCGACCTGACACCGATGGTGGCACAGGAAACAATGAAGCTGTGGGAACAAGCTGGCCTGCCTAAGGGCGTACTGAACCTGGTACAGGGTGAAGTTGAAACCGGTAAGGCCCTGGCCTCTCATGCAGGTATCGATGGTCTGTTTTTCACTGGCAGCTCGCGCACGGGCAAAATGCTGCACGAGCAGTTCGCTGGCCATCCAGGTAAGATTCTGGCGCTTGAGATGGGTGGTAATAACCCGTTAATCGTCAAAGAAGTCGAAGATACCGAAGCGGCAGTGCACGATATTGTTCAATCTGCGTATATAACGTCAGGGCAACGCTGCACATGTGCCCGCCGCCTCTTTATTCCGGCAACGGAGCAAGGCGATGCTATTTTGTCGCGGTTGATTGAAGTGACCAAAGATATTCATGTCGATGAGTATGATGCACAAGACCAGCCTTTCATGGGTGCCATGATTTCTGCTCACGCTGCGAAGCTTATGGTGGACGCTCAGGAGCAACTGGTTGAGATGGGCGCCAAGGTATTGCTTCCGCTGGAACAGCGCGATCCTAAGAAAGGTTTTGCCACACCGGGTATTATCGATGTCACTGACATGCTTGATAAGTTACCGGATGAAGAGCACTTTGGTCCTTTGATCAAAGTAATTCGCTATACGGACTTCGACGCTGCGATTGAAGAAGCTAATAACACTAGTTTTGGTTTATCAGCCGGCCTGATCAGCGACAGTGCGGATGACTGGCAGTACTTTTTCGAGCGCATCCGCGCCGGCATTGTTAACTGGAACCGTCCTATTACCGGTGCAAGCAGTGCAGCACCCTTCGGCGGCGTAGGCGACAGTGGTAACCACCGCGCCAGCGCATTTTACGCAGCAGACTACTGTGCATATCCGGTAGCCTCTGTTGAGCTTGAAAAGGTGACACTACCAGGCAAGTTAAGTCCTGGCCTGACCATGTAAGAGGGAGTTTTTATGCATTCTAATGTCGATACCCTGTTTGAGAACTTATGGGAAGACTATGTAGATATCACCCCATCTGCCTACAAAATTCATGAGTTGTTAGCAGATAGTGAGAATGGCGACGAGATTGTGAATGATCACGTTGCATTTCGTACTTTCAATTTGCCAAAGACATCGCTGGATAAACTAGCTGCCCACTTTCTGGCGCTAGGCTACGAAGAAAAAGGTGATTACGACTTTGAGGCGAAAAAGCTGGATGCAAAACATTTTGAGCACCCTGACGAAACCAAGCCTAAAGTCTTTATCAGCGAACTTCGCGTTCAGGATTTGTCTGAAAAAGCACAAAAAATCATTCACCATCTGGTTGAGCAGATGGATGATGATGCAGTAGAGGCAGATAACTTTTTGTATTCCGGTAAGCATTGGACAGTGTCTAAAGCTGAATACGATATGTTGCTGGAAGAGTCCGAGTATGCGGCCTGGTTAGCTGCATGGGGTTTTCGGGCAAACCACTTTACGGTTAGCGTAAACTTTCTGAAAAAGACACAGGAACTTAGCGACGTTAATCAGATGCTTAAAGATGCTGGTTTCACCCTGAATGATTCAGGCGGCGAAATTAAGGGTGGTGAATCTGTTTACCTGGCGCAGTCTTCTACGATGGCTGACCATGCTTATGTCAAATTCGAAGCTGAATCTAAAATGATTCCAAGCTGCTTTTACGAGTTTGCTCAGCGCTATAAAATGCCTGACGGCAATTACTACACAGGTTTTGTTGCTGCCTCTGCGGATAAAATCTTTGAAAGTACGAATGCTAAACAGTAAATAAAGATCTTAAGAAAAGCCCTGTCATTAATTGCCAGGGCTTTTTTATGCCCGTCACATTAGCTGACAGACAAGCTGAACTCATAGGTGTGAGGCGTAGATGTTTTAAATGTCTCACGCTTGAGTGCATCACCAAAATGATCTGCGGCTGCATCCATAAGGCCTTCTGCCAGTGCGTAAAGGTCTCTAGAGGAAAAATAACGTAACCGCATTGCCTTTTCGGTGCGTGATAGCACGGTAAACTGCGGTAAGTCGGCGTCAGGATAGAGCTTTTTCACCTGAACGTGAATATCGTCATCCAGCACCTCAAGTGCATCCAGTAAACATTCTCGCCCTGCCATGACCTGACCATGCGACTGGGCCAGCCGACCAAATAAATAGTACCCAAAGTCATGCTGCAACTCTTCCTGAGTTTTACCGGTTTTCTGTTCCAGTACAGTCAGTATTTTTACCAGTTCATCGTATGGGTATCGTCCAACCGCGGTATAGGCTCCCTGACTTTCCAGCCCTGCTTCTGTAATGACTTCATCGGCAAATTCAGGCGACACCTTTTCTTCGAGCATTTCGATAAGCGACGTAAACACTATACCTAACATCAGATTATACCCAGGCGGTTAATTATAAAATTGTAGTTCAGTGATGGCGGGACCACCACTGATAGTTAACAGACAGCGCCTATTCTGACTCTGTCACGTCGTCATTACTTTGTGCAGGTATGATTTGTATCTCGTCGACCCGCTGCAGTCCACGGGGGAGTTTATTACCCCGGCGGCCGCGCTCACCGCGGTAATGCTCTAAATCTGACGGACTGAGAGTCATATTGCGTTTACCGGCGTGTACCTTCACAGAGGCGCCATCAGGTACTACGGTAAGCACTTTTACAAACTCTTCGCGGCTTTGAGATTTGGCAGACGGAATATTGATAATTTTATTACCTTTTCCTTTACCCAGGCTGGGCAAATCTGTCAGCGGGAACAAGAGCATTCTGCCCTCATTGGATATAGCCATGCATAAATCCGTTTCAGGATTCGTGACAGTAACTGGAGTCAGAACCCTGGCCGCCTTGGGTAGGCTCAGGTACGCTTTACCGGCTTTATTCTTACTCACCATATCAGCAAACGTACCGACAAAACCGTAGCCAGCATCTGAAGCCATCAGGAATCGCTGCTCATCCGCGCCCATCAAAACGTGCGTGAACTGTTCACCACCGACGATATTAAAGCGCCCGGTTAACGGTTCTCCCTGACTTCTTGCTGAAGGCAGCGCATGTGCATCACAGGCAAAGGTACGGCCGGATGAATCCAGAAATACAGCGGGCTGGTTACTGCGCCCTTTCGCACTCGCCTGATAGGCATCACCCGCTTTGTAGTTGAGCCCCTCAACGTCCACATCGTGACCTTTGGCCGCACGCGCCCAGCCCTTTTCTGACAGTACTACCGTCACCGCTTCGCTGGGAATTAACTCTTTTTCAGAAAGCGCTTTTGCCTCTACCCGCTCAACCAGCGGCGAACGGCGATCGTCCCCGTAAGTTTCAGCGTCTGATAAAATTTCTTTTTTCACCAGGGTTTTCAGACGACGGTCAGAGCCCAGAATTAATTCCAGTTTATCCCGCTCTGCTTCTAGTTCAGACTGTTCACCCCGAATTTTCATTTCTTCAAGCTTGGCAAGATGACGAAGCTTGAGCTCCAGGATGGCTTCCGCTTGTTTGTCGGACAATGAGAAACGCTGGATCAGCTCAGGCTTAGGTTTGTCATAGGTGCGTATGATTTCAATAACTTCATCAATATTTAAGAACGCGACCAGCAAACCTTCAAGGATATGCAGGCGGGCCAGCACCTTTTCCAAACGGTAGCTCAAACGGCGGGTGACCGTATCTTTGCGATACTCAAGCCATTCAACCAGAATCGAGCGCAGATCTTTTACCTGTGGCCGGCCATCCAGGCCAATCATATTCAGGTTTACCCGGTAATTTTTTTCCAGATCCGTTGTGGCAAACAGATGCTGCATCAATTGCTGAACATCAACCCGGTTAGACCGCGGCGTAACGACCAGTCGCGTAGGGTTTTCGTGATCAGATTCATCGCGTAAATCGCTGACCATTGGCAGTTTTTTCGCCTGCATCTGCGCAGCAATCTGTTCCAGCACCTTGGCGCCTGAAGCCTGATGGGGCAATGCGGTGATGATGATATCGCCCGCTTCTTCGCGATAGACCGCGCGCATTTTAATGCTGCCACGGCCGGTTTCGTAAAGCTTGGTAATATCATCCCGTGGCGTGATAATTTCCGCTTCTGTAGGGTAATCCGGGCCCTGAACCAGCGTGAGGATTTCCTCCATGCTGGTTTTACTGTTATCAAGCAGCGCCGCACAGGCCTGGGCTAATTCGCGAACATTGTGCGGCGGGATATCCGTTGCCATCCCTACTGCAATACCACTTACACCATTTAATAAAATATGGGGCAATCGGGCAGGTAACACTTTCGGTTCATTGAGCGTACCGTCAAAATTGGGCATCCAGTCAACCGTACCCTGGCCCAACTCGTTAAGCAGTACCTCTGAAAAACGCGATAACCGGGCTTCGGTGTAACGCATCGCAGCAAATGATTTGGGATCATCCGGCGCCCCCCAGTTACCCTGACCATCCACAAGCGGGTAACGATAGGAAAATGACTGCGCCATCAGCACCATTGCTTCATAGCAGGCGGAGTCGCCATGGGGATGAAATTTACCCAGCACGTCACCGACGGTTCTGGCTGACTTTTTATACTTGGCGGCCGCGTTCAGCCCCAGGTCAGACATTGCGTAAATGATTCGGCGCTGAACCGGTTTCAGGCCATCGGCAATATTGGGAAGTGCCCTGTCCATGATGACGTACATGGAATAATTAAGGTAAGCATCTTCTGTAAAACGGCGTAACGGGAGTTGCTCGACCCCGTCCTGACTAATCGTGATCTGGTCGCTCATGGAATATATCGTTATTGTTTAATACCACTGCATCTAGCGTCATTGTGGGGCAAAGCCGGGGGTAACGCAACTGGCTGTGCAAAGCGTGTTTTAATTCACTACGCTTTGTGTGCTGTTCATCTTAATTTTGATATCCACCCTGAAGTGGTGTTTTAATAGGCTCTTTGATGTTTACTGATTCTGGCACAATGCGCGTTGCACCTTTTTTCTGGTTTTTCTTAACCCTTTTATCTGCGACTTTTTCAGCGCAGGCTCAAACTACCATTCAGCTGTTTGATGAAGATGCCAGTGTCGATCTGTCGGGTAACTATGCTATTTACAGCGAAGCCGATACGCCACTGACAATTGGCGAGATTCTGGAAAAGAAGAAAGAATTTCAGTGGTATACCGAAAACAATCCGAATTTTGGTTTTCGCGAAAACGGTTTGTGGTTGTCGAATCGAATCAGCAATGTCAGCAACCTGTCCAGCTGGGTGTTCAGCATCAACTTCAGTCAGTTAGATAAAGTCGATTTTTATCTGGTCGCTGATGGTGAGGTTATCCTGCAAAGTCATCAGGGCAAGTTGCAGTCTGAACAGCGCTTCAGGGTACCCACTCTGAGGGCTGACCTGCCGGTAGCCACACCGCTGGAACTATACATTCGGGTGCAGAGCCACTCCTCCAGCCTGATCGTTCCCCTCAGTGTTACTCCTGAACCCATTCATAGCGCCAGCTGGCAAATTGACAGCACCATGTGGGGGCTGTTTTACGGCGGCTTGTTTATTCTGGCTATCTACAACCTGGTCCTGTTTTTTCAGGTCAGAGAAGCCAGTCTGCTTGCCTACGTAGGTTATATTGTTGCGGTTATTGTGTGGCAGATTGTCTGGGGTGGCCATATTCAGGTTTTCACTGGCGGCCCTTCTCCCGTTTGGTTAGCCAGCCATACCGAGTTAATTTTTACTATCATTGGTATGAGTTCCGGCATTTTCTCTGTTCTGTTTCTCAATACGAAGAAGAATGCCTCTACCGCCCACCCTATTGTTATGGCATTGCTTGGGGCACAGGCGCTGGTTGCGCTTATATGCCTGCTGGGAGTGCTCCCCATAACCTGGAAACACAATCTGGTTTATGGGGTTGGACTGGCCGCTATTTGCAGCTACATCTACGCTGGCTTCGAAGCCTTTTTCAACCGGTTTGAACCTGCCCGCTATTTTATTTTCGCCTGGACGATGCTGGCAGCAGGCGCCGTGACCGGCATGCTGAGCCTGATAGGTCTTCTGCCTTCGAATCAGTTCACTACGTATTGTTTTCAGGTCGGTGTGTTTCTGGAGTCGGCATTGTTTTCCGTGGCGCTGATGGAAAAGAGCCGCAGTCAGCTGGAATCTGAAGTGCAACAGGCCACGGACGATCTTCGTAATAATATGGAGTTGATTGAGGAACAAAATGCGCGACTGGACATTGCCCGCAAAGACGCAATAAAGGCCAGTAACGTTAAGTCGCAATTCCTGGCAAATATGAGTCACGAAATTCGCACGCCTCTTAACGCAATTCTGGGCTTCAGCCGAGAGCTGGGCAACGCGACGCTGCCGGCCGACCAGCAAGAACAGGTACGTATTGTAAATACTGCTGCAGACAATCTGCTTAGCATTGTTAACGACGTACTGGATTTTTCAAAAATAGAAGCAGGTAAATTACAAATCAATAATCAGCCCTTTTCGCCTATCAAGGAACTGGAAGAGCTGGTGACTATAATGTCCAAGTCTGCGCACTCTAAAAGGCTGGAGTTTGTCTTTGATATGGACCCCCTGCCTGAAAAGCTGATAGGGGATTTGTTCAGAATAAAGCAGGTGCTGAATAATCTGCTCAGCAATGCGCTGAAATTTACCTCTAGCGGCTCGGTGGCGCTGCGGGTGAAGAATAAAGCGCTGGCGCACGGCCTGCAGGAAATCGAATTTATCGTTGAAGACACTGGCATCGGTATTAGCCGGGAAGGGCGTAAAAAGTTATTCAGCGCTTTTTCTCAGTTGGACGACTCCACCAACCGCAGTTATCAGGGAACCGGGTTAGGGCTGGTTATCTGTCGTGAACTGGTCCGGCTTATGCGCGGCAATATGAATTTGCGCAGTGAGCCTGGTCTGGGCAGTACCTTTACCATCACATTAAAAATGAACCGGCTCAGTCATAAGTACTCGATGGTGCCCAACAGTCGCTGGCAGGGCAAGCGCGTGGTGGTGTTTGACCCCATTCCGGAAACCCGCCGCGCAACGGCGGCCATGCTGCATAACCTCGGGGCGCGGGTCACCAGTGTTGAAAGCCTGACATTTCTTAAATCTCTCACATTTACTCCGGAATATCTGTTTGCAACTTTACCAGTTAGCAAGCTGGACTGCCGTGACGCGATGTTGGGGGAGCTGGTTCAGATTCCTGCACAGCAACGCGTACTATGGTACTCCGGCTCTGAGCCGTTTAATCAGTATCCCAGTCTGACCCAGTATTTTCATTCACAGATAAGAATGCCAGTGACGCTGACCAAACTGGAAGATTTGTTGCACCATAAAACCACCCAACATAAAAATCCGCTGCAATCGAAGCTGGACAGTCTGCCCAGGGCGCGTGTACTGGCGGTGGATGATATGGAAATGAACCTTAAATTATTACAAACCTGGTTACGGAGCAGCCCCCTTGAACTGACTATTTGTACCAGCGGCCTTGAGGCTGCCAACCGTTGTCAGTCTAACGAGTACGACATCATTTTGATGGATGTTCAGATGCCGGGTATGGATGGTTTGCAGGCCACCAAGCGTATTCGAAAAACAGCATTGAATATGGGCACCCCCATTATTGCTGTGACCGCTCACGCGTTTAAAGAAGAACAGGAGCGTCTGCTGGCTTCAGGCATGGACGACTATCTGCCCAAACCGATTGATCAGTCTAACCTGGTAGAGCTCATACGGCGCTGGTGTCAATCCAATGCGCAACCCTGTAACAGTAAACCCACACTGGACTGGAATCTGGCAGTAGAGCGCACCGAGCGCGACGATGCGACCGCCCGTGAACTACTTAGCGACTTCGTACGTCTGCTGCCTGATTCTATTGAAACCATCAAAGCCGGTTGGGAAGATTCTGACTTCCAGGCGATGCAAAAAGAAGTGCATCGATTACACGGGGCATGTTGTTACACCGGCGTGCCGAAACTTCAGCAGATTGCCAATGATTTGGAAAGCGCCCTGAAGCGCGATAAAAAAATGCTGGTAGCCGAACTGCTCCCCGTGTTTCTGGAAGAAGCCGAGGATGTTGATATTGAAGCGCAGGAATGGCTGAGCAAAGGCAGGCCCGCCAGTCGCTAAGGTTATGAGCCGGCGGAATCCCCCCGAGCCTGCTGACAATCACGCATCAGGTGAACAAAGTCAGTCGGCGATCGGTCCAGGTCTGAGGCTGAAACATAAATATCATAACCAAGGCGACCGCGAAGCTGGGTCATCCGGTTAGCCAGCATTGCTTTAATGCCGGTAAGCACCTCGCCAGACTCCAGCGTAAAGTGCTTGTCGTCGAACAACTCCTGGTTAAAACAGTCACCGGATGCGCAGTTTTTATCAAAGTTATGTAGCAGTAAAGGCCGCTGTTCCATCAACAGGTGCGTGGCCAACCGGGGTGATACCGTACTCAGAAAGGGCGCATACTGCTTCAGCCGAATACCTACCGCTTCAATATTGACATGATCCAGCCCCTGCCTCACCCGCGGGCAATCCACCCGCTGCACGTTGTCCCAGTCAATAATCCAGTTTCCGCGACGGTGATGATAAAGAATATGGTCAGGTGATATTTCAATGCTGTGGTCGGGCTCGCGCAGTTTAAACCATCCAACCAATAGCGTAACCAGCGACGCACTGGTAAAAAACACGCCGGCAAGAAACAGCCAATCAGGCGCAAACGTCAGCCAAAGCACCGATATTAACAGTGCGACCCCACCGATAAATAAGGTGGTAATTCCGTTACGTTTTGAGGTAGCCCTTATCAGAATAGGGCCGGTTTCATTCGAAGACATAAAAGTAGACTACCAACATTAAAATGGCCCACACGATATACAAACGCATCCGCCTGCATTTCTCACACTCAGTATGCCACAGACTGTTAATCCATGAGCGGGATTTGTTTTTCTTTTGCACCATTATGGCTACGTACGCTGGACTAAATACTAAAGTTTAGCGTGTCGTGGGGTTTGAAACAAAATGAAGTGAATGTAATTCAAGGCAACGTTATCGTCCGCGGCAATCCTCTACACATCGCCGACTTTTTGGTATTCTATCGGCGTTTTACGTTAATGATGAGACTCTCAATGACAGCGTTTACCGGTAACCATATTCTTTCGGTCGATCAATTTGACCGTGAGGCGATTGAGAAAGTGTTTGAGGTCGCTGCGACCATGCAGCCTTACGCCCGGCGTCAAAAGCGCACCACGGTACTAGATGGTGCAATTCTGGGTAACCTGTTCTTTGAACCGAGCACGCGAACCCGCGTCAGTTTTGGAACGGCGTTTAACCTGTTGGGTGGAGAAGTGCGTGAAACCACGGGAATGTCGAGCTCTGCACTGGCAAAAGGTGAGTCACTGTACGATACTGCGCGAGTATTAAGTGGGTATTCTGACATTATTGCCATGCGCCATCCCGCAGCCGGTTCGGTCGCTGAATTTGCTCAGGGTAGCCGCGTTCCGGTGATCAATGGCGGCGATGGTGCCAACGAGCACCCCACTCAGGCATTACTTGATTTATACACCATTCAGCGCGAGCGTGAGTATCAGGGTAAGGGTATTGATGGGCTGCATATCGCTATGATTGGTGACTTGCGCTATGGAAGAACAGTGCATTCATTATCCCGCTTACTCAGTCTGTTTAAGAACATTCGCTTTACCCTGATATCGCCTAAAGAGCTGGCGATGCCTTCACCCATCATAGATGCTATTGAAAATGCCGGTCACCAGCTGACAATAACCGAGCAGCTGGAAGGGAATATGGATGCGGATATCTGTTACCAGACACGTATTCAGGAAGAGCGTTTTCCCTCTCAGGATGAGGCCAATAAATATCGCGGCAAATTCCGGCTTAATCAGTCTATTTATACCCGTCACTTCCAGTCCAATACGGTGATTATGCATCCGCTTCCACGCGATTCACGCGCCGAAGCCAATGAGCTGGATAACGATCTGAACTTAAATCCGAACCTTGCCATATTCAGACAAACTGATAACGGTGTCCTGGTCAGAATGGCGCTGTTTGCCCTGACGCTGGGCATTGAAGATAAAGTCGCGCACTACGAGCGCGATGTGGTGTGGTTTAGCAACAAGAGTAGCGAATAATATGCAAAAATCTGAAGCCCTGTTTTCCCGCGCGCAAAAAACCATTCCCGGCGGCGTCAACTCGCCGGTCAGAGCGTTTAAGGCAGTGGGTGGAACACCACGCTTTATCACAAAAGCCGACGGCCCGTACATGTGGGATGCCGATGGCAAGCGATACATTGATTATGTTCTTTCATGGGGCCCGATGGTGCTGGGTCACAACAATGATAAAATTCGCGAAGCCGTTATTGAAGCTGCCGGTAGCGGATTAAGCTTTGGTGCACCTACAGAAGCTGAAATTCTGATGGCTGAAAAGGTCATCGAGATGGTGCCGTCAATGGAGATGGTGCGAATGGTCAATTCCGGCACCGAAGCGACCATGTCTTCGATTCGTATTGCCCGGGGCTACACGGGTCGTAATAAAATCGTTAAGTTCGAAGGCTGTTACCACGGCCATGCAGACTCGTTGTTAGTAAAAGCCGGATCTGGCGCGCTGACGATGGGCGTGCCCAGTTCTCCGGGTGTTCCAGCAGAGGTCGCTCAGCATACGCTCACGGTTGAATTCAATAACCTTGAAAGCGTAGAAGCTGTATTCAGAGAGCATGGCGATGATATCGCCTGCATCATTGTTGAACCGGTAGCCGGCAATATGAACTGTATTCCGCCGGTAGAGGGCTTTTTGGAAGGTCTGCGTGCTATTTGTGATCATCATGGTACGGTACTGATTTTTGATGAGGTTATGACTGGCTTCCGCGTATCCCGTGGCGGCGCACAGGAGCGTTACGGTGTTACACCGGATATCACCTGCCTGGGCAAAGTAATTGGCGGCGGTATGCCGGTAGGCGCGTTTGGTGGCAAGCGTGACATCATCACCCATGTATCACCCACCGGGCCGGTCTATCAGGCAGGTACGCTATCGGGAAATCCTGTGGCGATGGCGGCAGGTATTGCAGCCCTCTCACAGTTGCAGCAAGATGGCCTATACGAAGGCATTTATCGCAGTACAGAACAACTGGTTGAAGGCATGCAGGCACTGGCCGACAAACATGGGGTACCTATGACAACCAATCATGCGGGTAGCATGTTCGGTCTGTTTTTCACCGATGTTGAAAAAGTGGTAAATTACCAGCAAGCTATAAACTGTAATACTGAACAATTTAAACAGTTCTACCATGGTATGCTCAACGAGGGCGTTTATCTGGCCCCGGCCTCCTATGAGGCAGGCTTTGTCTCCAGCCAGCACGATAGCGCTGTGATCGAAGAAACACTGCATGCTGCTGATAAGGTGTTGGCAGCGTTATAACTTCGCAGTAAACCGAGAATGGATGTGACTAACGACACCCTGATGTTAATCATTGCAGTAACGATTCTGGCTATCTACGGTGTCGTTGTCACAGTATTATATTTGCGTCAATGCGATGCAGCGAGCACTAATGCTGAAGCGCAAACCGTCGGCCGCCAACGCCCGTTGGCAGCCAGTGAACAAGATAAGGAACGCCTGTTCGCCCAGCGTGCTGATGATGCGCTGAAGCTGACCAACACTTTTCAGAAGTTCATTCCCCGACAATTTGTTGATCATTTCGCCAAGCACGGCAAAACCGAGCTTGCACTGGGCTATGCCGATGAGGACGAGGTCGCCATTTTGTTTTGCGACATTCGCGGCTTTACCGGCCTATCGGAAAAAATGGTGCCACAGCAGCTTATGAGTTTTTTAAATTCTTATTTTCTGCGAATGAACGAACCTATTCATCAGAACCGCGGCTTTATCGATAAGTTTATCGGTGATGCCATTATGGCGTTGTTCGACCATCCCGGTGGCAGTGCCTCACAAAAGGCCACAGATGCCCTTAATGCAGCATTGGATTTGCGAAAGGCGCTGGCACTTTACAACGAGCACCGGAAAAAGAGTGGTTACGAGCCGGTAGATATAGGCATTGGCATCCATTTTGGCCCAGTTATTATCGGAACCGTGGGTTCAGAAGACAGGATGGATACCACAGTCATCGGCGATAGCGTTAACATTGCTTACAGGCTGGAAACGCTGTCTCCTATCTATCATGCCGATATCATTGTCAGCGCCACCACCCTGGATGTAATTGATAGTGAAAATGCTCGTACTACGCGACTCCTTGACTGGGTAAGAGTAAAGGGCCGGCAGGCACCTATCGAAATTTACGAAGTGTTAAATCATCTTCCGGATGAGCAGCAACAAGAGAAACTCGCCGCTGATGCCGCTATTCGTAAAGGTATTGAGATGCGCTGTAAACAGCAGTGGCAAGCGGCTATCGACTGTTTTGAACAAGCCCGGACGCTGAGCCCGAATGACAATCTGGCGTCTTTGCATATTGACGCTATCAATCAGCTACAGGAAACCCCGCTTGCCGGTGACTGGGACGGCGCAATCGTGGTAGAGACGACGCATCCCCGCTGATTATTGCACACCCAATTTTCTGATAAACGGCACTGAAGGCGCAAAATAGGCGCCGCCCGTCTGTGCGCTGGTAAAGTCCAGCCACCGGTCATAATCGCCCTCGCTGTTCCCATAAATCTGACTGTGTAGCATTGCTTTAAACGGTTGCGATGAAGCGGCACAGCTGACAAAGACCAGTCCTTGCTCATTCAGATCGCCATATGGCATTCCCTGTTTGACCAGTGACGGTAAATCGCTTTGCGGGTCATTAGTAGAAGCCCGGACACAATGTGAAGAATCGGACTGTTCAGCGCTGGGCAGATTATGCTCCTGCGTCAGCCCCATAACTTGCTCTTTCTGTCGTGCCGACAGCGTATTCCAGCGCCTTAAATCATGCCGGTACCGCTGAACATGCAGGTAGCTACCGCCAGCAAATTCAGGCGCTTCATCAGATACCACAGCCACTTCCCGACGCTTCATCCCCCGGGGATTATCGGCACCATAGATATAACCGTTTAAATCTCTGCCATCTAAATAGCGAAAGCCTCTGACCTGCTCCACCAGTTCAACATGCAGGTGCAACAGCCCCATTATTTCAATGCCAATAGCATGACAAATATCAAGCCGGTCGGCACGTATCTGAATAAACAGGTCTGTGGTGGTATCTGGCGCAGAACGGTCCTCGCACTGCATTTGCGGGAAAGGCGTGAGCGCTTCAGGAATAAGGCCGGGATAAAGCTCAGACCAATATCCTGCACCAACAGCCACAACACCGGTAACCATGGCTTCAAAGTGCTCATTTTCGTAATGCTCAAATATATCCAGGACCCGGGCCAGCTTTTCTCTGATTACGTCACTTTCGTCATCCACGACATTCAGCAACAAATACTGCGCATGCAGGTTTGGCTCGGCACATACCCCTTTTTGCGGTTGGCTCACGCGTTTTTCCTCGCCACCTTACAGGTGGTTGTTTTCGTTATAGTTTAAGTGTGGCTAATAGCCGGCCGCTTGTCCATCTTTACGGCTTTCCGAGGCGCCTGAATACACTTTTTTCTGATCGTCCCACCCGATAGCCTGATACCCGCCGTAGAGTCCCACTGCAGGCTGTATCGTGTGCCCCTTCTTCATAAGCTGACGCTGCGTTTTCATCGAAAATCCGGATTCGAGATGTACCTGCCCGCCATCGGTCATGCGCTCGCCAGTAGGGCTCGACGACCCTGTATGCACGATTCGGGATGCATCACCTGCTTCCTGCAGGTTCATACCAAAGTCAATCAGGTTCATCACAATTTGGGCGTGCATTTGTGGCTGCGTCGCGCCACCCATGACCCCAAAGCTAAGCCAGGGCTTGGAGTTACGTGTGACAAATGCCGGAATGATAGTATGAAATGGCCTTTTGCCCGGCGCATATTCATTAAAGTGACCGGACTGCAGCGTAAAGAGCTCGCCGCGGTTTTGCAGAATAAAACCCAGGCCTGGTGGTGTCATACCTGACCCCATGCCTCGATAGTTTGACTGTATAAGAGAGACCATATTGCCATTTTCATCGGCAACCGTAAGGTAAACGGTATCGCCATCATTGAGTCCGGCATCTACGCGATTTGCAGCCTCATCAGGGTTTATTTCCTGCTGGCGTTGTTTAGCGTAATCCTTGGAAATCAAGCGCTTTACCGGAATATCATTAAACGTCGGGTCAGCATAGAACTTTGCACGGTCGGCAAACGCCAGCTTTTTCGCCTCAACAAAGGTGTGTACATATTCTGCCGAGCCAAAACCCATTCCCTCAACATCATACTGCTCCATGATATTAAGAATTTGCAGGGCGGCGATGCCCTGCCCGTTTGGCGGAAGCTCCCAGACATCGTAACCGCGATAATTGGTCGACACCGGCTCTACCCACGTTGATGTGTGAGCCGCAAGGTCGTCGTATGTCAGATAGCCGCCCTGTTCTTTCATGTAGGCGGCGATGGTGCGGGCGATATCCCCTTTATAAAACGCATCTCGCCCACCCGTAGCGATTTTTTCGTATGTGGTAGCCAGCGCGGGGTTTTTGAATATGTCGCCCTTTTCCGGCGGCTTTCCACCAGGTAAGAATGTTTCAGCAAAGCCGTCATACTGGCCAATTCGCTTGGTGTTCACCTGCCAGTAGTAGGCGATAAGTTCGCTGACCGGAAATCCTTCTTTTGCGTAATTGATCGCTGGTGTCAGTATTTTCTGCATAGATAGCGATCCGAACTTATTGTGCAATTCGAACCACCCGTCTACCGCACCAGGTACCGAGACAGGCAGAGGGCCAAAAGACGGTATGTTAGTCAGCCCCTTCTGTGCAAAAATATCTTTCGTCAGCGATTGAGGAGAACGACCGGACGCGTTCAGTCCGTATAGCTGCTTTGACTCAGCGTCCCATACAATGGCAAACAAATCACCACCGACGCCGGAACCGGTGGGCTCCACCAGCCCCAATACCGCGTTTGCTGCGATTGCAGCATCAATCGCATTACCACCCTGCCTGAGAATGTCCAAAGCAGCCTGGGTCGCCAGTGGCTGACTGGTAGCGGCCATGCCGTGTTGCGCCAGCACCTCAGAGCGGCTTGCAAAGGGCTCGCCGGTTACCCTGTCGTAGGCATTAATTGGTAATGCAATTATCGCCAGAATACATATTACCCATCGCATGACGTCTCCTTTACTAAAATAGTGTTAATTAATCTCTGCTTGTCGCTTTTTCTGTCTGTAATATTTTCTCTAGGCTGACATGTTCAAATACTTACACCCTTTGATTAACTGCTCAAAAAAGCGCGATCGGATACAGAAAGTTATCTGCAGATTATAAATATTTTCACTAACCTGCTGAAACAGAATGCCATTTATAGTGAGTCTATGTTGTATCACAAATAACCATTAATGTTGCGTTTACTGGCATGAAAAACGCTTAAAGATAATGCACGGCAGATTACAACAACGTAATGGAATTGTTCTGTTCAGCGTTCGCAGGGATTAGCCAATAGACAGTCTGAGAGTAAGGAGGCGTTTTATGACACAATCATTTAGCGTAGTGACAATTGTAAAAGGCCGCACTCGTCAACTTCGGAATCTTATTAGAAGTCTCGAGCACTCTAATGTACTTCCTGCAGAGGTGGTAGTGGTCTGGATGGCATCCCCCTGTGAAGATTCTCTTATCACGAGTCAACATTTCCCCATTCATCACAAATTCGTAGCTCATGACACCTTGCCGATTCCTAAAGCCAGAAACAAAGGGTTTCTGGGGGCACACTACGATAAAGCTGTTTATCTGGACGTGGACTGTATCTGTTCGGCAGATATGCTTGAACATATCGTCCAGTCGGTTATACCCGGTCGGGTGGTTACAACCCAGATAAAGTACCTTGAAGTATTACCTGAGCATGTTGATTATAAAACATTGGCTAAAGACGCCATAGACTGTCCTTACACTCCTGAACAACCACTTAACCAGCCTATTTCTTTTCGCGCTTTTCATACAACCTCTTTTGCTCTTTATATCAATGACTTTGAGAACGTTGGGGGGTTTGATGAAAGCTATTGTGGTTTTGGTGTAGGGGATGTGGATTTTGCCGCACGGTGTGAAGCAAAAGGTATGCACCTGTTTATGCTCCCCGACAAAATTCTCAGGCAATTTCATCCAAGGGTGGATCCTCCTATCAATCACCTTTCTGACATTGTAAACAATGCAGAAATTTTTAAACGCAAATGGGGACAGTACCCTGTTAAACACTGGCTTACTGAGTTCGCTAAAGAAGGTTTTATTTATGAGGAGTATCCCACACGAGGTCTGCGGGTACGGCGCCTACCTACGCAGGATGAAATCCACGCGCACATGACCACCCGGCCTTATTAAAGGGTCTGTACTTACTTTTGGTAATCGCTTTTTTATTCAGAACAAATCAGTAAAAGCGATGAACAGGTTTGATTAAATAAATGTAAAAGTCTTGGGGTATCCGGTTTGGAGATGCTCCTTTTTCTATCTCAATAAAAAGGGAAAGTGAACGATGGCTGAATCCTTTAAATATAAAGGCAATAAGGGTAATGGAGGTGAACTTCACCAGCTTCCTGAATCCGATGACCAACGAATGACGACCGCGCAGGGTTGCCCTATTAGTGACAATCAGAATTCTCTTAAAGCAGGACAAAGAGGTCCGACTCTCTTAGAAGATCAGGTATTCCGGGAAAAAATGTTCTCGTTCGACCATGAGCGCATCCCAGAACGTGTTGTACACGCCCGCGGTTATGGTGCCCACGGTTACTTTGAGTCTTATGGAAATGCGTCTGAGTTTACCTGCGCAGACGTATTTCAGCGTAAAGGTGAAAAAACTCCGGTATTTACCCGTTTCTCAACAGTAGCGGGCAATAAAGGCTCACCCGACCTTGCTCGCGACGTTCGCGGATTTGCTGTCAAATTTTATACAAAAGAAGGTAACTGGGATTTAGTAGGAAATAATATTCCTGTTTTCTTCATTCAGGATGCTATGAAGTTTCCCGATCTGATTCACGCGGCCAAACAGGAGCCTGATCGAGGCTTCCCACAGGCTCAAACAGCGCACGATAACTTTTGGGATTTCGCCAGCTTATCGCCTGAGTCGGTCCATATGCTGATGTGGGCAATGTCAGATCGCGCAATTCCTCGTTCACTTCGCTTCATGGAAGGGTTCGGTGTTCACACCTTCAAATTTATCAATGCGAACGGCGATGAGAAATTTGTTAAGTTTCACTGGAAGCCTGTATCTGGTATGCAGTCTGTAGTGTGGAATGAAGCATTAAAGATAAACGGTGCCGATCCTGACTTCCATAGACGAGATCTGTGGGACAGTATTAATGCAGGCGATTTCCCCGAGTGGGAACTAGGAGTACAGGTATTTGACCAGGCATTTGCTGATAGTTTTGAGTTTGATGTGTTTGACGCAACGAAGATTATCCCGGAAGAACAAGTACCTGTGACCAAAATTGGTAAGATGGTACTTGACCGTGTGGTAGATAATTTCTTCGCCGAAACTGAGCAAGTAGCATTTTGTACCCAAAACATCGTACCAGGAATCGATTTCACACCTGATCCGCTACTTCAGGGCCGTAACTTTTCTTACTTAGATACTCAGACAAAACGACTTGGCGGACCTAATTTCACTCATATACCTATCAATGCACCACAGTGCCCTATGAGACACTTCCAGCAAGATGGTCATATGGCGATGACTAACCCTAAGGGCAGAGTGAATTATGAGCCGAATTCCTGGGAACGAGACGAGAACAACCCTCGCGCGTGCCCCGCTCACGGCTTTAAGAGTTCTTCTCAACCTATGGAAGGAGACAAGCTTCGTTATCGTTCTGAAACCTTTGCAGATCATTACAGTCAGGCTCTGCAGTTTTACAACAGCCAGACAGACGTAGAAAAAATGCATATTCAAAATGCTTTTGTCTTCGAGCTATCAAAGGTTGAAAAACTGGCTATCAGAGAACGCGTGGTGTCTCACTTGCTTAATGTGGACGAAGAGCTTGCTAATGCTGTTGCCAAAGGTCTTGGTCTGACTGAGATGCCAGAAAAGGCAGAAGCTGCGATGGCGACTCGTACTGACCTTAAAACATCAGATGCGCTGAGTATTCTGAAAAACGGCCCGAGCTCATTCGCTGGACGTAAGCTTGGAATCTTCTGTTGTGATAATACACAGGAAAAGCACGTTAGTACGTTAACTGATGCGCTTAAAACAGAAGGTGCGATGCACGAAATTGTGGCGCCTACCATCAATGGTATAACGCTTTCTGATGGCACCACGATGGAAGGCGACCAGAAAATTGATGGTGGTCCATCTGTACTTTATGATGCCGTAGCCGTGCTTTTATCAGACGACCAGGTTGAAAACATTTGCAAAATTCCTGAAGCAAAAGATTTTGTTATGGATGCGTTTGCACACAAGAAGTTTATCATCTACAACAAAGCTGCAATGAAGTTGTTTGATGAGCTGAATCTAACCGCTAAAATGGATGATGGTTTTATCGATATTGAAGCCAAAGATGGCGATAAAGCTGTGGAAATGCTACGCAATATTCGTTTCTGGCAACGATAGCTCTTACTTGCGTGCTCTGTTTAAGAGCACGCTTCTTTCACTTCAGAAGCATTATTTTCCCCACAAACTCAGCCCCCTTCCTTTATTGCAACCAAATGAGAATAAAAAAGCCCCGCAAAGCGAGGCTAATAGGAAAGACCCGGGCTTATAAAAATTATTGTTTCGCCCGGTTAGTTAACTGCGTGTTATTTACGGCTACCTACAAAGTCAGGATAGGCTTCCAAGCCGCATTCGCTGGCGTCAACGCCATCAAACTCTTCTTCAGGCGACACCCGGATGCCCATTACGGCCTTGATAATTAACCATGCAATAAGGCTGGTAACAAATACCCAGATGAAAATAGTCAGTGCACCCAGTAGCTGGCCACCCAGGCTGGCGCCGTCATTGGTTAATGGCACCAGTACAAGGCCAAGCAAACCTACAACGCCATGCACAGATATTGCACCTACCGGATCGTCTATCTTCATCTTATCCAGCGTAACAATACTAAAGACCACCAGCAGGCCGCCAATCGCACCAAAAATTGTCGCCATCAGAGGTGTTGGTGTAGAAGGCTCGGCTGTAATCGCAACCAGGCCGGCCAATGCACCGTTCAGCGCCATAGTAAGATCCGCTTTACCAAACATGACCCGTGCCAACAACAAGGCGCCAATAGTTCCGCCAGCCGCTGCTGCATTTGTATTCATAAATACCACTGCCACTGAGTTAGCGCTTTCTACTGTAGCTGTGGCAAGTACAGAACCACCGTTGAAACCGAACCAGCCCATCCAAAGAATGAATGTACCTAGTGTTGCCAGCGGCAGGTTAGCACCAGGGATCGCATTGATTTTGCCATCTACGGTGTATTTGCCTTTACGGGGGCCAAGAATCAGAACGCCTGCCAGTGCGGCAGCTGCACCAGCCATATGTACAATGCCTGAGCCTGCAAAGTCAGAAAAACCGTTATCGCCAAGGCTGTATAGGCCGAAGACCGACTCGCCGCCCCACGTCCAGGCACCTTCCATCGGATAAATGAAACCTGTCATTACCACAGAAAATGTTAAGAACGCCCATAGTTTCATACGCTCAGCGACCGCGCCTGAAACAATTGACATTGCGGTTGCAACAAAAACAACCTGGAAGAAAAAGTCAGCCGATGGTGCATAGGTTGCCGCATCGCCCTCAACATCGGTGGCGCCATCGCCCATAATGCCGCTTAAAAACCAGCTGAAGTCATCGCCACCGTACATAATGCCGTAGCCGCAAACCATATACATGGTACAGGCAATAGCAAACAGTGAAATATTTTTGGTAAGGATCTCAGTAGTGTTTTTTGCCCGAACCAGACCGGCCTCAAGCATGGCAAACCCGGCAGCCATCCACATGACCAGCGCACCACAGATTAAGAAATAAAAGGTATCTAACGCATACCCAAGCTCAAAGGTGATTTCCATTATACTCTCTCCGCAATTTTTATAGTGGCTTACAACGCGTCAACATCTGACTCGCCGGTCCGTATCCGAACGGCTTGCTCGAGATTGTAAACAAAGACTTTACCGTCACCGATTTTGCCGGTTTTCGCTGCATCGACGATTACTTCAACAAGACGATCAACCTGATCATCCATCACGGCGATTTCCAGTTTAACTTTGGGCAGAAAATCCACCTGGTATTCCGCGCCCCGATACAGTTCGGTGTGTCCTTTTTGACGCCCGAAACCTTTTACTTCGGTCACGGTCAAACCTTCAATGCCGATTTCCGAGATGGCTTCGCGAACATCATCAAGCTTGAATGGCTTGATTATCGCTGTGACTAGTTTCATGTGCAGCTCCAATTTTCGATGAGGATGTTATTGCACGTTGCGTGCGTTTTACTGCAACAATACAAAAGCCAAGCCATAAATTATTATTCATATAAATCAGCTATTTATTCATACAGCAGAGGTATAACAGACATTTTTCTGCACAATTGTGGTGCATGACTATCTTCATGCGTTATTTTTGTGCACCCATCGCGGGTTCGCGATGCTGCGAGTGTGGATTGCTCTAAAGGGAACTAAAAAAACATATGGAAATTCAGTGGGACCGTATCGATATCCCTCAGGATAAGGGTGATAGAGACGCAAACAGTCACTTTTGGCTGACAACAAATTATCGCCTGTTTACTTTTGCTGTGGCCATTGCGCTTCATGGCATTCTTATCATAAGTGCTGCCCTGTTTGTCACTGTTCCGGCCAGCGACAAAAAACAGCCTGTCCCTCGACCAGTGCAAGCCCGACTTGTAGTGGCACCACCTGTTGTTTCGGATAGCATGCAGCCAGAGCCGACTGGAGCAGAGCAGAAGACAACTTCCGAGACGGACGCGCCGGATAAAAATACGCCGCAAACAGACAAGCCCCCAGTCGAACCTACTGTAAAGCCAGCTGAAAAAGCGCCCTCGACGAATACGGCTTCATCGGCAGAACCGCCCCCGGTTTCCGCCACACAATCTGTTAGCACAAACAATGTTAAAAAATCTGCGGCATCTGTTAGCTCTGCAGCAGCGCTGAATAATTATTTTTCCCGACATAATGAATTACAGATATCCGAGCTGGGAAAGACCGATTCCCGGGAAGCCCGTCACAGACAACGCCACCCTTCGCTGATAGATCCCCGAAAGGGAGAGCCCAGACAGGATGAATCTACGCCGAAAGTCAGACGGTTGCGGTGTGACAGAATAGCCGGCGAAGTAGTCGCTACACTTAGCAGTATTGCCGGAGGCACACTACGCTGTTCTTCAGAGGCTCAGCTTGCACCTCACATTAATAAGCGACTGGAAGAGGCGGGAGCAACACGCTGATTATTGTACATTATTTACAGTTATCGCCGTTATCCCGAGCTTTGCAGTAACGATAAGTTCCTGGTCCGTGCCCACCAACCCTATTACAAAGATCTGCACCGAATGTGATCGCTAAACATCCGGCACCGATATAGTTATAACCGGTTTTCGAACGTCTATTGTCAACTTACCAGAGTCGGCGATATGCTAAGTAAAATAGTTTATTAAGGAACGCTATTGGCTGCTGCAAATTTACTGGCTCTCATTGATGATATTGCAACGCTGCTTGACGATGTCTCTGTCATGTCTAAAGTGGCGGCGAAAAAAACGGCGGGCGTGCTGGGTGACGATCTTGCCCTGAATGCTGATCAGGTTCGTGGTGTGAAGCCGGAGCGTGAACTACCGGTGGTCTGGGCGGTTGCTAAAGGCTCCCTGCTTAATAAAGTAATACTGGTTCCCGCTGCACTTCTCATCAGCGCCTTCGTACCTGTGCTGATTACTATTTTGCTGGTCATTGGCGGCCTGTATCTATGCTTTGAAGGTGCTGAGAAGGTCTTGCACCGATTCTTTCCTCACCACGATGCCGAAGAGCGAGATGCACGTCTTGCCCAGCTTGCCGATGCCAATGTTGATTTGGTGGAGATGGAGAAAGAAAAAATAAAAGGTGCTATTCGTACTGACTTCATTCTCTCTGCCGAAATTATCGTCATCGCACTTGGCAGTATCGCCGGCGCAGATTTTATTACGCAGGTAGGGGTACTGGTTGCGCTAAGTCTGGCAATCACAGTTGGCGTTTATGGCCTGGTAGCTGCCATCGTAAAAATGGACGACTTAGGCTTGTACCTGTTGCGCAAGTCGCTAACTGGTAATTTTAATCGCTTTCAGAAAATTACCGGCAGGGGCTTACTGATTACCGCGCCGATGCTGATGAAATTTCTGGCCATTGTCGGCACGATTGCAATGTTTTTGGTCGGTGGCGGTATCCTTACTCACAATATTGGTGTTATCCACCATGCTGCTGAAGTAGTAATCAACGCTGTGCCGCTTCCCGACTTATTAGTAAGTATAGTTGTAGACGGTATCGCTGGCTTTATCGCAGGTGCTCTGGTCGTCGCGCTGGTATTTGTTGTAAACCGGTTCAGGAAATAGTTTCTGGCATTACGCCCCTGTCAGATTGAATATCAGGGCCTGCCGCGCACTTATTCTTTTCTTTTTTCAAACACAACTCGGCCAGTGATACCTGGTCGTGTTGCTTTCCTTTGCAAGAATATCCGGCAATAAATTCTGCTTGGTGTAATTGACCACTACGTTGTGAAAACCGCAACATTTTAGCCATCTCTTTTTAAGCCTACATCTTCTTTACGCCAGGAAATAAAAATAAATCAATGCAATCAATAAGTTAAAATTTATTTTTTCTTTGGCACAACTATCGCTATAGCTATTACGACTTATCAATAACCGGCTGCCAGACGTGCCGAGCAGTGTTAAACATGAATTAAGGAATGAAGATGAAAACTGTTTTTAAAATCAGCTGTATGGTCGCTGTTGCAATGGGTGTTGGTAGTGCACAGGCTTGTGAAAAAAATACGATTGAACTGGAAGCTGAGCAGATGATTGCAGCTAGTGCGCAGGAAACCAAAACGGAAATTCGCCATGCCATTAGTCAGGATCTCAGCCAGGAATGGTTACTTGCTCCGGCACCTGTACAACGTAAAGAAGTCTTAACTGCAAAAACGAATGCCGCCAGCGATAACGGCGACGATGACGCCTGAGTGAGTTTGTCATGATTATCAGTCACACTGCCGTATTTTTTGCTGCGATGGCACCACTTGCAGCTTATATCGCAAGCGCCGTCATATTTTCTGGTTTACGTAAGCTGCTCGCGCACTTTTAAACACATTTACCCTGGATGATCCTCCCGCTTTCGGATCCCCCTGATGGAAATAAAGTTGAGTATTTCAGCCTTGCCTGTTTGCTTCAATGCTTCCCAACCTGGTTTTCCATCAGGGCTTTTTTTTAGAACCAGCGTTCCCACCAACTCTTTTCATCCTCCTCGTCTGACTGGCTATCCACCGGTTTACCCGCACAGTCTTTTGCTGGCGGCGGTAACACATCCAGAATCGCCGGCACGCTGAGTGAATAAGGGCAACCAGGCACGGTTACTTCGCCGGTAGATGCATTAAAGTGCGCAATACCCAGTCCATCAGGAAAACGTCGTGACAGTGACTTAGGGCTTTGCAGACGCTGGTAGTTGATAAACACCGGCAATGCGCCACTGGCACCAGTCAGGTTGATTGTTTGGTTGTCGTCGTTGCCGACCCAGACAGTGCTAACATTATTGCGGTCAAAACCACTAAACCAGGCATCACGATAGTCATCAGTCGTTCCGGTTTTTCCTGCCATATTGATGTTGGGAAATACCGTACCAAGACGCTTTGCTGTGCCTTCGCGGGTTACCTTAAATAATCCATAGTTAAGCAAATATGTGGCTGCCTCATCAGCCCGCTGAGAATAAAAGTCAGCGTGCTTCCATAACAAATTGTTTTTCGCTGACATGACCGCCGTGACCGTGTGCAGTGGTACATAGCGCCCATTATTAGAAATGGTCTGATACATCTGGTTGGTTTGCATCGGCGTCATACTCAGTGCCCCTAGTGTCATCGCCGGTACTTCCTTAACGCGCGTTTCCACGCCCAACCGTTTGACTGTGTTAGCGACCTTATCCAGACCCAGTTTCATCCCCAGGTTAACCGTTGGGACATTCAGTGACTCTACCAGCCCGGTGATAAGCGGTACACTGTCTCTGAATTCCTTGTCATAATTGCGCGGCGACCATAGTTCGCCATCGGTACTTTTAAGTGTGATGGGCTTATCATCCAAAGGCGTTGCAAGATTATACTCGGTAGGATCTTCCAGCGCGGTCAGATACACCGCCGGTTTTACCAGTGAACCGATTTGTCGTTTAGCATCAAGCGCGCGATTAAAACCGCTGTAACCGGCATCCTTCGAACCCACAATGGCGCGGACGCCGCCAGTTTTAATATCTGAAACCACCATGGCGCCCTCAAGCTTGGCCTTTCGGTTCTTCTGCAAACTGGATAGCGTGGAAGTCAGTGCTTTTTCAGCTCTGCGTTGTGCGTAGATATCTAATGTTGTAAATACCTTTACACCAGAGTCGCGCAAACTGGGATCCGCCAGAATATCTTTAAGCTCAGCACGCACCCGCTGCATATATGCAGGGTGTTTACCACTGGCAAGGCTAGCTCCGGAAGCCAGACCTAATGGCGCATTGAGATATTGCTCATAGTTTTTGGCTGTTATTTCATTAGCTTCAAATAACAGACGCAAAATAAGATTTCGGCGTTCTGTCACACGCTCCGGATACCGTCGCGGGTTGTAGTAAGACGGCCCTTTAATCATTGCCACCAGCGTGGCGATCTCGGGTACATTCAGCTCTGTCGCTGGCCGGTCGAAAAAGTAATAACTGGCCAAACCGAAACCATGAATCGCCATATCGCCATCCTGCGCCAGAAATACCTCGTTCATATATGCCTGCAGGATTTCTGTTTTGCTGTAACGGGCATCAATAATGACCGCCATCATGGCTTCTTTAGCTTTTCGAATAAGAGACTTTTCGCGAGTCAGATAAAGATTCTTAACCAGCTGCTGGGTTAAAGTACTGCCGCCCTGAACCGTTCTGCCAGCCTTCAGATTGGCAATTAGCGCTCTTAAAATCGATAAAGGCGCCACGCCGTGATGGTCATAAAAATCCCGGTCTTCTACCAGTGTCAGCGTTTTAGGCAGCATTTCCGGAACAGAGTCGAGGGTCACCAACATACGATCCTCGCGGGAACTGCTGACCAGTCGGGTTACCAGCCACGGTTCCAGCCTGATGCTGTTTATCTGTCGGCTTGCGCTGCTATCGGTTATTGAGGCGATGCGATTACCCTCCCAGGTAACCGAAATTTTACGCAATGGTTCAGGTCCATTGGCAAACTCAAACGCCCGTCGCATGACAATCAGCTTACGATTCCAGTAAGTATATTCACCGCTACTGTCAGGGCGGGTAACTTTGCGATACCCAAGTAATTCCAGCTCATCCAGCACTTCCTGTGGCGTAATTTCCAGGCGTTCGCTAAGTGTCAGCGGACGCGCGAATATCTGCGCAGGAACTTCCCATTTATTGCCTGAAAAGGTGTGTTTGATTTGCGCGTCTAGATAAATCGTGTATCCGACAACCACGATGATTGCAACGAGTATCAGCTTGAAGAAAAAGCCGGATAAACCTTTACGATTTTTTTTCGCTTTAGTTTGTTTTTTAGCCACTTATCATGCCATGATGAGAAAACACTGCGTGAATTCTGCGTGTTTCACTCCGCAATTTCCAGTGTATTGGCTGTCAGAATGGCTACGGTAGTGTAAGCGAGTTGTATGCACTTGCTTAACCGTCTGATCAATAGGCATTTTATTCGTGAGGAATGAATCATGAAGATTTCCATTGATGTGGATATTTCCCCCCAGGAGGCCCGTGAACTTTTCGGCTGGCCAGATTTAAGCCAACTGCATGAAACGACGCTGTCAGCGCTTAACGAACAGCTTGCAAACGGTAATCATGAAGCGCTGATGGCGATGCTGAAACCCTATTTGGCAAGCAGTCAGAATGCGTTTTCCATGTATCAGAAATTTTTTGAAAACATGGCCACCCAGAGCCAGAAAAAATAAGCATCAGGACGTTTTATGCAACAGCAAGATTATAGTGATGTGATGGCGATGCTAAACCAGTATGCCACGCAATTTAATACCATGGTGCATGATATTCTGGCAAAGCGTGATACAGCCAATGGTGCGCCGGGTATGTTCGATCCTGAACACTTCTCCTCTTTGCTCAGCGATAAAGTGGAAGTGGATACAGCCAGCCTGATGCAACACCACATGGATTTCATGCGCGAACAGAACGCACTGTGGCAGCAAGCGACAAAGGCGATGATGGGCGAGAAAATGCAACCTGTTGTCAGTGAGGAAAGCAGCGATAAACGCTTTGGTCACCGTGACTGGCAAGAGAATCCGGTTTTCAGTTACCTCAGACAGTCGTACCTGATTAATGCAAAGATGTTTCAGGGCATGCTTGATTCCATGCATTTTAACGATCCTAAAGCCGCCGAGCAGGTAAAATTTTACACCCGGCAGTATATAAACTCGGTGTGCCCGACGAACTATTTGCTGTCCAACCCTGAGGTATGCGAGGAAATCCTTAAAACCAAGGGTGAAAACCTGGCTAATGGCATCAAAAATTTTCTTCGTGATTTAGAGCACAGCCCGCTTGAGGCATTTAAAATTACGCAAACGCCCCCCGATGCATTTACCATCGGAGAAGATCTTGCCACGACCCCCGGCAAAGTTGTTTACCAGAATGACCTCATACAGCTTATTCACTACACGCCCACGCAGGATAAACATTTTGCCCGCCCGGTTTTATTTGTTCCCCCTTTTATCAATAAGTACTACATCCTGGACCTGAATCAGAAAAAGTCGGCCGTCAAAGGACTGTTAGATGAGGGCTTCTCTGTATATATGATTTCCTGGGTCAATCCGGATGCTTCGCTTAGTGATAAGGATTTTACAGACTACATGCACGAAGGCCCTGTGGCAGCCATGGATGTAGTGTGTAAGATTTCCGGTCAGAAAAAAGTAAATATGGTCGGTTTTTGCGTGGGGGGAACGCTTTTGAGTATGACGGCGGCCTATCTGCGCGCCAAAAAAGATACTCGAATCGGTTCGCTCACACTGCTTACCACCTTGCTGGATTTCACTGAACAGGGCGAAATAGGGAATTATCTGACTGAGAGCACTCTTCCGATGATGGAGCAAAATGCAGACATCAAGGGCGTATATGATGGCAGAATTCTGGGACTCAGCTTCTCCCTGTTGCGAGAGAATAATCTTTTCTGGTCCTATTTCATCAATAACTACCTGAAGGGTCAGGATCCAGCGCCATTTGATATTCTTTACTGGAACAGCGATGCCACTAACATTACGGCTGCCTGTTTCAAACAATATGTGCGAACAACCTATTGGGAGAATAAACTGAAAGAGCCCGGCGGGATTACCATCGATGGCATTGATATTGATTTGGGTAAAATTGACATGCCTGTGTATTTTCTTGCCACCATGGCTGATCACATTGTTTTATGGCAAGGCGCTTATCAGGGAACGCAGCTGGTCAAGGGTAAAACCCGATTTGTTCTGGCTGGCTCCGGCCACCTTGCTGGTGTAATTAACCCCGTAAAAGGCGGTAAATATCCCCATTGGCTCAACGATAATCTACCGCCGACGGCTGAACAGTGGTTTGAGGAAGCAGATAAGGTCGAAGGATCCTGGTGGCCTGACTGGTATCAATGGATGCAGGGGCAAAACAAGCAAAAGGTTTCAGCGATATCGCCTGGCAATCATAAGGACTACCCGGTCATAGAAGACGCCCCGGGTAGCTATGTGAAGAAGCGTCTTTAGTATTCTGCTGATACTAAAAAGGCAGCCAGGTGGCTGCCTTTTCTTATTTTAAATGAAACAACTAATTAGCTGTTTTCCTGTTGATTTTCACGTGCGATCGTCAGTACACGCTCACGCAGGGTTTCATCAGTTTGTACACGCTGAGCAATTGTTGTGTACTTTTCAACGGACAGGCCGGTTTTCTCTATTTCATCAACCATTTCAGCCTGTGCCTGCTTCTGAATCTTTTGCGCTTTTTCAGGGCTTTCTACTTCTTTAAATTTTGGATCGTATTTGTTAGCGACATTACTTACCGCTTCCATCGCCATAGTAAACTTAAGTAGCGTTGCGTCATCGTACTTAGCCATTTGCTGCTGTTCAGAAGACTGTTGCATAGACTGCGAGGACGCTTCCTGAGCTTGCGCAGTGAAAGAGGCACATGCAATAACAGCGCTTGCGGCGAATGTTTTAACAAATTTATTCATACTTTGACTCCAGGTCAGTGTAAATTTGCCCCCTTCAGAGGGCGCGCACTAAAGGTAGAAGCCAGAACCATACCAACTTCCCTTTAGGTGCTGTGAATCATAGGTTTACCTTTTGACTGCACGCTAACATATATAAACCGGGGGATGAAAGAGCGCAAATGTGTCGCTGCACGCACACACTTTTTAACCAATTTGTCACGCGATGGTGGTTCACCTTGCCCTTACAGGCCGTATTAGCTACTCTGATTACTGCTCTTTTTCTGTACATGGTGCAAAATGATAACGATAAAAAAGTACCCTAACCGCCGTCTCTACGACACATCACAAAGTCAGTATGTGAACCTGGATTATATAAAGCACCTGATTGATGAGAGAAAAGACTTTACAGTTATTGATTCTAAATCAGAGGATGACATAACGAAAACTATCCTGTTGCAGATAATCAGTGAATCAGAAGCCAACGAAAATCAGTCGCTGCTAACCAATACATTACTGAAACAACTTATTCGTTATTACGACACTGATATGGAAGTGTTCGTCAGACAATATCTGGAACAAAGCCTGGTGCACTTTATCGAGCAACAAGACCAGATGCAGGGCGTGATGAAAAATATGATGGATAACAATCCATTTAATGTTTTTAATAAGATGATGGAGCAAAACATAACAATGTGGTCGGATAAACCGAAGAAGAAATAGTGATGCTGCAAAGCAGCATTTAAACCCCTTCCTTTATAGCAAATCGATATATACAACCATGCTGCATTGCAGCAAAACCATTTGACGATCTCTCCACAACTGTTTATTATTTAAACATGTTTGCTGCGGCGCAGCATTTATTTGATTGAGGGAGAACACTATGTTTGGCTTTTTTTCAGAATCACTGAAATCGACAACCAACCCTGTGCAGACCTTATTCGCACTTAATGCGAAGACGTTTGAGACGCTTGCACAACAACAGACCGAGCTATGGACAGGCATGCTTTCTGACGGTGTGAAATACGTTGAGCAAGTCAGTGTTCAGCCTGAAATCAAAACTATCTTAGCGGCCAATAACGAGTATGCCAGCTCGGTACGTGAGCGCTGGGTTACGACGTCACGTGCTACCTTTGAAACACTGAGCGCGCTGCGAGAGCAAGCTACTGACTCGGTTGAAGAAGCTGTTGAGAAAACATCAGAAGCGGCGCAGGCCAAAACCAGTGAAGCGAACGAGTCTGTATCGACATCTGCGAAAAAAGTAACTAAGCAGGCCCAGTCTACAGCGAAAGCTGTTTCGCAGTCAGCAAAACAGGCAACGCAAGCCACCGCTGATGCCAGCGAGAAAACAGCTGAAGCTGCTGAAAAAGCTGGAGAGAAAACAACACAGTCGGTCAGCAAGGCGGCCGATAAAGCGACGTCTGCAAGTCAAAGCACTGCATCATCGGCTAAAAAGCCGGCATCAGGCAGCCGACGCAATACAGCAGACACTAAGTCTGCGACGTCTGGTAAAGCAACGTCTACAAAATCAACCCGTTAATTATCTGTCACCTATTGGAGAATGACTATGTTTGAACAAATGAACGAGCAATTTAAAACTGCAATGAAGCCTATGACAGACCTTGCCAGTCTGAATATGAACACTATGCAGAGCCTGGCTGAAAAGCAAAGCGAACTGTACTCAACAATGATGTCTGAAAGCATGAACTATGTTGAACAGGTTAGCGGTAAAAAGGATCTGATGGCAGTTGCTGAAACGCAGAAGGCTTATCTTGAGACCATGCAGGAAAAAATGTCTGAAACGGCTAAAAGCTCTTACTCAATTATGAGTGAAGCACAGCAAAAAGCCGGTGAAATGTTTAAAGGGGTGAGCGAGTCAATGACTTCTTCATTCTCTGCTGCTACCAAAAAGTAATCTATGCCCGGCTGGCCACTCGGTCAGCCTTCTTTGCTCTACGTCTTTGTTGTATCAGGCGACAGTATTTTAGCGCAATGGCCCTATCGCCCTACCTTTAGTTTTTCGGAGATTTGCTATGAATTATCAGGCTTATGATTATCTCACCCGAACCGCCAATATCATGCATGAAGGCTTTAGCCTGATGAACTCAGTGGTCAGTAATCCTGCCAACCTTTATTCACACACCTTGCCGGGAAAAATAACGCGGGCATCACTGGAAACGGCTATGCGCCTTACCCAGCGATATGAAAAGCTGGGGTTCAATATTAATGAAGTCACGGTAGACGGTAAACGTCATATGGTGCGCGAGGAAGTTGCCTTAAGCTATCCGTTTTGCGATTTGATTCATTTTAACCGCAAAGGCATTAAAGATAACCATAAGGTGCTATTAGTAGCGCCACTTTCAGGCCACTTCGCCACCCTGTTAAAGGGTACAGTTGAAGCGTTACTTCCCGATCACGAGGTCTATGTTACCGACTGGGCCGATGCGAAAGAAGTGCCTTTGGATGAAGGCCCGTTTACGTTTGATTGCTACGTAGAATATCTGATTAACTTCCAGGAATTTCTGGGACCGGATACTCACCTTATTGCGATTTGCCAGCCCACTGTTCAGGCACTGATTGCAACAGCAGTTCTGGCGGAAAAGGGCAGCAAAGGGGTACCCAAAACACTCACACTTATGGCGGGCCCGCTGGATACAACAAAAAACCCGACCCGTGTGAATGAGTTTGCGCAGCAGCATTCTATGGCGTGGTTTAAAAACGTCGCCATAATGAAGGTACCTCACGGGTATCCTGGCGAAGGCAGAGAAGTCTATCCCGGATTTATGCAGCTGGGTGGCTTTATTAGCATGAACCAGCAGTCGCATATGCGTAAATACGTCAATTTCTTCCAGAACCTGGTTTATGGTGAGGAAGAGGATGCAGATCGTTTCCGTGCATTTTACGATGAGTATATGGCCGTATTGGATATTCCGGCAGAGTTTTACTTAGAAACCATCGAGCGAGTATTTAAGAATAATGAGTTGGTTAACGGTGCAATTACCTATAAAGGTGAGCCGGTTAACTTTGAAGCCATTACCGATACGCCGTTGCTAACAGTAGAAGGCGCTGATGATGATATTTGCGGGCTTGGACAAACCGAAGCGGCGCATAAAATTTGTCGCAGCTTACCGGCCAGCAAACGTAAGCATTACATTCAACAAGGTGCCGGCCATTATGGCATTTTCAGCGGTTCGAAATTCCGCAAGCACGTACGTCCGCTGATTTCAGAGTTTATCCATAAAAACGACTGATTCTAAGTAATTTAATTCGCCTCGGGAAGCCGCTTTACGATAGCATGGTGGCTTCCGGATTCGAGGTGAATGTATGAAACGTGTTTTAGCTATTGTGTCCGCTCTGGCCACAACCACCTTATTTTCTCCGTTTTCTGCCGCCCAGGCAGAGGGCGAATTTGAACAATGTAAAACCCGGCTTTCTGCTCAGGCGAAAAACGAGGGTGTTTCTGACAAGGTTGTCGATGACGCCTTTGCCAGTATCGCGTTTCAGCCACGCGTCATCGAGCTTGATCGCAGCCAGCCTGAATTTGTTACTACGTTCCCTTCCTATTACAGCAAACGCGTCACTGATTGGCGCGTGTCAAAAGGCCGCGAGCTTCTTAGCGAACATCGTGAACTCTTAAACGAGCTGGAAAAGCAATACGGCATTCCGCCCCATTATCTTGTTGCCTTTTGGGGGCTGGAAACTAACTATGGCGGTTACAAAGGTAAAATGCCGGTGCTTAGCTCTCTGGCTACGCTAGCATGTGACAAACGCCGCAGTACGTATTTCACTCAGGAACTTATGACCGCCCTTAAGCTGATGGAGCGGGAATCTCTGAGCGCCGATGCAATGGTCGGGTCGTGGGCTGGTGCAATGGGTCATACGCAGTTTATGCCCTCAGCCTATTTTAAATATGCCACCGATGGCGACGACAACGGTCAGGTTAATTTGTGGGACAGTGAAGCTGATGCACTGACCAGCGCAGCAAACTTTCTGGCAAATCTTGGCTGGGAGCCAGGGTTTCGCTGGGGACGCGAGGTAGCTTTACCGGATAACTTCGATTATCGCCTTTCAGGTTACAAGCAGCGCAGACCCGTTAACGAGTGGGCGGATAAAAATGTGACGTTGCCAAGTGGTAGCACATTACCTGACAGTGATATTGATGCCTATATTGTGGTACCAGCCGGGCATGCAGGACCAGCATTTTTGGCGTATCAGAATTTCCGCGTCATCATGCGCTGGAACAATTCGGAGTTTTACGCCATTGCGGTAGGTGAGCTGGCCAGCCAGATTTCAGGTAGCAGTGGGCTGGCTCAGGCCTTACCTGATCTGCCAACTTACAGCCGTGATGACATCATGCAGATGCAGAAAAAGCTTAATCAGAAAGGCTTTGATGTAGGAAAACCTGATGGTATTTTGGGCCCTGCAACGCGCGCAGGTATTCGCGAGTACCAACTGGCAAATTCGCTTATCGGTGATGGGTTTCCGTCACTGGAAGTGATGAAATCGCTGGATGTAAAACTCCAGGCAGACGCCAACAGCTAAAGGGTCTGCCTGATTACGCTTTTGAACACGCGGTTAGTACATGTGCTGACCGCCGTTGACCGATATCGTCGAGCCGGTGATGAACGTGGCATCATCGTCGACCAGAAATAAGACGGTTCTGGCGATATCCTTTGGCGAGCCTAGTCGGCCTACAGGGATTTTCGCGATAATCTTCTCAAGTACGTCTGGCGGCACAGCTCGCACCATATCAGTATCAACATAGCCGGGCGCAATAGCATTTACGGTAATACCTTTGCCAGCTCCTTCCTGTGCCAGTGCCTTGGTAAAGCCATGAATACCAGACTTAGCGGCAGCATAGTTCACCTGACCATACTGGCCGGCCTGACCGTTAATCGAACCAACATTCACGATGCGCCCGAATTTGCGGTCTCGCATTCCTTCAATAACTGCCCGGGACGTATTAAAACAGGAGCCCAAATTCGTTTTGATAACCGCATCCCACTGGTCTGCGTCCATGCGATGCATCGTGCCGTCGCGGGTGATTCCGGCATTATTAACCAGAACATCGATCGTGCCGTAGTCGTTCTCTATTTGTGTTATTGCCTCTTTGGTTTTATCAAAATCAGACACATCAAACTTAATTGCCGCAATTCCGGTTTTATCCATGAAAGCCTTGGCAGCATCATCGTTACCGCAATAGTTCGCTACTACTTTATATCCAGCATCTTTCAGCGCAACGCTGATAGCCTCACCAATACCGCGCGTCCCTCCGGTAACCAGTGCTACTCTGCTCATATCATCTATCCTTTCTTAAGTTGTTGAAGATCTATGCGATCAGTCCAGTATATGCACGAATAATGACCGCTGGATAGACTAATAAATGAACTTTTTTTGACTAAATATTAAACTTCTGGGAACGTATTTTTATAAAAATGTTAAATGACAAAGTTATCAGCGACTTACAAAACCCCGTTTTAGTGCGTTTTTCAACTGTTCACTCCTCTGTCCACATGCAATGCATTTAGAATCAGGCACCGAACAGGCGCAAGCTGTCAGGATTCGTGCAACGCTTCCCACGCCGCCAGAGAACCGCTAAACACCTCTACGTTCGAAAATCCTCGGGATTTGAGATAACTGGCGGCAACCGTTGCACGCAATCCCGAGCCGCAAAAGCAGGTGTAACGAACATTCGGATCCAGATCGGACAGCTGACTGAACAGATAACCCAGATAGATATGCACAGAATGCGGAAGCATTTTCTGCTCGACTTCCTCATGCTTTCGCACATCAAGTATCTGCCAGTCTTCAGAGGGATTGTCCAAGCGCTGTGCAACTGTTTGTGCATCAACTAGAGTGATGGAATCTACATGATTATCCACCTGCTCATCGCCGGTCCGAACAGGAATATCGGTGATATAACCCGGCAACCAGCTGTAACCCATGCGCTGAAGCTGGAGGGCCGCGTCATCTGTCTGCGCGGGAGTATCGCTGACAATAATCACCGGCTTGTCATACTGTAAGAACCATCCGCCGTACGCCGAGACCAATCCACCGGGCAGAAAGACGCTGCCATTACGATAACTGGCGCAAAACGCATCGACATTACGAATATCCAGTAACTGTATCTCGTTTTTCTCAACCTGTTCGGGTAACGCCGCTATCTCGCTCTGTGGTAACCGGGGCATGGAAATCGGTGCAATGCGCTTACTTTGACCAACAGAATTAAACTTCTCCATGTTCTCAAAGTATGGTGCGTAGTAGTGGGTCTCCTTAAGCTTTTTCTCGATAAAAGCCTGCTTGTCCTTAATCTTCCACGCCGGGTTGTGACGCTTTTCGTAACCCAGCGTCGTAAACTCACGTGCAGCCATTCCTGAACCGCACACAGAACCCGCGCCATGTGCCGGGTAGACGATAGTGGTATCGGGTAAGTCTGATAAGGCTTGCAAGCTATCGAAAAGCATACCGGCAACCTTTTCTTTTTCTTCCGGATAAAAGTCCGTTCTGCCGACTTCATTGACAAACAGTGTATCGCCGGTAAAAACAGCAACAGTTTCCTGCGAGACAGCTGTATCACTTACACATACGCAAATACTGTCTTTAGTGTGTCCCGGCGTTTCCATTATGGTAATCAGCAGATCGCCTACAGAAACCGTATCATTCGTCTGAACGCTCTGCGCATATGCTATCTTGGCATCTGCATTGATGCCGTGATAGACAGGAATATCCAAATCTTCACCCAGGGCAGCCCCGCCTGAAATGAAATCCTCATTTCGATGCGTTTCAATCACACACCGAATACTGACATTCTGGTTGGCGGCTTCTCGAAGATACTGGTCAATATCCCGTTGGGGGTCAACGACGAATGCTTCGCCGGCACTGGAAACAAGATAAGATAACTGTGCAAGACCATTGGCTTTAAAACTGACAACGCGCATGAGCATCACCTCAACATTGAAACTGTACACTATTTAACCATAGCGGCCTGAGATCAGATCACAATATCAGGTCATGTGTTTTTTGGTACGCGTGGTTGGCTCTGCCAGGGCTGGCTCGTCCGGCCAGTAGTGTTTGGGGTAGCGGCCTTTCATTTCTTTTTTGATTTCCTGATAACTGCCCTGCCAAAACGCCCCCAAATCATTGGTTTTCTGCAGCGGTCTGCCGGCCGGAGATAGCAATGATAAGGTCACGGGCAACGCATTGTTACCTATCAATATCTGAGTATTGCTTCCATACATTTCCTGCATTTTTACGGCAAGTATGACCTGCCCATCTGGCAGGTACTCTAGTGGCCGCGTATTGCCTGATGGTACCAAGACAGATGTTGGCAAAAAATGCTCAAGAGCATGCTGCTGAGGCCAGGATAACGTTTGTTGCATCAGTGTTTGCCAGGGAAGCGATGGCAGGTCCTCGCGTTTTTTACACTTTTTAAGATGGCTTATCAGGCTATTCTCATCAATCAGCGATAGCACCGACACATTGACGTCTGGCCAGGGGTCAGCCTGATCAAAGGCCTGCGGCTGTGCCAAATCCAATTTTGCAGCCAGGGCGACCCGGTTAAGCCATTGCCGCGCCTTTTCCGGTAAGGGTAGCTCTGATAATGACAGTGCCTGCAAGTGTGCCAGCCAGGCGTAAGCAATTTCATCTGCAGATGCTGATGATACCGGTTCGCTGGATAATATAATCTGGTGAAAGCGGGTCACTTGCCTGGCTTGCATTTGTCCGGAGCTACGGTGGTAGTTTACCTCCTTCTCCGTCGTCAGTTTTTTTGGGAACCAGGTTTCAATTGCTTTATAAGCCAATGGCTCAGCTAACCGAATTCTGACGTCGGTGCCAACCTGCTGACCTCTAAGTACTGCCAGCCAGTCACTTTTCACCGGTATACCGCGCCATTGTGCACCACGGCCGTTGGCCATTTTCCACTGCTCTTTTTGCCAGTGGGCGATTCTATCCTGCCACGCCAGCGCTATAGCCAGTGCAATTGAGGCCGGCTCCAGTTCGTGACAGGGTATTACTGATAACGATGTATCCGATGGAAATAACAGTGACAGAAAACGTTTTGCCTGCCGGGACAGACGTGCAATAGTATATTTGTCTGCATTTATCAGTGCTTCGCTGACCAAACCATCTGATACTTTTGCACTGTCTTCAGCCAGCGCGGCTACCCATGCTGCCGCGTGGCACAGCTTAAGACCTTCACTTTGTACGTTATCTCTTGCTGTCAAAAGCATATGCGCCAGACGCGGGTGGCAGGGGAACCGGGCTAACTGTTGCCCGTAAGCGGTAAGCAGCAACCCACCTGTAGAGGTTGTAGTGACGGCCTCCAGCTCAGTTAGCGTAGATGTCGCGCTATTTATTTGTGCTGCTGAAGGCTGGTCCAGCAGTCGCAATGCATCCAGCGTGGTGCCCCACGCCAGTGTATCCAGCAAAAGCGGCGTGATATCTTCTCTGTGAATTTGGGGAGGCGTATAGCCAGACAACCGGTCGTGCTGCTCTTTGCTCCACAGACGAATGCAAATACCCGGCTTAAGCCGGCCGGCACGACCTTTACGCTGCGTTGCCGATGCTTTAGCGATCATTTGCTGATTCAACTGAGTCAGCCCGGTGGCTGGATTATATACCGCAATATTTTCCAAACCGCTGTCTATCACTGCCTCTATGTTGTCAATCGTCAGTGATGTTTCAGCAACGTTCGTGGCCAGAATAACCTTTTGCCTGCCCTGAGGATCCGCCTTCAGGGCACTGTTTTGTTGCGCTTTTCCCAGCGCGCCGTAAAGGTGATGAATTACAGGATTGGTTTGAGGACGCTGCGTTGTCAGTAGCTGACTGACTTTGTTTATTGCACCTACACCGGGCAGAAATACCAGCACATCGCCATCGACCTCTTCACAGGCCTGACGTGTGTAACGTGCCACCGCATCATGGAGGTGCTGTACGGCAATTTGGCCACTGTACTTCTCCTGCACATCATACATACGCCCTTCTGATACACAGATTGCTGCTTCGGGTAAGAGCGTGGCCAGAGATTCCGTATCCAGCGTTGCCGACATCACCAGTAGGCGCAGATCTTCACGCAGCCCATCCTGTACATCCAGCGTCAGGGCCAGACCAAAATCACTGTGAATACTACGCTCATGAAACTCATCGAAAATAATCAGGCCGACATCCTCAAGCTCAGGATCATGAGCAATTCGCCGCGCCAGAATACCTTCTGTAATTACCTCTAACTGTGTCTGTTCACTGACCCTGGTTTCGCCACGAATACGATATCCGACACGCTGACCTACCGGTTCATTAAGTTGTTCAGCCAGATATCCGGCCAGACTTCTTACCACCACCCGGCGTGGCTGCATTAATAAAATCTTTTTATCCGTAAACGCAGACAACAACGCCAGGGGAATAACGGTAGACTTCCCCGCCCCCGGTGGCGCTGCCACAATCGCATTGCGGTTTTTAAGTGCATCGGTCAGTGCATCAATAACAGTAAAAGCGGGAAAGCGCTCAGCATCGTATGGCATAAAGGCGTGTATTAATCAGGTAAATCTCTGTTTATCCTATTGTACGTACTCAACAGCTAATTGCATGTGTATTGGTTAACACATCTGGGGGTGTAATATGAAAATGCGTTGCTTTATCGGACTGGATTTGCCAGTTAAGACCAAACTGGCGCTGGAGAGCTGGCGGCAAAAAGCGCTGCCTGAAGTAAAAGAGCGCGCCCAGACAAAGCGCCCGGCTAAATCTAATACGCCGGCCGAGTCCGTTGCAGTTCCTACTGCCAATTTTCATATTACGCTGGCTTTTCTGGGACAAGTGGATGCACGTCAGCACGAAGCGCTTTTAAACGAAATGGAACAGGTAAAAGGCAGCCCATTTTCGTTAACGCTAGACTCAACCGCGCTGTGGGAAGGTCCTAAAATTTTACTGGCTGCACCCGGCGAGCCTGATGACGCATTAATGGATTTAGCCCGTCAGGTACGCAAAGCAGCACGGGCAGCGGGTGTACAGGTAGATGGTCGCCCATACCGCCCACATGTTACTTTGGTCAGAAAGGCGACAGACGCACTGCCCCCTCCACTGTTTGCGCCTGATATTCATGCGGATTTTTCACAGTTCCATCTGTTTGAGTCTTTCAGTAATGCGCAGGGCGTGCGCTATCCAATCAGGCACTCCTGGCCTCTTATCCCGAACATGTCGGTACGTGAGAGATTAAGGCAGGGTCTGACAGACAATTAAACGCACCGCGGCCTTTACTTTACAACGGCGCATGGGTACAAAGAAATGAGCATAGTTAACAGCAGAGTATTATGAAGCAAACATTCAGACTGGTTATTGATTGCCCCGACCAGATTGGCCTGGTCGCCAGCGTATCGCAGTTTCTGGCCGATCATGGCGCGACAATTGTAGAGGCCAGTCACCACACAGACCTGCAAACTGGTCGGTTTTTTATGCGACATGAGATTGGCACCGAGCACCTCTCGCTGGATTATAACGCTTTTGTCTCTGCATTTACGCCACTGGCTAACGAATATCAAATGCAATGGAAGCTTAGCGACTCCACTCAGCGCCAGCGCGTTGCATTGCTTGGCAGTATCGAGTCGCACTGTTTGGTGGATATACTGCATCGCTGGCATACCGGCGAGCTTTATTGTGATATCCCCTGCGTCATATCGAATCACCCCCAGCTTAAAGAGTTTGCAGACTGGTATCAGGTGCCTTTTCACTGGATTGATTTTAAAACACTGGGTAAGGAGCAGGCGTTCGCGCAGATAAGAACCTTGCTGCAGGAATACGACATTGACTTAACGGTGCTTGCCCGCTTTATGCAAATACTGCCGCAGTCTTTGTGCCGGGAGCTGGAAGGTCGGGCTATCAATATCCATCATAGTTTCCTGCCATCCTTTGCCGGAGCAAGACCTTATCAACAAGCTTATGATCGCGGGGTAAAGCTAATCGGAGCAACGTGTCACTACGTCACCCAGGATCTCGATGAAGGGCCGATTATCGAACAAAGCGTTAAGCGAATCAGTCACAGCGACAGTGCGCCGGACATGGTCAGAAAAGGTAAGGACTGTGAAGTGACCGCGCTTGCCCACGGTGTACGGTACCACCTTGAAGACCGCGTGCTCATTCACCACAACAAAACCGTTGTATTCGCCTGAGCACGCTACCTAAAGAATACTACAGAGGCAGGCTTCGCGCCTGCCGCCATAAGCGCAGATAAAACCAGCTATTAGACATAGCAAATAAAAGCTCCGTGACCGCGACTCCCCAGGTTTGATTGAGCAGCGCGTATATCGCAAATACCAGCGACCCACTAATCATGCACAAGCGCAGACCGGCCTCTTTACAATGCAGCTCGCCAAAACGATACAGTATAAACGTAACCAGAGGCATGATTTCCAGCCAGCCCGTTTTACCGGTTCTCATATTGATATAACCAATCAGCGCTGACATCATGATAATCAGCACCACAGTGAGTGACTGCGCCACCAACTTATTGGTTACCAGACGGTATGTTGTGCTGAATCCCGCCACCGTCATCACCAGTACACCCGCCCAGGCGTGCTGAACAGCCAACAGTGAGCCAATCGTTACGCACAACCCCAGATTCAGAAATAGCAGCTTTCTTTCGGTGTCAGACCAGAACGACAAAACAGCAATAATTACCGGGGCGCTGTGCATGAGCAGTTCAGTCATAAGCCTTCTCCTGAACGGGTGAATGGTTAAAAATCGCGCGCAGTGTAATCCCGTGGCAGCCCTGCCTTCAAGCAGATTTTTGTTATGATTTTGTGACGCACTGAAAAGACACTAAAAACAGTAAAACCGATGAGTTTACACTTGCGCACGGTGATGGCGCGGCGATCCTATTTAACTTAGCTACGGTATCCTCTAGTATAAAAAAACCTTATAAAACGATAACGACAGGAAAGGAAATGGGAAAATTTAAAGCCTCAATGACAGCGGCTGCAGTGGTACTTGGGCTAAGTGCCTGTAGCAGCCAAACGGAAACTACCGCGATGGAAACACAACCTGCAGTAGAACAAGCAAAATTCGATAATGTATTGCTACAGCAGTATCAGGGCCCTTACGGCGGCGTTCCTGCCTTTGACAAGATGAAGCTGGAAGATTTAAAGCCAGCACTTGAAAAAGGCATGGCATTAAATATGGCTGAGATAGAAGAGATAGCCAACAACCCCAACCCACCCACGTTTGAAAACACCATTGCCGCCATGGAACGTGCCGGTAAGCCTCTGGAGCGCGTTTTTACCTATTGGGGAATCTGGAGTTCAAACAATTCCAGCCCTGAATTCCGTGAAATACAGGGCGAGATGACGCCAAAAATCTCTGCTTTTTTCACTAAAATTACGCAAAATGAAAAGTTGTTCCAGCGTGTAAAAGAAGTGTACGAAAGTGATGAGCTGGAAAACCTTTCCGATGAAGAACAGCGTATTACCTGGCTAACCTACAACAATTTCGCGCGTAACGGTGCCACCCTTGATGGTGAGACAAAGGCGCGCTATGCAGAAATCAATCAGGAACTGGCGAAATTACAAACCAAGTTCTCTAACAACATACTGGCTGATGAAGAAGATTACGTCACCTATATCAGTGAAGACGAGCTAAGCGGCCTGCCCGATTCTTTCGTTAAAGCGGCAGCTTCTGCAGCGCAGACCCGTGGTCATGATGGCGAGTATGCGATTACCAATACCCGTTCCTCTATGGATCCGTTCCTGACCTACTCTGACAATCGCGAGCTACGCGAAAAAGTGTGGCGCACCTATTACAATCGTGGTGATAACGGTGATGCCAAAGACAACAATGAAATCATTAAGCAAATTCTGAAGCTTCGCGACGAGCGTGTTGAACTGCTTGGGTATGAAGATTATGCCACATGGCGTCTTGAAGACCGCATGGCAAAAACCCCTGAAAAAGCGATGGACCTGATGATGAAAGTCTGGCCAGCAGCAATCGCTCGCGTCGAGGAAGAAGTGGCTGACATGCAGGCCATCGCCGATGAAGAAGGCGCGGATATTGATATCAAACCTTGGGACTATCGCTATTACGCTGAGAAAGTGCGCAAAGCAAAATACGACCTTGATTCAAACGAAGTAAAACAATATTTGCAGCTGGATAAGCTTCGCGAAGCAATGTTTTATGTTGCCGGACGTTTGTTCAACTTTGAGTTTACCCCCGTCGAGGAAGGCTCGGTACCCGTTTTTAACCCTGAGGTTAAAGTCTGGGAAGTTACTGACAAAGCATCAGGGGAACATGTTGGTCTGTGGTATCTGGACCCGTTTGCACGAAAAGGTAAACGTTCAGGTGCGTGGGCAACCACATACCGTGATTACACGACCTTTAATGGTGAACAGACTGCCCTGGCATCTAACAACTCTAACTTTGTGAAAGGTGCAGAGGGCGAACCTACACTTATTTCGTGGGACGATGCAGAAACGTATTTCCATGAATTCGGGCACGCATTGCACTTCTTATCGGCTGATGTTGCCTACCCGACCTCACATTCAGGTGTACGTGACTACACCGAGTTTCAGTCGCAATTGCTGGAACGTTGGCTAACGACTGATGAAGTCATTGATAAATATCTGGTTCACTATGAAACCGGCGAGCCTATCCCGGATGAACTGGTAGAAAAAATCAATCGTGCATCAACTTTCAATGAAGGTTTCAAAACCACGGAGTATATGGCATCGGCAATCATGGATCTGAAATACCATACAACAGATCCTGAAAATATTGCCCCGGACAAGTTTGAAAAAGAAGAACTTGAAAAACTGGGCATGCCAGAGGAAGTTGTGATGCGTCACCGTAGCCCTCACTTCGGACACATTTTTTCAAGTGAAGGCTATGCTGCTGCTTACTATGGCTATATGTGGGCGGAAGTACTGACAGCTGATGCAGCCGAAGCATTTGCCGAAGCACCCGGTGGTTTTTACGATAAAGAAATGGCTGACAAGCTGGTTAAATATCTCTTTTCAGTAAGAAATGCGATGGATCCGGCTGAGGCATATCGTAAATTCCGTGGTCGCGATGCGCAAGTTGATGCGTTGATGCGCGACCGCGGCTTCCCTTTACCTGAAGAGAAAAACTAAGTAATTACCTGCCAGGCCCGTGGTAAACACTACGGGCCTTTTTATTCCCCCAAAGTTTTCATTTTCGTAAATTCCCAGTCAGCTATACTTACTCCAACCTGTTTTTAACTTTCCCAACTTAACAAAACAAACGTTGTGCCGATAACATAACCATCTGCATAATTTCCCGCATATCAGATTATCTGCCTTCTAAAGGATTTGTCGGGACTGTGCCAAACGCTTTGTAGTCAATATTTTTGGTAGTTGTATGAATTTAAGCGCCTTCAGTATTAAACAAAAACTTATCTTTATTCTTGTTGTTGCCGTGCTCGCTGCCACTATCCTGGTGAGCTCGTTAAACCAAATGGTGACCCGGGACCTGATTCGCGGGACAGTGGAAGAGTCGCAGCTACCCAATATTGTAAAACGCCTTGCCAATCGCGTAGATAAAGAGGTTACGGTAATGTCCGCAGTGGCCCACAGCATCGCCACAAATCCGGACATTCTGGCCTGGTCGGCCAGTGGTGCGCCTGAAGAGGGTGAGGCAAAGGTCGTTAACTACCTGTCGCGTCTGGTTGCCTATAATAATCTGAGTGTGGCTTCTTTTGCTGACCGTCAGACTTACAACTACTGGAATCATGAAGGATTTCTGCGCACACTGAAAAATGATGACCAGGACGGTTGGTTTTTTGCCTACAAAGACAGCGGGCAAGAAACCTCACTGAGTCTGTATAACGATCCGGTTCGCGGCTATCAGCTGTATGCGAATTATCAACAGTTAGAGGGCCGCGGCATGTCCGGGGTGGCGAAAACGGTTGATGAACTTGTCACGATACTAAACCAGGTAAAAATCGCTCAGACCGGCATGGTATTTATGGTCGATGCTGCAGGCAAGGTTATTGCGCATCCTGATGAAAGTAAGCTAGGAAGCAGTAGCCTGGCAGAGCTTACCTCTGAAAAGGCAAGCCGGGAAATCTTATCGAAGAACGACTTTGCTCTGGCGGAGTTTAACAACAGTGAATCAGATTACTTACTGGCCGGAAGCTATATTCCCAGCGCCCAGTGGTATGTGATAGCCCAGGTGCCTGAAAATGAGTTGTATGCCGAGCTGAATAACGCAACCCGTCAAACGCTCATATGGTCTTTGATCGTTGCGGCAGCTTTCGCATTGGTCGGGGTCTTCTTCGCTGCATCTATTACCCGACCGCTTGAACGACTGGCCGATGCGTTCCAGACACTGGGCCAGGGCGGCGGTGATTTAACAACCCGTCTCCCGGCGCCTCCTCAAAAAGAGATGCATCGTCTGGTGGACGGGTTCAACAAGTTTATCCATTCACTGCACGCCACTATGTCTTCAATTGTTAGTGATAGCGGTCAGGTTCGCCAGGCTGCCAGTCAGGTGGCGGAAAGTACCCGCACAACCCAGGCAAATAGTCAGGATCAGCGTGACAGAACGCTTCAGGTTGCCACTGCGATGACACAGATGGCCAGCTCTGTTCAGGAAATTGCTCGTTCAGCCCAATCTGCAGCTGCCAATGCCCACGAGTCCACGCAGACTACCCACCAGGGGCATGTGGTAACGAAGAATGCTGTATCGCAGATAGACGCGCTATCGGCGCAGATTTCAGAAGTGGCAGAAACCATTTCAACACTGAATACGCATACCAACACAATCGGCGGTATTCTGGATACCATCAGAGGTATTTCTGAACAAACCAATCTTCTTGCGCTTAACGCGGCCATTGAAGCGGCCCGGGCGGGGGATCACGGACGAGGCTTCTCAGTGGTCGCCGACGAAGTAAGAACGCTGGCGCAGCGCGCTGCAGCAGCTACTGACGAAATTCAGGAAAAGATAGACAGCTTCCAAAAGGACAGCCAACAAGCAGTCGGCCAAATGCAAAGTAGTCAGGAGCAAACATCCAGCGTCGTTGAAAGTGCGCGCCAGATAGATGAACTGCTGGAGACAATTGCTCAGAATATTAATCAGATTAATGACATGAATACGCATATCGCAACGGCGACAGAGCAGCAGGCTTCTGTGGTTGAAGATGTGAGTAAAAATATCAACGAGATCAGCGGGCGTAATGAGGACAATGTGGAGAACTCATCACAGCTTGTTACTGCCAGTGAGCAGCTTGATAGTGCCGCTGAAAACCTGTCCCGACAGGTAGGCCACTTCCGTCTTTAAAAGACAGGCAGGCGCAAAATACTGCGCCTGTTCTTATTTTATCTTCAAACGGATTAACCGGGCATCCTGTAACGGTGACTTTTCCTGAGTCAGCCATATCTCGCCATTAGCTTTTGCACATATCCCTTCGACCTGCCCAAACCGTTCAAGCGGGCTGACAGAAACAACGCGGTAGTCGCTGGCCAGGACCGCAATAAATGGTCGCAGTACGCCAAGAAGATTGCTGTTGTAACCTACAACAATAAAACGCTGATTGGCTTTATCCCAGTCTGCACCGGTGATGATGCCGGGCAGCCCCTTGATAACCTGTACGGCGGTAAGTTCCTGCGATTTGGGCGAGGATGCGATTTGATAAACTCTGGCGTGTTCGGTGTCCCAGCTTTTAGAAAACAGCACCAGCTTATCTTCTCTTACCGTTAGCGCCTCGGCATCGTAGTCATGGTTATAGGGTGTATTGGCTGACGGCGTATTGCCTTTATACGTTAATCGGAATGTTTTTATCTTCTTATACGTCTGTCTGTCTAACTGTCGTACCGATACATAATTCCGGTTGCCACGATTATTACCAATATCAGCGATATAAAAATACCTGTCATTGGCCGTTATTGCCTCAATATCTTTATTGGGAAAGTCCAGTTGCGCTTTTTTTGTGATGTTTCCGTTTTCATTAAGAAAATATAAGACTGCATCGTTACCAGAGTCATTAACCGTTACAGCACCCCCGGCAGTACAGAATAGGCCTGACGTCTCATTAACAGCACCGGGAAGTTTTTGCGTGTCGATAACATCTATTTTCATCAGAGGATAGCCTGAAGAGGCTGCGCATCCGGCACTGACAACGGCGGCAAGTAGAAGCGCAACCGCACGTACCATTGATTTTCTGGCTATAAAACTGAACATTGGGGACCTCGACTGCAAAAAGCATGACGCTAAAAAGATGATTATTCGGGTCTATTCAAGACGCGCAAGTAACGCGTGAAGATCACAACAGTTTCAACTCACTACTCATCCGTCCTTAATAAATAACAGTACAAACAAGCAATCTAATAAAATCATATTGTACTCAGCGCTCTTTAAAGAAAGTGCGTAGTATTTGTAAGGGAATTCAACTTGTCAGAGTCGCTCATCAGTCTTGTCAGTGTTGGCCTGCTTTCTATTGCCTGCCAGTTTCTGGCGTATAAAATCAGGCTACCCGCCATACTTCCGTTACTTATCGTCGGTATTATTGTCGGCCCGGTGCTTAACCTGCTTGATGCAGATAAATTATTTGGTGATTTGCTGTTTCCGGTAGTTTCACTTTCAGTGGCTATCATTTTATTTGAAGGCGCACTGACACTCAGGTTTAAAGATATCCGCGGCCACAGCAATATGGTCAGGAACCTGTGCAGTGTAGGTGTAGTAGTGACCTGGATCGTATCTACACTGGCCGCTCACTATGCGCTCTCTATTCCCTGGCAGCTATCCTTCCTGTTCGGCGCTATTGTCACCGTTACCGGTCCCACGGTTATAATTCCGATGCTGCGAACGGTCCGCCCTAAGAGCAATGTTGCAAATATTCTAAGGTGGGAAGGTATTATTATCGATCCGATAGGCGCGCTGCTGGCGGTTCTGGTCTTTGAATATATCGTTGCCTCCCAGGCAGAAGCATTGACCCACACGCTTATAGCGTTTGGTAAAACAGTAGGTATTGGTATTGTACTGGGCTTAGCGGGCGGCTACTCGTTGGGCTATTGCCTGCGTAAAAAATGGATCCCGCACTATCTGCAAAATACCGCTGTTCTGACGCTCGTATTGGGTGCATTTGCAGCATCTAACTATGTTGCCCATGAGTCTGGCCTGCTGACTGTTACCATCATGGGGATGGTGCTGGCGAATATGAAAAATGTCGAGGTCGAGGATATCCTTGAGTTTAAGGAAACATTAAGTGTATTGCTGATTTCCGGCCTGTTTATCTTATTGGCTACCCGTTTGGAATTGCAGGCGATAGCGAACGTTGGTGCGGGTATTGTCATCGTTTTACTGGCGGTTATTTTTGTAGCCCGTCCGCTTTCTGTCCTCGTATCATCCATCGGCACCGGTCTGAACTGGCGAGAGCTTTCCTTACTCAGCTGGATTGCGCCACGGGGTATCGTTGCCGCTGCAGTCTCTGCATTGTTTTCAATAAAGTTGCAGAAAATCGGTTATGACGGTGCGGACGTTATCGTTCCGATTGTATTTTTAGTGATTATTACCACCGTTGTGGTGCAGAGTTTGACTGCGAAACCGGTGGCAGCCCTACTGAAAATGCGCGCGCCGCCACCTAATGGATACCTTATTTTCGGTGGTAGTCAGTTTAACCGCATGTTGGCAAAGGAAATGATTAATCAGGATATTCCTGTCACCCTGGCTGATACCAACTGGGACGCGGTAAAAAAAGCCCGCATGCAGGATATCCCTACCTATTTTGGTAACCCTGCATCTGACCATGCGGCGCGCCACATGGACATGGACCGATTGGGCAGAGTGCTGGTGATGTCACCCTATCAGCAACTGAACCCGGTTATTGCCTACCATTTTGAATATACCATTGGCAAAGATAAGGTCTGGGGGCTTACCAACAACGAGCAGACAGCGCGGCCCAGTCACCAGGTAGGTAAACATTATGCCAAGCGAATGACGCTGTTTGATGAGGGTGTTACCTATGGTTATCTAGCTTCATCCGTCTCACATGGTGCAACGATAAAAACAACCCGTATTACTGAAGAGTTCACCTATGCTGACTATCTTGAACAGTACGGTGGTCGCGTTATTCCGTTGATTGCGATTGATGATGAAGAGAAGTCACACGTGATTTTGTTGGGTGAAGATTTAGAAGTTGCGCCGGGTTGGCGTCTGATCAGCCTGATTCGCGCTGAGGATGAACCCGTATAACGAAAATGCACCCTGTCCCTCGACAGGGTGCTTCTCCCTGGAATGTGAATAGACGGCGTTTATTATTATTTGAAGTATGTTGTTATTGTTTTGACCTGTTCTATCGCACAGGCTGGATATAGCAACACCCAGGCCACTTTTTACTGCATTGTTTTACAAGGCTTTTTGTAAAACTTAGATACCCAAAATCTAAATGCAGAGGCATTCTGGTGCACGACACCTTCAATAACGCACAACGACTGGGCTCACTTTTTAACCAGTTATCAATTATTTAAGCGACTTTAGGACCTGTAACGTTTTTTGAAGGGCGCCGCTGTTCTTAGTGAGTACTGTCTTGCCAGCATATCCGGACTCACTTCGTTTATCCGAGTCGGTTAACCACTGCGAGAGCTGGTCAAAAATCTCAGTAGCATTCTGTTTAATATGCAGGCCGCCGCTGGCAATTAAGGATTCGCAGATAACCGGATTATTGTAGGTATTCGGCCCCATGATAACCGGAATACCAAAGGCTGCAGGTTCCAGCGCATTGTGGCCACCTTTATCTGCGAGCGAGCCACCAACAAAAGCAACGTCCGCCACTGCGTACGCTTCGTTAAGCCTACCCATTTCGTCTAACAGAATCACATCCGTATCATCTCGGATGACATCATTAACCGACGTTCTGATAAACGATACCCCATGACCTTCTAGCAATTCAGCTACTGTATCAAAACGTTCCGGATGCCGGGGCACGATTATCAATAGCGGCTCAGACGTCTTGTGCGCGTCGCCAAGCCTTTGCACCGCCTCAAGCAGCACTTGCTCTTCGGGGGCATGCGTACTGCCTGCCACGACGGTATACCGCTCACAGTTCTGAAGTCCCATAAAATCAGAATGCTGTCGACTATCCAGAGAGGTAGCCTGATCAAACTTTATATTGTTGGTGAGTAATAGCTTATCTTCCCTGATGCCCAGCGCCTCATAGTTCTCATAATCTCGCGGGCCCTGCGCGCACACCTTTGTAATTTTGCGCAACATTGGCGAAAAAAGTGCGCTTATTTTTTTATACCTGGCAGCAGATCGGTCAGTCATTCGCGCGTTTATGACCACCGCCGGAATATTTCTTTTCCAGCATGCATGAATAAGATTCGGCCAAAGCTCGACTTCAGTGATACATACAAAGCGTGGCTGCACTCTACGAAGCATCCACTGCATCGAGAACGGAAAGTCGAAAGGCAGATAAAAGTGATGTACCCGATCAGCAAAAATGGCGCGCACTCTCGCTGAGCCTGTGGGTGTTGTGGTAGTAATAGTGATTGTGGCGTCGGGCTCTGATTGTAAAATTTGTTTGACCACACAGGATGCAGCAACCACCTCACCTACGGATACGCAATGGAAAAAATATCCACCAGGGCTCGCTGGCTTTGCAACACAACCAAACCGCGACAAAAAGTGCTGCGTATCATGTCGATGCTGCCTCACGCCACGTTTCACTAAGCCCAGGTAGGCAAAGGGCGCAGCCAATAGAAGTAAGCCGCTATACAACCATCTGATAAGAAGCTCGCTGATTGTTTCAGTTGAATATTGCGATGCCACGTTATTTCCGCCGAAATCCAGTAAAAATTTACGTTATACCTGCTCCGCCTTGGCGATGAAACAGAATCACATACAAAAGTAACAGATACAAAAAAGCCGCTCCAGGAGCGGCTTTTTTAAAGTGTAAAAAGCGGTGTAATTAAACGCCTGCTTTTTCTACAACTTCTACCAGTGTCCAAGTTTTGTTCTTAGACAAAGGACGACATTCGCGAACTGTCACGATATCGCCTTGATTGGCAGTGTTGCTTTCGTCGTGAGCGTGCAACTTAGTAGAACGTCTGATGAACTTCCCATAAATAGGGTGTTTAACAAAACGCTCAACCATAACAGTGATAGTTTTATCCATCTTGTTGCTAACCACACGACCTTGAACTGTACGAGTATTTTGCTCAGTCATTACGCATCAGCCTTTTGAGTCAGAATGGTTTTAACACGCGCGATGTTACGACGCACTTTCTTCAACTGGTCAGATTTTTCAAGCTGCCCGGTTGAGTGCTGCATGCGCAGGTTGAACTGTTCGCGTAGCAGGTTCAATAACTCTGCATTCAGCTCTTCTACGCTTTTGTCTTTCAGTTCAGTCGCTTTCATTACATCACCGTCCGAGTTACAAAGGTTGTTTTAAATGGCAGTTTTGCCGCTGCCAATTCAAACGCCTCACGTGCCAGAGCTTCAGGAACCCCTTCCATCTCATACAGAACACGGCCAGGTTGAATTTGGCATACCCAGTACTCAACGTTACCTTTACCTTTACCTTGACGAACCTCAAGAGGCTTCTCAGTAATTGGCTTGTCAGGGAAAACCCGAATCCAGATTTTACCTTGACGCTTAACGTGACGAGTCATAGCACGACGCGCTGCTTCGATTTGACGCGCAGTCATACGACCACGGCCAGTTGCTTTCAGGCCATATGTACCGAAGCTTACTTTGCTACCTGCAACAGCAAGACCACGGTTACGACCTTTATGCTGTTTACGAAATTTCGTACGCTTAGGTTGTAACATGATTAGCCCTCTCGCTTAGCGCTGCGGCCTTTCTTCTTAGGCTGAGCAGGTGGCTGCTCCTGGTTTGTAGGCAGTCCGCCCAGAACCTCACCTTTGAAGATCCATACTTTAACGCCGATGATACCGTAAGTAGTAGACGCTTCAGATGTCGCGTAATCTATATCCGCACGGAAAGTGTGCAGAGGAACGCGACCTTCGCGGTACCATTCTGTACGTGCAATCTCTGCACCGCCCAGACGGCCACTAACTTCTACTTTGATACCTTTAGCACCAAGACGCATTGCGTTTTGTACCGCGCGCTTCATCGCACGACGGAACATAACACGGCGCTCAAGCTGGCTAGAAATGCTGTCAGCAACTAACTGACCATCCAGCTCTGGCTTGCGTACTTCAGCAATGTTGATCTGAGCAGGCACACCGGCCAGCTTAGATACATGGTTACGCAGCTTTTCTACGTCTTCACCTTTCTTACCGATAACAACACCTGGACGAGCAGTGTGAATAGTCACACGGATGCTCTTCGCAGGACGCTCGATAACAATTTTAGAAAGTGAAGCGTTTTTCAGTTTCTTAGTCAGGTACTGACGTACCTGATGATCGTTGTACAGATTATCCGCATAGTCTGATGTATTAGCGTACCAGGTAGAAGTCCATGGTTTGCTGATACCCAGGCGTATACCTGTAGGATGTACCTTCTGTCCCATTATCTACTCCTAGTTATCCGCTACAACCACAGTGATGTGACTGCTACGCTTAAAGATACGGTCTGCACGTCCTTTCGCACGTGGCTTGATACGCTTCATTGTTGGACCTTCGTCAACGAAGATCTTAGCGATACGCAGCTCGTCAATATCAGCACCTTCATTGTGCTCTGCATTTGCAATAGCAGATTCAAGTACTTTCTTGACCAGTCCTGCGCTCTTCTTAGAGCTGTACGTTAAAAGCTCAAGTGCTTTTTCTACGTGCATTCCGCGAACCTGATCCGCAACCAAGCGTGCTTTTTGAGCCGACGTGCGGGCAAAACGGTGTTTAGCTAATGCTTCCATCTTCCTACCCCTTAACGTTTGCTTTTCTTATCCGCGATATGACCGCGGTAAGTACGCGTTGGCGCGAATTCGCCCAACTTGTGGCCGACCATTTCGTCACTAATAATGACAGGTACATGTTGGCGACCGTTATGGACCGCAATGGTCAACCCAATCATATCTGGGATGATCATGGAACGACGAGACCAAGTCTTAATTGGTTTACGTTCGTTCTTTTCCACTGCAGCCTCTACCTTCTTCAGCAAGTGAAGGTCAATAAAAGGACCTTTCTTGAGAGAACGTGGCATGGTGAATCCTCGCTTTTACTTGTTACGACGACGTACGATAAGCTTATCAGTACGCTTGTTGCTTCGGGTCTTCTTACCTTTAGTAGGAGTACCCCAAGGTGATACTGGGTGACGGCCACCGGAAGTACGTCCTTCACCACCACCGTGTGGGTGGTCTACCGGGTTCATGGCAACACCACGAACTGTAGGACGAATACCGCGCCAGCGGGTTGCACCTGCTTTACCCAGTGAACGTAGCATATGCTCTGCATTACCAACTTCACCGATAGTGGCGCGGCAATCAGACAATACTTTACGCATTTCGCCAGAACGCAGACGTAATGTAACGTAGTTACCTTCACGTGCCAGGATCTGAGCGTAAGCGCCAGCAGAACGTGCAATCTGTGCACCTTTGCCAGGCTTCATTTCGATAGCGTGTACAACGGAACCTACCGGGATGTTACGCATAGGCATAGCATTACCGGCTTTGATAGGTGACTGCGTACCAGACTGTACCTGGTCGCCAGCTTTCAGACCTTTAGGTGCCAGCATGTAACGACGCTCACCATCTGCATAAAGCACAAGTGCAATGTTAGCAGAACGGTTAGGATCGTATTCTAAACGCTCGATAGTGGCAGGAATGCCATCTTTGTTGCGTTTAAAATCAATTACGCGGTAGTGATGCTTATGACCACCACCAACGTGACGTACAGTAATACGACCGTTGTTATTACGACCGCCATTTTTGCTGTTTTTTTCCAGCAAAGGCGCATATGGTGCACCCTTGTGCAGGTCGTGGTTAACTACTTTAACAACGTGACGACGACCGGCAGAAGTTGGCTTAGCTTTCATTAATGGCATTTCTAATCCCCTTCTTACTCAGCGCCACCGACAAAGTCGATGTCCTGACCTTCTTTAAGCGATACATACGCTTTTTTCCAGTCGCTGCGTTTGCCGAAAGACATACCGTGACGCTTAGTCTTACCTTTAACGTTCACAGTGCGAACACCTTCAACTTCAACTTCAAACAGCTTTTCAACGGCTGCTTTAACTTCAGCTTTAGTTGCGTCTTTCGCTACTTTAAATACAACAGTGTTGCCCGTTTCAGCAGCCAGCGTTGACTTTTCTGAAACGTGAGGTGCTTTAAGCACCTTCAGTAGACGTTCTTCATTCATGCTAACGCCTCCTCAAGCTGTTTAACTGCGTCGGCAGTGATTAGCACTTTTTCAAATGCAATCAGGCTTACAGGGTCGATACCAGCTACGTCACGAACGTCTACCTTGTACAGGTTACGTGCAGCTAGAAACAGATTTTCTTCTACTTCTGCAGTCACGATAAGAACGTCGTTCAATTCCAGATCGTTAAGTTTGCCAACAAGATCTTTAGTCTTAGGTGCGTCAACACCGAACTTCTCAACCACAACCAAACGGTCTTGGCGAATCAGTTCAGACAGGATGCTTTTGATCGCACCACGGTACATCTTCTTGTTAACTTTTTGCTCGTGATCGCGAGGCTTCGCTGCGAAAGCACGACCACCGCCAACCCAGATTGGGCTGCGGATTGTACCAGCACGTGCACGGCCAGTACCTTTTTGACGCCATGGCTTCTTACCGCCACCACGTACTTCTGCGCGAGTCTTTTGCGCTTTTGTACCCTGACGAGCACCTGCACCGTAAGCTACAACGACCTGGTGTACCAGAGCTTCGTTGAATTCACGTCCAAAGGTCGCTTCGGATACTTCAAGAGCGCTATTCGCGTCTTTCAATGTTAATTCCATCAGTTCACTCCCCAGACGTTACGCTTTAATCGCAGGCTTAACGATTACATCGCCGCCTGTCGCGCCAGGTACGGCACCTTTAACCAGGATAAGGTTGTTTTCCAGGTCAACACGTACAACTTCCAAAGACTGCGTAGTAACTTGTTTATTACCAAGTTGACCCGCCATTTTCTTGCCTTTGAATACTTTACCTGGTGATTGGTTTTGACCAATTGAACCAGGTGCACGGTGTGACAAAGAGTTACCGTGGGTCATACGCTGAGAACTGAAGTTCCAACGCTTAATTGCACCCGCGAAACCTTTACCTTTTGAAGTGCCAGTCACATCAATTTTTTTAGTGTCGTTAAAGATTTCAACAGTGATTTCACTGCCAACTTCAATATCGTCACCTTCGTTGTCTTCAAGGCGGAATTCCCACAGACCACGACCAGCGTCAACACCTGCTTTAGCAAATTGACCTGCTTCAGCTTTGTTGATGCGGTTCGCTTTCTTGGTTCCAGCAGTAACCTGAAGAGCGCGATAACCGTCAGTATCTTCAGTGCGTAACTGAGTAACACGGTTCGGGGTCGCTTCGATAACAGTCACAGGGATAGACGTGCCATCTTCAGTGAAGATGCGAGTCATACCCACTTTACGACCGACTAGACCAATCGCCATTGTTATAACCCTCTCTTGTTAGCCCAGGCTGATTTGAACATCAACGCCGGCAGCCAAGTCCAAACGCATCAGCGCGTCAACTGTTTTATCAGTTGGCTCAATGATGTCTACCAAACGCTTGTGAGTACGAATCTCATATTGATCACGTGCGTCTTTATTCACGTGAGGAGATGTCAACACCGTATAGCGTTCTTTGCGAGTAGGCAGAGGAATTGGACCGCTGACCTGAGCACCAGTACGTTTCGCCGTTTCAACGATTTCAGCCGTAGACTGATCGATCAACTTGTGATCAAACGCTTTCAAACGAATACGAATTCTTTGATTTGGCATCGATTAAGCTCCAATCGAAAGAACAAAAAAATTCACCCTTTCTCTTCCCTATTTTGAATGGAAAGAAAGGATGTGCGTAAACCGGTGGTTCCAAATCGGAACCCTGTTCTTTTTCTAGCACGCCGGCAACAGGTTTTAATCCAAAATGGACCTTGTCCGTTACGTTGGCATCCACCCTAAAAGCAGTGTGGTTGCGGCTAAAACTTTTTGCCCTAACTTGGGCAGAGGCGCGCATTATATAGAGGTCGCGCTAATTTGCAAGTACTATTAGCAGAAAAAGTGAACAGCGCTTTTGTTTTCTGGTCTGCTCGGCAGTAGATGTATGCAGATGCCTGTTTTATAGTCTGCGTGGCGTCGAAATAAACCTTTTACGCTAAAAACCGCGTCATCGCATTAGTATCTGCATACCTGACACCGCAACAAGTATAACTATGCAAGCCGAATTTGCTCGACTTTATGATTGCTGATGCTGGCCGATAAGTATAAGGTGAAGATTCGACTCAAAAATCTTAAAATTACAGTCGTCTGGTCTATCCTCAAAAGGGTGGCTGATAAAGACACGTTAAGTACATATTTCGGCGCAGTAGCAGATTTACGATGATAATGAATAGTGACCAGCATAAGCTGGATGAAATACGAACGACCCTCAGCAAGCATTCAACGCTGATGGGAGCCTACTCAGAACTGGAGAAAATCCTTCTGTCTTTGTTCGATGCATCCCGCATGAGTATCTTTCAGCGCCGTCGTCAGCATCAGGATTTGGTTGCCCGCTTTAAAACAGGTAAAGAAACCACCGAGATTAAAGTCCCCATCAGTCCGCTTTCTATTGCCGGTTATGTCGCTCTTTCTCAGCTTCCTGTACTTATCAGCGACCCCTACGACAAAGATGAACTGGCGCGTGTCCATCCTCGTCTGCGCTTTGCAGACAAATTTGATAAGTCCAGTTCGTTTAAGACCCAGAATATTTTATGCGTGCCCATTTTAAACGCCGGCGTATTGCTTGGCGTTATGCAAATCATCAATAAAAAGACCGGTTCGTTCAATGACACCGATTTGGATATGGCACGTCAGGTTACTGATATACTTGGTCAGAAGTTTCGTTACGAGCTTGGCGGCACTGCCAATGCTTTTGACTCTTTATTGCATCAGGGCCTTATAGAAGAAAAAGCCCTTAAAGAGCTGATAAGCTCATCTAAAGACCACCGACAGGTTGTGCAGCGACTGATGACTGAGCATCGCGTGCAGGAAGCTCAGGTAGGCAACTCGCTGTCGGTGCATTATCAGGTCCCCTATCTGGCGTACCTGCCAGACAAGTACCACCTTTACCAGAACGACAGCAAACTGAATCTATCATACCTGAAGCGTAACTTTGTTTCGGTCATCGCCGATGTTCATGACAATCCTATTGTGCTGATGGCCGAACCCAACAATGCCGCGTTATTGATGGAAATTGAAAGCGCCATGGGCATTGATGTTTACGATATTGCTGTCGGCCTGCCAAACCAGATACTACAATATCTTGGTGAGGGCAGTGGTGGTGCTGCGCCGGGCGAGATGAGCGAAATACTCGACGAGATAGGTGGCTCAACAGAAGAGGTAGACGATCACACTGACGAGTTATCCGACGATGCACCTGCGGTAGTTCGCCTTGTTAGTCGTATTTTGCATGATGCCAAACGCCTTAATGCATCAGATATTCACATTGACCCGGAAAAGTCGGGCCCTACCCGGGTTCGGATGCGAATAGATGGTGTCTGCCGCGATATGAACCAGATTCCTAAGGGGCATCACAGCGCGGTTATCGCCCGGATAAAAATTATGGCCAACCTGAATATCGCTGAAAAGCGTGTACCGCAGGATGGAAAATTGACTTTCGGCATGAGCGGCCAGCCTGTGGAAGTGCGTGTCGCGACTATTCCAACGGTCGCGGGCGAAGGCGTGGTAATGCGTATTCTTGCATCGGGTGGCGCAATGCCTATTGATAAGATGAACCTTGCGCCTTCCAATATGACCCGCCTGGAAACTATGATCAAAAAGCCTCATGGTATCTTGCTGGTAGTTGGCCCTACGGGTTCTGGTAAAACAACCACCCTTCATGCTGTTCTTGGTTACCTGAATACACCAGACAAGAAAATCTGGACGGCAGAAGATCCTGTGGAAATTACACAGTCAGGCCTTCAGCAGGTTCAGGTCAGCCCCAAAATCGGCTTTACTTTCGCAAATGCACTTCGGGCATTTCTTCGGGCTGACCCAGATATTATTCTTATTGGGGAAATGCGTGACAAAGAAACCGCTCACGCTGGTATTGAAGCGTCACTGACCGGTCACCTTGTATTGTCTACCCTGCATACAAACTCAGCGCCTGAAACCATTACCCGCTTACTGGACCTTGGTCTCGACCCGGTCAACTTCTCTGATGCCTGTGTGGGTATTCTGGCCCAGCGTCTGATACGCACCTTGTGCAGTAACTGTAAGGAAAGCTATAACGCCTCTGAGGAAGATATCGCTTTTATCCGTCGTCAGTATGGCGATGCATATATCGACGAGCTGAACATGAATGATTCACTCACGCTTTACAAAGGAGCAGGATGCGATGAATGTGGTGGCACGGGCTACCGCGGCAGAACCGGGGTGCACGAACTGCTTGGTATGACGCCTGAATTGCGCTCGCTGATTTACAAAGAAGGCAGTGTCGCCGAGATGAAATCTCAGGCGATGGATGATGGTATGCGCACACTGGTTCAGGATGCGCTTTTTAAAGCGCTTAAAGGCGACACAGACATCGCTCAAGTACAAATTATCAGCGGCGCCGAGTAAAAGTTACTGACACCGCTGTCAGTTTTTTTAACAGCTTGGTGGCTTTCGCTGAGCGTCAGGTTCGATATGCTTTTGATTTCGTTCATTAGTTTCGATTGGGAGCAATAATTGCTTCTTTTCCGGTTCCTTTAAAATCATTCCAGCTATGTTGTAGGAATAAACCTGGAACATTCTTTTTATGAAATCTCGTTCTTTACTGGCATTATCGTTAGGTTTCGCTGCGACCGTATCATTCTCTTCCTCAGCAGCAGTGATCGACTTAAGCGGATGGTCTTCCGAAGGTGAAGGCACATGGACAACGCAGGGTGACAACAGCACGGTCTTACAATCTGCAAACAGTGACCCCACCGTATTTTTCAATGGAATGGACAGTCAGGGAATGCAGCTGTCAGGCTCTATCAGTGTAGAGCAGGATGCTGATGACGACTTTATCGGTTTTGTACTGGGTTACAATGCGGGCGACTTGACCAGCGACGAAGCAAGTTATTTACTTATCGACTGGAAGCAAGCCGACCAGAGCTTTTATAACCGCCCTGAACTGAGCTTTGAAGGTGATGCGAATGCAGGCCTTTCTATCTCGCAGGTAAATGGTGCATTAAGCATAGAAGACGCATGGCGCCATGACGGTACGGTGACTGAACTGCAGCGCGGTACTAATCTGGGCTCTACCGGGTGGGAAGATAACACCGCTTACAGCTTTGATTTAATTTTCAATGCTGATCAGGTACAGGTTTACGTTAATGACGTTTTGGAGCTTGATATTAGCGGCACGTTCACTAATGGCTCCTTCGGGTTTTATAACTTTAGCCAGCCTAATGTGCTGTACGCAGGCATTACGGAAGATGTCGTTGCGCCTCCGGCAAATGTGTCGGCGCCCCTGACAGCGGGTCTTATGGGCCTTGGGTTAGCTGGTATCTTTCTGCGCAGAAGAAAGTAACATTCTAACGGAATAGCATCTCGCGGAAAGAAGCTACAACTATTTGAAGTCGCCGTTTTGGCGACTTTTTTATTTCCTCTTACTCACGTTCTGCCCTCGGCAGCCAATGCACCTCTTCTTACCGGTTAAACAACGACAAAACTGCGCCTAGTCGCCACTTTTACGTATCATAGAGTCGGATTTAGTCAGGGTACCTTCATGTTCGCAGTAGATTTTGAGATTCTCATTGCCGCATTACTGTTATTTGCCGGCATACTTTCAAGCAAATTGTCTCCCCGCCTGGGCTTACCGATGCTGGTTATCTTTCTGCTGGTCGGTATGCTTGCGGGTGAAGCCGGGATAGGCGGAATTCAGTTTGATGATGCGCAAACAGCGCATGCACTGGGTACGCTGGCCCTTGCTGTGATTTTGTTTGATGGTGGGCTGCAAACATCCTTATCGGCCATAAAGCTGGCCTGGAAGCCTGCATCGTTGCTATCGACACTTGGCGTTGCTATTACGGCAGGTATCACCGGAGTAGCAGCCGCATACATTTTGGGGATACCCCTACTGGTCGGGTTATTACTTGGCGCGATTGTCGGCTCTACTGATGCCGCAGCTGTTTTTTCTATTCTTCGAAGTGCCGGCATTCACATTAAGCCCCGATTGAAAGCAACCCTTGAAATAGAAAGCGCCTCCAACGATCCAATGGCCATATTTCTTGTAGTAGGGTTATTACAACTAATCACAAACCAGATGCAGCCAGGGCCCGATTTGGCGATACTGTTTGCCAAGCAAATGGGAATCGGGGCTGTGACCGGCCTTATTGTTGGCTGGCTCGCAATTAAAATGATTAACCGCATCCAGCTGATTGCCGCAGGGCTTTATCCGGTACTAATCGCCGTATGCGGCGCGCTTGCATTTGGTGTATCAGCCACGTTGGGTGGCAGCGGCTTTTTGTCGACCTTTATCGCCGGGGTAATTATTGGCAACAGTCGCTTCGTATTTCAGCAGGCAACGTTTTTGTTTATGGATGGGCTAGCCTGGCTCAGTCAGATAGCCATGTTCGTGATGCTGGGGCTGCTGGTAAATCCACCTTTACTGCTTGAGGTGTGGGCAGAAGGGCTGGTTATTGCAATCATTCTTGTTTTTGTGGCCCGTCCTCTGGCTGTTGCGCCTCTATTGGCATTAACGGGTTTTAACCGGCGCGAAATATCATTAGTGTCGTGGGTAGGGCTTCGCGGCTCGGTGCCAATTATTCTGGCAATCTTTCCGCTATTGTTTGGTATAGAAGAAGCAGGCCTGGTGTTTAACGTGGTTTTCTTCGTGGTGCTGTTATCTGCGACCGTACAAGGTTCTACCCTGCCCTGGGCGGCAAAAAAGCTAAAGCTTACGCAAGCACCACCAGACTGCCCGGTGAAAAAACTGGAGGTGCCCTCGCTAGGCGGCGTGAACGCAGATATTGTCGAAATTACACTTAATGAGCGCTCTCGCGTATGCGGTTTCACCCTTGCTGCACTACCACTTCCCATTGGCGTAAATATCGCCATGATAGTGCGGGGTGATGAAGTACTGCCACCTGAAGAAAATACGTCACTGGAAGCGGGGGATCACCTTTTCATCACTCTAGAACCGCAGCTGCGTAGCTATCTTGATGCCCTTTTCGCAGCGAAAGATGAAGCCGTTAGAGAAGGGCTTCATGGTACAGCTTGTTTCGCCGGTTCGACCTCGCTGGGTAGCCTGGCGCTATTCTATGATGCCCCTTTTCAAAAGGAGGAGCCTGAGACCGCCGCGCAGTATCTGAACCGTAAACTGAAAGTAGTTGAATCCGGCGCGCTTGTTGAGCACGCGGACGTTTCGCTATCGGTCAGTGTACATAAGGGCAATGACATAACCATTGTATGTTATGCCCCTGATTGATTTGCCTTTACAGAACTATTTTTTCAACACCAGCTTGCCAAATACCGATGCATCTATGTAACCACGGTTTTTATCGCCATCAACTGGCTCAATATCATGTGAGCCGATGAAATGCTCGCGCTTTTCGCTTCCGTCGTTATCGCAATAGGCCAGCATGAAACCTATCACCTTTTCTGCCTTCAGGCTTACTGGTTCGCCCGGAGATGCTGTATTGAAAGTGTCCGGGTAAAGCCTGATCGCAACCTCCCACGTAATCTTGTAAGGTGCTTCGGTCTCGCGCGTCCAGCGACTATTAATATGTTCGTTTAACAAAATTACGCCGTTGCCATCGTTCTCATTACCAAAATCAGCAACATTACCATCCAGTGCAATATGGTAAGCAAAGGCATTAAAGCTGTGAAGATGGTTACCACCTGAAGCGTCCTCATCAATAAAGATTTCCAGACAGTCATCATCCCAGTATGCTTCTTTCGGATCGGGGTGTGAGTCTATTAAGACATCGTCAGTGATTTCCGCAAGAAGATAAACAAACTCTTTGTCCCACAATAGCTTATAACGACCGGAAAAATCCTTTTTAGCTGGTTTTCCACCAATAATATATTTATCGAGTGGATACCATTTAGCAGACCGCCAGTCTGTCTCAGTTGCCTGACCGTCAATGGTAATCGGCGATGTCGCCTTGGTAACGGGTTGCGGTACGTCTTCAGCATTCGCCGTAGTGGCAAACCATAGTGAAAATATAAGCGAAGTCAGGCGTTTCATATGCGGCCCCTATAGGCGATTACAGGCAAAATTTTCACCTGGTGTTGTCAATAAGTGTCAGTATTTTACACACTCACGCTGCACAAGTGATCAGAGGAATTTCAGGATAATAAAATTTCTTTTAATTATCATTATGATAGCTACAAATTCTCAAGCGTCAATATTTTGGCACCTTCAATGCATTATATTTTAGGCGGGTAAGAATGATGTTCCGCATATGCCGAGATTGTTCAGACTAAAAAAGGCCGTGCTGTTCATTCAGCCAGAAAATGCTAATGACGCTAAATCAATTACCTACTTATGCTACATCCCTTATTCAGGCGCAGCGTGACAGCCACTTTTCAACGAATACAATTCCCCGACCCAAACGATGCGACACATCCACCGCATTCAGCAGCGATGCCGAAAGTCAGAGGGAGCACAGCCATCAGAATGCTCGCGCTTATCACGATGCCATATTAAATACTCGTCGTCGGCGTAAATACGATGCACCCAGAGTTGTTTACTCTTCTGAGACAGACAGTCTTCCCCAGCAACAATGGCGTCAGGCAGCCACAGAAGCCAGACGCGCGCCAGTAAAAGGTTTATATGCCGGTGCTACGGCCAGACACCAGATTGACGGGGCTATAGAACAGCTACGTCAAAAGGCGTTATTGTTGCAACTGCTTATTATGAACAACCCGGACGGCTTTATGAGCGCTACGTCCCGAATTCTGTTTGAGCGCCTGACGCATGTTCAACACATACTTCAAAACGAAGTAGAGCATGAAGCTGAGCGTCTGCGCCACTTTCAGCCTGAAACTGACCGCTGCGGAAATTTAATCGATGAGGTCAGCTAACCTCTGAGCTGACTGTTCGTTCCTGATACTGACTGGGCGTTTCATTACACTGAATTTTAAAACTTCGGCTGAAGTAAGAAACAGTGCTAAAACCTACATCATAGGCAACCTGGGTTACCTGCTTTCCTTCATCGAGCAACTTTTTAGCGTTAAATATTCTGTAGTGCTTTAAAATCTCACTGAAGTTCATTTTAAACAGCACCTGTAATTTACGGGATAATTGTCGCTCACTCACCGCCATCAAACTCGCCGCATCACATTTATTAAATGCCTCATCATGGTAGTGCTTAGACAAGACTTGCATGAACCCCGTGTAAAAGGCCTGGTCTTTAGCATTGGCAAACGCCGGCACGTCGAACGGGGATGGTTCATTTACAGGCGCCGATGCTTTCTTATTTCGCGACAATAACGACAACAACTGACCGGCTGTATAGCGCAACGTAGCAGCTTCTACCGGCTTCTCCAGAATGCTGTCTATATTAAGCTCAACACACTGTTCCAACATATCATCGCTCTGCGCATCATTGATGAGGATAAAAGGAATATCCTCAAGTGCAGGGGTTTTAAGCATTGCCTCACGTAGGGCAAAGCCATCGCACTCGGGCATGTGGCCATCGCTGATAACAAGATCCGGCACTATAACCTGCATCGTTTTTAACGCCTGCTTCCCCTGCGATGCTTCCACGCAGTTGTATGATAGCCTTAGCGTATCTTTAAGGTACTGCCGCATATCAGGATTATCGTCAACAATAAGTACAATGGGTCGCTGGTCATCTATACGAGGAATTCGCGGAACAACATCAACCACCATAGGTGGTGATAGTGGCATTTCTTCGGACAGATTAATCAGAGGTAAATAAACTGACAGGCGGTTTCCGCGACCGGGTTTACTGTCGATACCTATCCAGCCCGAATTCGCCAAACTTGCTTCTTTGGCTATTGCCAGGCCAGGGAGCCATTCTTCTTCTGAATCTGCATCATTCTGGGCAAATCGCTCCAGGACATCTGCTGCATCTGATTCACTTAGTGCCTCACCTGAGTCTTTAACCACAATAACCAGCTGCAATGCCTCGCAGCGTGTTTCGATGGTCACCTCTCCACCGTGAGGACTGGCGGCAATGGCGTTTCGAACCAGGTTATATACAATTTTTTCCAGAGACTCGGGCAACAGGGATATAAACCCCGTCGCTTTAAGGCGTGCAGTCAGCTTAATCGCTTTGCGCGTAATTTCAGGCTCCAGATTGGCCAGAAGTACGGGAAAATGCTCTTTGATCGAATAAGATTGTCGGGGCAGCGATTTAGACGATTCTAACCGCTCCACCTCTGTGATTTGATTAATTAATAAATGAAGACGCCGCGCGTTTCTGGCGATGACATTAATCCGGCGGGGATTATCCACATCGTTCGGCTGGTCCTGCACCAACTGCAAGGGGCCGAGTATCAGTGTTAATGGTGTTTGAATTTCTTTGGCAACGTTTAGCAGAGCCCGGTGCTTTCTTTTCAAAATAGTGCGAATGTAGGTCTGGTTTTGCTCCAGCACTTGTTTCTGCTCATCCACCTTATCTGCAAGTTCTTCATTACGTGCCGCCACCCGGGCTTTTATCTGTAATACTGCATAAATCAGTATCAGCAACCCTGCCAGAAAATAGGCTGCATATGCGTAAGGTGTTTGCCACCAGGGTGGTGCTACGATTATGGTTATTGTGCTGATCTCGTTTATACGATAATTGCTTTTGATTCGCGCCTGAAGCTCATAACTTCCTGGCTCAAGCGAAGAAAAATTGACTGCGGCCTCCGCTCGCCCAGCTTCATACCATCTGGGATTATTGCCGAGTAAGCGATATTCGATCAGCTTTTCCGCGCCCGTTAGATAATCGGCAACCACAAGGTTCAGCTCAAACATTTTTTCGTCGTAGGATATGGTTATTGCATTCTCAGTACGTTTTACCAGTCGTTCACTGGCATCAACTACCTTATTTTGAGCACTGTCGAAGGTTTGTAAACCAGTAAAGACTACCCTCGCACTCTCTTTTTCAAAACTTGTAAGACTAGACAGGAGTTTCTTTTTATCAAGCAGATAGGAAAAGTTGTCGCCAATCACAACCAATTGTTTTTCGGCGCTGTGTAAAGCATCGTATTCGAAGTCGATATCATTTATACCAAGCTGTTTCCCAATCGGAGCGTACGCCTTTTCATTCAGGCTATAAATGAACAGTCCGGCATTAGTCGCAACGAGAAAGCGCTCGCTATCAACTTCAGCAATACCCCGAATATACTGAAACGGAAAGTTATCAGCGTTTTTTATCTTTTTACTTTCATCAAGATAAGAGAGCCCATGCCCATCCCCGCACATCCATAGTCGACTCTTAGTATCAAGATAAAGGCACGTTAAGCCTGAATATGGCAGGGATGCCAGTTTTTCAGTGCTTGTTGAGGAGTTTTCTGAGTTTAAACGGTAAATTCCGTCATACAGAGCACTTACATAAACCGTATTTTTATCAGCAACAGCAATTTTTTCCAGTTCACCTTCAAAAAGCAAAGTCGCCCTGTCATCATGCCATTTAACTACTTCATCATGTACGCCATTACTAAGAAGAATAGTCACAGTTTCGTTGTCAGGGGAAAAAACATCTTTGACTGTTATTTCTTTCCGATAACCGTTCCTAAAGGTATTTGAGGCTGATGAATTCCGTGACAATTTATTCAGAGTATAAAATGTGCCTCGCTGATCAATATATTTTATCTCCTCAGCGTTACTTTTTATTAAAAAATGCGGGCCCAAAGTCGTGAGAGGGTAGCTCACTGAAGATTTCTGCTGAGGGTTATAGGAAAATAACCTTTTGTCTCCTGTAAAAAGAACTTCTTTGTTGTCATCAAAAGATATATCGTAAAGTGTATTTGCACTGCTCTCTAAGCTTCCACCCAGAAAATGTGTACCTTTAGCGCCTACTGGAATAGCAAAAAGACCGCGCTGTGTATCAGCGGCGAAAAAATTACCTTCTTCATCGAAGGTGAAGTCCAGTACCACCTCCGCGGCGCGGGATGACAGAAGTGGGCTGAGTAAGTCCGGCGTTTTGATTTCTTTCTCTGATAAATTGAGTTCATAAAGCCTGTCAGCTGCAACCCACAGCTTCCCGCTCTGGTCTCTTTCCAGCTTGAACACTGCTGTATCGTTCGTTCTATCCCAAATAGAGTCTCTTTCTATTAAAGGTGTAACGGTATGATTTTGTTTATCGAACCGATATACGTTTTCGTTTGTCCCGATAAAAATATTGTCGCTCTCTACCATAAATGCGGTTAGGTAAGTCGCTTCAGGGAAATAACTGCTTTTGGCGAAATACGAGATCGAATGGCTGGATAAGTTTAATCGACGCAAGCCTTTTGTGATATCCAGCCACCACACTTGCTCATCGTCCAATTTAAGGTGTCGGATGTCTGTAACAGTATCAGGGGATAATTCCGAAAGTGAAACGAGCAATCTCTTCGACCGTTTATCAACAATATGAAGATCCCGAATCGTACTTATCGCTATATAGGTATCGCTGACATCTACCGACCAAACTGAACGTGTGTCGAGGTGCTGAACAATAAATGGCTCTATTGTCTTATGTCGTCTGTTTAATAAATAAATACCATCACCAAATGCCGCAACTAAGTGATAGTCCTCGTCGAATCGAGTTATAGACGAAATATAATTTGTTTTAAGTGATGAATTAAGCGCGTCAAAGTGGTGTACTGACGAACCAATTATACCGAATAGTCCGTTTTCTGCTCCCAGCCAGATTTCATCACTGGTCACGTCAATTGTTCGAATTACACCTGTTGGCTTTCCATCGAAAGATTTTGAAAAGTCTAAGGGTGTTACAACCTGCCCTTCCGCTTTTCCAATAGACACGATAACTATAAAAAATAGGACATTATAGAGTTTACTTCTCATCCCAGGAATTCCTTGTCCTGATAATGAAAACGTTATACCGCGCATTTAGTGCAAAATACAGTGGTCTGACCGAAGACTAGACTAAAGTTTAAACACAAGGAAGAAGTACAGTGAAAAAGGAAAATTCAAAAATCGTTCAATTACAACAAATTGATATATTGAAAGTTTCAGCAGGGGCAATGTCCTTTAAACCAGCAGGGTACTCGGGAATAGAAGACAATCTGCGCCTGACTCCTCGCTTCCCTTCTCCCAAAAAGCCGATCCCCGGCTTTTAATATATCAAACTAACAAAAACTGCATTCCGGCACGTTCTGCCGCGATGCGGTCGTAATCAAAGTCTCCCACATATAAGCAGCGGCTGGGATGAAGCCCCCAGTTCGCTGCAATTTGTAAGAGCGCTGTAGGATCTGGTTTGGCGGGCGCGTCTTCACGGGTAATTACTGTTGTAATTGGAATCTGATTGGTTTCTATCTTTATTGTGGTTGCGTTCCGGCTATTGCGGGTGACGATAGCCATAGGCACCCCTTCAGCCTGCAAGGCTTCCACCAGTGCTTTACCTTTACTGAGCCAGCGCGCGCCGTGGGCATCGGCTAACTCTTGCTCTACAATAAACGCTGCCGCCGCGTCCTTTTGTACTGCATCTTCGATATCTTCAACAAACGTAAGAATATCCACCCCGGTGGGACACCCAAGTTTCTTTCTAATATCACGAAAATTCAGGCCCGACTCAACCAGAGTGCCGTCCAGGTCGAAAATAACACCCTCAATATCAGAAAAATCAATCATTACCCTGCCCGCTTAACATGTGATTTTTGGAATGTCCTGCCAATTAGTTGTAAACTGAGGCGATAGAAAATTACGCTTCATCGACCACTTCACATTTACCCCTTTGGCAGCAATGCCTAATGTATTCTTACCATATCTTTGATTAATCAGGTCCATGCACTGCATTAATTCTGGTTTAGATTCGCACGTATTAAACAGATCAGGTTGTGATTGGGCCACCGGGCAAAGCGATATCGCACCAACACCACTTTTGTGAAACTTCACTCCCGGCCTGTAAATCTCTCTGGCCGCTTTAGATACGACTCGTACCAGACTGCTCACATCGTTAACCGGAAACGCAAAGGTATGTTGAACACTTCGATGATAATGGCCATTGCTAGCAAAAGGGTTGGCATGGGCAAATACAGTAAGCACCTGAATAGCACTTTCCTGACGTCTTACTTTTTCAGATACGCGCTCAGCATGCCAGGCCAGGGATTGGCGCAAGTCTGTGAAGTCAGTTACCGGAGAGCCGAAAGCACGTGTAGAAAACGTTTGTTTCTTTTCAACAGGTAGCGACTCCCACTCAAAACAAAATGTCCCGTTGAGTTCTCGCACGGTACGTTCAATTTCAACCGAAAATTGTTTTCGCATAGCTTTGGGACACGAATCCGCTAACGCCAATGCAGATTCGACATCCATAGTTGCTAATCGTGCCGCGATACGTTTTCCCACGCCCCAAATATCGCTGGCCTGCATTTGGCCTAAAACCCGCCGCCGAATCGCATCATTGACCAACACCGCTGTTCCTTTGTTGGTTTTACGCTTTTTTGCCACAAAGCTTGCTACTTTTGCCAGAGTAGGTGTAGTGCTTATTCCCACACTGACCGGAAGCCGAAGCTCGCGCGCTACTGTTTCTCTTATCATCAGCGCGTAGTCTGCCCACCCTTCTTTGGGTACCCACTGGCCAAAATCCAGAAAGCACTCATCAATACTGTATACGTGCTGACGAGGCGCGAATCGACCAATAACCTCCATCATTTTATTGGAAAGATCATCGTAGAGTTCGTAATTGGATGAGCGGATGACCGCACCATGGGCGCGCAGCATATCCTGGACTTTATAATACGGTCCGAACTTTTTAACGCCCAGCAGTTTAGCCTGATCGCACAACGCACAGATACACCCGTCATTGTTGGTCAGCACAACTACTGGGCGCTGCCTGATCGATGGGTCAAAAATCTTTTCCGCTGAAGCGTAAAAGCTATTTACATCAATTAGCGCAAACATTGTGAGAGCTGTCTGGCATAGCGATGGAGCCTGACAGAGCGAATCACTATGCCTTCTTCTTCAAATATGTCGCCGTCGCGCAACTGATGACCTTGCTGATTACTACCCGGCGATAACAGCAAGCTCGCCTTGCGATCGAATAGCTTGCACACAAAGCTGCCATTTAAATTTGCCACTACAACATCTAATGACGATGCATTGGCTGCGCGATCTACAATAAGAAGATCGCCGTCGAAAATACCCACGCCCGTCATTGAATCACCCTTGGCCTGACCAATAAAAGTTGCGGTAGGGTGCTCAATTAACAGCTCATCCAAATCCAGCGTTAACTGCCGATACTCTGCAGCAGGCGATTGAAAGCCGCTTATTCCGGCCTGCGCGAAAACAGGAATTACTTTTAACATACTGCATATCTCTGGTTGCATTTTATACTGTTTATATATACAGTATTTGCAGTTGTCTCGTTAAAGTCAAATTACAAATCGGAGTGAATCATGGCGATTACCGTACAATATGTCGTAACACACAAAGAGGTTGAAAAGCTTGTGACCACGGACAAAAAAGCCGCAGATCAATACGATAAAATGCTGGATACCGCAGATAACCTGGCTGGCTTCATGGCGGCTATGGGTGTGAAAATGGAAGAAGCTCATATGGAAGAGCTTTCGATCATGCTGGCAAAGAATAAAGAAAAGGTAAATAAGTTACTCAAAGGTACTTCTCTGGATAGCGTATTGGAAGACAGCAGCGCAGAAGTGGTAAAGCTTAAAGCTGGCAATGAGAATTAACAGACAATAACAGCGGCGGCTTTTTTTCTCAGGTCAGAGTTGTTATAACAACGACATCCCGAGCCTGACCTGAAACCAATGTCGCATCAATCGAATTTGTATTCATCCACCGGGACGGAACTGGCTGTAGACATCAGAAATCTGGTGTATTCGTACAGCAAGTCTGCGTCTCCGGTTATTAATGTCAACGCATGGCAAGTCCCCAAACGTGGCCATGTTTTTGTCTCCGGCGCCTCAGGCTCAGGCAAAAGTACATTACTTAATTTACTGACCGGTACACTTCAGCCGGATTCCGGGTCTGTCACATTGTTCGACACTGACTTCGCTGCGCTGTCGGCGCGACAAAAAGACGCGTTCAGGGCGAAACATATTGGTGTTGTCTTCCAGCAGTTTAACCTGATTGACTACCTGACTGTACTTGAAAACCTTACAGCGGCCGCCTACTTTGCGAAAAACAAGTCTTTAGATATTGAAGCCCGTGCCAGGCAGTTATTGGATAAGTTGCAATTGCCGGCATCAGTGCTTAACCAGAGGGCTGATACACTGAGTGTGGGTCAACAGCAGCGCGTGGCGATTGCCAGAGCGCTAATCAATGCACCACATCTTATTATTGTTGATGAACCCACCTCAGCACTAGACGCAGACGCCCGGGATAAATTTATGCAGTTGCTGGTTGAGGCGACTTCAGACAGTGCTGTTATTTTTGTCAGCCATGATAAAAGCCTGGCCCGATATTTTGATACCCGGGTCGACATGGCAACACTCAACCAGGCCGGTACGGTTACCTCATGATTGCAAAGATAGCGCTGGCGAGCCTTAAAAACCGACGCACCTCCGTAGTGCTGACATTAATATCTATCATCATCAGTGTAAGTTTGTTGCTGGGTGTTGAGTTTATCCGTGGGCAGGTAAAACAAAGTTTTACCCGCACCGTTTCCGGCGTGGACTTAATCGTAGGTGCGCCTACCGGCAACCTAAATCTGCTGCTCTATTCAGTATTTCGTATCGGTAATGCCACTAACGGCATAAGCTGGGAACAGGTTGAGAAGCTAGATGACCATGCATTGGTTAAATGGGTGATTCCTGTTTCTTTGGGCGACAGCCACAAAGGCTTCAGGGTCGTAGGTACAGACAACCGATATTTTACCCATTATCAGTATGGCAACCAGCAGTCACTTGAAATGTTTTCCGGGGCGTCATTCGCTGGTGATATGTCTGCGGTAATCGGCAGCGAGGTGGCCAGGTCGCTGGGCTACTCGGTTGGTGATGAGCTGGTAATTTCACACGGCCTGGGGAACGTGAGTTTTAAACAGCACGAGCAACACCCGTTTACGATAACCGGTATACTCGCAGCAACGGGAACGCCAATTGATAAAGCGGTACATGTCACGCTGCACGGTATAGAAGCAATGCACGAACAGGCAACCGCGTCCTCGTCTGTACGTTCATTACGTATTCGAAAGCCCACAGGCCAGGATGAGCATACCTCCTCACATGATGATGATCACGAAGCCCACCAGCATACGCCAGAGCAGGTTACGGCGATTTTTGTCGGCCTGACCAGCCGCGCAGCCGCATTACAATTGCAGTATCAGCTAAATCAGAAAAACGATGAACCTGTGCTGGCAATTTTGCCTGGGATGGCGCTTTCACAGTTGTGGCAACTGATGGGGGGCATAGAGAAGCTATTGCTTGGAATCTCAGTGCTAATCCTGGTGGCATCACTTATCGGTTTGATCACCATGCTACTGGCTACAATGCGCGAGAGGCGTCACGAAATAGCAGTTTTACGCGCGATGGGTGCTGGTCCCCTTTCGATATTGTGGCTGGTACAGACAGAAGCATTGCTTGTAGCACTGACCGGATGCATTGCAGCGCTTGGCATCGATGCTGGTTTGTTTGTATTGCTGGAACCTTTATTAAGTGAAGAATTTGGCCTGTTTATCAGCGGAACATTATTGACAGTAAACAGTGCCATTATTATAGGCAGCGTGTTGGTCGCTACGTGGTTGTGCAGCTTTGTACCTGCGCTGGCTGCCTACAGGCAGGCACTTCATGCCGGGCTTAGTCAGCGCTAGTCGCCAACCCTGCCCGTTGTAGAAAATCGGGTGATGACAGAATTTACCTGCGTCACCATATTACGCAGCTCCTGGCTCGAATGAAGGGAAGACTCAGATGCTTTTTCTGTCTCCTTAGCGCCATCGGCAATTTCCACAATTTGCTGATTGATGTGCTCAGCCACGCTGCTTTGCTCCTCTACAGCAGAGGACATTTCAATCGTCTGGTCGGCAATAACACTGACCGCCTGATTAATCTCCGACAATGTCGCACGCGTTTCCTCTACGGTATCAGTGCCTCGTGTCGCGGCTTCCAGCCCCGCATCAGACACCTTAACCGCCCGCTCAGAGCGCTCTGCAAGAATCTGAATAATATTATGGATTTTGTCAGTAGACTCGCGGGTTTTAGAAGCCAGAGAGCGCACCTCATCGGCCACCACCGCAAAGCCACGACCTTGCTCACCTGCACGAGCCGCTTCGATAGCCGCATTTAATGCAAGAAGATTGGTTTGCTCGGCAATGGTAGAAATAATACTGGCTGCCTCGCCGATATCTGACGTGGACTGCGCCAGTTCCTGCACGGTTGTAGATATAGACTGCACCGCCTCTTTCAGCTCGCGAATAGACTCCAGCGCCATGTCTGCCTTGTGATTACCGTCTTCTACATTCTTTGAAGCTGTCCGCGCGCTGCTGGCATTCATCTCAACCCGTTCTGCAACTTCATTAATTGCCTGCGACATTTGCGTCACCGCCGATGCAATCTGCTGAGTAGCCTGGTTTTGCTGGCTGACTACGCTACTTGCGCTTACCGCCTGACCATGAGTGAGATCTGCAATCTGATCAAGTCCGCTGGCAGCATCTTCAATGCGCGTCAGCGCAGTACGTGAACGCGCCAGCTCGCAGCCCAGCACCAGTTTGGCACGGGCTTTTATACCAGTATCGTCAAAATAGGTCTGCGCGACTACCTCATCACTAAAACTGTCCGGGCTAAGTGAAATCAATCCTTCCCAGTCACGTCGCTGACTAATACGACTCCATATGCCCGCAACGCCAAACCCTGCTGCGGCAACAACTGCGGGCACAACCCCGCCAACTGCCCCGCAAACTGCGGTTGTCGCAAGCCCTGGGATTAGAACCGGCAAACTGGCGGAGAGCCAGTCAAGGCCGCTGCGCATCGCACTTACCGCAGACTTACCCTGACGTAGTCGCAGATAAGTATTTTCTGCACGTTGAATTTCTTCGGGTAAGGCCGGTACCCGCACCGACTCATACCCGACAATATTACCCTTTTCATAAACGGGTGTTACGAACGCAGATACCCAGTAGTGGTCGCCGGATTTACGTCTGTTTTTAACCAGCCCCAACCAGATATTTCCCGATTCAAGGGTTTGCCACATTTGCTTGAAAACCGCCGACGGCATATCAGGGTGACGAACCAAATTGTGGTTCTTGCCGATCAGTTCATCCTCATCAAATCCACTTACTTCGATAAACTGCTGGTTACAATGCGTAATTACACCGCGTCTGTCAGTTGAAGATATCAGACGGTAATCTGATGGAAATTTATATTCTTTGTTGGTGACGGGCTGATTGTTGCGCATAAAAATTCTCCGGCATTCCCTTGTATCGCGTATCGCTTCACTGACGGGTAGAAAAGTGTGGGAAATAAGCCCTTTCGACATGAAAGCGGCAGGCATCATGGTGATAATTATCGGCTTCCGGCGAAACAGCTAAAGTATTTTTTCAAATACGTTCCCGGCACTATCTATACGTATCAGTCAAAAGTCTAATCACGCAAGTATAGGTAATAATTGATATTTTTAAAGTGTTTAAGTGTGGTAAATGCGACAGGCAGGGAAGAAAAAAGCGAGCGCTGTAATAACGCTCGCCTGAGAAAGTTATATTAACGGGCTGCCTCGTGGGCCAGGCGATCAAGTAGAACCATTGTTTCCTGACTTGCCTTTTCCATATCCCGGAGTAGTCGGTATGCCTGCTCTTTATGATTATTATGAAATGCTGATACCGCCTCTGTACCTGTACGGTGGACTTTAGCATGAGGCGCTTCCAACCGGACAAACGCATCTGATTGCGCAAGCGCCGTTCCGGCCTGCTGCTGATACCACTGCCCTAACCGGCATGCACGGTGATCAACAAGCTCATCAATACGCTTGTGACTACCACCATTCATCATAGCGTACACTTCACTCTTCCACGCCACATGGTCCAGCTTAACGGTCTGAATGAAAGTCTGGTGCGAAGCCACCGTAATCGTCTCTTTCATGCTTGAGCAGTGCGAAACCATCTGATCGTAATCCTGACTGAGGTCATTAACACCCGATGTCAGATGCGTGTTATTTTCCTGCAATTCAGATACGGCACCCACCGCCGCCTTCGTTGACTGGATTATTCCTTTAACCAGTTCAGCAACCTCACTGGCTGACTTATTCGTTTCGTTCGCCAGGGCCCGGACCTCATCAGCAACAACGCTAAAGCCTCGTCCTGCGTCTCCCGCTCTGGCTGCTTCAATGGCTGCATTTAGTGCCAGCAGGTTGGTTTGATCTGAGATACTGGTGATTGTACTTACAAATTTATTGATGTTGTCAGCCGTATCAGATAACCCTGCAATACGCTCGCTCATTTGCCCCATTCTGGCGTTCAGCGCTTCCATTGCCTGCCCGATACTTTGCAAAGACGCAGAGCTGGAAGTAAATAAACTATCAATATTGCTCAGGTTGCTGCTTTCATTACTAATTAGCTCGTAAGAGTGCGCTACCGTTTCGCGGATGTCTGCGACCTGATTTAACGATTCGAGCAATGACTGCGAAAGTACATCTGCAGCACCCGCATCGACCTGATTCTGCAATACACCGTTGCGACTACGCTCTTCATCAAGCGCGGTTTCAAGATGATAAATTTTATCCTGCAGCGCTGCTTTTTCTTGCTCTAAGCGCGCAATTTCCTGTTGTTTTTCATCAAAAGAAGATCGTAAGACGAGCATAACCGCCTCTTAAGTAAAAAATGCCAGCCAATACTGACACACTTATTAAAAAAACCTATTGGCCATTAGTCCAAATTGGGGGCTGGGGAAAAACAGGCCACAGTGTACGACCTGTTATCGGCCCGACAGGAAAAAAACTTTATGACTTTTCAGGCGTGCTCACATAATTTGTCTGACTGACAAGCCTGACTCATGGTAACTGACGTGGTGACCTGTAACTGTGACACGCCGATATGTGTCGCAATAATAAGAAGTTTTGTTTCAGCAATTTTGTTGAATAGCTGCGCAAGTGTTTTACAGCTAAACACATCCAGCCCTTCAAAGGGCTCGTCAATCAGTAAGACCTGCTTTTCGGCCAGCAAAGCTCTGGCAATCGCAATGCGTTTACGTTCTCCGCCAGACAACGATCTGCCACCCGCTCCCAGCCACTCATTCAGATTTTTCATAGAGCTCAGGCCAAGGTCCTTTAACACCTGCCTGATAGCTTCATCACAGATTTTGCGAGCTGGCGCCAGGTTTTCGCGAAGCGTCGCCTGAAGAATTACCGGGGTCTGTTCTACATAAAGCCAGTTTTCAACAAGGCCCGGCTGTAGGGTAATTCCAGCGCAATACTTGCGTCCGCGGTAAGGAATTTCTCCGGCAATAGCCTGAAGCAACGAGGATTTACCCGCACCGGATGCGCCGTTTACTGTCACGATACCGGTGGAAGGGAGATTCGCCGAAACAGGCGCTACATGACGCCCCGCCGCACAAAAATTTTGCAAACGAACGTGCCCGGAAACGGCGGGTTGTAAATTTACCTTTCGCATTTCCAGCGATGCCAAAGCATCCTGTGCGTTTTGGAATCTTGCTGCAAATGTTGTGGTAGCTACTGCTCGCCCGAGCCAGTCTGGCGCTGCAAAGAGCACCAGCGGCAAAATCATCGCTAATGGATTTGCGTAAACCTCAGCACCCGCGTACCAGGCATACAATCCGAGCATCACAAAACATAGCGCCTGTAGAAGCCATACCGCCTGTTGTGACAACGTATTAAGACGCGTCTCCAGCGACCATAAACGCATGGCAGTCGGGCGCTCGTGCTGAGCCTGCGTATACAGGTGCCACAACGAACTGCAGCGCAGATACGCCTCGCTTTGTTCGGTGAGCTCATGTTGGGCTGCAACCTGTTTTACGGCAATAGCCAGACTTTTAACAACTACCCACACTGTAAGGATCAACCAGCCTATGCCCAGCAGCGCCAGCCATATTGTGCCAGGCAGTGATAACATCACGCCCGCAATAAGTAACAGGGGCAGTAGTAACAATGCCGAAGCAAGTTGTGAAATGCAGGCTATCCAGACCGAAGCAAGCGTTTCTGTATGCTCACTGAGCGCATCAGCCAATTGAGCTTTACGCCCAATACGGTGATTTGTCAGTCGTTTGAATAACCGGTGTCTTAACCCCGCGGTACGTGCAAGAAGATCCCGATGACCAGCCCACATATGTCCGTACCCTGACGCTATTCGCAACAATGCCAGCGCTCGGATAACAACAGCGGGTAGCATGTAATTAAAACCTGCAGGTGCGATTGCACACGCGGCTATAAACCAGGCCGATATCACCAGAATAAACAGACCGGTTGCGCCGTGGATAATAGCAAGAAGTAATGTTATCCAGGGTGTTTTCATTGTATCCCTCTGCAATACTGCTCTACGTGCTGGTTAGTCACCTCCCAGCGACTGCTAAACCATGCTTCATTTAGGGGCTTATGCGATACCCAGATAACCGTTTTGTCTTTGCAGCAGTGATGTATTAACTCACACAACACGCGATGCTGTGTTTCGGGCAGATGTGCGGTTGGTTCGTCCAGAAGCCAGACATCAGCATCTTTTAACAGCAGCCTGGCCAGCGCCAGACGCTGTAACTGGCCACCGGATAATGCCGGTTGATCGCCCATTCTGGTATCAAGACCTTCCGGCAACGCCTGTACTACGTCAAGCATTTCAACATCGCTAAGTACACTCTCTATTTGCTGTTCAGTGTATTCCGTTCCCAGACACAGGTTTTCACGCAGCGAATCTGGCAAAAACACCGCCTGTTGGCTGAGCATCACGCAATAACAGTCAAGTGCATGGCTGGCTTCACGAAATCCTGCCAGCGATTCTAGCAATGCTGTCTTACCAGCGCCGGAAGGACCGGATACCTGAATCCAGTCACCCGGATTCAGAGTTAATTCAGATGCATAAAGGGTGGGTGTCTTAAGCTCAAATTCACGCGCATAAAAGCCAGAGAAGGGCCCATCAGCGTTTTTCGCAGGTAGCGCAACCTTTAACAGCCCGTTAAGGGCCTCCGAAGCTGCTGTTGCCTGCGCTTTTTGATGATAAAACTGCCCCAGTTTTTTTAACTGACTGAGCAACAGCGGGGTCGATAGCAGGATCCACAACCCGGAAAAAAACGATATTTCAGGGCCTATCTGTAATTCACCCAACAGACTGAACCCGATAAAAACAGCAATAAGGGCAACCGCCAGTGTGGAAAAAAAATCCAGTACGGTGGAGGATAAAAAAGCGACTGACACAACTTTCATCGTGCGCTTATTCAGCGCGTCACTGGCTTGCTCCATTTGTCTTTGCTGACGGGGATGTGCGCCTAGTGCGCTTAATAAAGGTAAGGCCATTAGCCGATCGCTAAACAGGCTTCCCAGCCTTGCCAGCGCTGTAAATTCCCTCTTATGCAAATACGCAGCGCCTTTACCCACTATCACCATAAACAGCGGCACTACCGGCAATGTAAGCAGCAGCATCAGGCCGATAAAATAATTCAGATAAGCAATAATCAGCAGCACCACCAGCGGTATGATCACTGCAATGTACTGTTGCACACAGTAGTCGGTGCGCCAGTTGACCAGTGCTGGCAAGTGCTTTTGCCACACCATTTGCCAATGATAAACCGTTCGGGTGCTGACCAGAGCATGTTGCCGCGCCCTGAACTGCTCACTCAGGCGTTTTTCGAGGGTGGTTAACTGACGAAGTCGCAATGCCTTGCCCAGTCGGATATCAATCCCCTGGAACACCCAACTGACAAACAGCGCAACGCAAAGCCCGATTAATAAAGACGATGAAGCAGGCTGGCCGTCAATCATCCACTGCTGTGCAATTCCTGCGAATGCGCCAAACGCTGCGATAAGCGCCAGCTCTTTGCAAACGCCGGTGGCTATCAATGGTGTCAACGGGGGTAGCGTGTCGCTACCCACCTCACAACGAAGCCATTGTTTTAACGGGTCCTGCCTCATCATCTTTCCTTAGGGCTGTGTGTCCGAGCGGTCCATATCTTCTGTGGATTCAAGCCACATGGCATTGATAATGCCAAACGCGCAAGCCAGCAGAACCCCGAGAATCCAGGTGAAATACCACATAATGCCTCCTAATAAATGGCGTGAGATTTATCTAAGTCATCTGATTTGAGTCGACCACGCATGACGTAAAAACCATATGCTGTGTAACTCAGTACTATCGGTACAAAAATGCAGGCAACGGCGAACATTATTTTAAGTGTCATCAGGCTTGAGGTTGCGTCCCACATAGTCAGACTGGCGTCAGGCATGGTGGTACTTGGCATAAGAAACGGAAACATAGAACAGCCTGCGGTCAGAATGATACCGGCCATCATCAGGCTGCTACCCACGAACGCCCAGCCCGGACGGTGTAACTTTGAGCAAACTGCACAAAGCATCCCCCCGGCAATCCCCAGTGCAGGTGCGGCCACCATCCAGGGATACTGAATATAGTTTCTCATCCAGCCACCAGGCTCAGTAACCACTGTTTTCAAAAGCGGGTTAGATGTGCCCAGCGTATTAATTTGTGAGGTAACGACAAAGCCATCAATACCAAACGCGACCCAGATGCCGGCGACAATGAACAGAACCACGGTAGCCACAGACAGAATCACTGAAGTAGCGCGGGCGCGCACTTCCACAAAGCCATCGGTTTTCATTTGCAGCCATGCTGCGCCGTGGTTGAGTAACATGGCCACAGACACCAAACCAGTGAGCAGGGCAAAGGGAGACAGCAATCCAAAAAAGCTGCCTGTGTAGGTTGCTTTAAGGGTATCGTCCAGTACAAAAGGCACGCCGAGCAATAAATTGCCAAATGCCACGCCAAAGATGAGTGCCGGAACGAAACCGCCGGCGAATAGTGCCCAGTCCCACGCTTTGCGCCATTTTGCATCAGGAAGCTTACTGCGGTAATCAAAGCCGATTGGCCGCATCCACAACGCGATCAATGTTAACGCAAGAGCCAGATAAAACCCTGAAAATGCCGTGGCATAGATCATCGGCCATGCGGCGAAAATAGCTCCGCCAGCAGTGATAAACCAAACCTGATTACCGTCCCAGTGGGGGCCGATAGTGTTTATCATGACGCGCCGCTCTTTATCATTATGACCAATGATTGTGAGCAGTGAGCCTACCCCCAAATCGAACCCGTCAGTGACAGCAAAGCCAATTAGCAGCACACCAATCAGGCACCACCAGATTACGCGCAATACCTCATAATCAATCATGCTCTTACTCCTTCGTCTGTTGTCAGACCAATTGTTTCATCGACTTCACTATCATCAGCCGGCGGGACCGGCCCCTTGCGGGCGAATTTTTTCATCAGGTAAAAAGCGATAATGAACATGACCGTATAAAACCCGCTGTACAACACCAGCGTGGTAACGACATCAGATACACTCAGGTTCGAAACAGAGGTGTGTACTGGCAGTACTTCGGCGATTGACCATGGCTGTCTGCCGTATTCGGCGACAAACCACCCGGCCTCACAGGCAATCCAGGGCAGTGGCAGACTGTACAGTGCCGCTTTTAGTAACCAGCGCGGCTGGGTAATACGATGTTTGGTACTGTAATAGAATGCCGCAATAAATAACGCCAGCATTAAAAAGCCGCACACGACCATCAGACGGAAGGACCAGAACAGGGGCGCCACTGCAGGAATACTGTAATCAACAGCCTGAGCAATGGCAGCATCAGTTGGGTTGGTAATATCCTGGGTATAGGGCTCAAGTAACATGGCATAACCCAGATTGTCTTTGTGCTGGTTAAACAGCGCCAGCTCCTGCTCACTCGCATCACCTGAACGCACGCTATTAAGGTGTTCGTAGGCAATCACACCGGATAGTATTTTTTCACGGTGAATAACTTTCAGGTCTTTAAGGCCTGTTACCTCTTCATCCAGCGACCGGGTTGCTATCAGCCCCATTAGCCATGGCACTTGCACCGCATACTCTGTCTGCTCTTTTTCATCGTTGGGTAAGCCGAACAGCGTAAATGCTGCCGGCGCAGGATGTGTCTCATATTCTGCCTCAACCGCGGCCAGTTTTACTTTTTGAACATCACCCAACTCATAGCCACTTTCGTCTCCCAGCACGATGACCGACAACACTGATGCCAGCCCGAAGCTTGCGGCTATAGCAAATGAACGGCGAGCAAATGCAATATGTTTATGATTAAGCAGATAGTAGCTGGAGATAGCCAGCACGAAGATAGCGCCGGTGACGTAGCCGGCTGACACGGTGTGGACGAATTTAACCTGCGCAACAGGGTTGAAAATCACCTCAGCAAAGCTGGTCATCTCCATACGCATAGATTCAAAATTGAATTCTGCGCCTACCGGATACTGCATCCAGCCATTAGCAATCAGTATCCAGAGTGCAGAAAAGTTTGAGCCAAGCGCTACCAGCCAGGTCGTCATCAAGTGTTTCACTTTCGACATTTTATCCCAGCCGAAAAAGAAGAGTCCGACAAACGTCGACTCCAGAAAGAAGGCCATCAAACCTTCAATAGCCAGCGGGGCACCGAAAATATCACCCACATAATGCGAGTAATATGACCAGTTCATCCCGAACTGAAATTCCATCGTCAGTCCCGTAGCAACACCGATGGCAAAGTTAATACCGAACAGCTTGCCCCAGAATTTAGTCATCTCCCGGTAGATTTCTTTGCCGGTCATTACATACACCGACTCCATAATAGCCAGCAAAAAGCTAAGGCCTAATGTCAGTGGCACAAAAATAAAGTGGAACATAGCAGTCAGTGCAAACTGCCAGCGCGATAGTTCAACCAACGTATCGCTCATGATGTGTCTCCTTAGTACTTATTTTTCGAGTTATCAAACGGGCATGAAAACTCTGTGTGCTAAGTGAATCACATCGTAATTAAGCAGGATTTGATCTATCGCAAGAGAACGCAGATTGAACGGTTAAAACAGGGTAATAGCGGCATCGTAAAGCAGACGGATGGCAAGAAGTGTGACAATCCATTTAAAGGCAGTTTTGAAGTGGTGCGTGGGGAGCCGTACCAGCACTTTAAGCCCAAGCCAGGTACCCGCGGCGCCACTGGTAATCATCAGTGCAATTAATGGCAGCCATTGATAAACCGCAAAGCCTATGGTGCTGAACACGATAGCTTTAAGCGCATGCTGCATAGTCATACAAGCAGCAAATGTGGCGGTCAGGGTAAGTTTGTCATCGTATTTTCTATGTATAAACGCTGCGACCAATGGTCCGGCAGCACCGACAAACATTGCAATAAGCGTGGTCACAGCACCAGTCACGATATTTCCACGGCGGGAAACACTTCGGGTCTTCGGTGAAGGTCCCCAGACCAGCAGCAATATAAACACTGCAACCGCCAGCTGAATAACAATTACCGGTAAACGCACCACAATAAATGATGCCAGCACGGCACCTGCCACAGCACCTGCCAAAAAATAGAAGAAGACCGGCTTATCGAGGTGACGTACCGTCATTAACGCCCGATTGCCGTTTGCGCCGAACTGTACAAGGCCATGCAAAGGAATCAATACCTGAACGGGAACCACAGATGCCATGACAGCCAGTAATAAAACACCGCCGCCCACACCGAGCATGGCAGTAAACAATGCAGTGACAAAAGAGGTGACAGTAAGCAGCAACACTGCCCCCTGTGAGACACTGCCTGCTACTGTGAGTAAATCCATCAACGTTGTTGCTCCTGTCCAGCCGTTTACTGATGCTGGCCGTTGTCTGCTCAGGCGTTGTACGGAATACCTGTGTGTAAAAAAATGTACCTGCTACAAGGGGCCATGGCAACTACACTGTCGCAATATTATCCGTTTTACCAGGTTTACTATGACTGACAACTTTACCTTATCTTCCTTTGTACTGCTGGTTGATGACGAAAATGAAGCCAGTGAGTTTTACAGGAAAAAGCTTGGATTTTCACTTGTGGCCGATACCCTGAGATCCGACGGTTCCAGATGGGTGACACTTGCCCCCAGCGATTCCAGTCCGGTAAGATTGGTGCTTAAACGCGCGGTAAGCCGTGACCAGCAAGCGCTGGTGGGTCAGCAAGCCGGAGATGGTACCGTTGGCGCGTTGTCCGCCAGCGATATTTGCCAGATGCGAAATACTTTAGAATCTAGAGGGTTAACCATCTTGCCTTCGCCTTATCAACCGGATATGCGTCGTGCCTTTATGGTGGCAGATTTGTATGGCAATCAATGGGAAATTGTACAGGCATCTCACGTGGTGGCATTTGATGTTGCCAAACCCAGCACCTCTGCCCGGGTAAGTGCGTAACAAAACCGCTTGCCCCTCCCTTTATACTTTGGTCTAATTGCTCAACCTGCAAATTCTGGATACTTTTCTCTGTTCAGATTTCGCCATGAAACGTTAATAATACCGGGCGGATTTTTTTCGGGCGCTTTTAGCCAAAGGATAAGAAAGTGATTGCAAAACGCTCTGCTAAGCTTTATCGATGCCCGGATTGTCGCTATGTGTTCTCGACCGACACTTCTCACTTTTTTTCAATTTATGATAATTGCCCGCAGTGTCACTCTAATTCGCCGAAGCGTTGTTTAGAGCCTGAAGCCATCGCACTGACACACAGGGCACGCGAATCTCACCCGATTATAAAAACGACGGTTGTTGCCTTTGCCGGAGAAAAGGGCTTCAAGAAAGCGAGCCAGGTCGCTGCCCACCCTTTTGTTACCACACTTCCAACCAGTGAATATCTGCGTCAAAAAAACCCGGTGCTCAGTGGTGAGGTATGGCTTGAAACCAGTACATTGCACACTCGTTCATGGGATGTAGCTTATGACAGCCCGACCAATCCGGGTGCTCATTTGTATGATAGCTGTCAGGTGCTGGGAAACTCTGCGAAAAATGAAACGCTTTATGGCTATTATCTGGTGGAAACCGACCAGATGCGACGGCTTCGGGATATCACTTATCAATGCGGAGCGTGTTTCCGAACCACTCAGCAAAATACCATTTTTTGCCAAAGTTGCCTGCAAACCCCCAATCTGTCTACGCGCCAGCTTTCCAATACGGTGTTGCTGCCATTAACGCAAGGTCATGCACGTAAGAATGCCCGACCTGACCTGCTTCAGAAGGCAATCAAGCGTTATACAGAAAAGCAATTAAACCTGACCAAAAAAGAACAGCGTTCGCAGCTTGAATCGCTTATTTTCGAACCTCAGCACCGCTCACCTGAAGATTATCACGGTAAACGGTGGCTGGTGGAAAACGGTATCAATATAAAGCATTGTCGCTACGACGCTGAACAGGATACCTTTGAGATTACACCGCCGTTACCAGGTATCCCTGAGTTTAATTCAGTACTGCGCGAGCGATTACAACATTTCCCCTACGAGTACAGAATCATCAGTCACTAGTTAAGACTTTGACTGAACTGACCAACTGCGTCGACGACCTCTTTCGCGCCGCTTTGAATCTCAACAATCACATTACCTGCATCATCGGCCAGCGCCGCGCCACGTTCAGCCTGTTCCTTACCGGCATTTACACGTGCCACTGCATCGGAGGTCAGCGACTGATTGCGCTGAACAACACTGACAATTTCTTCTGTTGCAGCGGTCGTACGTGAGGCCAGTTGCCTTACCTCATCGGCGACCACAGCGAAGCCACGTCCCTGATCACCGGCCCGCGCAGCTTCGATAGCGGCATTTAACGCTAATAGGTTGGTCTGCTCAGCAATCCCACTGATGCTGTTGATAATGGTAGCTATTTGCTGAGACTGCTCATCCAGCTCGACAATACCTTCGCTGGCCTTAACCATCTTATCGGCCAGAGAGTTCATCACCGAAACGAGCTCTTTAATAACCTCACTTCCTTCAGTGGCGGTTTTATCCGTTTGCTTTGATGTGCTAAATGCAATTTCGGCAGCTGCAGAGATGGCTTGCTCGCGCTCTACCTGCTCGGTCACCACCGATGCAAATTTAACAACTTTATACAATCGCCCGTGGGGATCCATCACCGGGTTATAGGAGGCCTCTAGCCACAGCTCTCTGCCGCTCGAGTCAATTCGCTTGAAACGCCCGGAGTGAAACTGCCCTTTGTTCAGGTATTGCCAGAACTGACGGTACTCATCACTGTCAGCCAGCGATGCTTCGCAAAATATTTTATGATGCTTGCCCCGGATATCTTCCAGTCGATAGCCGGTTGCCCGCAGAAATGGTGTGTTTGCCGTGATAATCGTACCGTCAGGCTCAAACTCAATAACCGCTGTAGAGCGTTGCAGTGCATCAACCAGATTCTCATGCTCTTTAGACTGGCTGATCGTGCGGGTAAGGTCACTGCTGTGCAAAGTGAAATGCAGTAGGTCGCCCGATAAATTCTGGACTGGCTGCATTATTGTTCTCAGCCACCCCTCCGTACCATCCGCTTTGGTAATGTTCACTACACCGACATAATGCGACTGCCGCTCAAATGCCGATTTAAACTTGTCATAGTGGGGCGTAGTTTTCGCCACATCAGGAATAAATGAGAAGAAGTCTTTGTTTAGCACGCCATCCTGTGCGTAGCCCAGTTCTTCACAAAACACGCTGTTTACATACTCAAGGTTGCCGGTGCGACTCAGTCGGCAGTACAGCATCTCATCATCCAGACGGTTGCGAGTTTGCCGCAAGTGATGCAGTTCTTCCTGCATTTGCGTCAGTTCATTTTTTAAACGGCTATTGAACATGGCTTCTCCGAAGCAGTAAGATCTTTATTCTTGTTACAAATGATAATCATAGTGCATACCGTCATGCTGACCAGTAAACTTTTGGATAATCACTGTATGTAAGAAACGACATAGTGATGGTAATTTGTTCACCCTTAGCTATCGGCTGGCAGAAAATTCTCAACATTAAATATCAAAAAATTCACATTAATTAGATACTTAGAAACGCAAAATGAAGATGGCATATATTTGGCTTTCTGATAAATCAAGTACAACAGTTAACCAGCCTGATAATGAATAAATGTGTGAAGCGGACAATTCTCACTTGTTTAATTGCGACAGCAAGTATAACAACGTCATTTTCAACGCTGGCTGACGATCGGTCGAATGACTGGAAAGCAACGGCTAATGACGCCTGGATTGACGGTAAAGTGGAAGCCACCCTGCTGTTTAACGGGCAACTTAACACCTTCGACATCAATACTGATGTCAATGACGGAAAAGTCATTCTGACCGGCAAAGTTGGCAGCGAGGTAGATAAGCGTCTTGCCACAGAACTTGCTGAGTCTATCGAAGGCGTGGACGAAGTGGATAATCGTTTATCGGTGGTTACGCCTCAGGATTATGAAGGTAATTGGGATACATTTACCCAGGATATGAAGGACGCCAAAATAGCAACCGTCATTAAGACAAGGTTGCTATTGGAGTCGGAACTTTCTGGCACTGATATTAATGTGGATGTCAGCCAGGGAGTAGTCACACTTGCAGGCACGGTGAGAAACCCCAGTGAAAGGGATCTGGCTGTCGCCATTGCGAAGAACACTGCTGACGTAAGCGACGTCAAAAGTGAACTGTCTGTTGACAGTTAATCTCCCCTCTAGGCCGGCCCAGGCCTAATTATACCTCTGATTTCTCCCGCCATTTGGCGGGAGCTTTTTTTATAAGCCTAATGATTTTACCTTGCATGATACAATGACGTGTTTTTGATATTTATCTCTTCTTGCGGCAGTTAAATGACCTATCTGATTTTATTTTTTGCGTTGCTGGCCACTGCTGTCGGGCAAAGTGTTTTTCTGACTGTACTACCTTCTCTTGGTCGTGAAGCAGGACTGACTGAATGGCAGGTTGCGGTGATGATGTCATCCTCCGCATTTGTTTTTGCCATCGGCGCTAACTGCTGGAGCCGGGTGACAGTAAGATACGGTTATAAGCGCCTGCTGATGGTCGGCCTGTCTGGTTATACACTGGGTACTTTTGTGTTCGCATCGCTGTGGTGGGCAGGCTTGACGGGTTTTTTAGGTGGCACCGCGTTATTCGTTATCCTGCTGTTAGCCCGAAGCCTGCAATCTTCAGTGATGTCGGCAACACCACCGTCGGCGGTGGGCTACGTGGTAGCAATGAGCGAGCAGCGACACAGGGCGTCAGCTATCAGTAAGGTAACATCGGCCAACAATCTCGGGCAGGTGTTGGGCCCGCCGCTGGCTGGCGTGCTGGTTACCTTCGGATTGCTCACCCCTCTTTACAGTATTCTCGCGCTTACGATTGTTGCACTGTTGCTGGTGTGGCAGAAGTTACCCGCCTTTTTACCGTCAGCAAAGCCGCAAACCGATGCATCGGGTCCGGATGTCGGCCCGGTGTCTGCCTCAGTAAAACTTTTTATCATTGGTTGCGCCTGTTTGTTCTTGTGTATGGCAATGATGCAGCAAAGCCTTGCCTTTTTTCTTATGGATGAAAATGGTGTAAACACTGTACAAGCTGCACAACTGACGGGTTCGGCAATGATGGTAAGCGCCGTGTTCTCGCTGATGATTCAGTTTGGCGTAGTTCAGCGCCACCTGATGAGACCAGAAACGTTAATATGTGTGGCGGCACCACTTTTAGCGCTGGCTTATCTGATTATTGCCATTCACCAACAAACCGTAATGCTGTACGTGGCGATGGGGATACTGGGACTAGGCATGGGAGCCGCTTACCCGTCACTGGCGGCGCTGGCAACGATGCGCTGTTTGCCGGAAAGACAAAGTCGGGTAACCGGCATGATAACGGCAACCCCGGCCATGGGTTATATTATCGGCCCACCACTCTCAGCCATGGCCTATCACTTCGATCACCGCTATCCGTTCATGCTGGCGGGTGTCATTATGCTGGTTATAGCGACACTACTGATATTTAAAATCAAATCAGAAGGTTGATGTGCAAAGTAACAGGAAGCGCTGGGGGCTATCCGGCGTTTGGCTTAGCTGACATTTTTATAGAAAAAAGAGAAAAACCAGCGCCGTGCAAGCTTCATGTCAAAAGCTACCTGGCTTTTGTTACCTTCACTCACAGCACTTTTCACCTTTTCATAGGAATGCTTTTCTGCGTTGTACTGACGCGGCGAGCTGACATTATAGCGATACGCAAATTGCTGATGGGCTGCATTGTCCTGGTTTTCAAAAACGGGCATAGACAATGAACATTTATTGTTCTTTTCCCAGTAGATAATGCTATCCACTTCTACTGTGTTGGCAAGATCTAACAGCGCTTCGCTCTTAGCCGTATCAGGCTTTATCGACAGCTTAGTGGCATCGCTTTCCCTGCCTATCTCACATGCCACCGCCGCAATCATGGAAAACGTAGCGCGATTCTCTTTAAAGTGGCTTTGCATGTGCTCATAGCTGGGGTGCACAGAGCAGCCTGTAAGCAGCAGTGATAAGCAAATACAGAATAAAAATCTAAACATATAATTGATAGCTAGCGCACGAACGCAGTTAAATTTGACTATAAGCGCGTACCATACCAATCCCTGCTATATTTGTAAAAAAACCGACGCCACAAGCGTCGGTTTTCAACCGGGAATAAGCGTTAGGTGCTCAGTTGATTCAGGATAGCTGATCGAAAGCGACAGGCCTTGAAAAGTACCACCCCTGAAAGAATTTCACGCCCAGTTGTTCCAGGGCATGATACTCTTCAATAGTTTCAATGCCTTCTGCCACAACCTCGCAGTTAAAACTACTCGCAAACGCAAGCAGGCCTGTTACCAGCGCCTGTCGCTTCGTGTCCTGGTGAATATTGCTGGCAAGACTTAAATCCAGTTTTATGACATCCGGCTCAATTTCCAGTATATGCTTCAGACTGGCAAAGCCTGCTCCAACATCATCTATGCAAATTTTAAAGCCTTTATCACTGAGCGGCTTTAAAAAGGTGCGGAACTCTTCGTAATTGGTAATGCGTACATGTTCCGTTAACTCGATTCGAAGCTGATCGCTATCCACATCACGCAATAGCCCGGGCAGCAGACCACTTTCCATCATTCGCGGACTTACATTGATGGCAACTTTTAATCCAAGGCCGCTGGCATTAGCCTGCTTAAGTCGTTGCGCGACTTTATTAACAATGGCACTTTCTACTTCCAGCCCAAGGTCAACAAGATCGGCATCATACAACCATTCATTGGGCGGGCGGTACGGTTCTGTGTTGAATCGTGCTAATACCTCATAATACTCATAATGCTGGCTTTGCTGACCGTATATCGGCTGGAACACCACATCAATCTGCCCATTATCAATGACCGACCTGACCTGCCTGCGAATGGCTTCCTGTTTCTTTTTACTATTGAAACTTCTGCCAAGTACCTGGCCGATGTAAGATGCGATGATATGCAGCAACTCGACATCCCGCTCGCCCAGCGTGTCATTCGATGATTTGTCATAACAGCACAATGTACCGTAAATCTCGCCTTCACCAAGCGGAATCGGCACACCGATGTACGAGCCAATATTGAGCTGCGTAGTCACCGGCATCTTATTGGTAATAGGGTCGACACTGGTATCACTGATAATGTTATTAAGCTGACCTTCCACGATTTTGAAACAAAAAGATTCTTCAAGTGGGTCAGAGGCACCCGACTTCAGCTCACACCAGCCTGAAGCGTTCTCGTCTATTCTTACAAGTTCAACTAATCGATCGGTTTCAGTAAAGCGTGAGGTAAACGCCACATCCATATTCAGGTAACGACGAATCGCTTCAAGAAGCATAGACAAATCGGCGATACTTCCTAATTTGGCAGGATCGCCACCTGCCAAAAACGCTTCAAAACTTTGCTGCGACATAGAACATTCTCTACTATCCCGGTATTACTTTTATTCACCCCGAGAGGGTAATCCTTTAAAAAACCTGCTTTGGACACTTACTGGCTTACAAATGGCAAAACGCCGGCCGGCAAGAAACAGCACCTGACCGAAATGTTCTCTCTTTTACAATGTTGCGGTATTGCTTTGCACATAGTGACTTATTGTAGCGGTAAGTTGTTGGTTTCGCACGAGCAGCGCATTATATCAGGTGCATCGTGAACACCTCAAAGCTAATCATCCTGAATGGAAAACAACATGGCTTAAAGCAAGGTCGATTAATAACAGATTTGCAAAGCAGGTAACGTATAAAGGTAAATACCTATATATGAATCTTCAGAGCGATAACCCTATATGGTGTTGCTATAGTCTTTTCATCGCTTCGGTATCCCATCTCTAGCCGCAGCGATAACCATGTGTATTCCAATTTATTGACCGAGGTCCTCCAAGCCTCGGTTTTTTTATGCCTGCTGTTCAGGCCCACTGCTATTGCGCCTGATGTGGGCAATCAGCGACACCTTATCCTCATTGCTGTGCTTTTATCCCAGCCATTCAGCGTCATCTGTCTACGCCCCGCCCCGCGATATACCTCCCTGTGGTGCAGTTTTCTGACAAACAGATGATGTGGTGCGTTTTTGGCATGAGTAAATTATCGACACGGTGGGACAGGCTGTAGACCAGTGATGATATAGCCCGCCCTGTTCGATGATGGTTTTTACTTGTTTTTACGTGAAGGAAGCGTTAGCCCGTTATGATACTGACGATTCGACCAGAACAGCCAGCTGACATTTCGCCGATACGCGAGGTTGTTAAACAGGCATTTCACCATGCAGAACATACTAATCAGCGTGAGCACGCTATTGTTGATGCACTGCGTGAAGCGAAAGAGTTGTATCTGTCCCGTGTGGCAGAGAGAGACGGTCAGATGATCGGTCATATTGCTGTTTGCCGCATTCACATTTCGCATGGGCACAAAGGCTGGTTTGGTATTGGTCCGGTTTCGGTAATTCCGGAATATCAGGGCAAAGGTGGCGGCTCCAGACTGATTCAAAGTACGCTTGAACAACTTGAGGAAAGTGGCGCGAAGGGATGTGTGTTAGTCGGTGATCCTGCTTATTACACACGTTTTGGGTTCGAACAGGTCAATTCACTGACTTTTTCAGGTATTCCGCAGGGATATTTTCTGGCGCGTTCGTTTGGCAAAGGCTTTCCCAAAGGCGAGGTTTCATACCCTGCCGCTTTCGGCAGCTCCGATAAAGCGGTATAGCGCGTCAAAGATGCTGTCCCTGGCATCTTTAATTCACGCTTAGCGGCGTACCGCTACTTTACGGACGGGCTTTCTGGGCTGTCCGGGTATCATGAATGAGGGAGGTGCGACAGGTTTCTCTCTTTGTTCTGACTCTAGATAATCACTGATATAGTTTACACCGGCCAGGTTGTGGCAGGCATCTTTAGGGATTGCGCCCAGGTGGGGATTGTGTCGATTGAACCAGTCAATCATCTGCCCGGTGTCTCCATCTGACATGGCATACAGTAAATGGTACATACGGATAAATGCAATTTGGGCCTCGCTTTCCTCAGAGGTGCTTTCAAACCCCACTAATGAAGTTTCTTTCAGCGCATTTTCGCTCACGCCCAGAAGTTGCGAGGCCTCCAATGCGGTTAACTGTAATTCTTCGTATGCCCAGGTAAACGCTTTCATTACTACAGCGGGTGGATTATTTGCCATTCTCATGACCTTACTCCTTCTGTTGCTGGTAACTCTCTCATGCCCGAATAACATTTTGCAGTTATCTTATGCAGTTTAGTGCAATTTCTAATCCACAATGAACGTTCAGTTACATCTGTTCGCGCCGTTACTCATGTAACGGCACATATTTACATTTCAGCCTTTGTTAATCAGGCAGCCAGAATGCGAGATAATTCCGCAAATGTTGCAGGCCTGGCGATATTTACTTCCAGATGTAGTAATTCAGCGATGTCCAGTGCACTGATAAGCCCTCGGATTTCGTGACTTTTTTGGTCCGTAACAAGACAATGTTGCTGTCCTGAAGCCCGCAATGTTTCAAGAACATCTTTAACCTTAGCCCGCTGTAACTCTTCAAAAGCAACGCTGTGAAGCGTGTTCCGTGGCTGCATACAGTCTGCCGCGATAATATCTTCGCGAGGTGTGCCGCTCGCCACAATCTGCAACAATCGCGCTTCGCTAACGTTATCGCGAGTAATCAGGCCGCAAAATCGTTCATTACTGTCTGTAACCAGCGCCGCATGAACGTGGGACTGCTTTAATAAAGGTAAAATACTTAACGCAGGCGTGGCAGCACTTAAACGGTAGGGTGCATGCTCTTTGAAATCTGCAACAACAAGTTTCGCAGGTGAGTCTGGTGATAAGTGTTCATTAGTTTGTGGCCATGCCAGCGTGTCCGAGGGTTCGGTTTTAAAAAGAGATAAGGTGTGCATAGGAAAATCCTCATAAACTCATTTAATTGCGTGTTTTTGTGGCGTACTGCCAGTGCGATTAAATGTAATGAGGCGGGGCGCGGATGGGGGGTGTAACGCCTTCTGTCTGCGCAGCAGATGCACTATTTTTGACTAAAACCGCAAACGGGCGCTGCGCAAGAGGCTGCGTAGCAGAAGATAGTAAACCGTCGCCGTCAGTATCTTCTGCCTGCTGAATATTTTCTTTTACCAACTCACCGAAGCAGCTGTCTGCAGCAGCAATACGCTGCAGGTCCAGACGATTATCAGACAGGCCCTGACCGTTCCCCTGGGCGGGCAACAGTAGTAGCAGGCTGACAACCAGTAACCAGTGCTTCATTTTACGATTTTGGCGCAAGATTTATCTTTCATGGTAAAGAGTATAAGGTCGATGATGCATTTTTCATCAGGCGCTGGTCTGAATAAATATTGCGTTAACCGCGTAAGTACGGCTTTAAGCGTTAGAGGGGCACCTGCATTGCCCCTGAGATCGTTGAATTAATGTAGCTTGAATTTTGGTCTTACAATATTGCTCACTTTGCGGCTTAGCAGGGTCATCAGACCTTTTAACCATCCATGCACCGTAAACTGATGATTGTTATAAAGTGATACATATACCAGTTTTGCCAGCCGTCCCTCTATAAACATACTGCTGTTAGACAACGCGCCCATCAGGCTGCCTACAGTGCTGTATCGGCTTAAATGGACCAGTGAGCCATAATCCTTATACGTGAAGGTTTCCAACGGCTTATTTTTAAACAGGTTGATTATATTTTTACCTGCGGTACTGGCCATTTGGTGTGCAGACTGGGCACGGGGAGGCACCCACGAGCCATCTTCCTGTTCAAAGCCGGCGCAATCACCGATAACAAAAATATGATCATCGATGGTACTTTGAAGATGCTTATTCACCAGAATCTGATTCGCTTTGTTGGTTTCAAAAACATCCATATCTACCAGAAAATCAGGGGCCTTTACACCGGCCGACCACACCATCAAATCCGCTTTTATCAGCTCATCTTCACTGGTAATAAAGCCTTCTTCTGTGGCTTTTGAGACCATCGTCCCCTCTCGCAGGGTAATACCCAGTTTTTTGAGCGCCTGCTTCGCGGAGCCGGCTATTTTCTCAGGCAACGCCGGAAGAATGCGTTTACCGGCCTCAATGATGGTCACGTTCAGCCGCTCGGATGACATGTCCGGCATACCATACGCTTTGGCAAGGTTGGCGATGTGATGAAGCTGAGCGGCAAGCTCAGTACCGGTTGCGCCCGCACCGACAATCCCTACCTGCAACGTAGTTTTATCAACCTCTGACTGATTGATACGTAATAATTGATTGAGTAGCGCTCTGTGAAACTGTTCAGCCTGATCCAGTGAATCAAGTGTAAAGCAGTAATCCTTCACACCCGGCGTGCCAAAGTCGTTACAAACACTTCCCATTGCCAGCACCAAATAATCATAATTGATGTGGCGCTCAGGAAGAATTTCATGTCCCTTTTCATCATTGAGAGTATTGAGCACGATATGTTTATCGTCGGGGTTGATATGGGTCAGCTCACCCAGTTCAAAACGATAATGATGCTTTACAGCATGCATGCGGTAGTCGACGCCATCTGAGCTTTTATCAATCACTCCTGCCGCAACTTCGTGGAGTAACGGCTTCCACACATGAGTGCGCGAGCGATCGACCAGTATGATTTCGGCTTTTTCTGATTTCCCCAGTGACTTACTTAACCGGGTGACCAGCTCCAATCCTCCGGCGCCACCACCTACAACAACTATACGTTTCATATTTAAACCTGTTTGTAATCGTTCCAGCCATACACACTCCATGAATATGTATGGCTGGGGCGACACTCAGGTTTGCTCTTACAGTCCGCACTCCTTGTATGTACGGCTAAATAGAATGATCAGTCTTGCAGATTTCTCTTATATTGACCTAAAAAGCAGCCGGGTGCGAATAAACCCATATCAATTTGAAAATAAAACAAATTCAGATGATTTTTCTGAAGATTTTATATGTAACGCTACCTTGCAAGACATCAGTGATTCATACCGCCGAACGGTATAAGGTTCAAAAAGGCCGGACACTTGCATCGGGCGGCAGCAAAGTTTGTAAACCAAAGGACATTGAATTGTGGATACCTTAATTCCCAGTCTGTCACAACTGATTGAGTTCTCCGTCGCCCCGGTTTTCCTGCTCACGGGTATTGCCGGATTTTTGAGTGTCATGTCTGGCCGCCTGGGAAGGATTTCTGATCGGGTACGGATTGCAGAACGTCAGATCCAGACCCTGGCGGACCCGCAACTGGTTGAGCGCTCCAAACAGGAAATTATCGTCTTATGGAGCAGAGTCCGGGCAGCTAACTGGGCCATCGGATTCTGCGTAGCGTCCGGATTGATGATATGTCTGGTAATCGGCTTGTTATTTGCCGGCTCGCTGCTGGTTATTGATCTTAAAATGCCTATTATCGTGTTGTTCGTACTGGCGATGCTGCTACTGATATGTGCATTGGTGCTGTTTCTTGTGGAAGTAAGACTGGCAACGCACTCTATCAATATTGTAAGAACCATTCATAAGCCTGACAGAAAGCGTGCAGGTACATCGTTTTAGTTTAATGCGGCGCCTGACTCTGCGCAGGCGCCATGAAACATTTTCAAACAATTAGCCGGGGCGCGGCATGATGCGCTTACCCGATTCATCAATAGTAAAGTAGTCACCCGTTCCACCACCACGCAATACCGGCTGGCCTGCCACGGTCTGGTAGACGCCGTCCTCTATCATGGTTTTATTAATATGCACCGCAACAACTTCACCAAATACCATCCAGGTATCAACATCATGCTGCGCTTTATCTTTTAACCGGACAATCTGCGTTTTCTTACACTCCATTATCACCGGACTATCAGCAACATGTGGCACATCAATACAGCGTGAAGGCGCTTTTTTCAATTTCCCGACATTGAATTCATCCACGTCCTGCTCTACTGAGGCGCTGGTTTCATTCATTTTTTCCATCAACGGCTCGCTCACCAAGTTCCAGCAAAACTCACCGGTTTGTTCGATATTTCTGACAGAGTCCTTATAGCCGACACTGGCAAATCCGATTATCGGCGGCACGTAGTTAAACGCGTTAAAAAAGCTGTATGGCGCCAGATTCACCTGACCCGCATTATCCTGACTGGCTATCCAGCCAATCGGACGGGGGGCGATAATAGCATTGAACGGGTCGTGGGCCAGACCGTGACCGTTGCCAGGTTCATAATAATGGTAGTTATTGGACATTGTATCCCTATCGAAGTAGACATTATTGTTCGTTGGTACGCACTGATGCGCCAGTGCGGATTGCTAACAGGCCGATTTCACTATTAATTTTGCGCTGCATCGCGCATTTATTTGTCCGACAAAATGAACCTCGGATTATGGTTTTGGTATAAATGGATTATAAGATCGCCCAGGGAAAGAAAATGAAAGCATGGTATATCGGGCTGTTTAGCCTTTTATTCATAATGCCTGCTCAGGCACAAAAACAAGATGACGCAAGCACTTACGACCAATTAAAATATGATGCCCAGCTAACGGGGATGCCTTACCCTTTTGAGGTCAGTGAGTTTTCGCTGAGTTCACAGGGCAGCGACCTGACCATGGCATATATGTATCTCCCACCTGAAGATGATTTTCCGGTAGTCACACTTTTTCATGGTAAGAACTTCAATGGCGCTTACTGGGAGACCACAGCAAGTTGGCTGCACGATCAGGGTTACGGTGTTCTCATTCCCGATCAGATTGGGTTTGGCAAATCTTCCAAACCTACCGATTATCAGTATAGTTTCGCGGCCCTGGCGAATAATACCAAAGCCCTGATGGATAAGCTGAATATCAATAAAACTGTCGTTGTCGGTCATTCAATGGGCGGTATGCTGGCAAGCCGGTTTTCGCTCATGTTCAAAAAGACAGCCCAGCGACTGGTTCTGGTCAACCCCATAGGCCTTGAAAACTATCTGGTGTACGAAGAGTATCGGGACGTGAATAACTTCTATCGCAGCGAGCTGAAAAAAATGCCGGAAGATATTCTTAGCTATCAAAAGAAAAACTATTACGACGGTCGCTGGAATAAACGATTTGCGAAACACGCTGAATTTTTAATAGGTTGGGTTCAGGGTCCGGACTGGCCGATTCTGGCAAAAGTCAGCGCGCTGACTTATGACATGATACTGACGCAGCCAGTAATAGAAGACTTTAAATACCTTGATATGCCGGTAACGTTAATAATCGGTACTCGCGATAGAACAGCGCCAGGCCGGGATTTGAAAAAGCCGGGCGTGAGCCGGGAATTGGGCCGTTACGATAAACTGGGTGAAGAGGTAAAAGAAAGAAATCCGGATATTACCGTTGTCGAACTTAAAGACTTGGGCCATTTGCCACATATCGAGGATTTCGACAGATTCAAATCGCCGTTTTTAGAAGCGGTAGTAAGGAAGACGCAGGCAAACGATCCGGCAGAGTCCTCGTCAGATAAATAACCTGTAAAGCGCTACCACAGATCTGGGCCTGCACCGAAAATCAGTGCGGGCGTTTAACCTGTTTTTTAACGGGTTTTGTTACTACGGGAGACGTTCTGGTTCCCCGTGGACGATAATGGTAGCGTTTAGCCGCCTTTAACACTTGTGCTTTTTCGCCTGATTCAACTGGCTCGCGCTTTTGGGACTTACTTAATGAATATCGAAAACACATAACTACCTCTACCCATGGCATCAGGTTTTGCTTTGCAAATAACCTGGTGAATACACCGGTCTCAATAGCACCTCATGCATCGAACAGACCGGTTGAACGTTCAATGCTAATAGACAAAATATATCTGATTTAAAGTATGCAGTACTTGTGCCACGGTAACTCGCACGGTACTGGCTGGATTTTTCAGCCACTATAGTAGATGATAGTCTGATTTAAAGAATCAGGCTGGAAATTTACACGCATTCCGGGCAACTTTTTTCTTCAAACTTAGCCTCAAAGGGTCTTTTTATATGTATAAACTGGTACTTATCCGCCATGGTGAAAGCCAATGGAACCTCGAAAATCGCTTCACTGGATGGCATGACGTCAATCTGACTGACACCGGCATCGCGCAGGCGACCAATGCTGGTAAATTGTTGAAAGATGCGGGGTTTGAATTCGATCTGGCTTATACATCTGTACTGCTTCGTGCTATCAAAACACTGAACCTGGCGCTTGAGGAAATGGGTCAGCATTACCTGCCTGTTGAGCGCCACTGGCGTCTGAATGAGCGCCATTACGGGGCGCTAACAGGTTTGAATAAAGCTGAAACCGCCGAGAAGCATGGTGATGAACAAGTTAAAATGTGGCGTCGTAGTTTTGATGTACCGCCTCCTTCGGTAGACACTGACAGTGAACATTTCCCCGGTCATGACCGTCGCTACAGCAATGTAGACCCTAAAATTTTACCGCGGGCGGAAAGCCTTAAATTAACCATCGAACGCGTTCTGCCGTATTGGCACGATGTTATTCGCCCAAGCATCCAGGACGGCAAGCGTATAATCATTGCTGCGCATGGGAACAGTTTACGCGCGCTTGTGAAATATCTGGATGGCATGAGCGAAGAAGAAGTTTTAGAACTGAATATCCCGACCGGTGTGCCGCTGGTATATGAGCTGGACAAAGATATGAAGCCTATTTCCAAAGAATATCTGGGCGACCCGGAAGAAATTAAGAAGATGGTGAATTCTGTAGCCAATCAGGGTAAGTCAAACTAATAGCTTGATGAGCAAATAAAAAGCCGCGCATTAGCGCGGCTTTTTTTATCAATCATAAGAACTTATTGCAGTCCTATTGATGAAATATCAAACGGAACTGTATCCAGCTTTTCCAGTGTGCGGATATCGCGAGTAATGTCAGTCGGATAAGGTCCGTAGTACTCAACAAATACAGGCTTAAAATCGTGAACATGCATCAGGGTAATATCTTTTTCATTTTGCTTGAGCAATTCCCATGTCCGCTGATGATAAAGTACGCAGCTTGCTGACTCGATAAAGCAGGTTTGTGAAGGGCTCAAATTATCGCTGTCGTAGAAGCGCGTAATGACCAACTTGCCTTCTGCGTTGATAGACCAGGAACCGCTGTAAACCAAAACCTCGTCCTCCTGAAGTACACCGTCCTCGTTGTCGTCATTAGAAGAAACGGTAAATGCATGCCCATTCTCCTTTAATTCAAACCAGAAGCGGTCCAGCTCTGACTCACCGAGTATGGTATCGTAACCGTAAATGCCCGGAACACTATCTGCGCTCCATGACTCCTCGTCAGATTTGAAAACAGCCAGCACACCAGCATCATGTCGATATACAGGTTTTCCCGTTTCATCCCGAACTTCCAGCGCAAGAACATCACCGCTACGTCTTTCAGAAAATTTTCTGAGTACCAGTGTGCTGCCTTCAAGCGCTTCTGCTTCGCTGACTAGCGCTTTACTTGAAAAACCTTCGATTGTTAGAACGCCATTATCAAGGGACCAAGACACTTGCTGATCTGTTAGCAGCGCCGTAGCCGAACCATCAGCGTTCAGGTCAAATTGCTCGTAGTACGTTTGATCATATGACGTGTCGTCATCCTGCAGGACTATTGACTCTGGTAAAGTCAGATACAGGCGGGTTGGAGCCGTAATCTCAATGGGTGATATAGTCTTTTTGACAGTCAGAAGCTCTGTCCATCCGGAGCGTTCCGCTTCGAACTCAGGATTGTCCGGGTAGCGCATCTCATTCACATAGGTCATGAGAAAGTCTTGCGTATTACCATTATCGGAAATAAGCGTGTAGGTTCTGCTGACTGGTATATTTTCTTGATAGACTTGGTAAGTATCTCCGGCAGCATTTGTTTTAGACGGAAAACTGACAAACCTGACATCGCCACCATAAGTAAGCAACAGTTTAGCGCCATCTGGCTGCCAGGTGAAACTGACGCCAGCGTCTGTGCCGGTTCGATCGGAAAAAAACCGTAGTACTGAAGAATAATTCTGAAGGTCTGATGCGGGAAGCGTATAGAAGACAAACTCATCATCAAACGTCGCATCGGTTGCTAATAACGTCGGGTCTTCAAATATTTCCTGTTGCGCCTCTTCAAATTGTGGCGTCTGAACCACTGTTTCGACATAGGCGTTCGTCTGCTCTTCGCTTTCTATTAACGCAAGTGTATCTGTGACCCCTTCTGGTAACTGGGTTTCTGCGGTAGTGGCTTTATCAATGGCAACTTTGATGGCGGTAGCCAGTTTCAGGACCAGTTGCGGGTCCACCTCTTCACTGACTTCTTCCACGGTTTCTTCAGAAAAAATATCCTTATCCTTCGCAGCCCGTTTCATCAGCGCGTATTTTGCAGTGGTAATGTTCGATACGGTAGTGCCCGGATTATCATCAATATCCAGCACCCCATCCCCCTGACTGTCTTCAATAAGTGTGTCGACATTAGACAGCAATGAAATGAGTCCCGCAGCAGCCTGGTCGCCCGTACCTTTAGCTTTGATCGCCACAAATGCATTGTTTTGCGACTCATCAACTTCCAGCGTAAACGAATAATTTCCGCTGGCATCGGTAACAATCCCGTCCATATACTCTTCGCCATTAAGCAACACGGTAATTTCAGCGTTGTCTAAGGGCGCATCGGTTGCCAGTCCGTTGATGGTTAGCGAAGACGTGATGCGCTTAATCTCTACCGATGTGGAGGCGGTAGCCGTATCGCCATCATCATCCGTCACGGTAAGTTCAAACGTTGCTGTAGCATCGTTATCAAGCTCAGGTAAAGTTAACTGTAAAGAGTCTGTATCAGTGCCACTAAGCTGCGCTTCTGGTCCGGAAGTCTGCGTCCATTGGTAGGAAGCGATACTACCGTGATCAAGGTCAACATCGCTGGTAATCGTCACATCTGTCTTTTCTTCTGCAGTATAGGATTCCTGCATTGAGACTGATGGTTCAATCTGATTGACGGTAATGGTAGTAGTTTGCTGAGTACTGTCGCCGGCATCATCGGTGGCCGTTAACTGCAGGGTGACTGTTGCATCGGACTCTACTGCAGGTAGCTTAATAACCGCTGTGTCGGTCTGGCCACCTGAAATAATTTCGGCATCACCATCAGTGACGCTCCATTGCATGGTACTGACCGATCCATCAGGGTCTGAGACCGTTGCCGATACAGTGGTTTGCTTATTCTCAGGGCTGCTGCTGGTACTTTGCAGCTCAATAACCGGTGGGGTGTTATTAACTACTTTTTCTTTGTCATCACTGCCGCCGCATCCGGTGAGGACAAGTACAGATGAAGCACATAACAAGGACAATCGTTTCAAGATTTATTCTCCCTTTTTCCGGCACGCGTTGTTCGCCGCTGGCATCCATGCCGGTAATTTTTATTTATTATCTATGATCTTTCTAACTTAAATTTAGTAGTTAGCCGATACTGTATAGCAGAGCAACACTTTTCCTTCCACTTTTGTGATGAAATAAGCACCATTTTTCTTTCTGACGCGTAATGGCTTAACACTATTAACTGAAGGGTTGCGATATGAAGATAGCAGTGGTTTTTCACAGTGGCTACGGCCACACAAAGCGTCTGGCAAATGCGTTTTTTGATGAACTTGAGCAGCACGCGGCAGCACAAAACACGCTTATCGAGATTGACGAAAATGGCGATATCACAGACGGTCAGTGGTCTGTTCTGGATGATGCTGATGCCATTATTTTCGGCTCACCTACCTATATGGGCATGGCGTCCTGGCAGTTTAAGAAATTTGCTGATGAATCCAGTAAACGGTGGTTTGAGGACAAGTGGCGCAACAAGGTGGCTGGTGGCTTTACTAACTCAGGGTCAATGAATGGCGATAAGCATTCTACGCTACACTACTTTGTTACGCTGGCTGGCCAGCATGGCATGATATGGGCGAACATGGGTATGAAGCCAGCGAATACTAATGATGCTGATCGTAACGATGTAAATTATGTAGGCGCATTTATTGGACTAATGGCACAGTCACCGATAGATGCCGACGCGGATGAAGCCCCCTGCCAGGGCGATTTGGATACAGCCAAAGCCTACGCTAAGCGCGTGCTTGAAGTAACTGAAAAGTGGGTGGGATAGATATGATGCCCGGCATTTTTACGTGTCGGGCAACTTAGTTTCATCTATCGTGTTTTGCTATAATACCGCGCACATCAGCACAGGAGTCAGCGCGGTATGGCGAAACACAAACCCACTGTTGAGATAGTCAGTTACGGTATTTACAAACACTGGGATGCCAAATCCAAAGCCTTGCCCAAAATCGATCGATTCACGACCCGGATCCCCTGCGAGCTTGATATTGAGTTTGGCTACATCGTCAATATCAAGCGCGCGAAAAACGCAAAGCTCAGATACTGTATTTATCACCCTGATATCCCGGACGAGGATGGACACCCAATGCCTCCTTTTGACGGTCTAGAGTATGTTGGTAACAATGACTGGGATTTTTATCTGGGCGATACATTGTGGGAGCCTGTGGCTAATAAGACCGGCCCGTGGCGCATGACACTGGAACTTGATGGGCGAATAGTGGCAGACAAAACGTTTGAAGTAGAAGATGAAGCGCCCTATGAAGGCGCCTCATTCTGGAAAAGGGGAAAGCTGCGTCCCCGCGGGTATTAGGCAAACCAGTGGCGAGTACGGTTGGCAAACCAGACCAGCGATAACATCACAGGCACCTCCACCAGTACGCCTACAACGGTTGCCAGCGCGGCCCCGGAGTGCAGACCAAATAGTGAGATAGCGACTGCAACAGCAAGCTCAAAGAAATTTGATGTACCTATCATGCATGCTGGTGCCGCCACGTTATGCGGTAACTTCAGCCGTTTCGCCAGATAGTACGCAATAGCAAAGATTCCGTACGTCTGTATCAATAGCGGTATCGCTATAAGCACTATGCTCTGAGGCTTTTCAATAATCGTATTCGCCTGAAAGCTGAACAGCAGTATCAGCGTTGCCAGTAACCCCACAATTGAAAGCGGCTTGAGCTTATCCACCAGCGAGATAACCGCCTTTTCTCCGCGCTTTAGCAACAGGGTACGAGTGATAAACCCTGCCACCAGCGGTAGTATTACGTAAAGCAGCACTGATAATAGCAATGTGTCCCACGGTACGGTGATATCTGATACGCCCAGCAACAGGCCGGCCAGTGGTGCGAATGCGAAAATCATAATAACATCGTTAACTGACACCTGAACCAGCGTGTAGTTAGCATCACCACGGGTCAGATGGCTCCATACAAACACCATCGCGGTACATGGCGCCACACCCAATAGAATCATACCGGCGATATACTCACTGGCGGTTTGCGGGTCGACCCACTGAGCAAACAGCCCTTTAAAAAATAACCAGCCCAGCAACGCCATGGTAAACGGCTTTACCCACCAGTTTATAATCAGTGTCAGCATCAGCCCTTTTGGCTTCTTGCCTACATCCTTAAGCGCCGCAAAGTCTACCTGAATCATTATGGGATAAATCATCAGCCAGATAAGTACAGCCACCACCAGATTGACATGAGCTACCTCAAACTGTGAGACCGCGGCAAAAAAATCGGGGGCCAGAGTTCCGGCAACAACACCAGCCACAATACAAAGTGCTACCCACAACGACAAATAGCGCTCGAAAAAACCCATTTACTGCTCCTGTTATTTTGCGCCTAGTTTATTCAGGGCGACACGCAATGCATCCCCTTCTAAATCCGCCCGTGCTATTGCTTTTAAATCACGGGCACGTGTTTCAATTTCACTGATGACATCTTCAAAAGCGCGCGCTTTCTGTTCATCAGTTCCAGTGACCTTTGATGGATCTGGCAGACCCCAGTGCACTTTCAGAGCGCGGGAAAAGTACATCGGACATGTCTCACCCGCAGCTGCGTCGCAAACGGTGATGACAACCCTTGGCTGAAACTGCTCAAAATCGTCCCATGACTGACTTTTCAAGCCGTCGGTGGGGTAACCGGCTTCATGCAAATACTTTATTGTCAGGGGATGCACTTCACCGGCAGGCTCACTACCGGCGCTTTGAGCGGTGATCTCTCCCTCGGCAATGGTATTTACAATCACTTCGCTGAGCACACTTCGACAGCGATTGTGTGTGCAGATAAATAGAATTTTCATGATGATGTTTCCTGACAGTTGTTCGACATCGCATGCTCCAATCGATTATAAGCTTCTTGCATATAGTCCTGATTGGCTTGCTCGGTGGTTTTTAAGACCCGCTGCGCCCATTCCGGCAGGCCAGTGTGAAGTTGATAATACATCCACTTCCCCTGACGCTGAGCCTCAACAACGTTGCATTTTCTAAGGTCCGCCAGGTGGCGCGAAATTTTCGGCTGACTGAGCGACAGCGCATCAATAAGATCGCATACACACAGTGATTTGTGCGTAACCAGTAACAACAGAATCTTCAGACGCGTGTCATCTGCCAGGCATTTATAAAAAGATAATGGAGACATTAAACAAATATGGAATAACAGATATATGAATTATCATATTTGTTTTGTACGCGGCTGTCTACCTACAGCGTCAGTCTTGGCTGGTTAAAATCCAGAAACGCAGTGATGCACGAAGAGATTGCGCTGTTTTTTTAAACATTGCATTGACCGACTCCCGACGGTCAGGGCTCAATATTGCAGCTTTTAACATCGGCATTGCCATTGGCTCTGTGACCGGTGGCGCTATTGTTGAGCAGTTAACGCTGCAGGACACAACCTGGATTGGTGCGCTTATTACCTTCAGCGCGCTGCTGCTAACACGGTTTTCAGGTCATCTTGATAAACGTGCAGCCAGCGATGCTATTCCATCCAGGACCTGATTCTTAATAAAGTATTTTTATGCAGGATAAACCGACCGGGCAATGTTGACCGTTTAAGTAACAGATAAACTTAAAACCAACATGCAGATGCACTGCGCTATACGCCGTGCATCTGCAAGGAATACAAATATGACTGCTACAAAGAATAAGGCCTGGCATTTTGATCGCGCAGGACGCGCGCTTTATCAGGAAGAGACGCCACTACCCGACCTTGCGCCCGATGAAATCCTTATTGAAAACAAAGCCAGCGGTATTAATCCGGTTGACTGGAAGTTTATTGAGGATGACCCGCTAAACTGGCCAAAAGGGCGAATCCCCGGCGTTGACGGTGCGGGTGAAGTTGTGGCCACAGGCGCCGAAATTGATGAGGCGATGATCGGTCAGCAAGTCACTTATCATCAGTCATTGCAGCAAAACGGTAGTTTTGCCGCATTTACTATTGTTAAAGCCAACCGGGTTATGCAGTTACCTCGCAATATGTCCTTTGAGTTTGCTGCGGCGCTACCCTGCCCGATGCTGACCGCCTGGCATGCAGTCAGCAAACTGCCACCAAGTCCGGGTGCAAAAGTGCTGGTTGCTGGCCTGGGAGCAGTAAACAAACTGACCGTGCAGTTTTTAAAACGTGCCGATTATGAGGTGCATGCATTGTCAGGCAGCCTTGATGAAGAAGAGGCCAGCGCGTTGGGTATTACAACAGTACACCGCAATAAGGAAAACTTATCCCGCCAGTATTTTGCTGTTATTGATGCGGTAAGCGCTGATAACGCCACAGAACTAGTTTCGCTCCTACAGGCTAACGGCCATATCGTTTGTATTCAGGGCAGAATCGAAAAGCCGGTAGACCCTGCGTTTACACGTACTATCTCATACCATGAAGTCGCGCTTGGCGCGCTGCACCAGTATGGCGATGAAGAAGCCTGGACCACGCTGATGAAAGATGGTGAGGCGTTGCTGGAAGATATTCAGGCAGGTCTTGTTACTGTCGATGACCCTGTTCTTTTTCCTTTTAGTGAAATGAATCATGCGCTGTCGCATAGTCGGCAAACCAAAGAAAAAACAGTGCTCGACACTGCCGGATAAGACCAGGGCAGTCAGGTAGCAACGCCCGGTAAAATATTCTGTTCATTGTGCCGTTATTGCCGTTTATATTAATGGCACAATACCCCGCCAGTCCCGCAGCGCTTTAGTCTTAAGCGCTTCAGGTAATGTCACAGTAATGGCACCACATTTGCTGAGCAGTTCTGCGCCAATTCACGGCGCATTACCTGGAGAACTAACATGTCTGCGTTTGATGGACGACTCGGCGTTACCCCTTTAGAAAACGGCTATCAGTTTTCAGTATGGGCTCCCAATGCAAAAGCGGTTGCCCTCACTGGCACATTTAACGACTGGGAAGACCAGTCGATGGAACCTGCCGAGGGCGGAATGTGGTGGTGCATTAATAAGGCTGCCCGTAATGGTCATGAATACAAATTTGTTATCGAAGACAGCCAGGGCAATAAGCTTTCAAAAAACGACCCCAGAGCACGGCATCTGACTAACAGCGTGGGTAACAGTATTATCTATGACGACGATTACGTTTGGCAAACTCACGACTTCCAGCCGCCTGCGCTTCATCAGCAGGTAATTTATGAAATGCACATTGGCACCTTTGGAAAATCCGGAGAAACTTTTGGCACCTTCGATTCAGTTATCGAGCGCTTAGATGCACTGAAAGATCTTGGCATTACGATGATTGAGCTGATGCCAGTGAATGAGTTTGCCGGCGACCAAAGCTGGGGATATAACCCCGCCTACCCGTTCGCTGTTGAGGAAGCCTATGGCGGTCCCGACGGCCTCAAACGCTTTATAGATGCTGCCCATCAGAGCGGTATTGGCGTCATTCTTGACGTAGTGTATAACCACCTTGGTCCCAGCGATTTAGACCTGTGGCAGTTTGATGGCTGGAGTGAAAATGATAAAGGCGGCATTTACTTTTATAATGACGAGCGAAGCAGCACGCCATGGGGGGATACACGCCCCGATTACGGTCGTCAGGAGGTACGCCAGTACTTTATCGATAATGCGCGCATGTGGCTAAGTGAATTTAAAGCTGATGGCTTGCGCATGGATATGGTGCCCTATATGCGAAGCGTATCAGGCATCGATGATGGCAGTGACGATATTCCTGAAGCCTACGTTATGATTAAAGAAATCAATCAGATGGTGGCTGATGAATTTGACCACAAAGTGACTATCGCCGAAGACTTGCACAGCCATCATTTTATCACCGATGCGCCGCCAGAAGGCTGTGGTTATACAGCGCAATGGGACGCCGGCTTTGTGCATCCGGTCAGGGCGGCGCTTACCGCAACGGATGACAGCGGAATTGATGTTAATGCGGTTATTACTGCAGTATCACACACATACAGTCAGCGGCCATTTTCCCGCGTGGTCTACACCGAGTCCCATGATGAAGTTGCCAACGGCCGCGCCCGGGTTGTTGAAGAGGTCGCACCGGGTAATGTAGATGATGACTTTTTTGCTCACAACAAAGCGGTGATAGCTGCGGCTCTGGTACTGACGACATGTGGTATCCCGATGTTATTTCAGGGGCAGGAATTTAAACAGCACGGCTGGTTTAGTGATGTTCATGACATTGACTGGGAACGACGCAAACAATTTAACGATATCGTTGCTGCGTTTACAGCGCTGATTGCACTTCGCACTAACCAACATGGAAACAGTGCGGGGCTCACCGGCGCCTTCACCGAGATAGTACATCAGGATGACGAAAACAAAGTCATAGGATTTATGCGTACCGATGAGCACAATGCCCAGCCAGTATGGGTGTATATGTCGCTGGCCAATCGCACGCTGGAAAACTATTCGCTGTCGGGCTTACCTGAAAATCCGCAATGTCTGTTCGCCTGGCAACATGAAGATGTCACTAACACATTTTCTGTCGAAGGAAGCAGCGCCAGCTTGCTTCCCTATAGTATTTTTATCTTCAGCGGGCAGTAAAACCACCCCATTTTAATAATTCTATTGACCCTGGAGTTTACTCCAGGGTTTATACTTGCCACCATGACTACTGTGGCTACATTAAAAATTGGTGAACTGGCCCGCCAGGCAAATGTCTCGGTGGACACCATTCGCTTCTATGAGAGCAAAGAGCTGATTAGCGCAACCATGCGCTCTGCCAGTGGATATCGTCTGTTTAGTGACGAGGATCGAACACGCCTGCTATTTATTCAGCGTGCCAAGCAAGTTGGTTTTACGTTAGAAGAAATTGGTGAGCTGCTCGCGCTCAAACTTCATCCTGATGACCATACCTGCGAAGAAGTGAAACAGCGTACCGCGCAAAAGCTTCAGAAGGTCAGTGAAAAAATCGCAGAACTGGAGCGTATTCAGCGTTCGCTGAAAACCCTCTATACCGCATGCGGCGGGGGCGCACAAAGCGCTCAACATTGTTCTATCCTGCAGTTACTGGAATCGGATAACCCGTTATGAATGATCTGTATTTGTTAGCTGAAAATTTTCTCGCGCTGTTTATGGAATCGGCCCCGTGGCTACTGCTTGGATTGCTGGTAGCAGCCATCATGCATGAGTTAGTACCGGTATCACTGTTACAGCGCCATATGGGCAGTGACAGTGTGGGCGCGGTTACAAAAGCGGCCGTTATTGGTGCACCGCTGCCATTGTGTTCCTGCGGTGTTATCCCAGCTGCGGTGGGCCTGCGCCGAAGCGGTGCCTCAAAACCGGCCACCGTATCTTTTTTAGTATCTACGCCAGAAACCGGCGTCGACTCGGTATCGGTCTCTTATGCCCTCCTTGGCCCGCTATACGCTATTGTCCGCCCTTTTGCTGCTATTTTTAGTGCAATTTATGCCGGCTTGATGGTGAAGTTTTTTGCGCCCGCTGATGCACCATCCAAACCAGTGGCAGCATCGGCAAACGCATCCTCATGCTGTAGCAGTGCAACCCCCGAGCCCGCTGAAGCGACAGGCTGTTGCGGCACTAAAGATGCGCAAGCCTCGGCGTGTGGCAGTAAACATCCAACGCTGCGGCAGACCCCGGCGCGAGACAAAGCAAAAGCGATGTGGGCGTTCGGCACGGGGCAGCTGCTTTCAGATATCACGCTGTGGCTGCTGTTCGGACTCACTTTGGCAGCTGCGATTCAAACCTGGGTACCCACCGACTTCTTAACGCAGTGGGGTGATGGCGTAATAGCAATGTTGGTCATGGCACTTATCGGCATTCCCATGTATATCTGTGCCACCGCATCAACCCCGCTGGCTGTCGGCTTTCTGGCTGCAGGCTTATCGCCCGGTGCGGTACTGGTATTTTTACTGGCGGGCCCGGCGACAAACGTATCGACCATGGGAATGATGTTAAAAGAGCTGGGTCGGCGCGCATTAATGCTGTACCTGTTTTCTGTTTTAACTGCCAGTATCGCTCTGGGTTATACGCTGAACTGGGCAGTATCAGCGTTCTCACTGCAGCCACTGATTGTAACGGCTGGTGCGATGCATGAACACGGCGAACATACGCAAATTGTCTACGTGATAAGCGCCTTGGTTTTAGCACTGCTTATGGTCAGGAACCTGGCTAATCAGACAATAGAGCATTTTCAGACATCGTCATCCCAATCAGACTGCTGTCATTAGCAAAAACTGCCATGGAAGGCAGATAGTTTCTTTGATGTTATCCGGCGTTTTTCTATTGATTTTTGCTTATTTTTAAAACAATATTGAGCCAATTTGCATCAGGAAGATGCGTTGTACCACGGACTGGCACTATGATTTATTATCCTGCCTCGCGCGCGAGATTCTTTTCCCGGTTATTCAACTGGGCACGTCGCACTACCCGACGTTTTCACCTGTCAGAGACAATCAGAATTTGTCGTCAGCTCATCCACTTCGGACCATGGCGATACAGTATCATTGCTTTAATTCAGTTTTTTCGTGGCCCTGCCCGCTGGCGTCCCACTGACAAATCGCTGATGCCGGAACTTAATGCCAGAGCAATAGCCTCTGCTCTGGACGCAAACGGGGTATATAAAGCGGGGGTTTTGCCGCAGGCGTTTACCGATAGTATGACGCACATTACTGACCAGCTACCTGCCGCTGAATATCATCAGTCCCATGAGGTTAGCCAGCACGTAGCGCAAATTGCCAGTGATCCTGCAATTATCAATGTGGTCAGCGAATACCTGCAATGCGAGCCTGTTCTGATTGAATCTTCTATATTTGTCACCAATCCTGAGACAGGAAAAAAGCCGCTTTCGCAAAATCACTTTCATTATGATTATGCCGGCTGGCAGTCGCTCAATGTGTTTGTTTACCTGACGGATGTCAGCATAACGAGTTCCCACCATGTTGTTATTGCAGGTTCACACAAGCGCATGTCGCTGCGTACATTAATAAGCGGCGGGGTGAGCGACGAGCATGCCTATTCCTCGCTTTATCACGATATAATGCCCATTACCGGAAAGGCCGGCACGGTATTTTTTGAGAATGTGGAATCTTTGCATAAGCGTACTCAGGGAGCCGAACGACGCGTTTTGCTGAACCTGACCTTTACGTCACACCGAAACCTTCTCAGCCATGGCAGAGCCCATCCTCGTCAGCTTAAAAAACGCGATACAATATTTGCCGAGATAACAGAACAAGCCAGCGAGAAAAATCCTGCCGCTGACTTATAGGGTTTTGTATCGCCGCGCGTTACACTTAGCCGACAAAATAGATTTTCAGGCTGGCAAAAAGTGACAAAGGCGAAATGGGTAGTGGGAATCGACGGTGGCGGCACACGATGCCGGGCGCGCCTCGAGTCTGCTCAGGGACAGTTGGTAAAAGAGCTTGAGACAGGCCCTGCAAATGTTGCACAAAATGCCGGGCAGGCTTTTCACTCAGTATCGCAATTATGTGATCAGCTATTACAGCACATTCCCACTGAAGATAGAGCCAACGTGCGCGTAGTTGCTGGCCTGGCGGGTCTCAATATTGACAAGTATGCCACCATTGCGCGGCAGTGGGCACTCCCTTTCGATATCACTTATACCACGGATTTACACATTGCCTGTGCCGGCGCGCACTTACAGCAGACGGGCGCATTGATTATCACAGGCACCGGCAGTTCAGCCTATGTCAAAACCGCCAGCACTGAGAAAATACTGGGTGGCCATGGCTTCCCGTTAGGGGACGAGGCTTCCGGCGCCTGGCTTGGCTGGCAGGCCTTGCAGAGTACGCTGCACTCCCTGGATGGCCTGATTGCGCCCAATGAGCTGGCACAAGAGACCTGCACAACGTTAGGATTGCACACCTGTGAGGCGCTCGTTGCCCACTGTCTGCATTTTCGCTCTGTCGATTACGCCACTCTTGCCCCGCTTGTCATCCAACAGGCTGCGTCGGGTGAATCCGTTAGCAGAGCAATCATGCAAAAAGGCAGTGAGTATCTGACCCGGATTTTTACCCGGATACAGTCATTCACGCCAGGTCGTATAGCAATGACCGGCGGACTGGCGCCTTTATGGCGTCCCTGGCTGGACACGAATGTGCAGGCGGGGTTAGCTGAACCGCTGGCAACGCCTACACAAGGCGCGATATGGTTAGCGCGATCTTCTTCAACTTCAATCTAAAACAGCGCAGATTATGACTGATTATTTTGCCGAAACCCTGTTCGATGGCCGGACCCTGCTAAACAACGTGTTGTTTAGCGAAGATAAAGGGGTGATTACAGCATTTACTCCCGACGCTTCAAAAGCAGATACACAAAATGCCACACATTTGGCCGGGCTTGTCGTGCCGGGCTTTGTTGATATTCAGGTCAACGGAGGCGGTGGTGTGCAATTTAATGATAAGCCCAGCGCGGATACGCTGCACATCATGACCAGGGCCCACCGACAGTTTGGCACCACCAGCATGCTGCCCACCATAATTACCGACGATATAGACATTATGCGCCAGGGTGCGGACGCTGTTGCCGAAGTACATGCGGCGAACCCGTCCAGGGTGGTGGGTATTCACTTTGAGGGCCCACACCTGAGTCAGGCGAAAAAGGGCATGCACAGTGATGCACATTTGCGCCCGCTCACTGATGCCGAAATGACGCTGTTCAGTAGAAAAGAGATAGGTCAGGTTATGGTGACCGTTGCCCCTGAAGCAGTGTCGTGCGAACAAATTAAAGCACTGGTTTCAGCAGGTGTTATTGTCAGTGTGGGTCATACTAATGCCACGTTTGAGCAGTGTATGGCAGCATTTGAAGCAGGCGCGACAGGGGCTACCCACCTGTTCAATGCTATGTCGCCGCTGACCAGCCGCGCACCAGGTGTAGTGGGCGCAGCGCTGTATCATGACAGCGTGTATTGCGGCCTGATTAATGACACGCATCATGTTCATCCGGCAAGCGCTGCAGTGGCGATTCGGGCTAAAGGTACAGACAAAACCATGCTGATTACCGATGCAATGGCGCCTGCAGGCAGCGATATTGATTACTTTGTCTATCAGGGTGTTAATGTCTATCAGCGTGGTGAAACGCTAAATTTGGAAGATGGAACACTGGCAGGCTCAAATCTGACGATGGCAGAGGCTGTGCAAAATACCCATCGCGTAGTAGGAACCGATCTTTACGCGGCCCTGCAAATGGCCACTGCAACGCCATCGGACTTCCTGAAAAATCCCGGTATTGGCCGCCTTGCCGAGGGGTCATGGGCTAACTTTGTGCTGCTGGATGACACTTTAGATGTAATGAACGTTACCTCGGTGTAGGTACCAAACCGGGGCTGCCGCTATACGCAATCCCGCCCGATCAGAAGAAATTATAACGAAGATTTACACCGTAAGTATTTACACCATCGCCAATTGACGCTTCTGCACCCAGCGCAAACTGATCGGTAAAAAAATAATCGGCAGCCACTGATACACCGGTGTCGCTGCCTTCATCCACGTCAATAAACTTAACCGCGCCGCGCAACTCAAAACTGCGCGTCAGCATCGTGCGCACCCCAGCGGTCAGGCCGTAGCCGTTATCGTCGATAGATTCTGAACGACTACCTATTTTGGCAGTCAGTTTTACGTACTCATAACTCAGTGTACCGTACACATCGGTTGAACTGGTTAGCCCGTAACGATAGCCAACGCCCAGCGATGCCTCATCAAAATCCAGATCGAAAGCGTCGACATCATCACTCAGTCGACTAAACGAGCCGTTTAAGAAAATATGATCTGTCAGCGCTTTAGACGCGAAGATTTTCACACCAGAAGGTTGAAAGCCGTCGCTGTTATCAATATCCGCCTGGCTATAGCCAATTGACGCATAATCATAAACAGGCTCTACTGCAGCAGCACCTGCACTGCACAACCCTAATAAAGAGGCCATTAGTACACGTTTCATAACTTATTCCTTTAATAATTCCATATTCGCCTATGTGCGCGAACAGCGAATAGATAGTAACCAGATTAATTGAAGGAATTAAAGTAATTATGCCGTCTCTATCTGTGCAGACAGGTCTCACTATTCATACCTGATAGCTGTAAAAGCGTGATATTACTGTCTTACAACTTTAAAGCTTACGATCCAGGGTTTGCGCTTATCGTATCCCTGTCCCAGGGTCAGTAAGATACGTGCCGGTTCCTGTGGATTTTCCATGGTAGTAGTACGGCTTCTTGGCGCCTCCTCCGTGCTGGCTTGCCAGGTATCCCCAAGACAACGCTGGGTCAGCATTTGTGCATCATCATGAACATTTTGTGCTTCCTGTTCTGATGCATACTGCGCACTACACATGTATTGCATGGTACCGTCACTCGTTTCAACAACCTTACAGTTATCACCCACCAGCTGCGCTTTGGCATTCCAGGAGGTCATAAATTTTGAGCTGACCTCAGCCCCCTTAAGCGGCATAAACCCATTCTCAGCAGAGCGCACTAGTGCCGTGACCTTCTCACAATCAGACATCGCATCGATTTTACTTTGTTGCTCTGATGACATGCCCGAGCAGCCGGCGAGTACGAATGAAAGAAGTAAAGAAGAGGATAAATAGTTGTTCATTAAGGTCTCCGTATCTTTTCACCAGGTAACGAAAAAAGAGACCGCAAACAGACTGCTTCGGCTAACCGACTGTTTATCTTTTTTTGATGATTGTGCAATTTATATAGCAATTATAAGCCAATACGTACAAAGCGCGTGCTTTTGTTTAGTTTATTTTTTATTCAGGACAAACCCGTAATTTTTTACTGTTTTGACCAGCCCACAATTCAGAAAATGGACTTTTCAGCGTGTATCAACTATTTCATTTAAGACACGTCGCTTTGCCTGCCTGGTGATAACGGTGAAAAATAACAATCGACATTGCGGTTGTCTGTTCCTGATTCCAATGGCACTCGTAGTAGTGCTGTCCGGCTGTGCTCGCCTGCCGCCACGAGAAATTCCCGATGAGCCGCCGCTGGTCTCTGTTATTGATTCACCGTTGTATCAGGAAATCGAAAAACTGGGTTTAAAGTACCAGGGGGACTCCGGTTTCGAGCTGTTATCCGACGGAATGGAAGCACTGGCGGTCAGGTTGCGGTTAATTCAGGCAGCGCAGGTCAGCCTGGATGTGCAATATTATATCTGGCATGACGACTTGGTCGGTCAGGTAATGGCGAACCGGTTACTTAAGGCAGCGGATCGGGGTGTTCATATACGTTTATTATTGGACGATCTGGATACCTCCGGCAAAGATAAACCACTGCGAATCCTCTCACACCACCCCAACATTGATGTCCGTCTGTTTAACCCTTTTCCGGACCGCGCATTCCGATGGACCAGTTTTATCAGAGACGGTGCGCGGCTTAATCGTCGCATGCACAATAAATCACTGACTGCAGATGGCGCACTGACCGTGGTCGGGGGCAGAAATATCGGTGATGAATATTTTGATGCCAGCCGAAGTGTACGCTTTTCCGATATTGATGTTTTGGCGGTTGGTCCGGTAGCGCTGAGTGTAAGAGCAGCATTCAACAACTATTGGAAAAGCCGGTACAGCTACCCTATCGAACAGCTTGTAGCGTTGGACGATAATCCTGACGAGGCGCTTCACCAGTTTCGGCTGCGCTCTGAAGCCGCCTATGAAAAAGCCCTGAATAGTGAATATGCTGAAGCTGTTCGGGCGCGCTGGGACGTGGTTGGACGTATAGACGAATCACATAAAGTGAACTGGGGGGACTGGCAGCTTTTTGCCGACAAACCTGAAAAGCTGGATGGTAGTGAGGTTGATGCTAAAACCTATATCGCGCCGCATCTTGGTAAGTTGTTAAATGAGGCAGACACCGAAATACTGTTGATATCGCCTTACATGGTCCCGGGTGACGCATTCACTCGCTTTCTTGCCAAAAAGGTGGCCGAAGGTATCAGCGTATCGATTATGACAAACTCGTTAGCTTCCAATGATGTAGCCATGGTGCATGCCGGGTACAAAAAATATCGCGAACCATTGCTTAAAAGCGGAGTGCGCCTTTACGAGTTTAAACCTACCAGCAGTGTGGAAGATACGCAGCGTATTAATTTGTCATGGCTGGGGTCAACCCGCGCAAGCTTGCACGGTAAGTACTTTATACTGGACAGAGAACAGATGTTTGTTGGCAGCTTCAATATGGATCCGCGTTCGGTGGCATTAAATACCGAAATGGGCATTTTGTATCAGGATAAACAAACCGCGTCACAGATAGCATCATCGTTTGAAAGTTACGTTGAGAACGTGGCGTATGAGCTAAAACTTCGTGATGGCGATATCATCTGGGAAACGACAGAAAACGGAAAACAAGTCATCCTTGATACTGAACCGCAAACCACATGGTGGCAGCGCGTAATGCTGAACATCCTTTCCTGGGTAGCGCCCGAGTCACAGCTCTAGCCCCCTATGTAAGAAAAATGTCATTGTTTGTAATTTGCGCAATTATTTTCTGTCATCTACCCTTTTTAATGACAGCTTTATGAAATGCGTTTTTGTTGGCGTCGTTTTTCGGTAAACCCTGATTGAGTTTAGCCCTGCGTTATCAGCCCCTCCGAAATTTTTTACAACTGCGTTCTTTGTCTTTCTTACCGTTCTGATATGTCGTACCACCTCGGTAATACGTTCAGACTCCCTGATTGATGCAACCGTCCTAGTGAAGTCTTGCGTGTTGCTGGTAATAGGAAATACAAGAAATGACTTTTTTCAGCTATGGAATCCAACTCTCAAAGTATTGTACTGCGACACTGAGCACTCTGCCCCGTATCATTAAACTTATTCCGGTTGCCGGCCTGCTGGGCCTGGTTGGCTGTACCAGTATGCCGGATGAGCAAGCTTCCGACGAATCAGTATCTGTCAGTAACGACAGTCGTCCTTTAAGCAGTTTCGCCATGCAGGCCTCTGAGCAGGCCTGTTATGATCGCACCTCTGAACCCTATACCGCCGTGGTTGATGCACATTTTCATCCGCGACCTTTTGGCGGTCCGGCTATCCCGCCTGATGAACTCTTTGAGTATTTTGATGACACCACTGTCAGGTTCGTCAACTTTTTCGGCATTGGACAGGTTCTTGAACTTGATTCCGGTTGCACCTATTACCTTGACTGTCCCGGCGTAGCCGCTAAACCCAGTATTAAAAATGACTTTGTTAATGGTATGCAGGTGATGGCATATCCGCACGAAAACCTGCACGTGACGTTATCCATGACATTTATGGATTTGGCCCACCCGGAAGATATTACGAAGACGATTGAGCTGTATGATAAGGAATATCCGGATATGTTTACCTGGTCTGGAGAGCTCAATGTTATGAAACAAGCGTTGTTGGGTAATTTGCATGAACCGGCAACGGAAGAGAGCATCGATAACTGGGCGCCGTTTATGGAAGTACTTCGCGAACGCGGTATACCAGTAACCCTGCATTCAGACCTGGGTAACGACAACAATCCCACTGAATTTCTTCCTCTCATGAAGTATGTATTAGCCGCCTACCCCGATAACAAAATTGTTTGGGCGCACATGGGCCTGTCTAAAGAACTGTCCAAAATGAATCCGTACGATCACGTTTCTATCATGAAGGGATTACTGGATGAATACCCTAACCTGATGCTGGATATATCCTGGGATGTGCTTTACAACTCCTACCATGACTGGGGCCCGGTATTTATCAGCTTCTTTAACAGTTACCCAACCCGCATATTGCCTGGTACTGACTTTGTTGCCGCCGGTAACAAAGATTTCGATATGTACGCCAAAGAGCTTGATGTTACCAGTCGCGCGTTAAAGGGCTTAAATGATGAAGCGTTCCGTTTAATCGCATTGGGCGAAAATTATTTCCGGCTGATGGAGCTGGACTACAACGCACCGAATATCTGTCCGACCACGGCGGCACTTCAATAGGAGTATTCTCATGGCTGGCAAACACAGATTTGTCGCCTGTGCCCTGTTGTCCGAAATACTGATTTTCAGTGTCCCCGTGAGCGCAGTCGATAATGACGGCCTGGATGACGAACCCAACCAGCAAAGTGACATAGAACCGCTGGATGTGGAAGATACCGTGCGCCGCGCGTTTTTCGAAGATACTTCATTGGTGCTAAAACCTCGTACCTACTACCTGTCGAGGGATCGTGAAACCGACCCCGACAGTGTCGGCTGGGCGCTGGGTGGTGCACTTGAGTACAAATCCGGATGGTGGCGCGACAGCCTTCGCCTTGCGGCTACCGCATACACATCGCAAAAGCTTTACGGCCCGAGTGACAAGGATGGCACCCTGCTGTTCAAACCCGGTCCGGAAGGGTTCACCGCGCTGGGCGAACTGAATCTGACCTACCGGTTTTCTGACGATCATGGCATCCGCATAGGGCGGCAGCGCTTTGAGCTTCCGTATTTGGGTAGCCACGACATCCGCATGGTTCCCAATACCTTTCAGGGTGTAGCCATCGGCAATGTGTCGCCGGAAGGTTTAGGGTATATGGCCGGGTATGTCGATAAAATTAAGCGTAAAAATGACGATGATTTCATATCAATGTCGCAAGCTGCGGGCGCCGAAAACAGTGATGAGGGTGTGTACTTTGCCGGCGTACGCTACCGCTTTGCCGACGGCCCGTTAGTAGGCGGTATATTTCAGCGCACCGAGGAGGTTTTCGATACGCTGTTTTTAAAAGCCGAGGGACCACTTTACCAGTTCGACACCTATCAGCTAAATGGCTATTTGCAATACACCGATCAGAGCAGCACCGGAGATGCACTTATCGGCGATTTCGATACCTCACTATTATCCGCCAAGCTTGAGCTGGCCGCCGGGCCGGTAAGCTGGCGTATCGCCTACAGTACGACCGATGACAGCTTTGGCATACAAAAGCCCTATGGTAACCCTGCTAACTACCTTTCGGTGATAGTCGATGACTTTGACCGGGCGGGCGAAGATGCCTGGCTCATAGGCGCCTCTTACGATTTTGGCAGAGTCGATGTCGGCCAGTTAAGTGCATTTGCCAATATCGTCAGGGGCGATACACCTGACGCGGGCTCAAATGCCAGTCCGGATGAAACCGAGTACGACATTACCGTCGACTTCCGAGGCCAGCGCGACTGGGCAGAACGACTCTGGGTTCGTGTTCGTGCTGCTTATGTGGATCAGGACGAGGCGCTGGGGGGCAATGACTTTCTGGATTTTCGCATCATCGTTAATTACGACTTTACGCTGTTCTGATGGAGTGTTTCATGGCTACGTATAAAACAGCTTTAGCAATATCCCTGTCAATGGCGTTCAGTCATTCGGCTCTGGCACAGTCCTCTTCACAAAACGACCAGCTGGCTGAGGAAATTCGCCAACTGCAGGCGCTAAAAAAGGAACTTGAACAACGAACCCGGGAATTTGAACAACGTATCGCGGCGCTGGAGCAACAGGTCGGGGAAAGTCAGGTCGAGAGCGATAGTGAAACTCAAAGCGAGCGTGCCGATCAGTCTGCCAGCCAGGTAGCAAAATCTCCGCCGGTCGCCGCGCCTTCGGATCCAGTGCCACCGGTTGATGGAATGCAGTCGCCTGCAAACTGGGGGACATACGAGCCCGGCAAAGGGTTTGTTCTGGCCAGAACCGATTATGGCGAAGTGGATTTCAGTGTTTTCAGCTACGCCAGATATCTGAACCAGGAGCTGTTTGACGATACCTATACCGACTCATTCGGGCGTACCCGGACACTGGATATCCGCAACGATATTCAGATGCAGAAGCTGACGCTGAATTTCAAAGGCTGGCTATTCGATCCTAAATTACGCTACCTGTTCTACACCTGGACCGCCAATACCAGCCAGGGGGATCTGTCGCAGGTGGTGGTCGCGGGTAACCTAGGCTATCAATTCAACGAGCATTTTAATCTTTATGCCGGAATTGGCGGCCTGCCTTCAACACGCTCAACCAACTATACCTTCCCAAACTGGCTCAAGAATGATCACCGCACCATTGCCGATGAGTTTTTCCGAGGTTCATATACCACGGGTATCTGGGCGTCAGGAAAAATTGTCGATGGTCTGGAATACCGGGCCATGCTGGGTAATAACTTAAGTCAGCTCGGCGTTAATGCAGCTCAGCTGGACGATGGTTTGAACACGGTATCGGCCGCGCTGTGGTGGATGCCCACCACCGGTGAGTATGGCCCCGGTAACGGGCTGGGGGATTACGAGTTTCATGACGAACTGGCCACCCTTGTCGGTATCAACTTTACCCACAGCCGCGAAGATGCGCAGGGGCAGTCTGATACAGAAGGCTTTGAGAACTCTCAGTTGCGGTTATCTGACGGCACGCTGATTTTCAGTGAAGACCCTTTCCTGACAGGCGGAAACGTACGCCGAGCCACCTACCAGATGGCAGCCATCAGCGGCGGCCTGAAATATCAGGGCTGGTCGCTGGAAGCTGAAGCCTATCTGCGCCGGTTAGATAACTTCAGAACGATAGGCACTATTCCTGTCAGCTCGCTGACAGACCATGGGTTTCAGCTACAGGGCTCTACCATGCTGATACCCAGCGAATTGCAGGCTTACGCGGGCTACTCAAAGATTTACGGCGACTACGGGAACCCCTACGACTTTTCCGTTGGTCTGAACTGGTTTCCCATGGCCCTGAAAGAATTCCGTCTTAGCGTCGGCGGTTTGTACCTGAACGACTCGCCAGTGGGCTATTCATCAGTACCCTTTTCGGTGGGTGCTAATGGGTGGGCGTTTACCACAGATGTCATTGTGGCCTTTTGACGTTGCGTGACTCAATCACAGCCATGTTAGCTGATTTGTTAAAAAGGAGAGAATATGAAACGCATGATTTTCGGGCTGATAGCAGGGCTGCTTACCTGTGCTGCCAGCGCGCAGGACAATAAAAAACCCAATGTACTGGCTATTATGGTGGATGATGTGGCGCAGGTGTCTTTAAGTGCCTATTCCCATGGCATGACTTACAATACGCCCAATATCGATCGTATTGCTGAAGAAGGCATTCTTTTTACTGATCATTATGCTCAGCCAAGTTGCACTGCCGGACGTGCCGCCTTTCTGATGGGCCAGTTGCCGGTGCGCACCGGCTTAACTACCGTCGGCCAGCCCGGTAACCCCCTAGGCATTAAAGAAGAAGACCCAACCATCGCGGAGTTTTTAAAAGAACGGGGTTATATGACCGCGCAGTTTGGTAAGAATCATCTGGGTGATTTGGATGAGCACCTGCCTACCAATCACGGCTTTGATGAGTTTTTTGGCAATCTTTACCATCTTAATGTTTCCGAAGAGCCGGAACAGGAAGATTATCCCAAGTCAGACGCGTTTAAGAAAAAGTTTGGCCCGCGTGGAGTCATTGAGTCTTACGCCGATGGCAGAGTGAAAGATACCGGCCCGCTGACCCGCAAACGCATGGAAACGTTTGATGAGGAAATTCTGGCAAAAACCATCGATTTTATTGAGCGGGCGGTAAAAGCCGATAAGCCATTTTTTGTCTGGCATGCCACCAGCCGTATGCATGTTTACACTCACCTGAAGCCTGAAAGCCGGCATCTTGCAACTCAAATCAGCTCTGAAGAAGATGTGTTTGGCAGCGGCCTCATTGAACACGATGGTCATATAGGCAAGCTGCTGGATAAACTGGAGCAGTTAAACATTGCCGATAACACTATTGTTATCTACACCACCGATAACGGCCCGGAACAAAGCAGCTGGCCGGATGCCGGCACCACTAAATTCCGCGGAGAGAAAATGACAACCTGGGAGGGCGGGGTACGGGTGCCGTTTCTTGTGCGCTGGCCCGGAAATATTCCTGCCGGTGAAAAGCGTAATGGCATTTCCTCCCACGAAGATGTGTTCCCCACTATCGCGGCAGCGGTAGGCGAGCCGAATCTGCGCGAAGCAATGAAAAAAGCGCACAGCGTGTATATCGACGGCGAGAACAACCTGGCTTACTGGAAAGGTGAGGCAGACGAGTCGGCCCGAAACCATTTCTTTTATTATTACGAGTCACAGCTGACAGCAGTAAGGGTAGGCCCCTGGAAAATGCATTTCGCCACCAAACCCGGCGGCCGTTATTACGAAGATTTAGTCACTCACACCATGCCCAAGTTGTTTAATTTGCGTAAAGATCCCATGGAGCATTACGATGGCGTAACCGGCTTTCATCAAATCATGCGCAAAAGCTGGGTGATGCAACCGGCAATATCATTACTGACTGAGCATATAAAAACCTTTGAGGAATTTCCGCCCCGTCAGGAAGCTGCCTCACTGAATATTAATGAGGCGATCAACAAAGCAAAATCTGTATCGACCACGCGCTAGTCCTCATGTGCCATCTGCATCAGCAGGTGGCACAGGCTACTGCCCGTTATTCAGATAACGCTGTAATTCAAGCTTTTCGACCAACGCCTTAATTTGCGGATTACCGGGTAACAGCGCTGACAGATGTTTTGCGTATTTCAGCGCTTTAGCATGATGCTTTTGTTGCAGGTTTATCTGCACTAACAGATAGGTAAGCTCCGGATTGGCGTCGTCGGTTTCAAACGCCTTTTCGAGGGCGACGGTCGCCGCGCTTTTTTCACCCATCTCGTTTAACAGCAATCCATACGTGTACAAATACCGCACCGCACCACTTTCTGTCGCTATTTTCAAATGCTCACGCGCTTTATTGCGTTGTTTTTCTCTGATCCAGCTCATCGCCAGGGCATAGTGAATATCAGGCGCGTTTGGACTTATTTTCAGCGCCTGATTAAGTACATCACGACTTTTGGCTTCGCTTTGCGAGCGACGCAGCAGCTCGGCCAAATTAATGTATGCTGGCATGTATATGGGTTCTACCTGAATCGCATCGCGGTAGTGCTTTTCTGCCTGTTGCTGATCATTGAGCACCAGTGCCAGGTTGCCAAGATTGGTATGCGCCGAGCCACGCTCAGCCTGATAAGTTTGCGTGTTTCGGTAATCCTGCACCGCAGAAGTCAGCGTCTTGCGCTGCGCGGCCGTGATTGAATCTTTAAATTCCGGGGTTAGCACACCTGCCAGCGCCCGCCCGGCAGCACTACGAATAGCCAGTCTCGAATCACTTAACAGCGGCCCCAGCAGCCTTAGCTGGTCGGTCAGCGCAAAACCTCGTGCCCCGGTTATTGCACCCAGGCGTTTGAGCGGTTCATCGTCGCGCACAGCCCGACTGATTGCCACCACTGCATTGTTATCCGCAAAAGGAGCCAGACGGGCCAGCGCTGAGGCCCTGACGATGTCGTTATACTGATTATCCTGTGCAATACGACTTAATAATTGTGAGGCATCCGGCAGGCGTCGCTCACTGGTATGAAACGTCTGCGCATAATGCGCCGAGCCTATAATTGATGAATCAGGGTGCCAGGATAGAATTGCCTTTGTAGCCCACTGTGCGGATTTGTCATCGTGACAGCTGTTACACGCATTTGGCGCACCGGTCTGCTCTGTTAAATCAGGCCTGGGGACGCGAAAGCTGTGATCACGTCGTGAGTCAACCTGCATAAAGGTGGTTTCCGGCATGTGACAATTGACACACTGGGTTTGCGGCCCCGTATTTGTGTGCCCGTGGTGGGAAACATCATCAAATACGTTAGTTGCATGACATTGCGTGCAGGTTTGATTGCCTGAACGTACCAGCTGCCCGGAATGCGGATTATGGCAATTGGTGCAGGTGACGCCCGCCTTAAACATCTTACTTTGCAAAAATGAGCCCCACACATACGTCTCATCGCGCACCTGCCCGTCATTAAAATAAAGCGGTTCGGTGATTAGCGCCGGACTATAAGTATCGTAGAAAGAGGCTGCGGGGTCACGGTCCTGCAATTGCGTTCGGCGGGAGTGACAAGTAGCACATACCGCAACTTGCGCCGATGGCTGCCGCTCGGAAACTGGCTTCAATTTGCCGTTACTGGCTTGCTCAAACCCACTGACTGACTTGCTCAGCGATTTTTCAAAACCTTTGTTCTTACTATTACTCTCACTATCGCCGTTAGCCCACGCCAGATGTGAAGTCGCGTCGCCGTGGCAGGCTGCGCAACTAACGTTAATGCGACTGAAGGAAGAAGCGAATTGATTGGTTTTTGCCGCATAGTTTTTTTCAAAGTCGGTACTGTGGCAATCAGCGCACATATGGTTCCAGTTCTGACCCATTTGCGAGGGATGAAATTCATCGTGGGCCTGCTGGTCAGGGTGAAGCACGAACCAGCGTTGTCCTCCCTCGTCTTTCGCGCGGCTATCCCAGGCCAGCGGTATGAACTGGTACCCGCCTCGCCCGTCTGCAACCATATATTGCTGCAGCGGATAATAACCAAAGGTGTACCGGATTTTCTCGCGACTTGCCTGACCTTTATTATCCTTTGTAACCAGCCAATATCCTTCGTCATTTTTGATCAGCGTTAGCGTGCCGGACTGATAGGGCATTTCTTTATTAGAGAAATCGCCAGCAACAGACTCAGCGCTTGCCTCATTCATGGCAAAATAGTGATGGGACTGCCGCCAGTCGTTAACCTGCTTTTCATGGCACGACTGACATTGCGGTTCAGCCACACTATGTGCAACGAATAACTGTGCAGCAAATAATAGCGATAGCCCGATAAATGTCAGTCTCTGAATAATATACGTCAAATGAGCGGTCCCCTGCTGTTATTGCGCAATATGCCGCCGAGCCTTAAAACTGATAATTAAATTCAATGCGATGGTCACCGTCTGTTAAGTCGATATTTTCATTCCAGTTTGCGAATAGTCTTACGTTCATTCTGGGTGAGATTTGATAACTCAGTGCCAGCTCGTGGGTTAGCAAGTGGCTTTCATCAATACCGTAATAATTGTCTTTATAATAGCTGTTTCCACCGATAGTGGTGAGCCAGAATGGATTATAATTTAACCATATTTTATCGGTAATAGTCATTAAAGAGTACATGCCGATAAGACCATAAACACCCATAAACCCGTAACCGTCGTCAATTTGCCCGCCACTTCGCTGACGATCTTTACCAATAGATGCACCCACCCCTGCCAGAGGATAAAAGGTAAACGCGCCGGTGGGCGGTAAAGCTTTGATAAAGGAGTAAGAAATATCGGCGCTTTCATCAGCAACCGCATTGGCACGGAACGAATAATTCACATCAATCTGTGATGCCTGCATCGTTGGCAGCGTGACATTGAAGTTACGAAACCTGACAGAGTCCAGCGACTGAGTGGTACGGTTATCAGAACGCCAGCCAGCCCAATCCCCAAGCAAACCTTTGGCCTCAATAACATACTGCGCAGCGGTGGAAGGATCGCCCGTATCATAAGCCTTGCCAAGTTTAAGGTTTATTCCTTTATCCGAAAAACCCACGCCGCCCTGCGTATAAATGGCCAGCGGATCAGACATATCCGCGACCTCACTCTCCTGCGCGGTCGCAGACAGTGAGATAACTAATACAATTCCCGGTAGAAAGCATTTATTCATCTTAAGCCCCGCAAGTAACTCCGGCTACAGAAGGGATGACAGAAAACTTAACCCCGGTCGGATTCAGGTGATAACGTATTTGAGAATTTGACTATTACAGCCAGAAGAACAGAGCGAAAGCGAGTACAGATGAAGCAGTAAAATACCACTCTGGTATTTAAAGCGTAGGCGCTGCGACCAGCCATGGCAAGTGGTGGGTTATTTTGTGCAGACGTTTGTCAATGGAAGGTTGGGCGGCAGCTTTGTACGTATTGCGGTCGTTGATCACTAGTTGCCAAAAGAAACAAGGGCTCCTCTTGTTAAATTATTCAGGCCTCCTTTGTTGTAAATTCACTCATTCTTTTTCAGCAAATAGAGAGCATCTTTTTTACCTAGACTGAGCAGCATGTGTTTTCCATCCTCTGAGAGAGCGATTGATGTAACTCCTTCAATCTCATTTGCCTCGACATGGATTTTTTCTTCAAAATCCAAGCTTCCATCATCGCTGATTTTGAATTGAAGGACTCCCTTATCAAATTCACCTGCTGCATAAAGATTTGAACCATCACTGGATAGTGCTAAAGTTGCGACACCTCCGAGTCCAGAACCATGAGTTTCCGATTGAGTAATAGACTGCATAAAAACATACCCTTCATTGGTTCTTTTAAATACCAAAACTGCGCTGCTACCTGAGCAAGCGACATAGATAAATCTGCTATCTGATGAAAGGGCTAAGTATTGAGGATTAACCAGAAGGTTTTGTGTATTTTCACTATTGTTGATCATTTGCTTGTGAGTAAATTTGCCATGTTCATCTTGTGAAAAGATGTTGAGGACATTACCTTCAAAGCCAGCGACGACTAACTCATTATTTGCTTGCGAATAAACCACACTTACAGGCTTTCCAAGCATATAGGGACTCAGGTCTTTAGAGTTGATTTTACTATTGAAAGTCAATTGAGAATTAATTTTAATATCGAAAACCGAGATTGCATCGCTCTTGTAACTCGCAACAAATAATTGCTGTTCGTCAGAAGAAACACTGACCCCCCAAGCTCCAAGTATCCCTAGATCATCGACGTCATTTAGTGATTTATCTCTTTTAAAAACAAGCTCATACCCCAAGTTGTCAGTAATTATCTCTGACGGTATGAATCTGGACTGATCATCTTGCTTGAAAGAGGACAGAGCACTATCGTAAAAGCTTGCAACAACAGCGGTGGTTCCGCCGTTAAGAAGTGCTAGCCCTGTCGCACCCTCCAGCTTTAATTCAGTTTCTGAATCTAACGATTTTTTGCTTTTAAAAATCTGAATCGGTGTTAAGAATTCGTCCAACTCAAGTATCAATATCGAATTGTCATCAGCACTGGTCACCCAAACATACGAACCATCTGGTGATACCCTGACTTGCCTCGGATTGTCTAACCCATCAACACCATTCACACCATCAAATAACGTTTGCTGTAATTTAAAACCTTCAGCGTCAGCTCTGTGGTGAGGTGAAAACGATAGTAGTATAAAGATAGAAAAAAGTGCGACGGTAGTCAGTCTATTCATGGAATACTGCAAATTTGTCGATTCGCTTGAGGTTAACTGAAATCAAATTGAAAGTCCGCAATTTGTCTAGAGTGGACCACGAAAGTAATTATCTCAAGGTCTGCTATCCGCTGTAACCTACTTTCAAGAGTACCGGGCCTATGCCGACTTATTTGCTCCCGAAAAGTATCCTCATGCTCTTAAAAGGTCTGATGTACAGATGATAGATGCCCATACTTATTACAAAACACGCTCCTAAAATAAACATGTACTTGAATACAGCACCATCATTGGTTTGCACCACATAGTATCCAACAGTAACAATCACGGTTTGATGTAAAATATAAAAGGGATAAACAGCTTTGTTTGAATAAGTTAAAAGCTCGCTACCTTTATTTAAATAGCGCTTCCCATACCCCAAAATTGCCAACACCCACATCCATGAGTTGACATTCAGCAGCAATATGAAGAAGTAAGACACTGGATGACTGAGCCAGTCATCCCAAAGCGCTTTCGGCTCCCAGCCATTCCAACGCACTACATTGATGATAATTATAAGCAAGAAAGCCGCTCGTAATAGAACCACTCTCTTGGCTTCCAAGTAGTCCATTATCGGCTCGAACCGGTATGCAAAAAGCCCCGCTAAGACAAAGGGGATAAACTGCGCATGTCGTGCATAGTCATTAATAAAGTCATAAGTGACGGGAAAACGGACACTTAGAAACGTGTATGGGGTGACGGCTACACATACGAAAGCTGCAATACATAACGACAACTTGGTGTGAGAAATACTGAATTCTGTCTTTTTTCTCTGAATACTTCTGAAAACAGGTATAGACAGAAGGTTGTAAGCAAAAAGGTATGGAATAAACCACAGGTGCAACCAGTGAAAATTCCCGGCAGGCCAAAGTTCAAATGTAAGAAAACTCTGGTAGAACTCCACATAGTTAAACTCAGCACCTTCAAGTTTTCTTTCGAAGTATATCTGTGGTGCAACGAGTACAAAGGTCCAGATTACGGTTGGTATGATAAGGCGCTTGAATCTTGAAAGCGCAAACCGCTGTGCTGAAAGCCGTTCAAGAAGAATGCAGGAGATAAAGCCGGATACAAAAAACAGCAATGGCATACGAAAAAATTGCATCCAATAATTTATCTCCATAAGAACGTTACTGGTGCTATCTGCCTTGATATGCCAGTCCCATTCAGCAACAAATATCATGTTGACGTGATAAACAAATACCAGAAGAATCGCCAAGACTCTTAAAGCATCAATATAGAAGTATCGCTTGGCCCTTTCAAAACCCGCATTTTCCCTGTGTTTCATTCACTACGCTCTTGTTCCGTATGCCAAGCAAAACGTGTTTGATACTACGCTAGGCTCAGAATAGCGAAAAAGAAAAAGTAAAACTGCGTGAGTTTGTTACAAATCGTGAATGGTATTGGTCAACGACGCATGCTATTGGCTTGGAAACGGGTAAAACCGCCACTCAGTTGCAGGGGGAGGGAGCAGCGCTGTGACGGTAAACTAAATCCTACTCGATTTGCGACTATTCGATTGGTAGGAAGATATCCGTTATCACGTCATTTTCTGAGACATCAGGGAAGAAGCTCACTCTTTCAAAATAAAGAGGAAAGTCTCGCAACTCGCGGCCCGACTCTGGGAGCCATTGGTTATAAAGATAATTTACCGCGTTACCAATCGTGTCGTCACTACCACAGTGGCGAAGCACGGCACACATTCCCGCAGGAATAACTTTGTTCACTATATTGTAGCTATTGGCGGCAACGGGCGTAACGATGGCGCAACAAATATCAAATCGATAGTCTTCCGGTGCAGTGGTAGTGGGGTCATCGTACACGAGGTTGTATGTCTTACTTTTACTCGGAGGGAGTTTCTGGGCCTTCCTCCACTCAATAAATTGCCTTATTGATTGACCTAATAGCCTTGGTGTTCCACGGTGCTCTTTAACCGCGATTAGTGTTTCATCAACTTCAATAAGGTCAACGTTAAAATCTTTGCTGTTATGCATTGTTTCGGTCCTTAGCTTCAACACAGGTTCATAGTGAAAGCGCCAAGGAGCCCAGTCAGGTGATTGCCTGAAACTGGAAGGACTCTTTAAAAAATACTTTTTGAAAGTCCGAGAAAAAGCTTCATGACTGCTATAGCCATTCTTCAATGCTATGTCCAAAATCCTTTCTTCAACCCTATAGGCTAGCTGAAAAGCCGCTTTTTTAAGTCTCAGCAGTCTTATCAGTTTGGTCACAGAGATACCAAAATACGCTGAGCACTGCCTATGAAAATGGAATTTGGATAGATGTACGTGATCACACAGCGAATCAACATCAATGTTTGTATCGAGATGTTGTTCAATATAGCTGACAACTTTTTCGAATCGATGGTGATATACAGACATGTAAGCAATTCTCTCCTTAGCCGCTCTATATTGAAGTTTTACGGGAATGGATTCTTGACCAAACTTGCTGAATATTAAATGAAGTCAGGCAACTTAAGATATAATAACTATGACTCATACTCGTTTTCTACGAATCATCATTTCTCGTATCCGCGAATTCAACTCCGAAGTGCACCACTCGCTAAATTAGGCAGCCTTGCGTAATTCATTGAATACCGCAACAGGTTGCCTGAAGCCGAGGCACTTTCTCGGTCTGGCATTTAATGCCCGCTCTATTTCACTAATTTGCCTATCCGATACCGTCCGTAAATCGGTGCCTTTCCGGATGTACTGGCGCAGTAAACCGTTGAAGTTCTCATTCAGTCCGCGTTCCCATGATGAGTACGGATTCGCGAAGTAGATATTGGTTTTGAGCTTCTCAGCGACCAGCGCGTGGTCACAGAATTCGCTGCCGTTGTCCGCTGTGATTGTTCGGACATGACCTCGATATTTCCAGAGCATCCCAACCATGGCTCGGGCCACGTCTGCTGCGCTTTTCGCTGGCACTTTGCGTATCAGGTAAAGCTTACTTTTGCGCTCGACTAAACTAACAATCGCGCCCGTTCCTTGCTTGCCCAGAACCGTGTCAGCTTCCCAGTCACCGAACCGCTTTTTCTTGTTCACGATAGCGGGACGATGCTCAATGCCAACGCGATTCGGGATAATTATCCGCTTCGCACGGTCACCTTTACGATACCTTCTGTGACTCTGGCGCAGCTGTTTGTACAACCTACCGCCACGTAATTTATCACGCTGGACGTAGCGATAAATCCATTCGTGACTGACGTGATGACCGATGATTTTACCTACACCAGCAATCTGCTCAGGGCTCCATTTCTGGTTCAGCCCGAACTCAACAAAGGTAATCGTCAGTTCAGATATCCTGAACTTTGCGGCCTGGCTGCGGCGCTTCAGTGCTTTTGCCTGAGCGACTTCCGGCAAATAGTGGTTATCCCGAATTCTATTGCGATTTACTTCCCGGCTGATTGTGCTGTGACTCACGCTCAGACGTTTTCCGATCTCCCGATAACTGAAACCCTCGCGTAAGTAGGCCTCAATCTGGTATCGTTGTCCCTCGATCAACTGCTTGTAACTCATGGTAATACTCTAATTGTTTGGCGACTTTAGAATACCACCAACAGGCAGTTGATCATCTATCACCCGTTAACCATGAGTGGTGCACTTATTATCTGAATTCGGGTCAGCTTAGTACCAGTTGCTGTTATTTAAGATTATATGGCCGTGGGCTCATTGCAATTTTTAAGGCAGCTATGAGCGAATTACGGATATCAGACAGTCAATTTCTGATTAGATTGCCGATCAAAGAGAAACTAAAAATCGTGCATTCATGATGAGGTCTGCATCGCTCTTAATGTAGAGAATTTTTCACCTTACCCTCGCTCAGTTACTGTCAATCAATTAATATAAGGGCAAAAAGGAACTTTAAAAATGAAAATGCTACAAGCACTTCTACTTTGTATTGCCTTCAATACCTGCGCCCAAAGCCTGAGTATGGACAACTACGTGAAGGAAGTTAGCGAACGACGAAAAGGCTATTCTAAAAGGGCAAATGAGAATATCACCGAGCTTGATACCTTCATGGATGGGCACACCCACGTCATTATTACGCAGTTAACATCGTTTCATATTGCCGATGCCGATCAAGATACGCGAAAGCGCATCAAAGATAATTTACACCGAAGCTTAGGGCAGAACGCTATTCCCTTGTACTGCGACAAGAAGTCTGTTGTCAGCCGCTCTGTAAGACGCTTGGGCATTACCATGGAGTATCGTTTCGTAGACGCTGATAACGAAACCATCGAAACCGTATTAATAGATGGCGAAGCCTGCCGAGAATAAACGAAGATGAATGTATCGTCCGTATTCCAGACGAACCAGCCACTATGACAAAAATAATCAGATGTCCGTTCTTTGTCTATTGACGCCAGTGAAGACTCGCTGTAGGGCTGCTCTGTATGTAAAACGAACTTCGAAAAACGTGCGTCTGAAAGGAACTTGAGGTCAACTCAGCAATTCGTCTTTCCGAATAACAATCCGATTAAAAATTTGAAGCCACTCATGAAGCCTTGACCCTCACGCAGCGTTATACTTCATGCTGCTATCGTTGAATTTTGAAAGCGTGTTCTATGAGTGAAAATAAAACATATCAGGTGAAAGAGCTAGGTGAATTAGCGAAAGTAAGCATACGTACCCTTCATTATTATGATCAAATTGGGATACTTAAAGCGAAGCGAAACTTAGACAATGGTTATCGTTTCTATACCCTAGATGATGCAGTGCGTCTTCAACAAATCGTTTTTTATAGACAGCTCGATTTCTCCTTAGACGAAATACGTAGCATGATAACCACTTCAAAGCCTTTGATAGAGTCACTCAGGGCCCAACACTCTGCTCTTATTCAACGCCAAACTGAAACTCAATTGATAATTGAAAACTTGGAGATAGCAATGGGTGCACTAAGAGGCGAGCAGAATATTGATATTCTATTTAGTTCTTTATCAGATGAAAGAGCCAAAAACTGGAAAGCGAATTTACTCGAGGCCGATAAAAAGGGAGGAGGGAAGATAGCCCAAGCTTATTCAAATTTTTCGGAAAGCGAAATGGCTGTGATGAGTGATGAATCAGCAAAATGGTGTAAAAAATACGCCGATATTGTGTCATTAAAGCCCAGTGATAAATCTGTTCAGAGCTTAATTGGCGAAGCTTACATCATGGTTAATAAAGTCATGGATAAGGTAATGCCTGAACAGCGCGACAAGTACCTCGATAGAAAAGGCTTTCGGGAGTATGCCAAAGTAACACGAGAAAATAGAATTATTTATGAAATGCATGAAGAGTACGCTCGTGGATTTGCCGAGCATTTGTATCTCGCAATGCTGTTTTTTTGTGATAACGAACTTAAAGAAAATAGAAATAACTGGAAGGAAAGAGTTTACGCAAAGCGTTAAAGTTGGAAGTTAAACCGCTCTTAGGGAGCGGTCATTTACATCCCTATAGATAAGCTCAGTTTTCCATTAGAAAAAGCGTCGAGATTAGTGGTGGCCGTCCGTTGTTTGTCTTTTGCTGCCAGTCGGTAAATTATACGGAGCAACTAAAGTGGGCAAACCGGTGAATAGCGCAATCTCCATCAGCGTCCAACCGCAGTATGCGGGACTTCTCGTTAACCCCAAAAGCTATTCATCAGTTCAGTATCAAGTTTCACAGGATTAGATAATCTGTGTTGGTCCTCTGTTGAGGGGAACAACATAATTATTTGGAGATTATTATCTTGAATGAATTAACCTTAGAAGAGCTGAATAGCGTAAATGGCGCCGGTTTGGACGAAAGCGTTTGCGTAGCCAGTTTTGGTGCATTGGGTGCACTGGGCGGCTTTATCGGTGGTGGTATTGCTACAGCAGGGATTGGTATGGGACCTGGCGCACTCTGGGGCTTCGGGTTTGGAACGCAGATTGGCACAGCAGTGTGCATACCTTAAGGATAGCGAAATGAAAGAATTAGAACTTAACGAGATATCTCAAATTTCTGGTGGTGACTGCATGTCTAACTGGGCTGTTGGTGGCGGTATTGCTGGTGGAGTTATTGGTGGTGTCGCAGGTTTTGTGGGCGGCTTTGGCTTCGGCGCTGGTGCTGGCATCACGGGTGGTAGCGCTTTAGGCTCGGCAATTGGCACCATTGGTGGGGCCTATTTTTGTTATCCATAATTAAGAGAGGCATCAGCCTCTCTTTCTGGTAGATAAAATGACTGTACTATTTTTATTAAATTACACCACGACATTGTTTCTTGTATTTATATTCGCGGGGGCGATTGCACCTGAGAACCAATCTACGCGCTTTGTTTTTTATATAACGGTTGTTTTAATGGTAACGCTGGTTTGCTGGATATGGGGCAGACACTCAATCATCAAGCGCGGAAATTATATCTATATCCAAACATTTCCTACTTTCACTAAAATTCGCGCAGAAGAGATTGAGAACCTTACCATTATCGAAAAGCATGTATTGGTTAATAAAAAAGATGGAAGTCAGAAGAAATATCATTTTATGTTTGGCCCGACCGGCGGTATTCACGACTCGGTAACGCCTTTAATCATTAATCGGATTAAACGGTTATAGTCAGCGCTTAAAAATATTCCAACACAACGAATATCAAAACCGCTAAGCCAAACTACGAGTCATTTAAATCGAAATAGCTTCAGATGAATTCGCGCCTGCCAGAACATATTTAGTGCCGTTGTAGAACAAAATCTTTGAGTTGAGAGATTTTTACTTACCCGTAGAAACAAAAAAGGCCACCTGATGGTGACCTTATTTCAAATAACAACTTCTTATTCTACCGTTACCGACTTAGCCAGGTTACGAGGCTGGTCGACGTCAGTGCCTTTAATCAGTGCCACATAATAGGACAGCAGCTGAAGTGGCAGCGTATAGATAATTGGTGCGATAGCGGGTTCGCAATGCGGTACGTTGATAACACGCATGGTTTCATCGCCTTTGAAGTTGGCATCCTTATCAGCAAATACATACATGATACCGCCACGGGCGCGTACTTCTTCTACGTTAGACTTCAGCTTTTCAAGCAGCTCGTTGTTCGGCGCAACCACGATAACCGGCATCTCATCATCTATCAGTGCTAGTGGGCCGTGTTTAAGTTCGCCTGAAGCGTACGCTTCTGCATGTATATACGAAATCTCTTTAAGCTTCAGCGCACCTTCCATAGCAATCGGATACTGATCACCACGCCCCAGGAACAGGCTATGGTTCTTGTCAGCAAACTCCTCGGCCAGATCTTCAATGCCTTCGCTGATAGTCAGCGTTTCTTCCAGCTTAGCGGGCAGGCTGTGCAAGCCGCGCACGATTTGCGCTTTATCGTCGCTGGTAAGGCCGTTGTGTTCACCAATCGCCAGGGTCAGCATTAAAAATGCGGTTAGCTGCGTGGTAAAGGCTTTAGTAGAGGCTACCCCGATTTCGGCACCGGCTTTGGTCATAAATGCCATATCTGACTCTCGCACCAGTGAAGAGCCTGGTACGTTACAAATAGTCAGGCTGGACATGTAGCCCAGGTCTTTAGCCAGACGCAGTGCGGCCAGTGTATCGGCGGTTTCGCCCGACTGCGAAATAGTAACCAGCAAGCTGTTTTCATGAACCACTGATTTGCGGTATCTGAATTCTGAAGCGATTTCGATGCCGCAAGATACATTCGCGTATTGCTCCAGCCAGTAACGTGCTGTCATACCCGCGTGATAGCTGGTACCGCATGCAATAATTTGCACGTGTTTTACCTTGGCCAGAATCTCTACTGCCTGATCGCCAAAAATATTGGTCATCAGGCCATGCTCATCCAGACGATCTTTTAAGGTATTACGCACAACGGTTGGTTGTTCGTGAATTTCCTTGAGCATGTAGTGGCGGTAGCCTGCTTTGTCGCCCGCGTCGTGCTCGACTTTCGAGTCTACAATTTCACGCTCTACCGGCTCACCATTTTTATCAAAAATCAGTACTTCACGGCGGGTAACCTGAGCCACATCCCCTTCTTCTAAAAAGATGAAGCGACGAGTCACCGGCAATAACGCCATTTGGTCAGAAGCAATGAAGTTCTCGCCCAGACCCAGGCCGATAACCAGGGGGCTGCCAGAACGCGCTACCACTACTTTTGAAGGGTCTTCACGATCCATAATAACGGTGCCATACGCACCGTGAAACTGAGCAACAGAATTCTGCACAGCTTTGAGCAGGTCGGCGCCTTTCTCAAGTTCAGCATGAACGGTGTGGGCAATGGTTTCTGTATCGGTATCGCTGGTGAACTGATAACCGGCTGCACTGAGCTTTTCACGCAGGTCGATATAGTTTTCGATAATACCATTATGTACAACGGCGATACGCTCGCTGGAGGTATGTGGGTGGGCGTTACTTTCAGTTACGCCGCCATGGGTGGCCCAGCGGGTATGCGCGATCCCTGTCGTACCAGGCGCACCGTGCTGGGCAACAGCGTCCACCAGTTCCTGTACTTTGCCGGTGCGGCGAAGGCGATTAATACCACCGTCATTATCAAGCAGCGCAACGCCGGCTGAATCATAACCACGGTACTCAAGACGTTTGAGTCCTTCCAGAAGGATCTCAACAACATTACGTTCGGCGACTGCGCCTACAATTCCACACATATCCTACTCTCCATCCGGCGCTACGGTAATCACCGTTACACCTTGCTTTTCAATTGTTTGTTTCGTCTTTTCATCGATATCATTGTCTGTGACCAGATAAGCAATACTGTGCCACGGTAACTCAAGATTCGGCATTTTATGCAAAAATTTGCCGGACTCGGCCATGATAACGACATCTTTAGCGGTACTGGCCATTGTCTGGGTCAGCCCGGTTAACTCGTTAAAGGTTGTAGTTCCTCTGCTGACATCCAGGCCTGAGGCACCTATAAAGGCTAGATCAAAACTGTAAGCCTGCGTCATTTGTTCGGCCATATGCCCCTGAAATGACTGTGATTGTGCATCCCACGTTCCACCGGTCATCAGTACTGTGGGTTCACTGTCGAAGCCGGTCAGTGTTGACGCCACATGCAGTGAATTGGTCATAACCACTAACCGCGAATGACTATCGAGGTGCGGTAGCATGCAGGCCGTCGTACTGCCGCTATCGATGATAATACGGCTGTTGTTACTGACCAGGCGGGCTGCAGCTACCCCGATCGCGTGCTTACGTGCTGACGCGCTTTTATCCTCTGCCTGACCTAATGCAGCACGCGCATCAGTGCGATTGTGGGACAGGCTATCGGCAGAAGTCTGAATTGGCGCGGCACCGCCAAACTGGCGGACCAGTAGTTTCTGGGCGGCTAAAGTTGTCAGGTCCTTTCGGATAGTCACTTCTGAGGTACCAAATTCGGCAGCCAGTGACTCGACCTGGACATGTCCGTCCCGGTTTACCCACTCTACAATTGCCTCCCGGCGTGCCTCGGTATTACGTCGCTGCATATTGAAACTTGTTAATTACAAAACGAAAGTTATTAAATCGAAATTTATTACGCAATGCAACTTAATTTAGTTTTGTTTCGAAACAAAAACTTTCTTATTTTTCGCATTACTCTCTTGGGACAGCTCAATAAGACGGATAACTGGGATCGTTGACTCGGCGCTGCATGGGGACTTGGCGTTGGATAAAACACTTTCAGCGAGCTGCTGATAAAACTGGCGGTAGTCACCCTGACAGGTTTCGATAGTTTCACCTTTAGTTTCATTATAAAACTTTCCATGCTCGTTGGGTCCAGTCGTACCCCATTGATTGTCGTTAAGGTCCCTGCTGTCTCTGAGCGCTTGCTCCTGGGGGTCCAGACCAAACTTTCTATAGCTTCCTTTATCGCCCTGAATATCAAACCGTAATGTTTCCCCAGCCTGAAAGGCACTGCTGCCGACTCTGACATGAAGATTTGGATAAAACAGGCTGACGTCAAAGCAGTCATCGCTCTGCCCGCCGTCGCGCAGGGTATCAATACTTGCCTGAACCGACTCGGGCATACCGAACAACTGTACGGCCTGGTCGAGCAGATGTGGACCGAGATCCCAGAATATCCCCGCTCCCGGGCCTGCATTTTCGCGCCAGCGATTTCGTGGTACCGGACGAAAGCGGTCGAAGCGACTCTCCATACGACGTATGCTGCCCAACTGCTGTGAGTTGATCAGCGACTTTACAGTAAGAAAGTCGCCGTCGAACCGCCGGTTTTTATAAACATGCACAGAACGATTGACCAGTGTCGCCTGCGCCACCAGCGATTCTGCATCAGCGGCTGATAACACAAATGGTTTTTCTGCCAGTACGTGGCTGCCTGCCGATAAACACTGCCGTGCCTGGTCAAAATGCAGATGATTAGGCGTCGTGATAATGCTTAGGTCCGGCGAAACGGCCTCCAGTGCCTGCGCCAGCGTTTCAAAAACTTCTGCCTCTGGTAGCACCGCCTTTACATCATTTGGGCGTGATGACACCACCGCTGTTACCGTAAAAGCATCGTTATGCATCAGAAATGGCAAATGGAATGTTCTGGCAGAAAAGCCAAAACCCACAAGTAGTGTGGTGATCATTATGGTCTCCTGAAAGGCAGGTTAAAAAGGAGTATAAGCAGGAATACTACATAAGGGGTACAACGAGGGAATTATCAGGGCATCATGCATTTGTCATCATGATGCCCGCTATCTTTATTTTTTGGTAGGGCGCGGCCAGCTAGCAATGTTGCGTTGCTTGCCTCTGGCCACCGCCAGTGCATCGTTTTCCACGGTTGAGGTAATTGTGCTTCCAGCACCCACGGTGGCGTTGTCACCAATTTCAACCGGTGCCACCAACGATGAGTTTGAGCCGATAAAGGCATTCGCCCCAATAACGGTTTTGGATTTATTCACGCCATCGTAATTGCAGGTAATGGTACCGGCACCGATATTGGCTTTAGGCCCAATGGTGGCATCTCCCAGGTAAGTCAGGTGATTGGCTTTGGCACCTTCACCCAGCACGGACTTTTTCATTTCAACAAAGTTGCCGACTTTGGCGCCTTTGTGCATGATTGCACCGGGGCGAAGTCGTGCGAATGGGCCAACATTACAATCGCTGTCAACCTGCGCCTGCTCAACAATACTGTTGGCTTCAATAGTGACATCGTCGCCAATCTCACAGTCTTTCAGTACACAGTTCGGACCAATAACAACGTTATTGCCTAACACGACCTGACCTTCAAAAACGGCATTTACATCAATAAAAACATCCTGACCAGTGGTAACGTTGCCACGAATATCAACGCGCGCCGGGTCTGCCAGCGTAGCGCCATTGTGCATTAATGCACTCGCCTGCCATTTTTGCAGTGCGCGCTCTAGTTTTGCCAGGTGCTCGCGATTATTAACGCCTTCAACCTCAATCACTTCATCAGGCTGAGCAGCCTGTATCGCCTTGCCTTCCGATGCTGCCATCGCAATCACGTCGGTCAGGTAGTATTCACCCTGTGCGTTATCATTGCTCAGATTATCCAGCCAGCGCTTCAGATCTTTACCGTTCATCATCATCATGCCGGTGTTGATCTCAGTGATTTCGCGCTGCGCATCACTGGCATCTTTATGCTCAACAATAGCGGCGATATTCCCGTTGTCCTCACGCACAATGCGGCCCATTCCCGTTGGGTCATCCAGATTAACGGTCAGAAGAGCCAGATCGCAGCGCGCTTTTACATCAACCAGACGCTGCAGCGTTTGCTCGGTAATTAGTGGGGCATCGCCAACCAGAATCAGTACATCCTCATCGTCTTTCACATGCCCGGCAGCTTGTTGAACTGCATGACCGGTGCCAAGCTGCTCTGCCTGCAGACACCAGTTCAGCGTATTGCCGCTCACCGTGCTTTGAAGCTGGTCGCCACCATGCCCGTATACCAGATGGACGGCGCTGGCCTGCATCCGTTCAACAGTATTGATGATCCGTTGAACCATAGGCACACCACCTACCTTGTGCAGTACCTTTGGCAGACCCGACTTCATTCGGGTTCCTTTACCCGCGGCAAGTATAACGACTGAAAACGCCATGCAAATTCCTTAAACTTCTTAGCAATAAAGTATTTTGGCTTAGTGTAACCAAGCAAAAAGTAATAGTCAGCGATTCATTACGCGCAAAAAGGGTTTTCGTTTAATCAATGGTATGGCTAGTCGTACACCGAATGTACGGGTATACTCGAAATTACTTATATTTTATGCAATTAGCAAAGGAGATTGCGTTAGCTGTGAAAGCCTTCAGAACGCTGCATCGCAGTATCTTGCTGCTGTTTCTGGTCGTGACTGTTGCCATCGTCACCCTGGTGCATTTCAGTATTACTCAAATTGTGGCAGAGCAAAGCCGGGCGCAACAGCAATCTCTCTCCCCCGCATTCTCGCTCATTACCAGTGAACTGATGAAGCCTCTGCATACTGCCCAGGCGCTGGGTCAGTCAAAAGAGCTGATGGAGCTTATGGATAAGCCGAAGCTGGATAAAGAAAAGACAGTAGCGATGCTCGACAGACTGGAGCAGGAATTCAATCTGACATTTTTTGTAGCCAGTGAAAATGAGCGTATTCAGTACATGTCTGATGGCCTGGTCGTCGATCTGGTCGAAGGCGATGTAAGCTGGTATTTCAAGTATAAGGATATGCCGCAAAATGCGGTGGCCGACATCGGTAAATGGGAAGACGCGCATTTTTATATCGATATTAAAATTTTTAATGAACAGAATGAATTCCTGGGCTTTTTCGGTGTAGGTAAAAGTCTTAAAAGCTTTCTGCAGATATTCAGCACGTATAAGCAGCAATATGGCTATGACTTTATCTTTGCTGATGAGCAGGGGGATATCATGTTGTCTTCTGATGCCCGCCTGATGGCGAGGTATTCGCGTTTTACCAATATGAGTGAGTTATCCTGGTATGCCAGCCTGCCTAAGAAAGTACAAAATTCCCGGGCGCTAAATAACCGGCTAGTTACTATCAACCAGCAGGAGTACCTGATTGCTGAGGTAAACCTGAATCAGTTTGGCTGGACGGTGTATCTGCTAAGCCCCCTGGACAAACGGCAAACTGAAATTTCCCAAGCCTTTATTGCCAGCGTGATTACACTTCTGGTGATCGTATTTGCGTTATTCCTGACGGTTTATCACCTGCTGTCATATTTCAGAAAAGATATGCACAAAGATGTGGTACTGCCACATCATGCGCGACTCCCTGATCGCAATCAGGTCAACGATGACTATAAAAATCTGATGCGAGCGTATCACTCGTTAAGCATCATTCTGGTGGATATCGATCATTTTTCTGTGATTAATGACACCTATGGCCGTAGCATCGGCGACGAGGTTTATCATCACATTCTGAGCTACCTGCAGGATAACCTGCGCAGCAAAGATATTATTGGTCGCTGGAGCAGCGAAGAGTTTATCCTGTTGTTACCAGAAATCGGGCCGCACGAGGCGTTTGAAATTGCTGAATCGTTGCGTGAAGGCATCAGTAACTTACGGCCGGTGGAAAGGGCGCTACAGATAAAGCTGACAGCGTCTTTTGGTATCTCCTATACCGCTACGCCCAGAACGATTTCTGAGGTTACCAGCCACGCTGAAGACGCGCTGTATCAGGCGCGCCGCGATGGATGTAACCTGGTGAGAATGCAGCTTATTAACTAACGAATACCGGCTCTTAATCTCGCTATTTAGCCGGTGCGAAACCGCGCCGGCCGAACAGCTTTGTGATACCGGTGGTCATCGCTACACCGCTGAGTATGCATGCGCCGCCAATCAATGTTTGCAAGGACATGGCTTCGCGCAAAAATATCAGCCCCCAGACAATCGCGAATAAAGGCACCAAATAGGCTACGGTGATCGCTTTTGACGGACCCACCGCGCTGATCAGGTGAAAATACAGGATATAGGCAATGCCCGTCCCGGCTACCGCCAGCGCTACGGCATTTGTCCACGCATTGGCTGAAGGCATGGTTTGCGGCCACTCCATTACCGCCAGCGGAAACAGTAATACCGATGCCACTGCCTGGCTACCCGTTGCCACTGCCAGTGGCTGTGCTCCGGTTAGCCAGCGTTTCATCATGCAGGCTGCGATGCCATAGCAGCACGTCGCCAGGCATGCCGCCACAATAGGGACAGCACTTAACTGACCACCGCTAACCTTTTGCTCGCTGATAACAAATACCCCGACGAAGCCCAGCCCTAATCCGGCCACGGCAATTTTTGACAGTCGCTCGTGAAGCCAGATAAATGCCACCATAGCCCCAAACATGGGCGCGGTGGCGTTTAAGATAGCGTTAACGCCGGCCTCAAGATGCAGGCTGGCGTAGTTAAACAATGCAAAAGGTATCGCGGTGTTAATAGCCCCGATCGCAAAAATAGGCCAGAAAAAACGGCGCATATCGCCTTGTTGTTTTTTCAATAAAACTACCGGCAACAGAACCAGCGTTGCCAGTACGGTACGTACTTCCACCAACGCAAATATTCCAAACTCTGGCGCTGCTACCCGCATGAACATGAATGAGGCGCCCCAGATAGCCCCCAGCAACACCAGCGCAAGCACTTCTCTTATTGGCATATGTCGTTTATTCCTTCCAGTTCCAGTAGATACTGCTTTCGCCACAGGCCGCCAGCATACCCGGTCAGCTTTTTATTCGCACCGATAATGCGATGACAGGGAACAATAATAGCGACAGGATTCTTGCCGTTAGCCGCCCCTACCGCGCGCACCGCTTTCGGATTATCCAGCGCATTGGCAATGTCCCCATACGTGCAGGTCTGTCCATACGGTACCCGTCTCAGGGCTTGCCACACGCGTTGCTGAAAGGGTGTGCCAGCTACCTCCAGCGGTACGCTAAAGCACACTGGTTCGCCGTTTAAATACCGATTAAGCTCCTGACACGCATGCTGCGTCAACTCTCCCGGATAATCGCGGCGCTGCGGCTCTGCGAATTCTACCGATGTAACGCCCCTGCCACCGGCGCAGACCACCAGTGGCCCGCACGGGGTCGATATGGTTTGCTGGAACATCATTCAGCCCTCTTCTTTTTGGTTTTTTGCGCCGCAGCCTGCGCGCGTTCTTCAAGGGCAATATGCCACATCTGAAGGGTGAGGTAGCTGCGCCATGGAGCGGCGCTATCCGGTGATACAGATAAGGCTTCTGCCATATTGCGCACAATCAAATCACCTTTCAGGTAAATATCACAGGCGTTGTAACCCCGAAGCGCAATGTACTGACACGTCCACGGCCCGATCCCCTTAACGGCGAGTAATATCTGGGAGTCCGGCACGTCACCGTGATGAATACACGACTCAGCAAACGCCATCAGCGTTCGCTGGCGGGAGGCCGGCATTTTGAGAAAGTCGACAGGCTGTTTCAAAACATCCTGCGCCGTGGGAAATACAGCACCGAACTGATTTTGCTTATCAATATGGTTATCTAACCGGTTGATGTAACTGGTGGCAGCTTTAAAAGAGATTTGTTGCCCGACAATAGCCCGACATCCTGCTTCAAAAGCATCCCAGGTACCCGGAAAGCGAAGCCCCCGGGTAAGGTACTGCTCACTTACTCCCGATGACAATAAGGCATCGTGAATGAGCTCAGGCTGTGCATTGGTATCCAGCATCCTGGCCAGATTGCCCATCACCGGCTGGATATATTGTAAGTCAGTCAGTTTGAGGGTTACGTCGAAACCACAGCGGGCTGAATTGAATACCGCCTTGATATGCCCCTCGCTTTGTTGCCAGTCGAAAGCACGCGCATAATGGTTTTCACCGATATCCTCCACACGCTCCAGCTTGTGAGCAGCGATAAAGTCTCTGACCTGAGGCCAGTTATAGGGCGTCTGGCAGGGCAAAAACAGATTAATATCTGCTGAGTGCTGAGACTGATTCTCGCTGTTTCTTAACATAGTCGGTGTTTTATCCCAGTATTTTTTCATTAAGTCCTGCAGGCGCCGCGCGGATTGCAGACCACACGCAAAAGCAATATCAGTGACCGATAAGCCGGTTTGCTGAAGCAGCCTGCGGGCAAACCAAAGCTGACTGTAAATCTGTACCTGTTTTGGTGTCAGCCCCAGGTGCTGGCGCATGAGGCCATGCAAATAACGCTCGCTGATCCCCAGTCGTTGTGCAATTTGTGAAACCGGCTTTGCAGGTAACTCACTTAGCAAACGCTGAGCGCGCTCGGTAGTGGTAGCTACGCCACGCCAGGCCGGAGAATCCGGTGCACTGTCGGGGCGGCATCTTAAGCAGGGCCGAAACCCTTCCTGCAGCGCCTGGGCTGCCAGCGTGAAGTACCGGACGTTTTTTTCCATGGGCAACCGGGCCGGACAAATCGGTCGGCAGAATATTCCCGTACTCATAACAGCAACAAAAAAGATACCGTCAAAACGCGGGTCCCGGCTCTGCCTGGCCTGGCTGTACTGACGCCGTAAATCGCGCGAACCGGTATCCTGTAGTGAGGTCATAGCATGTATCTCATCGTTTACTGCCTATAGTGTAACCTGAGAAAATCGTCAGATGCGATGAAATCGGAAGTGACTGCAATTTATACGATGGTTGATTCTAAGATAGCCGATACGCATAATACCTCGCCATAAACAACAAGAAGCAGCCTTAGAACGCTGCAATTAATGAATTTTCGGAGCTTTTTTTGCAAATATTGCGTGGTGGCCTGATTCGTATCAGCGGGCTGGTCCTGTGGGCTATGCTGGCTTTGATAAGCATGAATGTGCAAGCCACAGAACGTTGGGTTGATGATTACGCCCGATATGTGCGCCAGCAAGCCGATAAATTTAATATTCCCGGCTATGCCTTTGTTTATTATGAGCAAGGCAAACCGCCACAAATTTATACCTACGGCAAAACCTGGCGCAGTGGGCCGCCGGTAGATGAGGACACGGTCTTTCGCCTGGCCTCTGTATCAAAATCTTTTACCGGTCTGCTTCTGGCTAAGCTCGTCCAGCGCGATATGATGCGCTGGGACATGGGAATAAATGAACTTGTCGGCGATATTCCTTTTGATAAGCAGGGCATGAGTCAACTGGAACTGGCGCATATCAGCGGGCAATCTTCAGGCTTTATGCCCAATGCGTACGACAACCTTATTGAGGCCGACTACCCGCTGAATAAAGTGCTGAGCTATCTGGCAAAGCTGGAGCCGATCTGCGCCCCCGGCGAATGCTATACGTACCAAAATGCACTGTTTGGCGCCATTGAATACTATCTGGTATCGCAGAATACCTCTTACCATCGCCAGATTCAGGACCAGCTTTTCGGCCCCCTTGGAATGAAGACCGCCAGTGCCGGTAAAGGTGCATTGCTGAATGCTGATCGCTGGGCCCGCCCGCACATCGCCATAGCCCGCAATAAGTGGCGTAAAGGCGTTGTGGAGAGCAATTATTATCGCTTTACGCCAGCAGCCGGTGTGAATGCCAGTATCAGTGACATGACCATATATCTGCAGGCGCTGCTGGGCGAGTTCCCCACGGTAGTGCCACCTGAATTAGTCGACTACATCACCACGCCGCGAGTACGCACTACCCGCGAGATTTATCGTCGCGGTTGGCGGGGCCACCTGAAAAATGCCCATTACGGTTTAGGCTGGCGGGTGTATGATTTTGATGGCCATAAGCTCAACTATCACGGTGGATGGGTAAAAGGATACCGCGCAGATGTCTCTTTTGACCCGGACGCAAAAGCTGGTTATGTCATGCTGATGAACGCTGAGTCTAATCTTATTAATTCAACGACCGCAGAATTCTGGAAGCGCTTTTACAAGCAGGCTGACGAGTAATCGCCAGCCTGTTTTAAATTATCTGCCGGTTTTCAGGTAGGTATACCCTGCCAGGCAGTTCTCATAAAAGTCTGTCCAGCGCACCCCTTCTCTGGGACGAATGTTGCCAGCTGAAACCTGCTTATCAATCAGCTTTTTCACATCATAAGCCATTGCCCGCGGGTTATACTGCATGATATTAAGCACGTCCTGTACCGATGAACCTTTCACAACTTCTTCGATGTAAAAATCCTGGGGGTCATCATCATGACTGTAGATATGCACCTCGTTCAGCCGGCCGAACAAATTGTGCATATCACCCATCACATCCTGGTAAGCACCAGTAAGAAACAAGCCAGCGTAATAATTCTCGCCATTTTTAAGCGGATGCATAGGTAAAATGTCAGTGATCTCACGCCCAACCGTAAACTGATCAAGCTTGCCGTCACTGTCACAGGTGATATCCACCAGCGTACAGTTAACACTGGGCTTTTCGTTCATTCGTGTCAGTGGCACTACCGGCAGCAACTGATCAATTGCCCAAGTATCAGCGGCAGACTGGAAAACTGAGAAGTTACACAAATATTGTGATGACAGGCTGTAGTCCAGCTCCTGCAGCTCCTCAGGCACATACTCTTCGTTGGCATACCAGGTACGAAGGCGCGACATAATACGCCAGTAAATGGTCTCAATTTTGCCCAGCTCTTCTAAACTCAGCACCCGCAGTTTGAAAGCATCCAGCGCCTGCTCTTTATATTGCGAGGCATCATTGAACACTTCCTGCATGGAGGTTTGTTCATCGAAGTAATCTTCCAGCTCACGGATATTCTTCACAAACACGTGTTCATTTTCAGCCGGCGTAGTATCAATTTCTGCGCTATTTGAGCGAATTTCGCCGACGATTTCGGTGATGACACAACTATGATGTGCGGTAATCGCCCGGCCGCTTTCACTGACCAGATTAGGATGCGGGACTTTTTCTAAGTCGCAGACCTCTTTCATGCCATACACAACATCGGCCACATACTCATGCAGCGTATAATTTCTGGACGATTCATTGGTTGACGCACTGCCATCGTAATCAATGCCCAAACCGCCGCCGACATCCACATAGTCCAGCGCAAAGCCCATCTTATGCAAATCAGCGTAAATGCGGGCACCTTCACTGATAGCTTCTTTTACCGCACGGATATCGGTTAACTGACTGCCAATATGAAAATGCAACAGTTTAAGGCAATGGCCCATCCCCTGCTCTTCAAGATAGCGTGCGGTTTTGATTATTTCTGCGATAGTCAGGCCAAATTTGGCCCGTTCACCGCCCGAACCTTCCCACTTACCGCGGCCTTTTACCGTCATTTTCGAGCGCACGCCGATAATAGGGTCGATTTCCAGCTCTTTGGCTATTTTGACCAGTAGCAGTAGCTCGGTGTATTTTTCAACCACCACCACCATTTTACGGCCAAGCTTGCGACCCAGCAGCGCAAGACGCATGCACTCTTCATCTTTATAACCGTTTAAGATAGTTAAAGAGTTTTCATTGTTATTAAGTGCCAGAGCGGTGATTAACTCGGCTTTCGAGCCCGCTTCAAGGCCGTAATCAAACGGTTCACCGGCATCAACAATCTCCTCAACCACTTCACGCATCTGGTTGACTTTAACCGGATAAACGCCCTGATATTTACCGGTATATTCGGCTTCGGTAATGACATCTCTGAATGTGGTATTCAGGCTGGCAACCTGCGAACGCAACACATCGTGAAACCGCACTACAACCGGAAACTGCACGCCTTCGTCGCGTATTTCGTCAATTAAAGCCTGAAAATCGATGCGAATACTTTTATCGGATGGAACAGGTGTAACGTGCACATTACCGTTCTCGCCAACCTCAAAATATCCACCACCCCAGCGTGATACGCCGTAAAGTTTTTCAGCCTCTTCGATGCTCCACTCAGACAATGTTGCCGTCTCCGTATATATTGCGTCATTAATAAAGTTTGACGCGTGTGTCAGTAAACTTTGCGTATTATAATCAAGCTTACTTTCTACGCTATGAAATTTCTGTTATTCACGCAAATTCTTCTTCACTGCGCTAACCGCAGCAATTTCATACCGTTCCATTTTTACCCGTCCCGCCTGATACAGTTCACTCGAACACTGCATAACCTTTCGTACCGGTAAACCATAACCCAGTCCCGCCGTATAGAAACTATCACTATTTCTGTGCGTTCCTGCACGCCCACAGCCTAAGGACCATCTCTATGGCGGTATTAACCATAAACGGTCAGGACTATGCATTACCTGATGATCCACGAACCACACTGCTGGATTTTCTGCACCAGCATGTAAAACTCTTCGGTGCCAAAAAAGGATGTGACCATGGTCAGTGTGGTGCATGTACGGTTCTTATTGACGGCGAACGTATGAATGCGTGCCTGCTGCTGGCTTTTCAGCTTGAGGGCAAGGCGGTGACGACGATAGAGGGAATTGCCAGGGACGAGGAACTGCATCCGCTGCAAAAAGCTTTTGTTTCCTGTGATGCATTTCAGTGTGGCTACTGTACCAGCGGCCAGATATGTTCCGGGGTTGCATTGATGAACGAACTGGAGCAGAACACTCCCAGCACCGTCTGGTTTGAATCAGATTACACTGATAACGAAGATATTAAAGAGCGGATGAGCGGTAATCTGTGCCGCTGTGGCGCCTACGCCAATATTATTGATGCGGTTAACATCGCCCGGAATGATAAGGGGGCCTCGTGAGACCATTCTCTATAAACCGTCTGACCGATGTAAACCATCTTAGTACTATCGATAGCTTCGATAACAGCCGCTTTCTCGCCGGCGGCACCAACCTTGTCGACTTGATGAAACACCAGATTGAAACGCCCGAAACGGTAGTGGATTTGAGTGGTTGGGAAAGCGCCAATACCATCGAAGAAACTGACGATGCTTATCAAATCGGCGCAATGGTAAGTAATACTGATCTGGCTAACTTTGCCTACCGGAAGGATGATCTCAGTCTGCTTAGCCAGGCACTGCTGTCCGGTGCAACGGTACAGCTGAGAAATCGTGCTACCACCGGTGGTAATCTGTTACAGCGAACGCGCTGTTATTATTTTTACGACACCAATCAGCCCTGTAACAAACGCAAACCTGGTTCAGGGTGCGCAGCAATGGATGGTTTTAACCGAATTCATGCCGTTCTGGGTACCTCAGAGCATTGCATTGCTTCACACCCCTCGGATATGGCCGTAGCGATGACCGCACTTGATGCAAAAGTGAAAACGATGAATCCGGCCGGTAATTCACGACACATTCCGGTGCGTGAGCTTTACCGTCTTCCCGGTGATACGCCGCACATCGAAACCGTACTGGGTGGTGACGAGCTGATTGTCAGTGTGGATATTCCCAAGCGTCCCCGCGGTACCCAAATTTACCGTAAGGTTCGCGACCGCTCTTCTTATGCATTTGCGCTGGTTTCAGTCGCCTGCGCCGTTTCACTTAAAGACGGGGTAATCGATGATATTTCACTGGCCTTTGGTGGCGTGGGTACGATGCCTTGGCATGCTAAAAGTGCTGAGGACTTTCTGCGCGGCAAAACGGCCACCAGCCACCTGTACGAGCAGGCCTGCGATGTTGAGCTAAGCGCCGCCCGAGGTGCCGGCAGTAACGACTTTAAGATTCCATTGATCAAGCGAACTGCAGCTTTTGTCCTTGAACAGGCGGTAGGACAGCAGATGGCTCACCCATACCATCAAGGAGCAATTCATGCCCGCTAGCAAAACACATTCAGTAACTAAAATTGGTGATGCGGTCGATCGTATTGACGGACCCTTAAAAGTCCAGGGGAAGGCAACTTACGCGGGTGATTTTGAGTTTGAACAGCCAACGCTGGTTGGTGTGTATGTCGGTGCGGTACGCTCGGGCGGCACGCTTTCTCACGTAGATACTACAAAGGCAGAATCCCAGCCTGGCGTTAAGGCTGTACTAACCCATCACAATGCACCCGACCAAAGGCCATTTGCAGAGCCTGAAGATGCGGCGCGTTTTGGTCAAAGCCGCGCTGTGCTAAACGATACGACTATTCGTTACGCCGGCTTCCCGGTTGCACTGGTTATTGCCGAAACGCTCGAGCAGGCTCGTTATGCCGCCAGCCTGATAACCCATGAGGTATCAAGCGACGGCCCTGATTTTCTGGATGACGCTGACGAAGCGCAGACCACTCCGGAATCACTCGATGGCGGATTCGAACCGGATGTGTCATGCGGCGATGTTGAGCATGCGTTAAACAGCGCTAAGCGGCTGGATATGACATATCGCACCCCCAGCCAAATCTCTGCCGCGATGGAGCCACATACCACTATCGCCTATTACGATGGCGATATCCTGCATGTGCATACCAGTGTCCAGATTCTGGCAAGCGCTGTAACCTGCCTGGCCAATACGCTTAAAATGCCTGAAGAAAAAATTCATGTGCAGAGTCCGTTTGTCGGCGGCGGTTTTGGTTCCAAACTTGGGCTGCATAATGATGCCATTTTAGCCTGCCTGGGTGCCATCCATCTGCAACAGCCAGTCAAGGTTGCACTACACCGCCGACAGGTGTTTCATAGTGCCCCCCACCGTGGATTCAGCATTCAGAACATCGCACTAAGCGCTGATAACAGCGGCCGCATTAATGGCATTTCTCATCACAGTGCAATGCCTATGGCGCAAGATTATGCCTTTGCTGAAGCTACCGGCGCAGTTGCCCGTATTACCTATCAGGCTGATGCAATTGAAAGTCAGCATCGGGTAAAGGTGGTCGACAGTCCGATGATTGATTCGTGTCGCGCACCCGGCGACTCTATTGGTTCGCTGGCTTTTGAATCGGCCATTGATGAGCTGGCTTTGGCCAGTGAAACAGACCCGGTAGCATTTCGTCTTAAAAATATCGCGCCGGCCCACCCGGTAACCGGAAAACCGTTTTCTACTCACCATCTTGAGGCATGCCTGAAACAGGGTGCCGAGGAGTTCGGCTGGGAAAAACGGTCGAAAAGTGATGACAACAATACCGTTAAGAGAGGCTACGGTGTTGCACTTGCTATGCGCATGAATCTGATTGTGCCAAGTGAAGCGAAGGTAGTGTTAGATAATAACGGCAAAATCACTGTGTTAACGGATATGACCGACATTGGCACCGGCACCTATACGATATTGAGTCAGGTTGTTTCTGACTTTTTCGATATGCCCGCCAGCGATATAACCATTAACCTGGGTGACAGTCGCTCACCGGCATCGTGTGGTTCTGGCGGGTCGTTCGGTGCATCCAGTAGTGCAACTTCGGTGCGCAATGCCTGCGAGAAAATCTCCCGTCAGCTATGCCAGATGATGGGCCTTGCACAAGGCACCCACACGGTGGCGCTGCGTGACAATCAGGTTGTGGTCGGGGAAGGAGAGACACAACAATCCCGCTCGCTTGCTGAATTATTAAAAGATAGCGATAGTCAGCAGCTGGAAGCCAAGGGTGAAGTGGAGCCGGGTGAAAGCCATGACGAATACGAGCAGTATTCCTGCGGTGCGCATTTTGCTGAAGTCACAGTCGATACGGTTACCGGTGAAGTGCGCATTAAACGCCAGCATGGTGTTTTTTCTGCCGGCCAAATCCTTAACCACAAAACTGCCACTTCTCAGTTGCAGGGTGGCATGGTGTGGGGCGCAAGTTACGCACTGTTTGAAGACTTACAGCGCGACAGGCGCCACGGCGGTTTTGTAAACTGCGATCTGGCTGAATATCACTTTGCCGTTAATCGCGACATTGGCGATATCAGCGTCAGCTTTATCGAAGAGCCGGATTATAAAGCCTGTAAACTGGGGAGTAAGGGTATTGGCGAGCTGGGCATCACCGGTGCCGGAGCAGCCATTGCCAATGCTGTATGTGATGCTACCGGAGCCCGGGTTCGTGAGTTTCCTATCACGCCGGATAAGGTTATTGCAGCACTAGGATAATTGTCAGATCTGGAAAAAGCCCGCTTTGCAGAAAGTTACAAAGCGGGCTTTTTTTATTGTGGTACCTCAGCCTAAATGGCGTTTACGCTGTCACTTCGTCGTGTGCTTTTTTCGCTCTGTGCGTGCCTTTCGACGCTGTTAATTTTTGATAAATCGCGGCGTCTACAGAGAAAATACCAGCCCCTTGTACCGTGAGCGCTGCGGTCGCTGCCAGCAGGCTCAACGCAAATTCATAACCATTGTTGCTCATGAACAAACCGTTTTGAATATGTACGGAGAATATCGCAATGATCATCGTAAATGCCGACACCAGCGCAGCAGGACGGGTCAGCAACCCTACGATCAGCGCCAGTCCCCCAAAGAATTCTGCACTGCCTGCGAGTAATGCCATCAGGAACCCCGGCGCCAGGCCAATACTTTCCATCCATTGTCCGGTACCTTCCAGCCCGTAACCGCCAAACCAGCCAAAGAGCTTCTGTGCACCGTGCGCCATCAAAATTATACCAACTGGTACACGCAGAAGCAGTTGACCGATACCCTGAGTTTTAAAAATCATAGTTGCGTAATTCATCTTCATCACCCTTACTGTGTTCGGGTTGAGCCCGCTGCTCAACAATAAGTAAACTTTATTCCATTACACATAAATGATAAATGCGTCTATTATTGAATAATTACCAACATCTTATTGATAATAAATGGATAAGCTTACGCAAATGCGCACTTTCGTTTCAGTGGTGCAGACAGGTAGTTTCACACAGGCTGCCTCAGAACTCGCAATTTCCGCACAGCTGGCCAGTAAGTATGTCAGTGCGCTAGAGTCAGCATTGGGTGTCAGGCTGTTAGCACGTACCACACGACGAGTTCACCTGACCGAAGCTGGAGAACGTTACTTGCCCAAGGCCAGACATATACTGGATGAGCTGACGGGACTGGAAGATGAGCTAAGCGGGCTGCAGACACACGCCAGAGGGACTCTTCGAATAAGTGCGCCGGTTTCATTCGCCGCTTCACAAATGGGCCACCTTATTGCTGACTTTCAACAGCAGCATCCGGCTATCTCAGTAGATTTACAGCTCAATGACCGTAAAGTGAATATTATTGAAGAGGGATTTGATGTCGCCCTTCGGGTGGGTACACTGGAAGACTCATCGCTTATTGCCAGAAAAATCGCCCCTGTCAAAATGCTGATCTGCGCTTCACCAGAATACCTCGACAAGCATGGTGAACCACAAAGCTGGGAAGAGCTGAAACATCATCGGGTCTTGCGCTATTCCTATACCACCACTGAGCCTAAGCTTTTAGCTGACAGTAATGGGGCACTCATTTGTAACAACGGCGATTTTCTCACACGCTGCGCTACAGCTGGCGCAGGCATTGTTATTCAGCCATCGTTTATTGTAGAAGAAGCCATAAAAAGCAAAGCTCTCACCCCCATACTGGCGCATTGTTCCCCCCCAGCGCTTGGCCTGTACGCGCTCTATGCACATCGCACACTGATGACCAGCAAACTGCGCGCATTTATCGATTTTATCAGCGCTTACTACGGCGAACCGCCGCACTGGGAGCAGGGACTGGATGGGTAGGCTGATTACTGACTAACTACGATACAGCGTTTTAATTAGATGGTAGCCGAATTTGGTCTTCACCGGCCCGTGCACCTGAAGCAGCGGCTTTTTGAACACCACATCGTCAAACTGCTTCACCATCTGCCCGCGACGAAACTCGCCTAAGTCTCCGCCGCGCTTGCCGGAAGGGCAGATCGAATGTCGTTTTGCTAACGACGCAAAGTTCTTGCCTTTCCTGAGCTGTTCTAGAATGGAGAGCGCTTCTTTTTCAGTTTTGACCAGTATGTGTAGTGCTGCAGCTTTCATATCATCAACCAGTAATTCAAAGCCGTATTATAAACTACACCCGTGTTTTCGGCAGCAGTTTGAGGAGCGCCTGACGGCGCTTTTCAATTATCGATCATTGGTTTAGGGAAAGCGCGATAGCAACATCCAGCGCATCAACACTTTCTGAAACGACATCGGGGGTAAGCCCGGATTTCTCCCAGTTTGTGTTGGTCACCGCCAGCACCGGTTTTGATAGAGAAATACGAAATACCAGTTGCTCGGTAATTTTTCGTGCACCTACATAAAACCCTGCACCGGCAGTCTGTTCGCCCACCAGCACGGCTTTACCCTGCGCCTGCATAACGCCGGCAAAAAGCTCAGAAGCGCTGGCAGTTTGCTGACTGGTGAGGATCCACACCGGGTAGTTCGCCTGAAAGCGATTATGTTTTGGTGAATCCAACGCATCTGCCTGTTGGCTTATCGATTGGTCACGGCTCCTCACAGACCACAGGGGCGTTTTCGGGGAAACAAAGTAGCTTAACATGTACTGAGCAAGGTACGGTGAGCCGCCTACTGTATCTCGCATATCGATAATCAGGCCACCGCTGTTCTTTAGAAATGCGAACGCAGCGTCAGCGACACCCCGGGCATCATCAGCAGAATAAAACTTGTTGAATTTCAGATAACCTGTATTGCCGTGCAAATAGCCTACAGTTTCAAAAGCCCGGTTGTACGTTAGTTTTCCGGCCCGCTCGGATAATTTGTGCGTTACCGGTTCTTCTGCACGTTTAACTTTCAGACTAAGATGCAAATCATCGGCAAAAAATTTTAAATCGTTACCGACAACATCAGCAAATTCATTCAGCATAGAAACTGCCCTGTACTTTCCATTTTCATGCTGCAAACGAATTAGCTCTGTCACGCGAGCGATTGCCTTTGTATCAATGTAATTTTCTTCGAAAACCGCCAGGGTTCGCTCAATGAGTTCAGCTTTTTCACGTCGACTGAGTGGCTCACTGACAACTTCATTAACGAGAGTCGCGTGCTCGCGCTGTTCAAGACTGCTGGATACGGATGCGTTCGACAATAATAAAACCAGCGCGCAAAGTGCGCACTTCAGATAAATATTCATAAGCTCTCTTTTTTCTGATTTGATGAGTAAATGTTTTGGTGAAAAAGAGCGCTTATCCGGCGATAGATAGCTGTTGGTAAAGAAGGTTTGTGTTTTTCCAGGAAGCGGCGCGTGAAGCACGTGGAGGGGAAGAATACGGCCCAGGCATAATCCGTCTGGCCACAGCATTGGCTTCGGCCTGCACACGAATCGGATCTTCAGCTGGCGGAACCACACCGTCGGACATCCACTGTGCTCGCTGCCGGTGATCTTTGAAGATACTTGCGCTAGTACAGGAAATGCCTGCGACGATATCTGACTGGTCGCTGTCTTTATGATCTACAACGATAAGTTGCGCGGTAGCGCTGGCTGACAAAGAGGTAGCACTTAATGCTGGCAGAGCAATAAGTGTGCAAGTCAGTAAAAGCAGTAGTTTTAGTAGTCCGTTTGGCAACATTTTCTTTATTCCCTCTACGTTAGCTATGTGGAGGCGTAAAGCTGAAAACGCAAGGCCCCGTAAGTCACTACTTTAACAGTTGCTTTGCAGCCTCTGGTATATATTGGGGTAATACAGTCACATCATATTTGCTGGCTTCCTTGGCAATGATACGGCCAACATCGATATCACCTTGCTGCGACTTAAGTGACATAACGACTGCATCAAAGAATGAAGCAAATTCCCCCGGGGACACAATCAATAGTAATCGCGCGGTTTTATCCGAATCATTATAAAACCCGTGGACGTTATTTCTGGGCAGCGTAATCATCTGCCCTTTAGTCAGTACCTGGCTGGAATCTTTATCAAAAAACGACACCGTACCTTCCAGTACATAAAAGAACTCATCTTCATTGGCATGCGTGTGCGGTGGTGCGCCCATTGACTTCGCTGGCACCTCTAACTCCAGAACCGCAGTTTTCGCTTCAGTGGCTTGTGCATCAGCCAGCAGATAAGAAGTATGTCCGGGAAAGTTAATAGCAGACGCTTCATCCGCTTCACTAATGGTGTGTGCGTATGACGGTGAGAATAGCAGTAGTGCTGAGAAGGTGGTAAGCAACAACAAAGGGCGATTCATAAGCTTTGCTCAAGAGAAATAACATTAACTATAGCGCATATTAAATCGTAGGTTGTTGATTTTATTCAGGCACAAAAAAGGCGCTCCGAAGAGCGCCTTTTATTTAAGCGTTAAGCTTATGGGTGGCTTACATCATGCCGCCCATGCCGCCCATTCCGCCCATGCCACCCATATCAGGAGCACCAGCGCCTTCTTCTTTAGGAATCTCAGCTACCATTGCTTCGGTCGTGATCATCAGGCTGGCTACTGAAGAAGCGAACTGCAGTGCAGAGCGCGTTACTTTAGTTGGGTCAAGGATACCCATTTCCAGCATATCGCCGTATGTGTCGTTACCTGCATTGTAACCGTAGTTACCTTCGCCGCCTTTAACCGCATTTACAACCACTGATGCTTCTGCGCCAGCGTTAGTTGCGATTTGACGAAGTGGTGCTTCCATAGCGCGTAGCGCCAGGTTAATACCGTGTGTCTGGTCTTCGTTTTCGCCTTGCAGCTCAAGTACTTTAGCTGCGGCACGAACCAGTGCAACACCACCACCAGGCACCACGCCCTCTTCAACAGCAGCACGAGTTGCGTGCAGCGCATCTTCAACGCGGTCTTTCTTCTCTTTCATTTCAACTTCTGTAGCAGCACCAACTTTGATTACTGCAACACCGCCAGACAGCTTGGCCAGACGTTCCTGAAGTTTTTCTTTGTCATAATCAGAAGAAGACTCTTCGATTTGACCTTTAATTTGTGCACAACGACCTTCGATTGCCTGGTCATCGCCCGCACCGTCAACAACAGTCGTATTATCTTTATTGATAACAACACGCTTCGCTGTACCCAGGTCTTCCAGTTGCGCTTTTTCAAGCTCAAGACCAATCTCTTCAGAGATTACAGTACCGCCAGTCAGGATAGCAATATCCTGCAGCATCGCTTTACGACGGTCGCCGAAGCCTGGTGCTTTAACAGCTGCAACTTTAACGATACCGCGCATGTTGTTAACAACCAGTGTTGCCAGTGCTTCACCTTCAACATCTTCTGCCATGATCAGCAGTGGCTTACCTGCTTTTGCTACATTTTCCAGTGTAGGCAGTAGTTCACGGATGTTAGAGATTTTTTTATCTACTAACAGGATGAACGGGTTATCCAGTTCAACTGTGCCGTTTTCCTGGTTGTTGATGAAATAAGGAGACAGGTAACCGCGGTCAAACTGCATACCTTCAACGACGTCAAGCTCGTTTTGCAGCGCCTGACCTTCTTCAACGGTGATAACACCTTCTTTGCCTACTTTTTCCATTGCTTCAGCAATGATTTGGCCAACTTCTTCATCAGAGTTCGCAGAGATAGTACCTACCTGAGCGATAGATTTGCCATCTGCACAATCAGTAGACAATGCCTTAAGCTCTTCAACTGCAGCAGCAACTGCCTTGTCGATACCGCGCTTAACGTCCATTGGGTTCATGCCTGCTGCAACGGCTTTCAGACCTTCAGTCACAATCGCCTGTGCCAGAACAGTTGCGGTTGTAGTACCGTCACCCGCTTCGTCGTTTGCTTTAGACGCCACTTCTTTAACCATCTGCGCGCCCATGTTCTCGAACTTGTCTTCCAGCTCGATCTCTTTGGCTACAGATACACCATCTTTAGTAATTGCTGGTGCGCCGAATGACTTGTCTAAAACAACGTTACGGCCTTTTGGACCAAGGGTAACTTTTACTGCGTTTGCAAGAATGTTAACGCCTTTAAGCATCTTTGTGCGTGCGTCATCACCAAAACGTACTTCTTTCGCTGCCATGTTTAAATTCCTCTAAATACGGTTGAAACGGTTATTACTCTACGATTGCCAGAATGTCGCTTTCGCTCATGATCAGAACTTCCTGATCGTCCAGCTTCTCAGTTTTAACGCCGTAACCGTCGCTGAAAATAACGGTGTCGCCAACTTTTACATCCAGAGCTTTTACTTCGCCGTTTTCTAGGATGCGACCATTACCTACTGCGATTACCTCACCGCGTGTAGATTTTTCGGCTGCAGAGCCAGTCAGAACGATACCGCCTGCTGACTTTGATTCTTGCTCTGAGCGCTTAACAATAACGCGGTCGTGTAAAGGACGAATTGCCATTTTCAAGTCTCCTGAAAATTCCAACTATACAAATGTTAGATATTGGAAGACGCTCACACCCCGTGAACGTCTCTACATAAAAGAGGCCGCCTGCTGGCCGCCTCAAACTCGATACTGCGAGGATAAATGGGGGAGTCGCGAAACAAACTCAAGGGCAGAAACCGAAAAAATTTTAAATTTTTTCATCTTCCTGTTGCTCGTTTGCTAACCAGTTATGAAAAAAGGAATTTTTGCGTTAGCGAAGACGATTATTCTCGTCATTTTCCGATTTATCGGTGTATTCGCCCTCAATAATATCGCCATTTTCGTCCTTGGCGGGGCCTTTGAACGGGTCGCTATGCTGCGAAAACGGGCTTTGCCCTGAGGTAAATGTAGATGACGTTACCACGCGTGCTTTCATATGTTTGCTGATATTGCGGGCAAGATAATGCCGTGAGCCGGGCATAACAAACAGTAACCCTAAAATGTCGGTGACAAAGCCGGGTGTGACCAACAGCACGCCAGCAATGACAAGCATTAGGCCCTGAACAATTTCGTTACCGGGTATTTCATTACGCTGCATTTTAGACTGCGCGGTTTGCAGTGTTGCCAACCCTTCGCGGCGCACCATGTATGAACCAATCAGTGCAGTCAGAATAACCAGCGCAATGGTGTTCCATCCGCCAATGATACCGCCCACCTGGACCAACAGGGCAATCTCAATGATTGGCATGATGGCAAACATTAAAAATAAGACTCGCAAATTGCTTCCTCGTAATTAGAAACCTACGTAGGGTAAGTTTGGGTGATTGAAGGTTAACTCAAGCACTAACTTGTCAGTTAGCCTCTCTGATACGCTAAATCACCGTAACTTTTGATGATTTGTTCGATTACGCGCATTATATTTTGTAAGAATACGCTATCAGATTCGGTCAATAGGGAGAACATTATGTCACTTTGTATTGCTTTTACTACGGCGCCGGATGCCGATACAGCGCAAAAAATTGCATCTGCGCTGGTGGAAAAACAGTTGGCAGCCTGCGTTAAACAAATGCCCGGCGTTACGGCTACCTATGCGTGGAAAGGCAAAATTGAAGTGGATGAGGAGTGCCAGCTATTGATAAAAACCGCGCGCCACGTGGTGGATGACGCTTTTGCATGTGTTAGTGAGCTGCACCCTTATGATGTTCCTGAATGGGTCGTTATTAATGATGTCAGTGCCAGTGAAGATTATGGCAAATGGGTCGCTGAGCAAACCGGCCTGAACAAAATTGTGGAGTAAATATATGAATGCAGCGCGCGCAGTCAGCGTGGTAGTGCTGTGCTTTTTTGCCTTGTTTTTAAGCAATGCGCAGGCACAAATCTCTGATCAGACATTTTCCGATCCGTTTAGCGATGAGCCTGAGTTTCTGCCGGTAGAGCAGGCATTTCAGTTCGACTTCAGGCAACAAAGTGATGTGTTGCAGGTCACCTTTACCATTGAGCCGGGGTATTACCTTTATAAACACCAGTTTTCCGTATCCTCTTCACAGGCTCAGGTGGGCGAGCCTGAATTGCCCGAAGGTAAAGAAAAGCATGACGAGTTCTTCGGACTTACACAGGTTTATTACGATGAGGTGACGTTGCGTGTCCCTATCAAAAGCGCATCTGCAGATGCAGCGGTTAAACTGAGATTTCAGGGCTGCGCCGATGCCGGATTTTGTTATCCGCCGCAAACAAAGACCCTGTATCTTGAAGCGGTTGGCCAGAACAGCACCTCAGAGCGCCCTCCTGCACCCACAACATCCTCCCAATTTGGCTTAGCGGACCGGTTAGCTGATGATGAAAATATCTGGCTAACCCTGGGTATTTTTCTGGTATTGGGTATTGGCCTGGCATTTACGCCCTGTGTATTTCCCATGTACCCGATCCTGTCGGGGATTATTGTCGGCCAGGGTAAAAAGGCCACATTGTCCAGTAGCTTGTGGCTAAGTGTTGTCTATATTCAGGGTATGGCGCTGACCTACTCGCTATTAGGGATTGTTGTGGCGTTAGCGGGTGTGCAGTTTCAGGCAGCGCTACAGCATCCTGTCATTTTGTGGATATTTATCGCTATCTTCGTGCTTTTAGCTGTGGCGATGTTCGGTGCTATTAATCTGCAGTTGCCGTCAGGCTGGCAGACCCGTCTTAATGCACTTAGCACACGACAGCGCGGCGGAACGCTCGCTGGTGTGTTTGTGATGGGCGCACTTTCCGGTCTGATTGCATCACCCTGCACAACCGCACCGCTGACAGGAATATTGCTGTTTATCGCGCAAAGTGGCGATGTATTTTTAGGTTTTATCTCGTTGTATGTATTAAGCCTGGGTATGGGTATTCCGCTTATTGTGTTTGGGGTAACAGGCGGGAAGCTTCTTCCTAAAGCCGGTAACTGGATGAATGTGGTGAAAGTTACATTTGGCTTTATGATGCTGGCCGTTGCCATTGTGTTTATTGAGCGACTGTGGTCCTCATCACTGACTGTCCTATTGTGGGCCCTGCTGGGCATGTCACTGTTTAGCTATTTCTGGGTTATAAACGGTACAACCCGGGCAAGCTTTGGCAAAGGTGTGCGAACTTTCATTATTTTCGCAGGCCTGTTCAGTAGCGCAATGCTGGTTTACCACACCTATTTCAGTAGCGTCGACGTTGCCAAAGCGCATCCGGAGTTTATTCAGGTGACCAATGTGCAGGAACTTGAAACTCAAATTGCTAAGGCCAGCGAGCAGGGTAAGTCCGTAATGGTCGATCTGTACGCAGACTGGTGTGTTGCCTGCAAAGAGTTTGAAAGATATACCTTTCCTCATCCAGAGGTGGTTGACGCCCTGTCAAGTACGGTCATGGTGCAAATCGATCTGACCGCACAGAACGCCGAGGATATCGCCTTTATGCGTCAGTATGATGTGTTGGGCCTGCCAACCATTTTGTTCTTTGACAGCTCGGGTAATGAATTAACCCAGGCTCGTGTCGCCGGATTTATGGGTGGCGAGGCGTTTGCCGATCATGTCAGACAAACACTGAATGAGCCTGACGCGTGACAATATCTATCAGGCTGGTGATTGCATTTTTAAGCATGCTGTCTTTTACAGTAAGCGCTGCAACACCCGCCTGTTTCGCGAATTGGTTCTGCTTTAGCGTTGATGAAGACAGCCAAAAGGTGTTTGTTCAGCGCACCCGACCACATCCGGTTGTCGTAACCCTGACAAGCGGCGTCACAAATACTCCTGTGACTGTAGACCTCACGCAGGATGCATCTGTATATGTAGGAACAACATCAGGTATCGGGCACTTCTGGCACACTATGCGGGTGCTGTGGACGCCCGGTATACTGAATGCGCGCCATGATGACACTGTACGCTACCAGTTCCCGCTGAAACCACCTGAAGACTACACCATTGTGCAGGGGTTCGATGGGGCGTTTTCACACACCGGGGCGTCGCGGTATGCGGTGGATATAGCTGCGGCGGTTGGCACGCCTGTCTATGCTGCACGTGGCGGCCGCGTTATCGATATCAAAGCCAGTAGTGATTCGGGTGGCCCGGAGAAGTCATTTGCAGATGAAGCCAATTTTATTGCCATTCTGCATGCTGATAATACGGTAGGTGAATATTATCACCTGAAGAAAAACGGTGTAGCTGTCTCGCTGGGAGATACCGTCTCGACTGGTGACAAAATCGGCTTTTCCGGCAATACCGGCTTTTCTACCATACCTCACCTGCATTTTGCCGTTTACCGGGTGACGGATCAGGGCCGTCATCAAACTATTCCTTTTACCTTCGCCACATCAGTCAGAAACCTGAATAAATAATGGCGCTAACCACCCTAACTTGTCAGCAAGTTACCTGATTAGACCAGTATTTTGCTGCGAAACACACAACAATCTCTATAATCAGCCATAAGTAAATAAGAGCATACCTAAAACTGGCTTTTTTTCGTGCAACCACCTGCGAATTCTGCTTATATGTGGTGTAAATGGCTTAGTTTTGGAAAGATAGCAGCATTTTAATGGATATTTTGTTACTTAACGGCCCCAACCTAAATATGTTGGGAAAACGTGAACCAGACAAATATGGTCAGCAAACGCTGGAGCAGATTGTAACGTCGCTGCAATCAGACGCCGCAGCGTTATCCGTATCGTTGTCGCATTTTCAGTCGAATGCTGAACATGCACTTATTGACCGTATCCACGATGCGATGGGCAATACGGACGCGATTATTTTTAATCCCGGGGCATTCACTCATACCAGCATCGCCCTTCGTGACGCCCTGCTAAGTGTCAGTATTCCGTTTATTGAAGTGCACCTTTCCAATGTACATGCACGTGAGCCGTTTCGGCAGCACTCTTATTTTTCAGACATTGCGCAAGGTGTCATCGTCGGCCTGGGCGCGCAGGGTTACCACCTTGCGCTCACGGCGTTACACCAATCTCAAACTTAAAGATTATTAAAAACAGAGACAGAACATGGATATTAGAAAAATCAAAAAGCTTATAGAGCTTGTCGAAGAATCTGGCATCGCTGAACTTGAAATCACTGAAGGTGAAGAGTCAGTACGTATTCACCGTGGTCCCAGCGCAAGCGCAGCGCCTTTAAGTTACACTTTACCCGCTGCTCCCGCGCAGCAACAGGCTCCAGCCAGCGCACCTCCGGCAGCACCGGCAGCGCCAGCTCAGGAAGCAGACGATGTTCCTGCAGGCCATCAGGTCAAATCACCAATGGTCGGCACTTTTTATCGCGCTTCCTCACCTACTGCCAAGCCTTTTGCAGAAGTGGGTCAGTCAGTCAATGTTGGCGATACGCTGTGTATCGTTGAAGCCATGAAAATGATGAACCAGATAGAAGCTGATAAGTCTGGTGTGGTGAAAGCCATTCTGGTAGAGAATCAGGAGCCGGTTGAGTACGACCAACCTCTGTTCATCATCGAATAAGCAGGCCAGGCAAATGTTAGATAAAGTATTAATCGCAAATCGCGGCGAAATCGCGCTTAGAATTTTGCGTGCCTGTAAAGAATTGGGCATCAAAACAGTCGCGGTGCATTCCACTGCGGACAGAAACTTGAAACATGTTCTACTCGCCGATGAATCTATTTGTATCGGTGGCGCATCTGCAATGGAAAGTTATCTGAATATTCCCCGTATTATTGCGGCGGCAGAGGTCACAAATTCAATTGCGATACATCCTGGTTATGGCTTTCTGGCTGAAAACGCCGAGTTTGCCGAGGCAGTAGAGAAAAGCGGGTTTATCTTTGTCGGTCCCAAGGCAGACACCATCAACCTTATGGGCGATAAAGTCTCTGCAATCAACGCTATGAGAAAAGCGGGTGTACCTTGCGTACCTGGCTCGGACGGTCCGTTGACTGACGACGAAGACAAAAATAAGAGTATTGCCAAGCGCATTGGCTACCCAATCATCGTTAAAGCTGCTGGCGGCGGTGGTGGTCGCGGTATGCGCGTGGTGAGAAAAGAGTCTGAACTCATTTCAGCCATTGAGACAACCCAGGCGGAAGCGGGTGCGGCATTTGGTAATTCCACGGTGTACATGGAAAAATTCCTGGAAAACCCCCGCCATGTCGAAATTCAGGTACTGGCGGATGGTCAGGGCAATGCAATCCACCTGGGCGAGCGTGATTGTTCAATGCAGCGTCGCCACCAAAAGGTGGTTGAAGAAGCGCCAGCGCCGGGTATCTCTGAGCAAATGCGTAATAAAATCGGCGACCGCTGTCGCAGAGCGTGTGTAGAAATTAACTACCGCGGCGCAGGTACGTTCGAGTTTTTGTATGAAAATGGTGAGTTCTATTTCATCGAAATGAACACCCGTATTCAGGTTGAGCACCCGGTATCTGAAATGATCACTGGTGTCGACCTAATCAAAGAGCAGTTGCGAATTGCTGCCGGTCAGCCTTTGTCGATTGATCAGTCACAAATTCAAATTCGCGGCCATGCTATTGAATGCCGGATCAACGCCGAAGATCCGCAGACCTTCATTCCCAGTCCGGGTAACATCAATATGTTCCATTCACCGGGCGGTCTTGGAGTGCGCTGGGAATCACATATTTATGCCGGCTATTCAGTGCCGCCATTTTATGACTCAATGATCGGAAAGCTCATTACCTATGGTGAGAGTCGGGATGAAGCGATTGCCAGAATGCGTCATGCGCTGGATGAGCTAGTTATCGACGGCATCAAAACCAATATCCCGCTACAACGCTCAATCATGGCAGATGAAAACTTCTTCGCAGGTGGTACAAATATCCACTACCTGGAAAAGAAACTGGGTATGTCCTGATACAGCCTGCCTTTAAAAAAGCCCGCTTCACACAGCGGGCTTTTTATTACCGTATCCAACACCCCTGATTCTTCATGCATTTTCAAAAGACAAAAAGGCGCACTTCTTTTTTTAAGTGATAAACTTATAAAAGAACGGTGTTTCGCTGTGTTCACGCTTATCTCATCAGATTGAGGACACGGTTATGACCTCCGGTTTTATTGGCTTTTTTTGTTCTGCTTCCCAGCGTGACAATAATACAACCCTTATCTTGATCCCCTTCCGGCAACGCATTTCTTACTGAGCATGTCTATGAACACATTTCAGCAGCTCACTGACTCACTCTCTATTTTTGCTATTTTCACTGTAATTGCCCTGATTGCGCTAGTGGTGTTTGAGTTGGGATACCGGCATGGCAGATGGTGGCAGGAACGTACTCCTGAGGAAAAAGAAGGGCCCACGGGCATGATCGTGGGTTCATTGTTATCGCTTATGGCTTTTTTGCTGGCCATTACAATGGGCATGGCTTCTGAGCGGTTCAACAAGCGTCATGCACTGGTGCTGGAAGAAGCTAATTCTATCGGCACAACCTACTTGCGTGCAGGGTTTCTGCCAGAGAAAGAGGCACTGCTCTCACGAAATTATATCGAAGAGTATGTTTTATTACGTACTGGTTCAGGCGAAGCCAATGAGGTAAACAGCAGAATTACGCAATCCGTTGTATTACATGAACGGCTATGGAGTACCGCAGAGCAGCTTGCCAGAAGACATTACGACTCTCCGATCCTGGCGCTATACATCGACGCGCTTAACGACACCATCGATTTGCACGAAACGCGTGTTGCAGCCGGTATCTACTCACGCGTACCGGCCACTATTGTTATCTTATTATTGTTAGGCTCGATGCTGACAATGGGCATGGTCGGCTATAACGCCGGGCTGACCCGACGGCGCAGTCCGGTCACTGCAATAGTGCTTATTGGTGTGCTGGCGGCCGTGATTACGCTTATTATCGATTTAGATCGCCCACAGGGCGGCTTTTTGACAGTGAGCCAGCAGCCTCTGATTGATTTGCAGCAACAAATCGCACAGTCCGCCTCCTCTTCAAAAAAATAGTCACCAGATAGCACTAAAGGGGCAGATTCGCTGGCTTGGAATTGTTTTTCGCACTGATCTTATTGGAAATATTGAGCGTTTATTAGTTTGATCACCCACTAAATAATCATAAAAAAGTGTCATAAAAAAGGGCCCGCCAAAGTGACGGGCCAAGTAGCAAGAACGCGTACACACTATTACAGTGCATCATTGGTTACGGGGCGCCGCTGACAGGAGTTCATGGCATCCGGTTACGTTTTTTTAATTTTGATGTACGTTGTCTCTGACAACGGCTTAGTGTGAAGCGTAAAACATGACGAACAATGTCAGACAACTAAAACAAAAACTTCCTATAGAGCGTCTTTCCCTCGACGTGCTATTTGCACTTCGACTCTTATTCGATAAAAAGAAAGATATTACTGATTTAGAGCAGGATATTGCAGACTTAAAGCATTTTCCCGAGAGAGTTTCGGACAGTTACCGCGCCGAGTGGGAAGCGTATGTGAGGCGCGAAATTATCGCTTACCTGCGCCAGAACAATCATACCGCGCCGTCCGATCTGATTGATAAAGTCCTTGGCGATGTCGACTATATTAAGCAGCATGACAGCCGTTATCAGGACATGCTTGTAGTGATAGAGCAAACGCAGCAAATTATGGCCAGCCAGAATACACGTGTGTTTCCCACTCCGTGGCGCCAGCAAATTACCTCACTGATGCTGCCGGCTATTGTGGCTGGCGATAGCGCAGACGAAGATCACTAGCAGCATTAGCCGGCGCCCTGCGGCTTATACTGAGAGCGGCAGTATCCCCGGGTAATATCTTTTGACCGCAGTGCCGCATGCTTTGTTTTTCGGCCTGAGACCCGCGCCCGCCAATTTTCAAATGCGCGGCGATTCAAGTGACGGCGCATCAGCCGGATAACAGCTTTTTCGCTGTAACCAAACCGGCTTTCGATAATATCAAAGGGGGTTCTGTCCTCCCACGCCATTTCGATAATGCGGGATCTTGTGACTTCATCAAGCGCATCTTTCATAAAACAACTCCTGAATCGACAAACAGACACAGTTTAACTGGTTCAGGAAGCCAAAGTGCGTTCATGGATAAGATTTAACAGTTGTGCAGCAGCGCGGGCATCAGACATCGCCCGGTGATGCTGTTCCATTGAAATACCAAAATGATGGGTCAGTGACGCCAGTGAGTAGGATGGCAAGCCCGGATAAGCGCGCCGCATCTGCACTACCGTACAAAGCTTAGGCCGTCTGAAGTCGCGCTCCAGCCGCGCGAACTCCTGTTTGATGAAGCCATAATCAAAATTGACATTGTGCGCAACAAATACACAATCCTCTGTGAACCGCTCAATCTCATCCGCTACTTCGCTGAATAGGGGCGCATCAGCCACCATCTCATTGGAAATACCCGTCAAACGGGTTATCGATGATGGTATGTGCCGCTGTGGGTGCAGTAAAGACTGCCAACTGTCCACTATCTCTGCGCCAATCATTTTTACCATGCCAATCTCGGTAATCCGGTGATAGCCGTTATTGCCGCCTGTCGTTTCTATATCGACCACAACGTAGGGTTGGAGAGGATCGGAGAACCAGTCTACCTGCGTAACATGAACTGTGAAGCCGGCGCGTTGCATGCGCTGAATAGAAACCAGCTGATTACGGCGCAACACATCACCAGGGGCTTTAATTTCCTCGAAGCGAAGCGCATTGTCTTCACGCACCATAATATCAGGGAAGCCATCAGACAGGCCGGCATAATCCTGCGCCATCATTTTCAATAATCTTTTAACAGACTCGAACGGACCGTATTCGAGCAGGGCGGTGACAGTCTCAAGCTGATTCGCCCGCCACATAAACACACTATTTACTTTGCCATAATGGGCCGCAGCTTGTTTTGTGACATGTTGTAGCAGCACATCCGGGGTAGTAAAGCTGTCTAATAACGCATCAATGCTTTGTGCAAAAGTCTCGTAGAAGCGGTTGTACCTGAGACTTTGTGGTCTGCGATCAAACTCTGTAACCAACTGATCCTGTTCAAATAACTGTGTCCAGAACGTTAATCCGAAAAGGGTTCGCCACAGGCGGTTTTCCGTTCTCCAGGCGGTGATGTTCTGCCGCTTATACCAGGCAATAACACCGCGCTCTACACGTTGATTCTGGCTGATATCAAGCTGTAGTGTTTTGCTTGAGTTACGTAGCATGTCAGTCAGCGCACTGGTTCGCTTTTTATGAAACTTTCTGGCGTAGAAATCTTCCGCAAAAGCCAACTGAGAATCAGAAGCCGGATTATCAATAATTTTCTCAAGCGCTGATTTTGCCAGCGCCTTGTCTTCTTTAAAGACTTCCCTTATCCACTTTTCCCGCGCAGCATCACCAGGGGCTTGTTGCAATACGTTCAATGCCTCGTTACGCGCTAATGGCAGCAGGCGGCAGCCCAGCTTGAAGAGGTATTTTTCAGCGTAGGCCTCACTGGCTGCAGAGTCTGTACCAGGCCAGTTATCTGATGCCATCTGCACAAGCTTTTCATCAGGCCAGTAAGGCATCTCATCCAATGCGCTGGCAAAGTAGAATGCAGACTGAGCATCTTCTAGGGTGACAAAACGCGCCTGTGTACTTGCAGCATCTGAACGGGTGCGCATGACCCCTAAGTCTCGCATGGAAAATTGATTAAGGCGGCCTTTCGTATTGCCAAAATACAGAAACAGCAAATAACGCAGGCTCGGCTCAAATGTTTTAAGCAGATAGTCGGTCTGAGGCAGCGTTTGTGGCCAGCCATACTGATTTATCTGATCAAACAATAGCGCTATCAGTTCCGGCTTTTTCAGGTGATTAAGGCGTTGTGAAACCGGATAAGCGGCAAGGTATGCAAGCAAATCGTTTTTAGTTACTACGCCGGCGAAATCCTGCATAGACACATTTTCTGCAGGCGCAAACCACCCGCTTTCTTCCAGTTCTGTCAGTTGCTGCTGTGGCTGAAAAATCTCTTCGTAATTAAAGTGCGCACGGTTGATGAGCGCATATTTTCGATTTGCCGCCCTGGCGATAATACATTGCTTGTTGGCATCAAGTTTTCGAAAAGCACTGATAAACTCGCGGCTGGTCTGACACAGCAAACCTGCGCTTTCTCCATCGAAAAAACGCAAAAATTCATGAAAGTGGTCGAGGTAGTAGCGCTCTGGAAGGGTTTTTCGCATTATCACAACACAGCATTTGAACACTACAGCAGTGTATATTTATACAGATGCTTTCTCAATTGGTGTAAACAAAATTCACGCTAAAGTTGTATGGCCTGCTTTGCGACCCACTCAAAGTGTCGAGCGAGCTTTTCGTCTCCTTTCAGCCGGGTGAGTGTATTTAAGTGTTTGGCCAGCTCCATCTCGGAATAAAAGCGATGAATACCATCGTGGCATCTACGGCAAATCGCAATCCCTTCATTTAACTCGGTCTTTGAAAAATGCTTTCTGAAATAGTTTCTGCGGTGCATTTTTTTGGGAATAAGATGATGAAATGTTAGCCGCGTGTAGCGATGGCATAGCGGGCAATAGCCAGTGGCCAGTCGTTTACTCATGCAGTCTCCCGTTCGCGTTCCCCTGTTGTGTATACCAATCCAACGGAGTATTCGATCCGTATTTAACAAGCCTGATATCTGGCACAACAAAGGATAATTATGAGCTTAGCCACACCCGCCACTTTTCATTGCCCATACTGTATGGAACCCAACGAAGTTGAGATTGATGAGATAAATGATTCGGGTCATATGCAGGTGGTTGATTGCCAGGTCTGCTGTCAGCCAATTGAAATGACAGTCCACGGACAAGGCGATACATTATCGGTGGAGGTTCAGCGCGAAAATGACTGAACGCCGCATTACCGGCAACGACATCGAGCAAATGGACAAGCGCTATCGCGCTGCGTTTATCAATAGTCTGTCCGGTGTCAAAAGCGCCAATCTGATTGGCACCTGTCAGCGCCGTGGCTATTTTGAAAATCTGGCTATTGTGTCCTCGGTAGTGCACATCGGTGCACATCCGCCCTTATTGGGCATGATTATGCGCCCCCACACCGTTACCCGGGATACGCTGGAGAATATTCAGCAAACGGGTATCTATACTATCAATCATGTATCTGAAGCGCATACACTGGCTGCGCACCAGACTTCGGCACGCTATCCGGCACAGGTCAGCGAATTTGAGGCTGCCGGGCTGACACCGTGGTATGCAGATGATTTTGATGCTCCCTTTGTGAAAAGTTGTCCGGTAAAGCTGGCCATGAAGCTGGCCGAGATCATTCCGGTTGAGATCAACAATACTCAGTTGGTAATAGGCGAAGTAACGTCTGTTTGGATCGATGATAAAGCAATTACAGCAACGGGGCAGGTAGATTTAGATACATTAGGGGTGGCCGCTGTTACCGGACTGGATACGTATCATTCGCTACAAAGAGTTGGCCGCTACCCTTATGCGAAGCCTTAGTAATCACGGCAATTTCAGCCAAATGGCAGATTAAATAAAAACACCTGCATTTTCATAAAAATAAGCGTACACTTATCATGAAACTAATGACGGCGTTACTACGCGGGTGATGGTCCTCCAAGCGTGTAACGTACACTGAAAACCTGCCCTTCGGGGCGGGTTTTTGTGTTTAATGCATAAGATAAAAACGAATCATTTTCATTTTCGTTAACCGGAGTAACCAGATGAAAAGTGTGAATCGCCGCGACTTTTTACGGATGGCAGGCACCTCGCTGATTGGTATGACGTTGGGTGGTGCGGCACTTCGTGCTAATGCGCAAGAGCTGCTGAAAAAAGACGACCCTACTGCGAAAGCCCTGAACTACACGCCAAAGTCTACGGTTGATGGTTCAAGGTGTGGAAACTGCATGTATATTCAGGGTGACGAAAGCAAGAGCGAACGCCCTTGTGCAATATTCCCCGGTAAACTGGTGAATGTTGATGGTTGGTGCAGCGCCTGGGTCAAACGCCCTGGCTAATGCATTAATGTCGCCAGCTTCAGTATGAACGCTGTTGTCTGATGAGCATGTTCGCAGAAACATGCTCGTTGTTACGCGCGGCCGTCCCCGGAAATATCGAACTGGCCTTATTGCTGTAATCGCCGGAATCCGGGGTGATAGCTAAACGATATTTATCAGCCAGCATCTGATACTGACCATCTTTCATCATTGCTTTAAGTTCTCTGTTAAATCCCTCTCTAAGCCCCTTATCTGCAATTGCGGCACGATAGGTAGTTTGTTTAAACAGATTATGGATACGTACATCCTTTTGCTGCGCCGGTGGGAGCTGACTTCGCAACCATGAGAAAATATTGCGGTCCATAACGGCAATATCAACACTGCCCAATAATAGCATTCTTACCTGTCGGCCCTGGTCAGCAATTTCAAGATAACCCCGATGCTCGCCGGTGGCATTCGCAAAATCGGCTCCAAGCACTCGCCGGGCCGTTTGAAACGCCAGCACAGTGTAATTCTTCAAATCATCCACTGAATGTAAGTTGAGCTGTCTTGAAGCTAGGGATATGGCTGAATTCTGATAAGTCACGTATTCATCAGTCAGATACTCAGCACTGATTTCATGGGACAGATTTACCGTTAAGACGATATCTGCTCGGCCGCTTTTAAGCTGGCGCAGCGTTCTGCCAAAAGGTACGTAAATTGGATTAATAGAATGTCCGAGACGCGCAAGAATTTTCTCGGCGAGCTCAATTTCAAACCCCGAGTTGTCGCTGGTCACAATATAGGGCGGCTTATTCCAACCGGCCACCACATCAATCTGGCGAGCCTCAAGAGAGACGCTGATGAGCGGAAGCATTAAAAGCAAAAGCCTGAACATAGTAATGCCGAAACAACCTTTTAAGGCGGTGTGAAAATATACGTTTTATCAGGGTTACAACAATTAATAAAGCCCTGTTCTCATACACAGGCAAATAGATTTGGTTTGAGATGGCTCTGACCTGTTATTATATGCACAAACCCCGTTTTACAGGAATCACTATGGCCTGGTTACAGCTACGTATAGAAACCAGCGCAGATTATGCTGAGCAGGTTGGAACAATGCTATCAGCGAATGGCGCGCAAGCCGTTACGTTTTTAGATGCAAAAGACACTCCTATGTACGAACCCAAGCCGGGTGAAACCATGCTGTGGCCCGATACTCAGGTGGTGGGATTGTTTGATGCAACTCATGACATGAAAGGTGTGTTGAGCCGTCTGGCAAAGTCAAAAATTCTTGGCCCTGATTTCACGCATAAACTTGACCCGCTTGAAGATAAAGACTGGGAACGGGAGTGGATGGATAACTTTCACCCTATGCAGTTTGGTGAACGCTTGTGGATCTGCCCAAGCTGGCGGGAAGTGCCAGATAAAGATGCCGTGAATGTAATGCTGGACCCGGGTCTCGCCTTTGGCACCGGTACGCATCCAACGACCGCACTGTGCCTGCGTTGGCTGGACAGTCAGGACCTGAGCGATAAAACTGTGGTCGATTTTGGCTGTGGGTCCGGCATTCTGGCGCTGGCTGCACTTAAACTGGGGGCGAAGCGTGTTGTCGGCATTGATATCGACCCTCAGGCGCTACAGGCCAGTAAAGAAAATGCCAGACGCAATGATGTGGCAGATCGTTTGGAAGTTTATCTGCCCCACGAGCAACCCTCGCTTGAAGCCGATTTTGTCACCGCCAATATACTTTCAGGACCGCTATTAGAGCTTCAATCGGTGATTTCTGCTTTCTGTAAACCCGGCGGAAAGCTGGTTTTGTCCGGAATTCTGGCTGAGCAGGTAGAAAAAATTGAAAGCGCTTACCGCTCTGGCTTCCAGCTTGAATCCAGCCAGATTGACGGCGACTGGGCCAGAGTAAGCGGAGTTAAGCATGCTTAACTTCTTGCCCTGCATAGAAAAAGCGCCGCGTGTGTATTGTACACAACTTGCACTTATCCCTTGCCAGCACGGGGCTTCAACGCAAATCCAGCGAAATCTGTCAAGCCCTCGGCGTTAAATTTTGTGTGAATTTTAGCCTTTTCAAGGGTGGGCAAAATGCGTAAACTTAGCGCCCCGTTTTAGCCAAGTGTTCAAATTCCAGTCAATTTTGGATTGTTAATAATGCAGATTGGTCCTTATCAGTTGGATAACAATTTGATGTTAGCGCCGATGGCAGGCGTCACCGACAGGCCATTCAGACAGTTGTGTCGTCGAATGGGCGCAGGTTTGGTGGTGTCTGAAATGCTGTCGAGTAACCCCAAAGTCTGGAACACCGCCAAATCTATGCATCGCATGGATCACAGTGGTGAGGAAGGTATCCGGTCTGTTCAGATAGCCGGTGCTGACCCTGAACTCATGGCGCAGGCTGCCCGGTTTAATGTCGATAATGGCGCACAGATTGTTGACATCAATATGGGCTGCCCTGCAAAAAAAGTGAATAAAAAGCTGGCTGGCTCAGCGTTACTACAATATCCCGATTTAGTGGAATCTATTGTAAAAGCAGTGGTGGCAGCGGTAGATGTCCCTGTCACGCTGAAAATTCGCACTGGCTGGAATACGGACAATCGCAATGGTGTAGATATTGCACAAATTGCAGAGCAAAACGGCATACAGTCGCTGGCTGTTCACGGCAGAACGCGCGCCTGTATGTACAAGGGTTATGCTGAGTATGACACGATCCGGAAGATAAAGGCGGCGATCTCAATCCCCGTCATCGCTAACGGAGACATTACCAGCGCCCAAAAGGCACGGGACGTGCTGGATTACACCGGAGCAGATGGTGTGATGATAGGCCGTGGAGCCCAGGGAAATCCCTGGATTTTTAAACAAATCCAGCATTTTCTTGAAACCGGTGAAACACTGGAGGCGCCACCGCTGTCTGAACAGCATCAGGTGTTGCATGAACATGTCGCCAATGTGCATGCTTTTTACGGCGATATTTCGGGCGTTCGTATAGCCCGAAAGCATGTTGGCTGGTATCTCGCGGAGCATGATAAGGAACGTCAGTTTCGTAAAACGTTCAACAGTATTGAGCAGGCTGATTTGCAGCTCGATGCATTGGACGACTATTTTCAAGCGTTGCAGAAACGGGAAACCCGACAGATTTCTCCTGCAGCATAATGATGACTAACTTATAGAGCAAGAATGTATTATGTTCGATCAAAACGTGACTTCACCTTTTACTACGACAGTAACAACACCTTCTCAAACTCAAGCTCAGAAGCCGCTGCGCGACTCGGTAAAGCAGGCTGTAAATAAGTATCTTAAGCAATTAGATAACGCGAACATCGATAACCTTTATGAACTGGTACTGGCAGAAGTTGAAGCGCCGTTACTGGAAGAAGTCATGACTTACACCCGCGGCAACCAAACCCGCGCGGCCATCATGATGGGCATTAACCGTGGCACACTTCGCAAGAAGCTGAAGCAATACGGCATGAACTAAGAAAGACGGGCCTGGCCCACCGAAGAGCACCTCATAACGGTGCTCTTTTTGTTTCAATGAAATAAAAGTAGCAAAGACACCACTATGCAAACACCCAAACCTATCAAGCGCGCGCTGTTAAGCGTTTCGGATAAAACCGGTATTGTTGAGTTCGCAGAAGCCCTGAGTCAGGCTGGCGTAGAACTGCTTTCCACAGGCGGCACAGCCAAGCTTCTGATGCAGGCTGGCCTGCCGGTTAAAGAAGTTTCAGATCATACAGGTCATCCTGAAATTATGGATGGTCGGGTAAAGACACTGCATCCTAAAATTCACGGTGGTATTCTGGGTCGACGTGGACAGGACGAAAGCGTTATGGCGCAAAACGAAATTGCGCCTATCGACTTGGTAGTGGTAAACCTTTATCCATTTGCAGCTACAGTAGCAAATGAAGACTGTACCCTTGAAGACGCCATTGAAAATATCGATATTGGCGGGCCTACAATGGTGCGTGCTGCCGCTAAGAACCACAAAGATGTCACGATTGTGGTGAAGGCCGACGATTATGCCCGCGTACTGGAAGAAATGAGCAGCAACGACGGTTCGTTGACTTATCAGACACGGTTTGACCTGGCCATAAAGGCGTTCGAGCACACCGCAGAATACGATGGCATGATTGCCAATTACTTTGGTGCACGCATTGATAATGCTGATTGTGAAGACGACTGCGAACATGATCATAGCGAGTTCCCCCGCACCTACAATATCCAGCTGAGCAAAAAGCAGGATTTGCGTTACGGTGAAAACAGCCACCAGGAAGCTGCTTTTTACGTTGAAAACACTATTCAGGAAGCCTCCGTGGCCACCGCTCGTCAGCTTCAGGGCAAAGCCTTGTCGTTCAATAATATTGCTGATACTGATGCGGCACTGGAGTGCGTTAAAGAGTTTGAAGAGCCTGCCTGCGTTATTGTAAAGCACGCCAACCCCTGTGGTGTTGCTATAGGCGAAACGATTGAAGCCGCCTATGACAGAGCCTTCAAAACTGATCCCACGTCGGCGTTTGGCGGCATTATCGCGTTTAACCGCACCCTTGATGCTGCTACAGCCAAGGCCATTATCGATCGCCAGTTTGTTGAAGTGATCATTGCACCTGAGGTTGATGAAGCAGCTCTGGAGATCGTAGCGTCCAAGAAAAATGTGCGTCTGCTTGCCTGTGGTGACTGGCACGGTACGCTGACCGAAGGGTATGACTTCAAACGTGTTAATGGTGGTCTGCTGGTCCAGGAGCGCGACTTTGGTATGGTCGAGATGGACGACCTGGCGGTTGTTACTAAACGCCAGCCTTCGCAGGAAGAGCTACGTGACCTGCTGTTTTGCTGGAAGGTTGCCAAGTATGTTAAGTCTAACGCAATCGTATATTGTAAAGACGGTATGACCATCGGGGTCGGCGCAGGCCAAATGAGCCGCGTATACTCTGCTAAAATTGCCGGCATTAAAGCCGCAGATGAAAATCTGGAAGTAGCAGGTTCTGTCATGGCATCAGATGCATTCTTCCCGTTCAGAGACGGTATTGATGCAGCAGCCAGCGCCGGTATAAAAGCCGTTATACAACCTGGCGGTTCAATGCGCGATGAGGAAGTTATTGCTGCCGCTAACGAGCACGATATCGCGATGGTGTTTACAGGCATGCGCCACTTTAAACACTAATCCTTAAAACATTTTTGGTATTGCACCCGTAGTGGGTTTAACGCCCACTACTGTCTTTTTTCCGTTACAAGAGTAAGTTACTCTACTTAATGGTCCGCTACAGGCAGTATTTGCGGGCATGGCACCTAACCAAAAATGTATAAAGGAAGAACCATGAAAACATCACTGCGAGTTGTAGCCGCATCTTTATTTGCACTTTCGGCCCAGCCTGTTTTTGCTGACGAAATTACCGATGCAATCAAAGCTGACCACCGTTCTGCTGACGCCACTGTGCGTGACGAATACCGCAATCCACAACAAACACTGCGTTTTTTCGGGATTGAACCAGACATGACAGTGGTAGAAATCTGGCCAGGCGGCGGTTGGTATACTGACATTTTGACCGGTGTATTGAGTGAAAATGGTAAGCTGATTGCCGCGCATTTTCATGTCGATGAAGATACCCGTGATTACTACAAGAAGTCACTTGAGAAGTTCAAAGGCAAAATGAAAGATGGTGGCGAATACAGTGATGTAGAGCTGACCGCATTTCACCCCGGTAAATCCATGGATATCGCAGAAGCAGGCAGCGCTGATGCCGTACTGACGTTTCGCAACGTGCACAACTGGTACATGAACAGTGGTCAGGAAGGTGTCGAGCAGGCCTTTAAGACTTTTTACAAAGCGCTTAAGCCTGGCGGCGTGTTAGGTGTTGTTGACCACAAAATGCCCGAGTCGGCAGACGATGCCATGATGGAAAAAAGTGGCTATGTAAAACAATCTTTCGTGGTCGATGCGGCAAAAGCGGCTGGCTTCGAACTGGAAGCCGAAAGCGATATTAATGCTAACTCAATGGACAACGCCGAGCATCCCAAAGGTGTCTGGACGTTACCTCCGACACTGGCCCTGGGTGAAGAAGACCAACAGAAGTATCTGGCGATTGGCGAGAGCAATCGTATGACCCTCAAATTTGTTAAACCTGAATAAATAACGGAACGCTTTAATGAACGTACTTGTTATTGGCGGCGGTGGCCGCGAACATGCTTTGGCCTGGAAGGCTGCCCAATCATCAACCGTAGACACAGTATTTGTTGCGCCCGGCAATGCGGGGACCGCAACAGAGCCTAAGCTGAAAAATGTTGATATTGGTGTTACTGACACTGATGCTCTGCTTAACTTTGCAGAGCACAACAGTGTTGCGCTTACCATTGTGGGCCCGGAAGCGCCGCTGGTAGCAGGTGTTGTCGATGCGTTCGAAAAAGCCGGACAGAAAATTTTTGGACCTACTCAGGCTGCAGCGCAGCTTGAGGGTTCAAAAGCATTTACAAAAGATTTTCTGGCGCGACACGCCATTCCAACAGCAGATTATGCCAATTTCACCGAGATTGAACCGGCTGTGGCGTATGTGAAAGAAAAAGGCGCGCCAATTGTAGTTAAGGCTGACGGCCTGGCAGCCGGCAAGGGCGTTATTGTTGCTGAAACCGTCGAAGATGCTGAGGCAGCTATTCGCGATATGTTGGCAGGTAATGCCTTCGGCGACGCCGGAAGTCGTGTCGTTATAGAAGAATTTCTGGATGGTGAGGAAGCATCATTCATTGTCATGGTCGATGGCAAGAATGTTTTACCTTTTGCTACCAGCCAGGACCATAAGCGCGCAGCTGATGGCGATAAAGGCCCTAATACTGGTGGGATGGGCGCATATTCACCGGCCCCGGTAGTAACACCTAAGATCCACCAGCGTATTATGGATGAAGTCATTGTGCCTACAGTTGAAGGTATGGCCTCTGAAGGACATCCTTACAAAGGCTTTTTATATGCTGGTTTGATGATTATGGCGGATGGTACGCCCAAAGTCATTGAGTACAACTGCCGCTTTGGCGATCCGGAAACGCAACCGATTATGATGCGTTTACAATCGGATTTGGTGGACTTATGCCTGCACGCCTGTGATGGTCAGCTTACTGGCCAGTCGATCAGTTTCGACGACCAGGCCGCTGTGGGTGTAGTACTGGCTGCAGGCGGATACCCTGGCAGTTATAACAAGGGTGATGTCATCCACGGATTAAGTGATGCCGCTGAACTGGATGGCAAGGTGTTTCACGCCGGTACGGCACTCAAAGGTGATGATATAACCACCAGCGGCGGTCGGGTACTGTGTGCCACTGCGTTAGGCAGCAATGTTACTGCGGCGCAGCAAAATGCCTACGACCTGGTAAGCAAGATCAGCTGGCAGGACATGTACTACCGGACAGATATTGCACACCGTGCCATCGCGCGCGAAAGTCAGCCGGAAAAATAATAGTTTATCAAGCCGGCCACTTCAGGTCGGCTTCATCCATTCACTGGCTTAGCAGCCTGTTGTTGCGCATAATTCGAACGCCTTTTTACTTACCGGGTAATTACTTAGTTAACCCGCCCCCTCTTGATTAATAATACGTGCCAGCTTATAACTAGAGTCCGGCTTTACGCAGAATCAACGTTATGTCCGTCAAACATCCAATAATTGCTATCACTGGCTCGTCTGGTGCAGGTACTACCACCACCACCAATGCTATCCGTCACATTTTCAGAAATCTGAAGGTGAATGCGGCTGTTGTGGGCGGTGATAGCTTTCACCGGTTCACGCGTCCGGAGATGGAAGTTGAGATCCGAAAAGCTCAGGAGCAAGGTCGCCATATCAGCTACTTTGGTCCCAAAGCAAATGACTTTGATTTGCTTGAGTCGTTGTTTCATGAATATAGCCAATCGGGTCAGGGCCAATTCAGACAGTACCTCCATACTTTCGATGATGCCGTGCCCTTTAATCAAATGCCCGGGACCTTCACACCCTGGCAGGCACTGCCTGAAAATACCGATTTATTGTTTTATGAAGGACTTCATGGCGGTGTGAAAACCGAAGAAAACGATGTATCGCAGCATGTTGATTTGCTTGTCGGGATGGTACCCATTGTAAACCTTGAGTGGATCCAGAAGATTGTCAGGGATACCACTGATCGCGGTCACTCACGTGAAGCGGTTATGAGCAGCATCGTACGGGGACTGGATGATTATTTTCACTATATAACGCCGCAGTTTTCCAGAACCCACGTAAATTTTCAGCGCGTCCCCACTGTGGATACCTCCAATCCGTTCAGTGCTCGCGAAATACCGTCTCAGGATGAAAGCTTTGTTGTGGTTCGCTTTCGCCGTGAAATGAAAAATGTCGACTTTCCTTATTTGCTGCAGATGATTGATGGCGCATTCATGTCGCGTATCAACACGCTGGTGGTGCCGGGCGGCAAAATGGGGCTCGCCATGGAACTGATACTGACTCCGCTGATTGAAGATATTCTGGATAAAAAGCGCAGAGCCGGTCATCAGATGGACTGGATAAGTGACGACTAATCCCGTCGAAACCGCCTCGTAAAGCGTCACACCTGATTAACATTTTTTGATGTAAATCAACACGTAGCGCTATTACAGCTTGAAAAAACCCGATTTAATCGCGGCCTGATAGTTTTTAGCTCACATCGTGAGTAAACTGCGTGAGTTCAACCTTTCAGGCCACTCCGGTATGTTTGACTTTCTTCTCATTGGTATAGCAATACTTGCGCTTGCAGGCGTCGTATTTGAAGAACTAATTCACGTAAATAAAGCAAAAACAACGCTTTTTCTGGGCACCCTCGCCTGGATTTTATTGTTTATTCAAAGCCCCATGGGGCAGCGAAATGCTGTAAATGAGGCGCTTGAGCACAACATCACCGAAATCTCGACCTTATGGCTCTTTCTGGTGGCGGCGATGACGTTCGTCGCTTACCTCAACCGAAAAGGTTTGATTGAGAATATGCTCAATCTGCTGATGCCAGCAAAAATATCGCTTAAGAAGCTGCTTTTCAGTACTGCGCTATTCAGCTTTTGCTTCTCGTCTCTGGCAGACAATATCACTGCCACACTGGTCTCTGTAGCATTGGTACTCTCGCTGGGGCTGCCACTTCATCAAACGCTGCGCTTCGCAGTGCTGGTCGTGTTTGCAGTCAACTCCGGTGGCGTATCTCTGATCACCGGCGACGTCACTACGCTGATGATTTTTCTACAGGGGAAGGTCACCATCACAGAGCTTCTGACACTGATTGCGCCTTCTTTTGCTGCAGTTTTGCTGCTGGCCTCTTTGCTCAGTATCGGCCTTAAGGGCACGGTGAAAATAAAACAGACCCACCATGAAACACGCCCTGTCGATTATGTGATTGCAGGTACTTTTCTGCTAACCATTGTGCTGACGCTACTGGGCAATGTCTTTTTTGGCATCCCGCCAATGTTGTCGTTCTTATCCGGCATGGCGGTTATGTTTTTGGTAGCCACCTTTATGGGGGAAGAGAAGTACGAGGATCCTATTCTTGATTATATTCGCCTGATTGAGTTCGATACCCTGCTTTTCTTTCTGGGCGTGCTGTTACTGGTCGGCATGCTACAGCATATCGAAGCGCTGGATGCGCTCTTACTGGTTTATCAGTGGTTCCCGCCAGCCCTGGCAAACTTGCTGATGGGGGTCGTCTCAGCAGCGATTGATAACGTACCGCTGACTGCTGCCCTGCTCAAAGCGGATATTACAATGTCGACTCCCCAGTGGCTGGCACTGACTTATGCCGTGGGTGTAGGCGGTTCACTATTAGTTATTGGCTCTGCGGCCGGCATTGTCACCATGAGCAAAGTAAAAGGCCTGACATTTGCCACCTATGGTAAATACAGCCTGCTTTTACTGCTGGCATATTGCGCCGGCTACGGGATGGTTTTGCTAACATCCCCGTTACTGTTATAGGTCACTGAAAACATTTGTAACATTCAAAATCGTGATCCGTGACAGCAGGCATTTGTCCTGACTCAGTTTTTGGTTATAGTGAAGAAAAAATCAGGATAACGATAATGGGTCAGGAAACATCAAAAATTCTTGTAGTAGATGATGACATGCGCTTGCGCGGTTTGCTGGAGCGCTATCTCATTGAACAGGGTTTTCAGGTGCGTACCGCAGCTGATGCCGAACAAATGAATCGTCTGCTGGAGCGCGAGAATTTTCATTTGATGGTGTTAGATCTGATGCTACCTGGTGAAGATGGCCTATCAATTTGCCGTCGTTTACGCCAGAGTGAAAGTGACCTTCCTATCATTATGCTCACAGCAAAGGGCGATGAGGTTGACCGTATTATTGGCCTTGAAATGGGCGCTGATGATTATCTGCCAAAACCCTTCAACCCAAGAGAATTACTGGCGCGTGCAAAAGCGGTATTACGCCGAAAGGTGCAGGATGCTCCTGGTGCCCCGTCTCGCGGTGAGCAGGTTATCGAATTCGCCAGCTACAAACTGAACCTGGCAACCCGTGAAATGACCGATAACGGCAAACCACTCTCGCTGACCAGTGGTGAGTTTGCCGTCCTTAAGTCATTGGTTACCCACCCCCGTGAGCCACTGTCCAGAGATAAACTGATGAATCTGGCCCGGGGCCGCGATTACAGTGCGCTAGAACGCAGTATCGATGTACAGGTTTCGCGCTTACGCCGCATGCTGGAGACCGATCCGGCGAATCCGCGATACATACAGACGGTGTGGGGCTTAGGGTATGTATTTGTTCCTGATGGTGAGGCGCAGTAATCCGGCGGGTAGATATTAATGCGGTTTTTACCTAAAAGTGCGTTTGGTCAGACAGTATTACTGATTGGTATGCTATTACTGATTAATCAGGTCGTCAGCTACCTGTCGGTCACCTATTATTTTATTCGCCCTACCTCTGCCCAAATCAATAGCTTGTTAGCTACGCAGGTTCAAAGCATGCTGGCCCAGGACATACTCAATGCCAGCCGAAGCAAACAAATCGAATTCAGCCGCCAAACGGGTATTCGTATCCTTCCGCCTGATGCGGCCGCCGAGCAAGGGCTGAATGGCGCGACCCCATATCGCTTTATGTCTAATCAGGTGTCTGAACAGTTGCTTCAACGCGCTGACGTTCGTATTAGCACGCCCACAGATGATGCACCTGAGGGTGAACCTTATCAGGTTTGGATCTCATTAAAGGCGCAACCGGATAAATGGGTCCTGATTCCTTTATCCGGTTGGGCGAATGCTGATATCTCACCGTTGACGATATACCTGATGGTGATAGGTATTTTAAGTGTGGTCGGCGGCTGGCTGTTCGTACGACGCCTTAATCGGCCATTGCATGCGCTGCAAAAAGCAGCGCTTGAAGTCGGTAAAGGTCGCTTTCCTCCACCACTGGAGGAACAGGGAAGCGCTGAAATTATCGAAGTAACCCGGGCATTCAATCGCATGAACCAGGGTATTAAACAGCTGGAAAACGACCGCACGCTGATGACCGCCGGTATTTCTCACGATTTGCGCACACCGCTTACCCGGATCCGGCTGGCGACTGAAATGTTATCGCAGGAAAATGACTGGATTAGAGAAGGCATTGTTAACGATATTGAAGATATGAATGCCATCATCGACCAGTTTATCGATTATGCGCGCGTGGACTCGTCAGCGCGTTACGAGCCTACTGATCTTAATGATTTAATCAGTGAGCTGACTCAGGCCAGACATGTTGAGGAAACACATCAAATCACACTTAAACTGGGCGAGTTACCGACCGCAGCTTTAAGTCGTATAGGTATCAAACGGGTGCTGGATAACCTGATTGAGAACGCATTTCGTTATGGTAGCGACAAAATCACCATCACCAGCTACTTTGACAAAAAGTCACGCCGAATCTATTGCAAGGTCAGGGATTTCGGACCCGGCATTCCTGCGCAAAATCTGACAGATGTGTTCTCGCCATTTATTCAGGGCGACAAAGCTCGCGGCAGTATCGGTTCCGGATTGGGGCTGGCTATTTCTCGCCGGATTATATCCGGACACCATGGTGATATTGAGTTACGCAATCACCCTGAGCAGGGTCTTATTGCTGAATTCTGGTTGCCTGTCTAGCCAAGCTGCTGCACCGGCGATATGGTATACTTAGTTTGTATTCGCATTATTAGGATGTTTTTCATGAGACGGATTTTCCATATCTTCATTGGTCTCCTGTGTCTTGCTGGAGTTATGCCTGCTGCCATCGCAGAAGCGCCCCCTGAGTGGGCCATAGAGCGTATTGATAATCATTTAACCCGTAGCGTAGAGCACGGTTTCTCCGGCGCGGTCCTCATCGCTGATGGCAACAAAATTATTCTTAAAAAGGGGTATGGCGATGCCAATCGGGCAGCAAAGACGCCAATCACCACCGCCACTCTGTTTGATATTGGCTCTGTGACAAAACAGTTTACGGCTGCTGCCATTATGCTGCTGGAAAAAGATGGCAAACTCAGTGTAGATGACACACTGGCGCGTTACTTTCCCACTGTACCTGAAGATAAACAGCGTATTACGGTACACCAGTTACTTACACACTCTTCCGGGCTACCGGGCGGTGTAGGCATCGATGATTTTACGCATATCGATACTGACAAATTTTTTACCCGTGTCATGAAAATGGAGTTACTCAGTAAACCGGGCGAGACCTATCACTATTCCAATGTGGGCTACAGTTTACTGGCCAGAATCATTGAGCTGAGTGCAAACCAGTCTTACGAAACATTTCTTCAGGAGCGTCTTTTTCAACCAGCAGATATGCAGCATACAGGCTATCTGCAGAGTAAAAAGAAAGATGGTGAAGCCGCCCTTGGATATCGGGCAGGCGTGGTTGAGATACCCAGTACCCTGTCACGCTATCAGGCGGACCAAAAGATTGCATGGAGCCTTAAGGGTAATGGCGGGCTGATTTCATCGTTAGACGATATGTACAACTGGTACCTTGCCTTGCGTAACCACGTTATTCTGGATAAAGAGCAGGTCGAGCGACTGACCACCGGCTATATCAGCCAGAATGTGGATAACGCCGACATTAAATATGGCTATGGGTGGAGCGTGTTTGCATCACCAAAAGACACTAAGATGGTCGGTCATAACGGCTCAAACGGCATTTATTATTTCGATCTAAGATGGTTGCAGGAAGAAGACCTGGCCATCATCTATGCATCAAACGCCATGGTTCAGGGCACGCCGAGTATCAGTGAAAACATTGAACTGATGCTATTCGATAACGTTTTCAATCCGCCATCGTTCGCCGCCGGTCCGGTGACCGAAGTTTTACGTTTTGCGGCTTCTTTTACCGGCACACCGGCAAATCTTAAACAGCGAGTTAAAACACAATTTGAAGCGCAGACTCAGGAACGCTATGTCCTGAACAGGGCCGGGCTGGCATTGCTGGAAGTTGACCAGCCGGAACGCGCCATTGCCCTGTTATCCTTAAACGTTGAGTTATTCGAAAACGATGGCAATCTGTGGGACAGTCTGGGCGAAGCCTATTTGGCTGCCAATCAACTTGACGATGCCAAGCGCTGCTTTGTAAATGCACTGGTTATGGCGCCTGATACCCGTTGTTACTGGTGCGATAACTCCAAAGCTAAGCTAACAACGATTAAAAACCAGATGCGTCGCTAGTGTCATGATCTTATTCGGTAGCACGTGCGCAGGTCTGCGCATGTTCTGCCAGTATGTCTTTTATCTCCCCTCGCAACCATTGCCTTAGCGGGTCTTCCTGAGTACGAGGATGCCAGACCTGTTCAATTCGCGCCGGCGCAATATCGAGGGGTGAGGCATGCATATCAAACGCCGGCTCGACAGCGCACATGTGAACAGCAATAGGTTTAAGACAGGTCAGCAACATGTCTGAGCCTTTGACCACATAAGGCAGGGTCATAAAGCTTGATGCGCCGGCAATGACTGCACGACTCAACCCCTGCTTTTCCAGCGCTTTATCGATAACCCCGGAAAGATCACCGGTAAGTGTGGTGACAACATGCTTACAACGCAGAAAGTTAGTCAGTGTTCGGTTATGTCCCCAGTATTGATTCTGACGGTCGCTGAGTACGACAAAGCTGAATTGCGATAATGCCTGTCTGTAAAGGTGGCTGGGCAAATCGTCGAAAAAACCTGCAATGGCTATGTCGCAATCCCCGTTCTCCAGTGCTTTAGCGGGTAACTCTCCTGTGGTATTTCGCACTACAATTCGCACATGGGGAGCAACTTCCTGTACCCGCCGAACCAGGCGGGGTAATAGCATCAGCTCCATGAAATCCGTGGAGTACAGTTGGACTGTGTCGGTGCGTGAAGCCAAGTCATCTTCGCTACTTCGCACATAAAACCGCTCAAGCGAACGCATCAGCGTACATACCTCTTCTGCCAGACCGTCCGCTTTGGGTGTTGGGGTCAGGCCCCGACCGGTTCTGACAAAGAGCGGATCATCAAACTCGCTACGCAGCTTTTTCAGTTTGTGACTTAACGCTGGCTGACTCAGATTCATCCGAAGCGATGCCCGACTAAGGCTGCGCTCTTCATATAACACCGTAAACAGCATGAGCAGATTAAAGTCTTTTGATGCGATATTCATAATTTGGAACAGCTTTATTCAAAACATTCATTTTTTATATTCTGAATCATCCCTATTTCCGTAAGGTATAGCAAGATGTCTCTTGCTCACCTTAATAACCCGGGCTACAGCGCTATGTAAATGCGCGCTTAGTACCTTCAGTTTAATAAAGAAGGAATACCTGTCTATGTCAGCATTGTTCGACACATTTGCCCTCAAAGATATCACCCTGCGTAACCGTATCGCCGTTCCCCCAATGTGCCAGTACAGCGCCGAAGACGGCTTTGTAAACCAGTGGCACGAAGCAAACTATCAGTCATTCGCCCGTGGCGGCGCGGGTCTGGTGATTGTTGAGGCCACGGCGGTATCACCGGAAGGCCGGATTTCTCCTGAAGATCTGGGTATCTGGAAAGATGATCATGTGGCAGGTTTAGCCAATGTGGCTCAGCGTATCAAAGATCAGGGAGCGGTAGCCGGTATTCAGATTGCCCACGCGGGTCGTAAAGCCTCTGCCAACAGTCCCTGGAACGGTGATGACCACCTGGCTGAAGACGATCCTAAAGGCTGGCCAATCATTGGTCCTTCAGCGGTACCGTTCGGCGCTAATTTACCCCGTACCCCTGATGCCATGACTAAGTCCGATATTGAGCGGGTTAAAGCCGACTTTGTGGCCGGGGCAAAACGTGCGCTGGAGGCCGGCTTTGAATGGCTGGAGCTGCATTTTGCTCATGGCTATCTGGCGCAGAGCTTTTTCTCTAAACATGCCAATATCCGTAACGACGAGTACGGCGGCGATGCCGAAGGCCGGGGCCGTTTTCTGCTGGAAACGCTGGAGGCCGTGCGTGAAGTATGGCCAGACTATCTGCCCCTGACTATTCGCTTCGGGGTGATTGAATATGATGGCGATGACGAGCAGACGCAGGCTGAGTCTATTGAACTGGTGAAACAATTTAAAGCCAGAGGTGCTGATTTTGTCAGTGTGAGTGTTGGCTTTAATATACCTGACGCTAACATTCCCTGGGGTCCGGCCTTTTTGGCACCGGTTGCTGAGCGGGTACGCCGCGAAGCCGATATCCCGGTCGCTACAGCCTGGGGGGTGGATACCCCGGAACTGGCTAACGAAACGGTTGAAAAAGAGCAACTGGACCTGGTCATGGTCGGCCGCATGCATCTGACAAATCCTCACTGGGCATACTTTGCGGCCAAAAAGCTGGGCGTAGAGAAGCCATCATGGGTCATGCCAGCGCCTTATGCGCACTGGCTACAGCGCTACGCGCCGTCTGACGAACGTTAATTGTCAGGTCAGCGGCATGATGCCCTGATCGGGAGATAACACAGAGAAAGTAAATAAAACGCTACCTTCGGGTAGCGTTTTTTATGCCGTTATACCTGATCCAACTGCGTTTGTAACACCGGTATCAGGGTATGCATACGAGCGGGCAAGTCCCGGTCACTGCGATAAATCAGGTACAGCGGCTCTTCAATCAGCGGAATATTCCCCATGACGCTTAACGCGCTTTGATACGCGCTTGCCTCAAGCACGCTGCGTGGCAGTACAGTAAACCCCAGCCCCATAGACACCGGTAGCAAAATCTCATGAATCTGGTTAACAAAACTCATGGTCGGTATTTTGTTAAACGGCACCGCCCGCAGAGTATCCGATTCACTATGGCTTAGATATAAGCTGGTGTAATAGTCGCTGTCTGGATGACGTACCATCCCTAAATCAAACAGGTAGTCCGCCAGGTTTTGTGCGCCCTGGGGCCGGTTTGCCGGAACAATAATAGCGATGGATTCACGCCCGATTTTTTTAGCCTCAAAGCTTAATGAGTCCGGCTTTTCTGTCACGATCCCCAGATCAATCTGGTTCTCTTTTAACGCATTAAGCACACTTTGATAGGGCGCTGCCTGCAAGTAAATACGCAGCCCCGGATAAGTCTGTTGCTCCTGTAACAACCTGCTGTAAAGTCGTATCGCACTTGAACCGGAACAGGCAATGCGGCATGTCCCACTATACGGGTCTTCTGCGCCAAGCTGCGCGAGTAATTGTTGCTCATTATCTTCAAGTGTTCTGGCATAGGTATACAGTTTTTCGCCTTGCATCGTTACCGTGAAGGTTTTGCCAGAACGCTTTATTAACGGGTACCCACAGGCGGATTCCAGTTTTTGAATATGTTGACTGACTCCGGGCTGGGTCATAAACAACTTTTCAGCAGTGCGGGTAAAGTGCCCTGTGTCCACTAGTACGCAGAAGGTGCGCAACCACACCGGATTAATCTTCATAATTTAAATTTATCAAAATAAGAAAAAACCATAATTTATCATTTTAGCGCTGACCACGTAACCTTGCTCATGAATTCATCACATACCGGAGCAAAATCATGAGTAAACAAACACCATTCCCCAGAACGTTTTCACATATCGGCCTTTCAGTGCCTGACCTGGACGCTGCAGTGAAATTCTATACCGAAGTGCTTGGCTGGTATCTGATTATGGAGCCAACCAACATTGAGGAAGATAACAGCGCCATCGGCGAGATGTGCACTGATGTCTTTGGAGCAGGTTGGGGAGAGTTCCGTATTGCTCACCTTTCGACCGGGGATCGCATTGGGGTTGAGATTTTTGAATTCAAAAATCAGGAAAACCCGGAAAATAACTTTGAATACTGGAAAACCGGTATTTTTCATTTCTGTGTACAGGATCCTGATGTAGAAGGCCTCGCTGAGAAGATTGAAGCGGCAGGCGGTAAACGCCGTATGCCCAAGCCACGCTATTATTATCCGGGCGAAAAGCCGTTCCGGATGATTTATATGGAAGACCCCTTTGGCAACATTCTGGAAATTTATAGCCACAGCTATGAGTTAACGTATTCAGCCGGTGCTTATTCATAGATACAAAAAAGCCCGCCATACAGTGGCGGGCCAAACTCATCACCATGAGAAAGTGATAAACGAAGGAATAACAATAAGAGTCGATGCGCTTAGTGATAGCACGACTATTCACTGTCTAAATACAATACGGAAAGAGCATTCAAAAAAGTTTAATTAAATTTTAAAAAAAGTAGCAAAAAATCGAGACTACGCATAAAGCAAAGACGAGATCACAAAGTCAAAATTATAATTTGCATTTATCGTTGGAGAATATATATTGAAGCCGCCTTTTTGTGGCAGATTGATTATTAAGGGACTTCAATGAAAGCAAAACTAATCGGACTAGCACTCGCTACTGCGGCACTAACTTCAGGTTGTGCTACTATTCTTACCGAAGACAACTACAAAATGAACGTTACAACATCTAACGGCCAGCAAACCACGGTGGCGGTAGATGGTCAAAATCAGACCGTACCTGGCGTAGTTACAGTCAAAAAAGAAAACAAAGATAAAGTACTGGTAGCTCAGGATGCTAATTGTTCGGACGTAGCACTTAACAAAGAGATTGAAGGTGCATTCTTCATCAACTTATTAAGTGGCGGCGTATTCGGCTCTTCAACTGATTACGGCACAGATAAAATGTGGCGTTATCAGGAATCAGTGACAGTACCTTGTAGCTAACACCTGCATGAGAACTGCCCGATTCAAAGGAAGCCTTCTGGCTTCCTTTTTATATTGTTTTCTCTTTTTTCTTCCAGCCATTTCTCAAGCTTCAGCGCCCGATAAAAATCATCTCGTCCATCAGCTCGACATTCAAAAGGCAGCCAGCTCACCCGTTTGGCAAAGTTTGTTGCAGTTAAAAGGTAACAAACCGCTTAATGCTAATTATAAAGGGTATTTATCGAACCCCATTTCAGCGCGAGCTGAACTTACCGCAACCATCGACCTGATATACTCATCGCCGCAGCAAGCGTGTCAGTATCCAGCCCGAAAGCAGTTTATTGAAACTCTCTTACAGCTACCATCAGGCTCATTGTCGCTCCAACCTTGTACAGATTATGAGGAATTCAGACAACGCGTTCCTACTGATGAAGCTTTTTTGGTATTCGCTGCTGAGAATGTGACATCCGCCAGCTCCATGATGGGCCATATCATGCTGCGGTTTGACGGCACAAACGCAGACAACATTAATGTTCAGCACGGTGTGACATTTTTTACCGAATTAGACACGCTCAATATTCCTGCTTTGCTTTACGAAACACTTATTGAAGGAAAACCCGGTATATTTCAGGTCGCGCCTTACGCCCCGTTTCAGCAGCACTACCGGCAAAAAGAGCAGCGAAATGTTTGGGAGTACTCATTAGCTCTGAGTCCGCAGGATAAAGCGCTTATCGCCGGAATGATTTGGGAGTTAGGCCAGTTCAGCCCCGATTATTTCTTTCACTCATATAACTGCGCCACTGTAACCCAACTACTGCTGACGCTGGCTCGTCCGTCAAAGTTAAATGAAATGGATGCCGTGGTGACGCCTGCAGATGTTGTTCGGTTTGCTATTGCGCAAAATCTGGTAGCCAAAACCCGCCTGCTCCCCTCACATAAATGGAAGGCGCAGGCGCTTAGCGAAACCGTAGGTAAAAACGCAGCCGAAGACATTCGCCAGCATTTGGAAAGTGGAGAAAGTACTGACCTGACATTCGCGCGTACATCCGACAGTTTCATGCGTTTTGAGTATGCAACGAGCCTGAATCGCTTACTTCGGCAGAGAAACTTTATTGATGAAAACCGATATCAGAATAATGCTGCGTATCTGGCGTCACGGCGCCCGCAATTTAAGCATATGGCGCTGGATGTTAGTGAGTACAAAAACCCGGTTAACACCAGTAAAGAAGCGCTTATTGCCATTGGCTTAGAAGACTTTAGAAGCACGCAATCGCTGGTGTTTCGCTTTTTTCCCGTCGCCAGTGATATTGACTCCGATAACCGCAACTATTCGGGGGAAACCGCATTGTCTCTGGCAGATATCAAAGTGCGTTATACGCCACAAAAAAACACACTGCACCTGGATCAGCTGTGGTTGTACAACATGACGTCAAGGGTTCCTTACCATGATGTTACCGGTGATATTTCAACCGGACTGAAAGTGGGATTAAACCGCGTATTCGACGACAACTTGCAGCGAAACCTTGTAGCAGAGGCTGAATTCTCTGCAGGTTATACGTTTCCGGTATCAAAGATTGGCGGCGTATTTGCCGAAAGTGGCCTGGGGATTAGCGCTGACACGCACAGAATTCAGGCGTATGCAGAACCCCGAATCGGGGCTTTCGCTTATCTGCGCAACAATACCAAGTTACGCATTGAGGCTGCGTGGGGCCTGAATAAATATGCGGGGAGTAATGTAAAACGATTTGAAACGCATCTGACTCATTATCTGAACAATGCATGGTCGGTCAACGCACGATTGAAACGGCTTCTGGCAAAAGAGGATGAGACGTTTACATCCTTCAACCTGCGTTACAGGTTTTGACATTGTGACACCAGTAACAAAAAAGCCGGGTACTTGCTTCCCGGCTATTTACCTAAGAGTGAACGTTACTGTTGATTATCCGGCGCTTTCTCAAAATGTCCGGCGTGAATGGCTTCAATATCAATGGTATCGAAGCGGTACTCGGTATGGCAGTACTGACAATTCATCTTAACTGCACCTTCCTCTTCAATGACCTGCAGTAGCTCTGCTTTTTCAACATTGCGTAGTGCTTCGGCACTCCTGCTGCGCGAGCAGGTACAGGCAAAACTAACAGTGTGGGGGTCGAAAAGCTCAACCTCCTCTTCGTGATACAGTCGATAAAGGATATCCTCTACCGGCAGCCCGAAGATTTCTTCTGCGCGTAATGTTTCAGCCAGCTTACTAAGATGTTCAAACTCCGTATCCTGCGAAACATTAGTATTTTCTGCCTGAGTGGGCATTACCTGAAGCAGCATACCTGCTGCTTTTACCCGCTCAGGATCACTTAAATCAGTATACAAGCGAACCTGAGTGGCCAACTGCTCTGACTGTGCAAAATAGTTTTCGATACATTCGGCCAGTGTTGGCTTATCTAACGCCACAACGCCCTGGTACCGCTCACCGTCCTGCGGTGTGATCGTAATAACCAATACACCTTTTTCCATCAGGTCTTCAAAGCGCTCGGGTAACGATGCCGCTTCTTCATCCCAGCGGGCCACACCACGCAACGTATAATCGTGCGTAGCGTTTACCACTGCATATTTCACCGCACCCTGCCCCTGGATTTGCAGGCCGATCTCGCCTTTGAATTTGAGAATGGCGGTAAGCAGGCAGGTCGCAGCAGCCATTTCACCCAACAATTTCTGAACCTGCACCGGATATTCATAACTATGAACAATATGTTGCAGACTATCGTCGAGCCGGGCAATTTCGCCACGAACATTGGCTTTATTGATTAAGAATCGATGTAACTGATCAAAATGCGTCATATAGTTTTTCCTGGCAACACATTAACTGTGTTTAAGTTTAATAATTTCTCGGCGCTGTTTCTTGTCCGGGCGGCCGTCAGGTTTAGGGCTGTGAAAGGAGCTGAGCTTGCGCGCAAGCTGATTCTCTTCGCGCTTATCGGCACTAGCCTGAGTTTCACTGTAAAGTTCCTGTGCCAGCGGTGCGCCCAATCGCTTCTCGCTAAGTTTGAGCACTTCCACTTCTTTGTGGTCCCAACCAGCGGGAATTTTTATCATGGCACCGATTTCTACCTGCCTGCCCGGTTTGGCACGCTGACCGTTGTACTGAACTTTGCCAGACTGGACCATGTCTCTGGCCAGCGCACGGGTTTTAAAGAACCGCGCTGCCCATAGCCACTTGTCTAGTCTGACATTTTCCGATGATTTGGCTTGTTTGGATTCGCTCATGTAATATTTTTGTCACTCTTTCGTTTTAGTGTTGTGGCCCCCACGCTGACTAAGCTATGATGGTTCAGCTAACGCCCGGTTTACCAAATTTTAACTAATAAAAGCAGTACCTCGTTGACAGCATGACCTTTAATAAATTCAATTATAGCGCCCTGACCGCTCAGCTAGTGCGACACCAAAAAGTGTTGCGCCTTGTGGTCGTTGTGCTGTTAAGTCTTTACCTTATTGCATTCGCTGCCCGACTTTTCTGGCAGCTATGGCCACAACCTGACCAGACAGCGCCCCCATCTGCAACTAACGCAGTGGGAACGACAACCACGTCTTCGGCGCAAAATGGGGTCAACATCACCCGTTTACAACAGCTGAATCTGTTTGGTGTCCGATCTGAGACGCCTGAAGCACCGAAAGAGCAGGTGACCGACGCGCCCCAAACCTCCCTGAACCTTACGCTTACCGGTGTTGTTGCCAGCTCTATTGTAGAAGAAGCCGCGGCAATAATCGAAAATAAAGGTACGCAGATGGTATACGGGCTGGGCGAGAAAATAGAGGGTACCAATGTGACCCTGCATCAGGTGCAGAACGACCGCGTGATCATAAAAAATGGCTCACGTAACGAAACGCTGATGCTGGACGGCCTTGACTATGAAAAAGCGAATAAGCAGCGTCAACGTAATGCAAACCCACCACGTGAAATGACACCCAGTAATCCGCCCCCGGGCCGGGAATCTTCGACTTTGAGTCGGGAAGCAGCAGAAGCAACCGCAGCGTTAAGAGATGAACCTGCCAGCTTTACCGATTTTATTTCCATTTCGCCAAAAAGCGCCGATGGACAGTTAGTGGGCTATCAGGTCCAGCCTGGTAAGAACCCTTCACTTTTTCAGTCTGCCGGGTTACAAAGCGGCGATGTGATTGTGCAAATCAACGGGTATGATTTGACCGATTCGCAGCAAACCATGACAGCCATGAATGAATTACGCAGTGCACAATCTATCGAGCTGACCCTGGACCGAGGCGGCGAGTATCTTACGGTTTATCTGGATATGCCAGAAGCCGGTGCAGAATAATACAGGAATATAAGAATTATGAGGCGAGCCAGTCGTACTTTGCTATCTAAACTTACCGCCGCAGCCTGCGCCGCGCTGTTAAGTATCAGCGTTTCTGTTACCGCTGCAGAGTATATGCCGAACTTCAAAGACACCGATATCAACGAATTTATCAATGTTGTCGGCAAAAACCTGCAAAAAACCATCATTGTTGACCCGAATGTACGCGGCAAAATCAGTGTTCGCAGTTACGACATGCTGGATGAAGAACAGTATTACCAGTTCTTCCTGAACGTTTTGCAGGTATACGACTTTGCAGTCGTTGAAATGCCTAACGGAGTGTTAAAGATTGTCCGTTCAAAAGACGCCAAAACATCGAATATACCGGTGGTTGAAGGCTCACTGAAAGACGGCGATGAAATGATTACCCGCGTGGTTCCGGTATATAATGTTCCGGTACGCGAGCTGGCTCCTATTCTGCGCCAGCTAAATGACCAAGCCGGCGGCGGTAACGTGGTGAGCCACGACCCGTCAAATGTAATGATGCTTACCGGTCGAGCGGCGGTGGTCAATCGCCTGGTTGAGATAATTGAGCGGGTTGATAAAGCCGGCGATGAAGAGGTTGAAATCGTTAAGCTGCGTTATGCATCAGCGTCTGAAATGGTACGCATCGTTGATAGCATCAACAGCTCCCAGGGCAAAAATGCGGCAAATGGCAAGTCGGCGCCCCGTGCAGTAGCCGATGACAGAACCAACTCGGTGATTGTCAGTGGCGAAGAAAAGGCCCGTCAGCGTATTGTTAACCTGATAAAGCGCATGGACCAGGAGCTGGAGTCCAACGGTAATACTCGTGTCATCTTCCTGAACTATGCCAAAGCAGAAGACCTGGTCAAAGTACTACAGGGTGTGTCGGCCAGTATTCAGGCCGAAGAGAGCAGTGCCGGAAACAATGCAGCGCGCCGTCAAAGCAGCGCAAATCGCGATATCTCGATTGATTCACATAAAGACTCAAACGCGGTAGTGATCACCGCCGAACCTGACATGATGCAATCGCTGGAAGAAGTCATTCGCCAGCTTGATGTCCGCCGTGCACAGGTTCAAGTTGAGGCCATTATTGTAGAAGTCTTTGAAGGTGACGGCACGACTCTGGGTGTGCAGTGGGTGTCAGAGGAAGGCGGCGGCACACAGTTTAATAACGGTGTTGTTCCTGTAGGTTCACTGGGCGTTGCGTTAAGACAGGCAGAAGATCGAACCGTTGATGAATCCTATGTGACCGAAGAAGGAAATGTGGTTCAGCGTGAGCGTACCGTTGAAGGTAACCTGACACCACTGGCAAACCTGTTAGGCGGGGCCAATGGCCTGATTGCCGGTGTGATTGAAAATGGCTGGGGCGCCGTGGTTCAAGCCGTGAGTACCGATACCAATTCAAATGTTCTGGCCACACCCCACCTGACTACTATGGATAATGAAGAAGCCTTTTTCATCGTGGGTCAGGAAGTACCGATTATTACCGGTACCACCACCGGTGATAACAACTCCAATCCGTTCCAGACCGTTGAGCGTCAGGAAGTCGGCATTAAGCTTAAAGTTACGCCACAAATCAATGAAGGCGATGCGGTACAGCTGACTATTGAGCAGGAAGTTTCCAGTGTCAGTGGTGCCACCTCTGTTGATATTTCTATTAATAAGAGACAAATCAAAACCACGGTTATCGTTGATGATGGCGGCACTATCGTTTTAGGCGGCCTGATAGACGAAGACGTTCAGGAAAGTGTATCCAAGGTGCCGCTGCTGGGTGATATCCCTATTCTGGGGCACCTGTTCAAAACAACCTCCACCAGCAAGCGTAAACGCAACCTGATGGTGTTCCTGCGTCCTAAAATTGTACGTGATGGCGTGACCATGAATGAAATCAGTCATCGCAAATATAACTTTATTCGCGCCCAGCAGATTCGCCACCAGCAGAAAGGCGAAACCTTCCTGGATGCGAATGAGCAGCCGTCTATGCCAGAGTGGGATGATGCGCTGGCTCTGCCACCGACCTTTGAAGAATATATTCTTGAGCAGAATAGAAAGGAAGATAACGACTAATGGCAGAGCACGATGAGCAACTTCAACAAGCCGCCATGCTGGCTCAGGAAGATACACTGGATGCAGAACCTGAAGAGCAACAGGCGGATCCGCGCCAGCTGAGTTTCGGCTTTGCCAAGCGCAACAAAGTGCTGCTTGAAACAAACACCGAGCCTGCTGTGCTCTACTACACCGCGGCCACACCTTTTACCGTTTTTGCAGAAGTTCGACGCTTTTTCGGTGAACCTTTTACGCTCACTGAAATCGATGATGAGAAGTTCGATCATCTGTTAACCCAGGCGTTTCAGCGTGATTCGTCGGCGGCCAAACAGCTTATGGAAGATTTGGGTAATGAAAGTGATTTGTTTGCGCTGGCAGACGAACTACCGGACACCGAAGATCTGCTGGACAGCGAAGACGACGCCCCCATTATCAAGCTGATCAATGCCATGCTGGGCGAGGCGATAAAAGAAGGCGCGTCGGATATTCATATTGAGACCTTTGAAAACCAGCTGATTGTGAGGTTTCGGGTAGACGGTGTATTGCGTGAGATCCTGCGTCCAAACCGTAAGCTTTCCTCCATGCTGGTTTCACGTATCAAGGTTATGGCAAAACTGGATATTGCCGAGAAGCGCGTGCCACAGGATGGCCGTATCACTTTGCGCATTGCCGGGCGCGCTGTTGATGTGCGGGTTTCGACCATGCCTTCCAGTCATGGCGAGCGCGTCGTATTACGTTTGCTGGATAAAAACAATGCACGATTGAATCTTGCTGATTTGGGAATGACCAAAGCGAACCGTGATAAGTTCGATGACCTGATTCGAAAGCCCCACGGCATCATTCTGGTGACGGGCCCGACAGGTTCCGGTAAAAGTACCACCCTGTATGCAGGCCTTTCTGAGATAAACAGTAAAGACCGCAATATTCTGACCGTTGAAGATCCTATTGAATTTGATTTGGCTGGGATTGGTCAGACCCAGGTGAATCCTCGGGTTGATATGACCTTTGCGCGCGGACTTCGCGCGATACTACGTCAGGATCCTGATGTTGTGATGGTAGGTGAGATACGTGATGCTGAAACGGCGCAAATTGGTGTTCAGGCCAGCTTGACGGGCCACCTGGTATTATCAACGCTGCATACCAACACCGCCGCAGGCGCGATTACCCGTCTTGAGGATATGGGTATAGAGCCATTTTTGCTGTCTTCAAGTTTGCTGGCGGTCCTATCACAGCGTCTGGTCAGAACACTTTGCCCTGAATGTAAGGAATCTCACCAGCCCACCACTCAGGAAGCCGAGGTGCTTGGCGTGAGTGATCTGGCATCATACCCTGACATTTATGCACCTAAAGGCTGTGCGGCCTGCAACCAAACCGGCTATCGCGGCCGGACCGGTATTCACGAACTGCTTACCATTGATGAAACCATTCGCGAGCTGATGCATGAAGGTAAAGGGGAACAGGCCATTGAGCGCTATGTTCGGCGTACTACCCCAAGCATACGCGAAGATGGCTGTCGAAAAGTACTGGCCGGCATGACCTCATTGGAAGAAGTACTGCGGGTCACGCGGGAAGATTAATTATGGCAGCATTTTCCTATAAGGCGGTCAATCATAAGGGCCGTAATAGCAGCGGCGTTATTGAGGCAGACAATGCCCGTCAGGTAAGACAGCAACTGCGGGAAAAAGGCCTGATTCCTGTTCAGGTGGAACAGGTTGCTGAAAAAAACAAACAACAAAAATCAGGGTTTCAATTTTTCGCCCCCCGAGTTTCCGCCTCAGAACTGGCGTTGATGACTCGCCAGCTGGCTACACTTGTCGAATCTGCGCTGCCAATTGAAGAAGCGCTTCTGGCAGTTGCTGATCAAAGCAGCAAACCTACCCAGCGCAATATGATGATGGCGGTACGCAGTAAGGTGGTAGAAGGCCATGGGCTGGCAGATGCCATGGGTGAGTTTCCCAGTGTGTTTGATGATCTCTACCGTGCTATGGTGGCCGCAGGCGAAAAGTCAGGTCACCTGGATACCGTATTAAATCGTTTAGCTGACTATACAGAGCGGCGCCAGCAAACCCGCAGCCAGATTATCCAGGCAATGGTATACCCGTCACTGATGATGTTTTTCGCCGTTGCCATCGTTGTGCTGCTGTTAACCATCGTTGTACCCGAAATTGTCGGGCAGTTTGATAACATGGGTCAGGAACTTCCGGCGATTACACAGGTACTAATCAGTACCAGTGAGTGGTTACAGAATTACGGCCTGTATCTGGCTGTTTTTATCGTGTTACTGATTGTCGGCATTCGTCAGGCACTGAAAAACCCTGCGCTGAGGCTTAAATATCACAAACTGATATTAAAAACGCCTCTGCTGGGAAAAATTTCAAAAGGCCTGAATACATCACGTTTTGCACGCACTCTGAGTATATTGACCTCCAGCGCAGTACCGCTGCTGGAAGCAATGCGTATATCCGGCGATGTGCTGGAGAACCGCTACATGAAACAGCAGATTGAAGCAGCAACAATTAATGTGAAAGAAGGGAGCAGTCTGCGCGCCGCGCTGGACCACACCAAGATGTTTCCGCCCATGATGATGCATATGATTTCTTCGGGCGAGAAGTCCGGTGAATTACAAAATATGCTTGGCCGGGCAGCGGATAATCAGGACAGGGAATTTGAGTCGCTGGTCAATGTGTCACTGAAGACCTTTGAACCGCTTCTTATTGTGACAATGGCAGGCGTGGTACTGTTTATTGTATTGGCAATCTTGCAGCCCATTCTGGGCTTAAATCAAATGGTGAGTTAATAATGAAATACATGTCTCGTTCTTCAGGCTTCACGCTTATTGAGGTCATGGTTGTACTGTTTATTATTGGAATTATGGCTGCGTTTGTAGCGCCTCAGATTCTGGGCGAATCCGACAATGCACGTTTGCAAAAAGCAGCCATTGACATTCGTCAGCTGGAAAACGCATTACAAATGTACAAGCTGAAAAACAGCCGTTATCCCACCACCGAGCAAGGGCTTGATGCATTGGTAACTGCCCCCACGATTGAGCCGATTCCTCGTAATTATCCGCCAGAAGGTTTTCTTAAACGTCTTCAAAACGACCCGTGGGGTAATTCCTATGAGTTGATGAGCCCTGGTGAGATGGGCACCATCGATATCTACTCAAATGGTCCGGATGGTCAGCCTGGTACCGATGATGATATTGGTAACTGGAACATGCACGAGTATCTGGGCAACTCTGCCGGCTGATGATGGCAGCAGCAGCACAATATCAGCACCCGGTTAGGGTGCGCGGGTTCACCCTGCTGGAAGTAATGATCGTGTTGCTACTAATGGGACTGGCTGCAAGCTATGTCGTATTTAATGCGGTAGGCACAGAGCCTGCCGATGAGCTGGAAGAGCAGGTTCGCCGCATACAGGTTGTTACCGATATGGCTTCTGATTATGCGGTAATGAATCAGAAGCAGATGGGGATCCGCTTTGAACCTGACGAGGGTGTTTATTACTTTGTCTTTCTGAACGAAGAAAATGAATGGCAACGCCTTGAAGAAAACGACATTTACGCCGAGCGTCAGCTTCCTGAACCCTTTTACTTCACTTTGAATCTGGACGATTTACCCTGGGAACAGGATTCTTTAATGGCCGACCGGGAAATCTTTGACGAAGATTTTGCGCTGGGCGATGCCCAAACCGACATTGGTAATGAAGAAGACAAGCGTCTGCCTCCCCCGCAGGTGCTGATTATGCCCAGCGGTGACATCACCCCCTTCCTACTGACCTTTCACTATGAGCCTGGGTTTGGCAGCGATTTGCCTGTCTACTACCAGCTTAAAAATGAAGATTTACCGCCGCTGGAACTGGACGGTCCGCTGGAGCAGGTGCCGCAATGAAGCCAGCGGTATCGTTCAAATCAATGGCATCGAGCCGCGGTATGACACTGCTGGAGGTAATGATTGCCTTATTCGTGTTCGCCCTGGCAGGCACTGCTGTCATGAAAGCTGCCTCATCACACCTTAACAGTATATCTCAGATAGAGGACATTACGTTTGCGACCTGGGTGGCATCAAACCGGCTAAATCAGTTAAAGCTTGATGACACGTGGCCACCCAAAAATGACCAGAAAGGCTCGATGGAGATGGCGGAGCGCACCTGGTACTGGCAACAGAAGGTTGAGAAAACCAATGATGATACATTGCGTCAGGTTGAAATTACTGTAGGACTGGATGAACTGTATTCCTCTTCAGTGACCAGTGTAAAAACCTTTGTGACCAAGCCGGCGCAACGCGGCGCTAATAGCGGTGCTGATAATGGCTAGGATATCGCGCGGCTTTACGCTGATTGAGATTCTGGTCGCTATGTCGATATTTTCGCTAATCGGTCTGGCATCTACCGGTATTCTTACCTCGGTTATCGACAGTGACGAAATCTCACAGGAGCGGTTTCAGAAATTGCAGTCGCTGCAGCGCGCAATGCTTATTATTGAACGTGATATGTTGCAGGCAATTCCCAGGCGCGTGCGGTTTGACGGTGAACGCACCGAGATCGTTATGAAAGGTGGCATGACCGAAGACAGCGACGCTGATGGTGTCGGATTTGTCCGGGGAGGCTGGCAGAATCCACAGTTGATGCTGCCAAGAAGCACGCAGCAGTTTGTAGCTTACCGCCTCAATGATGAGAAGCTTGAACGGGTCTATTCCAATTACGTTGACAATGTCATTGGCTATGAGCCGAAAGTGAGGGTGTTGTTAGATAATGTCATTGACCTGAACATTGAGTTTTATGTGCAGGCTGAAGATGATTCGGGGTTTGGCGATAATAGTCTCAACTGGAATGAAAGCTTCACCGGCGCCAAACTTCCCCGGGCTGTAGCGTTTGAAATTGAAACCCGTGACTTTGGCATACTGCGCCGCGAGTTCGCGCTATCGGGAAATGGGTCATGAAACGCCTGAAGCAACAACAGGGAGTCGCCCTGTTAATTGTAATGATGATAGTGGCACTGGTCACAATCATCGCGACCCAGATGGGTACCCGACTGCAGCTGCAAATTCAGCGTACCGCTAATCTGAAAGAGAACAATCAGGCTTATTGGTATGCCATGGGCGCTGAAGCATTTGCGCGTCAGTCGCTGAAAAAACTGATGGAAGAAACGTCCGATAAAATAACGCTCAATCAGCCGTGGGCGCAGGAATTTGCCTACCCGGTTGACGGCGGTACGATAGAAGCCCGGCTAGAAGATATGTCCAGCTGTTTTAACTTAAATGCGATGCTCGGATCGGCCCCAAACGATCGTCAGTCGCAAAACAGCGATGCTATGGATGCATTTCACCGCATGCTGTTAATGGCTGAGATTCAGGACATGACAAGTTATGATGCTGATACGCTCAGGGACAGTCTGGCAGACTGGATTGATGAAGATAGCCAGATGCGTCCCTACGGCGCCGAAGACAGCGAATATGAATCCAGACCGTCTCCCTACCTGGCAGCTAACGGCCCTATGACAGCGCAGTCTGAGATTCGCCTGGTCAACGGTATGAAGCCCGGTTGGATCAGAAAACTTCTACCGCTGGTTTGTGTCGTCCCTGATGTCACTGAGCTTAGCATTAACGTTAATACAGTGGATGAAAGCAAGGCTGCTCTCCTGGCAGGTGTGACTGGTTTATCCATGGCACAGGCGCAAAATATAATTGGTTCGCGGCCAGCCGATGGATGGGAATCTGCCGAGGACTTTCTGCAAGATCCGGCAATATCAGCGCTCGATCTGACAGAAACCCAAAGAGGCTGGTTTAAAGTCACCACAGAACATTTTCTTTTGCATACAAAAGCTCGCTACAATGAAGCATCATTTTCGATGACATCCGTACTTCAGGCCTCTGAGGCTGCGCCGGCAAAAGTCCTGCGACGTGAGTTTTTAGGAGTAGACTAATGGAACATTTGGTAGTGCGCCTGGGCGCCCGGTATGAAGATCCGGTTCAATGGCTGGTTCTGGATACAAACAGCAAAGAGGTTATGTCGTCGGGCGAACTGGATTCGGCAGGCGCACTGGACACACTGACAGAGCGCACGGGGCATCATACTGCCATCGCGCTGGCACCCGGTAGTGAAATTTTGCTGACCTGGGTGACGTTACCGCCTCGGGCCGGCAGAAAGATAATCAGTGCGATTCCCTATATGCTTGAGGACGAGCTGGCTTCAGATATCAATGAGCAGTTCTTCGCTCTGGGGCCTAAAGTTGGCGATGAGCAGGCTGTTGCTGTTGTCAGTCGTAGTTTGCTGAAAGAATGGCTGCAGTGGCTCAGTGAAGCAGGCATACAGTGCCATCACATGTTACCCGATGTATTGGCAGTGCCGCACAATGAAAATGGCTGGACGCTGGTCGCTATTGGAGAACAGCTGATATTGCGCGAAGATCGCTGGAAAGGTATGCAGGGTGAAGGCACCTGGATTCTGCCAGCCTTTAGCCACATGGCCAAGCAACAGGAAACCCCGGTACAGCTAACTACCTACAGCGATATGTCACTGGAAAACCTGCCTAATGTCCACGCTCAACAGGCCCAGTTAGAATTACCTATGCAGGTGCTTGCTATAGAAGCGACGCAATCTGACATGAACCTGCTTCAGGGTGAGTTTAAAGTTAAACGGCAGCGCTCGGGGGCGCTCAGGCAGTGGGCGGTGGTTGCAGTGCTTGCTGTAGCGGTTCTGGTCACTGCTCTGGTCGATAAGGGAGCAATGCTGTATCAGCTGGAGCAGGACACTGCTGCCCTGGATACGCAAATTGACGAATTAGTCGAGCAGGCATTTCCTAATATGGGTACTTACCGGGATGTCAGACGAAAAATTCGCAGTGAACTGGCCCGACTGCAACAAGGTGGCGGTGGCGCATCAATGCTGGTAATGCTTGAACAGCTTCAGCCGGCATTCAATGGCTCCAGCGTGCGTCCACAAACACTGCGTTTTGATGCCAATCGAACCGAAATTCGCATGCAGGCACTGGCGGGTAATTTCGAAGCACTGGAAACCTTTCGCAGGCAAGCAGAACAGGCTGGATTTACCGTTGAACAGGGTGCCATTAATAATCGGGATAACGCAGTGATTGGCAATGTGACCATCAGGAGTGAATCGTGAATATTATCACTGAAAAGTTTAAGGGCTTATCCGACAGGGAACAAAAGCTGGTTTTACTATGCGGTGTATTTCTGGTCATCTGCATTTTCTACTTCGCTGTCTGGAATCCGCTCAATCAGGGAATCGCCCAGGCACAGGCTAAAAAGGACAGCCAGCAGGAACTACTTGTCTGGATTAAACAAAATGCTGCTAAAGCCCGTCAGCTTCGTCGCTCCGGTGGTGGAGCCACGCAGTTTTCCGGTTCCCTTGCCCAGGCAGTGAGTCAGTCAGCAGCACGTTTTGATATTCCGGTATCGCGTATGCAACCGATCAACGACGAAATACAGGTCTGGGTTGAGCAGGCGCCGTTTAACGCTGTGTTAGCCTGGCTTAACCAACTTGAAGAGCGCGGTATCTCAATTCTTCAGGTCGATATTAGTGAAACAGATGAACCCGGCCTGATAAAAATACGTCGCTTACAGCTAGGAGCATCATGAAAGCAAAAATTGGATGGATAATCGGTGGAATACTGGTTTTCCTGTTTTTCCTTATAGCCTATATTCCGGCCAGCCAGGTTACTACCCGAGTGTCGCTACCAGAGAATGTGTCACTGTATGGTGTGTCAGGCACAGTATGGGAGGGCAAGGCTGAACAGGTCATCGTTGATGGCCTTCCTGTAAACAATGTTCGATGGGATGTTCACCCGTTATGGTTGCTGATTGGCGATCTACATGTTTCCCTTAAAGGCGGCAATATCCGCTCCGCTGATGCAATATCCTTTTCCGGGCCACTTACCACAGGATTATTCTCAACCGATCGTATAAGCGTCAGCAATTTTTCGGCTTACGTACCGGTAGATCGTGTATTAGCTCAGGTCTCCCTGCCGTTACCGGTAAACGCATCCGGACGCTTCAAACTAACCATTCAGACGCTTGATTACGATGGCCAGTGTAATGAATTAAATGGTCAGGGCAGCTGGCTAAACGCGGCGGTAGCCGGCACCCAGGGACCCATCGACTTTGGCAGTTACGATGCCGCATTGACCTGTACCGACGGCAAGTTTATCGTTAATGTTGAAGAGCCCAATAAGCTGGGTTTATCCATGCAGGCACAAGCTGATGCGCAGTTTAACGATATTTCCGTACAGGGGCGCTTCAAGCCAGACGCTGATTTGCCCAAAGAAGTGCATCAGGCCGCCAGATTTTTTGGTCAGCCAAACAGTAATGGTTATACACAATTTAAACTGTAGTTCTCCCGTGTGTAGCCTTAACTAAAAGTAAATGCTACAGCGGCACTTCTGGCGGCTTAACAGGTGAAGTTTTGGGTGTTTTGCCGGTAGATTACTGACTAATATATCCGGAATTGGTGATAGCAACGCCGCCATTCTGCAGCACTAATCAGCACAAAAAAGCGCGCTACCGATGAGGTAGCGCGCTTTTTATTACTTCATACCTTTTACTGGTCGGCGATAAAGATAGTTTTGATGTTGACGAACTCCTTTATGCCAAACCCACCGTGCTCTCGACCATAACCACTTTCTTTAACGCCACCAAATGGCAGGTTAGGCTGAGCGAGTGAGTAGCCGTTGATGTTGACCATGCCGGTATCAAATTCAGTGCGGGCAAGTTCGATAGCGCGCTCCTGGTCTGATGAAAATATACCACCGCCCAGTCCGTATCGAGAGTCATTGGCAATTCGCATAGCATCGCCATCATCTTTGGCGCGAATAAAAGACGCAACCGGACCGAATAGCTCATCATCATAAGCCGGCATACCTGGCTTCACATCTTCAAGAATCGTTAACGGATAATAGTAGCCGGTGTCGCTATTCATGTCGCCACCCAGCGTGCAGGTTGCCCCTTTTTTGATAGACTCCTGAACCTGATCATTCAGTTTGTCTCGCAGGTCCTTACGGGCCATTGGGCCTACGTCGGTATCTTCTGCACGTGGGTCACCGACTTTCAGGTTTTTGAACTGCTGCACATAGGCATCACGAAATTTATCGTAGATTTTATCGGTAATAATGAATCGTTTAGCAGAAACGCAGGTTTCGCCATTGTTGATAACACGGCCCTGAACACACGCTTCCACCGCTGTTTCAATATCAGCATCTTCAAGTACAATAAATGCATCGTTACTGCCAAGCTCCAGAACACTTTTCTTCGACTGGCTACCGGCATTTTCGCCAACTTTCTTACCGACTTTATCTGAGCCAGTAAAGGTTACGCCGCGCACTTTGTCATGCTGAATCAATTCGCTGGCGGTCTCTCCACTGATAAGCAATGACTGGTAGACATTCTTCGGAAAACCGGCCTGTTCATAAAGGTCCTGAATCATCTCTGCCATGCCAAAAACATTATCGGCATGTTTAAGAACGGTTGTATTACCGGCCATAATATTAGGAACGCTATAGCGAATCACCTGATAAAGCGGGAAGTTCCAGGGCTGGATGCCCAGAATTACACCAATTGGCTGGTAGGAAATGATGGCGTTTCCACCCTCATATTCACGTTTTTCGTCTGCTAACTGACTTTCTGCATTTTCAGCAGTGTAACGACAAATCCCTGCGCACAGCTCAACTTCCTGATAGCCCTGAGCTTTAACTTTGCCCATTTCCTCAATCATTAATTCAACGATTTCGTCTGCGCGCTCGTCAATCTTATCTGCCAGTGCATTGAATAGCTTGCTGCGCTCTGCCAGCGATGTTTTACGCCAGCTGGTAAAGGCTTCATGTGAGGCATCTACAGCCTTTTTAGCGTCATCTGTACTAAGAAGTGTATAGCTTTTAAGAGTTTGCTCCGTTGCCGGATTAATTGTTTCCACAGTGTTCGACATTATTGCCTCCTGATTTGAACATGTGTTCCAGCAGGTGCAACATCAGCGCCAACTACCTGGTTTTAGTATATTCGCTGATGGATCATGACGTTATCTGCAGTGAAATGGTGGGTAACTATCAATTTGTTACATCTCGTTAAAGCACAAATTGCACGCTGGTGAGGCAGAATTTCATAGCCTTTTTTTATTAAGACTCAAATACCGCCATACAGCTCAGGATGATTAAATTTTGCTAATCCGAGAATAAGCGCCATTTCGTAAACTGACTGGCGGGTAGCCAAATTGTTGGTTAGCAAACTTATTGCACCACCTTTTTGCTTTATATTGCTGGTATCAAATACATCATCCATCACATCGCCCAGCTCGCGACCGGCCTGTAATGCTTCGTAAATGACGCCGGGTAGTGGCATATTGGCGCTACGATTGATTGCCCAAAAGCCATTATGATAAATGGCAACATAGGCAAACGTCGCAGGCCCATCGGCAAAGTCATCAACACCCCCCTCAATAGCAATAAACCAGCTGGTTTCTCTTTCATGCTCGCTGGCCATATCTATACAGGCTTTCACACGGTTTATCGCACCCTGCCGGGTTTCAGCTTCAGTCATTGGCTGGTCAGCCACACCACTGGGTACCGAACGGGCGCTTGTCGTCACCGACTCATTTAACGATTGCTCCAGTGCATGTCTGGCGGCGTGAAGCTTAACCGGGTTTTCCGATCCCACTACACAATAAATCATGTTGGATTACTCCGGTTGTCGCTACTGACCGGTGCGGCCAGGATAGCATCCAGAAGCTTTGTGTAATCGGTCACCGCCGGGAATGCATCAATCACAGTGGCAGGCTGCTTACTATCAGGGTTAGCAACAGCAAGCAGATGAGCAATACCGAATTGTTTTGCAGCCTGCAATATCGGCAAACTGTCGTCGACAAAAAGCGTACGCGCGGGATTAAATGCCAATCTGGAATGTAATTGTCGCCACAACGACTGAGATTCTTTGGTCACACCGAACTCATGTGTGGAAATCAGCGTATCTATGTGGGCATCAAGGTTTGTACGCTCTACCTTAAGCGCCAGTCCTTCCGGATGTGAATTAGTGACCAGCACAACGTCACGACCAGAACGTTTCAGCGCATCAAGAAACGCAATTGTATCCGGACGAAGGGCGATAAGATGAGCGATTTCGCGCTTAGCGGCCATGATGTCGAGATTGAGTTGTTCGGCCCAGTAATCAAGACAGTACCACTGGATTTGACCACTGACCCGTTCATAATGATTCATCATCTGAGCTTTACACTCTGACAAAGGTTGCCCGGTCGCCTGTGCAACCGTACGGGGCAGATGAATAAGCCAGAAATGGTTATCGTAGTGCAGGTCAAGCAGAGTACCGTCCATATCAAGCAGGACAGTATCAATTTCGTGCCAGGGCAGGTTCGGCAAGCGCGTTTCCTTCTATTGCGATAAGCTTTAGACTAATCACATAATAGCGAAGAATAGCCACGATAAACATGAGTAAAGTAGATCCAGCCAAAGTATTACCGCAGATTCACCACCGGGAAATAGTGGCCAGAAGCCGCTTATTTAAAGTAGAGCGTCTCGATCTAGAGTTTTCCAATGGCGCAACCCGGCAGTTTGAGCGGATGGCCGGCACCTCCCATGGCGCCGTAATGATTGTTCCCATGTTAGACGACGACACTATGATTCTGGTGCGCGAATATGCAGCCGGTAATCATTCTTACCAGCTGGGGTTCCCCAAAGGCCTTATCGACCCAGGCGAAGACGCAGTCCAGGCCGCTAATCGTGAACTTCAGGAAGAAGCAGGTTATGCGGCCAAAGACTTGCAGGAAATTCACAAGGTGAACATGGCACCTAATTTTTTCAATTCTGAAATGCGTATTGTGGTGGCCAGAGATCTTTATCCGCAGCAGCTCGAAGGGGATGAACCTGAGCCGTTGGAAGTAGTGAAGTGGAAAATGAGTCATGCCGCATCACTGCTCACCCGGGACGATTTTATTGAAGCGCGGTGTATTGCCGCTTTGTTTTTAGCGCAACAGTGGTTAAAGGAGCGGTAACACTATGCCTGAAGATGACAGAAAGAAACTACTGGAACTAGCTAAAGAGGTTGCAGTCGAAGCAGGTAGAGAGGTGCTCTCTATCTACGACACAGGTGAGTTCAATGCCTACCAGAAAGACGATGACTCTCCGGTTACCAGTGCCGATTATCTTGCCAATGACATTATTAATAAACGTCTGCAGGCCGCTACGCCCGACATCCCCATTTTGTCTGAGGAAAATAAACACGCGAGCCTGGCCGAGCGTGAGACATGGCCACGTTACTGGCTAATTGACCCAATTGACGGAACCCAGGAATTCATTGCTCGCAGTGGCGATTTTGCGATCAATATAGCGCTGATTGAAAACAATGCCCCCACTATCGGCGTTATTTTCTGGCCGCCCGGGCAATCCCTCTACTATGCAAGCAAAGGTGAGGGGGCTTTTAAAGAGGCACCGGGTGAGCACCGCCGGATTCAGGTACGTAAACTCGATGATCCCCACAACAGCGTGGTGATGATCGCGATTAGTCGTCGCCAGTCCCGTGACAAAATCATGTCCCGTATGACTGCTAAACGGGTTTACCAAACCCTACCATTGGGTAGTTGTTCATTAAAATCCTGTTTTATTGCCGAAGGCAAAGCTGACGTATTCATGCGAATCGGCATTACCGGCGAGTGGGATACCGGTGCATCACAATGCATTGTAGAGGAAGCTGGCGGACGTATTCTGGCGGCTAACTTTGAACCTCTCACCTATAATCAGCGAAAAACGCTGGAAAATCCTGACTTTGTGGTAATGGGCGACCAGCGCGTCCCGTGGCAGGAAATTGTTCAGTATGAAAAGGAGTAACACTATGCGTAAAACTATTCTGACCAGTCTTGGGCTGCTGCTTTCAATGCCTGCCACTGCCGCATGGCAACTGGATGAAACTGAATCGACCATGCATTTTCTGTCGACTAAAAATGCACAGATTACTGAGCTGCATACATTTGAATCGCTTTCCGGCACCATCAGCGACAGCGGTGAGCTCACTGTCACCATCCCATTGTCTTCGGTGAATACGAGTATCGAAATTCGCGATACCCGCATGAAGGAAAAGCTGTTTGAAACCAGTCAGTACCCAAAAGCGGTATTTTCAGCTTCGCTTAGCCAGGATATTCTTGGTATGGCAGCTGGCGAATCAGGCATCTATACTGTTGAAGGAGCCATTGATTTACACGACCAGAATGTTGCGACAACGTTCAATGTTGCGGTTTCGCGTTTAGATGATGCTACCTTCCGCGTTACTACTGTCGCACCTACTCTGCTTAGCGCCGGAGATTTTGGTCTGGCAGACGGTGTCAAAACCCTTCAGGCTATTGCCGGACTTGATAGTATTTCAATGACAGTACCGGTGACCTTTTCTGTCGTTTTTGACAAGCAGTAGTCGTCGATCACTCTGCCCTTCCTCGTGCCTGTAGCGATTATCTTGCTACAGGCAATGCACTTCGCTTCGGCAATGGCTTCTTTTTAAAATCCTGTACTGGCATTGCCTGATGACGCTCAGTTGGCAAAGCGGGGACAGGTGCATCATTTCCTGAAAGAGAAAACGATTTCATATCTTTTCGCACTCTCACCAGACTGCTGTTTTCATGATGCTCTTCGGCAATAACAAAGATGCCCAGTCGGCGGCATGTCAGTCCGAATCTTTCACTACTGGTGAGACGAATTACCGCTGCGCCAATGAACATTCCGGTCAATACCGGTAATAACCACAAAAACAGGGTCGGTGTATACCAGGCTGTAACAGCGCCCCATACCGTGGCAAGCAGCGTCATCCAACGCGTATAAACAAACGCATCTTTCCACGGCACCATGCGCCCCTCTCGGGCCTGTGCATCCCACCTGACCTTATGCCCGATCAGTACGCTTAGCACAAAGTAACTATGATAAAACATCATTATCGGTGCGATCAGTACAGCCATAAATAATTCAACTGTACCGCCCTTGAATAGCGCAAATACGCCACCAAAGTCTTTTCGACGCTGTATCATCGCCAGCAAAATTCCCAGAATTTTAGGCAAAAACAGCAGTGCTATAGTGCCCCACAGTGTCCACAACATCATCTTTTCTTTTGCGATAGGCCAGTCGGGAAATAACTGATACCGGGAGGCAAAAAAGTCTGGCAGTGTAGTCGCCCTGATAATGGCGTCAGCGGTGCCCAGCATCAGTACTGCAAACAGGATAATTGATGATATATAAGCAAACGCGCCAAACAGAAAATGCATCCGGTTGGTGGTTTTTAGCCCCCTGATACCCAGCAGTCCTAGATGCTGAATATTGCCCTGCACCCAGCGCCGGTCCCGGATAGCATAGTCAATCATATTCGCTGGTACTTCTTCATAACTGCCATCGGTGTCGGTAATCAGATAGCATTGCCAGCCGGCGCGGCGCAGCAGCGCCGCTTCTACAAAGTCATGACTGAGAATGTCACCACCAAAGGGAGCGCGCCCGGGCACCTGTGGTAATCCGCAATGCACCATAAAAGGTTCAACACGAATAATAGCATTGTGCCCCCAGTAGTTAGCACTATCGGTTTGCCAGAAAGACAAACCGGTGGCGAGCATTGGGCTATATAAATGTGCGGCGAACTGCACAAACCGACCGAAGAACGAATGCTGGCGCACCGGCATAGGAATGGTCTGAATCAGCGCAACATCGTCATTTAATTCAAGGCGTCGGGCTAAATCACGCATGCGAGAACCTGACATAACACTGTCAGCATCCAGAACAATCATGCCCTCATACTGCGCGCCCCAGCGCTCGCAAAAGTCGGTTACATTACCCACTTTTCGACCGGTATTCTTTTCCCTGCGCCGGTAAAACAACCTATTTTTGGCTTCATGAAGCCGTTCGGTAAGCGCTTGCCATCCATCGCGCTCTGCTTTGGAAAGGTCAGAGTCCCGGGTATCGGATAGCATATAAAAATCGAATTTATCAGCATCCGGCGTTGCCAGTATTTCCCTGACACATGCTTCAAAGCCCACCATGATTCGGCGGGTGTCTTCATTGTACACGGGCATGATGATGGCGTGACGCTTGGTCAGCAGGTCGGCGGTTGCGGCAGGCTTAAGTTCTCTGCGCAGACTTAACGGGTCAATGTGTAACAGCTTCAGAACAAAGCCAATAATGGCTGTCCAGAACGCCATGGACAACCAGACAAACAATGTTACTGCAAGAATCAACTGGCCGGCTTCCAGCGCCGTCAATTGGTTTGGTCGGAATATCTCAAACAAGCTGTAAGTGGCCAGTGCTGCGGTGGGTAATACCAGCAACAGCATGATAATTAATCGGAAGCGTCGGGCCCGGGTAAACAGCTTATTTGGATTTTTCCTGTCTGCCGCCTTACTGTGGCTGGTAGACATAATTCCATACCTCGCTGATTTGCTTATCCTGATGATTCAGGAACAACCGCATATCGACAGGCTTCTGCGAGTCCGGCATAAGAAGAAATGTCGCCCGCATTTCACTGTTGCCGTTTACTTTAAAAATTCGGGCCTGCTTCACTGAACCGCGATTTACATCCAGTATCAGGTCAATTTCATCAGTGTCCAGACTAAAACCACTGGGCAACGTGAAATCAACGACAAATCGTCTGACGGTCTGCTCATCAGACGACTCAAAACCTGGCAGATGACTTACCCCCTGACGCGTTCTGACGACGACCGCTTTGTCGTATAGCTTGGGCTCCTGATCTACAGTACGAACCCGGTAAGAAAAATAGCGACTTTGCCCTTCTTCCATCGATTGCTCTGGTACCCAGTAGGCAACAATGTTGTCGTGTATCTCAGCGTCCGTAGGGATTTCTACAACCTCAAGTTTACCTTTGCCAAAGCCCTCTTTCGGGACTACCCACAGGCCGGGGCGAGCATGATAATTGGCTTCTGCATCCAAATAGCTATTAAAACTACCATCGCGCTGTAACATGCCAAAGGCCTGCGGTGCGGTGTCACTTAACGCTGTAATTTGCAGTCTGGACGGGTTAGTCAGAGGTCGCCAGATTTGCTCTCCCTTTTCAGTAATCATCAGCACGCCATCGCTGTCATGTACTTCCGGACGATAATCATCGTGCCGCTTTTCGGTATTTTCGCCATATAAAAACATGCTGGTAAAGGGGGCGACACCCAGCTTGTTAATATCAGCGCGGGCAAAAAGCCACGCCTGAACATCGGCTTTAGTCGACTCACCCGGATAAAGCGTGAAGGCAAAGGCGCCTGCTACTGACTGGCTTTCCAGTCGGGCGTAAATCGTAATGGACTTATCATCACCAGGCTTTATCAGCCAGAATTTGGTAAAGCGGGGAAACTCTTCCCCTTCAGGCAAGGCAGTATCAATTGCCAGCCCCCGGGCGGAGATCCCGTACACCTGGTTTTTACCTATCAGCCGGAAATAAGATGCGCCCTGAAAAACGGCAAACTCGTCTTTATATTCACTATCATTCAGAGGGTAATGAATGCGAAAGCCGGCGAAGCCACTTTTTTTATTGGTCAACCCTTTGACCTTTTTGGCCTTTTTCTCATAACGGAACATATTGGCGTCAAAGGGCAGTGCGGACGTACTGTTATCGCGTTCTACTACAGTAACTGAGACCGGCTCATCGTATAAAAAACCCGGATGAAAAAACTGCACCTCGTAGGGGCTCTTGTTTTTCCACAACGCTTCTTTGGGTTTGAAGTGGATAGCCTTGTAGGCCTGATAATCCATATTCTTGAGCTTTTCGTCCAGACCATGGTCATTGGCCTGAAAGTCACTTTTTGCTGACTCTCTGGCTTCTGCTATAACCGATTCCAGGATAGGCTTATTCTGAGGTAAATTTGTTTCATCAACTTTCTGCGCCAGCGCCGGTGTGCTGCACAAGAGCAGGCCTGAATACACGGATGCAGAAACTTTTATAACGCTTTTACTCAAACGTTTCAGGGAAGCTGGAGTCGAATAAACACCCCCTACAACACAGAAGAAAGGGGACAAGCGACGTAGCAGCATGATGAATCTCCGAAAAATCAGCAGGACAATAAGAAAAGTGCTGTAGAACAACAACAAGATATGTAATTTTCGACCAGTCAGATCAGTTCCCGGCAGGGTTCAGGTAAACCAGTTTGATACTAACAAGTCAGAAAAGTGTCTGAGATTTCAGACAGATATAGAGAATACCGGATTGAACTCTCCACGGGCCCATCCTGGCACTTACGCTGTAAGCCTTATAACACAAGCGCTAAGCATATACTTTCTACTTTTGGCAAACATGTTGCAATACTCAGCTCATGTTGCAAAAAGTAGTAAAAAAAGGATTCATTATGCAAAAACGTTTACCTGTCATCGCTGCACTGGTTTTCAGTGCGTTCGCGCCCACTACACTTGCAGCCGTCAACTGGCAGTTTGTTGAGGGTGGTTACAGCGATCTGGATGCCGGATACACCGATGCTGACGGATTTACGATTGCAAGCAAGTATTTGATGGACAACAACATCTACCTTAATGGTGATTATAAGCATTTTGACGAGTCTGACGCGGATTTCAGCATGCTGACCTTAGGTGGTGGTTATCGCATGCCATTAAGCAGTCAGACAGATGCGTACTTTGGCGCTAACTTTGAACGCATCGACTCTGATGGCTACGACGATAACGGATTCAGCCTGAATGCCGGTGTGCGTTCGATGGTACTGCCGGAATTAGAGCTGGCTGGTCAAATAGGCTACTACGATGTGAACGATGGTGATTTTACGATGAAAGTCAGTGCCAATTATTATTTTGCGCCACGTTGGGCGGTTGGTCTGAGTCATGAAGAGCTGGATAATTTCGATATTACTCAGCTGACTGCACGCTACACTTTCTGATAAACGCGATTTCTCCCGCTATACTCCCGTTGGGACAGTGTTGAGCAGGCCTTGTGCCTGCTTTTTTTGTAGAGGCAAACGATGTTTAGAACTGTCAGCCTGGTATTTTTCACAATAATTTTAAGTGCATGTACGTCAGTACCCGCTCGCACACCAAATCATTTGCTTGGCTATTCACAAAGCGGAACAGCCAGTTACTATGCGATGAAATACCAGTTCCGCAGGACGGCGAGTGGTGAAATGCTTAACAATCTGGCAAACACCGCAGCACATCGCTCGTTGCCGTTTGGCACACTTGTGAAAGTGACGAATCGGGAGACCGGTGAAAGCGTGGTGGTTAAAATTAACGATCGGGGGCCATTTATAAAAGGCCGTATTATCGATCTGACCCGCTCAGCGTTTTCGTCCATCGCTGATACCCGGGAAGGTATAGTGCCAGTGGTTATTGAGGTGGTTGCTCAGTAGACTCTTCGGCACTGGGGTCGTAGCTGTCGGCAGGTCGTATATCAACAGTTTCATGTAACTGAGAATAAACCAGCACAGCCTCACCGCTCTTCAGGCGGGCAATAACATCGTCTACCTTTTCCTCAAAGCTAATCTCAACTTCGCCGTAATCTGTCCCTTCTCGCAATACAAAGCCTTCAGCAATACTTCTTATCGTATCTCGTTCAAGCTCAGATAACGGTATAATCATAGTGACTCCTAAAATATACTGACCCAGCGCTGACAGGTCTAATCACTGCCCGGCATGAATTGCTCAAGAAAGTGCCTGACCCGGGACTGCAGCCAAACCTGGGGTCTTAAAATATTGCCCTGCATGAATCCAACATGACCTCCGCGGTCGCTTAATTCAACCGTCACAGCTTCGGCCAGCTCTTCCTGCTGCGGCACAATCAAATGATTCATAAAAGGGTCATCAATGCTGTGCAGCACCAGTGTCGGACAGTGAATAGCGCTGAGGTAGTGAAAGGCACTGCACTTTTGATAATAGTCTTCTGCATCAGAGAAGTCGTGAAGCGGGGCTGTTACCCGTTCATCAAACTGTCTGAAGTCCTGAATTTTATCTACATCGTCAGGGTTAAGCTGTATCAGCTTGCGATAATCAATAAACGCCATTTTCTTTTTCAGCGTCGCTTTCATACTGCCCAGCAGATACTTCTGATAAACCTTGGAGAAGCCCTGATTGATGCTTCGGGCACACTCACTAAGCTTTAAAGGCGCTGAAATCGCCACCGCAGCGTTCAGCCATTTTTGAGCCGGATTTTCACCCAAAAGCTTCAATAGCATATTCGCTCCCAGGGAGAAGCCAACAGCCACTTTGGGTAAGTCAGGAAAACGCTTATTCAGAAGGTCGAGAAAAAATGCCGGATCTTCAGTTTCGCCCGAGTGGTAAGCGCGGGGTAAACGGTTAGGCTCTCCTGAGCAGGATCTGAAATGCATCATTACTACCTGCCACCCGCGCTGACTCAACGCTGCCATCATATCGTTGGCATAATGTGAGCGAATACTTCCCTCAAGCCCGTGAAACATCGCAACAATACCCGTCGTTTTTTCAGGTTTTGGCCCCCAGGCTAAATCCAGAAAGTCACTGTCGGGAAGCGTAACCCGTTCCCAGGTATAGTTCAGAGGCAGGCGTTTTTGGATAAACCGCGGCCAGATGGTTTGTAAGTGTCGGTTTTTCGCCCACCAGGGCGCTGTGAAGGCGCTTTTTACTATCTTTCCGTGAAGCAGGTTCTTTCTGTGCGTCATAATACGTTTAAACGCTTTCCTTGATGATTTGACGTATATCAGCGATGGCTGCGGTATTATCCCGCAGGTTATAGGCGTGTATAAACGCCACAACGCTGGCGTTGATTCCCGGAATGTCGGTCGTATCAACGGTCATGTTGTTATAGGCGCTGACCAAATCAGCCTGTTGCTGTGCCTCCAGTTCCAGTTCAGATGCTTTTAGCTGTGCGTATTGCGCATGCTCTTCACTAACATCATGACGCGCGGCGCGGCGGCGTTGGCGGTGTTGCTGTAACTGATGTTCGCTGTGGGCGATGGCCGCTTTTAATGTATGCCACTGCTTTAACACGACCAGGCGCTGATGTTTCAGGCACCAGCATAAAAACAACAGCATATTGACGTTTACACCGGCGTTATCCTGCAAACGCAAACACAGCGCGGCAATCGCCGGGTCACTATAAAGACGGGTAGAGAACGCCCAGAAGTCGGATGCGGTTAAATCATAGGTTGCTGTCATAGTCCTGCCTTGCCTGTTCAATTGCCTCCTGGGCTTCCATCCAGGCCATTTCTGTTTCTTCCTGCGCGGCGGTAAGTTGCTTTTGCTCATTCAGCAGCGCCATCAGTTTTGCTTTATTATCATCATTATAAAGCTGCGTATCTGATAAACGCATCTCAAGGCTGGAAAGTTCAGCAGATAATTTTTCCAGCTGCTTCTCATGCTTCTGCAACGCTTTGGTGTAAGGCGCGATAGCTTGTCGAAACTCTGCATCTTTGCGTTTCTGTGCTTTACGATCATCCTTAGGACGACTTTCTTTAGCCGGCTTTTGCTCGCCCTGCTGGCTTAAAATCCACTCACGATAATCATCCAGGTCGCCGTCAAACGGCGCGGCATGACCACTATCGACCAGATAAAAGTCCTCACACACTGAGGCCAGTAAAAAACGGTCGTGCGATACCAGCACCATAGCACCATCAAACCCCTGTAACGCCATATTCAGTGCATGCCGCATTTCTAAATCAAGGTGGTTCGTAGGTTCATCCAATAACAGTAAATTAGGTTTCTGATAAACAATTATAGCAAGCACAAGCCGGGCTTTTTCGCCGCCGGACATGGGGGCCACTGACGCCAGGGCGGCATCTCCGAAAAAGCCAAAGCCGCCCAGAAAGTCGCGTAGTTGCTGCTCGGTAGCTCGACTATCCAACCGTTGAAGGTGCAATAGTGGCGAGGCTTTCGGGTCAAGATACTCAAGCTGATGCTGAGCAAAATAGCCTACTTTTAACCCCTGCGCTGTCGTAAATTCACCTTTTAAAGGGTTTAGCACATCTGCCAATAATTTGATTAATGTAGATTTACCCTGACCATTTCGCCCCAGCAAGCCAATTCGGCTGCCGGGCACCAGGTTGAGTTTTACCTCATTTAAAATGACTTTTTCACCATACCCCAGCTGAACATGCTCCATGCGAATGAGCGGATTCGGCAAGTCTTCGGGTTCAGCAAAAGAAAAGCTGAAAGCGCTGGCAGAATGGGCCGGCAAAATAGTTTCCATACGCTCAAGCTGTTTGATTCGACTTTGCGCCTGTTTTGCCTTACTCGCCTTAGCTTTAAACCGGGTTATGAATGACTCAAGGTGCGCGATTTTATCCTGTTGCTTTTCATACTCGATATTCTGCAAGCGTATTCGCTCGGCACGCTGTGTTTCGTAAGCGCTATAGTTACCGGTATAAGCAACAAGTTGTTGCTGCTCCACGCTAATAATCTGCGATACCGTAGCGTCAATAAAAGCTTTGTCGTGAGAAATCAGCATCAGCGTACCTGTGTACCGTTGTAACCACTTTTCCAGCCAGATAACCGCATCCAAATCAAGGTGATTGGTGGGCTCATCCAGCAATAACAGGTCAGAGGGGCACAACAGGGCCTGCGCAAGATTCAGTCGCATTCTCCAGCCACCGGAAAAATCGGTCACCGGCGCCTGCAACTGCGTATTGCTAAAGCCCAAACCTGCCAGAATAGTTGCCGCGCGCGCTTCCACATCATACGCCCCGGCCTGATCCAGCGAATCATGCAGTGCCGCAATACGCTCACCCTCGTGCTGCGCTTCCGCCTCTGCTAACTCACTTTGCAATTGTCTGAGGTGTTTATCGCCATCAATGACATAATCGATCGCGCTGCGGGATACAGCAGGCGTTTCCTGGGCAACGCTGACAATTCGCCAGTGTCCGGGCACCACGCAATCGCCGGCATCCAGTGATATTTCGCCACGCAGCAATGCAAACAGGCTGGACTTCCCACAGCCGTTGCTGCCGATAAGGGCCACTTTATGGCCCGGAAAAATTTGCGCCGATGCTGATTCCAGCAATATTTTACTGCCCCGCATCAACGTAATATCTGAAAGCTTGATCATATCTGCCGCTTTTACCCTAAACAATTGCGCGCGATATGGTAGCAAAAAAGCACAGCACTCGCTTGTATTACGCGCCTTTAACTAAACAGACTAAACAGCACGGCAGCGATTGCGTTACAATACGCAGTACAGTTAACTTTTACCGATTACGAGGCACTTATGACCAACCGGGAACGCCGCCGCTTTATTGCCGGTGCTATTTGCCCAAAATGTAACGCCATGGATACCATCATGCTGTACTTTGAAAATAACGTTGAGAAGTTAAAGTGCGTGGAATGTGACTATCAGGAATCGCAGACCGACGACTCAGTGAAAGAGCAGAGTAAAGGCAGCGATAACATTATCGGCGTGTTCAAACCTGAGTAAAAATTACGCTGTTGGAATTTTACTTTGTAAGTTTATACCTCCCAATATATCGTCACCTTTGGAAAATTTCGCAAGCTATTGATTTTAAAAACAAACCTTGCTTGCTGTTTGTGGCATAAAACTTTCACCATCTTCGTCTCGCCTGAATAAAGAGAAGAGCTATGGGAAAGCGAACAAAACGAACTACCTGGTGCATCGTCACCGTAATTGCAGTACTACTGCTCATTCGTTTTTCCCTGCCGTATGGCGCACAATGGTATATCAACCGTACCCTTGAAGCACCGGGTGGCTATTCAGGTCATGTCGGAGACGTCGATTTGATGCTGTGGCGCGGTGCGTACAGCCTGGAAGATATTACGATAATTCAGGATGGCGGCTCCACAGAACGTCCACTTTTTAAAGCTCAGGAAATTGAATTCAGTTTGCTCTGGTCTGCATTGATGGACGGTGCCATTGTTGGCGACATTCTTCTTACAGCGCCTGAAATTAATTTTATTGACTCACAAAAAGACGATTCAAAAGATCAGACTGGTGAATCCGAAAACTGGCTTAATCTGGCGGACCAGCTATTTCCCCTTAAGGTCGATCATCTACAAATTATTCGCGGTAAAATTGCGTTCTACAACCCTGATTCAGTACCACCTATCGACCTTGCAGTTCACGACATCAATGGTGAGGCACGTAACCTGGTCAATAGCCGGGATCTGTCTAAAAATCTGGTGGCAACTTTTGATGCATCAGCCCAGACTGCGAAGCAGGGTACGCTAACCATTGCTGCATCGCTAAATCCCAGTACTAAAAAACCGACCTTTGATATGGATGTTCAGGCCAACGATGTCGCTCTGGTGAACTTTGAGAATCTTCTGGATACCTATGCACCTTTTGACTTAGAGGCTGGCACGCTTGAACTGGCGTTGGAAATAGCCAGTGATGATGGCTATGTAGAAGGCTACATTAAACCTATTTTGAAGGATGTCACCGTGTTCTCCTGGAAAGGTGATATTGAGGAAGATAACGATGGATTCTTTGAGGGTATGGTGGAAATGGCATCCGCTTTTATTACCGAATTATTCGAAAATCAGTCAAAAGACCAAATCGCTACCCGAATACCCATTGAAGGACAGCTTAACGAGCCGGAAACAGCGTTGCTACCGGCTATCGGTGCGGTACTGAAAAATGCATTTATCGCCGCAATGAAGGGTGACGTTGAAAAAAGCATTGAGCTGAAGGACGCAACCCGCCAAAAGCAGGAAGCAAAGCAAGATGCCGCCGAAGATAACGATACTGAAAACAATACGATACGCGGCGAACAAACACCCTTTTAATAATGGGGAGGCGGTGTTTCTTCGCTTAGTCTGGCTACATTTGAAGGCTCCATGGCTTTCAGCTTATCCAGCAGATGGCGGGTTTGTACCTGCAGCTTTTCAATCTGATACTGCTGACCAGTAAGCGCATCGTTAAGCTCTTCTATCGTGTGGTCCTGAAAGGCAACTTTCGTCTGCAATTCCGCTATGGCCTGTAGTGCGTCAGACAGTGAATGTATCTCGTTATTCTCACTCATGGTCAAATTCCCATAATTCGGCTAAACCGCTGCTGCTTTCAGAAAGAATGTGTCCGGGACCGGTAAATCCGACCGCATAAACTACGGCACTGGGCGGTGACGCGCCTTCTTTTGGCGTAACCTTCCACTCCTGCACCGGTTCACCGGTAGCAACACGCCACAGGTCTACACTTCGGGTAGGCGAACCTGTTAGTAGGTACTCACCATCTTTTGAAAACACAGCATCTGTAAAGATTTTCTGGCGCGCAATATACTGTAAGTTAGACACCGGTGCACCCGTTTGTGCATTCCAGATCTGAGATTTCTGCTGACTATCGGCAGTAAATACGAACCGGCCCTGGTCGTCCAGTGCCACTAATGTCACGCGGCTGGGATGGTTAAAAGTATGGATAATCTGACCATTATCGGTACTCCACAGGTAAGCGACATAGTCATTCGAGCCGGTCAGCGCATACTTGCCGTTAGGAGAAATATCAACGCTGTTAATTTTCTCCTGGTGACCGAAAAACTCCAGCCGGCGACCAGTCTCAGGCTCAAAATACATGGCCTTACCGTTTGACCGCCCCACCAGAATGCCTTTTCCACTATTTGCTACCGCAATACCTCGAATCGTTGATTCATCAATGCGCCAGAACCCTACCGGCTCTCCGGTCTCCAGATTCCATAACGCAAAAGCTTCACGATCACTGGTAACGACTGCCTTTTTGTCGGCCGAGATATGTACCGCGTTAACCAGATTGGCCGCCTCGCCCTGATGCGACCAGTGGTACAATGGCTCGCTACTTTTCGCTCGCCACACATTAATTCCGTTGTTCGCACCAGAGACCACCGATAATTCACCATCCGGGGAGATATCAGCGGCAAATGCCCCTTTCTCTGCATGTATCCACTGTTTATCAGGGTCAAGATCAGCGCCCGTGCAGGCAATGTTCAAACAGATACAAAGGCCCAGGAAAGTCAGGCGATGGAACGATTTTAACAAGCTCATGTCGAACAGTTTTTCCTTTTAACAGCTTGAAATACCATAGCATGGCGAAAAGTAAATCGCGTAAAAGTCTTGTAATCGACCTATTGCGCCTACACAGTATACATAAATAATATGCGTTTACGGGTTCGTACGGACTAAACAAAAACCGACTCGCTACTCAATTTACTTAAGATGGAGAATCATTATGCGTAAGTCACTTGTCGCATTGTCGACAGTTGCCGCGCTTGGCTTGTTTGCCTGCCAGCCGGACACAGCAGAAAAGAACACTACGAACAACAATGAAGAAACCGCGTCATCTGATGTGTCTAAATCGAATGATGATATGACCGATGCTCAAAAGCATGCTTACGCTATGGGCGCGAGCATGGGCCTTTTTGTCAGCAACCGTGCTGAGCAACAAGAGCAACTGGGTGTGCCTATGGACCAGGATGCGCTGAAAAAAGGCTTCGAAGATGGATTGAACGATTCACTTAAATACAGCCAGGAAGAAATTCAGAAACTGGCTCAGGAAGGTGAACAGGTCCTACGCGAGAAACAGCAGGCACAGGCTCAGGAACAAGCTGAAGAAAATGTTCAGAAAGGCAAAGACTACATGGCAGAAAACGCTAAGAAAGAAGGCGTTAAAACTACCGAGTCTGGCATTCAGTACGAAGTCCTTGAAGAAGGTGATGGCGAAAGTCCATCAGCAGAAGATACTGTTCAGGTACACTATCGCGGTACTCTGATTGACGGTACTGAGTTTGATTCATCATACAAGCGTGATGAACCGGCAACTTTCCCGCTTAATCGTGTTATTCCGGGCTGGACTGAAGGTGTGCAGCTGATGCAGGAAGGCGCTAAGTACCGTTTTGTTATTCCACCAGAGCTGGCTTATGGTGAGCGGGCAACTGGCGCAATTACACCAAACTCAACGTTGATTTTCGAAGTTGAGTTGCTGGATGTGGTTGAAGAAGAAGCGCAGGAAGATACTGAATAAGTATGTTTCAGGCGTAAAAAAGCCGATGCTGTTGCATCGGCTTTTTTGTATGTAACGGCAAATCCGTGCCTGCCTTTGTTCCATCGTGCATAAACATTGAACGTGGTTTATAAGCGCGTGCCCGGATAGTAATACGGGCTTTTCAATTGGTTGTCTAATCGACTCTTTAAGTATAGACACCGGCTTAAATCCTGCCACTGCCTGCTCAAACCGATTTGGAACAAAAAACAAATGGGTTATAGCTTTAAATGATTTCGGCGCTCACGCTTTACGCGGTTGGTGGCACAATGGCGTAATACAATACCGCCCGCCTTATACAGAAAGAGTCCGCCTATCAGGTATAACGCTGTTGAAAGGTGTTCAATTACTTTGAAAACCTCTATGACACCCACTGCTAAAAGCATCGCACCGGTCATAAATAGCAATAATCCCATAATTGTCAGCCCGAATTTGCTGGGTACTGACGACTTATGATAATTAACCACTTTAACACTCTCACTGACCATAACGTTGCTCTCTTTAAATCATATCCATTGATATGGATAATAATAAGACCATTTCCTGTACAGGTTGGTTCATTTTTACCCGGGGCAACACAGATTTCCATGATTACGGCCACGCCGTGAGTCATGCTGAGTTGCTTAATTAATAGTTTAAAATCATAACTTTGGCAAATAAACGTTGAAAACTCCTCTGATAACCCGTGGCGGATACCACAAACTTAAAGACGAGCTGGATTATCTGTGGCGCGAAGAACGTCCTGAGGTCACTCGTAAAGTCACCTGGGCAGCGAGTCTTGGTGACAGAAGCGAAAATGCTGACTATCAATACAATAAAAAACGACTGCGTGAGATAGATCGCCGGGTGAGATATCTGCGTAAATGCTTAGAACGATTGAAAGCCATTGACTACAACCCGGAGCAGGAAGGCCGGGTATTTTTCGGCGCCTGGGTCGAGATAGAAAATGATGAGGGAAAGACGCTAACCCTGCGCATCGCCGGTTACGATGAGATATTCGGTCGCAAAGATTATATCTCAGTGGACTCACCGATGGCGCGAGCCCTGTTGGGCAAGTACCCTGATGATGATGTGGTAGTTCGCACCGAAGCAGGAGTATTTGAGTGGTGGATAAATCGTATTTGGTACGATACAACAGATAAATTATAACCTGCAGGCTGCGCCACTACGCGCTGATATGTCATGCCATGGACAGGCCTGTGCCAATAAAAAGAAGGACATAAAATGATGAAGTTTCGTCACGTGCTATTAGGTGCAGGATTGGTGATGGGCGCGTCGCTCCCCGCTTCCGCTCATGATTTCTGGTTGTCACCCGCTAAATATCAAATTTCGCCCGCCGCGACGGTCGCGGTGCAGTTCAAAGTCGGCCACAATGATAGCGCTGAAGACTGGAACCTGCGCTGGGATAAAGTGGTCGCTTTACGAAACTATACCCCTGACGGCGTAGCCGACTTGTCAGCCAGTATTATCCAGAAATCTGATTTACTGCCTGGTGCGGCCAAAACGCAATCACTTGAAGCCGGAACCTATGTTATTGGATTGGAAAGCTATCACAGTGTGAGTGAACTTAGCGCTGAGCCCTTTAACAACTATGTTGAGGAGGAAGGACTCACTGCGATCCACGATTACCGCCAGCAAAAAGGGCTGACCGGCACAGCAGGGACTGAGCTTTACTCACGCAAAGCCAAAACCATCATTCAGGTTGGCGACAAGCTGACAAAAAATGCCGTCCATCCTGTTGGGCATACCCTTGAAATTATTCCTGAGTCTCACCCTTACGATTTAGGTGAAAAAGCCGCGCTTCCCGTTAAAGTACTATTCAGAGGCCGTCCATTGGAAGGAGCGCTTATCAAATCCAGCGCGCTGAAGGGAGCCAACCACAAAGCGCAGTCGGTCAAAACAGACAGCGATGGCAAAGCGACAGTGTCGTTTGACGAAAAAGGGCCGGTAAAATTAAGTGTTGTATGGGGCGAGCCTCTGTCAGGTAACCCACGTGCAGATTTTGAGACTTATTTTTCAAGCCTGACATTTTCGGTAAACAATTAGCGGGTTAGTCCTTTCGTGATAGTAAAAGTAGCGGCAAACTCATATTGGCAGAGAAAGCCGCTCTGCTAATAAACAATGGTTTGCAGATTATGTAAGCTTCTCAGTATTTCCCGTGTTGTGATTGAAGAAATTAATGCCTAACGTGCATTTTTCCTTCCTGGTGCTTTATTCTCGAGGTACTTCAGCACCGGAGCTCGCCTGCTAAAAGAAAGCGGCGAGCATGTACTTGGTTATTTTTACCGATTAATGTTCTGTGAATTTATAAATTCGCTGACATTGGACACCTGTGCTGAAAAGCTCTTCTGGGTTGGTGGAAACTTTTCAAAGCTTTTAACGAACTCTGCTATTTGATTGCCAGCAGGTCCAAGGGTCCAGGAGCGATTTTCTGCCCACTCATCATAACCTCTTGCTTCAATGAACCGCTCGAATGGATCCAGTTTCAGATTAATAATATAAGGTGTGGTCATTTCCTGCTGGGAGGCGCGGAACCACTCTTCCTGATCGATGAACAAAAACTTCCAGTCTCCATAGCGCATGCCGTGGAAAGTTGTTTCTGTAAAATAATAAAACTCTTTTCGATTGGAAGGCCCCTGATTTAAGAGGATATCTGTTTGATCATAGCCATCAAGATGCGCTGTTTGCGATTCACCATCAACCTTCATTCCTGTTAGTAGTGACTCTTTGACGTTCTTATCACCAACTATAGACATTAACGTGGGTAGCCAATCCTCCATTGTTATAAACTCCCCGGTGTGCGTGCCGGCTGGAATGTTGCCGGGCCATTTAACAAGCATAGGAACCCGGAAGCCGCCCTCCCAGCCGCCAACACCTTTTTCGCCGTGAAATGGCTGATTGCCACCGTCTGGCCAGGAATTGGAAGCAGCACCATTGTCAGTAGAAAACATCACAATGGTATTGTCTGCTATCTTCAGCTCATCAAGCAGATCAAGCAACTCCCCAACGTCATCATCCAGCTCCATCATGCCGTCAGCATAGATACCATAACCGCTCTTGCCTTGATATTCCTCGTTCAGATTAGTGCGATAATGCATACGCGTAGTGTTATGCCATACAAAGAAGGGCGCATCTTTTTTGGCTGCTTCACGAATAAAACGCTTAGATTCCTCCAGAACATCCTGATCGAGATTACGCTGCACTTCCTGTCCAAAAGAACCTAGATCTTCTATTTGCTGCGTGCCATCAGGTAAGGCCTTAGAATGGATAATGCCGCGCATTTTCAGGTTAAGTTTTTCCTGTGCATCTTCTTCTTTTGGATAGTCGTATTGCTCTGAATATTCACCTGCATTGAGATGATAAAGAATGCCATAAAACTCATCAAAACCATGATTCGTTGGCAGGTGTTCGTCTCTATCGCCCAAGTGATTTTTGCCAAACTGGCCGGTGATGTAACCTTTGTCTTTAAGCATTTCCGCCAGTGTGGGAACATCCTCCTGTAAGCCTTGTTCAGCACCGGGCAGGCCCACAGTGCTCAGCCCGATTCGAATAGGATACTGCCCGGTCAAAAATGCTGCGCGCCCGGCGGTGCAAGAAGCCTGAGCATAATGGTCCATAAAAATCATGCCTTCCTGCGCAATGCTATCGATATTAGGTGTAGACCCGCCCATCATGCCACGGTGATAAGCACTAATATTCCACATGCCGACATCATCCCCCCAAATAACAAGAATATTGGGTTTGTTGTTATCTTGTGCGACAGAAATTGGAATTGTTAGGAGGGCAAAGAAAGAAATGAGAAAACTACGCAATAAAATACTTCCAAAGAGGCGATTCATAGGAAATCCTGACTAGGTTGAAAAAGTTTTTACAGCATGAGTATTTTAAAACCTAGTGTATAATTTTCGTTCAGGCAAATGATTATTTGCTTTTTAATGTAATGCCTGCGCTAAGCAGCCTGATGGTTATTAATGGAAGAATATTTTTTCTCACACAGGCAACGTTCACCAACTATTATGGCTCGAAACCGTCAAGGGTAGGTGTCAAATAAACAGGTGGGCAATTGGCAGAACTGGTGAAGAATGCGCGATTATTTTGTGTCGTGGCTTGAGTTAAATCGTTATCCGGCAATCTGCGCGTCGATTTTAAAATCTATTTCTCGAAATGAACTTCACTGTTACTCCCACTAGAAAACAATCAGCTTGTATAGCTTAATAAAAGAAAGTTCAACTGCGCTCGTTTCACGTAGGTAGAGCTCTACCGATAGGCCTTTCTCAAAACCATTTTATAGTCTCTTATATCGTCTTGTAGTGTTGATGTTCAACACGATTCTGCCAATCACCATCGTAGATACAAAAAGGGTTAGCTCCAAGCTAAGACAATCATCTCTATCACACCGTTTACAATAAAAACCGCCGACACGCCAATCATTAGCCCTGATACAAAAACGCGTCTTATGTCGCAACGTGAAAAATCGGCACTATCACATTTTTTCGTAAAAAGCACATCCTACTCCTTTTTGACCCGCTTCAAGAGAAGCGGGTATTTACCGGCAGTATTGGCCAATATTAAGGCCAATTGTGGTACAAATAAGAACCTGTAAGAGCCAGACTAGTACCGATGAAAAGAGCTGCACCGAAAGGGGCAAGCACCGCTCCTGCAGCGTAAAGCCCGACTCCAGCACCGACGAACCCCATCTGCGCTCCAATTTGAGTTGACTGGCTAATTCCCCCATTAACTGCTGCCATCTCATCGCTATTCAAAACAATGACTGAAGAGCCATTTTTGTTATCCTCTGAAGTATGATTAGTCTCGCTATAATCCTTCAGCATAGAAAGTCCTTTTCGTTTAATTTAAAAACACCAAAAATGTATTGCTTTGTTGATGATATCTTAATTGCGTATCATCAGGATTAACCTTCGTATAAGAAGCGGTTTCAGCACACCTGTATTCACGAACAGATTATATGACTCAATATGCCCTTGTCTGTTCTAAGGTGTGCCCCGAAAACACCATCAATGTCTTGTGTTCCATTCTGCAGTTCAACAGTTACAAGGAAGAAACCGAGGGTTCACAGAAGCAGACTAGTACTATTTAGTTTTCAACGCACGATTAACAATATGATTTTTTGGAAAAGGCGTACTTGCCACCAACCTGATATCGCCCAAAATCGAATGATTCATCCCCTTCCTCATTTTTTAGCACAACTACGATACCTGCCGCATAGAAATGAGATGTTGAGGTGTAGTACAGAGTAAGAGGAAAAGCTCCTTGCCCATTAGCTTGTGCAATCAATCTGTAACTGTTTTCGTTTAAAGATATTTAAAGCGGCAATTGTGGTGAGGCATTTACTCCCTTACAGTCAACCAGATTCAAGTGACAAAGAAATAGGCCTATTGTTGAAGGCCGGAATATCTTAAGGAAGATCTAAATAATCTTCTTGCGCAATTGTTTACGCTCACCTTGCTGTTTCTTGGCCTTAATTCGCTTTTCCTTGGCACCTTTACTGACTTTAGTTGGCTTTCGCGTCTTTTTCACCACCAGCGCCTGTGCAATCCACGCGACCAGACGCTCCTGCGCATCAAAGCGGTTTTGCTCCTGCGTACGATAGTTCTGCGCCTTCAGCACAAAAACACCGTCAGTATTAATCCTACTGTCGGGCTTACTCAGTAATTTTTCTTTAACGTGGTCCGGCAGCGAAGATGCTGCAATATCAAATCGTAGATGAATCGCAGAATTCACTTTGTTTACATTCTGACCTCCAGCACCCTGTGCGCGGATTGCGGTCATCTCTACTTCACTTTCATCGATTTGTATCGACGAAGAAATGTTTATCATACGTTGTCTTATACTCTTACTTATTAATAAAAAAGGTACCATTTTGCTCTTTTGGTAATGGCGACTTAGCCTCTACGTACGAGCATACCTACCGTATCAGATGCATCTGCTACACATTATTACCAGTCTCTTTTTTACATCACACCTAAGCACCCGTATTATCTGACGGTTAGGTAAAAATACGTATCCACATGGTGCAAACGAACGTATATTATCATTGATTCGTATTTTCTTTTCCCACGGAGTGGGAAGTCTTTGTTCCAGCACGGTTTCAGGGGGCACACATGGTTGATATGACGAAAGTACCGGAATGTGAGTTATCCCGCCGCCTCGGTGGTGATAGTACCCTTGTCAGAAAGCTGCTTTGTCGCTTTTCAGCCAATTTACCTATTCTGATTGTACGCCTGTCTCTGGCTATCAAAAGTAATGACGCATCGCGCGCCAAATCGCAAATAACAATGCTCGAAGAGGTCGCCAAGTCTATCGGTGCTGCTGATTTAGAAGATCAGTTATCTATGCTCAGAGTACAGCTGGCAGATTTGCCGGCAGAGAACCCGGGGCTATTGCAAACAGATGTTGAAACCATTGCGGTAAACTTTCGTCAGCACCTTGAAAAGCGTTTTGCGATTACCCCGGAAGACCGGCCTGACTCTACAGTTCTGTAAGACAATTCCACTGTCTCACAGGCTCAACGATGCTATACTAACGACCAATTTTCCGTTTAATTTTTCTATTTGCAGCAGAGCCTGAAAAGGTCTTTTGCTGACAAGCTTCTGAGTACCGCATTGATATTATGATTACTAAGACTATCGCGAATGAACTGGCGGTCAATCCCGCCCAGGTTGAAGCTGCTGTCTCATTACTGGACAGTGGTGCCACAGTACCTTTTATTGCCCGCTACCGTAAAGAAGCCACACAAGGACTGGACGATACCCAGTTACGCAATCTTGAGCAGCGTCTCACTTACTTGCGCGAGCTGGATGAACGCCGAAATGTCATTTTAAAATCCATTGATGAGCAGGGTAAACTGACAGAAGAACTCAAGCAGCAAATCACCGGCGCAGACAGCAAAACCACGCTGGAAGATCTTTATCTACCGTACAAACCACGTCGTCGTACCAAAGGCCAGATAGCTATTGAAGCAGGCCTTCTTCCCCTTGCCGACCAATTGTTTGAGGATCCCTCAAAGTCACCCGAGCAGGCAGCTGAGCCTTTCGTTGCTCCGGATAAAGGCGTTGCCGATGTCAAATCCGCACTGGAAGGGGCGCGTTATATTCTGATGGAACGCTTTGCCGAAGATGCAGCGTTGTTAGGTAAAATTCGTGGTTACCTTACTGACCATGCCTTTATTGATAGCACCGTAGTGAAAGGCAAAGAAAACGATGCGCAAAAATATAAAGATTATTTTTCACATTCAGAGAAACTGAAAAATGTACCTTCTCACCGGGCGTTGGCCATGTTTCGCGGGCGTAATGAAGGGGTTCTGCAGATACAGCTTAATGCTGACCCTAAAAATGAAGATCCCAAAGCGCCCTCGCACTGTGAGCATATAATTGCCGAGCATTACAACATCGCTAATCGGGGTCGTCCGGCTGACGCATTTATGCAGCAGGTTGTGCAGTGGACCTGGAAAATAAAAATTGGCCTGCACATGGAAACAGAACTCTTCAGCGCGTTGCGCGATCGTGCTGAAGAAGAGGCGATTACAGTATTTGCTAAAAACCTGAACGATTTGCTGATGGCAGCTCCTGCTGGCGCGAAAACCACAATGGGTCTGGATCCGGGTCTTCGTACCGGGGTTAAAGTTGCGATTGTTGATAGCACGGGCAAAGTGGTTGCCACGAATACCATTTTTCCTCACGCACCACAAAACCTGTGGGATAAAGCCGCCCGCACGCTAGCCACATTGTGCAAACAACATAAAGTTCAGCTTATCAGTATTGGTAATGGCACCGGCTCTCGTGAAACCGACAAACTGGTGGCAGAGATGCTGAAAGCTAACTCTGATATCAATGCACAGAAAATTATGGTTAGTGAAGCTGGCGCTTCTGTTTATTCGGCATCAGAGCTGGCGTCTAAAGAGCTGCCGGGCATGGATGTTTCCCTCAGAGGCGCGGTATCCATTGCCCGCCGGCTGCAGGACCCGCTGGCAGAGCTGGTAAAAATTGAGCCTAAGGCGATTGGTGTAGGTCAGTATCAGCACGATGTCAGCCAAAGCCAGTTAGGTAAATCACTGGACCGGGTTATCGAAGACTGTGTTAACGCCGTTGGCGTTGATTTGAATACTGCCTCACCTGCATTGTTAAGCTATGTTTCAGGTCTCAATAAAACACTTGCGCAGAATATAGTGCAATTCCGTGACACTAACGGCGCCTTTGACAATCGTAAGGCTCTGTTAAACGTTGAGCGTCTGGGCCCTAAAGCCTTCGAACAAGCGGCAGGATTCCTTCGAATCTATCAGGGTAACAACGCGCTGGATCAGTCAGCGGTGCACCCTGAATCTTATACCGTTGTCGATGCTATCGTGGCAAAAACCGATGTGGCAGTGAATGATCTTATTGGCAACACAGCGTTGCTCAAAGCGCTGTCACCAGAAGAATTTACCAGTGACGAATTCGGTCTGCCCACCGTCAAAGACATTTTGAAAGAGCTGGATAAGCCGGGCCGTGATCCTCGGCCTGAGTTTAAAACAGCCTCATTTAAAGAGGGCGTAGAAACCATCAGCGACCTCAAGCCGGGTATGATACTGGAAGGCGTAGTGAGTAACGTGGCTAATTTTGGCGCATTTGTTGATGTTGGCGTGCATCAGGATGGGCTTGTCCATATCTCAGCGCTGACTGATAAGTTTATCTCCGATCCTCGCGATGTAGTAAAGGCGGGCGATATCGTTAAAGTAAAAGTGATGGAAGTAGACACGGCGCGTAAACGAATCTCGTTTTCTATGCGACTTGATGATACTCCCGGTGCACCGGCTAAGGGTAACAACCCGGGCTCAAGAGGGAAGGGTGCTGCGAATAAGTCTGGTGGCAAAAAACAGCGGGCAGAAAAGTCGTCTCAGCCGGGAAATCTGGCCATGGGTAATGCTTTCGCCGATGCGTTTGCTAAGGCAAAGCAAAAGTAAAACAAGCTTTTAGGCGCTGGCCTGAAAGCCGGCGCTTTTAGGTGTGTATGCCTGATGATAAACGTGTTGAATGCGGTCAATGCGCGATGCCAGCGGATTTAGCTCAGAAGCATTTTGCGTATCTGACTGTTCTGATGCCTGTTCGCTTTTCGCACGATTAATGGCCTGCGTTGCCTCGCTGGCCACCTTTAAGTCCTGCGCCGAAGGCTCTGCCGGAGCTAACGCCGCTTTTCTGACCTGCTCCATTTTCTGGATAGTTTTAGCCGGAGTAGCAGCTTCACTGACATCTATGCTCACTTCTCCGTCAGTCACATAACGTTTGTTATCGGGCCCGGTTGTATATTCATAGCTAGGCGCCGACGCATATTGTCCCCCGGCGGCGCGATGCGCTTCTTCATGAGTCTGAACTTCTCTGTCGCGCTTTTCCAGCGCTTCAATCTCTTTTGCCTGCGCTTGCTGTTTTTGCTCAGCTTGCTCACGACCTGCACTCTCCTACTGCCCCGCATCAGACTGGTCTGCACTTGTTGATGAGTCAGCTACAGAGGGTTCGGCGGTGGTCGGCCGTTCATAGGTTGCAGTATTACTGTTGCCTGCTGTCTGCCTGGCGCGGTCAGATTCTGCGCCCAAACCTTGTCCACCCGAGCCTTTATCCGATTCGGCTGATTGTGGGATGGTCTCACGCATCACATTATCACGCCGTGCAGCCTCAGTATTGATATTACTGGTGGGGGTAGCTAACACAGACAGCGTAGGGGTAGTGATATTCATAATCAGGCCAGTGTGTCGATGAGATAGCCCACGGTGTCATCAGATACGCGAAGTACAGTGGCTGATGCCTGGTGATAGGTGGTATTAGTCTGAAGCGAAATAAGGTTTTCGGTAATGTTTGCGACCGGTTTATTGCTATTGTTAGCAATCGCACCCGACGCCTGGGTTACATTGTCGGATGCTTGCTGCATGCCTGCACGCGCGTTACTGATAGCCGACATTGCGCCAGCATTGATTCCGTTTATCACTGCTTTGCCTACCTATCTTATCCTCAACCCCATCTATGATTAATTATTAAACATTTTCTATAAAAAGTAAAAAAGTACTAGTTTTGGACCCGCGTCGCCATAAAGCGTTGAATGATACCGGCAGTTTGCTGCGGATGAGAAATGAAAGGGGCATGAGATGCTTTTGAGAGTACGACTGCATCGGACTGAGGCTGCAGCTGACAAATGTTATCAATTGCCGTTTTAGGCACCAGGCTATCCAGTCTGCCGAAGATGCGTAAAGTAGGTTGTCGTATCTGACCAATCACTGGGCGAAGATCCTCATCAGACAAAAGCTGCAAAGCCGCAGCCAGCGCATCCGGTGAAGGATCAGGATATGTAGTCACACTGCTCTTTATCTTCTTAACATCCTGGCGCGCTGTTTCACTGCCCATAGCCTGAATCGATAAAAAGCGGTCTAACGTCTTCTGGAAGTTTTCACCCAATTCCTTTTGAAACTGACTCAGTATTGCCGGATCGATACCCGGCCAACCGTTTGCCGATACGAACCTGGGCGATGATGCAATGGTGATCAAACCGGTCACTTTGTCGGGGGCGCTTAATGCCAGTTGCTGAGCGACCAGTCCCCCCAGAGACCACCCTGCCACTACACAATTATCAGGCAGTGCCGGCCTAATCATTTCAGCCAGACTGGCTACCGAGTATTTATCAGGAACAACGTTACGATTATTACCAAAGCCGGGTAAATCGACCACGGTGACGGTAAACTCTTCAGACAGTAAAGGTGAAAATTCGGTAAATACCCCGCTGTTCATGCCCCAGCCATGTAAAAAAACCAGATCTTTTCCTGTGCCATGTGAACGGGTGACCAGACCATTGTTTTGAGTACTATGTTGCATTAGTTGTCCTTTTTCAGCCCCAGCGAATATCGGCGCATTACGGTGATTGTGCGAAAGACTATGAATCTGCTTAACTATTCCTGCTTACTTTGCCGGCAGTACAGTTGTCAAAAGATATGTGAACACTGCAAAAACGATACCCGCTTTTTCTCGCAGAAAAATGAGACGAACCTCTTGTTAAGTCCGGCCATTGCCCGGCACATCAGACATACGCATTATACGGCACTGTTCGCCTGTGGATATTATGAGTGGCCATTTGACCGGATGATAAGAGCACTGAAATTTTCCCATGACCTGCGCTACAGCAGCGAACTGGCAAAGTGGTTCTACACGCATTGTTGCGAAAACGCCACATCTCTGCCTCAGGTATTACTGCCGGTGCCTTTACCGGCTAACCGGTACTGGTCAAGACAGTTTAATCAGGCCGGAGAGTTAAGCCGCCAGATAAGCCGGCTCAGTGGCATACCCACATACGCTCCCTGGGCAATGCGCCGCGGTGGAAAAGCCCAGCATACCCAGAACCGGGCCCAGCGCCTGATAAACCTGCGCCATGCATTTGATATACAGGCGCTTCCCCCAGTCGAGCGAGTCGCTATCGTGGATGATGTTATTACTACCGGGTGTACGGCAGACGCGCTCGCCACCCTTATACATCAACAGGCGCCCCGTATGCAGATACAACTATGGACTATTGCCGTTACACCTGCACCGGGAAAACGCTTATCTATTTAAGATGCACCGACTGATAAATAGCGTTACTCATCAGTTTGTCCGTGCCGCGCCAGTAGCCTCTGAAGTGAATATCATCGACAAAGCCTATCACGACACCCTGACCAAGCTCATCCGCCACAACAGCAGCAGTCTGGCCAATCATTTTGGTCAGTTGCGGTGCACTGTAACCGGCCATAAGTGGCGATTTGGCATACGTGGCCGGGGTAGTAAATGGGGAGTTATCCGTTTCTACAATCATGTTTGTTGTTTTAAACATGGGCAGCTGTGACTGGTCGTAGCCGAAAAAGACTGGGTGGGTCGGATCGATATTTGTTTTATACACCGAACCTGCAATCAGCTTTTTCGCATACCGGGCACCTCGATCGGCGAAGTTTAGACCCTCAGTAGGAAATGCTTCATCAATCTTTTCCTTTTCCATGATACTAAGCGGTAACCATTCCTGCTCTGCAAATAAACGCAGTGCAGTACGCACTCCTATCAGTGTGCCGCCACCTTTTACCCACTGACGAACTGATCTTCGTGCCTTCTTATTTAAAGACTTATAATTTCCGCTGGCGAAAATTATATGGGTATAGTCATTCAAATTGATGCCGGCCAGGCGGTGGTCTTCTACCAATGTAGCAGCAATACCAACACGCGTATCCAGGTAGTGCCATATTTCGCCCACCTCATATTCGCTTGACGCACGTCCTCCAACTAACAGAACCGATGGTGCATCCACAGGCATCATTGAACGGCTGCCTAAATCTATTCCGGCCGTGGTGTGCCCTGAGCCTATTGCATAAACCGGCACTTCCAAATCTGTCTGAATACCGCTTAACAGTGTTTGCAGCGTCTCCGGCTGCTCCAGGCCAGTGGGGATAATTACCGTTCCGGCTGCAAAGTCATGGCTTTTTTGGTCTGACAAAGAGGCCGTGAATGATTCGGCGGCAGAGCGCACTTTTACACCCGCCTCAAGCAAGCGTTGCAGTGCCGCCGGCGTATAGTAATGCTGCCAGTCCAGTGCATAGGCATAAGCATCATCAGCTACCGGTGTAAGATCTTGTTGCTGTGGCGCTTTACCGGCTTCCACCTGTCCGGCTTTGCGTTTTGTCACAGGCGCATAATCTACATTAAACGCCAGTGGCAGATTCCAGTTAGACACATCGTAAAACGTGTTGTCTGCAAAATCGGTTCGGGTTGAAAACAACGATTTAACCAGGCGATATGCTTGTTGGTCTACAGGCACATAAATACTGTTGCCCGCCTTAAAACGGGATTTATTGATTTTGATGTCTTCGGCCAGCCACGAATACGCAATTTTGTGCTGATCTAACAAGCTGATGAGTGCATCAAACCGGCCATGGTCATCAGGTCTTGCCATCACATAACCGGCAGTATCATCGTCACTGATGAGCTTTTGCGTATTTTGCGCAAACTCACGCTGGTAATTGAGGATCGCGGGTTTGTTTGCCAGTGCGCCTTTAAATGTGCTCAGCGACGTTGTGACCTGGTTAGCGATAGTATCTGCAAAGGTCAGCTCACCATTAATGGTGTCCTGCACGTGACCGCGGCTACTCGCCTGCTCAAACAAAATCCCAATACTGCCTAGCGAATCCGGATAGGAAGAGCCCTTGCCATAATAAAAGTCATCAAAGCCTTCTTCTGAAAAATATAGCTGGCCTTGCTTATCAAACGCTTCTATATGAAATTCTGCCAGCGCTTCTGTCAGGCGAACATTGCCCTCCGGCGTGTTGGGGTTTTTCCGGCTGGGTACCCCTGGCTGGAAAAAGTAAGAGCTGTTAGAGCCCATCTCGTGAAAGTCTGTGAGTACATGCGGACGCCAGCGCTGCATTTGCGTTATGCGGGCGCGGGATTCTGGATGCGTCAGCAGCAGCCAGTCACGATTCAAGTCAAACCAGTAATGGTTAGTCCGGCCTGATGGCCAGCCTTCTTCGTGCTCCCGGTGTTCAGGATCTGCGACCAGTTGCTTACCTTTGTGCATATTGGCCCACTGGGCAAAGCGTGACAGACCATCGGGGTTGAAAGACGGGTCTAACAGTACAATATTGTCTTTCAACAACGCGTCAACAGTGTCGCCCTGACCTGCAGTCAGGTAATAAGCTATTAGCATTGAAGCATTTGCACCTGAGGGCTCATTACCGTGAATACTGTAGCCCATGTACAAAATAAGAGGCGCACCCTTACTGTCCGCCTGACCTTTGTCCAGGTTACTTAAGTGCTGCTGACGCAGTGTATCTATATTTTTATGGTTAGACGGTGCGGTAATAGTCAGCAATACCAAAGGTCGGTTTTCATGGGTACGACCGGTTTCAGTAAGCGTCACCCGGTCCGATTTTTGGGCCAGCAGGCGCATGTAACCAACCAGTTGATCGTGGCGAACGTGCCACGTACCGACATTGGCTCCCAGATAGGACTCAGGGGTGGGAATACTTGAGTTGTATTGGGTATTTTCGGGCAAATAGCCGGCGGCGGGTCTGCCCTGGCCGTCGTCTGCCGAAATTTTGTCAATGACTGCATTTGCTGAGCTGCACACCAGCAGCGCAAACATTGCTAATGTTGTTTTAAGCGCCGTGTTACTTAGTAACGCAAATACTTTTTGCATAAATAAATTCCGTTATTGAGTCGTCGTAAGGCGAATGACCTGATAGGTAAAATGCATCAATACTTGACTGTTTTACTCAGGTAAATTTGTTATTATGTGGTCCAAATACGTTACAACGCAGGACTTGCTCATGATCACTATATCAGAAGAAGCACAGGCACATTTTGCAAAATTGCTGGAAAAACAAGAATCCGGGACGAATATTCGGGTCTTCGTTATCAATCCAGGAACGTCTGCTGCTGAGTGTGGCGTGTCCTATTGCCCGCCCAATGCAGTAGAAGACAGTGACCACAAATTTGAATTCAACGGCTTCAACGCAGTAGTGGACGATGAGAGCGCCCCCTACCTGGAAGAAGCTGAGATTGACTATGTTACTGACCAGATGGGCTCACAGTTAACGCTGAAAGCGCCTAATGCTAAAGCCAGAAAAGTGGCTGACGATGCGCCATTAGTAGAACGGGTTAATTACATGATTGAATCAGAAATTAACCCACAACTGGCCAGTCATGGTGGACAGGTTGTATTGACCGAAATTACCGAAGAAGGCTTTGCAGTGCTGCAATTCGGCGGCGGCTGTAATGGTTGCGCCATGGTTGACGTTACGCTTAAGGAAGGCATTGAGAAACAAATGCTTGAGGAGTTTGCGGGTGAACTTAAGGGCGTTAAAGATGCCACTGAACATCAGGCCGGTGAGCACTCTTACTACTAGCGTTGAACGCTGATGGCCTCGCTTCGTGAGCATTTCACCGACCCCCAGCGATGCTGGCGTCGCTTTATCGCCGGGCTGGTGATTTTTATTGTGGGTGCCGGACTTCTGTTTGGCACTGCACACCTCTCCCCCGCGCTGCTTTATCACCCCGTGCTGTACTGGTTTTCCGCAGGGGTACTGCTTACAGGGTTTGCACTGGCCATGTCAGGTTATCTGGGTATCTTTATCCAGCGCTTTACCGGGTTAAATAAGGTTAAGAAGCGATCACGCGGTGGCGGTGATTGAGCCACACCAGCAATCCGCCCAAACTTAGCCCCCGAGCGAGTAAAAAGCCAAGTAGCGCATACCATAGCGCTTCATTCCCACTGTCCCGAAATAGCCACCAGAGTGGAAAGAAGACACCCACGGCGCTGAAAATCATTGTATCGCGCATCGCGCCAGAGCGTGTCAGCCCGACAAATACCCCGTCAAAGAGAAAGCACCAGTGCCCTACCAGTGGCAGCCAGATCATCAATGGCAAATAAGGCAGTGCTGCTTCAAACAATGTCGGTAAATCGGTCAGCAGCCCGATGATATTGCTGCCAAACAGCCAAAAGCCAATTGCGTATAACACAGCAAAGACTGACGACCAGAGCAAACCCCGCCATGTTTGCTGTATCACCTGCTCACGCTGGTTTTTGCCTGCAGCTTCACCCACCAGCGCCTCTACAGCATATGCAATACCATCAAGTCCTAGCGCGATTAATACAAAAAATTGCATCAGTATCGCGTTAACGGCGGCAGCCGTTTCTCCGTATCGCGCGCCCTGCAGCGTTAGAAATGCCAGACACAACTGCAGCGCCAGGTTGCGCAGCAGCATATCGCCATTGAGCTTGAACAGAATTCGACGGGCGGCTTTATTAAACCACCGAGCATGCGGACGAATGCCGTGGCACATTTTCAAAGCAACGCCGGCTGCCAGCAGCGCCATGGTGTATTCAGCAAAAACGCTGGCCAGCGCGACGCCCTGTACCGACATATCCAGGCCCAGTACAAAAAAGAAATCTAATCCTGCGTTTAGCAGGTTGCCCACTATCTGGATAGCCATGACCGCACGGGTTTTCTGCTGCCCCACTAACCAGCCTATGAGCGCCAGATTCAGCATTGCGGCAGGTGCTCCCCACACCCTTACCGAAAAATACGCGTCGATATACTGGCTGACCTGCTCACTGGCACCGGCCAGATAGATTCCCGCCGTTAAGACAGGATATTGCAGCGCAAATACCATCACGCCTAAAATCAGTGCCATGGCACTACTTTGATAAAAAACCTTAGCAGAGGACACCGTATTTTCGGCCTGCCCCCGTGCTTGCGCACTCAGGCCGGTAGCCGACATTCGCAAAAACCCACAAACCCAGTAAATCTGGGTAAGAATCAGCGCGCCGATGGATGCACCGGCCAGCATTGCAGGGGAATCCATATGCCCCATTACGGCCGTATCAACGAGTCCCAACAGGGGTGTGGTAACATTGGCCAGAATCATCGGCGCTGCCAGCGTGAGCATTTGCCAGTGAGCTGGCCATCCTTTCTGCGGTGTTTGCAATTTCCGGGTCCCTGTTTATTTGCTAATAGAGAAAAATGTTGTGGAGTGTAACATGATAAAAAGTCTGTATATGTCTACCATAAACGCATTGCTGATGTTATCAGGCCTGACTATTCCCGTGCTTGCACAGGCGGAGCAAAGCAGCGCGCCTGTATTGCTCTATCATCATGTTTCTACTGACACCCCGGCCAGCACCAGCGTAACGCCACAGACTTTTTCAGAACATATGGCGTATATCGCAAAAAATCATACTGTGCTGCCCCTTAGCCAGATCGTCGAAGCAGCCCGCAACAATAAATCACTACCGGAAGATGCCCTGGCAATCACGTTTGACGACGGCTACGCGAATATTTTGGAAAATGCACACCCCATTCTTCAAAAGCATGGCTTCCCTTATACGGTTTTTATCAATCCCGAAACCATTGATGCACGAGCCGACCAGCTGACGTGGCAACAGGTAGAGGATATGTCGGAAGAGGGTGTCACTTTTGCCAATCATACTTTAGACCATTTACACATGCTTAATCGCAAAAGCGAAGAGAGTGATGAGGACTGGCTGAAGCGTGTCTGGCAAAACGTGGAGCAGGCGCAGCAAAAACTGGCCTCACACATTGATAACCCTGAACAGTATCTGGCGTATCCGTTCGGCGAATATAATCAGCAGCTGGCGCAGAAAGTTGCACAGTCCGGCTATACCGGATTTGGCCAGCATTCAGGCGCGATTGGTCCACACTCTGATTTTGCTGCACTACCTCGCTTTCCGTCCGCAGGTCCCTACGCCAATCTGAAAAGTCTGAAGACAAAGATGAACAGTCTTGCTATGCCGGTGTCTTCATCGACGGTCACTAATCCAGAGCTCGCCCGCGATGAGCAGCCTGAAACGGTATCACTAACTATTGATGGTGACGATGTAAGGCTTAGTCAGGCTACCTGTTATTATAACGGTGAGGCTATTGATACACGGGTTGATGAAAAAACGCTGACCTTTACCCTGCAATCATCAATTCCAACCGGCCGCTCACGGGTAAATTGCACGGCGCCTTCAACGAAGCATTCAGGTAAATATTACTGGTATTCGCAACCGTTTTTTAAAAGTGAGAAATCGGGGAATTATCCTGATTAATAGGGCAAATAGCTGGACTTTTTATAGAAATACTACAAGCTAGGGACTTACGAGTCTTGACCTGAAGCTTAAGGGAGATAAGTTGCATAACCATTGAATGCACTAAAATAGCGAATTTTGCGTAATAAACAAAGAATTAAACTATCAGGATCTTTGTGATATTTCAAAGCCGCTAAATCTGAAGGGACCTAGATTAATGTCGGAAGCACGGGATAAAGTGGAATTATACCTCGATACCGCCAACGCACTGCATTATTTACTTCTTAAGATAAGTCGGGGCTGTACCGTTTTTTTTGATAAGAATGGCTGCAAAAAAGAAGACCCTATCCTCAAGCAAACAAATGGTAATTACGCTCTGGTTCCCAGAGAGCTTCCTAAAGCGCTATTACAAGAAATTAGTGGTTACTATCTTACACGGCCGAGAATTGTCGACTTTGGCCAACTTGAACAATTTCACAGTATTATTTCACCCACCTTCGATGATGATTATCCTTGGCAGCTAACGGTATGCCCCAGTGCCGGTTATCTGACTCGTATCGTCGAGGAATTACCAATTGGCATTATTAGTGTAAACCACCTTTGGAATGCCACTTATGTCAACGGCTCTTGCGCGGAACTCATGCGTACAGATGTGAACGCTCTCATGAGCAGAGGCTGGACGCGAAATTTCAAAGATAGTGATTTGCGTAAGCTTCATCAGCACATGAGCAATAATGAAGAGTACGGCAACTCAATTAAGCTGAAAACACAACTACTCACACCTTTGGGTTCCCTTTGTGTATTCTCAGTGCACGCTGTAGGTCACTTCGATGAAGAGAACAACTTCATCAGTGCTATTTTGGCAATATCTGATATAACAAAAGAGCATGAAGCAGAAAAAAAACTCCAATATATAGCTGACCACGATAAATTAACTAGTCTATACAATCGCTCAAGCTTTTTACGCTTAGTCGAAGAGCTTGAAGAAAAAGCGTTTGAAAGAGTACTGTTCATCTTTATAGACTTGGATAAATTTAAACAGATTAATGATAATTATGGTCATAAGTTTGGTGACAACATACTTGAGATAACTTCTCAAAGAATTAAAGCTTCGGTGCGCGAAGCCGATTTAGCAGCCCGATTCGGCGGTGATGAATTTGTGATAGGTATGCCATCCATCCCCAATGAAGAAACAGCGACTACCCTGGCAAAGAAACTGACACAATCATTGAATCGTACAGCTTGTATCCAAGGGGTGGAACTTGAATTACGTAGTAGTATTGGTGTTGCCTGGGCACCGACCCTCGAACTAGAACAATACACCATCCGCGCTGATAAAATAAAAGCGCTTTTAGACGCTGCAGATACTAGTATGTACGAAGCAAAGAGAAATCAGCACACTAAACAGCATTTTCGTATCTTTGACGCCAGCTTGAGAGACCAAACTAACCTTCTTCAGAAGCAACGTGCAGAAATAGAAGCCATTCTCAAAAATGATTTGCTGCAGATTGCTTTTCAACCTATCTATGATGAAAATCATAATATTACAAGTTTGGAAGCACTGGCTCGTTTAAGAGGGTGTAATAATATCTTTAATCAAATCGAAGAGTTGATTAATGCAGCGAAAGAAAGTGATTATGACATACAAATTTTTAATATTTGTCTTTACCAGTCAATTGCAGGCTTTGCAGAAATAAGACACTACTCACCGAAGTTAACATTAAACTTGAATGTGGATTTATCGCAGTTAGAAAACACAGAATTTTTAGAAAAAATTACTGCGTTATGTGAAAGGTATCAGCTCCCTTCAAATAGTATTTGCCTGGAGCTAACTGAAAAAGTGCTGGAACATAGTGACGACGTTTGCACTACTTTGATTCAACGTCTTTTACAACATGGCTTCCTTATTTCTATGGACGACTTCGGTACCGGATACAGCTCTCTTAAGCGCTTAATGTGTTATGACTTTCATCAATTGAAAATTGATAAGTTTTTTATACATAGTCTGTTTGAGTCTAAAAAATTTAAAAAGGCGTTAAAAGCAATTATCGCAATAGGACATAGTCTGAATATGCGCGTGCTGGCAGAGGGTATTGAAACGCAAGAGCAATACTTTTTATGTAAATCAATGGGTGTGACCGAATTTCAGGGTTTTTACTTAAATAAGCCACTACCTCTTGATTCGGTAATAGACATTGTTAAAAGTCATTAACGGCAAGTTAATTCGTTAAGGAAAGCGTTTTGCAGAGAAAAGTTACTACAACAGATATTACCTCTTCTACTACAACGAAATTGGTAGGTATCGGTGCATCAGCTGGCGGCTTAGAAGCACTACAGGAATTACTTGAATACTTACCTGCTAATTTAGATATTTCTTACATTATTGTACAGCACTTATCGACTGACTTTAAATCTACTAGAGGTGAGCTTTTGGCCAAGCACACTTCTATGCAAATCAAAGAAGCCTGTGAGGCAGAGGAAATACGTCCCAGAACAATTTATCTAATTCCCGTAGGTAAATTACTACGTGTTACAGAAGGCAAAATCTATTTATCTGATTTTCCCCCAAACATTAAGGTTAACTTACCTATTAACGAGCTTTTCCGCAGTATGTCCGAGGAAAGAGACAGCAGTTCAATAGGTATAGTACTCTCAGGTACAGGATCGGATGGAAGCCGGGGTGTGCAATTTCTAAAGCAGAGCGATGCGCTGGTCATCGTCCAAAATCCTGAAGAAGCAAAATTTGATGGAATGCCTAAAAGTGCCATTGATACAGGCGCGTTTGACCACATTTTAAATATTAAAGATATTCCCGCTCAAATAGAAAGCTTTTTTAGTCAACCAAAGGCAGAAATTGAAGATAAAAGGTTTCGAGAGCATCTTTCGAAAAACGGGAAGGTTGTTGATGACATCCTTGATCTAATTTACAAACATACAGATCTCAATTTTCGTGCTTATAAAGAGTCCACGGTATCGCGTCGTATTGAGCACCGGATGAGTATTAATAGAAAAAGTGATTTATTGGAATATTGGCAATACATCAATGATAATAAAAAAGAAATAATTCTTTTAAAACAAGATCTATTAATAGGTGTGACCCAGTTTTTTAGGGATTGCACCGTATGGGACATTATTTACACAGACATAGCACAAACGTTATTAAAGCAAACAGGTAAAAATAAAACACTGCGAATCTGGTGCCCAGGTTGCTCTACCGGCGAAGAAGCATACTCATATGCAATCCTCTTTACAAAAGTAGCTGAGGAATTAGACATTGACAAGAATATAACTGTATTTGCCACGGATATTGACGAAGCGGCCATAAACTACGCTGCTGCAGGTACTTATCCATCAAACATCTCCGATGAAGTACCCCAAGACTATCTGACCCGCTATTTTACCGAGTTAGATGACGGCAGCTATCGTGTAAATAAAGAGATTCGCAATAACGTTGTTTTTGCAGTTCATAATTTAATTCAGGATCCCCCATTTTCTAATATGAACTTAGTGAGCTGCCGGAATACGCTTATATACATGCAAAACAGCGCTCAGCAAAAAGTGATGACCTATTTTCATTTTTCTTTGCAGCTTAACGGTGTTTTAGTTTTGGGTAGTGCAGAATCCTTGGGCCCCTTCAGTATCTATTTTGACAGCCTCGATCAAAAAAATCGTTTGTACCAGAAAAACAAGGATATGAAAGTTCCTTCTCCAATAAGAAATAGCGCGTTATTTACTAAAATGAATAGCAAAACGCCTCCTTCACTTAGACGCTTTACCCCATCTACTCGGAGATACGAAAAGACAAAGCAAAAGTCCATGACTATTGGTCAAAAAACTATTACTGAGGAATATTTACCCCCTACACTCATTACCAACAATAAACTTACCGTGTTATATAGCTATGGCGATACATCAGCATTTACTCGAAAACTTGAAGCAGGCCAAGCTTCTTTCGACCTTGCCAAATTGTTAGATAGAGATATTTCTGGTCAAGCTATATCAGCAGCTAATGAATCTTTAAGGAAAAAGAAAGCTGTTTTGATGAGGAATATTTATTCAGAAAAGGGGACTAGCTGGGATTTACGTTGTATTAGTTTTAAAGAAGATAGTGAAGAAAATTATGTTGCAGTAAGCTTCATACCTTCACATGACCCAAAAACCTCCGAAGACGAAATTGTTTATGAAAAAGATGCGCATGCTCAAAAGCGTATCGAGGAACTTGAGAAATCCCTTATTGAGTCACAACAATTGCACCGTCAAGCCCTAGAAGACTTAGATACCACCAGTGAAGAGTTGCAATCTAGTAACGAAGAGTTAATTTCGGCCAATGAGAAGCTTCAGTCAATAAATGAGGAACTTCAGTCAGTTAACGAGGAGCTTTATACCGTTAACAGTGAATATCAGCAAAAGATAACTGAATTGACTGATATAAACAGTGACCTCGAAAATTTAATGCTTGCTACACATTTAGCAGTATTATTTTTAACCAGCGATTTAAAAATCCGCCGCTTTACCGGCCCAATGCGGCAATACTTAAATATCATCGACTTTGACATAAACAGAGATTTCAGAGATCTTTCGTTTAATTCGCCATTAGAAAAACTGCCCGACCTTGTACTAGATGTAAAAAACTCTGAAAAAACAACCAGACAGGAAACGTTTGGATCGGATGATAATAAGCTAGAAGTCACAGTAAGTCAGTATACAAGCAAAGAAAAAATTAGCGGCTTCATTATCTCAATCGTAGAGTGTCCATGAACAAGTTACAGCCCACTGGGCGAGTCCATCATTATCTGGAAGACGAACTGCATAGCCTTTTACAACACGATCGGCTCATTTTTGAGTTTTTTCAATCTTTGCTTGTTGATGGGTTGTGGTACTGGGACATAACGAACCCTGAAGAAGAGTGGATGAGCCCGGCATTCTGGTGGACGTTTGGTTATGACCATGAATTTAAAGCTCATAAAGCTACAGAATGGCAAAATATTATTTTTGCTGAAGATTTGGTATCAACCAAAAAAGCACTCAACCTGCATTTGCAAAATCCCAATATACCCTATGATCAGACTCTCAGATACCACCATAAAAACGGTGATACAGTATGGATACGTAGCAGGGGCGTAGCACTTTATGACGATAACGGTACTCCAACACGCATGCTCGGCTGCCATATTAACGTAACTGACATAATGAGGCATCAGAATGCATCTTACCGTTTAAAAGTCAAAAACGAGCATCTCGAACGCCAGTTTAATGAGCTGAAGCATAAAAGCTTTCAGGAAAGAGAGATGCAAGACGGTCTTCAACAACAGTTATTGCTCAATAGAATTCGTGACGATAATGGTTTTTGTGGAGAGTTGTTTTTCCTGGAGCAAGTTAAGCTTCTTATAATACTAGCAAAGCGACTTAAAATCAGCATCACGGTTGTCAGTGTTATTCAGGATTCTCGCAGAAATACAATTACTGAACAGCAAGAAATAAATCAATTCATCCGTCAAAAAATATTACCGCTTATTCCAGAAGCTCCCGTTTTTCGTTTCGATGTTAAACTGGTCGGTTTAATCGCAGTAGGTCTAGATTATACTGAGCTTAATACACTAAAAGAATCTAGCACCGATGCACTTACCCATTTCATGTGGTTGGTAGGGCGGCCTTCTATCGCTATACGTTATTCAACTTTTGATAATCTTGAAGATATTTCGGTAGACGAATTGGACATAGAAGGACTCAGACGTATTTTTGCACTTACTGATTAATAACTTCAAGGGTTGATCGCTATCTCTACCGTGGCTTAAAACTCATTTTACTTTTCAATATGCAACCTCTTTATTTCCACCTAATCAAAGTGAGTGATGGTGGAAGGCAGGTGAGCATTTAAGTGGCGGCAGAAGCTGACATAATGTGATGGCGGAAAGCGAAAATCCCGCGCTCTGCCAAAGGGAGTGAAATTGAGTGGCAGTGAAAAACGCCCTTCACCGTTACTTAAATCAAGTGTTACTTTCCTTACTATGTCTATTTTAATCCTGTCACGACCTACATACATATAACCGTCGGAAAACGATACATGCGCCACCGGGTCAGAAATGTAATGTCGGCAGGATAGATAATTGATAGCCAGTGGTACTGCTACCAGACACAGTGTGATAACAATAGTGTTGATATCAAAACCAGCGCCGGAAATCAGCAGCCAGGTAAGATAAAAAAGCGTAGCGGTATGCCATATCAGCAGCCACAGTCCGCGTTTTTTTGTGTCTACATTATCGCTGTTCAGTAAATAAGTGGATATTTTGTCAATGTTCACGCTTCCATCACCGATTTATTATTGTTATTTATTTTTTTTATTGGGGTGACACACCTTTAGCCATTTGCAGAAAGGTTGCCACTGCCTGGCGGACTTCAAAGCCCTGCGCAGCATAAAATGCCATCGCCTGAATATTAGATTTATGTACATCCAGTACGATGGATAATTTTTGTAATTCTCTGGCGTAGCTTTCAATAAAGTTTATTAATGCCGTAGCAACGCCTACCCGACGATACGTTGGGTCCACCGCCAGATGCCCCAGAGCCAGTTCTTTCACCAACGGCGGATGTAATGCCGCTGTGACTTGCTGGCTGCGTATAATCACTTCCATCGCACCATCCAGCCCATAAAAATGAGTGATAGACGACATCGTCTGGCGGTCAAAATCTTGCGGAAGGCTATCGTGCCAGCAGGTGATTAGTCCTGCGATCTGCCCGTCACACTCCGCAACCCAGTGATTAGCATATCCATACTGCCCCTCACCTCTCGACCAGGCGCTCATCAAAAACCGTTCAGCTTGTTCCTTGTTTTCAAGGCCAAATATTGGCACCAGCAACGCTTCTCCTGCTGACAACAACAAAGGCACCGCTTGCCCGCCGTCCTCACTGACAGCCTGGCGAACTTGTATCTTCATATCTACTTCTTCGCGATTATGGCGGGCAAGTCGCTTAGGATATGCTTCGGATCTGCTACTGCAAGCTTACCTGGCGTGGCCTGGGGCTTGAACCGCCCGACCACCTCCGCATCCGGTCCAACTAAAATAATAGATGCACTGTGGTCAACAAGATAACTTTCGTGGTCTGTGCTTTGTGGCATTGAATACATCAGACCAAAACTTCTGACCAACGGAAACAGCTGGTCATGCCCACCGCTCGCAGCGATGAACTCCTCATTAAAATGAGATTTATAACTTGCCAGACGTTCGGGTGTATCACGTTTTGGGTCGACAGATAAAAACATGATCCTGACCGGATAATCGCTGTCTATTTTCTGAATCTGAGGATAAATTTGATTCAAAGACGCCATAGTCGTCGGGCAAACATCAGGACAAAATGTATACCCTAAAAAAACTAACGTCCACTGATCTTTCAGATCTTGTGTTGTAAATTCGCCCTCATCGCCCCGATACAACGTAAACGAAGGCAATGCCCGGCGCTGCGGATAGTGCTGAAAATAGGTAGCCTCCTCCGCCTGCGTACCCAGATTACTTTCAGGAGGCGCTACATTAATAGCCGCCCAAATACCGGCAACAAAGGCGAGCGCCAGGACAACGCCAACAAGAGTCTTCTGCTTCATAAACTAACGGGAACATAATGATCGAGCAATAATACAACAAACAATATCATGAGATGGATGATTGAAAAGCGAAATGTTTTCATCGACCAGCCCGGTTCATCGTTAAATTTCAGCTTCCAGGCATAATACAGAAATGCGGTATTGAGTAATGTTGCACCAACCAGATAAATTAGCGCCGACATCCCCACCAGATAGGGCAGAAAGCTCACCAGCATCAGCAGAAATGTATAACCGAGGATCCAGGTTTTGGTAAAGTTGATACCGTGGGTTACCGGCAGCATAGGCACATTGGCTTTAGCATAATCACGCTCTCTGTGAATAGCCAGCGCCCAGAAATGCGGCGGCGTCCAGGTATAAATAATCAGTACCAATAATAACGCGTGAGCGTGAATACTCCCCGTCACAGCGGTCCAGCCCAGTAGTGGAGGTGCTGCCCCGGCCAGTCCGCCAATAACGATATTCTGCGAGGTGGCGCGCTTCAAAAACATCGTGTAAACCACCGCATACCCCACCAGAGAAGCAAGCGTCAGCCAGGCAGTAAGCGCGTTAATCCACAGATATAAAATGCCGAATCCTAAAACGCCCAGTGCTGCAGCAAAGTAGAGTGCACTGGCTACCGGTACTCGTCCTTTGGCGACCGGCCGGTTAAAGGTTCGGGCCATGATACTGTCGATACGATGATCAACGACATGATTAATAACCGCAGCGCTGCTGGCCAGCAAACCAATCCCGGTCAAGCCGCCAATCAGCACACTGGCAGGGATCCAGCTTTGCGACGCCAGACACATGCCAACCAGTGCGGTCAGTAATAGCAGCATTACTACGCGAGGTTTAGTGAGTTCATAGTATTCGCGCCAGCGGGGAATTTTTCCTACCGATTCTGAATAGTCCCGTGCATCAATAGATTTAGCCATTTGCCCTCCGCTGCATCATAGAAAGGTTGAAGGTAATCCACACCATAATGAGCAGGAGCATGGCGGCAACAAAGTTGTGAGCAACAGCAATGGTCAGTGGCAGGCTCATAACCACATTACTGATTCCCAGTCCGACCTGGGCGCTTAGCACGGTAATGAGCGCAACCCCTGCGGTATTCATCAGTTTTGACTGAACTCTGAGCAGCCAGATTCCCAGTGTCAGTAAATAGGCAAAAGTGACCAGTGCACCCGCCCGGTGAATGATGTGCATCGTCATACGAGCAGGGTAATCGTGTACACCGAATTCATAGTTTTCAGCGTGAGGAACGCTGTAGGCAGAAGGGACATCAATCTGCGTCCACCATTGTCCCTCGCAAACTGGAAAGTTTGTACATGCCAGTGCAGCATAATTCGCGGATGTCCAGCCACCCAGCGCTATCTGACAGCCCAGTATAATCATTCCCACAAACGCAAATCCCAGCATGCGTTTGGCAGACTTGAGTTTATCGCGGCACATATTAGGGCTGAGCCTCAGGTATAACACGAACAGGCAGGTCAGCACGCCAAATCCGCCAAGCAGGTGTCCCATCACCACCACCGGCAACAAGTTCAGTGTTACCGTCCACATGCCCAGTGCAGCCTGAAAGATCACCAACGCACACAAAAACAGCGGTAGTCCCAGTGGCATTCTTGCGTCGCGACGTATGGCAGCCCAGGCCGCGATTGCGAAAATCATGAGGCCCAGGGCACCTGCAAAGTAACGATGTATCATCTCGCTCCATGCCTTACTGGCTTCCACCGGGCGATGGGGAAATGCGCTATTTGCCGCATTAACCTTGTCGGCGGTTGAGGGTACAAACAGTTCACCATAACAGCCGGGCCAGTCAGGACACCCCAGGCCTGCGTCAGTAAGCCGTGTATAAGCGCCCAATACGATGACAAGAATCGCCAGCATCAGACTACAAAAAATTAGTTTTCTCATGGCGCCAGCCTCCGTGTCAGCCTATGCGGGATAATTTCATTAACTTTTTCACATCAGCCAGCATGTCCCGACTGTTAAGGATCGCGGTTTCTCTGTCTGCACTGACCTCGTATCTGAGCATTGCCTGATTCAGCGTATCTACCAGATATACCGTATTGTCCCCAAACTTATGCAGACGTTTATCCTGTGAAACCGATTGTGCATTAACAATGTTCAGTGGACCGCGTTGCTCTAACTGGTTGATTGCACTGCGATCGCTATCTTCGGTGACGATCAGTGTTGCCTGTGCCCGATCTGTTTCCCGACCTAACGCCAACCAGACCTGCTGAATGCTGTAGATAGCATTCTTACACTGACTATCGCACCGGGCGGGGACCCGGTACACTAATCGCCACTTCGGGGGCTGCTTTTGCAGTGCGGCACTAAAATCAACTACGGGCTGTATGAGCTCTCCTTTGTTTGTCGTCCCGCGGTTGAACCAGTTGTTATCCAGTGCAACTTTGGCCACCAGCACGGGAATAACGAACGCTGCCAGAACACCGAAAAAAGTCAGACGTTTAGAATGATTGGTTTTTGTCATTGCGGTTACCTCTGGGAAAGAAAACGATCAACGCGATGATGGATGCAGCCAGCGCCAGACCAAACCATTGAACAGCGTAAGCCAGATGCTTTTTAGGTGGCATGACTACAGGTTGCCAGTTACGTACAAATTGTTCGTCAACCGGCGATTCAAGTTGAATGATGTAGGGCTTAAGATGTAGATCGGTATTGGCATTCAGCATGCTGATATCTATTTTTTGCAGAAGCACTTCACGACCGCTAAAGGCAGAAGCCGTCTCGCGCACAACCGGATTGTGGCCAGGCACAGATACCGTACCTTTGAAAGTGGCCCGATCTACCGGTAACTGCACCTGCGGTAGGATGTCGCGATAAGCGCCGGCAGGCACCCAGCCGAAGTTAAGTAAGACATTACCGGATTCGGTACTAACAGGCGCCAACACATGATAGCCGACTCGTCCCTCAACTATCTGATTATCAATATAAAACGTAGTGTTACCGATTCGCTTTCCATTGAATGTAACGGGTAAGTCACGGCTCTCGCTCAGTGTTGCAGGCAGGTCAAACAGGGAAATTGGTCCATTGGTCTGTTTTTGCGCTATGCTAGCCAAACGCGCTTCTTTTTGATGCATTCGATCCAGTTGCCATAAGCCAAGTCGAAACATCAAACCTATGGCAAGCAGTGTCACCACTATCGCAATCCAGCGCGTGGCGGTAAACCGGTGGTGGTGAGGCTGGCCGTTATTCAGGGACACGGAATGATTGTTAAAGTAATTTTGATTGGCCTGCTCATTTTCATGGTTGTTAACCTGTTCATGGCTATGCGAGTAATGATGAAGAATGACCCCGACGGGCAACCTATGAGCAAATACATTGGCCGGCGCGTACTCACTTCGGTATGTATTGTGCTCATCATTTTGCTGGCGGTTGCCCTGGACCTGATTCATCTTAATCCCCGGCCTTATTAATCGCGCTCTTAGAGCACATATACAAATATGAACAGCATTACCCAGACGACATCGACGAAATGCCAGTACCAGCTGCCGGCCTGAAAAGCAAAATGGTTATCTGGGGTAAAGTGCCCTTTAAGTACCCTGAAGAACAGCACCATTAAGATGATGGTTCCCAGCGTCACATGCATTCCGTGAAAGCCTGTGAGCAAAAAGAACGTGTTGCCGTAAATTCCCGACTGCAATGTCAGTCCCAGGTCGCGATACGCGTGAATATATTCCTGCACCTGGAAATATAAGAAAATACACCCGAGCAGAATGGTGGCGCCCAGCATCCAGGTAAGCTGTTTACGTTTATTCTTTTCCAACCCAACATGGGCAAAGTGCAGCGTGACCGATGAAATAAGCAAAATGATTGTATTGATCGTTGGCAGACCAGCTGGCCCCATTGCCTGCGTCTTCGTGCCGTCAGGGGTGGTAACTAGTGGCCAAAGCGCCTGGAATTGTGGCCAGAGAACCTCATTAGTCATTGCGTTATTTGATGCCCCGCCCAGCCAGGGGACTGAAATGGTACGCGCATAAAGTAGAGCGCCAAAAAATGCAGCAAAAAACATCACTTCAGAAAAGATAAACCAGGTCATACCCTGCCGGTACGACCTGCCCAGCTGTGCACTGTAAAGTCCGGCCATTGATTCATCGATTTGGTTTTTAAACCAGCCAACAATCATGACCAGTAGCACCACTAATCCGGCGAGCAGGATATGAGTGCCATAGCCCGAGGCATCCCGGGTAGACTCAATAACCACATTGGCAGCGCCCACCGCAATCAAAAACAGTGCAACGGCTCCCACAATCGGCCATGGGCTTTGCGCCGGTACGTAGTACTTTTCATAAGACTGCTGCATGACTTTCTCCCTCTCACATCGTAATTAGGTCGTCTTAATCGCTGCGTCCGGCGCGGTTAAGATAAGGGTTATCTGAACTAGGTAATGAATCGGCACGCGCCGACACATCAAAAAGTGTGTACTGAACAGTAAAGTAAGAAATATCGTCCGGTATTTGCGGATCGACATAAAACGACATTGGCATGGTCGCCTCTCCACCGCCGTCTAACGGCTGCTGATTAAAGCAGAAGCATTCTGTTTTATTCAGATACAAAGCGGCTTCACCCGGTGATACAGATGGAATAGCCTGAGCAACAAAGTCTCTTCGCATAGGGTTCCGGACATAAAAGTCGACTGTTTTCAGTTCACCGGGATGCACCTTGACCCGTTTCGTATTTGCCCTGAACTCCCAGGGCATGCCTGTGTGAGTCCGGGTCAGAAACTCGACCGTAACCTGACGACTTTTATCTACTGTCGGTGCGGTATAAACCGCAGCGCTTGCATTGGTTTTGCCATTGATGCCGGTAATATCGCAGAACACGTCATACAGCGGCACCAGCGCAAAACCAAATCCAAACATGCCAATAACGATCACCACCAGTCGGATGACCATGGAGCGGTGACCAGATGCCGAAGACATACTTATTTCACCACCGGTGGTGTTTCAAATGTGTGATAAGGCGCAGGTGACGGAATTTCCCACTCCAGCCCATTTGCACCTTCCCAGACCCTGTCACTTACCGGCTCTCCCTGTTTGCGACATGCCTGAATGACTACCACCAGAAATATCAGCTGTGACAATCCAAACGCGAAGCCACCAATACTTATCCACTGGTTATAATCAGCAAACTGCAGCGAATAATCTGGAATTCGGCGTGGCATACCTGCCAGACCAACAAAGTGCATGGGGAAGAACAGCACGTTTACCGAAATAAGCGAGCACCAGAAGTGCGCTTTCGCAAGTCCTATATTGAACATTTTTCCGGTCCACTTCGGTAGCCAGTAGTAAACGGCCGCCATAATGGAGAATATTGCGCCAGTGACCAGTACGTAATGAAAGTGAGCCACTACAAAGTAGGTATCATGGTACTGAAAATCGACCGGCGTGATGGCCAGCATCAGCCCCGACAGCCCGCCAATAGTGAATAAAACGATGAAGGCAAGTGCAAAAAGCATCGGTACTTCGAAGGTCATTGAGCCTCGCCACATGGTGGCTACCCAGTTAAACACCTTCACGCCTGTTGGCACTGAGATTAGCATGGTGGCGAACATGAAAAACATTTCCATATACACCGGCATTCCCGTGGTGAACATATGGTGTGCCCAGACCACGAATGACAACAGCGCGATAGAGGCTGTGGCATAAACCATTGAGGCGTAACCAAACAAAGGTTTGCGGGCGAAGGTGGGTACAATGTGGGAGATAATGCCAAAAGCCGGCAGAATCATGATGTACACCTCAGGATGCCCGAAGAACCAGAAAATATGCTGGAACATTACCGGATCACCACCTCCGGCGGCATCGAAAAAGCTGGTGCCGAAAAACTTATCGGTTAGTACCATAGTCACCGCCCCCGCCAGCACTGGCATAACAGCTATCAATAAGAAAGCAGTAATTAACCAGGTCCACACGAACAACGGCATTTTCATCCAGGTCATACCCGGCGCACGCATATTAAAGATGGTAACGATAACGTTTATCGCGCCCATGATGGATGAGATACCCATAATATGGACAGAAAACACAAACAGCGCGGTACTGTCATTGCTGTAGGTGGTTGAAAGAGGTGCGTAGAATGTCCAGCCAAAATTAGGACCACCACCTTCTGTAAACAATGACGCAAGCAAAATAGTAAAAGCGAAAGGCAGGATCCAGAAGCTCCAGTTATTCATTCTGGGCAATGCCATATCCGGTGCGCCAATCATCATGGGCACCAGCCAGTTAGCCAAACCTACAAAGGCAGGCATAACCGCACCGAATACCATAATGAGGCCGTGTACCGTGGTCATCTGATTGAAAAAATCAGGCTCTACAATTTGTAAACCGGGCTGAAACAGCTCTGCACGAATGACCATCGCCATCGCACCACCGGTTAAAAACATAATGAAGGAAAACCACAGATACAGGGTGCCGATATCTTTATGGTTGGTCGTAAGAATCCAACGCATTATGCCTTTTGGAATATGATGCTCGTGATCATCGTGATGATTGTCATGCTCAGCTGTGACACCCGCACCATGAGAAGATAAATCAGTTGCTTTAGTCATGGTGCTCTCCTATTGGCCCTTGTTGAATGCATCAACATCTTTTGGTTGCACAATTTCGCCGGTGTCATTGCCCCAGGCATTTCGCTCATAGGTAATAACGGCAGCTAGCTCTTTAAGCGAAAGCATCTTGCCAAAAGCCTGCATGGCAGTACCGGTCTTGCCATTTACAACAATATCAAGGTGGCCCTGCATATCTTCCAGCGCAATTTTGCTGCCTTTTAATGCCGGGAATGTACCGGGCAACCCTTCCCCATTGGGCATATGGCAAGCTGCACATGTGGCGTTGTAAACCTTTTTACCCTCTACCATCAGCTCGTCCATACTCATGTTCATCGCCAACAGTCGCTGCTCTTCCTCTTTTGCCTTGCGCTGGGCTTCTTCCTGCTCGCTCATCCAGGCATCGAATTCGGCAGGCTCTTTTGCTACCACCACAATCGGCATGAAGCCGTGGTCTTTACCACACAACTCTGCGCACTGACCGCGATAAAGGCCCGGTTCATTAACCTTGGTCCACGCTTCGTTAATAAATCCGGGATTGGCGTCTTTTTTGACCGCAAAATCCGGCACCCACCATGAATGGATAACGTCATCAGAGGTGATAAGGAAGCGCACTTTCTGATCTGTTGGAATCACCAGCGGCTGATCCACTTCAAGCAGGTAATTCTCGCCCTTTTCATAGCGGTTACTTATTTGCTCACGTTGGGTAGCCAATAACGAGTAGAACGACACTTCTGAATCCATATAACGGTAATGCCATTTCCATTGAGATCCGGTGACCAGCACAGTGAGATCAGGCTCGGAGGTATCTTCCATCGCAATCAGAGTGTTTGCCGCGGGCACGGCCATGAAAATCAGAATAAGAAAAGGGACGACGGTCCAGGCAACTTCGACTTTAACGCTTTCGTGAAATTTCGCTGGTTTCGCGCCACGGGATTTTCGATGAAAGTACATCGAAACGAACATCACCCCAAAAACAACCACTGCGATGATTACGCAAATAAGAAACATCAGCATGTGCAGGTCGTATACCTGTCCACTGATATCCGTCACTCCTTTTCGCAGGTTTATGTCAGAAACTGCCTGTGTATCTGCCAAACCGACAGATGATACCGATAGTGTTCCCCAAACCATCATTGCGATACTCGCGAGCTTTTTCACTCAACACCTCCGTGATGGACGAATCATGGAAGGCGACTCAATCGACCATAGACCCGAAATATTGTGCAATCTCTTATAATGGGATTGTTTATCTACTTGTTATCTTTATGTTAATAACAGTATAAGAATTAAACAAATTTAAGTCGGAGTCTAGTGATTTAATAAAAAATTGTGCAAAAAGTTAGCAAGCGCTTGATATGCGGGTAGTCTTTGAAAGGATAAAATATGAGGTCAGAAATAAAGTGAAAGCTGCACGTTTTATAGATAAAAGTGCGATATACCTGATGGGAGGAATAGGTAAAAGTTTATCGAAGGAAGAAAGCTTAAATTCAATACTCTCACTGCACATAAGAGGCGCAATGAGAGTAAATATCTGTTACATCCAGTCTGCGTTACGTATGACTCCCACAGCCAGACCTTCTATCGCAAGTGCCTGAGATGTTAAATCAACTTTGATCGGCGCAAACTCATCATTCTCTGCATGTAAGAGCACTTCATGACCGCGTTTCTCAAAGCGTTTCACAGTAACATCATCTTCAACCCGGGCAACAACCACCTGACCATTGTGGATGTCTGTGGTTCTGTGTACGGCCAACAAGTCACCATCCAGAATACCGATATCCTTCATACTCATGCCGTCAACACGCAGTAGAAAGTCTGCGTGCGGTTTGAACAGGCTGGGATCCACCTGATAATGACTTTCGATATGCTCCTGGGCAAGAATAGGCTCACCGGCTGCAACCCGACCGATTAATGGCAATCCAGGCTCATCGTTAGTTGCTTCATCTTCCAGCGGTGTGGTTAGCCTTATGCCTCGTGACGTACCCGGCAGTATTTCAATAACCCCCTTTCTGGCAAGGGCCTTTAAATGCTCTTCTGCCGCATTAGCGGAGCGAAAACCCAGGCGACTGGCGATCTCAGCACGGGTTGGTGGCATACCGGTTTCGCGCATATTCGCTTTTATTAATTCAAGCACTTCAGTTTGTCGGGGAGTAAGTGGACGCATACACAGCCTGGTTTTTCATACAGTTATCTTTCAGAGTATATACATACAGATAAATTTGGCAAGCGTTGATCATTGCTCTTATCGTTTGTTATCTGATGCAAGGGCGAAGCCTTCTGGCAACCTGCCGTAATAGGATATGCAATATAATGCAAATTCTTTATTTAATACATCCTGAACCAAACGATGATAGTCTGCGTTTTTATCCTCTATGAAGACTAAATTTTCAACACTTGCACTGGCTTATCTGGCCGTGCTGATCGCATTTGGTGTGCTAGATGGTATTTGGCTGGGCGTTATTGCCATGCCAATGTATGTCGAGCATTTTGACGGCATATTACGGGAGCAGTTTATAAGCTGGCCCTGGATTGTTTTTTATCTACTTTATTGCCTGTCGGTTGTCATTGTGGCGGTGAAGCCAACGCTTAACCGTACTGTGGGCGCTGCCGCTATAAGCGGATTTGTGTTGGGGGCAACGGCCTATGGCACTTACAACCTTACTGCATATTCCATTGTTGCTGACTGGCCGCTAAACATGACGTTGATTGACTGGCTGTGGGGCTCCGTAGCAACCTGTATTCTGGCGGCGACTGGCAGTATTGTGGCCCGACTACGCACGTAGCTTTTTGCTCATCATGCCGGTGCCGGTGTGCTTTTAAGTATTATTAAAAACTTATGGTACACTGCGCCGGATTTTTCTATACAGGACACTTTTCATGTCGTGGATACGCAAAACGCTTCTTTCAGTGTTTCATTATCCCGTTAAATGGTTGGTCAAGCCGCACACTATCCCCACCAATCTGGAATCAGAACTGGGCATAGATAGTAATAAGCCGATCATCTATCTGCTGCCCAGTAATTCAATGACAGATCAGTTAGCGCTGCGTCAGGCTACCCGCAAAATGGGGTTACCCAGTCCTACTGAAGAGGTCACTCTGGCGGGTCATACTTACCCCAATTCATTATTTTTGCGGCGTACGCAGTCTGTGCTCACAGGCACCAATAGTCCCACCGATATTGAGGCAGTTTTTACCGACCTTTTTCACTTGCATCGTGATAATCCCGAGCTGGATGTTCAGGTTGTTCCTGTGTTTATTTCCTGGGGTCGGGCGCCGGGTAAAGGCAAGCCGGGTTTCAGTGACCTGATTGCCGATGTTGCAACACCCAGCTGGTTACGAAAATTTTTTATTGTATGCTTTCTGGGTCGCGATAATTTTATTAGCTTCAGCAAAGCCGTTTCGGCCAATGCGATGGCATCATTGCATGGCAGTGATGCGCAAATAGCTCACAAGCTGGTAAGGGTAGCAAGTACTCACTTTTATCGTAAGCGTCAGAATATGACCGGTCCAACGTTACTGGTGCGTGAAGAACTGTACAATGCTGTATTAGGGTCTGAGTCAGTAAAACGCGCCATTGCCGAAGAGGGGCAAAGTAAGAAAGGTACGCCTGAAAAAGCGCGTCAGAATGCTCGAATTTATATTGACGAAATTGCTGCAGACTATCGTGAGGGTCTGATTCGATTTGGCGATCGACTCCTTACCCGTATCTGGAATAAAATTTATAATGGTATTGGCGTAGCGCACAGTGAGCGAGTTCGAGAACTTGCCAGAAACGGGCATGAAATTATCTATGTTCCCTGTCATCGCAGCCACATGGACTATCTGTTACTGACCTACGTCATTTATCACGAGGGGATGGTTACTCCTCATATTGCCGCGGGTATTAATCTGAATTTCTGGCCGGTAGGAAAGATTTTCCGCCGGGGGGGCGCTTTTTTTTTACGACGCAGCTTTGCCGGCAACAAACTTTACACAGCGGTCTTTCGCGAATATTTAGAGTTATTGTTTAATAAAGGCTACTCAGTTAAATACTATCCGGAGGGCGGGCGCAGCCGGACCGGACGCTTAATACCACCTAAGACCGGCATGTTAGCCATGACTATTCAGGCTATTTTAAAAGGCGTAAACCGGCCTGTAAGTATTGTTCCGGTTTACATTGGCTATGAAAACGTTATGGAAGTGAAGAGCTACCTGAAAGAGCTCAAAGGCAGTGGTAAGAAAAAGGAATCTAACTGGCAGGTATTCTCTGCCCTCAGAAAGCTGAAAAATTATGGCTACGGCTATGTGAACTTCGGTGAGCCGCTGCAGCTGAATCACTTTCTGGAAAAGCAAATGCCTGACTGGCGTGAGAACCTGCCTGCCGACCCGGACAAAAAACCAAGCTGGCTGACCCCGATGGTCAATGATCTCGCCAACGAGGTTATGTTACGTATTAACCGCGCTGCAGCAATCAATGGTATGGCGTTGTCGGCTCTTTGTTTGCTGTCATCTAAGAATAAAACCATGAGTCAGGAAGAGCTCAGACACTCACTGAGCGCATTTATGACCATGCTGCGTGAAGCACCTTTTTCAGAAGATGCCACGGTGCCAGAAGAGTCTGACGAACAAATACTTTCCCATGTGCTCAGACTGAATCGTTTTTCAATCAGCAACGATGGTTATGGCAAGCTCATACAGCCAAAACCTGATTCGGCCGTACTGTTAACGTACTATCGCAACAATATTCTGCATTTGTTTGCATTACCCGGCATCATTATGTCAGCTGTTTTCACGCATCCCGCGTGCCGCCGTGACTATATACTGCAGTTGGTAGCAGCGCTGTATCCTTTACTGCAGCGCGAGTTATTTATTCACATGAGTCAGGATCAGGCACTGGCATATACAGACAAGCTCATCAATCAGATGCTTGACCAGGGGCTTTTGCGGCAAACCGATAATTGCCTGAATCCTCCGGAGCCGAACAAGAAAGACTATCACTCCGCCTGGTTACTAAGTCGCTGTATGCAGGAAACCTTTCAGCGTTACGCTGTCGTACTGACGATTATTGAAAAAGAACGTATCATTTCGCGCACGGAACTGGAGCGAACAAGTCGTAAAGTCGCAGAGCGGCTGTCGACGCTTTATGGCATGAGCTCACCCGAGTTTTATGATAAAAACGTTCTCTCCAGTTTTATCAATGCACTGCGGGAAAACCACTGGCTGGACTCTACGGCAGACGGCAGTCTGAAGTACTCAGAAGAAAGTGCAGCTCTTCGCAAAGACGTAATGGCGTTAGTATGGCCGGAAATTATTCAACACCTTGAAAACGTAGAGTTGCATTAGTGCGTATAAGGCAGGTGGTGCGAGCCGCACCGCCTTGAATAATAAAAAACGGAAATCAAAAATAATATAGGACATCCATGGTCACACGCGCATTAACCAGCATCGTTCTGTCTGTAACACTTTTATTGAGTGCCTGTGCTGATACCCCGGCCCCGCAGACAGCGCCCGAACCCACTGACTTCACAACAGATATGCCTTTTAAGCTTGATACACCTCGCTTTGGTGCAGGCATTGCTAATGATGGTGAGGCTATTTATGTGTTCGGAGGATCCAGCGAAGAAAAATGGCTGGGTGATGTCGAAATCATCGATCCTGAAACAGAAAACATTCAGGTATTGCATGACCATATTTTGCCGCGCCGGTATTTTTCGGCTGTTTATGATGGCAATCACCATATTTATCTGATTGGCGGGATTTCGCACGAAGGCGATGATTACGCCTATGAGAGTCGTGTAGAGGTGTTTGATACCCGTAGTCGCACAATCTCTCAGGCAGCGCCGTTGCCGTATCCCACCCGCATTAATGCTGCTGCGTATCTTGATGGGAAAATTTATGTAGTTGGTGGCGGTCACCGTGATTGGAAGACCAAGCAGATGAAGCGCTCTTCACTGATGGCTGTTTACGATATTGCAGCCAATACGTGGTCACTGGCGCCTCCCATGCCGTCAGCAAAAGAAACCACAGCGGTTACATACGATGGCAAGATTTACGTGATGGGCGGCTATGATGGTGACAAAGCGGTGACATCGTTCGAACAATATGACCCGGACACCAACGCATGGACACGTTTGCCTGACCTACCGCATCCGCTAAGCGCGCACTCTGCTACAGTGTGGCACGACAAGCTTTTCACATTCGGCCATTATACCAACCTGACTGCAACGCTGGTTTATGATTTCAAGGCTCAGCAATGGCAGGAAGCCGATTTACCGGTCGCAGCAAGCCGACACAATCAGGCCACAACGATTGATGACAAAGTCTACGTTATTGGTGGCCTGGAGCCGGCGGTTAAAGTGCTGGATGCAATTCAGGTGTTCGATGAATCACAGCTGGAAGAAGCAGCCCGCTAGGCTGCTTTTTTCAGGCAATTACTGCGCAGCACCCGACAGAAAAAACTGATATGCAGGATCATCGGTAACGTCTGAAAACGTATAATTCAGATCCTGCAGATGCTCATCGAATGCGGCCCTGCTTTGTGGTGGGATATCAAAACCTGCCAGTACCAGTCCTTTTGCAGCACCATGGTTGCGATAATGGAACAAGGTAATATTCCAGCGCTCACCCAGGGTGTTAAGAAATTTCAGTAAAGCACCAGGATACTCCGGAAATTCAAACGCAAATACGGTCTCATTTAAAATAGCGGGTGGCCTGCCCCCAACCATGTGCCGGACGTGCAATTTCGCCAGCTCATTGTTGCTAAGGTCAAAACACGCAAAACCTTTGTCAGTGAGGCTTTCCTGTAACAGCGAAAACTCCGGCTGCCCGCCTTTAAGTTTCACCCCCACAAATACATGGGCTTCGGCATCACTCCCGTAGCGGTAATTAAACTCAGTAATATTCTTACCGCCAAGCGCTTCACAAAATTGCTTAAACGCCCCTGGTCGCTCGGCTAATTTGGCAGCAAAAACTGCTTCTTTCTGCTCTGCTAACTCACACCGCTCGGACACATAGCGAAGGGTGTGAAAATTGATATTTGCCCCGCACAAGATGCCGCCAATATTTTTACCGGTAAGATTGTGGGCCCTGGCATATTTTCGAATTGCCGCGACTGACAAGGCACCAGCCGGCTCTGCAATAACCCGGGTATCATCGAAAATATCTTTTATAGCACCGCAAATCTCATCATTGGACACCGTCACAATCTCATCAACGTATTCGTTGCATAAGCGGAAGGTTTCCTGCCCCATCGTTTTAACCGCCACGCCATCAGCAAAAATACCTACCGATGGCAGCGCCACGGGCTTGCCGGCTTGTCTGGCGGCAGCAAAACAGGCAGATTCTTCAGACTCAACAGCAATGATTTTAATGTCTGGCTTCAACTGTTTAAGGTAAACCGAAATGCCGGCCGCCAGGCCCCCGCCTCCCACCGCCACAAAAATCATGTCGAGGTTGGGATTTTGTTCCAGTAACTCGCGGGCTACGGTACCCTGACCGGCAATGACATCAGGATCATCAAACGGCGGCACAAAGGTATAGCCATGCTGCTCGGCCAGAAGCTTTGCATGGGCACTGGCCTGATCGAAACTGGTACCATGCTGAATAACCGTTACCTGCTGCCCGCCAAAGCGGCGTACCGCGTCCACCTTTATATCGGGTGTGGTTTCAGGCATTACGATAGTGGCGTTAATGCCTTTAACGTGGGCGCCGTAAGCCAACCCCTGCGCATGATTTCCTGCTGAGGCTGCAATGACCCCGGCCTGCTGCTGGGCTTCAGTCAGCGTGCATATTCGGTTATAAGCCCCGCGCAACTTGAAGGATTTAACCGGCTGCTGATCTTCGCGTTTTAAAAAAACAGTATTGCCAATCTGATGAGACAGTCCAGACATGGTGACCAAATCACTGGCTACCGCGACATCATAAACCGGTGCCAGCAGTATTTTTTTCAGATATTCATGATTGCTAATCGTCATATATCTTCCAACTTAGCGGCATCGCGCACCGCGCCTTTATCTGCACTGGTGGCCAACATGGCAAAGTTTTTCAGCGATGCAGAAACCACACGCTCACGGTTAAGTGGTTTAAACGGACGGGGGCGCTGTTGCATTGCCTCACGCCGATGGGCCAGCTCAGCATCTGTCAGATCCACGTTGATCGTACGATTGGGTATATCAATAACAATGGTGTCACCGTCTTCCACCAGCGCGATACCACCGCCACTGGCTGCTTCGGGTGAACAATGCCCGATGGATAAACCGCTGGTTCCGCCTGAGAAGCGTCCATCTGTGATCAATGCACAGGATTTACCCAACCCTTTGGACTTCAGGTAAGACGTGGGATACAGCATCTCCTGCATACCCGGCCCGCCCCGCGGACCTTCATAACGGATGATTACGGCATCGCCGGCTTTAACCTCATCATTCAGAATTCCGGCAACCGCATCCTCCTGACTTTCATAGATTTTTGCCGTGCCGGTAAAGGTAAGTATCGACTCATCCACGCCAGCGGTTTTAACGATGCAGCCATTTTTAGCCAAATTGCCGTACAACACAGCCAGACCACCTTCCTGACTATAGGCGTGCTCAAGGGCCCGGATACAGCCTGCTTCACGGTCCCGGTCGGCTTCATCCCAGCGGCACGACTGACTGAAGGCTTTGGTAGTACGTATGCCTGCAGGCCCAGCACGATAAAACGTATCCGCAATTTCGTTTTGCGTATCTGTGATATCCCACTGGCTAATGACGTCGCTGATTGTCCCGCCAAGTACATGATGCGAGTCTGGGTGCAGTAATCCGGCTTTGTTCAGCTCTGATAAGATCCCCAGCACGCCACCAGCGCGGTGAACATCTTCCATATGATACTGTGGGGTAGATGGCGCTACTTTACACAAATGCGGGACTTTGCGTGAAAGCCGGTCGATATCCGCCATGCTGAAAGGGACTTCTCCCTCCATCGCCGCAGCCAACAGATGCAAAATGGTATTGGTCGAACCGCCCATTGCAATATCCAGGCTCATTGCATTTTCAAATGCCTCGAAATTAGCAATATTGCGGGGTAGTGCCGACGCATCATCATTACCATACCAACGCTGGCACAGCTCTACTACCAGTTCACCGGCACGTTGAAATAAGCCCTCGCGGTCGGCATGAGTGGCCAGCATGGAGCCGTTACCGGGCAGGGCAAGCCCGAGCGCTTCGGTCAGGCAGTTCATAGAGTTGGCAGTAAACATACCGGAGCACGAGCCGCAGGTCGGACAGGCAGAGCGTTCAATCTCGCCACTGTCTTTATCACTGACACTATCGTCAGCCGCCGCGACCATTGCATCAACTAAATCCAGCTTGATAAGCTGATCAGAAAGTTGTGTTTTCCCGGCCTCCATCGGACCACCGGAAACAAACACAACAGGAATATTCAGGCGCATGGCTGCCATCAGCATGCCTGGGGTTATTTTGTCGCAATTGGAAATACACACCAGCGCGTCAGCGCAGTGAGCATTTGCCATGTACTCTACAGAGTCAGCGATAATTTCACGCGAGGGCAGGCTGTAAAGCATGCCGCTATGGCCCATCGCGATACCATCATCTACCGCGATGGTATTAAATTCCTTGGCAACGCCACCCGCTGCTTCAACGCTGCGGGCGACCAGTTGCCCCATATCTTTAAGATGCACATGCCCGGGTACGAACTGCGTAAAGGAGTTGGCAATGGCAATAATCGGCTTTCCAAAGTCGGTATCTTTCATACCGGTGGCACGCCATAGTGCGCGTGCCCCTGCCATGTTTCGTCCCTGCGTAGTAGTTGCAGATCGTAGTTTGGGCATAATTGCTCCTGAAAGTTAGGGTTTATTCATAAACGGGCGTCAGCCAGTTCCACTTGTCTTCTGTTGTGCCATTGAACAGGCCAAAGAATTTTTCCTGTACTGCCTCAGTAATAGGGCCACGGCCACCATTACCCACGGCAATACCATCAACACTGCGCACAGGAGTAACTTCGGCTGCAGTGCCGCACATTAAGATTTCGTCAGCAAGATACATTGCCTCACGAGGAATATTTTCTTCACGGACTTCGTAGCCCATATCACGAAGCAATGTCATCACGGTATCGCGGGTGATACCCGGCAGGATTGCTGCTGTTTTAGGGGTGGTAGTAACGACACCATCGCGAATAACAAAAATGTTTTCACCTGCGCCTTCACTGATATAACCATTGCGATCCAGTGCGATACCTTCACCATAACCATGACGGCGCGCTTCCATTGAGATCAATTGCGAAGACAGGTAGTTGCCCCCTGCTTTTGCCCCCGTCGGCATGGTGTTCGCCGCCAGGCGGTTCCATGAAGATATACCGGCATCAACACCATTTTTAATAGCTTCATCGCCCAGGTAGGCACCCCATTCAAACGCGGCAATGGTCAGTTCAGTTTCCTGACCAAAGGGCACCTGAAGCCCCATACCAATATCGCCATAAAACGCGATAGGACGAATATAAGCAGACTGCAAATCATTTTTGCGGATGATTTCCAACGTCGCCTCATTAACCTGATCCAGGGTGAATGGGATGGTCATCCGATAAACTTTCGCTGAATCAAACAGGCGACGGTTATGCTCCTGTAAACGGAAAACACAGGTGCCTTTATCCGGCGTTTTGTAAGCACGGATCCCTTCAAAAACAGAAGAGCCGTAATGAATAGCATGGGTCATTACATGTACCGTGGCGTCTTTCCAGGGTTTTATCTCGCCGTTAAACCAAATATATTCAGCAGGTTGCTTAGCCATGTTTATTCCTTATTTACGGGGCACCGTTGGCCCGGGTACTGCCAGAAAGCAGAAAATTAAAAGTTCAGCGCAAATGATACAGCAGGTGATTCAAAACGCCCAATGACAGACCGTTTTAAGCCACCTGAATGGACAGCAAATTTTACATCTGGCTTACTTTTACGACGCAAACAAGGCGATGGCCCCTAAAAACGCAGGGGATATTGATGAGACCTGCTGCAAAACAACAGGACAAAGATGTTCGGAAAAGAGTGCAATCACGCACCTGGCGTTTTTATGCTCACAACCGGCTGGCTGACCTGTTGTGAAACGCTATGACAAAGAATTAGCACGAAACGGTGGTCTTTTTCAACCAATTTAGCCAGACTATTTAGCGCTTATCACCCTTCAAAAAAGGTAACATTGATGATTGAAAGCTGGATCCACGTGCTTAACCTCGCCGGTGTTGCCGTGTGTGCAATATCCGGAACGCTGATGGCCTTCCAGAAAAGAATGGATGGGTTCGGCGTAGTGGTTCTGGCTTCAGCCACCGCTGTGGGGGGCGGTACCCTTCGCGATATGATGCTCGATTTACCGGTATTCTGGATTGAAGATACTGACTATCTGTATGTCACCTGTATTGCTGCCCTTATCACCATTATCTGGTTGCGCCTCACATCACTGTTTCCCTATCACTACCTGCTGGTTGCCGATGCATTTGGTCTGGCATTGTTTAATGTCGTCGGCATTGAAAAAGCGTTAGGCACCGGCGCTGGAATGGCTGTCGCCATAGCTATGGGCACTATCACAGGCGTGTTTGGCGGGTTACTGCGCGATGTTATCTGCCGCGAGGTGCCGCTGGTTTTGTCCGGCGAGTTATATGCCATTACCTGTATCGTAGGCGGTGGCGCCTACGCACTGTTCTATACCCTGCAGTTACCTGACATCTGGTGTGTGGTGGCGGCCCTGGTAACTACCGTATGTTTGCGCCTGGGCGCCATGCGCTGGCACTGGGAACTGCCGGTGTTCAGAAGCGAATAATCTGCCTAACTGTTCAGTACGTTACTGTTTCAGTATGCCGTAAGCTGACCCTTTTTCAGCAGGACGATATTATGGGCTATGCGGTTGTAAATACGCGCGCCGGGGAGGGAGTGGGCGCACCCTCCGTGCAGGTTGAAGTGCATCTGGCAAACGGCCTGCACGCTTTTCACCTGGTCGGCATGGCTGAAACCTGCGTTAAGGAAGCGCGCGACAGAGTAAGAAGCGCGCTAATTAACAGTGGTTTTGAGTTCCCAGCTAAACGTATTACGGTAAACCTTGCGCCTGCGACGATTCCAAAACATGGCGGTCGTTATGATTTACCCATCGCAATTGGAATCCTTATTGCGGCAGGTGTGCTCGTCGCTGGCTGCACCAGTGACTATGAGTTTATCGGTGAGTTGGGCCTGGATGGCAAGATAAAAGCCGTTCGCGGGCTGATACCAGCGCTTTTGGCAGCGCGCGAGCATGCGACGCATATTGTTATCCCTGCGGAAAACAGCCACGAAGCATCACTTGTTAGCGGAATTGACCGTCGAGCAGCACCTGATCTGGCGAGCGTTTTTAATCATCTCAACGGCATCTCATCCTTACCAGCGCTGTGCGATACCCTGAACACGGCTCAGGATACAGCTGCCCCAAAGTGGGATGATATTATCGGTCAGCACCAGGCTAAGCGGGCTTTGGTTATTGCAGCAGCGGCCGAGCATCATATTTTATTTGTTGGTCCGCCGGGCACCGGTAAAAGCCTGCTGGCCAATCGCCTGCTCTCGCTATTGCCCCCGCTCAGTGTGGAACAAGCGCTTCAGGTAGCCTCCATAGCGTCTGTCAAAGGCGTCACTATTGATGCAGAATCACTGTTCTCGCGGCCATTTCGCGCACCGCACCATACCAGTTCAGCGATTGCGCTGACCGGCGGCGGAACCCAGCCCATGCCCGGTGAAATATCGCTGGCGCATCTGGGGGTATTGTTTCTGGACGAGTTGCCGGAGTTCGGCAGACGGGCGCTGGATGTTCTGCGGGAACCGTTGGAAACCGGCGATATCTGTATCAGCCGCGCGCAGGCGCAGGCGGTTTACCCGGCACGGTTTCAACTGGTCGCTGCCATGAATCCCAGTCCGACTGGTGATATTCACGATGGGCGCACCTCACCGGATAATATCCTGCGCTATATAAATCGCATATCCGGCCCGTTCTTAGATCGTATCGACTTACAGGTTAGTGTTCCGCGCCTTGATGAGTATACACTGAGCCATACTGGTACGACCCAAACAGACTCAGCACAACGCGCTAAAGCGCAGATTAATCACGCCAGAGAGCGACAAACTATCAGACAGGGTAAACTCAATAGTGCCCTGCACAGCGCGGAGCTGACCGAGGCTTGCAGATTGAGCGCAAAAGATTTGGAATTTGTGCAACAGGCAGCGCGACAGCTCAAATTATCCATGCGCGTCTTCCACCGAACGCTGAAAGTTGCCCGGACTATTGCTGATCTAGAATCCAGTGACAGTGTTACGCAGCAACATATCAGCGAAGCATTAGGTTACAGAGCGCTGGATACTATTATTGCTCAGCTTAGCTCCAGCTGAAACAGCGCATCGATGAGCGGCTCACTCCGCCGGCTGCCCAGGCAGCAAAGCCCCAGCTGGTAAGGCTCAATATTATCCACCTTAATGCGGGTGACTTTTGATGCCATACTGGAATGGTCCAGCACCACCTGCGGTACAAACCCCATCCCGCACTCAAACGCGACCATACTGACGATAGCTTCATTCCCCCCAACTGACGCATATACGTTAGGGCGGATCCCTGCCTCAGCAAACCAGTGATAGACGATGCGGCGGGTTGGTCCATATTCAGGCATCACCACCTGATGGCGACGCCAGTCTATTTGTGCCAGCTGCGATATGCCCCAGCTCTTAGGCACAATCAAATCCAGGGGAATATTATCCAGCGGTACGAAGTTAAGCTCTTTGGGAAAATCCGGAGTATGGATGGCGATACTGACATCACAGCTTTTTTGTTTCACCCGGTCAATAGCCTGAGCCGGATCGCCAGTAATCAGGCGAATATCTACCGCAGGATGCAGGTTGCGGAAGGCTCTTAACAAACCAGGTAGATGGCTTTGACTGGCGGTGACTGAACAGAAAATACTTAGCTGTCCCTGTAGTGTTTGTGCGTCCTGATGCAACTGTGCCTGCAGTTCGCGCCAGTCCCTGACCACCTGACGGCTAAAAACCAGCAGCTTTTGCCCGGCGGGGGTCAGCGCTACCTGGCGGTTGTCCCGATCAAATAACGGTGCACCGCATTCTTCCTCTAAGCGCTGTACGATGCGGCTCAGGGTCGATGCTGATACAAACATTGCTCTTGCAGTTTCCCCGAAGTGAAGGCTGTCTGCTAAGTGGTTAAATAGCTGTAGGCTCTTAATATCCATAGCGTTGCAAAAAATGAAATACTGTGTTGCAAATATATCATTTTGCAAAATAAAAGCGATGGGCTAGTCTTCATTACAAGTCGTCACAGACGAGGTCTCCGGTAGCGGCAACAACCGGGATTGATGAAATAAAGAAGATGTTCGGAAATCTTATGGCTAATTATTTCAATACATTATCGTTACGACAGCAGCTTGACCAATTGGGTCGCTGCCGCTTTATGAACCGTAGCGAATTTGCTGACGGTTGCCAGTATTTAAAAGGTAAACGCATTGTTATTGTTGGCTGCGGTGCGCAGGGGCTCAATCAGGGTCTTAACATGCGGGATTCAGGGCTGGATGTTGCCTATGCATTGCGACAGGCGGCAATCGATGAAAAGCGCGATTCTTATCAGCGCGCCACAGACAATGGCTTTACAGTAGGCACCTATCAACAACTTATTCCGGAAGCTGATCTGGTTTATAACCTGACGCCGGATAAGCAGCATGCCAGCGTGGTCGAAGCGGTTATGCCGTTAATGAAAGAAGGCGCGGCGCTGGGATATTCACACGGGTTTAATATTGTTGAAGAGGGTCAGCAGATCCGCGAAGACATTACCGTGGTTATGTGTGCCCCCAAATGTCCGGGTACAGAAGTGCGTGAAGAGTACAAACGCGGTTTCGGTGTGCCGACGCTAATTGCAGTGCATCCTGAAAACGATCCTAAGCACGAAGGATGGGATATTGCCAAGGCACTGGCCAGCGCAACTGGTGGCGATCGGGCTGGCGTACTGGAGTCGTCGTTCGTTGCTGAAGTGAAATCTGACCTGATGGGCGAGCAAACCATTTTATGCGGCATGCAGCAGGTTGCGGCCATTCTGTGCTACGAAAAAATGGTTGAAGATGGCATTGATGAAGCCTACGCCGGTGAACTAATTCAACAAGGCCTGGAGACCATTACCGAAGCGCTTAAAATCGGTGGTGTCACAAACATGATGGACCGTCTGTCTAACCCGGCCAAACTCAAAGCTCATCAATTGTCTGAAACATTGAAGACAACCTTGCGTCCGTTATTTGAGAAACACCAGGATGATATTATCAGCGGTGAATTTTCTAAAACCATGATGCAGGATTGGGCTAATGGTGACGCCAATCTGCACAAATGGCGCGAGGAAACCGGTCAGTCTGCATTTGAAAATGCACCTGTGTACGAAGGCAAAATTGCAGAACAAACTTTCTTTGATAAGGGCATCTTGCTGGTTGCCATGATCAAAGCAGGTGTTGAACTGGCCTTCGATGTCATGGTGGAAGCCGGTATTTTACCCGAGTCAGCGTACTATGAGTCATTGCATGAAACGCCGCTCATCTCTAACACCATAGCGCGTAAGCGCCTGTATGAAATGAACGTGGTGATTTCAGATACCGCCGAGTATGGCAACTATCTGTTCGCCAATGCAGCTATCCCATTGCTTAAAGAAAGCTTTATGCCTTCAGTAACAACTGAAATCATTGGTAAAGGGCTGAGCCAGGAGAGTAATCAGGTAGATAATCGTCAACTCGTCGATGTAAACCGGTCGATTCGCCAACATGGTGTAGAGCAGGTTGGCGATGTGCTGCGAGGCTACATGAAAGATATGAAAGCTATCGTATTTGAGTAACAATTTCTGTCGTTAGGTGCTTAAAGAAGCCCTCTTGCCCGGCCAGTTTGGTCGGGCTTTTTTGTGTCTGGCCCTAAGTACAACAGTTATCACAACTCTCGTAGTGCGATTATTTGGGTTATTACTGGCGGTTTTTTACCGATTGCAGCATCCTGAGGTTGAAACTACTGCATAAAAAATGGGTGTTTAATCAGGTCATCCAGACTACAGATTGAATATACCTGCCATTTGTATTAACTCTAATATTTAAAAAGTCCTTTATTTCATAAACATTAACTAAAATTAATATTAATCCCTAAACCAACTTTTCATCGCCTAAGGCCCGTGTGGTCTGCCTTTAATGATGCTTACTAATAATTCGGACATCTCTTAACTTACCTATTTGTAAAATAATTGTGAAATTCTGCATCCGGTGTATAGCAAGCTTCGTTTGGTAAGTATTGATGGCGGATTCCTGAACGGGAAATATCAATATTTACCAATAACGGAGACAAAGCTATGTTGAAGAAAATTGCAATTTCGCTTGCGCTGATCGGCGCGTCCAATCAGGTATATGCGGGCCACACCAACAATGTTCTTGAGGCATCACTGGATGGTCGTCAGGAGGTGAGTAACGCGGATAATAACCGTATATCCGGCGACCCAAATGGGCGAGGAGAAGCCTATGTGTTTGGTATTGACGGCGATCCCAATACCTTATGTTATGTGTTAACTGTAGATAAAATTCAATTAGTACCGGTGGGTGAAGGAATGGCCGCGCATATTCATAAAGGCGCAGCGGGTACTAATGGCCCCGTTGTCGCCGTCTTGGCAGGGCCAGAAGATGGTAATGCGGCAGACTGTCTGACAGAAGGTGTGGAATCTGCGAAATTTCCAATGGGACCGGTGGTTCAGGAAATTCTTGAGCATCCTGAAGACTATTATATCAATGTCCACAACCCGGATTATCCAGCCGGCGCCATTCGCGGCCAGTTGATGCCCCAGGGTAACTAAAGTAAGCATTTATATGCCGCAGTAGCCGTCTTCGCTGCGGCAGCTTAATCTTTATTCTTCAGCCAGAATTTCATGTCGCTCCCGTTCGGCAAAATATACCGAAATCGCTGCTAACACGAAAAAAGCTAAAAAGCCCAGTCCGATAGGATAAAGGTTTGTGGTTAAAAAGCTGTCTATAGTTAGCGCCACCGGCACTGCAATCAGGCTGGAAAGCGAGCCAATTATAGCTGCACCCAATCCAGCCATATCACCCAGTGGCTGCATTGCCATGGCATTCAGATTACCGAATAAGATACCTACAAAGAAAAAGCCACAGAACAATGTTGCAATGGTTACTACCAGAGGTGGCAAGCCATCGAAGCTCAATAAGATAACGTTTAGCAAGCCGGCAAAAACAATAACGCCCACAAGCGCAATGCGAACCAGCTTACTCATGCCGAATCGCATTACCATAGTCCCATTAAAAAACGACGCCAGACCAATTGAGAACGCCAGTGTGGCAAAGATATAAGGAAACATCTCACCAGTATCGTAAAACTCCTGAAAAATAGTCTGTGAAGCGCTCAGGTAAGCAAGAAAAGACCCGAAGATACAGCCCATGGCCAGCGTATAGCCCATTACCGACATGTGCGTCAGGATAAACGAAGAAGAGCGACCAAACTGATTCCATGAAAAAGGTTGCCGCCGGGCCTTTATGAGGGTTTCGGGCTGACGCCAGAAATACCAGCTACCGGCAATCACCGCAAAAATCAGAAACAGACTGAAAATATGGCGCCAGGTGAAAAAGAGCAAGACGGCCTGCCCGACCATAGGCGCCAGCATCGGAACGATGATAAATACCATCATAATAAACGACATAACCCGCGCCATTCCGTCGCCGACGTACAGGTCACGTATAATAGCCATTGCCGCGATACGAGGTCCGGAAACACCAAATGCCTGAATCAGGCGCCCGGCGAGCATCGTATTCATATCATTAGCCTGCATACAGACCAGCGACCCTACAGCAAAAATACATAAACCAAGCAAAATGGTTTCGCGCCGACCACGGCTATCCGAGTATGGACCAAAGAAAAGTTGCCCGAATGCCATACCACCAAAAAACACCGATACAATCAGATGCGCATCGTGTTCATCTTTAGCATTAAGCGCTTCGCCAATTTGAGACAACGCCGGCAACATTGCGTCAATACTCAGCGCCACCAGCGATGTCATCAACGCCATCAGGGCAACGAATTCCTGTAACGCCAGGGTAGGCGAAGCTTTAGTATTGGTGGCGGGTTTCACGCAGGTCAGATCCTTTTAATGCAGACTCAGGCAGGCTGGTAAACTGTAAAGGCGTCAGTGTACAGTAAAACGGCTGCAAACATAGCGGTTTGCTATATGCAGCCGCATTGATGCGATTAGACTGTGAAAAAAGCCGGCATCAGGGCCGGCTGTGGTTGTTAATGCAGGTACTGATTCAAAAACGCATCCATTTCTGCGAAGAACCGATGGCGATTTCGTTGAATAGACAAGTGATGGTCCCCCGCCTCCAGCTCCACATATTTAAACGCCGGGTGATCATGATCTTCTAACTCTTCTGCCATCATCCTGCTGTGTCTGACTGACACGCGTCGATCTTCTTCCCCGTGAACCAATAAAACAGGCGTGGTAATTTTCTCAGCATGATACAGCGGCGATCGTGCTTCCAAATCATCACTATTATCGCCTATCTGATTTTTTACAAATTCATGGTTAACAAAGTTGCGGGCATTTCGCTCCAGATACTTAAGATCACTGACCCCGTTCACGCTGATAGCGCAAGCAAACAGATCAGGCGTTTTTACTGTCGCCATCAATGCGGCATACCCGCCGTAACTTCCACCTACAATACAGATCTTCTCTTTATCTGCATGGCCTTTCTCGATCATCCAGTTTGTAGCATCAGTGATATCGTCCTGCATCTGAAGTCCCCAGCCTTTCATCTGCGCATTAGCAAATTCATAACCGTAGCCGGTGGAGCCCCTGAAGTTCGGGCGAAGCACCGCGTATCCGCGGCTGGTGAAATAAGCAATCCAGTAGTTGAAGCCGTCGAAGTCTCTTGCTCCGGGGCCACCATGTGGATGAATAACGGTAGGATAAGGCGGCTTACCGGTCACAGGGAGTGTTAAATAAGCTTCGATTTCCAGCCCGTCACGCGCTTTATAAGTGACTTTCTCATTGGCCGGTATTGTTTGTCCCGCCAGTTGCGGATAAAGATTAAACAGACCATCTATCTTGTTGGTCTTCGTATTACCCAGACTGATATAGGGCGGGGTCCCATCCATTTCTGAGTGCAGGATGTAGTAGGTTTCATCAGCATTAAAACTTAAGATAGTATTAGTGAATTCCGGTAAAGCTTTGTCCAGCATAGTTTGCAACTTAGCCCACCGGGGCTGCCAGTAATACTCACCGTTCTTGGCCTGAGGATGGTTGATACCAATCGCCTCTCCGGTTTTTGGCGAATAGATCAGGCTACCATCAACATCATAATTATCATCCGCGTAAACCAGCTCGCTCTTGCGATTATCCAGCGTCATTTTATACAGCGCCAGAAAATCACCCTTATAGGCGGTGTAGTAAAGAATGTTGGGGTCCAGCCCGAACCCTTTGGGGTACATTCCCTTTTCATTCATCGCGTTATAGCTAAATAAGGTTTCCCAGTCTGCCTCTTCATTCTCACGCACAATCACTTCTGTTTCGCCGTTGTCATAATTTCTGGCGATGCCTAGACGCAATGCGGATTGCTGGTCAGTTATCCAGTCACGTACTTTGCGCTTCGCCCGCTCGATCCGTGTGCGATGAAACGTGTTTACATTAATTTTGAATACTGAGGGTGTCGCTACGGTATTGGTATCTACCTGCATCATGATATGGTCAGGGTCATCATCCAGCCAGTCGACAACGCTGTCCAAATACTGAGGATTTACCTTCAATCGGCTGGTTTTCCTCAATCGATCGACATCAATGATTGTTCTGAGCTTCTCATCAGGTTTGGTGTAGTCCATGATAAACATACGGGTTTTATGAAATTTGACATGCCGCTGTTTGACTTCATATAACGCGCTAACTGCTAACTTTGTGTTATTAACCCAGCGATACCAGCTTATTTTTACTTTTTCATTGTCCGAACGTAACAGATAATCGGTCGAGCCTTTCTTAAAATCGTACACCTGAAGAATCGCTAAATCCTCGCCCTCCATGGTTAGATTATGGGTATAGGCGATACGTCCACCATCAGGTGAAAGACGAACTTTCTGAATTTTTGGAAGCTTGCTGAATGCACTTACCGGCAATTGCGCCGAGGATTCGGCGTTTACACCAACACTAATAAAAAAGGTAAGAGTGACGCCAACTACTTTGGCTAAATTGCGTCCTTTCACGTATCTATCCTTATTAAATTCTGACTAAGCAGGTATATCCTGAATTTGTTGCAACCTGTCGCAGCTGATCTTCGCACTGCGTCCGACGATAATATACTAGAGTCGATAAGATAAACATCGTATTGTACCGGCTTTATCCGGCACGCCAATATCGTCCTGCGCACATCGCAGTTGTTTCACAAGGCTGCCCGAATGGGTTGTTGTCGAAGTATCTCACCATCAAAAAGGATTAAAAAGTAAACGCATGCCAATCGTTACTCAATTAAAAAAGCGCTGCCTTTTTATGCTATTGGTTTTATTGCCAATGCAGGCGCTGGCTGAGTTAGAGTTTACTATTGAAGGGATTGACGACGATACGCTTGAAGATAATATCCGGTTGCACCTCAAAAGCCTGGATATAGGTCAGGACGCATTGAGCGATCCATTCTGGCAGGAAGAAGTCAGCAAAACTGTATCCACAGCGGTTGAACCATTTGGCTATTACAACAGCACCACGCTGATTCGTACCGCCGATGATGGTGACGTCATTCTTGATGTATCGCTGGACTCGCCGCTGAAAGTAACCAATGTTACCCGGGAAATTATTGGCGCTGGCCGTGCAGATAAGAAGTTCCGCAATACATTTAACAGTTTTCCTTTGGAAAAAGGAGATGTGCTGCTTCACCAAGAGTATGAAAGTTTTAAATCCAGGATGTTCAACTATGCCCTGAATCACGGGTATTTTGATTTTCACTGGCAGGCAACGCGACTGGATTTGGTGCGCGAGGAGCGTGCAGCGAATATTCTGTTAATTGCGCAGAGCGGTCCGCGCTATGAGTTTGGTGAGGTGACGCTTAATGGTGAAGACAAGGCTGAAGATATCGTTCGACGACTTCAGCCCTTTACGCTGGGCGAACCTTACACCGCTGATCAGCTGGCAGAATTCAACCGGCGTCTCAATGCGACCGGCTACTTTTCCCGCGTGATTGCCAGGCCGGTGGTCAGCCAGGCGCAGGGTACCCGGGTCCCCATTGAGATTACGCTGGCCCATAAACCCAGAGACAATTTTAACGTGGGAGTTGGCGCTGCAACCGACACGGGTCCGCGCCTGCGGTTAAAGTGGGAGCGCCCATGGGTCAATGACAAAGGGCATTCTGCCAACGCCGAACTGTTCATATCTGCACCCGAGCAATCAATAACAGCTGATTATCTGGTGCCGATGGGTGACCTTAAAAATGACTACCTGAAATATGAGGCGGGCTATCAGTTTTTAGATTATGACAACACCAATACAGAAAGTGAAACCCTGTCATTATCTGTTCATCGAATCACGCAGGAAATTGAGTCACCTTGGCAAAATGACTATTCAGCGACCTTCTTACGTGAAAAATATAAGGTCGATGACGATCCCAGCCAGACAACCCAGTTGCTGATGCCTGGTTACGCCTTGCAGTATCTGGTAAAGGACGACACGCTGAACATCACCCATGGAACCTACTTCAGAACGGGCATTCAGGTTGGTCGCGAGGGCATTGGCTCCGATATTGATATTGTGAAAGCCACCGCCGAGGCCAGAATTATCCGAACCGTTGGTAAACATCGCTTTATGGTGCGCTCGGAAATTGGCGCGATAGAAACAGACAGCTTTGTCGAAGTACCGGCGTCCGTGCGCTTTTATGCGGGTGGTGACCAAAGCGTTCGGGGGTTTGGTTATCGGGATATTTCGCCTGAAGGTGAAATCTTTAATCCGGTATTAGGTGCGGTGCAAAAATCAGCCGGGGCGAAATATCTTGCTACCATCGGTACTGAATACGCCTATCAGGTAGCGGAAAACTGGCGCGCTGCCGCTTTTTTAGATGTCGGTACCGCCACCAACGATTTTGAAGAAGACCCAGCTATTGGTATCGGCCCCGGTGCACACTGGTTATCGCCTATTGGGCCGGTTCGTTTTTATTTTGCCTGGGGTTTTTCCGATTTTGAAAATGACTGGCGAATTCACTTTATGATTGGGCCTGAGTTATGAAGAAGCGCAAGATGGCTCTTTGGGTTCTAGCGCCCATTTTACTGCTTATTTTGCTTATCGGAATTCTGATAAGCCCTCTGGGCAGCCCGTTGCTGGGCCCCCTGGCTTCTGCGGTTGTTCCAAACCTTGAAATTGAAGACGTTTCCGGTTCGCCACTCAGCACTTTCACGGTAGAGGGCGTGTCGTGGAAAAATGAACAATGGCAGGTTGAGGTAAACAGCGCATCAATTAATCTGGTACTGGGCTGCCTGTTTTCCAACAAAGTTTGTATAGACTTTGTCACTACTGATGGCGTTGCGGTCAGTCAGATTGGCGAAGCGCCCGAAGAAGAGCCGCCGGCATCGGAAGAGCCTTTCTCTATGCCAATAACGGTCGTTATTCAGCAGGCTAAATTGACGGACACACAATTTAAAATGGCCGGTCAGAAAATTGAGCTGGCATCGTTGTTTTTGAAAGGCCGCATGGCAGATGTGTTGACGCTGGACCCTGTAGAGCTTGAAGGGTTGCGTATCACATTACCCCAAACTACCCAGCCCCCTCCTCAGGTTAACGACACGCCAGTCAATTATGCGCTCAGTTACACTGCGCCTGAGCTGCCGGAAATAAAAACGCCAGTCCCGATCAATGTGACAGCGTTCAGCTTAAAAGATATCCGAATCGTTACCGGCGAGCAGACTCAGAAAATAAATATCGTTGCCTTCGATACCTTTTCGTTCTCTGACTACACCATGGATCTTAATGGGTTACACGTGAAGCATGAGATGGGGCAGGCGGACTTGTCATTTGCTGGCACCTTAAAAGAAAATTATCCGATAAACAGCGATCTCATCGCCAAATTCACTTTGCCTGACGGCCAGTCTCAACAAGTTAAACTTAATCTCGATGGGTCATTGAGTGCGCTGGAGCTAAACGTGCAGGCAGCCGGACAATATCAGGCGAATGTACAGGCCACTGCAGATATTCTAAACGATGACCTGCCGGCTAAACTAAACGTCACCTGGCCTGAACAAGCGTTGCCGGGTATGCCGGATAGCAAACTGTATAAAGGCCAGCTGACCGCACGTGGTCAGATGGGAAACTATCAGGTGAAGGGAAACACCGCCGCAGATGCTCCTCAGGTAGGCAGGGTACCGGTAAGCCTCGATATTGTATTGAACAGTAAAAATATCACTGTAAATAGTTTGGATGCAGAACTGTTAGAAGGCACTGTCAGTAATACCGGAACGCTATACCTTAACGAGTCAGTCAGCTGGTCGGGAAAGACCAGGCTGAAAAATATCTCAACTCTGCCGCTTGTCAGCAGTGGACCGACAGAGGTATCTGGCGAGTTCACCAGTTTGATGCAATATGACCAGAAAGGTATTCAGGCAAGCCTGACAGATCTGGATATCAGTGGCCGCCAGGGTGGTTTTGATTTGAATATAAAGGGTTCTGCTGTTTATTCAGGCCCGAATGAGTTGTTAGTGACATCGGTACAGTTAACACAGGGAGAGAACCAGGCCGAAGTAGCCGGTCAGCTAATAAAGAATCGGTTATTGAAGGGAACCGTGCAGGCACAACTCACGGAGCTGGATGCGCTTTATCCGGGACTTAATGGCTCAGTGACGGCGGATATTGATGTCTCAGGTGACTGGAAAGATCCAGCCGCAGAGGGCTCTGTGTCATTAGATGATGTACAGGTACCAGCGTCACTGAACCCCTCTCTGGCGCAGCAGGGAGCGGTAAACGGTGATTTATCGGTTAGTGGTAAACTGTCTGATCACCATGTAGAAACCCGGATAAGCATGCCTGAACATTTACTGTCGATTGTTGTTGACGGTGCCTGGGAGGGTGAGCGCTGGAAGGGCATGATTACCGATAGCCAGATAGGTGTTTTTTCTACCCGCTGGGAACTTGAATCCCCGTTTACTGTTGCTGTCCGGCCCTCACCCTTTAGCACAAAAATTACCGCACACTGCTGGGATTCCCGCAATGAAGGCGAGCTGTGCATGCGGGATTTGCTTTATAAAAATGACGTTGCCCGGTGGAATATTGATGCTAATCGCCTGCCGGTCGGCTTATGGGCCAGTGAGTTTTTAGGTGAGCTTGTTCCTGAGCCGCCAGAGGCTACCGCATCACTGACCACTCAAGGCAAGATGCCGATAGGTGAGCGACCGCAAGGGACATTTTCTCTGAATGTGACACCCGCTACATGGGCGCTTGGAAAAGACGGCAATGTCGCTATTAATGTTGATGCAATCAACGCCAGTGGTGAGCTGACAAAAGATGAACTCACCGCCTCTGCTTCACTGGAAAGTGAACAGCTTGGTAATGTGAATGCTCAGGTAAAAACACGTCCGTTTTCGGACAGTCCTACCATTGATGGCAATATCTCGGTGGATGATATACAGGTTGCGCCACTTAAGCCCATTTCGCCGGCAATACGGGAGCTGACCGGTTCGATTAACGGTGATATTAAGCTTAGCGGTGAGCTGGGATCACCTCAGCTTAATGGCGAGGTCAAGCTGGCTAACGGTAATATTGATATTGAAGACACCCCTGCGGCAATAGGTGACTGGACCCAGGATATTCGGTTTAATGGCACAAGTGCCCAGTTTGACGGTCAGTTCTCGCTTGGTCCGGGTCAGGGCCAGTTACAGGGGGATATCGACTGGTCCACGCCACGTACGCCCAAATTGTCGCTAACGCTGACCGGTGACCGACTGGAGGTTCAGCAGCGCGACGTTACAGTCAGGATTTCGCCTGATCTGGAAGCAACCGTATCACCCGAGGCCGTAGAGGTAAGAGGCACGGTAAATATTCCCTGGGCAAGGGCGAAAATAGAAGAGCTGCCCGAAAGTGCCGTGGCGCCTTCTAAAGATGTCTATCTGCGAGGTGAGCCGCCGAAAGAAGATCCCCTTAGCATCGTCAATGCGGATATTGATGTCTTAATTGATGATGACAAAACCGGTGAGGTAAAACTGGAGGCGTTTGGTCTTACTGCTAACCTGACGGGTCACTTGCAGGTAAAAACGCAGCCTGCGCTGGTGGGCTTTGGCGCACTTCAGATAATGGACGGCAGGTTTCAGGCTTACGGCCAGGATTTGCTTATTCGCACTGGGGAGGTGCAATTTAACGGACCCCTTGATCAGCCACAGTTATTGGTAGAAGCGATACGCTCTCCCGCCAAAACCGATGACGGTGTCATTGCCGGGATCCGTATTGATGGCTTAGCCGATAGCCCAAATATCAACGTTTTCAGCACTCCCTCGATGGACCAGAGCCAATCTTTACTTTATTTACTAACCGGCAGTGGCGAACTGGGCGGCGATGGTGGTGAAACTAATTATGGTGCTCTGTTGCTTGGTCTGGGCCTGTCAAACACGGAAGGTATTCAGGGACAACTGGGTAATGCGTTGGGTATCGAAGATTTCAGTATTGGTACAACCTCCGGTTCAGCGGGTGATCCTAAACTGTCACTAACCGGTCGCATTAATGACAGACTAAGTGTTAAATACAATTTTGATGTTGGCCTGGGAAGTGGTGACAGTACGGCAGAAACTGTTCGCAGACGTTCCGCGCCGCCGGATCTGGCATTACGCTATCGCTGGCTGCCCCAGTTTTATGCAGAAGCGATACAGACTACAATTGAGGAACAAACAATTTTTGCTATAGACTTTTATTATCAGTTCTTTTTAGGCGAAGAGCCTAAGCAAAAAGCTGGCAAGCCGAAGTCTGAGGATACCGATAATTCACAAAGTGCTCGCCAAAATGGCGAAGATGAGTAACTGACTTAAAGCTCACTGGTGTCTATTTGTATTTGTAGTTGCTCGAGTTCCCTGGCGAAACGGCGCTGACGTCGGGCTGCCCAGAGATAGAAAAGCAGATTAGCAATGCCGGCTCCGCCTATGGCAATAACCACTGGTATGTGCTTAGCGGCTGGCAACCCGCCGTTGATATATAAAGTCAGGTAGAATGCAGTCAGTGCGAGCTGCACAACCCAGGCAGAGTGTTTGGATACCTGGGCTATCCGAACATTGTTTGCTAACTGATTGCGAAGAAGATGTAGGTGATCGCGCGTCGACTTTCCACTGAATAACGATAAACGCCTTAGCCAGGTCAGATAAATAGTGTAAACCACAGCAGCAAAACCAATAGCAATCAGAAAATACCACTCTGGTGAATTCGTTCTTATTGGTGACCAGAAAAGTAAATAGATAAGCGGTACCAGGCATAAAAAATCCAGTGTGAGGTATAATCTGTGCCTGAACTGAAATGTCCGCCAACGCTTCTTCACCTGATTAATATCAATCTTGGAAACTGGCTGAGACTGCCACAAATCATTTAAGTCTTTGTCGAAATCATTCATCATTCAGACTCCTTTTTATCGCAGTCTTAGCACGATTAAGTAACACACCCACATGGGAACGTTGCAAACCGCACACATCGGCAATTTCGTCATAGCTAAGCCCTTCCAGCGACAGGGTTATTACCTGACGGCTCTGAATAGGTAATACGCGAATGGCATCAAGCAGCCGCTGGCGTGATTGAGCCTGCTCGGCGTGAGCACCCGGTCCACTCTGTTTTTCTTCACAGAATAGCGTGCTGTTATCTTCAAAATCATCTGTTGCCGGTTGTTTTACCTGACGCGAGACATGACTCACAGCTCGGTTGTGTGCCACTTTAAGAATATAGGTTTTGATACTACTGCGTCCTTCATAGCGTTGTAGACTTTGCCACACCGCCAGGCTGATATCCTGCGCTAACTCATCACGAAGTGCTGGCTCAGCCTCATAAGAAGCAGCCACGCGGCTCAATAATGGTCCGTACTGAGAAAACACCTGCTCAAAATCCACTTTTCTGGAACATTCCCTTCTGGTGTAAAACGTTGTATATCCGGATAGTCGTCAAAAATAAAAAAATATTACAGGCACAACGTAATAAAGCGAAAACAGTGATGACTGTATATCCAAACCAGTAAGAGGAAAAGAACGATGACAGCAATCATTACACTAACGCTTGTATTCACCCTGATTGGCGTGGCTTATTATTTTGACGCCCGGTACGGCTGGCAGTTTGTAGCCTGGATGAACGGCACAACTGAAAACCCATTTATATCTGCAAACCGAAAAAGTACCTCAGGTCGCTCAGCACAAAAACAAAACAGTGTTGAAAAGGATAAGGAAATTTCCGCTTTAAGAAAAAGAGTGGAGACGCTGGAGGCGATTGTGACTGATTCCACTTATGAGCTTAATCAGAAAATAAATCGCCTGTAGATACGACGTCTATGCGCTGTGCTGCAAAAACTGCTCAATGTTGGATACGGCTTTATCCAGCAAACGCTGTCTGGATTCCGTCGCTCCCCACGCTGAATGCGGGGTAATAATAAGGTTATCCAATGGCTCAGCCAGCAACGGATTATCTGATGAAGGTGGCTCTGTACTAAGCACGTCCAGTCCTGCGCCAGCAATACTGCCAGAGCGCAGAGCCTCGGCCAGTGCGTGTTCATCCACCAGCGTGCCACGAGCAGTGTTGATGAGAAATGTACTGGGCTTCATCTTTTCCAGCGCAGCTTTATTAATAAGGTTTTCGGTATCACGCGTCGCCGGACAATGCAGACTCACTACGTCGGCCTGACTAAGCAAATCATCCAATGGCGGTCGCGGGTCATCACTGCTACCTGGTCGCGCGCTGAAACTTACCCGCATACCCAACGCCTGGCAGACACGGGCAAAGCCGCTACCCAGCTGGCCGCTACCGACTATCACCAAATGTTTATCACGAAGCTCGGTTATCGGAAAATCAAGCAAACAAAAATGCTCAGACTGCTGCCAGCGGGATGCGTTAACAGACTGATTGTACCTCACAAACGAGGTAGTCAGATTGAGCAGCAGCATGAGTGCATGCTGAACCACAGAGCCTGTACCGTAGCCTTCTACATTGGCCACCCTGATATCATGGGCCTGACAATAGTCGGTATCTACATTATTCATGCCCGTAGCGAGCACGCCAATATAGCGACACTGACTGTCATTTAAGTTTTGTTCGCTCAACACGACTTTGTTAGTCAGGATAATTTGCGCATCCTTGATGCGGGCATTTACCTCGTTGGCGGCTGTATTATCAAAGTAGGTCCAGCTGACAGGTAAGGCTTCCAGCGAAGCTAAATCCAGATCGTCCGGCTTCAAAGAAGCCATATCAAGTATTACACCTTTCATTCCAGGTCCTCGCTCAACGCATCCAGCTGCAATTTGATGTGACTGGGTATCGGCACCACTTTGTCTGTAGCGCGCTCTACAAATATTTGCATGAACTGACCATGGGCAGCACGCCGCCCGGTCTCGCCAGCATATACCGACACACCGAATGTGACTGCGCTGCGGGCCAACTTTATAACCCGTAAACCCACAGCAATGGGCTCTGGATAGCTGACGTTTGACATGTACTGACACTGGGAGCCGGTGACAAACGGCACAATCTTACTTGAGGCAACATTGAGCTCACAGCGTTCACTTAAAAACTGATTTACTACTGAATCAAAAAAGCTATAAAACACCACATTACTGATATGACCAAGTGCATCGCAATCCTGCGCACGTGTGGTCAGCTCAATATGATAAGGATAATCGGCCAGTGAGGGTGCAAAATCAGTCATAATCAGACTCAGTCAAAAAGAATAGCATACGTTGCCTGATACAGAATTCCCACCCTGTCAGGAACTTTCAGAGTGTAAACCTGATTGAGACGCTAACAAAATCAGGTCGTCACGATGGATAATTTCCGACCCTCTGGAAAATCCTATGAGACTCTCAAAATCTTTACTATTAAAGCCTTTTATCGACAGTAAGTCTTCACTATTATAATTTACCAGGCCTTTGGCGATAGCCGTATTATTGTGTTCAACTGTTACAGCATCCCCCACCCGAAAGTTTCCCTTAATATCTACTATTCCCTTTGCCAGCAAAGAGGCTCCCCGGCCGCAAACAGCTTCCTTGGCGCCACCATCAACAATAAGTGTGCCACGGGATTTCAGCGTGTGTTGCAACCACAATTTGCGCGCGTGAACAGGTGCCTGAGAGGGGCAAAACAGCGAACCATCAAGCTTTCCTTTGCTAAGCGCCTCAAACACTGCCTTATGGTGACCATTAATAATGCAGGCCTGAATGCCACTGCCCATACAGGTTTTGGCGGCTTGAAGTTTAGTCAGCATACCACCGGTGCCCACCGCTGAACCGGCACCGCCGGCCAGACTCATAATTTTATCGTCAATATTGAATACTTTATCAAGGCGGGTGGCAGAGGGGTCTTTCCTGGGATCAGCCGTATATAACCCATCAATATCTGAACAGATAATCAGCGTATCAGCCTGTGAAACCAGTGCGGTATAGGCTGCCAGATTGTCATTATCACCCACTTTAAGTTCGTCCACTGCAACGGTGTCATTCTCGTTGATAACCGGAATAGCCCCATGCTTGAGAAGCTGATTGATGGTGTTTTTTATATTTACGTATCGGGTACGGTCGTGCAGATCACCGGCGGTAAGCAGAAGCTGGGCACAGGGGCGGTCGAGTAATTCCTGCCAGCACGCCATCATCCGGGTCTGACCAATTGCTGCCATCGCCTGTTTTTCAGCAATAGTAGGCCGGTGTGTAACAGGCACTTGTTGACGCCCGGCCGCTACACTTCCTGATGAAACAATAATGACATCTTTGCCGGCTTGCTGTGAGCGCATTATAAATTGCGCAAGAGGCTGTAAAAGCTTCGGATTACACCCTCTGCCTTCTGGCGCGATTAGTGCGCTGCCTACCTTGATAACTGCACGCTGCCAGCTCAGCCTGTTCATATATGTTATGCCGAAAAAGGAAAGAATTTTAAGCATACGACAGAATGTGATAACTGAAAAAGCGCTTATTTCATTTAATTTTTACGACCCGTCTTTGCGGTGAATTTTTGACTTATTGCGGCTAAGACCTGCAAAAATGCATCAACTAACGATAGAATGACAAATTCGATGCCCTTAACTTAGCAATATCTAGCAAGGAATCTGCATGAGCAAACGACAAAACCGCCTGTTCTGGCTGGTGTCTGCAGTATCAGTGATGCTGCATTTACCGGTTGCCGCCAGTTCAGCGATAAAACAAACAAAAGGCGACTTTGAAGATAAATTCCGACAGCTGGAAGAAACCCTGCCCACGCCAAATGTCTATCGAAATGCAGCCGGTGCACCCGGTCACCAGTATTGGCAGCAAAAAGTAGACTATAAGATCGACGTAAAACTAAATGAAGAAAATCGTCGCATCGAAGCGTCAGAACAAATCACTTATCAGAATAATTCGCCTGACACGCTGAAATACCTCTGGATTCAGCTTGATCAGAATAAATATCGCGAAGACTCTATGTCAGCACTGACAACGACCTTTGGCGGTATCGGGAATCGTGGTCCGGCTACCAAATCAGCATCTTCTGATGCGCCAGCGCGGCTAAGCATGGGTGCATTGCGTCGTCAGCAGTTTGTAGAAGACACTGAATTAGGTTACGACATTCAGAAAGTCGCTACCGGCAACGGCAAAAAGCTGCACCACGTTATTGTGGGTACGCTGATGCGCGTTGATTTGGATAAGCCACTTAAACCTGGTCAGCAAACAAATCTTCAAATTGATTTTGCATTTAACATCGTAGAGGAAGATGCTGTCAGCGCTCGCGCGGGTTACGAGCACTTCCCGGATGATGAGCGTGAAGGCGGCAACGACATCTTTTTGCTGGCGCAATGGTTCCCTCGCCTTGCTGCATATACAGACTATGAAGCATGGACCAATAAAGAATTTATTGGCCGCGGCGAGTTCACGCTGGAATTTGGTAACTATGATGTGAACATTACTGTTCCTGCCGATCATATTGTTTCGTCTACCGGTACCTTACAGAACCCGAAAGATGTTTTAACCAAGACACAGCGCGACCGTCTGAAAAAAGCTGAAAATGCCGAACGCCCTGTTTTTGTTGTTACTGCAGAAGAAGCGCTGGAGAACGAAAAAGCCGGTACGTCCAAAACCAAAACCTGGCGCTTTAAAGCGGAAAATATCCGTGATTTCGCCTGGGCATCATCACGTAAATTTATGTGGGATGCGCGCGGCTTTGAGCAGGATAATGAAGACACACCATTAGTTATGGCAATGTCTTTCTACCCTAAAGAAGGCGGCGATTTGTGGAAGAAATACTCTACTGAATCAGTCATCCACACACTGGATGTGTATAACCGCTTTACCTTTGACTACCCCTATCCGACAGCCCAGTCCGTAAACGGTCCTGTTGGCGGTATGGAATACCCGATGATTTCCTTCAACGGTCCTCGTACTGACTTACAGGATGACGGCTCACGTACCTATTCGCTGGCTGAAAAGCGCTTTTTGATTGGCGTGGTAATTCACGAAGTGGGTCATAACTATTTCCCTATGATTGTAAACTCGGACGAGCGTCAGTGGACCTGGATGGATGAAGGCCTGAACAGCTTCCTTGACGGTGTTGCAGGTCGTGAATGGGATCCGAATATTCCATGGGGTGTAGAGCCGCGTGATGTAGTAGGTTATATGAAGTCATCGTCTCAGGTGCCTATCATGACACAGTCAGATTCAGTACTGCACCTGGGTCCGAACGCTTACACCAAGCCCGCTGTTGCCCTGAATATCTTGCGTGAAACTATCCTGGGCCGTGAACTGTTTGATTTTGCTTTTCGCGAATATGCCCAACGCTGGATGTTCAAGCGTCCTACGCCAGCAGATTTCTTCCGCACGATGGAAGAAGCGTCAGGTGTAGATCTTGACTGGTTCTGGCGTGGCTGGTTCTACAGCACAGACCATGTCGATATCGCGATTGACCGCGTATACAAACTGCGTCTGGACACTGAAGATCCGGATATTGACCTGAAGCGTCAACGTGAAGCTGAGATGGAAAAACCAATGTCTCTGACCGTTGAGCGTAATGAACAGGAAGGTCGTCAGCTGTGGGTTGAACGTTTTGACGATATCAAAGATTTCTACGACGATAACGATCAATACACCCCGACTAACAAAGATCGCAATAAGTACCGAAAATTCCTGAAAGATTTAGAACCGTGGGAACGTAAAGCGTTTGAGCGAGCTGTCCGTGAAGACAAAAATTACTATGTCATGGAATTCTCCAATCAGGGCGGTCTGGTTATGCCAATCATTCTTGAATTAGAGTTTGCTGACGGTACTAAACAGATGAAGCGAATTCCGGCTGAAATCTGGCGCCGTACGCCCAAGGCTGTTTCTAATCTGATTGTCACAGAAAAAGACAAAGAGCTGGTTAGCGTTGCGGTTGACCCACGCTGGGAAACCGCTGATGTAGATGTGGAGAATAACTACTATCCACGCCGCATTATTCCGTCTCGTATTGAAGCCTATAAGTCAGAAAAGAGCAGCAGACGTGTTTACAAAGACCTGATGCAGGAAAGTAAGACTGAACTGAAGACTGAAGATGACGACAGTGATAGCGATGACGACTAAGTCTGTATTTCAGCGCACCATGCAGTGGAGCCTTATGGCTTTGCTGTTGGTGTCATGTGCCCAGGTACAGGCGCATCAGATTAAAGCAGCCATTACTACTGTGCTGTTTAATCCGCGCACGGAAAACATCGAAGTCATGCATCGCTTCAATCTGCATGATGCTGAGCATGCCGTTAAGCGTCTGTTCGATAAGCAGGCAGACATACTGGACGATAAGAAGACGCAACAGGCGTTTGCTGAGTATGTTACACAGCGCTTTTCAGTTCGTAATGCCGGTGGCAAGGCGCTTGCCCTCAACTTGGTTGGCTTTGAAACGGAAGGTAAATTCTTCTGGGTTTACCAGGAAACGGCTCAGCCGCCAGAGCTTGAAGGACTTCAAATTCAGCACGATGCATTGCGAGACTTGTGGCCATCTCAGGTCAATACGTTAAACGTTGAAGGGATGGGTGATATAAAAACGCTACGGTTTGAAGGCAATGCAACATTGCTGGAAGTCGAGTTTGAAGGCCATCACCACTAAAGTCTTACATTAACATCATTGCAACATCAGCCCGCTTTATCCATTATAAAAAAATAATGGTTAACGGGCTGATTTTTTTATGAGTACATCAGATAGCTTCTCAAATAGAAAGAATATTATCTGGGTATATCTTTCAGGCGCAATGGCGCTGACATTTATTGTACTGCTGTTTCTACCTGATTCTGGTACTGGTGGCGCTACGCTGTCGTTGTATTCAACGATGTTGTGGTGCGGACTGTTCGGCGCGGCGCTGTTCAGATATTTGCTTAAAAATACCTGGGTAGGTTTTGCCGCAGGAAGTGTAGCGGGAATGCTGATTCAGATTGTTTCGCAGATGGTGTAACCCACTAGTACGGCAACTGCATGGTAAACGGTAAAGCGGTTTGTGTTTTTGATTTAGGCGGATTGCCAATCATTTCATCGTAAGGCGTATCGTGAATCATTACTGCCTGGGTAACCTGGCATGATGCAAACGCTTCACGAATATGACCAGCACTGAAAAAGCGCATTGGGCGGTCGCTGTCATCATAAATAAACCCGGTTTTCTCGCCAATGGTTATCTGCACCAGATAAACATTCATTTCAAATGACTGAACTTCAAGATAATCAATATCCGGGTTTCTTTGCTCAATATCTTTCATCAGAAACTTATGCATGATTGACTCCCGCATAGCATTTGGGTTCTTTACTATACTTTCTCCGTCAGGTTGATGTTCATTAAATCTTTGCAAATCTCGCTCTGTTGGTGTTTAGCTTTAGTGACTAATGAGAGGCGTTGGTTTAAAGATTTTTGGCGTTAAAACGATCAAATTCTGTCTTTTTTATGTAGGAAAATGAACCAATCATGGAAATTTGCGTTTGTGCGTCTAATGCCCTTTCGTCATAAACGCATAGCAAGTATGATTCTTGTAAGACATTGTTCTGAGGATTAATTTTATATGGTGGATATGTTATGAGTGACCCGTCAGAAAAACGCAAGGTAGCCCCGCACATTGTATTAATAGCCATTATCATCATTATTATTCTGGCCGTTGTGTTCTGGCCTTCTGATGATTCGTCTGAACAGGTAGAGGAAGCCGAGCCGACGGTTGAACCGCAAGAAACCTTACCTTCCGATCAGGGCGATACCGAAGAGTTTGAGGGAACCCCCGAGCCTGAACCGGTAGAAATTGACCCTGAAACAGAGCCTGAGCCAATGCCAGAGCAGGAAGAAGTCGAACCAGAACCACTGGATAGCAGTGACGAGGGCATCAAAAACTCACTGTCCGGACTAAGTGAGCAGGAAGATACCAACACATTTCTGGTAGACGAAGGATTATTGCAGCGCTTTGTCGTTTCAGTAACGAACGTTGCCAATGAGGAGATGGCTAACCAGCAGCCGCTTAAAGCGCCTGAACAGACATTTCGCGTATACAGCCAGGCTGGCAAAGAATGGATCGATGCTGCAAGCTACAAACGCTATACGCCGTATGTCAACATGATGGAATCAATGGATAATGAAGAGCTGGTAAATCTGTATAAAAATTACCGTCCTCAGATTCAGGAAAAATATGCCGAGATCGGTAATCCGGATGAATCTTTTGATACCGTGGCTGTTAAAGCTATCAATGAGTTGCTCGATACACCTGAGGTACCGGTTCCAGTAGAGGTTTACAGTGATTCAGTGGCGTATAAGTATGCTGATCCGCAACTGGAAAATCTGAGCGCACCGCAAAAGCAACTATTGCGTACAGGCCCTGACAACATGCGTCGTATTAAAGCCAAGTTACGCGAAATAAAAGCTATGCTCGAGGAAGAAAATGGATCTTAACAGATTCAGCCAGCAAATTACGGATGCTGCGGGAGATACCACCCGCAGTATTCCTCCCGTCGACAAGTGGGATCCGGAATTTTGCGGCAATATGAACATGACTATCAAGCTGGATGGCAGTTGGCACTATGAGGATAGCCCTATAGGCCGACAGTCACTGGTACGGTTATTTTCTTCGGTCATTAAGAAAGAAGATGAAAATTATTTTCTGGTCACACCCGTCGAAAAGCTCGGAATAACTGTTGAAGACGTGCCATTTTTGGTTACTCAATGGGAAGAGGACGATGACAGCATCGTGTTTACTACTAATGTCGGTGACCGATTTACATTGTCTTCTAATCATCCCCTTGAGCTCCGTGAGCCTCCGCAGGCACTTGGCGCGCCAGATAGCACGCCAATACCTTACGTATGTGTAAGAACAAACCTCTGGGCCCGTATTAATCAAAACGTCTATTATCAGCTGGTTGAGCACGCAGAGCGCCGACACAAAAATGGACGCCAGCAGCTGTTTGTTACCAGTGAATATGAACCTTTTGTTATCGGAGAACTTCCGGAATAGTTTTCTGCCAAGTGGTCCGTGTGGGCCACTTTTACAACTACTTTACATGCCCGTCCGCTCTGCCCTATTGTTACCCTTCACCTTAAAAACGGAAGCGCGCTTTATGAATAATAAACTTTCTTGTCTTTGTCTGTGCCTAGGTAGTCTGATGACCGCAAGTGTTACTGCTGATACGTTAATACATGCGGGAAAGCTGTTTGACGGAACCGGTACATCGCTGCGAAACAACGTAACGATTGTGATTGAAGGTAACAAGATAGCAGAAGTAAAAGATGGTTATGCAAAAGCAGGCAACGATGATGAAGTCATCGATTTAAAAAATAGTACAGTGCTTCCGGGCCTTATGGATATGCATGTTCATTTGTCTTCGCAAAGCGGACCCGGTGCTTATCTTGAACGATACACTAAGAATGAAGCTGATTACGCTCTGACGGCCGCAAACTATGCGAAAAAAACCGTCCATGCCGGGTTTACCACTGTTCGTAATCTTGGTGATATCTACAACGAAACAGTAGCCCTGAGAAAGGCCATTGATAAAGGCTTACTGGAAGGGCCACGTATTTATACTGCCGCCAAATCAATTGCCACAACCGGTGGTCATGCTGATCCGAGCAACGGTATGGCGCGTGTTATCCGACCGGATACAGGTCCGGCAAGCGGTGTGGTCAATGGCACCGCAGAAGCGCGCGAAGCGGTCAGACAGCGTTACCAGGATGGTGCAGATGTTATTAAAATAACCGCCACTGGTGGCGTGCTGAGTGTGGCTAAAAGTGGTCAGAACCCTCAGTTTATGGACGACGAGCTACAGGCGATTGTTGAAACTGCCAACGACTACGATATGACCGTTGCAGTGCATGCGCATGGTAAAGAAGGAATGAAACGGGCCATCAAAGCGGGGGTGACTTCAATAGAACATGGCACCTACATGGATGAAGAAGCGATGGACCTGATGAAGCAGAACAATACTTACTATGTTCCGACGATTATGGCGGGTAAGTTTGTTGCTGAAAAAGCAAAAATAGATGGCTATTTCCCTGAGCTGGTTCGCCCTAAAGCCAAAGAGATAGGGCCATTGATACAGGATACCTTTAAAAAGGCGCATAATGCCGGTGTTAACATCGCTTTTGGTACCGACTCCGGCGTATCAGCACATGGTGATAACGCCCAGGAATTTGGCTTTATGGTTGAAGCCGGTATGTCAGAAGCCGATGCATTGCTTAGCGCAACAAAACATGCAGCAGCGATGCTTAAAATAGATGACCAGTTAGGCAGCGTAGAAAGCGGTAAATTGGCCGATATTATCGCTGTAAATGGGAACCCAATTGAAGATATCAGCGTAATGGAATCTGTTACCTTCGTAATGAAGGATGGTAAGGTCATGAAACAAAAGTAGGACGCCATGGGCATACGCGCACAGGTTAAGGAAAGAACCCGAAGGTTAAAAAATTCTGAAAATATGCTTTCGGGTGTGGCGATTGCCTCAATGCTCGAATCAACTGTTGTCCCTATTCCTTTAGAGGCTGTGCTCGTCCCCCTGATGCAGGCCAGACGCGATAAGCTGTGGATGATCGCGTTCATGGCCACCCTGGGTTGCCTGGTTGGCGCTATTATTGGCTATGGTCTTGGTTATTTCCTGTTCGATCTTGTCGGTGACTGGGTCATTGAAACATTCTCTAACCAGGAGCAATTCGATAGCGTTAAACAGCAAATGCAGCGTCAGGGCTTCTGGTTTGTGCTGACCCTTGGCATAGCACCCATCCCCTTTCAAATAGCCATGCTGGCAGCTGGCGCTGCTAAATACTCTCTGTTCTTTTTCGTGCTGGCGACGGTGATAGCTCGCTCAATTCGGTATTTTGGACTGGCTGTTGTGGTATACATTGCTGGTAATCAGGCAGAAGCGCTAATCCGCCAATACAAAGCAAGTGCAATTGTTGGGCTGACACTGCTGGTTTTATTACTCTGGTACGTCAGCACATTATTTTGACGAACTGCACAAGCGATATTGACGAACGATATAAAGCACTCTATTATTGATAATAATTCTCATTTACATTAAATATGTTTAAGGAGATTCCGGTGCGGTCGAGTTATATAAGCAGCAAGTATAAACAATGGTTACAGGCTAACCCTGAGGATGCGAGAGTGCAGCGTACTCAGATGCAGCAGACCGCCAACCGCTTTCTGGAAGAGGGGGATGAAGCCAGTGCCATTCATTGCAGCGGACAGGCACTGGAAATAGCTCAGGCCATCATACAATCTCTACGCAGCCCTGAAGAAGGCGCTACGCTTATTTCTCAGGATTTTATCGCCTACGGTGCGCTGGCCATTTACCTGTCTAATCATTATCGAGCGGCGGGAGAAAAACGCGCAGCGCAGGAAATAATACAGGATGCTCAGCAGCAGCTTATCGCACTAACGCCGTTATATGCCAGTGAGCCTCAGGTCGCGAAACTTATTCAGGCGATAGTGCAATCACTCAACGATGACCAGCCTTCCCCGACTACCGGTCCTGACGGGCAATTACTTCACTAAGCAGCTATGAAAATGTCTAATCAGTCTGCTCAACCCGAAAACATGGTGCACATCACACTAAGCGTCGAAACAATGAAACGACTTTTGCAGCATCACGCTTTGCACGTCACCGATTTTACCTGTAGTTCAGAGCATTCCAAAAACCTTGTCCATCAGACGTTACTTAAATCTATCCGGTCTTAATTTATATTTATTGAATATGAAGTAATCATGAAAGGTCATTAAACCGTAAGCAGATAATAACAATATTTACGGAGCAAGATCTTGACTGATAACTGGAAATCTATGCTGGCCTTTGGCGGGTATGCAGCTAAAACTGTTGTGTACTGTCTTTTAGGCGTACTGATTCTACAATCTGCCATTGGCGCTTACGGGTCAGATTCCCCGTCTCAAAAAAATGTTTTCATGTCTATTCTTGAGCAACCCTTTGGGCGAATTCTGCTGGGCGCAGTCATCGTCGGTATGGCATGTTACGTACTTTGGCGCTTTGTTCAGGCCGGTCTTAATATAGATAACCTGGATATGAGCAAAGCGAAAGATGTTGTTACGCGAATATTCTATTTTGTATCCGGCATCATCTACGCATTTGGTACCTATCTGGCTATCAAAGTATTCCAGGGAGCGGGTGGATCGTCAAGCGGCGGCCAGAGTAACAGCGAGGAAATGTCATCAACCCTGATGCAGCAACAGTGGGGCATATATCTGGTCGCTGCGGTCGGTATCATCATCGTTATCTTCTCTTTTATACAGTTCAAACACGCGTTCAAAGCAGACTTCATGGACAAGTTCGATGTTCACAGAATGTCGGCAAGAATTAAAAAGCTGAGTCGTGTGGTAGGGCGTATGGGCTTCTTTGCACGGGGTATTGTTTATATTCTGGTTGGGGGATTTTTCATTCAGGCAGCCTATAAGGCTGATCCCCAGGAAGCTGGCGGCCTTAAAGAAGCGCTGGATACCATTGTGCAGCAAAGCTATGGTCAATATGCACTAATGGTGGTCGGTGCGGGTATTTTCTTATTTGGTATTTTCTGTGCGATTGAAAGTCGCTATCACAAAACCTGAGTGTAAAGACCAGGTTTTGTGAAATATATTAGAGTAAGAAAAAAGGGGGCTTTAGCCCCCTTTTTTAATAAGATATTCGTAAGGTAACTCATCGGTTTGCGATTTAAGCAAAGTATGTTGCATGAACCGACAGAAACTTGGAACATCACGCGCCGTAGACGGATCGTCCGCTGTAATATATACCGTTTCGCCATCAGCCATTTTTCTGACTTTCAGGCGAATCATCATTACCGGTTCGGGGCACCGTAGTCCTTTTGCATCCAGCTGATAATCCGCATCGTGAAAATCGTTTATATCATTCACAGTCAGATTCCGTATTGCTCACGATAGGCGTTAATTGTGTTGATACGATCCTGTTGTGCCGGTTGTTCTTTGAGATACGAAACAACATCGGCTAGTGTCACAATGGAAACAACTTGCGTATCAAAATCTCGCTCAACTTCCTGTATAGCGGACAATTCACCCTGACCACGCTCCTGACGGTCTAACGCAATCAAAACCCCAGCCAATGAAGCATTATTCTGCTCAATCAGCTGCATAGACTCACGAATAGCGGTACCAGCGGTGATAACATCATCCACCAGCATAACTTTACCTTCCAGTGGACTACCCACCAGATTTCCGCCCTCGCCATGCGTCTTGGCTTCTTTGCGGTTAAAGCAATAAGGGGTGTCTACATCATGCTGATCAGCTAACGCTACAGCGGTGGTGGTTGCAATTGGAATCCCTTTGTAAGCAGGCCCGAATAATACATCGAACTCAATTCCGGCATCCATCAGCGCAGCCGCATAGAACCGACCAAGCTTGGCCAGGTCACCGCCACGATTAAATAGCCCTGCATTGAAGAAGTAAGGGCTCGTTCGACCAGATTTTAAGGTAAATTCACCAAATTTCAGTACGCCGCGGGCAATTGCAAACTCAATAAATTCTTTCTGGAACGGTTTCATAGCCCTTCTCCTTACGCCAGTGCAGCCTTTTGTGCATCAAACAATTCGCGCAAACCGTGCTTAGCAATCTCCAGCATCTCGTTCATTTCGTCGAACGAGAACGGTTCACCCTCAGCAGTACCTTGTACTTCAATAAGCTTGCCGGTTTCAGTCATAACAATATTCATGTCAGTTTCGGCTGTTGAGTCTTCTGTGTACTCCAAATCAGCGATGGCTGCACCATCGTGAATACCCACTGACAGTGCGGCAATCATGTGCTTTAACGGGTTGGCTTTGATAATACCTTTGGCGCGCATATACGTCAGCGCATCAACCAGTGCAACACACGCTCCTGTGATAGACGCTGTTCGTGTGCCACCGTCCGCCTGGATAACATCACAATCCAGTGTAATGGTGTTTTCGCCTAACAATTTCAGATCAATAGCGGCGCGCAGGGAGCGGGCAATCAGCCGCTGGATTTCCAGTGTACGTCCGCCTTGCTTGCCCCGGGCTGCTTCACGCTGACTACGGGTGTGGGTAGAACGTGGCAACATGCTGTACTCAGCTGTTACCCAGCCTTTGCCCTGACCTTTCATGAACCGTGGCACACCTTCTTCCACCGTTGCATTACAAAGTACTTTAGTATTGCCAAACTCTATCAGCACAGAGCCTTCGGCATGACAGGTAAAGTTACGGGTAATGGTGACCGGACGGATTTGACTGGCAGTTCTGCCACTTGGACGCATAGGTTTCTCCTGATTAGGCACATTTTTTATGTACATAGTAAAGTGCGGTAAGTATAACGCACTTGCCTAATCAAGTTGAGCATCGAATAAAAGATTTATAGCGCGGTGTAAGCGGGCCGGATGGCCCGCCGGTAAGAAATTAATTGAAGTTTGTTTGAAGAAACTTTGCCACCTCACTGTAGTACTCAGCGCGATTATTCTCATCATAAAACCCGTGGGTTTCTTCATCCCGAACAAACCACTCATAAGACTTTTGAGCGTTATCCAGCGCAGTTTTCAATCGTTCAGCATGCTCAAAAGGCACGCGGCGATCTCTTTTTCCGTGCGCGATAAGAACAGGACCACCAATAGACTGAACGTGGTTCACCGGAGAAAAGTCAGCCAACTGCTTTTGGTCGGTGCCAATTGCACGTTTTAAAAAGCTTTCACCCCAAAGCTCGGTAGGTGTATCACCTTCTTCATACATCAGATTCAAATCGTAGACACCTGCCATTGATATCGCGCATTTGAACAGATCGGGTGCCAGCGATGCTGACATCAGTGCAGAATAGCCGCCAAAACTTGCCCCCATAATGCAAATATTTGCTTTATCAATATTTCCCTGCTCAGCTGCCCAGCGCGTACCATCGATAATATCCTGTTGCATTAAATCACCCCAGTGATGGTATCCGGCTTGCTGATAATCAGTACCATAACCACCCGACCCACGGTAATTAACCTGAAGCACTGCATAGCCCTGACCAGCCAGCATCTGAACATCCCGGTCGAATCCCCAATAATCACGGACACCGTGAGGCCCGCCATGCACTAATGTCACCAGGGGGACCTTTTCATCTTTAGCCTTACCTACCGGGTAAGTCAGATAGCCATGAATAAGTGTGCCGTCGGTAGCAGGAAAAGTGACCGGCTGTGTTTCAGAGAAATCATCAATACTGATATGGTTCATATTCGCCAGCAACTGAGTCAGCTGACCGGAAGACTTATCAAATAAATAGAACGTACCCGCATCAATGTCATTGTAAGCGTATAATACCCAGTATCGGCCATTACTCGACCGGCTGGTTAAAGAAAGTGAATACCCCGGCAACGCACTAAGCATACCTTTGAACAGACTTGCCTCTTCTCCTGCATCTTCAAACATCATATAAGCGGGGCGGCCGTCATCTACCCGGATTGCATAGGCATCAGTATTGTCGACCGTCACGTTAATACTACCAGGCGAAAGCGAGACCTTCTTATCCGTGTAAATCTCTTCCCGTTTACCTGTTTCAAGAGACATTCTGAACAGGCCCACTTTATCCTGTTCGAAGTTATCCAGATAGATGGCATCTTTAGCGTTGTTACTAAGCGCGACGGGCTGGAAAGCGTTGCCGAAGTTGTCAGAAACCTCACTCCACTCTTCATCAATATAGCGATATATCTTCTTATCGCCGCTTTCGTCAGTACCAATTGCCATTTTCAGATTACCCTGCTTATCAGCAAAAAAGCTGGCCTGCTGGGCGGGAGCTAACGTGACAGGTTTAAGCAATCTCCCCGTATAAATATCTAATTTATGAACTGAGGCATAGCGATAGTTTCCTTCTGACATGGGCGTAGAGGAGATTAGAATATGCCGCTTATCGTCAGGCAGAATACTTATAATTTCAGCCCAGCCTTCGGTCGCCTGTTTACGACGAATTTTGGTGTCCATACGCTCTTGCACAGTGAATCCGTAAATCATCTCACCCTGCGTACCGTCGTAGTTAACAGCATACAGCTCGCCATAGTTTGACGATTCCGTCTGCCAGGGTTTACGACGCCATATTTCCAGTACTATTCTTTCATTATTACCCCAGTAGAAATTACCCACATCTCCGCGGGTTCCCAGACTGGCCCCACCAAGAACAGAGAAATCTTTCAGGCTGAAGATGGCCAGATTTCTGGCACCTTTATCATCAAAGCTAACGGCCAGCTTACTGCCGTCGGGAGAGAGCTTAGCGCTTTGATATTTATAATTTTTGGCTATGTCGTTTAACGTAAACGTTGCCTGAGTTGAAAACGAAAAAAGTGCGAGAGAAACTAAAATAAGCAGGTGGATATACTTCATTTTTACGTCCGTGTGCATGTGTTTTGCGAATTTATTATTATGATGGTCGCAAAGCATACGAAAAGGTTATTTGCTATTCAATATCTCCTGTACCAAATTTAATGAAGTGCATAGATAACAGCAAAAACAATGATTTCTAGTCATTATCTATCGACTTCACGTATCATCAAGCGATAGCATCAAATTCGCTGATCAAAAAAGGCTATTCCTATGATTTACAGTATGACCGCATTTGCCCGTAACGAAATCAAACAGGACTGGGGTTCGGTAGTGTGGGAAATCCGCTCTGTGAACCAGCGTTTTCTTGAAACTTATTTCCGTTTACCAGAACAGTTTCGCTCACTCGAACCGATGCTTAGAGAGCGTTTTCGCAAACGGCTGCATCGTGGCAAAGTAGAGTGCAGCTTACGTTTTACTCCTTCGGATAATGCGCAGTCTACACTTACCCTTAATGAAGACCTGGCTAAACAGGTGCTACACGCAGCTGACTGGGTACAGTCTCATGGCCAGTCTACCGGTGTGAACCCGATGGATGTATTGCGCTGGCCCGGCGTGATTGCGGCCGAAGAAACCGATATGGATACGATCCTTAGCGATACGATGAGCGGGTTTGATACCGCCCTTGACCAGTTCATCGAAGCAAGAGAAGCCGAAGGTAAGACACTGAGATCACTTATAGAGCAACGTCTGGATAGTATCGAAACTGAGGTTGCCACCGTAAAAGAGAAAATGCCTGAAATCATGCAGTGGCAGCGTGAACGTATTCAGACACGTTTTGAAGAAGCAAAAATCGAATTAGATGAAGGGCGGTTTGAGCAGGAAATGATTATGCTTGCCCAAAAGGTGGATGTAGCCGAAGAAATCGATCGCCTTAACTCACATGTTAATGAGACGCGTAATATTCTTAAAAAAGGTGGTGCATGTGGTCGCAGGCTGGACTTTATGATGCAGGAGTTCAATCGTGAGGCTAACACCCTGGGCTCTAAGTCAATCAGTACAGCTATCACGCAATCGGCGGTTGAGCTAAAAGTTTTGATAGAGCAAATGCGCGAACAGATCCAGAATATTGAGTAGCAATTTCAGGCGGCTTCCCTGCCGCCATTTAAGTTTTACTGTTGCTGTCTGATAACCAGTTTGCCCGGTTCAATAGCAAGTGTCAGCGGCATGCTCGCCGCCATATTCATTAGTGTGCTACGGGTATCAAGTTCATACACAGGGTGTGTGGCGAGGTAACCGTTAAACAAAGACATAAATTTATCACTTACCGGCGCGAGGTTTCCCCGATAACCATTAGCCTCTATCGTGCTGTCCAGCAATCGTAAAGAGCGTACAAAAATGGCTTTCTTCTCTGCATCGTAAAACGGCTGGCCTTCAATCTGTAAATTCACGTCGGCAGGATACGTAAACCCGAAGGCTTTAACGGTCGCCGTTGCTTTGGTTTGTAGCATTACTACCTGCCTGTTGTCAGGACCTACCTGAATATCCATTTCTGAAACATTCAGCTCCAGCGGTATTCCGGCCAGAGAAACTTCCCTTTTGAGCTTTGAAACATGATCGTCCAGTGACGATTTCAGTTCATTTTCGCTAATACTGTAGCTTGATAAGTCATTAATAGCCGCACAACCTGACAGCATTAATAAGATACCTAGCATTCCAACAATATTTTTCATTCAGTTACTCCGTTCAGGTGGCGATGGCAATAGTCTGCTATGGTACGAATAACGAAAGCTACCTGTAATACGATCATAAGGAAACAAACGTGCTGTTACGAATCGCAATGGTTTTGCTACTTTTACAGATTGGAAGCGTCCACGCCAGTGACAAAGCTGAAATAGGTACTGTGTTGGATGATTTGCACCGTTATGCTGCTAACGCCAATATGAAAGCTTACTTTTCACTTTATAACGAAGATGCGGTATTTATCGGCACTGATGCTTCAGAAACATGGACGTTAGAAGATTTTAAGCAGTATGCCAGCCCCGTGTTTTCATCGGGCAAGGGGTGGACCTATACACCTGTCGAGCGACAAATTACAGTTGCAAAGTCAGCCCAAACTGCGTGGTTTGTGGAAATGCTACATAGCGAGACATATGGCACAACGCGAGGGACGGGTGTATTAGTAAAATCTGAAGATCAGTGGAAAATCGCACAATATCACCTGACTATACCCATACCGAATGCTATTGCCAGGGACGTTACCTCGACGATAAAGGCCATGGATAACTAACAGGCGCGGATTTAGCGCGATGTTGAAAGAAGTTGTATTTCAAGGATATGAAAAGGGCGCCTTAGGCGCCCGAAATTACTTAGGTATTGTCCTGTGTGAGCGGCTGAATTTGAAGCTCAACCCGACGATTTTGCTGTCGGTTCGATGCGCTGGTATTTGCCACTTTTGGTTGATACTCGCCCATACCTACGGTAGTGATCCGTTTAGGATTGACATTGAATGAGGTCAGCAAGTTTTTAACTGACATTGCCCGACGTTCAGACAAGGACTGGTTGTATTGCTCTGAGCCTGTGTCATCGGTATGGCCTCTAATCATCAATACTGTCTTTTCATATTCATTGATTACCTTGGCAACGTCATTCAGGACAGGATTGAACTGAGAATTAATAGCTGCACTGTCGGTAGCAAATGTAATGTCTCCAGGCATAATCAGATTAAGGTTATCACCATCTCTTACCACCTGTACGCCTGTATCGGATAACTCTTTGCGAAGCTCTTCTTCCTGACGGTCCATGTAGTTACCGATAGCACCGCCTGCAATAGCGCCTACTGCAGCACCCCATGCGTAACGACTTTTGTCATTATCGCCTGTCGCTTTACCCAGTAGCGCCCCGGCCACAGCACCTATTGCTGCGCCTTTTTGAGTGTTCGACGGATTACTGGCACATCCAGCCAGGCTAACAGCTGCGGCAACTACGCCTGCAATAAGTGTTTTCTTCATAACATCCTCGTTATTCACGGTGAATTTATTACATTACTAACAACGTAATGCATTGTAATGACTAAAGATTGCAAGAGCTGTTCCAACCCTTAAACCTGCGTATCATCAACAATACCATGCCAAGATGAATTGAAATTGAACGAAAAGAAGAAGTTAATCAGTTAATGCGTAGGAAAATAGCTACACCTTTACCATGCGATGGAAAAAAGTATTGAAATCAATATCGTAATCACTGGCTACCACCGCATTTTCGATTTGAAAACGGGTGTCGGTAGACAGATCGATATCTCTGGGCTCCAGAAAGTGGTTGCCACCCAGTGAATAAAACACTTTTACTACCGGTTTCGCTAACGAGTCATTTTGTTTAAGTACCATCGCAAGCTTTTGATTGCTGAGCTTTACCAGGCTGCCTACAGGGAAAACCCCCATACACTTTATAAACTGGTCTAGTAGCGCTTTATCAAGGCGTTCGGGAGCTTCACCGAGCAGTATTTTGATTGCTTTTTGCGATGACATACCTGCTTTATAGCAGCGGTCAGCGGTAAGTGCGTCATACATATCAGCTATAGCAAGCATGCGTCCATACCGCGAAATTTCATCGGCTTTTTTACCTACGGGATAGCCCAGCCCGTCTAGACGTTCGTGGTGCTCGCTAACAATATTAATTAGATCAGGGGCGATAGAAGACGACGCTAAGGCTTCAACTCCATAAGTGACATGCTTTTTCATTTCTTCCATTTCTGCATCTGTCAGCCTTCCGGGCTTATGCAAAATATCATCCGCTATCTGAATTTTTCCCAAATCATGCAAAAAGCCCGCGTGCGCCAGCTCCTGTACAGCGTCATTTTCTAAGCCGACGAAACGAGCAAAGTTAGCCAGTATAATCGCGACATTCAGGGAGTGCTCTAAGAGATAATCGTCCTTTTCTTTTATCTTAGTCAGACATAGCAGCGCATCCGGGTTTCTGTCTATCGATGCCACCAGCTGCTGGGAAAACTCCCGTGGTATTTGCGCATCGAATGAGAGACCTTTACCCACCGCATCCAGCAAAACCTTCTGTATATCCTTCCCTTTACGGTGTAATTTTTCTGCGGTAACAATTTCAGCGGCAAACGTGGTTTTAGCCGTATTTTGATCTTTCGATGACTTACTCTTGGGCAAGACTGTTGATTCTCGGGGAAATTCGACCTGAAGCTTTTTAACGCCTTTCTTTTTTAACGCTGTAATAATGTCCTGGGAGGATACACGTCCACTGGAAGTGACTTTAACAGACCCGTTTTGCTCAGTAATCTGTCTGACTACCATACCGGGTCGAAGCTCATCAATTGAGATAGTTTTAACGACTGACTGACTCATCTACTACAAAATTCAGACTGAAAATTACTTTTCACAGAGTAGCCTAACTTCTTCATCCCGACAATTCGTGTAACATTAAATGTAGTGAAGGTTGCCACCGAAAGCGCTGCATATTCACCTTGTTGCCTGTGACTACGACACCTTCAGCCAATAAGGCGTCTTTTTGCGTAACTGCACTATTACCATCTACGGCTATCCGACCATCGGATTTGACCACACGATGCCAGGGCAAGCTGAGACTTGAAGGTGTTGTTTTCAGCAGCCGGCCAACGAGCCTTGCTCGCCCGGGTAATCCAGCCAGGTCAGCCACCTGGCCATACGATGCGACGCAGCCTGAAGGAATGAGCGAAACGACGTGGTAGATTTGCTGGTGGCCAGCGCACTGAGGCATAATTCAGATAACCTTATCTATATCAGGCATACAAAAAGCAATGCGAGTTTATTGCAAAACATGTGGGTATCCTCAGACAACCTGCTTATGTGCTCATATTGATAGCAGAGAAGCCCCCGCAAGCGTTTTAATACTACAGCATCATCGTGAAGTCGGCCATGCGAAGAATACCGCCCGGTTGATTACACTGGGGCTAAGCAATGCAACGGTAGCAGCAGGCAAAACGAGGGAGGATTTCTCACATGTCGAAAGTAAAGTAGATGTTCAGAGCAGCGCCCTGATTTATCCGGGCGAAAAAAGTCAGCCTATAGAAAGTGCTGCATTTACTTCTAACGTGCCAAAGACGCTTGTATTTATTGATGGCTCCTGGCGACAGGCTTTTGCTTTGTATTCGCAATTACCGTGGCTCTCAGCGCTGCCCCAGTGGTGCTTTAACCATGCACCAGACAGCAACTATACAATTCGACATACCTCACAGCCGAAAAGTCTGTCCACTCTGGAAGCAGTTGCCTACTCATTAAAAACCGGCTATGGCTTCGATTCCGACCCACTGTTGGCACTACAAACCGCTATGCAAAACAGCTGGCAGGGACCGGCTCATCATCGCCGCTAATCAGTCACCCAGCCAATAGCCATATCACTGTCAGTAAGATAAAGGCACCTGCAATCAAATAACGCTGAAATGATGTGGTCAGACTAAATCGATGGGCCTTTAAGTCACTGCGCTGTTGCAACAGTTTCTTTATAGCTAACTGCAGGGCCTGTTCGGGGTACTGCCCTTTATTCCGCAAAAAATGTAATTTACGAGCATTGCTTTGCAATGCTGATTCGCAGTAAATACGTGCTCGTTTAACCTCAACAGCGCTTTGGTAAATCAATGCAATAGCTATCAGAAGTGTCAGTGCACTAAAAGCCAAAGCTACCCATCGAAGAGCTGGGATAGCCGCGCTGACTACCTGCCACAGGCACAATGAAAAACTAACCTGTAAAATGATGAGCTGGCTGATTAGATGCAATTGATGGCTTGTTTTTAAGGCTGCGGGATTATCTATCTTCACCGGCAAAAATTGTTTGCGTAAAAAATACGGCAATGTTGCGCACTGATAAAGAAACACACCTGATACCATCAATAACAGGAACGTTATTACTGTGAAACTGGTTTCGTTCGGGTAAGGTGCCAGCATGGCGTTTTCATTATTGGCTACAAGCACGGTAAAGCTGGCAATAGCTGCTATAAAAAGCTGATTTCGAAGTCTGTTTACAGATTTTCGCCGAAAGTAGCGTAACTCACATAACTTATTTTGATGTAGAAGATGATGCATCAAAAAGCTGTGTTGTCTGCGCAGAATTATGCGTAAGGATATCCACAAAAGGCTTGTAGCGAGCATTAATACTACAGGATCGCGAAGCGTTCCCAAATTCATAGTGCTGTCTCTGAATATTTGATTATGAAACAACATAATCAGAACCTGAATACTCAAAGCGGCCAGCAAATAGCAGGCAGGGGGAAGCCAAATACGACTTTTAGACGGCTGTGGATAAGAAATGGTTATATTCATAAAGGGCTTTTATATACTGCTTAAAAGTCCTTAACACTGTTGTCTTGCTATCTGTCATCCAGTAGATAGCTTATTATTTTTATAGTCTGGCGGTGATAAGTTTACGTCGTTAGTACGTTTACTGACAATTAATTTAATCCTTTTTCATTAATAATTTATGACCAGGCATAAAAAAGCCCGGTCGAAACCGGGCTTTAAATACTAATGTTGCTGAAAACTATTTACGCAGCTTTTGAATCAAGCGTAATTGCGCGATGGCTTCTGCCAGTTCCTGCGCAGCTTCTGCGTAGTTAAAATCAGCGCCTGGATTGGCGATGTGCTCTTCTGCACGACGTTTTGCTTCTTCTGCGGCCTGTTCGTCCAAATCTTCTGCACGAACTGCCGTGTCTGCCAACACGGTTACATTGCCAGGCTGTACTTCCAGTACGCCACCAGCAACATAAATAACTTCTTCTTCACCGTGTTGTTTAACCAAACGCACCATACCAGGTTTAATTGCAGTGATCAGTGGCGCGTGACCCGGGTGGATACCCAGTTCACCTTCGCTGCCGGTCACCTGTATGGTTTCTACGCGACCAGAAAAAATCTGCTCTTCTGCGCTTACTACATCCAGATGAACTGTCATAGCTGCCATTTAAACCTCCAAAGTCGGTAGTCAACGTAAGCAAACAGGCGGTTGCTATCAACCGCCTATAAAATTACGCCTTCTTGGCTTTCTCTGCAGCTTCTTCAATTGAGCCAACCATGTAGAAGGCCTGCTCTGGCAGATCGTCATACTCACCGTCCAGGATAGCTTTAAAGCCACTGATAGTGTCTTTAAGCGGTACATATTTACCTGGAGCACCAGTGAATACTTCTGCTACGAAGAATGGCTGCGACAAGAAGCGCTGAATCTTACGTGCACGGGTAACAACCAGCTTGTCTTCTTCAGACAGCTCGTCCATACCCAAAATCGCGATAATGTCTTTCAGCTCTTTATAACGCTGCAATACTGTTTGAACACGACGCGCAACATCATAATGCTCCTGACCAATAACCAGAGGGTCAAGCTGACGTGATGTAGAATCCAGTGGATCAACGGCAGGGTAGATACCCAGTGACGCGATGTCACGAGACAATACAACCGTAGCGTCCAAGTGAGCAAACGTGGTTGCTGGTGACGGGTCAGTCAAGTCATCGGCTGGTACGTATACCGCCTGGATAGACGTGATTGAGCCAGTCTTAGTAGACGTGATACGTTCCTGTAGAACACCCATTTCCTCAGCCAGTGTAGGCTGATAACCTACCGCTGAAGGCATACGACCCAACAGTGCTGATACCTCAGTACCTGCAAGCGTGTAACGGTAGATGTTATCTACGAAGAACAGAACGTCACGACCTTCGTCACGGAATTTCTCTGCCATCGTCAGACCTGTCAGAGCAACACGCAGACGGTTACCCGGTGGCTCGTTCATCTGACCGTATACCAGAGATACTTTATCCAGTACGTTTGAGTCGTTCATTTCGTGATAGAAATCGTTACCCTCACGCGTACGCTCACCAACACCAGCAAATACAGAGTAACCACTGTGCTCGATAGCGATGTTACGGATAAGCTCCATCATGTTTACGGTTTTACCAACACCGGCACCACCGAACAGACCAACTTTACCACCCTTAGCGAAAGGACAAACAAGGTCGATAACCTTGATACCCGTTTCAAGAATTTCCAGGCTGTTAGACTGCTCTTCATAGCTTGGTGCAGCGCGGTGAATCGACATGCGCTCTTCTTCACCAATTGGGCCCGCTTCATCGATCGGATTACCCAATACGTCCATGATACGGCCAAGCGTTTTAGTACCTACTGGTACCATGATTGGACCGTTGGTATTTTCTACCGCCAGACCACGCTTAAGACCATCAGTAGTACCCATTGCGATTGCTCGAACAATGCCACCACCTAATTGCTGTTGCACTTCCAGGGTCAGCCCGGATAAGTCACCTTCGGTAACTCGTAGTGCGTCGTATACACCAGGAACCGCATCTTGTGGAAATTCAATATCCACAACGGCACCGATGATTTGGACGACCTTACCTTGACTCATAATTTGTCCTCGTTATCTCTTATAAACCTTTGCCTACACCGCTGCCGCGCCGCTCACAATCTCACTGATTTCTTGTGTGATTGCGGCCTGACGTGCTTTGTTGTATACCAGTTGCAGATCGTCAATAAGATTGCCGGCATTATCTGTTGCGGCTTTCATCGCTACCATTCGGGCAGCTTGTTCTGACGCAGCGTTTTCTACAACGCCCTGATATACCTGAGACTCAACATAGCGAACCATTAATGATTCCAATATTTCTTTTGGATCCGGTTCGTAGATGTAGTCCCAGCGGTGCTGATATGCATCGTCTTCTGACTTTGGCAAAGGCAGTAGCTGATTGACCACTGGTGTTTGTGTCATCGTATTAACGAAGTCATTGAAAACCAGAAAAACCTTATCCAGCTTTCCTTCGTCGAATGCTTTAAGCATTACACGAACAACACCAACAACATCGCTCACAGATGGTTTGTCGCCCAATCCGGATTCAGCAGCAAGCAACTTACCACCGAAACGATTGAAAAAGGCGCATGCCTTAGAACCTAAGGCTGCAAAATCCACCTCTACCCCTTTTTCACGCCATTCTTTGACGTCCTGGGTAACACGCTTAAATTCGTTCGAGTTTAAGCCACCGCAAAGTCCGCGGTCTGTGGAGATCACAATATAACCAACCCGTTTTACTTCGCGCTCCTCAAGGTAAGGATGACGGTATTCCAGGTTACCATTTGCGATATGACCAATCACTTTAAGCATGTTGTGTGCATATGGACGGCCAGTAGCCATACGTTCCTGCGCCTTTTTCATTTTAGACGCCGCAACCATTTCCATAGCACTGGTAATCTTTTGAGTATTCTTAATACTCCCAATCTTACCTTTTATCTCTTTACCGCTAGCCATGACTATCTCCCGTTAACCCAACAATGTGCCGACCATACGGTCAGCACCCGTGATTACCACGTTTGTGTCTCTTTGAATTTCTTCAAAGCTTCATCTAACTTGGCAGCAATCTCGTCGTTGTAGTTACCAGATTCATTGATAGTCTTCATCAGGTCAGCGTGCTCACTGTTCATGTATGAATGCAGTGATGCTTCGAAGTCCAGAATCTTGTTTTGCTCAACGCCCTTCAGGAAGCCTTTTTCAACAGCAAACAAAGAAACACCCATGTCAGCAATTGACAGTGGCGTATATTGCTTCTGTTTCATCAGCTCAGTAACACGTTCACCGTGCTCAAGCTGCTCACGCGTTGCATCGTCAAGGTCAGAGGCAAACTGAGAGAAAGCCGCTAGTTCACGATACTGTGCAAGGGCAAGACGAATACCGCCACCCAGCTTCTTGATGATTTTCGTTTGTGCTGAACCACCAACACGTGATACTGAAATACCGGCGTTAACCGCAGGACGGATACCCGCATTAAACAGGTCAGTTTCCAAGAAGATCTGACCGTCGGTAATTGAGATTACGTTGGTTGGTACGAACGCAGAAACGTCACCAGCCTGGGTTTCGATGATAGGCAATGCGGTTAGTGAACCAGTTTTGCCTTTCACTTCACCGTTAGTGAAGCGCTCAACATAGTGCTCGTTAACACGTGCTGCACGCTCAAGCAGGCGAGAGTGAAGATAGAAAACATCACCCGGGTACGCTTCACGACCAGGAGGACGCTTAAGCAGCAATGAAATCTGACGATAAGCAACAGCTTGCTTCGACAAATCATCATATACGATTAGCGCGTCTTCACCACGGTCACGGAAGTATTCACCCATGGTACAACCAGAGTAAGGTGCCAGGTACTGCAATGCAGCAGATTCTGACGCAGAAGCAGCAACGACAATGGTGTGTTCCATTGCGCCGTGCTCTTCAAGTTTGCGTACAACGTTTGAGATAGTCGATGCTTTCTGACCAACTGCAACGTACACACACTTAATGCCTGTGCCTTTCTGATTGATGATGGCATCAACAGCCATCGCTGTTTTACCAGTCTGACGGTCACCGATGATTAGCTCACGCTGACCACGACCAACCGGAATCATTGAGTCAACAGATTTATAACCTGTTTGTACAGGCTGATCGACTGATTGACGATCGATAACACCTGGTGCAATTTTCTCAACAGGTTCAAACCCTGCTGCATCAATCGCGCCCTTACCGTCGATAGGCTCACCCAGCGTGTTTACAACACGACCCAGCAGACCATTACCAACCGGTACTTCAAGAATACGACCAGATGATTGTACTTTTGTGCCTTCTGTCAGATCCGCATAAGGACCCATTACAACCGCACCAACAGAGTCTCGCTCAAGGTTTAGTGCAATCGCGTAACGACCACCAGGAAGCTCAATCATTTCACCTTGCATGACATCTGCAAGGCCATGGATACGGATAATACCGTCAGTTACAGCAACGATTGTTCCTTCGTTGCGTGCTTCACTGGTTACATTGAACTGTTCAATTCTCTTTTTGATCAGTTCTGCAATTTCAGTGGAATTAAGTTGCATGCTCTTATCCCCGTTATGCTTGCAACGTGTCCGCCAGACGTTCCAGTTTTGCTTTTACTGAGCCGTCGATAACTGTATCTCCGGCTTGTACAACAAAACCGGCGAGCAGGGCAGGATTCACGTTACAATTAAGCTTCACTTTACGTGCCAAACGTTCTTCTAATGTTGCCTTAATCTTGGACTGTTGCTCAGCGTCTAACTCAGAGGCTGAAGTCAGTTCAACTTCCACCTCTTTGTCATATTCCGCTTTAAAAGCAGTAAACAGTTCACTGATTTCAGGTAAGGCAAGCAAACGTTCATTTTCTGCCAGAACTTTTACAAAGTTCTGACCATGTTGATCGAGTTGTTCACCACAGATATTGATAAACATGTCAGCCAGGGTCTCTGCTGCAACCGCACCGGTAAGGTACTGGTTCATTTCAGCATTAGTAGCGACCTGGCCGGCAAAGTTCAACATCTCATGCCATTTGGGCACGGCGTTGTGCTCGACCGCAAAATCGAAAGCCGCTTTAGCATAAGGACGAGCAACGGTTGTCAATTCAGACATGGCTCATCTCCTTCGTTAAAGCTCAGCGACAAGTTTTTCAACAATGTCGTTTTGTGCTTGAGCATCGATTTCACGTTGAAGAATGCGCTCAGCGCCGATAACTGCCAGGGCAGCAACCTGCTTGCGTAATTCTTCTTTGGCACGATTGCGTTCAGCTTCAATTTCGGCATAACCGGATGCGATAATTTTTTCGCGTTCGGCCTGACCCTTCTGCGTCTCTTCATCAACAAGTTGATTAGCACGCTTCTTGGCCTGTTCGATAATTTCAGCTGCTTGCGCTTTCGCCTCTTTCAATTGCTCGGTGGCTTTTTCCCGTGCAAGTTCAAGGTCTTTCTCAGCACGATCAGAAGCCTCAAGACCATCGGCAATCTTCTTCTGACGTTCTTCAATCGCGTTTAGCAACGGTGGCCAAACGTACTTCATGCAGAACCACACAAAGACGATGAACGCGATTAATTGACCTATTAGAGTGGCGTTAATATTCACAACCGCTCCTCCTCATAATGTTCGCTAATAGACTGTAAGTTTAAAAAATTAAGCACCAACAGCGAACAGAAGGTAAAGAGCGATACCAACACCAATCATCGCGATGGCGTCGATAAGACCCGCTACGATGAACATCTTAACTTGCAGTTGAGGGGCCAGTTCAGGTTGACGAGCAGCAGATTCAAGGAATTTACCACCTAGCAGACCGAAACCAATAGCAGTACCCAGGGCACCCAGACCGATTAATAGTGCAACAGCGATGTATAACATTTACGTCTCCGATTTAAGTTAATTTTAAAGTTGAAAGTTAAATTTGATGGTACCAGCCGACTATAGCCTGCTGGTACCGGTACTTCGTTAGTGGTCTTCGTGCGCCAGGCTCAGATACACGATAGTCAGCATCATGAAAATAAAGGCCTGAAGAACGATAACCAAAATGTGGAACACAGCCCATGGGAAGTGAAGTGGCAACTGCCACAAGCCCAGAGTCGCGATAAGAATAAAGATAAGCTCACCGGCATAAAGGTTACCGAATAACCGCAGCGCCAGTGAGAACGGGCGAGCCAGCAGCGTAACACTTTCCAGGATGAAGTTAACCGGAATCATCGACCAGTGATTGAAAGGCTGCATAGTCAGCTCTTTGGCAAAGCCGCCAATACCTTTAACTTTAATTGAATAGAACAGAATCAGTACGAATACACCCAGACCCAGTGCCAGTGGCAAGTTAAGGTCAGTAGTAGGTACCACTTTCATGTAAACGTGGTGCGGATCAACACCGGTAGCTGCCGCGCCGATTTGACCAGCCACCCAGGGCAGGAAGTCAACAGGTACAAGGTCCATCAGGTTCATCAGGAAAACCCAGACGAATATTGTCAGACCCAACGGTGCAATCAGATTGTTTTTGCCATGAAATGAGTCACGCACGTTGTCGTTAACAAATTCCACAACCATTTCAACGAATGCCTGTGTTTTGCTCGGTACGCCCGTGGTGGCTTTTTTCGCTACCCGGCGAAATAGCCATAAAAACGCTACGCCTAACAGAATAGACCAGCCCAGAGTATCAATATTCCATACCCAAAAGCCTGCTTCCTGACACGCAGTGTTTGCCTCTTCCAGTCCCTTACCATAGTTTGTCTGCAGACCATCGTCTGTCATACACATGGTGGCATTGGTCAAGTGGTGGAGAATATACTCTTGTGTTGTTTGCTCAGATGCCATGTTTTAACCCAAAGTTGAAAGTGTAAAATCGGTTTAACGCTTCATGACCTCTGTTTAGTAGGCCGGCAACTTTTTATTTATTGTTTGTGCTGCTGAAGCAGAGCCAGCCAATAGCTGACTGTTGCTATTGCAAATCCGCCGATTAACGCGAGCGGGTCAACGTGTAACCCTTTAAATGCAATAACAAATAAAATAAAACTTATAGCCAGTTTAATCTTTGCACCCTGGCTAAAACTGCGGGCAACCTGCTGATTTTGGCGGGCCCCGGCGTACCTAAACGCAAATACGGCGAAAATACTGTTTGGAAGAATGCTTATCAGCGACCCCATCGCCACTGAAATGGCCTGATGCGACCCCATCGTCAGCCAGACCGCCATTACCAAAACTGTTGATACCAGAAGTTGTGCAACTAGCGCTTTTCTGGCCAGATTTTTGCCCTCTCGGGCCAGGTCGCTTCGCACGGCGTTTCTCTTTTACTTCTGCTCAACCAAAAAGCGTCAGAAGTATACTGTTTTAACGATATTTTTCAACAGCACATCGCGTTTTGTAAGTGCTTATGAAAATTTTCTGTCTGTATTTCGTTACGGTGCATTTTGACCACGAAACGTTCTGTTCACTTTCCAAACAGCTAATTAAACATTCTTCGTCAGCGGTGACTAGTGGATTTTCGACAAAATTCCGTCAAGTTGTTCCAAATCACTGAAACTTATTGTAATTTTCCCTTTACCTTTTGCATTGTGGTCAATATTGACTGCGGTACCCAAATTTTCAGATAGTCGGTTCATCAGATTCTGAACATCCGGGTCAATTTTCTTTTCAGGCTTCGGCGCGGCGGGCTCAAGGTATTTACGTACCAGTTTTTCGGTATCTCGTACCGTCAGAGCTTTACCCGAAACTATCTGAGCGGCTTCTGTTTGTTGCTCACCCTCCAGGGCTAGCAGGGCGCGGGCATGTCCCATTTCGATGTCACCGTGTTCCAGCAAAAGCTTTACATCATCGTTGAGATTATTAAGTCTGAGCAGATTTGTCACCGATGTACGCGACTTACCAACAGCTTCAGCCACTTCAGCATGAGTGAGTTCAAACTCTTTCATCAGGCGATTCAGCGCCTGCGCCTCTTCCATTGCATTTAAGTCCTCGCGCTGAATATTCTCAATTAGCGCAATTGCAACAGCGGCTTCATCGGGCACGTCCTTGATCAGACACGGCACATTATCAAGTTGGGCCATTTGCGCCGCACGCCATCTTCGCTCACCGGCGATAATTTCGTAACTGTTCTTATCCGTTTGGCGGACAACAATAGGCTGGATGACACCTTGAGAGCGAATTGAGGACGCCAGTTCTTCCAGTGCATCAGGCGACATATCTTTACGCGGCTGATATTTCCCTGGCTTGAGATATTCGATAGGCAATTTGCTTAATTCAGATTCAACCGGTGTCAGGTCTGATGATGCTTGTTCCTGTTGTTTTTGTGCTGAAGACTGACTCGTCGCCAACAGGGCATCCAGTCCTCGCCCAAGTCCTCTTTTTTTCGCTGACATAGTTTCCTCAATAACTCACAAAATACTGCTTTTAAAAAGCAACATTAAATCAACTGGCCTTGGCAGCCTGCATCCCGGCTTTATCGCGACGGCGTAGTATTTCTCCGGCCAGCGCCAGGTACGCTTTGGCACCCGTTGACGATTTGTCATAGTACATTGCAGGTGTACCAAAGCTAGGTGCTTCTGCAAGACGTACATTGCGGGGAATCACTGTGCGATAAACCTGCTCACCAAAATGCCGTTTTAACTGTTCGGAGACATCATTGGCCAGGCGATTACGCGGGTCATACATGGTGCGTAAAACGCCTTCTATTTTCAGGTCCGGATTAACTACCGAGGCCAGCTTGGAAATAGTATCCATCAATGCAGTTAAGCCTTCCAATGCATAATATTCGCACTGCATCGGCACCAGTACAGAATCTGCTGCGGCTAGCGCATTTACCGTTAATTGATTGAGGGAAGGCGGGCAATCAATAAAAACGAAATCATAATAATCCATGACCGGCTTAAGCGAGTTTCGTAGCCGAACCTCACGAGCAAACATTTCCATCAGCTTGATTTCTGCAGCGGTTACATCGCCATTGGCAGGAATAATGTCGTACTTGCCCGAGGTATCTTTGACCACGACCTCTTCTACCGGCTTTTCTTCAATAAGCAACTCGAAGCAAGTCGCGGGCACATCGTATTTGTCCAGGCCACTGCCCATTGTGGCGTTACCCTGCGGATCCAAATCAATAAGCAGCACTTTACGCTTAGTCGCTGCCATGGAGGCCGCCACATTTACAGCGGTGGTTGTTTTACCCACGCCGCCTTTCTGATTCGCAATTGCGATAACCTTTGCCACACTTAATCCTGTTATGCTTTGTGAATTGTCACCAAATGACGCTCGCCGACAAGATCCGGCACTTCAAGGGTCAGTACAGACTCAACGCTAAAGTGATTACTTACTTCATCAATTTCGCTCTGAGGGAACTGGCCTTTTAGCGCAAGGTATTTGCCATTTGAATCTACCAGATGCTCGCACCAGTGCAACATATCTTTTAATGAGGCAAACGCGCGACTTAATACAATATCATAAGGCGCATTCTCTGTGTGTGCTTCCACCCGATCATGCACGCATTCTACATTATCCAGCTTAAGTTCGTGCACGCATTGTTTCATAAAGCGCACACGTTTACCCAGACTGTCGAGCAGTGTAAAACGGGTTTCAGGCAAAACTATGGCCAGCGGCATTCCGGGTAAACCAGGACCGGTGCCCACATCAATAACGTTATGTGCGGTAATGTGGGGCATCACACTTAGTGAATCAAGCAGATGTTTTACGACCATTTGTTCAGGATCACGGACTGATGTGAGGTTATAGGCCTTGTTCCATTTATGCATCAGTGCGACATAGGCCACCAGCTTTTGCTGCTGTTCTTGTGTGACCATCAATCCCATTGTCTGAATGCCGGCTGAAAGCATGCCAACCAGTTTTTCAGTGTCTACTTGACTACTCACGCGCTGATACGCTCCTGTTTACGTAATAAACCATGCTTTTTGAGGTAAACCAGAAGCAACGAAATTGCGGCCGGTGTAATACCGGAAATTCTTGATGCTTTACCAATCGTCTCTGGCCGCGCTTCGGTTAGCTTAGCTACCACCTCGTTTGAAAGGCCGGAGATTTTGCTGTAATCGAAGTCATCTGGCAACAACGTATTTTCATGTCGCTGAGCTTTGGCTATCTCATCCATCTGACGGGCGATATAACCGGCGTATTTGATTTGTATCTCCACCTGCTCTGCGGCAATAGGATCATCAATCCCCGGACCTAACTCATCGATTTGCATAAGTTTGCGATACGTCATTTCAGGGCGGCGAATCAGTTCTTCCAAAGAATGTTCACGGCTTACCGGGTTTTTAAGGATCTCGTTGAGGGATGCCGCAGCACTATGCTCCGGGTGGATCCATTGGCCACGAAGACGCTGCTGTTCTTTTTCAACCGCTTCCATCTTGTGATTGAAAGACGCCCAGCGCGCATCATCGACTAATCCGATCTCACGACCTAAAGCGGTCAAACGCATATCCGCATTGTCTTCACGCAGTAGAAGTCGATATTCAGCCCGGCTGGTGAACATGCGGTAGGGTTCTTTGGTGCCCATTGTCGCCAGATCATCAATCAATACGCCCATGTACGCCTGATCACGACGCAGAACCAACGGATCTTTCTGTTTGACTTGTAGTGCAGCATTGGCACCAGCCACAAGTCCCTGAGCACCGGCTTCTTCGTAACCTGTTGTGCCATTTATCTGGCCAGCAAAAAACAGACCTTTGATGTATTTGGTCTCAAGCGTTTGCTTCAGGTCGCGAGGATCAAAGAAGTCATATTCGATGGCATAGCCCGGACGAACGATATGCGCGTTTTCAAAACCATTGATAGAGCGAACCAGCTCCATCTGAATGTCAAAGGGCAGACTAGTGGAAATGCCGTTTGGATACACTTCCATACTGTTAAGCCCCTCAGGCTCAACAAAAATCTGATGTGAAGATTTGTCGGCAAAGCGCGTTATTTTGTCCTCGATGCTGGGACAGTAACGCGGACCAACACCCTCAATGACACCGGTAAACATTGGTGACCGATCCAACCCACCACGGATAATTTCATGGGTACGCTCATTGGTGTGCGTGATATAGCACGGGATCTGCTTAGGGTGCATAGCACGGTTGCCCATGAAAGAAACCATAGGAACCGGATCATCGCCAGGCTGAGCCTGCATTTTAGAAAAATCCAGACTGCGGGCATCAAGACGCGCAGGTGTTCCTGTTTTCAAACGGTCAACTCTGAAAGGCAACGCTCGCAGGCGTTCAGCCAACGCTACGGAAGGAGGATCGCCGGCTCTGCCGCCGCGATAATTTTCAAGACCAATATGGATCGTGCCGCCTAAAAACGTACCGACAGTCAGAACGACAGATTTTGCCTTAAACTTAAGACCCATCTGGGTTACCACACCGGTTACCTGATCATTTTCAACGATTAGATCATCACAACTTTGCTGAAAAAGCGTGAGGTTTGGCTGCTCTTCGACCATTTTTCTGATCGCCTGACGATATAAGGTCCGATCAGCCTGTGCCCGGGTTGCGCGTACAGCGGGTCCTTTGCTGGAATTCAAGGTTCTGAACTGAATACCAGCTTGATCGGTGGCGAGACCCATGGCACCACCTAATGCATCGATCTCTTTAACCAGGTGTCCCTTGCCGATACCGCCGATCGCAGGATTACAGGACATTTGCCCAATGGTTTCGATATTGTGAGTCAGCAACAATGTATTGGCCCCCATGCGGGCTGATGCCATAGCAGCTTCGGTGCCTGCATGACCGCCACCAACTACAATGACGTCAAATTCTTGCTGATAAAACATGATAAACCTCACAGATGCAAAAGATTCGAATGATCTAGGCCTTCCAGAAAAAGGGCGCGTATTTTAGCTGACTTAACGCCTAATGAAAACGGTTAAATTTTCCACACGAATACGTGGAAAGTCAGAAAGGGCGAGGCTTATATATTATATGATCTTTTAAGATCTTATTTATTTTTACTACTATTAGGATCGGCCTGATCTGTTGATAAGCGATCATTTCCCTTAGATCACAGGATCTTATGTCATTAATAACACTTGTATGAGATCGATCATAACCGGGGTCTGATCTTGTGTATAAACCCCCTATTTATCCACATGTGCAATCTTCAGAAATTTTGTTCCTACTGTGATCAAAGCTTATACACAGTGGTCTTGGGGATCATATCCACAACCGTGATCAAATTGTGATCGACATGGGGATAAGTTGTCGAATAGATCGGGATAATGATCAAAAAAAGCCCGCTATTAACGGGCTAGAGAGTGATCAGCAAGATTTACTAGATCTTTTCCACATGGATCGAACCGCCCGATGTTTTCAGATCAACCTGAGGTCCGCCGCCGTTAATTTTTCCTTCAATTTCGCGTTTGGATACCGAGCCTTCTACCGGCCATTCACTTTTAACTCTGCCTCCGCTGGTGCTGGCTTCAAGATCAATTTTTATCGTTTCAGGAAACATCGCATTAATTGAGCCGCCTGAAGTACGCAAACTGACGTCTTCATCTGGTTGTTCTGAAAGCCTCAGATCAATACCGCCACCTGATGTATGCCCATCGATATTTCCCTTCACATCACTGATATCTAATGCACCGCCAGAGGTTTTTATATCGATATCACCGACTACGTCAGACACGGTAATACGTCCGCCTGATGTGCGGGCTTCGACCTGTCCGATTAGCGACTCGATAGAAATCGCGCCACCTGCAGTATCGACATCAACATTATATTGTTCCGGCAGGGTAATAGCGTAGCGTACGCGCAGAGAGCCACCATACCACTCTCCTTCGCGCTCGCCATCAATGGATACGCCATCATCATCCTGCTCGAAGTTTACGGTAAAGTCGCCGTCATTGCGTTGGTCGATATCCACATCGACCTCGACGGTATCTGACGAATGCGTATTGATTTCAATTGAGCCTGCATCTGTACGCAAAGTCAGGGTGCCGTCAGGCGAAACGTTAAAAGATTTTGTTATTTGTTCAGCCAGCACCTGAGTGCTGAGTAGTGAAATACCAAGAGCGGTACAAAATGAGAGGCGTTTTGACATAGTGTTTTCCATTTTTTAGTGGGGTAAACACTATGTCGCAAAAAAGAATAAAAAGGTTTAAAAAATTTATCGTACCTGATTGGGCTGATAACGTGATGATGAGGCACTTGATGGCTCTGCTTCATCTGCAGCGATACCTTTGCGTCTGCTTGGCCCTGAAAAACGCACCCGGTATGTGTCATATTCGCGGATACTTTCAAAGCAGTAGCGTCCGATAGCATGCTCCAGTTCAGCCAGATTATGGTTGGTAATAAGAATACAGTTTTTCTTATTCACCAGACGCTGTCGAAGAAGATTGCCTAACCAGCTTTGGGTATTCTTTTTAAGTACGGTTTCGTTAACACATACCTCATCCAGGATTAATAAGTCTACTTCCAGCAGTTCCTGATGGGCTTCACGAAATTTTTGTCCAATGTTGTCTTTGGCACTGTAATCGTAGGAAAAATACCGCATTTCCAGCAATGTCGACAGCTGACGATACAGTACACTTATTTCGTACTGTTCGATAAGCTGATGGGCCATGGCCCCGGCGATATGTGATTTGCCACGACCATAATCACCGTAAAACAACATCATATGAGACCCTGATTCACGCCAGGAGGGATCATCATGTGCAGCAATAAATGATTGAGCAATACTTACTGCCTCAATCACATCGTCGCTGTCCTCAACCAGATTAGCGAATGTCCAATTAGGATTCAGATCGGAGCGGCCATGAATAGCGGCGATCCGGTCCTTCTTTGACCGCATCTGGAGCTGCCTGATCTCATCATTGGCCTGCTGCTCATATTGCTTTCGCAGCGTTTTGTAATCAACGTACTCGCTTTCCTGTACATCGGGCTTTCCCATCGCACGGGCGAGATTGTTAATACGATCTTTTATTGATTCCATAATCAGGACTTCTTGTGGGCGTGATATTTCTCTACCAGTTTACGGGCATTATCGTCTGCTTCAATACCCGCTGCAACTGGCACCTGTTGATTGCCGACACGACTTTTCGGTGTGCCTCCCGCTGCCAGACGTTTATAGCGCATAGCGTAAGCGAATTTCTGCGTCCACTGAAAGTGACTGAAAACAGCTGACGGGCGCCCCAGCCAGTACGCGATAAACTCACCCACATCATCACTATCAAATGACTTATCAATTAGCCCTAGTAAACTCGCCATCTGTTCAAATAAGGCCTTATCAGGCTGCCAGGAAGGCTTCATAGGCTGATGCTGACGATGAAGATGGGCAAAATCATCCTGCGCTTCGTTGCACAGCGGTAACAGCACGGTCTGGCCATTAAGGGTTTGATCAAAACTTAAATGCTGGGGCAGGGCAATGAGACCGGCCTGCTCAAGCTGACGCAGCAAACTGTTTATTTGCCTGCCGCGTGTGAATGGTTTGTCCTCTTGGTGGTCCGCATTTAGCAGTGCGAGCAAAAACTTATAATTGAGGGGATCACTGGTTGTTGTGGCCAGATTCGCAGTAGGTCTGACACCCAGACAGTAAAGTACCCGGGCATCATTGCTCAGCCCGCTGCACAGTGCGTGGTACTCTGCCTGTGTAAACACTGGTTACTGGTCCGCCAGAACATCTTCAAACCACTCTACAGCCTTATCTTCAGGAATAGGGTGGTTGAGAACATCTATATGCAAGGGCGGATGGATAAGCGATGCTCCGGATTGTAAAAGCACTCTCTCCATTTCTATAGCGCCATAACAATAGGTGTCATAGCTGCTGTCACCCAAGCCGATAATGTAGGTTTTTACCTGATTAAGGTCCGCTTCTTTGAGCTGCGTGGCGAAAGGCTGAATATTATCAGGTAAGTCTCCTGCACCATGGGTGGACGTGCAGACAAGCCAGGTAGCGTCAACTGACAGATCATTCAGGTCAGGTTCCAGATGAATACTGGTAGTATAGCCGGCACGTTTTGCTACCTCATCAAGTGCATCGGCAACATATTCGGCCGCTCCGAGCATGGAGCCTACAATAATAGACAGGTGTTTAGACATACACGAATTTACTCATATACAAGTTAGAAAGGGCGGGTAGCCAGCGTTACTATCCGGCTACTCAGACTACAAAATATCACGAAGACTGACTCCTGCAAAAACCAATTAGTCTTTGAGAACCACCTGAGACGCTGGCTATTTACCGATACAGAAAGATGAAAATATCTTTCCTAATAAATCGTCCGAGGTAAATTCCCCGGTTATCTCAGTCAGGGCCTGGTGAGCAAGACGCAGCTCCTCTGCCAGTAGTTCGCCAGCCATATTTTCTTCTAACTGGTAGTGGCCGTTGTCAATGTGTTGCTGTGCTTTATCAAGCGCATCGAGGTGCCGGCGCCGTGCGATAAACTGACCTTCTGATGTCGTATCCAGACCCATAGTCTGCGCCAGGTGCTCACGCAACAGCGCAATACCTTCGCCGGTCTGGGCCGATAAGCCGATAACAGTGACATCACCATGTGCAGTTGTGACACTGTTGGTGGCGATTTGTTCGTCAGATAAGTCGGCTTTATTGCGTACCACTGTGGTGGGAATACCTGCTGGAAGGCGAGCCATAAAATCCGGCCAGATCTCATAGGGATCAATAATCGAGGTTCGGGTACTGTCGACCACAAATAACACCCGATCGGCCTGCTCAATCGCCTGCCAGGCGCGATCTATACCGATTTGCTCAACCTTATCTGCGCTCTCTCTTAACCCTGCAGTATCGATAATATGTACCGGCATACCATCTATATGAATATGTTCTTTAAGTATATCCCGCGTGGTACCGGCAACATCGGTGACAATAGCGCTGTCGCGGCCAGCCAGTGAGTTTAGCAAGCTGGATTTACCCGCGTTAGGACGCCCAGCAATAACAACCTGCATACCTTCGCGAAGTAATGAACCCTGACGCGCATCGGCCTTGACCTTCGCCAAAGATGCTATTATTGCTGCGAGATCCCCGGCAACTTTACCGTCTGACAAAAAGTCGATTTCCTCGTCAGGAAAGTCGATGGCGGCTTCGACATACATGCGCAGGTGAATAACCTGGTCGGACAGCTGTGAAATGGCAGTAGAGAATTCGCCCTGTAATGAGCGCAGAGCGCCGCGGGCTGCTTGTTTAGAGCTGGCATCAATTAAATCAGCAATCGCCTCTGCCTGCGCTAAATCGAGCTTATCATTCATGAACGCCTGTTCACTAAATTCTCCGGGTCGCGCCAAACGCGTTCCTTCAACGTTTAGTACTGCATCAATCAGCATGTCCATCACTACCTGACCACCGTGCCCCTGTAGTTCGAGCACATCTTCGCCAGTAAAGGAATTGGGACCGCGAAACAAGAGTGCGATTCCCTGGTCTATAATCTCACCATGATGATCAGTGAACGTGGTATAGGTAGCCGTACGCGGCGTAAGCGCTACAGGCACCATTTGCCTGGCCACTGCTTCGGCTTTAGGGCCGGACACGCGGACAATACCCACACCACCGCGACCCGCGGCTGTAGCCTGGGCAACGATAGTTTCAGTATTGGATGGACTATGTGCTGAATGCATAATTAATCGCGAAAGTTGTTGAACTGGAAGGGTTGTCCGAAATCTTCGGCTTTAATCAAAGCCATCGCCTGTTGCAGGTCATCGCGCTTTTTACCGGTAACGCGTAGTTGGTCACCCTGAATGGCTGCCTGTACTTTGATTTTTGAGTCTTTTATCAGCTTAACAATTTTCTTCGCCACAGGCTGCTCGATGCCCTGTTTAAAGGCTATCGTCTGACGGCAGGTTTTGCCATGCTGGTCCATGGGCTTCACATCCATTGCTGAGGTATCGATGTTTCGTTTGGCGCAAGCACCTCTGAACATAGATTCCATCTGCTGAAGCTGAAATTCAGCCTGAGCAGTCATCAGGACTGTCTTATCTTTATATTCGAAGCTTGCTTCAACGCCACGAAAATCGAAACGGGTAGAAAGTTCCCGGTTGGCATTTTCGGTGGCATTACGCACCTCTTCCATATTGATTTCTGAAACAACATCAAATGATGGCACAGTATTATCTCCTCAATGACAAATCAGCCCGCATAAGGCGGGCTGATATAACGTTTAACGGGTCTTGATGCCTCTTTTTTCCATAGAAGCGTAAATCAACTTCGCCTGGATAAGGGTGATTACGTTACTGATAAACCAGTACAGAACCAGACCGGCGGGGAACCATAGGAAGAATACGCTCATAGCCACAGGCATAAACTGCATAATCTTTTGCTGCATAGGGTCTGTAACGGTTGTTGGCTGCAGCTTTTGCAGTAACCACATGCTGGCACCGGTAAGTATAGGCAACACAAAGTACGGGTCTTTAACTGACAAATCAGTGATCCACAGGAAGAAGTCAGCATGACGTAATTCAACGCTTTCCAGTAATACCCAGTATAGCGCAAGGAAGATAGGCATCTGCAATAACAGCGGCAGACAGCCACCCATCGGATTCACCTTTTCCTTCTTATAAAGCTCCATCATAGCCTGAGACATTTTTTGTCTGTCTTCGCCATAACGGTCTTTTAACTGCTGCATTTTAGGCGCCAGATTACGCAGGCGAGCCATTGATTCGTATTGTTTCTTCGTCAGGGGATACATAATCCCTTTAACAATGACAGTAATCAGAATAATTGCCACACCCCAGTTACCGACCAGGCTGTGAAGCAGTTTAAGCAGACCAAACAGTGGCTGTGAAATCCACCATAAGAAGCCGTAGTCCACGGTAAGGTCCAGTCCTTTCGCCAAATCCAACAATGTTTCCTGATCTTTAGGACCCATATAAAGCTTGGCGCTGATTGTTGCACTATCACCTGCATTTACCGAAACCGGCTGGCCTTTAAAGCCAATAATGGCGTATTGGTTAGCAGATAATTTTGAATACAGTGCAATATTATCGTCCTGTTGAGGGACCCAGGCTGATACAAAGTAGTGCTCAAGCATACCAACCCAACCGCCTTTGCTGGTCAGGTTCAGGTTTTCGTCTTCAATATCACCAAAGTCGTACTTTTCGTAGCGATCTTCTTCTGAACCGTATGCTGCACCTCGATAGGTCGGCATGAACATATTGCCGCCTTCAGGCGCCTGAGTCGTCTGTTTTAACTGAGCAAATTGCTGCAGGCTAACGGCATTACCTGATTGGTTATTGATGGTGTAATTAACATCAACAGTGTGCGAGTTCTGAGTAAAAACAAAGGTTTTAGTGACGGTGACGCCGTCTTCACTCTGCCACGTTAATGGAATTTCAAGCGTCTCAGATTGCATCACATAATCGGACTGTGGTGCGGTATAGCGGGGACGACCATCACGACTGCTATCCGGGCCATTACGACCGACCAGCCCACTTTGCGCAATATAAAGACCGTTTGACGGACGCAACAGACTGTATGGTTCTTCTGAGCCTTGTTTTACCGGAAAATCAGGAAGGTCAGCAGAGATAACATCACCACCACGCAGATCAATTTTTACATCCAGCGCGTCAGTAAGTACCCGGATAACACGTTCGTTATTAGTGGAGTCCTGGGCTACTGCACCTGGAACATCAGCATCACCTGAAGGCATATCATCAAGTTGTGCATTTTGCGCCGAAGGCACACCATCATCCTGCATTTGCGAGGATTGTTCAGACTGAACTGGCTCCACCGGCTTTGGGCCATAATCTTCCTGCCATTGTTGCCACAGCAGAAAACTGACCAAAGCCAGGCCAATTAACAGAAAACTACGTTGCGATTCCATATAGGTCTCTTTATTTTGAGTGTTTAGTATCGTGTTTACTGGGTACTGGATCGTATCCACCCGGATGCAAAGGGTGGCATTTTATAATGCGTTTAATCGATAACCAACCACCAATTAATAAACCATGCGTTTTTAATGCTTCAATGGCATAAAACGAACAAGTAGGATGAAATCGACAGCGTTGTCCTAACATCGGCGAGATGCACCACTGATAAAACTTTATCAGTAGCAGGGGAAGCAAAATACTTATTTTGCGCAGCGCTTTACTAATTTTTTCCATTGCTTGTCTAACATGGCAAACACTTCTTCATTTGTCAGCTTATTAGCGCCCGACTTTCCCACAATGACAATATCAATGTCCGGAAGCGTGCCAGTGCGATGACGAAAACTTTCGCGAATAAGTCTTTTTAACCGGTTTCGGTCATGGGCTTTACGAATACGTTTTTTAGCTAACGTGATACCCAGGCGCGGACGGCCTAACTCATTATGGCGTGCTAAAAGTGTAAAGGCAGGGGATACAGCTGGTGTAGCGTCGTTAAACACATAGGTAAAGTGGGAGGGAGTTAACAGGCGTAACTCCCTGGAAAAATTATTTTCACCCACTTTGGAGTATTACTACTTTAATTAAGCAGAAAGGCGAGCGCGACCTTTAGCACGGCGAGCTGCTAGTACTTTACGACCATTTTTAGTCGCCATACGAGCACGAAAACCGTGTGAACGCTTGCGCTTTAAGTTGCTCGGTTGAAATGTTCTTTTCATGACCAAAGTCTCACTTATCTAGTTAAACACAGGCGGTATTGAAATAACGCATTCTCAAAAGTTTAAAAACTAACTTTCTATTGATGCTGTTAGGTAACTAACACTGCCTACCCAAAAGGATGCCGAATTCTAGAGATCTCGCGGCCTTCTGTCAATGGATAATGCATGAATAGCCACTGACTTTTAGCTATTTTTTGTTCAGTTTTATGAAAGCACTGGTATCTGGAAGTTATTAGCAGGTTATTTCTGTGAATAAAACCAAATTTTGCTAAAAATTATCCACAGGTGCCTGTTACTGACGTGTGTGAAAACGTATAAAAAGCACGTGAAGATCACCCCTGATCACCTGTACAGGGGTGATTGTTATCGAGATCGATGTTTATATAGATAAACTAAATAGATACTATTTTTCAATTATTTACATTATTGATCGTGAGGATCTTTGCGGATGATCGTTTACTTTCTGTTAGTAAGATCAGATAATCCACAACGATAAGATCAAATAATAAATTTTCCTGCTCATCATCTAATGATTATGTCGACTCTCGCCTGAAAATCCCCCAGGCCTTTTTTCGATGGCATATATAGCATTGTTGGTGTCGTAGCGACTATCGGAGCTATTTATAC